>NZ_JACHGE010000003.1:335120-447232 GCF_014202225.1 Algibacter amylolyticus
TCAACCTGCTCAACCCACAACGGCATGTTGGCAAACTGCAATTTTCAATAATACTACCTGTACTTGGGATGTAACAGGAACGCAACCTACTCAACCCTCAACTGCGTGTGGGGAAACTGCAACCTTTAACAACACAACCTGTACTTGGGATGTAACAGGAACACAACCTGCTCAACCCACAACGGCATGTTGGCAAACTGCAATTTTCAATAATACTACCTGTACTTGGGATGTAACAGGAACGCAACCTACTCAACCCACAAAGGCATGTTGGGAAACTGCAACTTTCAATAACACTACCTGTAATTGGGACATATCAGGAACGCAGCCTACTGAACCAACAACACAATGTTGGGAAACCGCAACTTTCAATAGCACCACATGTACTTGGGATGTAACAGGAACGCAACCTACTAAACCCTCAACTGCGTGTGGGGAAACGGCAACTTTTAACAATACAACCTGTGCTTGGGACACAGTTGGAACGCAACCTACTGAACCAACAACACAATGTTGGGAAACCGCAACCTTCAATAACACAACCTGTACTTGGGATGTAACAGGAACACAACCTACTAAACCAACAACTGCGTGTTGGGAAACCGCAACTTTCAATAGCACATCATGTACTTGGGATGTCACAGGAACACAACCTTCTCAACCCACAACAGAATGCTGGGAAACAGTAACTTTCAATAATACAACCTGTACTTGGGATGTAACAGGAACGCAACCGACTCAACCCTCAACGGCATGTTGGGAAATAGCAATTTTTAATAACACAACCTGTACTTGGGATATAACAGGAACACAACCTTCTCAACCCACAACAGAATGCTGGGAAACAGTAACTTTCAATAATACAACCTGTACTTGGGATGTAACAGGAACGCAACCGACTCAACCCTCAACGGCATGTTGGGAAATAGCAATTTTTAATAACACAACCTGTACTTGGGATATAACAGGAACCCAACCTACTCAACCCACAACGGCATGTTGGGAAACAGCAACTTTCAATAACTCTACCTGTATTTGGGATATAATAGGAATACAACCTACTCAACCAATAACAGCATGTTGGGAAACCGCAACTTTTAACAACACAACCTGTATTTGGGAAGTATTAGGAATACAAGATCCAATGCCAACTGATTTAGAGTGTTGGGAGACAGCAACCTTCAATAATACAACCTGTTCTTGGGATATAACAGGAACGCAACCTACTCAACCAACAACACAATGTTGGGAAACCGCAACTTTCAACAACACAACTTGTACTTGGGATATAACGGGAACGCAACCTACTCAGCCATCAACAGCATGCTGGGAAACCGCAACTTTCAATAACACTACCTGTAATTGGAACATAACAGGAATACAACCTGCTCCTGTAGATATACTAGAAAGTGCAACAGTTTGCGATGGTTATATACTACCAACACTAACCATTGGTAATTACTTTTCTTCAACTCAAGGAACAGGTAAAAAGCTTAACGCAGGCGATAGCATTACGACGTCTCAAACTATTTTTATTTACACGGAAAACGGAACCTGTTTTGATGAATCTTCATTTAAAATAACTATTAATGAAACTGTAGACTTTTCTCTATCGGAAAATAATTTAGAAATTGAAAAACAAGATCTCACGGTTAATATGGTTAATCAATCGATAGTTTACGAATATTCAATTGATGGTTATAATTATCAAACCAGTAACCACTTTTCAGATATACCTGAAGGATTTTATAGCCTTTATGTTCATGATGTTAATGGTTGTCTAGAAAAAACTCTTCCGTTTCAAATCAAATTAATTCAATTTAGTATACCTAAATATTTCACACCTAATAACGATGGTTACCATGATACTTGGAAGGTTACCGATACTTCAAAGCGTATAAAATATATTCAAATTTTTGATAGATACGGTAAACTAATCAATCAATCTAACACAAATTCTCGGGGTTGGGACGGTTTATTTAAAGGCCACGAAATGCCTGTTAATGATTATTGGTTTGTAATAGTATTGCAATCTGGAAAGCAAATTCGTGGGCACTTTTCATTAAAGCGTTAATTAATAGGGTCCACTGCTCTATTCGATTCTAGTTGTTTTTAGTAAGGTATGTAAAGTACTAAAATCATTTCTATTTATGGAATGAGATAATTATATCTATCACCAAATTTATGCTTTTTATAAATCTTTGTTAAAAAAAAGAATGAACGTTCACTTTTTTATATCTTTGTATGAGATTTAGAACGAAATGGCAAAACTTCAAAAAAGTATAGATAAACGTAATGCATTGGTTAAAGCAACCATAGAGCTAGTAAACAACAATGGTTTCCATGCTACGCCTATGAGTAAAATTGCTAAAATGGCCAATGTATCGCCAGCAACTATATACTTATATTTTGAGAACAAACAAGATTTGGTAAATCAAACTTATATTGATGTAAAAGCAGAATACACCAAATATGCTTTTAACGATTTTGATACCACATTATCTGTTGAAGCTGGTTTTGAACACATCTGGAAACGTATTGCAGATTTTAAACTAAAAGAATCTGAGCACGCTATGTTTTTAGCCCAATGTGATAATACACCAATGATTGATGAACCTAGTAGACAAGAAGGCATAAAACACTTACAACCTCTACTCGAACTTTGGGAACGTGGAAAAAAAGAGGGTATTATTAAACCTTTGTCTAATTATCTATTATACGCCTATTCCATAAACCCGTTATCATTTTTAATGATTAATCAAAAACGTGGTGCTTTTCAATTAGACGAAACCCATTTAGAAGAGGCCTTTCAATCTGCTTGGAGCAGTATAAAAGTTTGTAAATAACATGAATAAAACAGCAATTATTTTAGGCGCAACTGGATTAACGGGAGGCATTTTATTGGAAAAATTAATAGCGGATAATAAGTACCAAAGTATCAAATTATTTTCTCGATCTAAAATAGAGGGTTTACCAAATAAAGTGACACAGTTTATAGGTAATCTATTAAATCTAGAGCAATTTAGAGCCGTTTTTACTGCAGATGAAGTATACTGCTGCATTGGAACAACTAAAGCAAAAACACCCGATAAAGACCATTATAAAGAAATAGATTATGGCATTCCTGTTACAGCTGCTAAGCTTTCAAAGGAAAATAATATTCAATCGTTTTTAGTGGTTTCTGCCTTAGGAGCAAACCCAAATAGCTCCGTGTTTTATAATAAAATAAAAGGCGAAATGGAACGAGATGTTCAAAAACAAAATATTAGAAACACGTTTATTTTAAGACCATCATTAATTGGTGGAGAGCGCAATGAAAGGCGAACACTAGAGAAAATAGGATTAACCATTTTTAAAGTGATTCAGCCTTTATTTAAAGGTAAATTAGAGCAATATAAAATCACAGAACCAAACGATATTGCTCAAGCCATGATAAATTTGGCTAACAGTACAAGTCATGCCGAAGTCATTATTACTTCAACCGATATTAAAAGAATTACAAAAAACTAAAATAGAAAAATTGAAAACTATGAATTTATTAGATCAGTTAAATTGGAGATACGCTACAAAAGCAATGAATGGTGAAAAAGTAGCCGAAGATAAAGTACAACGTATTTTGGAAGCGGCGCGTTTAGCGCCAACTTCAAGTGGTTTACAACCTTTCGAAATTATTGTTATTAAAAATCAAGATATTAAAGAAAAAATTAAACCGGTAGCTTGGAACCAATCTGTAATTACAGACTGCTCTCACCTACTCGTTTTTGCTGCTTGGGATACTTATACGGCAGATAGAATTAATTATATGTTCGATTTAACTAACAAAATTCGTGGATTTGAAAACGAAGGTTGGGAAAACTACAGACAACAACTACTTAATTCGTATCCGCAAAAGGACGCCGAAGAAAACTTTAACCATGCTGCAAAACAGGCTTACATAGCATTAGGAACAGCAATGGTTGCTGCAGCAGAATTAAAAGTAGATAGTACGCCTATGGAAGGCTTTAGTGCAGATGCTGTAGACGAAATTTTAGGATTACGCGAAAAAGGATTACGTAGCACCATGTTTCTAACATTAGGTTATAGAAATGAAGATGAAGATTGGTTATCAAGTCTTGTAAAGGTTAGAAAACCTATGGAAGATTTTATAACTGTAATAGAGTAAAAATAACAACTATGAGAAAGACCATTTTATTAAATAATAGACCACAAGGAAAACCTACAGTATCAAATTTTGAATTTGTTACTGAAGATTCTGAGCTTACAATTTCTGAAGGCGAAATACTTTTAGAGGCCGCTTACGTTTCTGTCGATCCTTATTTAAGAGGTCGAATGAGCGATGCTAAATCATACATACCTCCTTTCGAGCTTAATAAACCAGTACATTCTGGTGTTGTAGCAAAAGTAATCGCTTCAAAAAACAAAAATTTTAAGGAAGGCGATTATGTTTCTGGTATGCTAAATTGGAGCACGCAACAAATCTCGAATGGTGAAGGTTTAAATAAAGTAGACGGTTCTAAAGCGCCTTTAAGCACATACTTAGGTGTTTTAGGAATGACAGGATTAACCGCTTATTTAGGCTTAAACGAAATAGGAAAGCCACAAGCAGGAGAAACTATTGTAGTTTCCGGAGCTGCTGGAGCAGTTGGTAGTGTTGTTGGGCAAATAGCAAAAATATTAGGGCTTAACGTTATTGGAATTGCTGGAACAGATGAGAAAATTGACATGCTAAAAGACAAATTTGGGTTTGATGCAGGTATCAATTATAACACTAGTAAAGACATTAATGCTGACCTTGAAAAATTAGCACCAAATGGCGTTGATATTTATTTCGATAATGTTGGCGGACCTATTTCTGATGCTGTACTATTTAATATTAACCGTTTTGCGCGTATTATAATTTGCGGTGCTATTTCGGTTTATAATGAAACCGAATTACCTACCAGCTTAAGTGTACAGCCGTTTTTAGTTAAAAACAGCGCCTTAATGCAAGGGTTTATAGTCTCTAATTATGCTGAAAAATTTCCAGAAGCTATTCAGAAATTAGCGGGTTGGTTATCAGAAGGAAAACTAAAATACACCGAAACTATTGTTGAAGGTTTTGATAATATTCCAAGTGCTTTTATCGATTTATTTGAAGGTAAAAACAAAGGAAAAATGATAGTTAAAATTTAGATTTTAATAATTAAAAAGAAAAAGAAGATGAACAATTTTGAATTAAAAAACCCTACCAAAATTATTTTTGGAAAGGATACTATAGAAAAAGTAAAAGAAGAAATCCCTCAAGATGCTAAAGTATTACTGCTTTATGGTGGCGGAAGTATTAAGAAAAACGGTATCTACGAGCAAGTTAAAACAGCTTTAGCAAAGGTAGATGTTACCGAGTTTGGAGGTATTCCTGCAAACCCAGAATATGCGACTTTAATGGAAGCGTTACAGGTTATAAAAGATAAAAACATTACGTATTTATTAGCTGTTGGTGGTGGTTCTGTAATTGATGGAACTAAATTTTTATCTGCAGCAGCAGTTTACGACGGCGACACACCATGGGACATTTTAACTAAAAATATTAGAACAGAAAAAGGTATGCCTTTTGGTACGGTTTTAACTTTACCAGCAACAGGATCTGAAATGAATTCTGGAGCCGTTATTACAAGGGCAGAAACTAAAGAAAAGTTGGCTATGGGTGGACCTGGTTTATTTCCTGAGTTTTCTATTTTAGATCCTCAAGTAATTACCTCTATACCACAACGCCAATTGGCAAATGGCATAACAGATGCTTTTACACATGTTTTAGAGCAATACATGACGTATCCAATTGGTGCATTGTTACAAGATCGTTTTGCAGAAAGTATTTTACAAACTTTAGTGGAAATAGCGCCAACGGTTATTAAGGATCCAACGGACTACAAAGCGGCATCAAACTTTATGTGGAGTTGTACTATGGCTTTAAACGGATTAATCCAAAAAGGAGTTCCTGGAGATTGGGCGGTTCATGCTATGGGTCACGAATTAACAGCTTTATTTGGTATCGATCATGCACGTACGTTAGCTGTAATTGCTCCTAGCCATTACAAGTTTAATTTTGAAGCTAAAAAAGAAAAATTAGCACAATATGGTGAACGTGTTTGGAATATTACCGAAGGTAGCACAGACGATAAAGCCTATGCTGCTATTGAAAAAACAGTAGATTTTTTCCATGAATTAGGAATCGATACAAAACTATCGGATTACACTAAAGACTATGAAGGAACTGCTGAAGAAATTTCAAAACGATTTACAGATCGCGGGTGGACAGGTTTAGGAGAACACCAATCTTTATCGCCAGACAAAGTTGAAAAAATAGTAAAAATGGCATACTAGTTAAAAAAATGAACATTTTAAAAACAATAGCTTTAACGCTTACAATCATTACAGCTTCTAGTTGTAAAGACACAAAAAGCACAACACCTTCTGAAAACGTTTCAGAAGAAAAAACAGAATTAAAAAAAGAAAAAGATATGAAAGTATTATTTGTATTAACATCTCACGATAAACTAGGAGATACAGGAAAAAAAACAGGTTTTTGGGTTGAAGAATTTGCAAACCCGTATTACACATTATTAGATAAAGGTGTGGATATTACAATTGCTACACCTAACGGAGGTGCTGCTCCAATAGATCCAAGTAGTGACTCGCCAGATGCTGCAACGGAAGCTACAGAACGTTTTGATAAAGACGATGCTGCTAAAGCTAAAATTGCTAACACAAACAAATTATCTGATATGAATGTTGATGATTTTGATGCTGTATTTTATCCTGGAGGTCATGGACCGCTATGGGATTTAGCTAACGATGTAACTTCAATTGCTTTAATTGAAAAATTTAACGCTCAAGAAAAGCCAGTAGCATTTGTATGTCACGCACCCGCAGCTTTAAAAGGCGTAAAAAATAGCGATGGAACACCTTTAGTAAAAGGTAAAAAAGTAACAGGATTTACAAACAGCGAAGAGGCTGCCGTAGGTTTAACAGATGTAGTTCCATTTTTAGTAGAAGATATGCTTCAAGAAAATGGAGGTATTTACTCTAAAAAGGAAGATTGGTCGGCTTACGCTATTCAAGACGGTAATTTAATTACTGGACAAAATCCAGCATCATCAGAGTTAGTTGCAGAAAAATTACTTGAAGCTCTAAAATAAGCTAAGTATATGATGTAATTAAAAAGGTTATCCAATTTGGATAACCTTTTTAATTTTCTGCGCCTTAATCTTATTTAAAAAAGTATAATTAATCGTTTTTAAAAATGGTAAAGTAAAACGTAGAACCCACACCCTCTTTACTTTCAACCCAAATAGTACCCTTGTAATAACTTACTATCTTTTTAACAATGGATAGTCCAATTCCGGAAGAAGACCCTGTACTTTCCAATTTCGTAAAGACTTTAAAAATTTTATCAAAATAATCGGTATTAATTCCCATACCATTGTCTTTCACAAAAAACTCGTAGTTTTCATCCTTTTCAACGAAACCTAATTCTACCAAGCCACTATCTTTATCGCAATATTTTACAGCATTCTGAATTAAGTTTTGAAATACTTGCTTAAATCTCCAAGTATTTCCAAATACACTTGGTAAATCCTCTTGAATACTAATTTTAATATGTTCTGGTATTAACATGGTTTGTAATACCTCATTTATAATTAAGTTAAAATCTACTAGTTTATCCTCCTGTTCTAGTTTATCAATGGTAGAATAGTCTAAAATGCCTTTTATTAAAAAATCCATTTTTTCCACATTAAACAACACTTGTTCCAAAGGTTTAAAGGCCGTTTTATCTAAAACGTCTTTATTATCACTCATAAACCAACTCACTAATGTGTGAATATTAATTAATGGCGCTTTTAAATCATGCGATACAACATGTGCATATTCATTAAGTTCTTCGTTTTGAATAGACAAGCTATTTAATAATTCTTCCTTTTTCTTTTCTTGTGCTTTTATACGAGCTTCATATTCCTTCTTCTGAATAACATTAACAAGCATATTCGCGTAAACAAAAAGGATGTCCTGCTCGTTTTCAGAATAACTATTTAGTTTTTTAACCGAATCGAAACCAATAAAACCAATTAATTCGTTGTTTTTAATTTTAGGAATGGTAATTAAGCTTTTTATGCCTTGAGGTTCTAAAATAGCTCGTAAACCAAACTCGCCATCTTCCTCTAAAAGGCTTACATCTTCTACGTAAAAGGCTTCCCCTTTTTTATGAGACTCTAGCCAATGTGTTATATAATCTAGAGGTATATTCTGTAAGTTATCTATTTCAGGTTCTATATCACTAGCACACCATTCGTAAGTATTAGAACATGTATTGTTTACAAAATCATAAGAAAAGATATAACTTCTATCAGATTGGACAAACTCCCCTATTTGTTGTAATGATTCGCTAATTAATTTATCAATATCTGATAAATCTGAATTAATATACTTTGTAGAAATACTAATTAATAAGTCTTGAAAACGTAAATGCCTTTCTATAATTTTATCTTTCTCTAATTGCTTTGAATCTAAATTAATAGCGTTTTGGGTTGGTTCTGAACTTTTACTGTCTGTGTTTAGATTATCTTTTTGCATTCGACTATTTACATTTTAATAAAAGGAGCTTATTTGCTGCTAACGAATATAATATTTACATTTTTAATAGGAAAATGAAATGGTTTTATTTCATCGTAATATATTAGCCAAATAGCTTATTCTAATATTTTAGTTTTTATTAAAGTTAAAGCTGTGCTGGTTTGATTATATGTTTAATGAAAAAAGCCACTTAGTAGTGGCTTCTTAATTTTATAAATGCATGTTAATAGGTTAATCCTTATTTCCATGTTACAATATCTTCAAAATTTCTTCTAGATTTTCCGTGTGGTGGATCTTCTTTTCGGTAACCAAAAGCCACCATAAAAGATAATCCATATTTATCGGTATCCACACCAAATTTTTCTTTTAATAACGCTTCTGCTTTTTCTTGATGAAACCCTTCAATAGGACAACTATCAATACCTACTAATGCGGCCGACGTCATCATATTACCCAAAGCAATATAAGTTTGCTTTGAAGACCAATCGAATAATTTTTTATCGGTATCTAAATCGAAATCATTCTCTTGAAATTCTCTATAAAATTTTGAATACATTTCAATAACATCTTCCTGTAATTGTTTTACATCTTTCATCATGTGCATAATGTATTCAGAATCATGCTTTACCATAGGTGCCTTCATACTTAAGCCTAATACAAAATGACTTGCCGTATCCAACTTTAAAGGTGCTCCCCAAGCTACAGGTTTTAATAATTCGCGTAATTCTTGATCTTGAACTACTATAAAATGCCAAGGCTCGAAACCAAAACTACTTGGCGATAAATTAGCTGTTTTTAATATGAAATTAATGTCTTTGTCTGAAACCTTTTTAGTAGGATCAAATTCTTTTGTTGCATGTCTAAATTCAAATGCATTTAAAATGTCTTCTGTTTGGATATTTGGTGTACTCATTATTCTATTACTTTTTAATTGAGTTTTTTTTATACTATAACTTTTATAGTGACAAAAGTATATATAGTATTTAAATCTTGCAATAACGGTCAAAAATGATAGTATAAAATGATTTATAAAAACACTGATTCTCAATTAATTAAAAATAAAAAAATAAACTATAAAAAGTATAGCTTTATACATTTAGGATACATTACTAATTTAACAAATAGTAGATTGGGGGCTTTTATAAGTGATTATAAAAGGAATTTTAAATAAATGCTTTAAAAAATGACATACCTATTTATAAAATAGATATGCCATTTTGTTATTTAATTGATGATTCTAGTCTTCATCATCTAATTCCTCATCAACAGGGCAACAACGGTATTCCTGAGATTTTTCTAGTAGTTCTACTTGTTTCTCCAACAATTTATTTCGAAGTTTTTTATGTTCAAGATCTAACTTTATTTCTTCCATTAAGCCCTCTTCACAAACATTACAACTATCCAAACAGCCTTTTACTACAACACCTGCCGTAGGAATAGAAGTTTTATACTCAAAGGAAAATTCGGCAATGGTTTGTTCTGTAGTTCCACCGTCTTTGGTTAATATATTTGCTGCTATCAAATTATTTTTAACGTTTTCTAATGCTTTTACACGAACGTTTTCTGATAGCGGTTGAATAACACTATATCTTGAGTTAGATGCTACATATGCAGCCGAATAGCGTAAGTTATTATCGTTATTAATGGCTTTTATTTCTTTAATTTTTTCAGGTAGTTTACTTGAAGTCGCTAAAACTGCTGTTGGCACTACAGAGAGTTTTGCATTTGTTAAAATTGGCTTATTTACCACGCTACTAGGTGTTGCCTGATCAATAACACGAGTTTTAATAGTTTTGATACTTACTTTTGTAGTTTGCTGTTTATCTACTTGATAAAACAAGTAACTTACCGAATGGCATCTATTTTCATTATGGAAGGTTCTACTACTGCTTTCTACATGACTTTCACTTTCTCCTTCGGCATGGGTTTTAGTAGATACTTCTCCTACCTGAATAGCGCTCGATTCTCGAGTCATTTGTATGGATTTATTATGGCTCGCCTCGGCATGAATGCTTAATTCGCGCATAAAATCTTTAGTTGAAGAGGCATCAAAACTACCAGAAATTGTTGCAGATGGACCATTTACTATAGTTCCTAGAAGTCCGCTTGTAGAGGCATCAGTACTAGCGCTTCCACTATTGGATGTACTGGAATTAATATCTTCTCGACTATCCAAATCGGACATAAATTTCTCGTATGAGTCTAAATAATACTGTTCTTCTGCAGATTGCTCATGTCTGTAGGATAATTGAGTTTCGCTATCAAAAGAAAATCTGGAGCGACGATCTTGTGTGTATAAGCGCACTTTTTCTCCTGGTAATAAAGTGGTACTGTACACTAAATTACCTAACTGTAAAGGGCCCGAACATCTTTCAACCCTTACATGTAGTGCTACTTCAACAGGTACTCTTTGCGATTGGTTGTCCAACTTTACATCGGTGTAATGGGTTAAGCGGTACACAAAATCTAAGTAATCACATGTTTTGCCGTCTGGTAATTCCGGACAACACCCATTCTTGTTTTCAACTTTCATAATAAATGATTTAAAAATTAGGCTGCATTAACTGGTTGGTTAATGATTCATAGTTCGCGGCAGCTTTTTAGCGCGATATGTTTTTAGCTAATAATCATGTGAGGAAACAAATGTAGTGGCTAGGACACGCACTATCAAGAGGAAATTCATCCTTTTAATAAGGGAAATACCTTTTGATTTTTCAGGGTTTTTCCTGATAATATAAAAGTGTAGATAATAGCCTTTTTTGGAAAACAAGAAATGTGTTATTACTCAAATTTTAAAAGGTTATCTAGTTTTTTTACAACCTCTGAAGGATCTTTTAGGCGTTCTTCAAGCGATCTTACTGCATCGATGCTTAAATATCTACCTAACGGTATTAAAGGTTTGAATAATGTATCACTTCCAGGATTTGGTAAGGATGTTCGTTTGGATTCTATACGATAACAGTCTGGATGAGAATTAATAAACTCATCGGCGTGAGCAAATATAGCATTAACAGCCATTTGAGCTGGTGAAGTAAGCTGGCTGTAATAATCTATCGCTTCGTTTTTGCTTTCTGCTTCGCTATTATTAGTAATTATAAGATGTTTAATTTTGTATTTCCCTTGTAAAAGCGAATCCTTAGTTAAACCTTTTATTAGTGCCGCTTCAAGGTAATTGGTAACGGTTCCTCCAATATTGTCGTAATAACCGCCATCGCCAAATTGTCCAATGCCAGAAACCCGACCATTTGGGCTTAAATAAGGAAATCTAGCGGTTAACAACATGGCAGCCGATCGTTTTATCATTTTTGAGCTTTCATTCTTTTTTGCATATTCTGAGAGCAGATCGTTAAATCCCGACTCGCGAGGTTTAGTGGTATTAAACTTAACCGGACTCATTAGATATAACTGCCCTGTTTGCACATGGGTGGTTGTAGTTACCATTATAGGTGGAGTAAATGTACCCCCTTTTTTAGGCATAATGTCTAAATACGGTCTTTTTAGTAAACCCACATTAAACAAGGAATCGAAAGTGGCTTCCCATTCGGTTTCTGTTATTTTTCCTCGGTCTAGATAAAAGTTTAAATGAAGAATACTTGCCACAATATCTCTACCTAAAAGTCCTGCAACAGACGAAGAAATATAGTCTTTTTGATAAAATACGCTAGCCTTATAATAAAAATCGTTTTCGTTTAAAATACTATCGCTTTCTTGTGCTAAAAATAGATTGTTCTGGTAGTTGTCTTTATTAGCATACGCCTGAATATAAAACATATTACTACCCACGCTACCTCCCGAAGCTCCTGTTATAGAAAAAAGGTGTTTCTTAAAATAATTTTCATTTTTGCCATATAAATAACTGTGTACTAAAAAAGTCCAAAGACCTGCTCTTGAACCTCCGCCTTCTGCCGAAACTAAAACAATAGG
Organism: Algibacter amylolyticus; assembly: GCF_014202225.1. Classification (GTDB taxonomy): domain Bacteria; phylum Bacteroidota; class Bacteroidia; order Flavobacteriales; family Flavobacteriaceae; genus Algibacter_B; species Algibacter_B amylolyticus. Next base: position 347,652 of record NZ_JACHGE010000003.1, read on the forward strand.
AAATGGCGCTTTATTAGTAGCATTTAAAATGTCTTGTCTTCGCTCTAAAATGTATTGATCTACGTAAGTTTCAAGGTTTAAACGACTGTCTGGATGAATGTTTTCTGAATCTACAGTACTAACTTCATAATGTGTAAAACAATTACTTTTTGCCACAAAAACGGTCATTAAAATAGAACCAAAAAATACGATTGTTAAAATGGGCCATTTCTTTCTTTTGCCATATAAATTTAGTCCTAAAAAAATGGTGTACTGCCCAATAATACACACCATAATTATAACCATTGGTGTTAAGTATTTTAAATAATGTAATTCCGGATCAATAAGCATTACAATATACATAAGCACCATACTAAATGTAAAAAGATAGGCCAATGGAATGCCATAGTTTTCCTTAAACCAGAGAATTTTTTCGTTATACGAAATACTAAAAACAAAAAACAATACACTTAAACAGGCCATAGACCAGAACAAATTTTTAATATCTTGTTCGGTGCCTCCAATGTTTACAAAACCTAGTATTAAAATTATAGCCAAGGAAATGGCCACTATAATTATGGGTAACCACTTTCTGTTCGATTTCCATTTTAAAACCCCCTTTAGGAACATGCCGAGTCTTGGGTTTGTTATTGCTACTAAAAAAAGGGTTAACAATAAAAAGAAATACTTAAAGGTTATATACTCGCCAAACAAGTGGTAGTAGGTGTTTTCTACTGAAAAGGTAATACTTAAAATCATAAAAATACCTAGTATTTTGGTATACATCCTTTCCACATAAATTTTAGGATCTTCGGTCAACTCATCAATGATTTTATTGTGAATTTGACTATTGGGATTTGGTGAAACATTACTTTTTTCAATGCTTATTTCTTTAGAATCCTTAGGGTTAATGGCTTTAACAACTTTTCTGCGTAGCCTAATGTCTTTAGATGCTATGCTGCCATCAGCTTCAGCTTTAAAACTCTTTTTAACTGATTCAATTTTAATTAAATTACCGTAACTAATAAGTAAGCCCATTACTAAAATGGACGTATAAAAAATAGGCATTACTATAAAATCGTTATGGTCTTGTAGCTGTATGATTACAACTGTAAGATCACTTAGGTGAGGCATTCTGAAAATAACAAATAGAACAAAAACAAATACTAAAGGAAATGCATGTTTTATAATGGCGTGTATTAAGTATTTAAGCCATTGAGAAAAACTTGTTTTATTTTTATGGTTAGTTTCCATATATCTATTTCTTTTTGGTTTCCTCCTCCTCTGCAGGTATGGGCTTTTTTGATTGAAACTTATCTACAAATGAAGTTAAATTAGTGGCGTATCCTACCATGAATTGAGGGTATATACTATTTGTATCGGTATGGAAATAAGAACCTAATTTTGCATATACACCACCAACAGAAGTTTTTGGATTAGTAAGCCAATAGAAGTTAGCTTCTAGGTTAATTATATTATATGGCATAGATAAAAAATGGTCTTTACCTGTATTTGATAGTAAAGTTTTTGAAAAAGAAAGTTCATTAATGGTATCATCTCCAGCATAATTTAAATCTTCTAGACTAAATGTAATATCTGCACCAAAATTAGATTGTGGTCTTATTTCAAAATTTAAATAAGGGCCGTGAGCAACAGAAAATAGTTGTTTGGTAAAGATTTTATCTTCTTCATTATCTACAATATTAGTTAATTTAAAACCAGTTCTATAAAAGCCAGCGCTATAACCAAGTCCTATGTTTGTAAAAAAACCTTTGGCTTCATGCGTTAGTACTTCTAAAGATAGTTTACCATATAAATTGTTTTTTCGCAATAAATCGAAATTATTAAATTGCTCTTCATCTTTAATATTTATAAACCGGTTTTCGTCATCGAAGCTATTTTGCATTGAAAAATTTGTAACCGCTGTAAACTGCCTTATGGGAGTAAGTTTCGATATATTTCTTAAATTTAATGGCATTAATATTCTCGCTTGAGCATTAACTAAAGAATTTGGAGATTCGGTATTAAACCCCATAAGATCTGAATAAATTATAGCCGTAAAAAAATCGAAAAAGCGTCTTTCTTCTATTTTGACTTTATGTGTACTTTTGCCTTCTGTTTTAAATAAAACCTTTTTATCGTTGGCGACTGAGTAACTATATGAATCTTTATAATTTAGAAAATCGAAAATATCATTGTAATCTATCTCTATTTTTGTTCTTTGACCAAAAACATCTTTTTCTGGCATAAATGTAGAAACTCTACTTCCGTAAATATTAAAATATCTAATAGGTACAGAAAACTCTGAATTAATAAAAATTAAATCTATGCTTTCATTTAGCTCTGCTCTAATTTTTATTGTTGCAGCCTTGTTATTAAAAAATTGGACCGTTGCAGACGTTACTTTTAAATTTCCCGTTCCGTTCGATGTTTCACTTTTGAAATCCTTACAGCAATACTTGCTGCTTTCGGTACGTTGCGATAGTACTTGATAATACACCAAAGTGGTATTTTTAAATATTTCCTTTATAGTTTCATCTTCAATAAAAGCTTTTTTTCCTTCTTCAGCTTTAATGATTAAATATTGGTACATGGTCGATTCCCTATCTAAAGCCATAAAAGCGGCTTCATCTTTTGTGCTTAAATTTTGAATGTTATTATTTATTAAAGATTCCTCATTTAGCTGTTCTTTTAACTTCTTTAACTTTAGTTTATAATGCGTTATTTGATAAGGTATATTCTTATCGATATTCAGAATTAATTGGCCCGAGTAATTATCTTCAGCTGTATCAATACTTCTTAAAATATTTTTAGCTTCTGAAAGTTCTTTACGAATTTCCTTTTCATCATGAGTCTTTACTTTTTCAAGAATTTTTTGAATAGAATCATTGTATTGTGTTCCTACAGGTGAAGATTCTGATATTAAATCTATTCCAAATTCGTTTTTTAAATTCAATTTTACCGCAAAAACAAAAGTTTCGGGATCCATATCTTTTAGATATTCAACAGACTTTTTACAATCATCCGATTTACAAATTTGCATGTCGAATGTAGCGTCTTTAGAGTCTATTCTAAATTCAAATATGGAATCTTCAATTTTAAGTGTCTTTATTAACGTTAACTTGGTTTGAGCCTTAGGCTTTTCTGCTTCGGCAATTGGTTCCTTTTGTGACTCTGATTTTTGCTCTTCTGCAACTGTTGTATCATTGCTGCCTTGACTAAAAAGAATATTACATAAAGAAAAAAGGATAAAAGTGAATAGCTTGGTTTTCATAATAAGTTGGTTTGGTTATACAATAGTTTATATATTGACATTGTTTTAAATCAAAATACCCCATACAGGGAAAAACATAAACTGTGCTATTGTAATTGCTATTAGGAAAACTAACCACTAAAATGGTTGTAATAAATATAGGGAAAATAATTTAATGGCGTGTTTTAAAACTCGTTTCTAGGCTATTGCTTGTCAAAATATAAAGATTTCATATTAAGATTCTTCCATATCTTGTTCTATCCTAAAAATTATAAACTCTGCTGGCCTGATAATTGAAACGCCTACCAAAATTATCATTTTACCTTCTAAAATATCTCGAGCAGTCATTGTTTGTCCTAAACCTACTTGAACAAAATATGCTTTCTCTGGCTGAGAACCAACAAAAGCACCATCACGCCATAGCGCTTTTAAATAATTCGAAATCATGTTTTTAACAGCACCCCATGTAGTAGTATCATTCGGTTCAAAAACAAACGGCTTTAAACCTGTTTTAATAGATTTTTTTACATGAAGAATGGTACGATGGACGCTTACATAACGATATTCATTACTATTACCAGCTAAAGTTCGCGCACCCCAAACAAGAGTGCCTCTACCTGTATAATAATTTATCGCATTTATAGATTTTCCTGAAACAGCATCGACATTTAAAAGCTCTTGTTCTACCCTAGATAATTGTACCGTTGGTTTTATAACAGAATTTACAGATACGCCGGCAGGAGCTTTCCAAATACCTTTGTTATTATCTGTGGCAACATAAATTCCTGCTATGGCGCCACATGGAGGAATACGGTTTTTTAAAACCTTAACAGCTTTAATAATGGATTTATATGTTAAGCAAACGGATAACAACGCTATATGCAGGTTATGCTTAATATCTGCTGTAATATCATTTATTTTAAGATGTTCATCAATTATATCGTTGGCTCTATTTTCTGGTAATAATTGTTTTAACTCATCTAATTGAAGATTAATATCTAGGAAAGTGGGGTCACTCCTATCAATATTCGCTTCTAACCATGGATAATATACAGCGCCGAATTTTAAATTTTGAGTCCCAATTTGCCCTCTAAAATGTGTAATAACATCAGTAGTTGCTTGTCCTACTATTTGTTTTTGAAAACCATTATGAATATCCAAAACAGCAAAACGGTTACCCATTTCGAAACAGTGGCTTAGCATCTCTTGATAAACTTGATAGCATTGCACCGAAGGCAGATTTACAGCATCTGGAATAACTATAATGGTAGGCTCAATATAGTTTTTGAGTGCATTTAAGCCACCTTCTAAAATATTGCCATTTACGATTTTGGTACCTAATAAATCATCAGCATCAGCAGTAACAGATGAGGTATCACCATAAGTTCCTACCGAAACAATATAGCAGTCCTTACCTCCATTATCGTAAAAAAGCTTTATACTTGGAAACATATACGCTTTGTGATTAGGCACATAATCCACTACTTTTTTACCACTTTTAACTTTAATAGGTATACCAGAACCATTTGGTAGCGGATCTAAAATATCAAATTTAGAATTAAAACCTACTCCAAATACGCTAACATACTCAGCAAAAGATCTGATTTTTGTAGGTATATTTAATACGGATTCCTCGTTTATTGAAGCCTTTTCAGTGTAGCCAATAAAAGCCGGAACAGCAGTTGGTAAATCTGAAATTGAGTGAAGCAAAGAGTTTTGCTCCTGAATGTATACTCCTGGGTATCGTAAAATTGCAGCCATTATTTACATATTTACTTTAATTTAAATAGTATTTTGTGCTATAATTTAGGCTTCTTTAAAATAGGGATAAATGGTAATTTTATTGGCGATAATTTAAAAGGTGCAATAACTTCTCCTTTATTATTTAGAACCTTAAAACGTTGATATTCTAGCTCTACGGTTTCTATTAATATTTTAGTGTCTTGGGCATGAAGTTCTTCAACACCCCAAGCTACAGGTAAGGCTTTTTCTATTTGCCAGCCACTTATAATCTCATGGTCGGCATTAAGCAAATTAACGGTTAAGTTTGTGGCTTGTTTGATATTGTTATTAATAGCATCCATACACCAAGCCACTAAATTAGAATCCGGTTGATAAGCACGTTTTAAAACAAGATTATCATATTTAACCTGCTTTTTGCCTTCGTTTTCAATAATTCGAGCTTGAAGTCCTTGAACCGATTGAAAACTAACATCGTTACTAAGTGTCTTACTGTGAAAATGAACAGCAAAGTGCATATTTAATGGAGGATAGTTAATTTTTGCCATAACTAATTACCTAAACGTTCCATTATAAAACCTTCATGCGCCAACTCCAAAGTTTCAATAAGAATCTCGCTTTTTAGCGCATTGAGTTCGGAGAAATTAATTTCTATAGGCCATGCATTTTTAACTTTCCAAACAATACTTGGTTCGTGTTGATGATTTAATAGCTTTATTGTTATATCGCGTTTCTCAACAATTAATCCAATATTATTAAACCAACTAAAACTTGTGTTATCGTCTTTTAATGCACCTCGTTTTAATACAATGTTCGAATACTTTTTTAGTCCTGGTATTTTAATTGGACTATAAGTCGGATCTGCACCACTTCTATATTCTAAAATTTCATGTTTGGCTTTAAGACCACTTATTTCAGAAAAACCACCAATCATATCACTAAAATCAACACTAAAATGAAAATTTACTACGGGTTCATTACTCATAACAATCGAATTTAAAATTTATAACCTCCTGTTTATAAAGGTAATAAAAATTAACACGAGTATTAGAATACTATCTAACAAATAATTAAATCGGTAATAAATTAAGTGAAGTACAAAAAGATCATTCCAATTAAAGATGTGGCATTTTTTTTAAAAAATCTGCTTGATACTAAGCCATTAAATTAAATGAAATTTTAATACCTTGAATAATCATACCTGTTCCGATAATGGCAATAATAAGTCCCATAATTTTTCCTATTACAGAAATGACATTGTTACCAACCATTTTAACAATCCAGTCGCTTAAACGAAAGGTGAAATAGGTTAACAAGCTCATAGAACCAAAAATAGCAATCACTAAAAAAATATGAATAGTTTCAACATTAGCCACGAAGTTCATAGCTGTTACAATAGTGCCAGGACCTGCTAAAATTGGAATTGCTAATGGCGACACAGCAATATTCTCGTCTATATTTACATTATCAATGGTTTTAACATTGGATGTTTTAGACTGTAACATATCAAACCCAATAAAAAATATTAAGATACCACCTGTAATTTTAAAGGCAGGAATACTAATATTAAATAACTCGAAAATATATTTACCTAAAAGCACAAAAACTGCAACAATAATAAAGGCTATTAAATTTGACCTCTTATTTATATCATGCTTTGTTTTCGCATCGGCACCTTGAGTTAACGAAACAAAAACCGTCATATTAGAAATCGGGTTCGTAATAGCAAAAAAAGCTGTAAATACGGTTATTGAGAATGTAACTAAGTTATCCATGTTATGCAAAAATTTATTGTAAAGTAATAATACGTTTTAAAGTTTCTTTCATATACGTTATAATAAAATGTTTTTTAAGTCTTTAAAACTAATTTATTTCAAATTAAAAAATAAGAGCGCAAAAGTAGATGTATTTTATGTATTGATAGTATTAAAGTTTTGATAAAATTTTAATACTATCTCTGTTTACTTATAATTATCGTTTATCTGTAATATTTTGCTAAACAACTTCAATTTTAAATATAAAAAGAACTTAACTAGTAACTATAACAAGTAAATTAATTATATTTGAATAAGTAGGAATTTTAAACTAAATTAGATTGAAAATAAAACCTAATATTTATGATTTGTTGTTTTACATAGCTTTTGCAGTATGCCTTATAATTAGCATAACCTTGGATCGTAAAGCTTTGTTATATGCATCTCCATTAGTTGTGGTTACCATACTTTTAAAATACATTAATGCCACCAAAAAAAACGCAGACCCTCTATTTATACTTGCGCTTATAGCCATAATTGGTGTTAATTTCTTTTCATTTTATGGTTTTAATAATTACTTTAAAATACTAACATTACTCACGTCTTCTTATTTAATATTTTACTGCTTAATCCTTAAAAAGTACATTATAAAAGCCAAATATTCAATTTCAATATCTGTATCCATTGGCGCTTTATTGGTTGTTTATACCATCTATTCGGTGGTTGCTTTACTTATTGATTATATGCCAAAAAGCAACCTGTTTTATATGATTTTATGCGCCTGCTGTTTACTTATTTATGCTGCAGTAGTTGCCAAAATTTATTTGAAAAATAACTACCAACATGGTACTGTGTTATTAGGCTCCGGAATTTCATCCATTTTTCATATTGGCTTATCACCTATAAATGAATATTTTTATTACAACAAAACCTTTACAGTTATAATTATTATTTCACACTTCATTTCCATTTATCTTTTCATGATTTTCATTACTAAAACTAAACCTAAAAAGCCACAAGATTATTATAACCAATAATAATTAATAGTCGAATAAGTCTAAAAAAAGGCAATAAAAAAGAGGATAACCCTTAAGTCATCCTCCTTTTAACTAAAAAACCAAATCAAACTAATTTATTTCAATGATGCCTACTACTTCGTAAGCTCTAGCACCATTAACTTGTACTTTTTCATATAGTACATTTGCGTATTCATAATATGTTAATCCATCAATTACAACCTTTTCATAATCGTTTGGCAACTCATAAACTACCGTTCCTACCTCTGGTTCCACCACTTCATATTGATTGTTTGTTTGTATATAAAATATACCTCCAGCATTAAAGTAATTGCGGTTATTAAAGTATACCCTTTTATGGTTTGAAGGCAGTACATTTATCCTAAAACCTACTTTTGGAGGAATTACTACATAGTGCCCTCTAGATTGTGTATAGTATTTATTATTCGAGTAATAATAATTTTGCCCTTTATGATTTATAACTGTTCTGTTGGGAACACTTCTTACCGAAACAACTTTCTTTTTCGGGGTTTTGTAAGTAACCTTAGTACTTGAAACCCTTCTACCTGTTGATCTAGGCGCTGTTGTTGTTTTAGTTGTTGTAACTCTTGTGGTAGTAGTCACTTTTTTGTTAGCATTAGTAGTAGAACTTCTGCGGGTTTGCCCTGAAACTTGAGTAGAAATAGCTACTATAAATAATGAAGGTAATACGAATGTTTTTATAAATGTTTTCATAATGTTTGTTTTTAAATAATTAACTTACTTTTCATGTATTATCTAAGACGTTTCTTAGTATTAATAGTTTAAAGATATTCGGATTATTTTTGCTTAGAAACCAAACTAGACCAGAACTGGAATTGTATCTACCAATTGGAAGGTTTTATAGAAGAGGTACTTTAAAAACAATTGATCCAGAGCATATAGAGTAGCGAAACACTATTTTAATTCTTGATTTAAATGACTTATTAAGGTTTTCGTTTTACTACGAATTGTTCTAGCGAGAGCTAAGCGGTTTTGGGTACGTAATAAACGATCGATAACACTATTTTGATATTCCTTATTAGATAGTAATGCTGTATAATTAGACCCAACAGCATGTACTTTTACGTGATTGTATTTTATGTTATCTGGTAGTAAATCAACCAACGAAATATGTTTTTCTAAAATAGGTTTTATCTTATTGGAAACAATAGTTTTAACTTGAGCGTCCTCACTTTTAAATAGTTCTATTTTAGCTAAGTAAGAAGCTATTAAGTCTTTTAACTTAGTACTTTCAATGGTTTCTAATTTACTTGTACTAACTATGGAATTGATTGAACTATCTTGTAAGTCAAACGTTGGATCTGCTATATTAATTATACTGTCTTTAGCTGATTTGGATAGTTCTGTACCACGCTTACCAATATAGTTTAAGGTGTTTTCTAAATAGATTATTTTTTGGCTGTCTTCTTCAATAATACGTTTAACTAATCGTAAATTAGTTTCCAACTCTTCATTTAAATTAATGTAGATTTTATCCTCCTCTAAGTTGTTTATTCTAATATCATTTAAATCGTTTATTTTCCAAGCTATAGAAACAGCAAAAACTATAAGTACAATTTCTCCTAGTGCATAAAGTGCATAGGATTTAAACTTACGAGCATCCATAAGTTTCCTGCGTAATTTCCGTAATAATTTCATGTAAAGACTAAAAAAAAGAATGATTCTTGTAAACTATACTACAAAATTTAGACTTTATGAGTTAAGCGAATTGCTATTAATAAACTCTAAAAACTTAGGTTTATATTGTTCCGAAACCGTAATGCGTTGCTTGTTAATTATAATTTGGCTACGCTCAATAACATCTATGTTTTTTAAGGCTACTATAAACGATCTATGTACACGCATAAATTGCGTTTCTGGTAATTCAGCTTCTAACGATTTTAAACTCATAAGCGTTAAGATAGGCTTCGGGTTGTCTTTTAACCAGATTTTAATGTAATCCTTTAAACCTTCAAAATACAGGACATCTGCGAGTTTAATGCGCAGTTGTTTATATTCCGATTTTACAAAAAGAAATTCTTTTGCTTCAGAAACTACATTTTGTTGTTTTCCTTTTTTAAGTTCAAACCAAGTGTTTGCTTTATTGGCTGCTGCTAAAAACTCAGCATAGTCAAAGGGCTTCAATAAATAGTCTAAAGCTTCAACTTTAAAGCCTTCCAAAGCATATTGGTCAAACGCAGTTGTAAAAACAACACGGGTTTCTTTTGGTAACATTTTAGAAAACTCCAGCCCTGTTAAATCTGGCATTTGTATGTCTAAAAACAATAAATCTACAGGGGCGTTTTTTAAAAACTCCATAGCTTCAATAGCGCTACTACACTTTTGTTTTAGTTCTAGAAAAGGTGTTTTTTGCACATAATTTTCAACTAAATTTAGTGCCATTGGCTCATCATCTACAATTACACATGTTATTTTTGTATTGCTCATCATTTAATTGGTTTCAATTTTTAGAGTGACCAAAAAGCGATCATCTTTTAAAATACTTTTAAAGTTGAATTTATCTGAATACAATAACTCTAAACGCTTCTCTAAATTCTGAAGACCTATGCCAGAGCCACTTTTATCGTCTGTTTTCTTCGGGAAATTATGGTTTTCAATTGAAAACAAAACGGTATTATCATCACAAGTCATATTAATATCAATAGTACTTGATTTAGTTGCCGAAACACCATGTTTAAAAGCATTTTCAATTAACGAAATAAACAATAAAGGTGCAATTTGAATACCAGATTCATCTGAAGGAAAACTGTAATTAACCACAGTTTTATCAGAAACTCGTAACTTCATTAAATCGATATACTTTTTAAGAAAATCGATTTCTTTACTAAGTGGTACAACTTCTAAATTCGTTTCGTACAACATATAACGCATCAACTTACTTAAACTATGAATAGAAGATTTTGCTTGATCTGGTGAAATATCGACTAACGAATAAATATTGTTTAACGAATTAAAAAAGAAATGGGGTTGCAGTTGGTAATGCAAATGCTGTAACTCAGATTTTAATTTAAAATTAATAGCCTCCTTACGTTCGGCTTCCGTTTTAACCCAACGTTTTGTAGATTTTAAAGCCACCGAAAAGAACAAAGGTGCTAAATACGATAACAATTGTATGTAAATCGCCATTTTAAATGGCGGTCCAGTTCTTTCCGTACTTTCAAGTCGTTTTTTTGAAATATCTTGAAAAAAATTATCTTCAATGTATTCTTTTAAAAACAAGAAGAATACAATAAACACTGCATTAATTAGTATAAACTGAACCGTTTTTTTGGGAAACAAAAAACGATCTACTAATACAAAAAAGTTGAAATAAAAGATGATTGCCGAAAAGAATAAAGGAATCCAAAAATGCGCAATTACTCTATTAATTTCTTGTTCTTGTCCATAAGACAACAAGTAAGGCAAACAAAATAATGTTAACCAAACCAAAACATGTGATACTACCGTTATTGTTTTATTCTTGTACATAATTTATTATTCGTAACGTAAAGCAGTTATTGGGTCTAAAGCCGATGCTTTTCTCGCAGGATACCATCCAAAAAAGATACCGGTTACAGCACAAACCGCAAAAGAAATCACAATGGAATACATAGCCACACTTGTAGGCCAATTTAAGAATTTTTCGATAAATACAGTAGCTCCAAGTCCTAAGATTACACCTAAAATTCCTCCCGTGATACTTATTAAAATAGCCTCAATTAGAAACTGCATTAAAATATCTGAACCCTTTCCTCCTACAGCCATACGTAACCCAATTTCTTTGGTACGTTCTTTAACAGAAACATACATGATGTTCATAATTCCAATACCACCAATTAATAGCGAAATACTTGCCACAGCAACTAGTAATATGGTTAGCATTTCGCTCGTAGAACTAAAGGTAGAAATTAGCTCTTCCATAGAACGTACGTGAAAATCATCATCTTCACTATCTGTTAATTTATGTTGCTCTCGTAAAATACTAGAGAGTTCTATTACCGCATTTGGTGCTTCTTCTTCACTAACTGCAGAGGCCATAATTTGATTTAAATGATCGATTGCCAAAATACGTTTTTGTACAGTGGTGTAAGGCGCAAAAACCACATCGTCTTGATCTTGACCAAAGGTGTTTTCGCCTTTTTCTTCCAAAACACCAATCACTTTAAACGGAATATTATTAAAACGAATCATTTGTCCCACCGGTTCTTGTCCGTTAGGAAATATGTTATCTACCACAGTTTGTCCAATTATAGCCACTTTAGCAGCAGTTTGTACTTCGGCTTCGGTAAACATACTTCCGCTTTGTAAATCGACTACTTTAATGCTTAAGTATTCCGGATTTACACCATAAATTGAGGATGGCCAGTTGTTAGAACCATTAATTACCTGCCCTTTGCCTTCTACTACAGGTGTACTGTAACTAAGTAAATTAGATTGCGCTTTAATCGCTTTATAATCACTTAAAGTAAGCGATTCCATAACACTAGCTTCTTGTCTCACGCCTCCTCTTGTGTCTGCTCCTGCTTTTATAGTAATCATGTTGGAACCCATGGCAGAAATAGTAGTACGAATACTTTCTTTTGAACCTTCTCCAATGGCTAGCATAGCAATTACAGATGCTACACCAATAATAATTCCAAGCATGGTTAGCAAGGTTCTTGTTTTATTAAGAACGATGGCTTTTGTTGCGATTTTAAATAAATTTAATAGTCTCATAATTAATGGTCTTGTTTAGGTAATTTGGCTAATTCATTTGCCGCAGATTGCACATTATTATTCAAATAATCTTGCATAATTTCTCCATCTTTTAATACAATGGTTCTACTGCTAAACGTGGCTATATCTGGTTCGTGCGTTACAAATGTAATGGTAATACCTTGTTTGTTTAATTCTTGAAATAAGGACATAATCTCATAAGACGTACGTGTATCTAAGTTCCCGGTAGCTTCATCAGCCAATATCATAACCGGATTATTAACCAACGATCTTGCAATAGCCACACGTTGTTGTTGCCCTCCGGAAAGTTGTGATTGTGTATGATGTAAACGTTCACCAAGCCCTACTTTTTCTAGAGCTTCAATAGCCCGTTTTCTGCGTTCTTCGGAAGAAACCTTGCTATTATACAATAATGGTAATTCTACATTCTCAATAGCCGATGTTCTTGCTAATAGATTATACGATTGAAAAATGAAACCAATCTTTTCGTTTCTAATGGTTGCTAATTCATTTCGAGATAAATCTTTTACACGTACACCATCAATTTGATAAGTTCCAGATGTTGGTTGATCTAAACATCCTAAAATGTTTAACATCGTACTTTTTCCAGAACCACTAGATCCCATTATAGTGACAAATTCCCCTTCTTTAATATCAAACGAAATACCTCTCAATGCATGAACCGTTTCGGTTCCCATGGTAAACTCTCGTTTTAAATCTTCTATTTTAATGATTGCTTTACTCATGGTTTTCTATTTTTTCTTGTTACCTCCTGGACGTTGGGGCATAAATGGACTTTCGCTTTTTGCGGAAGCATTAGCTTCCGATTTTGAAACCCCTTTTAAGCTATACACTAGTTTGTCGCCCTCAGAAACTCCATTTAACACTTGTACATTTACACCATCGCTTGCTCCTAGCGTTACGGTTTTAGGCGTAATTTCTCCGTTGTTTCCTAATACCCAAAGAGTTGTTTCTTCTTTAGTTCTTTCAGTGTTATTAGCTTCCAATTGATGTTGTAAATTATAACTTGCTAAGACTTCTCTTTCCGGTTTAAAGTTGATGGCTTTTGCTTCCGCAGTTAACACATCATTCAATTCTAAAGTATAAATTGAAATGGTTGCTGTTAATCCTGGTTTTAGTTTTAAATCTGGGTTATCTGCTTTAATTACAACTGTATACGTTACTACATTTGAAGTAACAGTTGGGTCTAAACGAACTTGTGTTACCACACCTTCAAAGGTTTCTCCTAAATAAGCATCTACAGTAAATGTTACACGTTGTCCATATTTTACTTGTCCAATATCTGCTTCATCCACATCGGCTTCTACTTGCATTTCTTTTAAATCTTGTGCAATGGTAAATAGCGTTGGTGTACTTAAACTTGCCGCAACGGTTTGCCCTTCGTCAATCGCTCTGGACAGAACCACACCATCGATTGGCGAATAAATATTAGCATAACCTAAATTGGTTCTGGCTTGTTGTAAGTCAGAATAACGTTGCGTTACTATTCCTTTTGCCGTTTCGTAATTATAAGCAGCATCATCAAAATCAGATTTACTTATCACTTGATTATCGAACAATGTTTTTTGTCTGTCGTAAATCGATTTTGTGTAATTTCTTTGGCTTACAGCATTATCGTAAGCAGCTTGCGCTTGTGTTTTTGAAGCATTTAGATTGGTTTTATCCAACTCAGCAATTAACTGACCCTCACTAACCACGCTGTTATAATCCACATATATTTTTTCTACAACTCCAGACACTTGTGTACCAACTTCCACTTGTGTAATGGGTTCCATGGTTCCTGTTGCAGTAACCATTGTAATTACATTTGCCTTTTTAACTGCCACCGTTTTTGCTTCTATAACAATAGCATCCTCACTATTTATAAAAGAGTAGCCTACAAAAGCGAGTACTAAAATTACTATACTGCTTACGATGATGTTTTTTTTAGTTTTCATATGAATTAATATTAAAGTTTGATATCGTTTCCTTGATAAAATTGTAATAACTGATTGTATAAAATATTTAAGTATTTAGCTTGCAAATAATTTTGTTGTGCATTAGTATATGTGTTTTGACTTATCACTAAATCGGTTGTGCTTAAGTCGCCTAATTCATATTTCTTTTGAGCTAGCTTATACGATTGCTCTGCTGCTGTTTTTGATGCTTCTGATGCAATGACTTGCTCCTGCGCAGATACCGCATTTTGATACGCCGTTTCTACTTTTCTATACACTTCCTTTTCAGTGGATTGTTTTTGTATTTCTGCTTTTTCAATATTTATAGTTGCTGTTTTTACAGCAGCTTTGGTTTGGTTTCTATTAAAAATTGGGATAGTTAACGACAACCCTAACTTCTGATTAAAGTTGACATCAAATTGATCGGAAAACGTATTGTCGCTAATACTCGTGTATCCAGAACCAATACTGCCTATTAAGGATAAGGTTGGTAAATAACCACCTTTAGCAATATCTAACGCCTTTTCGTTGGCAGCAATGTTTAGCATACTACTTTGAATTTCTGGTAAAAAGTCTAGTGCGTTATTATAAACTTCAGCTTTATCTAATTGAAGGTTTACTAGGTCTAGATTATCATCAAAAGTTTCTATTTCTATATCGTCCATTGGAGATAATTCCAATAACTGTTTTAATGCTATTATGTATTGTTGATAGTCGTTTTTAGCAGCAATAACATTGTATTTGTTTGTGGCAGCTTGACTTTGTGCTTCGCTGTAATCGCTTAACGCTATGGTTCCTGCATCTAAACGTGCTTTTGCTCTAAGCACTTCTTTTTCAGATGCTTCTAAGTTGTTTTCCGCAATAGCAATATTTTCTTTACTATAAAGGGTTTGTAAATACGTTTCTAGTATATTTAGAACAATATTGTTTTTTTCGACTTCCTCTTGAAAAATACTCTGATCTAAAAGAATTTTATTTTGCTTAATTTGATTGCTAATTTGGTTCCCTTGAAATAAAGTAACCGAACTATTTATCCCAACATTAGTACTGTGTATTTGATCGGTTACATAATCGCTTGTAATAGGATCGATGGTGCTACCACTAGAAAAACTTTGGGATGCATTACCAAATAAATCTGGTAATCTTGAAGACTTTGCTTTACTGTAATCTACTTCGGCACTATTTTTATTTAATATGGCATCTTTAACCGAAATATTATGTTCTAAAGCATAATCTATACAGTCTTGAAGCGACCATACTTTAGGCTGAGTTTCCTGTGCAAAAGCAATTTGCATAAAAAAGAAACTTAATATGAATGTGAATATTTTCATTATAATGAGTGTTTTGGTTTAACACTTCAAAAATGAAACTTAATAGGCTCTATATAAAGTCTAATCTACGTTTGGCGTTATTGACTATACCAAATCTGTTATTTTATCGATGGGATTTTTACACAAATAGCTTTAAATGAGAAGTAAAACTACAAGCACAGAAATTATGCATAAAAAAATGGCTCTACAATTAGCCTTAGAAGCACTAATTATAAAGCCTAAAATGTAACTATTTAATGTACTAAAACATATAGCCTACAGTAACTTGAAATACTCCATTTCTAAAGGAATCTGAAGCGCCTTCTACATCATTAATATTAGATAAGCCCAAGTTGTAACGAGCTCCAAAATTAAGACCACTATCTAACTTATAACCAATACCTAAATTAGCACCAAAATCTACCGTTTTAAAGTTGTCTTTTACATCTATGTCTTCATCTTTAGCCGAAAGTAAAAAACCAATTTGTGGACCAGCCTCAACGCTAAACCCCTTTGAAATATAATATTTCCCCATTAATGGCAAGTTTAAATAGTTTAAGGCTACAACATCGTCGCCAACACTGAAGCCTTGAATAGAATACATAAGTTCTGGTAGAAAGGCAAATTTCTCATTAATTGGCATTTCCGCTACAACACCAAAATTAACAAGACTTGTAATGGGGTCTAAAGTACCGGTGTTATCGCCATTAATGGTGGCAAAGTTAATTCCTAATTTACCTCCAAATTGAATGTCTTGAGCATTAACATGTGAAATACCAAAGACTGTAACAAGTGCAATAAGTAATAATTTTTTCATGATTTTAATTTATTATTGTTTGGATCAAAGCAAAGGATTAAAAGAGATACAATTCCTACCTTTAATTAAAGTTTAACTTTTTTAACCTAATTTAACAAGTTGCTGAATTATTGGGTTTTATAAGCACATGAACATCTCGATTATACACAAAATATCAAAAAAAAGAGAAAGTAATTTAGCATTCTAACTAACCTATAAATAATTTGTTTTTCTAATTCCAAACTCTAATAAAACCACTCCCTGTTTATCCACTTTTAAAAGTGAATAAATACTTTAATTTTTTGTGCCATTTTTTAGTTGAAAAAAAAATGATAAAACCTATTTTCGCGCCATGTGGATGTATTTAGGTTTATTAGCAGCTCTTTTTTTAGGTTTACACAATCTGTGTAAAAAACATGCAGTACAAGGTAACGAAGTGTTTCCGGTACTATTAGGCACCATTACTGCTGGGTTTTTATTGATTCTGCCTTTCTACATAGGTTCTAAATTATACCCAGAACAAATGCTAAAAATGGAACTCTATATCACAGATATTCCATGGAAAACGCATGGTTTCATTATTATTAAATCGGCTATAATGGCTGCATCTTGGGTATTAGCTTACCAAGCACTAAAGTATTTACCTATAACCATTGTAACTCCTATACGATCGGCAGGTCCATTCTTTACGTTTATTGGAGCTATAACAATTTATCAAGAAAAGCCTAACTTCTGGCAGTGGATTGGTTTTTTCTTGATTATTTTTTCTGTGTTCCTCTACTCAAGAATTGGAAAAAAGGAAGGCATTATTTTTAAGAAAAATAAATGGATTTTCGCTATTATAGGCGCTACCTTTTTAGGCGCTTCTAGTGGTTTGTACGATAAATTCCTTATTCAGACTTTAGCTTTAAACCCGCAAACATTACAGTTTTGGTTTTGCTTTTACACCATTCTTATATTACTTATTATTCTATCTATAACATGGTTTCCGCATGCCGAAAAAAGAAAAGCTTTTAAGTGGCGTTGGACTATACCCATGGTTGGTGTATTATTACAAATAGCAGATTACTTCTATTTTAAAGCATTGCAAGACCCAGAAGCCTTAATTATGCTACTATCTGCCATAAAAAGAAGTCAAATTATTATTGCCGTAGTAGTAGGCGGACTTATTTTTAAAGAACAAAATAAACGGAAAAAATTAATTCCGTTAGTGGGCATTATGGCCGGTGTGTTTTTAATTCTTTACACCTAATACATTCCAAAATATCACACACTCTAGCTCTTAGATCTAAAAGTGTAGCTTAATTCCGTTTGGCTATTATTTTTAAGGTAAACCGTTCTACCTGTTATTACATCTAGAAATAAAGCGGTCTGTAGACTTTGAAAAAGAAAGACCTACCAATCAATAGGTAAGTAATCTTTTAAGAATTTGCCACACCAGTGCTTTCCTGTATTGATACCATCTATTAAAGGATCCATAACACGAGCTGCACCATCTACAATATCTAAAGGCGGCTGAAAATCGTGAACTTCAACTTTCTTTTTTGATAGTTCTATTGGGTCTTCATCAGTAACCCAACCCGTATCTACAGCATTCATGTAAATTCCAGACTTCGCAAACGTTGAGGCCGATGTATGAGTTAACATATTTAAAGCGGCTTTTGCCATATTGGTATGCGGATGACGATCTTGCTTTTTAAAACGATGAAATTTCCCTTCCATAGCAGTTACATTAATAATGTGCTTCTTACCTGTGTCTTCTTTCATCATTAAATTTGATAAACGATTGCATAATACAAAAGGTGCAACAACGTTTACCAACTGAACCTCTACCATTTTGGTAGTTTCGATTTCGCCTAGTTTTAAACGCCAACTGTTTGTTTTACGTAAATCCACTTGTTGTAAATCGACATCTAATTGCCCTTCCGGAAATGCTTCCGAAGCTTTTATAGCGTTATCAAAACTATATGGAATTTGAGATAATTCAGCAGATGAACGTAAACCTATTCCTGGTTCCGGACCATGCCATGTTACAGGCAGGACGTTATTTTTAGATGTTTTTGATGTTGACACACTTAAATCTGAAAGTTCTTTCAAACATTCGAAATGATTTTTTAAAAGAGGTTGTGCGTTTTTTGGTAATTCTATAACAGACTTTTTTTCATTTTCCATTAAATGGAAATAAAACCCTGAAGGACGTCTTACAGTTTGTGCGGCATTATTAATTAAAATATCTAAACGCGAATATTGCTGTTCTATATAATTACAAAATATTTCAACACTCGGAATATGACGTAGATCCAAACCATGAATATGCAAACGATCGCTCCATAATTTATAATCATCTTCTTTAGAAAAACGAATGGCAGAATCTGCAGGAAAGCGTGTAGTAGCTATAACTGTAGCTCCAGAGCGCAATAACATTAATGTAATATGATAACCAATTTTTAATCGAGAACCCGTAATTACAGCTACCTGGTTTGTTAAATCTGCGGTTTGAAAACGCTTTGCATAATTTAAATCGCCACAATCGGTACACATGGTATCATAAAAATGGTGCAATTTGGTAAATACAGTTTTACAGACGTAACAATTTCTTGGCGATTCTAATTCAGGTGTGTCTTTTTGAGTTTCGGCGGCCGCTAATAATTTTGGTGCTGTAAAAACACTCGCTTCTCTTGCAGATCGTATTCCTGTTTCTTTGCGCGCGTGTTTATCGCGTTCAATCATTTTACGTTTTATTGCTTTTTTAGCGTCTTTACCTCGACGCTTAAATTCATCGCGATTTGGTCTAGTCAACTTCCCAGCAACTGTTAAAAGTGCAATGCGTTGCGATTCTGGTAATTCAGATAGGCCATTAGAATTATCAAGCAATTTCTGAAGTGTTTCAATACAAGAGGCAATCTCTTTGTTTTGATTGATTTCTCTCATATATTAAAGGATGGTAACCCGAACCTTCTTCTTTTTTAAACGTGAATTGTTAAGTTTGTTTACTAAATCGTCCGCTTTAGCTAATGGAATTGCTACAAAAGCACAATCTTGCTTGAGTTCAATAGTCCCTAATTCGTCCTTATTGATACCGCCTTGTTTAAAAAACAAGCCAGCAATATCACCTTTAGATATTTTATCTTTTCGGCCGCCAGAAATAAATAAGGTTTCCCAGTATTGAGGTTTTACTGGGGCTTTCTTATTAATATTAATACCTTTAACATCTTGAATAAATTCAGGAAGACGTTGGTCTTGCCATTTTAAAATATAAGCTGTTCCCTTAGAAGTCATTCTTGCAGTTCTTCCATTTCTATGAATAAACTCTTCTTCATGACGTGGCAATTCATAATGAATAATATAGCTCAATTCCGGAATATCAATCCCTCGTGCTGCTAAATCTGTGGCTAACAACACTTGCGATGTTCCGTTTCTAAATGTAATTAGCGAACGTTCTCTTTCCTTTTGCTCCATGCCTCCAGAAAAACTACTATATCTAATTTTATTACGCTTTAAAAAGTTTGCAACAACATCAATACTATCTCTTAAATTACAGAAAATAATACCCTGTTCGTTACCAATATGCTGTAGCAAACCTAATAGCGTTTTAAGCTTGTTTTGGTCTGGTGAAATCACTGTTTTAATAGTTAGTTTTGAAGCTACCTTTTCTTTTAAATAGTTTATAGTGATAGGTTTATCCATTCTTACAAAACCAGGAATCTTAACACCTTGAGTAGCAGAAGTTAAAATACGCTTATTTAAACTAGGAATTTGACCAATTAAGGCTTTCATTTCATCTTCAAAACCATCCTCTAACGACTTATCGAACTCATCTAAAACAAGTGTTTTTATACTTGATTTATCAAAACGATTAGCATCAAAATGATCTAACAAACGGCCTGGTGTTCCTATTAAAATTGCAGGGTTATGTTTTATTTCTATTTTGTCTTTAGACATGGGTCTGCCACCATAAACAGCATTAACTTTGTATCCAGATCCCATTGAACGAATAACCTGTTCTATTTGAATGGCTAACTCTCTAGAAGGTACAATTATTAAAGCTTGAATTTCTTCAGATTCTGGATTTAAACTCTGTAATAATGGCAATGAAAAGGCTAAAGTTTTTCCTGTTCCGGTTGGCGACAATAAAATAGTGTTGGTGGCTTCTAAAATTATTGGAACCGCCTCTTCCTGCATAGGATTAAGCGCTTCTATATTTAATTTCTGCAAGATATCCTCTTGATTTTTAATACTATTTGCCATAATAATTTACGTGTGTTAATGCATTCTAATTTTTATAATACCTACCAATTCTAGTGAGTTTTACTCATTTTTATGAGAGAAATTTGTAACTAAAATTAGTTTTCAATTTTAATCTGTCTTGATATAATTTCGATAAAAATCGGAATCACTAGAACTGACGGACAAAACTATATTATTAATTAAAATACATAATTCTATTTCTTTTTACCCTTTTTAGGATCATCTGATTTTGGTAGCACAGAACCAGTTTCCGCTAAATAATTTGCTAATATCTTATCCACCAATTCCTCTTTTGTTAAATGATGAAAAATGGTTTTTATTTTAGATTTAAAATCTTCCGAAACTTCACGATTTGGCTTGGTTTTAAATATTTTTTTAGCCCAAATTAAGCCGTTATTCTCTTCGATGCTTTGTGCATCTGCTTTAACAAACTCATTAAATGTAATACCTAATTCGTTTTCAAATTCCGGTATATCTTCAATTTCATCTTGCTGAATAATACTTAAAGAAAGTCCTTTAGCACCTGCCCTAGCCGTTCGCCCGCTTCTATGCACATAGGCTTCATAGGTATCTGGTAAATGATAATTTACAACGTATTCCACATCTTTAACATCAATACCACGAGCAGCCAAATCTGTAGCTACTAAAATATCAATATAGCCTTCCCTAAATTGCCCCATTATACGATCGCGAATACCCTGGGTTAAACTACCGTGTATAGCACCAGATGAGAACTTGTTTATAGCTAGTTTTTTAGCCAACTTATTTACAGCAGCCTTAGTTTTACAAAATATAATACCACGCTGTCCTTCTTTTGAGTTTAAAAAATGAAGTAAAACCTCTAATTTCTCAATAGGTTCTACAACCACAAATTGATGATCGATTCCTTGATGCCCAAGCGTTGCCATATCTGCTTCTATTTGCACCACGTGTTTGGACATGTAATTTTGCACCAATTGCTTAATAGCTCCTGGCATAGTTGCAGTAAATAATAATGTTCTGCGTGTTTTAGGGATGTCTTTTATAATAACATCTACTTCCTTTTTTAAGGCACTTATCATTTCGTCGGCCTCATCTAATACTAAATAGTTTATACTTTTAATATTTATGGCGCCACGCTGCATTAAATCCACCAAACGCCCTGGCGTTGCCACGACAATATGAGTAGGTGTTTTTAATCGTTCTATTTGCGGTTTAATAGGAATACCACCGCAAACCGATGCTATTTCTAGTTCCGGACTATGCGCCGAAAACGCTAATAAGTTATTATATATTTGCTGCCCCAGCTCTCTTGTAGGCGCTAATATTAGCCCTTGTACGCTATTGTTTGTTGTATCGATAAGTTGTAATAATGGCAAACCAAAAGCTGCGGTTTTACCCGTTCCTGTTTTGGCTAAAACTACAACATCTTCTTTTTGATTTAGAACCGTAGGAATGGTTTTTACTTGGATGTCTGTTGGAACAGATATTTGTAAATCTGCTAGCCCTTCTTGTAACTGTGCGTTAATACCTAAATCGGAAAAGTTTTTTGACATAAAAATAATTTTGACAAAGGTAAGTATTAACCTTTAGTTGAAGTATTTATTAATGATCTATGATTTTAAATATTTATAGGCTAATTATAGATATCACAATAAATATCAAATACTGAGGACAAACTTCTATTAGCGAACGTAATAGACATGTTAATTGTATAAATTAAACAAAGAAAATATACTTGTAAATTATAAAAAAAGAATCAACAAATCGCGACGCTAGATAACCAAAAAAAAAATAGTCCGACGTAATAACTACGCGGACCTCAATGATTAGCTAATTTCTATTTTGTTTTTCTATTATTTTTTAAATTCTATTTACTAATTAGATGAGTATATATTAAAACAACATAAAAACTATTATAGCATAACTAGTTAAAACTTAATTTAGGCTGTGATAAAAAATTTTTGAACAAACCACCGGTTTCTATGGTTTTAATGAGTTTATTTTGATGGAACACTTCTGTGTTTCGTTCGCCATTTTTATACCAAACACATTCCAAATAACAATTATAATCTACCACACCTAATACAGCATCTCTTTTGGGTACATATTTTATGACTTGCATTTTTGGAGCTGTAAGCCTTCCTCTAATTTTTACCCAATCGCCAGATTTAAATTTTCTTTGCATACCATTAAATTTTAAAAATTAAACAATTAGTAATAGAGAGGAGACCGATTGCGGTCTCCTTCCATACACTTGTTACTTGAATCTAAAATTTTAGTGACTACATTACGAAATCTTAATGCTTCGGGCAGGTTTCTGTTTAGCTTCTTCTTTTTTAGGCAGAAGAATACTTAAAATACCTTCCTTGTAGGTTGCATTAATTTTTTCGTCGTTTACACTTTCTGGGAGTGTAAATGTTCTTTTAAAAGAAGAATAACCAAATTCTCTACGCGTATAATTTTCTCCTTTCTGTTCACTTTCCTTTTGGGTTTCTGTAGAAATTGATAATACCTTGTCATCTATATCAATTTGGAAATCTGATTTTTTAAGTCCCGGAACTGCCATTTCTACAGTGAAATCGTCGGCACTTTCTTTAATATTTACTTTTGGTAACGTGATACCAGTATTAAAGTTTGATGCAAATACCGATGGTAGATCTCGGTTAAAAATATCGTCTAACCAATTTGACAACGTAGGGAAGTTTTGATTTGAATTGCTGTTCGCTAAACTTCCGTTTTTAGGAACACTAACTAAATTGCTCATAATTACAAAATTTTAAATTAAACATTATTTCAAATTTGAAATCTTAATTGATTTCGATTTAAATAGAACAAAAAAAATACCAAAATGAAAAAACTGTAACTTAAGCTAAATAAGCTATTAAAATAGTGTGTTTTCCTGTCAATTTTTCAGAATATCAATCTCTAGGTTTTTAATTAAAAGTCAAATTGACATTTTGAAATTAGTAGAAACTAAAACGTAATAAAAAAAAGCCTAGGCAAATGCCAGCGCTAGGGATAGCAGTGGAAAGGCCACAGCCCGACGTTGGAGGTGCGAGAACTTGCAACCTTTCGGCTTTACTCAAGACAGCCTTCACGCCTAACCTCCTGTCCTGAGCAGACCCGAATGGTTTGGCAGACTGCCTACCGCCAGGTACGAGCACCAATAATTTAAAATTTTAGGCATAAAAAAAACCACCTATCACAGATGGTTTTGAAAGTTTTGGTAAGCTATATTTTATTTTATAACGCGCACATTGGTGGCTATTGGACCTTTAGGACTTTTCTCGATAGTGAAAGTTACTTTATTTTTTTCTCTAATCTTGTCTATAAGGTTTTTGGTATGCACAAAGATTTCGTCGCCAGAATCTTTTACGGTTATAAAGCCGTATCCTTTTTTATAATTGAAAAACTTAACCGTGCCTTCTTTTAAACTCGCTTCCTTTTTACTGCTAAATAACCTGCTTATTAAATCTTTAATCAACTTTTCTAATTTTTATTCGACTTACAATAGTCTACTTATTTTTAATTTACTAAGTCGCAAAAATAGGATAAAAAAAAGGGTTTAGAAAAAATACAGTGAATAATAGCTGTTAGTTTTTTAAATTAGAGGTAAAAGGTGTCTATATTCTTATATTTGTATACCAAATAAAGTAGATTTAAACTTGGAACAGATAAAAAAATATTTAGATCAAATTGCCACGATATCTCAAGCAGACTGGGATTTTTTTATGTCTAAATTAAAGCGTCGTGTTATCCTTAAAAAAAGCGTGTTTTTAAAACTTAACGAGGTTGAAAATCATATATCCTTTATAGAATCTGGTGTGGTACGTTTATTTATACCAAAGGAAAACCCCGAAAAAGAAATTACGTTTGGTTTTAGTTTTAAAGACCAGTTTGTAAGCGCTTACGATTCTTTTTTAACGCAAACTCCATCTGCATACCAACTACAAGCCCTTACCGAAACCACAATTGTAAGTATAACGTATAGCGATTTACAGGATGTTTATAAAACCACACAAATTGGTAATTTAATTGGCCGATTAACTGCCGAACGCCTGTTTTTACTAAAATCTAAACGCGAGCAGAACCTGTTAAACCTTACTGCCGAGGAGCGTTACATGAAGCTTTTTAAGGAGCGTCCAGAACTTTTAAAAGTAATACCTTTAAAATATATAAGCTCTTATATTGGGGTTACCGCACAGGCTTTAAGCCGAATTAGAAAACGATTATAACATGCATTTATTGATTTAGGTTCATTGTTTAAAAGACCACACGCTAGTATCTTTGTAAAAAAAAGTTATGTTAGTAGTCCTTTTTGTAATAGTACTTTGGTATGGCGGCCTATTTTTTCAGTCGTTCTTTTTGCATCGTTATGCAGCACACCAAGTATTTACCATGAGTAAAACCATGGAGCGTATCACTTTTGTATTAACCTGGATTTTTCAAGGTTCTAGCTACCTAAGCGCCTATGGATACGGTATTATGCACCGTATGCACCATGCCTATACAGATACCGATCAGGATCCACATTCGCCATCCCACGATCCTAATTTATTTGCTATGATGTGGCGTACAAAAACCATTTATCAAGACATAAATAAGGAGCGTATTGCTATAGACCAACGTTTTACCAAAAACGTACCACAATGGAAATCTTTCGATGCCTTTGCAAGTTCACGTTTTTCAAGATTACTGTGGATTGGGCTTTACATACTCTTTTTCGCCCTATTTGTAACCGCTTGGTGGCAATGGCTTTTACTACCTATTGCTTTTTTAATGGCACCAATACATGGCGTTATTATAAATTGGTTTGGGCATATTTACGGGTATGTAAATTTTAAAATGAAAAACACGAGTAAAAATCTATTCCGTTTCGATTTTTTAATGATGGGCGAAGGTTACCATAACAACCACCATAAACACGCCAACAGAGCAAATTTTGGAGTAAAATGGTACGAAATAGACATAACCTATCTTATTATTAGATTGCTAGATGCCGTTGGTTTAATACACCTTAAACCCATTCCTGTAAAAAATTAAACATTTGGGCGTTACCCTAAAAAGGGTCAGGCTTTACAGTACAAGTCCTCGCTCCTCCTACGTCGGGCTGTGGGCTTTTCCTTGCAATCCTTAACGCACTTACTTGCTATCTTTGGGGTCTGCAATAGCTTCTAGCGTGCCCGAATAAGAAATTGAATTTCTAGAGTTGCCCGATATTAGTATTTCTGCTTTTAAACTAGGGAATACAACTATTTGCGTTTTAAAATTTTCACCTTTACTTTTTGCATCAAACGTTATGCTATACGTGTTGTTTTTACCTTCAGTAACATTATAGTCTTTCATTAAGCCTACTAACTCGATCGAGCTATCGCCACCACCATAGTCTACACCCATTTGGCGCTCACCAAAATAAGGTAAATGCGACGAAATACTATCGCCTTTAATAGTCAAGAAATTATAATTACCAATTAAACTAATTACACCACCTGCATTATCTGGTCGCATAATACCTGAATTTAAAACCTGTTGCATGGCGTTGGTAATTAAAGGGTATGCCCTATCCGATTCTATTGTAAAGTTTTTACTAGCTATTAAATTATCAAAATTTTGAATATCAGCTTCCGAAAATTTAGCTGTTTTACAAGACAAAACTATTGCAAATAGTAATATTAGATATAGAAAATTTGTTTTCATTTGGAGTGTAATAAAGATACACACTAAAATTACAACAAATAAAATGAAACCAATTTTTAATTAATTTAGAATGGCATTTATGGCCGCTATCCAATCTTCCATACCCGTTTCATTAGTATGCAAAGCAACACTACCATTCCCGTAAGGTGCATAAATATTAGGGTTTGTAACCGAAAAGAAACCTACGCAAGGTGTTAGCGACGCGCTGGCCAAATGCATAACGCCATTATCGGCTGCTATAAAAATACTTGTATTATGGATAATAGCACCCATTTCTCTCAAATCTTTACTATAAAAGTGAGGTGCTTTAAAATTAATTTTAGAAATATTTTCGATAGGAAGCATTTCGATAATATTGTAATCTGGATACTCTTGTTTTAATCGTCTATAAAAGGTTTCCCACCAATCTTCCGAATAGCACTTGTCTCCCGTAGCATTAGTGTAAATACAAATGGTTTTTTTATCGTTTTTAATAATATCTTTTAAAATAGCATTACCGTTTTCTATTTCGGCATCATCAAGTTTAATGTTTAAAACAGGCATATCGGTATTTGCTTTATCCAAGCCTATTTTTGCTAAGTAATGCCTTAAATTGTAAATAGGATATTTCGAAATATGCTCGTGATCTGGATAGGTGGTTTTTATACTATCGTCAATATCGCCAAACACCTTAACTCTTGCCTTAGCCATTTGCGTTAGTAACCTTCCTGAAGATGAGTTTTTATCGGCGTTAATAACCAAATCGTATGTTTTCTTTTTAATAGAAATCCAACTTTTAGCGTATTGAAATAAGTTATTAAAAGGCTTCTTAGGTAGTTTTATAATCTTATTTATTTGGCTGTATTTTTCAAAAACAGGGTGCGCTACACCGCCTTTTACAAATAAATCTATTTCGCAGCCATCAAACGTATTTATAACCTCTTGCACAAGTGGTGTTAATAGTAATTGATTTCCTAAACGATGGTTAGGCCTTATTATTAAAACGGTTTTAATTTCAGAACTATTAATTTCACCCTTTTTAGGTTCGGTGTATGCGCTACCAATATTTTTGGTAATGCTGCGCATAATTTTTCTTCTGTAATTGTTAACTCGGGTTTTAAAACTCATGAAATAAAATGTTCAAAATAAATTGCAGTAAAATTACGAATTATAATTTCCTTGATAATTTAATGCTTCGCTATTTTTTTGCCTTTATAAATAATATTTAATACTAAACCAGCTATAATTAATGCGATACCTAATAAACTCCAAAACGTGTAAATTTCGCTAAAAAAGAATACGCCAAAAAGCAAAGTAAAAATAACCTCTAAATATTTTAGTGGTGCTACTTGAGTGGTAGTTGCTGCTTGTAGTGCTTTGGTCATATTTACTTGCCCAAAATACCCAAAAACACCTAAAGCTAATAATAAAGCCCACTCCTTTCCTACCGGCTGCACCCAATTGTTAATGGATAACAAACCACCCACAATCGTGGAAATAACTAAAAAGTAATTAACCACAACAACAGGATGATCGCCTTTACCTATTTTACTAATTATAATATAAACCAGACCAATAAAAATTGCCGAAATAAAAATTAGGGT
Source organism: Algibacter amylolyticus (assembly GCF_014202225.1). Taxonomy (GTDB): domain Bacteria; phylum Bacteroidota; class Bacteroidia; order Flavobacteriales; family Flavobacteriaceae; genus Algibacter_B; species Algibacter_B amylolyticus. Next base: position 375,705 of record NZ_JACHGE010000003.1, read on the forward strand.
TAAACCAAACCAATTCAATTCGGTATCGAATCCTTTTAAAATTATAACACCGGCAAATGCCATGGCAAAAAATAGCCATTGTAAGGCTTTTACTTTTTCTTTTAAAAGAAATACAGCAAAAATGGCGGCAAAAATTGGTCCCATATAGCGTAACGACACTGCGGTTCCTATAGGTAAGTATTTGGTAGACATAAAAAACAAGGTCATGGATACAACACCTACAAGGCCTCGTAAAACCAATAGTTTTCTATTGTTTCCTAAAATAGGAATTTTATTTTTTAAGAGAAAGCCAAATGTAAAAAACAAAGAGCCAATAGATCTGAAAAATACAATTTGGTAAGCACTAATGTGTGTTAAATATTTTACTGTTGCATTCATACAAGCAAAGGCCATAGTGCTTATAATCATGAATTTAATAGCTTGCTTAACGTCCAATACTTCTTAATTTAAAAAGGCGTTTCGTATTTATAAAATAAACACCAGTTAATAAAACTCCGGCTGCAATAATGGATTGTAAAGTTATTTGCTCGTCTAAAATCCACCAGCCTAAAACTAAGGCAATAATAGGATTCACATAAGTTGACGTTGCTACTTTTTCGGGAGATACTTCTTTTAAAAGATAATTGAAAGCTGTAAATGCAACAATACTTCCAAATAGAATAAGACCACCCATAGCCCATTGCACATCATTCTGCCAAACATTTGGCAACGACCAAGGTTCGTTTAAACATAAACTTACAATGCACAGCATAATACCACCAGTAAGCATTTGATATCCTGTATTTACAAAATGATTTTTTGGTAAATCAGCATTTCCAACAAAAATACTTGCATAGGCCCAACAGAGCATACATAAGAATATTAGAATCATGCCAAATATTTGCCCTTCCTTATTTATTATTTGATTTTGGCTAACTAATAAAAAGATACCTATAAAACCTAAAACAACACCAATGTAAGACATGGTTTTAATCTTTTTCCCGAGAAAAATCCGCATCATAATAAGGACAACCAAAGGCTGTGAAGAAATCTCTAAAGCAGCAAAACCACTATCTATATATTTTAAAGCCACAACCGCTAACCCGTTTCCTAGGGTTAAAAACAATAAACCTGCAATACAAGTGTTTATGAATTGCTTTTTGGTAATAGTTAAACTAATACCTAAGCTTTTTGCAATAATAAAAATGATAATACTTGCAACAAGAAACCTAACGGCTGCAAGAAAAAATGGAGGTAATTGTGAGACTGCTATTTTATTAAGCATATAGGTAGATCCCCAAATAACATATATAGCAAAAAAGGCTAAAATTATAAGAACCGTTTTACGCGATGCACTCATATTTTAGCCTTTTGTATAATGTATATTCCTAGCATTACACTAGAAAAAAAATTCTTAAATCTTTTTAACTCTAACGGCGTTCATTCCTTTTTGCCCACGTTCTAACTCGTAAGTTACCTTGTCGTTTTCCTCGATATCCTCGAGTAAACCACTAACATGCACAAAATATTTTTCTTGGTTTATACTATCTAAAATAAAACCAAAACCTTTAGAATGATCAAAGAAAGATACTTTCCCTTCTTTGTTTGCTGGCTCTTCTTCTTCTCTATCTTCTTTCTTAGGGATACCTAATTCAATACTTTCTGCTTCAACCTTTTCGCGCATTGCTGGGTCTGGCGGCGTATCTGTTAAATTTCCATTAAAATCTACATAAGCAAATTGAATTCCTTGTGGGTTTTCTTTAGCTTCAGCTTTTCTAGCGTCTTTCTTTTTTTGCTTTTCTTCTCTCTTCTTTAAGCGCTTTTTTTCTTTTTCAATTTTGTTAAATGTTACTTGCGATTTTGCCATAGTTTAAATACTCCTACTGGGTTTTAATATTAATATAGAACAAAGATACGCCTTATTTTCATGATGTTATAATATTCAGCCCATTATTAAGCTTTCACAATCGCAAATAACTTTATGACGTTAAAATAAGTCGTTAGGCGTTATAGTAAGCACTATTCCTTGGTTGAGAAATTAAAGAAAAGCATTAAAATGTAAGGTATTACATAAGGCAACTATCTATGTAAATTAGGCTGTTATCAAATGTTTTCCTTTTTAATTATTAATTATGTTCTGCCAAATTGAAAATTAATTGTCATTATCGTTTTAAAGTAAAATGTCCGTTAAATGCTCTATGTTTATCGCTAAATGTTTCTTTAAATTCTATGGTGAACCAATAATCTGAAGTTGGCATGACTTGGCCTTTAGCCTTTCCATCCCACCCTATTCCGTAAGGATTTAATTGATTTAAAAGCTTTCCGTAACGATCATAGATATAAATGTAGACATCGGTTTGAAATTCTCTTGAAATACCTTTAGGAAGCCATGTATCATTATAAGAGTCATCATTGGGTGTAAAGAATTTTGGAATACTAATTACCGAAATTCTCTCGTGTACAACACCACAGCCGTTTTTATCTCTAACATAAACAGTATGCAGTCCACCTTCTAATCTAGTAAACGCATTACTTTCTTGATATGGGCCATTTTCGCTATCTAAAGCATACTCATAGTCGCCTTCCCCTGAAACATAAACCGTTAGACTATTAATGTCTAAAGCATCTTGAATATCGATACTTTCTATTGTCGCAATATTGGAAGGTAAAACGGTTATAGCGCGGCTTTTTGAGCATCCATCTGTACTCGTAATATCGACATTATACACGCCTATTTCATTAATTTCTATAGTAGGCGTTTGCGCTCCCGTACTCCAATTGTAGATATAATTGCTAGGTGAATCGCCAATTATTCCGCTCTCTAAAGTCATAGTATCTGGATATGTATTTAAACAATAAATAACCGATTCATCGGCTTCAATATTTGGAAGATCGTTAACAATTAATAGAACCTCATCTATTCCAAAACAGCCATCTGAATTTTCTACCCGAGTATAAATAGTTTGCGAATATGGTTCTATGTTGGCATAAGTAGTGTTTAGCGGATTTTGTTGATTAAAAGCATCATTATAAGATTCGTAATACACCACTTGAGTATTTGAAGGCAATCCAAAAGTTACCTCGGTATCTGCTAGACTTAAATTAAAAGTATTAAAACCATCCTTGGAGTCTAATTCATCACAAAGCTCTAGAATAGCTGGATTAGGATCAATAAAACTGCCATTTAGGGTAAACGTAGCAGAATCAAAACATCCTGTATCTTTATCTACAACTTTTACATAAACCACTTGCGGATTTGTAGTGTTTGTAAATGGCGATGTTTGTTCTCTTACATCGTTGTCCAAATCATCTTGCGATAAGTAAAAATGCGTGGTTACGTTGTTGTTGCTATTGGTTAAATCGTCATCGTAATCGTGTAAATTAAACTGCATAATTCCATCGGCAGCGTTGTAATAATCGCATTCTGTAATTATTGTTGGTACAACTTCTGGTAAAGGCAATTCTTTAACCTCAACATTAAACGTGTCGGTACAACCCTTACTATCTATAAGCGTTACACTGTAAGTTCCCGCCGTATCTACTTCTATACTTTGAGTGGTTTCTGAAGTGCTCCATAGGTAATCATCGTAATCTGATCCAATATCTAAAACGACAGAAGTTCCGGCACAAAAAGTTGCTTCTGTAAGTGTTGGTGGTGTAATATTAATGGTTTTTATTCCGAAGGATGTAATATTATCACATTTATCTGGTGCTGAAACTCGAACATAAACTGTTTGAGCATCTGGAGTTGTGTTTTGATGCGCCGTTGGATTTGAAATCTCGTTCTGTTCTAGATTAGCATCACTTCTGGAGTTGTAATAGCGATACACTGCATTAGCTTCGGTAGATACTAAAGCTTCAAAACTTGTTAAGTCGAAAATGGTGTAGGTGTCTAAATCATCATCACAAACTTCAAGAACATCGGTAACCACATTTACTTGAGCATCTTCTCTATGGCTGACTTCAACTGAAGCTATGTAGGCACATTCTAAGCTATTTTCTACTCTAACAAACACATTATGGTTGTTATTTGGAATGGTATAGTTTCCAGAAATAGCGTCTGTTTGGGTTTCTGCATTGGTTAAAGAGGTATAATATTCGAAAGATAAACCTATAACGTTAGTAACTACCAAAGAATTTAATTCTGTTAAGTTGAAGCTATAATCACCATCAAAATCTGTGTCGCAAATTTCGTAGGTATTATTGGTAACAACTTCAAAACTACTATTAAGGGTTAATGTTGTAGAGTCAAAACATCCCGTATCGTTATCTACAACTTTTACATAAACCACTTGCGGATTTGTAGTGTTTGTAAATGGCGATGTTTGTTCTCTTACATCGTCATCCAAATCGTCCTGCGACAAGTAAAAATGCGTGGTTACGTTGTTGTTGCTATTGGTTAAATCGGCATCGTAATCGTGTAAATTAAACTGCATAATGCCATCGGCAGCGTTGTAATAATCGCATTCTGCAATAGTTGTTGGTACAACTTCTGGCAAAGGCAATTCTTTAACCTCAACATTAAAGGTGTCGGTACAACCGTTACTATCTACCAGAGTTATACTGTAGGTTCCAGCCGTATCTACCTCTATACTTTGAGTGGTTTCTGAAGTGCTCCATAGGTAATCGTCATAATCTGCACCAATATCTAAAACAACAGATGTTCCGGCACAAAAAGTAGCTTCTTTAAGTGTTGGTGGTGCAATGTGAATGGTTTTTATTCCGAAGGATGTAATATTATCGCATTTATCTGGTGCTGAAACTCGAACATAAACTGTTTGAGCATTTGGATTAATATTTTCGTGAACCGTAGGATTTAATATTTCGTTTTGCTCTAAATTAGCATCGGTTTGATTGTTATAATATCTAAACGTCGTTCCAGTTTCCGTAGTAAACAAGGTCGTAAAATCTGTTAAATCGAAAAACGCATAATTATTTAAATCATTATCACATACTTCCATGATTTCGGTAACAACTTCAACAGAAACAGACGTTTTAATACTTATAGTTACCGTGGTTATAGATTTACAACCAAACTGATTTTTTACGTGAATGTAAATGATATGATTATTACTAGGAATAGCATAATTAGAAATATTAGTAATCCCATCATCTTCCGCTTCGGCAACCGCCATACTAGTGTAGTATGTAAACTCTAAATTGGTTTGATCTTGAATAATTAAAGGATTTAAAACTGTTAAATCTAGTGTGTAAAACCCATCAAAATCGGTGTCGCAAATTTCATAAGAACTTTCAACTAGTTTAGGCGTAGCTAAAGCTTTTAGTACCACTTTACCAATGGAAAAACAGCCTGTAGCTAAATCATCAAATCTAACAAATATGTTATCAGACTCCGATGCTGTGTTGTGATTTTCGGGTGTTAAAATCAGGAAACTAGCATTTTCTGTTTCTGCACCAACTTCATCAGAATAATAACTTATGGTTAGTCCTGTGGTATCTGCCAACATATCTGGAATTGCGGTGGTTAAATCGAATTCTTCAGATAGGTTATAATCATCATCACAAGCTGTTAACTCGGTATCTTGAACCGCTACAGGAAATGTAAAATCCAATGCCATTTCAGCTATTGAGAAACAACTAGTAAACCTATTAGTAACGCGAACAAAAACACTTTGTGGTACCGATGTAATTAAGTAGTTAGATGATATGGCTCCCGAATTATTTATCGCATTACTTTCAGACCTAAAATATCTGAACGTATGATTTTCAGGGTCTGCTACAATATCACTATTACTTAAGGTTAAGTTATAGCGTTCTTCCCCATTGGTAAAATTATCGCACACGGTAACGCTAATATCTGAAACCACGGGAGCCGATTGCAAAGTAAAGTTAATGGCTCCTACGGTATTACAATCATCTGGTGCTGCTAGATTTACAAAAAGCTCTGTTGTATCTGTTATTGTAGATTCTGTAATAGGATCACTTAAAGCATTGGCATTACTTAAAGAATTATAATACGTAATAGTAACTCCGGGTTGAGACCCTAAAATTTGAGAATTAAATTGCGATAAACTCACGTTGGTTTCGATACCGTTATTTTCAAAATCGCAATACGTTATTTCATCATTTCTTATTTCGGGAACAGGCACAATAGATAAACGAATTCGAGATGTTGTATAACAGGTAGTTGCAGTGTCGTACAACCGAACATAAACTGTTGTGTTGGTAGATACCGGATGTGATGTTGGATTTGCAATTTCGTTGGCAGTGTCGCCTTGTTGTGCTTCAGCTAATGTTGGATAATAGGTAGCCGTATAGTTTAAATAATCGGGTGTAATATCGGGTAAAGCATCGTTTAAATCGAATAGCTCTTTACTATTATTATCCGTATCGCAGGCTTGAAGAGTAGCATTACTGGTGGCTACTCTTGGATGAAATGATAGAGTAATTGTCGTTTCTGTGGTACAACCATCTGGCGTTGTTACAAAAACATTAATTATGCGTGTTGGTCCTACAACGGTAAACGTAGTTGGATTATTTATGGCTGAACCATAGGTATACTCATAAGCAAATGTTGCACCAGGCTCTGTAGTAATATCGGTCTCGTATTGGGTTAAATCATGGACTTCTCTATTGTTGTAAAATTCATCGCAAATAGTATCTGTAACCGCGTTTAAAAGTATGGTAGATTGAAAATCTAATGTCACTTCTACTACGGTATAATCTTCTTCATCACCTTCAAAAACCAAAGCAATTCTTGCATAAATTACGGTTGCTGTTGTAATATTAATTTGCGTTATAGGATTAATAACAGTAGCACTATTAGCATCAGATTCTAAAACATGATAAGTAACTTCCATGTATTGTGCATCATCATAACCGGCTATTAAATCATCATCAAAATCACTTAAGGTAACCAGTTCTTCCGAATCGTTAGCGCTATCACAAACTTGAAAATCACCATTTCCGGAACCAACAAAACCAACAAACTCTAAAAGGATATCGCCTATTGTAATACAACCCGAAGCCGTATTAGTAAATACTACAAAAACTTCAGTTTCTGGATTTGTTACCGCAAAATTAGCTGGGTCTGAAACTAAACTACTTGGATCTTGAGTTTGGGCACCTGCAAGTGTATCGTAAAATTGATAAGTTATCCCTGTTAAATCGGCAACCATATCATTTACAGAATTGGTTAAATCGAAAATAGTACCCGAACTTACCTGTGTATCATTCTGCACGGTAACCCCTTCTATATAGGTGAAGTTTATTGGATAAACCTCCACACAGCCTGCACTTGTGTATGTTCGCACCCAAATACTGCTTACACTATTTAAAACATAGGTTGCAGGATCTATTGGGTTTGATGGATGCGCGGGATCGAAAGGATACAGGTTTCTATCGGCCCACGATTCATATAAATGATAACTGAAGTTAATGACTTCGGTGTTGTTAGCTTGCACATCGCTTTCATGTTGGGTTAAATCATAGATAGCTATGTTAGAACATAATGTAACTGGAATAGGTTCTACAACAGGAACTGGAAAAAGAACAATAGGAATTTCTTCTAGGTTAGGACAGGTAGCATCTGGTTGCAAAGTGAATCTAACAAAAACAGAATCGCCATTGGCCGCTGTTAAGCTTGTAATTGGAAATGCATTACTATCCGCATTATCGCGAGTAGCATGATAGGAGATATTAACTCCCGTTTGCCCTCCTATTATCTGGCTCGTGTAATTTGCAAGGTTTATAAACTCAGAATTATCATTAGCTACATCGCAAAGGGCTATTCTAGATAATTGGCTAGTTCCTAATTCTTCTAAACTTATACTTAAAGTCCCAACATCAAAACAGCCCACACCACGTTGAAGTCTTACATATATAGTTTCATCCGGATTTGTAAGTGCATAGGCATTAGGATTTAATATCGGATTATTTTCTAATCGAGCATCGGCTAAATTATTATAATAACTTAATACTAATCCGGTTTGCGTGCCTACCATTAAAGCATCGTAACTTGTTAAATCAATAATTTCGGTACCTATAACATCTACATCGCAAACTACAGTATTATTATCAATAGCAATAGGAAACAAAAGGTCAATTTCAACATCAATCGTGTCTTGTAAAACAATATCTGGACCAATACACATATCGTATGTAACGGTAGCTGTATACGTTGTTGTTTCTTCTGGACAAATAGTAATTTGATCGCCTGTTCCAATAAGCACATTACTTGCGTTTCGCCACTGTACATTTGTTACTGGCGTACCATTGGGCGAGAACCTCCAAGCTTCGTTAGTGGTGCTCCAAACACTGGTGTTCCTATCTACAGGAGTTGTAGCTACAGTTCCATCTATATTCTGAATACCAATAAGTGCGTTTTTTCGATAATCAGCCGAGGCACTAGTTTCGCAGTTTAATGGCTTTTCTGTTATGTAAACTTCTATAATATTTGAACCCTCGTATAAAACAATTTGTGAAGTCGATCGACTAACTTCGCAATTAAAATGATTTAAATTTTCGTAACTAATAACAAATGCTCTTGAAGGCGCCGTACCTATTGTGTACGTTTTTATCTCTCCACATTCATTTTCTGGTGTTCCCGGATCATCTGTACAACCAAATACATTATTATCGTTAGTTAAATCGTGGTAAGCACCAAAAATAGCGTTTGTTGGCATAGAAGCATTTGGTATACTACCAGCAAAAAATGGACTATCGGCAAGTGCTAAAGCAGTATTAAAGCTAATTATTCCATTGTCTCCTATTAACAGTTGGTTATAGCCCTCGGTGTAAAAACAAAAATCGAAAGGCATGGATAAAACGGCACTCCATTTATCATCGCCAGAAATACTAACTAAAGTTTCGTTTGTTAAGCCTGTTAAATTAGTAAAAGGAATAGCGTTTACCTCATAAGATGTAGTTTCGCTAATTACGGTGTAATTGGCTTCTAACTCGAAACACCTATCGGCATTTACAGGATAATCGCAATCTACAAAAACAGCATCTCCACCTTGGCTATCGGTAACCTCGATATAAGGCGAGTTATCTTGAGAAAATGAAAAAAAGGGAATAAAGAGCAGTACTAAAAGGGGAAATCTTAACAGCATTAAAAATTCTTTATGAGGGATAAACAATTTAATATGATAAACTACCGAAAAAACACCCATAAGTTTTACCCCTGTAAATCCTTTTCCGTTAATTGATTTTAAAATTATATAAAAAAGCACCCATGTGCAATATTACCCGTTGTAACGCATAAAAAACAAGTCACTACGTTTAGCCTTAAACCTGCCGATTCTGGATATTTTCTAAAATAAAATGAGCTAGAAAATATATAAGTACTAAAACTAGCAGATCAGTAAATGCTTTAAACTATTTACCTATTACTTTTAAAGGCCATGTAAACCAAAAACAACTACCCGACCCGTAAGTACTTTCTATACCTATTTCGCCATGGTTTAAGCTCACTATTTTTTTTACAATCGATAAACCTAAACCAGAACTATCTAATCTGCTCTCTTCATTAGCAGTCCCAAACATTTCGAAAATAACATCATGAAATTCAGGTTTTATTCCCGGACCATCATCTATAACTCCAAACTTTAAAAAATCAGCATTTAAAGAAGCTACCGTAATTTTTATTGTACCTTGATCCTTATCATGATACTTAACAGCGTTATTAACCAAGTTAATTAAAACTTGCTCCAACTGACTGTAAGAACCTGTTATAGTATGTGTAACGCTAGGATACTTAAACTGGATGTTTTCCGGAATATTGATTAATAACGGAATGTCTTTAAAAATATCTGCAGTGTTAAAAGTGGTAACACGAATGTTTCCTTCTCCAGCTCTAGAGTATTCTAAAATAGAAGTAACAAGTGCGTTCATCCTAATAGAACTTTCTTTAATCATAGAGAATATATGGCGTCCATCTTCATTAAAATCTTTAAAATAATCATCTTCAATAATTGAAATTAAGGAATCTATATTAGTTAATGGCGCTTTTAAATCATGAGAAACGATATAAGAAAACTGTTCTAACTTAGCATTAGATTCTGTTAGTTTTAAGGTTTTATCTTCCAACTCTTTTAAATGTGTATTACTCTCTTTTGTAAACACATAAAACATACAAAAGACAACAACAAACATTAAAAAATCATTTATTACTCTAATTAAATAATTGTAATGTTCCGGTAAATAAAAAACAGGTTCGAACTTAGTAAAATGAAACTCTAAATAAATCCATAACACAATGGGTAGCAAGGATAAAATAGTTCTTAAGTTTTTATTATCTCCTTTTATAAAAATAAGAGGTAAGCCAATTAATGATACTAAAAAATATTGATAATGTAATTTTGAACCCAGCAGTATTGCAGTAGTAAAAACCATTATAAAGTTAGAAGCTATATAGTTTATTATAGCAATTTTAAATAGTCTTTTAAAATTTAAAATTAAAGTTGTGCTCGATGTTATAAATGGTATAACTACAACTAAAATTATTAAATTTGGCCAGCTGAAAAGAACTCCATATATTATAAAAGATATAGAGATTGAAAACGTTATTAAGGACATCATATTTACTATCCTAACCCTTTTAATCCAATCTGGATTTAAGGTAGAATTGATGCCTATATTTAATATATTACTTAACAATTTTTAAGTTTTAAGCCAACATTTTATCCTGAATAAATGCATATTTAAACGGACTACGAAGATAGAAGAAATTTCAGGTATGTTAATAGAAATATTCCTATAAAAACTAAAGTTTTAATCTTCAGGTGGAAACCCGTGAATTTGCTCGAAAACTTCATCGAAATTTGAACGCAAATAGGAATTTAATTTCTTACGATAATCTCCTTTTAACCAATCTACAAAGTTATATGTACTTTTACTAATACACTTTGTATAGCGTTGAATTCTAAAATCGATATCATCACCAAGTTGTTTCGCAAGCGCCAAAGCATCGTAAACATCTTCGCTGTTTTCAATACAAATTTTAGCATGTTGTTCTATGGATCGCTCTAAAACAACTTTTGATGACTCTCCGTTTCTAATAGAATCTACATACGTTTTCTGGATATCGAAATGTACGTCTTCAGATTTAGCAAACTCTGCACGTAAAGCATCTGGCATTTCATATCTAAAATTGCTTTCTAACTCGTCATCCGTTAAAATAGAATCTAAATAATAGGTTGGCGATTTAAAAATACGTTGCCAATCTAAACCATCGCCCCAAGGACCAAAACGGTGGAAGTTGTTACCTAAATCGATAACAGAAAAGGTCTTCTTATCCTTTAAAATACGAGATCCACGACCAATCATTTGGTAGTAAAGTGTTAAAGATTTTGTTGCTCTATTTAAAATAATACTTTCTACTGTTGGCTCATCAAAACCGGTAGTTAAAATACTAACTGAAGTTAAAACGGCACCTGGAGTATTTTTAAACCATTTTAATATCATGGAACGCTCCTTTTTAGTATTCGTATTATCCAAATGCGCTACTGGGTATCCCGCCCTTCTAAACGTGTCGTAAACATGTAAAGATGTTGTAATACCATTATTAAAGATAAGCGTTTTCTTTCCTTTAGCACGCTCCTCATAAGCTTGTAATAACTTGGATAACATGTCGTTATCCGTATATAAATCCTCAGAAGATTTAACTGTATAATCACCATTCGCTCCTACCACTAAAGATGTTAATCCAACATTATAGGTAAACATTTCAGCTCGTGCTAAAAAGCCATTCTCGATAAGCGATTCAATACTTTCTCCAACAATAAGTTCATCGTAATTATCGGTCATTGGTAATTCAATACTAGAACTTAAAGGTGTTGCAGTAACGCCTAAAATAAACGATTTACTAAAAAACTTAAATAGTTTTGTAAATGAGTTATAATGTGCCTCATCAATAATTACTAGACCTATATCGGAAATATCTAGTTTGTCGTCATTTAATCTATTATTTAAGGTTTCAACCATAGCAACAAAACAGCTAAAATCTGCTTGATCACTTAAATCGGCCTTACTATCTACCACTTTATTATGCACACCAAACTCGGTAAGCATATTAGAAGTCTGCTTACACAACTCAATTCGGTGTGTAAGTACTAACACTTTCTTTTTGTGGTGCTTTAAATATTGTCTAACTATTTCAGAAAATATAACCGTTTTACCTCCACCTGTTGGCAATTGGTAAAGCAAGTGATAATCCTCTGGAGATTCCTCAAAAGCAGTAAAAATCTTATCTATCGCACCTTTCTGATAACTGTATAAACTTTTACCTTCTGCTCTTTCTTCTAATTCTAATTCTGCTTTTGTAACCGACATATTTTAAATTTTGAAACGTGCAAAAATAACATCTTTAAAGGGGTTATCAAGCATTTTTGCTGTGAAATTATTAAACTAATATCAACAGCTTTAAAATCAGACCAAATTATAAGATTATAAATAACCTCTAACCCTCTGAAATACAATATTTTTAACTAAAAAATCCTCACATTTAATAATCTTGTAAAATGTTAAATTTAATATTTATCTTATATTTTTAAAAGGTTTTGATACTTTTGATTTTCTTAATAGACCATTATGAAAGCAAACGATAAATCTGGAGTAAAAGAATATTTAGCTACCGAAAACAGGTATGAAAACATGACCTACAAACGATCGGGAAAAAGCGGCGTTTTGCTGCCCGCTATTTCTATTGGCTTATGGCATAATTTTGGGTTTATTGATCCTATACAAAATGGCCGAGAAATTTTAAGAACGGCGTTCGATTTAGGAATTACCCATTTCGATTTAGCCAATAATTATGGACCACCTTACGGATCTGCCGAAGAGAATTTTGGCACCATTTTTAAAAAGGATTTTAAATCGTACCGCGACGAATTATTTATTGCGACCAAGGCAGGTTACGATATGTGGCCAGGGCCTTATGGCGATTTTGGGTCTCGAAAATATTTAATATCAAGCTTAGATCAAAGTTTAAAACGTATGGGCTTAGATTATGTCGATATTTTTTATCATCATAGACCAGATCCAGACACGCCTTTAGAAGAAACCATGGGGGCATTGGCAGATATTGTGCGCCAAGGCAAAGCCTTATATGTTGGTATTTCTAATTATAATCCAGAAGATACTCAAAAGGCCGCAGAACTTTTAAAGGATTCAAAAGTGCCCTTTATTCTGCACCAAGCTAGATACTCAATGTTCGATCGCTGGGTTGAAGATAGTCTTCTTGATACTTTAGAAAACAACGGTGTGGGCTGTATTGCCTTTTCTCCTTTAGCGCAAGGTATGCTTACCGATAAATATTTAAACGGTGTCCCGGAAGGGTCTCGTGCTGCCAAAGAATTAACGTATTTAAATAAAGAATCGGTTACAGATAATTTAGATAAGATTAGAAAGTTGGATGCTATTGCAAAAGAACGCGGACAAAAACTATCTCAAATGGCTATTGCTTGGATATTAAGACAACCGCAGGTAGCATCGGTATTAGTGGGTGCTAGTTCTTCAAATCAATTGAAAGAAAATGTAAAAGGTTTAGATTTATTGAAATTTTCAGATGAAGAATTGAAGTTGATTGAAAGCATAATAGCATAAAAAAACAACTACTCTTTAATAATAATAATAGTCACTTTTACCCCTTTGGAAAGCGCCCATACCTTTCCAGAGATTACCTTATTCCATTCATCTAAAATTCTATATTCTGCGGTATTAGGTCCCGACGAACCTTCGTTAACAGCATAAAAATCAATTTTATTAAGGCCGTCTTTTAGCTTTAACTTAAAGCCGCCAAACCCTTCGGTTAAATATGCACCCGATTTTATCACGTCATCATCCACTAAAACTCTTAGTACATCGCCATCAATAGCGCTATAATCCCTGTATTTGATATATATAAATTTAGATTTTGTTCTATAATCGCCCCAATACGCATCTTCTTTTAATCCGGCGTTTTCACCATGACCTTCAGGCAACAACTCTTTTTCTACCTGCCCTAACCTTTTACTATATAATTCTCCCGGATTCCCAAACTCTTCTTCCGGAAACATAGAAAAATCTTTTTTAGGCATTTCTAGATTTGGTGCTACTTTAGGTCTGTTTAAACCAATTGAGTTAGCGCTTTCAATAGGTTTTGAAGGTGTTAATGGTGCTATATCTGCTGTATCTTTTTTACTTTCTACGGCAGGTATAGAAAAAGATTTATTTTTACTATCTATTTGCGCTTCAATAGACAGCGAAAAGCATATTAAAATAAGTAAAAAAGCATAAGGTTTCATCAATCTATTATCAATTTATAGTTTATGGATTGAGGGCTATTAATTTATCAAAGATATTTCTTTCTTAGAAAATCACCCCGTTTAATCCCAATATTTAGTAATGGTTTAACAAATACCATACCTAAACCAATCAAAATTTAACAAAAACCCATATCTATTTTCAATGTTTTACTTCATTTTAATATAAATACCGTATTATTTCGATACTGTTTTTGTGACTTCTAGGAAATATTAACATTTTAAAATCTATTTTATGAGACACTCAAAATTAGTACCAGAAGTAAATGCGGGATCTATGGCAGATATTGCATTTTTATTACTCATCTTTTTTCTAGTAACCGCTACGATATCTTCCGATGAAGGTATAAACCGAGTCCTTCCAAAAGACTGTCCTACCAACGATTGTGGTGGTATTATTGCCGAACGAAATATTTTAAGAATTGCCATTAATAGTACTGATGATATTCTAATTGAAGATGAACTCGTAACCTTATCTGAAATTAAAGAGATTGTTAAAAACTTTGCGGATAATAATGGTGATGCGAGTTGTAATTATTGCCATGGTAATAAAGCATCGACTGCTTCAGATAACCCTAACAAAGCCGTTATATCCTTACAAAACAGCAAGCAAACAACTTACAAAACCTTTGTTGCTGTGCAAAATGAATTAACAAAAGCCTATTATGAACTAAGACAAGGATACAGCTTAAATGTGTTAGGAAAACCTGCTGTAAATTTAACAACAGCTGAAGAAAACCAAGTGAAAAAGGCTTATCCTTTTATTATTTCGGAAGCTGAAACGAAATAAATTACAATTTTTAAGATTGAGTTATTTTGGCGGCAAACTTAATAACTCAATTTTTTATGCTTTAAAGCTTAAGAATACCATATTCAATTTTCACTTTTTTTCTTCCCCAGGTTTTAGCGGCTTTAACATCTTCGCCCATATAAACATCAATTCTATTTCTCCATTTAGAGTGCATTTTATCCTTAACCCAATATACACCTTTAAGTCCTTCAATTTTTACTGGAGTATCCTGCTTTAATCCTAGTTTTAGTAAATCTCTAGAAACCGCAATATACTTTAGCCCTGGTTTTAAGCTATCTCCAAACGCCGTTATATGCGGATTCGAATTGGTTTGGTAAGCCAAAGAGTTATAAGCGGTAGCTGTAACTTGTAAAGGCTTCCAAACATAGTTGTCTTCAATGGTTGGTTTAGACTTGCCACAGCTTAAAACTATAAAAACACAAATACAAATAAAGGTTTTTAAAATTATAGTTTTATTCATCCTAAAGGTAATACTTAATACGCTAATAACGTTTTTAAAGCCGTTTCAAACCTGTTTTTAGGCAAATATTGCTGCTCTAACTGAGCGGCAAAAGGAATTGGAGTTTCTAAGCTAGCAACCCGCATTACGGGCGCATCTAAATATTTAAAACATTGCTCCATAATATTGGCCGAAATATCACTCGCAATACCACCAAAAAGTGAGTCTTCTTGCAAAATAATAGCTTTTCCAGTTTTTTTAACCGATGCATAAATACACTCTAAATCTAAGGGGTGAAGGGTTCTTAAATCTATAACATCTGCCGAAATATCGGGGTTGTTATCTAAAGTTTCTAATACCCAATGCACTGCAGCTCCGTAGGACACTATAGTAACATCGTTTCCAGCTTTTATAACCGAAGCCTTACCAAAAGGCAAAGTATAATAATCCGTAGGTACCTCTTGACGAATACTACGATATAACGCTTTATGCTCAAAAAACAATACAGGATTTGGGTCGTTAATAGCTTGATTTAATAAGCCTTTAGCATCATAAGGAAATGCTGGATAAACCACTTTTAAACCTGGCGTTTTGGTAAACCAAGCCTCATTGGTTTGCGAGTGAAACGGTCCTGCAGCCACACCTCCACCACAAGGCATTCTAATTACTACATCGGCATTTTGTTTCCATCTGTAATACGAATTCGCCAAATAATTAACAACAGGGTTAAAGCCAGAGCTTGCAAAATCGGCAAACTGCATTTCTACCACACTCTTAATTCCGGCAATAGATAAGCCCATAGCAGTTTCAATTATAGCCGATTCGCAAATAGGTGTATTGCGCACGCGCTCCTTTCCAAATTGATCTATAAATCCTTCGGTAATTTTAAAAGCCCCTCCATATTCTGCAATATCCTGCCCCATAATCACTAGGTCTTCATGCTGTATCATGCTTTCCTTTAAACTACTTGAAATGGCATCAATAAACCGAATCTCTTCAGGTTTCGATTTACTATTAACACCTTCATTTTTAAATAATTGAAAAACACCACTTAACTCTTCACTTTCATTAGGTTTTATATCTTCTTCTTCATTAGCGACCTTTAAATGCTCATTAATTTCTTTGTTAATTTCAGCTTTAAAATCTGCTTCAAGTTCTTCTGTTAAAATAGTTTCTGCTTTTAAAAACGCTTCAAAATTTAAAAGCGGATCTTTAGTTGTCCACGACGTAATAAGTTCCTCCGGTACGTATTTAGTGCCACTGGCTTCTTCATGTCCGCGTATTCTAAAAGTTTTAAATTCTACCAAAATAGGTCTAGGGTTTCTTCTTATATCTTCGGCAAGAGCATTTACCTTGGTATAAACTTCAATAATATTATTACCATCTATAATATGCGATTCTATACCATAGCCTAAGCCTCTATCTGCCAGATCCCTACAATTATATTGCTCATGTGTTGGCGTAGATAAACCATAACCATTGTTTTCTATACAGAATAAAACAGGTAATTGCCAAACAGATGCCACGTTTAAAGCTTCATGAAAATCACCTTCACTTGTACCACCTTCACCGGTAAAAACAGCTGTAACCTGATTTTTGTTTTTTAATTTTGAAGCTAAAGCAATACCATCGGCAACTCCCAATTGAGGACCTAAATGTGAAATCATTCCAACAATTTTATATTGCTGCGTACCAAAATGAAATGATCTATCTCTGCCCTTAGTAAAGCCCGAAGCTTTCCCTTGCCATTGTGCAAATAATCTGTATAACGGGATTTTTCTGGTGGTAAAAACACCTAAATTTCTATGCATAGGTAAAATATATTCATCACTATGCATAGCCATAGTAACGCCAACCGAAATAGCTTCTTGTCCAATACCCGAAAACCATTTACTAATTTTTCCTTGACGCAACAAAACAAGCATCTTCTCTTCTATTAGTCTTGGTTTCAGCATATTCCTGTATAAGGACAATAATAGCGTTTCGTCTAAATTATTTATAGAATAGTTAAAGTTTACTGAAGAATTTGTTGGTTTCATAATAAAATCCTTATTTCACTATCAAATATAACATAAATAGAATGCATTATTAACAAAAAATGCCTATTACACAGTACAATTAACTTTGAATGTTTTTGTACATTTGTTGTATTCACACCATAAAATAACAGCAATGAATATCATACCAAGTGTTAATTTAAAGGACTTTCTATCTGATGATCCTGCTAGAAAACAAAAGTTTGTTGAAGCCATAGGTAAGGCTTATGAAGATATTGGTTTTGTAGCACTTAAAGGTCATTTTTTAGATGAAGCTTTAGTTGATAATCTATATAAAGAAATTAAAAGCTTTTTTAGTTTACCAACCGAAACTAAACAGAAATACGAAATACCAGGTATTGGTGGCCAGCGTGGTTATGTTTCCTTTGGTAAAGAAAGTGCAAAAGGTAAAAAAGAAGGTGATTTAAAGGAATTTTGGCATTTTGGACAATACGTTGATGACAATGATGCATTAAAAGCAGAATACCCAGAAAATGTTACGGTTAATGAACTTGCTGACTTTAACAAAATTGGCAAAGAAGCGTACCAAATGCTAGAAAAAACAGCAAAGTATGTATTACGTGCTTTAGCATTGCATTTGGATTTAGAAGAAACCTATTTTGATAATTATATCCATAATGGCAACTCTATTTTAAGACCCATACACTACCCACCTATAACAGAAGAACCTAAAGAAGCTGTTAGAGCTGCCGCCCATGGCGATATTAATTTAATAACCCTTTTAATGGGCGCTCAAGGTCGTGGCTTACAAGTACAAAACCACAATGGCGAATGGGTAGATGCTATTGCCGAACCAGACGAGTTAATGATTAATGTTGGCGACATGCTATCTAGACACACCAATAATAAGTTAAAATCGACTATACATCGTGTAATTAACCCGCCTAAAGAACTTTGGGGTACTTCACGCTATTCTATTCCATTTTTTATGCACCCGATTAGCGAAATGAAATTAGATGTTTTAGAAGGCTGTATTGATGAAAACAACCCAAAACAATTTGATGATATTACCGCTGGCGAATTTTTAAACGAACGCTTAATAGAATTAGGACTAAAGAAATAAAATGAAAGCTCTACCTAGCCTTCCCAAAGGGGATGGAATAACTAGTGAAGAAAATAAAAATTAATAATTAGTTAACAATTAAAACATCAAATACCCCATTTGAGTTTCTCCCTTTTGGGGAGATTAAGAGGGGCTAACATGGATTTACAAGATCAACTTAAAAATTTATTTCCAGAGCATGTTGAAGAGGAAACACCTTCTGAAACCAATGATTCTGAAAACATTTGGATGCAAGACGACCCGATACTTTGCAAGTACGAAAAGCGCAAAGGCAAACCAATAACCATACTTGAAGGTTATACAGGAGCAACCGAAGATTTTAAAATATTGGCAAAAGAAATTAAAACAAAACTTAGTGTAGGTGGCAGTTTTAAAGATGATAAAATTATTATTCAAGGGGATTATCGCGATAAAATAATGCAAATGCTAAAGGATAAAGGTTTTAATGTAAAACGTGTAGGCGGCTAAAACATGAACAAATATCCACTGCATATTACAAACGGAGATCATCTTAATAAATATTTAAATGAACTCGAAATTGTAGGCGAAAAATTGGTTTGGCAAGAAATGCTATGTGAAGGTCCAACTAAGGAAGCCATCCACAGTCAAGAGCATATTGAACTAAGACGCCAGTTTTTTAACGATTTTTATAATGTTGAATTGGACCTAGAACAGGTTGATTTCGTTCTAAACGAGCAACTTGCTAATACAGAACGCTATTCTGAAATTGTACTGTGGTTTGAATATGACTTATTTTGCCATATAAACATGATTGCTGTAATTAGTTTACTGCAGTATAAAAAAATAGATCTTCCTATTTATTTGGTTTGTAGCGGGCGTGTTCCAGGAAGTAAAACTTTAAAAGCGTTAACCGAACTTAATACCGAACAACTTCTAGATCATTATAAAAATAAAATAGCTTTAAACAAAAGTGACATTGATATAGCAACCACAGTTTGGGGTATTTACTGCGGAAAAGATCATAATTTATTAAAGCCTTTTATTGTTAAAAATTCATCGTTTAAATATTTAACAAATTGCTTAAAAGCACATTTAAAACGTTTTCCAGATTCTGTTGATGGTTTAAACACCCTAGAACGAAACATTCTAGAAATTGTGAGAGATAACACCATAAAATCAAAACACCATCTTTTAGGTTATGCTTTAAACTACCAAGGGTACTACGGCTTTGGCGATATGCAACTTAAACGTTTAATAGATAAATTAAGTGTTTTTTACACCGAAGAAAACGATGCTTTAGTTTTAAATAGAACAGGTCATGAAACGCTTATTGGCCAATATAATTCTTCATATAAAATTGATAGTAATATGTGTTTTGGCGGCGTAAATAAATACGAATATCAATTCAGTAAAAAACTAAATAAACTAGTTAAAACAATTACTAATGTCGATTAAAGAATCAGAACTTATTTTAAATCCAGATGGTAGTATTTATCATTTAAATTTAAAACCAGAACACATTGCAGAGACCATAATTTTTGTAGGAGACCAAGATCGAGTTAGTAAAGTAACATCGCATTTTGATTCTATAGAATTTGAAACTCAAAAACGCGAATTTAAAACACAAACTGGTTACTATAAAGGCAAACGTATTACCGTAATGTCTACGGGAATAGGTCCCGATAATATAGATATTGTTTTAAATGAATTAGACGCCCTTGTCAACATAGATTTTAAAACAAGAAAAATAAAAGACACCCTTACAAGCTTAAATATCATAAGAATAGGTACTTCTGGATCTTTACAAAAAGACATTGATGTCGATTCGTTTTTAATAAGCACACATGCCCTAGATTTAAATGGCATGTTACAAGCTTATAAAACAGATACAATTAGAACTCCAGATCTTGAAGCCGCCTTTACCAAACAGACCAATTGGCACCAAGACAAAGCAAGCCCTATTATAATTAAAGGGAGCGCAGATTTAGAAAAGCTGTTTCAAGCCAACCATATACATAAAGGATTAACAGCAACCGCTGGTGGGTTTTACGGACCACAAGGACGCGTATTACGTTTGGCCATTCAGGATGATAATCTAAACGGCAAAATGGACGCTTTTAATCATAATGGCATTAGAATTACCAATCTAGAAATGGAAACCTCTGCAATTTATGGACTTTCAAGTCTCTTAGGTCATAAAGCCATTTCACTAAATGCCATTATAGCAAACAGAGCAATAGGTACATTTAGCAAAGATTCTAATACCGTAATTACAAACTTAATTACTTACGCACTAAACAAAATTACAGATAAAACCGATTGATTAATGAAGAAAGTTAATATTGGCGGTGTGCCAGAGCATTTTAATTTAGCTTGGTACTTAACGCTTAAAAATGGCGAATACAAAGACAAAAACATAAACCTACGTTGGCACGATTATTACGGCGGAACAGGTGCCATGTGTAAAGCCCTTAGAGATGGCGATATTGATATTGCTGTTATTTTAACCGAAGGTATTATAAAAGATATTATAGATGGCAACCCTAGTAAAATTGTGCAGACTTACGTGGAGACTCCACTAATTTGGGGTGTGCATGTGGCTCACAATTCAGACTACACAAACGTAGAAGATTTAAAAGGTACTAAGGCTGCTATTAGCAGATATGGTTCTGGATCTCATTTAATGGCTTACATAAATGCCGAAAATCATAATTGGGATTTGGACCAAGATTTAGATTTTGAAGTTATAAAAAACCTTGATGGCGCAGTTGAAGGATTAACCGATGGACAAGCTGATTATTTTTTATGGGAAAAATTCACAACAAAGCCCATAGTAGATAATGGTGTGTTTAGACGTATAGACAACTGCCCATCTCCTTGGCCATGTTTTGTTATAGCTGTTAGAAATGAATTTATTGAGAATAATAGTGAAGAGTTAAAAACCATTTTAGACATTATTAATCAAACTACTTCAGATTTTAAAGACATTCCTAATATTGATAAAACCATTGCAAATCGTTACGAACAAAAATTAGAAGATGTGCAAGAATGGTTAGGACTTACGGAATGGTCGCAAACACTAATAGAAAAAGAAACCGTTATGAATGTTCAAAAAGAACTGTTTGCCTTAAATATTATTCCAGAAATTGTAGACTATGAAAAGCTAACGCATAAACTATAACCCTACATTTATAATAAATGTTAATTAAAAATCAATTTAACATACAAAACTCAGGTATTTTCTATTTTTGAATCCTGAAAACCTATAACAATGAAAAAACTACTTTTAATAGCGCTTGCAATTAGCGTATTTAATTGCAAAAAAGAAATAAAAACTGCAACCGAAAATCATGCGATTATTTCTGGAAAAATAACAAACAAGCAACCCGGAGAACTTACCATTAACAGCGAAGATCGTACTTTTTCAGCGCCTATAAAAGTTGCTGCAGATGGTACTTTTACTGATACTTTAAGCACAGACATAAAATCTTATGTATTGTATGACGGTAAAAATCCAGTGTTTTTAAATTTAGCTCCAGGCTTTAATTTAAATATAACTTACGATGCTACAAATTTTGATAATACTATTGCAATTTCGGGTAATGGCTCTAAAATAAACAACTATTTTGTAGCCAAAAGAAAAGCAGAAATGGAGCTTGCCAAAAAAAGTGCAGAAATTTTTGTACTTGACGAAGCTAGTTATAAAGCTAAAATGTTAGAGTTTAAAAACACCCAGAAGAATATTTTAAGTAATGCTAAAGATTTACCTTCAGATTTTATTTCAAAAGAAAAAAGAAGCATTAATTATGGCTATTTAAGCAGCCTTAGTAATTTTGAAAGAGCGCATCAATACTTTACAAAAAATAATGACTTTAAAGTTTCAGAAGACTTCTTAAATGATTTAGATGGTATGGATTTTTCAAATGCCGAAGATTTTGAGTTTTCTAGTCATTACAAAGGTATTGTTAACGATCATTATGCTAGTAAAGCTCGCGAATTACAAACTAAAGATTCTATTGCTTACGATTTAGCATTTCTTAAAACCGTAAGTGCCGTAGAAAGTGAACCGATAAAAAACACTTTATTATTTGAGTTCGTAAACTTCAACCTAACGTATTCAAATGATGTAGATGCTTTATATAACACTTTTTTAAAGAATTCTACTAACGAAAAAAACAACACTACTGTAACTGAAAAATACAACAAGCTTACTGCATTAAAAAAGGGGAAACCATCGCCTAAATTTACTAATTACGAAAATCATTCTGGTGGTAAAACATCTTTAGAAGATTTAAAAGGAAAGTATGTTTATATCGATGTTTGGGCTACTTGGTGCGGACCTTGCATCCAACAAATACCACATTTACAAAAAATTGAAAAACAATATTTTGGTAAAAACATTGAGTTTGTAAGTATTTCTATTGATAAGGATAGAGATTACGAAAAATGGAAAACGATGGTGGTTGAAAAAGATTTAGGTGGCATTCAATTATTCGCAGATAGCGATTGGACTTCTGCTTTTATACAAGACTACCAAATTCAAGGTATTCCAAAATTTATTTTAGTGGACCCACAAGGCAATATTGTAGATGCTAATGCACCGAGACCTTCAAGCCCTCAGTTAATCGAATTGTTTAACGAGCTGAATATTTAAACGCTAATTTCGTTATAAAAAAAGCCCTCACTAAAGTTTAAAACTTTAGTGAGGGCTTTTTCTTTTTATAGCTATTGGGCTTGCTGTTTTGCTCCCTCTTCTTGTTGAGGTGGTTGTTCAGGTTGTTTAAATAAATCTAAATAGGCTTCACCTAAATAATCTATAACATGGCTAGCTATTAAACTTTGATATCCAAAATCTTCAACAGCTATATCTGCCGATTTACCATGTAAATACACGCCAAAAATAGCAGCAACCAAAGGATTATACCCTTGCGACACTAAACCCGCAATAATACCCGTTAAAACATCGCCACTACCCGCTGTAGATAATCCAGAGTTTCCTGTAGTATTTACATATAATTTATCATCAAATATCGTAATACTATTAGCGCCTTTTATAATAACTATTACTTTATGCTTTTTCGAAAACGCTTTAACTTTTTTAAGCTTATCAAAATCATCTTTCCAGGTTCCCATTAAACGCTCTAATTCTCTTGGATGCGGCGTTAAAATTGTAGCTTCAGGTAAAAGTTTTAATAAAGATTTCTTTTTAGCCAGTAAATTAATTCCATCGGCATCAATAACCAAAGGCGCTTTGTTGGTTTTTAAAAAGGCTTCAAATGCACTAGCAGTATCCTTATCTGTCCCTGCTCCTATTCCAAAAGCTATAACAGTTGGTTCTATATTAAATTTAATGTTAGTAATCTTTTCTTCATCGCTATCCGTAATTACCATCGCTTCAGGAAAAGCTGTTTGTAATGGATAATACCCACATTTTGGTACAAATGCAGAAACTAATCCTGCACCCGAAGACAACGCAGCTCTACTAGCCAGTGTAACAGCTCCAATTTTACCATAACTACCGCCAACTATTAACGTATGGCCAAATTGCCCTTTATGCGAATATTTTTCTCTAGGAATGTAATTAGATAATACCTCGTGTTTACCAATAAGTTCTACTTCGGTTTGAGTGGTATACAAAAACTCTTTATCTAAGCCTATATCCAAGACTTCCCATTGCACTGTGTATTTAGCAGTTTCTGGCAAAAAGAACACCAATTTTGGCGATGCAAAACTTAAAGTATACCCCGCCCAAACTACAGCATCTTCATCTTCAATAGCCTTATCAGGAAATAATCCCGAAGGGATATCAATAGCCAAAGTAAACGCTTTACTAGCTCTAAAATGTAAAAACAATTGTTTAACCCATTCATCTACAGGTCTATTTAATCCTATACCAAAAATGGCATCAACTATTATATCTTCAGGGTTTATCGAAGGAAAATCTTCGGCACAATTTAAAAGAACAGGCCATTTTTTAGTCACATTCTTAATTCTATCATAATTCACCAAAAAATCTTTGGATCGCTTATCGCTACAATTAATTATAAAAGTATTTACATTATAACCATGCGTTATTAAATGTCGCGCTAAAACAAGGCCATCGCCTCCATTATTGCCAATTCCGCAAAACACATGAATAGGTACTTGTGCTCCTTGCATTCGTGCATGAATCCAATTAAAAATTTGCGTACCAGCACGCTCCATTAATTCGGTTGAGGTAATATTTTGTCTTTCAGCCGTTAGTTTATCTCCTTCGTAAATCTGTTCTTTAGAAAATAGTTTCATTTGTTCTTTTTAATTATATTTTAAAGGTCACATATAGCTTCCACATAGTTTGAATGTTAAGATTTAACTTTTCGTTATGGAAGTTTCATGTGTTATTATAGATTTTTCAATTCTTATTGCAATTTGTCGTTTTTTTTAAACGAATAGCGATTGAAGATAAGAATATTGTAAAAAAGTTATTTTAGTTTTTTTATAAGCCTAAAAGTAATACTTTTGATGGGTATTATATAACTATAATGAATCATTTCAACCAAAATACACTTCAAACTGTTTCTTTTCTAGTAAAAGGAACTACATCTATTTTTGGTACAATTACAAATACTACAACCCTTTGGGGTTACTAGTTATATATATTCCGCACACTTTTTTTGTAATTTTAAAAAATTACAACATCTCAACTATTATTTTTAATTATATAAGACATTAAAACATGAAAGTTTTAAAATTCGGAGGTACTTCAGTAGGCTCTTCAAAAAATATAAATAACGTTATTAACATACTAGTAGATTATAGTAAAACTGATACTATAGCTTGCGTAGTTTCTGCGGTTGGTGGCATTACAGATAAATTACTTTTAGCAGGTAAACAAGCGCAAAATAAAGAGGAAGCCTTTTTAGAAACGTTTGAAGGTATAAAAGACAGACATTTTAACATTATTAAAGAGCTTAATCCAGACAACCATACTGCTATTTTGGAGTTTGTTGAGAATAAACTTGAAAGCCTAAAAAGTTTATTAGAAGGTATTTATTTAATTAATGAATTATCTCCTAAAACATCAGATAAGCTTGTTAGCTTTGGTGAATTATTATCATCTTTTATCATAGCAGAAACTATGAAAAACAGAAGTTTATCTGCCGATGTTAAAAATTCACAAGAGCTTATAGTTACAAATTCCAACTTTACTAAAGCCGAGGTTGATTATACAGTTACAAATACTAATATTCGTGAGTATTTTAAATCTGCTAATCAAAAAATAACAATTCTTCCTGGGTTTATTTCTAAATCTAAACTAGGAGAAATAACAACGCTAGGTCGTGGTGGTTCAGATTTTACGGCAGCTATAATTGCTGCAGCACTACATGTTGAACAATTAGAAATTTGGACGGATGTAAGCGGTATGTTTACAACCAATCCTAAATTAGTAAAACAAGCTTATCCAATCGATAAAATTTCATATCAAGAAGCTATGGAATTATCGCATTTTGGTGCCAAAGTATTATATCCACCAACGGTTCAACCTGTGTTAAGTCTAGAAATTCCTATTCATATAAAAAACACTTTAGAGCCGAGTGCTGTAGGAACTATAATTTCTAATGAAGAAACAACATCAAGTTCGCCAGTAAAAGGTATAAGTAATATTAGCAATATTGCATTATTGACTTTAGAAGGTACAGGAATGGTTGGCATTCCGGGATTTTCAAAACGTTTGTTTGAAACATTATCACAAGAAAAAATAAACGTGATTATGATTACTCAAGCCTCTTCAGAGCATTCTATTTGCTTAGGAATTGAACATAAAGAAGCCGAAACTGCAAAAACAGCAATTGATACCGCTTTTGAAAATGAAATTGCTTTAGGCAAAATAGAACCTATTATTGTTGAAACAGGATTATCTATAATTGCCTTAGTTGGCGATAGCATGAAAAACCACCAAGGTATTAGCGGTAAAATGTTTAGTACTTTAGGGAAAAATAATATTAATATTAGAGCCATTGCTCAAGGTGCTTCAGAAAAAAATATAACAGCGGTTATTAACGAAAAAGATGTTAAAAAAGCTTTAAACACCTTACACGAGCAGTTTTTCGAGTCTAAAACAAAACAAATTAATGTCTTTATAACGGGTGTTGGAAATGTTGGAGAACGTTTGGTAGAACAAATTAAACAACAGAAAAAATACTTAAAGGACAACCTTAAAATTAAACTACGTGTTGCTGGATTATCGAATTCTAGACACATGATTTTTAATGAAGATGGAATCGATTTAAAAAATTGGAAAGAGCAATTAGCACAAGGCGAAAAAGCATCGTTACAAGGCTTTTTTGAAAATACTAAAGCCTTAAATTTACGTAACAGTATTTTTGTTGATGTAACAGCAAATGCGAATGTTGCCGATTTATATGCTCAATATTTAAAAGAGAGTATTGGTATAGTGGCCTGTAATAAAATAGCTTGTTCAAGTGAATTTAAAAATTATAAAAACCTTAAGCAATTATCTTTAAAATATAACGCACCTTTTCTTTTTGAAACTAATGTTGGTGCAGGTTTACCTGTTATAGACACCTTAAATAATTTAATTGCTTCTGGCGATAAAGTAAACTCAATACAAGCGGTATTATCTGGAAGTTTAAACTTTGTATTTAACAACTTTACAGATAAAACTAAGTTTTACGATGTGGTAAAACAAGCTGGAGCTGAAGGCTATACAGAACCAGATCCAAGAATTGATTTAAGCGGTGTAGATGTTGCCCGTAAAATTTTAATTTTGGCTAGAGAAAGTGGTGTTAAAATGAATTTAGAAGACATTGAAAACACATCATTCTTATCGCAAGCTGGATTAAAAAGTGATTCTGTAGATGATTTTTACAAAACTTTAATTGCAGACGAAGCGCATTACCAAAGCTTATACGCTTCGGCTAAAGCAAACAACTGCCAATTAAAATATGTAGCCAAGTTCGATAACGGAAAAGCAAGCGTGAGCTTACAAGAAATTCCAGAAGGACACCCATTTTATAATTTGGAAGGAAGCGATAATATTGTTATGTTCTACACAGAACGCTATGCTAAGCAACCTATGATTATTAAAGGTGCCGGAGCAGGTGCAGAAGTTACGGCTTCTGGTTTATTTGCAGACATTATTAGGCTAGGAAACGATTAAACAATTAAGCGGTTTGCTTGATTAGATTTCCGCCTTTGCGGAAATGACAAAAGAACTTTTGTAATGAACGAAATAAAAATATTTTCTCCGGCAACAGTAGCTAATGTAGCATGTGGTTTCGATGTTTTAGGGTTTTGCTTAGATAGTGTTGGCGATGACATGGTGATAAGAAAAACCGATAAAAAAGGAATTCATATTACTAAAATTGAGAATTTCGATTTACCATTTGAGACCGAATTAAACGTTGCTGGTGTATCGGCATTAGCCATGTACAATGCCATTGATGTTGATTTTGGTTTCGAAATTGAAATTTATAAAAACATAAAACCAGGAAGCGGTATTGGAAGTAGCGCTGCAAGTGCTGTTGGTAGCGTATTTGGAATGAATGAACTTATTGGAAGACCATTTAACAAAACACAATTAACAGAATTTGCCATTAAAGGTGAAGCAATAGCGAGTAAATGCGAACATGCAGACAACCTCGCTCCCGCTCTTTTTGGTGGTTTTACTTTAGTAAAAAGTATTTCGCCTTTACAAATTTTAGAAATACCATCTCCAAATGATTTGTTTGCTACAATTATACACCCCCAAATAGAAATTAAAACATCGGAGTCTAGAGCTGTATTGCCAAAAGAAGTACCATTAAGTGATGCTATAGAGCAATGGGCAAACTTAGGAAGTTTAGTGCACGCTTTACATACTAGCGATTATAATTTAATTAGCAACTCGTTAAACGATGTTATTGTAGAACCTTACAGAAGCCAACTAATTCCGCACTTTAATGAGGTTAAACAAGCTGCATTACATGCTGGTGCTCTAGGAGCTGGAATTTCAGGTTCTGGTCCGTCCATATTTTCGTTAAGCAAAGGTTTAGAAACAGCAACTAAAGTTAAAGAAGCTATGGCTGCTATTTATTCCAAAACCGATATTGCTTTTGAAATACATGTTACTAAAATTAATAATGAAGGCGTTAAGATAATTAGCTAGAATGCTCATTCTCATTAACAAAATTCTTGCTCTATTAGAGTTTAAAAATTAAAAAAATAAAAATAAATTTTCTTTATTGAAAACCAAATAACACCCGTCTTCCGTCAAAGGTCTTCGGTCAACTTATTAAAACAATGAATTACTACTCACTAAATCATCAAGCTCCAAAAACAACGTTTAAAGATGCGGTTATTAAAGGACTAGCGCCAGATAAAGGCTTATACTTTCCTGAAAGCATAACACCATTACCACAATCGTTTTGGGATAATTTTGATAATTTATCGTATTCTGAAATTGCGTTTGAAGCTATAAAACAATTTGTATCTCCAGAAATTCCAGAAGACGTTTTAAAAACTATTGTTAGCGAAACATTGTCTTTTGATTTTCCTGTTGTAAAGCTAAACGAGAGCATTTCAACTTTAGAGTTATTTCATGGTCCAACCATGGCCTTTAAAGATGTTGGTGCGCGTTTTATGGCGCGTTGTTTAGGCTATTTTAATAAAGATAACACAAACGAAGTTACCGTTTTAGTTGCCACTTCTGGTGATACGGGAGGAGCTGTTGCCAATGGATTTTTAGGTGTTAAAGGTGTAAATGTTGTTATACTCTACCCTAGCGGAAAAGTGAGTGATATTCAAGAAATGCAATTAACTACTTTAGGTCAAAATATTAAAGCTTTAGAAGTTAATGGCACGTTTGATGATTGTCAAGCCATGGTAAAAACAGCATTTTTAGATGAAGCGTTAACAAGCCAAATGCAGTTAACCTCTGCCAATTCCATTAATGTAGCACGTTGGTTACCGCAATTATTCTACTTTATGTTTGCGTATAAACAACTTAAAGCTAGCAATAAAGAGATTGTTTTTTCGGTACCTAGTGGGAATTTTGGTAATGTATGTGCTGGTATGATGGCACAACAACTAGGTTTACCAATTAAGCATTTTGTAGCGTCCAATAATGCAAACAATGTTGTTACACGCTATCTAATTTCGGAGTTATACGAACCAAAACCATCTGTACAAACAATTAGTAATGCTATGGATGTTGGTGCTCCAAGTAACTTTATTCGTATTCAAGAAATTTATAAAAACCAATTTGAAACCTTAAAAGAAAACGTGTCGTCTTACAGTTTTTCTGATGATGAAACTCGCGAAGCCATGTTAGAAATTTATAATAATTACAATTATGTTGCCGATCCTCATGGCGCAGTTGGATATTTAGGCTGTAAATCGCATTTAGAGCAAAATCCGAATGCACATTGTGTATTTTTAGAAACCGCACATCCTACTAAATTTTTAGACGTAGTTGAAGAAGTAATTAAAGAAGAGCAACCTTTACCAGAGCAAATACAAGCTGTAAAGGGCAGAAAAAAGGAAGCAACATTAATTTCTAACTATGAGGATTTAAAATCATTTCTTTTAAACTAATCTGGAATGACCTTTGATGACTGGATTGGTTTTTTAGGCGTATTCCAAATTCTTTTAGCATACTTGCTAAATGTTTTAGGTAAAATAGACAATAAGCATTTAGCCTTTATATTATTAAATCTTGTAGGTGCTTCTATGGCTTGTTTAGCCTCAATTTTAATACAATATTGGCCATTTATTATTTTGGAGGGTATTTGGGCTTTAGTGTCACTCTATAGTTTAATAACACTAAAAAAGGCATAATAAACTTATTCTTTACAACACACTTTTACTATCAAAAACTAAGACTTTGCTCCATAAATGTTGGTGCTTATCAACAAACTCTTGATGTATTTTATGTTTTTGATATATAGCTTCATCCTGTTCATTTGCAAAAATGAGCATTTCGGTAACGGAGTAACTATTTTCAACAACATCTCTTTTCTCGGTTGAAGCTGGAACACCAATATGAATATCGGCCACTTGCTCGATGGTTTTCAATTGTTTTATACCTTCAATAAGTTGTTGCTTATCTTCTAAAGATTCTGGATTTTTCAGCCAGAAAAAAACATGATGTACTAGTGGTCCCATATCTTCAATTAATTACCCTGTAAATTTAATAAAATATATAGTTAAAATGCTTATTATTTATTGCTATGCTTATGGTGTGCTTTTAACAATTCCGCGAAAGCGCTATACCCATATTTAAAAAAAATACAGAAAAGTTTTAATTAATGATTAACAGATTTTTTAAACTGTTGCGGTGTCATCATTTCCATTTTTTTAAACTGCCTATTGAAGTAACTGGTATTGTTAAAGCCAGATTTAAAAGCTATTTCGGACATTCTACTGTTTTTACATTCCTTTATAAGTTTTTTTGAAAACTTAATTTTTTCGGAATTAATATAATCTATTGGCGATACACCAAGCGTGTTTTTAAACTGCTTATGAAAATGCGATGCACTCATGTATGCTTTCTTTGCAAGTAAATCTACACTAATATCCTTATTGGTTAGATTCTCCTTAATAAATTTAATAACGGTGCCAATTCGTGTGTCGTTAAATACCTGATTTTGGTTATTAACAATTAAGGATTTAGCCTTGGTTTGTAGCAACCTTACTATTAATTCTTGTATCATTAAATCTAAAAGCACATCTTTAGATTTATTATTATTTGTAAACGTATATGTGAGGCGCTCAATTAAGTGATTTACATCGGTATTATTAATTAAATGCGAAGATGTAGCATCTAAATCCCATGTGTTATTTTCATTTTCAATGGCCACATGTTCATTAAATTTCTCGACTACTTCGTTAATTTTTACGGCATCGATACCAAGTGCTAAACATTGTGTTGGTTTATTTTTTGTGGCCACAGGAAAGTCAATAATCATTTCTTTGCGACTTGGCATAACCACAGATTCTCCCGGAAAAAAATCGAACGACTCAAAACCTTCTAAATGCATAATCTTTTTCCCTGTTAGCATACTAGCTATTATGGGGAAATCGAATTTTAAAGCCACTTTTTCTGCTACAGCATGCGTTTCAAATATGTTAAGTTCTGCATAATCAGCATTATAAGTCGTTCTGTTTTCCACTAAAGTGGTTAGTTTTCTGTTACTTCTATGTTGATTAATAATGGACTTCATACTCAATAATACAAAATTTTAGCACATAACGGTTTAAATAATAGATATGTTCAAGAATATAATAAATATGTTCAAGACAATTAGAATTTGATAAAATATCTTTATAAAAAACAAATATAACACATTTTATATATTCAATTTTTAACAATTTACTAATTAAATAAGAAATTACATGAGTTATTCGAAACCTAAGTTTAAAGAGAAGTA
This sequence comes from Algibacter amylolyticus, assembly GCF_014202225.1. Taxonomy (GTDB): domain Bacteria; phylum Bacteroidota; class Bacteroidia; order Flavobacteriales; family Flavobacteriaceae; genus Algibacter_B; species Algibacter_B amylolyticus. Next base: position 407,688 of record NZ_JACHGE010000003.1, read on the forward strand.
TGGCAATTTTATTAACGGAAAATTTGTTGACCCAATTGGTGGGCAGTATTTTGAAAATACATCGCCAATTGATAATTCATTAATTGCTAAATACCCCCGATCTCAAAAAGAAGATGTAGAATTAGCTTTGGATGCTGCCAATGCCGCAAAAGAATCCTGGGGTAATACATCGGCAACAGAACGTGCTACCTTATTAAATAAAGTGGCTGATATTATAGAGGCTAATTTAGAGGGATTTGCATTGGTTGAAACTTGTGATAACGGTAAACCCATACGAGAAACTTTGAATGCCGATATTCCTTTGGCTGTAGACCACTGGCGTTACTTTGCTGCTTGCATCCGATCGGAAGAAGGTAGTGCTACTGAGTTAGACCAGCATACTTTATCTATGAATATTAAAGAACCTTTAGGGGTTGTTGGACAAATAATTCCGTGGAATTTCCCTTTACTAATGTTATCATGGAAATTACCGCCAGCTTTAGTTACTGGAAATTGTGTGGTTTTAAAACCTGCAGAACAAACACCATCGTCCGCCACATTACTTATGGAAAAAATTGCAGATGTATTCCCTCCTGGTGTTGTAAATATTATACATGGTTTTGGACCCGAAGCAGGTAAACCATTAGCATCGAGCTCTAGAGTTGATAAAGTAGCCTTTACAGGCGAAACCACAACAGGACAATTAATTATGCAATATGCATCAAAAAACCTTAACCCAGTAACTATGGAACTTGGTGGTAAATCGCCAAACGTGTTCTTTAATTCGGTTATGGATCATGACGATGCTTATTTAGATAAAGCTATTGAAGGCGCTGTTCTGTTTGCTTTTAATCAAGGAGAAGTGTGTACCTGCCCATCTAGAATTTTAGTGCAAGAAGATATTTACGATGCTTTTATGAAGCGTGTAATTGAACGAACAAATGCTATTATTCAAGACAATCCATACGATGTAAATACAATGGTTGGTGCGCAAGCCTCTAACGATCAATACCAAAAAATACAATCGTACTTTAAAATTGGTAAAGAGGAAGGCGCAAAAGTATTAACCGGAGGATCTGCTAATAAACTAGATGGTAATTTGGCAAACGGTTTTTATATTAAACCGACCTTATTAGAAGGTCATAATAAAATGCGAGTCTTTCAAGAAGAAATTTTTGGTCCTGTAGCCTGTGTTACAAAGTTTAAAGATGAAGCCGAAGCTATAGAAATTGCTAACGATACATTATACGGTCTTGGAGCTGGTGTTTGGACACGAGATGCACACCAACTTTATCAAATACCAAGAGCCATAAAAGCAGGTCGTGTTTGGGTAAACTGTTACCATGCATACCCAGCGCATGCACCTTTTGGAGGTTATAAAAAATCTGGTTTTGGTAGAGAAAACCATGTGATGATGCTTAACTATTATCGCCAAACAAAAAACATGTTGATTTCTTATGATAAAAACAAATTAGGCTTTTTTTAGTAGAAACCAATTAATAGCACAAAGGCTGGATTTATTTTAAAGATTCAGCCTTTTTAATATATTTAAATTATGGAAAGAGTTGCAATAACAGAAAAGGCTAAAAAAGTATTAGATACATTAAAATCGAAACATGGCGAATTAATTTTTCATCAAAGTGGTGGCTGTTGTGATGGTTCTGCGCCCATGCTATTTGAAAAATATGATATGTATTTAGATGAAAGCGATATCCTTTTAGGCACCGTACATGGTGTTAATTTTTATATGAATCAAGACCAATTTGAATATTGGAAACACACCCATTTAACTGTTGATGTAACAGAAGGTCGTGGTGCTAGTTTTTCGTTAGAAATACCTTTAGGATTGCGCTTTTTAATACACTCCAGACTTTTAACAGATGAAGAAAACGAGGTATTAAACCCTAAATAACGCCTTGTTTATTAATCTAATAACTCAGGGTTATTAAGTATCAATTCTATCTTTTTAATAATAACCGTAATCTGGTCTAATTGCGATTCAATATTTCTAAAAAAGAGGCTAATATCTCTGTTTACCCAACTTTCCGATATTACTCGTGCTCCTAAACTTATTCGTAATACAGCACTTTGCACGCCATTAGTATATTTAACGTTTACAGCCTGCCCAATATGACACTTCTGTGCAGCCAATCTAAATGTTTCAATAGGAGTGCCTTCAAAATGTTGTGAAATATCGGAGTTTAGCAACTTGTATAGCTTTTTTACCTGATCGACAGTCAAAGGATCTTCATTTTTAAGAATAAAAAACGGGAATATGCTACGCATATTTCGAATTCCAAACTCCTTATTATCGTAAGTATTTGCGCGGGTTACAGTACTGTAAACTGGCTGTAAAAACGGAGCGTCGTTTATCGAGTCTTCAACAAAATTGCAAAACATTTCAATACCCATATTTCTATACAGGATTGGTGTTTTAAAATAACGTTCCATTTCTACCATAGCGGCATTCCATCGCATGTAAGAACCATAATTAAAACCATCGGATAAATCTTTTGAACAAATCCAAGATGTTGGCCAATCGGAAGCATTAAAATATTGCACTAAACCTTTTGGTAATTTACTTTTTACACAATCGATTAGTTTACTAACGCGTTCTGGAAAAATTAAGGCTCCTGAATAAGGAGGTCCTGTAAAGAACTTACTACCAGTAATACTAACAATATATCCGTTTTTTAAATAATTTTGAATATCAGATGGATCTAATCGTAATTGTGCGGCATCAATAATAACTTGCATGGATAAATCCTTTATGCTTTTTAAATCCTGCATCATTTTTTTACTTGGCGATTGATAACCTAGTTTTGAATGATCCATAACATGTAACACCACATGGCGCCCCAATTTATTAGTATCTGATATAGCTGTAAACACTTCTTTGTCTAAAGCTTCAGTGGACTTTAATTGCCCTTTTTCATCTCTAAACGGAATTTTAATTAAATCGACATCCCTAAAGCCTTCCATTTGTTCGCCTTTGGTAATAGGAAAATTTAATGCGGTATTATTTTCGAAATGACATCCTTTTAATGCAGCTGACACGCCACTACCCGTCTCGTCTGATGCTACTAAAACATGAGTAATTTCCTTATCGGTAATAATTTGGGTAATGGCCGCTATTTGTAAAGAAGAATCTGTTCCCGATGGCGAAAAAATAATTTCGCAAGCTTCGTTTAGTTTAAAAATTTTTCTAAGATTGGTTTTTAGTAACTCCGAAAAATCGGTAGTACTAGTTTCAAATCCATTTTTAAGACTGTTTTTTATTAAAATACTTCTAGTCTTATCCGTTTTATCGAATGCAAAATTAGAAACACTAGTTGCTGTAGACGATGCAAATGTAAAGGCATCTGGTCTTGGAAACGGTCGACAACCATACTTATTTAACAATTCAACTTCATCTATATTTAATCTAAAATCGCCACCTGCCATTAATAGATATTCGGTAGGTTTTGCTAAATTTTCAACAATAGGTTTCCAAGATTCTTTAAATACTTTATTGCCGCTTGTTAACCCATGAAATGCTTGTAACTCCTTACTCTTCAGTAAAAAATCAACATCGATAGTGCTATCGTTTTTAATTAAATTAATCAGAAAATAATCAAGGTTTTGTAATTTTTCTTTATCTTCTTTAGGTAATAGTTGGTAAAAAATACGAGTAACTTCAAAGGCTGCTACGTCGCATAAAGCGATATCGTCTTTTTTATTTTCTAAGGCCTTATACCAAAGCTGCCATTCTATACCATACCTTAAATATACTAAGGCTAAAACAGGATTTCTTAAATATAACTCCCCTATTATAATAGATTTGTTAGGTACAATTTTAAACACATTTGGTACACTAGTAGAAGTAATAATTTGAATGTTATTTATTTTAGGTACCGTATTAAACCTTTTTAATACATGTACGAGATAATTAACATTTTCTTTTTCAAATAAAGATGTTCTTTTATATTGATCCTCAATAAGTATATTATTCGTCATAAGCACTTTTATTTAAAACCTTCTAAGTTATTGTGTTACTTTAAACAGTTGTTTACTAATAAAATAACAGAAATAGTCATTGATTTTAAGATTATCATAAAACTATATGTTACAATTTAATAATTAAACCTCTAATATTTAGAAAGTATTTAAATTTTTTAAACCGCACGAAAATAAGGTACTTAAACTAAAAGTTTCTAAAATATTTCCTAAAGTTTAATGATGAGCAAAATTTAATATCCTTGTAATTCGTTTTACAGGTATTTAAACGAAAGCTCCTAACTTTAACAAACCTTTTTATCCTTCCGCGAAAGCGTTAATATAAATTTTCAATACATTTGTTTTTATAACTATGGAAGACATTTTAATTGGAATAATTAAATTTTTCGGAAATACAATCGAAGATATTGTTACCGGTTTTAAAAGGAAGAAAGCTTTATTATCGGGATTTATTATTTTATTAATTTGCTTAATTATTGTTTATTTTTTGACTAAAGATTTTTAAATGAAAAACACAGCCTTAACAGAAACTCACAAAGCGCTAGGAGCGAAAATAGTCCCTTTTGCAGGATACAATATGCCTGTACAATATGAAGGTGTAAATGCCGAACATGAAACCGTACGTAATAGTGTTGGCGTATTTGATGTATCGCACATGGGTGAGTTTTTAATTGAAGGTGCACATGCGCTTGATTTAATACAGAAAGTATCGAGTAATGATGCTTCTAAATTAACTATTGGTAAAGCACAATATAGCTGTATGCCTAATGAAGATGGCGGTATTGTTGACGATTTAATTATTTATAAAATTAAAGACGATGCGTATTTACTAGTTGTAAATGCGAGTAATATAGAAAAGGATTGGAACTGGATTAGGTCTAAAAATGATATTGGTGCAACCATGCGCGATTTAAGTGAAGATTACTCTTTACTTGCAATTCAAGGTCCAAAAGCTATTGAAGCCATGCAAAGCCTTACCAGTCATGATTTATCCGCCATTAAGTTTTATAACTTTATTGTAGGTGATTTTGCGGGTATCGAACATGTTATAATTTCGGCAACGGGTTATACTGGTAGCGGTGGTTTTGAAATTTATTGTAAAAACAACGAAGTAAAACAAGTTTGGGATAAGGTTTTAGAAGCAGGTGCCGATTTTGGCATTAAGCCTATTGGACTTGCGGCACGCGATACACTCCGTTTAGAAATGGGGTATTGCCTTTACGGAAATGATATAGATGACACCACTTCGCCTATTGAAGCAGGTTTAGGATGGATTACTAAATTCACTAAAGATTTTACAAACTCTGAAGCTTTAAAGGCCGAAAAAGAACGAGGTACCGAACGTAAACTTATTGCGTTTCAATTGGAAGAACGTGGCATACCACGCCAAGGTTACGATATTGTTGATGGCCAAGGAAAAACTATTGGTGTTGTAACTTCAGGAACCATGAGTCCGTCGTTAGGAAAAGGCATTGGCTTAGGTTATGTTCCTACTGTTTTTGCCGATGTAAATAGTAAAATAAATATACAAATACGTAAAAACGCTGTTCCTGCCACGGTCGTTAAATTGCCGTTCTACAAATAATTATATGACAGATTTTCAAGCCGTATTAAACAGCATTTATCAGGATGCTATTCAAGCTACTGATAAAGGTGTTGTAGCCTCTTACATTCCAGAATTAGCGCACGTAAACAAGGAAAACTTTGCTATTCAATTACGAACAGCTACAGGCGAATGTTATGGCGTTGGCGATTATAATAAACTGTTTTCTATACAAAGTATATCGAAAGTTTTAGCCTTATCCAAGGCCATGTCACTTATTGGAGAAGATATATGGAAACGTGTCGATGTAGAGCCATCTGGACACCCATTTAACCAATTGGCTTTATTAGAAATTGAAAATGGTATTCCTAGAAATCCGTTTATAAATTCTGGGGCTATTGTAATTGCAGATATTTTGGTATCTCATTTAAAAAACCCAAAGGAAGATTTTTTAAATTATGTACGAGAACTAGCTGGCGATGCTTCTATTAATTATAATATTGATGTAGCGCTATCGGAGCAATCTACAGGGTTTAAAAATTTTGCAGCAGCCAATCTTTTAAAATCATTCAAAAACTTAAATAATCCGGTCGATGTTGTATTAGATTTCTATTTCTATCAATGCTCAATAGAAATGACATGCAGCCAATTATCAAACACTTTTTACCTCTTTGCAAATAATGGTAAATGTTTACAGAATAAACTACATATTACCGACAGGCAAGTAAAACGTGTAAACGCTTTAATGCTTACTTGTGGATTTTACGACGAAGCTGGAGAGTTTGCTTTCGAGGTAGGTTTACCCGGAAAAAGCGGTGTTGGTGGTGGCATTGTAGCCCTTTTACCAGACCATTTTGTAATTACAACGTGGTCGCCTGGTCTTAACAAGAAAGGAAATTCTAAACTTGGCATGCAAGCTCTAGAGCAATTTACGACTAAAACTAAGCAGTCCATTTTTTAGTACATCTTCATTGGTGAAATTTGATACATGATAAAGCGAGAAGGTAAACATAGAATACTAATAATAGGCGGAAGCGGGTTTTTAGGAAACTCGATTTACAAAGAGCTCTACCCCTATTTTAGAACCTTTGGAACCTATAATACTGCAAATAATCCATTTGAAAAAAACCATCAATTTTTTCAATATAATATTGAAGAAGATGACATTTACGAAATACTCGACATTGTAAAACCTACTATTATTATTTCTGCTTTACGTGGGGATTTTTCTAAGCAAGTATTAATGCATCAACATCTTGCAGAATATGTACTAATTCATGGTGTAAAAATTATTTTCATTTCATCTGCCAACGTTTTCGATGCTTATATAAAATACCCAAGTTTCGAATACGATAAAACATACAGTAATAGCGTTTATGGGCATTTCAAAATAAAAATTGAAAACATGCTATTACGTTTACCTAAAAAACAAGTCGTTATTTTAAGGTTACCTATGGTATTTGGGGCGCATTCTCCGAGAGTGCAAGACATTATTAAGCTTACCAACGAAAAGGAACCTATTGAGGTTTTTCCTAATTTAATAATGAATGTTACTACGGCATCGAAAATTACACAACAAATTCATTATATCATTAACCGAAATAAATTTGGTATTTACCATCTAGGAAGTAACGATTTGGTACATCATGAAGATTTTATAAAAGAAATAGTAAACTCTTTAGAACTCCTAAGTCAACCTATTTACAAAAGGGTTTATACCACAAATGACGATAGGTATTTAGCTGTTTTACCCAAATTCAACACGCTACCAAAACATTTACAAATTAAGAGTGACGATATTCTAACAGATTTAAAAATATAGTTTATTTTTAATAAGAATTACTAAAACCATAAGTATGAATAAACTATCAGACGACGATATAGAGAAAAAATTACTTCGATTTCCAGATTGGGAATACTACGATAATGCCTTACACGGCGAATTCGAATTCGAAAACTTTAAAGATTGCTTTAGTGCTATGAGCCGAATCGCTTTTGAGTGCGAAGCTTTAAACCATCATCCCAATTGGAGCAACACATATAACGTACTTACCATATCGTTATCAACTCACGATGCCGATGGTGTTACTAATAAAGATTTTTTATTAGCCGAAGCTATAGAGAACATTGTGGAACCAGATGAAGAATAAAGTAACTGGCAACTCTAAACACTAGTTAGTAAATTAAACTTTATAAACATTTAAAGGAGCTCAATTAGTAGATTTTTTTAAATTTGCTACATTGAAAATTTTAAATGAACTTAAATAGTTCTGATTCGTCGGAAATAAAAAATAACTTATATTATTATGGGAAGAGCTTTCGAGTTTAGAAAAGCAAGGAAAATGAAACGTTGGTCTGCTATGAGCAAAGCCTTTACACGTATTGGTAAAGATATTGTAATGGCTGTAAAGGAGGGTGGCCCAGATCCGGATAGTAACTCGCGTTTAAGAGCAGTTATACAGAATGCGAAATCTGTAAACATGCCAAAAGACAACGTTGAGCGCGCTATAAAAAAAGCAAGTGAAAAAGGTCAAGGTGATTATAAAGAGGTTATTTTTGAAGGCTATGCACCACATGGTATTGCAATTTTAGTTGAAACAGCCACCGATAATAATACAAGAACCGTTGCCAATGTGCGTAGTTATTTTAATAAGTGCGATGGTAGTTTAGGAACTTCGGGCTCAGTGGTATTTATGTTCGACCATACTTGTAATTTCCGAATTAATGCCGAAGGATTAGACCCTGAAGAATTAGAACTAGAATTTATAGATTTTGGTGCCGAAGAGGTTTTTGCAGACGACGATGGCATTTTAATATATGCACCTTTTGAAAGCTTTGGAGCTATTCAAGCCGAATTAGAATCTAGAGAGATTGAAATATTATCTTCTGGGTTTGAGCGCATACCGCAAGTCACAAAACCATTAAATGCAGAACAAGCAGCAGATGTTGAGAAACTGCTTGAAAAACTTGAAGAAGATGACGATGTACAGAATGTATATCACACCATGGAAGAAACAACAGAGTAAATTAAATTATAAAGTAATTAAAAAGAGAACTAATCGGTTCTCTTTTTTTAATTTCTAAATTATCAAATTATCAAATTATGAATTGGGGATTTATAGGATGCGGAAGCGTAACCGAGGTTAAAAGCGGACCAGCATATCAACAAACAAAAGATTTTAATGTAGTTGCTGTTATGCGTCGCAACGAAGAAAAATTATTGGATTATGCTAAACGACATAACATACCAACTACGTATACCGATGCCGATGCTTTAATTAACGACCCCAATGTAGATGCCGTGTATATTGCCACACCACCAGATACCCATAAATTCTATGCGCTAAAAATAGCCGCTGCTGGCAAACCTTGTTGTATAGAGAAACCGTTAGCACCTAGTTATATAGATAGTTTAGAGATTCAAAAGGCATTTCAAGAAAAAAACATACCCTTGTTTGTTGCATATTACAGACGTTCACTACCTCGGTTTTTAAAGGTTAAGGAATGGCTAGATAACCAACTTATTGGAGACGTAAGACATATAAACTCACATTTAAGCAAACCCGCAAGCGAACTAGACACCTCGAAAAATTATAACTGGCGAACAGATAACAACATTGCGCCAGCAGGCTATTTTGATGATTTAGCAAGCCATGGTTTAGATTTATTTGCCTTCTTTTTGGGTGATATTAGCAATGCTAAAGGCATTAGTTTAAACCAACAAGATTTATACTCTGCAAAAGATGCCGTTACAGCGTCGTGGCTGCACGACAATGGTATTACGGGTTCGGGAACATGGAATTTTGGATGCCATCAACATATAGATCTAGTAACCATTTATGGCAGCAAAGGCACTATTAAGTTTTCAGTATTTCATGAAAATCCTATTTACTTAGAAACGGATACACTAAAGGAAGAACTTTTTATAGACAACCCAAAACACATCCAAAAATATCATGTACAGAATATGCAAAACTATTTTAAAGACCATGATAAAACCCATCCTTCAACAGGGCAAACAGCCTTACATACCAGTTGGGTTATGGATAAAATTTTAGGTGCTATTTAATATTTAACCAACCAATTTTAATATCATTTTTAGATAAAAATTTTTTATAAAAATATTTTTATTATTTGTAAAACATATTCTAAAAAAGAATAATTTTACTTAAAATCCACATGGGTTTGTTTTACTAAAAATGAACAAATATATTGTTGTAAATCAGACAGATAAATGGAGTTTTTCCATTGAAAATATTAAAGTAATTTCATCACAAGATTACCTTACTAATCCTGATTTTTCAAAAATTAAAAAAGCAAGAATCTTTAATCTCTGTAAAGATTACTCCTACCAATCAAAGGGCTATTATGTATCTCTTTTAGCCGAAGCTCGCGGACATTCAGCCATACCTACAGTTAAAAATATTGTAGATTTAAAAACCATTAAATTGGTTAGAATGGTGTCTGATGAGTTTGAAGAAACAATTCAAAAAAGTTTAAAAGGCATAAAGTCTCAAGAGTTTACCTTAAGTATTTATTTTGGGCAAAACGTAGCTAAAAAATATAAGGAATTAAGCGGCTTATTTTACAAGCATTTTCAAGTGCCCTTTTTAAGGGTGAAGTTTAATTACACTACCAAATGGAACATTCAAAGTATTAAAGCTATTTCAGAATCGCAAATACCCGAAGAGCATATGGAAAGTGTTCATGTATTTGCTAATCAATTCTTTTCTAAAAAACGCTACGATACACCAAAAGTAATCAATTCAGATTTCGATTTAGCCATTTTAGTAGACCCTAATGATCCTGCGCCACCAAGCAACCCTAAGGCTATTAAAAAGTTTATAGATATTGCTGAAAAAATGAATATTTATGCTGAAGTTATTGAGCCAAAGGATTTATCACGCTTAACTTCTTTTGATGCCTTGTTTATAAGACAAAGCACCGATGTAAATAATGAAGCCTATGCCTTTGCTAGAAAAGCCCAACAATTAGGCATTGCTATTGTAGATTACCCAGATGCTATTTTAAAATGCTGCAATAAGGTGTATATGGCCGAAGCTTTACAGAATGCAAATATTGCAACTCCTAAAACTATAATAGTACACAAAGATAATAGAGACACCATTTTAGAACACACGGGTTTACCTTGTGTTTTAAAAGCGCCCGATTCCACATTCTCGTTTGGTGTAAAAAAAGCAAAAAACGAAGCCGAATATAATACGTTGGTAAACAACATGCTTAAGGAATCTGATTTGATTATTGCACAAGAATTTTGCCCTTCTACCTACGATTGGCGCATTGGTATTATAGACGACAAACCCTTTTTTGCTTGTAAATACTATATGGCCAAAGGGCATTGGCAAATCTATAATTGGAATGCCAAGAAAAAAAACGAGCAAGATGGCGATGCGGATTGTTTACCCATAGAAAAAGTGCCTAAAAACATCTTGAACATGGCTATAAAATCGGCTAAACTTATGGGTAAAGGGCTTTACGGAATAGATATAAAAGTCGTTAATAAAAAGCCTATGGTTATAGAAATTAATGATAACCCAAATATAGATTTTGGTGTAGAAGACGAATATTATGGAGACAACATATATATTGAAGTTTTAAATGCCTTAAAAAAGCGATTAGAATAAAACCACTTTATAAGCGGGCAAAACAAACACTAACTCCACAAAACACACACACGAGGTAAATCTCTAAATTTTAAAATTTTAAAAGTAAGGTAATGGGTAAAAAATATCATTTATTTGAAGTTTATGGTATCGAATTAGAATACATGTTAGTCAATCAATCTAACCTAAAGGTAGCGCCTATAGTTGATGCACTTTTAACAAACAAGAATGGTGAGCTAACTTCCGATATTGAAAATGGCGCTATTGCTTGGAGCAACGAATTGGTAGCTCATGTTGTAGAAATAAAAACCAATGGACCAACAGCTAACTTAAATAACTTATCTAAGGAGTTTCATAAAAACATAGTAGAAATCAATGCGTTATTACAACCTTTAAACACGCAATTATTACCAACGGCCTCACATCCGTTAATGAATCCGTTAACCGACACACAACTTTGGAAACACAGTTATAGTGAAGTGTATGAGCTTTACAACAGGATTTTTAATTGTAAAGGTCATGGTTGGAGCAACGTACAAAGCACTCATATTAATTTACCGTTTTACGACGATAATGAATTTGAAAAACTACATGCTGCCATACGAATTCTGCTACCACTTATTCCTGGTTTATGTGCAAGTTCTCCAATTCTTGAAGGGCAATCTACGGGCTTTAAAGATACCCGTTTAGAATATTATCAAACCAACCAAAAGGAAATACCAGAAATGACAGGTTTTGTAATTCCGGAACAAGTTTTTAGTAAATCTGATTATCATAAAACCATTTTCGAACCTATTAAAAAAGCAATCAAACCTTTTGATACCCAAAATATACTGGATCATCATTTTTTAAACTCAAGAGGTGCTATTGCTAGGTTTGATAGAAATGCTATAGAAATTAGGTTAGTAGATATACAAGAATGCCCAAAGGCAGATATGGCTATTTGTGTCCTTATAATTGAAGTTTTAAAACATCTTGTTAATGACGGTTTTACTTCGCTTTCAAATCAAAAAGAATGGTCGAATGTATCCCTTTTTAATCTTTTAAACCCCATTATAAAATCGGGTGAAGCTTATATAGTTTCAGATGTTAATTATTTAGACTTATTTGGAATACATGAACCTTTAAGCATTCAAAATATTTGGAAAAAAATATACGACGACGTAAAACCTAATATTGATACATCTCATTATGAAGCCTTAGATATTATATTAAATGAAGGTACTTTATCAACCAGAATATTAAAAGCAATTGACAATAACTTTTCAGAAGACAACATTAAAACCATTTATTTTGACTTAGCAAATTGTCTACAAACTAACAGCTTGTTTAGAGCATGAAACTCATTTTAACTTGCGAACATGGAGAATGCTTTATTCCAGAAAATTTTCAGAATTATTTTGAAAACGCTCAAGATGTGTTAAATACACACCGAGGTTACGATTTAGGTGCACTAGACCTCTTTACAGCCTTACAACCTCTTGCCTATTTTTCGAAATCTAGTAAGGTAAGTAGGCTTCTTATAGAGCTTAACCGTTCGTTACACCATGCCAAGTTATTTTCAGAATTCAGTAAAAACCTCACAAAGCTTGAAAAAGACAATGTAATAGAGCACTATTATTCTCTGTACAGACATGATGTTGAATCGCAAATAAAGAAGTTAATAAGTGCAAATGACACAGTTCTACATATTTCGGTACATAGCTTCACTCCTATTTTGAATTCTACAGAAAGGCGTTGCGATATTGGTTTGCTATTTGACTCTAGAATTAAAAAAGAAAAGGTCTATTGCACCTTATTAAAAAAGGAAATCAGTAGGCTCTATCCTGATTTTAATGTCCGTTATAATTATCCTTATTTAGGAAAAGCAGACGGTTTTACAACCTATTTACGCAAACAATTTCCTAAAAACTATATTGGTGTTGAATTTGAATTGAATCAAAAATTTGCAAATAATAACAAAGTACCTTTTAATATTAAGCAAGTACTTTACAACGCTATTGAAAGCACTATTTATTCTTAACAAAAATCAATTTGAATCGTCCGTTAGTTTGGTCGCGTTGTTCCAACTCAAATTGTGGCAACGATTTAAAAAGTGGTGTTAATTTTTGAAATCCAAAGTTTCTAGAATCAAAATTAGGTTGTTTTTTAAGGATTAAAGAACCTACATCGCCTAAAAATGCCCAACCATCATCGTCGGCAGCATCATCAACCGAGTTTTTAAGTAATTTAATAACCTTTGGTGTAATGTTGTAAAGATTTGCCTTTTTAGGTTTATTAGATTGCTTGTCCTTTGGATCTTCATCTTCATCAAGAGCTAAAATTTCTAAATAAATAAACTTGTCGCAAGCCACAATAAAAGGATTAGGCGTCTTCTTCTCGCCCATTCCATAAACTACCATAGCAGCTTCTCTTAAACGCGTAGCAAGTTTAGTAAAATCACTATCGGAAGACACTAAGCAAAAACCATTCACCTTTTCGGAATATAAAATATCCATTGCATCAATAATCATTGCAGAATCGGTAGCGTTTTTACCTGTAGTATAGCCATATTGTTGTATGGGTGTAATGGCATTTTCAAGCAATACATTTTTCCATTTAGATAGATGCGGCTTAGTCCAATCTCCATAAATACGTTTAATGGTGGGCGTACCATATTTGGTAATTTCCTCCATCATTTCTGTAATGTATTTTGACGGGATATTATCTCCATCAATTAATACGGCAATTTTAGTGTCTTTAATCATATGGTTAAAGGTAAAAAATAAAAAATTATAGTAAAACCTTACAATAACATTTATTTTAACTTTTATTTTGGTGAAGGAATATTGGTTTATACCTATTTTTACTGCGACTAATTCAAATAACTAGGTGAAATCCTAATAAATCACAAAATCTCCCTATGAAATTAAATCAAATTACTTTTAAGCTTATCCCCATTTCTTTCTTAATCTTACTTCTTTTAGCACCATTTTGTGCAGAAGCTCAAAATAAAAAAAAGAGGAATAAAAAAAATGCTATTGAAGCTACAAAAAACAACCCTATTAAAAAGTTAAAAGAAAAATCTATTGCAGACTTAACAAAATCAAGTAAAAAAATTGAAGGTTTGTTTACTGTTTACCAAGACACTATTACAGGTGAAATACAAATGGTTATAACAAAAAATCAATTAGACAAAGAGTTTATATACTTTAGCCAAATTGCGGATGGTGTTTTAGATGCCGGAAGAATAAATAGAGGCTCTTATAAAGGTTCTAAAGTGTTTACAGTATCAAAATACTTTAATAAAATAGAGTTTACAACTCAAAATACTTCGTTTTATTTCGCCCCTAATAATGCTATTTCAAAATCGAAAGACGCCAATATTAGCCAAGGTATTATGGCCAGCTTAAAAATTGAAGCCACTAACGCGGATGAAGGTTTGTACCTAATAAAAGCTAACGATTTGTTTTTAAAAGAAACATTTTCGCAAATAAAACCATCTTCGAGACCAGGAACATCTCCTAGCTCTTTTAAATTAGGAGGCTTGGATAAAGGAAAGACAAAAATTAATGACATAAAAAACTATCCTGAAAATGTAAATTTAGAGGTGGAATATGTGTATTCGGCTCCATCCGTTTTAAATGGTGGTTCTAGTGCTGTTTCCGATGGCAGAAATGTTAGTATAAAGGTGTTTCATAGTTTAATCGCCATGCCAGAAAATGATTTTGAACCTAGATTCGACGATCCTCGAGTTGGTTACTTCACTACTGAAATCACAGACCAAACTTCAACTAGTGTAACGCCATATCGCGATTTAATAAACCGATGGAACTTAGTTAAGAAAAACCCAGAAGCCGAATTATCTGAACCGGTAAAACCTATTACTTGGTGGATGGAAAACTCAACCCCTATACAATGGCGAGAAACTATAAAAAATGCTGTATTACAATGGAATGTAGCTTTTGAAAAGGCTGGTTTTAAAAACGCAATTGTGGTTAAACAACAACCTGATGATGCCGATTGGGATGCTGGTGATATTAGATATAATGTATTACGATGGACCGCTTCTCCAACACCGCCATTTGGAGGCTATGGGCCAAGTATGAAAAACCCAAAAACTGGTGAAATTTTTGGAGCGGATATCATGCTTGAATATAAACACTTTACAAATCGTGTTTTTTATGAAAAAGTTTTTGAAACCTCTTCGAATGAATCCCTTAATAACACTATAAATCATCAAGAGGACTTGTATTGTTCTTTAGGTCATGAACTGCATAATGAAGTTATGTTTGCAAGTACTGTTGCCTCTGTAGCTGGAGGATCAGATTTAGAAATGGAACGTATTAAAAAAGAGTCTATGACGGCTTTAATTATGCACGAAGTTGGGCATACTTTAGGTTTAAATCATAATATGAAGGCGAGTCAGTTGTTTTCTCCTGAGCAACTTGCAGATGCCGATTTTATTAGGGGAAAATGTTTAACAGCTTCCGTAATGGATTATGCGGCTTTAAATGTTACTAGAGACCGCAGTAAACAAGGTCAATATGATGATGTTGCTGTGGGACCATACGATATTTGGGCCATTCAATTAGGTTACAGACCTTTTAAAACAGAAGCCGAACGTCAAGCCTTATTAAACGAATCGACGAAACCTGAACATATTTTTGGAAACGATGCAGATGACATGCGTTATCCTGGTAAAGCTATTGATCCTAGAGTAAATGTGTCCGATCAATCTAACAATCAAATTAAATGGGCTGTTGATAGAATAGAACTATCTAACGATTTAATGAAAGATTTAAAATTTAAGTTTATAAAAACCGGCGAGTCTTACCAAGAATTAAGATCTGTTTATTATTTATTAAGTGGTCAAAAAGCTTCTGCTACAAATACCATTTCTAGATTTATTGGAGGTGTTTATGTAGATCGTTCTATGGCGGGCCAAGACCAAGCCAGTCAACCTTATACTCCTGTGAGCTTAAAAGACCAAAAAAGAGCCATGAGCGCTTTAAAAATTTATGTATTTGCACCAGATGCCTTTCAAGCTCCAAATGATTTATATAATTATTTAGCAAAACAACGAAGAGGGTTTAATTTTATGAACGCTCCTGAAGACCCTAAAATTCATAACCAAGTTTTGGGTTATCAGAAAAACGTATTAAGTCAACTTTTACACTATAATACATTACAACGAATTACTGATTCTGAGTTATATGGAAATGAATACACCTTATCTTCCTTTATGGTCGATTTAAATAATGCAATTTTTAAATCGGACATCTATGGTTCTGTAAATTCATTTAGACAAAATTTACAATTAGAATATACTAATATGCTAATTGATATGCTTACAGGTAAACAAAATACTAAGTATACAAACACAGCTAAATCAATGGCTCTGTATAATCTTAAAGCGATTAGGTCTATGGCTGCTCCTTCTGGAAATATAGCATCTAGAGCACATAAACAACACTTAAGAACCTTAATTGATAACGCTGTTAAAGAGATAAAATAAGCGAAATAAATAGTAATAAAAAAAAGCTACTTCATTAATGAGGTAGCTTTTGTTGTTTTAGGGAAGCTCATGTTTCTTTTTAGGTACAAATAATTGTTTACTTTATGTTTCATGCGCTTACTTATCAAGAAAACAATAGTTGTGCCAAAATTTAAAAAGTGAATAAAGGATTATGAATAATCAGGCTTTTTTCCAACTACGTCTTTATAGAAATTATGCATAAATTCAAAATCGGCTTCCATATTATCAGTTGGATAAAATGGCTCAGAAATTACATTCTGTTTATTCTTAAAATCAAGTGTAAACATTATAATAGGAACGTTAGCTTGTTTTGCTATATAGTAAAAACCTGTACGCCATTTGTCTACTTTTTTTCTAGTGCCTTCGGGCGCTAAAGTCATTCTAAACTCATCGTGTTGTGCAAATAATTTAGCAATGCTATCGACTTTGTTTTCATTAGATTGCCTATTTAAAGGTGCACCACCTAAAGCCCTAAAAAAATAACCAAATGGAAAAATAAACAACTCCTTTTTGCCTACAAAATTGGTTTTTACACCCGTTACTTTACGCAACAGCACACCAACGTAGAAATCGTGCCAACTTGTATGCGGTACCGCTATTATAACAGCCTTTTTAATAGTATTTTGTGAAAATGAAGTGTTACCAATAACTTGCCAACCTAAAATTTTAAAATATATGAGTTTTGCAAGCCATTTCATACTACATTTTTTGGTATAAAGCTTTCAACTTTTGTTTATTCATAGTTTTTTTCCAATTTTTACCAAGCGCGTTTTCCCAAAGCGGTTCTAGACCCAAGGCAACATCAATCATAATATCGAATTCGCTATCGCTTAAATCGGCACAAATGCCAGTTGGTAGTGTAATGTTATGTTTGGCTTTCATTTGTTTAAAAACCTTAACACCTTCTGGATAAAATTCTTCTAAATGATCAAAAACAATACAATTCCCAATACCGTGTTTAGTACCTAGTAAATAAGATAAACCATAACTCATAGCGTGGGCAACACCTACTTGAGAATATGCAATACTCATTCCTCCATGCCACGAGGCCATCATTAATTTTTCTTGAGACTCCGTGTCTGAAAGACTATCACTTAAAAATATTTCATTACACAACTCCAAGGCCATTTGCCCATAAGTTTCACTAAAGGTATTTAAATACGTACCGGTTAAAGATTCTATGCAATGTACATAACAATCCATACCTGTGTAAAACCATTGATCTTTTGCAACGTCTTTAGTCAATTCTGAATCTAAAATAACTTGATCAAAAGGTGTGTAATCTGAATTTATACCTAATTTTTTATCTGGTCCGGTAAGTACCGTAGTTCTTGAAACTTCGGCTCCTGTTCCAGAAATTGTTGGAATACCCACATGATATATAGCAGGATTTTTTACTAAATCCCAACCTTGATAATCGGCTGCACCACCATCATTAGTAATCATGATAGAAACTGCTTTTGCTAAATCTAATAAGGTACCTCCTCCAATACCAATAATACCAGAAGGACGCTGTTTAGATTGTAATATAATATCTTCAACAAGGGCATCAACTTGAGATGTTTTAGGTTCTTCTTTTGCTGAAACAAAAATTATTCTATCGTCATAAGACAATGATATTCTTGAAGTAATCCATGGATTGCTTTTAAATACATCATCTATTAAAAAAATGAAAGGCGCATGAAGTCCAAGACGTTTTGGGGCCAAAATATCATTTAATTGATTAAAACCACCTCTGCCAAACATAACTTTTGGCACCATTGGAAAGTTCTTATAAGTCATTTATTTAATTTCTTTATAAAAGGTAAAAATACCATTATTTATTTTCTATTGGTTTAAATACTGCTGAAATTTCTCTGAAAAAAGTCCAACATGGTAACCATCTATTAAAGCATGATTAACATTTATAGCTACGTTAATCATTAATTCATTGTCTACCTCTGATATTTTACTAAAAGCAATTTTAGGTACTGATTCAATTTCCCCTGAAACAGGCTCCTTGTGTCCGGTAAAATTTAGCCACGGCATTGCAGAACAATGAATACAATTTAGTCCATTTTTAGGAGGAAACAGATCGTTAGAATTTTTAACGCGTTCTTTTTCTGCTTCCAAATTATCAAGAAATGTACCAAGATTTTCATTATAATCAATAAACGAAAAAGCAATTGTTTTATCCTCCCTCATAATTGTTGAAGAAGCATGAATAACATCGTGCTCTACTACATTCCCGTTCTCGATTCTGTATTTAAAATTCTCAACCTCATTTATGGCTCGCATGCAAGCATGCAAATACTTTCCGAAAAAAGATATTCCTTTTTCTTTAGAAAAATAATACGCTTTAGTAACGTTAAAAGGAATTACTAATCCAAAATAAGGATCTGTTAAAGCAGAAAAATGTTCGTAATGCTGCTTTCTGTTCCAAGTATTTACATCAATAATCTTCATACTATTTAAGAATATTTAATACCTTATCTATTGAAGTTAACGTTTTGTAAGCTTTACCATTTTTTTCGGCCTCGGTAACCTCTTCATGTGCCCAAGTGGTGTGAAACGGTACATGTATAGCATGGGCTTTAATATTTATTAATGGCAAAACATCAGATTTTAAGGAATTACCAATCATTAAAAACTCGGAAGGATTTATATCTAAATGATTCAATAGGTTGGAATAATTAGCTTCTTTTTTATCACTTAACACCTCGATATGATGAAAATAATCTGTTAACCCCGATTTTTCTAACTTGCGTTCCTGATCGAGTAAATCGCCCTTAGTTGCTAAAATTAATCGGTACTTTTTTGATAAAGTTTTTAAGACTTCTTCCACCCCATCTAAAAGTTCGACAGGTTTATTAAGCATAACTTTTCCTATATTTAATATGGCTTCAATGGTTTTTGTAGACACATTATAATTAGAAATCTCCAAAGCCGACTCGACCATTGATAGCGTAAAGGCTTTAACACCATAACCGTATAGCGGCAAATTATCAATTTCCATTCTAAAAAGTTCTTGGTCTATTTTATTAACCGTTTCGTATTTAGATAACAGCTTTGCAAACTCTTTTTCGGCATCGCGAAAATAGGTTTCATTTACCCAAAGCGTATCATCGGCATCAAAACCAATAACCTTAATGTTTTGGTAGTCTATTTCCATAATTTAATTGCACGTTCTAAATCTTCGGGAGTATCAATCTCAATGCCTTCAACATCTGTTTCCACCATTTTTATGCGCTTGCCATATTCTAGATATCGCAACTGTTCTAGCTTTTCTGAAGCCTCTAAAACTTGCATTGGTAGTTTATAAAAGTCTAAGATGGCTTGTTTTCTAAAGGCATAAACCCCTTTATGTTTATAATATTTAACAGCCACACTTTTATCTCTAGGAAACGGTATTGGACTACGTGAAAAATATAATGCAAAGTCAGATTGATCGATAACCACTTTTACTGTATTTGGGTTATTAATCTCTTCGGTATTTGTAATGTGCACCATTAAGGATGCAAGATCGACTTCTTGGTTAGCATCCACTTTAAAAACATCAATAAGTTTAATTAAAGACTCTTTATCGGTAAAAGGTTCATCGCCTTGAACATTAACTACAACATCAATATCCATGTTCTCTACAGCTTCGGCTATTCTGTCGCTGCCGCATTCATGTTCCTTTTTACTCATTATGACGTTACCTCCAATACGCTCTATTTGTTTATAGATTATATCGCTATCGGTAACTACAAAAACATCATCGAATAACTTTGTGGCAACGGTAGCCTCATACGTTCGTTGAATAACCGTTTTACCACCTAAATCTTGCATAAGTTTACCTGGAAAGCGCGATGCTGCATAGCGAGCAGGAATCATGGAAATAATTTTCATCTATTAAGTTTACTGATTTAAATTCTATAAAAACAATTAAAAATACTCATAGTAAGCTCAAAAATACTACAAATAAATAGAGTTTACACTTTTGAGGTTTTAAACTTTTTGTACAGCTTAAAAATTATAAATAAAATTACAATAACCAAAAAGACTGCTAGAAACGGTAAAAAAATGGAAACCACAGACATAACCACTGATGTTCCCGTTTCTACTGTTGAAACTAAAGGGTTAGCAACACCTCCGGTGGTAACTGTTGATGCAAAACGTGCCGTACTTGATGTGCCTGCAACAGCTGCGGCTGTACCTCCGCCAGCAATAATGGCTAAGGCCCAGGTTATAACGGGACTTAAATCGGCCACAGTAGATAGCATAATCGCGGTGCCTGCAAGAGCTGCCAATGGCACAGCAATACTATCTAACACATTATCTATGTAAGGAATAAAATAGGCAAAAACCTCTACTAGTGTTGCAGCACCTAGAGTAATTATAGCGGCAGTACTGCCTATCCATTGCCAAGATTCGTTGAGTTGCCATACATCAAAATAAGATGCCAAGCTTAGTGCAAAAAGAGGTAAAAAGACTCTAAAGCCTACGGATGCGGCTAAACCTACACCTAAACAAATACTAATTATGGTTTCGAATGTCATAGAAGAAGCGCCTAAATCTCCGTAAAGGATTTTTGTTTTTAATTAATAATTATTCAAAGTTACGTAAATTCTTGATTTTTGAAACTTTGGACGAAAATCTGAAAAGTCGAAACGAGAAGGAAAAAATGTAAAATGTTAGTGAACACTGCTATTTATATTAATGTTTAATGTTGGCGGATACCTGCGCCAGGGATAGAAAAGGAAAGCCCACAGCCCGACGTAGGAGGTGCGAGGACTTGTATTGGATAGCCCGACCCTTTGGGTGGCGCCCAAAAATTATTCTTCGAAAAACTCGTCTTTAAACCCTATTAAATATAATTTTTCTTTGGCTCTGGTAACCGCTGTATATAACCAACGTAAATAATCTTTATCGATGCCGTTTGGTAAATAAGGTTGCTCTACAAAAACAGTATCCCACTGGCCACCTTGCGATTTATGACACGTTATGGCGTATGAAAACTTAACTTGTAAGGCGTTAAAATGTTTGTTGCTTTTTACTTTTAAAAACTTTTTATACTTGCTGGTTTCGTCCTCGAAATCTTTCATAACTTCTTGATACAGCCTATTGGAATCCTCGTAAGGTAAGGACGGTGTTTCGGCATCGATAGTATCGAGCATTAAAACGGTTTCGAAGGGTGCCATTTTTGGGTAATCGACCATGCGTATTTTTACCTCGGCAAACCGGAAGCCATATAACTCTTGTATGCCAAAAATTTCAAGCACTTCAATAATATCGCCATTGGCAATAAAACCGGCTTCGGTTGTGGGTTTTATCCAGAAATAGTTGTTTTTTACCACCATTAAATAATCGCCAGCGGTTAGCTCGTGCTCGTTAAATAAAATTCGGTTTCTAATTTGCTGGTTATACAAATTAGCGCGTTTATTACTCCGTACTATAATTGCGGTTTCTTCTTTACCCAACTCGCTATAGGAGTCGTTTATAGCATCCATTATTTCGTAGCCATCAACTAACCTTATAATATCTGCAAAACCCTTAATATCGAACTTAAAAGACTCGAAAAAGTTACTAGACAAGGTATCTCTTAATATAGTTGCATTTACCAAGATACCCGAATCTTGTTCTTGTCGTACTACTTCATCCAATTCCATTCTTGTGACTTCCTTGTCGTAGTTTAAGGCTAGTGTACGCTCATCCAAGGCTGGACTAATATCTAATTTTACAGGAGGCAACTGTGCCGTATCTCCTATTAAAAGTAATTTACAGTTATGGCCACCATATACATATTGAATTAAATCGTCTAGTAACGAGCCACTATCCATTTGTTTAGAATCTGTTGGAGTATCTGGAATCATAGATGCCTCATCTACTATAAAAATGGTGTTTTTATGCTTATTGGGCTGCAAAACAAACTTTACACCACCAGATTTTTCCTTTTTAGGAAAGTATATTTTTTTATGGATGGTAAAGGCTTCTTTTTTGGAATAATTAGAGATAACTTTAGCTGCTCTACCCGTTGGAGCCATTAATACCGCGCTTTTTTTTGCCTTCCATAAATTAGATACTATAGCGCCTACAATGGTTGTTTTTCCTGTACCTGCATAGCCTTTTAATAAATATAAGTCGTTTGAGTTTTTTGAAAAAATAAATTCTGCCAATTGCTGAAGGACAATATTTTGTTTAATCGTAGGTTGAAACGGAAACTGCTGTTTTATAAGGGAATAGAATTGAGATGCTGTCATTAATGATTGTCCTAATTAAAAATTATTCAAATATAGAAATGATTTTTATGTCCTTAGGTTTTAACGATTAAAAAAAAATTGTAGATTTGCTAAAACCATTAACGAATTTTTAATAAATAGATACTATGACATTTTTCTTAATTGCATTAGCAGTGATTCTTGGTACAATTGGCTTGGTAAAGTTAGTTGACAAATTTATCCCGTCTAAACTTAAACCTGTTTTGACTATAGCACTTTGGTTATTAATCGCCTTTTTAGGGTACCAAACTTATATGTCTATTTATGAGCCAATAAAATTTAACAAGGAAAAAAACAAACGCTATGCAGTTGTTATTGAAAGCTTAATTGATATTAGAGATGCTCAATTAGCGCACAGACAAGTTACAGGGAAGTTTGCTAAAACTTTTGATGGCTTAATTAAATTTATTGACACAGCTGAATACACTTTAACACAACGTAGAGATTCTAGTGTTATCGATAAAGAATTAACTAGAAGATATGGTGTAGATACTACAAAAGATATTGTTATTATCGATACTTTAGGTACTGTTCCTGTAAAAGATTCGTTATTTAAATCTTCTAACCGTTACAAAACAATGATGAACGTTCCTGTTGGTCAAGAAGGTGCTAAGTTTAAAATGGATGCTGGATTTGTTGAGCAAAACAACATTAACATTCCAGTTTTTGAAGCTTCTGTAAAAAAGGATGTTTTATTATACGATCAAAACAGAGATTTAGTAATACAAGAAAACCAAATAATATCTGTTGACGGTGTTAATGGAGATGCATTAAAGGTTGGTTCTATGGACGAAGTTAAAACTGGTGGTAACTGGCCAAAAACTTATGGCGATAGCGAATAATATTACTAAAACAAATACTAATATAGAATTGTCCATTCAAATAAGCTTGAGTGGACTTTCTTTTTCTATACTAAATAGAGACTCCAAAACTATTGTGGTTTTTAAGTGCTATAATTTTGAAAAAAAATTAAACCCTATTGAAGTTTTAGATCAATTAAAGCAGCTATTTGCAAGAGAAACTGTTTTACAAGGACACTTCGGTAATATTATTATTATTCATGATAACGACTTATCTACCCTTGTACCAAAATCACTATTTAATGAAAGTCATTTGGCAGATTATTTAAAGTTTAATTCTAAAATTTTAAAATCTGATTTTATAGCCTATGATACCATTAAAGAAAACAACAGCGTCAACGTATATGTACCTTACATAAATATTAATAATTACATTTACGATAAGTTTGGCGCCTTTACTTTTAAGCATGTTTCCACTATTCTAATAGAATCTATTCTACAAACAGAAAAAGAATCGAATACCACTAACATGTATGTTAATGTAGGCGACAATCATTTTGAAATTGTAGTAGTAAGTAACAGTAACCTACAACTATACAATAGGTTTTCGTACCATACTAAGGAAGATTTTATATATTACATTCTGTTTACGGCCGAACAACTAAATTTAAACCCAGAACATTTAAATTTAGTTTTACTTGGCGCTATAACCAAAGAAAACGATTTGTACCATATAGCCTATAAGTACATTCGAAACATAACGTTTGGTGCAAGAAAAGAATCCTATAAATACCTTGGCAGCCAACCATCAAAATATTCTAATTTCACTTTACTAAATAGCTTTTAATGCGCATTATATCAGGTTTATACAAAAGTAGAAAAATAGTAGCACCAAAAAACCTTCCTGTACGCCCTACTACAGATATGGCCAAGGAATCACTATTTAACATTATTAACAACCTGTATTATTTTGATGATATTTCGGTTTTAGATTTGTTTGCCGGCACCGGAAATATAAGCTACGAGTTTGCCTCTAGAGGCACCGAACAAATTACTTGCGTAGACCAAGACTTTGGTTGTATTAAGTTTATAAACAAAACTGCCGAAGCTTTCGGTATGCCTATTCAAACTATTAAAAGCGATGTGTTTAAGTTTTTAGAAAAAGCAACCATACAAGCTAATATTATTTTTGCAGACCCGCCTTATAATTTCGAGTTAGAGCAGTTCTCTAAAATACCAGAATTCGTTTTTAAAAACAACTTATTATTAGAGGATGGTGTATTAATTGTAGAACATTCCAAGCACACTAATCTTTCTAGTTTAGAAAACTTCGCCTATTCAAAAAGCTATGGTGGCAATGTATTTAGTTTTTTCGAAAAAGGATAAACTAAATATATTTTTATAACCCGTTTTTTTTCAGTACATTAGAAGTCTCCTTAAGAGCCTCCCCGGCTCTACACAAATTTCATCTCTCAAATAAAGGGCATACCTTTTTCTTGATATTGTTTATGGTTAATTGTTAATACTAACTTTTAAAACCATAAATTAAAATGAAAAAACTTTTTTTATTAGGGCTTGCACTCTATCTATTTGTTGCTTGCCAAGACAAACAGCAAACACGTTATTTCGAAAGTTCTCCAGAAATTGAAACCTTTAAGGCTAATATTAAAGCCTACGAATCTCAAGATTGGGAAACATGGAAAGCCAATTATGCAGATACTGCAAAAATTTATCATAATGCCAATAAACAAGCATCGCCAGAAGAAACCATGAATGGTATGATACAAACACTTTCCAATTTTTCTGAGTATAAATTATTAGATGATGCTACCGAAATTGAAATGATAATAGATAAAGAGGGCAACACCTGGGTAAACTACTGGAACGGTTGGGCGGCTAAAGCAAAATTAACAGGTAAAACCATAACTGTGCCCATACATATAACAGCGCAATTTATAAATGGTAAAATAGTAAATGAATACGCCTATTACGATACTTCAAGTATGCGAGCAGCCATAGCAGAAGTAAAAGCTACTAGAGAAAGTAATACCACAAATAAGTAAATTTTAAGTTACCTAACCATTAAACACTAATAATATGAAAACAATTAAAACAACGTTACTACTTAGTCTATTGTTATGTTTCACGACTTATATTTGTCAAGCACAAAAAATGTTTACGGTCCATCAAGACAATGTAAAACCTTCCATGATTATGGAATATGAAGCTGTTGCTAAAAAACTACTTGAAGCCTCTAAAAAGCATAATGTAAAAACCTCCTGGACTGCCATTACCACAAACGAGTTAAAATATTTATACCTAACACCTATTAATAATTTTGCAGCATTAGATGAGCGCCCTTTCGCAGATATGGCAAAAGCCATGGGAGACGATTTTGGTAAAATGTTCGATGAATTTGATATGTGTTACGATTCGCATACCGATTATAACATAACTTTGGTAGAAGACCTCTCATATATGGAAGAAGGTGCGCCCATAATTCAAGAAGGAGAAAATTTCCGAAAATTTTATTATCTATATTTCACACCAGCTAATGCAGCTAAAATTCGCGAAGGGATAGAGGCAGTAAAAGCACTATATATTGCAAAAGGATCAACAGAGTATTATAGAATTTACAGAAGCGGCTTCGGAAATCCAGAACAATTTTATCTAGTAGTAGTATCTGCTAAAGATGAAATAGATAGCGCCACAAAATCTAAAGCAAATGATAAGGTTTTAGGGCTAGATAAATGGGATGCTTTTAGTAAAGTTATAAATAATACTAGTCGTGTTCAAGAACAATCAGGAGAAATTCGTCCAGATTTATCCTATGCACCAAAAGAATAAACAATAAAGCCAACCAATTAAACAATAACCAACCCTTTTTTAAACCTCAAACCCTTCCTGAAAATTTCAAGAAGGGTTTGTATATTTAAGTAAATCTATAAGCCGAATTCTGTACTTTTTTATCACTAAAAAAGCCCTTATCATTTATCTACGTGCATTGTTACCAATACACTTTAGCTGCCTACCCTCCAACAATCGAGCGTGCCGCCCTCAAACGTTGGTTTACATGACATTGCACCACATAGAGTTTACCTGGTTTCACTACAGCTTGACCTGTACATACTTTCTGTTGCACTTTTCCTAACCTCACGGTTGGTGGTTATTAGCCACTATGTTGCACTACGGTGTTCGGACTTTCCTCCATCTTGAATAAATCAAAACAGCGATAAGGCGATTTACTGCCGCGAAATTACAATAAACTAAAAGTATAATCTAAATAAATTTGAATATTTGGGCGTTACCCTAAAAAGGGTCAGGCTTTCACTACTCGCTTCCTCCTATAGTCGGCGAGCTCAAACATGCCGTTCAATCCTTAACGCAAGTATCTACTAACATTAAGTTAAACTATAAGTCCTTTTTGTATTTAATAACATAATAACTTATGCAAGAATTTAAACTAAATAGCCTTGAAACTTCTCACTAGTTAAAATCCATTAAAACATCTGATATTCATAAAATTATGCTTATCCTAATATTTCAGAAAACGGATTTTTTTTTATATTTATTAAGGATTATGTTAACTGTATTTTGAAAAACATTAAAATGATATTACTAACCAAAATTTCAAATTCTAAGAGTGTACAAAGAATTATAAACCAATTTTAATATCTGTTATACAACTTTTTTACAAAATTATAAGTACCCGTAAAATGTAAAATTTTGAAAAGAATTAATTTATTTTTTTTCGAAAGAAACAAATAAATCTCATTTAGTTTACGCTTGCTTTCTAAACTCGACATATATGTTTTTACGTCACCGTAATCACTTATAGGTATACGATCTAAATCTCCCTTAAATTTAAATGCAGACATAACAAATTGATTTCCATAAATTAATTCAAAACCATGTTTATTAAATAAATTAGTTAAAGAATTTAAAGTAAAATGAAAGGTATGTGCATTTTGAAAATACTTTAAAATATCATAATTATAATTTTTATGTATTTCCTTTATACCTGGAACTTCTATATAAACAATTGTCTCCGGCTTTATATGCTTTTTTAGCAAAGACAATTCATAATTAAGATCAAGAATATGTTCTAAAACATGAGAGTATATTATTAAATCGGGTTTTACCTCTAATGTAATATCTTTTAATGAACCAACTTCTAGGTCTAAATTATATTTACTTATCCCATAATTAATATATTTTTCACCTAAATCAATTCCCTTAACAAAATGCCCCTCATCCCTAAAATGGTCTAATATCCCTCCTGCTCCACAACCAACCTCTAAAACATTTATCGGTGTTTTACTCAATAAATTATGATTTGATAAAAAAGTATAAATTCTTTTACCAAATTTTTTTTGAAATTGGAAAAAAGTTGGACTAACCTCCTCACTTCCACCATATAATTTTCTGTATTCTAAATTATAAAAAGAATTGTAGGATTCTTGAATCATTCTCGGACTTGTGTATACTAAACCACATTTTTGACACAGATTAGTAGAAAAAAACAACCCATATCTATCTTTTTCACCTATTAAATCTTTATCATTAGAATTACATATAGGACAACTGATATACTCAAAATGATAGTTACCTATTTCCACTTTGTTGTCAATCTGTTTTTTTATCTCAATCTGAAGTTCATTCAACCTTAAAATCGAAACTCCGTCATTCTTTAATCTTCTAGATAACATTTAATTATAATTATGGTTAAACAGATAAAATATTTTAATACAGGGCAACATGAAGTTATATACCGAACAAAGCTAATGAAAACATACAATATTTTGGTAAATAGTCTTAAGAAGAAATTTTAATTAAATTAAAAAAATAATCATCATGAATATTATCATTTCAGTTTGAATATATAATTTAATAAAGTTTTGGATTTAACTATATCGTTTTGTTAATAACTCCTATTAATTTTCAACGTCATAATTCTAAATTCCAAATTGAATTTTTAACTTTGTTATCTCAAGATTTAACTATGGAGCATTTTGTTGTATCGGCTAGAAAATACAGACCAGAAGCGTTTAAAGACGTTGTTGGCCAGCAAGCTATTACAAACACTTTACTAAATGCCATAGATAACAATCATTTAGCTCAAGCCTTATTATTTACAGGACCGCGTGGTGTTGGTAAAACAACTTGCGCACGTATTTTGGCTAAAATGATTAACAGCGACGGTAACGAAACTGGCGATGAAGATTTTGCTTTTAACATTTTCGAGCTCGATGCCGCATCCAATAACTCGGTAGATGATATTAGAAGTTTAACCGACCAAGTTAGAATACCACCGCAAGTTGGAAAATACAAAGTTTATATTATTGATGAGGTCCACATGCTCTCTCAAGCCGCTTTTAATGCCTTTTTAAAGACTTTAGAAGAACCACCTAAACATTGTATATTTATACTTGCAACTACCGAAAAGCATAAAATTATACCTACAATCTTATCGCGTTGTCAAATTTTTGATTTTAAGCGTATTACAGTAAAAGATGCTAAGGAGTATTTAAAATATATAGCAGGCGAACAGGGTATTACTGCCGAAGATGACGCCTTACATATTATAGCTCAAAAAGCGGATGGTGCCATGCGTGACGCCCTTTCTATTTTTGATCGTGTAGTTAGTTTTTCTGGTAAAAATCTAACTAGACAAGCCGTAACAGAAAACTTAAACGTACTTGATTACGAAACGTATTTTACAAGTACAGATTTAATTCTAGAAAATAAGATTCCAGATTTATTACTTCAGTTTAATAATACGCTTTCTAAAGGTTTCGATGGGCATCATTTTATTGCAGGATTAGCCTCTCACTTTAGAGATTTGTTGGTTAGCAAAACGCCCGAAACTATCGCCTTATTAGAAGTTGGCGACCAAACTAAAGAGAAGTACTTAAAACAATCGCAAAAAGCCTCGCAAGAGTTTCTCATGCAAGGCATTCAACTAGCTAACGACTGCGATCTTAAATACAAAACAAGTAAAAACCAACGCTTACTTGTCGAATTAACTTTAATGCAACTTGCCTCTATCACTCATGATGGAGAAAAAAAAAATAGCAAACATTACATAATTCCTGCTTCATATTTCCAGAAAAAAGGCATTACGCCTATTCCGGTTAATGTTCCCAAGAAAACTGAAAACGCTACCCCTTCCGCGAAAGCGCAAACAGAACCATCTGAAACCACAGATAAAAAACCGGCAACGGTTAATAAAACTGAAGATCAAGGACCTCCTAAAATCATTTTAAAACAAAATGCCAAACGTCAATCTGGATTAACGTTATCTAGTATTCGCGCAAAAAAAGAACATCTAATAAAACAAATGGATGTTGTGGTTGACGAGGAAAACCTACCTAAAGAACCATTTGAAGAGCAAGATTTCATTAAAGCTTGGAATACGTATACCGAAAAATTGGTTTCCGATGGGCAACATAATTTAGCTTCCATTTTATCTATAGATGTACCAAAAGTAAAAGGAACTGTAGCGCATTTAGAGTTTCCAAATGCGACAAACAAGGTAGAACTAGAACGTCAGCAATTTAAACTTTTAGGGTATATTAGAAAGGAATTAAGTAATTATGATATTACTTTATCTATAACAGTAAACGAAGTTATGGAAAAGAAATACGCCTATACGCCTCAAGATAAATTTGAAAAACTAAAGGAAAAAAACCCGAATATTGACCTTTTAAGAAAAACTTTCGATTTAGATGTTTAATTTTTTGAAAAACATCAGGTTATCAATATTATTACTACCTGTAATCGTTATGTTTTTTAGCTGCGATGGTCGTGAAAGAAAGCATAAAACAAATGTAGAAGTTTTTAATGCATCGAACCATAAGGATTCAATTTTAGAAAATATAAAGTATTTTCCTGAATCTTATTTTGAGACCATTACCGACACTATTTTATCCAACGGATTTGAAGTTAAAATTAAAACTTATGCCGATATGAATAGTAGCGTTTTAAATGAATTTAAAGTAGATACTATTGTTCACAAACATTATTATAGAGATGCAATTTCAGAAATTACAGTTTTAAAAAATAAGGTAGAAATTGTATCTGAGAAAATTAACAAATCCTATTTCTTAAATCGAGATAAAGAATTAAAACAATATTTTGAAACTGCTAATTTATCTGGAGTTTGGGTAAACCAAAATGATTCTATTTCAGAAAACGAAATAAGCATATATATTATGTTTTGTAAGCCTGAAACCGACAACTATTTTCTAAACGAAATGATAGTTAGTAATAATGGAACATTTTCCATAAAAGAAATTATATAATAAAATTAATACTTATGTTAGGATTAAAACTACCAACCGATCCACGTTGGGTAAACATTGTAGAGAAAAATATTGAAGAAATACTTACCGATCATGCTTTTTGCGAACAGAAAGCAACAAGTACAGCTATTTCGCTTATTGTAAGTTTTCCTGAATACACAGAGTTAGTACAAGAAATGACGGCTTTAGTAAAAGAAGAAATTAGTCATTTTAAAATGGTACACGATAAAATTATAGAACGCGGTTGGGTATTAGGTAGAGATAGACGTGATGATTATGTTATCGCGCTTTTAAAATTCTTTCCTAAAGGTGGCAGTAGAACAACACAACTAGTGCATCGTTTATTATATGCAGCACTAATAGAGGCTAGAAGTTGCGAGCGTTTCAGGTTACTTTCAGAAGAATTAGAAGATAAAGAATTAGCCGAATTTTATAGAAACTTAATGGTTAGTGAAGCCAACCACTACACTATGTTTTTAGGTTTTGCCAGACAATATGGTGAAAAAAAAGAAGTTGATACCAAATGGCAACAACTTCTTGAATATGAGGCTGAAATAATTTCAAATTTAGGAACTAGTGAAGCTATCCACGGTTAAAATTTGTAACCGACACCTAATTGAATATTTCTATTTTTTGCTTCGATACCTAAGTTATCATCGAATACATTTCTAATACCATAATTATATCTAACATCTACAACAATAGCATAATTAATTTTGTAATCGGCACCAATAACTGCCGAATATCCCATGTTTTTCATTCCGTCATCAACTTTTTGAACCTTCCATCCTACTTGTGGGCCGATGCCTGCATGGAATTTCTCACTAAATCTAAATCTAAACAGAATTGGCATTTGTATATAATCTAAATGAAGTTCTTCTTTATTCGCGCCTTCGGCAGAAAACTGTATTTCTGGCACTATAGATAAGGTTCTAGAAATACCCATATTAGCTAAGAAACCAACATACAAACTGTTTCTGTGCTCATTACTAAAAGAAGGTTCATCTTTAAAATCTAAATGAGAAATGGTATAACCTGCTCGAATACCAAATTTAATCCCGCTAGAAGCCGACCATTTTTCTTGAACCTTTGCAGTGTCTTTAACCTTTGTTGAAGATTTAATTTCTATGTCTTCTTGAGCGAAGCCTTGTAATGAAAAACCAAGTAACACTGTAAATAGTAGTAATTTTTTCATCTGTATTTTTATTAAATTAATCTATCAGATGCTAATAGCCCAAAGATTATGAAGTTAAAGCAACATAAACATAGGTTTTACATTATTAATAGATTTGGGTTATTATTAATGGTACTATAGCCTACGAATATATATCATAAATTTAAAAAACGACAACTATACAAGCCAAAGTGCAAAATTTTACTGTGTATTACTAGAAACGGTATCATAGTATATACTTTTTATAATTCCATCGGCAAGACCAATTTTAGGTACATATATGTTTTTTGCTCCAGCCCATTTCATGGCCGAAAGATATATGCGCATAGCAGGAATTATTACATCGGCTCTATCTTGATTTAACGAAAGTTCTGTAATACGCTCTTCGTAGGAATAGGTTTGTAACATGTTGTAATATGAGGTCATATAAAAATAAGAAAGTGGTTTCCCAATTGATTTACCAGATACCTTGAAAATTTTATTAATATTTCCACCAGAACCTAATACATCAATTTTATGATAATCCTTTGTGTGCGTATTAATCCATTCTTGCAACTCTAGCCAAGTTTCTTTTTTAACCATATCATTTAACAAACGTACGGTTCCTATTTTAAAAGATCTTGAAACTACTTGATCTCCTCTATCTATAACAGTAAATTCGGTGCTTCCTCCACCTACATCCACATATAAATAGGTTTTGTTTGCATCTATAAATTTATTTAAATCGGTTGCCGCAATAATTGCTGCTTCCTCTTCGCCTCCAATAACATCAATACTTATTCCAGCATGTTCTAAAACCAAGTCTACTACTTTCTTTCCGTTTTTAGATTCTCGCATTGCAGAAGTAGCACAAGCCTTATATTTTACCACCTTATGAGATTTCATAAGTAATTTAAAAGCAAGCATGGTATCGAGAATACGCTGCGTGTTTTCTTTAGAAATTTTTTCTTTTATAAAAACATCTGCCCCTAATCGTATTGGTACACGTACAAGTGAGTTTTTTTTAAATTCAACAGGCTTTCCTTTTTGTTCAATTATATTTGAAATTAACAGTCTTACAGCATTTGAACCAATATCTATGGCAGCATATTTTTTTATTGAAAGCATATTAGTTTTCTAATTTATTAAGGTAATAGTCATAGATAGCAAATTGAGATCTTACTTTTGGCTTATCGTTTACAAGATATTGATTTTCTTGAGAATCATTCAAAACTCTAGCTTTAACATTATCATTCCAACTAATATTAAAGGTATCTATAATTTCTTTTTTAATATCTTCATCATAAATAGGACAACTTACTTCTACTCTATTTTCAATATTTCTAGTCATCCAATCTGCCGAAGAAATATATAGTTTTGCATCGCCATTGTTTCCAAATATATAAACTCTAGAATGCTCTAAAAACTTATCGACCACACTAATAATTTCAATATTTTCACTCATGCCTTTTATACCAGGAATTAAGCAACAAATACCTCTAACTATCATTTGTATTTTTACTCCGGCTCTGCTAGCTTCATACAATTTATCAATCATTGGATAACTTGAAATGCTATTCATTTTTAATCTGATTAGCCCTTCTCTACCTTCCTTTACATTTTCAATTTCATTATCAATCAATTTAAAAACGCTACTTTTTGTAAAATGAGGCGATACCAATAAATGTTTATACCTATAAACCCTATAGTTGGTTTCAAAAAAGCTAAAAATCTGATTTACATCCCTTAAAATCTTTTTATTAGCAGTAAAAAGCGTATAATCCGTATAAATTTTTGCTGTAGATTCGTTAAAATTCCCAGTACTTATAAACCCGTATCGTTTTAGTTTTTTGCCTTCTTCTCGCTCTAAAACACACATTTTACTATGCACTTTAAGACCTGTTACACCAAATATTAAATTGATGCCTTCTTCCTTCATTTGTTGGGCATAATCAATATTAGCTTGCTCATCGAACCTTGCGCGAAGCTCTATTGATACGGTAACAGCTTTACCATTAACTGCAGCGTTAATTAAAGAACTTGCTACATGTGATATTTCTGCAAGACGGTAAATTGTTATTTTAATTGTTTTAACCTTTGGATCTAAGGCCGCTTCTCTTAAAAATTTAACAATGTAAGAGAATGTTTGATATGGCGCATGTACCAAATAATCTTTTTTACTAATGGCATTAAATATACTGTCTTGCATACTTAATCCTTTAACTGGTAGTGCCTCAATTTTATCATATAAAAGATCTGTTCTTCCTAAACTTGGGAATCCCATATAATCTCTTTTATTATGGTAGCGTCCACCTGGGATAATACTATCAGTATCATCAATCCCCATTTTAGACATAAAATAGCGAAGCGTTTCTTTATGAATAGTTTTATCGTAAACAAACCTTACAGCTTCACCTATTTTTCTATGTTTTACACTATCCGATATTTTTTCGATAAAACTTTTACTTAAATCACTTTCAAAATCTAGCTCTGCATCTCTAGTAATCTTGATCATGTGAGCAGAAATAGCCTTGTATTCAAAGATATTAAAGATATCTCCCAAACAATAGCGCAATACATCATCAACCATAATAATGTAGTTCTTATCTCCCTTCTTTGGCAATTCCACAAAACGATCAACCGATTTAGGAATTTCTATTAAAGCAAATTGCTTTGTATCGCCAGACATTAGCATGCGTACTGCTAAATAAGCAGCAGTATCCTTTAAATTTGGTAGTACAACCGAATCATTGAGTATAATGGTAACTAAAGCTGGACTAACCGTTTTAAGAAAATATTGTTTTATAAACTCACTTTGTGCTTCATCAATTTGAGTTTCATTTATAATATAAATATTTTCTTCCTTTAACTTTTTATCTATATTACGCAGTATTTTAACACTTTCACTTTGTTGCTTAATAACAATTTGAGTAATTATTTCCAGCAATTCTTTTGCTTTAATACCACCAAGTTCACTTTTTCCGCCTTTACCAGCTTCTACAATACGTTTTACAGTAGCATATCTTACTTTAAAAAACTCATCTAAATTATTGGAAAATATACCTAAAAAACGCAATCTTTCTATTAAAGGAACCGACTCATCTTCAGCTTCTTGCAATACTCTTGCGTTAAATTGCAACCAGCTTATTTCTCTATTTACATAACTGTTATTTGTTGAGATTTCAGGTTTAGTCATTAACTATAATTTAATTTTTAATATGAAAAACAAATATATTCTATTTAGAACAAATTATTGATATTTTCTTAAGAAGGAATAATTAAATTTTAAACATTTTAATGTTAAATTATTGCTATAAATGTAAATATAGAATGGGCTACTTTAAATCGCGAGGAAATATCGTTTTTAAAGTTTTTCCAGGTTTTAAAGCACTCCATTTTTCGATATCAAACTCAATTATAACCACACCAGATGTAGGAACATTATCTATGTGCTTTGTACCAAAAGTATTAACAAATGCAGTTATGGCATGATTATGACCAAATACCATTAAATTATTAACCGAATCATGCACATCTTTTACAATACGAACTAGATTTTCTCCTGAAAAATCATATAAATTTGGATTGAATTTTACCAAATTTTCCTCTATACCTAAGGCAGAAATAAAGATTTCTGCTGTTAACTTGGTACGTTGTGCATCGCTACAAAGAACTAAATCTATGGTTTTCAAGGCATAACATAATTTTTTAGAAACTAAATTAGCATCTGTTACACCTCTAGATTTTAAAGGCCTTTCATGGTCATTTAAATTAAACTCCCATGAGGATTTAGCATGTCTTATTAAAATTAATTTTTTCAAAATACTCGATTAAATGCTGAATTTTACCGATAAAAAGTTGTTTTTCTCGATAAAAATCAATTTATTTGTTCTTTAAAATGATAAATAAATATATGCCAAAAAACTTTAACAGTTAAAAAGGACGTACTTATTTTATAACATTATTTTTTTTTTGGCACTTAATTTATGATCAGAGAAACTAATGATCAATAAACAATTGATTTACAGTTGGTTATATGTGTGACTAATTTCCATTACTGGGGTCACAATACTATATTTGATTATGTAAGTAGTAAATGAGTGTGTTTAAGTGGCTATAAAGAGAAATATTGTTTTATATTTGTGGACAAAATCTCACATGCCTGAAGCATGAAATATTACCAACAAATTGCTATTAACAAAAAATCTCTATTCTCGACAAAATATAAATAATTTAAGATCACATGGTGTGCTATCACCTTCACCAAAAAAAAATAATCTATGAAAGTATTTTACGTTTTAGTATTAACTATGTTTATTGGAGGTACTACGCTACAAAAAAACGGCTCCACGATAAACACTAAAAACTGTAGCGCAACATTAACGGTGCACAAACACAGAAGTTTTAAATCGGCAACCGAAAACGGCGCTGAGTTTATTTTAACAGGAGCGAGCATGTTATCCGCTCTGCAGGACGTTCAATTAACTATTATTGAAAAAAGTGATAAGCCAAATACAGAAAAAATTCACTTTTATATTTTACAAGTCGCAAACAATACATCTGACTCAATTACCTTTACTTTAACTAGTGAAAATATAGATTGTAACGAGGAAAGTTTTGAGTTGCAGACAGATTTTAATTTTGAATTTTATAACCTAAATCAAACCGAACAAATTAGTGAGGTTACAGTTGCCAATAATAGCGCTGTTAAATTTTACATGAAGAAAATCACTCCAGAAAGCGCACAAAAATCTGCTTGGAATTGCGCACGTATTGAAGCTTCTAATGCGGAAGGAAATTATACATCATCAATAACAATGAAATCTTTAGTACAAGACCCAACAAAGGTTAATTAAATACATGTGCGATTACGAGTTATTCAAAAAAATGGATTTATGAGAAATATTACTATTTTTAGTATTAAAAAATTGGCCGTAGTTGTATTTATTTTTTTAAGTGCAACTGCTGTTTTTTCACAAGTACAACAACAATTTAGCCCTAGATTTAATCAAGTTGTAAGGGGAGATTTTGGTATGGTAGCAAATAACGTACTATCTAGAACATCAACAGGTAATTACAACGGAAACAACGATAATCACGATTACACAGATAATGTTTATGTAGATATTGATAACGATAATAGTACATTTAACTCTAGTAGTGCTAATTTTACTAACCCAAAACCTAGTGCTACTTGTTTATCTGTTATTAAAGCTTATTTATATTGGGCCGCCGCCGATAGAGAACCCTCTACAAATGGAGATAATGAGCCTAACTGGAATTATAATGATGTGAAATTAATGACTCCAGGTCAGTCGAATTATACAACCATAACTGCAGATGAAGTAATTTATAGAGGTCGTAATTTCCATTTTTCGAATGATCCATATATATGTGTCAAAGATATAACCAATTTAGTTCAAAACCTTTCAACACCCTTTGGCAAGTATCAAGTCGCAAATGTTGAAGCTAAAACCGGCGAGCTAATTGCACATGGTAATATTAATGCGGGGACTTCTGGTGGTTGGCAAATTGTTTTTGTTTATGAAAGTCCAGATTTAGTACAGAAAAACATTACTGTATTTGATGGTTATGCACATATTACGAGTTCTCAAAACAATTTTAATATAAATTTTAATGGATTTCAAACTATTTCTAATGGTCCTGTACAATCAAATGTATTAATTGGAGGGTTAGAAGGCGATAGAGACTTAAGTGGTGACCGTTTACAAATCAGAAATACATCAAACAATTTTGTTGATATTGATGCTCCGCAGCGAGATACTAACAACTTTTTTAATAGTAGAATTACTGTAGGTAACAACAATTTTATTGATAGAAACCCATCTAGTACAAATACATTAGGTTTTGACGCTGCATTATTTAGTTTAGATAATAGCGGTAATAGATTAATAGCAAATAATCAGACATCTGCAACTTTCAGAATGACTTCTGACCAAGAGGTTTATGGATTATATTTATTAGGTTTAGCAATAGAAGTTTATAAACCAGATGTTAGCCCAATGGTTTTAACTACGACTTCTAGTACGTCTAATTTTGATCCAGAAGATAGTATTAATTTTAATTTTAACATTCAAAATACTGGCAATGATAATGTTAAAAACTTTATTTTAACAACTCCTGTTGCTCCACAAGTAGAAAACATAAGAGTTAATAATTTACCTGATGGAGTAACGTACACATTCAATTCCAACATACTAACCTTCCAAATTGAAGATGGACTTCTTGATGCATTGGGAAATGGTAATGGTAATGGTAATATATTAAATCTTGATTTCGACTTTATTTTAAAAGATGAATGCTTTTTTTTAGAAGAATCTTGTGATTTAGATTTTAATTTACAATTCACAGCATCTTACACTGGTGCAATTAACCCAGAAGAACAAACAACCATTAGTTCTACGGCTGTTGATGAGTGTAATGTAGAAAATTTAGAACCCTTCGTAGTAAATATAAACCAACCTAGTGCGAGTTGGGTTAGTCAAGTTGGAGAATTAGATAGGACTATTGAATGTAATAATTCAGCAGAATTAGAGAATGTTCAAGCATTACTGCCCGAGGTATCATGTGACAATTTAACCCCAATTAAAACTGCTGGATCTTTTGTTTCTGATGGAACCTGCCGAAATAATGGAACTTATACAAATACTTTTAATTTTATAGATGAATGTGGTGCTACAATAGCTAATTATATACAAGTTATTACTGTTGAAGACACTACTGGTCCAGAATTCACAAATCCGTTACCGGAAAACATAACTGTAGAATGTAGCAATGTACCAGAACCTGCCAATCTTCAAGCAACAGATAATTGCGGAACCGCAGATGTTACTTTTACTGAAACAAAAGAGGATGGGTCTTGTCCTGGAAATTATACACTAACAAGAACGTGGGTTGCTACAGACCAATGTGACCTAACAGTATCACACACACAAACTATAACAGTTGAAGATAAAACGGCGCCTGTATTTGTAGAAAATTTACCAACAAATGAAACAGTTAACATAAATAATATTCCTACTGCTCCTACGCTAACGGCTACTGATGCTTGTGGTACTGCTGAAGTTGTTTTTGAAGAAGAAGAAACTGGTGATATATGTACAGGAAGTTATACTATAGAAAGAACTTGGACCGCAACCGATGAATGTGACTTAACCAATGTCCATACGCAAACAATTACGGTAAATCAACCAACTTTAGAGGCATCAATCGATACGATAACCAATGTATTATGTAACAGCGAAGCCACTGGTGGTATTGATATTACGGTTACTGGTGGTACAGAACCATATCAATTTATTTGGAATGATGCTAATAACTCAACCTCAGAAAATTTATCTAACGTCATCGCCGGCGCTTATAATGTAA
>NZ_JACHGE010000004.1 GCF_014202225.1 Algibacter amylolyticus
AATATGTTTATGAACTTGTTTCTCTTTTGTTAACTCGTTTCCTTGTTAGCGGGTGCAAATATAAAACCCTTTTTTAACTCTCACAATAGTTTTTTGATTTATTTTAAAAAATCTTTTAACTTCCTAAAATAATATCCAAACCTTTATATGAGCGTTTTGCTATCTGCGGTAATTACCGTTTTTAGCGGCTGCAAATCTACAACCTTTTTATTAACTCTTACAAGTGATTTTGATATTTTTTTTGAAAAGTTTTTTCAACCTCTTAAAATTATCAATCAACCTTTTTATGAACGTTCCATTAAATACTTATTGCGTTTTTAACGGGGTGCAAACTTACTATCCTTTTTTATTTTGACAATGACTTTTTTTATCTTTTTTTTTAATTTTTTATCACCAACCTTTTAACAGGCTTATTTGATGGAGTTTACATCATGAAAAAAATCACTTTATAAAAAAATCCTAACCTGATTTAATGAAATATTAGTTGCTTGATTGCTTACAAGCGCATTGTATATAACTATGAATAATAAAACTGATACCCATATAGGATGACCTATTTACTTACAGCTATTGTATATGCTTGTTGATAGACCCGCGTTAGGGATTGCAATGGAAAGCCCACAGCCCGACGAAGGAGGTGCGAGGACTTGTAATGTAAAGCCCGACCCTTGGGTAACGCCCTAATGCTATTTACAGGAAGAAATTCCAAACGACCCCAAACCTAATTGAGAAATCGCGGTATGGATAGTTTGGTGCTGAATAATAATTATAGCCAGTGAATGCTGCATTAAAGTGTTCTGCTTTGAAATAGATTCTAGTTTGACGAATTTTTGCGTTTAAGAAAAAGTCCAGACGCGGAAAATTACCAAATTCGGTATCGTTTTGCACATAGAATTCTGCCAAGACAGGATTATAGGAATCCATATAATAGTTGGTAAAGTAATTTAAGGTGATGCCTGTTTGTAAATACAAAGCATTTTTAAATAGTGGACTTGAAAAGTATATGGTGTTACGTGTGTTTAACTCGGGTACGTTTAGGGTATTATTATCGTCTTTTACGTTTTGGTATAATATGGTATTGTTTAAGGCGAATTTACCGAACTTTATTTCGTTTGCTAGTTTTACTCTTAGGTAATTTATTGTGCTGTTATTTTGGAATGGTGATACCTGGAGTGTGGTTGCGTCTTTTTGGAAATATACATAGTTATCGATTGTAGAATAATCGACTGTTAGGTTTGCTAGGTTTTTATATTTTAGGTTAAACCCTATTTGTTGGGTTTCGATATTGTTAAAGTTGTTTTGCCAGTTATAATTAATATAATCGCTTTGATATAATAGGGTGTTATAATTTGGCACTTTTGAGCTGTGATTAATGGATGCCGATGCTGATATCTCGTTATTTAAATTAAAAACTGCGTTTGCTTTTAGATAGTTGCCATCGAAATCGCCAGATATATTGGCTCCTAACTCTCCATTTAATTGGAAACCTTTATAGCGTTTGCTATACTTACCGCCTACGGCGACTATATGCCCTTTTATTCGGTTTGTTATTGTATTTCCGTTTAAGACGACTAATTTATTGTAGCCATAGTTATAGTTATTGGTGTTTACATTAAACTTAACCTGACCTAGTACGTTGTTAAAGTAATCGACCTCAACTTTGTTATAGAAATTTTCTAGAGTGGCTTTGTCTTTTAGTCCTGTTGTTACGAATGCGTCGCCAAAATAATCTGGCTCGTCGCCGGTTTGATTATACTCGTAATACTTATCCTCGAAGGATATAATATGATTTACTGTTATGGTGCTTTTGGAGGTTGAATCGTTTAATGTTTCTGGTAGTTCTGCTTTTACTGATTTATTTAGAATTATATAGCTATGGTCTAGGTGGAAACGTTTACCTCGCATTATGCTTTCGGCATTTTCGAAATTAACTTCTAAAATTGATCTGTCGATAAACTCTTGGTCACCGGACTCAAAATTGATAACGCTATCGTCTTCCAACCCTCCATTTTCTTGATTTAACAAATCTTGAGTTACTATGTGGCCTCGTGCTGTATAACGTTTATTTTTTGATGTATAATTTGATGTAAACCTAAAGTTACCTGTACTGGTTAGTATGTTTTGATATTTACCTAAGGATCGTAATCCTTTATAAGCAATTGAAAAATTAAATTGTGGCGAGGTATTTACCGTAAAAAAGGAATCGGCTAGTTGACCTTGCTCGAATGCTGTTTTAAAAAACAACTCTGTTAATGGTGTTGGCACATGGTAATAATTGATATCCTCAATTTCCATGTAATTAAAATGTCTTGCTCTAGCACCAAATAATGGCATTGAGTTACTATTAGCAAAATTATGTGTTAGACTATTATAGGTTTGCCCTAAATTGGAAAATGGAATTAGCCCAAAATTATCTTTACGCAGGTAATTAAACTTGTATTCTTTTTGAATAGTTAATGAGGTATCTAAATATGTTGTATCCCGCTCGTGAGAAATGATTAGGTAGTCTTGAATTTTGGCTTTTGGTTTTTCGGAGTTGTTCTCCTTAACTTGTGTTTTAGGCTTTCTCCTTATAGAATCCTGAACTTGACTAGACTCTACACCGCTTTGTTTTTCATATTTTTGAGGTAAAACCTGTGCCTTCATGGAGAAGGAAAACAATAACAAAAGAAGTATATTGACTAATTTATGCATTCTGGGATATTTTTATTAATATAATTTAAATCTAAAGCGATTACTAGCACTCTACAATTAATCTTTTAATTACGCTCAAAATTAAACAAAATTAAAACCTTGCAAATGTAAATACAAAATATGATAACGTTGTAAAATGAAAAAATTATATTTTATCGTATTTTTCAAATAAACAAAACCCCTATGCTTTAATAAATAAACATAGGGGTTTCAATATTAATTAAGCCTCACATAAAAATTTTATGGAAAGAAATAACCATAAGACCTTAATGATGGGGTATCTAAACTAGTAAATGATCCTGAAGCATTTAGGTAGCTATTTATACTAGCACTAAAAGAACCTTCATTAGTGTAAAGTAAACCTTGAGGACCACTAAAGAAATCCATTAAAGGTTGTAAATTTTCTTCGAAAAACGCATCATTTGAACCAGAATATGGCCCTAGATAATCAAAAAACACTGTGTTGCTTTCTATATTAGCAACTATACAATAATTAGCTCTATATAAGCCGCCATTAGCATCTTCCAAAAATATTGCTAAATTGGAACACCCTCCCTCTAAATTAAGGAACAGGTAATAAAAAGAAAACTTTAGCGTTCCTGCTCCAAACCTATTATCAAGGTTAGTATTAATTTGTTCTATTACGAGATCTCTAAAGCAAGGGCTTAATAACGGGTTTGTACCATCTGCTACATCATAAACATATATTGAACCTGGTAAATCCATTATATCTTCTCCTGTAGGTGCAGATAAAGAAGTCTGAGAAATTGTGGCTGTTGCCCCATTTACACTAGCCACATATTGCACTTTATCGGATTCTGAATCTAAAATAAAATTCTCGAAGCTGTTACCTCCTACCTCAAGAGCAGGACTAATTAGTATTGCTTGTTCGCCGTCGATTAAAGTAAACGCTACCCCTAAACCTTGTCTTGAGCTAACTCCCTCTTCATCTGTTGTACCTGCATCAAAGAAAAAATTAGTTGAATCATAATTTAAAATGTAATTAGTAGATTGTCCCGCATTGTCTACTGCTAATACTAAATTATCATAAACAGATGCCGTTTCACAATCTACTTCTGTGAAGACTTCCCTGTTAGTATAAGTAATATCAGCACTAGCAACACTTTCTGTTTCAAAGTCTGTAAAGCCAGAAGGTGAAATTACAAAAACACCATCGCTACGCACCTCTTTAAATGTGATAACCCCATTTTCTTCTCCCACATATTGAAAAGAATTACCTCCATAAAAAGTATTGAATCCTTGAGCCCCATCTTGGATTAAATCTGTAATATGTCTAGATCCTGATGTGAACACCAATTCTGCTGCTGTAGTTCCTGTTACAACATCATATCTTGTGTCTGTAAGCTCGGTATTAGATTTAAAATCGGAAGTTATTTTAACTCTTAAATCTTCTGTGAAATTCATATGAAAATTCACACCACCAACAACACTATTATTGGGGAAGTAAACGCCTGAAAAACCTTGTGATTGAGATAATAAAAGTGTTCTCAACTCTTCAATATTTTTTTGTATTCTATCTGAAGGTGCTTCTTCAAATATTGCTTCGGTTCTATCAACTTCACAAGAATTAAGAACTACTGTTAGCAATAATAAACTGAGTATGTATTTAATATATTTTTTCATTTTTATTTTTTTTAGTCCAAACTATCTAAAAGCGCTTGATATGTTAGTTCCTGAAGTTCATACAAATCTATTGCGAAATTTTCTTGAAAATACGCCACAACGATTTCTTGTTTTTGTCGTATGTACGCTTGTCCTGTAGGACTAGCCGTACTAACAATTGCATCAAAACCTTCTTTAGAATTGGTTAGCATATTTGCTACTATTTCAACAAAATCTTCACCTGGCTGACTAGATGCATAAGGTGTAATAAATCCCAAATCAAGAGCCTCTTGATCACTAACATTAAACCATTGCGCCGTGTAATCTCCAGGAGTTATTAAACCATAATCGTCTGAAAAAGGAATTTTTTGATTTAAGATATGTGCGTATTCGTGATGAAGAGTTCTTAAAGGCTGTCTAATATTTTCTTCATTTGAATAGTCCAAAAAGTCCAAATTAAAAAACGTTATTCTAGTTCCCGCCTCTGCTACTCCCAAGGTTATAGTTGGACTATTTGGATTATAATTAAAACCTCCAGAATAAACTAATTGACGAGGTGTAATATTTGCTATAAAATCATGGCCCCCTAATTGATTATAAGGTTCTATCCATGCGTTTCTAATTGTTTCGGACCAACGTTCTACACCATTCTCATTAATAGGATATAAAAACCTCGCAATATCAGTATCACTAGCACCCCACAAATAAGATATTTCAATATTATATGGTGCTACAAAATTAGATCTTAACCAGATATCTAAATCTGAAAGAATTGGCGTGCTCGTATCTATTTGGCTTTCTTTTATGGTATCAGACGATTCACTGCAGGAACCTAGCAACAAGAAGCCTAATACAAGATTTACCAGTATTATATTTTTTATGTTTTTCATTTTAATTGTTTTAAAGTTTATCAAGGTTATCTTGGGTTTGGTAAAATACCTCGAGATTGCGCTTCTGTTGGGATTTGCAACACCCTTTTATTATCTCCTTTAGACAGCACTAATGTTTCAGAAACATTTGGTGTAACCTGTTTTACATGTTCAACTACTATATCATGTCTTTTAATATCAA
Source organism: Algibacter amylolyticus (assembly GCF_014202225.1). Classification (GTDB taxonomy): domain Bacteria; phylum Bacteroidota; class Bacteroidia; order Flavobacteriales; family Flavobacteriaceae; genus Algibacter_B; species Algibacter_B amylolyticus. Next base: position 5,389 of record NZ_JACHGE010000004.1, read on the forward strand.
ACCAACGTAAACCTTCGTTGTAAAAAACAGATCTTTTTGTCTGTAATATAACATTTACAAAAGGTAAAGCGTCTCCTGATATTGTATAAAATGGCGTATAATAATTAGAGTCGACTCCAAAATTATTTGTAATATCATCTGTTGTTAGTATGGCATCACTAGAATACCCCTCTGATTTAACCGATAACAACGTATTTAAATCATCTGCTGCCAACTGAAATTCTCCTAACATAGCATAAGCCTCGGCTCTGTTAAACATTGCTTCATCAGTAGTTAAAATAGGAGTTTGTACAAAAGCTGTTCCCGTTGCAGCTGCTTGGTTCGTAACTTTAAAATATTCATCGTATTTAGGAACATTATATACGACGTCGCTACCTCCATATACTTGTTCAGACCATGCCAGTCCAGCAGCATTACCATTAAAGAAAAGCTCTCTAGCTAAACCACCACTAAGTTGAAAACGTAAAGAAGCATGATTTCTACTATATACAGATGACCCGACAATAATTAACAAATTTGCAGGCTCTATTGCCGAAGAAAACCTAAAAGCTCTTTCACTATAACTTAAAGCCGCCCCCCTATAATCATTCGTATAGTCTCTTATGTCCTCAACACCAGAACCCGAACCTAGAACTTTATTACTATGCTCTACAACTTTTTGCCATTCTCCCTTTACAAGATAAAAACGAGATGCAAATGTATTTGCTGCTCTTGCATTAAAGTGAAACTTTGGTTCACTATAATTTAAATCATTTCCAATATACTTAAGACCTTCAACTAAATCTGCCTCAATAAAATCGAAAACTTCTTGTACCGTACTCCTTGAATATTGTGGTAATAACTCATTTTCTGGCTTAGTAATATATGTAATCCCTAAATCGGTTGAAGCTGTAGTAGGATTATATGCTTTAGCGAAAATATTCACTAACATAAAATGACCATACGCCCGACACAAAAGTGCTTCACCTCTTTCATTCACGTTGGTTTCTCCTAATTCATCTAGCGAAGCTAAGGCTTGATTTGCTTGCGAAATGGCTTCATATGCTTCATTCCAATAATTGGTTGGCGTGTCATCATCATCATCAAAAAACTCCCCCCACTCATACATTAAATCATTTAAACGACTTGTTGTTGCAGAAAAACCTTTTTCATCTGCATTGTCTGACATTGGTTCTAAAAAAGGCGTATATAAGGCTTGCGGATATGCATTAACTAAAAGCTCACTAATTTTATCCAAAGAATCAATTTCTGTTCTATTATCTGGTGACTCATCTAATATATCATCGCATGATACCATTACTAAAAGCAGTGCAATGATTGGTAATTTTATTAAATTATATTTTTTCATAGTTTTTTTTTTTAAAATCCAACATTAACAGTAAATGTATATAACCTTGTTATTGGAAAGGCCACACCACCAGATCTTATAAACTCAGGATCTTGTCCGGCTAATTTATCATCAGAATAAATTAAGAACGGATTTGTTGTTTGCAAGCTTAACCTGAAACGAGTCATTCCTAATTTTTTAACAACATTCTTGTCTAATGAATAGCCTAGTGTTATATTCTTCATACGTATAAAATCTCCATCAGCTATACGCTCAGATGAATAATTATAGGCATTAAAAATTTGTCTAGAATCTGTTGTTCCTCTTCTCTGTATTAATTGTGTTGATGGTATAACTGGTATATCAGTAAACTCTTCATCTCCTGGAACCAACCATCTATTAATAAATTCAGTTGGAAAAACCGATAAATCTGAATAGGTTGAAGAATAAGCAGGATCTAACCTAATTTTATTTCCTGCAGAGAACGAAATGAAGAAGCTAAAATCCCAATTTTTATAATTAAAATTATTAGCAAGACCACCTGTTACATTTGGCAATGTTGCACCTTCATATTTAAGATATGACAATGGATCATCGGTTGACTGAAAATCTATACCATCTTCAGGTAATGTAAAAGTTGGGTAACCATCACTATCAAGTCCTTCAAAATTAAATGAGAACAACGAATTTGGTGCATAACCTACCGCATTACCAAATTGACCTCCAGTAATTAAATCGAATACATTAGGTTCTTGTTGCAATTCTGTAATTTTTTGATTTAGTAATGATATATTAAACCCTGAATTCCATTTAAAATCATCACCTGATACATTTACAGTATTCAGCTGAAACTCTATACCTTTAGTTTCTAAAGAAGAAAAATTACCTAATTTTATTGATTCTCCCCCAATACCTGAGGTTGTTATAAAATCTATTAAATCTTTTCCATCTCTATAATACGCATCAACATTCATTGCAATTCGATTTCCGAATAAGCCGATATCTAATCCTAAGTTATATTCCGTTTGTTTTTCCCATGTTAACCCAGAGTTTTGCAAATCGATGATATCTATTGCATTTTCTCTATCAGATATTAATAATCTATCGGTTACTTGATTTCTAAAAATAGCTTCATTATTAGATGCTGTGTTAGCAATTAAAGCAGATAACCCATAAGAACCTCTTAGCACTAGGTTATTTAAAACACCCGAGTTATCGATAAAATTTTCTCTATGCACATTCCACCTTCCTGAAACAGTGTATGTTGGCAACCATCTTGTTCCGTCAGATTTACCAGCTCTATTTGAACCTTCGTAATTCCCTGAAAGATTCAAAATATATTTTTTATCAAAATCATACGTTGCATTAGCAAACAAGGTGATTTCTCTATTCCTAGTTTCTTGATAACCAAAATAATCATCACCATCTAAAATTGCTTTTCTTAAAATATCAGGATCTGTAAAAACTGTTCCCCCTCTAGAGAATTGATAGCCATATCCTGTATCAAAACCTGAAGAACGATCTGTATGTCTATACTCTTGCCCTCCATAAATTGTTAACCCATGAAGATCATCTTTAAATCTTTTCTTATACTCTAAGGTGTTTCTTACTGTATAAGTTGTAATAGTGTTTCTACTATTTCTTAAAATACCTCCAACAGGTAAAACTACATATGGACTTGTATTTGGTTGTTCAGGATCTTGAAACAAAAAGGTATTAGCATCTCTAATAATTGTATTATCAGCTGCTCTATACGCCCCAGCCGCATTAGAAAACTCTGTTGTGGCATGATCTGAAATTGAGCTTGCATAACGAGCAGTTCCTAAGAATGAATATTTTAAATTATCATTAATCTGATAATCTAACTGCGCTTGAAACCTTACATCATTTACATTTAATTCAATATAGTTATTCTTAACTTCCTCTAGGATATTAAACGGAGCCCAATTGTTTCGAACATATTCTAAATCTCCATTATTATCTCTAGGACGAATTGCTCTACTTGTATTAAGCGCATAATTAAAAGGGTTTATATCAAATTCTCGAGTAAAGGAACCAAAAAATTGATCTGACTCCCTATCTAGAGTCCCAGGAGCCATTTGATTTCTAATAGACGTATTTAACTGTGTAGTAACCTTTAATCTATCGTCATCTCCAAAATAAAATGTATTTCTTAAGTTACCTGTTAATCTTCTTACTCTATCTGCGATGGTCCACCCTGGATCTGTAAAATACCCTAAAGATGCATATGTTGTACTTTTATCTCCTCCGCCAGAAAAGCTTAAAGTATGAGTTTGCGTAGGTGTAGGTCTAAATAACTCCTTAAACCAATCGGTGTTAGCCAATTCGTATTGCTGCAAAAAACTGGCTCTTCCTTCTGGAGTATTGCTAACCTCAAAAACTCCTTGTTCATTTGGTTCTAATGAATTATAAAGCAAGTTGTAAATTCCACCAGTTCTACCATTAACCACACCTGTGTTTGTTATTTGGCCTACTTGTGGACTTGCTAATTGCCTGTATATGGATACTGTTTCTTGAGAGTTTAATAAGTTATATTGGTTATAACTTGGAACAGCTCTAACAGCATACTCAGAGGAATAATTAAAAGCGGGCTTTTGATTTCTCTTACCAGATTTCGTTGTAATTACTACAACACCATTTAAAGCTCTAGCTCCATACTGGGCACTTGCAGATGCATCTCTAAGAATCTCAAAACTCTCAATATCATTAGCATTTAGACCTGCTAATGCTGAACTTAATAAACTATTAATATCTCCCGCAACTAAATCTTGAAAAGATATATCTACAATCTCTTCTTGTATTGCCCCATCAATAACCCATATTGGTTTTGTGTCTCCTAAAATTGAAGACGACCCACGAATAGTTATTCTAGGTGCCGCACCAAAAGTTCCTGTAACGTTTTGAACACTTACACCAGCTGCTCTCCCCTCTAAACTTCTTGTTATATCGGGAACAGCGTCAATTTTAATATCTGCTGCTTTAACTGTTTGCGATGCTCCTGTAAATAATTCTCTATCTACATTTTGATACCCCGTAACCACTACAGCATCCAAGCTTTCCAAATCTTCAGACATTGTAATATTTAATGTTGATGCTTCTCCAACGGTTATACGCTGAGTTTTCATACCAATAAAACTCATTCGAAGTACATCTCCTTTTTTAGCCTTAATGGAATAAACCCCATCAAAATCGGAAACTACGCCTTTACTAGTACCGTCTACTACAATAGTTACTCCGGGTAAAGGCAAACCACTGGGATCAATTATTTTTCCAGTTATTTGACTTTCTTGAGCATTAGACAGTTGAATTGAAAACACCATTAATAGTGTTAACAACCAGGTCAATTTTAATTTCATATAAATAATTATTTGAGTTAGTCATTGACGAATTTCTAAATATTATCTTAAAGAAACAAAGATTTATCTTAAAAAATTCTTAACAAAATCACTTTTAACATTTCAAAAACTCATATATCTCAACAAAACCCCCTTTTTAATCATAAAATTTTAACAAAAAATGCATATATCTAAAAATTAGATAATGATTTTTAAACTATTTATATTTTAAACTTTAAAAATACTATGTATACATAATAATTGAATTAAAAGAATTATCAATATTTTAGCACCATGTTATTAGCAAATCATTCCAGTTTAATTTTAGAGTGCGGAACAGATGAAGCTGGTCGTGGTTGTTTAGCTGGACCTGTTACTGCTGCAGCCGTAATACTTCCAGAAAACTTTAGTAATACCGTTTTAAACGACTCCAAACAACTTAGCGAAAAGAAAAGAATGCTTTTAAAACCTATTATTGAAGAACAAGCTCTATCCTTTGGAGTTGCCCATGTTTTTGAAGAAGAAATTGATGAGATTAATATATTGAATGCCTCAATTTTGGCTATGCATCACTCCATAGATAAATTAAGTAAGACTCCTGAATTTATTATTGTTGATGGTAACAGATTTAAACTTTATAAAAACATACCCCACGAAACCATAATTAAAGGTGATGGCAAATATTTAAGTATTGCGGCGGCTTCTGTTTTAGCAAAAACACACAGGGATTTATATATGGACAAAATTCACCAGGAATTCCCCATGTATAACTGGAAACAAAACAAAGGGTACCCTACTAAAGAACATCGGGCAGCCATTAAAAAATATGGTATAACAAAATACCACAGAAAATCGTTTAGATTATTACCCGACCAATTTAAGTTAGACCTTTAAGTTTTTATATTTGTATAAATTAATCCCTTACATGAGACTACTTTGTTTTTCCTATATATTATTATTCGTTTTTGGATGTTCTAAAACAAACAACAAACGCACTAATCTTTTAGATTATGTACCCGAAAACACCGCGTTTATTTTAAAAACTAATAATACTGAAGGATTAAACAGCGGTATTAACAATAGTGACTTTTTACAAAGTATATCGGGCACGAGTACTTATAAGAATTTAGAAAAACAACTATCGCCGTTAACCCATTTAAACCCTGCAAGCGAACTTTTAATTTGCTTTTCTGAAGATAATACAGATAGCATGCAGTATTCGGTAATAACGAAATTGACTAAAGATTTGTTTCTAACTGATTCTTTACCCAATTATACCGAAGAGCTACTTAAATACAACAACAAATCAATTAAAAAACATACCATTAATAAAAACACGTTTTACAGCACTATTATTGATAGTACCTTTTTTGCTTCATCATCAAAACAGATCGTTGATCAAGTTTTTAATTCTACTTTTAATGACGACAACTTAAAAAAGCTTTACAAGTCATCGAGCAAAGACAAAACAGCATCACTTCTATTAAACACCAAATCAAGCTTAGCACCTTCGATTTTTATTGAAGATTCTTTATCGCTTAACCTGCTTACAGAATATATGGCTATTGATGTTGAATTAAACCAAAACGACACGTACTTTAACGGAATTGCTAAGGCTACTGATTCTACAAAAAGCCTTTTAAAAATTTTTAAAAACACGATTCCGCAAGTCAATCAAATTCAAAACATAACACCAACTAATAGCGATGGTGTATTAGCATTTACATTTAACGATTTCACTAAATTTCAAGCAAACTTAGTTAAATACCAAAGTACAGATTCCTTAAATACGAATACCAACCTTTTTAATGACATAATAGAAGTTGGTGTTATTTATGAAGGTAATAATCGTGCAATCATATTAAACTCTATTGATATTATTGCAACCCAAGATGCACTTTTAAGCGAGCAAACAAGCGTTGAAACGTACAGAGAAATTGATATTTATAGTTTTAGTGATTCTGGTGTATTTGCCAATACATTTTCTCCGTTAATTACTACTACCAATGCAAACTTGTATTGTATTATAGACAACTACCTTATATTTAGTGGAAATACCGAAATGCTTCAAAATATTATTGCTAACTATCAAAACAAAACAACCTTAAGTACAACATCGTATTTTAAAAACAATAAAGAACACTTAAGTGATGCCTCTTCCTTACTACAAATTATTAATGTAGCATCGCTAAAAACGCTATTAAATAAAAACATACCAGATAATACATCTTACAATATCGATGGCTACAATGCAACAGCCATTCAATTTATATACGATACTAATTTTGCGCATGTTAATGGCATTATAGCGAAAAATAAAAAAAGAGCGCATGTAAATACGGTGTCAGAAGAATTAAATATTAAGCTAGATAAAGCCATTTTAAACACACCACAATTTGTAAAAAACCACATTACAAATCAAAAGGAAATTGTGGTTCAAGATATAACCAATAGCTTATATTTAATATCTAACCAAGGAAAAATCCTTTGGAAAAAACAACTGCAAGGCCCTGTTTTAGGAAAAATTGAGCAAATAGATATTTATAAAAATGGCCGCTTACAATTAGCTTTTGCCACACCAAACCGAGTTTATGTTTTAGATAGAAATGGTAAGGAAGTAAAACCATTTGCTTTAAAATTTAATGATAACATCACCCAACCTTTGGCTGTTTTCGATTATGATAACCGAAAAAACTACAGGCTGTTAGTTACTCAAGGTAAAAACGTTTTAATGTACGACACTAAAGGGAATACGGTAAAAGGTTTCACTTTTAAATCGGCTAACAGCAGTATTATTTCTCAGCCTAAACATTTTAGAATTGGGACTAAAGATTACATTACCCTAAAAACAGAAAACAAACTTTATATATTAGATAGAATAGGAAAAACTAGAGTTAAACCTAAAACATCATATTCATATTCAGACCAACCTGTTTTTCTGTATAACAATGCATTTACTACAACCACAGCCTCTGGCGATCTAGTTCTAGTAGATTCAAAAGGAAATGCATCGTCTAGAAACTTAAACCTAACCGAGAATCATCATATTGAAACAACGAGTAAAACATTAGTAACGCAAAGCGAAAACAAACTTGTTATTAAAAATAAAACTACCGAGTTAGACTTTGGAGATTATTCCAACCCGAAACTTTTCTACATTAATAATAAAATTTACGTTTCCACTACCGATTTGCAATCGCATAAAATCTATTTATACGATAGCCAATCTAAATTACTCCCAAATTTCCCGGTTTACGGAAACGCTTCAATAGAACTTGATAATATTGATAAAGACAGTAATTTAGAATTTGTAACTAAGGGAGAAAACAACTCTATACTTTTGTATCAAATTAATTAACTACCTGATAACGATGTAAATAAATTTACATGCGTTGTATATCGATAAAAATTAATCTTTATCTTTAAGGCAGCTATTAATCAACTCATTACAAAATGAAATCACCAAAAAATGCGGTAAGCATCCTTCTCTTTTGGATTGCTTTTATTGCCCCATTCCCAAAACTCGATGCGCAAACCAAACAACTAAAACGCCCTAATAGTAACATTGGTGTTGCTAGTGTAGATACTTTTGTTACTAAATCATTCGATATTTACGATAAAGTTTATAAATACGATGGTTATTCAGAAACAGGAACGCCTTTAGAGGATGAAGATATCGACTCCTTAGAGGAAGCTCGAAATGATTTAGAAGGCTTAATGGATAGTGCTTCAAATATTCTAGATGATTTGGATGGCTTAAGTATATTAAAACAAGGAAAAGCAACCCTTAGAATTAATAAAGCAAAAAAAGCACTTAAATACAGTATTAAAACTTCAAAAAAAATATTACTCGGCGAGAAAAACACTAAAGCAGAGGAAAATGATATTGATGCTGAAGATGATTAGCACCTATAGAAGCTACTTAACAAATAAAATATATTAAAAACATAATACTTAAAGCGTATTCTAAAAAATCAAACAAAATGAAAACAAAAATTATAATATTAATAGGCCTATTTTTTATAAGCGTTTCGTCTTACAGTCAAAATGCATGTAAAGCCTACTATCCTTTTGAAGAAGGTGTTACCTTCGAAATAACAAACTACAACAAAAAAGGCAAAAAGGAAGGTGTTGTTAATTACGAAGTAACAAATATTGTAGGCAACACAGCTACTATAAAAACCATTATTTACGATGCTAAAGGAAAAGAAGTTACAACTACCAGCTACGACATAATGTGCGATGGAAACACCGTTTCAATAGATTTTAAATCTATGATTAACCCAGATATGCTTAAACAATATAAGGATATGGAAATGGAAGTTACAGGCACAAATATTGAATTGCCTAACGATTTACAAGTTGGCCAATCTTTAAAAGATGCTAATATGAATATGGCTATAAATATGGGCGGTATAAATATGAATATGAGCGTTAACATAGTAAACAGAAAAGTAGACCAAAAAGAATCGATAACCACACCAGCAGGCACCTTTAACTGTTTTGCATTAAGTTATGATAACGAAATGAAAATGGGCATGAAAATAACATTTAAAATAAAGGAATGGATTGCCGAAGGTGTTGGCGTTGTAAAAAGCGAATCGTATAACAAAAACGGAAAACTTATGGGCTACTCTGAGCTTACAAGTTTTAAAAAATAAAGGCTTATTAACCTCCAAAAAACAGTCCTCAAATATTGAGCATCAAAGTATCGTACTTTGGTGCTCTTTTTTTATATCAAATTCAGCTTAATTTTATAGTATTGCATTTATAATATTCTACACATGATTTCAAGAAAAAACGCTGCCATATCAAAATTCATTATTCATAAAGTTGGTAATAAATTCAACGATACAAAAAATGCTTTCTCAGAAAAGTTAGTTGATTTTGATGAACCAAGTTACGACTTAATGCTACCTTTCTTATTAAGGCCCTTTGGTAGCGTAGTACAAAGCTACAGGTTTAACCACCATGCCAGTATTTCGTTAAACGAAATTAATAGCTATTGTACACAAATGTTTAACGACGAGGAGGCTTTTGTTGAAGTTTCAAAACATATAGTAACACATTTATATGAGCAATCGAGTTCGGCTCAAATAAAAACAGGAGATGTTTTAATTGTTATGTTTGAAGGCATCGAATTTAGAGATATGTCTACCAACGCTATTGGAATTTTTAAAATTGAAAGCAAAGTTAATTTCTTTCAAACCTATTTAGAAAATAACAGTTATGATGTATTGGTACAAAAAGGAATAAACTCCAGAAAAGTTGATAAAGGCTGTTTAATTTTAAACCAAAGTGATACCGAAGGTAATATTATTTTAAGCGTAGATAATAACAGCTACGATGCTCAATATTGGCTTAATCATTTTTTAAATATAAAATATGCCGATGATGCCAACAACCACACACAACAATACATAGAGCTTTGTAAAGAATTCTCGACCGAGGTTTTAAAACCTAATTATGGCGCCAAAGAACAAAATACATTTTTAGCACATACTATCGATTTTTTTAAAGAAAATGAAATTGTAAATGTAGAACGTTTTAAAGAAGAACTCTTTGAAGACGAAAAGCATATTAGAGAGTTTGAAAACTACAAGAAAGATTATGAGGGTGAAAAAAATCTGGTGTTAAGAAACCAATTTGATGTTGCTGAAGCTGTAGTAACCAAGGCTAAACGAAAAATTAAAACAGACATTAAACTAGACACTAACATACAAATAAAACTAGATATTGATGCGCCAGATGCATCAGCCGAATATTTAGAACGTGGTTATGACGAAGTAAAGAAAATGCATTATTACAAGGTATTTTTTAATGAGGAAGATTAATTTTCTTTTCAAAGAAAGTAAGACTCTTTATCCACCTAACACTTAAATACATCCTGTTTTTAACTATAACAAAGACACAGTTCGGCATGCTTTATTTTTAAAATAACTACAATTATTTATAATTATCGCTACTAATTTACTAAATTTACAACTAAATAAGTAGCTAGCCCCCTACTGTTTTAGTGATAATTTACCTCTCACTTATCTATAAACAAGTCGTCTCTCCAAAGCTATACAATACGTGTAAACCCTAGAGTTTACTTTAAAGGAGTATTAATTAATAGCAATATTACATAAATAATTAAAAATGAATTATTTACAAAAGGAATTATACGATCTTGTAAAATCGGATGATACTATTTTCGAGTTCATACAAAGTAATTCTCTAGACGGTATGTGGTTCTGGGATTTGGAAAACCCAGAAAACGAATGGATGAACGAACGCTTTTGGGAAACCCTAGGTTACAATCCAGAAAACATGCCACACAAAGCCTCTGCAAGACAAAACATTATAAACCAAGACGATTTAAAACTTGCCGTTGCTAACTTTCAAAAACATTTAAGCGACCCAAACCACCCATACGATCAAGTTGTTCGCTACACACATAAAACTGGTAAAATAGTTTGGATACGTTGCAAAGGTCTAGCAATAAGAAATAAAAAAGGAGAACCTATTAGAATGTTAGGATCTCATATTGAAGTTACAAACCTAAAAGAACAAGAACGCTTTTTACATAGATGTAATCAAGAAGCTCATATTGGTTTTTGGGAAATGGATGTTACCAACAAAACAGTAATCTGGAGCGGTACAACCAAAACAATACATGAAGTTGATGAAGACTATGAACCTTCCCTTGATACAGGAATAAATTTCTACAAGAAAGGCTATAGCAGAGATCGAATTACCGAACTCGTACTTCTTGCTTTAAATGACGGAAAAGGGTTTACTGAAGAGCTGCAAATTGTAACAAAATTAAACCATACCAAATGGGTAAAAGTAATTGGAATACCAGAAAAGAATAACGGTTCCTTCCAAAGGATCTATGGGACTATTCAAGATATAGATTTATTAAAAACCAATCAAATTAAGCTAAAACAAAGTGAGCAAGCTTTTAGGGGTAGCTTTGAAAATGCTGCCATTGGTATGGCTATTTTAGATAAGGATGGTAAATGGTTAAAAGTTAACCAAACGCTTTGTGATATTATTGGTTATACAGCTTTGGAGTTACATAAACTTTCATTTCAAGATATTACACATCCAGATGATCTTGATTTAGATTTATACTTATTAAAAGAAATTATTACTGGAAAACGCGACCATTACAAAATGGACAAGCGCTATTTTCATAAAGACGGCCATATTGTTTATATACATTTAGCAGTTTCTGTGGTAAGAGACATAAACGACGATGTGCTTCATTTTGTTTCTCAAATAGTGGATATCACATTAATTAAGGAGCAAGAAATACGGATGGAAAAAATTATATCCATAACAAAAGACCAAAATGAGCGTTTAAAAAACTTTGCCCATATTGTTTCGCATAATTTAAGGTCGCACTCAGGAGGTATTTCGGCACTTTTAGGTATTTTAAAAAGTGAACTGCCCGAGCTGTTCAATAATGAAATGGTTCAGCTTTTGGAAACATCATCTCAGAATTTGGAAGAAACTATTTCAGATCTTTCAGAAATTGTGCAAATAAACATGTTATCTAAAGAAACGCTTACCAACATACCTATAAAACCAATTATCGATCAACAAATTGAATCTATTTTACCCCTTGCAGAAATGAACAGGGTAAAAATAAAAAACAATATCCCAGATAATCTTGAGGTTATTGGTATTAAAGCTTATTTAGATAGTATTGTTTTAAATTTTATTACAAATGCTATAAAGTATCGCTCCAAAGACAGAGATAGTTACCTAGATATAAATTACAAAAAAAACACGACATCTACTTCAATAGAATTTACAGACAATGGGCTTGGAATAAACCTAGACTTGCATAAAAACAAGCTTTTTGGTATGTATAAAACATTTCATCGAAATGAAGACTCTAAAGGCATTGGCTTATTTATAACCAAAAACCAAGTAGAAGCCTTAGGCGGCAAAATTGAAGTAGAAAGTACAGAAAATATTGGAACAACCTTTAAAGTAAATTTTAGAAATGAAAAAAATTAATCTAGCTTGTATTATTGAGGACGATCCAACTCACGTTTATATCACCAAACGTTTTTTAAACCTGAGTGGTTTGGTTGAATCTGTTTTAATTTGCTCTAACGGTAAAGATGCCTTTGATAAATTAAAATCGATAATCGTGAATGGAGAAAAACTTCCTGAACTTATCTTATTGGATTTAAACATGCCTATTTGGGATGGCTGGCAGTTTTTAGATGCCTTTAAAACCATACCTGTAGAGCAAAAATTAGAAATTTTTATTGTTACCAGCTCTGATTCTGAAGCAGACAAACGTCGTGCTGAAGAATATAACATTAACAGCAACTACATTGTTAAACCTATAACTTTAGAGAAATTAAAAGAAACTGTTTTTGAAGCTTAATTAGCTCTGAGATTAATAGATAAAAATAAAAACACTTTTTAAGAGGTGTTTTTTTTATGTGCGAAATCGAAATTATTAGAATCCTATAAACGGATTAAAACAGTTAAACAAACTCCGCCTTAAAAAGTTCAGCAAAATGTTTTAATAACTTTGTTTTAACCTCAGCCTGATCGACTTCTTTTTTACCAAGCTCAACATTTAAAGAGGTTACTGCTTTTCCTCGAATACCACAAGGAATCATTAAATCGAAATACCCTAAGTTAGCATTTACATTTAGTGCAAAACCGTGCATGGTTACCCAACGGCTAGCACGCACACCCATAGCACAAATTTTACGTGCAAATGGTGTTCCTACATCTAACCAAACACCTGTTTCGCCTGGGCTGCGTTCTGCTTTTAAACCGTATCCGGAAAGGGTTAGGATAATCACTTCTTCTAGAAAACGAAGATATTTATGGATATCGGTAAAAAAATTATCTAAGTCTAAAATAGGGTAACCAACTATTTGCCCAGGACCATGATAGGTAATATCGCCCCCACGATTTACTTTATAAAAACTCGCGTTTTTTTCTTTAAGTTGTGCTTGGTCTACTAATAGGTTAGACATATCGCCACTTTTACCCAACGTATACACATGCGGATGCTCAACAAATAAAAAATAGTTTTTAGTTTCTAAACCGGCATCTTCTCGCCTATTTTTAATTTTTGAGTCTACTATACCACGAAAAAGAGTTTCTTGGTAATCCCAAGTTTCTTTATAGTCTTTTAAGTCTAAATCTTGAAGTTCTATTTTTTTATTCATGGATTGCAAAATTACAATATTTTATATAAAAATGACCGAAGACAAATGACTACCTACTGCAAATTAACTCTTAGGATTATTTACTATAACTAATGCTGCAATTACTCCGGGCACCCAGCCACAAAGCCATAATAAAAAGACGATAATAATAGAGCCGCAACCTTTATCGATAACGGCTAAAGGCGGGCAAATAATAGACAGTAATACTCTCCAGAAACTCATGTTTGATTTAATTTAATTGATGATTTACCTATTGGACGATAAAGTTACGTGTTTGTTACACTTTATGTAGCAAATACTACTTATTTTAAAATCCTTATAAATACACTAAGATACTGCAGAACAATTACTGTAAATGGCAGACTAACTCGCGCTAGGGATAGTAGCGGATAGCCCACAGCCTGACGAAGGAAGTGCGAGGACTTGTAGCGGATAGCCCGACCCTTGGGTAGCGCCCAAAAAATTCATAAATCAATAGATGTAAATGGGAAATCAAATGTTTATCTTTGTGCCTTAAAAATTTTCACCTAGTATTTAGAATATGTCACAATTATCTGAGCAAGAACTTGTAAGAAGAGAGAAATTAGCAAAATTACGCGATTTGGGTATTAATCCTTATCCGGCAGATTTATATCCTGTTAAGGACACATCGAAATCCATAAAAACCAATTTTAAGGAGGAAAACAAGGTGATTATTGCTGGTAGATTAATGTCTAGACGTATACAGGGTAATGCAAGTTTTGCTGAGTTACAGGATGCCGATGGCCGCATACAAGTGTATTTTAATAGAGATGAAATTTGTACTGGCGACGATAAAAGCAAGTACAACGATGTGTATAAAAAATTACTAGATATTGGTGATTTTATTGGTGTTGAAGGCGAATTGTTTTTAACCAAGGTAGGAGAAAAAACGGTAAAAGTTAAAAACTTCACTTTGCTTAGTAAGGCTTTAAAACCTTTACCATTACCTAGAACCGATGCCGATGGAAAAGTGCATGATGCTTTTACCGACCCAGAGCAGCGATACAGACAACGTTATGCCGATTTGGTGGTAAACCCACAGGTTAAAGAGGTGTTTGTTAAGCGTACAAAATTGTTTAATGCTATGCGCCAGTTTTTTAATGATTCTGGTTATTTCGAGGTTGAAACTCCTGTTTTACAGCCTATTCCTGGTGGTGCTGCGGCGCGTCCGTTTATTACACACCACAATGCTTTGGATATTCCGTTGTATATGCGAATTGCAAACGAATTGTATCTTAAAAGGCTAATTGTTGGTGGTTTTGATGGGGTTTATGAGTTTTCTAAAAACTTTAGAAACGAGGGTATGGACAGAACCCACAACCCTGAGTTTACAGCCATGGAAATTTATGTTGCTTACAAGGATTATAACTGGATGATGGATTTCTGTGAGCGTTTATTAGAACATTGTGCTATTGCTGTTAACGGCAGTACTAAAGCAACTTTTGGCGAGCATGAAATAGATTTTAAAGCGCCTTATGCTAGAGTAACCATGGCAGATTCTATTAAGCATTTTACTGGTTTTGATATTACAGATAAATCTGAAGATGAAATAAGACAAGCAGCAAAAGACCTAGGTATTGAAGTTGATGCCACCATGGGTAAAGGCAAACTTATTGATGAAATTTTTGGTGAAAAATGTGAGGGCAACTACATACAACCTACCTACATTACAGATTACCCAAAAGAAATGAGCCCACTGTGTAAAGAACACCGTGATAACCCTGAATTAACAGAGCGTTTTGAGCTTATGGTTTGTGGTAAAGAAATAGCAAATGCATATTCTGAACTTAACGACCCAATAGACCAACGTGAGCGTTTTGAACACCAACTTAAATTGGCTGCTAAAGGTGATGATGAAGCTACCGAGTTTATTGATCATGACTTTTTACGTGCCTTAGAGTATGGTATGCCTCCTACATCTGGTATGGGTATTGGCATGGACCGTTTAATTATGTTTTTAACCAACAACCAATCCATACAGGAAGTGTTGTTTTTCCCGCAAATGCGCCCAGAGAAAAAACCTTTAGCTATTAGTGATGATGCTAAAGCTGTTTTAGACATTTTAAAGAAAGCTGAAAAACTAGACCTTGTGGCTTTAAAAGGTCAGTCTGGTTTATCGAATAAAAAATGGGATAAAACAATTAAAGAATTAACTAAAAACAACCTTGCTAAAGTTGAGAAAACGGATGATGGGTTGTTTGTTAGTGTGGTATAATATTTACTTAAACCATAAAACACAAAAAAGCCAGTAATTTTTTAAAATTACTGGCTTTTTTAACTAACCAACTAAATCTATTAACTAAACTCAGGTCAAATATCACACATTTATCCCTTTTCAATCTTCGCTTTTAGAAATGTTTAACAGTGGTTTCTCTAATTTTAATTTTTCTTTAAGAGTTCTAGGTATGGTATGTTAATTTTTTAAGATATTACAAGGTAATTTTAAACTAATTCCTTTTTATAAAGTCTTACACGAGAACAATAACTTAATACTTTAGTTACTATATTTATTGTTTAAAAAAGAAGCATCACTAATTACAATTAGCATGATTAAAAAAATTGCAATAGGTATTACACTATTTATACTTTTAGGGTTCACATTAGCAAATAATTTTAGAGAACTAGTGCTAGGTAAATTAGAAAATTACGCAGCTAATTATCCTGAAAAAATATATGTCCAAACAGATAAACCATACTACACTACAGGCGAAGATATTTGGTACACTGCCTATCTAGTAAACGGTATTTCGCATCAAAAATCAGACTTAAGTCGGGTGCTTTATGTAGAACTTGTTAATGAAAAAGATAGCATTGTATCTAAACGACAGCTTTACACTGAAGATGTTAGTGTTGCCGGCGATTTTAAAATAAACAAAGATTGGAAATCTGGAAAATACCTGCTAAGAGCCTATACAAACCATATGCGAAATGATGATGCTGATTATTTTTTCCAGACTCAAATTCCTATCTGGAATGTTTCAGAACATGATACTCTTAACAAAAAGTCTAAAGTTTTATCAAATACTTCTTTCAGTACTAAAAAAGGCGCTGTAACACCACCTGAAATTGGATTTTATCCTGAAAGTGGTTATTTAGTAAACGGACTAAATACCAAAGTAGGTATTAAAATTAAGGACCAAGCTTATCACGATATTGAATTAAAAGGCAACATTAAAGATTCTAATAATAACGTGGTTTCAACCTTTGCTACCTACAAATTTGGGTTAAGTGTTGCATCCTTATTACCCGAAGCAGGCAAAACCTATTACGCCAGCATTATGTTTAATGGTGAAGAAGTAAAATATCCGTTACCAGAAGCTTTACCAAGCGGTTACAACCTAAACATGATTAATTCTGGCAACCAAATTATCGTGCAAGCATCATCTAACACTGGTATTGGCTTAAAAAACACGTTTTTGGTGGCGCATCAACGTGGACATTTAATTTATGAAAGGCTAGAAACTGATGACAAAAATAACTACAAAGTAAAAATAAACACGGCTGCTTTAAAGAATGGCGTAGTTAGTTTTACTTTATTTAATAGCAGCGGTAATCCTGTTTGCGAAAGGCTAGTTTATGTAGACAACCAAAATGATAATGCAAACATAAAGGTAACCTTAGATAATGAAGCGCCTAAAACCAGAGACAAGGTTTCTATGCAAATAGATTTAACTGATAAAACCGGACAACCTTTGTCGGGAAATTTATCAATGTCAATTACCGATATTGATGCTGTTGGACAAAGTGCGCAAAGCGAAAACATAAAAACCTACCTTTTATTAAATTCAGATTTAAGAGGACGTATTGAAGACCCTGGCTATTTCTTTCAGAAGGAAAACGATATAAAACGACGTTATTTATTAGATGTTTTAATGCTTACTCATGGCTGGAGACGTTTTACTTGGAATGACTTATTATATAAACCACCAACAAAAAATCGCTTTAATCCAGAAAAAGGTATTCTTATTTCAGGCAACACAAGTAGCTTAAACGGAAATAAGCAACCTATACCAACGACTACAAGAATTACTCTTATGGGAGGTTTACCATACCAAGAAAAAAAGCAAACCGATGTTAAAGGTGTATTCAATTACGGTCCTTTTGTTTTTAATGATACGTTACCAATACTTTTAGAAGCTCGCGTTAAAGATTTTAAATCTGATAATGACAAAAAAAACAGGTTAGTTTCCATTGCTTTAAACAACACTAATTTTGCTAGTCCAAAAATTACTAGAAATGATGTTTTAAAATCAACATTACTAGACAGTAGTAAAATAAACAGCTTTTTACAACAAGCCAAAAACATATTTCAAATTGATGTAGAATTTGCTAAATCTGCACGAGTACTAGATGAAATTGTTATAACAGCTCAAAAAGAAACTGAAGAAGAACAAAGAGAGCAAGAATTAAATGACAGAACAGATTATGGCTATGCATCAAAACGACTAGACATGAAAAGTCTTGAGAACCAAAGCCACTTATCTATTTTCGATTTACTAAACATGCTTCCTGGTGTTACTACTCTAAATGATTCTATATATGTACGAAACGAGACACCAGCAGTTTATTTGGACGGTTTTCAGGTTGAATTAATAGATATTTCTCACCTAACAGGTAGCGACATCGATTTTATAGACGTGCTATCGGGTGCTGAAGCATCATCGTTTAGCAATGCTGGAAATGGTGTGGTTGCCATATATTCTAGAACAGGCGCCAATATTTCGGTTAGAAATGTAAAACGCAAACCAGGAATTATTGATTTTGAAGCCATAGGTTTCTACACTGCTAGAGAGTTCTACGCTCCGGATCATTTAAATGGTTTTGAAGAAGCCATGAAAGCTGATATTAGAACCACTTTGCATTGGGAACCCAAAATAGTACTCAATGAAAATAACACTAAGGCTGAAGTTTCCTTTTTTACTAGCGATAAGAAAAGTAATTATGCTATAAAAATTGAAGGTATTACAGATTCAGGTATTCCTGTATATCATTTATCCACCTTAGAGGTAGACTAAATTATTTCAATATATCAACTATATGTTTATGGTAACTTTCATAAGTACTTAAATTACCATGATTTCCGCCTTCAAAAGTAATAAATGTGGTTTTTTCTTTTGGAGCAGCATCAAATAGTTTCTTTGCAGATTCATAAGGTACCACTTGATCGTCGGTACCATGAAGTATTAAAATAGGACAGGCAGTTTCTATAATAAATTGGTAGCTAAGTATTTTATATTTTAAAAGATTTTTCACCGGAAATATGGGAAACCTAGATTCTGCCACATCTAAAATACTATAATAAGGTGTTTCTAAAATAAGGTTTTTAGGTTTGTTCTTGGATGCAATATACGTGGCTAAACCCGTTCCTAAAGAGCGTCCGTAAATAGTAATATCTTCTTCATTATACTTTCCTTTTAAATAATCATAACAATATTGCGCATCTAAATACAATGCTTTTTCACTTAGCTTGCCTTTACTTTTTCCGTAAGTTCTATAATCCATAATCAAAACATCATACTGTTTTTCAACAAAGTATTCTGCTAATGTTCCCCAACGCGATAAATCGCCCGCATTTCCATGAAAAAACAGCACCACACCTTTTGGATTTTCTATTTTAAAATGAATCGCATTTATTACAGCATTTTCTTCAGTCTTAAAAAATAATTCTTCAAAAGGATATGATAATTGATATTCATAAACTTGCTCCAAAACTGTTGGCAAAAACATGAGTTTTTCTTGAAAAAAATATAATAACGATCCAACCATAAGATAGAAACTAATTAAAACTAAAAATACTTTTTTAAGTTTTCGTTTTATTGGGTTTTGAGCTGTGTTTAACATGAATACTTGTAGTTGATAAATCGATTTCTTGAGGGTTACTATTTATTATCTCATGAATCATTTTATGATACGATTCAAAATTATTTAAATCTTTATGTCCGCCGCCAATAACCGAATGTAGTTTTGTGCGTTTCGGATTTACTTTCGATAGTTTAACGCTAGTTCTATACGGAATAAGCTTATCGTTGGTACCGTGAATAATATGAATTGGACATTTTACATATTTTAACCATTTGTAAGTGGGCAACGGATATTTTATTAATAATGATAATGGCATAAAAGGTGCATAACGTGCGGTTACTTTGGTTAAACTGTAATAAGGTGCATCTAAAATTAACATTTTTGGATTATTCATTGATGCTAATTTTGCTGCAAAGCCAGAACCTAACGATCTTCCATACAAGATAATTCTATCTTCGGTGGTGCGTCCCTTTATTTTATTATAAACGACTTGTAAATCTCTTTTTATTGCTTTTTGCGAGCGTCTGCCTGTGCTTTTTCCAAAACCCCTATAATCTACCATTAAAACATTATAGCCATGTCTGGTAAAATCTACCGCAAACTTACCCCAACCTTTAATACTTTTCGAGTTTCCTTTTAAATACAAAACAATCCCTTTCGATTCGCTTTTAGGTTTAAACAAAATACCGTTTATGGTTGCGCCATCTCTTGTTTCTAGATTATGCTCTTCAAAATCTTGGTTTTCATAATAAAACTTAAAATCCTTAGGAAGCTTTTCTGGCTTAAACAACATATAGTCTTGCAGATAAAACAAAGCAATACTTATCGCCACATAAGCAACAAAAAACCAAATAAGAATATGTAACCAATATGGCATGTGTGGCGTTTTATGACTAAGATACAATAATTGAGATAATTAATATCAATCGTCCTTTTCTACATAATCTTTAATAGAAATTTCATTAATAACAACATCATTTAACACGGCTTCTCCATCTTTAACATACACTAAGGCATAAGTTGTATTTGGTAATGAATCGCGCTCATTCTGTCTTACCGCAACCTCGGCATCATAAGCTTTAGTTTCTTCCATATAATACCTGTTAAATGGTAAATTGAAATTTAATTTTTTATCGTTTGAATTATACCAATTAACATCTGCTATAATATGATCTTTAGCTAAATTTAAAGGCCTTTTACTAATATCATTTACCTTAGCAAAACCTAAGCTGTCGGATTCTAGGTACACGTAAACTTTATCGTGTCTCTCCCAAACTGAATCGTTTGTTACAAAAGCATTTAGCTCGTAATTAAGATTAATATATTTACCTCTAAACGGATCGCTAGGGTCCACAGGCTGAGTTTTAAATTTATAGGCTACGCCTGATTTAATAATAGATTCCTTATTAAAAATCATTTGAGCAGGCACGAATAACTGAGCCATTGCAACTACTATAAATAGTATGAATATGTTGATGGTTTTCATCTGTTCTATTTTTTATTATTTGAATTTAATTTTTGCTTTTTCAACATGATATAATTGGTTAAAAAGAAGCCAACACCAACGCTTACAAATAACAAGCCTCTTACAACAAAACTCATATCGGTATCGAAAAAACGACAAACAATAAGCGCAGTAATTATTAGTAAACCATAATTTAAAACACCAAAATGGAATTTATCTGCACCAATTTTAATAGCTATTACGCCTAATGCAAGTATTAATAAATTAATTAACACCAAGGAAGTAAAACTGTTAGACCACCCTATAAAAAATATAATTGTGAATAAAATAAAGACATATTGAAACAGATTGAAACCCTCTATCCATTTTTTAAAATACGTATAACCTAACACACCTAAAGTCAAAATTAAAAGCACCAACACGACATAAAACTCTTGACTATTAAACAGGAAATTATCTCTTAAAATATCATTCCAAAGCCATTCAAAACTAGTTATTAGCAACATACAAACCGTTCCTAACGATCCTAAAATCAAATACCCATTCCGTCGTAATTTTTGGTTATCAAAATAGGGCAACTTTCCAATATTATAAAGCAACCCGAACAGAATAACATACATTAAAAAACCTAATGTTGCACTTCTTTCCACAAAAGCTCCTAGAACAATAATGACACTTAAAGGCACAAGCCAATTAAAAACAGAAGTAATATTATGTTCCTTTTTTTGTTTTAACAATTGGTAATAATACGGCAGTACTAAAACTAAAAGCAACAAGTAGAACCAAGGTGTATCATTACCATCAAAATAACCAAATGAGCAGGCGTAACTTGTTGTAAAAGCAATATGCAAAATAGCTAGTGCATTCGATTTTAAAAGATAAACAAGAGGCAGGCAAAGTAAGATCCACGTTAGTAGATAGCTACTAAAATTACCTGGTATATTATAAATCTGGCTTACTAACGCCATACTTGCTCCAACGGCAAAAAACAGAAACACACCAGAACCTTCAAGCCATGTCGCGCTCTTTTTCTTTAAAATAGAAAAGCCAATAATAAGCTGACCAATGACTAATGGAGCAAAGGCAAAAATTGTTTTTATAGATCTTGAAAAATCGTCCCAATTATGAGCCAATATTAAAATAATACCAAGACCAACTAATGTAGACCCCAATACAGCAAACACAGTAAATAAGCGGTTTGGTGCATCTGATTTTTTAGAACTATAATACCGCTCAATATCCGAGGCCACATCAACAGAGATAACTCGCTGAGCAACAAGTTCTTCAATATCGGTTTGAATTTTTGAATTCATAATTTTAATTTATTTAATGAAAGATAAGTGTTTTTTAAAACCTCGCCACCTTAAAAGCAACGAGGTTTTGGGTTAACTAACCAATCATAAAAACAACCCTTTTATATTTTTTGTTTTTTATGGTTTTAAACTCTTTCTAATCCTCATCATCACTAGTTCTATTTATAAATTGAACATCCCTTGTGTTTTTCTGCACTGCAATGGCAGAAAACAAACTTAGCAGAAACGACATGCCATAAAACCCTTTTTCGCTTAATAGTAAATCGGCATTCCAAAGTCCAATTACTAATAATACAATAGATATTACGGTTGTAAACCAACTAATGCTATAATAAATATCGGTTACCGGAATATCTTCCATGCGATCTCTAACGGCTTTTTGAACAGATATTACAGAAAATAAGCCAAACAATAATATGGTGAAGTAATAACCCTTTTCATTTAAAAGCATATCGGCATTCCATAAACCAATACAAAAAGAAGCCATACCAATTAATAATGCAGACCAAGATGCGCCAATGAAAGCTGAAGTTGGTTTGTGATTGTTTCCTTTATCGTCTTTTTTACGTTTTGTTTCTTTTGATTTTTCATCAACAGAAACTGTTGTTTGATAATTCATAATGTTTTTGTTTTTAATGATTATGAGGCAAATCTGCGAAATAACTAAACCTCCTAAAACACAACTTTTACAAATAAATGACGATACAAAATATAGTAAAACAATAAAAACACCTATATTTAATACTTATACGTATTATTTAATGACGATTAAATGACAGATTTAAACGAGATAGTTTCGGCGTTTTCTAGCGAAGACCAGCAAAAATTCATCACTTATCTAGATAAAAAGAACAAACGAAACGACACCAAAAACATCAAGCTATTTAATTTGCTATGCAAAAACGAATTATCCTCAAACGCTATTTGCACTAAACTATATGGCAATAAAAAAAACGCATACCATGCACTTAGGAAACGGCTGTATGAGTCATTAATAGACTTTACAGCCAACCAAAGCCTACAAGAAGAAAACTCGATAGATATGCAAATTATCAAGTTCATCTTAGCATCCAAAGCCTTCTTGCAACAAAAGCAGTATAAAGTGGCTTATAAAATTTTAGATAAAGCCGAAAAATTAGCTTCAACCAACGACCTATTTCCATTTTTAAACGAAATATATCACACCAAAATTCAATACGCCTACGCATATCCCAATGCAGATATTAATGCCCTTACAGTAAAATTTAAAACCAATCAAAAAAACATTCAATTAGAAGACGAGCTAAATATCGTGTACGCAAAAATCAGGCAAACTCTTAACAGCATCGCCTATAAAGGTGAAGTTCTAGATTTTCAAACCATTTTAACCAATACTCTAAAAGAGCACAACATCACTATAAACGACTCTATGTCGTTTAAATCATTATACCAATTAGTAACCATATCAAGTATTTCGGCATTTATAACTAAAGATTATTTAAAAATCGAACCTTTTTTAATCGACACTTACCAAATAATCATCAAACATAAAAACAAACAGAAACAACTGTTTTACCACATCCATATTTTATACGCCATTGCAAATGCACTTTTCAGAAATAAAAAATTTAATGAATCCTTGCAATACTTAGAGCTTATGCACCAACACATGCAATTGCAAAAAAAGAAATACCATAAAACATTTGTCCTAAAGTATCATTTATTAAAAGCCTTAAATTTAAACTATAGCAACAAGCAAGGCAGTGCCATACAATTATTAGAAACTATACGTCCCGCTAAACATCAAGATATTGAAACGCTATTAGATATTAATTTAAGCCTTATCGTCTTTTATTTCCAGAAATTAGATTTCAAAAAAGCCCACAGCTTACTCTCTAAACTATACCATACGGATACTTGGTATGCCGAAAAAGCAGGAAAAGAATGGGTTATTAAAAAGAATCTCATTGAAATTCTTTTACATATCGAGTTACAGAACATCAATCTAGTAGAATCTAAATTACTAAGCTTTAAACGCCAATACGCCCCTTACTTAAAAAGCATAAACCAACAGCGCGTTAACACCTATTTAAGTTTTATAGAAATGTATTATAAAAGCCCAGAAAATGCATGTACAACCGCTTTTAAAACCAAAATAAAAGCAAACTTTAATTGGCAACAAATACATAAACAAGACATTTTTGTAATTAGCTTTTACAGCTGGCTAATTAGCAAAACAACCAAAACCACAGTATTTAAAACCACATTAAACCTAATAAATAAGGCGCAATCAGAATTAACTATCACTTAAACTATAATTATTTAAAGTTTACCTATTTTTGCGCAATGCTAAAAAAAAGTATATTCATTTTACTCGGTTTATGTAGCTTCATGCTTACGGCACAAGCACAAGATAGTTTATCCTTTAAAAACGGAATTGACAACCCAAGTATATTATCTACCCACCACTTTGGTATATTTAGCTCGCGTATAAATACTAATTTTAAATACGCACCGCCAGAAAAAACTACATTAGCCATAAACTATACATCCGGAAACACGTTTCACCCGTTTGTAGAAGCACATTACCCTAAAGACCCCGTAGTAAGAGAAAAACTAAGTGAAGTAATCTGGTACAGCCGTAGGTTTGAATTTTTAGATCAAGAGCTAACACCAGCCGATTATCTAAACATTGTTATAGATGCCGTAATTAAAGAATTTCGGCTAACAGCAAACATACCTATAAATAAGCAGCATGAACTAGAGGTAACACTACGGTCCTATTTAATTACCAATGGAAAATACCCATTTTCCTTGTTTACTAGCGACGAAAGTATAGAATGGTTTCACAGTAATGTAGCAGGTGGCGAAGATCCTTTTGGACGACGCTATTACGGATTAAACCAAGTAAACTTTAACTATTTAGACCGAAACGGCAACACATTACAACTCAACAATAACGATTTTTTTACTGGCGGCTTAGAACTAACACATTATTATTACCCAAAATTAGCCATAAACAAAACCAGAAACATCTATCTTAATTTTGGCACACACTTAGGCTGGAACACATCAAAATACAATGCCTCCTTGGACACTGGTATTTCGGCAAACTTTATAAAAAAACTGGCATTAAAAAATAATTACGAGCTTAACTTCGCAGTAGGCGTAAACACCTTAGCAAAAAACATTGTAAACTTTAAAGAGGTTATCGACCTAGGAAACAGCCCTTTCCTAGCCACCTTCGAAAGCGAAATAGAACTAACCAAATACACAAAAAAGGGCAATTTTAACGCCTTTGGTATTAATTACCACGCCCAATCGGCATATAACAAACAAGACGAAAGCAATTATTATAGACTTATTGGCAAATGGCGCGAAATAGAAGGCGGATGGCAAAATGGCGTATACACACTATACGAGCCACTAATAAGCTGGAATTTTATTTACACCTACGGCACACCAAAATATAAAGTATCACTCTTTGTAAAAGAAGACTTAAGAGTAAACAACGCACCAGATTTTCAAACAGGCATAAGTTTAAAAGTACCAATCGCTAAATAATTTTGGGCGTTACTTTTTACTCATACCTACAAGGTTTCCAAAACCTTGCAGGATCATAAAAAGTCGGGCTTTCCATTACAAGTCCTCGCTCCCAAAAGGTCGCTGTGGGCTTTCCATTGCAATCCCTAACGCGGGCAAGTCCGCTACAGCCACTATCCTATTTTAAGTTACCACATATCCGCAAACAGACCAACTTAAATCGTCCATAACCAAAGGCATTTTAAATTCCAAACACACCGTAAAACTGTTAATATGTAGTTAAAAACAATACTCCCATTAAACCCTTTTAATTTTAGGAAGTCCAAAAGACAAATAAATTTAAAAACAATAAAAAATGAAAAAATTAATATTAATCGCTGTAGCATTGTTCGCATTACAAGTTTCGGCTCAAGAAGAAAAAAAAGAAAAACACAACAGAGGTGAAAGAGGAGAAAGAATGATGAACCTATCAGCCGAAGAAATGGCAACATTTCAAACTAAAAAAATGATACTTGCCTTAGATTTAACAGAGTCACAACAAAGCAAGGTTCAAAAATTAAACCTAGAAAATGCCACCAAACGTAAAGTAATGATGGAAGATCGCAAAGCTAAAAAAGAAAATGGCGATGCTAAAAAACCAACAAAAGAAGAGCGTTTAGCAATGGTAAATGCCAGATTAGACCATAAAATTGCAGAGAAAGCTAAAATGAAAGACATTTTAAACGACAAGCAATATGCAAAATGGGAAAAGATGCAAGCTAGAATGGGGAAAAAAGGAAAAAGAAAAGGCGAAGGAAAAAAGAAAGGCCAAAAAAGAGGCTATGATGAAGGTAAAATATAATTAGTTATTTTAATTAGAGTTTAGTTAATGTAAAAACGCATCTCAATTATTTGAGATGCGTTTTTTTTATACATTATTTTACCAACCCGTTAAACAGATTAATCTGTTAACAATACAGCTTTCCATTTCTCAGATTCGGCAAATTCTTTTACAATCCAGTTTCTTTCCACAAGTAAATTAGTCATATACTTTTTTAAAAATAAGAAATCTGCCAATTTTCCAAAAACACCATAAGGCGATTCATAATCAAAAACATCAATCATTAATGTCCCACCATTATTTAGTGCATTAAAATGATGCTCATGCCTAAACGATTTAAAAGCTCCTTTTTGCATTTCATCAACAAATACATCCGGACGATTAAATTCTGTAATTTTCGAAGTTAGGTTCTGGTAAACCCCTAAGTGTTTCGCCCTCCAAGTTACACTTTCATGCAAGCCTATTAAACCTCCAATGGTTCCTGCAATGGCTTTCTCATGGGTTTGCTTGGTGGAAATTTTATGTAAATCGATACTTCTAGAAAGATCAAAAACAATTTCTTTTGGCGCTTCTATTTCCGTTTTAATTTCAATTCTAGGCATTACACAAATAAAAAAACTACAGTGTTTTAGCCACGGCATTCACAGCAGCAATTGTAAAATCTAAATCCTCATAACTTAAGGCATCTGTAATAAACCAAGTTTCAAAAGCACTTGGTGCAATATAAACACCAGCGTTAAGCATGCCATGAAAAAACGTTTTAAACGTTTCATTATTACCTTTTGCAGCGGTATCAAAATCAATAACTGTTGCCCCATCAAAATGTACCGAAATCATAGAACCGGTTCTATTTATAGTATGTAGTATCTTGTTTTCATTTAAAACCTTCGCAATACCTAAATGCAAATAAGCGGTTTTTTCTTCTAGTCTTTTAAAAACTTCTGCATCTACATTTAACTCCGTAAGCATTGCTAATCCTGCAGCCATAGCCAACGGATTACCACTTAAAGTTCCCGCCTGATAAACAGGCCCTAAAGGCGCTAAGTAATTCATAATCTCGTTTCTTGCTGCAAAAGCACCAACCGGCAAACCGCCGCCAATAACTTTTCCAAAACAAACTATATCTGCATTTATATTAAATAATTCCTGCGCTCCACCTTTTGCTAAACGAAAACCAGTCATCACCTCATCGAAAACCAATAAAATATTATGCGCATCGCATAAATCTCGTAACCCCTGTAAAAATCCTTCTACGGGAGGAATGCAACCCATATTTCCAGCCACAGGCTCAATAATTATACAGGCTATTTCGTTTTTATTTGCTTCAATTAAAGCCCTTACATTATCCAGATCATTATAACGTGCTAGTAAAGTATCTTGCGCCGTTCCTTTAGTAACTCCAGGACTGTTTGGCACTCCAAAAGTACTTAAACCACTTCCTGCCTGAATTAAAAAAGAATCGGAATGTCCATGGTAACAACCAGCAAACTTTATTATTTTATCTTTTCCGGTATATCCTCTTGCCAAACGCACAGCGCTCATACAAGCTTCGGTTCCAGAATTAACAAACCGTATTTTATCAATATTAGGCACCATCGAAACCGCTAACTCTGCAATTTGCGTTTCAATTTCGGTTGGCATTCCAAACGAGGTTCCTTTTTTGGCTTTCTCGACAACGGCTTTAACCACAGGCTCAAAGGCATGACCTAAAATCATAGGACCCCAAGAATTTATATAATCCACCAAACGGTTTCCGTCTTCATCATATAAATACGCACCTTTAGCTTCTTTTACAAAAATGGGCGTTCCTCCAACACCTTTAAAGGCTCTAACTGGAGAATTTACGCCTCCTGGAATTACTTTTTCTGCTTCGGCAAATAGTGCACTGCTTCTCTTATAAATCATTATAACTAATTTTTTGTTGATGGCTTAACCACTAATTCCTGCCCAATACTAATTGCAGAATCAGGTAAACCGTTTAAATTTTGAAGTTCTTTTACCGAAATATTATAGCGTCGTGAAATGGAATACAGCGTATCGCCCTTAACAACGGTATAGGTAGTTCGGTTTGATGTTACTGGGCTTTTATAACTTACATAGTTGTCGCCAAGAACAGCTTTATCAAACTCATATAACTTGTAGCGCTCTATTAAACTTATAAGTTTTTGCGGATATTTAGGATCTGTAGCATAACCAGCTGCTCGTAAACCTTTGGCCCAACCTTTATAGTCTTCTTGTTTTAATTTAAATAACTTCGAGTAGCGAGATCGCTCTGTTAAAAACAACGAGTGGTCTCTAAAAGAATACTTAGCATCTTTATACTTTCTAAAACATTCCTGTGCCGCATCGTCATCATGATAAATCTTTTGCCCTGTCCAACCATGGCACTTAATGCCAAAATGGTTATTAGCTTCAACAGCCAAACGGCCATTACCAGAACCAGATTCTAAAATCCCTTGAGCCAAGGTTATACTTGCAGGAATACCATACAAACTCATTTCTTGCTGTGCCGTTTCACGATGCACATCAACATAACGCTCGGTATTACTTGCATATACTTTAGTATTACTTGGAGTTTCGGTAGTTTTGCGAACATCTCTTGTTGTGGTATTTGGCTTTTTGGTAACCACACTTTTTTTAGACTTACAACTAAAAAGCACACCTGCCAAACATATAATTATTATAATTCTATTCATTACACTACATAATTATTGGTAAATTTTTCTTTTTTAAAACAGCATTCATACCAGCAATTCCTTGCAAACCACCTGTATGAATAGCTAATATTTTTGAACCCTCTGGAAAATATCCTTTTTCAATTAAATCTAAAATACCAAACAGCATTTTCCCGGTATAAACAGGATCTAAAGCAATACCGTAATCTTGTTTAAACGTGTTAATAAAAGCAATTAAGGCTTCATTAATTTTAGCATAACCACCAAAATGATAATCGGTAATTAATTCCCAATTGGATTTGTTGGCAAATTTACTAATATCTTCTTTTAAAAAGTCGCCTTTTAAGGCAGGAAAACCTAAAACTTGTTGACTAGGTTTTAAACAATTAATTAGCCCAGAAATTGTACCACCAGTACCAACTGCTGTACAGATGTAATTAAATTTGGAATCTTCTGGAGTTAAAATTTCTTCGCAACCTTTAATAGCAAACGCATTAGTGCCACCTTCCGGAATATGATAAAACGAACCAAATTCTTTTTTTAGAGCTTCTAAAAACTCTGGATTTGTTTTACTTCTATACGTCTCGCGAGATACAAATTTAAAATCCATACCATTAGCCTTGGCAAAACTTAATGTAGCATTACTCGCCACTTTTTCTGCAAGTTCCTCGCCGCGAATAACTCCAATTGTTTTTAAACCAGAACCTTTACCTGCCGCAGCTACAGCAGCAATATGATTTGAAAACGCGCCACCAAAAGTTAACATGGTATCGTAGTTGTGTTTTTTCGCTTCAAGTAAATTGTATTTTAACTTACGGTATTTATTACCAGACACAAATGGATGGATGGCATCTTCGCGTTTTATATAAAGTTCCACCAATTTATTAGGCAGTTTTATATGCTGGTTAATACTATTTTCAAGCTTAAATATCATGATGGCGAAGATACTTTAAAAAACTCCAAATAGAGCGACCGTTAATATATTCTAAATTAGTCTGGTTGCAATAAGCTTCGCGCTCAAACGAAATATTCCGGTAAGCTTTTTGCCAATTTCTATACTGCAAAAGTCGTATTAAAAATTCGGCAAGGTAAATCACATAAAAAGGTAGTATTAAAAGCTCTACCTGTTGCTTTAAATGTATTTTTTCATGATTTATTAAAACTGTGTTCGCCCTTAAATTTTCAGATTTTAAAAACACAAACGGATAAATAGTCATGCCTGTATATCCTTTAGGAACCAAATATTTCGAAATAAAAATCATATTAAACACCTTTCAAAAACCACTCCAATATTTACATTACAGTATTATTTTTTTCAATTACAATCACCAAATTAATAGCTATATTAAAAGAAAAACAGTAACAAATTACAAAGGAACGCGTTTAAGCTTTTTCAATTTACATTATCTTTGTTACAAATGAAAAAAATAATTCCTATTGAAGAAGGCGATTTCTATTGGACACCCGAAGGTTATCGTTGTTTTACTGAACAATACCACCTAAAACGTGGATATTGCTGCGAAAGCGGATGCCGACATTGCCCTTATGGCTACAATAAACCCACTAACTCTACCAAAAAGTAGTTACAAAACCAATAGCCTTGGTACGATTATTGATACTACTATTTAACATGATGTTTTTATAATAAAGCTGAAAATTAACAGTTTACAGCTATCATAACCCTTAAAATTTGTACTATGAAAAAACTTTTCACCTTCCTGCCAGTTTTAGCATTAATCTTAGTGGTGTCGTCTTGCAGCTCTGTAAGAGTAGCGGCCGATTACGACAAAGAAGCTACATTTAGCCAATACAAAACCTTTGCTTTTTTTAAAACAGGTATTGATAAAGCCGAAATTAGCGATTTAGATAAACGCAGAATTCTTCGTGCTATCGAAGCCGAACTTTTAGCCAAAGGCTTTACAAAATCTGAAAACCCAGATGTATTAATTAGTTTATTTACAAAATCGCAACAACGTGTTGATGTTTATAACAATTCTTGGGGCATGGGCCGCTGGGGTTGGGGCGGTTATGGAGGCTTTGGTCCTGGATGGGGCTGGGGTTGGAATCAACCTAGTACAAGCGTAAGCACACAAGGCCATTTATACATAGACATTATTGATGCCAATAAAAAAGAATTGGTTTGGCAAGGTATGGGCACTGGCTATTTAAGCAGAAACATGGAAAAGAAAGAAGAACGTATTAAGGAGTTTGTTTCACAAATTATGGAAAAATATCCTCCTGGAGCAGAAAATTAATTTTTTAGGAATTTATAATTCCAAAAATGTATTTAAAAAAGCAACTCAATTAGGGTTGCTTTTTTTGTTCCAACATTTCTATAAGTTCTACACAAACAGCATTCCACTTTTTAGCATATGCAGAATCTGGGTAATCATTATATATATTATGGGCTTTTCTAAAATTCAATAACGCATTTTTATCATCCCTTAAGTTTTGATGATATAAAAATGCTAAATTGCAATACGTATTAGCTAATTGTATTTCAGAATCCCCTGTTTTAGTTCTTTTGAAAATATTAATTTGAATATCTAAAACTTCCTCAAACATGGTGATTGAAGACTTTACCTCTCCTAAATCCCTATAAGTTCTTGCTAAATTTGTCTTTGCTCCAGCATATTTCTCTATAAATTCTTCTTTATTTATTTGAATCAACTCATTCAAACTACTAATAGCTGATTTAAGTGGCACTATTGAACCCTGATAGTCCCCAAGTGCATGTAGTGTTCTAGCATAATTAATGTTAAGCAATGCTAGTTGATCCTTATATTTCACCAGATTAATCTTATTTTTTAATGATGTAACCAAATTAATAGCTTCTTCACTAATACTCTTAGATTTAGTATAAAACAGCAGATAATCTTCTTGATTGTGCTTTAGATTTTCTCCCTTATCAAAATAAATATTTGCTAAATTAGATAAAGATCTTGACAAATAATAGCTGTTAGCTGGTTCATTAAATTTTAAAACAAGTTTTTTTCTAATTCCAATTGCTTGCTCAATATTATCAAGAGCTTCATCTAATGCTCCATAATGTTTATACGCTACTGCTATATCATTATAGCTTTTTGACAACTCAAAGGCATACTTATCAAAATCCTTATTCACTAGCTGATTTCTAACAGCAATTGCTTTTTCATGATAATTGATAGCCCCTTCATAATTACTTGCTTTTCTTCTTTCAATTATACCCAAGCAAGCATAAATATTACCCTCAATAACTAAATCCGTATTTGATTTGTCTTGTAAATCATTATAATGAGATAATACTGCCTGATATTTATTTTCAGCATTTTCATAATCATTTAAATCAAAATATCTATTACCTAAGCTATATAAAATCCAAGTTTTGTCACTTTGGGAAGCAGCTTCGTTTAATGCTTTTTTATAATATTTAATAGCATTATCGTAATGATATTTTAGCTCGTAACCCATAGCCTGAGAAATATAAGATTGAGTTTTTCTAGTAGCTTTTTCTATCAAGACGCCAATTTCTTCACTATTTAAGTTAAACCTATCCCGAAATATATGGTCTTGTTCTTCTTTTGATAAATCACCATAATTGATTGAAATCTGTCTCCTCTCATTTATCAATTCCTGCATTTGCCTTTTCAGGTTTAATATCTCTTTTTTATTAGCTGTGAAACCCTCCTTGTTTTTGGTAATTTTACTTTCATTTTCCACTATTCTTTTCTCCTTGAGCGTCTCATTAACTTTTACTACTTCTTTATTTTTAAAATAAGCCCAAAGACCAATAATTGTAACTAGAACTGATAGTATACCAACAAAAGCTCCAATTACTTTACAAACGTCAATTATCCTTTGATAATCCATACTTTTCTTACTCATTTTAAAATTCAAAATTTATCACGTTAAAAATACAGATTTTTTTTACAATTCTTAGGATTTAAATTCTTCTGTTTACCTAATTATAAATTTCCGTTCTATCAATTATTCGTATTTTTATAGTGGTTTCACACATAAAACTTAACAATGTCGGATTTATTTGAATCGAACGAAATACTAAAAAAATTACCAAAACACTTAAAACAGTTTATTAAACCTCAAAATTACGAGGATTATTCAGCTATTAATCAAGCGGTTTGGAGATACGTGATGCGTAAAAATGTCGATTTTTTAAGTAAAGTGGCACATAAATCTTATTTAGATGGTTTAAAACAAACAGGGATTTCCATTGATCATATTCCAAATATGTATGGCATGAACCGTATTTTAAAAGATATTGGTTGGGCGGCTGTTGCGGTTGATGGTTTTATACCTCCAAATGCATTCATGGAATTTCAAGCTTATAATGTTTTAGTAATTGCAAGCGACATTAGGCAATTAGAACATATTGAATATACACCGGCACCCGATATAATTCATGAAGGTGCAGGACACGCCCCTATTATTGCAAACCCAGAATATGCCGAATACCTACGGCGTTTTGGCGAAATTGGTTGTAAAGCTATTTCATCGGCTAAAGATTACGAACTTTACGAGGCTGTAAGGCACCTATCCATTATAAAAGAAGCTCCTAATTCCTCGGAAAAGGATATCGCTTCCGCGGAAGAAAAAGTTGACCATTTGCAAAAAAACATGGGTGAACCTAGTGAAATGGCATTAATTAGAAACCTACATTGGTGGACCGTGGAATATGGTTTAATAGGTAGCCTTGAAAATCCAAAAATTTATGGTGCTGGATTATTATCGTCCATAGGAGAAAGTGCTTGGTGCATGACGGATGCCGTAAAAAAACTGCCCTACAACATTAATGCTACTTATAAAGATTTTGATATAACTAAGCCACAACCTCAACTTTATGTAACACCAAATTTTGCACATTTAAGTTTAATTCTAGAAGAATTTGCAAACACCATGGCTTTGCGTAAAGGCGGATTACAAGGTGTGCAAAAACTAATTAACTCGAATGCATTAGGCACTATTGAGTTGAGCACAGGTATACAAATTTCGGGTGTTTTTACTCAAGTAATCCAACGCGAAGGCCAACCGAGTTACATACAAACCACAGGACCAACGGCTCTAGCTTATCGCGAAAAAGAATTAGTAGGACACGGTATTAGCACCCACAACAAAGGATTTGGCTCGCCTATAGGCAAACTAAAAGGTATTAATTTAGCCATTGAAGATATGAGTCCTCGAGATTTGGCAGCTTACAATATTTATGAAGAAAAGGTGGTTACCTTAGAGTTTGAAGGCGGTATACAAGTTTCGGGAGAAATTATAACCGGAAAACGAAATTTACAGGGCAAAATTATACTTATTAGTTTTAAAAACTGTACTGTTTCATATAACGACACCATTCTTTTTAAACCCGAATGGGGCATTTATGACATGGCTGTGGGTAAAGCTATTGTATCGGCCTTTTCGGGACCTGCCGATTTAATTAGTTTCGATTTAATTACACATAAAACAAGCTCGAACACCATTCATATTAAAAAAACAAAAACTCAGTTAGCCCTGGAAACATTGTACCAACAAGTTAGAGATTACAGAGAAGGTACCAACACTACCATTTCTAGAACTAAAGTTTTAGAACAGCTTATTGAAAACCACCCTAATGATTGGTTACTAGCCGTTGAATTATATGAATTAGCATACCTTGGCAGCGAAACCGAATTATGCGACAAAATATTGAAGCATCTGGAAACCGTTAAACAAAACAAACCAGAATTAGGACACTTAATTGATAATGGATTAGAGATTGTTAATCAAAAACAATTAAGTTAATATCGTTTTAATTTACATGTGGTTTTAGCCGTATAAATGCTTTCTACTTTTCTAGAGCTTTATACACATCATCGAAAACGTTGTGTTTATCTGCAAGCACTATTAAGGTGTCTTCAGCCTTAATTACTGTCGCTCCGTTGGGTGTCATATAATTATTATCTCTTATAATCATGGCTATTATTGCATTTTTAGGAAAGCCTAACTCCACAATTTTTTTGTCTACCGCGAAACAACCTGAAGTTATTAAAATTTCCTTCATTTCTGCTTTTGGATTATCTGACATGAGTAAATCTGTTGCCGTTAATCTTTTTGCCTGTTCAGGTAAAGCCACATTTAACCATTTCGCAACGACGGATAGCGTGGTGCCTTGAATTAATATGGAAGTTACCGAAATAAAGAATACTATATTAAAAATCATGTGCGCTTTATCAATACCAGCTAAAAGCGGATAGGTTGCAAACACAATTGGAACTGCACCACGTAAACCAACCCACGAGATATAAAATCGGCGTTTAAGCTTCATTTTAAAAAATATAAGACTAATAAACACACCTAAAGGTCTAGCAACTAAAATTAAAAATACCGAAATAAGTAAACCAATACCCATATATGGAATGATTTGCGATGGAAAAACAAGCAGCCCTAATGTAAGGAATAGAACAATTTGCATAAGCCACGCTAAACCATCAAACATTTTTAAAATGGTTTTTTTATGTATTAAATCTTGGTTACCTAAATAAACAGCACAAATGTATATGGCTAGAAACCCATTACCGCCCACAAAATCGGTAGCTGAAAAGGTAATAAACATTAATGTGATTACTAATACAGGATAAAGGCCTTCAAAATCAAGTTTTATTTTATTGATAATATATTTACTAGATACCCCAAAAGCAACACCTGCGATACCTCCCAAAACCATTTGCTGTAAAAACAGTGGAATTATAGATATAAAACTTTGGTCTTGGTGTATTACTAATGTTAAAAACGCAAGGGTAAGTACATAAGCCATAGGGTCGTTACTCCCACTTTCTAACTCTAAAGTTGGCCTAAGATTCGTTTTTAAAGCAATACTTTTTGAGCGTAAAATTGAAAATACAGCAGCAGCATCTGTTGAAGATACAATAGACCCTAACAATAAACTCTCGTAAATAGTAAAGTCTGTAACGTAGTATACAAAAGTTCCAAGAGAAACTGCCGTTAATAAAACTCCTAATGTGGACAACACCACACCTTCTTTTAAAATGGGTTTAACGTCTTTCCAGTTGGTATCTAATCCACCCGAAAACAAAATGAAATTAAGAGATACAATACCAATAAATTGTGCAAGTTTTGGGTTATCAAACCGGATACCACCAATACCATCTGAACCTGCCAACATGCCTATAAACAAGAAAAGGAGTAAGGTTGGTACACCAAATTTATAGGTAGTCTTACCCGCTATAATACTTACAAGAAGTAATAAGGAGCCAACTAATAATATGTTTTCGATAGTTAAGTTCATTGTTTCATTCTCTTACTTCTATTAAGTAAAGGCATTTATATTTTTTTGTAAAAATTAATAAAACTCTTAAAATCCATTCGGAATATTCTTAAAGTTAAAAAAAGCTAATTCTTTTAGACTTCCTCATATCGGGATTTTTAAAGTATTTATGTCTCACCCATAATCCAATTCCAAAAATTCCTAAGGCAAAAGAAATCAAAAATCCGAATCTTGAATGGGATTTCGATTCTTCAAAACCATAAATTACACTTCTATTCTTATCGGCTATTTGAAAAACGGTCGGTTTATATTCATCTTTTTGGCTTTGTTTTATCCAAACACTAGCACTTCCTGATTGTCTTAATTGATTTTCTAAATTCTCAAATCTTTCATTAATTCCACTTTGCCCTATATTTTTCATAAGGACATATCTACTTTGAGACGAATTCAGTGTAAATTGTAGTTCTGATTTAATACTATTTGAACCTCTATAACTCTCCACACTGGTATAATAAATATTTAATTCACTTATTTCTCCATTAATTTCAATTAGCGAACTTTTTAAAGTAAAAAGAGTGGGAGCAAAAAAATAAAACGCACAAACAACCGAAGTGATTCCAACAAATAATCCTTTCTCAGCGTAATATGCCTTATTCATTTAATTTTCGGCGAAATGTAAAATATGGTTAAAACTACTTAATTTAAAACGAAACTAATACAAATACTACCCCATAAACAAATTAGGATAACATAAATATTACAATTCTGTAATCCGGTAAAGATAATTGTTTTTCATAGGAAAAATAGGATAAAAAACCTAAGAAAAGTGAACCTCAATACAATTTACCTAAACCTTTTCAAGGTATTTTTAGTAAACTTACTTAATACGAGTTTACCACTCATTTCTGCACGTTCGGCAAGTAATGCGTCCCAATTTTCGGTGCCTTTCCAAAACACTTTTTTCATTTCATTAATTGCTTCAGGGTTGTAACTCGCTAATTTTTCGGCTAAATCTGAAACAGCTATATCTAACTCTTCGGTAGTCTCAAATACTTCGGCATACAAACCTTTTTCTTTAGCAAATTGAACCGAAAAAAATGTTTCTGCATCAATAGTCATTTGCGACATAGCGTTTACTCCAATTTTTCTAGACACTGCAGGCTCTATTACAAATGGTCCTATACCAATACTTAATTCGCTTAATCGAATAGAAGCAAATTTTGAAGCTAAACAATAATCGGTTGCTGCAGCTAAACCAACACCACCACCAACAGTTTTACCCTGCACGCGCCCTATAATTAATTTTGGGCATTTACGCATAGCGTTTATAACGTTTGCAAAACCTAAGAAAAATTGTTTTCCGCTAACTTCGTTATCAATAGCTATAACCTCGTTAAAACTAGCACCTGCACAAAAGGTTCTGTTACCGCCACTTTTTAAAACAATAACTTTTATGCTATCGTTACTACCGGCATCTATAATAGTTTGCTCTAATTTTAATAACACATCGCTAGGCATAGAGTTTCTATTAGGATGATAAAACTCTATATACCCCACATTATTAGTAATAGTAAGCGAAACGTAAGCTTCCATAAATTTAAAATTTTAAAAGCTGAATATACATAAATTTTTAATGCATCGTTATGCAACTCATGTTACTTAAACTTTAAAAATAATTAAAGTACTTTGCATAAAAAATAAACTATGGGCTTATTCAATTTTCTATTTGGTAATAAAAATAATATGATTAACGATTTTAAAACAAGAGGTGCCGTTATTATTGACGTAAGAACGGTTAATGAATATAGCCAAGGAGCCATACCAGGATCTAAAAACATTCCTTTACAAACTATAAATACTAAAATTGCTGAAATAAAGAAATTAAACAAACCTGTAATAACCTGCTGTGCGAGTGGTATGCGATCTGGTAGTGCGGCTTCTATTTTAAACAGTAATGGTATTGAGGCTATAAATGGTGGTGGCTGGACAAGCTTAAGAAACAAACTATAGCTTAATACTTTGTAAATCTTTTGCAGATTGAACAGGCTGTGTGTTGTATTTTAATGTCCACCCTAAAGAATTGGTTAGGATATAAAATTTTGATAGTTCGCTAATTAATCTGTTTTTAGCATTTGCTTTTAAATCTGAAGCTTCAATCTTTTTTGTTAGCATCACATTTACCGTATTTTTAATATCGTTATAATCCTTGGCTTCAAATGGATTTAAGTAATCTGCCTGCACATCATAATACTCTAAATCTGGATGAATTTTTACTTCTTCATCTGGGATACTTAAAATCGTTAAGGTTTTATCAGCTTCATTAAGTTCAAATTCAATTTTACTTAAATCGTAAGCAATGGTTACATCGGCATTTACAACAATTAAGGCTTTCTTTTCAACCGAAAACAAATCACCAAAAATATCTTTTGAGTTTTTATAATTAAAAACTTCGCTAAAATGCCCTTCGGTAACAACAAGCTTACCTACATTTTTTATTTGTTCTTGAATAAGGACCGAACTTTCTTGAAGCATTACTTTATCCTCTTGCCTATCTCCACAATATTTAAAAGTAAAGAGTACCACTAAAGTAATAATTACACCTAACAGAATTTTTCGCATGTACTAATTTAGAAATAATTTTAATACTATAAGGGCGGTATAAGTTAATTTTTAGACAAAAAAAAACATCAGTTTCCTTCGACATAAGAAGTCTAAACCAATGCATTTTTACTAAACTAAACTAACACTGCAAATATAAAGCACAATAGTAGCTTTTATATTACCTAAAGGTTAACGAATTATTAATTTACCACCATTAACCAAGAAACAATCGAGCAAAAAAAAACACCAAAACTCAATCATGTAACTGATTAAAATATTGGTGCTTTTTAATATGAATTGATTAATAGCACTATGAATCTACAATTATTTTCTAGAGCTTAATTAAATTCTCGACTAAGTGTACAAAAAAAAAGCTAATCGCAACAAGCTGATTATCAATACCAAAAACAAAGCCGCATTAGGTAAGAATTTTAAACACACGTCGTCATACAAAGACAGCAAACTAACCTCTATTTAAATATGGGACCTTAGATGTACTGCTTTAAAACTGAATGTGCTTATGCAAGATTTGAAGTGCCTTTGTTTTTTGCTGTAAATTTTTAAGAAATTTTTGATGTGCTTCTGATGCTTCATTAAAAGGCTCATGTTGTAGACCTTTTTGAATAACATTAACCGCTTCCATGGTTTTAAATGATGCCTCCGAAATCCAAACCGCCTTAAATTTTTCCCATATGTATGTTACCGCTAATGGGCTTGGGTGAATCATATCTGCCTTGTAAAAACGATAGTCGCGAAGTTCGTCCATCATTATTTCAAAAGAAGGAAAATAATAAGATTGCCCCTTTAAAACTTGATGAATAGCCGCTATTAAATGCGCTTTACTTTGTGTGTTTTCCACAAACCCATCTTTTATATGGCGTATTGGAGAAACCGTAAATAGTACCGAAACCGAAGGGTTAACACTTTTTATTAAGCTAAGAATGTTTTTTAAACAGGCTTCTATTTTTGCAACGGATAACAATTCCTTTTTAAATTGCTTTTGCGGTATTTTATGGCAATTGGCTACAATTTGTTTTGTTTCAATATTGGTATACACCCAAGCTGTACCTAGTGTAATAACAATATGCGATGCTTTGTTTAAATTTAAAGCCGTAACATTAATTTGAGCATTTAATTGATCTAATACATGCGCTTTTGATGAGTGACTTAATTTTGAATGGGCATCAAAACAATGCCATTGCTCGTTATGAAAAAACACATCGTCTTGTGTATATACATAACCATTAACAGCTTTAGAAACTAAGGTTTCAATAGCTTTAGGGTGAAATAATATACCTAACGGGTTTTGAGTATTTTTAAATTTAAAATAGCTTAGCTTCTCGCCAATATTTTCTGAAAAACAGGAACCAAACAACAGCACATTAGAATGGTAGTTTATTTGATTTTCTGACTGTGATTCTAACGGTATATTGGTTTGAAATTTCATCTTGGTTTTTTTATAGCGCAACCCGTTTAAATCAAGTATTTCTTAGCATTGCTTAAAGCCTCCTTTATTCCTGCAGGGTTTTTACCTCCGGCAGTAGCAAAAAATGGTTGTCCGCCGCCACCGCCTTGGATATATCTACCTAATTCTCTAACTACTTGCCCAGCATTTAAACCTTTACTTGCCACTAATTCTTTAGAAATGTAACAAGACAATAATGCTTTTCCGTTTTGCTCGGTTGCGAATAATAAAAATAAATTATCAAACTGGCTACCTAAATCGAAAGCCACATCTTTTAATCCGCCAGCATCTAAATCTAGTTTTTTAGCTAAAAATTGAATGCCATTAATAGCTTCCAATTCTCCTTTAAGTTCGCCTTTTATGTTTTTAGCTTTATCCTTTAGTAAACCTCCTATTTGCTTTTTAAGACTTGTATTTTCGTCTTGCAAGTTTTGAAGTGCCTTAACAGGTTCTTGAGCATTGTTTAACAAGTCTCTCATCTCGAAATACGCCCTGTTGTTTTCAAAATAAAAATCTTTTACAGCATCGTTGGTAATAGCTTCAATTCTTCTAATCCCAGATGCTACCGCACCTTCAGATACTATTTTAAAATGCCAAATGTCTGCTGTATTTTTTACGTGTGTTCCTCCACAAAGCTCTATCGATTTACCAAAACGAATAGCACGTACAGTATCACCATACTTTTCGCCAAACAAACTCATTGCGCCTTCGGCAATGGCTTCATCTATAGGAATATTTCGTTTTTCTTGCAGGGGTAGTTTACCTTCAATACGTCGGTTTACAAAATTCTCGACTTCTTGTAATTCTTCAATTGTTAATTTTGAGAAATGAGAAAAATCGAAACGCAAGTATTTTGAGTGCACTGCGCTCCCCTTTTGTTCTACGTGAGTTCCTAAAACTTCGCGCAATGCTTGGTGTAGCAAGTGCGTAGCTGTATGATTACATTCTGTTTTATAACGTTGTTTGGAATCTACAACAGCCTTAAACACTTCATTAACATGGTGTGGTAAATTTTTAGTAAAATGAATAATTACATTATTCTCTTTTTTGGTATCTAAAATGTAAACGACATCGCCGTGTGTATCTTCTAAATAACCTTTATCTCCAACTTGTCCGCCTCCTTCAGGATAAAACGGTGTTAAATTAAAAACCAACTGATACATATCACCTTCTTTTTTAGAGGTTACTTTTCTGTATCTAGTAAGTTTTACATTAGCTTCTAAACTGTCATAGCCAATAAATTCTTCTTCAGCATCTTCAACAAGAATAGTCCAATCTTCTGTAGACATTTCGCTTGCCGCACGAGAACGCTCTTTTTGTTTTTGTAAATGGTCGTTAAATCCTTTTTCATCAAGCTTCATGCCTTTTTCAGAAAGAATTAAAGCCGATAAATCTATAGGAAACCCATAGGTATCGTATAATTCGAATGCTTTTTCACCCGAAACGGTATCACCTTTTGTTTCGTCCACAATACGATTTAATAATAC
Organism: Algibacter amylolyticus; assembly: GCF_014202225.1. Classification (GTDB taxonomy): domain Bacteria; phylum Bacteroidota; class Bacteroidia; order Flavobacteriales; family Flavobacteriaceae; genus Algibacter_B; species Algibacter_B amylolyticus. Next base: position 47,686 of record NZ_JACHGE010000004.1, read on the forward strand.
CAAACCTTGATCTAAGGTTCTTAAAAACGATTGTTCTTCTTCTTTAATAACATTCTCAATTAATTGCTTTTGCGCTTTTAATTCCGGGAAGGCTTTTCCCATTTGATTACTTAAAACATCGACCAATCTGTATAAAAATGGTTCTTTTTTATCTAAAAAAGTGAATCCGTAACGCACGGCACGACGTAAAATTCGTCTAATAACGTAACCAGCACCAGTATTACTTGGTAATTGACCATCGGCTATTGAAAATGCTACGGCACGAACATGATCGGAAATTACGCGAATAGCAATATCTGCTTCTTCATTTTTCCCGTAAGTCTTATTAGTTATAGTTTCAATTTCGCGAATTATTGGTGTAAACACATCGGTATCATAGTTAGATTGTACACCTTGAAGCACCATACATAAACGCTCGAAGCCCATACCTGTATCGATGTGTTTATTTGGTAAGCCTTCAAGAACACCGCTGGCTTTTCGGTTGTATTGCATAAATACTAAGTTCCATATCTCGACAACTTGAGGATGATCTTCGTTAACTAAATCTTTACCAGAAACTTTAGCCTTTTCTTCAGCCGAACGAATATCTACATGAATTTCACTACAAGGTCCGCATGGTCCTTGATCGCCCATTTCCCAGAAATTATCCTTCTTATTACCTTTTAAAATGCGATCTTCAGATATGTATTGTTTCCAAATATCATAAGCTTCGGTATCCATTTTTAAGTTATCGGCATCATCACTTCCTTCAAAAACGGTTACGTATAAAATATCCTTATCAATACCAAAAACTTCGGTTAACAGCTCCCAAGCCCAAGCAATGGCTTCTTTTTTAAAGTAATCGCCAAAACTCCAGTTTCCTAACATTTCAAATAAAGTATGGTGATACGTATCGTAACCTACTTCCTCCAAATCGTTGTGTTTACCAGAAACCCTTAAACATTTTTGAGAATCTGCAAGACGGTTATTTTTAGGTTTTCCATTACCTAAAAAATACTCTTTAAAAGGTACCATACCTGCATTAACAAACATTAATGTAGGGTCGTCCTTTAAAACCATTGGCGCCGATGGCACTATGCCGTGTTTCTTTTCTTCAAAAAAACTTAAAAACTTTGATCTAACTTCTTGTGACTTCATGTATCGTTATTATGCATCGTGTTTTTATTAATTTACTTTTAATAAAAACAATTTTCTATATTTACTCTCCAAAAATATTTAAAATTAAGGAGATACTTAATCTACTTTTAAATTATCATCACAACTATTTTGATAATAATTTCGTAGGTTTGTTCGTTAACATACTTTAAACAACAGCTTTTGTTGCATAAAATTTAGTTGCAAAAATAGTATAATTTAAGACATGAGTAAGGTAAAATATTACTACGATAAAGAATCACTCTCATACCGCAAAATAGAGCGCAAAAAACGGACTACTTTTAAGTATGCGACGCTCTTTATTTTAGCGGCCGCTTTTTTTGCATTTATATTTGTTTTTATTGCGAGTCAGTATGTAGAATCACCAAAAGAACGTGCTTTAAAAAGAGAATTACAAAACACGCAATTACAGTTTGAATTGCTGAACAAAAAAATGGAACATGCCGAGGCCGTTTTAGCCAATGTTGCCGATAGAGATAATAATATTTACCGCGTCTATTTTGAAGCTAACCCAATACCCGACGAACAACGAAAAGCAGGTTTTGGTGGTATAAATCGTTACAAGAGTTTAGAAGGTTTTGATAATTCTAAATTAATTATAGAAAGTAATAAGCGTTTAGATATTTTACAAAAACAAATTGTAGTACAATCTAAATCGCTAGATGAAATTGCTATTCTAGCTGAAGAAAAAGAAAAATTACTTGCTGCAATTCCAGCAATACAACCGGTTAGCAATGAAGATTTAACTCGAATGGCTTCTGGTTACGGCATGCGCTCAGATCCATTTACAAAGGTTAGAAAAATGCATTGGGGCATGGATTTTACTGCTCCAAGAGGCACACCTGTTTATGCCAGTGGCGATGGTGTTGTGGAACGTGCCGACAGTAACTCATCGGGTTACGGAAAACATATAAGAATAGACCATGGTTACGGTTACACTAGTTTATACGCGCATTTGTACAAATACAATGTTAGAAAAAACCAAAAGGTAAAACGTGGCGATTTAATAGGCTTTGTTGGAAGCACGGGACGCTCTGAAGCACCTCACTTACATTATGAGATTTTTAAAGACGGCGACCGTATTAACCCAATAAACTTTTACTATGGTAGTTTAACCGCCGAAGAATTTAACAAACTATTGGAGCATGCTTCTTTAGAAAACCAATCGCTAGATTAATGTATATAGATTTACCAGAAAAACGCTATTATGCTATTGGAGAGGTCGCGAAAGCTTTCGGGGTTAACACATCGCTTATTCGTTTCTGGGAAGGCGAGTTTGATGTACTTAAACCTAAAAAAAATGCCAAAGGCAATCGTAAATTTACGCCAGAGGATATAAAAAACTTAAAATTTATTTATCATCTAGTAAAGGAACGTGGTTTTACTTTAGAAGGTGCCAAAACCCACCTAAAAGAAGAAAAAAAACAAGCCCTTAATAACTTCGAAATTATTAGTAAACTGGAGGATATTAAAAGCCAACTTACCAAGATTAAGGAGCATCTTTAAAGTGCTTGAGTTAAAAAAATAAAAAAAACGCTTAAAACAAGTAACTTTTATTTAAAAGCGGAGTCTAACAAACAATACCAAAAACCAATACATATTATATCATGAAAAAATTTTTACCATTAATTATTATAGCAATTGTTGCAATAGGAATTTATTCTTGGGGAAAAGGATTTAACAATACTGCTGTAAACCTTCAAGAAAGCGCAACTAAAACGTGGGCTAATGTTGAAAGTAGCTACCAACGAAGAAACGATTTAATAGGTAATTTAGTAAAAACCGTACAAGGTGCTGCCGATTTCGAAAAAGGCACACTAACTGCCGTTATAGAAGCTAGAGCAAAGGCAACTTCTGTTACCATAGATCCATCGAACATTACGCCAGAGCAACTTGCTAAATTCAATGAAGTACAAGGTGGTTTATCTGGTGCATTAAAAAGTTTATTAGTAACTGTTGAGCGTTACCCAGAACTAAAAGCAAACCAAAACTTTTTAGAATTACAAAGCCAATTAGAAGGTACAGAAAACAGAATTAACGTAGCTAGAGATCGTTTTAACGAAAGCGTAGAGCCATATAACAACCACGTTAAAGTATTCCCTAATTCTATACTTGCTGGTATTTTAGGTTTTGAACCTATGACTTATTTTAAATCTGAAGCTGGAAGTGAAAAAGCTCCAGATGTTGATTTCGATTTTAACTAAACCATATGCCAAATAACGTTGAAGATTTCTTAAGTACTAGCGAAGAGCAAGAGATTGTTGAAGCTATTAGAGTTGCCGAACTAAATACTTCGGGAGAAATACGTGTGCACATCGAACAAACCTGCAAAGGCAATGGTATAACTACTCGTGCTTTAGATTTATTTCACACCTTAAAAATGGATAACACAAAACTTCAAAATGGCGTGTTAATTTATGTAGCTATTGATGATAAAGCCTTTGCCATTTATGGCGATAAAGGTATAAACGATAAAGTGGAAAGCACTTTTTGGGATAGCACTAAAAATGTGATGCAAATGCGTTTCAAACAAGGTAATTTTAAAAAAGGGTTAATTGAAGGCATTTTAAAATCTGGCGAAGAACTTAAAAGGTATTTTCCTTATTCTGATACTGACACTAACGAATTAACAAACGAAATTTCTAAAGGATAAATAGCTAGTATGCAGTTTTCAATATTCAGTTTACCAGCATTTTTAAAAACAAAAAGCATTATTAGTTTTTTAATGTTATGCTTTGTTTTGAATGTTGCTCATGCTCAATTCGAAATTCCTGAAACACCCAAGTTTCAAACTAGTGTATATGACTATATTAATTTATTAAGTGCTTCAGAAAAATCTAGCTTAGAAAATAAACTTATAAAATATTCCGATACTACCTCAACACAAATTGTTGTGGCTATTATAAATTCCACCAACGGTGAAAACATTAGTTACTTAGGTGCTAAATGGGGTCAGAAATGGGGAATTGGTGGCAGTAAGGAAAAAGACAACGGCGTATTAATTCTATTAGCTAGAAATGATAGAAAAATAGCCATTAGCACAGGTTATGGCGTAGAGCATTTGTTAACCGACGCCATGTCTAAGCGAATTATAGAACGAGACATTATTCCTTATTTTAGACAGAATGACTACCCTGGCGGATTAAACCGAGGTGCCGATGCCATTTTTGAAGTTTTAAATGGCGAATACACAGGCACACGTCAATCTAGTGAAGGCGAATTTCCTATTGGCATTATCTTTATCCTCATCTTTATTTTTATTATTATTCTAATATCCATATCGAAAAACAGACGAGGTGGTGGTGGACGCAATGGCGGTCATAGATCGACAGGAAGCGATATTTTAGAAGCCATAATTTTAAGTAATATGGGCCGTGGTAGTTACCGACGTGGATCTAGCGGTTGGGGCGGAAGTTCTGGCGGTGGCGGTTTTTCTGGAGGTGGTGGCTTTGGTGGCGGTTTCGGCGGCGGTGGCTTTGGCGGTGGCGGTGCTTCTGGTGGCTGGTAAGGTTTAGTTTGCAGTCTCAGTTTCAGTCTCAGTAAACTGTTCAATTTTAGGAGAACTCAAAAAAACCTAACTCTTTTTGCTTAATTACTGCGTTTATTATCTATTAAAACGTCCGGACACATTACCTTCAACAATACGCATTACCTCATCGATAGTAGCGTAATTAACATCGCCTACATACGTGTGTTTTAAAGCACAGGCTGCACTTGCAAACTCCATAGATTTAGTATCCTTAAAGTGTTGCAAACCATAAATTAAACCTGCTGCAAAGGCATCACCTGTTCCAATACGATCTACAATATGTGTAATATCGAAATCTTGAGTTTCGTAGAATTTTTTACCATTCCACATTCTTGCTCTAATTTTATGCCATGAAGAATTTATGGATGTTCTTATTTTATCGAATACTTTAACTATAGTTGGGAATTTTTCAATAAGTAACTTACTAGCTTCAATAAACTCGTCGTTACTATAACCAAAATCGGTACCTAAAACCTCATTCATTTCGTTAATACCTCCAATAAAAATAGTAGAGCAATGCAGTAATTCGGTTAAAGCCTCTTTAGGATCGACTCCATATTTCCATAAACCACTTCTATATGTTGGGTCTGCCGAAACTTGCATCCCTTTTTTTCTAGCCAGTTTTAAGCCTTCTTTTAAAGTATCGAAACTGCCTTGAGTTAATGCAGGTGTAATACCCGTCCAATGAAACCAGCTGCCATTTGCCAAAGATTTTTCCCAATCTACCATACTTGGTTTAATTTCAGAAAAAGCAGAATGCGATCTGTTATACGAAATTTGACTAGGACGCATAACGGCTCCAACCTCTAAGAAATAAACCCCTAAAGGTCTATTTGACCGAACAATAGCCGTTGTATCTAAATCGAATTTATTTAGGTAAGCCAAAGCTGTATTGCCTATAAAATCATTAGAAATACATGTGATATGTTTTACACTTTCACCAAAATGAGCAATAGAAAGTCCTACGTTTAGTTCTGTACCACCAAAATAAAACTCAACTGTATTGGATTGGATAAATTTTCTATTTCCTCGCGGTGATATACGCATAAGCACTTCACCAAATGTAATAATCTGACTCATAGTATTCTATTTTAAACTAAAATAGGAAATATCAGTTTAAATATTACATTGAAACTGGAAGAATATTTATAAACTTTTACTTTGCCCGAATTAATGTCTATAATACCTAGAACCGCCTCCTGTTTCTCCGGCCTTACCTAAGCTATTAAATTTCCAACTAAAACTAAGCATGAAATATTGTTGCAATACGGTGCTTTGAGAATCTTCTATATAGTTGGCTGTGGCAATTCGTCTGGCATTGGTGTTTTGGTTTAGTAAATCGTAAGCCTTTAAAGTAAGGGTACCTTTATCCTTAAGCATCGAGTATGCTAGTGTAGCGTTCCAAAACCATGCACTTTTTTGAAACCCATCTGCAATATTGGGATTGTAACTATATCTCATATCATTTCGCCATTCGAAACCTTTTGGCAAAAAAGTAGCTGTATTCAAATTAAGTGAATGACTGACAAACTCTTGATTTTCGAAGGCTTCTAAATCAAATGTATTTCTGGTAAAAGACAGTCTATAATTAGGGTTGAACTCTAAAACATCTTTCCAGTTAAAACGTAAGCCCACGTTTGGAGAAGCCGAATTATTAGTACTCGAATATTTAACACCGTTATTGAAGTTTATTGATTTTCTAATACTTGGCCCAACGCCTAAGTAAAATGTAACCGTGCGTAAACTATCTACTTTCACCTTCTTGTTAACCGATAAATAACCATTTACATTATACGAACCGTTTACGTTATCGTAGGTTGTTTCTCTTACCAAATCCTCATCAATAATAGTTTTAGAAACGACTTTATTATTATCAAAATTAGCACTTAAATATCCGTAAAAACCAGAACCTTTTTGAAAATCGAAGGTATTGTAACTCGCATAAACTCTATGGTTATTTTGAGGTACCAAATTAGGATTTCCAATTACAGTATTTAAAGGATTAGACACATTTAAAAACGGTTGTAATTGAGATAATTGCGGCGGATTATTATCTAAGTTATACCCCATTCGCATGGACGCTTTATCACTAAATTTATAACGAAATCTTGATCGAAATTCGATAGCTTCAAAATTTCGTTTTAAACTTAAGGTTGGCCTTAAAATATCATTATTTTCTAAAGTTCTAAATACATAGGTGGTTTCAAACCTTGCAGATATTTTTTCGTTTTTAAACTCCAACTCTAACGCGGGCGTTGACATTTCATTAATATACTCAAAATCTGTACTTAACTCGTCATTAAAATCGGTATAATCTTCAGCATCAGGGTCTTCTTTATCAAAAGTGCTTCGTCTGTCTTGTTGCTTGTTTCTCGTGTACCCATATTTAAATTCCAAGAAAAACGTTTTCCCTACTAAGGGTAATCTATAAGTAAAATTGGATCTAAAATTATTGACTTTATTTTCACCTTCAGTATACTGATTTCTGTTAATTTCTTCTGGCGCATTTCCGTAAATATTTGTTTTTGAAACTAAATAATCATCGAGTTCTCGTGTTCTAATATCATTATCAAAACTAAACTTTATAAACGCACCATTAGAACCAAATTTTTTAGTAATATCAAGATCACTACTAAAATTTTTACCAATATTTTCAACATTAGAATTGGATGTTGATTCGTTAATTAATGCATTGGAGTCGTTGGTTGAAGACTCATCTTCATTATAATAATTTTTACTTTTTGTATAGCTGAATGACGGCTCAAAATTAATTAAAAGTGTAGAATCTACCTTAACATCAAACTCCACATTAGCACTGTGACTTTCGTTATCACTGAAAGAACTGGAGTTTGAAGATGTAAAATATCTTGAATCAGATAAAATATTTTCTCGATCTCTTTTACTTCTATTTTCTGAACTACTTCCAGAATAAAAATAGTTAGCTGCTATATCTTTACCTTCACCATACTCATCGGCATAATTAGCACCATAATTTTGAGATTCTGTAATACCTTGACCACCTCCAAAAGACCTACCATCTATAGAAAAAGAACCATTTCCATTAAACCGGACACTATTACCGCCACCAAACATTTTACGAATTTCGCCAAAGCTAAAACCTGGTGAGTTAATATCGTTACCACCTGCCAAAACACTAACGCGTTGGTCGTTATCAAAATGATTATACATACCTGCAAACTCATAATGTTTATCGGTTCCTTTCCCTGCAGCTACCCTACCAAAATCACCTTTATTGTTTTCTTCTTTTATAACAAGGTTTACGGTTTTATTTTCGCCATCGGCAGTTGCGCCTGTAAATGCTTGATCTTTAGTTTTAGTATCTAAAACTTGTATTTTCTCTACAATATCTTTGGTTAAATTTCTGGTTGTTATTGTGGGATCGTCTCCAAAAAATGGTTTTCCATTAACGAGTATTTTGTTTACTTCTTTTCCATTAACTTTAATATTACCTTCTTCATCAATTTCTACTCCAGGAAGCTGTTTTAACAAGTCTTCTACATTGGCATCCTTTTTTGTTTTAAAAGACTTTGCATTAAACTCTAAAGTATCCTTTTTAATGGTTATTGGAGCTGTTGATTTAATAATTATAGCATCTAAAGCATCAGAGCTTACTTGTAAATTTATAGTTCCTAAATCAATGATTTTTTTATCCATATTAACCTCACGGAAATAGGTTTGATACCCAACGTAAGAAATAAATAGATTACCTTTTTTATGCGCCAGTTTTCCTTCTAAAGTAAATTTACCTTCTTTATTGGTTAACCCATAAGTAACTAAGCTACTATCGGTAACGCGTTGTAAATAAACCGTTGCAGACTCCAAAGGAACAGCATCTTCCTCGGATAGTAGTGTACCAGAGATTTCGAAGGATTTAGATTGAGAAAAAGATAATGATGCAAACAAAATGACTATTACTAAAAGAATAGACTTCATTGTATTGATTTTTGATTGATTTTTATTTAAAACCTCTAATATAGTTTGAACATCATGTGATTTTTCTTAAAAAAGTCTTAAAACTTAAAAAACTAATATTTAATTTTTTAAGCTTTAAGACTTTAAATAAACTTGAACTTTGACTTGAATAAGAAATTCTTACCCAAGATATGTATTACTTTTTACGCATGTAAACACTAATAGGCACACCGTTAAAACCAAATTTTTCTCTTAATTTATTCTCTAAGAAACGCTTGTAAGGCTCCTTTACATATTGAGGTAAATTACAAAAGAAAGCAAATTGTGGTTGCGGTGTTGGCAACTGCATAATATATTTAATTTTAACAAATTTTGCTTTATATGCTGGTGGCGGATAATTTTCTATAATTGGAAGTAGGACTTCGTTAAGCTGACTTGTTTTAATTTTTTTAGAACGGTTTTGGTACACCTCCACAGCAGTTTCAATAGCCTTAAAAATACGTTGTTTGGTTAATGCAGAGATAAAAACAATTGGCACATCGGTAAACGGCTCCATTTGTTTTCTAATTACTTTTTCGTATTCCTTAACCGATTTATGGTCTTTTTCAACCAAATCCCATTTATTAACTAGCACTACAATACCTTTACGGTTACGTTCTGCAAGCCAGAAAATATTTTGTACCTGTCCATCAAAACCACGGTTGGCATCTAATACTACTAAACAGACATCGGCATGCTCGATAGCTCTTACACTACGCATTACCGAGTAAAACTCTAAATCTTCTTTTACTTTAGATTTTCTTCTAATTCCGGCAGTATCAACCAAATTAAACTCAAAACCAAAACGATTGTATTTAGTATCTATAGAATCTCTAGTTGTTCCTGCAATATCGGTAACAATATATCTATCTTCTCCAATAAGTGCATTTATAAAGGATGATTTCCCTGCGTTTGGACGCCCCACTACGGCAAACCTAGGTAACGCTTCCTCTACAACTTCTTCCTTTTCTGGTAAAGCTTCAACCAAAGCATCTAGTAATTCTCCTGTTCCACTTCCGTTTATACTAGCAACAGTGTAATATTCTCCTAAACCTAAGGCATAAAACTCTACAGCATCTTCTGCACGCTTACCATTATCTACTTTATTAACGACAAGAAATACAGGTTTACTTACCTTACGAAGCAACTTTGCTACATCCTCATCCATTCCGGTTACACCAGATTCTACATCGACCATGAAAATAATAGCATCGGCCTCATCAATAGCCAATTCTACTTGCTTATCAATTTCAGCTTCAAAAACATCATCACTTCCTAAAACGTAACCTCCAGTATCTATTAAAGAAAACTCTTTTCCGTTCCAATCACTTTTACCATAATGGCGGTCTCTTGTAACACCACTAACGGCATCAACAATGGCTTCTCTTCGTTGAATTAAACGATTAAAAAACGTTGATTTACCAACATTTGGCCTTCCTACAATAGCTACTATATTACTCATAATCTTTATCTTATCTGTTACACCTTATCTGATGCCTTAATATTTCTATCCGAAACATTTTGCAAAAATAGGAAATATAGATGACGCAAAGTTCTTTTTTAATAAAGATTGAAAGTATTTTAATTTTTAAATCAATAATGCTTAATTTAAGAATCAAGACCGCTTCACTTTTAGAGTAAAGAAGCAAGACTTAATTGTAACTTATTGATACCCATTTAATTTATCTTTTAAACTGTGTTATTGTAAAATTCCCTCTAGATATTATATTAAAAAAGTCAGCTCTTTTTCAATACGCTTTTACACACTAAGGCTGTCTTTGATTGAATTATTTTTAAAGACCACATTTATTTTAAATAAAAAAACAGTATTTTACTATACTAAACTAAATACGAATGCCTTTAAATAACGATATTGTATTGCGCCCGAGGTTTACACTAGAAATTCCAAGGCCAAATGAATCTGTTTTAAGCGATTTTGAGAATGCGAAGCTTACCCAAAAAGATTTTATAGTTACTCGGGTAGATGACCATGTTTTTATTAAGTTCCCTAAAGAACAACAACACTTTTGGTCGCCGCAATTACATTTAGAAGTAAATAAGACTGACGACAACTCTAGTTCTCTACATGGACTGTTTGGACCAAATCCAACAGTTTGGACACTTTTTATGTTCCTCCATTTTCTTGTTGCCGGCTTTTTTATAGCATTTGCTATTTGGACCTATACCAATATGACATTAAAACAGGGTTATGCTGTGCAAGCTAGCATAACCCTATTAATGGTTTTGCTTTGGGTTACTCTATATTTTGCTGGTAGCATAGGTAAAGCATCAAGCATAAAAGACATGCGATTGCTTAATACTTTTATGAACTCGATTTTGGGTATTGAAAACGAAAAAGCGCTTTAATAATAATTAAAGCGCTCTTCAACTAACTCAAATTCAATACAAAATTAACTATTGAATATTTTCGTAGAAACTAACTGTGCCACTATCCTCGTTAGATACTACTAATAAATCTTTACCGTTAGGACTATCTGCTGCAGGTATAACCAATAAGCCTTCTGGTGCTTCATCTCCAGCATGCGATAGGATACTAATATATTTTGGCGCCATTGGATTGGTAACATCATATACCATAACTTGGTCATTACGTTCTAAACCAACAAATAAAATATAACGTTCATCACCTATATTTAAAATTTCGACAGCTTCTGGTTCTGCACCTTTATCATCACTTCTACCATCTTCGTCGTTAAAACGAGTTGGCGTCTCATTAAGCGTTTCAGTAGCAATGCTATTACCGCTATCGTATAGCAAGCTTCCAGAGCCAGACCATACGCTAAATGAACGCGCACCATAACTATAAATTTGATCGACGTCGCCATCATTATCTATATCGCCTAATGTAGATGTTGTTTTTAAGCGTCCTAAGTTCACTTCATTTTGAAAATCATTAGAAAAAGGATAAGCGGTTTCGTCTAGGGTCAAATCGTCAACACGCTCTTCTTCGCTAAAGCCATCGTAATCTCTAGAATCACCTTCGTTAGCTGAAAAGATGTAATCTGTACCACCAATATTTACTGAGGTAATAGCATCTGGTTGATACATACCTAAAACTGGCCAGCTTTTAAGAGCGGTAACCTCATCTTTATCGCTAGCATCCATTTCGTTTCCTACAGCGTTATAATCTTTATAACCTAGAGGATAAATAGCCTCTATAGTTTTTGCTGCTAAATTTACTTTGGCAATACCATTATTTTCTTGCAATGACACCCATGCTGTGTTAGAATCTTCTGAAACGGTAACATACTCTGGTTCGACATCTTGCGCTAAAGTTGCGCCAGGACCAAACACTCTAAACCCTTGTGCTTCAAGTGCAGCTTCATCGCTGTTAAAAGACGTAAAATCTAAGGTGGTTACAGAATCATCAGATAAATCTATAATACTTATTGTTCCTAGAGGATCAATTGTGTAATCATCATTTGGCTCGCCTTCATTAGCAGAAATAATTAATTTTCCATCTTTAGAAAAGGTTACCATATCTGGTAAAGCACCAACTGTATATTCATTTAACAATGAATTATCAGATGTATTATAAACTAAAATTTTACCAGGATTTTGTTTTGGATCTGCTTCTACGGCTATTGCTAATTTACCATCGTAAATGGCAACACTATTTGGCGCACCATAAACGGATAAATCAATGGGTGTTTCTGATACAGGTGCATCTAAATTTGAAATATTATTTACAGATATTTGATTCGATTCCACATTAACTGTAAATAGCTTTTTTGAAACAGCATCGAAAGCAGAAATCTCTGAAGCACCTTCGCCTCCTATATTAATAGTTGTTTTATACTGAAAATTGATTTCGGTATTAATTGGTGTTTTAGCCGTATTATCGTCATCATCCTGACAACCGAAAATTGCAGCAATACATACCACGCTGAAGAGTAATTTATTAAATTTCATATTTGATTATTTGTTTTGGCAAATATGAAACCCTTACTTTAAGCTAATGTTAATTTATTAAAAAGCTATGATTAGCATTTACTAGTTATTGTAACCAAAACGTTTCAGCTGGTTTTGATTGCTTCTCCAATTTTTATTCACTTTTACGTATAATTCAATGTGAATTTGCTTTCCGAAAAACTTTTCTAAATCCTTTCTAGACTCAACACCTACACGCTTTAAAGCACTTCCTTTATGGCCAATAATAATACCTTTTTGAGTTTCGCGTTCGACCATAATAACAGATCTTACTCTAATTATTTGTTCTTCTTCAAAAAACTCTTCCGTATCAACTTCTACAGCATAAGGAATTTCTTTTTTATAATGCATCAAGATTTTTTCGCGAATGGTTTCATTTATAAAGAAACGCTCTGGCTTATCGGTTAATTGATCTTTTGGGTAAAACGGTGGCGACTCTGGAAGTAAGTCTAATATTCTATTAAAAACCTCCTTTACATTAAAGCCTTCTAGCGCTGAAACCGGGAAAATTTCTGCATTAGGTACTTTTTCGGACCACGTTTGCACTTGACTTTCTAACTGCTCTTGATCTGATTTATCAATTTTATTAAGCAATAATAAAACCGGTATTTTCGAATTGGTAATTTTATTAAAAAAAGCTTCATCTTTTAACTCCTTTTCTCCAATTTCTACCATGTAAATAAGCACATCGGCATCCTCGAAAGCCGATTTTACAAAACCCATCATCGATTCTTGAAGCTGGTAAGCTGGCTTAATTATACCTGGAGTATCACTTAAAACGACTTGAAAATCGTCACCATTTACAATACCTAAAATTCGGTGTCTAGTAGTTTGCGCTTTAGATGTGATTATGGAAAGTTTTTCTCCAACAAAGGCATTCATTAATGTAGATTTCCCAACATTAGGATTACCAATTATATTTACAAAACCTGCTTTATGGCTCATGATATTTTTATTTAAGATAGTGCAAAGTTACAACTTGAATATTTTAATATACTAAAAATGTAAAAACAAAAAAAACAGGAAGCATAGCTTCCTGTTTTTATATTTAAAATATTAAAGGTAAAATTACTTTACTTCTAATAATTCTACATCGAAAATTAATGTTGAGTTCGGTTTAATTGCTCCTCCTGGTCTTGGATTAGCACCGTAAGCAATATCACTAGGGATAAAAAACTTATACTTAGCACCTTCTTTCATTAATTGTAAACCTTCAGTCCAACCTTTAATAACTTGAGTAACTCCAAACTCAGTTGGCTCTCCTCTATCCACAGAACTATCAAATACAGTTCCGTCAATTAAAGTTCCATGATAGTGTACTTTTACTTTAGAAGATGTTGTTGGTTTTGCTCCTGTTCCTTCTTTTAAAACTATGTATTGTAAACCACTATCTGTTGTTACAACACCATCTTTAGTTTTGTTTTCAGCTAAGAATTTTTCACCTTCAATTTTATTGTTTTCTCCTTCTTCTTTTAATTTTGCTGCATCAGCTTGTTGTTTCTTTTGAAAATAAGCTCTAACCACTTGTTGTGCTTTAGCTTCATCAAGTAAGATGTTTGTAGAATCTGATACATTATTAAAACCTTGCATGAATAAATCGCCATCAAATTCATCAAAACTAGCTTTAACATTTTTGGCAACATCCATACCTATAGCATAACTTACTGAGTCAATCTCTGTTGTTAATGCTTTTTGTGTTGCTCCGTTTTGATTACAAGATGCTACAAGTATAATTACTGCTAGCAAACTTAAAACTTTCATTATTTTCATTTTTATATTTTTTTAATGTGTCGCCAAATGTAACAAATTTTATAGAGAGTAAAAAAGAAAAATAAGGACACTTAATTACCTCTTAAAAACCATAAAACAGGTTACTAAACAACTATTACAAATTAAAAGAGCCACTAGATAGCGGCTCTTAAAAAAACATTTTATACTATTAATTATTTTCTAACAGACTTTACAATAGCTAAGGCTGCTTTAACATCCTTCTCTAATTTTGCGTAATCTTTATTAGCAATAATTTCTTTTGAAATTAATTTAGATCCCATTCCAACACAAGTTACACCAGCATCAAACCATCCTTTAAGGTTTTCTTCTGTTGGCGAAACACCACCTGTAGGCATAACCGACGTCCATGGTTGTGGACCTTTAATACCTTTTACAAATTGAGGTCCGTAGATATCGCCAGGGAATAATTTTACGATTTCGCATCCTAATTCCTCTGCTCTAGTAATCTCTGTTAACGTTCCACATCCTGGAGACCATAATACTTTTTTACGGTTACAAGCAATTGCAATGTCCTCTCTTAAAACTGGAGTTACAATAAAGTTTGCTCCTAAAGCCATGTATAATGACGCAGCACCTGCATCTGTTACGGACCCTACACCCATTATCATTCCTGGTAATTCGGCAATAGCATATTTAGTTAATTCTCCAAAAACTTCGTGAGCAAAATCACCACGAGCAGTAAACTCCATTAAACGAGCACCACCATCATAACATGCTTTTAATACTTTTTTACTTAATTCTATATCATTATGAAAAAATAAAGGAATCATTCCTGTATCTTTCATTGCTTGCGCTACTTCTAATCTTGAAAATTGTGCCATTATATTTTGTTTTTTTTATTAGTTAATTTAATTCCAATTTAATATTTTTTTAAAATCGTATGCCTCCGGATTGGGCAAATATTGTTTAGCCAACTCATAATCTTTTTCCTTAATATAAAACAGATTATTAATAAATAGCTGAGCCATATCTGAATTGATATCTACCAGCCTAGGTGGTATTTTACCCTCATTATCCTCAAAATCTTTTAGATATAAAGGCATAATATCGCCTTTTGAATTTGCACTTACAATACAACCAGAAACGCCTTCGTCAAATAATTTTTTAACACCTATACCTAATAAAGTACATAGGGTTAGATCGAATGCAATAGGGTTACAACACCTTAATTCGTATCCAAGCTCTACAGGCCTTGATTTTATATCTAAACCAACCTCTTTAAGCTTAGTTTGTAATAAATAATTAAATATATGAGATTTACTTACGTTCCCTAGTTCTGGATGTCCGTGATCGTCGTAAGTAAAATTGATGCCTGAGTTTAAGATTTCGTCTTCATCCATAAAATGAAAAACACCTTCACTAACCAAAGCAACACCATATTCGATACCTTGAATTTTGCATTTAACAATCGAAGAAATAATCATATTGATAATTTTCTCGAATGTTATTTTAGTTTTATTAAACATTTCAGGAATAATCATCATTTGATAATGACACGCCGATGCAATCCCGAAAGCAAGATGTCCTGCCGAACGCCCCATAGCGGCAACTACAAACCAGTTTTCGCTAGTTCTAGCATCTTCATATACCGTATTACCAATACGCACACCTTCATCTTTTGCTGTATGAAAACCAAAAGTTGGATTTCTATCTGGCAACGGTAAATCGTTATCGATGGTTTTAGGAACATGAACATGAGCCACATCCAAATCCTGAGTATTTACATATTTTGTTAACCTATTGGCTGTTGACGCGGTATCATCGCCACCAATAGTTACTAGTAATTTTACGTTGTATTTCTTAAAAAAATCGGCTTTAAAATCGCTGTCTTTTGGCTTAAACCGGCTCATTATTAAGGTTGAACCACCACGACTAAAAATTCTATCGGCATGATGAAAATCAAAAAAAACTAATGAAGGTTCATCAGAAAGCAATCCTTTATAACCATGATGCACACCTATAACCTCGTATCCATCTTTCAAGAATGTTTTGGCCAAAGTACTTATTACAGTATTTATGCCTGGAGCTGGTCCGCCTCCACACATTATTGCAATAGATTTTTTCATATAATTTATATGATTTTAAGGTTAGAAAAACGTACTAATTGAAATAACAAAACTACAAGGTGTTTACAGCAATTACAGCTGTATTTCACCTTGTAGGTTATTTTTATAAATCTTATAGATATAAATTATCTAGCAACTCTACCAGATGCATCACCACCCATTAGTTTTTCAACCTCAGCAACAGTTACTAAGTTTGCATCACCTTTAATAGTGTGTTTTAAACAAGACGCTGCAACAGCAAAATCTAATGCATTTTGATCATTTTCTGGGTATTTTAATAATCCGTAGATTAATCCACCCATGAAAGAATCTCCACCACCAACTCTATCAACGATATCTGTTATTTGATATTGACGGGTTTGTAACATTTGTTTTCCATCATATAAAACTCCAGCCCAAGTATTGTGAGATGCAGAAATAGAACCTCTTAAAGTAGTAATTACCTTTTTAGCTCTTGGAAATTTTTCCATCATTTGTTGGCAAACAGATAAGAAAGCTTCTGCTTTTACATCATGTCCTGCTGTTTGAACTGCTGCTCCTGCAGGTTTAATTCCGAAATGCATTTCTGCATCTTCTTCATTTCCTAACACGATATCACAATACGATGTAATCTCAGTCATAACTTTTTCTCTATGTGCATCGCTACAATAGTTCCAAAGTTTAGCACGGTAATTTAAATCGGTAGAAATAGTAATACCTTTAGCACTTGCAGCTTTAACAGCCTCTAAACAAACATCGGCAGCACCTTGAGAAATTGCTGGTGTAATACCTGTCCAGTGAAACCACTCAACACCTTCAAAAACAGCATCCCAATCAATCATTCCTGATTCGATTTCAGCTATTGCAGAATGTGCTCTATCGTAAACCACTTTAGATCCTCTAGATACAGCTCCAGTTTCTAAAAAGTAGATCCCTAAACGATCTCCACCCCAAACAATTTTATCGACACCTACTCCTCTTTTACGCATTTCCATCATAGCACACTCACCAATATCATTTTTTGGTAAACGTGTTACGAAATCACATGACACACCATAATTAGCTAAAGAAACAGCTACGTTTGATTCTCCACCACCGTAAATAGCATCAAAGTTATTTGCTTGCGAAAATCTTAAAAATCCTTGTGGAGCTAATCTTAACATGATCTCTCCGAAAGTTACTACTTTACTCATCTTATTTAGTATTATTATTTAAAAATTAGTTTTGGTTAAACGTTTAACCAAATGGTTAAAAATAAATCAAAATCTATTATTTACTTAAGATTTTGATTGAATCGGTTAAAACTATATATTTGCTTAAACGTTTAAGCAAATATATAAAAAAATTGAATATCAAAAAGAAAACTACTATAAAAGATATTGCTAATGTTTTAAATATCTCTGCTGCTGCGGTTTCTAAAGCACTTAACGACGACTCTAGAATTAGTAAAAAAACTAAAAAGGCTGTTAAACAAGTTGCCGAAAATCTTAATTATCAACCAAACCATCTTGCTAGTGCCTTAAGAAAAGGAAAAAGCAAATTGGTTGGCGTTATTGTGCCCAGAACAAATAGCAACTTTTTTTCTTCTGTTATTCAAAATATTGAGGAGGTGTTGAACAAAGAAGGTTATAACATTATTATAACACAATCTAACGAATCGTTTAAAAAAGAGTGCGATAGTATTGATACTTTATTGTTCACGCAAGTTGATGGTATAATCGCATCTATGGCCAATGAAACTGTAGATTTAGATTATTATGAAAAAGTAAAAGCAAAAGGCATTCCTTTAATTTTATTTGATCGTGGTGAAAATGATTTAAATGTGGATTATATAGGAATTAATGATTACAAAAGCAGTCAAGTTATTATTGAGCATCTTGTAAATCAAGGTCGAAAAAGAATTGCCCATATAGGAGGTTATAAGCGTACCCGCATTTTTAACAATAGAATTAGAGGTTATATTGATGCTGTAAAGAAGCATAATTTACCGCTAGATCCAGAGCTTTTAATTGAAAGCAGCCTAACTATTGAAGATGGCAAAGAAAAAATGGAACAATTACTCCAACTAAAAGAAAGACCAGATGCTGTTTACGTTGCCAGTGATTATGCTGCATTAGGTGCTTTACAAGCTTTAAAAGGACGAAAAATAAAGGTGCCAGAAGATATCGCTTTAGTTGGCTTTGGCGACGAACCTTTTACAGCTGTAGTAACACCTTCTATTAGTAGTATTAACCAACACAGTGCAGAAATTGGAAAACAAGCTGCCTTAACATTTTTAGGTTATACCAAGAAAAAGACAGTAAAACAAACCTTGAATAAAATAATTTTAGATGCCGAATTGGTAATACGAGAATCCTCAAGAAATTAATAAAAAAGCCATTTTTTTAAATACGTTTTACTTTTTTAACTAAACTTTCCGATAGATTAAACAGCCAACTTAACTGCTCGAATATTAATTTTGTTTCATGCAACTGCGCTCTCATTTCGTTAGAAATAGGAACTCCTTTTTTAATTTCTTCTCCACGTTGTGAAACTAAACTTTTAAAGTCATCCTCGTAATTCTTGGTAGCCTTATCTAAATCTTCATTTAGTAAATGGGTATTAGATTCTTTATCTTCTAAAATATCTACAGCTTTTTCAAGATTAGATAAAATATGGGTTACATAAATTTCAAATTGCTTTGGTACGTTGCTTGTTTTGTTCGTTCTAATATAAATACCTAAGGATGCCAACGAAGACAAGTAGGTATTACAAATGGTAATTAAGTCGTAAATAACAACAATATTCTGTTGTTTCGATTTAGGCTCTTGCACCAATCTTTGGTAAGCAGCATTCAAATTCGCTACTTGTAAAAACGTCTCTTTTCTAGCTAACTTATAGGCCGTAGACACTTCTCCTTTTTCATGATATAAAACATCTATTTGTTTCAAAAAATCTGCAATGCCGTTAATAGAATTAACAAAAAACTCTTTAATGTTTTTCGACTCCCATGCTGGCCAAAATAAATAATTTCCAGCATAGGCCAATACTCCTCCTATAAGCGTATCTACAACCCTAAACTGAATAGCCATTAAAACATTTGGGTGAATTAAGGCATACATAAAAACTACATATAAGGTAATAAACGCTGCGCCATTTCTATAATTCTGTTTTAAAATTGAAAACCCAATTATTAAAGATAAGGCTGCAATTACGGCATACACCATAGTGTTTTGCGTTAAAAAAACAATACCCACACCAACAGCAGCGCCTATTAATGTCCCTACCAACCTTTGTACAGTTCGCTGTTTAGTTAAGCCGTAGCTCGGTCTCATTATTACCACTATGGTTAGCAAAATCCAATACGATTGCTGCATTTCCATAGCATACCCAATTAAAAAACCGATTAGCATAGTAAGCGTTAATCGTAACGAGTGCCTAAATATTGGCGATTTAAAACTAAAATTGGCTTTTAGTTTTTTAACATCATAATCCTGTTGAGTTATAAATTGTTCGGCATCCTTTATGCCTCTAATTTTATTGTTTTTAGAATAATTCTCTAATATCCTAGCGATGTCATTTAAGTTGCTAATCTGCCGCTCTTGATAGGCTTTAAAGTTTAACAGAAGTATGGCGCCCTCTCTTGATTCTGGCAAACCTACCTTCACCTTATAAATATCTATATGGTTCTGTATTTTTTTAAGAAGCACTTTAAAATTATCATTAAATGTAAGCTTCTCTTCCTTTAAAACCACCTTAGCAATAAAAGCTAGTCTATCTGAAATTTCGAAAATTAATACTTTAAACTCATCTATTTTTTCGGGATGATCTTTAAATAAGGTATCAAACTTATCATAATCAATCGTGTTGGAAATAGCCAATTCATATATTTCCATAACTCTAGAAAAAAACAATTGTTGTCGTCTTGTTCTATTACTAAAACCAGAGTTTAATCTTTTTTCTAAAATTACCTCTCTTATGGTTTCTTGGAGTTCGTTTATTTCTATTTGCAGTTTAAAATTGGCTTCTAAAAGATCATTTCTATTATTGGTTTCTACCAATAACTTTCCTCTTATTTTTATAAATTCTGATGTTTTGTATAACAGTTCTATAAACAAGTAATCCGTTTGCACTTGTGGTAAAGACAATTGGGTTAAAATTGTTAAAAACAAGTACCAGACACCTCCTAACGCAAGATATAAGGCATGTTCCAAAACAGTAATCTCACTACTTTCATAGGCAAAGGCTAACACAAAAGATAGTAAACCTGCCAATGAAATTAATGAAGCCCTAAAACCAAAAACCGAGAGATAAGAAACCGCAAAAACCAAAACGATTAACAACGGTATAACTATTAGAAGTGTATTACTAAAATACCCGATTAGTAACGTGATGATAAACACTAACACAACAGATGTTAATATGCCGTAAAACTTATGTTTTAAACTTCCAGGAACATCGCAAGGAGCACATAATATTGCGCCTAAGGCTATACTAAAGCCTATTTCGAAACTATTAAAAAAATAAATAGATATTAATACCGGCGTAACCATGGCTAAAGCAACCAAAATGGCCTTAGTGAAATGTATGCTTTTAAAGTATCTAATTAAATTTTTAATCATAACTAAATTTATGCCTCAAATTTAAGAAGTCTTTTTAGCTAAGACTAGTTATTTAGGATAATAATTATTCCCGAACCAAAAGGGCATAGCGTAGTTGTTAATGAGCGCAGACAACCTTAAAATGGTGTGCGAACTTAATCTTGAAGACAGGGTATAAAAAAAGGTTATCCGATCTTAAATAGACCGGATAACCTAAAAATCAAACTAATTTAAATTAAACTGTTTCTTGTTTAGTAACCGTCGTTTTGTTTAATTACACCGTTGGTAGCAAGAATCTCACTATTTGGAATAGGAAACACATAATAATTTGAATTAATAGCTTGCCCCATTTCGGCATCAACAGTACCTGTTCTTACTAAATCAAACCATCTATGCCCTTCTAAAGCTAACTCTACTCTTCTTTCATCATAAATTACTTGTCTAACATCAGCTTGTGAACTTACAGTTCCAGTTAAACTTGTTAAACCAGCTCTAGTTCTTATTGGATCCAATAAAGGAAGTACTGTACTAGCAGCAGTATTATTTTCATTTAACGCTTCTGCATACATTAAAATAACATCAGACAATCTCATTTCTATAAAATCTTGATCGGCACCTCCTGTGTATTTCACACCTATTCCAGCTGTCTCATCAATAGTTAATGCTTTTCTTAAATCTGTACCTCCACCAGCAGCACCACTAGCATCAAAAGCGGCAGTTAAGCGTGGATCTAAAGGCGTACTTGATTTTGTATCACCTCCAGAAAACCATCCTGAAAAGGTAGAAGAAGACGAAGAACCATCAGCATTTGAAATAGAACCTGATATTTTCGTTGCAAAAATAATTTCCGAACTAACATCAGTTACTACATCAGCAAAGTTAGGCTCTAAAGTTATACCAGCAGCACTAGCACTGCTTACTACAGCTCCAAGTTCTGTCGCTGCAGGGCCAAAATCACCATTATGCATGTACACTTTACCTAGAAATGCACGCGCTGCAATTTGAGATGCTCGTCCTGAAGCTATATCAGAATTATCTAGACCTGCTATAGCATCCTGGAAATCCGGAATAATTACATTGTTGTAAATGTCTGCCACCGGCTGTCTTTCAAAAATAGATAAATCTGAAGTGCTAGGTGTAGCCGATAGATTTACAGGCACATCTCCAAAAACCAACACTAATTTAAAGTATGACAATGCTCTTAAGAATTTAGCCTCTGCTACTTCTGTAGCATCTGTTGAATTTTCAATAATGTTATTTGTACTCAATATTGCCTTGTATAAGTTACGATAAACCGGTGTGAAAAACGCCCCAGTCATATCTCCACCTGCTAAATCTGCATTATATGTATCGATGGATGTAAACGGATCTTCTAACATCAACATATTGTCTGCTCTAAAATCTCCTAAAACCGCTTGTGGCATTGCAACTCCTGTTTGGTAATAGTATGCTGCATTTAAAACAGGTGCAAATTCCACCAAATTACTTGCTTCTAAATCTAAAGAAGGTGATTGGTCCAGTTCATTATCACATGCTGTTATTAACAACATAGAGACTAATGTTATATATATATATTTCATTTTTTTCATTTTTTCTTATTTAAAAATTAACATTTACACCGAAAGTAAAACTTCTAACAATCGGGCTAGCTCCTTCTTGATAACCGTATGTTGTAGGACCTGCATAATTACTATTTTCAATCTCAACACCTTCTGGGTTAAATGAAGTATAATCTTTCCCCATGATATATAATAAGTTGGTGGCTGCAGCATATACTCTCAGAGAACCTATCCCCATTTTGCTTATGAAATCCGGATTAAGTGTATAACCTAGAGTAATATTTCTTAAAGCAATGTAAGATGCATCTTGAATCATTGAACCATGCACATCTCTAGTTAATTGATAATGCAAACCATTATGATCCGCTATCCCATCGCTTTCAAGATCAAAAGCAGGTGTTGTAGAGTCGCGAAATTGCGATTGCCAGTAAATAGGATCAATATTATAAACTTCTGCCCCCTGAGAACCCTGAAACTGAAATGAAAAATCAAATTCCTTATAGTTCATTGTACTTGACAATCCCCAATAAAAATCTGGAGTAGCCGAACCTAATTTAACATAATCATCTTCGTAAGTAATTTCACCATCTCCATTTTGATCAACTATATATGCTAAACCACTATTATTACCAACATTTCGAGTTGGGTCTGCCATATAAATATTTTCAACTATTCCTGCAGATTCATAGCCCCACATTTCACCTAGTTCACCACCTACATAATTTCTGAACTCAGCACCTCTTCCACTTGGACCACCATAAATTTGACGTGGTAGTTCGTCAACAGCACCAAGACTAGTAATTTCTGAATTAACTGTAGATAAGTTGGCATTCATACTCCAAGAAAAATCATCTTTTTGGATTATATTCGCATTTAGTTCAAACTCTAAACCAGAACTTGTTATATCTCCACGATTAAGTCTAATTTGCGGTGTACCCAGAACTTCAGAAACACTTTGTTGAATCAACATATCATTAACGTCTGAGTTATAATAATCTACACTTAATCTGAAACGATTATTTAAAAATCCGGTATCAATACCATAGTTAGTCTCCTTATTGGTTTGCCAAGTTAAATCTGGATTTGCCACATCTTGAGGAATTAAAAACCCTGTTCCAAAAGCTGTAGGTGAAGTACCTAAAATACTCAATGAACTATAAGAACCTAAATCTGAAGACGTACCTAAAGAACCTGTACTAAATCTAAGCTTTAACAAACTTAGCGTTTCGCTATCTTGTAAAAAAGATTCCTTGTGTACATTCCAACCTAAAGACAATGCTGGAAATACTGCAAATCTTTCATTTGCCCCAAAACGTGAATCACCATCTCTTCTTATAGATGCTGATAGCAAATATTTATTATCATAGGCATAAGCAACTCTTCCAAAAATCCCTCTTCTTGATTGCTTCTCTTCAATCCTATTAGAAATGACATCTTCAGCATTGAAAAAAGAATAATTTAAAGGATAACCTTCAGGTGCATTATTACCATCTGATTCAAGGCCGGTGAATTTAGTATTGACAAACTCCATACCAACAACTGCATTAATATCATGCTTATCATTAAGTACAGTTGAATAATCTAGAGTAGTTGTACTTAACACAGTAGACTTTTTTATATCACTTATATCCAATGTACCTCTATCAGCACGTTGTTGACCATCTGATTGTACGCCATGATATTCGTACTCATTAACATCACGTAAATCTGCTCCAAAAATGGTTTTAATGTTTAACCCTTCAATTAGCTCATACTGTAAATAAGAACTTACGTTTCCATAATATGTTTTCTTATACCTTCTTGAATTGTCAAATTTAGCAGCTACACCAGCATCTCCTGTTCCTCCAATTCCATTTTGATTTCTACCGTATTGCCAATCGTGAACTACATCACCAGGTTGTAAATCATAGATACTAGTAGGATCTAAACCTACACCTCTATAATTACTATCGAACGACTGACCTATATTATTTCCTGTAAACCCAGAATCGAATAAAGCTTGTCTTTTTTGGTCTAGTTGCTGAACGAAATCAATCGACGCTTGTGTATGGTATATGGGACTTATGCTATACGATCTCAGAAGATCCCTCATTTCCCAAGGAACAATATCTTGATTACCATAGAATCCATTCATACTCAAGCCTGCTTTAAACTTATCGTTCAAATTAGCATCAATATTCATACGTCCGTTATATCTTTCATAACCTTGCCCTCTCACAATACCATCGGTATTTAAATAACCAAGTGAAGCAAACGCTTTAATATTTTCAGATCCTCCGCTCACACTAAAATCATGGCTTGTTGAATTACCACTTTTAAAAAGCCAATCTTCGATACTCACAACATCTGGTGCATTTGTGTATGCATCAAGTCTATATTCTAATAACCTTGGATCAGTAAAAGAAAGATCATATTCACCTGACTGTAAGTCTTCTGCCCATTCACCAGCAGTTTTAAGCATCTCAATATCTTTTACATACTTTCTTGAAGTACTTGTATAGGCGTTATAACTAAAATTTAGTTTTCCTGTTTTTCCTTTTTTAGTGGTAACCAAAATAACACCATTTGCTCCCAAAGAACCATAAATAGCAGCAGAAGCAGCATCTTTTAACACCTCTAAACTTTCAATATCGTTTGGATTAACCGTTGCTAAATTTCCTGATATTGGGAATCCATCAACAACAATTAAAGGATCTGAATTACTCGAAAGTGAAGATCCTGCTCTAATTTGTATTTTTAAGTCCGAACCAGGTTCTCCACTTTGATTTTGAATATTAACACCAGGTAGCTTTCCTACCAAAGCTTCATCAACACGAGCTGTTTGTACAGCGGCAACATCGTCACCACCTATTTTTGCTACTGCTCCCGTTAAATGTGATTTTTTTCGAGTACCATACCCTACAACCACAACCTCATCCAATGCCGCTAAATCCTCAACTAAGGCAACATTAATTGTATTATTACCACCAACTATAATCTCTTTAGCAACATATCCAATATAACTGAAAGATAAAACGGCATCGCTACCACTTACAGTAATAGAGTAATTACCATCAAAATCTGTTGATGCCCCTGTAGTTGTTCCTTTAACAATAACATTAACACCTGGAAGTCCCATACCATCTGCCTCAGCAGTAACCACACCGGTTATCGTCTTTTGCTGTGCATTTAAATTCAATGCAAAACAAAACCCTATTAATAATAGGAGCGTCTTTTTTAAATTTCTTGTTTGTTTCATTAATTTAGTTTTTGTTTAATATTAGTTTTGGTACACCAAATTGGTTTACCAAATTGGTTTGCCAAATATATATTAAAACTATGTTAAAACAAAATTTTTTTTTACTAGTTTTTAGCTGGTTTAAAGAATTCCACTAAAAAACCTCTAATAAAATGAAGAATCCTTAATAATTATGTACTAGCGATACTAGTTAATAAAATTTAAAAAAGCCTTGCATTCATGTTTATTACCTATTTCAAAGCTAATTTGTTGTACATAGAATAGATGCCAAATTTGTTTTGATGACCACCAAATGAGTATTGAGTCCATTGACTAATAAATTGATAAGTCGCACTGATTTTATAATAATATGACACTTTAAAAAATTACTATACCGCTCAACTACATTATAAAAACATTAAAAAACTAATGGATTAGAATCGTATTTCTTTAAAACTGAAAGTAAATCAGTTAAGGGTAGCTCGATAGAATATGTACCTGTGTAGGATGGACATATTACACAATCATCAAAATAAAATTCGATATAAGTATCATTGAGTACAAAGTTGTTTTTACTTATAGAAAAATCATCTAAAGAGACTTCCCAGCAATCATAGTAAATATCTGCTTTTCCAATTTGTTTATTTATGTTTTTGTTTATAATATCTACCAACTCTTCTTCTGAACCCTGAGTAAAAAAATCGGCATAAGTCATAAAAACACCTCTGTTTAAATCGAAATTAAAACAATCGAAAGAATAACTAGGATGCATGGCATCATTATAAAAATTCTCTTTATAAAATAATACGCTTACTAGCTGATCATTAACATTATAAATCTTATAATCTATAAAGCGCTCCTCCCTAAATTTTTTGGCTCCTATACTATCGCAGAAGGCTTTACTTTCTAATATATCAGATTCTGTTTTGGTTATATTAACATAATAATCATTAATAAACTCATTAAAATTTCTGTTAGTGGGTTTATAAGATTCGTTAATTAGCGGGTATTTAAAATTAATGGTATAATCTTTCTTTTCAACAAGATAATGTTTATCAATTATCAATGCCTCAAGCTCTTCGCTTTCATCTTTTTTTTCGATGAGCTGTTTTTGCTTTAACTCAATGGCAACAGATTTATCTAAGGATTCAATATCAAAATCCTTTAATTTTAATGAATCTAAAGGCATCCGCTTAACGCTGTCTAAAACCTTATTCTCCAAAGTATTTTCTTCACGTTTATCGTTTTTACATGCTAAAAACACAACTAATAGCCCTACTAGATATAAATATTTCATCCTTTTGAAATTATTACTTTAATTAAAACGACATTTATTGAATTGAATAAACTCCTATCAACTTAACTTCTATAGTTTACTTAGTAAATTAGTGGTTTCTAATTTTACCAGTAAGCTCATCTATTTTTATGTGGAAAACGATTGGAAAATCATCTTTGTAGATTTTACTAGAAAACTCACTTATAAAATCTAGTTTCCTGTATTCTTTATTAATAATTAAATCTTTTACACCTAAAGAGAAAACATGTAATTGCGCTTTGGAATTACTTCCAGAAAGCTCTTTGAAGGTGCCTTGAGCGAGCACGGAATTCCAAGAATTTACCGAATCGATTTCTGAAACTCCTAAAGAAACACTTGTGTTTTTACGCATGGCTCTAATTTTATGGCCTTCGGCAGAGTAGCCAATAATAACATTATTTGGTGCATCAAAGAAATAAGTTATTGGCACTACATAGGGCCTATCCCTATAAATATAGGATAGATTACCAATGTAATTGGATGCCAGAATATTTGCACATTCATCTTGCTGTAAATTCCTTATCATGGTGTTATAGTCTAGTGTTTCGCCTAAAATACTAATACTGTTAGCTTTAGGCTATGATATTAATCAGTTCTCACAATTAACAAATGCGATTACTTCTTTAAAAAACCTATTTATGGAACCAAGACCAATTAATTTTTCATAAAACTTAAAAGTTAACTCATTTTAAAACGAAGTAATCGCAAGGCATTTAAAACCACTACAATGGTTGAGCCTTCATGAAAAGCTACTGCTACACCAATATTTGTTAGTCCCAAAATGGTTACAGGAACTAGCAGCACCACAACACCAAGACTTATAAAAATATTCTGTTTAATAATACGCTTGGAGGCTCGACTTAAACCAATAACAAAAGGTAAATTTTCAATTTTATCGGACATAAGAGCTACATCGGCTGTTTCTAATGCGACATCGCTACCTGCTGCTCCCATAGCAATACTTACTGTACTTAATGCCATTGCTGGTGCATCATTAACACCATCTCCTACCATAGCTATTTTTTTATCGCGTTTAATTAATGCTTTTATAGCCGAAACTTTATCTTCTGGAAGCAAGTTTCCTTTAGCTTCAGTTAGTCCTATTTGTTTAGCAATGGCATCCCCTACGTTTTGATGATCGCCTGTAAGCATTATCATGTGTTTAACACCTATTTCCTGCAATCGCTTTAAGGTAGAAGCGGCGGTTTTTCGAGGTAAATCCATAACACTAACTAGTCCTACAATATCAGTTTTAAACGCTACTAACATTACGGTATGTCCATTTTGTAAAAGCTGATTCATTTTAGCATGAATGGTTTTAGTGACTTTTAGACCTGAATCTTCCATTAATTTCACATTACCGATACGTGTTTTTTCACCTTTATATTGTGCCTGAATACCTTTACCTTGAATAGCGTTTACATTAGATGCTTTATTTTGAGACGCTATATTAAATTTCACACTTAAATCATTAGCTATAGCTTTTGCCAATGGGTGATTGCTTAAACTCTCCACCTCCAAAACTAAATGTGCTAAATCCTTCTCATTAAAATTATTTAAAGGAATTAAATTTGTGAGTTTTGGTTTGCCTTCGGTTAATGTGCCCGTTTTATCGAATGCTATAGTAGTTATTTCGCCTAAATCCTCTAAAGCTTTTCCGCCTTTAATAAGCACTCCTTTTTGAGCGGCTCTTGCTATCCCGCTTAAAACAGCACTTGGCGTTGAAATTGCCAATGCGCAAGGACTAGCAGCAACTAATACTGTAATGGCTCGGTATAAGCTAGCATTAAAAGTTTCATCTACTATAATGAAAGCAAAACACAATATAAAAACAACTATAATAACAATGGGCACATACCATTTTTCAAACTTTTTGGTGAGTCGCTGAGTTGGCGATTTTTGAGTTTCAACCTCGCTTACCATTTTAATTAGTCGAGAAACCGTAGAATCTTCTGTTAGTTTAAGCACTAAAACTTCTATACTACTATCCCCATTAATTGTACCAGCAAATACAACATGGTTTTTATTAATATCCTTAAACTCCGGCAAATTGTTTGTACTAGCAATGCTTGTTTTATCAATTGGCATGCTTTCACCTGTTATTGGTGCTTGATTAATACTAGAACTACCTCTTAAAATAACACCATCGGCTGCAATTTTTGTATTTGGTTTAACAACAATAACATCCTCTATTTTTAAAGTCTCGATTGGTACTTCCTCAAGTTTTCCATTCCTTTTTATAAGAGCCGTTTTTGGAGATAAATGACCTAAAGCCTCAATAGATTTTTTAGCTTTATTCATGGCATAATGCTCTAAAGCATGACCTAAGCTAAATAGAAACAATAGTAACGCGCCTTCTGCCCAACTACCAATATAAGCAGCTCCAGCGGCAGCGGCAATCATTAAAAAATCTATATCAAACTCTCCTTTCGGAATTTTTTTTATGGCTTCGATAGTAATAAAGAACCCTCCAAAAAAATAAGAAATAATGTAACTTAACAAAGAAAACCAACCTTCTAAGCCAATTAATTTTTCAATACTAAAACCTATAACTAGAAAAACACCGCAAAAGACTGCAAAGTAAAGCTCTGTTTTCTTACCTAAAACCTGGTAATGTGCGTGTGCGTCATGTTCATTATTAGCCATATGTTTTTTAATTAAAACTCACTAAAAGTATATCTTGGCATTTCGATGCTTATAAAGTTAATAAATCCATAGAAAAAAATAAGTTTACAACCAGCGAACACCATTTATAATGGGTATTATTACTTTTAAATTTGTTCTGAATTTATCTTTATTTCAGGAATTTTAATAAGCTCTATTGTTGTTGATGCTAATACCACTTTTCCGTTTGTTTGCTCGAAAGCTTTTCGAATTTCATCATGAAGAAGGTGCCTTGTTAATCGTCTTTTTTTGTAATCTACAATATACCTTAAATTGAATTCCACCCAATTATCGGTAAGCCTAACAGCAAGCGTAGGTTCAACTATAGCATCTTCAATATAATATTTATTCACTACCGCTTCCCATTGCGATTTGGATGCCTTGGTGTATTCTGAAAGTGTTTCTGAAGCAATTTTAATAACAATAGATTTTGCTAGTTCCATATCTGAACCATAACGAATAGGCAAATTGAATTGATCCCAAATAAAAGGAAAATCTTGCGAGTAGTTATAGATTGGACCTTTAAATACAAAAGCATTACTCAGTTTTACAATACGCCCACTATAGTTATCACTTTCAACCCATTGGCCAATTTCCATCATGGTTGTATAAATGCTATCCACATCTATAACATCTCCCTTAATGCCATTAATTTCAATGCGATCTCCAGGTTTATAAACTTTCACTAAAAATATATAGATTGATCCCGCAATACTTAAGATTAACTCCTGTAATGTAAATGCCAACCCTGCAGTAAATAGTCCTATAATTATTGTAAAATCCTTAATAGAACCAGAAAAATAAGTGATAGCTAAAAAAATTAACAATCCATAGCCTATAATCTCTATGGCTTTTTGAGATTTATAACGTATAACCGTATTAGAAATGTGTTTTTTTAAATAGCGTCTTACCAACTGCACACCTAATAAAATAACAAATAGTATGGCAAGAAACCGAATAACATTCCATATTAGTGGATTGGTACTTAACCATTCTTTTATGTATTCTATTGTTGTCATAATAGCTAATTAAAAACCTTCATAAGCGCTTAATTTATTTTTTAAAATGCGCACTTCTTCTTGAAGCTGCTCTACTTGTTTCAATAAATTATAAATAACATCTATACCTTCAAAATTAATATCCAAATCATAATGCATTCGCATCATTTTTTCGATAGCATTAAGCTGGTTAGTTTTTAAATAATCTTGATTATTGGTAATCGTAATTTCAATTAACTCGTATTCTTGTAAGGCGTTAATAAACTTTACAGGTACATTGTAATGTGTGCAAAATTGTTGTATTGATATAAGTTGTGCTGTGTCCATTTTATCGCAATTTTGAAAGTTCTGTAAACAGTTCTTTTTCTTTTTCTGAAAGGTTTACTGGTGTTTTTATATTATAGGTTACATACAAATCGCCAAATTGTCCTTCTTTTTTATACTTAGGAAACCCTTTGCCCTTTAATTTTATTTTGGTGCCATTTTGGGTTTCTGGTTTTACGGTAAGTTTTACTTTTCCATCAAAAGTATTCACCATAATTTCGCCACCTAACAGCGCTTTATACAAATCTAAATCTACCGAAACGTATAAATTATTACCATCTCTTCTAAAAAGTGAATTATTAACCACTGAAAACTCGATATACAAATCGCCATTAGGACCACCATTTACTCCTTTTCCTCCATGTCCTTTAATTTTAATAACCTGTCCATTTTCAACACCAGCAGGAATGGTAATACGTATGTTTTTATTATTTACGGCTAATGTCCTTTTTTGAGTGGTATAAACATCTTTTAATTCTAACTGCAGTTGCGCATTAAAATCTTGCCCTCTAAACTTTACTTGTCTGCCACTATTTCCAGACGCTTTTCCTCCAAACATATCTCCGAAAAAATCCGAAAAATCTTCTTCGGAATAACTACCTTGAGGTCCCTGTGTGCTTCGCTGATACTGCTTTTGCTGTTTCGCTTTTTCGTATTCTTCGGCATGTTGCCAATGCTCTCCATACTCATCGTATTTTTTACGATTTTCAAGATTACTTAGCACCTCATTAGCCTCGTTAATCTCCTTAAATTTTTGCTCTGCAAGCTTATCATTAGGGTTTAGGTCTGGGTGATATTTACGCGCTAGCTTACGATAGGCTTTTTTGATATCGCCTTCTTTAGCACTTTTAGAAATGCCTAGTATTTTATAATAATCGATAAATGCCATTACTTTTTATTATGAGTTTTACTGTATTGCTTTAATATTTGTTTTAAACCTTCTAGATAATCTTCCATAATAGTTATGGTCATATCCGGATGACTATTATTAGGAATAGTAACTGGGTTTTCATCTAGCGTAGCATATAGCTCGGGGTAATTTACTTCTATGCTTGTCGTTAACGTTATTATTTGATTTTCTATGTCTTGAAGTGTTTTCATACCTTTTGCTTAAAACTACACTATAAAGTTAGTTGCAAAAGAGGGTATTAAAAATGATTAATATCATGAATAAAAGGTGCGTTTACAGAAGTATTTTTCCATCTTCCATTTGAATAATTCTATCTGTTTTATTTGCAAAATCTTCATCGTGTGTAACGATTAAAAGCGACAAACCTTGCTCATCACTCAACTGTTTAAAAATATTAAATACATTTTCAGCATTGTGGCTATCTAAGTTTCCCGTTGGCTCATCGCCCATAATTATAGACGGGTCGTTTATAAGTGCACGAGCAATAGCTACACGCTGTTTCTCACCACCAGAAACTTGCGATGCTTTTTTAGATGCTAAATGCTCAATATTTAGAATTTTAAGTTTTTGAATGGCATTATGCTCAATTTCTTGAAGTGATTTTTCTGCCAATTTCTTAGCAGGAAGCATAACGTTTTCTAGCACCGAAAACTCCGAAAGCAAATAATGAAACTGAAACACAAAACCAATATGTTTGTTACGCAAATGAGATAAATGCGTGCTATCTTGACCTGTAATAAGTTGGTTTTTAAGATATAGCTCACCTTCATAATCGGTATCCATAGTGGAAAGAATGTAAAGCAAAGTCGATTTCCCACAACCCGATTTCCCCATAACAGATGCAAATTCCCCTTTTTTTATTTGAAAACTGATATCCTTTAACACATGAAAATTCACAGGCTTTTTAAAGTATTTATTAATATGCTTAGCTTCTAAAATAACACTCATATTATTGGCCTCTTATAATTTTAACTGGATCTATTTTTTTGGCTTTTTTTGCTGGTAAATACCCCGCAAGAAACGTTGATACCATAGCAAACGAAAAGCCTATTATAAAGTACAACGGATCTTTATTTATAGGGTATGTTTCTACGGTTGGTAAAGCTTCTGTTTTAAAAGGAATTGTTTCGATTAAACTCGTTAACCCGAAACCAATTAGCAAACCTAAAACACCACCAACAAAACCAATTATCATAGCTTGACTCATAAAAATAAGTTGTACATCTTTACCAGAAAACCCTGTAGCCTTAAGAATAGCGATGTCATTCATTTTTTCGTAAATAAGCATATTTAAAATATTGTATATACCAAATCCTGCTACAATAAGAAGTGTTATAGACACAGCGTAGGTAATTAAGTTTCTAATTGTTGTTCCGGTTTCAAACTGTGCGTTAGCGGTTTTAATATCAATAGCTTTAAGGTTAAATTGTTGTTCTATTGTTTTTGCAAGTGGTATGGCTGTTTCTATATCATACAACTTCACATTAATATCTGTGATATAGTTATTAGCTTCTCCTAAAATGCGCTGTACCGTTTTAATATTAGTAAAGCTCTGAATAGCATCTACATCGGCTACACCACTTTGATAAAACCCTACAATTTTTAATGGAAAAATAGAACCGTTTATTGGGCTTACCTGAATACGGTCTCCTATTTTTAAAGCCATTTTTTTTGCAATACCAATACCCAACAAAATCCCATTATCTGTATTTTGTAATGCCATGGCAGAACCTTCTATAATATAATCGCTCATATTAAAATAATTAGCTTCTTCAATAGGATTGATACCTGTAAGATTCCCACTAATCTCTATCGATCCTGCTATATAGAAAATTTGTGCTTTTACCTGTGGAAGTGCGCCTAATACTTTATCATTATGTTCTAAATAATTTATAATTGGTAAAGCATTATGTATTTTTTTCTGACTTAATTTTGGTTTAATGGAATGAATAACGTTAAAACTATTACTAAGATTATCGTATAATGAAACCGGTTGCTTTTTTGAAGGTTCAATTTCATTGTAAACGTGAATGTGTGGTGTTTGATTTAGCATTAAATCATCCAACATGGTGTTTAAACCTGTCATAAAACACACTAAAGTAATGTAAGACCCAATACCAAATGTAACACCTAATGCAGCAATGGATGTTTGCTTTATTTTAGTAAGCAAATGTGTTTTAGCAATACTTAATATGATGCTCCAATTAGTCATTTGTCTGGCTTATAAATATATGTATCTTTAGTTATTCCAGAAAGCACTTCAATGGCATCTAAATTTTGCACACCAATATTTACAGACACAATACCGTCGTCTGTTTTTACCTTATTATCGTGTATTAAATAAGCTTTAGGAATGGTTATTACATTTTCCTTTTTGGTTATGATAATATTAGCCTCACCAGAAAGTCCTGGATACAATATTTTTGGTGGATTTATAAAAACAGCTTCAACGGTGAAAGTTTGGTTTCGTTCGTCCTTTTTGGGATAAATTTTAGAAATCTGAGCTTCAAAAACAGTATCTGCATACGCCTCTAAAACTAACAACACCTGTTGCTTGTTATCAATTCTAACAATATCTACCTCATCTACCAGCAAATTAATAATAAAACGATTTGTGCTGCCTAAAACTGCTAAAGGCTCCATGCTTGATACAATCTCCCCTGGTTCGTTTAGTAGTGCATAAACTTTCCCATTCATTTTACTAGTAACCATAAAATCACTTGTTGCTATGGAAGCCGTATTAAAATTATTTTCCGCTAGTTTTACTGCGGTTTGCAACTCATATTTGGTTCTATTATAATTGTTTTTTAAAAGTTTTAATTGGTTTACAGCTAAGTCGTAAGTAAGCTTTTTACTTTCATATTGCAATTTGGAACCTATACGTTGTTCCCAAAGATTTTTTTGTCTGAAATAATTAATCGAATCGTTTTTAAGTTTAAGGATAGCCGCATCAATTTCATCTCTAATACCACTTAAAACAGCTGCACTTCCATTATAATTTTCTTTAGCGAGATTTAAAGCAAATTTGGCATTTTCACTATTCAATTTTGGTGCACTATTAATAATTTGGAACAAGGGTTTTCCTTTAGCTACTAAGTCGCCTTCTTTAACAAGAACGTCGTCTAAAATTCCTGAAACAGCGGCATAAACTTTATAAAGGCTATCGGGCTGAACCGTTGCCGATGCATAAACAGACTCCGTTAAAGATTGTTCTACAGGTAAAATTTTATCCTGTTTATTTGAGCAAGACACGGTAAGCAATAGTATACCGATACAAAAACATACTTTCATGACTAATAAGACCGTTTAAATTTTAACTGATATATTTTGATAGCTACAATTAATGCTCTAGGACATGTACCTGAACAAACCCCTAATTCCCAAAATTAAAATGCGCTATATGGCTTCGAGATTATTTGTACGCTTTAATTTGAATTGATAACTGCTATAATATCATTTTTTTGAAGTACTCCAGATTGCCTCCAAACCTGATTTCCATTTTTAAAAAGCAACATTGTTGGCACACCACGTACTTGGTACTTTGCTGCTAGCAATTCATTTTTATCAACATTAATTTTTACAATCTTTACAGTATCTCCAAGCTCTTTTTTAACATCCTTTAATATTGGAGATAGCGTTTTACAAGGGCCACACCAATCTGCAAAAAAGTCTACTAAAACACATGGTTCTGAATTTATAATATTGTTAAAACTACTTTTCATTTTCTAATATATTTATCCCATTTTTAAGTTTAAAAATCGTCAATCACACTGCAGTTTCAAAGGCTGAAACACGAGAATAACTTTAGGGTATTTTTAACTCTATATCTAATGTTGCTAACAAAGTAAGTTCAGACTTATTAATACCCGCAAAAGCATAAGCAATTGCCGAAGCCGTTTTTAATATTAGGCCTTTAATCTCTTTAGTAAATAAGTGACTTTGGCTTTTTTTGTAATTAATAAAATCGTCAAAACAAGCCTTCGTGTTAAGCGATTTAGCTTCATTAAGCCAATCGAAAACAATTTCAATTTGGTAAGCGGCATCTGTACCAAAAGCATCTTCAGTAGCATCTATCTCTAACCATTGCTTTTTTACTAATAGTTTTAGTTTCTCAAATTCTTTCGCACTTACTTTACCATCTATAGCTGCAATAGCATAAAACAACTTACCCAGGTTTTGATAAAATTGTAGTGTCATTTTCTTTTTAACTACCATATGTTAAGGGCTTTAAACTAAACCAAATTTAGAGGTAATATTAGTTTTAAAGAATGATATAAATCAGTTATCTTTAATCACTTTACCAATTAAACCATTAAAACTTATATGTTTCAGCAAGATAAAGATATAACTAAGGTGCTTTTAGATGCTGTTTCCGAAGGCGTTATAGTAGTTGATGAACACCAAAACATTGTTGAAACTAACGATTCTGCCAACAAAATGTTTGGTTATGCTAAGGGCGAACTCATAAAACAACCACTAAATATTTTAATTCCTCAAAATTATCATGCTGGCCATGGTGCTCATTTTAATGGTTTTATGAAAGATAAAGCTCGCCGACAAATGGGACATGGTCGCGATCTTTATGGCGCACGTAAAGATGGTAGTGTTTTTCCTGTGGAAGCAGGACTTAATCCGTTTACTGTTTACGGAAAAGGGTATGTTATGGCTCTAGTAATAGACATTAGCGAGCGTAAATACATGGAACAAGAACGCAACCATTTGGCTAGTATTTTTCAAGAATCACTTAATGAAATATATGTATTTGCTAACGATGATTTAAAATTTATAAACGTTAACTATGGTGCGCAAAAAAACATAGGTTACAGTTTAGAAGAGCTTAAAACCATGACTCCTGTTGACATAAAACCAAACTTTACAGAATCACAATTCAGACAAAAATTAGAATTACTTAATGATACCAAAGAAGAAAAGATTGAGTTCGAAACTGTACATCAACGAAAATCTGGTAGCACTTACCCTGTAAATGTACATGTACAACGTTCTAAACTAGGTGACAAAGATGTTTTTTTAGCCATTATTTTAGATATAACGGAACAAAAAAATTATACTGAAAATTTGGAGAAAACGGTTGCTGTGCGTACCGCAGAACTAAAAACAGCTTTAGCTACCGAAAAGGAATTAAACGAGTTAAAAACAAAGTTTTTATCTATGGTTTCGCATGAATTTAAAACACCTTTAAGCGGTATTTTAACGTCAACCAAGTTATTAAATAAATACAAATTAACCGAACAGCAAGATAAACGAGAAAAACATATTAATACCATTACAGAAAAAGTACAATACCTTAATACTATATTAAATGATTTCCTTTCGATAGAAAAACTAGAGAAAGGTAAAATCAATTATAAATTTGCCACTTTTAAGTTAAGTAAAGTTCTTAACGAGGTTATCTATAATGCCAATATGCTATTAAAAGCTGGACAAAAAATTAACTACCCAGAGAATATAGATGATATTTCGTTATACCAAGATGA
The DNA here is from genome assembly GCF_014202225.1 of Algibacter amylolyticus. GTDB lineage: Bacteria > Bacteroidota > Bacteroidia > Flavobacteriales > Flavobacteriaceae > Algibacter_B > Algibacter_B amylolyticus. Next base: position 85,191 of record NZ_JACHGE010000004.1, read on the forward strand.
AAAAATATTAGAACTAACTTTATCCAACTTAATCTATAATGCTATAAAGTACTCTTCTGAAAACACGATTATTGACATAAAGATTTCTCAAAATAAAACAACTACCGTTTTTATAGTAAAAGATAATGGTATTGGTATTCCGGAGAAGGATCAAAAAAACATATTTAATCGCTATTTTAGAGCTGAAAATGCATTACTAATACAAGGTACAGGTATTGGATTGAATATTGTAAAAGACCATTTAGAAAGCTTAAATGGCAGTATAACATTTAAAAGCAAAGAGCACGAAGGTTCAACATTTACTATAGAACTACCCAATAAAGCACAACAATGAAAACAGTATTATTAATAGAGGACGACACCGTATTAAGAGAAAACACAGCCGAGTTATTAGAGCTTTCGGACTACGAAGTTATTACAGCTGCCAACGGGCAAATTGGTCTTGAAGTTGCAAAAGATAAAAATCCAGATATTATAATCTGTGATATCATGATGCCTATTTTAGATGGATATGGTGTATTAGAAGGCCTATCAAAAGATAATAGCACCAAATTTATACCGTTTATATTTTTATCTGCCAAAACAGAAAGACAAGATGTTAGAAAAGGCATGAATATGGGAGCAGACGACTATATTACAAAACCCTTTAATGAAGATGAAATTTTAAGCGCTATTGAAAGTAGAATAGCAAAAGCTGCTATTTTAAAGGAAGAACGCGAATTAGCTTTAAATGATTCAACTATTCCAGAAGAACAATTAAGAACAATTAACGACCTAAAAAATTTCTTCGACGATAATGGCACCATTTTTAACTACAGTAAAGGCGACATTATTTACAAAGAAGGTAATAACTCTAATTATGTCTATTTAATTTTAAAAGGTGTTGTAAAGTGTTATAAATTTGATGAAAAAGGAAAAGAACTTACCACAGCCCTTCATAAAGAAGATGATCTCTTTGGCTATACATCATTCACTCAAAATATACCTTACCGAGAAACAGCAACAGCTTTAGGAGAGTTAAAAATGGTTGGTGTTGCTAAAAACGAACTAAAAGATATACTAGACCAAAACCACAAGGTAGCCCTAGAAGTTATTCAATTACTAACCGATGACATTACAGGAGTTAAAGACCAATTATTGCAAATGGCTTACAGTTCTGTACAAAGAAAAACAGCATCAACAATTATAAGATTTGCCGAAAAAATAAATTCGAAACCTGAAGATCCTATTAAAATTTCTCGTAATGATTTGGCAAGTGTAGCTGGAATTGCGACAGAAACATTAATAAGAACCTTGTCCGATTTTAAAAAGAAAGGCCTCATAGAAATGGAAGGCAGAAATATTAAAGTTATTAATCTTCAAGAATTACAGGATATCTACTAGCCTAATACACAAGTATTTCTAATATGATGGATATCATATTTTAATAGGCTTCATCATTTTAGATTTGTATTTACTAAGAAATTTAAAAGATGAATGTTTTATTACCTACGGACTTCTCAGAAAACTCATGGAATGCTATTTCGTATGCCATTGCTTTTTTTGAAAATACGGAATGTAATTTTTACCTACTTCATGTTAACAGAATTGAAGGTATGGTTGCTAGTGCAGAAAATTATATTACAACAGAAGACGTTATTGAAGAAATTTACACCAAGCCTTCTCGCACTAAATTAAGACAGCAATTAAAACAAGTTAGAGAGAACCATAAAGTAAGCAAAAACCACCGTTTTTATACACTTACCGAAAATTATTTCTTTTTAGAAGCCATAAGAAAACATGTTGAAGAAAAGAAAATAGACATGATTGTTATGGGCACCAAAGGTGCATCTGGCCTTAGCAAATTCATTGTTGGCAGTAACACTGGCGATGTTATTACCAAAGTGAAATGTACCACCTTAGTAGTACCAGAATGTGCAAAATATAATAAGCTACAAGAGGTTGCATTTACATCAGATTTTAACCTCACTTACGATCTTAATATACTACAACCATTAACAAATGTATTAAAAGATACAAAAGGCAATTTACGAGTTATTCATATTCAAAATAAAGACACTACATTAAATCCCGAACAACTTAATAATAAGGAATTACTAAATGATTATTTTGAAGAGTTTAATCCAAGTTTCCATTTTCTTACCAATAAAAATGTTGAAGATGCTATTGAATGCTTTGTAGAAAGCAGGTCTGTAGACATGATAGCAATGGTTGCCAAAAACCTAAATTATTTTCAAAATATATTATTTCATTCTAAAGTTGAAAAAATAACATACCATACAGATATTCCTTTTTTAGTATTACACGAATAGGGTATTTATGTTAACTTAAACAAGCCCCTAACTCATTTTAAAACAACACCTTAAAACAACAGCGCTGATATATATCATAGTTTTTAGTTTTTTTTAAACATACTTTCATAACAGAAATCTAAAAACAATTATTATGCTATCTATTTTAATTCCTACGGATTTTTCAGAAAACTCTAAGAACGCCATTAACTATGCGCTAGAATTTTTTAAATATCAAAAAACAGAATTCTATTTCATGCATGCGTATCAAAATGAATTTTACGATCATGAGGAATTAGCCTCTCGAGACGTTTTTAATGATATTTTAACTCGTGTTAGAAATGAGTCGCAATCTAATTTAGAACAACTTATTACAGAGGTAAAAAAAACAGCGCCTAATCCTAGATTTACCTATCACTGCATTTCGGCTTATAACACTTTAATAGAAGAAGCTAATCTTATTGCAAATGCAAAAAATATAGATTTGATTGTTATGGGCACTAAAGGTATATCAGACGAAAGGCATATTGTATTTGGCAGCCAAACATTTCAAGTTTTAAAATATGTGCCATGTCCTGTTTTGGCTATTCCTTCCAATTACACCAATACTCGACCTAAACGAATTTTATTCCCTACTAATTTTTTAATGCCTTATAAGCGTCGCGAGCTAAAACTACTTTCCATTTTAGCCAAACCTAACAGAAGCTGCATCGATGTTTTATATGTTTCTAAAATTAACAAACTTTCCATAAGACAAGAAGATAACAAAGCATTTATAAAAGATGCCTTGAGTGAAAACGAAGTAAAATTTCATCATGAAGACAGCATAAAAATAGCCGACACTATCAAGACTTTTATAGAAGAGAAAGATTTCGATATGATTACCATGGTTAATACACAGCATTCGTTTTTAGAAGATATGTTATTCCCTTCTAATATCGATAAGGTGAGTCTTGGGTTAACTATACCCTTATTAGCTATGCAAAACACAGCACGTGTTTAATATTTAAAATCATAAAAAAGATGCTATTACTTCTAGGTCTTTTTTATATGATGCTTAATCTCAATTAGTATTCGTGCTTCATTTTAAGCTAAACTGGCTTAACCGAATAAGTATAAAAGTTATTATAACATGAATATTTCTAATATAGATATTATTAAGTCCTCTGGTGAAAAAGTGAAATTTTCATTGGAAAAATTACGAACATCCTTAAAACGATCTGGGGCAGATAACCAAGTTGTCAATCAAATTATAGATAAGGTTCGTGATGAGCTCTACCAAAGTATATCAACCAAAGAAATATATAACAGAGCGTTTGCATTACTTAAAAAAAGCAAGAGTCATTTTGCTTCAAAATACAAACTTAAGAAAGCCATTTACGAGTTAGGACCAACTGGCTTTCCTTTTGAGCGTTTTGTTAGCGCTATTTTAAAGTATTCGGGCTACAAAACAGAGGTTGGTACTATTTTACACGGCAAATGTGTTTCGCATGAAATTGACGTTATAGCACGAAAAAATTCTGAAGCGACTATTATAGAATGTAAATTTCATAGTGAAGAAGGTCTTAACTGTAATGTTAAAATTCCTCTGTATATCAATTCTAGATATCAAGACATAAAAAACAATTGGCAAAAACTAAAAAAAGACGAAGAGTCACTTACCCAAGGCTGGGTCGTTACTAACACAAGATTCACCAAGGACGCCATACAATATGGTAATTGCTGCGGACTGTATTTATTAAGTTGGGATTACCCATTAAACGATGGTTTAAAAGATAGAATTGATCGTTTAGGTCTATACCCAATTACCGTGTCTACACTGCTTTCTCAGCGTGAAAAAAATTTTCTTTTAAGTCGATCTGTAATCCTTTGCAGAGATTTAATTAACGATAAATTTTATTTAGATCATCTTGGTGTTTCCGAGACACGGAAAAATAAAATTCTAGATGAAATTTCACATTTATGTGGCTAAAAATATATTAACATGGAAAAATTTGTAAAAATCAGTTTTTTAGGTGCGGCAGGAGTTGTTACGGGTTCTAAATTTTTAATTGAAACTTCAGAAAAAAACATCCTTATAGATTGTGGTATGTTTCAAGGCTTAAAAGAACTTAGAGAACTTAATTGGGAAAATCTTCCTATAGATGTAAGCATTATCGATGTCGTTTTATTAACGCATGGCCACTTAGACCATGTTGGCTATCTGCCACGTTTGATAAAACAAGGCTTTAAGGGCAAAATTAAAGGCACTGCTCCTACTTTGGCTATAGCAGAAGTAATATTAAGAGATAGCGCTAAAATACATGAGGAAGAGGCGAAAAAGGCAAATGAGGAAAATTACACAAAACACAGTCCTGCTTTACCATTTTATTCCAAATTAGATGCCGAAAAAACCATTAAACAATTTGAAGTAGAGATTGAAGATACTTGGATTCAATTATCAGAGCATATAACTTATCGCTTTCAATACAATGGCCATATTATAGGCGCAACCTTTATAGAATTAGACATTAACGGGAAGCGTTTTGTGTTTTCTGGAGATATAGGCCGAAAACACGATTACTTACTATACGCTCCTAAAAAACCTGAAAAGGCCGACTTCATATTTATTGAGAGCACCTATGGTAACAAATTACATCCGGCAGAAAATATTGAAGATGTACTCACCCAAATTATTTTGGAAACCATCAATAAAAAGGGGAATCTTATTATACCTAGTTTTGCGGTAGAGCGCTTACAAATGCTCATGTTCATTTTATGGAAACTATATCAAGACAATAAAATTCCAAACATCCCAATATTTGTTGATAGCCCAATGGGTAATAACGTGTTGGATGTTTTTAAACGTTTCCCTAAATGGCATAAACTATCGCCTAAAGAATATGCTGCTATGTGCGAGCATGTTAACATAATTCAATCCTACAAAGAAACCTGGGAAACCATTGACGATAAACGCTCTAAAATTGTGATTGCAGGAAGTGGTATGGTTACAGGAGGACGCGTTTTAACCTATTTACAACAACTTATTGATGAGCCTTCAACTACAGTGCTATTAGTTGGCTATCAAGCAGAAGGCACTCGTGGCAGACAATTGCAAGAAGGCGCACACGAGATTCGGTTTTACGGAAAATACTATCCTGTAAAGGCTACTATAAAAAACATTGAAAGCTTATCGGCTCATGCAGATCAACAAGACCTATTAGATTGGGTTAGCGATATTAAAAACACACCAGAAAAAGTATACCTTATACATGGTGAACCAACAGCATTAGACGCGTTTAGAGTAAAACTGAAAGACCTATATAATTGGGACGCTACCATACCTAAGCTAACCGATGTAAGTAAGTTAATGGTTTAAAATTAAGTTAGTATAACTGATAATTATCATTTTATAAAAGCCTCACTAAAAGTAATTTAGAAAAATATAAAACAAAAACTTGGATTATTAAGCAACTTACAAAAACGATTTCCTAAAGCTGAACAGGTTATCACACTTTTGTAACGCGCAAGAAAGCAGAACATGATTTAAGGGAATTGTGTTTTGCTTTCTTATTAAACACACACACCATGAAAACCACACAAAAACATTTACGCTACGCAGAATGGCTTAATGCTGAAGAAATGCATGAAGCTTCAAAAGAATGGCTATCTGAATTAAATTTTATTAAAGATGAGCATCTCTTTTTTGAAGATTTAGTAACCGAATTTACTTCTCAATTAATTGCCCTTGGTAATTTTTCTAGTGTTAAAGAAGTTATTGATGCCATAAACCGATCGGACAAGGTAAATAACCAGCTGTTAGAAGCCGTTAGAAATCATGAAAACAAGTTACAAATAATGGTTGATGGCGTTGATGAGTTAGATTTAGAAAAAGCCTACATTAAAGAACATAGTAATTTAATAGTTTCTATAAACAAATTTTTAAAAGAATACAGAGTTCTCAAAACACAGTTATTTAATATTATTAAAATTATCAAGAAGGAAGATAAATCTAAACATTTACTCGATAAAATTTAACATAGTGCTTAAAAGAGGAAAAAGCAGAATGTTGTGTATCTAAACTGTATTAAGTGAAATAAAAAAAGCCTTTCAATTTCTTGAAAGGCTTTTAACTTAGTAGCGGGAACTGGACTCGAACCAGTGACCTTCGGGTTATGAGTTTGAAAAAACACCCGAATTTATCGCCCTTTATGCTTTATTTTAATAAAATCGTGTACGAGAATGTGTACTCTGATTTATAATTTCACATCTAATATAATCATTAATTTTTGACTAATTAGTTTAAAATTAAAAACGGTAATAAAAATTTGATTTTTTATTTTTACCTCGTGGATAAACATTAAAATATTGATAAATTATTATTTTTACTCGTAATTTAAAACATAGAATAAAGTTCAAATTTCTTGAAAAAGTTAATGACATACAACGAACAACTATCTACCAAAGAATGGCTCTCTAAAAGAGAAGAAATAATTAATAGGGATAATAGCAAATGTCAACATTGTAATATCTATAGAAGTGAAATATTAGGATTATCATCAAAATTTGGCGTTAAATCATATTTTGAAATGAGGGAAAATGATTTTTCATTACAAAGAAAAAAAAACACCAATGACTTTGTTATATATAAAAAAAATTGGGAAGCTGATTGTAAATTTATTGGCACTTCAAAAGCCTTAATTAAAATTGAAGATTTATTGTTTGCACAGAAATATGTTGAGCAACCGTTTGTTATCAATAAATATATTCATGTCTGTTTTAACCAGTCTCAATCGGAGAATTATTATGATTTAAATGTACATCACAAATATTATCAGAAAGGGAAAAGTGCTTGGGAATATGATAATGAAGCTTTAATTACGCTATGCAGAATTTGCCATAAAAAAGAACATATGAGAAATAAAATCCCAATACTTGATAGCAATGGCATATTTGTTGAAATGTCAAAAAATTGTAATCGCTGCGATGGATCTGGATATTTATCAGAATATAAACATGTTAAAAATGGTGTGTGTTTTGGATGTATGGGTACTGGTAGTATAAATATATATTAAACCCGAAACTCCTGCCTAAGAAATTTTTATTTAGGATAACGTCCACACTTAAATAGAATCCCTATCAATGCCTTTAAACAACTCATCTTCCTTTTCTATTAAAGGATCATACCAATCTGCCTTATCTTTTATCCATTGTAACCAATTTTTAAGTTCATCAGTGAATTGATTTCTTTCCCTTGCATTTTTTTCAACTGCTAAAATATAATTCCTTAAATCCATAGATTTTTGCCATCTACTTGAATTACTAATAACCGCTTTAAATTGATTTAGATCCTTTTCTCTTCGTTGCTTTAATTCTTCTTCAATCTTGCGTCGCCTTTCATTTTCTGCCCATCTAATTTCATTTTCAATCCGCTCCTTAGTCTTCCGTTTTGCAGAAATTTCAAGATACGCCACAATAGCAGCAAGTCTATCTTCTAATTTTATCGTTTTTACATCAGTCCATTCATGTCGTGGATAATTTTCATCTTTCAAGCATAATTTCCCTGTTGGATAATACTTAGCTGTTTGCCAACTATATTCAGACTTCTCCATTACCCTTTTATCTATTTCTCTTAATCTTAAAACAAAATATTCACCATGAATAATGTACCTTAAACCATTATAGTTAGAATATTTATGGTTTCTTATATTCTTAACTTCATGTCCTCGACACCTTAATAGTTTTATAAATGTATCCCCGAAAATAAGCCCCCTCTCTACTAAATCATCTGAAACAGCAAGACTTAAAACACCGTCTTTAGGCTCATCCACATCGTATGGCCATTTAGCTTTTCTAGTTAACTTTAAGTGTTTTTTTGTGGATATAACTTCCTTAACTGGTTTATTTAATTTATCAGGAACAGTTAGTGGTAAATTTTTATCATTTTTTATTTCCCTTATGAGAAGATTTAATTCCGAAACATTATTAAGACTTTCTTCACCTTCCAGTCTTTTGGGTAAAGTTATATTATCAAAATTTTTATCAGAAGAAGACAATGGAATAACATTAACTTCTTTGTTATGTTTTAATTTTTGCCAATGTCCATTTGGAGGTAATGGAACATCGTGTTTTTTACATAGGTTTTTAAAACCTGTATTAGAAATTGCATACTCTTCTAGTATTTTTGAAACTGGTGTTGACCAAACTAAGTTATACAATTGATTCCTTGTAAAAACTTGTTCCTTTTTATGAATTTCAGCCATTTTATTTTAATTTCTCAAATCTCAATCTAGGCAATACAATCTTATACTCTTTATCATCATTCTTATTATACCAATAGATAATATATTCCGCTGAAGCACTTTCTATTTCGTAGCCTTTTTTTAACATGGGCTCATATTGTTCAGTAATAAGTTTCCTTGTGACTTCAACACTAAGCCAAGTACTTCATTATCAACAAAAACCTTTAAATCCTTTATTAGTTTTTGGGTTAACTTCAATATCTAAAAACAAGATGTTTTGCTTATTATTTGAATTTTAATTTTCTTAGACTAATCCTGTATAACTAATACGTTATATAAATTTTAAAGACGCTTCAATCTTGCCTATAAGTTCTATTTTAACGGCTTCAAATTCTAATTGTAATGTCTGTTTATTTTGAATATCCTTTTTAAAAAGCTCCCTATTAATTATTGGCAATTGACAAGCTCTTATTTGAATATTTTCATCCTTAGCAAACTCATCCGTAATATTTATTTCAGTTGTTCCTTCTATGGATGTACTTAACATATTTGGATAATACAAAACAATCTCATTAATCTTAAATCTTACGGCATAGGCTAACATTTGATAGAGATCTGTTTGCGAAATGCCTTTTTCACAAATAACACAATATCACTCAGAAAATAAATAATTACGTTCCTTAAGATATTTCTCCACTTGCTTTACTGGAGAATTACCCGTACTTATTAATCGTTCTAAAACTTTCTTAAATTTTTCATTAAAAGGGTTCTCCCTCTTAAAAAAGTCATCTTCTTGGTATATAAATGCATGCGTTCTTTGACTGCCTGATTCTAAATCAATCTGTTGAAAACTTTGTGAGTTAACAAACTGTTCACGAAAATACTCCATAAACTCAGCTCTATCGATATCACGATTAGTGTGGTTTCTAATTTCCACACATAACCACAATGAGTTTGTTCGCATTAATTCTGAAGCAGGTGCAACAAAAAAATACAAATCATATAATTTATCTTCTCTTCTAAACCATTTACTTGTCTTAACATAACCATGTTCCAAAAAAACAGTATTAATTTGACTTTCAATATGATTTTCCGCAGCTTCCTTTTTCTTTAAAATTTCATTAATCGCGCTGTAGTTTTCAGTTATTTCTTGAACAATGGTATTCATCTCTGGTGTATGCTTTAAATGAAAGTAATGACTTTCAATGTTTTTAAAATATTCTCGTAAATAAAAAATATCAGTATCGCTAACCTCATCAGTTAGCTTTATATTTTGTTGGACACGCTGAATAAGCTCTTTATGCGTAATATTTAAAAAATAATTACCATTATTCAACTTTCCTTTACTGATTTTAAATGGAAATAATGTGAGTAAAATTCCAAATGGTATTTTCTTTTTACTTTTAAGATGTGCCCAGTAAGTATTTAATGGGTTTGCCAGATGGTGATGAATTTTATTCTCGATACCAATAACCCAATTATCCCCTTCCAAAACAATATCAATACTTTTTGTTTTTGTTTGTGCACCTGTGGTTTGCTCCTCCGTTTTAACTTTCTTGATTTCATCAAAAAAACTTATGTCATTAAATTTAATTTCAGGGTGCTTTTTTTTTATGTCATTTATTTTTTCAATTGCTATTGCTTGAAGAGATTCAAAAAACAAGTTATCAAAACCGTGGTCCTCCTTTGGGTCGAAAAAGTAAGCAAGTATATTGCTATTACGTATTTCTCTATGTTGTATTTTTAAAATATCGAATAAATTCTTCCGCGGCCTCTTTGGTAGGGCAGGTATCTTAGCTTTAAGTAAAGTTATTTCTTTTGTTATCTCTAAATTATCTGATTTCATTCTAATTTAATTAATTTCAATTGTCTAGCAATATCTTGAGTGTATTTAGACAGTGGTCTTTTTGCTAATACTTCTAGTTTATACTTTTGTATAACTTCAAATAATATTTACTTTATAAGTCCATTCTCCCAAAGCGCTAAAACAACATCCATTTGTGAATTGTGCCTTTTATCTCCAAGGTTTAATTCTCCCCATAATTCCTTTGGTGAAAATGATTTATTTGGATTGTTTTTTATAATCTTTATTGCATTTATAGCATATTCTTTATTTTTAATAGACTTTGTATAATTTCCTTTAGGAACACCTTTTACGTAACCATCTTCACATAAACCTAAAAAAGTGTTTTTTGGGCAACCTTTTACTTTAGCGCTTTCAGAATCAAAATCTTTAACAGCAATTTCCCATGATTCAATTGGGTTTTGACTTTCTTTAACTGCGTTTATTGCCGCTGTACCATATTTATTCATAGCTCTTTCTATTATTATTAAATTCAAAATCCTTAAAAGCATCATTAATCAAAAGTTCTAAGTCCTCCCTAACTTTCATGATTTTCTTTTTTGATAGGTGTTTTTCAATACTTGGATGGTATAGTAATCTTAATGATTTATAAAATTTAAAGGTTCTTTCTACAATATTTTTAACCGTAGTATATTCATCTGCATCAATCTGAAATTGGGGAGTGAGCAACTTATCTTTGTAGTTAACATAAAGGCCTTGATTTTTCAAATCATTAAACTCTTGCAACTTTTCTATTCGTTTACCAGAATCTACAAGTGGCTGAACAGATTTAACCAAATCATTCAAGCCATTTAAACCCCAATCGAGCCATTTTACTTTAGTTTTAAATAATGGCTTTTCTCTTTGCTCTTCCCAAATAGTTATTGTTTCCATTAGACTAGAACCAACTTCTACGAGTTGCGCTACCTCATGCCTTATTTTATGATCACTAAAAAACCTTTTAGCACCTTTAATTAAATACACTTTGTAACCTTGACTATGTAAAAAAACTAAAGTTGCTTTTATAACTTCCTCTGAACTTAAAATTAATAATGATGTTGCGCTACTATACGATTTATTTGTTTCTGCTAGTAGAATAGCATCTTTTCTGAGTTGGCGTGCATTATTGTAGATAACTATATCTAAACCTCTAGATTCAATCGCAGAAAGGTTTATAAATTTCCTCATTTATTTGTTTAACTTTTTTAGTCTGTATCTTATATATTACCTCTTTTTTTGAACAACTCAAAAAGGTAACTCCATTACAATTAGATCATATTGTGTTTTACTTAATGGTTTATAACCATTTCTAATATAAGCCTGAACAAAGGTTATAGCTATCTCAAGTTTGTCAGAATCAATTACTTTTTTATCATCTTCTGCTAATTCAATATTACTCAAAAACTCATGAAAATTATCCCAACCTTCTTGATAGAACTTTTGATATAAACTTATATTTAAGGGGTCTTCAATTAAATCAAGAAGAGAATCTTGATTTGAGAATATTTGAGCCAAATTAAAATTTGGTTCGTAACCGACAGACCCTACCTCGCTATCACTAATTATTTCTCTAATTGACATAAATAAATGTGAGTTAAAATATTCCGTAAACCGATTTTGAATATCATTTCTAATAGCCAGGTTTAAATCATTTGATCTTATAATTTTTTTATCTTCAACAATAGCTTCAACATGTTGATTGTAAACCGAAGCCGTAACATCTGGCTTAGCCTTAATTCGAATAAGATGCTTTAGTTTTTCTAAGAATAAAGCTTTAAGATCCTCTTCACTAAATTCATTATTTTCAAACCTATTTAACATGCCAGAGCTATAATTTTGACGACTCTTTTTTCTTTTTAAATCCATATTCACATCTCTTAACATAAAGTCAAGAAAGCCTAGCGAATCAACATTTATAATTTTTTGTATATCATCAATAAATGCTTTTTTATCTTTTGAATAGAAAGTATGAAAAGCGTTTCTCATTATATCTATACCCATCTGATCATCATAAGAATTACTATTAGGCAAAATAAAATTAAGGGTTCTTAAAGCATCTAAATATTGTTCTACGTTATCAGGTGAATTATTATAAATAAATTGTTTAATCTCATTTGTTGTATGAAAATTAATATTTTCATTTGTTTTTGAAATACTTTTAGCCAATCCAAATAACTTATTGCTTGCGTAAGCATTTTGTAATTGCGTTATTGAGACATTACCGCTCAAAATATTATTTCGTAAATAAATATCTGAATAGTATATCTTAGAAATGGAGTTTTGATTTGAGTGATAATATTTAACTGATTTTTTTCCATAAAGTCTACAGAAAACGGCATCAATAATTTGAATATCCTTGTTTGTATAACTTTTTAATTGTTCTTTTAAATTCTCTTGGCTCTTTAAATTGTATAAATAAACATTACTTAAATGATCGCTTCCAAAAACTACTGTATTATCATTATTCACATCGACTGTAGTAGTTCTCATCAGTATTTCATCTAAATTTGAAAAGACTAAATCATTTAAATCCCTATACTTATATATTAAAAGTTTATACAAAATATATTCTTGGGGAACAACATCACTTTTGCTTTCTAAAAACGAATAATTAAATTTAAACTCATTAATAAATCTTTTAACATCTCTATATGTAGGGATAAAATCTTGATATTTTAAATCGTAATTTGTTTCACAATATTCATTTTTTTGACTAGCGTCAAGAATATTATTTAAGCTAATATCATCAAAACTAAGTTCCAGATCTATGAATAGGTTTTTAAAAGCCTCATTGATAGCTCCTCTATCTTTCTTATTTAAATCAGTTGAAAAAGCAAGATCAACTTGTCTGAATAATTCTGTTATAATTAAATTTGAATCAAAGGGTAATAAGTTAATTTCGACATTAAAAATTTTATCTATATAATTATCTTTAGACTTTTCTATTGTCTCAACTACATATTTTCTATCATATCCTGCTATGAAAATGATGTTATTGAAATCTGATAAAGTTCTTATTAATTTTAATGTATTCAAGATTTCAGAACTCTCCAAACGATCTAAATCATCTAAAAGAATAATTATTTGTTTATCGATTTTCTTTATATTTTCATTAATACTTGTATAAAAATTTTCTAAGGTTTCATTTTCTGAGAGCAAATCCTTTCCTGTAGAAATTATATTATGTAATTCACTATTCGATAAACTTAAAATAGAATTAACATAATTATCAATATTATCAGAAATATCCCCTGAGTGAGTTTTAAGTTGATTTTTTAATTCTTCAAAAAAGTTTTCAATAATAGCATTAGATCCTTTATTTTTCCATATCCGATACCAAAAGACTATCTCCTTAGGGTTTTTATGCTCAAAATCTCTTTTAAATTTATGAAGAAAACTACTTTTACCATGTCCCCAAACTGCATTTAGGCCAATGCTAAACGATTCCTCTGGTTTAAAATGAGTTACTACAGAAATCAACTTTTGGAGTATAGCTTCATTATCAATTTCTTCACCAGTAAAAATCTTATCTTCAATAAAAAAGTTATTAGCAATATCATCCTTTGCCTTTCTTTTATACTCTTTAATCCAAACTCTTATTAAATTAAAAAAATGAAATGATGCTATTATAAAAACCCAATCAGCATAAACGAATAGATCATCTAACCACAAAAATTCAATATAACCGACAAAAACAATTCTTAAAAAAAAATAGATTGTAACAGCATAACAAACAAAAAAAGTAATACGTATATTATGAATAAAGGCCTTTCTAATCAGGTATATATAGGTGATAATTGATAGAGCTAAGATTGTGAAGAAACCTAAATTAAACGAGGAGCTATTATAGTTTAAATCATACCCTAAGAATAAAAGCAATTCACTTATCTGTTCAATAAAAATTAAGGACAATGAAACTGTAATTATATAAATTACAAAAAACTTTAAATTATCTTTTATCAAACCCATCCCTTTCCATATTTAACATTCTCTTTTTTATTATTTAAAAATCATTTCTTATTTGGCTAGCTGTTAACATGGACAGCTTACCCGCTAACAAAGCACTCGTCGTTTTTTTTTTCAGAAAATCTAATGTTTATATTTCTATTACATGTGCTGCTATACTAGTAGCGCTAAATAATAGTATTGTTTTCTTAGCTTAATTGAATTGATTAATTACGACTACATCTAAACATAACCAACTTGCTTATTAGAGTTCTTAAGTCCAATAATTAGGTAAAGTAGAGGAAGCGCTTCAATAATTGATAATAACATTAAAGTTGTTGTATTATCTGAAATAAAGCTGATAAAAATTATTACAGCAAAACTTATTAAGCTCCAGTAGGCAAATTTTGAAATCCTAGATGCTACTCCATCTTCTATTTTAGACATTTTTTTTCCTAGACTGAATAAATAATATATATGTAAACAAATTAATACAAGAATTAGAATAAAAACCATTGAAGATTGGGCATCCGGTAGGTTTAAAAGTTTTCTTTCCCAACTCGGTGTTCTCAGTAATCCATCTGCGAAATCTAAAACTACAGAAGTTACTATTATAATTATTAAGTCTTTATTTGCAGCAGTATAACTTAAAACATTGTTAAGATATCTTTTTATTCTGCTAAATACTTTATAAGTTGCTAAAATTAAAGCAGGCAATAAAAAGCGATAAATTCTATTCTTTTCCAGCTCAAAATACTCCATAACACCCATAATAATTAACATAACAAACAATAAAAGAGCATAAATATTTACACTTTCAATTTCATCAGTACTTTTAGGCTCAGTACTTGGAAACGGTGGTGGTTCGTTTTTAAAAAGATCTTTTAATTCGGGAAGCTGAGATGCTTTTATCCAGTTTTCCAGACCTTCTCGCCATACTAGTGTATCTTTTGAGATTTTACCTTTTAATGCTTCTTTAGACAACGGACCATTTTTTTGTCCAGCATTTTCATAATAATACATATTCAATATTTATTTGGGGTTAATTTTTTTTATAATATCTTTTAGCTTTTATACTTTTCTCTCTCCTCCGCAACCAAACCAAACTCCTGCGCTACCTCACCAAGATTCCCATCTGCATGGGAATGCGCTACGCGCACCTGCCCATTCCTTAACATTGGTAATAACCAATCTCTAAGCTCCTTATTCTTCATCACTAATAGATATATCTGTAACCTTTACATTTTTTAATGCATTTAATAACTCTTCTCTAAATTGATCAAAATCACCCACAACATCGGTATAACCACTAAATTCATAAGAAAAGCGATACGCTTCATAACTTCCAAAATCATCAACATACTTAGAAAACTCCATTTTATAGCTTGAAAAGGCTACATAATACGTGTCGTTTTCTTGTTCAAATGTTACAAAAGTATTCTGTTTTGGTTGTCTTGGCAATGCAATGACTTCTTCTAAAACTGTATATAAATGTCTTGCAGGACTGTATCCTATCGCTTTGCTTTTTAAGTTTTGAAAAAACTCTTGCAAAAGAACTATGGTATCGTTATTTAAGTTTATGTAGTTCTCTCTTTCAATAACAAGCACAAACTCTTCTAAATAACCGTGTTTACTTAAAGACACAATTTCATCATCAGATTCATAACTAAAATCATTTTTTACAAACTCTATTGGCAAAATAGAATCGTAACCATTTTTACCCAAAAACGTGTTGACTTGATGTATCATTTTCTCTATTGCTGATAATGAATGGTTATCTTCAGGTTGAAAAATTTTAAATACACCTACTTCGTCACGAAATTCAACATCAAAGCTTTTTGCATCTTCTTTAGTTGTTGGAAAATTATCTCTTAACCTCATTTCTCACCATATTTAGCATTATCAAATTTAGTATTATCCTCCGCAACCATACCCAACTCCTGCTCTGCCCTACCAAGATTCCCATCTGCATAGGAATGCGCTACGCGCACCTGCCCATTCATTAACATAGGCAACAACCAATCCCTAAGGGCTGAGAGTTTTTGGTTTTGAAATGAGTTGTTTATTATTTGGTCATAAATAGGGTTTGCTAGTTTATAATAATCTTTTAAAACTTCCAATGAAGGATTTATTATTAAGGAAGTGTCAACAGTTTTCTTATTAATATGTGGTTGTTGTGCACCAGTTCTCAAAGTCATTAATCTTGGTATTTCATTTACTAAATAAGGGTAAATAAATGATGCTTTTAATTTATCTGATTCTAAAATTCCAACGACAGATTGATTTGCACAAGCATCAATTCCTAAAATAGAAGGTCTCAAATGTCTAGTAATTGATAATACACATGTTCCCTTTGGCATTAATGAAGTTGCAGATTTAGAAATGGAATCTTCCGTAATATATTCTTCTGAGTCTATAATTGGAAAATTTGCTATTTCACCAGAATTTAACCAAGGAATATCTCCATCCCAAAATTCACGTATTTTGGTTGAAGGCGTTCCTCCTAATTCTGTTTTTAATACATCACCTAATTCATCAACCTCCCATCCCTCAGGAATCTCACGATTCAAGGCTTCATTAAAAACCATTAACCCACCAGACGATTTATAAGGTTTCCCAACTAAAGAGAGATTCCCTATCCGTTTCGCTTGGGCTTCACTTGTAGGGAATTCGAACTGTACAAACCAATAATCGTAAAGCGTTTTTGCCATCGCTTCTAATTCTTGGTTTATTTTGTTGTTGACTTCTATTTTAACTCTTATATTTTTATAAACATTTACAATACTCGTAAATGTTATAGTATCAGGTAATGCAATTGGTAATTTATTTAATTCTCTTTGATAAAGAGCAATAACTGTAGTTGTACCTTCCTTGATTCTATCAAGTAATTTTTTTGAAGATGGGATATTTAAAAAGGCATTTATAAAATAGTTCATTTCTGAATTTCCATTATCAATTCTCACTAACATATGATTATATAATATTTTTCTACCCTCTATATTATCTACTACACATGTTTTCCCTACTAATTGAAGACTATTTCTAACATTAATTAAAAAATCCCCATTATTTAATTTAAACTCTTTTAATTCTCTTTCAGAAGCTTCTGTTCTTTTTAAATTATCTAAATTTGCAGTACCATTTATATCAATATCTCCCATTTTGAGATATTCTACATTCCCTTCACCTAACTGACTGTTACTTCGAATCATACCTTGTTGATATGATCTCATTATATCCTCCCAAAAAAACCATTTCCAATTACTAGGCAATTTGTAAGGTTCTAATCTTTTAGTAATTGTAGACACAAAATTATCTTTCATACTTCAAACTCTTCAAATTATTCTGAATCTCCTTTTCTAAACCTTTAGACTCAGAAAATAAACTTTCTAAATTACTTTCAAACCCTTTCATTTTAGCAGTAAATTCTTCAGCAGTAATATCAGTATATTCAATTTTAACTTCAAAATATTGTCCTGCACTTAGGCTGTAGTTTTTGGCTTTAATATCGTCATAAGACACCACAACAGATAAATCATCTTTGGCTTCTTTCGCATTAAAAACGTTAATAATTTGTTGTTCTTCTGCTTCGCTTAAAACGGTTTTTTGGTTTTTACCTTCTTTTACTTTGGTTCCTAAATTAGAAGCATCTACCAACACCACATCTTTCGTGTTGGTTTTATCTAAAAACAAAATACTAACGTTGGTTCCTGTGGTGGCAAAAATATTAGAAGGCATAGATACTACACCTGCAAGCATTTTGCTTTCTACTAGTTTTTGTCTAATTTTTTTATCGATACCCGATTGTGCGGTTATAAAACCTGTAGGTACTACAATAGCCGCTTTACCTTTTACTGTTAAGCTGTGCATGATATGTTGTATAAACAGCAAGTAAATAGCCATAGAGTCTTTCTTACTTTTAGGAATATTGGGTATACCTGCAAAAAAGCGTGCTGCATTGGCTTTACTCTCTAAATCTCCACTATAATCACTGAAATCTAACTTAAATGGTGGATTAGACACAATATAATCAAACTGTTCTAATTGTCCGTTGTCTTGTTTGTGATACGGACTTAAAATGGTGTTACCTTGTATAATGTTTTGTATGGAATGTACCAGATTGTTTAAAATAAGATTTAAACGCAATAAGGCAGACGATTTTTGCGAGATGTCTTGCGAGTAAATGGTACACTTATCTTCGCCAATGGCGTGGGCAATATTCATTAACAAGGTTCCCGATCCTGCACTTGGGTCGTAACAGGTGACGTTGTTTACATCGTCTCCAGTTACCAAACAAGCTGCCATAATTTTGGCTACAGCGTGTGGTGTAAAATACTCGGCGTATTTACCACCAGAATTGGTGTTGTAATCTTTAATTAAATACTCGAAAATGGTGGCGAAAAAATCGAATTTTTGAGTGAATATATGTTCGAAACTAAAACCAACTAGCTTATTCACTAAGGCTTTGCAGAAGTCATCTTTTTTATCGGTAACGTATTTACTTAGGTTTTCAAACAAGACTACCTTTTCGCCTCCTTGTGTGAGTACTGAGAAAATATCGATATTGTCTTTGGCTACGCTTACTAAGGTTTCGTCAAAAATATCTGCAAAATTGTCTTTATTTTGTTGTTCGAATAAACGTGATAATAAGTTTTTAGGTGCAATACGTGCTGTGTTTTCACTTATTTGCATGGTTAGCATTTCTAAATCATCATCAGAATACTTTTTAAGTGCTTCGTCAAAATTTTCGGCTTTTGCTAAATCGGGTTCTAATTGTTTTAACTCGTAAACGTATTTATCGTTTAAGAATTTATATAGAAATACTTGGGTGATTATTTTAAATTCGTTTCCGTCATTTCCTAAACCATAATTGGCACAGACGCTTTTTAGGTCGTCTATAAGTGCTTTGGTTTGGGTTTCAAATTGTGTGGTGCTTGTCATATATATTCAATGTTCAATTATCAATTATCAATTACGAATGTTCAATTATCAATTCGTAATTCCTAATTCGTAATTCCTAATTCTTATTCCGTATTGTTTTTTGGATGCTTCCAATAATTCTTAATAATTCTTCTATATCATTTAATAGTGGTTCACTTTGTGCTGTTGTTAAATAATGAGTATCGGTTAGTAATCTAATCCAATACTTGGTCTCTCTTGCTTCCTTATACGAAATCGTTAATTTGGCATAAAAATCTTTTCTACTTTGGCCACCAATAGCTTCTTCTATATTTGCACCTACTGATGTTCCTGAACGTAACAATTGCTTACTTAAAATAAATTCTTTCTTTTCATCTTGAAGAACTTTACAAATATTCACAATTTTAATAGCGAAAGCATACGACTTAGTTTGTACAATATTCTCCTTCATAATTCATAATTCGTAATTCGTAATTTCTAATTCCTAATTGATTTTATTTCTATTTAATACACTAATTACCAAACGTGTTACGGTTTGCATTTCGTCTGGTTTGCTAGACGCTATAAACAGCGTTAAACTGGCTAAGGTATCGTTACTAATAATGGGTTCTTGTTGGTTATTAAAAAGCATGTTGTTTTGCTGTAAAAACTTCAAAAAGCATGCGGCTGCTATACGTTTATTGCCATCTACAAACGAATGGTTTTTTACAACAAAATATAAAAGCATGGTTGCCTTTTCTTCTATGCTTGGGTAAAAATCGTCGTCTCCAAATCCTTTTGCTATTTGTGCCACAGAACTCTGGAAGCTTTTATCTTTTTCTTTACCAAAAACATCAGAATCAAACTCAGTTAGCATTTTGTTAATTATCTCCTGATAATCGTCTAAACTTGGGTAATTAGCTTCTGTAGTTGTTAATCCTTTAGCATCTAGCTCTTCATGGTCATAATCATCTAACAGGCTTAATCCTTTAGCAAAGGTTTCTAAAATTATATTATCTGAAGCTTTATCTTCAATAGCTTTACTTACCGTTCTAGTTAAAATATGAATCCCGTCTTTTAGTAACTTTACTTCTTGTTCTTTTTGCTCTAAACGTTTTTCATTAAGCGCATAGCCTTTAACTAGATAGTCTTTTAAAATAGCATTTGCCCATTTTCTAAAAGCAGTTCCTTTTTTAGAATTTACCCTATAACCTACGGAAAGAATTGCATCAAGATTATAAACATTTATTGTCCTTTTAACTTCTCTTTCTCCTTCTTGTTGAACTTGTGCAATTTTTGCACTAGTTGCCTCTTTATCTAATTCATCAGAACTATATATATTTTTTAAATGACGACTAATAGAAGTTCTGTCGGTATCAAACAGCGCTTCAAGTTGATATTGGTCTAACCAAATAGTTTCTCCTTCTAGTTTTACATCTATTGTAATACCAGAATCTTTATCTTGATAGATTACTATTTGACTATCCTTACTCATTTACTTTTTTTTTGAACTGTCGCATATTTTGCGACAATTAATTTTTTAACTTCTATTAAGCAACGTATCCGTTGTATTCGTTCATGTATTCTTTTACTATAAGGCTATTTATACGCCTTACATCTGTTGTATTAATGTCAATCTTTTGTTCTTTTTTAAATTGGCTCACTACTAAACGCATCATCATTTTTTCTACATAACTCTCGTTTTCTAATAATTTCGAATTTTGTAAAATCTCTTTATCTACTGCCGTTTTTAATCCTTTTAAGGCTTCAAACAATTTGCGTTCGCTATCGGTTAATGGGTCTTTTTCCATTAAGCGTTTATGAATACGTGCATATTTAGCATCGTAATCGTATTTCGCTTTCAGCAATTGGTTTTCACGCTCTAGTTTTTTGGCTTTATCATAGATTTCGTTTAAAGCTTTAATGTTCGCCTCCATTTCTTCTTTAGTGACTTCGCTTAAATTCTTCTTTTTAAACAAGCGCTCTAATTCCTCGCGCAACGAAATAAAGATAGGATCTTTCTGGTCGAAGTTTCCTGCTAACATTTCTCTTGTTTTACCTAAGGTGTTTTTAAGCTCGTCTGCTAATATCATTTCTTCTTCTTTCACTTTTGTAAAAGCAAAAATGACATCTTCTAAGGCGGTGTTTAAAATGTTATGGGTATCTACATTGTTTTCTAAAGCTATTCTGGTGTTTATTAATGCTAATCTATCGTTAGTTAATCGTGCTAAAACAGATAGTTTTCTGAAATCTAATTTTTCGAGTAATTCAAAATTACCAGACAAACGAATGAGGTTATATAATTCTTTTGAATTGTTTAAGACTTTAGCGATTTGACGAATTTCGGAACGCTCATTTATTTCTGAAATTTGCTCACCAAAAACAGTGGCATTTTCTGTATTGAATTTAAAAAGAACGTCCTTTATTTCTTCTATCTCTTCTTGAATTTCTTCAGGCTTTTTAAATAGATTAGAATAATGTTGCATTTCATCTCCTAACTCACTTTGCAACTCGTTAAAGTAATCTTGATTGGTTTTATCGAACTCTTTCTGTATATCTGCAAAATCTACAACATAACCGTATTTATGGGTTTTGTAGGTTCTATTAACACGAGTCAATGTTTGCAGTAGGTTATGCGATTTTATCTTTCTCCCTATGTATAATTTCTTTAATCGTTTGGCATCAAAACCAGTCAATAACATATTATAAACAAAAAGTAAATCGAGCTTACCAACTTTAAAATCGGACACCCAATCTCTACGATCTTGTTTAGTACCAATATCATGCAGAATAACCTGCGCTTTGTTTACTTTGCTTTCTTCTTTTTTCTTACTTCCATAACTAGCAGGTTCTTCTGCTGCTTCATTAAAAAGAGACACTGATTTTTCAGCATATTTAGTATCGAAAATCTCTTGCATCATTTTAGCCTGATCTGAAGAATCGCAAACTACCATACCACCAATACTATTATCATTCATGGAAATTCTAGCTTGTTCCATATCTTTTACAATATAGTCTAGCATAGGTTCTACAAAGCGATGGTCTGCATAGAGTTTCTTTTTATCAATATTACCTTGTAATACTTTTATATTTTCGAGTGCTTCTTGTAATACAAGCTTGTAATTGGTTTCAATTTCTTCTCGAATTAATCGCAAAGTATAGCCATCTTTAATAGATAGATTGTAATAGTATTTATGGATATAATCGCCAAATAAGGTTTTAGAATTATATTCTGAACCTAGCAGTGGTGTTCCTGTTAAACCAATTTTAATGGAATGTTTATCTGCCAATTCTAAATTCGCTAAAAAGCTACCTTTAGGATTATAACTACGGTGGACTTCGTCCAAAAAGAAAACACGTTGCACACTTAAATTGTAATCGTTATTTTTTATAACATCAGGATCGTCTTTAAACTTCTGAATATTTACGACTGTAATTTCTGCTTTACCAGAGCTATTGTGTATTACATTGGTTGATTTGATATCTCGACTAAAGGCTTCTCTAGAATCTACTTTGTGCACCACTAAACCACGTGCAGTAAATTCTTTTGCAGCTTGGGTTAATAAATCTAAACGATCTACAATAAAGTAAAACTTTGGAATGATATTATGCTTCTGGAAATAATGTGTGAGGTGCTTTACATTAAAATATGCTAAAGCCGTTTTACCTGAACCTTGTGTATGCCAAATGATTCCTTTTTTAATTCCGTTATCCAACTTGTTTTCTATTGCCTTTGTAGCAAATAGTTGTGGATAACGCATAATGTGTTTTTCTAAGCCTTTCTCTTCTTCTACATAAGCAAAAGCATAACGTAAAATAAACTTTAACCGTTCTCGTTGAAATAAAGAGGTTGCAATGGAATTAGTTGCTGTATTTGGACTTTTATTAGATTGGTATTCTTTGTTACTTTTTATACTGAGTAGATTCGTATCTTTTAAAACAACATTTTCATCTTCCTCTGAAAGTGGTTGTAATAGCGTTGCCAAATCAAAAGTATTTTCTTCTCTAAAATAATTAAAGATTGGTTTTTTATAATTCGTTGTGCTATAAAAAGCACCTTCTAACATTTGTGTATCGGCTTCACTATAAGCCATATTGTTAGAAAACACCATGAGTTGTGTTAGGTTGATAAACTTTCTGAACTTTTTATTCTGAAAACGCCTTTGCATACGTCTATGTTCCTCTTGTACACCGTTTCTATTATTCGGTTTTTTAACTTCTATAAAAACCAAAGGCATTCCGTTTATTAAAAGAATAATATCTGGCCTAAAGCTTTCGTCATCTTTATTGTATGGTAATTCTGTTACAACGTGGAATGAATTATTATCAAAATTTTCAAAGTCAATAAGTTTTACTCCTGATTGATCTATGAGCTTATTGTAAAACGCTCTTCCTAAATCTTCATTTTCCAAGGATATAGAAATATCATCGTATACCTTTTGAATGTCCTTTTCTGATAAATTTGGGTTTATTAATTGAAGTTGCTCCTTAAAAATTGAGGTGAATATATTTGTGTTTTCATCCCAGTCATTATCTTTCAAAGAAAGGTATGTATAACCCAATTGGATTAAATGTAATATCGAAGGTATTTTAACTCTTGAGTCTTCGTTGAAAATCATTTACGTAAAAGAAATGTCATATAATTCTTAGGGAAGTCTAAAATATGAATCTTTTTCAATTTATGGTTAAGGTTTACCGTAATTATATTTAAATATATTTTCAGTTCTTTTCGAAACAATAGAGCTGAATTTACATAAAACTAACGATTTGAGAAATACCTCTCTGCTACTTTAATTTAACGGCATAAAAAAAGCCTTTCAATTTCTTGAAAGGCTTTTAACTTAGTAGCGGGAACTGGACTCGAACCAGTGACCTTCGGGTTATGAGCCCGACGAGCTACCTACTGCTCTATCCCGCGATGTAATCTTGAAATAATTTACTTAGCTGTTAACTTTCGGTTCATAATGCCGACCAAATTATTTCGGACTGCAAATATACACTGTTTTTACGTTTCTACAAACATAATTTAATAAAATATTATTGCTCAATGCTATTTGCTTGAAACACTGTTAATTCGGAATCAATAAACTGAGTAATAATCTGAATTGGGTTACAGCAAACTTCGCAATCCTCAATATAAGTTTGCTTATTTACCGAAGCGTCTAAAAGCATTGAAATGTTTTCCCAACAATATGGACAGGTAAAATAATGTTCAATCATTTTATAAAAATAAAAAAACCATCACAATTGTGATGGTTTAATACTAACTAAACTATAAAAACTATTTTATTCTTTTTCTATATCCATTGTTGCAGTTGCATTTTGTAATTCTAAATGCATTAACGTTGGAGGGTTTTTACCAGAAACACTAATGTATTCTTGGTTTAGGTTATTATCACTTACCATCATTGTATTTAACTTGGTTAAATTCATGAATTCTTTTGGTAAGTCTCCCGAAAATTGATTTGTAGATAATAATAACTCTTCTAAATCTTTTAATTGTGCTATTTCTGCTGGAATTTCACCATCCATTTTATTATCCATTAAACTTAGTTTTTGCAACTTTGTTAATGCATAAATCTCTGTTGGTATTTGTCCTGTTAAAAAGTTACTTCCTAATAAAAGCTCTTTTAAGTTTGTTAAGCCCATTAATACACCAGGAATCTCTCCTGTAAATTTATTGCTATATAATTTTAAAGATTCTAATTTTTTTAATTCACCAAGTTCAGCAGGAATTTCTCCTTCAAAACCATTCATAAATAATTGTAAATCCTTTAATTCTTTTAATTCTTTAATTGAAGAAGGGATTGTTCCGTTAAGTTTATTAAAACCTAAGTTTAAAATTTTTAATCCTGTTAAATCTCCTATTTCTGTTGGTAAAGGACCGTTAAGATTATTAAACTGAAGATTAATCTCTACAACTCTTTCATTTTCTATTTTAACACCATACCAAGTATCGATAGCTAAACTTAAATCCCAAGAAGAATTCCATTCTGCACCGTTAGTAGAGTTATATAGAGCGATTAAAGCATCTTTATCTGAACTAGAAACGTTTGCAAAAGAATAAGCTGATACTAAAAAACAAATTGCTATTAATTTAAGAGTTTTCATAATTTCGGTTAATTCGGGGGTTAATTCTGGTACGAATATAGACCCGAATCGGATTAAAAACTATTTTTATCGCTGAAACGCATATAATTTTAACATTTCATTTTCGACGAATAGACGAAATGCATGTTTTTTACACCATAAAACCCAAAACCAAAAACCTGTAACGCATTGATTTTACAAGACTTAAACTAGTATTCTACGTTTAAAATCTCCCCACTTATTTGAAGAAGCTGAAATTCGGCTAATTTTGCCAAATACTTTGCTTGATTTCTACTTAACTCTGCACTTAGTAAATTAAGCTGCGCTTGCCTAAACTCTATAGAATTAACTTGCCCTAATTTAAATTGCTCTTGAGTTCTGTCGAAATTATTCTGGGCCGTTTTAATATTATGCTCTTGAAGCTTGTACACACTTAACTTATTTTGATAGTCATCCCAAGCATTATTAAAATCTCTAACTACTGATACCAATAACTGCTCTTTTACAATGTTTTGTGTTTCTAAATTTAACTTAGCATTCCTCACATTGGTAATGGTTCTACCGCCATCAAATAAGTTCCAACTTAAACTTAAACCTCCCGAAAGACCGGTATTAACGGAATAGGCAGCAAAAGAAGCCGCATTATTATTACTTTTATTCCAACCATAACTTCCTGTTAAACCAACAGTAGGTAAATAAGCAGACGATTCAGATTTTACTCCTAAAGTATTAATATCAATACTTTTATTTATCTGTAAAACACTAATATTATTATCTTTAACTTTATTTAAAAGTTCATTTTTATCGTAAAGATTATTAAAATCAACTTCGGTACTTATATTAAAATCTTCGGGAATTGTATTACCCAAAACAAAATTTAAATCGCGTTTAGCATTATTTAATTCCTGTATAGTATTCATTAAACTAATACTGTCATTATTTATATCTACCTCGGCATTAAGACTCGCTAACTTATTAGATTGTCCGTATTCAAATTGATATTGAGATCTTAATAACCTTTCTTTTGAAATATTTAATGTTTGAGAAACAGCATCTTTATTTTCAACAAGTTCGGCTACTTTATAATAAATTGTAAATAGCTGAACAATAGTATTCTCAATAGTTTCACGTGCTTCTAACTCTGTTAATTGCTTTGTTTCTTTAAACTGTTTATAGTTATAAGAACGCCCTAAACCATCAAATATGGTATAATTTAAATCTACAGAAGCATTATATCTAGAACTTTCTGCACCGTTTAAAACTCTATTCGTTCCATCTGCAAAACCAACTTCCGTATCATCTAAATTGTAATTAGCACCAGCGTTACCCGTTAAAGTTGGTAAATAACCAGAGTTTAAAATATCGGCATTATTTTTAGCGATTTCCACATCTGTTTTCGCTAGCTTAATACCATAATTATTATCTAAAGCTAAGCTAACAGCTTTTTCGGGTGTAATTAGTTCTTGAGCAATTATTGAACCGTGGAACAACATTACTATTAAACTAAAACAAACAAATTTAATGTTCATTCTCTTCATTTTGTTCTTTTATAGCTCGTTCTACTTCTTCTTTTGTAACATCATTTCCTGTAATTAACCATTTACCTTTTTGTTTAAAACTATTACTAAAAGATAAAAACAATGGTAACACCAACAATGTTAATACGGTTGCATATGCAATACCAAATGATATTGAAATTGCCATAGGTTTTAAAAATTGTGCTTGTCTACTTTTTTCTAAAAGCAACGGTGCTAAACCTGCAATAGTTGTTAAAGAGGTTAAAAATATTGCTCTAAAACGCGATTTACCTGCGTTTAATAATGCTTCATCAAACTTTAAGCCTTCCTTTAAATTAGAATTAAATTTACCTATTAACACCAACCCATCGTTAACCATAATACCTATTAAGGCTATGATTCCTAAAAGCGATAATATATTTACAGAAAAACCAAGCATCCAGTGTCCCCAAGCTACAGCTGTAAGACTAAACGGAACCAATAAAATTAATAAAATAGGTTGGCTGTAACTTCTAAACGTGAAAGCAATAACAATATAGATAAGAAATAAAATAGGAATTCCAGCTTTACCTAAAGAACTCATTAATTTATCTTTTTCTCTGTTTTGTCCTTCGAAAGATGCAGAAATGGTTGGGTATTTAGACTGTAAATCTACCATTGTTATGTTCTTTAAATCTTCTAGAATATCTGCTGTACTAGTATTAGGATCTTTTAAATCTGCCGACACTTTAATTTCTCTTTGCCCCTCTAAATGATTAATGGCAACATCTCCTCTTTCTATGCTATAAAAAGCGATATCCTTTAAGGTTACACGCTCTCCTGTTGGTGTTACAATTCGCATTTCGTCTAGATCGTTAATCGATGCCCTATTGCTTCTATCGTAACGCACCCAAACTCTAATTTCGTCTTGTCCTCTTTGAAAACGCTGCGCTTGTGTTCCAAAAAATCCAGAACGTACTTGACTCATTACAGTGCTTAAATTTAAACCTAGTAAATAGGCACTTTCCTTAAGTTCTATGCGTATTTCTTTAATTCCTGCAGGATCATTGTCTTCGACATCCTTTAATAAAACATTAGATTCTAAAACCTTTTTTAATTCTACTTTTGCTGCCTTTAATTCGTCTATATTATTTCCTAAAAGTGCTACTGAAACTGGACTTCCTCCAAAATTTCCTCCAGAACCATAAATTAAACGTTCTGTCCCAATTACAGGACCTACAAGCTCTCTTAATCTATTGGTTACTAATGAAGATTTAATAGCATCTGGTCGCTCCTCTCCGGGTAACATATTAATTTGTAATTGTGCACTAGAGCTACTATTTATAGTTAAAATAGTATTTTCAAATAGCTCCTTACCTGTTCCTTTTAAGTATTTCTCGGTAAATTCTTTGTTAACAATAAACGATTTTTCTTCTATCATAGAAATAATAGAATCTGTGATTTTCTCGTTGGTTCCGTTGGGCATATCCAGTTCTATGGACACTCTATCACTGGCTACCGATGGAAACATAGTAACTCCAATAATTCCGCCTCCAATAGCTCCAAAGGTAAAAATCAGTAAAGCAACAAAAATACTTAAAGAGAGTATTTTAAAATTTAAAACAAAAGTAATTATTGGTGTATAAAATTTATCGCGTAAAAAGTTCATAAAATTATCTCCAGCTTTATTTATGATTCTCATTTTGGCGAAGAATTGCTTCATTTTTGAAGGATTCTCTTCTACAACTGGTTTTCTTAACGCTTTAGAATGTGCTAAATGCGCCGGAAGAATAATTAATGCCTCCACTAAAGAAACCACCAAAGTAAGTATTACAATTACCGACACTTCTCCAAAAAACTCACCAATCCTACTGTCTAAAAACAGAAATAATGAAAATGCTAATAGCGTTGTAATAATTGCTGAAACTACAGGAGGAATAACTTCCATTGTTCCATCTATAGCTGCATCGATAGCAGATTTTCCTTTTTCGAAATGCTGATAAATATTTTCAGCAATAACAATACCATCATCTACCAAAATCCCAATAACGATAATCATTCCAAAAAGTGATAATACATTAATGGTTACATCAAACTGTCCTGCAAATATGAACATTCCTAAAAATGAAATTGGCAACCCAAAAGCAACCCAAAAGGCTAAACGTGTATTTAAGAATAAGGATAAAAATATTAATACCAATAGCATTCCTACTATGGCATTTTCTGTTAAAAGATCTGTACGCTGATTTAATGTTGTAGATAAATCACGAACAACATTTAACTGTACATTATTATGTTTCTGGTTATAAACTTCAATATACTCTTTAACTTTATCTGCAGATGAAATTAAATCTTCAGAATTGGTACTAGTTATAGAAATATTTATGGCTAATTTTTGATTAAAATACGTGGCATTAGGTGTTTCTGAAAAGCGATCGCGAATAATAGCAACATCTTTTAAACGGACTACTTTCCCATCGCTTGAAGCACGAACAACAATATTAGAAAGCTCGTCTCCATAATACGAACGGTTATTTGCTCTAATAAGATACTCCTCGGCATCTGTTTTTATAGTTCCGCCTGTAGTTAAAATATTGGTTCTGCTAACGGCTTGCGAAACTTCACTAAATGTTAAATTATAAGCTAACAAACTGGTTTCGTTTACGGCGATTTCAATTTCTTCAGCAGGGTATCCAGAAATAGAAATTTGAGAAATACCATCTATAGCTCTCAAATCGTTTTCAACATCTCTACCAATTTGTTTTAAAGTAGCTAGCGGAATATTTTCGCCACTCAATGCAAACGAAATGGTTTCTCTAACGGCTTCTTGCTTTGCAACCACCAAAGGTTCCATTCCTGTTGGAAAAGAAGGCACACGATCTACCGCATTTTTAACTTCAAGTAACATGAAGTCTATATTTTCGCCTTTTTCTATTTCTACAGTAATAGACCCACTGTTTTCTCTCGATACAGATGTAACGCGATCTACACCTTTTAATCCTTTAAGATTATCTTCTATTTGAAGCACAATACCTTCCTCAATTTCTTGAGGTGAAGCTCCCGGATAATTAACACTTACATTAATTATTTTAGAATCTACTAAAGGGAAAAATGATGATTTTAACGATAGTATTCCTAGAATTCCGAAACCAATAAAAGCTAAAATAAAAACATTTACTGCTACATGATACTTAATAAAATAGGCTAT
Source organism: Algibacter amylolyticus (assembly GCF_014202225.1). Classification (GTDB taxonomy): domain Bacteria; phylum Bacteroidota; class Bacteroidia; order Flavobacteriales; family Flavobacteriaceae; genus Algibacter_B; species Algibacter_B amylolyticus. The sequence goes on from NZ_JACHGE010000004.1 coordinate 115,184, forward strand.
AAGTTTTCTCATGGCTATTGTTGGTCTTTAGCTTCAGATTGTTCTTCAAAAGATTTCACCAACATTCCTGCATACGCTCCAGGAACTGGCTTTTTAAGTATTACCGTTCCGTTTGGCACATTTTTCAAAACCACTTTAGTATCCGAAAAATAAATAGGTTTTACATCTATAACATCTAGCAAAGTATCTTTTACAACGTAAATTTGTTGCGTTTCTAGTAATAAGTTTCTATCTATTTCTATAGCATCACTTTCCTCCTTCGCATTTAAATTAGCCTCTAAGTACATACCTTCCTTTAGGTTTGTATTTTTAACTTCAATATAAGCTGTAATGGTTTGCGTTGTTGGATCTATGCTTCCGTTTACACGAGATACTTTTCCTTTGTAATTTTCGGTTTTATCTAAATTATTTAAAGCAACATCTTCTCCTACTTTAAGTAAGTTGGCATAGATTTTACTAACAGCAACTTCCATTTCGTAAACGGATGGATCTATAAATTCCCCTAGTTTTTGTCCACTTCTAATTAATGTACCTTCGGTAACTAAAGCTTCAGTTAAAATACCTGAAAACGGTGCAGTAATACTATATTTGGCTAAACGTTGCTCTAAATTTTTTACATTGTAGTAATTAGAAACTATACTTCTTCCTGTAATAAAATAGTTCTCCTTATCGGAAGTCATTTCAGGCAACTTAGGTGTTGTTTTATTTAAATCGAAACTAGAAAGATAGTTTTGCCATTTATTAAAAATATCAGGAAAATCTAAACGTAAATCTGGCATAATTGCAGCAATGGAGTTGTAGAGATTACTTTTAGCAGATTGTACACTTGCATAATACTCTGCTGCATCCACTTTAATTAAAGTTTGTCCAGCTCTGTATTCTTGCCCTGGCTTAAATAACTTACTTCCTTGCTTAAATATACCTTGTACCTCGGCATAAATTTCTAATCTGCGTTTGGCTTCTAAACTTCCATTTGCAGCAATAACAATTGGAATTACACTGTTTTGAATAGTATCTGTAAAAACAGTTTTTACAACTTTTGCTTGTACAGGTTTTGGTCTGTTTTTATCTGCTATTAATTTTTTAGCATAAAAAAAAGAGGCTACTATTAGCAATAAGCCAATAATGGATAGTATAATTTTGCGCATACACAGAGTTTTGATAAGTATGCACGCAAAATTAGCCTATAGTTTAAGCGATAAACGTTAAAAAAAACATAAAAAATTACTAATTTTCGAACTCTTCAATTTCTAGATGAATGTCTTCCCATTTTTCCATAAAACCTTGTAAATCAGTTTTCTTTTTCTGATAATCATCAAAAAAGTTTGGTTTAGAGGTCACTTCTTCATAATTAATTTCGAGTTCTAAATCAATTGCCTTTATTTCGCGTTCTAACTGGTTAATTTTAGACTCAATATTACTCAACTTATTATTAAGTGACTTTAATTTTTTTTGATCTTCGTAAGACTGTTGTTTTTTAACCTTTGGCGTTTCCTTAACTACCGTACGTTTTTCAACCTCTCTTAAGTTTTCAACTTTTCGTTTTTCTAAATAATAATCAATATCACCTAGATACTGCGTTAGCTTGTGGTCCTTAAACTCATATACTAAGTTTGTTAAACCTTGTAGAAAATCACGATCATGCGACACCAAAATTAAAGTACCCTCAAAGCGCTTTAAAGCATCCTTTAATACATTTTTAGATTTTATATCTAAATGGTTTGTTGGCTCATCCATTATAAGCACATTAAACGGTTGTAGCATCAACTTAGCTAAAGCCAAACGGTTACGCTCTCCTCCAGAAAGTACACGCACATATTTTTCGGCTTCGTCGCCTCTAAATAAAAACGATCCTAAAATATCTCGAACCTTACTACGGTTGGTTTCATTTGCGGCATCAATCATAGTATCTAGTACGGTTTTATTTCCATCTAAATACTCTGCTTGATTTTGAGCAAAATATCCTATTTGTACATTATGCCCAAGTTTTAATTCACCATCATATTTAATATCGCCAACCATAATTTTGGCTAAAGTCGATTTCCCTTGTCCGTTTTGACCAACAAAAGCGGTTTTACTATCGCGCTCAATAAGTAAATCAACTTCTTTTAAAACCTGGTTATCACCATAGGTTTTAGAAATCTTATTGGTTTCAACTACAACTTTTCCTGGTGTTATAGATACCGGGAAATTTAAGGTCATTACACTATTATCATCTTCATCAACCTCAATTCTATCAATTTTATCAAGCTTTTTAATAAGCGATTGTGCCATAGTCGCTTTTGATGCTTTAGCTCGAAACTTTTCAATTAACTTTTCGGTTTGCTCAATTTGCTTTTGCTGATTTTTTTGCGACGCCAATTGTTGGGTTCGCAATTCTTCACGCAACACTAAAAACTTAGAATACGGTTTTGGATAATCGTATATTCTCCCTAAAGAAATTTCAATAGTTCTATTAGTAACATTATCCAAAAACATTTTATCATGCGATACAATAGCCACTGCACCTGCATAATTTCTTAAAAATCCTTCCAACCAAATAATAGATTCAATATCCAAGTGGTTGGTTGGCTCATCTAAAAGTAAAATATCATTATTCTGCAATAATAATTTTGCTAGTTCAATACGCATACGCCAGCCACCCGAAAAAGTATCGGTAAGCTTATTAAAATCTTCACGTTTAAAACCTAAACCTTGCAGTATTTTTTCGGTATCGCCTTGGTAATTGTAACCACCTTGAATTTCATATTGGTGCTGCAACTCGTTTATATCAATCATGAGCTGGTTATAGCCTTCACTTTCATAATCGGTACGTTCTGCTAATTGCGTATTAACAGCTTCCATTTTAGCTTCAAGCACTTTTATTTCGGTAAACGCTTCATACGATTCTTCTAAAACCGTTCTACCTAAAACAAAATCAATATCCTGCTTTAAAAAGCCTATTTTAAGTTCTTTATCGGCAGCAATTTGGCCAGTATCGGGCTCCATTTCTTTCGATAAAATTTTAAGCATTGTAGATTTTCCAGCGCCATTTTTTCCAATAAGCCCAATTCTATCGCCATTACCGAGTTTAAATGTTATGTCTTCAAAAAGGTATTCTCCTTGAAAAGAAATCGATAAATTATGGATATTCATCATAGAAATGTAACTTTTGTAACAATACGTTATTAATAAAATAGTATTTTTGTATTGCAATTTCGCATGCAAAAGTACACTAAATTATATGTTTAAAAAAGGATCAAAATTATATAGCATTTTAACCGGAACTTGTCCAAAGTGTCATGAAGAATCTATGTACGTTAATACTAACCCTTATATTCTAACCGAAGCATTAACCATGAACGAAAAATGCAGCAACTGTGGCACAAAATATAAGATTGAACCCTCATTTTTTTACGGTGCCATGTATGTTAGTTACGCCGTAGGTATAGCTTTTGCTTTTGCCGCTTTTATTATTAGCCTTTACGTTTTTAACGCTAGCCTTAATGGTATTTTTATTTCTATAATAGTTACGCTTGTCGTTTTTATGCCCATAATAATGAGAGTTTCAAGGAACATTTGGATAAACTTTTTTATGAGTTACGATAAAACCTTAAAGAAAAAATAATATTTTGGGCGTTACCCCAAAAAGGGTCGGGCTTTTCATTACAAGTCCTCGCACCTCCTTCGTCGGGCTGTGGGCTTTACACTACAATCCCTAACGCAGCACTAAACAAAATTATAAGTTAAAACGCTTAATATCAATTTCATTATCAAGAGGTTTGTTTTCCTCTATAAATCCATACAGTTGTTTAGCCACATAAGGCCCAATCATTACACCACGTGTTCCAAGGCCATTTAGTATGTACATATTATGGTGTATAGTATGGCTACCAACTAATGGTCGTCTGTCTTTAACCGTTGGCCTAATACCCGCTACTTGCTGTACAACTTTATAAGGACAATTTATAAGCTTATCCAACTTTTCCAAAAGTGCCTCCTTAGCTTTTATAGTAGTTTTATACGTTAAATCTTTCCACTCGTAGGTCGCTCCAACAATATATAAATCATCGCTCAACGGAATTAAAAACACGCCAGCTTTTAAAACAAAGTCTATATTTAGATTAGGAGCATGTATGGTTAACAATTCACCTTTAGCTGGATTTAGTGGTAACGTATTAAAAAACGGATTTAAACGTATACCAGAGCCTTCTGCAAACACAATATACTTGGCTGTTATATCTTTATAGCCTAAAGCCTCATCAGTAATATGTAAGCTTTCACAGTTAAAGGTAGACTCTATAAGGATATTACCTTCTGTAAGTTCAGCTTTATAGCCTTTAATCATGGTATTAACATCAATCCTACCCGTTTCTAAAACTTCACCAAAACCAAAAGGAGCATCAATAGCCTTATTTATATTTTTAATAATATTCGTAGAAAGATATCTTGTTAACAATGGTTTATCCGAAGCCGAAAACCAATCGTTCTGTTCTTCTAGCGAAGCAAATTTTCTGAACACGGGAATTTTATAATCCAACTTTAAGTTTAATCGCTTCTCGATCCCTGCATAAAGTGGTAACGCAATATCTAATTGCTCGGTACTTTTCCATACTGAAGTAAAGCGTTTTAAAACCACAGGATTATATAAACCACCCGCAACTGAAGATGATTGCTGAGAGCAATCATCAAAAACCACAAACGACTTACCATTTGCTCTTAATTGCTCACAAAAACTAATACCAGCAATTCCAATACCAACAATAATATAATCTACTTCCATATTGGGCGCAAAGATAGTTAGAATGTTTAAAAAAAGAACTCAAAGTAATTTTAGGCATAAAAAAAACGCCCACTAAAAAGTGGGCGTTTTTAATATTTTATAAGACTATTATGGCTTAATACGTCCACATATCTAATTCAAAATCTCTAATTTTATCTTTGATTCTTTCAGATTCAAGTAATTGCATTAAAGCATTTTGTGATACATATTCTGATATAGCTCTATCATTTTGCACATTTTCTTCTTTAAAAATATATCCTTGAAAACGTCTTGCGTTCAACACGTGATCAAAAGAAAATGGCATCGAACTATTTTTGTTGTTAAAAGATTTTGCTTCGTGAAGCACTTCTCTAGCATCAGGGAAAAACACCCAAAATAAAGGAACTAAATCTGGCTCTGAGTCATCAATAAAGTTAACATCTGGAGCTACAGGAGCAATTCCTAAAAGTCTGTACTTCATCTCCGCTTGACGCTTATCAAAATACCAAAGACCTTTAATATGATATTCTCTAATATCAGCAGCTGTAATTTCTCTTTTGTTAATGTATTCTGCAGATAAGGTTTCACCAGCATTTAATTGTTCAATACCATACTCGGTAGTATCAATCATAGTTAATGCGCCTTGAATATCTTTTAACGTACGTTTTGTTGTAAAATAAGAATCATCATAAATGTTTTCTATTTTTCCGTTTTTTATGTTTTTCATAAGTACGTCGTACAACGATCTTCTATCACTACCAATATTGTTTGTATCAATTGGATAGTATAGTGGAAAGTTTGCACGCTCATCAAGCACAATCTTTTCCCAAGTCATCTTAGAAAAAAGAATATCTCTATCATCAACATACCCATATTCTAAAGGCTTGTCATTGTCGACTGCTTTTTGAGACTCCGTTCTTACCCCAATTTCTTCAGGACTTTTAGCATTAAGAATATTTGCTTGTGCGAATAGACTCGATACTGTAAAAACAGTAGCAACGGTTAATAAAAAACTTTTTACGTTCATCTTAATTTTTATTTTACATTCTAATTGCTAGAGATAACCTTTGTTTATTTAAAGTTATCTCTAACAGATTTTTTAATTTGTAAGTTCTACAAAAACTGGTGATACTTTTTTAAGTATAACACTTACACCACTTGCTTTAGCTTCAATATCAAATATTTGCACTCCAGATCCACGCTTAGCTTTTGCTAAAGCAGCTTGAGCTCTACTATCTAACTTATTTCCTTTAACATTTATTGTGGGCTGTCCAGGAACTTTAAATTTAAATCCTGAAACTCTTAAAGGTAATTCAAAATCGAAATCTTCAAATTTAGCACCAATAGTAGAAATTTTAAGACTGTTACGTTGCATTTTAATAGCTCCATCTTCACCTCTAATTGTACCTGTTGGTTTTGGTAAATCTTTAATTCTAAATTTAGCATTATCGGTTACTTTTCCACCATCTGGTAATGTACCAGTTACGTTGATAGTAACTTCTCTACCTTTAATTTTTGTAGCATCCATTACATAGCTACTACCAGAACCTCTAGATAATCCTTGAGCACTAGCACTTACTTTATTATCTGGAACACCAGCAAAAGAAATAGTCATTGGGTTTTTAACACCTCTATAAACAACATTCATTTTATCTGCTGAGATTGTAGCAGAATTTGGCTTTGCTACAGTTGCGAATGTAGATTTAACAGGTACTTCAATTTCTTCACCATCTTGAGCAAAGATTAATTTACCTTCAATCTTATGTTCGCCAACTCCACCTGTTCCTATTTTTAACTTAACCTTACCATCTTCAATAGAATATTGGTTTGGAGAAAGCTTTCTACCATCTAAAGTTAATTCAACTCTACTTGGTTTAGTAGATGCATCTTTACGACCTAATACAATTTGTCCATCAAACTGCTCACCATTAAAGTAAGCTGATTTTGAAGTTTCCATTAAGGTAGTATAGTTTGTCATTGACACCTCACTCGAAAGTGTTCCTGCTAACATATTTGATAATATTTCAGACTCTGTAGTTTTAATATCAGATTGTAGCTGAGTCATTTTAGTTAAAGAAGCCACTAAAGGAAATCCTTTGTAGTGGTAATCTAACCAATCCACTTTAATGCCGTCTCTATTTTCAACTTCAGCAGTGCTAAACTTATCGTTTACTTGTTTTATTACAGACTCCATACCCTTTTCGCCTGCTAAGATGTTTGCAACACCTTCTCTAAAACCTTTCATGTGAGCTAAAAACTCTTTTCCTTCTTTAGTAACAATACCGCCTTTAAAGAAATTTTGGTCTAGGTAATCAGCCTTATCCATAATTTCATAATCCTTCTTGTCTTCCAACTTAGCAGTCATTTTACCTTTTAAGCCTTCTAAATAGGCATCAAATTTATGCGCTAAATCGTCAATTTGATCAGCTTTAGCTTTTAAAGGCTTGTACTTTTCTGGTTGATCTTCCGCTTTCACATCTAAACTTGCAACAAAACTAGCATTTCTTGCTTCTGTTGCTTGGTTAGATTCCGTAAGCTTTTCGTTCATTAATCCGAAGGCTGAAAGCACTTCTTTCGACATATTTAAAGCTAGCATCGCTATAAATATTAAATACATCAGATTAATCATTTTTTGTCTTGGGGTTTCTTTTCCTCCTGCCATGTTTAATTAGGTTTTTTGGTTAATTTTAATTTGGGATTATTTATTAACTCCTAATTATTTATTCATTGCAGATAACATACCTCCATAAACACCATTTAATGATGATAAGTTAGACGCTAAAGATTGCATTTGCTCTTTTAATTTTGCGGCGTTTTCAACAGACTCTTCATTGATAGATTGTTGCTTAGTTGCACTATCTAACTGCACTTTGTATAAGCTGTTTAATGATTCCATTTGAGCAGCTGCTAAAGATAACTCTTCACCATATTTCTTAGTTGCTTCAACAGAATCCACTGTAGACGACATGTTTTTTGCAGCGCCTTCAAATCCTCTGATGCTTTCTCCTAAGCTAGCGATTAATTCACCATCAATTTTTGCTTCTTTTAATAAGTTATCTAATTTTTGAGATAACAATCCCTGAGCATCTTCATTTCCAGCTCCAGCTTTTGCACTAGCTTTTCCTCCTGCTAATTCTGGATATACTAAAGACCAATCAACTTCTTCGTCAATAGGTTCGAATGCTGATAATGCGAAAATAATTGCTTCTGTTACCAGACCTATAGTTAACATAACGTTACCTGTTAAAGGTCCTATTTCAAAGTGAATGATTTTGAATAGGGCACCAACGATTACAATTGCTGCTCCTAGGCCATAAGCCATTCCCATAAATTTCTTTTTTGCTCTTGAACTTGCCATAATTTTAGATTTTAGTTTTAAGTAGGTTTTTTTTTACTTAAGTAGGTTAATATAATTATTATTAATTGATTTGGATTAAACTTTTATTGACCGTTACTAGTTACTTGTGTCCCCATATAATCTTGCACGGTTCTGAATCCTATATAACTCCTTGCGGAATCAGCGTATTCATAATCTCTTGAACTTACTTGTAAAAAGTAGGCTACATCTTTCCACGATCCACCTCTTACAATTTTTCGTTTATTTTCACTATCATTTACACTCGGGTTAATACTCGATGTATATTGATAAGATGAAGGATCGTAAGATGCATTCACCCATTCTGATACGTTACCAGCCATGTTATATAAATTATAATCATTTGGCTCGTAAGATTTTGCTTCTACTGTATATAACGCTTGATCCGCTGCATAATCTCCTCTTACAGGTTTAAAGTTTGCCATAAAGCAACCTCTATCACTTTTTGTATAAGGCCCTCCCCAAGGATAGGTTGCAGCTTGCAGGCCACCACGAGCAGAATACTCCCACTCAGCTTCAGATGGCAATCTAAATGTATTTACCATTTGAGCTCCTTTTTTAGATTTTTGGTAAGAGTTCTTGTTTATCGTTCTCCACTCACAAAATGCTTTAGCTTGTTTCCAAGTTACACCTACAACAGGGTAATCGCTATAAGCATCATGCCAGAAATAATCGTTATGCATTGGCTCGTTATAAGAATATGCGAAATCTCTAATCCAAACTGTTGTATCAGGATAAATTTCTAATTCTTCTTTTATAATAACATCACTACGCTTAACACCTCTATTTCTCGCAGCCTCTTGAATATCCATGTGGCTGTATTGGAATTTAAATTTAGTAACATCCCATGTACGTTGCCCATTGTAAGACTCTTCTAAAGGTAAATACATGGTATCCATAACCTCGGCATAGTATTCGTCTAAATACTCTGAAGTATCAAAGATTAAATCAATGTCTTTATTAATTTTTCTGCCTTCGTAGCCTGTTGGCCCTAAACCAGTATAATTGTCATACATGTATTTTTCGTAAACAGACATGTTTTCTGGGTCTGCATCACTAAATGCAAATTCGCCAATAGTACCTTCATCCGCCTGAGTTAAACCCACTTCGTCTGCTAATACGGCTAGTTTCATTCTAACGATAGAATCTCTTACCCAGTTTACAAACTGACGGTACTCGCTGTTTGTAATTTCTGTAGCATCCATGTAAATGGCTCTAACAGTAACAGTTTTAGAAGGAGCATCCTGCACTCCTGCAAGATCATCATCCGCCTTACCCATTATAAATGCGCCTCCAGGAATTAGCTCCATGCCAAAAGGCTTCTCTGGATGCCACTTTTTTCCTTGAACACCAACTAGTTCGCCTCTATTTTTAGAGCCACAACTTGCTAACATTGCAAAAACTGAGGTTAACAATATAAATTTCTTAATATTCATAGAAAACTTGAGGTTAATTATTTTAAGCTTCATTATTGAGAGCGTAAACATATTTATATATTTTTAATAAAACAACTTTTTATCCAAAAAAATAACATTTCGTCGTAAAAATTCAGCTTTTAAACGATGAAATTGGTATTTCAACTAAATTCTATTCTTTAAACGCTATTCTTTTTTAATGCTTTATACCACCTGTCTGGCAATTCATTGTTACAGGCGTCAAGATAATCTTGGTGCATGCATGGTAATAACGTATGTCTTTTTAATTTATTATTAACATTTGATAAAAAAGGAATTTCAATCCACCATCTACCGGTTTTATTACTCTTGTAAAAAATCAATTCCTCTGATTCGACTAAAGTAATGTATTTTTGATAATTACTATCCTCTGAAAAATCATCATCATTAACACGATAGTTTACCCCTTCAACAAAATACCATAACATTTGAGCTACCAACATTGAGGTAAGCTCATCGTCCTTGGACGGCCTATATTCATAAATACCAAACGAAGATACTTTATTACTTATGCCCGCATATCGCGCTATAGCACATATTTCTTTACCATCTAAACCGTTTGGCGAATATTTTTGTTTTGCACTTACTTCCGATCCTTTTACCGAAGATAAGTCTATACTAACAATATTTGCATCTCTTAAAGCCGGCTCAACAACAGTAATATCGTTAGAAACGGTTCCGAGCCTATAAGACTCAAAATATAAGTTTTCCATCAAATCTATTTCTTCTTGCGAATTAAAATAGGTTTGATAACCAATGGTTGCATAGTTAAACAGGTTATAAGGCTGGTCCAATATTATTTTACCAACAAAGCTATTGTTTTTTATTGGTTTAGTGGAATCTCCTAAGTTAAATTGCGAATCTACATTTGCAATATTAACCATAGGGATTAAATTATCGTAAGCTCTATAATTAGCATAAGTTAAATCTTGCGATCCACCAAGTATAATAGGAATCACTCCTTTTTTAACTAAAATAGTTATCGCTTCTCTTACAGCAAAATAAGTATCTTCTACACTTTCGCCTTTGTCAATATCGCCTAAATCTGCTATTGAAGTATTCCAACTACCCGGAAATAAGCTATAAAATGATCTTCTTATTTCGTTAAGATTAATTTCTTCGCCTATATAATTAATATCATTCCGATTTTCTAAAACCCCTAAGATGGCTATTTTAACACCATCAAGATCTGGAATTCCATTTTGAACCGAATGAATTTTAATTTTACGACCAAGAGCTTGCGCAGACAAAAGCTCGTTATGAGCTAGAACCGCATCTGAAACTGGAGTTAAAAAATTAAAATTCATTTATATTTATTTCTTTTTTGCTGCTGGCTTCTTTTTAGCTGGTGCTTTCTTTTTAGCCGCAGGTTTTCTTGCTTTCTTTTTAGGCGTATTAGCTTCTATAATAGCTTTAGCCTCATCCAAGGTCATATCGGTAACATCAACCGTTTTAGCCAACTCTACCTTCACTTTGCCTTTTAAAACATTATGGCGGCCCCAACGTGCTTTTTCAACGCGTATGCCTTCATCTTCCCAATTATGAATAACCTTATCAATCTCTTTTTGAATTTTTGTTTCAATCAATTCAACAATTTCATCATCAGATAAATTATCCCAATCGTATTTTTTGTTTACGTTAATAAACATATTGTTCCATTTTATAAATGGTCCAAAACGTCCTTTTCCTTTTTGTACTGGTAAATCTTTGTACATGTAAATTGGAGCATCTGCTTTTTGCTTTTCTTTAATTAAAACAATAGCATCGTCTAACTCTACACTTAAAGGATCTGTACCTCTAGGAAGCGATACATAAGCTTCTCCAAACTTTACATAAGGTCCAAAACGTCCATTATTAACGGTAACTTCCTCATCTTCAAATTTACCTAGAGTTTTAGGAAGCTGGAACAAATCCATAGCTTCTTCATAGGTAATTGTATTTAGCTGTTGGTCTGGACTTAAACTAGCAAATTGCGGTTTCTCCTCATCATCAACAGTACCTATTTGTACCATTGGACCGAACTTACCTAAACGCACACTTACACGTTTTCCCGTTTTAGGATCTTCTCCTAAAATACGTTCTCCAGATTCTCTATCGGCATTTTCCTTAACATCCTCAACAACAGGATGAAACTCCTTGTAAAAAGACTTCATCATTTCTGTCCAATCTACATTTCCTTCGGCTATTTCATCAAAATCGGCTTCTACCTTAGCAGTAAAATTATAATCTAAAATAGCGTCAAAATGATTTACCAAAAAGTCGGTTACAATTATTCCAATATCAGTTGGCACCAACTTCCCTTTATCTGACCCTACTTTTTCGCTTAAAGTCACATCTTTAACAGTTCCCTCTTGCAAAGTAAGCTGAGCGTAACTTCTCTCAACACCTTCAACAGTACCTTTTTCAACATAATTTCTGTTTTGAATAGTCGAAATAGTTGGTGCGTAAGTAGACGGACGACCAATACCTAACTCTTCTAGCTTTTTAACTAAAGAAGCCTCGGTATATCTTGCTGGCGGACGCGTATAACGCTCTGTTGCCGATATATAATTATTAAGCAATGTCTCGTTAGTTTTCATTGCTGGAAGCATACCATCTTGCTCTACATCTTCATCATCGGTACCTTCTAAATACACTTTTAAAAAGCCATCGAAAGTAATTACTTCTCCATTGGCTGTAAATGTTTCTTTATGCGTTGAAGCACTAATTTTAACATTAGTTCTTTCCAATTCGGCCTCACTCATTTGAGAGGCAATGGCACGTTTCCAGATTAAATCGTATAAACGCGCTTGATCTCTATCTATATTTACAGAGTGCGTTGCAAAATTGGTTGGACGGATAGCCTCATGCGCCTCTTGAGCACCTTTAGCTTTACCTTTATAATTTCTTGGTTTACTATAAGAATCGCCATAAGCATTAATAATTTCTGCTTCGGCTCCTTTTTTAGCTTCGTCTGATAGATTTACACTATCCGTTCTCATATAAGTAATTAAACCGGCTTCGTATAGGCGTTGCGCCATGGTCATGGTTTTACTTACTGAAAAATATAACTTTCTTGACGCTTCCTGTTGTAACGTTGACGTTGTAAACGGTGCAGCAGGCGATTTTTTTGCTGGTTTTTTAGTTAAATCGGCAACCTTAAAATCGGCTGAAGCGTTTTGCTCTAAGAATTTTTTAGCTTCGGCTTTCGTAGAAAAATTCTTTGGAAGCTTAGCTTTAAACGTTTGCCCATCTTCATTAGAAAATTCTGCATCTATTCTATATGAACCTTCTGGAGTAAACCCTTGAATGTCACGTTCCTTTTCAACAATTAATCTCACAGATACAGATTGTACACGACCTGCAGATAAACCACCTTTTACTTTTCTCCAAAGTACTGGCGATAACTCGTAACCTACTATTCTATCTAAAACACGACGCGCTTGTTGTGCATCTACCAAATCGTAATCAATACTTCTTGGGTTTTCAATAGCTTTTAAAATAGCTCCTTTAGTAATTTCATGAAAAACAATACGTTTCGTCTTGTCTTTATCCAGTTTTAAAGTTTCGGCTAAATGCCACGCAATAGCCTCACCCTCGCGATCCTCATCACTTGCTAACCAAACCATGTCGGCTTTTTTAGCTAAGTCCTTCAGTTTTTTAACAACTGCTTTTTTATCTTTAGAAACTTCGTATTTGGGTTTAAAATCACCATCAACATCAACCCCTAATTCCTTGGAAGGTAAATCGGCAATATGCCCGAAACTAGATTCTACTTTAAAATCTTTTCCTAAAAATTTTTCAATGGTTTTTGCCTTTGCAGGTGACTCCACTATCACTAAATTCTTCGCCATACTTCATTTTTTGAAGCTACAAATGTATATCAAAAAAAGTTTACCTGTAGCATTTTATGGATTAACTGTGTATTATCGAAACAAAAAAACCTGATTTAAACATAGTAAAATCAGGCTTTTTCCTATAAACAAATTTATTTTTTTTATTCTATTGTTGTAGTTCCTATTTCATCAATAGCACTATGCTCATCAAATCCTATTACATTTTTATAAATCAAATATACAGGATGATAAGTAAAAGCGGTTGTAAACAACAACCCAACACCACATAATAAATACCCTACTATGTTAGCTAACAATGCCGAAACAATTATTAAACCAAATGAAATAAGCCATTTTTTTGTTCCTAATTTAAAACTTGCCTTTATAATTTCGCCTACCGTTAAATCTGGATTAAAAGCAAAAAACACTGCAAAAAATGATAATGGCACCATGGCATATAATAAAGGTATATAACAAAGTAACGCCGATGGTATAGCAATTCCTATTGTAGCAAGCGTAATCATAAACGTTTTCCCTAAATATTGCTTCTTAACAAAATAGAAAAAATCTGGAGTTACCACTTGCTCGTTATTATCAAGTTTTCTCATTATTCTGTAAAAACCAGCATTAATAGCAAACGTTACAGAGCCTAAAACAAGTACTGCAACTATAATAAACAATATGTATAAGGCAGACATACCGGCAAAGAAACCTTCCATGCCACTGCTATCTGCATAACCGTTTTCTTGCTGTGCTATAACCATACCTATTAATGGTATATAAAACACAATAATTAAAGGCAACATAATTAACATGGTAAACAAAAGCATTAAAAACCCTTGTAACCACGTTTTTTTAAATAACTCGATAGATTCACTAAAAATAATCCCAAAATCTAGATCTTTAGCCTGTTCAATTTTACCTAAAAGCGTATCAATAACATTCATACTATAATAATTTGGTTAGAAAAACTGTAAGTATATTAACTTACAAACAAGTTGCAATTATACATAAAAAAATCTGCCCGTAAGCAGATTTGAAACAACATTTATTTAGCTTAGTTTAGTTTGAAAGCGCTAATTAAATTAACATCGTTTTCTTTATATTCATATTGATAGAGTGTGTTATCGCCAATCATTAGCAAGCTTTCTTCCAAAGGAATAACATCTTTAGCCTGTACATTTTTTAAAGTTTTTACCAACACCAAATCTTTAGGGCTTTCTCTATTAAATAGTTTTAAACCCGCCGTACCATCGCACACATAAAGCATATTTTCCTTTACTCCCAAACCATAAGGGTTCTCTAAGGTATAGCGTTGCGCTAATGTAGGTGTTGTTTTATCGCTAATATCGATAACCTCTAGCACACTTTCCAGTTGTCCACAAGCATTACCGCCACGTAGCGTTACATAAGCATAGTCGCCATCTACAACAACCGGATCGCAACCTTCCCAATGCGTAAACTCCGAAACATACTCAGGCAAATTCGGGTTATCCAAACTATAAATATACATACCATTCGTACTACCTAAATACAAATACCCATCGGCCTGAAACATAGTTTCTATATTCCATCCCGCATACGTGGTATTTTCAAGGACTGGTTCTTTTAAATTCTGAATATTAAAAATAGACATTTCATAATTACCAACCGCATACAAGTACTTATTTACAATTTGAAAACGCGCTAAGGAACCACCTACACCCGTTACAGACTCCACATTAGAAGCTAACACATCGCCATCAAAAAACATAACATCTGTGTTTTTTTTACGACGCTCGGTGGCCAAAGTCCATCCTACAATTATATCTTCATTATAATCAAACTTACCATAATCTACAACTTGAGCTTCAACAGGAACAGCGTAATCATAAACATTAAACACATCTTCCAACCGTTCAACAAACTCAACATTATTAATATCCCTAATATCAAAAACAACCAAATCGGTTGCACTATCGGCATATAAAAACCCATCCTTAACCGAGATATCCTCGTTACCAGGGATTTTAATAAATTTTATAGCTTCAGGTAACTCGGGGTTTGAGTTATCAATAATATGAATTCCATTATCTACATCGCCAATAAAAATATAATTTCGATACACATAAATTTTACCAACCGCCTCAATACTTTTAGGCGCATCAATTTTTACGGCGCTCCTAAAAGCAGTCTTACTCATTAATTGCGGCGTTGCAACTTGTACAAACTCATAATCGTCGTCGTCATTATTATCACAAGACCAAACAGAAACAAGCAGAGATAATAGTAAAAGGTACTTAAATTTCATAAACAAGGTGTTTTTAATAAAGATGTAAAAACATAAAAAGGTTGCGTATATAATATAAGTTTTTTTATAGCGCAACCCAAAAGGGTCGGGCTAAAAGCCTGTCTTGAGCTTAGTCGAAAGGTTGCAAGTCCTCGCACCTTCTTCGTCGGGCTGTGGGCTATCCAATACTATCCCTTGCGCGCTTACTCAAAACCGCTTAACACAACCCAACAAAACTTAAAAAATCACAGTTCAAAATAAGATATAAAATCAAACTGCCACTTTGTCACTAAATGTAAATTTATTGTATCTTTGCATACTTATTGACCCGGTAGAAATATCGACACACTATGGAAAAGACAATAGACGAAAATAAACAAGGCCAATCTTTAGTTATAGACAAAAAAGAAGGCAACAAACGTAAACTTTTTATCGAGAGCTACGGTTGCGCCATGAATTTTAGCGACAGCGAAATTGTTGCATCTATAATGGCTAATCAAGGTTTTAACACCACACAAAACCTAGAAGAAGCCGATTTGGTTCTAGTAAACACCTGCTCTATTCGCGATAAAGCAGAACAAACCGTACGTAAACGCCTTGAAAAATATAACGCAGTAAAACGCGACCATAACCCAAACATGAAAGTTGGTGTATTAGGTTGTATGGCCGAACGCTTAAAAACTAAATTTCTTGAAGAAGAAAAAATAGTAGACCTAGTAGTTGGACCAGACGCCTACAAAGATTTACCAAACCTTCTTGCCGAGGTAGACGAAGGTAGAGATGCTATAAACGTTATCCTATCTAAAGAAGAAACCTATGGAGATATATCGCCGGTGCGTTTAAACACCAACGGCGTTTCTGCATTTGTATCCATTACTCGTGGCTGCGATAATATGTGTACTTTTTGTGTGGTACCTTTTACTCGCGGTAGAGAACGTAGTAGAGATCCACAAAGTATTATTGAAGAAGTTAACGACCTTTGGAGCAGAGGTTACAAAGACATTACTCTACTTGGGCAAAATGTAGATAGCTATTTATGGTATGGTGGCGGCCTTAAAAAAGATTTCGAAAAAGCCAGCGATATGCAAAAAGCAACTTCGGTAAATTTTTCTAACCTATTAGAAATCTGTGCCAAAGCACAACCTAAAATGCGTATTCGTTTTTCAACATCAAACCCTCAAGATTTAACTTTAGATGTGGTTAAAACCATGGCTAAATATCAAAACATCTGTAACCATATTCATTTACCCGTGCAAAGTGGAAGTAATCGTATTCTTAAAGAAATGAATCGCTTACATACCCGAGAAGAGTATATGGAATTAATTGATAACATTAGAGAAATCATACCTAATTGCACCATCAGTCAAGATATGATTGTCGGATTCCCAACCGAAACTGAAGATGATTTTCAAGATACTATTTCCTTAATGAAATACGTAAAATATAATTTTGGTTACATGTATAAATATTCTGAACGCCCAGGAACTATGGCTGGCAGAAATATGAAAGATGATGTTCCAGAGGATACAAAAAAACGTAGACTACAAGATATTGTAGACTTGCAGCGTATTCACAGCGAAATTAAAACCAAAGAATGGTTGGGTAAAACAGTTGAAGTACTTATTGAAAAGGAATCTAAAAAATCAGATCAGCAATGGTCTGGTCGTACCTCAGAAAGTATTGTATGTGTATTCCCAAAAGGCCATTATAAAGTAGGCGATTTTGTAAATGTAAAAGTTACTAACTGTACAAGTGCAACGCTTATTGGAGAAGCTGTAGGGTTCTCACAAAACACTTAAATGTATTATGTATGAGTAAAAGTATAGTGTTATTCTTAGGGTTTGCATTTGTATTATCAACTAATTACGCTCAAGTTAACCTAGAGCTAAACACGGTTAACACCAATTACCTTGCAATTACTAACACTATAAAAGTTAAAACTCTAGCATCTAACCTTTCTTTTAATTCTAATAAACTTATAAATTTATTAAATAAAAAATTTGGTCTATTTAACGAAGCATCAAAAGGTAAATTAGGAGTAACCTACTTATGGAAAAATATAGCCCTAAAAAATATAAATACCGAAGGTGGTACTTTGATTATATACGATTCACATTATGATAAAAAACAAGAACATCTAAATGGTAAAATCACTCATATCAAAATACCAATTGTAAATATTTACATATTAGACATGAACAATAAAAACATTTTAGATTCAAATAAAAACGAAACTAAAATGACAAAATATTTTAAAAAGCTTATTAAGAAAGCAAGTAAAAATTAACTAAAAAGATTCCCATTTAATGGGTAATTATTATGGAATCAATTCAAGCTATAAAACAACGTTTTGGAATTATTGGTAATAACCAAGCACTAAATCGCGCTATCGAAAAGGCCATACAAGTAGCGCCTACCGATATCTCGGTTTTAGTTACTGGAGAAAGTGGTGTTGGAAAAGAAAGTATTCCAAAAATAATCCATCAATTATCTCATAGAAAACACAACAAATACATTGCTGTAAACTGTGGTGCCATTCCAGAAGGCACTATAGACAGTGAGTTGTTTGGGCACGAAAAAGGAGCCTTTACAGGAGCAACACAAACTCGCGAAGGCTATTTTGAGGTTGCCGATGGTGGCTCCATTTTTTTAGATGAAGTTGGCGAATTACCATTAACAACTCAAGTACGTTTATTACGTGTTTTGGAAAACGGCGAATTTTTAAAAGTAGGATCTAGCAAGGTTCAAAAAACAGATGTTCGTATTGTAGCCGCAACAAACGTAAATATGTTTGAAGCTATCGAAAAAGAAAAATTTCGTGAAGATTTATATTACAGATTAAGTACGGTAGACATTAACTTGCCACCACTTAGAGAGCGACAAGAGGATATTCATATTTTATTCCGGAAATTTGCCAGCGATTTTGCATTAAAATATAAAATGCCAACAATAAAACTGACTGATAATGCTATTCAAGTTTTATTAAAACATCGTTGGGGCGGAAACATTCGTCAATTGCGTAATATAGCCGAACAACTTTCTGTTTTAGAACAAAACCGTACGGTAAGCGCATCAACATTACAAGGTTATTTACCTGCTTCGTCGGGCACTAACCTGCCTGCTGTTATTAAAACATCTAAATCGGAAAGCGATTTTAGTAGCGAACGCGAAATTTTATACAAAGTACTTTTCGACATGAAAGCCGACCTAAACGACTTAAAAAAGTTGACTATGGAACTCATGAAAAACGGCAACGTAAAAGATGTTGAAAAAAATAACGAAAGCCTGATTCAAAAAATTTATGGCGATAACGATGATGAGGATATCGATTTTAAAGAAGCTAACTCAAACAACGACCTCATCGCTATTACAGAACATAATTCAAGTAAAGATACTCCAACACCTGTTCAAGATAAATATTACTTTGCCGAAGAAATTGAAGAGGAAGAAACGCTCTCATTACACGATAAGGAATTAGAATTAATTAAAAAATCGCTTGAACGTCACAACGGAAAACGTAAATTAGCAGCCGAAGAATTAGGTATTAGCGAACGTACACTTTATCGAAAAATTAAGCAGTTCGATTTATAACAATAAACAAAGTTAATCGTTACAACAATACTCTAATAATCACAAATAACGCAAGTTATACATCGATTTAACAAATGAAACACACAAAATACATCATTATTCTTCTATTAACCATAACTTTTTTTAGCTGTGGCATATATTCATTTACTGGAGCATCAATTCCTCCTGGTACAGAAACTTTTCAGGTAAACCGATTTGAAAACACATCGTTACTTGTAGAACCAGGTTTAGAAAACGAATTTAAAATAGAACTTGAAGATTATATTTTAAATCAAACCAATTTAACTTTAAACCCATCTAGAGGCGATTTAATTTATGAAGGTGAAATTACAGATTATAGAATCTCACCTACTACAGCTACGTCGTCAAATACAGCAGCACAAAACAGATTAACCATTAGCGTTAAACTTCGTTTTTTCAACACCAAAAAAGAAGAAGACGATTTAGAACAAAGCTTTTCTTTTTTCTATGACTATCCTGCTAGCACACAATTAATAGGAAGCGTAAAAACAACAGCACACGAAGAAATTTTTGAGCGTATTACTCAAGATATATTTAACGCTACATTAGCAAAATGGTAGTTATTAATAAATAACATAAAAGCAATAAATTAAGGTATAACCAATGAACCAAACAGATTTTACATATATTTTACATCACCCTCAAGTTATTTCTCATGAGCAAACGGAGGCTGTAAAATCTATTATTGAAAGGTTCCCCTATTTTCAAGCGGCACGCGCTATACACTTAAAAGGATTAAAAAACCAAAGTAGTATTTCATACAATCAAGAACTTAAAACCACGGCAGCTTACACAACCGATCGTAGTATTTTATTCGATTATATAACATCTGAAGCTTTCATTCAAAATGAAATCTCTAAGGCCATTAAAAAGAATACTGAAAACTTAAAAGGCATCCCTGTAAATGTTGAAGACATTTCGGTTAACCGAAACGTTACTATTGACGATATTTTAAAACAACAAATTAAAGATACCGATGGTGTTTTAGACCCTGCTTTATTCGAACCTAAAGAATATAGACCTAAAAAATTCACGGGTTTTAAACCAGATGAATCAAAAGATATTGAAAATGCCACCAAGGAAAACAAAACTCAAGAAGCAACACCCGAAGACTTATTGAACCTTGGTCAACCGCTTCAATTTGACAAAAAAGAAACACATTCCTTTAATGAGTGGTTAAAGTTATCTCAATTTAAACCTATAGAACGCGAGCAAGAAAAAGAAACGAACACACAAGAAGAAAGACCTGTAGAAGTTAAACCTTCAAAAGGATTAGCAAAAGCTGAAAAGTTTCAACTTATCGATAAATTTATTGCCAAAAACCCAAAAATAAGCCCTGATAAAACGGCACCTTCCAAAGGGAATTTGGCAAATGCACAAATGATACAGCCAGAGGCTTTAATGACCGAGACTTTAGCACGTATTTATGTTGAACAAAAAAACTACAAAAAAGCAATTCAATCTTATAAAATTTTAAGTTTGAAATATCCAGAAAAAAGTAGTTTCTTTGCAAACCAAATTAAAGCTGTAGAGCACATACAAGAACAAAACAATAGAGAATAATGAGTACGTTTACAATATTTTTAGTCCTTATAGTAGTTGTAGCATTTTTGCTAATCGTTGTAATTATGGTTCAAAACCCTAAAGGTGGCGGATTATCATCATCTTTTGGTGGTGGCGGTACACAACAATTAGGTGGTGTAAAAAAGACAACCGACTTTTTAGATAAAAGTACATGGACATTAGCAACTTTGTTATTAGTATTAATACTAGTTTCAAACATTGCAATTGATAGAGGGAATGCAGGTATAGAATCTAAAGCTTTAGATACCGATGCACAAAGCACACAACCTTTACCAGCTGTACCAACAACAAATGACACAACGACTGCAACTCCAGAGGATTCGGCAGCAGAGTAATTAGCATAAAAACAAACAATTAAATGCCAACTTATAGAGTTGGCATTTTTTGTTTCTGCAAGTTTGTCAGTTAACAAGTAATGGCACATTTTTAGCACCTTACTTAATCATTAATATAAATTATAAAAAACTATATAAAAATGGCATTAAACATTAAACCCTTAGCAGATCGTGTTCTTATTGAACCTGCTGCAGCCGAAACCAAAACAGCTTCAGGAATTATTATTCCAGATAATGCAAAAGAGAAACCACAAAAAGGAACTGTAGTTGCTGCTGGCCCAGGAACAAAAGATGAGCCTATTACAGTTAAAGTTGGAGACACCGTTTTATATGGAAAATACGCAGGAACAGAACTTAAACTTGAAGGTAGCGATTATTTAATCATGCGTGAGAGTGATATACTGGCAATTATCTAATTGCAAATTCCAAAAAAATAAAAAAACAAAATTCCAAAAATTCTCAATAAAACTTTCTAATTCCAATTTTGGCATTTTTAAAGTATGACAATTGAGATTTAAAAATTTTAAAAAATTTTCATTATGGCAAAAAACATAAAATTTGATATTGAAGCACGCGACGGTTTAAAACGTGGTGTAGATGCATTAGCCAATGCAGTAAAAGTAACATTAGGTCCTAAAGGACGTAACGTAATTATTTCTAAAAGCTTTGGTGCTCCTTCTGTAACTAAAGATGGTGTATCTGTAGCAAAAGAAATTGAATTGGCAGACGAGCACGAAAACATGGGTGCTCAAATGGTAAAAGAAGTAGCTTCTAAAACTAACGATTTAGCTGGTGATGGTACTACTACTGCTACTGTATTAGCGCAAGCTATTGTAAAAGAAGGTTTAAAAAACGTAGCTTCTGGTGCTAACCCAATGGATTTAAAACGTGGTATAGATAAAGCTGTTGAAGCCATTGTTAAAGATCTTGAAAAGCAAGCTCAAAAAGTTGGTAATTCTTCTGAAAAAATAAAACAAGTTGCTGCTATTTCTGCAAATAACGACGATACTATTGGAGAGTTAATCGCTCAAGCTTTTGGTAAAGTTGGTAAAGAAGGTGTTATTACTGTTGAGGAAGCTAAAGGTATGGAAACTTATGTTGACGTAGTTGAAGGTATGCAATTCGACAGAGGATACTTATCTCCTTACTTTGTAACTGATGCTGATAAAATGATTGCTGATTTAGAAAATCCATACATTTTATTATTTGACAAAAAGATTTCTAACTTACAAGAAATTCTTCCAATATTAGAACCAGTTGCACAATCTGGTCGTCCTTTATTAATCATTGCAGAAGATGTAGACGGACAAGCCTTAGCTACTTTAGTAGTAAACAAATTAAGAGGTGGTTTAAAAATTGCAGCTGTTAAAGCTCCAGGATTTGGAGACAGACGTAAAGCAATGCTTGAAGACATCGCTATATTAACTGGTGGAACTGTAATTTCTGAAGAAAGAGGATTTACTCTTGAAAATGCAGATTTAAGCATGTTGGGTACTGCTGAAACAGTAACTGTAGACAAAGACAATACAACTATTGTTAATGGTGCTGGAAAAGCTGGAGATATTAAAGCTAGAGTAAACCAAATTAAATCTCAAATTGAAACTACAACTTCAGATTACGATAAAGAAAAACTACAAGAGCGTTTAGCTAAATTAGCTGGAGGTGTTGCTGTACTTTATGTAGGTGCTGCAAGTGAAGTTGAAATGAAAGAGAAAAAAGACCGTGTTGATGATGCCTTACACGCAACGAGAGCTGCTGTAGAAGAAGGTATTGTTGCTGGTGGTGGTGTTGCTTTAGTTAGAGCAAAATCTGTTTTAGCAAAAATTACAACTGATAATTTAGATGAAACTACTGGTGTACAAATAGTAAATAAAGCTGTTGAAGCTCCTTTAAGAACTATTGTTGAAAATGCTGGAGGCGAAGGTTCTGTAGTTATCAATAAAGTATTAGAAGGTAAAAAAGATTTTGGTTACGATGCTAAATCTGAACAATATGTTGATATGCTAAAAGCTGGTATTATCGATCCTAAAAAAGTAACTCGCATTGCTTTAGAAAATGCAGCTTCGGTAGCTGGAATGATTCTAACAACAGAGTGTGCTTTAATAGATATTAAAGAAGATGCTCCTGCTATGCCTCCAATGGGCGGTGGCGGAATGCCAGGAATGATGTAATGGTGAATACCCATACACATTGACTCCTGTCAATTTATAAACTTAAAAGCCTTTGATTTTCATCAAAGGCTTTTTTATTTTATATATTTCAATTTTTAATTAAACCAAACCGCATAACGTTTTCTACGCAACTCTAAAGCTAATGCTTCTTCCATTTTTAAAGCTTCGGCTCTAGAACTTATAGGATCGATATGATTGTACAAACTAGGTCTTAAATACGATCCATATTTCTGTACAATATTGGACGACAACTTATAGCCTTTCTTATTTCTATACCCTGTTTTATGTTGGATGAATCTTTCTTTAGGCGTTTTACTTGTCATACCTACATACAAACATTCTAATACGCCATTAAATTGCGGATTTGCTGCACGAAACTTAGCATTTTCAGTATACACCCGTTTGGATAATTCTATCACATAAATACGATATTGCGCTTTAGGCATAAAGGTTATACTCTAGTGGTTATGATTATGGTCGTCACCTTCTTCATGCTTATGCTCTTCTTCTTTTTTTGGTGCATGGTCGTCAATTACCGCCTCATCACGATATTTACAACAAGGGTGCACAGTAGCATAAGCTTCATCTGTTGCCTTTAATACTTTAGTGTCGTGTCCAGCAGCAAGCACTTGCTTTTCTATTGTAGCAACGCTTGTTTTACGGTCGTCGAAAATTAATTTCAACTCATGGGTGTCTATACTCCAATCTGCAAACTTTACGCCTTTTGTATTTAAACATGCCTTTTCAATACGTGCTTTACACATACCACAAATACCATCCACCTCTATTGATGCTTTGGCATTTTTGTTTTGTGCGAATGTTAATGTTCCGGTTAGCATTAAAGCTATTACTAATAGTTTTTTCATGTTTTAATTATTTAATATTTTTAATATCCTCGTTAGAGGTCTTCTTAATTAATTTTCTAGTTATTAATTTAAACTTCTATTTTTCTAACGAAGTTTAAATCGCAAGCCTGCATAATACATGCTTCCAAAAATGGGGCCATATACAAAGGTAGAATCAAAATTCGCACCAAAAGGGTCTTCTGCACCTAAAATAGGATTAGACTGTCTTAAATTTGTAATATTCTCACCTCCTAAATATACTTCAAATTTTGGAGAAAACACCTTGGTTATTTGCGCATTTAAAGTTGCAACCGTTGGTGTTCGCTCGGGCAATTGATACTGGGTAGGATTCGCACTTGTATTGGCATAACGTTGGTCACTTAACCAATTAAAGGTGGCATCAAACTTCCAGAAATCGAGTTTTGTTTCGTTATGTTCGGTCTCGTATCCAATATTTGTAAAAAATCGATGTTTAGATGTTAACGGGCGCTCTAATCTGCCTGAATTATAATCGGTTTTTACATCATAAAATTTATAAGCCATTCGCAAATCTACATGCTCAAAAACATTATAATTCAATTCGGCCTGAAAACTATTTGCAAAACTTTTTCCGTCTAAATTATAAAAATTTATCTCGGTAGGGGTTTCCCAATCTACTACAATTTGATTTTTAAAATCGGTTTTATAATAATCTAAAGTTATATCTGCTTTCCTGCCAAAAAGATTAAAACCTTGTAAATAAGATACGCCATAATTCCATGCAATTTCAGGGTCTAAACCATACACACTTCCTCCAGTATCTAGTATATTAATTTGTCTAGATGTAGAGAACATTTGTTGGTTTTCGGTAAAAATATTAGCACTTCGTTTCCCTCTACCAAACGATGCTCTAAAGGCCGATTTACTCCACGGCGAATAACGTGCATGAACTCGTGGTGTTATAAATTCACCTAACAAATTATGATGATCCACTCGCACACCTGCAGTAAGATTAAACAGCTCTAAATTATCAAAACTATACTCAAAAAACGCACCTACCGAGTTTTCGGTTCTTTCAAAATCTGCATCTAACGCCCCCGCATTTACAAACTCGTCGTAATGATCGTAAGTATAGCTAATTCCTGTTTTTATTTTATGTCTAGAATCGCTAATTATAGAGTTATAAATAGCATTTGCATACAAACTGTTATGTGTAATATCATAAGTATTTAAACCAAAATACGATTCTTGTTTATGGCTACTATAAGCCGTTTGCACCCCAAGACTTTGCCACGGAATTTCCGGGTTAACATAACCAAACTTAGTAGAAATCTCATAACGTTTCGTATTAATTTCGCCACCCCAATTATTGGTTGTTAGCTTATCGGTATCTGGATTAAAATCCAACTCGCCCATTTGCTTTTCATCATTTAAAAACTTCAAATTAACAAAGCTTACAAAACCCTTTTCTGTATCGGTATATTGCCAACGATTCATCAGGTTAATTTGATTAAATTTTGGCATATCCAAAAAGCCATCATCATTAACATCATGCTCACCATTATGTGTATTACCATGAATATACAAACCCGTATGCCATTTATCGCTCACCTTAGTGTTTATGTGTGTATTAAGCTCCAACCGCTCGCTAGATGCGCCGTATAAGTTAACAAACAATTTATCGTCGGTAGATGGTTTAACCAATTCGGCATTAATTTGGCCAGCAATACTTTCAAACCCATTAACAACACTACCGGCACCTTTGGTAATTTGAATACTTTCCACCCAAGTTCCAGGAATAAAACTTAAACCATAGGCTTGCGATGCCCCACGAATAGACGGGATATTTTCGGTGGCAATTAAAATATAAGGGGTCGTTAACCCTAGCATTTTAATTTGTCGTGTTCCCGTCATAGCATCGGCAAAATTAACGTCTATAGAAGGGTTTGTTTCAAAACTCTCCGAAAGATTACAACAAGCCGCCTTTAACAACTCTGCACTACTCACATTAATAACATTAGCCGATTTATAATACGATTTCGCGGTGGTTTGCTTTCTAGATTTTACCATAACGGCATCTAAATTATCGCTAGGTTGCAACCAATGCTTAATTTTTTTAGGCGCATTAACAGTTAATGTATCTGTTTTAAAACCAACGTAACTTATAATAAGCTTCCGGTATTCTGGCTTGTACGATAGCGAAAAATTACCATCAATATCGGTTACCGTTCCAACTTCTGTACCTTGCCAATAAACGTTAGCTCCTGCCAACCCTATTTCTCTGGTTTTATCGTAAGCATCAAGTATTTTTCCTGTTATATTATCTTGCGAAAACAGCAAAACCGGGAGCATTACAACTATATATATAATTTTTTTCATTCTTAATAAATTTAATTTGGGCGTTACCCACAAGGGGTCGGGCTTTCACTACTCGCTCCTCCTTAGGTCGGGAGCTTAAACATGCCGTTCAATCCCTAACGCAAAGGCTAACACCGTTTTATATTAATTCGATAATAACATAATCACAGCCATTACAATCATAATGCTGTTTTCAATAAAAGTAGCTTTAGTCATAGGGAGTTTCAATGCCGTTCCTAAGCAGGCACATTGTATAGACTTTTTATCTAGCAATGTTTTTGTTACTCCAATAGTGGTAATTCCTAAAACAACTAAAGTAATTATTAATGCAAATAAAATTTCGATGCGCATTAAAAACATAACACCAAGCCCCAATTCTATAAAAGGATAAACCCAACCATAAGCAGGAATTGCTTTAGCTAGCGGATCGTACATTTTAAATGATTCTGGAAAACCTTTTAAATCGAGGAGTTTGAAAAAACTAAACACAATATAGAATAAGCCCATAAAATCGAGCATAAAACCACTTGCATCCCAAGGCTTGTAGTTTAGTAAAACGGAAGCCACAATAATATAACCAAATATTAAAAACAAAGGAAAGAGTTGTTTTAATTCTGATTTTTCTGCTTCTACCTGTGTTGAAGCCGTATTGAAAACATTAGACGCTTTTTTTTCTAGTATAGTATATTTTTCAGGTAAGGCGTTTTGAATTTTCTTTAAAGCAATATGCTTATTCATTTCAATAACGGCTTCAGTGGTTTCTAAATCTACTGATGCTTTTGTAACACCATCAATCGCATTTAATTTGCTTTCAACAGAGGTTCTGCATCCATTACAGGTCATACCTGTAACTGTATATGTATGTTTCATTTTGAAATTTATTTGAATTAATAAATCGTTTTATATTTCCGCGACAGCGAAAACCTTAAAACCCCTTACTTATGAGGCTTAAAAAAATCTATAAATCAAATAATGAAAACTTGGTCTAGAACCTGAATATCGGTGACCAAATTAGGTGGAGAATAATCTTTATGAGGAATAGTTTGTTTTGGTAAACTCGCAAAACAATCTATATAACTGTATGTAAAAGCTGCAAGAAATTGCTGTTTTTCAAAGTCTAAATCTTCAAAGGTAGATACTGTTAATTCATCTTGTCCTTTAAAAACATCAATCTCGTCTTTACAACATGTTTTCTTTAAAAGCACTTCTAAAGCTTCCATTTCGCACTTTTCGGCATCAGCAAACATAGATACATCTACTAAAACATCACCACAAAAATGTTTCTCGATGGTAAAAGATACCGTCGAAAACAATACGAGTAATGCCATTAAGGCCGAAAAACTTTTATGTAATAGTACTTTTATCACGCTGCAAAATTACGAAAAATTCGAGACTCTACAGCCCATTTATAAAATGATTAACACTTCGGTTTTAGAAAGTACTAGGAAGATTCAGTTTTTAATTTTGTGATAATAAAACGCTGGCAATAGCAGAATTAAAAGAATTGGCTGAATTAAAAACCTACGGATATTAAAAAACAAATAATAATCTTCCTGCCTTGGGTTAACTACAAAATAAAGATAAAACACCATAAGCACTAAAAAGGCTATAACATAAATTAAAGCAGAAAATTTTATAATGCTTTTATCTTTAAAAACAACAAACAAAATAGCCAATGAAATTACTGTGTTTAAAGCATAGCGCAACGTTGTAAAACCAACTAATTTTGCTATTTCGCGTCGCGGACTATCAATATACAAATAGTCATTTTGAAAAAAAGTTAAATACGGATCGTAAAACAATACACCTTCGTAAAACCGTATTAAAACCAACAGGACAACAAACACTAAAACCAATATGGTTGTTATAACTTTATGCATCCTTTTTATTTAATTTAGAAAAGCGGTTTACCCAAAAAACCCACAATAAAAACACCATACCGTAAATTATACCAGGAAAAACCACAGCGTGCAAGACATCTTTATATTCGGGATAATAATACAAACCAATGGTTAAAACTACAATACGTAATAAATTAACAACATATAATAAAACGCTACCCGAAAGGATGTAAAATAGCGTTGTTTTTAGCTTTCCGGAAAAGGCAACAACAAACGATATAAATAAGATTATTACACTAAAACCATTACAACCTTCTATAATTCTTGCTAAGTACTTTCCATTTAATAACACTTTCATGGATGGCTCATCTGGATGCGGCAGTACTTGCGTAGGATAACCCAAATTGTTTAATACGTTTTCGGTTTGCACCGCTACTAAATGCGTGAAATAATCTGGATAAAATTTAGACCCGTCCGAAAACTGTAAATACAGCTTATAGCCTACCGATAATACGGTATAAACCAACAAAAACGTAAGGATAAATTTTATTACCGACTTGTATTTTACAAAAAGTGCCTTCAAAAATAAATTTTAAAACTGAATATCGAAATTACACCTTTTTAAATACTTTTACCAAAAACTTTAACAGTTATGTCTTTAGAAAAATTAAAACCACAAATAGAAACCATAGTAGCCAATTCTGAAAAAACGGTGGACGAACGCCTTTTAGCTATTTGCGAATTACTTGAAAAGCATGTGGAGTATTACAATTGGGTTGGTTTTTACTTTAGAAACGGCACTAAAGAAGAATTACACTTAGGCCCATATGTTGGCGCACCAACAGACCATACGGTTATTCCTTTTGGCAAAGGCATTTGCGGTCAGGTGGCTGTTAGTAATCAAAACTTTGTGGTACCAGATGTAGCGGCTCAAGACAATTATATTGCTTGTAGTATAACCGTAAAATCTGAAATTGTTGTGCCTATTTTTGTGAATGGCGAAAATATTGGACAGATTGATATCGACTCGAATACCATAGATCCGTTTACAGAAAAAGATGAACGCTTTTTAGAATTTGTAAATAAAAAAATAGCAGAGATACTTTATTAAAACTCCCTGCTTAAAAAACATAAAGATTAAAGGCTATAAAGACTTCAATTTTTAAATTTTCATTTCCTTGTTAACAACTTCGCGATTTCGTTAAAAAAAGGGCGTCTTTTTTAAGAATTAGGCGCTTATTTTATTGAATGAAATACCTACTTTTGCGAATAATTACAAACTTTAGCAAAAAACGCTATTAAATAACAAAATTTCATTCTAAAACTTTAAAAAAGTACCAATGAGCAACGAAAAAACTATTAAGTCGGCATTAATATCTGTATTTAGTAAAGATGGTTTAGAGCCTATTGTAAAAGAGCTTGATAAACAAGGGGTAACCATTTATTCTACAGGTGGTACAGAAAAATTTATTAACGATTTAGGTATAAAAGTTGTTCCGGTGGAAGATGTAACATCTTACCCTTCTATTTTAGGTGGTCGTGTAAAAACTTTACACCCAAAAGTTTTTGGAGGAATTTTAAACAGACAAAACCACGATGGTGATGTTGCCGAATTAGCAGAATATGAAATTCCGCAAATTGATGTGGTTATTGTCGATTTATATCCGTTTGAAAAAACTGTAGCATCTGGAGCTAGCCAACAAGATATTATTGAAAAAATTGATATTGGAGGTATTTCTTTAATACGAGCGGCAGCTAAGAATTTTGCCGATGTTATATGTGTATCTTCTGTTGATGATTATGCAG
Source organism: Algibacter amylolyticus (assembly GCF_014202225.1). Classification (GTDB taxonomy): domain Bacteria; phylum Bacteroidota; class Bacteroidia; order Flavobacteriales; family Flavobacteriaceae; genus Algibacter_B; species Algibacter_B amylolyticus. Next base: position 145,370 of record NZ_JACHGE010000004.1, read on the forward strand.
AGTTTTTAGAATTGATTTCCGAAAATAATGGTTCAATTTCTGAAGAAAACAGAAAACGTTTTGCTGGTAAAGCGTTTAACGTATCGTCGCATTACGACACAGCTATTTTTAACTACTTTAACCAAAACCATGAGGAAGCTGCGTTAAAAATTAGCGAAACTAAAGGTAAAGTGTTACGTTATGGCGAAAACCCACACCAAAAAGGATTCTTTTTTGGGAATTTTGATGAGTTATTTACAAAACTTCACGGTAAAGAATTAAGTTACAACAACCTATTAGATGTTGATGCGGCGGTTAACTTAATGTTAGAGTTTAAAAATGATGCACCTACATTTGCCATTTTAAAACACAACAACGCATGTGGTTTAGCACAACGCGACACCTTACACCAAGCTTATGTTGATGCCTTAGCTGGCGATCCTGTTTCTGCTTTTGGTGGTGTATTAATTAGTAACAAAGAAATTGATGCTGCTACGGCCGAAGAAATTCACAAGTTATTTTGTGAGGTTGTAATTGCTCCTTCTTTTGCTGCTGATGCTTTAGAGATACTAAAAGGCAAAAAGAATAGAATTTTATTAGAAATTCATGACGTTGAAATGCCTAAAATGAATGTAAGAAGCTGTTTAAACGGTGTTTTACTTCAAGAAAGAAATAACATTACTGATACTGTTGAAGGTTTAAAGAACGTTACCAATACGGCACCTACACAAGACCAAATAGACGATTTAATTTTTGCTTCTAAAATTTGTAAGCACACAAAATCTAACACTATTGTTTTAGCTAAAAACAAACAATTATGTGCTAGCGGAACAGGACAAACAAGTCGTGTTGATGCCTTAGAGCAAGCTATACATAAAGCAGGAACTTTTAAATTTGATTTAAACGGAGCTGTAATGGCAAGTGATGCTTTTTTCCCGTTTCCGGATTGTGTTGAAATTGCTAAAAATGCAGGTGTTAATGCGGTAATTCAGCCAGGTGGTTCTATTAAAGATCAATTAAGTATTGATTATTGTAACGATAATGGGGTTGCTATGGTAATGACAGGTACACGTCATTTTAAACACTAATACAAAATTAATGTTGCTCCTTGACGTGTTGAATTTTTAATAAGTTTTAAGTTTTTAGCACACCGGAGCGCGTTAGGGATTGAACGGTATGTTTGAAATCCTTTTTGTTTTTCCTTAAAAAAAAACAAAAAGATTGAGTAGTGAAAGCCCGACCTTTTTAGGTAACGCCATAATTTTAAAACAATAGTCTAAAAACCGATGAATAACGTATAACAAACAGTGACATTATTTTGACAAGAATTTGAACCGGTTAAAAGTCATATATTTAGTAACTTTTATTACATTTACGGGATTCGTTTTTAAACCATATAAAATATTTAATAGCACATGGGATTTTTTGATTTCTTAACTGAAGAAATTGCAATAGATTTAGGTACTGCAAACACACTTATTATTCATAACGACAAGGTTGTTGTTGACGCACCCTCTATAGTAGCCCGCGACAGGATTTCTGGTAAAATTATTGCCGTTGGCCAAGAAGCGAGTTTAATGCAAGGCAAAACCCATGAAAATATTAAAACAATTAGACCGCTTAAGGATGGTGTAATTGCAGATTTTGATGCCTCGGAGCAGATGATAAGTATGTTTATTAAAAACATACCGGCTTTAAAAAAGAAGTTTTTTACTCCTGCTTTACGTATGGTTATTTGTATTCCTTCTGGAATTACAGAGGTTGAAATGCGTGCGGTAAAAGAAAGTGCAGAACGTGTTAATGGCAAGGAAGTTTACTTAATACACGAACCTATGGCTGCGGCTATTGGTATTGGTGTGGATATTATGCAACCAAAAGGTAATATGGTTGTTGATATAGGTGGTGGTACTACCGAAATTGCTGTTATTGCTTTGGGTGGTATTGTTTGCGATAAATCTGTAAAAATTGCAGGTGATGTTTTTACGAACGATATTGTTTATTACATGCGTACACAACACAATCTTTATGTGGGTGAGCGTACTGCCGAAAAAATAAAAATTCAAATTGGTGCTGCTACTGAAGATTTAGAATTACCTCCAGAAGACATGAGTGTTCAAGGTCGTGATTTGTTAACAGGAAAACCAAAACAAGTTTCTATATCGTACAGAGAAATTGCTAAGGCTTTAGATAAATCTATACTTCGTATTGAAGATGCGGTTATGGAAACCTTATCGCAAACGCCTCCAGAATTGGCTGCCGATATTTATAACACAGGTATTTACTTAGCGGGTGGTGGCTCTATGTTACGTGGTTTAGATAAGCGTTTATCGCAAAAAACAGATTTACCGGTTTACATTGCGGAAGATCCTTTACGCGCCGTTGTAAGAGGTACTGGTATTACACTTAAAAATTTACCTAAATACAAAAGTGTATTGATAAAGTAATAGCTTAAAAGAGGCAGCCCCATGCAACAAATTATTAATTTTATAATAAGAAACAAAAACTTTTTGTTGTTCTTGTTGCTGTTTGGCATTTCGCTTTTATTCACAATACAATCGCACTCCTACCATAAAAGTAAGTTTATTAATTCGGCTAATTTTTTAACCGGAGGTGTTTATAATTCGGCTAATAACGTTACAGGCTATTTTAACTTAAAAACCCAAAACGAATTACTTGCCGCCGAAAACAAAAGGCTTAGAAAACTACTTTTAAACGTTAACAATAACGCCGATTCAATATTTATTGACAGCCTTACATTTAGCGAGGATTATAGATTTTACAGCGCAAATATTATAAAAAACAGCTATTCGTTAAACAACAATGTTTTAACTATAAACAAAGGGATAAATGATAGCATTCAACAAGATTTTGGTGTAATCTCATCCAAAGGAATTGTTGGTATTATTGATAAAACTAGTGGCAACTACGCTACCGTTATCTCTATTTTAAATGGTACAAGCAGCATTAGTGCGCAGTTAAAAAAAACAAATCATTTAGGGTCGCTAATTTGGGATGGTAAAGATTCTAAATTCACACAACTTATCGATATACCCAAAATAGCCAAAGTAAAAGCTGGAGATACTATTATAACTTCTGGGCAGTCCTCCATATTTCCTAAAGGCGTTCCTGTAGGAACCATTGAAAGTTTTAAGCTAGACCAAGCTGAGAATTATTACGAAATTAACGTTAGGTTGTTTAATGACATGACTAGTATTGAGCATGTGTACATTATAGAAAACGCTAATAAAGAAGAAATCTCTAATCTACTAGGTAACTAATGAATAGTATTTTCTCTATACATACCGTCCGCTTTTTAGTATTAGTATTTGTACAGGTTTTAATACTGAATCATATAAACTTTTTGGGGTATATAAATCCGTATATCTACATCCTATTTATTGCCTTATTTCCTGTTAAAAACAACCGGGTTGTATTAATTTTATTAAGTTTTTTATTAGGTTTAACCGTAGACATGTTTTTAGACACAGGCGGCATACATGCCGGTGCTTGTGTATTTATTGCATACGCGAGACCTGTAATTTTAAAATCGTCTTTCGGGATGATTTACGAGCACCAAAGTATTAAATTTAACACAGTAGAATTCGGCTCCAAACTCACCTATTTTACGCTGTTAACTGTACTGCATCATATTGTTTTATTTTCGTTGGAAATTTTTAGTGTTTCTAGAATACTATTAATCCTTCAAAAAACGTTATTCTCAAGTATATTCACTATTTTATTAAGTGTTATCGTAACTATAATTTTTAGTAGAAAAACTAAATGAGACAATTTTTACTCTTCATTACCATAATTGCTGTTGGCTTATTATTTATTGCAAGGTTGTTTTACCTTCAAATATATAATTCTAGCGGGCATGATTTGTATGAAGATAATGCCATAAGAAAGGTTTACGATTACCCTAAACGTGGTTTTGTATATGACAGAAATGGCGAGCTGTTAGTGGCTAACCAACCCTCTTATGATGTTATGGTTATTCCTCGTGAAGTTGAACCATTAGACACCCTAGAATTTTGTGAATTGTTGAAAATTGACAAATCACAGTTTATAAAAAAATACGAGAAAGCTAGACATTATTCTCCTCGATTACCTTCGGTTTTTGTATCGCACCTTTCAAAGGAAGACTATGCTGTTCTTCAAGAAAAAATGCGAAAATTTCAAGGCTTTTATATCCAAAAGCGTTCTTTAAGAGACTACGAAACCACTATTGGCGCAAATGTATTAGGCGATATTGGAGAAGTTAACAATGGCGATATAAGACGAGACCCATATTACAAAATGGGCGATTTAAAAGGAAAACAAGGTATTGAAGCTTCTTATGAAAAAACACTAAGAGGTGTTAAGGGGATAAAATTTATTCAGAAAGATAGATTTAACAAAAATATAGGCCCTTATAAAGGTGGTAAATTTGATACCATACCCGAACAAGGAAAAGACATTACTATAACCATTGATGCACAGTTACAGGCTTATGGTGAATTGTTAATGCAAAACAAACGTGGTGGCGTTATAGCGATAGAACCCGCAACGGGCGAAATTTTATCTATGGTAGCCGCTCCAACCTACGACCCTAATCTTCTTGTTGGTAGAGACCGCTCTAAAAACTTTACTAAACTTTACAACGACTCCATTGCAAAACCACTTTTTAATAGAAGTTTACAGGGTGTTTACGAACCCGGATCTCCTTTTAAATTAATGAATGCATTAATTGCGCTTCAAGAAGGTGTTGTAACTCCAGAGGAAACCGTTACATGTTATGCGGGTTACAAATATGGCAATCGATTTATGAAATGCCACTGCCACCGAGGCACAAGAAACGACATGATAGGTGGTATACAACGCTCTTGCAATGCCTATTTTGCTACGACTTACAGAAAAATTTTAGATAAAAATGGCAATGCCTCCGAAGGTATAGACAACTGGAGTAAGCATGCACAAAGCTTTGGGTTAGGAAACTTTTTAAATAACGATTTATTTGTAGGCCAGAAAGGTAGAATTCCAGATAGAGCCTATTACAAAACTATTTATCCTAATACGTTTTACTCTACGTACACCATATCAAACGCAATTGGGCAAGGTGAAGTTGCTACTACACCAATTCAGTTGGCAAATATGGCGGCAGCGATTGCTAACAGAGGCTATTATTTTACACCGCACATTATAAAAAATATTGAAGGCGAAACGTTACCAGAACAGTTTACCCAACCAAAATACACAACCATAGACAGAGATAATTTCGAGCCTGTAATTGAAGGCATGCTGCAGGTGTACAAAAAAGGAACCGCTGCAAGTTTACAAATTAAGGATATTGATATTTGTGGAAAGACAGGAACAGTTGAAAATTTCGTAAAAATTGATAGCGTAAAAACACAATTAACAGACCACTCTATCTTTTTAGCATTTGCTCCAAAAAACAACCCCAAAATAGCCATTGCTGTTTTTGTTGAAAACGGATATTGGGGAAGCAGGTTTGCCGGAAGGATAGCCAGTTTAATGATTGAAAAACATATAAAAGGCCACACCACTAGAAAGGATATGGAAGATTGGCTTTTAAGACATACTTTAGAAAACGAGTATGCTAAACCATTTTCGGGAGAGTCTTTTGGTATTAATGGTTATACCACATTACAAATTGTTGAAGAACAAGAATACTACCGTTTAAAGAAAGAGTTAAACCGAATTAATAAAGCTGAAAGTTGATGGTTAGGAATACTAACAGACATTTTAAATTTGATTGGATTACCATTATTCTTTTCTTTCTTTTAGTAGGTTTTGGTTGGTTAAATATTTTATCGGCTTCACATATAGGTGTAACGGTAGATTATTTTGATTTCTCGCAACCCTTTGGAAAGCAACTTGTATTTATATTTCTAACCTTTGGTTTGGTAATTTTATTACTTGCAGTAGATGCCAAATTTTACGAACGCTTTTCTAGTATTATTTATATTATTTCGATGCTCTCTTTAGTCGGGCTTTTTATTTTTGGTAAAAACGTAAATGGTGCGACCTCATGGTATGGTATTGGCGGTATGACTATTCAGCCAAGTGAGTTTGCAAAAACAGCTACAGCGCTTGCAGTAGCCAAATACGTAAGTGATTTAAACACGAATATAAACACTCTTAAAGATCAAATTCAAACCTTTATTATTATTATTATTCCTGCTATTTTAGTTTTGTTACAAAACGATACAGGTAGCACTATTGTTTATGGTGCCTTCTTTTTTGTTTTGTATCGCGAAGGGTTGCCTAAATACTATTTAACCATAGGTATTTCGATACTTTTACTTTCTATATTATCCCTAAAATTTGGAGCTCTTGTAGCAACTATTACAGCCTTAATATTTGTAATAGCGTTTCATTTTTTAAGTAAGATTAAGTTACGTGTTTTTCAATCTGTCTTTATTTTAGTAGCTGCGATAGCCGTATCGTTTGGTGTAAAATTCTTTTACCAAAGTATTTTACAACCACACCAACAAGACCGAATAAGTCTGTGGTTACGCTTAGAAAAAGACCCAAAAAAGCTAGAGCAAATGAAACGTACTTTTGCTTATAACCTAAATGAATCTGAAAAGGCAATAAGCTCGGGAGGGTTTACAGGAAGAGGTTTTATGGAAGGCACACGAACTACAGGTAAATTTGTACCCGAACAACACACCGATTATATTTTTAGTACAGTTGGCGAAGAGTGGGGCTTTGTAGGTAGTGCATTGGTTGTTATTTTATTCGTTTTACTCCTACTCCGTATTTTACATTTAGCAGAGTTACAAAAATCGCAGTTTAGTCGTGTTTATGGCTATGGCGTTGCCTCTATTATCTTTATTCACTTTTTCATAAACATTGGTATGGTTATGGGCTTAATCCCCACAATTGGTATTCCGTTACCTATGTTTAGCTATGGTGGATCTGGACTTTGGGCCTTTACAATTCTTATTTTTATATTCGTAAAACTAGATTCCAACCGAATAAACGAGTGGTAACCGATAATTGATATTAATTATAGTACGCTTACGTTTCCATACTAGTTAATTTAAAATCTCGTGCATGTATAAAACAATCAAAATTCTTATTGTATGCTTAGTTATAACTAGTTGTTCTAGCTCGAGGAATGCGTTTAAAAAATCATTTTCTCTCAAGGAAACAGCATTAATTATGAATTCCGATAGCTTAAAACCTATGCGTGTTTACAAGATAAATAACATAAACGATTCCTTATTATTAAGAAAGAAAAGTGCTTATATAAAACCAAATAGTAAAGACCTGGTTTTAAAAACTTTTATAAATCGGCTTTATGCCACGGTAAGAAATAGTTCATCATTAGGTGTTGGCATTGCTGCGCCACAGGTTGGTATATTAAAAAACATTATTTGGGTACAACGTTTTGATAAAGAAGAGTTTCCTTTTGAAGTCTACTTGAATCCTAAAATTGTTTCTTATTCTGAAAAAAAGCAAACAGTAAAAGAAGGCTGTTTATCTATTCCAAATCGCTCTGAAACATTAGATTCTAGATCGCTTTCTATTACAATCGACTACGATACTATGAATTCGGAACATAAAACAGAAACCGTTAGTGGATTTACATCGGTAATATTTCAGCATGAAATAGATCACTTGAACGGCATTTTGTATCTCGATCATTTAAAAAAAGATATAAAAAACACTGGACCTTAATCTGTCCTAAATTATCCATTATTTTATTTAGTAAATAAGGATAAAATAATTCTATATATTTGTAATACACAATTAAACAGACCCCAAGTATAACCTATTCCTAAACTTATCTACATGAAAAATTATCTTATAATATTCGTAATCAGTTTATCCTTTACTGCCTTTACACATGCTCAAAAAATTGACACCGAAAAAGTATTTGGGGGCTACAAGTACACGTATAATAATGAACTTATATCTATTGGCGATTTAGCATCCATAATTGAGACCAATACGGATGCTTATAAATTGATAAAAAAAGGAAGAACAAACCGTAGCTTATCTGGTGTTTTAGGCTTTGTTGGTGGCGGATTAATAGGATGGCCAATAGGCACCTCGTTAGGTGGCGGCGAAGTAAATTGGACATTAGCCGGTATTGGAGCAGGACTTATAGCTGTGGCTATACCAATTTCGACGCGTTCAAATAAAAAAATTAATCAAGCAGTAGAGCTTTACAATGCCTCTATAAACCCAACATCGAGTACTACTTTTAAACCTGAGTTTAAAATTATAGCCAATGGTAGAGGTTTTGGATTAGCCATGAATTTTTAAATTCGGCTTACTTTTTCAACTCTAGTTTTTCGGCAAAATAATCGCAAAAATCTTTCATTGTAGCACTCATTTTATCATCTTGAGTCGCTCTTAAAAAAGTATCGCTCATAGCCACTAAGGTTTGATGAAAAAATATTTTCATCTCATCAACAGGCATATCTTTTGTCCATAAATCTATACGCATAGCTTCTTTAGCTTTGGCATCCCAAACGGCAAGCATCATAGCTTTAGCTTCCTCGTTAGTTACACCGCCATCTTGTGCTGTCCAATGCAATTTTTCAGGCACCCTATTTTCATCTAATTCAACATTTAATACTATTTTTGATGTTGTTGTATTTGCCATTACTTACGTGGTTTAAACTTTGAGTTATTAAAAATATCTTCGGTACTTTTCATTAACATGTCTTTTAAAGACACATCATTTTGTTTCATATATGCCCTAACAATTTGCCAACCTATATACTGCCCTAAACGCCCAGGCGAATCGGCATCAATTTCTTCCAAATAAAATTTAGAAAATGGCGCTGGATTTATAAAGCGTCGAGGTAATTTGGTATCTGTACTAAACAGTAATTCGCGACTTACAAAAAATCGCCAAATATAACTTTCGTTAGCCATAGCCCAATTTATATCTTCTTCGGTATAACCAATGCGTTCCGCTTCAGTTTTAAAAGGCAACATAACATCTTTAAAATATAAAAGTTTACCATAGTAAACCATTTCGTCCAATAAGGTTTTACGCTTTGGGTGGTATGTATACTTTTCGGCATAGGCATTTGCAAGATCTACAACCAATTGATTTTTATTAAAATTTGCCTTTAAATAATTGGCTATTCCGCCATAAAATTCATGGTCGCTACCTAGGTAAGAATCTAGAGCAATAACGGCAATAGTGTCGGTTACAATAACACTATTTCTGTAATCCACATCGTTTGTTATGGTAATGATTCGAGGCGGATTAAATTCTGGATAGTAATACTTTAAATGATTAAATAAAGATTCTATTTCCCCCTCAGTGCTATTAAAATCTGAAAAGGCTTTATCAACCTCATTAAATAATTGAATTTGTAAGGTATCTGCTTTTTTTGACAACCAAAAAGAATCGGTATATTTTTCAGAAAACAGAAAAGGATAAGCTGTTTTTAAATTGGATAGTGTACCTGAGTTTACCTGGGCAAACAATCTATCAAAACGTTCAATTTTAACGTCAGTGTTTATTTTAGCAATCTCAGTTTCAAGGGCATTTTCTTTTTTACAAGAAACAACCATCAACATTACCAATAAAAATAAAATTATAGATTTCATAGAAAACTTAAACGTCATAAATTTTTATAAATTGAACGTTTGGGTTATTTTTGTTTGCAAAGGTACTGTTATACCTATTAAGATTCAAAATAAGGCATATAATTATATTCTATTTTACACCTATTTTATAATAACCTAGAACTATAACTTATGCTATGCTTATGTTTCCTATTTCATTGGTTTATTAAATAAGTAAAAATAACAGTATGTCATTTTAAAATTTTATTGGTATTATTACATATAAATTCATTTAATATGCAAACAGAAAAAGTTGAAAATCATATTGTAAATTGGTTAAAAGATTATGCCACTAAAGCTGGCGTAAATGGTTTTGTAGTTGGAGTTTCTGGAGGTATTGACTCTGCTGTAACCTCAACCCTGTGTGCAAGAACCGGACTTCGTGTTTTATGTGTTGAAATGCCAATACACCAAGCAGAAAGTCATGTAAGTCGTGCCAACGAGCATATTGCACAACTTAAAACCCGATTTACTAATGTTGATGCCACACGTGCCGACTTAACACCTGTTTTTGAAGAATTTAAAACCGAAGTATCTTTGGAAGGCAAACAGGCCACAGTAGATATGGCTTTAGCCAATACACGTGCTCGATTACGAATGACAACGCTATATTACTACGCCGGACTTTACGGATTATTAGTTGCTGGAACAGGTAATAAAGTGGAGGATTTTGGTGTTGGTTTTTACACTAAATATGGTGATGGCGGTGTAGATTTAAGCCCTATTGCCGACTTAATGAAATCTGAAGTATACAACTTAGGTGAAATTTTAGAAGTTCCTGAATCTATAATGAAAGCTTCACCTAGCGATGGTTTATTTGGTGATGCAAGAAGCGATGAAGACCAAATAGGTGCATCTTACCCAGAATTAGAATGGGCTATGAACATGGATGAAGAAGGCAAAACTGCCAATGATTTTAATGGTAGAGAGCAAGAAGTTTTTAATATTTACAAGCGCTATAACAACAATAATAAGCATAAGATGGTTCCTATTCCTATATGCGAAATTCCTCGTAATTTGTTGTAATTTTTGCAGAATATTTAAAAAAGTATTACATTTACCACAGCTTATATCTCTCAACATAACTTTCTCTCAATTAGTTAATTAAAAAATAAGCTGTACAATTATGATAAAATTATTAATAGCAGACAACCACCCAATTACGCGGAAGGGACTAGAAGTCCTATTCTCAGCATCATCCAACATCAAGATTGTTGGAAGTGTAGATGATGGCGAAGCCATCTTAGATTTTGTAAAGAAAAATCCAGTAGACATCATTTTAACAGAAACTGATTTTCCGAAATTAAACGGATTAACAGTATTACGTTATTTAAAAAATGATTTCCCGGATATTAAAACCATTATTCTTAGTTCGCAACCCGAAGAAGTTTATGCCATAAACGCCGTTAAAGCAGGCGCTGCAGGTTACATAAACAAATCTGAAAATGTGATTACTATTAATGAAGCCATTTTAAAAGTTCATGAAGGTGGCATTCATTTAAGTAACGATTTAACGCAACAACTTGCGTTTGGTACTCGAGTTAATAAAGGTGGGAATTTTTACAAAAAACTTTCTACAAGAGAAGCCGAAGTATTAAAACTTCTTACCATAGGTAGAAAGAACAAAGAAATTTCTAAAGAGTTAGATATTAACGAAAAAACAGTTAGTACGTACAAAGCTCGTTTAATGAGAAAACTTAAAGTTACTAATTTAGTTGATTTAGTAAATCAAGCTAAACTTAGTCAACAAGTATAGCAATTAGCTACAAAACTCTGTTTAGTTTTCTAGACAGTAACATTTTTAGGCCCGAATAGTCTTTTACTTCTTCAAGTATATTTCTATTCGAGTCTATTTTGTTTTTAAGGGTTTCCTGCTGAAACTCTTTTACTTTTAAATCTATTAAAAAGCAACGTAAACTCAATATAGTTTCACTTACCAACTGCGCAACACTATTCATTTTTTGCTTAGGAAAAATATTCATCCTATTCCAATCATCCAAGGCATAGCGCTCATCGTCCATTAAAATAGTTGTAATTTCATTAGCCATATTTTGGTCTACAGAATTCACAAATGTTTTTAACTCAAAATTTTTATCTTGATTTAAACGGTCTATAATAGTATAGTACATTGTTTTAAAATGCGCATTTGTAAATTGCATTTCATCCTCTTGAAGATCTAAAAATATTTTTTCGAATACTTTAGCCTGTTGAATAATAGGCTCTAGAATCAATTCGCCCTTTTCATTTTCCTTTAAAACTAAATCTTCAAAGTCTTCAGTTTTATTTCCGTAAAGCAATAATATTTCTATTATTTTTCGCTCTAACAGATATTGTACATCAACTTTTTCAACTGGTTCTTGGTGGTGTTTAATAACATCAAAAGCCTGTTGCTCGGGAGCTCCTTTTTTATGGTCGTCTTGCGATTCCTTTTTATCCATTTGAGCTAACGTACTAAAAAGCACCTCTTCACTCAAATCCATAATTCTAGCACATTCCTGTATATAAATCTCTTTTTTTATACGGTCTGGAATTTTAGATATACTATTAACAATATCTCTTACCGTATCAGCCTTTTTTATAGGGTCGTTTTTTGAATCTTCAAACAAAATAGACGCCTTAAATTGAATAAAATCTTTAGCGTTTTCATTTAAATACAGCGTAAGCTCCTCCAATGTATTTTGTCTAGCAAAACTATCTGGATCTTCGCCTTCTGGGAATGAACAGACCTTAACATTCATGCCCTGTTCTAGAATTAAATCGATACCTCTAAGTGACGCTCGCATTCCTGCCGCATCGCCATCAAAAAGTACTGTTATATTTTTTGTTAATCTGTTTATTAATCTAATTTGCTCTGAGGTTAAAGCCGTACCCGATGAAGACACCACGTTATGAATTCCTGTTTGATGAAATTGAATAACATCGGTATAACCTTCAACCAAATAACAATTATCCTCTTTAGCAATACTTTGCTTAGCATGATAAATACCGTAAAGCACTTTACTTTTATGGTAAATATCACTTTCTGGCGAGTTTACATATTTTGCAGCCTTTTTATCGGCAATTAAAATACGTCCGCCATAGCCTAAAACACGACCACTCATACTTTTAATAGGGAACATAACGCGTCCCTTAAACCTATCGAAACGTTTATCTTCCTTTACAATTGTAAGTCCCGTTTTGGCTAAAAAATCTATATTATACCCTTGCTTTAAGGCCTCGTCTGTAAAAGCTTGCCACTCGTTAAGAGAATACCCTAAATCGAATTTTTTTATGGTTTCTTCTGTAAAACCACGCTCTTTAAAATAACTTAAACCAATAGATCGTCCTTGGTCGGTTTTATGTAGTACTTTTTGGAAATAAGTATTTGCAAATTCACTTACTAAATACAGACTTTCGCGTTCGTTAGCTTTTTCTTTCTGCTCATCAGATTGCTCGGTTTCATCTAATTCAATATTATACTTTTTAGCTAAATACCGAATCGCCTCTGGATAAGTAAAATGCTCATGCTCCATTAAAAAGGACACAGAAGTACCACCTTTTCCCGTCGAGAAATCCTTCCAAATCTGCTTTACTGGCGATACCATAAAACTTGGAGAACGCTCATCACTAAAAGGACTTAACCCTTTAAAATTACTTCCTGCTTTTTTAAGCTGAACAAAATCCCCAATAACCTCCTCTACTCGGGCGGTTTCAAATACTTGATCAATGGAAGATGGTGATATCAAAAGATTATGTTTTTAGTGCATGTAAAAGTAATATAAAATAATACATTTTTTAAGTTAAACGCCTTAAGTAATTAAAAAAATGGTGGTATTAAAACTATTCAACTAAACATTATCAATCTTATAAACGCTTTGTAATTAAAGGCTATAAAGTTGAATCTCAACAAATCAATTCAGAATTAAAAAAACCTATTCCAATCCCAGATTTAGGATTTTATAAAAATTTGCCTCTTAACACTCAAATAATAAATAAATCATAATTTCTTCATATAAAAATAGCAGAATTAAAATTATTTTCAACATTAATTATAAATCACTAATTTATTTTCAATCAAGTTCATAATTTTTTAAATATTGCACAAAATATTACTACATTTAAGAAAACGTAAAACTATGGCCAAGACCGATTTATTTTCTTCATACGACTTACTCCCTAAGACATGGGATGAAATGTATAACGATAGTTCTGTGTTTAGAACGCAGTACGAAGAATTTATAACGTACTTAGAAAACACTTCTTCAGAAAAACTCACAAAAAAAGAAGACCTTGCTAAACAACTATTTATGAGTCAAGGTGTTACTTTTACGGTCTACAATGATAATGAAGGTATAGAAAAAATATTCCCTTTTGATATTGTTCCTAGAATTATAACATCTAGCGAATGGAATAAAATTGAGTCTGGTATAAAGCAACGTCTTAAAGCTTTAAACTTATTTATAAAGGATATTTATAATGAGCAGTTTATAATAAAAGACGGCATAGTACCAGGAGAGTTAATTTATTCGTGCCCCAATTATTTACGTGAAATGAAAGGTGTAAAAGTACCTCACGATATTTATGTACATATTTCTGGAGTCGATTTAATTAGAAATAACGATGGTGAATTTTATGTCCTTGAAGATAATTTAAGAACACCATCTGGTGTAAGTTATATGTTAGAAAACAGAGAAATTTCTAAACGTTTGTTTCCTGGTATTCTACCTAAAAGTAATGTAAGATCGGTATCCAACTATCCTAATTTATTATATAAAAAGCTTAAAGAGCTATCAAATAAACCAGAACCTAATATTGTTTTACTAACACCAGGTATTTATAATTCGGCTTATTATGAGCATACTACTTTAGCGAGATTAATGGGTATTGAGTTGGTTGAAGGAAGTGATTTAGTTGTAAAAAATCATTATGTTTATATGAAAACCACCAACGGTTTAAAACAAGTAGATGTTATTTACAGACGTGTTGATGATGATTTTTTAGATCCCTTAGAATTTAATGAAAAAAGTGTTTTAGGAGTTGCCGGAATTATGGCAGCTTATAGAAAAGGTCATGTAAATATTGTTAACGCACCAGGAACTGGTATTGCTGATGATAAAGCAATTTACATTTACGTACCCGACATGATAAAGTATTATTTAGGGGAAGAACCTATTTTGAAAAACATTGAAACCTACCAATTAGGCAGACCAGATGAGCTTGACTATGTTACTAAAAACATAAAAGACATGGTAATTAAAAAGACTGATGGTAGTGGAGGTTACGGCATGCTAATGGGACACGAAGCTACTAAGGAGGAAATAAAAGACTATTTAGACAACGTAAAGAAAAAGCCTGAAAACTTTATAGCACAACCTATTTTACGCCTTTCAACAGCGCCTTGCTATATTGATGGTAAGTTATCGCCTCGCTGTATCGATTTACGACCATTTGCTTTAACCGGTAAAGATGGTATAGATATTTGCCCTGGCGGACTAACCAGAGTAGCCCTAAAAAAAGGTTCGTTGGTAGTTAATAGCTCGCAAGGTGGAGGTAGTAAAGATACATGGGTAATAGAATAATTCTTTTAAAAAAGTTAATATATGTTAAGTAGAGTAGCAAATAATCTTATTTGGTTAGATAGATATATGGAACGAGGAAACGGCATTTTAAGTTTACTTAAAGTAAACTATTACGCCAACCAAGACTCTCCCGAATTATTTTCTTGGACACCAATAATGAAAACATTTACAACCTATGATAATGAATTTTACACTGAGGACTCTTTGGAGTGCATTAAATTTATGGTGCTAAACACAGAAAATTCTAATTCAATTTTAAATATTGTAACTAAAGCCAGAGAAAATGCAAGAAGTGTTCAAGAACATATTTCTAGAGAGCTTTGGTTATGCATTAATAATTACTATCTCTATCTTACAAAGAACGATTTACCAAAAAAACTCGAAGAAGACCCTGTTCAATTCTTAGAAGATTTAAGAAATTATCACCTTGTATATTATGGCACCTCCGATATTACCCAAGAGCGTGGCCCATCATATTACTTTATGAATATAGGCAAATATTTAGAACGTGTAATACTTATATCAGATTTTACTTCGCTTAAACTTATAGATATTAGTAACACAACCGATGCTTTGGAAAAAAGTTTTTACTGGAAAAACTTATTGCTTTCTATTGGTGGATATCAACTGTATTTGAAAACGCATAAATCGACATTTAACGAAGAGCACGTTATAAGTATGGTATTTCAAGATAAGTTATTTCCTAGATCGGTTTATTATTGTATAAATAAACTTAATAAACACATTAATCAGTTAATTGATTGCAAAGAACTAGAAAAAAATAAAATAGATTTTTTATTAGGAAAACTTGAAAGCACCATTAAATATACCACCATTGAAAATATTAATAACCAAGGACTAACTAGTTTTATTAGTGATATAAAGGAAGATATTAGAAATATTTCTTTAAACATTAATGCCGTTTACTTTTCTCAAAACAATTGATTCTAAACCTTATGGCCACATTTTATATTAAACATATTACCAAATACATTTATAGCAGTACAGTAATTGATGGTGCTACATTATTAAGGCTACATCCCATAAATGATGAATACCAAAAGGTAGAATCTCATTTAATATCTGTAACCAATAACCCATATATTGAAACTTTTATAGATTTCTTTAACAACCGTGTAGGCACTTTTATGGTTACTGAACCACATAGTGAATTAAGTATAATATCGGACATTGAAGTTCATACAACCGAACGAATTTATCCAGACGATAGCGCAGATATTGCATCGCAATGGAAAGAATTAAACCGTATAAAAAACACCATTGAATTTATTGATTACACTAAATTTAAAGCCTTTAATGGATGTGAAGACATTAAAGACATCATTTTAGATAAAATGCTTAAAACCAAATCGCCGTTTAAAGCGGTACTTGAGTTATGTGAATATGTACATGATAATTTTGAGTACAAATCTGGTATAACCAATGTAAACACACCTATTGAAGAAGCTTGGGAACTGCAAGCCGGTGTATGTCAAGATTTTACCAACGTGTTATTAAAAATGGTAAAAATGTTAGGCATGCCGGCACGTTATGTTAGCGGTTACATTTGCCCTAATAATACTATTACTAGAGGAGCAGGTGCTACTCACGCTTGGGTTGAGGCCTATATTCCGTTTTACGGTTGGTTAGGCATAGACCCTACAAATAACGCCATAGCTAACGAAAACCACGTAAGGATTGCTGTGGGGCGCTATTATAGCGATTGTTCTCCGGTAAAAGGCGTTTATAAAGGTAGCGTTGAAGCAGAAATGGAAGTAAGTGTAGAAGTTAAAACTACTAAAAATGCTATTGTAGACACTCCTGTATTTAATACTTCGACAACAAATAATAGCTACAAACGAAATTTAGAAGTTATGCAACAAGGGCAGCAGCAGCAATAGACTACTTTTTTCTATCAATAACATAATTCACCATAAGTTTAAGTGAACTTTTATAATCTGAATCCGGAAAACTTTCGAGTAGCTGAAGCGCTTCTTCTTGAAATGTCTTCATTTTGGTAACCGCGTAGTCCAAACCACCATTATCTTTTACAAAGGCGATAATTTCTTTAACGCGTTTTGCATCTTTATTATGATTTTTAACCGAATTAATTAGCCACTTTTTATCCTTTTTTGAAGCTTGGTTTAACACATGAATTAAAGGCAACGTCATTTTTTGTTCTTTAATGTCGATACCTGTAGGTTTACCAATTTGTGTATCGCCATAATCAAACAAATCATCTTTTATTTGAAATGCCATACCAATTAACTCGCCAAACTTACGCATAGACTCTACGTGTGCTGAATCTGGTTTAACAGAAGCCGCTCCCAAACTACAACATGCCGCAATTAAGGTTGCAGTTTTTTGCCTTATAATTTCATAATAGATATCCTCTGTAATATCTAGTTTTCTAGCTTTTTCTATTTGAAGTAATTCGCCTTCACTCATTTCTCGCACAGCTATTGAAATGATTTTAAGCAAATCAAAATCATTATTATCAATAGATAACAACAAGCCCTTAGACAATAAAAAATCACCAATTAAAACAGCTATTTTATTTTTCCAGAGTGCATTTACCGAGAAAAAACCACGTCTGCGATTACTGTCATCAACCACATCATCATGCACTAAAGTAGCGGTATGTATTAACTCGATTACCGAAGCCCCTCTATAAGTACGCTCGCTAACCTCGCCATTAGAAACCATTTTAGCTACCAAAAAAACAAACATTGGTCGCATTTGTTTCCCTTTGCGGTTTACAATGTAATGGGTAATCCTATTTAACAATGCTACCTTACTAGACATAGAAAGCTGAAACTTTTGCTCGAAAAGATCCATTTCATAGGCTATAGGCTGCTTAATTTGTTCTACTACTTTCAAATATAATTACAGTTTTAGCAAATCTACTAATTCTGTTATATCTATGCTATAATCTTGAAACAAAAACAGACAAAAATTAATTTTACATTACAACAAAAATAAATGTTATTAATCGGTAAAATGCTTCTTTGTAAGATAAAAAACATAATTTAATCAATAACTTTAAATTATATAATATGCGAAAAATTACTTTATCTCTTTTATTTTTAATTATAACAATATCTCTTAATGCTCAAACAGTAGCTTGGTCATCTGACTCGGAAGATTATGCAACAGCCGATTGGGGTATTTTAGATAGCGATGAGGACGGAAACAACTGGAGCGTATACACTGGCGGTGGAGAATCTTTAGGATTTAGTTCTGGTGCCATATTTTATTCTGAATCTTGGAATTCAACTGCTGGTGCCCTTCAACCGGATAACATACTGTTTACGCCTATTATTGCCGTAGCTAGTGATGCCGTAACGATATCTTACAAAATGAAAGTTGCTGCACTATTTTCGCCCGACTTTGCCGAAAAATTTGCTGTTTATGTATATGACAACGATGATGAAACCGCAGGAGATATCCTAATATATGAAGAAACCTTAACTGCTGGTGGTGATGGAACCGCTAAAGATATTACCGCAGAAATTCCTGCTTCATTTGCTGGTAAAAATATTGGAATTTATATAAGGCATTATGATTGTACTAATCAGTACCAAATTGCAGTTGATGATTTTGAGGTATCGTACACAACTTCATTATCTGTAAATGATAACACCTTCAAAATAACTAAGGCTTACCCAAATCCTGTGCTTGATATTATTAAAATAGACACGAAAAATGTCATAAACTCAGCTCTAATAATTAATCAACTAGGGCAAACAGTTTTGAATATTAAATCCAATAAAATAGTAAACAATTCTATTGATTTAACTGGACTAAAGCAAGGTTTGTATTTTCTAAACTTGAAATCTGAAGGGCGATCTGCCACAATTAAAATTACAAAAAACTAATTTTTAGTTTAGTTAAAAAAAGAACTGCAAATGCAGTTCTTTTTTTTTTAAGATTTATTAGCTAACTGCCCGCAAGCGGCATCAATATCCTTACCTCGGCTTCGTCTTACTGTTACGGTTATATGGTTACTTTCTAGAACCTCAACATACATATCTATCGCTTTAGATTGTGCTTGTTGAAACTCGCCATCGTCTATAGGATTATACTCGATAATGTTTACTTTACTTGGTGCAAATTTGCAAAATTCGACTAAGGCATCTACATCTTTTCTTTTGTCGTTTATACCATCCCAAACTACATACTCGTAAGTAATTCTGTTTTTAGTTTTAGCATACCAATATTGCAATGCTTCTCTTAAATCGTTAAGCGGAAAGGTAGCGTTAAAAGGCATAATAGACGTTCTAACCTCATCTATAGCAGAATGCAGAGATACGGCTAATTTAAACTTAACATCATCATCGGCCATTTTTTTAATCATTTTTGGCACACCAGATGTTGATACTACAATACGTTTTGGCGACATCCCTAAACCTTCTGGCGAAGTAATTTTATCGATAGCTTTTATAACGTTATTATAATTCATGAGTGGTTCGCCCATACCCATAAACACAATATTACTTAAGGGACGATTATGATATAAACGACTTTCGTTATCGATAGCTACTACTTGATCGTAAATTTCGTCTGGATTTAGATTACGCATACGCTTTAAACGTGATGTTGCACAGAACTTACAATCTAAACTACAACCTACTTGACTGGATACACAGGCTGTTGTTCTTGTTTTTGTTGGTATTAAAACAGACTCTACTATTAAATCGTCGTGAAGGCGAACGGCGTTTTTTATGGTACCATCTGAACTGCGTTGCATCTGGTCGACCTTAATGTGGTTTATTACAAAGTTATCTTCAAGCATTTGACGGGTTTCTTTTGAAACATTCGTCATATCCTCAAATTTATGCGCTCCTTTTTGCCATAACCATTCGTAAACCTGATTACCACGAAAGGCTTTATCTCCATTTTTCTCAAAGAATTCTCTTAGTTGCTCTTTGGTTAATGCGCGTATGTCTTTTTTCTTGATTTCCATTTGGATGCAAAAATAAGGAAAAAAGCCTCCTTAATCCTCTAAAGGAGGAAACTCTTATATATGAACTTATATTCCCTTTTTCAATTTTGATAAGTTTCGCTTAAAATAATTTATATTTAGCTGCAAATTTGTAATCCCCATGCAGTTTACGACTTGACTTTGTAAAAAATTTCCGCTACCTTCGTTTAACATCAGATATAAAACATTAAAACGATTTCATATCAAGTCGTTAAACGAACCTACCAAAAACAAGTTCAACTTAACTTATACAGCAAATACACCCGCATTAGGGATTGTAGCGACATCCTTTTTTTGCTGCCATATATGGCAAAAAAAGATACAGCGTAAAGCCCGACCCTTGGGGAATGCCCAAATTATTACCCATAAAAAAGCCCCTTAAAAAAGAGGCTTATTATGATTTAATATACTTTGTTATTATATGATTAACATGGCATCGCCGTAGCTATAGAAGTTGTATCCTTCTTTAATTGCCTCGTCGTAAGCGCGTTTTATAAAATCGTGACCTGCAAAGGCTGAAACCATCATTAACAACGTTGATTTTGGCGTATGGAAGTTGGTTATCATTGCGTTTGGAATTGTAAACTCATAAGGTGGAAAAATGAATTTATTTGTCCAACCATCGTACTCATTTAACTGGCCATTAGTTGATACTGCACTTTCTACGGCGCGAACCGCTGTAGTACCTACGGCGCAAATACGACGTTTTTCTTTTAAACCTCTGTTTACAATATTTACGGCTTCTGGTCCTATTTTAAGCTCTTCGCTATCCATTTTATGTTTAGATAAATCCTCTACCTCAACTGGATTAAAAGTACCTAAACCTACGTGTAATGTTACTTCGGCAAAATTAACACCTTTTATTTCTAAACGTTTTAATAGGTGTCTAGAAAAGTGAAGTCCTGCTGTTGGTGCTGCTACTGCTCCTTCGTTTTTAGCGAAAATAGTTTGGTAACGCGCCTCATCTTCTGGCTCTACATCTCTTTTTATGTACTTAGGAAGTGGTGTTTCGCCTAACTCATTTAATTTAATACGGAATTCTCTGTAAGACCCATCGTAAAGGAAACGTAATGTACGCCCTCTTGATGTTGTATTATCTATTACCTCGGCTACTAAAGTATCGTCATCACCAAAATAAAGTTTGTTACCAATTCTTATTTTACGTGCTGGATCTACTAAAACATCCCAAAGGCGTTGCTCTTCGTTTAATTCTCTTAATAAAAACACCTCGATTCTTGCTCCTGTTTTCTCTTTGTTTCCAAAAAGTCGTGCAGGAAATACTTTAGTGTTATTTAAAACTAAGACATCGTCCTCATCAAAATAGTCAATAACATCTTTAAACATTTTATGCTCAATAGTCTGTTCTTTTCTATTAAGTACCATTAAACGAGATTCGTCTCTGTTTTCTGCAGGATACTCAGCTAGTCGTTCTTCTGGTAATTCGAAACCGAAGTGTGATAATTTCATGTTTTAGTTTTTATTAATATTTAGAAAGCGCAAATATACAATCTGAACATAGGGGTTGTCAAGTAAATGACTGTTTATTATTAAAAAAGGTGTGTTTTGGGCGTTACCACAAGGGTCGGGCTATACGTTACAAGTCCTCGCACTTCCTTCGTCAGGCTGTGGGCTATCCACTACTATCCCTAACGCAAACCTCAATTTAACTTAAGCTTTAAAATTATTTTTCAACTTTAAAACCAATGGATTCTAAATCGTCCCAAAAAGTTGGGTACGATTTTGAAACTACCATGGCATCCTCTATTACTATTGATGTTTTAAGTGCTAAAGGCGCAAATGCCATTGCCATTCTGTGGTCGTTATAGGTTGCAATAGCTACCATTGATTTTATTGAGTTTGCAGCCGATAGATGTAAAGATTTGTCTGTAATTTTTACTTGGCCACCTAATTTTTCTATCTCGGTTTTTAATGCTACAAGTCTGTCTGTTTCTTTAATTTTTAGGGTATGTAGGCCTACTAAATCGCATGGCATACCTAATGCAAAACAGGTTACTGCTATAGTTTGGGCAATATCTGGAGCGTTTTTTAAATCTAACGTTAGAGGTTCTAAGTTAGAGGATTCCTTTTTTAATGTTACCCAATTTCCGTTAAACACGGTAGATACACCAAAGTGTTTATAAATTTCTACTAAAGCCGAATCGCCTTGTAAAGAGTTTGATTTGTACGATGATAACTTAATTTCTGTACCCACATCGCTTAAAGCTACAATACTGAAATAATAGGACGCTGATGACCAATCTGACTCTACGGTTAGCGTTTTAGGTGCTAACTTTTTAGTATTTGGCTTTACTGTTATTACATTTCCTACAAATGACGACTCTACGCCTATTTCGTCCAACAGACTTAAGGTCATGTTTATGTATGGAATGGACGTGATTTCGCCTTCTAAAGTTAACTCCAAGCCGTTTTCTAACTTTGATGCTATAAGCAGTAATGCCGATATGTATTGGCTACTTACATTGGCTTTTAAGGATACTTTGTGTTTTGTAAGCTTAGTGCCTTTAATTTTTATTGGCGGATAGCCTTCGTTAGCTTCATAACTAATTTCGGCTCCTAATTCTTGTAGGGCTTCAACCAAAATTTTAACTGGGCGCTCTGTCATTCTTTTCGATCCAGTAAGAATGGTATCTCTACCTTCTTGAATTGAAAAATATGCCGTTAAAAAGCGCATAGCCGTACCTGCGTGATGAATATCGACAACTTCTGATTGTGAACTTAATGCGTTTGTCATTAAATTACTATCATCAGAGTTTGAAACGTTTTCTAGTTTAAACTCAGGATATAAGGCTTGTAACAATAACAATCTGTTAGATTCACTTTTTGAACCTGTTATTTGTACAGCAGATTTTTGGGCTATTTTAGATTTTTGAAGTGTAAAGTGCATATTCTTAAAATTCTAATTTAAAAGAAGTCGCAAATTTACTCCATAATGGAGATTAATGCTAAGTTAATTAGTCTTTTTTTCTAGGTTTCGCCTAAAGGCTGCCCACATACCATTCTAAAATAGTTATTTCAATTTTTCGTTATTATGGTGCCTATCGTGGTCGCGTTTTCCTTTTTTATCCATTCTTTTATCGAAAGCACTTTGTAAATCGACTCCGGTTTGGTTAGCTAAACATAACACAACAAACATAACATCGGCAAGTTCTTCGCCTAAATCTTTGTCTTTATCGCTTTCTTTTTCGCTTTGTTCGCCATAGCGTCTAGCAATAATTCGTGCCACCTCACCAACTTCCTCGGTAAGTTGCGCCATATTTGTAAGTTCATTGAAATAGCGAACACCATGTTCCTTTATCCAATCATCTACTTCTTTTTGTGCGTTTTGTATGTTCATTATCCTTTTGTTAAAACTATTTGTTCGGCTTCTTTTTCTACGAGTTTACTAAAATAAGCTTTTAAAGCATCATAATAAATAGGTGATATGATTGACGTGCTAATCTGTGTCTCTACTGCCAATTGCACCTTATTACTTTGCGCTGTAATATTATATTTAAACATGCCTAAATTATCTGGAAGAGTAAACACTCCTGGTTCTGGAAGACTTTCTATTTTATAACCTTCTGGTATGGTAATAATAACGCGATAACTTGTGTTTGATGGATAACCAAAATCTACAGGAAATTCTCTTTTTTCAATTTTAAAAGGATTCTCGCTAGTTCTTAAAAAGAATAACGGTGAAAAATATATTTTATCGCCAATAATATCTGCCTGACTTTCCTTTGTAAATTTATAAGATTCCATAACTGGCTTAGATAAATCCAAGTCATTCTTAACAGTATAATCTGAAATCTCTAAACCGTTATATTTATTTTCTAGTTTTTCTAAATAGTCCTCTTTATTAACATCTATGTATTTTTCTCTAAATGATAATGCTTTGTGATTGGTTTTAACGCTTCTAAAACCACCATCAATATCTCCGTTATTATTTAGCGTAAGCATCATGGCAATATTATTTTTAGATTGTTCATTTGGATACAAATCTATTAAGGTAGAACCTCCTTTTTCTGCAACAATTCTACCTTGCCAATTTAACGCTTTAAAAGGCAATACATTTGGCACACTATACTCACTGGTAGCGTCCAATAAAACCCCGCCATCATCAAACTTCACATAACTTACTACATAATTGTAGCCCTCTCTGGTTGGAAACAAAGGCACACCATTTTGCCTTGTACTTACTAATACTGGATACGCTCTTAAACCAGCATGCTGTAACATAGAGGTAAGCATTAAGTTTATATCTGCAACATTACCTACTTGCTCTTTATAGGCTTTTCTTACTCCGTTATCTGTATAGTAACCGTAATACCCATTCCATTTCATATTAGTCTTTACATAATTGAATATTAATGCCGCTCTTTTAGCTGGATCGGAAACGGAACCTATTAGTGCATCAATATCTTTTTCGTAATACCCTTTTTTATCAAGTTCGGCACCAAAACTAGAACTTTCATAAATCTTTTTTACAACATCCTCCCAAGTAGTTGAATAGTATTCTATGGCGCTATTAGGGAACTTAATATAAGAAAGCTCATATTTCACCGAAGACCTGTAATTATTCATGTTATTTACATAAGGCTCATTTTTTAATGCTGAAATATTTGACAGACTATATGTTGCTTCGTTTATTTTATATTCTAAACTAGAACTAGAATAATCAGTTCTTACCGCAGTAGTAGTCGCATCAGATCTAGATTTATTAACAAAAGTTATTTTATCTCTTGCAGAACTTACTATAGGTTTTATTAATAAATACCCTTTTGTATTTACTTTAAAATTAAAATACTCTGGAGCTTCAAATTTTGCTTCAAGCTTTTTAATTGGAATATCTTCTTGGAATATAAAATCATCGACATTTGAAATAAAAGGAGATTCAATTCTATATTTGTATTCTATAACAGTACCTGGTGTTATTTTTGGCATTGTAAACTTTATCTGGTTTACATACTTATTTAATTCAGAATCAAAAATCCCATCTTTGGTTAGTTTAAAATCTTCAACCTTTCCGCTAATTAAATTATAAGTATACCCTTTAAGTCCTGATATTTTTTCTTTACTACCGCCATTAACATGTAATCGTATCTGTTTTGTTGCGTACTCAAAACCTTCTTGGTTATAGATTTTAATACGCTCATGAACTTCTGTTATTTGTTGGAAACCTTCGCCTTGGCTATATTGAAAAAAAGTATGTCTGTTTTTATATAAATACGTCGCATTGGCCGCTGAATCTAAAGGATTAACTTGTTCTTGAAGTTCTTCTTTAGACACTTTTCCAAATTTAAAATCTTGTGAAAAAGTTGTTCCCGATATTAATAGGAAGGATAAAATGGTAATAATTCTCATAAGTTATTGGTTGGTTATTTTTTAATTAAGGCAATTTTAGCATTATCTTGTTTTAATACTGTTTTATAAAAGTCTCGAAAACCACTATAGTCTTCCTTGGGAAACTCGCCATCATTTATTTTAAATTCTCGTTTATAAACAAGTTTGCTTTCATCCTTTACAAGGATTTCTGTTTTATAATATCCAAACTTGTTTTCTATTAATACACTTTTAGGCAACGCCTCTACTTTATATTCTGAGGGAAGCGCAACTTCAACTTCGTCTATATCCTTAAAACCTCTGTTTACTTTAAGAGGAAACTTCCTGTTTCTATAACGATCTGGCACGTGTATATTTCTATTTAATGCGTTAATGGTTAATAACATTCTATTGCCTATAACTTTAGTGTAATTTGCTGCTTTAAAATCGACATGCTCAATAAATTCAATATCTTTTTTATTGTTTTCAATGGCCATATTATTAATGGACATATCATTTATATAACGCCAACGTTTTTTATAATATTTATCTAAATCTCGTTCTGTTTCTGTTTCAACCCAATATTTATCATCGTATTGAATGCCTTTAGAATTTATAATGGCATTTGCTTCTAGTGTTCCATCATTAGAGATACTATAATTTCCTTTTATGGTTTGTAAATTATCCTCGACCTTATATTTTTTGGTGTGTTTAATTTCTCCTCCATCTGGCGAAATAACTAACACATCTCTATCATCTGTAAAATCTCCAATAAAACCAAAAGGCAATTTTTGACTAGTACACTCTAACCAAATATCATCCTGCGCTGTAGGGATATTTAAAATCGCATGATTGCCTTGCATTGCAGCAAAATCCTTCTCTAAATCTCTTTGTGAATCACCGGCATAAACTACGGTGTAGTTAGACTCAATACCCACAGCTTTTAACAAGGTCATGGTATAATTTGTTAGAGCTTTACAATCACCATAACCTAACCTATCTACTTCGGATGCATTAAAGGGTTTCCATCCGCCAATACCTACTTGCACACTTATATATCTAACTTTATCTTGTACGTATTTATATATTTTTTTTGCTTTAGCAATATCATCTGGTTCATCCTTAACTAGTTCTTGAATCATAGTTATGGTACTAGCTGGTAAATCGTGTGTGGTTTTTATTAAATCATGATACATCCATTTTCCAAAATCATTCCAATTCTCTACGTGAGATTGAACGCCTTCCAGATTAAACTGATTGGATGTCACTAAGATTTTTGGAGCCATATTAAAAAATGCAGGCGCATAACTTTCTGGTTTTATGGCTTCAATATTTTTAACGTTATAGGAAATTGAACCATCTAACTCCTCTTTCTCCAAATCAAAATCAAGGAAGTTTTTCTCCTTGGATCTTATTGTCAAATCTGTTGGAAAATTAATTTGATAACTACTTTTTTCAACGCTTAAAAAATAATTATTAACAGGCATAAATGATTGAATAAAAGCCGTAGTAGTGCTTACAACTTCAGAAGTAAACACCATAGTATAAGGATATCCAATTGGTGTATAATCTAAATATTTCACTCTTGAATCTGAATATAATGTACCGCCATCAACAGCACTAACATCTTTAAAATCCTTCTTCTTTATTTTTTTAATTT
The DNA here is from genome assembly GCF_014202225.1 of Algibacter amylolyticus. GTDB lineage: Bacteria > Bacteroidota > Bacteroidia > Flavobacteriales > Flavobacteriaceae > Algibacter_B > Algibacter_B amylolyticus. The sequence continues at coordinate 172,473 of NZ_JACHGE010000004.1, forward strand.
CAGATCCAAAATCATTATAAACAAGCACTTCTAGGTCTTTTATATTTACATTATTATCATAATGCACATACGTGTTTATGGCATCATCACCTTCTTTATTTAAAACTGTAACAATAGTTTTTTCTAAAATATGCATTTCGCTCGAAGACTTTAAATCAATTTGCACATGACTAGAGCGAACTACAGCATTAGCATTTTTACTCAGGTTTGGCCGAATAGTAAAGCTTGTTAATAGGTTTTCTTGCGAAAAAAGTTGAAAAGAAATAAGGTAAAGAAAAAATACAGCAAGATTTTTAAAGCTCATAGAATTGTAGAAAAAACATTTAAAAACGGAATATATTATTTTTATAATTATTTTTCTATAAGAAAAATCATATTTCGTTGTAATACATGTTTTTTAGTTTACAAACTAAAAACCGAATAGCCAATATTAAAAAACAAGGCAGAAAAATATATTTAAATTCACTAAATAGCACTGCTACACCTCTAGAAGAAATAAAGTTTTCAACACCAAGTGGAGACACTAATATGTCTCTAAACTGAAAAAAGAATCGCTTATTATTAAAAGGAATAAAAAACCCAACACCTTTTCCGCCAGAAGTCATAGCATCGAAAACACCGTGTGAAATCATAGAAAGACAAATAACTAAAAACCAAATGAGCTTATTTTTCTTGCCTATAGTAAGCATTAATAATAAAGCCCAAAGTACAGCAAATAGTATGGAGTGTGTAAAGCCACGATGCCCTAAAGGATGCTCGTAAGCAAAACCTAGCTTAAAGGCAATAACATCAAAATCGGGTAAAATTGCAGAACACACCGCGGCTAGCACTAACCATTTTAGGTTTTTATTATCAATAACTTTTGCTATTGTAAAACCAACTATACCGTGCCCAAATAAAGATGCCATTACTCTTTATTTTTCGAATCGATTATTATAGTAACCGGACCATCATTTAAAAGCTCAACTTTCATGTCTGCTCCAAATTGCCCTGTTTGAACCTTTTTACCTAAATCTTTTTCTATTTGATTTACAAAATCTTGATAAAGCGGTATGGCCACTTCTGGTTTGGCGGCTTTAATATAACTTGGCCTGTTTCCTTTTTTGGTTGACGCTTGCAAAGTAAACTGACTTACTACAATAATATCGCCATTAGTATCTTTTAGCGACATATTCATAACGCCGTTTTCGTCTCCAAAAATTCTTAGGTTTACTATTTTGTTGGATAGCCATTTAATATCTTCTGGAGTATCTTCATTCACTATACCTAGTAATATTAGAAGTCCGTTTTCTATCGAGGCTACTTTTTCGCCTTCAATCGTTACGCTAGCTTTAGTGACTCTTTGTATAACTACTTTCATTCTTTATCCCAAATATCCGTTCTATAATGCTCATCTTCACCTTCTAAAATCTGCACGTAGCTTCGATAGCGCGAATATGCAATTTCTTCATTCTCTAAAGCGTCCTTTACAGCACATTTGGGCTCTTTTAAATGCAAACAATTGTTGAATTTACAATCCTGCTTAAGCTTAAATATTTCCGGAAAATAATCTCCAACTTCTTCGCGTTCCATATCCACCACACCAAAACCTTTAATACCTGGCGTATCAATAATTTTGGCATCGAAACTTAAATCGAACATTTCTGCAAATGTTGTGGTATGCTGCCCTTGGCTATGTTGTGTAGATATCTCTTTGGTTTTTATATTTAAAGTAGGTTCTATAGTGTTTACCAATGTCGATTTTCCAACTCCAGAATGGCCAGAAAACATACTGGTTTTGCCAAGCATTAAGGCTTTTACTTTATCTACATTTTTACCTGTAGTTGCAGATACTCCAATACACTCGTAACCTATTTGGCGGTATTCATGCGCCAAGTAACGAACTTCATTTAAAGTTTCTTCATCATACGTATCAATCTTATTAAATAGCAAAACCGTTTTAATAGAATACGCTTCGGCTGTTACTAAAAATCTATCAATAAAACTTGTAAGGGTTGGCGGATTATTAATAGTAATCATTAAGAATACCTGATCTAAATTGGCAGCAATAATATGGGTTTGCTTAGATAAATTAACAGATTTCCTAACGATATAATTAACCCGATCGTGAATGTTATGAATAACACCAGTTTCTGTATTGTTATCCGTTTCTAATTCAAAATCTACTACATCGCCAACCGCAATAGGATTAGTACTTCTTATACCTTTAAGACGGAATTTACCTTTAATACGGCATTCGTAAGTATGGCCCAATTCGGTCTTAACGGTGTACCAACTTCCTGTAGATTTATAAACGTGTCCTGTCATTCATTAGATTATACTACAAAATAACAATTTTTTAATTGATTTACATTAACCTATAATTGCTTTTTTAGGAGATAATCGTTTTCCGTTAACAATAAACTTTTCATCCAATACTCCATTATAAATGAATTTTAATGTACGTCTAGGCTCTTACTAAAAAACTTATTAATCTTTAGTAGCTAAAAAGGTAAGAGTATTTTTATATTAGCACCTTAATTTCAAACAAAAAACAACATGAAAAACTTATTACCTTGTATTTTTATTTTTTCTTTTATTTTCGGTATCAATGCACAAACAAAATTGTATGTACATAAAGATGCAGACACTTATGTTGCAAACACAAAAACAATAGCGATTTTACCATTGAAAGTTCAAGTTAAACTAAGACCAAAAGAATTAAAAGACTTTACGCCTGAGCAAATTATTGAAATGGGTAAAAATGAAGCATTAGATATTCAAAAAGGAATGCACTCTTGGTTTTTAACTAGAAAAAAAAGAGGCTCTTTATTAGTTGATGTTCAAAACCCAACTAGAACAAATGCTATATTAAAGAAAAACGGTATTGATATTCATTCTTATGATGAATATTTGCCAAGTGAATTAGGTGAAATTCTTGGTGTTGAAACAATTATCACAGGTAGTTACGAAACAAACAAACCGATGTCAAATGGTGCAGCTATTGGACTTGCTGTATTAACTGGGGGAATGTTTGCTACAAATACCGCGACTATGAATATGGATTTTACTAGCACTACTGATGATGAATTAGTAGTCAACTATTTAAAAAAGATTAAAGGATCTTTAGGTTCTGACGCACAAGATTTAATTAACGTGTTAATGAGAAAAGTATCTAGACGTATACCTTATACTAAATAGTAATTTATTAATACTACAACAGGCTTTAAAAATGTAAAAGCCTGCAACAATAAAAAGTTACCATAAAAAAAATGCCTCACTAAAAGCGAGGCATTTTTTATAGAATTTATTTAACAGATTATCTTATCCGTTAATCACTTTTTCTTGATGATTAATAGATTCCTGATGAACCGCTTTAAACATTTTCAAGATAAACTCTTCACTTAAACCATGTTGCTCACCTTCAAGTACCATTTTACCTAAAATCTCGTTCCAACGTTTAGATTGTAAAACAGCAACGTTTTTTTGCTTTTTAAGGGCACCAATGCTGTCAGAAGTTTTCATTCTCTTTCCTAATAAATCAAGAATTTGATTATCAACAATATCAATTTGAGCTCTTAAATTATCTAAAGAACTATTGTATTCTGCCTCAGTGTTAGATTCCTTTCTAATTTTCAAATCTTTCATAATTTGAACTAAAGTAGAAGGCGTAACCTGTTGTGCAGCATCACTCCACGCATTTTCAGGATCGTAGTGCGTTTCAATCATTAAACCATCAAAATTCAAATCTAAAGCCGTTTGCGATACATCAAAAATCATATCTCTTTTTCCTGTAATATGCGACGGATCGTTAATTAAAGGAATATCAGGATATTTATTTTGAAACTCGATAGCCAATTGCCATTCTGGAGTATTTCTATATTTCGTTTTTTCGTAAGTAGAAAAACCTCTGTGTATTGCACCAATATTTTTAACACCAGCCGTATAAATTCTTTCAATACCACCTAACCATAAAGCTAAATCTGGATTTACTGGATTTTTAATTAATACAGGTTTATCAGTACCTTTTAAAGCATCAGCAATTTCTTGCATAATAAAAGGAGACACTGTAGAACGTGCACCAATCCATAATAAATCAATATCATGCTCTAAAGCCAATTTTACATGAGCCGCATTAGCAACCTCCGTACACACTTTCATACCTGTTTCAGCCTTTACTTTTTGTAACCATTTCAAACCTAAAGCACCAACACCTTCAAACATTCCAGGTCTAGTTCTTGGTTTCCAAATCCCAGCTCTAAAATAGCTTACATCTGTGTCTTTCAATTCGTGAGCAATTTTTAATACTTGCTCTTCTGTTTCTGCGCTACATGGACCTGCAATTACTAACGGATGATCTAAATTTAAATCATCTAACCAGGTTCTCATTTTTTTTGTGTTTTCCATTTTTACTTAATATTTAGCTGCTTAAGCTATTTCATTTACTATTTATTTTGTACTCTTTTATTCTCTTCTATTGGGCGTTACCACAAGGGTCGGGCTTTCACTACTCGCTCCCTCCTAAAAAGTCGGGGAGCTCAAACATGCCGTTCAATCCCTAACGCGGGCACATCCGTAAACTTTAGTCTTCTAACCTCCTTTAAACAATCCCGTTCAATATATCTTTAATGCGATTAGTATTTTGCATCTCATTAAAAATCTCGTCAAAGTTATCACTTTTCATTAACTCCTTAAAATGCGTCAAATTGTTTATATATTCCTCTAACGTTTCAACAACATTATCTTTATTCTGGTTAAAAATTGGTGTCCACATTTCGGGCGAACTTTTAGCCAAACGCACCGTAGATGCAAATCCACTTCCTGCCATATCAAAAATATCGCGCTCATTACGTTCCTTATCAATAACCGTTTTACCTAGCATAAACGAACTAATATGCGATAAATGCGATACATAAGCAATGTGCTTATCATGGTCCTTTGGGTTCATATAACGAATGCGCATACCAATATCTGTAAACAACTTTAATGCTTTTTCCTGCAGCTTAAATGTTGTTTTTTCAACCTCACATACAATATTAGTTTTCCCTATAAACAAACCTTCAATAGCCGCTGTTGGTCCAGAGTGTTCTGTTCCTGCAATAGGATGCATCGCTAAAAAGTTACGACGTTTTGGGTGGTTTTCAACCACTTTACAAATAGCTTCTTTAGTAGAACCTGCATCAACCACTAAACCAGTATCAGATATTTTATCTAAAATGGTTGGTAGCAATTTAACAGTAGCATCCACCGGAATAGACACGATAACCAAATCGGCATTTCCTAGATCGTCTAAAGTTGCTTTTTTATCAATTAAACCGAGTTCCAAGGCTTTTTCTAGTGTGGCATCTTTTCTACTAATACCATGAATAATCGCATCCGGATTATGCTTTTTGATATCAATAGCAAGACTACCTCCAATTAAACCTACTCCTATGGCGTATATATTTTTCATACTACTTAACACGTGCTATAGCTTCTTCTAAAACTTCGGTCGATGCGCATAAAGAAAACCTAATATAACCTTCGCCTTTGGTTCCAAAAATAGTTCCTGGCGTTATAAAAATATGGTTCTCTTTTAATACTAAATCAATAAACTCTTCAGCCTTTAAATACGCAGGTAATTTTGCCCAAACAAAAAGTCCTGTTGCTTCCTTATCGTAAGTACAATTTAAGGCATCGGCTAATTGCCAAACTAAATCTCTACGCTCTTTGTACACATTGTTTAAAGTTGCAAACCACATGCTAGAACATTTTAAAGCCTCAATAGCGCCCTTTTGTATGCCGTAAAACATACCAGAATCCATATTACTTTTTACCTTTAATATATTACTAATATGCTCGCTAGATCCTAAAACCATTCCTACACGCCATCCGGCCATATTAAAGGTTTTACTTAAAGAGTTTAACTCTAAACACACATCTTTTGCGCCTTCAACATTTAAAATACTTTTAGGGGCGTCGTTTAAAATAAAACTATAAGGATTATCATTAACTATTAAAATATTATGACGCTTACCAAATGCTACTAACTCTTCAAAAACATATTTTGTAGGTTTTGCACCTGTTGGCATATGCGGATAATTAACCCACATTATTTTAACTTTACTTAAATCTTGGCTTTCTAAAGCTTTAAAATCTGGCATCCAATTATTCGCTTCATCCAACTCGTAAAGCACACCTTTAGCACCTACCAATTTTGTAACCGATTGGTATGTTGGGTATCCAGGGTTAGGAATTAAAACTTCATCGCCTTCATTTAAGTAGGCCATAGATATATGCATGATACCTTCCTTACTTCCCATTAATGGTAAAACCTCTGTACTTGGACTAATATTTACCGAAAACTGAGTTTTATAAAAACGCGATATGGCATCTCTAAGTTCTGGTAATCCTTGATAACTCTGGTATTTATGAGCTATTGGATTTTCAAAACTTGCAGAAATAGCAGATAATACCTTTTTTGGTGGTTGTAAATCTGGACTCCCAATACCTAGGTTTATAACAGGTTTTCCGTTTGCAATAAGCAAGTTTACTTCTCTTAATTTTTTCGAAAAGTAATATTCTTCAACCGTTTGTAACCTTTTAGCTGGTTCAATCATATCTTGGCATTTTTATATTCTCCTAACACTTTAAAATCGTCGCCCATAATGTCAATTACAGATTTTGCTTTTTTAAAGTCTAAATAATTTTCAAAAGTTACATCCACAAAAAACGCATACTTCCATGGGGTTTCTACAATGGGTAAGGATTGAATTTTTGTTAAATTCAGCTTACAATCGCTCATTACATTTAAAATAGTAGCGAGACTCCCTCGTTTATGGTTCGCTTCAAATTTAACCGAAGCTTTATTTATTTCACTTTCTAATACCTCAGCATTTTTGCGCTTTACAATTACAAAACGAGTTTCGTTATGCTTAATGGTTTGTATGCTATGTGCTAAAATATCTAACTCAAAAATTTCGGCTGCTTTAACACTAGCAATAGCACCAATTCCTGATATATTTTTTTCTTGTATACGTCGCGCTACCTCGGCAGTATCTTTATCTTCAACCAGTTTAATATGCGGATATTGCTTAAAAAACTCTTTACATTGTAACAAGGCCATTGGGTGTGAATACACTTCCTTAATATCTGCAATATTTTGATTTGGCAACACCATTAAATTATGCTGTATATCCAAATAATGCTCACCAACAATATGTAAACCATACTTATCAATTAATGCATAATTAGGAATTATAGAACCCGCAATAGAATTCTCTAAAGCCATAATGGCAGCATCACATTCCTTAGTAATTAAAGCGTCTACAACTCTATCAAAAGTCATGCACTCTATAACATCTACAGGGTTACTAAAAAACTCCTGCGACACAATGTGATGAAAAGATCCTATTACACCTTGTATGGCTACTTTGTTTATCAAAACTTAATTTTTAATTCTATTTACCTATAATTCGTATTCAATGCATTAAAGGTTAAACAAAAAAAAGTCTCGATTTTCATCGAGACTCATATTTTAATTTATACCTATAAATTATACATACAGCGTCTCGTTTCTTTTGCTAAAAAAGAAATAGAAATAGTTGCTAAAATATGTATAACCTGTTGTCATTGTCATAATTGAGTGGCTAAAGTAATTAATTATTTAAGAAATCAAAATACATTAAAACCTTTTTTTATCTTTTCTGAAAAGTTTTAAAGATTTTATAGTAAATATCACTTTACATTATATAATCATTTATTTTTGAACAAATTAATTTAATTATGTCTATTGAGGTTAATAACATATCTAAAATTTACGGTAAACAAAAAGCTTTAAATAACATTTCCTTTAAGGTAGGTAAACCAGAAATAGTTGGTTTTTTGGGACCTAATGGCGCAGGTAAATCTACCATGATGAAAATTTTAACCACCTACCTTAATGCCAATGAAGGTACGGTTAAGGTAAATGGTTTTGATATTTTAACTAACACCAAAGCCGTACAGCAGAGTGTTGGTTACCTTCCCGAACATAACCCTTTATATTTAGAGCAGTATATAAAAGAGTATTTAAGCTTCAATGCAAACATTTATGGTGTTAGCAAAAACCGTATAGATGAAGTCATTGAATTAACTGGCCTAACACCCGAAGCTCACAAAAAAATTGGAGAGCTTTCTAAAGGGTATCGCCAACGAGTAGGTTTAGCCAATGCCTTACTGCACGACCCCGAGGTTTTAATTTTAGATGAACCAACAACCGGTTTAGACCCAAACCAATTAGTAGATATTAGAAACCTTATTAAATCTATAGGTGCCACCAAAACTGTATTTCTTTCTACACATATTATGCAAGAGGTTGAAGCCATGTGCGATCGTGTTATTATTATTAATAAAGGCGAAATAGTAGCAGATAAAAAGCTAAAGGATTTACGTGACGAAAAAGAACAAGTGGTTATTGTGGAGTTCGATTACCGTGTTGAGGATGCTTTTTTACTAAAACTACCTAAGGTTGAAAAAGCGATAAACACCTATGGTTTTGTTTACGAAATCACTTTTAAAACCGCAGAAGATATGCGCTCGCATGTTTTTGATTTTGCGCACGATAACCAGTTAAAAATTCTTCAACTTAATCAAAAGAACACAAGTTTAGAAACTCTATTTAGAGAATTAACCAACGTATAACACCTGTTAATTCAGAAATAAGTAATATATTTCTTCTTTGTTTTTAAAACTGGTTAACCAATTTATGATAATTATCATCTTTAAATGGCTACTCAAGTTTTATTTTTGTCTGAAGACGAAATTTTAAACGAAATGATTTTAAATGCTAGAGTCTTAAAAGTAGTCTACTAGTATTTTTTCATCCTTAAACAAATACAATGAGCAAAGGAATTTATGTAGCAACCATCGAACCTAATAGCGGTAAATCGGTTGTTGTACTAGGTTTAATGCGTATGTTATTAGGTAAAACTGCCAAAGTAGGATACTTTAGACCAATTATTGAAGACACAAAAGCCGGTGAAATGGATAATCATATAAATACTGTGATTTCCTATTTTGAACTTGATATTAATTATAAAAAAACCTTTGCTTACACCAGAAGCCAGGTTTTAGATTTATACAACAAAGGAAAATCGGGCGATGTTATTGACGAAATCATAAAAAAATATAAATACCTAGAAGACCACTTTGATTTTGTTTTGGTTGAGGGTACCGATTTTTCGCATGAAAACTCGAGTTTAGAATTAGACATTAACCTTCTAATATCTAAAAACTTAGGATTACCAGCCATCATTGTTTCGCAAGGTGATGGAAAATCCTTATCGGAGATTGTCGATAATGTACAATTAGCTCACGACACCTTTAAAGGAGAAGTTGAAGTGCTGTCTTTAATGACCAATAAAATTAATCCTAACGATGTTAGCACTTTAAAATCGCTTTTAAAAGCTAGAATTAATAGTGGAACCGATATTACGGTAATCCCAAAAATTAAAAGTTTAGCAAGCCCAACCATTAAGGAAATTTCTAAAAAACTTGATGGCACGATTCTTTTTGGCGAGGATATGATAAATAACCAAGCCGAAAATTTTAGCGTGGGAGCTATGCAATTACGTAACTACTTAACGCATTTAAAAGAAAATGCCTTAGTAATTACACCTGGTGACAGAGCAGATATTATTTTAGGGGCGCTGCAAGCCAACATCTCTAAAAATTATCCAAAAATAGCAGGTATTATTTTAACAGGTGGTTTAATTCCAGAAGAACCTATTCTGAAATTAATTGAGGGATTATCTAGTGTTGTACCTATAATTAGCGTTAAAGCGGGCACCTTTTATGTAACCAACACAATAGGTAAAATACGTTCTAGAATATATGCCGAAAACACCGAAAAAATTGAAACCTCTATTGCTACTTTTGAAAAACATGTAGCCACAGAAAAATTAGCTGAGGACTTAGTTACTTTTGAATCTGGTATTTTCACCCCAAGAATGTTTCAGTACAATTTACTGCAGCGTGCATTAAAAGATAAAAAACATATAGTTTTACCCGAAGGCTACGACGAACGTATTTTACGTGCAGCAGCCCGTTTAATTGATGCTCGTGTGGTCGATTTAACTTTAATTGGCGAGGAAGATAAAATACGCGAACGCCTTATACGTTACGATATACCGTTAAACATAGAAGACGTTAATATTGTTTTTCCTCAAAACTCACCGCACTTTAAGGACTATGTAAATACGTTTTATGAACTAAGAAAACATAAAAACGTTAACTTAGATATGGCTCGAGATGCCATGTCCGATGTGTCGTATTTTGCAACCATGATGATTTATAAAGGACATGCCGATGGTATGGTTTCCGGAGCCATTCATACTACAGCACATACCTTGCGTCCTGCGTTACAATTTATAAAAACTAAACCCGGCGTAAATATTGTCTCTTCAGTATTCTTTATGTGTTTAGAAGACCGCGTTTCCATTTTTGGAGATTGTGCCATTAACCCAAACCCAAATGCAGAGCAACTAGCCGAAATAGCCATTTCATCTGCCAAAACTGCTAAAGATTTTGGCGTAGAACCTAAGGTTGCAATGTTATCATATTCATCTGGTGCTTCTGGTAAAGGTGAAGATGTAGAACGCGTTAGAAAAGCTACAGAAATTGCAAAAGCAAAGGCTCCAGATTTAAAAATTGAAGGGCCTATTCAATACGATGCCGCAGTAGATATGCGTATTGGTAAAAGTAAATTACCGGACTCGGAAGTTGCAGGACAAGCAAGCGTTTTAATTTTTCCAGATTTAAATACAGGTAACAACACTTACAAAGCGGTACAACGAGAAACAGGAGCTTTAGCTATTGGCCCCATGCTACAAGGTTTAAACAAACCTGTAAACGATTTAAGTAGAGGCTGTACTGCCGACGATATTTATAGCACCGTAATTATAACCGCCATTCAAGCTCAAGATTTTTAATATATGCAAGTATTAGTTTTAAATTCAGGAAGTTCTTCCTTAAAATTTCAATTGTTCGCCATGCCCAAAGCCACTATTTTATGTTCTGGCTTAATTGAGCGCATTGGGTTTAACGATGCAAAATTCATATTCAAAACAAATGGCAATACTATTGAGGTTATTGAAGCTATACCCAACCATAAAGTAGGTTTAGAATTACTATCTAAACAATTACTACATAAAGAAACGGGTATTATAAAATCGGCAGATGGTATTGATATTGTGGGTCATCGTGTGGTTCAAGGTGGTGCATCATTTAATAAAACAACCGAAATCACGCCATCTGTAAAAGCTAAAATAAAAGACCTTTTTAGTTTAGCGCCATTGCACAATCCTGCTAATTTTGAAGGTATTGAAGTTGCCGAAATTGTATTCCCTAAGGCAAAGCAAGTTGCCGTTTTTGATACCGCATTTCATCAAACTATACCCGAGCATGTTTACAAATATGCCATTCCTAATGAGTTTTCAGAACAATACAAAATCCGCCTATATGGGTTTCATGGCACAAGTCATAAATACGTATCAGAAAAAGCAATTGAATATTTAGGCAAACAAAATTCTAAAATAATAAGCATACATTTAGGAAACGGCTGTAGTATTACCGCTATAAAAAATGGTAAAAGCATTGACCATTCTATGGGTTTAACTCCTTTAGACGGCTTAATTATGGGCACACGAAGTGGCGCTATCGATCCTTCTGTAATTTTTCATTTAGCAAAAAAACTAGATTATAGTTTGGATGAGATTAACACCCTTTTACAGAAAAAAAGCGGCATGTTAGGGCTAACTGGTTATAGTGATTTAAGAGATATTCAAGCGGAAGCTGAAAAAGGAAACAAAGCCTGTAAGCTGGCCTTACAAATGAATGCGTATCGTATTAAAAAATACATAGGGAGCTATACCGCCATATTAAACGGATTGGATGCTATTGTGTTTACCGCTGGAATTGGCGAAAACTCGCCAGAAATGCGAGAACTTGTTTGTACAGATTTGGATTATTTAGGCATCAACTTAGATCTTGAAAAAAATAAAATACGCCCAAGTAAATTGACTACTGTTAACTCTGAAGCTTCCAAAGTAAAAGTTTTGGTCATTCCAACAAACGAAGAGTTAGAAATAGCAAAACAGGCGGTAAATTTATTCCAGAATTAATCGACCTCTATAAAGTTCTTCCACATTAATAATTGGAGGTGTATTTACAGAAATAACATCTCCAATACCCGATATTGTTCCAGTAATTTCTTGTTGTGGGTTCACAATCATATCATTTGAACCTCTGTTATTCACACTCACTGTTTGAGCCTCTAAATTGCGCCCTTCAAAACGGGATGTTCCAGATGCAAAGGTTACGCTCAAATTATCAGTTTGTCCGGTAACATAAGCGACCGATAAGTTATTAAATACCACTCTAAAACTTGCATTATCAATTTGCAGCCTAAAATCGCCTACATTAAAAGAACCCGGAGCTCCAAAATCTTCCGATAAAATAGTTAACTCCGGATACGTTAAAACCCCATCAGAACTAATATCAAATTGTGTCGAGCTTCTAATTTCGGTAATATTACGTGCCGTAACATACACTTTAGTAACACCATAATCTCTAACATAATTACAAGTATTATTATCGGTTAAGGTTAATCTGCCATCTACAACCTCGGCAGTAACATCATTTAATAAATTCTTTCCGGTTTCAATAATAACACTTTGGGTAGCATCTTGTTTAATAACTAGCTCAACATCTCGATTTACTAGAATTTTAGTAAAACTTGCAACGGTAACTTCTTGTTGTAAAATGTCGCCGGTTTTTTGAAAACAATCGCCAGCATCTTCACTATCGCAAGCAATACCAACAATTAAAAATAGTATGTAAATCAACTTTTTCATAATCGTACACCAATTCCAAATTCGACTCCTTCAGCTTTTGCACCATGAGATTTTAACGACATAACACCAAACCATTTGTTAGCAAAATAACGTTTCAAGCCTAGTCTAGTATAAACACGTCCTTCAAAATCGAAAGGATAATACACATAATACCCCAACTGCGTAATAAGTGATGTTTTGTTTATAAATAATTCATGCCCAGCAAAAACACCAACACGTTTATGGTCTTCGTTACCCGTAAGTCCATCCTCAGGAAAAGCAACACTTCTGTAGTAAATAAACTCTTTTAAAAAGTTAGAGAAAAACACATCGGTTCCTAATTGCAACGCACTCGATTTATTAATCCGTTTATCAGCGTAAGCAGATGCTACATACATGGCGTATTGCCCGCTTCCAAAAATATCGCTTTCATTAATGCCCGCTCTAAATACCACATTATATTTAATAGGCTCAGAGAAATCTTGATCTGCTTGTTTATCTAACGTATGTTGATATTCTAAATCTTTATCTGCCAAACTATACGTTAAACCCAGATTAAAGGTTATAGAATTTGTACCATTATTAGGCGATTTTACATTAGCATTAGAGTAATGAATTAACGAAAATCCACTTTGCAACCCAAACCTATCAAAAATACGCTCCTTTTTATAGTTTAACATCACGTAAGTACTACTTCCAAATTTAGACCCAAATGCCACATTTTTAAAATTGGTTTCTCTATCGTACGGATTCGTGTTATGCGCCATTCCTTGCCCAATACGAAACATTACATTCCGTTTAAAAAAGTAAAAGTTGTAATGTGCATAAAGCGAATAATTATTCCCTAAAACAGGGTTCTTCATGTCTTGGTAAGCAAAAGACACACCATAATCTGGATAATTAAAACGCTGTTCCCAATCTTTAAAACCGTACGTTTTTTTATTCCAACTTAAAATAACACCATCGGGATGTCCCGTAATTAAATGAAGAATTTCGTTGTTGTGCAGTGCAATATTTCCTCGAAAATAATTCACATCCACATACGACGTGTTTGTTTTGTCCTGAGCAAAAACAATAACACTAATAAAACTTAAAACACAACTAAAAAATAATTTCATATTGGAGGTCTAGTAAAGCAATAATTAAAATAATGCTTGAGCAATGGCTTTTACGTTATCACTTTTACCCATAGAGTAGTAATGTAAAACAGGAACACCCGCTTCACGCAACTCTTTAGATTGCTGAATAGCAAACTCCACACCTACCTGTCTTACTGCTTGGTTGTCCTTACAACCCTCAACCGCATCAATTAAATCTTGAGGCAAATCAATTTTAAAAACCTGCGGCAAAATTTGTAAATGGCGTTTTACAGCAATAGGTTTTATGCCCGGAATAATAGGCACATTAATACCCATTTCTCTTGCCTTATCAACAAACTCAAAATACTTGTTATTATCAAAAAACATTTGCGTAACCACGTAATCTGCACCAGCATCAACCTTAGCCTTTAAACGTCTTAAGTCTGTAACTAACGATGGCGCTTCCATGTGCTTTTCTGGGTAGCCAGCAACACCAATACAAAAATCAGAATTATGCTCTACAACAACATCATCATGCAAATATTGTCCTCTATTTAAAGTCGCAATTTGCTCTACCAACTCGCTAGCATAGGCATTTCCACCTTTAACCGGTTTAAAATAAGGCTCGTCTTTCATGGAATCTCCTCGAAGCGCCATAACATTATCTAAACCTAAATAATGACAATCTACCAACACATATTCCGTTTCCTCTTTGGTAAAACCACCACACAATAAATGCGGAATCGCATCCACCTTATACTTATGCATAATAGACGCACAAATACCTACTGTTCCTGGTCGCATTCGCGTAATACGCTTATCTAAAAGTCCGTTACCTTTATCAATATACACATATTCCTCTCTAGAGGTCGTTACATCAATAAATGGCGGTTTAAACTCCATTAAAGGGTCTATATTATTGTATAAATCCTGAATGTTTTTTCCTTTTTTTGGCGGTATCACTTCAAAAGAAAACAAAGTTTTACCGTTAGCGTTTTTTATATGGTCTGTTACTTTCATTACTATTTCCTGCGAAAGCAGGAATCTATTTATTGTTAATATTCTATTTTCTTAGCCACGAATTTACAAACGAATTCTTAAAGCTACTTTTTTATTTTTTTGGGCGTTACCACAAGGGTCGGGCTTTACCTTGCAAGTCCTCGCACCTCCTACGTCGGGCTGTGGGCTTTACACTGCAATCCCTAACGCAGGCTAACCTAACATTTTTGTTACCTCATCAAAGCTTTCTTTATACTCCCAATAAATCCATCTACCATCGGTATAATCTGTTAAAATATAGGTTTCGCTAACAGATTTTATTCTAGACACAGCCACAAGTTTCTTCGAAAATGTATCCGAATTTACATGCAGCAAAACTTCTTTATTCTTATTGTCATATCCATGAGATATCACATAGCTTCCTAAAGTTAATTCTATAAATTTCATAATTATTCTTCTTTTAAAAGCCTCCCCTAACCCCTCCGAAGGAGGGGAACACTTACTCTTGCACAACAGTAAGAGTTCCTCCCCATGGGGAGGTTAGGTGGGGCTTCTAATTATTCTTCGGCTAATGTTGGGTGCAACCACTTTCTTGCCTTCTCCTTTGTTATTCCTTTTCGCGTAGCATAATCTGTTACTTGGTCGTCGGTAATTTTACCTAAACCAAAATACTTAGCCTCAGGATTACCAAAATAATACCCCGAAACTGCTGCGGCAGGCCACATGGCTAAACTCTCGGTTAATTTTACACCTATTAGTTTTTCTACTTCTAGCAATTCCCAAATGGTTTCCTTTTCTAAATGGTCTGGACACGCCGGATATCCTGGTGCTGGACGAATACCTTTATAACTTTCTTTAATTAAATCGGTATTCGTTAAATCTTCATCTGCAGCATAACCCCAATGTTTGATTCTTACTTGCTTATGTAAATATTCAGCAAAAGCCTCTGCAAATCTATCGGCAATGGCTTGCACCATTATCGCGTTATAATCATCTTCTTTTGCTTTATAACTTTCTGCTAATTCTTGGGCTCCAAAAATACCAACACAAAATGCGCCTATATAATCGGTTTTACCCGTTTCTTTTGGTGCAATAAAATCTGATAAAGCATGATTAGGAATCCCTTCACGCTTTTTTAATTGCTGACGCAAAGTCCTAAAAATAAATGGCTCTTGGCCTTTTTTAGTTACCGAAATATCATCTTCATTTATAGAGTTTGCTTCAAACAATCCAAAAACAGCTTTAGGTTTTAAAGATTGTTTTGCTATAATATCTTTAATTAATTCTTGAGCCTCTTTATACATGATCGTGGCTTGTTCGCCCACGACTTCATCAGTTAATATATCTGGAAATTTACCATGTAAATCCCAACTTCTAAAAAACGGACTCCAGTCAATAAAAGGTTCTAATTCTTTTAAGCTTAATTGCTTTAAAATCTGCACACCTAATTCCTTAGGCTTTACAATTTCAGAAGTTTCCCAATCTATTTTATATTTTCTTTTTCTTGCCTCTGCTATTGATATATATGATTTCTCTTTGCCGCGTTTTAAAAACTTGGTTCTAAATTCATCATAATCAGCTTTCATTTTAGCAACATACGCATGCGATGTTTTCTTGTTTAACAAATCGCCTACAACGGTTACTGCTCTCGATGCATCATTTACATGTACAACCGCGTTATTATACTGAGTATCAATTTTAACTGCTGTATGCGCTTTTGAAGTTGTTGCACCACCAATAAGTAACGGTAATTCAAAATTTTGACGTTGCATTTCTTTAGCTAAATACACCATTTCATCTAACGATGGCGTAATTAAACCAGATAAACCAATAGCATCTACACGTTCACTAATAGCCATTTCAATAATTTTTTCGGGTGGTACCATAACCCCTAAATCCACAATTTCGTAATTATTACAAGCTAAAACAACGCTCACAATATTTTTACCAATATCGTGTACATCGCCCTTAACGGTTGCCATTAATATTTTACCAACAGGCTCTTGTTTTTCGGTTTTTGCTGCTTCAATAAACGGGTTTAAATAGCCTACTGCTTTTTTCATTACACGAGCAGATTTTACAACCTGGGGTAAAAACATTTTTCCGGCACCAAACAAATCGCCGACTACATTCATACCAATCATTAAATGCCCTTCAATAACATCGATTGGGGTTACTGCTTCTTGTCTAGCTTGCTCAATATCTTCAATAATAAAAGCATCAATACCTTTTACTAAGGCATGAGTAATGCGTTCTTGCAATGGATTTTCACGCCATGATAAATCTGCACCAGCTTCCTTTTTAGATCCTTTTACGGTTTCAGCAAAATCAAGTAAACGCTCTGTAGCATCGTCTCTTCTATCTAAAATTACATCTTCAATATGCTCTAATAAATCCTTTGGAATATCATCATAAACCTCTAATAAAGCAGGATTTACAATACCCATGTTCATACCCGCTTGAATAGCATAGTATAAAAACACTGAATGCATCGCTTCGCGCACACCGTTATTCCCTCTAAATGAAAACGACACGTTACTTACACCTCCACTAACCGAAACATTTTCTAGATTTTGACGCACCCAACGGGTAGCTTCAATAAAATCGATAGCATTTCTGCGGTGCTCATCCATTCCTGTTGCTACAGGAAAAATATTTAAATCGAATATGATATCTTCAGAAGGAAAACCAACTTTATTTACCAACACATCATACGATCGTTGTGCAATTTCTATTCGTCTATCATAATTATCAGCTTGTCCAACTTCATCAAAAGCCATGACAATTACTGCAGCTCCGTAACGCTTAATTTGTTTAGCCTCGTAAATAAATTTTTCTTCGCCCTCTTTAAGTGAAATCGAATTAACAACACATTTACCTTGTACAACCTTAAGGCCTGCTTCGATAATTTCCCATTTGGAACTATCAATCATAATAGGCACACGACAAATATCTGGTTCGGCAGCAATTAAATTTAAAAAACGAATCATGGATTCTTTTCCATCAATTAATCCATCGTCAAAATTAATATCAATTATCTGTGCACCACCATCTACTTGATGACGTGCAATATCCAAAGCTTCATCAAATTTTTCTTCTTTAATTAAGCGAAGAAATTTTCTAGACCCTGCAACATTAGTACGTTCACCTACATTTATAAAATTGCTGTTTTCGTTTAAAACCAAGGGTTCTAAACCAGACAATTTCATGTATTTACTTTGGTGTACTGTTACTCGTTTTTGGTTATTAGGCTCACTCATACTTATAATTTCTTGTAATAATTGATAAATCCGTTAAGCAACTTTTTACAAGTTTCTATTTGAGATAATATATTATTTAACTTTTCTTCTGAAACAAACTTCAAATCGTTTGAAAGATATAACTGAGTTTCTAATTCATATAAAGAACCTCTAGAGATATACAAAAAACGAATAATATCCTTGGGTGTTTGTCTTCCGCAACCCTCTGCTATATTAGATGGAACTGAAACCGAACACCTTCTAATTTGGTTTGTAATACCATACACCTCTTCTTTTGGGAAATCATTAGTTATTAGATAGACTTGACTAACTAGCTTTCTAGCTTCAATCCAAACATCAAGTTCTATATATGATTTCATTTTTTAACAATTAACTATTAACGAACTACCAATAACTAAACATAATGTTCTACTGTTGGAAACGGTTCGTAAAAATGATGTAATAATGCTTTCCATTGTTGGTAGGCATCGGATGTTCTAAACCCGATTTCATGATCTTCAAGTGTTTCCCAGTTTACTAATAATATATATTTATCGTCCTGCTCGATACATTTTTTTAATTGGTGCGAGATATAGCCTTTCATTGAAGAAATTATTTTTTCAGCCTCTTGAAAACTAGTTTCAAATTCTGCCGAAAGTCCTTTCTTTATATGTAATGTGGCTACCTCTAGAATCATAACTCCTATTTATAAGATTCCTGCCTCCGCAGGAATTACAAATTCGCGTGGTTTATATTTGGCGGCAATATTAGCTATAACACCAATATGCTCTGGCGATGTACCGCAACAACCCCCTATAATATTAATTAAATTCTTTTTTAAATACTCTTCAATTTGCTCTCCCATTTCTTCTGGAGTTTCATCGTACTCTCCAAAAGCATTTGGCAATCCTGCATTTGGATGCGCCGAAATAGCAAAATCGGTTTTATTGGCGATAGCTTCCAAATGGGGTTGTAATAAATTGGCACCTAAGGCACAGTTAAAACCAACCGACAATAACGGAATATGCGACACAGAAATTAAAAAGGCTTCGGCTGTTTGTCCAGACAAGGTTCTTCCTGATGCATCGGTAATTGTTCCGCTTAACATAGTTGGAATGTCTATACCGCGTTCGTCCTTAACTTCTTCAATAGCAAACAATGCTGCTTTGGCGTTAAGCGTATCGAAAACCGTTTCAACCAATAACAAATCAACACCACCATCAACTAAAGCTTCTATTTGTTGCTTGTATGCAATTCTTAACTCATCGAAAGTTACTGCTCTATAACCTGGATCGTTTACATCTGGCGACATACTTGCTGTACGGTTTGTTGGGCCTATTGAACCTGCAACAAAACGTGGTTTATGAGGCTCTTTAGCTGTAAACTCATCGGCAACTTCTTTGGCTATTTTAGCCGACTGAAAATTTAACTCGTATACCAAATCTTCCATTTGGTAATCTGCCATAGCTATGGTAGTTCCAGAAAACGTATTGGTTTCTACAATATCTGCCCCAACCTCAAAATATTTTCCATGAATGGTTTTAATAGCTTCGGGCTGTGTAATAGACAACAAATCGTTATTACCTTGCAATGGTGTTGGGTAATCTTTAAAACGCTCGCCTCTAAAATCTTCTTCGGTGAATTTATACGCTTGTAGCATGGTACCCATGGCGCCATCTAAAACTAAAATTCGTTCTTTTAATGCTTGTTGTATATTCGACATTTGATATGTATTATCTGCATGTCATCAAGAAAAGTGAAGGATTACTTTTCGTTATCTTTCCAATACGTTTGTATTAGTAGAATTTAGCACCTTCTTTAAAAGATAAAGGGTTGCCAAGGCCTCAACGGGTCTAATCCCTCTACCTTTCTTGATAACACTAGTACGTTAATGAACTCGCGTACAAAAGTACTAACTATATTTTTGTTTTCCTTATCCTGTGCGGTCTTTTTTCGAACTTATAGGTTTAATTAAGAAATATAATTTCACTATTCGTTCTATATAATTCTTTCCAAATTCAGGATTCATTTCAATCCTTCAAAAAAAAAAATCTTTTCTATTCATTTTGCCTTGATGCAAAACGAACCAAAAAATTAAAACGATTTAAGGAAATTACTAAAGCACCATTCGCTGATTACTTTATATTTTTAGTTTTAAAAAACAGTTGCACTTTCAATCATAAATCCTGAATCCAACTAACATCACGACTCATTATTTCTAAAATCGCTGATTCCGACGCTGTCGGAACTCCAAGCACGATTAAAGTTTTTAAGTACTAAAACAACCTATTCAAATAAGCTTGAAGACAAGTATCTATCTCCACGGTCGCAAATTATGGCTACAATAACACCTTCCTCTATTTGTTCAGCTATGGTTAAAGCACAAAACACAGAGCCACCACTACTCATACCTGCAAAAACACCTTCTTCTTTGGCTAAGTTAATGGTTGTTTGTTTGGCATCGTTTTCCGATACATCTACCACAATATCTACGTTTTTAGGATCGAAAAATTTTGGCACATACTCTGGCGACCATTTTCTAATACCCGGTATTCTGGCACCATCGGCTGGTTGCGCACCAACAATAGTTATGTCTTTATTTTTTTCTTTTAAATAGGTTGAAACTCCTGTTATGGTTCCTGTGGTTCCCATAGCAGATACAAAGTGCGTTACCTGTCCTGCTGTAGCTTCCCAAATTTCTGGACCCGTAGTTTTATAATGTGCCTTCCAATTATCTGGATTCTCAAACTGATTTAATAAAGTATACCCCTTTTCATCGCGAAGCTTAAATGCTAAATCTCGCGATCCTTCAATACCAACATCAGACGGTGTTAAAATAACCTCGGCACCGTAAGCACGCATGGTTTTAACACGTTCTTCGGTAGAGTTTTCAGGCATTATTAATACCATTTTTAAACCTAAAAGCTTAGCAATAAAAGCTAAAGCAATTCCAGTATTTCCACTTGTTGCTTCAACTAAAGTACCACCTTTTTTAATATCGCCTCGTTTTAAAGCTTCATTAATCATATTAAAAGCAGGTCGGTCTTTAACGCTTCCTCCTGGATTATTACCTTCTAGTTTTAAAAACAATCGCACACCTTTTTTCGAAATAAGGTGTGTTGCCTCCACTAATGGCGTATTGCCAATTTGACCAATAATACTATTCTTGAATTCCATTCTTTCTAGGTCTTATTTTTATTTCTGTTTGATACGTAACTAACGAGTTTTCTGGCACCGATTCTGTAATCCAAACGTTAGCTCCAATAATACTATTTGCTCCAATAGTAATATCGCCTCCTAAAATAGTGGCATTTGCATAAATGCACACATTATCATCGATTGTTGGGTGACGTTTTGTGGAAGCTAAACTCTTAGAAACCGAAATACCACCTAAAGTTACCCCTTGATATATTTTAACGTGCTTCCCTATAATAGAGGTTTCGCCAATAACAATTCCGGTACCATGATCGATATAAAACGAATCGCCAATGGTTGCCCCAGGATGAATATCTACACCGGTAATGCCATGAATATACTCGCTCATCATTCTAGGAAGTATGTGCACGCCTAACTTATAAAGCGCATGACTTAGCCTATAAATTGAAATGGCATAAAAACCAGGATACGCCAAGTATATTTCGGTTAAAGAATGGGATGCAGGATCATTACTCTCAAAAGCAATAGCATCTAAATCTAATTTTTTTCTTATTTCTGGTAATTGGGTTTTAAAGGTTTCCCAAATTTCTTTACCGTTCTCAATTTCTAATTTAGACACAATTTCAACAAACGTGTTTTCTAAATAATCGCCATGAGCTTCTTCTTGCTCACAATCAAATAAAGAGTAAAACAATCTTTTCGTGAATGTTTTTGCAGTGTCTTTAAGGCAAACGTTGTAGCTTTTCATTTTAAATAATTTGCTGTGGTAAGGGCTTTAAATTTCAGTTAATAAAAGTAAAACTTATACTTGTAAATCCCTCCTATTTTAAAAACTAAATCCTGCAAAGGTTTTAAAGCCTTGCAGGATTATCATTTTATTTTTGGCATTCCCCTATTGGGTCGGGCTTTACGCTGCAAGTCCTCGCACCTCCTACGTCGGGCTGTGGGCTTTACGCTGCAATCCCTAATGCACCCTATCCGCCAAGGTTATTTTTTAACCTCAACTTCAAGAATATTTGTCTAATTAATAGCTTGAACAACTGCTTTTGGCGCTTCTTTTCTAGAACCATCAAAACCATCAATACCACTAACTGTTGTATATTTTAAAACATACTTCTTTCCTGGGTTTATTATTTGATAAGCCGCTTGACACATAATAGTAGCCTCATGGAACCCACAAAGAATCAACTTTAGTTTACCCGGATAAAAATTACCATCTCCAATAGCAAATATTCCAGGAATATTAGTTTGATAATCTAATGCGTTGTTAACCTTTATAGCATTTTTTTCAATTTCTAAGCCCCAGTTAGCTATAGGTCCTAATTTAGGAGACAATCCAAATAAAGGAATAAAGTGATCTGTTTTTAAAATAAAAGCATCTTCATCTTTTTTCTTAACCTCTATAGCTTCAACCTTACCATCACCGATAATATCGGTAACTTCAGCAGGTGTAATTAAATTAATTTTACCTGCATTTTTAAGTTCCTGTACTTTCTCAACAGAATCTAAATGCCCTCTAAATTCGCTACGTCTATGAATAAGTGTTACGCTTTTTGCAACGTCTGCTAAAAAGATACTCCAATCTAATGCAGAATCTCCACCACCAGCAATTACCACATCTTTATCGCGGTATACTTCTGGTTCTTTAATAATATACTCAACACCTTTATCCTCGTATTTAGCAAGGTTTTCAAGCTGTGGCTTTCTAGGTTCAAAACTTCCTAAACCACTAGCAATAGCCACCACAGGCGCTTGATGCTGCGTACCCTTATTTGTAGTTACTATAAAGGTTCCGTCTTCTTGTTTTTCAACCGTTTCTGCACGTTCTCCCAAAGTAAAACCTGGCTCGAACTGCTTACCTTGTTCTAATAAATTTTTGGTTAAATCGCCAGCTAAAATTTCTGGAAAACCAGGGATATCGTAAATAGGTTTTTTAGGATATAACTCCGAGCATTGTCCACCTGGTTGCGGAAGCGCATCAATTAAATGGCATTTCAATTTTAACAATCCTGCTTCAAATACTGTGAATAATCCAGTTGGCCCCGCGCCTATTATTATTATATCTGTTTTAATCATTACTAAGATTCTTTTTTTTCAATTAATCCTTTTGTGAATTCGTTTAGTGTTTCCACTTTTTCTTCAAAATCACCTTTTATTGTTTTTCTATACTCGTTTAAATTCTTGACTAAATCGTCTACATTTTCTGGAATAACATCCTCAAAAAACTGACGTAAACGTTTAGCTGTTGTTGGCGATTTTCCGTTAGTACTAATCGCTACTTTTACATTGCCTTTGGTTACAATACCACCCATATAAAAATCGCAATACGGTGGGTTATCGGCAACATTAACTAAAATGCTTCTTTTTCTGCAATGTTTATGAACCTTTACATTAACCTTAGGAACATCGGTTGTTGCAACAACAATATGCTTTCCTTTTAAATACTTTTTTTTGTATTTTTTTTCAATTAAGGTTACATTTCCTGTTTTAGCCAAAGATAATGTACCTTCTCTAAACATAGGTGACACCATTGTTACACAAGCATCTGGACTAGACTTTAACAAGAACGTTAACTTCTCTTCAGCTACGTTTCCTCCGCCTATAATAAGCACATTTAAGCTTTTAGCTTTTAAAAAAATAGGATATAAATTATTTCTTTCCATAGCCTATTTATTTTCAACAGCTTGCTGTATAGAATTTAAAACCGCTCTATGTTTTACAACCTCACCAATAACAATTATTGCTGGTGCTGCTAGTTCATTTTCTTTTACAACTTGTTGTATATTACGTATGGTTCCTATACCTACTTTTTCATTATCTCGTGTACCATTTTGAATAATGGCAACCGGCACATTTCTTTTATTTTCGGCATAAAACACCTTAACAATTTCCTTTAACTTATGCATACCCATTAAAATTACAATGGTTGCTGTCGATTTTGCTGCTAACTCAACATCTGTAGATAACGCATGATCTTTAGTTGTAGCTGTAACCACCCAAAAGCTTTCTGAAACTCCTCTTTTAGTTAACGGAATACCTTGATAAGCAGGAACTGCCAAAGACGACGAGATTCCAGGAACTACGTACGTTTCCAATCCGAACTCTCTAACATAATCAATCTCTTCTGCTCCGCGACCAAAAATAAAAGGATCCCCTCCTTTTAAGCGTACTACGTGCCCTTTTTCTTTGGCCTTAGTTACAATTAACTCGTTAATTTGATCTTGCTGAAATGCGTAACACCCTTTGCGTTTCCCTACAAAAACAAGCTCTACATCTTTAGAAGCATATTTAAGTAACGACTCGTTAATAAGCGCATCGTACAGTATAACATTTGCAGATTCAATAGCCTTAATTGCCTTAAGGGTTATTAAATCTTCGTCGCCTGGACCAGCACCTACTACTGTTAATTTTGGGGTGTTTATATTCATGTAATATTTTAAAATTTATGCTTCTTGTTGCGCTGCTCTAAATGCTCTAACCGCTGCTAAAAATTTATCTGAATTAGATATGTAATTTAAAGCAAACTCTTTAGTTGGCGCATTTTTATTGATTTGGTAGATTAACTCAGAGAACGATGTTCCTAATTCAATACCTCCTGTTTCAACAAATATTTCATCAAATTGAGAAATAATTCCAGCATGCGTATTCGTCTTTTTATTCTCTGCTAATAATAACGCTTTCGCCGAATTAACTAAAGATTGGTAAGCATAATAGATAGCACTAGAATATACTTCGTTTTCAAAAGCTTCTTTTGCATTATCAATTTTCTCTTCACTTTCAAAAAACAAAGTTGCAATTAAATCGATTACTACTCCAGCACATTCTCCAATTCCTATTTCTTTTACATACTTTTCTTCTTCACCCCAATCAATAAAATCTTCTTGAGTTAAGTTAGTAGCATCTTGTAAATCGTTTAAGAAATCATAGAAATACTTTTCTCCTTTTTCTTGATAATATTCTACAAATGGCTTTCCGTTTGCATTAGCTTCAAAATCATTTAAAATTCTGCGTAACGCTTCTGGTCCTCTTCTACTTGGTACTTTTACTACTTTATCTGCAAAAGTTGCATTACCATCACCTTGGTTACCACCACCTAATAATACTTGTAACGCAGGCGCTACTAGTTTTTCAGGTGTACGAACCGTCATCCCTTGGAAACCAATATTTGCCATATTGTGTTGTCCACAAGCATTCATACAACCACTAATTTTAATAACCAAATCTTGGTTTTTTAAATATTGTGGGTACTCTGCTTTAAGCATACGCTCTAACTCTACAGCAATACCTGTACTACTTGCTATACCTAAATTACAAGTATCTGTTCCAGGACACGCAGTAATATCTACGGCTTTATTATAACCAGCTTCTACAAAACCTAATTTTTCAAGTTCTTGATAGAAAAATGGCACTAAATCTTCTTTTACAAAAGGAATAACAATATTTTGACGTAATGTTAAACGTACTTCGCCAGCACCATATTTATCCACTAAATTAGCTAATAAACGTGCTTTATCTGTATAAAAATCACCTAATAATACTTTAACACCAATAGCTACATAACCTTCCTGTTTTTGAGGAATAAGGTTGGTAGACTTCCATAATTCGAAAGCTTCTTGATCTTTAATTTCGGCTGTAGGCGCTTCAACTGAAACTGGTTTTGAAGCTACATATGCATCAGCATCAATAGCAACGCTTTTAAATTCGATAGCTTTTTGCTCTTCAGCAATTAAGTCTTTAAAAGCATCTAAACCGATATCTTTTAATAAGAATTTCATACGTGCTTTAGCTCTACTTTTACGCTCACCGTAACGATCAAAAACTCTTAAAACACCTTCCATAATTGGAATGATTTTATCGGTTTCAATAAAGTCGTATAACACATCGGCATGACGGGGTTGAGACCCTAAACCACCAGCAACTAAAACTTTAAAACCGCGAACGCCGTTTTGTGTTTTTGCTATATATCCTATATCATGTAAATAAGACAATCCTGTATCTTCGTCGGTTGATGAGAAAGATACTTTAAATTTACGTCCCATTTCTTGACAAATAGGGTTACGTAAAAAGAATTTATATAATGCATCTGCATATGGCGACACATCAAAAGGTTCGTTTACATCGATACCTGCAGTTTCAGAAGCTGTTACATTTCTTACTACATTTCCACAAGCCTCACGTACGGTAACCTCATCTTTTTCTAATTCGGCCCAAAGCTCTGGTGTTCTATTTAAATCCACATAATGAATTTGAATATCTTGACGGGTTGTAATATGTAGACGCCCACGAGAATACTCATCTGATACAGCTGCAATTCTTCGTAATTGATTACTTTTTAACTTTCCGTATGGTACTTTAATACGAATCATTTGCACGCCTTCTTGACGCTGACCGTACACACCACGTGCTAAACGAAGACTTCTAAATTTTTCTTCGTCTATTTTACCATTATGAAAAAGCTCAATTTTATTGGCTAAATCTATGATATCCTTTTGTACGATTGGATTTTCTATTTCTGTTTCAAAACTTTGCATGCTATACCTGACTTTTCTTAATTAGAAAAAAACTTTTTGTTGTTTTTACTGAATAAATCCAGCTCCAACTGTATTATTAGATTGTGGATCGATTATAATAAAAGATCCATTTGTTCTATGATTTTTGAACTGATCGTAAAAAATTGGCTTATTTAATTTAAATGACACTGAAGCAATATCGTTAATATTTAACCCTGTTACATTCTTTTCAAAACCAGAATAATCTGGGTTAATCTTATGATTGATTCTATCAACCTTAGCCAATACTTTATTTACACCATGTTGAATGATATATTTCCCTCCAGGTGTTAATTGATCGGTATCCATCCAACAAACATTTGCTGTAAATTGCTTATCGATGGTTGGTATATCGTTTTCTTTAACAATCATGTCGCCACGACTTACGTTAATATCATTTTCTAAAGTAATGGTTACAGACGAACGTCTTGAAGCCGTTTCATACTTTTCATCATAGAAATAAATATCTTTAATTTTCGATCTCGTTTTTGATGGTAACACAATAATATCGTCGCCAACACTTAGATCGCCACCATAAACTTTTCCTGCATATCCTCTGTAATCATGAAATTCTTCAGTTTTAGGACGAATTACATATTGCACAGGGAAACGCGGAGTACCAGAGTTAAATATATCTGCCTTATCTAATTGCTCTAAATGCTCCAATAAAGCCTCACCTTTATACCATGGCATTTCATTAGATTTATTAACAACATTATCACCCTTTAAAGCACTTACAGGAATGAAAGTGATTTTTTGGTCTTGATAATCTCTTTTACTCATTAATTCTGTGAAATCGGCTTTAATTTTATTGTAAACCTCTTCAGAATAATCAACCAAATCCATTTTGTTAATGGCAACTACGACGTCTTTAATTCTCAATAAATTATTAATAAAGAAGTGACGGTTTGTTTGCTCGATAACACCTTTTCTAGCATCAATTAGAACAATAGAAGCCTGAGATGTTGAAGCTCCTGTAACCATGTTACGTGTATATTCTACGTGACCTGGAGTATCTGCAATGATGTAACTTTTCTTTTTAGTTGAAAAATAAATATGTGCTACATCAATGGTGATTCCTTGTTCTCTTTCGGCCATTAAACCATCTGTGGCTAAAGAAAAATCTAAATAATCGTATCCTAGTTGTTCACTTTTATCTTCAATGGCTTTTAACTTATCTGAAGTTAATGATTTTGTATCATAAAGAATACGTCCTATTAACGTACTTTTTCCATCATCTACACTTCCTGCTGTTGCTATTTTTAATACTTCCATTTTTGCTGTTATTGATTACTAGTTGTTTGTTATTAGTTGTTTGATTATCCTAAACACCAATAAAACTTCAGTAACTTAATTTTTTAATATTTTTTTTTGATATGTGATTGGCTACCAGTAACTAATAACCAAAAACTATTAACCATTTCTAGAAATACCCTTGTTGTTTACGTTTTTCCATGGCGCCTTCAGAACGCTTATCGTCAATTCTAGCACCACGTTCAGAAATTGTAGAATCTCTAATTTCTTCTACTACTTTAGAAATAGAAACCGCATCTGAATATACAGCTGCCGTACAGCTCATATCTCCTACCGTTCTAAAACGCACCATTTTTTCTATCACTTCTTCATTCTCATCTCTATAAACCACATCGTCTTCAGCAGACCAGATCATGCCATCTCTTAAAAAGACTTTACGTTTGTGTGCAAAATAAATTGAAGGAATCTCAATATTTTCTTTTTCTATATACGACCAAACATCTAGTTCTGTCCAGTTTGAAATTGGGAATACACGAACATTTTGTCCGTGGTTAATACTACCATTCAACATATCAAATAATTCAGGACGTTGATTTTTTTCATCCCATTGACCAAAATCATCACGTACAGAAAAAATACGTTCTTTAGCTCTTGCTTTTTCTTCATCACGACGCGCACCACCAATAGCAGCATCAAATTTAAATTCTTCTAAAGCATCAAGAAGCGTAGTTGTTTGTAGCATATTTCTACTTGCGTAACGACCAGATTCTTCTTTTACTTTACCTTCATCAATAGAATCTTGTACATTACGTACAATCAATTCTAAACCTAATTCTTTACATAAACGATCTCTAAATTCAATTGTTTCCGGGAAGTTATGCCCCGTATCAATATGTAATAAAGGAAATGGTACTTTTGCAGGATAAAATGCTTTAACAGCTAATCTTACCAAAGTTATTGAATCTTTTCCTCCAGAGAATAATAACACAGGTTTTTCAAACTGCGCCGCAACTTCTCTCATGATGTAAATCGCTTCGTTTTCTAGTGAATTGATATTTGATGTATCTTTCTTCATAATTTTTTATGGTTGTTGGTTATTGGTTTTTAGTTGTTAGGATTTATTTTAACTATAACAATTCTAAACTTTTAACCTTAAACTTAGTTATGCGTGTAAACCACACTCTCTATTTTCTAATGCTTTTGTTGGGTCGAAATATTTAAATTCGTTTGGTAAATTGTTTTCTTCTAAATACGCATCTAATTTTTCATCAGACCAAAAATAGAAAGGACTCACCTTTAAAACACCGTCTTTACTTAAACTAAAAATGCCAATACTGTTTCTAAATGCTGTTTGCCCTTGGCGTAAGTTTGTAAACCAAACGTTAGGTTTGTGCTCGTCCATAGCACGTTTAAAAGGTTCCAATTTTACCTGCTCTGTAAACAAAGCGTGTTCTGGAGCATCAACACTTGGAATTCCCATAACAACATCTCTATGAGACGCTGTTTGTTTTGGCACATATAAAGACACATTCAAGTTTAAATCTTTAATAACTTGCTCTGCATGCTTATATGTTTGTGGTGTATTATAACCCGTATCGCACCAAACCACGGGAATACTAGATTCTACACTGCTAACTGCATGTAAAATAGCAGCCTCGTATGGCCTAAAGTTAGTGGTTACTACGGCTTTATTATTAAGCTCGAAAGCCTTCTGAATAATTTCAGTAGGCGTTGCTTTTTCAAAGCTTTTATTTAATTCTTCTATTTGAGTTTCTGTAAACATAATCTCTTTATTTATTTTCCCCATTTAATTGAATTCCATAAACGCTCATGGAAAAAGTATAATACCATTTTAGTTAAAAAATCGACCGAAGCAATAGATGCTGCAACAGCCATTTCTCCTGTTAATATATATGAAACTATTAATGTATCCAAAGTACCTATTACTCTCCAACTTAAAGCTTTTGCTACACTTCTAATTGGCTTTTCTCCAACAGCATCCTCTTTATAAGTAGATTTTTCTTTACTTTTTAATAACATTTGCGCTATCATTTCTTATTAGTTATATTAATCCTATCAATTTAGTAGGGATTACAAATGTAAAACATTTTATAATACAAAAAACAGTTTTAACAACTTTTTAGAATAATGGAATAATTTTACGGTAAAAGGAAGATTTTTATTTAAAATAGGAGATAATTTTGAGATATTTTCATTAATCGACGCTAGACAAATCTGCTAAAGTGGTATTTCTGAACACATTAAGCGTGCTATCGCGCACCTCAACCATAAGTCTATGCACGCTACAAAGGGTTTCGTCTGGACAATCATCACATTTTTCGTAATAATTAAGACTCACACAGGGCACCATAGCTATTGGTCCTTCTAAAACGCGCATAACATCGGTCATTTTTATTTCCGAAGGCTCACTCCTTAAATAATACCCACCGTGTTTTCCTTTTTTAGAACCTAATATCCCTGCCTTTCTTAAGGTTAACAAAATACCTTCTAAAAATTTTTGAGGTATTTGCTCGCTCTTAGCAATTTTACCCACTTGAACCGGCATATCATCTTCACTCCTAGCAATAAACGTTAGAGCTTTTAATCCGTATTTTGTTTTTTTAGATAGCATGACGCTAATATAAGTGTTTTATAAACTTGTTATTAATCTGTTGTATGCGATTTTTCTAAAGCATAAAACGTAGCTTGTACATAATCATCTCCATCGCCACTATTATTCTGGTTATACACACCTGCTTTAAAATACATGTATTGACCGCCAACATTGAACCCGCTGTTTGTCATATCAACAGTTTTAACCACATCATCCTTACCTTCTCGCATAATAGTAACCGTTAAACTATCGCCTACCACTTTAATAGTATAGCTAAATTTTTCATTAAGCGCAATACCGTCTGCAGGGTTAGAAGCACTATTACTTCTGGAACCTATCATTTCGTGCCATTGTTCACTTCCGTTTCCATCGGTAGGTTCGTGAGCAAAATAAATAGACCCTAAAGTGTTATTTTTTAATTTTCTGTAATAAATTCGCACAGGCTCATCATCATTAGCATGTATTTGCCCAACAATTACTCTACCAACTTGCCCGCTATCGCCAGTAGTTGTTACGTGATTTACGGCAAGTGTAGCACTCATTTCGCCATCATATCCCGCAGCTGCATTTTTATCAGCAGTTGGCGCTGTACCAAAAACCCAATTATTTTTATTAACGCCTTGTGTACTTATACTCGTATTAGTTCCTCTTAACATTTCACGCAATTCTACTCGCGTGTAGCTTGTACCTGTAGATGTTTTAAAGCCATCGACAGGACATTTAAAAACCATTCCGCCATCATTGGCTGTATAAAAATAAGTACTGTTAGTGTATTTATTATTAATCTGGCTCACCGTAATTGTAGTTGCCGTACCATTACCTTTATTAACCGGTATACTTAAATTCCATGTAGATAAATCGAAATTTTCTGAGGGTGTTTTATTAGGGTCCAACCCTACTGTAGCAGGTTCTTTTCCCGCCTGAGTTATGGTTAAATCTCTTGTAACATCATCACTTATCACACTAATTACTCCACTACGCTTAGCTTCCGTTAAGTTAGCCGAAACCGAAACATTTATCGTCCCATTGTTGGTTCCGTTTGTAGGTGTAAGGGTAATCCAATCATTATTATTTTGGGTATACCAATACGAATTAGCTGTTACCGTTATCGATTTCGATTCTTGATTTGCAGTAAATTCAGAAACTGAAGATAAACTCAACTCTACGGCTTTTACTTCTTCATTTGAATCATCTGAACCACAACTAAATATGGATGTGAAAATTAGAAGTACAAATATCATTTTTAATAGTTTCATAAATTATACGTATTATATTAACACCAAGCCATTTTGCAACATTATTAAAATTCACTTATTAATATCGCAATTTTATATACACTCCTTGCAAAAACGATACCTAAATATTTTAGTTAAGAATTATTTACCTAAAGCCTGCTCTAAATCCTGAATAATATCATCAACATGCTCTAAACCAACCGAAATACGCACCATACCATCTGTAATTCCTGCAGCTTTTTTAACTTCTGGCTCAACCTTAGCATGCGTTGTACTTGCAGGATGCGTTACAATAGTTCTAGTATCTCCTAAGTTTGCCGAAAGCGAACACATTTTTACACTATCAAAAAAGGACTTTCCGCCTTTTAAACCACCTTCAACCTCAAAAGCCACTATATTACCACCCAAACGCATTTGCTTTTTAGCGATATCGTATTTAGGATGCGATTTTAAAAAAGGATATTTAACCCAAGTTACCTTAGGGTGCTCCTCTAAAAACGTAGCAATTTTAATGGCATTCTCACAATGCTTTTCAACGCGCAGCGCCAGAGTTTCTAACGATTTAGATAACACCCAAGCATTAAACGGACTTAACGATGGCCCAGTAAGTCTAGAAAATAAATATATTTCTCTAATAAGTTCTTTACTACCAACCGTTATGCCACCAAGCACACGCCCTTGCCCATCCATTAATTTAGTAGCCGAATGTATTACTAAATCGGCACCAAGTTTAATTGGGTTTTGTAAATACGGTGTGGCAAAACAATTATCGACCACCAAAAGTATGTTGTGCTTTTTACAAATAGCACTTAAAAATTCTAAATCAAGAATATCTACACCCGGATTTGTTGGCGTTTCAGCATAAATAAACTTGGTATTGGGTTGTATTAAACCTTCAATAGCATCAACCTCGTTTATATTAAAATACGAACATTCAATATTCCATTTCGGAAAGTATTTTGTAAACAAACCATGAGTAGCACCAAAAACCGAACTACAAGACAACACATGGTCGCCAGCATTTAACAACGTTGCAAACGTCGAGAACACCGCAGCCATTCCGCTAGCAAAAGCAAAACCAGCCTCGGCACCTTCCATAGCGCACACCTTATCTACAAATTCATTAACATTCGGGTTACTATAACGGCTGTATAAGTCGCGTTGCTTCTCTTCGGCAAACGATGCTCGCATTTCTTCCGAATCGTCAAAAACAAAACCAGAAGTTAAGTATAATGGCACCGAATGCTCCGAAAATTGTGTCGTTTCACTCTGTGTTCGTATCGCCGAAGTTTCAAATTTCTTACTCACTTTTATTCTTTTTAATCATTTTTATTATGGCATTACCCAAAAGGGTCGGGCTTTCCGCTATATCTTTTTTTGCCATTTATGGCAGCAAAAAAAAGGATACCGCTACAATCCCTAATGCACTTATTTGCCAAAGTCTGTCTATAAGGCAAACTTTCTTTTTATCTACTAACCGACCTGCGAGGTTTCCAACACCTTGTAGGTCTATTTTATTATTTTCAACCTATACTTGCAAGATTTTTAAGACCTCACAGGAAAGCATATTCTCGAAAAAACGAGACATCTATATTACTAGTTTAATTTCGACAACCTCAATATATCTCCAAAAACACCTCTTGCAGTAACTTCTGCTCCTGCTCCTGCTCCTTGTATAACTATAGGTTGCTCACCATAACTTTCTGTAAATATTTCAAAAATAGCGTCACTTCCTTTTACATGTCCTAATGTACTATCTTCCGGAATAGACACTAATTTTACTTCCAATAGGCCTTTATCCTGCGATAAATCGCCCGATAAATCACCAACATATCGTAACACATGTCCTGCCTCTTGCTCGTCTTTTATCTTTTGGTATTGCTCATCCAGAACATGTAATTGCGATAAAAATTCCGAAACCGAAATATCTCTATACGCTTCTGGAATTAAATTTAACACCTCAACATCTTCAAATTCGTTTTGCAAATCTAACTCTCTTGCCAAAATTAATAACTTTCTAGCCACATCATTTCCCGAAAAATCCTCACGTGGATCTGGTTCTGTAAACCCTTTATCAACCGTTTCTTGAATAATTTCACTAAACGGTTTATCTTCAGTCGAAAAATTATTGAATAAATAACTCAACGTTCCAGAAAACACTCCTCTAATTCTTGTAATATTCTCTCCAGATTCGTGCAGTAATTTAATAGTATCAATTAAAGGTAAACCTGCACCAACCGTAGTTTCGTATAAATATTGCTTATTGCTGTTTTTTAATTCTGTTCTTAATTCCGTATAAAAATCGTGCGAAATCGTGTTTGCAATTTTGTTGGACGACACTAAATCGAAACCAGCTTTTACCAACGGAATATAATTTTTATAAAATGTAGAACTCGCCGTATTATCAACAGCAATTAAATTCTCTAAATGATGATTATTAGCATAGGTAAGAATATCTTCTATCGAATTTTCAAACGAGCTCGATGCAATAGCATTTTCCCAATTAGCTTCTGCTCCATTTTTATCTAGCAATAGCTTTTTAGAGTTTGCAATTGCAAAAATATTTAAGCTTATACCTTTTCGTTTTTCAATGTCGCCTTTCGATTTTAAAATCTGGTTAATTAAAGCGCCACCAACACCTCCATGACCAAAAATGGCGATATTAATTTTTTTAGAAACCCCAAAAACCTCACCATGAATAACATTTACAGCCTTATGCAGTTGAGCCTTTTTAACCACCAAACTCACATTCTTTCCTGTAACCGTGTTATTAAAAAGCAACGGTGTAATTTGGTTTTTTATAAGTGCATTAAATGGCTTGTGGAATGAGCTTAACTCAATACCAATAATTGATATTACAGCCACATCGTCTACAACATCAATTTTATTAACATCTTGCGAGTAAAAATCACTTTCAAACTCACGCTCTAAAGCAATAACCGCTTGTGTAGCTTGGTCGGCATCAATAATTAACCCAATACCACGCTCCGACGATCCTTGTGATACAATACTAACGCTAATACCATATTTACTTAACGCTCCAAAAATTCTAGCATCTACACCAATTTTACCTAAAAGACCACGCCCTTCTAAATTCAGTAATGCCACATTATCTAAAATAGATAATGATGTCACTTCTTTAGTGCTTGGTCTTGCGGTAATTAATGTGCCTTCATCATCAGAATTAAAGGTATTTAAAATACGCAGATTAATATTTTTTTCAACTAAAGGGATAATGGTTTTAGCATGTAAAACCGAAGTCCCAAAATTAGCCAACTCGTTAGCTTCGCTAAACGAGAGTTCTCTAATTTGTTTAGCATCTGGAACCAACACAGGATCTGCTGTGTAAATACCGCTAACATGGGTGTAATTTTGTAACTCTTCGGCATCTAAAAAATTAGCTAATAATGCCGCTGTATAATTACTTCCATTACGCCCTAAAGTGGTTGTTTCATTTTTTAAATTAGAAGCAATAAAACCAGTTACCACATTAACTACATCTTTATGTTTGCTAAAGTAGTTCTTGGTGTTTTCTTTTGATATTTTCGATAATGGCTGTGCATTACCAAAGGTTTCATCGGTTTTTATTAACTCGCGCGAGTCGGTTGCTTTTGCTTTAACCCCTTGGTTATTTAATAAACTAGCAATAAGCTTTACCGATAATAATTCGCCTTGAGCTAAAATATTATCCTTTGTCTTTTTGCTATAATCGCGTAGTAAACTAACCCCTTCAAACAACTTATCTAGCACCAAAAATTCTTCCGAAAAATCTATACTTTTTAAAGGTTCTACTTGGTAGGCCTTAAAGGCATTTAAATCGTCTTGATACGGTTCGCCCGTTAAGGCTTTATTTAAAATAGCCTCCAAATCGTCTGTTGCCGAACCCCTTGCCGAAACCACAACACTTATGCGCTCGCCAGCAATCACTTTATTTTTAATAATTGAAAGTACCGTTTCTAAACCTTTTCCGTTGGCTAACGATTTTCCTCCAAATTTTAATACTTTCATAGGTTTTCTTTTAGAGTGTGGCACAAAAATGCCTTCTATAATTTTTTCTAACTGCTCGTATTCCATTAAAAACGCGTCGTGCCCGTGTACCGAATGTATTTCGTTGTACGTTACATTAGGATGCGTTAATGCTAATTGTTTATGGGTTTCGCGGTTTTCTTCAGCTGTAAAAAACAAATCCGAATCCACACCAACAATATGTATTTTGGCTTCAATATTTTCAAGTACATTAAAGTTACTTGAACGGCCTTTAGTAACATCAATCGACCTTAACAACTGATTCATTAATTTATAGGCCGACAACTGAAAACGCTCTTGCAATTTATTACCATGATGCAACAACCAACTCTCCACATTAAAAATCTCTAATTCGTCGTTTTTAGAACGATGAAAACGCTCTTTAAAAGATTCTGGCGTGCGGTAACATAACATGGCATGCATCCTTGCATCGTGTACCGGATGCTTAGAATTTAACAAGAATTGCTCCTGTATTTGGCAGTTTGCAATTAACCAATCGGTCGATTTCCAATCGGTAGCAACTACCACTAAATGCTCGGTAAAAT
This sequence comes from Algibacter amylolyticus, assembly GCF_014202225.1. Classification (GTDB taxonomy): domain Bacteria; phylum Bacteroidota; class Bacteroidia; order Flavobacteriales; family Flavobacteriaceae; genus Algibacter_B; species Algibacter_B amylolyticus. Next base: position 208,999 of record NZ_JACHGE010000004.1, read on the forward strand.
CAGGTTTTATAACTGCCATTTCCCATGCAATTCCACCACCTAACGATCCGCCAATAGTTGCAAATACTTTCCCTGTATTTAATTCCTTAAGTCCTGTTAAAAATATATTGGCCACATCGCGAGCCACAAAATCCTTGTAGTTATCAATAACAAAACCATCAAAACCATTTCCGGGAATATTAAACGACAAAACCGTATAAAGCTTGGTATCAATAACCTTATCATCGCCAACCAAATCGCGCCACCAGCCATTTTCGCCAGCCACATCGCTATTTCCCGTTAAGGCATGATTTACCAAAACAATGGGCGCACTACCCAAAGGCTTTCCAAAAACCTGATAACTTAACTTAATATTTTGGTTAAGCACACCACTTTCGGTAGTAAAGTTTGTTATATCAATATGTTGTAATTCGTGTTTCATATAGAAGCCCCTGCTAACCTCCCTCTTTCGACTGCGCTCAATGCAGGCTCGGGGAGAAATACTTACTGTTATGCTTTAAGACCTGCAAGGTTTCAAAAACCTTGTAGGTCTGTTTTCTTTATTTTAATTAAATAGTTTTAAAAGCTTCTAATAAATCGGCTTTTAAATCTTCGATATCCTCAATACCAACAGATAGTCTAATTAAATCTCCAGACACCCCTGCCGAAGCTTGTTGTGCCTCATCCAATTGTTGGTGTGTTGTACTTCCTGGGTGAATAATTAATGATTTTGTATCACCAATATTAGCCAGTAAAGAGAATAATTTTGTATTATCTGCTATTTTTTTAGCAGCATCGTAGCCACCTTTGTGTCCAAAAGTTACAATACCACTTTGACCTTTTGGTAAATATTTATCTGCTAAAGCTTTGTATTTACTGCTTTCTAAACCAGGATAGTTTACCCAAGCAATTTCATCTTGTGCTTCCAACCATTTTGCAAGCTCTAAAGCATTGGCACTGTGTTGTTTAATTCTAACTGGTAAAGTCTCTAAACCTTGAATAATGTTAAAAGCGTTTGTTGGACTCATAGCTCCACCAAAATCTCTTAAACCTTCAAGAATTAATTTAAATGTATACGATGCTGCACCTAAAGCGTCGTGATATACTAAACCGTGGTATCCTGCAGATGGCTCTGTAAACTCAGGAAACTTTCCGTTTGCCCAATTAAAAGTACCTGCATCAATAATAGCACCACCTAACGAGGTTCCTTGTCCGCCAATATATTTAGTTAACGAGTGTATTACAATATTAGCACCATGTTTTATAGGGTTTAATAAAGCTGGTGTTGCTACGGTATTATCTACTATAAAAGGTACTTCGGCTGCTTTAGAGTGTGCTGCGATAGCCTCTAAATCTAAAACATCTAACTTAGGATTCCCCAAAGACTCTACAAAAAAGGCTCTTGTATTATTTTGTACGGCATCCTTAAAATTATCTGGATTTGAAGCATCTACAAATGTTGTTGTAATACCTAATCTTGGTAATGTAACATTTAATAAATTATAGGTTCCGCCGTATAAACTACTAGAGGCTACAACATGATCGCCTGCTTTTAATAAGGTTAATAAACCTGTTGCAATAGCAGCGGTTCCCGATGCAAAAACTACAGCGCCAATACCACCTTCTACGGCCGCTAAACGATCTTGTAAAATTTGATTTGTAGGGTTGTTTAATCGTGTATAAATAAAACCTAGTTCCTTTAATGAAAATAGATTTGCAGCATGGTCCGAATTGTTAAAAACATACGATGTAGTTTGATAAATTGGTACAGCTCTTGTTCCTCCGTTTGCTGTTACATCATGTCCTGCGTGTAATGCGTTTGTTGCTAATTTAAGATCACTCATTTTTCTAGTTTTTTATATTATTAGTTTAATAAAGTCAAAATTCACTTATAAAAAGTGCATTTAGTAGAAAAATGTTAAAAAGAGATGTGAAATTACAGACTGTAATTTGTGAGTTATCTATCCAAATACCAATAAATGAATTGGCAATTTAAGTAGAATTTAGCACCTTCTTTAATAAGTTTAAAGGGTTGCTAAGGTTTCAAAGGGTCTAATCCCTCCACCTTTCTTGATAACATTTCAATACGTGTTTGAACTTTGTGAATGCAAAGATTGAACCTGTAACGTTAATATCCAAATTTTTAAGAGTATTTTTTGATTTAAAACAAATAAACCTCGTGTTGGCATTTCTATAACCTACTTTAGTTAACACGCCCGCGCAAGGGATTGAACGGCCTGTTTGAGCTCCCCGACCTTAGGAGGGAGCGAGTAGTGAAAGCCCGACCCCTTGTGGGTTGCGCCCAAAAAAAATTAGGTGCTTGCGTTATTAAATTTATCGCGAATAATATCGCCAATTGGTCGGTTTTCGATTTTAGACTCTAACCACGAAATTATATCGAGATATAAAAAGGAACGACTTTGGTATGGGTCGTTTTCGTAGGTTTTTAGTTTTTTGTGAAGTTTGATGAATTCGCCTTTTACCTCGTGCGGATAAATATCGCCCAAACCACGTAAAAACTTGATAAATTCCTTTTGCACTTCGTACAAATCTTCCATTTTAATTAAAAACTTGTAGGTACTTTTTATTAAAACGTCCAAATTATAATCTAAACCAGCCTCGTAATGTGCTACAAGATTTAAAATTCGTGAGAAACACAACAAATCTTCGCGCATTTGCAAGGATTTATTGCTTATAATTTTCTCTAAATAGTATATGCATTTTTTATTATCGCCGGCCCCAAAATACATACTTGCTATTTTGTAGTAAAACACCATAATATGATGCTCATCTATACGGTTTTTATAGTTTTTTAAGCGCTCTAAAACCTCCTCTACAAGTGGCAAACCGGCTTCGAAACTACCTTCTATGAAGTGCAGATTAAATTTATTATTGTAAATATACAAAAAGGCTAAACCCTCGATATTATCGTCTGTTGGAAACCATTTTTCCTTGGTTAGCGCTTCTAACTTTAATAATGAGAATTTGAATTTTTCGTGTTTGTTTAGGTAAAATAAAGATTCTAACAAGTAATTATTTCCTTTTAGAAAAAAGACAGGATTTAAGGCAATCATATCTTTATTATCGTAAAACAGATCGACCCATTTTGAGGCGTATTTATAACAGGACAAAAAATCGACCGTTAAAAAACTATACCATAAATACGATTTGTAAAGCCACAGCTTTTCTCTGAAACCTAATTTATTTATGTCGTATTTGGGAAGCCTATCGTTAAAATATTTTGTTATTATTTGATAGTCTTCATCATTTTTAATGTAGCCCATTTTTAAAAACAAACCATATAATTGCAGCGACAAATTAGATAGTTTACTAGCCAATACATTTTGCATACTCAGCTCTTTGGCTTGCACGGTAAGCTCGTCTGCACGACTACTAATACTTCGTGTAATGTATTGAGATTCGATAACTTTTTCTAGATCGACAATTTCGTAAGCTGCGTTTTTTTCTTCATTTAAAATGGCTAAATTTTTTGCTTTATCTAAAATCTTTAAACTTTGTTTGTAAAGTCCTTTATGATATAAAATAGTTGCAAAATCTAATTGTTCGCGAATTTGAATACGAATATCTTGATGCGATGGATTTAACCTTAAACTAATTAAAATCTGTTTGTATAAATGCGCCTTTAAATTAGATAACTGTTGTTTTTTAACGATGCCTTTTTTAAGAATAGCCGCCTCATCATACACATTAATTTTATCAAGAATATTAAAGAGTTTTAAAAACTTTGACTCCTCATTAACGCCTAATCTCCCAACATAAAGCTTGAATTGCCTTTTTTCGGATTTAGACAACGATTTAATCAATACAAATAAATTATCTTTTTGCTCTTTCGTCATAGTCATAAAAACAGTATTAACCACTTGATTTATAGTTGTTTAAGCTAATATAAACATAGTTAAACATCGTAATAATTATATATGAAGTTCTGTATTTAGAAAACCAAAATATAAATTCGTGTAACAATACGAAAATATATTTTAATAAATGTCTGATAATAAAGTCCAAATTTTTGATACTACACTAAGAGACGGCGAGCAAGTCCCGGGTTGTAAACTAAACACTGACCAAAAACTAGTTATTGCAGAACAGCTCGATTTATTAGGAGTAGACGTTATTGAAGCTGGTTTTCCAGTATCTAGTCCTGGAGATTTTAAATCGGTTGAAGAAATTTCAAAAATAATAAAATACGCTACAGTTTGCGGTTTAACCCGATCTGTAGAGAATGATATAAAAGTTGCTGGCGAAGCATTAAAATATGCTAAACGCCCAAGAATCCATACGGGTATAGGTACTTCCGATTCTCATATTAAATTCAAATTTAAATCGAACCAAGATGCTATTATCGAACGTGCTGTTAAAGCCGTTAGTTATGCAAAAACGTTTGTTGAAGATGTTGAGTTTTATGCTGAGGATGCTGGTAGAACCGATAACGAGTATTTAGCACGTGTTTGCGAAGCTGTAATTAAAGCCGGAGCAACAGTATTAAATATCCCTGATACTACAGGATATTGTTTACCTAGCGAATATGGAGCAAAAATAAAATACCTTAAAGAAAACGTAAGAGGTATTGACAAGGCTATTTTATCTTGTCATTGCCACAACGATTTGGGATTAGCTACAGCAAACTCTATTGAAGGTGTTATTAACGGTGCACGCCAAATTGAATGTACTATAAACGGTATTGGAGAGCGAGCAGGAAATACAGCTTTAGAAGAAGTTGTAATGATTTTAAAACAGCACCCTTACCTGAACTTAGATACAGGAATTAATACCGAAATGCTTTACGGTATTAGCCAATTAGTTTCAGACAATATGGGTATTTACACACAACCAAACAAAGCTATTGTTGGCGCTAATGCTTTTGCACATAGTTCTGGAATTCACCAAGATGGTGTGATTAAAAACCGTGAAACTTACGAGATCATGGATCCAAAAGATGTTGGAGTAACAGAATCTGCTATTGTATTAACAGCACGTAGCGGTAGAGCTGCACTAGCTTACCGAGCAAAAAACGTTGGATACGAATTAACTAAACTTCAATTGGATGAAATCTATACTAATTTCTTAGATTTTGCCGATAAGAAAAAGGAAGTGGACGATAAAGACATCCATATCATTATAGAAAACAGTAAAGTATATAAAGAAATTATTTCGGCATAAATAAAAATAGATTCCTGCGTTAGCGGGAATAACTAAAAGCTAAATTGATGAAATTAAATATTGCCGTTTTACCAGGTGATGGTATTGGTCCAGAAGTAACAGCACAAGCCGTTAAGGTTTTGAAGGTTGTTGCCATGGAATTTAACCACGTATTTACATTTCAGAACGCTTTAGTTGGCGCATGCGCAATAGATAAAACAGGTAACCCCTTACCGGAAGAAACTATTAATATCTGTAAAAACGCAGATGCTGTTCTATTCGGAGCCATTGGAAACACAAAGTATGATGATGACCCTGATGCTAAAATTCGTCCAGAACAAGGCTTATTAGGCATTAGAAAAGAGTTAGGTTTACACACCAACATACGCCCTATAATTGCTTACGACGATTTACTTAGTAAATCATCTTTAAAATCAAAGCAAATAAAGGATACCAATATTCTTATTTATCGCGAATTAACAAGTGGTATTTATTTTGGAGACCGACACTTAAGTGACGACGGAAACATTGCTACCGATATTTGTAAATACGAACGTTTCGAAATTGAGCGCGTTACGCATTCTGCATTTAAAGCAGCACAATCTAGAAAACGTAAATTAACCTTGGTTGATAAAGCTAATGTTTTAGAAACCTCTCGTCTTTGGCGCAGAATAGTTAAAGAAATTGCACCGCAATATCCAGATGTTCGTGTTAATTGCACTTATGTTGATAATGCGGCCATGGAACTTATTATAAAACCCAGGCAATTTGACGTTATTTTAACCGAAAACATGTTTGGAGATATCCTATCGGAAGAGGCTAGTGTAATTGTAGGCTCTATTGGTTTATTAGCATCGGCATCTATTGGCGATAAGCACGCCATGTTCGAACCTATTCACGGCGCATATACCAAAGCAGCAAACAGAGGTATTGCAAACCCAATTGCCTCAATACTATCGGCGGCTATGTTGCTAGATCATTTTGGGTTAGATGAAGAAGCGGCTATAGTGCGAGAAGGTGTAGGCAAATCATTAAAATTACACATTACAACACCAGATTTAAATAACAAATACGATAATATAAGCACCACAAAAGTGGGCGATTTTATAGAGGATTTTATACAAAATCCAGACGAAACAAATCTAAACTTCACTAACATTCATTTAGGACAATCCACCATCATTTAATTTTTTGAGTTAGTCACCAAAAAGTAAATTAAACTAAACATTTGGCCGGAAAATCCTAAAACGTAAAAAGCGCATCTAACCAATGCGCTTTTTTTAATATCATAATTTCCGACCTCGATTGTAAATTAAAATAGCCTACAGCTGCGTCATCCAATCGCAAAATCTATCAGTCCACGATTGTAAATACCCTTGTCCAATAGCTAAACCAAAGCCATGACCTCCGTACGGATAAATATGCATTTCCGATGGAACACCATTATCTTTTAAGGCCTTATATAAGTTTAAACTATTTTCCACCGGAACCGAAGCATCATCACCAGAATGCACTAAAAACGTAGGTGGTGTATTTTTGGTAACCTGCAATTCATTGGAATATCTTGCTATTAAAGCATCATCCGCATTTGCGCCTAATAAATTAGTTTGCGACCCCTTATGTGTAAAATTATCCTGCATGGTAACTACCGGATAAATTAAAGCCACAAAATCTGGTCTAGCCGATATGGTATCCAAAGGCTGCTCCTTAAAGGTATTTGGAGCATCAAATTGAGTTCCTAAAGTAGATGCTAAATGTCCGCCTGCCGAAAACCCAATAACCCCTATTTTATTAGGTTTTATGTGCCACTTTTCGGCATTGGCCCTAAGTAACCGTATAGCCCGCTGCGCATCCTGTAAAGGCGCCTCATGCGGCGTAATTAAAGATTTTGAAAGTGGTAATCTGCTTTTTAAAACAAAGGCCGCAATCCCTTTACTATTTAGCCATTTTGCAACATCTGTACCTTCCCAATCGTACACCAAATAGCGGTATGCACCACCAGGACAAATAAGCACAGCACTACCATTTGCACTGCGTTCCGATGGTAAAAACACCTTAATAGTTGGTGTTTTAGTCAAAAAAACACGTTTAACATCTTTAACTTCTATAGCCTCATTTTCTGTAGTATACTTATGGTTAGGAATGGTTTCCCATAAATTTAAAATCTCATTTTGGGCCGTTGTGCTAAAGGCAATTAAAAACAAAAAACATAAACAGATATAAGACTTCATCAATTACAGGTTTAAAAATTAATTAGGAAAATTAGTCTTTATTTTATCTAAACGCAAATTGCAATTTTCCAGAAAGTGTTTTTGGCGTTACCCCACCCTTCGTCTATGCTCAGGGCAGGCGGTCGGGCTTTCCGCAGTCGCTTTTTTGTGTTGCATAGGTGCAACAACACAAAAAGAGCTTCAACAATGCTCCAATCCCTAACGCATGTAACCGCTAACCTTCTTGTATAAAAAATAAGCAAGCGCATATTTACTAAGCTCAAATTCAGGTTGCGCTATACCTTCAAAATATATTTACGTTTAATCTAACCGTTTAGACAACCGTGTTGCCAAAACACTTATAATTAGTATTTGCGATGCATGAAACAGCATTAAAGGCAATAAAATGATTCCTATAGTAGCCATATTACCAAAAATAATTTTCGAAAACACTGTACCATGTACTAAAGATTTTTTGGTACCGCAAAATTGTGCAGTAATTTGGTCTTCCTTGTTAAAATTCATCTTTCTAGATAAAAACCCTAGCACTATAAACACCAATAAAAACAATAGCAATACCGCAACAAAAAGAAACAGTAAATCTAATATCGATACCGAACTAAAAATGTTTTCTGTAAACGACTCTGCAAAACTCTTGTAAATAATAAGCAGGATAATAGACTTATCAAAAAGGGTAAGTTTAGCATTATGTTTTTGTACAAAAGCGCCAAAAAACCGTTGTAACAATAGCCCCAAAACCACAGGTAATATAATTTGAACAATAAGCTTAATGTAAATGGCGGTAAAATCGAAATCGGCTTGTTCATCATTAACAAAAAGTCCCATCCAAAGTGGAGTTAATGCAATACCAATAATTCCCGAAATACTCGCATTAAAAATAGCAGCAGGAATATTCCCTTTTGCCATAGACACCATAACCACAGACGACGATACTGTAGATGGTAACGCCGCTAAAAAAAAGAAAGCCAACCAAATAGTTTCTTGGGTTTCATTTTGTATTAACGGACGACACCCCAAAACTAACATGGGGAAAATTAAAAACGTAGCGCTCTGCACTAAAAGATGTAGTTTCCAGTTTTTAAGTCCTGCTTTAAGCTTTGCCGGACTCAATTTAAGCCCATAAAAAAAGAATATAAGCGAAATTCCTACCGTACTAATCGTATCGATAGGAATTTTGCTTTTGCTTACGCCCCATTCAGGAAAAAAATAAGCTAACATGATTACGCCAATAATAGATAAAACAAATTTATCAATCTTAATATTCTGCATCCTTGAAATTTCTAGGGTCCGATACCACCTAACTACTTAGGAAACTTATTGCGAATTTTATCTAAACATAAATTATGAATACTACCAGCGTGTGTATGTTTTTTAGAAGTATCAGGAACATAAGTACCATCTTGTACTTGTCCGCCTATTTTTTGATAAGCTTCCCTAAAGCTTTGCCCTTCAACAACCAACGTATTAATATTATCTACAGTAAATAAGTACTTATATAAATCGCTATTTACATCAACATCTTTAACAATAATTTGCTGAATCGAGTAATTAAAAATATCAAGTATATCTTTTAATTCTTCAAAAGCAGCAATCATGTTTTCCTTTAACAACTGATAATCTCTATGGTATCCACTTGGTAAATTATTGGTTATTAATACCATTTCACCTTGTAAGGCTTGGATTTTATTACACTTACCACGAATCAACTCAAATACATCCGGATTCTTTTTATGTGGCATTATACTACTACCTGTTGTTAACTCATCTGGGAAGGAGATAAAGCCAAAATTCTGACTCATGTACAAACACGTATCCATAGCAAAACGTGACAAGGTATTACATAAACTACCTAATGCTACTGCAATAGTTCGCTCGTTTTTACCACGTCCCATTTGGGCAGCCACTACATTGTATTTTAGTGTTGCAAACCCCATTTCTTTGGTGGTTAATTCTCTATCAATTGGAAATGAACTTCCGTAACCTGCTGCCGAACCTAAAGGGTTTTGGTCTACCGTTTTAATAGCGGCATCCAATAAAAACACATCGTCAATCATAAGTTCTGCATAGGCAGAAAACCACAACCCAAATGATGATGGCATAGCCACTTGTAAATGTGTATAACCCGGTAAAACCTTGTCTTTATAAGTGTCAGCTAAACCTAAAAGGGTTTCAAAAAGTGTTTTTGTTTTATCTTTAATAACACCTAAGTTCTCTTTGTAATATAAATGACAAGCCACTAAAACTTGATCGTTTCTAGAACGTGCGGTATGGATTTTTTTTCCAACTTCGCCTAAAGACTTTGTTAATTCAAATTCAATTTTTGAGTGTACATCTTCAAATTGTGCATCGATAACAAAAGTTCCGTTTTCAATTTGCTCTTCAAGAACTTTTAATCCGCCCAATAATTCTACCAATTCTTCAACCGAAATAATTCCGATTTTCTGAAGCATTTTGGCATGTGCTTTTGATGCAATAACATCGTATTTTGCAATATGAATATCAATTTCGCGGTCGTTTCCAACTGTAAATTGTTCTATTTTTTTATCGATTGATATGCCTTTATCCCAGAGTTTCATTTTAGTAAATTTTTGTTATTCCCGCGAAGACGGGAATCTTATTTAATTTCCGCGAAAGCAGAAATCTCCGCTTTCATTTTTATTTATCTATTTGTTTTAAAGATGCGTCAAGTTTTTAAATTCTAGCACATCTAATTTATGTTTTCAGTTTACACCTACAAGGTTTTTAAAACCTCGCAGGAGCTATTGAAAATACTATCCCAAAAGTACGTTCTTCAACAATTCAATATATATCTGTACACCTTCCTCAATTTCATTTACGTAAATAAATTCGTTTGCCGAATGCGAGCGTGTGCTATCGCCTGGTCCTAGCTTTAAACTCGGACAGGTTAATACCGCTTGATCGGATAAGGTTGGCGACCCATAAGTGGTTCGTCCCATAGCAACGCCTGCTTTTACCAAATCGTGTTCCACAGGAATACTAGATGAATTTAAACGCAAACTACGTGCTTTTATGCTTGTAACGGGTGCTTTTTCTTGTAAAATTTCGGCAATTTCAGCATTGCTATACGCATCGTTTACACGAACATCAATCACTAGATCGACGTGTGCTGGCACTACATTATGTTGTGAGCCTGCATTAATTTGTGTTACCGTAAGCTTAACATCGCCTAAAGCTTCAGAACCTTTTTCGAACTTAAAATCTTTAAACCATTGTAACGCATCAATTGTATTATAAATGGCGTTATTATTATTTGGATGTGCTGCATGACTTGGTGTACCTTCAATAACGGCATCAAAAACTACCAAACCTTTTTCGGCAACGGCTAGATTCATTAAAGTAGGCTCGCCAACAATAGCGACATCTACCTTAGGGATAATTGGAAGCATACTATTTAGCCCGTTTGGACCACTGCTTTCCTCTTCCGCGGAAGCGACAATAACTAAATTATATTTTAAATTTTCCTGATTGTAAAAATGGGTAAATGTTGCTATTAATGATACCAAACAACCACCTGCATCGTTACTTCCTAAACCATATAATTTACCATCTTGAACAAAGGCCTCTAACGGATTATTAGTGTAGGCCGAATTTGGCTTAACCGTATCGTGATGGGAGTTTAACAATAGCGTTGGTTTGTCTTCATCAAAATGCTTATTGACTGCCCAAACGTTATTTTTTGTGCGTTTATAATCGATTTTATAACGTGTAAACCAATCTTCAATATGCAATGCTGTTTTGTCCTCTTCGGAAGAAAAAGACTGCGTTTCTATCAGCTTTTTTAATAGCGATATAGCATCTTGTGTTAAATCTTGTATGGGCATATTATAGGGTTATGGTTGTAAAATTATCATTTTCTTGCGTTAGCATAGATGTATTTCCCATATTTATAGAGTTTACACCACCACGTAAAGCATCGAAACAGTTTTCTAATTTGGGTAGCATGCCATCTGCAATAATCCCTTTAGCTAATAAATCTTGATAGGTTTTGGTGTTAATGTGTTTTACTACCGAGTTTTTATCGTTTATATCTTCTAGAACACCATTAAGCTCGAAACAATAATAAATTGAAGTGTTGTATAACGCACTCATGCCAACGGCTACTTGCGAGGTAATAGTATCGGCATTGGTATTTAACAACTGCCCGTTTCCGTCGTGTGTTATAGCACAAAAAACAGGTGTGAAATCGGCTTGAATTAATTTATCGATTGATTTATGAGCTACTGCTTTAACATCGCCAACAAAACCAAAATCGATGTCTTTTACCGGACGCTTATCTGATTGTATGCTGTTAACATCGGCTCCTGTTAATCCAATAGCGTTAGTATTTAAAGCTTGCAGTTTTGCTACCACATTTTTGTTAACCAAACCACCGTAAACCATGGTAATAACCTCAAGAGTTTCGGCATCGGTAATTCTACGACCATTTACCATTTTAGACTCAATACCTAACTTAGAAGCGATATGTGTTGCACGTTTACCACCTCCATGAACCAATATTTTCTTGCCTTCTAAATTGGAAAATAATTTTAAAAATGCCTGTAAAGCGTTTTCATCTTCAATAATATTTCCTCCTATTTTTACTATGGATAGTTTTTCTTTCATGTATATTAAACTACAATTGTTTTTTCAATATTATTATATGTTATCCAAGATTTTAAGCGACCTATATAAAACATTTTAAGGTAATTTTCGGATAGAAAAATGTTAGACCAATCGAACCTTTTAGCTTGAACACCAAGATAAAAAACTAAAACAGCTAATCCTGCTTTTGGAATAAAATTCATTTCGGCATCCGATATACGCTTAACACTTTGATAGCCGGCTAAAAACTGCTTCTTTTTTTGTTCGTAAGTCGTCTTATCCGTTTCGATGTTAAACAACTGAAAACAAAAATACCCTACATCTAAAATTTGAGGGCCATTACCACAAAAATCGAAATCGAAAATGGTAATATCGCCTGTTTCTTTAACCGCCATATTATCATACCAAATATCTAAATGAACGCTACCTTTTTGAAGGTTTTCAAAATCGTTATCATGATAATAACTATCTATGTTTTTGATAAATTCCATTTCTGGTAAATCTTCAGTAAAATACGTTTTTAAATACGTGTAAGGCTCTTCTAGCAGTGACTTATAATTATATGAAATACGGTTTAAGATTTTATTTTCGGTAAGTGTATGTATTTTGGCCATTAGTGCCCCAATATTAAAACAGGTTTCCTCCTTTAGAAATCGGATTTTCTCTCCTTTAGCAAACGAAAAAAGCACTACATACCTTTTACCTTCTGGCGCTTCTATTTCTTGAATATACTCCCCTTTTCTATCTGGAATAGGAAAAGAAACACTTAAATTATTCTCCTGAAGTAACTTTAAAAGCGTTATTTCTTCTGAAATTTCAGGTTTAGACCTCCAATTATGACTGTAAACTCTTAAAACATATTTCGTTTCATTATTGGAAAGAAAATACGTGTGATTCATTCCTGTACGGAACAATTTACAATCAAAATCCCCATGTAATGGATATTTACCTTGTACAAATGCTCCCAATTCTTTTGCCGAAAGCGTAGAAGTTATAACAGGAAATACAGTCATTAGTTAATAGTTTCTATGAATCTTCTAATATCTTTTTAAGCACTAATTGCGCTGCGTAGGTTCTGTTGTTTGCTTGTTGTATTACCAAAGAACTATCGGTATCTAAAACAGCATCTTCAACCACTACATTTCTTCTAACGGGCAAACAGTGCATAAATTTTGCATCGCCAAGTTTAGCTTTAGTAATCATCCAATTAGGATCGGTATTGATTACTTTTCCGTAATCTTGATACGAGCTCCAGTTTTTAGTATATACAAAATCGGCATCTTTAAAGGCTTCTTCTTGATTGTGATAAATTGGCGTATCTCCAGTAATTTCTGGATTTAAATCGTAACCTTCTGGATTAGCAATTACAAACTCTACATCCATTTTTTGCATAGCTTGAGCAAAACTATTTGCCACAGCATGAGGCAAAGCCTTTACATGTGGCGCCCAACTTAAAACCACTTTAGGCTTTTTAACCTTAGCATGTTCTGAAATGGTAATCGCATCGGTTAATCCTTGTAATGGATGTCCTGTAGCACTTTCCATGTTTACAATAGGCACTGAAGCATATTTTTTAAACGCATTTAAAACCTGCTCGCTATTATCTTTTTCTTTATCGGTTAAAGTAGGAAATGCTCTTACTGCAATAATATCACAGTATTGAGACACTACGGCTGCAGCTTCTTTAATATGTTCGGCTGTATTGCCATTCATAATGGTACCATCGCCAAACTCAATTCCCCAAGCGTCGCCAGAAACATTCATTACAATAGGAGCCATACCTAAATTTAAAGCTGCTTTTTGAGTACTTAAGCGCGTACGTAAGCTAGAATTAAAAAACAATAAACCCAATGTTTTATTTTTTCCTAATTCTTGATGCTCTAGCGGATTTGCTTTAAGTTTTTTGGCTTCTTCAATCCAAGTATTAATATTATCTATATCGTTAATTGACGTGTAATTTTTCATTTTATGCTCGCCTATGCGGGTATCTTTTTAATTTAACTTTAATTTTTTACTACAAGGTTTTTGAAACCTTACAGGATATTTTAGTAAACGCCACCTTATCTTCCATGGCATTTAGCATAAAATCATCCTCTAATCCGTTTACAATCCATGTTTCAATATTTGCTGCTTTAGCTACCGTAGCCGCTTCTATTTTAGATTCCATACCACCACTACCATGCGTAGATTTCGAGTTTACAACTTGAGCTCTTAAGGCATCAAAATCTATAACTTCTTTTATGGTTTTAGGCGCTCCATTCTCCATAGATTCCTTGGTATAAATACCATTTGTATTGGTAGCAATTATAAATAAATCGACATTTAAAAGGGATGCTGTTAAGGCGCCTAATTTATCGTTATCACCAAATTTAATTTCGTCGGTGGCAACGGTATCGTTTTCATTAATTATAGGAATGTAGTTATTGTTTACCAACACGTTAATAGTGTTAACAATATTGGTTTTACTTTCTTGCTTTTCAAAATCTGAATAAGACAATAAACATTGCGAACTCAACAAGCCATATTCTCTAAAAATTTCTTGATAGATTCGTATTAAATGCGGCTGCCCTATAGATGCCAAGGCTTGTTTTACAAACACTTCTTCGCGCTGACTTTCTAGCTTTACAAATTGTTTTGCCACAGCAATAGCACCAGAACTTACAATAATAAACTCGTGGGTATCTTGAAGCTTTTGTATTTGGTTTGCAATATCTTCAATTTTACCACGCGATAAATTATTGGTTTCTTTAGTTAGCGTGTTAGAGCCAATTTTTAGTAAAATGCGTTTTTTCTTCATTATTTAAAACTTCACCTGCTTATTTTAAAACACCCATTAAGATATACCTAATTAGCGTATTTGCCCATTACCATGAACGTACCATTTATTAGTGACTAAATGCTGTAAACCAATTGGTCCTCGTTGGTGTAATTTATCGGTACTAATGGCTAACTCGCCACCTAAACCAAACTCGAAACCATCTGTAAAACGTGTTGATGCATTATGATAAACAGCACCACAATCTACACTAGCCATAAAATTTTCGGCAGCACCTTGTGCACTTGTTACTATAGATGCCGAGTGACCTCCACTGTATTTATTAATCATTTCGATAGCCGCTAAGGTATGTGGTATACTTCCAATAACGATTTTATAATCTAAAAACTCTTTATACCAAATATCGTCGTTTTCAATTTGCTTAACCGTTTTATAATTGGCTAAAGAATCATCTCCTAAAACTTCAACATTATGTGATGCTAAGCGTTCTAATAAATCTTCAATAAACTGTGCTTTATTTGGCAAATCATTATCGATTAATACTTTATCTACAGCATTACAACCAGACACTTTTTGTGTTTTGGCATTTACAATAATATCGAGAGCCATAGCTACATCGGCATGTTTATGCACATACACGAAGTTATTTCCGCGTCCGCTAACAATTACAGGACATTTAGCATTTTGCTTTACAAACTCGATTAAACGTTCGCCACCACGTGGCACAATTAAATCTAAAGTTTGCGTTGGATTTTCTAAAAACGCTTGTGTTTCGGTACGGTTATAATTTAAATACTCCACCCATTCTGTACTTACATCGTTATCTTGTAATGCCTTGTGCCATAAATCTACAATAGCTAAGTTAGAATTTAAAGATTCTTTACCGCCTTTTAATAAAATTTTGTTTCCAGATTTGAATGCAATGCCTCCGGCTTCGATAGTAACATCTGGTCGCGACTCATAAATAATCATGACCGTACCAAATGAAGCTGTGCGATTATAAATTTGCATGCCATTATCGTGTGTAAAGCTAAAACGCTCTACACCTACAGGATCTTCTAATTCTGCTAACTGGCGTAAAGACTCAATCATGCCTTCTATTTTGGCATCGTTAACTTTTAAACGATCACTCATAGCCAAATCACTATCATCATAGCTATCCATATCTATTTTGTTAGCATCTAGGATAGTTTGTGCGTGTTCTTTAACCAATTCCTTCATGGAATTTAATACGGCATTACGTTTATGTATACTTAGTGTTTTGTTCATTTTTAGTTACTTAATTACATTTGCTATTATAGAAATCAACGATATCTTCAATAGCTCCTTTACTTAACTCTTTTTGTTTTAATTTTTCTAGTAAAACGGGACAATCCTCAAATAAGTGCCATTCATTTTTTCTTATTTTTCGTCCAATGTTAATGGTATTATCATTCTTTTCAATGTAGTACACATTACTTCCACCGTAACCCATAGACATCATTGGCATTCCCGTATTTGCACCTCCCACTCCCATACCCATTGGCATTGAACCACTGGACTTATAAACAACAAATAAATTTAATTCACCTAATTGAACAATCTTCATTAACATTGTGAAATCACCAACTGTCTTATAACGATATTTCTCATTTGTAGTTAAATCATCATAACCAGTTACATTACTAGAGTCGTAAGTCTCAGGTTTAGAATCTAAATTTTCCCTAAACTTAATTCCTCCAAATGACCTTCTCTTTATTAAACCTTTTTCTGAAGTACCATCTGTAAAATAAACAATAGCTTTTTCATAAAGTTCCCCTTTCGACAATCCAAATTGTGCTTTCGCACCTAGAGAAAAAAACAATGTGATTAGAATAAAAATGTTTTTCATTTTTCTAGCTTACGTTTACAGCTTCTTCAATCTCAACCAACGCTTCAACCAACGCTTCAAAAAACATATTAATATGATCTCTTCTCAACGTTAACGGAGGTAATATTCTTAATAATTTTTTATTTGCGGCTCCACCAGTAAAAATATGGTGTTTATAAATTAAATTCTTTCTAAGTTCTCCAACTTCAAAATCGAATTCTAATCCTAGCATCAACCCTCTTCCTTTTATATTTTTTATTTGCGGAATGGTTTTGGCTAATTTCATGAAATAGCACGACATCTCATTTACATTATCTATTAACTTATGCTCTTCAATAACGTTTAAAACCGATAAACCTGCTGCGCAAGCTAAATGGTTTCCACCAAAAGTAGTGCCTAACATGCCAAATTTAGCTTCAATATTTGGATGAATTAAAATCCCTCCAATAGGAAAACCGTTCCCCATACCTTTTGCTATGGATATAACATCTGGCGTTACATTATAGTGCTGAAATGCAAAAAACTTGCCTGAGCGTCCGTAACCAGACTGTACCTCATCGGCAATAAACATGGTGTTATTTGCTTTACAAAGTGCATCAACAGATTCAAAAAACTCAGCAGAACCTTCATCCAAACCACCTACACCTTGAATAAACTCAACAATAACCGCACAAACATCACCTTTTTCTAATTCTGATTTTACACCTTCAATATCGTTTAACTCAAGAATAGTTACTTTTTGCTGCGCATTAATTGGCGCAATAATATTTGGGTTATCGGTTGCCGCTACAGCGGCCGACGTACGACCATGAAAACCATTTTTAAAAGCAACCACACGAGATTTCCCCGTTTTAAACGATGCCAGTTTTAAGGCATTCTCGTTAGCCTCGGCACCAGAATTGCATAAAAACAACTCATAGTCTTTACAACCCGAAAGTGCTTCTAATTTATCGGCAAGCTCTACCTGTAACGGATTTTGAACTGCATTAGAGTAAAACCCTAATTTAGCGACTTGAGATGCTACAGCATCAACATAATCTGTATGCGCATGTCCAATAGAAATTACAGCATGACCTCCGTAAAGATCTAAATACTCTGTGCCTTTTTCATCGTAAACATAAACACCTTTTCCTGAAACAGGCGTTACATCATATAACGGGTAAACATTAAATAGTGGCATTTTATTTGGTTTTTATTTGGTTTATTTTCTCAAACGATGCGTTAATTCCTTTAATAAGCGACGAGCTTAAACCTTGGTGTTCCATTTCGTTTAAGCCTTCAATAGTACAGCCGCTAGGTGTTGTAACACGATCTATTTCTTCCTCTGGGTGTTTGCCAGATTCTTTTAATAACGTAGCCGCCCCAAAACAAGTTTGCATAGCAAGTTCATGCGCTTCATGAGCCTCAAATCCTAACTGAATAGCGCCTTGTGTCGTAGCGCGAATTAAACGCATCCAAAAGGCAATTCCGCTAGCACAAATAACTGTTGCTGCCTGTAATTGTTCCTCCGGAATTATCATAGATCGCCCCATACAATCAAAAATAGTTTTTGCTAATTCTACTTTAGCCTTAGCCATGTCATTTACCGAAATACAGGTCATAGATTGCCCCACAGAAGCCGCCGTATTTGGCATAGCGCGAACAACAAAACGATCTTTACCTACAATATCTTCAATTCTTGAAATTGCAAAACCAGTTATAACCGAAATAATAACATGATTTTTATTAAGTAACGGTTTTAAATCCTTTAAAATAGCCTCAAAATGACGCGGTTGAACCGCAAAAATTAAAATATCGGCATTTTTAACAGCTAAAGCATTATCCGAAGTAAGCTCAACCTTATCAAACTCCTCAAACCCTTTAATAGAGCTTATATTTCTCTTCGTTAAATACAACGTTGTTAAAGCATTTGTCGTTACCAATCCTTTTGCAATAGACTGTCCTAAACTTCCTGCTCCTATAATTGCTACTTTCATATTAACTCTTTTATCGCACCCTTCAATAAGGGAATCTATTTAATTTATAATGGCGTTACCACAAGGGTCGGGCTTTACGCTGCAAGTCCTCGCACCTCCTTCGTCGGGCTATGGGCTTTCCACTGCAATCCCTAACGCAGAAAAACCTCGTAGGCATTAACGCAAACTTTTACTCTACTCTTCCTTTTACTGAATCTAAATCAACTCCCTAAAAATAAGTTGCCTTTAAACCTAAACCTAAAGCTTCTTCTAATCCAAACATTAAATTCATGTTCTGTACTGCTTGTCCAGAAGCACCTTTTAATAAGTTATCAATTACACTAGTAATTAATAATTTCCCGTTGTGTTTATGTACATGAACCAAACATTTATTGGTGTTTACAACTTGTTTCATGTGTAAAAAATCATCAGCTACAAAGGTAAATTTAACATCTGCATAAAATGCTTCGTATAACGCTTTTGCATCCTCTACTGTACCTTCGTAATCGGTATAAATAGTAGCAAAAATACCTCTAGAAAAATTACCTCTATTTGGCATAAAAATAATTTCGGAATTAAAGCTAGATTGCAATTGATTAACCGATTGGTTTATTTCTCCTAAATGCTGATGCGTAAACGGCTTGTAATACGAAAAGTTATTATCTCGCCACGTATAATGTGTAGTTGCAGATAATGACGTTCCTGCACCCGTAGCACCTGTAACAGCATTAATATGCACATCGTTACCAAGTAAACCAGCATCTGCCAATGGCAACAAACCTAATTGAATAGCCGTAGCAAAACACCCTGGATTTGCAATATAATTAGCACTTACAATTGCATCTTTATTTAACTCTGGTAAGCCATAAACAAATGTTTTTCCATTAAAAACCTTATCGGCTTCTAACCTAAAATCGTTACCTAAATCAATAATTTTTGTGTTTTTAGAAAACGTATTAGCCTCTAAAAACTTAACAGAATTTCCATGACCTAAGCATAAAAACAAAACATCAACATTTGGGTTTACGGTATCTGTAAATTTTAAATCTAAAGTCCCAACTAAATCCTGATGTATTTTGCTAATCTTATTGCCAGCGTTACTTGTACTAAACACAAAATCAATTTCGGTTTCTGGGTGGTTAATTAGCAACCTAATTAACTCACCTGCTGTATAACCAGCACCACCAATAATTCCTGCTTTAATTTTTTTCATTTTTTATACTTCTTTTAGACCTAAACGCTTAAAAAAACTGACGGTCTTTTTGGAAATTTATTTCTCTTTTGAGACCTACAAGGTTTTATGAGTTTACTTGTCTGTAAATTTTATTTTGATTCCCAATAATTTTGATGAATCCTTTTGCATCCTCTGCAGTCCACGCTTTATTTTCTTCGCCATAAGTACTAAACTTACTAGACATTAAATCATGATCTGAAACAATACCATCTAAAGAAAAGTGGTAAGGTTTTAAAGTCACTACAACATTACCAGAAACCATTTTTTGAGAACTTTGTAAAAAGGCTTCTGTATCGCGCATAACAGGATCTAAATATTGACCTTCATGTAAATGCATGCCGTAAAAACTAGACAGATAATCTTTGTGCTGTAATTGCCATTTTGTTAAGGTGTGCTTCTCTAACAAATGGTGCGCCTTTACTGTAATTAAAGCAGCAGCAGCTTCAAAACCAACACGTCCTTTAGTTCCAACAATAGTATCGCCAACATGAATATCTCTACCAATAGCGTAAGCCGAAGCTATGTTATTTAGCTTTTCTATATTAACTTCCGGAGCATTTTCTTCGCCATTTAACGCTACAAACTCACCATTTTTAAAGGTTAGCGTTACTTTTTCTTCACCTTCTTTTTCTAATTGCGATGGGTAAGCCTCGCTTGGTAAAGGTTTTTCAGACTTTAAAGTCTCTACACCGCCAACACTAGTTCCCCAAAGGCCTTTATTAACCGAGTATTTAGATTTTTCCCAAGGCATATCAATACCTTCAGATTTTAAATAATCTATCTCCTCTTGTCTTGTTAATTTTTGGTCTCTAATTGGCGTAATAATTTTAATGTTTGGCGCTAAGGTTTGAAAAATCATATCAAAACGTACTTGATCGTTTCCGGCTCCTGTACTACCATGAGCAATATATTCGGCATCAATACTTTTAGCATATTCAATAATTTCAATAGCTTGAATAATACGTTCGGCACTAACAGACAATGGGTAGGTACCGTTTTTTAATACGTTTCCAAAAATTAAATACTTTACTACTTTTTGGTAAAATGTAGCTACGGCATCAATATTTTTATAAGTTGAAACGCCCATTTTATAAGCGTTACTTTCAATATGCTTAATTTCTTCAGTTGTAAAACCACCTGTATTTACACTTACAGCATGTACATCATACTCTTTTGATAAACTTACTGCGCAATACGATGTATCTAAACCTCCACTATATGCTATTACTAATTTTTTCATTTTATTATTTTGTATAACTTATTCTATAATTTAAATTTGTTTTAAATGTCCTATTTCAGACTTAAAACATTCATTAACATAATACTTGAAATTTAACTCGTCCCTTAATTTCCCCAGTTTTTCTAGCTCCTCAACCAAGCCCGCAGACATTTTAGCTAAGGTAACATGAGTCATCCCTATTAACTCATTATAATGATGCACTTTAGGAGTTTGTGCTACCGAAATTAAAAAAGAATTAGAAAACAACTCGGTCATTCTAGACATTAATAACAACCCAAGGTTATAATTTCGACAGTCGCGATCTACCCACAACGAGGTACGTTCGTAAACAGAATGCCCTTTTACCTGGTGCTCATGAACAAAAATATGACCATAAATTCTATCATCTTTCTTCAATATAAAACAGCCATTTTCAGCACGCGTTCTTAGCATGTCTACATCTACATAATATAATGTAGAGAGCTCTTTTGAGCGTTCTGAAATTAATTCTAACGTTTTATTAGAAAGTTTATAAACGAGCTTTATCTCTATGTCTTCATTAAAACAATAGGCTTCAGCTTTCTCTATAACACTTATAATATCTGTATCCAATATAGTATCCATTTTACAACCCCTTCAAGGTATATTTTTATTTCTTTCAAAATCAAAAAAAATGACCTTAAAACAATCGATTAGTTTAAGTATTTATAGTTAAATAATTACTTAAAAAATCTATTCCAAAAAAAATAACGAAACTTCGAAAGCA
This sequence comes from Algibacter amylolyticus, assembly GCF_014202225.1. GTDB lineage: Bacteria > Bacteroidota > Bacteroidia > Flavobacteriales > Flavobacteriaceae > Algibacter_B > Algibacter_B amylolyticus. The sequence continues at coordinate 230,770 of NZ_JACHGE010000004.1, forward strand.
AATAGCTTTCTTAAACTGAATAGCCCCTAGGGGCGAGTTAAAGGAAAACGCACAACAGTTGCTTTAGTATTTGCTACTAAAACAGAAGAGATAAGAGATATGTTGTTTCCTGTTTTCACTGAATAACTACCTTAACTATTAACTCTAAATCGTCGGCGTGAGCCCCTTTCGTTAATATAAGGCGCAAAATTACAACTAATTATGGATTACACAACATTAAATATAAAAAATAGAGCAAATTTATATTTAATATTGTGCAATTATATTAATCTAGCATTTTTGCCATCAAAAACATCCATATATTTAATATTTCTTAAAAATTTAAAAGCGTCTATTTAGGCAAAACAAATGGTCTTAAAGATGTTTTTTCAGCAGTAGGAAAATCTTCAGGCAATTCCGTTTGGGTTACCTTATTTGTTGCTGCCCATTCTACACCTCTTTTTAATAGGGTAATAAAGCCAACACACTCAAAAGATGTGGTATCGTGCCCCAAAGGTGTATGAAAAACTCTTCCTTTACCATATTTTACTACCAAAGCAACTGGTTCTTTTTGTTCCAACTCTGGTTTTTTCTTAGTAGAGACTGCGGTTGCTAAAATGGCTACATTTTTTGCAGGCCCTCTTAAAAAAGCATAACATTCGTCTGGTGCATGCATCCATACCTTAGGCATGCCTTTTGTAATAGGATGTTCTGTATCAAAAATAGTTATAGGAAAAGCTTCTCTTTTACCATGCGTTCCTCCTTTTCCGGGACTATAATCTCTTTTAACTTTGTTATCCTTATCCACATACAAATAGGGGCCGTCTTTTTCGGTTCTTCCGCCCCAACCGCCAATGGCAATCATTTCGTTATAAGCTGCCCATTCCGGAAAGCTATTATCGGCTGCATGTACACTTACAAAACCACCTCCTTTTTCTATGTATTTTTCAAAAGCAAGCTTAGTTTTTTCTGGCCATGAAGCGGCACGCCAACCAAAATTAGAAATAACCACATCGTACTTTGAAAATTTAGGACTAAAATCTGGGTCGGTTTTTGGCTTACCCTCAATCCCTTCGGGTACATTGGCATACCCTAACCAACTTTTGTTTTCTTCACTATTATTTAAATATTTTGTTCGGGCGATATCTACCGTAAACAAGCCCGTTTCTTCAAGATACTGCTTCATCATTATAGTCGATTTTGGCCATACCGTATGGTTATTTTGTCCGTCTACAATCAGCACTTTTATTTTCCCCTTAATGGGGTTGCTTGCATAGCCTGTTGTTAAAAAACAAAGACTTATTAGTAATACAACAATACGATTTATCATAATTTTATTTTTTTATAATTCTCTTACCCAAATATTTCTATAGCTTACACCGCTATTATCGCGGTGATCTTGCAGTTTTATTGGCGCTTTGCCGTGCGGTTTATTTCTAGGCCAACCAATAAACTCGGTAGTACCTTTAATTTCATAGTGGTCTTGAATTAACACGCCATTATGCAATACCGTAATGGTACCTGATTCTATTTTAGTACCAGCGCTATCAAACTTAGGCGCATGGTAAATAATATCATAAACATTCCATTGTCCTGTTTTTGAAGACGCTTTAGCCAACGGAATACCTTGCTTGTAAATAGATCCTACTTGACCATTTACATAAGTGCCATTATCGTTATTATCTAAAACTTGCACCTCATATCTGTTTTGCAAAAACACACCGCTATTTGAGCGATGTTGTCCGTTGCCTCGTATCTCTTCTGAAGATTTCCATTCTATATGAAGCTGAATATCGCGAAAATTACGCTTGGTCTGTATATCGCCAGTCTTGTTTTTAACCGTCATACTTTTATCTGGGTTTAAAACCCAAGTTACCTGCGAAGCATCAACGGAAGACACCCACTCATCAAAATTTTCACCATTAAAAAGCACAATAGCATCCGATGGAATTTTAGTCTCCTCGTTTACACGAACAACTTTAGGCTTAGGCTCCCAAACCTCAGTATCTGTTGGCTTTTTTGGTTCCGTAAACCCTTCAACAGATTCCTCTTTTTCATTAGAATCCACAGGAACAATCTTGCTACTACAAGACACAAACACCAAGGCTATTAAAAATATAAAGACTTTATGCATTAAATACCTAAGATGCTTTTTAAATAATCTTCATCAATTTCGCCTCCAGCAAAATCATCAAAACTACGTTGGGCAGCTTCAATAATATGCTTTTGAATAAATGGTGCACCTTCGCGAGCACCTTGATCGGACGATTTTATACAACATTCCCATTCCATAACCGCCCAAACATCGCAATTGTATTTAGTAAGTTTTGTGAAAATGCCTTTAAAATCTACTTGACCGTCACCTAAAGAACGGAATCGACCTGCACGATCTTTCCAATCTGAAAAACCACCATAAACCCCTTGTTTTCCCGAAGGATTAAACTCGGCATCCTTAACGTGAAACGATTTAATACGCTCATGATAATAATCTATAAACGTTAAATAATCCAATTGCTGCAGCACAAAATGACTAGGATCGTAAAGGATATTAGCGCGATTATGATTCCCTGTAGCTTCTAAAAACCGCTCGAACGATACACCATCGTGTAAATCTTCTCCCGGATGAAGTTCATAACACACATCGACACCTTGCTCATCAAAATGATTTAAAATTGGTGTCCAACGTTTTGCTAGTTCTCCAAATCCCATGTCTACCAAACCTTGCGGGCGTTGTGGCCATGGGTACACCGTGTGCCACAATAAAGCTCCCGAAAATGTTGCGTGCGACTTTAATCCCAAGCGTCCGCTAGCGGTTCCAGATTTTTTAACAAAATCGATAGCCCATTCTGTTCTAGCCTTAGGATTTCCGCGCACGTGCTCTGGTGCAAAACCATCAAACATAGCATCGTAAGCCGGATTAACAGCTACCAATTGCCCTTGTAAATGCGTAGATAATTCTGTTATTTCTAAACCATACGAATTTACTTTTCCTTTAAGCTCATCGCAATACGTTTGGCTTTCCGCGGCCTTTTCGATATCAATTAAACTCGATTCCCATGTTGGTATCTGTATACCTTTATACCCTAAATCGGCAGCCCATTTACACATCCCATCCAAACTATTAAATGGTGCTTCACTTCCTGCAAACTGAGCTAAAAAAACTGCTGGTCCTTTTATTGTTTTCATAATTATTATATTTTTTTTGGCGTTACCACAAGGGTCGGGCTTTCTGTTTCAAGTCCTCGCACCTCCTGCGTCGGGCTGTGGGCTTTACACTACAATCCCTAACGCGGTACCCGCCAACACTTATTTTTCAAATTAATTTAGTTTTGTCCAAGCGGCATTGTTTTTATCACTTTCAACCGAGGCATAGATAAATTGCATACCACGAACACCATCTTTTACGGTTGGGTAATCTGGCTTTGCAATAGTTTCACCATTTAAAACCGCCATTAAATGCGTTGCAAAGTTTTTATAAATGGTTGCAAATGCTTCCAAATAGCCTTCTGGATGTCCCGCAGGAATTCTAGAAACACTTAAAGCTTCATCGTACAAATCGTTTCCATTAGGTGTAAATATTTTTACAGGCTTATCTAACCAATGTGTTATCAATTGGTTTGGATTTTCCTGATGCCATTCCAAACTCCCTTTATCACCATAAACTCTTATAGCCAAATCATTTTCTTCACCTAAAGCAATTTGCGAAAAAGACATGGTTCCCTTCGCTCCATTTTCCATACGCAACAATAAATTACCATCGTCATCTAAAGTTCTACCTTCGCCAAATACACCTAAATCGGCAGCTAATTCTTTAATTTTTAGTCCCGAAATATATTCTACCAAATTTTCGGCATGTGTACCAATATCACCTAAAGCACCACCTATTCCAGAACGTTTAGGATCTACACGCCACGAGGCTTGTTTTTGCCCTGTTTTTTCAACCGCTGTAGATAACCAACCTTGTAAATATTGCACTTGTATTTTTCTAATATTACCCAAATCGCCTTTAGCCACCATAGCTCTAGCCTGTTTTACTAATGGGTGTCCTGTGTAATTATGAGTTAAAGCAAATAACTTTCCGCTGTTTTCTACTAGTTGTTCTAGAGCGATTGCTTCATCCAAAGTTAAGGTCATAGGCTTATCACTTACCACATGAAAACCATGTTCCAAAGCCATTTTTGCAGGAGGAAAATGCATGTAATTAGGCGTAACAATAGACACAAAATCCATTCGAACACCTTCAGGCAATTCCTTTTCCTTTAAAATCATTTCCTCAAAGCTCCCGTAACATCTATCTTCAGGAAGATATAATGCTTTTCCTGAAGCTATTGATTTTTCGGCATTACTACTAAATGCACCACAAACCAACTCTATCATGCCGTCAATTGAAGCTGCTTTTCTGTGCACATCACCAATGAATGATCCGGTACCTCCACCAATCATTCCCATTCTTAATTTTCTAGCCATATTTTAAATTTGATTCAATTTTTCTCTCTTTTTCATGTAAACATTTAAACCAATAAAAGCCACAATAAGAATTGCTGGCAGTATCGACATGGTTCTTAAAGCTTCAACAGCATTAGCATCGTCCATAAGTTTTCCCATAACAGGAAGCACTAAAGACACCGAAAACATTCCTGCACCACCCATAATAGAAAGACCTAAAGCTCCTGTTTCTGGCAAATATTCGGCCACAAACCCCAACATGGTTGGCCAAAAGAATGTTACGCCTACTGCAAAAACGGCTGCTGCTACAAAGGTCATTCCGCCACTGGTAATGGTTAACAACCACAACCCTATAAAGGTAAATATTGCCGAATACAACAGCATTCCTGATGGTTTCAACTTATGTACTACCTGACCCGCAAACAAGCGCCCTAAAGCCATAATACCGTTAATAAATGCCAACACCAATAAAGGAACCGCTACCGATTCTTTTAAAAGGGATTCTATACGTTGTGTGGTTCCTAACTCGGATGCTGCCGTTAAAAACATGCATAATACCATAAATATAAACAAGGGTTTACCAACACTAGAAAACATTTTTTTATTACTAATACCCATTTGAACACGCTCTGTAACCGGGAATTGTTGTCCGAAAAACAGAATAGCATAAGCAAACAAAGGCACAAATAGTGTAGCCACCATGATTTGCCAACTTAAGCCCATAACATCCATAACTAACCATCCTACTATAGAGCCAATAACGATTCCTCCTGGAAACCAAACATGAAAACGGTTTAGCATTTTAGTTTTTTGATTGCTATACATGGAGGCCACCATTGGGTTTAATGCTGCTTCAACCATACCGTTACCAATACCAACAAATAAGGTTGCCAAAAACAAGGAGGTCATTGAGTCGGCCATAATAGTCCAAACAATACCTATAGCATGTGTTATAAAAGCGATCCAAGTAATTTTTTTAATTCCTAAAAAATCGACCATCGGACCACCAAAAATCATAGCCAAGGTAAACCCGAAAAAAGCGGGTGTAAATGCATAACCAATTTGCTCTAGTGTTAGTCCTACGCCTTCTGGCCCAAAAACGGTTTCTAATCTTGCTCGAATTGCAAAAGTCATTGCAGTTGTAATTAAAGCAAGGCAACTCCCAAGAAAGAGTCTTCCTTTGTTAATGTTTTCCATCTTAAAATATTTAGTTTAGTGAGTGTAGAACTTACTATATAATATTTTAAAAGAATATTATACCTAGTGAAAATAGGCATAAGAAATTAAAACAATGTGTATAATTATTCAATGAAAGATTTTAAACACTTTCCATCTCTGAAACAGCTTGCGCTACGCGGTAACTATTTGGCGAACATTTTTCATGTTTTTTAAATACCGTTGCGAAATATTGACTCGTAGTAAATCCGGACATATAGGCTACCTCCGAGATAGACAATTCACTCTGCTCTAGCAGTAATTTTTTAGCTAATTCTAACCTTTTCATGGTTAAATAACGCATAGGCGTAACATTTGTTAAACGCTTACAATGGTGCGTAAACCTTGTAACACCAACACCTGCCGATTCTGCCATAAGCTCGACAGTCCAGTTTTCGGAAAGATTGTTACCCAATTCATCCAAAAAATATTTTACACTCCTAGAACTATCTGTTAAGGATTCGTTTAGAACAATATCATCGGTATTTAATAAATCTAATAATAGAATTAATAGGTAGTTTATTAGCAGTCTGATTTTTGATGCGTTACTACCAGAATCATCTGTATTAACAGCTTTATATATTCTTGTAAAACAATCTCTAATTTTTTGATCGGTTTTCCATACCGATTTTTCGTTTTGCCTAAGAATGGTGGTTAAACGATCTAAATCTGATGGGGTTAAGGTTATCCAATCTGGCCAAACCCAATCTTGATGTGGCCTACGCACACCCAAATCGATTATTACCCAATAGAATTTCCCCATCCCAACATGCGGATTTCCTACTTTATGAGCTTCCCACGGCCGCGTAATTGTTAAATGATTTGGCGCCAGTATAACTTCCTTGTTTTCTTGGGCATAAGGCATACTACCCGACTCTAAAAAATGAAACTCAATACCTTCATTTCTATGCCAATCTAAACCCCAATCTTGAGGCACACTAGCATCCCAATAACCAATACTATTAAGCCCTATGGTGTTATCATCTAAGCGATCTCCAGGATATGTGTGTCTCGCTAAGGCTTTAAATTTTAATTTTTTTCTGTTGAAAGCATCCAGTAAAGGCACACAAGTATCGGCATGATACACGATACCATCACCTTTAAACGGTTCTATTTTAACCTTATTTACTTTCACTGAAATTATTTAAACAATTCTATTGCAAATTAGTTAATTAAACAGTGACAAACAAGCTATACTATTCTCACAATTCTACCCAAGAAAAAAAACAACTTTAAACGTTTACTTTTTCAACTGAAACAATAACGCAGCGAGTGCCATACTTAAACCTATAAACTCCCTTGAACCTTCTAAATATGCTTTTTCATAAACCATTTCTCCAAAAATCTCAGATTTATTATCCGTTTGAAACCATTCTAACAACAAACTAAAATGCATTGCCGCATAAACCACTAAGCCTATACAAATTAAAACAATTACCAATTTAGGAACAACCATATAATTAGAAACTAACGCGATAATGGCTACAATTAAATAAATTAAAAACCACAGTACTGGGTCTGGGTCATTTAACTGAAGTACAGCAAAAATGACAAACAAACCACAAAGTATAAAATTGATTATTTTTTTTACTCTTGAGGATTGTGCCTTTATCATAGTGTGTTTAGCCTAAATATTATTGATCAAAAATAGATAATCTAAAATTAAATCACCATTTTCTTACCAAACTTACCATCTTTAATATTTAAAATATTTCAGTCACTTATAACAAACATTAATGAGGTTATATTTTTATAAATTTGCTTTCACCTTAAAAAACTAAACAACCAACAATAGCTACCCTAAGACAAATTATGAATCATTTTAAACTTATTATTTACATTTTAATAGCAACCAACACATTTTTTATTTCTGCTCAAAACGCTATAAACGGAAGCATAAAAGACACAAATAATCAACCTGTTGCAGGCGCAAATATCATGCTTAATACGGTACCAAATAAATTTAGCACTACAGATTTAGCTGGTAATTTCACCTTACCAAATATTCCTGATGGGAGCTACACTTTAACCATATCTCATATAGGTTTTAAAACCATTAACGACCAAATAACGGTTAATTCAAATAGCACAGATTTCAACTTTACCCTAAATACAGATATATTAAATCTGCATACAGTGGTTGTTACAGGTAATTTCTCCCCTAAAACTCAGCTTGAGTCTAGCACATCTGTAACCACATTAAACGCAACATCTATTAAACAGGTATATCCACAAGGCACTGCTAATTTGCTTCAAAACATCCCAGGAACATTTACCGATGCTTCGGCGGGCGAGGTTTTTACTAGAGTTTATACCCGAGGTGTTTCGGCTGCTGCCGAAGACGACATGGGATGGTATTACGTATCGTTACAAGAAGATGGTTTACCTGTTAGTTTAGTGCAACATTCGTACTACGGACCAGATTTGTTTCATCGTGTAGATTTAACAACATCTATAGTAGAAGCTTTACGTGGTGGAAGCGCTTCTATAACCGCAATGAATGCTCCAGGTGGTGTTTATAATTTTATTTCTAAAACGACTACTGAAAAATTAAATGGTGAAATACAATTACAAAATGGTGTTCAAGGAGAAGGCAACCCGTTTCACCGTGCCGATGCTGTTTTAGGTGGAGGTTTTGGAAACAACTGGTTTTTTAACGCTGGCGGGCATTACCGCCATAACGATGGCGCACGAAACACCGATTTTACCTTTAGTAAAGGCGGACAATTTAAGTTTGATATTAAAAAGGAAAACTCGCGAGGCTATTTTAAATTATATGGTAAATATTTAATCGATTACACCAATAGGTACAATGGTGTAGCCGCAACAAATTGGAACAACCCAAAAGCAGCCTTTGGTCAAAATTTTAACTCAACCGCCTTATTAATGCCTGAGTTTAATGCCGCTATTCCAGATGGGAGAAATTTAAACAACACTAATGGCTTTAACCCCGCCAATGGTGTTCACGCTAAAGATTTAGCCTTTGGCTTTGATTTGTTTCAAAACCTAGGTAATAATTGGTCTGTTAAAAACAACATGAAATTCTCTACCAAAAACGCTAACTGGCAAACATCTATTAGCAATGCATTTGTGTCCATAAGCGATCCAACGGTTTATTATTTGGTAAGTAATGGTAATCCATTTCCAGTTGGGCAAATCGTTTTTAACGACGCTAACTCTGGAAATGAAGTAGCTAGAATCGATAACAGCGGTATTTTTAGTGGCAACCCTTCTGAATATTTAACCGACGGCAGATTACCAAACGACGCCGTTATGGGAACCTCAACATGGTACAAGGATAATGATGCCGACGAGTTTATGCAGCAATTAACCCTAAGAAAAGAATGGGATAATCATGATTTAAATTTTGGCTTTGCTACTGGTTTTTCAAACACATCGGTATTCACACAAGGTAGTTTTGCATTTTCAACTTACGAAAACAACCCGAAAATGCTACAAGTAACTTTAGAAAACCCTGGAGATCCTGTAGTAGCGTTATCTGATGCCTTTGGTATTAGTAATTACGGTGGTTTATTTTTTACCAATAGTCGTGCTAAAATTAGCCAGATTGCAACATTTGCAAACGACCGCTGGAAACTATCTGATAAACTTAACCTAGATTTAGGCTTACGTTTTGAGTCGATAACACACAAAGGAAGTAACGACCGCTCTGCCCCTTTTACGCAAGATGGCGGTTTGGATGGAGATGAAACCACCGCTTACGACAACAACATTTTAGCACCAACTGGCCAGCGCGATAATTTTAAGTACAATTATAATTATGTATCGTACTCTGTGGGTTTAAATTATAAATTAACTGATGATGCATCCTTATTTGGTCGTTTATCACAAGGAAATAAGGCGCCTGAATTAAATTACTATTTTAATAACTTTGCAAATGTTCCAATCAATAAAGCGGGAGAAATTCAAAACATTAATCAAGTTGAAATTGGTTTAAAATCGGCAGTAAAAAGCTTTTCATTTACTAGTACTTTGTTCTGGAGTGAATTAAAAAATATTGGAGTCTCTAATTTTGAATTTGATGACGAATCTAGCAGTATATTTTATACACCAATTCAATTTAATAGCTCACGAACATTTGGGTTAGAATGGGAAACCAGTTATAACCCCATTTCATACTTAACATTTCGTTTTAACGGTATCCTACAAGACCCTAAAGCTACAAACTGGAACGTATATGACGCAGCAGGAACAGTTGATATAAGTGACGATAGCACAACCGACTATTCTGGAAACACCTTAGCCTATAACCCTAAATTAATGTTTAATGTAGCCGCCGAATTTTCGAAAGACAAAGTGTCTTCATTTTTAAAGTGGAAATATACAGGCAAGCGCGAGGGTAATATTGCTAATGCGTTTCAATTAGATGCTTATAGCGTTTTTGATGCAGGACTTGGTTATAAAATAAGTAAGCGCATAAGTGCCAATTTACTAGTTTCAAATCTTTTTAATTCTGATGGACTTGCAAACTTTTTTGGAGCTAACACTTTTGGAGCTAATGCCAATGGGGTAACTACAGAGTATATAAACGAAAATCCAGATGCTAGCTTTATTGTAGTTCCTATTTTACCTCGATCTGCTTTACTCCAATTAAATTATAAATTTTAATAACCATATTTGGCATACAAATGACCATATGAACAACGTGTAAAAACTAAAAGCCAATACATTTACGCAAAACATAAAAAACCAACTTTATCTAACCAAATAAGCATATGAAAAACAAACTCCTTTTTCTTTTTGCTATTTCGTTGATAATTTCTTGCGAAAAAGAAGAAACAAAACTGCTAGAAACTGTTAACGAAAAAGAAGAAACACTTAATACATTACCGTTTACTAATATTGAGTTAGAAGACTTATCAGATTTTAGACCAACTACTAAAAACTGGCAAATAGCCGGAAGTGTAGTTGCTAATAGAAGTAAAGAAAAAACACTTATACCAGATGAGGGCAAAGGCATTTTAATAAACAAAAACGACCAAGAGCAAAATAAACATATATTTTCCAATTTCGAACATGGTGATATTGAGTTAGAACTTGATGTTATGATGCCCATAAAATCTAATTCTGGTATTTATTTTCAAAGTAGATATGAAATTCAGTTATTTGATAGTTGGGGTGTAGAACATGCTAAACACAACGACATTGGAGGTGTTTATCAACGATGGAACAAAGATGCTAAAAAAGGAAAAGAAGGTTACGAAGGACATTCGCCTTTAGTAAATGCTGCCAAGGCCCCTGGTTTATGGCAACATTTAAAAATTATTTTTCATGCACCAAAGTTTAATGAAAAAGGCGAAAAAATTAAAAACGCTTGGTTTGAAGAAGTTAGGTTAAATAATATTTTAATTCAGAAAAACGTAGAGGTTACGGGATCTACTCGTGCTAGCGCTGCAAAAGAAGAAGTGCCTTATGCGCCATTAATGATTCAGGGCGATCATGGACCTGTTGCTTTTAAAAATATAAAATATAAACTTTATGAAGACAAAAAAATTGGCATCGAAAAATCTGAGCTTAAAATTTACGATAATTCTAAAAAGCTTTCTGTTTTAAAAAACATAGAAGATCTTAAACTTCTTGAAACACATGCAACAGACTCTATTTCTCCTTTAATGAGGATTGATGTAAGAGATCAAAAAGTACTAAGTTACTCAGGGAAGCTAGACATACCAACATCTGGCGACTATTTATTTGAAGCTGCGGTTAATGGCGGTACGTACTTAATCATTGAGAATGATACTGTAATGAAAATGAATGGCGACTTTGATATGAATACTACACAGTTTAATAAAGTCCATTTAAAAAAAGGCCAAGTTACTTACAACCTAGTATATAACAAACCCATAATATGGCGCCGTGGTTTCGACTTTTTTGTTGAAGGACCAAAAATGCAACGTTATTCATTATTAAAAACAGGAACTACAACTTTAAGCAAGAACAACCCAATAAAGCCAATTACCTTAAACGTGACAGAAAAGCCACTTACACAACGTAGTTTTTTAAACCACAAAGGTGTTAAACGCTCGCATTGTATATCGGTTGGATTAGTTGAAAAACTGAATTATAGTTTAGATTTAGAAACAGGCACTTTACTCCATGTTTGGAGTGGTGATTTCTTAGATGCTACACAGATGTGGCACTCTCGAGGGGAACATCAACGCGGAGAACCTATGGGCTTTCCCATTTCATTGCATGGCGATTTAGATTTCGCTTCATTAAATTCTAAGAATGACGCATGGCCAAAAGCCTTAAGTAACAACCAAACATTTAAACAAATTGGTTATGAATTTAAAAATGAAGGTTTACCCGTGTTTTCATTCGAAATAAATGGAAATGAAATATCACACAACTTTAAAGCCTCTGCAAAAGCAAAAAGAGGTATCGATCGAGTAATTACTTCTGAATCAAAATCTTCAATGTGGCATAAAATTGCAGATGGAGAAAGCATAAAAGTATTAGAAAATAACACGTTTATTATAAACAACGAAAGCTATTATATTGTTTTCCCAGATGGAGAAACTCATAAACCAATTATTAGAGACAACAATGGAAAAAATGAATTACTTATAGAAATTCCTAAAGGACATTCAACTATTAATTATACTATAATCTGGTAAACTAAAACTTAAAAACATGAAGATTATCAATAAAACAATAGTAATAATAGCTGTCCTTGTAGTAAATCAATTTGGATTTTCTCAAAAAGATAAAATATTAAATTCGGCTCAAGCCATAAAAGAAGCTGAGTATTATAAAATTGTAGACGTCCCAATACCTAATGATATCAAATTAGAAGTTGGAGGTTTAGCATTAACAGATAAAAACCAACTGGGTGTTTCTACCAGAAGAGGTGAAGTTTGGCTTGTTAACAATCCATATAGCAAAACACCAGTATTTAACAGATTTGCACATGGTATGCACGAAACGCTAGGTTTAGCATATAAAGACAATGGTTTTTATTTAGCACAACGTGGTGAATTAACAAGACTTGAAGATAAAGATAATGATGGCGTAGCCGATTTATACAAAACGGTTTACTCATGGCCACTTTCCGGGAATTATCATGAATATTCATATGGTCCAAAGTTTGACAAAAACGGCGACATGATATTAACGCTAAACGTATCATGGTACAAAGGCGGAAAAAGTTTTGCTAAATGGAGAGGCTGGCTTGTAAAGGTTACTACAGAAGGAGAATTCACACCTCTAGCTGCTGGACTTAGGTCTCCAGCTGGGTTTGCAATTAATGATAATAACGATATTTTCTATACAGAAAACCAAGGTGACTGGGTAGGCTCTGGACGTATGTCGCATTTAGAAATAGGTGATTTTGCAGGACATGCAGAAAGTTTAAAATGGACAGACGAACCAAACTCACCATTAAAATTAAAACCAGAGGATATTGAAAAACAATCTGGACTTTCAATGTATGATTATGCTAAAAAAGAAAAGGCATTAAAATCTGCCGCAATTTGGTTTCCGCACACCATATTAGGTATATCAACCTCAGATATTTTAAACGACACTACTAATGGTAAATTTGGTCCGTTTGAAGGCCAACAATTTGTAGGAGATCAAGGGCATAGTAAAATTATGCGTGTTTACATGGAAAAGGTAAATGGTGTATACCAAGGCGCTGCTTTTGGTTTTGTTGAAGGTTTTTCTTCTGGAGTTTTAAGGATGATTTGGGGTAAAGACAACAATATGTTTGTTGGTATGACGAGTCGTGGTTGGGCATCTACAGGAAAAAAAGCCTATGGATTACAACGTTTAGTTTGGAGCGGTAAAACACCTTTTGAAATTAAAACGATGAAAGCGCTTGATGACGGTTTTGAATTTGAATTCACCAAGCCTATCAACAAAAAATTAGCTAAAGATCTTTCGAACTATAAGATGTCTACGTTTACATACAAATATCATGATACTTACGGTAGCCCAATTGTAGATCAACAAAAATCTATGGTTCATAAAGCTGAAATTTCCGCTGATGGGTTGAAAGTAAAATTAACGATTCACGGCATGCGTTTAGGTTTTATTCATCAAATAGAAATGCCTAAACTAAAATCTGCATCTGGAGAATTATTATTACACAATACGGGCTATTACACTTTAAACCAAGTACCTGGTGGAGAATTAAAATCGCCACAAATGCATATAGCTAAAACGTCTAACAAAAAGGTAGACCAACCTAAGCGAGTTAATACCATGCCGTCTTCATGGGGAGAACATGGAGCAGATGAAAAAGTGGTTATTGGTACAATTCCTGGATTAAAATATGATACAGAAGAAATCATTATAAACCGAAATAGCAAAATACAACTTACCCTGAATAATAATGACGACATGATACACAATGTGGTTATCACCAAACCAGGTAAAGAAACACCACTTAAAATTGGAGAAATGGCTCTTAACCTTGGGTTAGATGGTCCAGATTTAAATTATGTTCCGTTTAGCGACTTAGTTTTATTTCATTCAGGGACTGTTGGACCTGAAAGTAACGAAACTATTTACTTTACATCTCCTAGTGAACCCGGTGAGTACTGGATCGTTTGTACATTCCCCGGTCATTCATTTACTATGAGGACTAAGTTGATTGTAAAATAAATCCCAAAAAAAAGCGAATCTAATTTAAAACTAGATTCGCTTTTTCTTTATTACTTAGTCTTAACTATTTCTTTTTCCTCTTATCCTCTTCTTTTTTAAGCTCTTCTAGAGTCCAATAATCCTCTCTATCTTTAGATTGTGCTCTGGCATTTCTAACCACTTTTTTATGAACACCATCCTCATCATTCATTGATCTTACATAACTAAGCACATTTGCAATCCATTCGTCGCTATTATCCTTTAAAGGCATCATAATACCATATTCCTTACCTTCAATAGGGCCAATTAATCCATTTAATAAAATTTTACTAAGTGTACCCTTGTCTCCTTTTACCCTTTCGCTACCTATTAAACTTGGCGCTATAAGCTTACCGTCTTCGGTTGGCACCCCTTTTAAATCTGCACCATGACAGGTAATACATAATTGCTTGTAGGCATCATAACCTTTAACTATACTTTTTATTGAGCCTAGGTCTCTTCCTGCAATTCGCGATTTTAATTGATCTAACTGAGAGTCATCCTTCTTTAAGCTTTCTACAACGGCATGCGAGATAATCTCATGGCTTTCATATTTTGAATTAATAGCATTAAGCAATTCTGTTGCCTTTTTATCTTTACTAAAACGTAAACTTAAAGCCAATTGATTTACAACATTTACATCGGTATCGGTAATTAATTGCTCTAAATCTTGAAGCATATCTGCGTCACCGTCCTTTAGGAAATTTTCACTTAACCTAATAGCAGTAAGTCTAACACGGTAATCTTCATCTTTTAATTTTTCTTTTATTAAGTTTTTATCAATATTACCCAACCCTTCAAGCGTCCAAAGCGCAGTTACACGTTCTAATCCAAAATCTTTATCGCTATTAAACAAACCATCTAAAAACGAAGTGTTATCTCTAGCTATAGCTTGTAATTCTGGAATTACCGATTCATCACCTCTTAAAACGATTAACTTTTGAGCTGTGTTTCGGTACCATCCGTTTCTATGGCCTAAATACTCAATTAAATCTGAGGCTTTCTTTCCTATTAAATTTGGTTTTTTATCTAACTCGATATCCTCATGTACAATTCTGTAAATCCTACCTTTTCCAATATTTTTATCTAAATTCTTTCGAAGAATTACAGGTCTTAAAAAACTCCCTTTTTTGGTCCAGTTACTTTCCTGAATAATACCGCGGTACATATCTACTATATAAAGTGCACCATCTGGACCTGTTTTAGCTTGTAATGGCCTAAAATTTAAATCTGTAGAAGCCATAAACTCCGCATTATCATAGGCACTATAAAGTACCTTTTTACCATTTTCATTTTTTATTTTCGCTCTACGAATCAATCTACCTACAGGCTCAGGAATAAAAAGATCGCCATATAAACTTGACGGTAATTTATGCCCTCTATAAATTTCTTGTCCTGCCACCCCTGTAAAATGGTTAAGTGTACCATCTTCACGCAATCTTTTTGGACCACCTTGAACATCTGGCGTACCTACAACTGGCCATGGCTCCATAAAACCTTTTGCAAGTCTACCTTTTGCATTAAACTCGCCGTATACTGGTGGTTGTTGAAAACCAAAAGCAGGGTCTTCGGCACCAGCAGATGAGTAATACATATTTCCTAAATCGTCTTGAGTAAGTCCCCACTGCCCTTTACTTGGCATATTATCTAAAGAATCTATTTCTACTTTACCATTGCTTTTAAATTTAAATCGAATAGGATTATATGTAGTATATGTCCAGTTATCTAAATTCCAAATTAATCCACTTTGTTGGTGCTCTAAATTTCCACCACGGCGGTTTGGATTATAATAAATGCGTTCTTTTTTATCTGCTACACCATCGCCATCTGTATCTTTATAGCTCCACAAATCGTATGAAAACGTCTCATTAACTATCAATTCATTCTCCAGTGGTAAAATCATTCTTGGTAATAGTAAGCTATCTATAAAAACAGTGCTTTTATCCATTTTACCATCGCCATCTAAATCTTCAAGCATTTTAATTTTACTAATATTTCTATTCGTACCGCTACCATTAACATCTTGCATATACGTATTCATTTCTGCCACATACATACGTCCATTGCCATCCCATGCTATGGCTACGGGTTCGTCAATCATGGGTTCGCTAGCAACAAGCTCCACTTTATAACCTTCGGGCAAATAAAATGTTTTCATACTTTCTTCTGGAGAAAGAAATGCCGAAGAGGCCTCTTTTACAATTTCTGGTTTTTCATAAATTTTATCGACATACTCTTTCTTTCCGCAACCGAAAAGAGATAATAAAACGACTAGAAGTGTAAAAACATTTTTAATTTTCATGGTATAGGTTTATTTTAATTGTAAAAATGAATAAGAATTATTTTAGTAAAATGTAAAACTACTAGGAGTCGCAGAAGTTTACGATAAATTATTGCTCCAATGCTATAACTAGTGTTTCAAAAGCCCAAAACATTGCTGAATAAACAAAACTACTGCGTAGAATAACGAATTATTCGCGTAGAAAAAAAGTCTTTTAATGGTGATTAACTAAAACGTTAAACACCATTAAAAGACTTTATAATATGATTTAAGAATTATTGCTAGATATTACTCAACAATTAATTTCCCTTTCATTAAAGCGTAATGCCCAGGGAAACTACATAGAAAATCGTAAGTACCAGCTTCGGGTGCATCAAACTCTACAACGGTTGTTTCGCCGGCACCAACAAGGTCCGTATGTGCTATAACATCTTTACCATTTTCAGGTATATAATTGGTAGCTTTTGCAGTTGCTGCTTTGTTTCCAAAGGCCATTACATCCACTCCTTTTTTTAATAAAACAAAATTGTGTCCCATAACATTTTTGTCCATTTTACCAATATGCTTTAATGTAATTTTCACTTTTTCGCCTGCCTTTACACGAATTTCCTTTTTATTAAATTGCATAGCATCATTACCGGTAATGGTTACATCGTTAGGGTTACTTTTAGTTTCCTTAACTACATCTGTTTTCTTTTCATATGAAAACCCTTCTTTCTTTTTTTCTTCTTTACCACCACAGGCTACTAATACCACACTAGAAAAGATAGCTACTAATAAATATTTAATTGATTTCATTTGATATAATTTTGTTTAAATTTAGTTTAACTGTATTACTACAACTTCAAATATAAGCATATAAAGGCTTAGTGTAGTACAATTTTTTTCAGTGAAAAATTCTATACTACACTAAGCCTAAAAATAAAAAGAATGCTTTAAAAATTATAAAATATAATCGGTGCTAATAAAATTAGATGTCTTCTTATCTAATAATTCATTTAAAATAGCATTATTATAAGGATTGTCTTTTGATGCTACAAAGGTTCTTATAGAAAACGAACGTAAAGCATCATGCACACTTAAAGTACCAAACGCAGAATCTTTTCGTCCTGTAAATGGATAAACATCTGGACCACGTTGGCAAGAGCTATTTAAATTAACACGACACACAAGGTTTACCAATGTATCAATTAGCGGTGATAAGGTTGTAATATTTTTACCAAACAAGCTTACTTGCTGACCATAATCTGATTCGGCCATATCATCTAAAGGCTCCTCGATATCCGAGAATGAAACCACAGGTACAACGGGTCCGAATTGCTCCTCTCTAAACACACGCATATCTTTAGTAACCGGATATAAAACCGCAGGAAATATAAAATTCTCTGATGTTTCACCACCTTTTTTATTAATTACTTTAGCGCCTTTTTCTACAGCATCATCAATTAACTCTTGAATGTAAGCTGGCTTATCGGTTTCTGGAAGAGGCGTTAATTTAACACCAGATTCCCATGGGTTCCCAAACTTTAATTGATCTACTTTAAAAGCAAAACGTCTGTTAAACTCTTCTACTACAGATTCGTGAACATATAATACTTTTAATGCTGTACAACGTTGCCCGTTAAAAGACAAAGTTCCTGCGATACACTCTTCAACAGCCAAATCTAAATCGGCATCAGGTAAAACAATAGCAGGGTTTTTAGCTTCCAATCCTAAAACCATTCTAAGTCTATTTCCTTTAGGATGCTGAGATTGTAGAGCGTTTGCTGAAGCACTGTTACCTATTAAAGCCAATACATCTATTTTCCCCGATTGCATGATTGGAGTTGCCAATACGCGACCACGACCGTAAACAATATTTACAACGCCTTCTGGGAAACTTTTTTGAAATGCTTCAAGCAAAGGAGATATTAATAAAACTCCCAGTTTAGCAGGCTTAAAAATAACAGGATTTCCCATTATAAGTGCCGGAATTAACAAGGTAAAGGTTTCGTTTAAAGGATAATTGTAAGGTCCTAAACACAATACAACACCTAATGGACCACGACGAATATGAGCGTAAACTCCGGAGTTTTTCTCAAATTTAGCTGAATCTCTATCTATTTGCTTATAAGCTTCGATAGTATCATAAATATAATCGACCGTTCTATCAAACTCTTTTTCTGAATCTGGTAAATTTTTACCAATTTCCCACATTAATAATTTTACAACTTCTTCACGCTTGGTTTTCATTTCTTCAACAAAACTCTCCATACACGCAATTCTGTCGGCTACTTTCATGGTTGGCCATAAACCTTTACCATTATCGTAAGCTCGGGTTGCAGAATCAAGAACCTCTAAAGCTTCTTTTTCGCCTAACTGCGGAATAGTTCCTAAAAGGGTTTGCTTGTAATCGCTAGTTGACGAGATGGTTGAGTAAACCTCTGCCGTATCGCCTTCCCAATGTTTTAATTCGCCATCGGACAAGTACGTTGACTGATGCAAAAGGGATTCAATTTTATAAGCCTCTGGAATGTCTTTAAAAGGATGCTTCATAACTCTTTTTGTTTTTTAAAGCCTCAAAAAACATAAGTTTTAAGACTTCACTTTAGTTAATTTGTTTACACCCAAAATAACTAAATTTTACTTACAATGATACCCTGAAATTCAAATAAACAGTAAAAATAGAGCGCAAACGATTTCGCAAATTAGAAGATTTTTAAGTGTACAAAATCACACTAAAAACTGAAACAAATCGGGCTTATCATTCAAATAATCGCCATAAAAATTACGCTGTTTCATTTTGGTAATTAATGGCTCTAAATCGTTAGCCGATTTTAATTGCACACCAACCACTGCAGAACCGTTTTCCCGATTGGTTTTTTTAGCATATTGAAAAAACGTAATATCATCATCTTCACCTAAAATATCAACCACAAATTCTTTTAAAGCACCAGCACGTTGCGGGAAGCTAATAATAAAATAATGTTTTAAATTGGCGTACAATAAAGCGCGTTCTTTAATTTCGGGCGTTCGCGTAATATCGTTATTACTTCCGCTTACCACACAAACAACGTTTTTACCTTGTATTTCTTTTGCATAGAAATCTAGCGCAGAAATACTTAGGGCTCCGGCAGGTTCCACTACAATAGCATCTTTATTATAAAGTTCTAATATGGTTTCGCAAACTTTGCCTTCCGGCACGGTAATCATATTGGTTAAATTTTCTTTACAAATAGCAAAGGTTAAATCGCCAACACGTTTTACGGCCGCACCATCAATAAATTTTTCAATTTTTTCGATGGTTGTGTTTTTATTATTTTTTATGGAAACCGACATAGAAGGTGCGCCTTCTGGCTCGACTCCAATAATTTTAGTTTGAGGTGATAAGGTTTTAAACACCGTTGATAAACCTGCAGCTAAACCACCACCACCAACAGCTATAAACACATAATCGATAGGTTGTGTGGCTTGTTCTAAAATTTCTAAAGCAATAGTAGCTTGCCCTTCAATAACTTTTTTATCATTAAAAGGATGTATAAAGGTTTTTCCTAACTCGTCGCACTCTAACATGGCGGCATGAAACGAATCGTCAAACGTATCGCCAATTAACTTAATTTCTATAAAATCTTCGCCAAACATTTTTACCTGCTCCACCTTTTGGTTAGGTGTTGGTGCCGGCATATAAATGGTACCTTTAATTTTTAAGAGTTTACACGATAAAGCAACACCTTGAGCATGATTACCTGCACTAGCACAAACTACACCATTTAAAGCTTCTTGCGCCGTTAGCGAGCTAATTTTATTATAAGCACCCCTAATTTTATAGGAGCGTACTTGTTGTAAATCTTCGCGCTTTAATAAAATATTAGCGTTATACTTTTTTGAATACCTTAAACTTTCACTTAAAGGTGTAACCGTAGAGACCGTTTTAATAGTTTCGGCAGCAGCTTTTACGCTTTCTATACTAGGAAAATAAGTGGATGTGTTGTGACTCATTTAAATGGGCTTATCGTGCTTATGCAAGGTAATTAATCCTTTGTTTTTATTAAACCATTTCTCATTTAAATTAAGATTTGGCACAAAAAAAAACCTGTTGAGATGTAAACATCTAACAGGTTTTTCAAAATATAGTTTAGTTTAGTTGTATTCGGTACTTATACTATTGGCTTCATTGCCGTCATAGAACCTCTTAAGAAGGCACCAACTTTTTCAACTGGGTGATTTCTTAAAGCAGCATTTACTTCAATAAGTTTAGCGTTATCTACACCTGCACCATTATCTTTAGCGTAAGGCTTTCCTATAACATCTGTTTTTATGTTTTTCATAAAATCAGTTAATAAAGGCTTACAAGCATGGTCAAATAAATAACATCCGTACTCTGCAGTATCAGAAATTACGCTATTCATTTCGTATAATTTACGTCTTGCAATAGTGTTTGCAATAAGTGGCGTTTCGTGTAAAGACTCGTAGTATGCAGATGCATCGATAATTCCAGAATCTGTCATAGCTTCAAAAGCTAATTCCACACCTGCTCTTACCATAGCAACCATTAACACACCGTTATCGTAGTACTCTTGCTCAGTAATTTCAACATCACCAGCTGGTGTTTTTTCGAAATTAGTTTCAGCAGTAGCTGCTCTCCATGTTAATAAATCATGATCATCGTTAGCCCAATCTGCCATCATTCCAGCAGAAAAACGACCTTCAATAATATCATCCATATGCTTTTGGAATAATGGACGCATAATATCTTTTAATTCTTCCGATAATTCGAAAGCTTTAATTTTAGCTGCGTTAGATAAACGATCCATCATGTTAGTTACACCACCATATTTAAGACCTTCTGTTACAGTTTCCCAACCGTATTGAATTAATTTTGATGCATAACCTGCATCAATACCTTCTTCAACCATTTTATCAAAACAAAGGATAGAACCTGTTTGTAACAATCCACAAAGGATAGTTTGCTCTCCCATTAAATCAGATTTTACCTCAGCAATAAAAGACGATGCTAATACACCTGCTCTATCACCTCCAGTTGCTACTGCATAAGCCTTAGCTTGTGCCCAACCTTTTCCTTCTGGGTCATTCTCTTCGTGTACCGCAATTAATGTTGGCACACCAAAACCTCTTTTATACTCTTCTCTTACCTCTGTTCCTGGACATTTAGGCGCTACCATAATAACGGTAAGGTCTTCACGTACTTGCGTACCTTCTTCAACAATATTAAAACCGTGAGAATAAGATAATGTTGCTCCTTTTTTCATTAAAGGCATAACAGCATTTACAACACTTGTATGTTGCTTATCTGGTGTTAAGTTTAATACTAAATCTGCAGTAGGAATTAATTCTTGGTAAGTACCAACAGTAAATCCGTTTTCAGAGGCATTAACAAAAGATTGACGTTTTTCTGCAATAGCAGCATCACGTAGTGCATAAGAAATATCTAAACCAGAATCTCTCATGTTTAACCCTTGGTTTAATCCTTGAGCACCACACCCAAC
The DNA here is from genome assembly GCF_014202225.1 of Algibacter amylolyticus. Lineage (GTDB taxonomy): Bacteria > Bacteroidota > Bacteroidia > Flavobacteriales > Flavobacteriaceae > Algibacter_B > Algibacter_B amylolyticus. Next base: position 252,823 of record NZ_JACHGE010000004.1, read on the forward strand.
GATAACTATCTTTTTTCCTTTTAAAGCAGTTACTCCATCTGTAAATTCTGAAGCATCCATAAATCTACACTTCGATAATTGATTTAATTTATCTCTTAAAGACAGTGTGTTAAAATAATTTCCCATTTTATATTTAATTGTAATTATTGGTTATCGAATGCTTTTAGCAATTCGCTTACTTTCATTTCATCTTTTGTTACTGCAATACGTCCAGAACGTACAAATTGCATAATCCCAAAACTGTTTAAATCGCGTCGTAACGCTTCAATTTCGTTTCTTCTACCCGATTTTTCAAGTACAAAAAAGTCTTTGTTTACGGTTACAATTCTAGAATAACTTTCTTTAATAATATTCTGTATTTGCGGCTCGTTAAACAACAAATCAGAATTTATTTTAAACATACAAGACTCTGTAAAAATAGTTTCGTCTTCGGTATGATAATATGCTTTTATCGTTTCAACTTGCTTTTCAATTTGCTTAACAATTTTACATGCCGTGTCTTCGCAAATATTAACCACAATTACAAAACGATTTACACCATCAATCTCAGATTGAGAGGTTGTTAAACTTTCTATATTTATGTGTCTACGCTGAAAAATAGCTGAAATACGATTCAATAAACCGATATTATTTTCGGTATAAATTGATATTGTGAATGATTGTATATCTTCGCTCATCTTTTAAACTTATATTAGAAAAAGGCCTTTTAAACTATTTTTTTATCGCTTTCGCGGAATAAATACTGCTTCAATTAAGGTGTATCCTTTTCTTTGTTCTTGTATGCTTTATTCTTGTTTTCTTAACTTAATCGTACATCTGAAACTGAAGCTCCTGAAGGAATCATCGGGAACACATTATCTTCTTTCTCCACCATAACCTCTAAGAAATAAGACTCTTTTGATGCCATCATTTCTTTTACAGCTTCTTCCAATTCATCGCGTTTAGTTACTTTTCTAGCTTTAATATAATACCCTTCGGCAATAGCTACAAAGTTTGGATTTGTCATTTCCGTTGATGCATAACGCTTATCAAAAAACAACTGTTGCCACTGGCGTACCATACCTAAAAACTCATTGTTTAAAACCACAATTTTAACGGCTGCTTTTTGCTGAAAAATGGTTCCTAGCTCCTGTATATTCATTTGGTAACCACCATCGCCAATAATAGCTACAACCTCACGATCTGGTGCTGCCATTTTAGCTCCAATTGCCGCCGGAAGTGCAAACCCCATGGTACCTAAACCACCCGAAGTAATATTACTTTTGGTAACATTAAAATCGGCATATCTACAAGCAATCATTTGGTGTTGACCTACATCCGAAACAATGGCTGCATTTCCATTACTTTCAATATTTATTTGCTTTAAAACCTCGCCCATGGTTAACCCTTCTTTTGTTGGGTTAATATCGTTATTAATAACCTGGTCGAACTCTATAGCATATAAATCCTTAAACTCTTTTAACCATGCATCATGACTATTTTTATTTAAAGCATCAGATAGCATAGCTAAACTTTCTTTTGAATCGCCTAACACAGCAACATCCACTTTTACGTTTTTGTTAATTTCTGCTGGGTCAATATCAAAATGAATAATTTTAGCTTGTTTTGCGTAACTATCTAAATTACCTGTAACACGATCGTCAAAACGCATACCTATAGCAATTAAAACATCGCACTCGTTAGTTAATTTATTTGGCGCATAATTACCATGCATACCAACCATACCAATATTTAAAGGATGTGATGTTGGAAATGCCGACGCACCAAGTATAGTCCATGCAGCAGGAATACCAGCTTTTTCAATAACGTTTTTAAGTTCTTCTTCGGCTTGACCTAAAATAACACCTTGCCCCCAAACAATCATTGGTTTTTTAGCATTATTAATCAATTCCGCAGCAGCGTTAACAGCCTCTTGACTTGTTTTTGGTACAGGAACATAACTTCTAACCCCTCTACATTTTTCGTATTTAAAATCTAACTCAGCAACTTGAGCATCTTTAGTAATATCGACTAATACAGGCCCTGGTCTTCCGCTTTTAGCAATATAAAATGCTTTAGCTATAGCCGCAGGAATATCTTCTGCTTTAGTAACCTGGCAGTTCCATTTTGTTACTGGCGTAGAAATACCAACTATATCGGTTTCTTGAAAAGCATCACTACCTAATAAATGCGAAAACACTTGCCCTGTAATACACACTAATGGTGTAGAATCTATTTGAGCATCTGCAATTCCTGTTATTAAGTTAGTTGCTCCTGGTCCCGAAGTTGCCATAGCAACACCAACTTTACCAGATATACGCGCATAACCTTGAGCAGCATGGGCAGCACCTTGTTCATGACGTGTTAATACGTGATGTATTTTATCTTGGTATCTATATAAGGCATCGTATACTGGCATAATAGCTCCTCCTGGATATCCATAAAGAATATCAACACCCTCTGCTATCAAGCTTTTAACTACAGCTTCGCTACCTGTTATACGTTCTGCTTTTTCTGCCACTTCTTTTTTATTATTAATTGTTTGTGTTTTCATAGTCTCAACCTTAAATGAGATTTCCGCCTTCACGGAAATGAAAAAATACTATTATTTTATTACAAATCCGTTACACAGCCCTTTGAAGCCGATGCTACCGTTTTTGCGTATTTGTATAATATTCCTTTATTGTGTTTTAATGCTGGTTGTATCCATTGCGCTTTTCTTTCTGCTATTTCTTCATCAGATAGTAAAACGTTAATAGAGTTATCTTCTGCACTAATTCTAATTTTATCTCCTGTTTTTAATAATCCAATAGTTCCACCATTCTGTGCTTCTGGCGTAATATGCCCCACAACAAAACCATGTGTACCACCAGAAAAACGGCCATCTGTAATTAATGCTACAGATTTCCCCAAACCAGCTCCCATAATTAATGAGGTTGGTTTTAACATTTCTGGCATTCCTGGACCTCCTTTTGGACCTACGTATCTAATGACGACAACATCACCTCTTTCTACTTCACCATTAGAGATTCCAGTATTTGCAGCTTGCTCACCATCGTAAACCACAGCTTTACCTTCAAATAATAAACCTTCGTTACCTGATATTTTTGCTACCGCACCTTCAGTCGCTAAGTTTCCATAAAGGATTTGTAAGTTACCTGAAGATTTTAATGCTTTATCCTTTGGAAAGATAACATCTTGATCGTCTTCAAAAGAAAGTGGTTCAACATCCGCTAAATTTTCAGCTAAAGTTTTTCCTGTTACTGTTAAACACTCACCATGTAAATAACCATTATCTAATAAATACTTCATTACTGCTGGCGTTCCACCAACACCATGAACATCTTCCATAAGGTATTTACCAGATGGTTTTAAATCTGCTATTAACGGTGTTCTGTCGCTTACACGCTGAAAATCTTCTAATGTAAAATCGATATCTGCCGCATGTGCAATAGCTAAAAAGTGTAATACCGCATTTGTAGAACCTCCTAAAGCATTCACTAATGCAATTGCATTTTCAATAGATTTTTTAGAGATAATATCTAATGGTTTTAAATCTAATTCTAAAAGGTTTTTAATAGCTCTTGCTGTTCTTTCGCTTTCAGATAATTTATTAGGATTTTCGGCTGGAATAGACGAGTTATATGGTAATGCAAACCCCATACATTCAATTGCCGAAGCCATTGTGTTTGCTGTATACATACCACCACAAGCTCCTGCTCCTGGAATAGCACTCTTTATAATTTCTCTATATTCTTCTTCACCAATTTCGCCAGCTACTTTCTGCCCTAAAGCCTCGAAAGCCGAAACGATGTTTAATTTTCTTCCTTTATATTTACCAGAGGCAATTGTACCTCCATACATCATAATAGACGGACGGTTTAAACGTAACATAGCCATTACAGCTCCTGGCATATTTTTATCGCATCCAACTACAGATACTAAAGCATCATAACTTTGAGCGTTCATTACTGTTTCAATAGAATCTGCAATAATATCGCGAGATGCTAAAGAGTAATTCATACCCGAAGTTCCCATAGAAATACCATCACTTACACCAATAGTGTTGAATCCTAATCCAACTAAACCTGCAATTTTAGTTTCAATTTTAACCTCGGCAGCTAAATTATTTAAATGCATGTTACATGGGTTCCCATCATATCCGGTACTCGCAATACCCACTTGAGCCTTATTCATGTCCTCATCAGTTAAACCTACTGCGTATAACATGGCTTGAGATGCTGGTTGAGATTCGTCCTGTGTTAGTCTTTTACTATGTTTATTAAGTTCTTTCATATTTATTGCAAACAACTTTAGTCTTTAGCTTATTTTATTTTTGTATTCTTAGTTAATTAAGGTTTTTATTGAAAACTCTTCAATTTCACCAAAACAACTTGTCGAAATTAATTTATTAGCTTCTTATAGCCGCTAACCTTTGTTTTTCCAGGTTAAATCCACGACTATAAAAATCAATTCAAACACCTTATTATCAGTAACTTAGATTCATATTTTTATGATGTTCAAAACCAAAAAAAACTTCATAAAAAAACCTTCCGAATTTAGGAAGGATATTATATTTAAGTTTGATTTAAAATACCTTTCCGTTGCCTTATGAAATAATCACAAGGACATAAATAGGATCGATATTTAAAAAATGGTTTTTCATCGGCTTCATGCAAATATTTGTATTTAAACTTTAACAGCCAACTTATTGCCAAAAAAAACAAAAACAGACACGCATATTCTTTTATTTTTTTACTTTTGCGGAAATAATAATAGAGGAAAGATTTGACTGATTGCAACCTCTTTACATTACAATTTAAGGTAATGTGAACAAAAATGCTAAAGGCAGTGTAAACTTCCTTCGACGTTCTCGTCAAATCTTACCGTAAAATAATAATTATGGCATATTTATTCACTTCAGAAAGTGTATCTGAAGGACACCCAGACAAAGTAGCTGATCAAATTAGTGATGCATTAATAGATAATTTTTTAGCTTTTGATAAAGAATCGAAAGTGGCTTGCGAAACCTTAGTAACAACAGGACAAGTAGTACTTGCTGGCGAAGTAAAATCGACAACCTATTTAGATGTTCAGAAAATTGCTAGAGACACTATCAATAAAATTGGGTATACTAAAGGCGAGTATATGTTTGATGGAAATTCTTGCGGTGTGCTTTCTGCTATTCACGAACAATCGGATGATATTAGTCAAGGTGTAGATCGTGGTAGTAAAGAAGAACAAGGCGCTGGCGATCAAGGTATGATGTTTGGTTACGCAACCAACGAAACCGAAAACTACATGCCTTTGGCATTAGATTTATCGCACAGAATTTTACTTGAACTTGCCGAATTACGTCGTGAAGTAAAAGACATTACATATTTAAGACCAGATTCTAAAAGTCAAGTTACTATTGAATATAGTGACGATAACGTTCCACAACGTATCGATGCTATTGTAGTATCTACACAGCATGACGATTTTGATGAAGATGAAGCTATGCTTGCTAAAATTAGAAAAGACATTGTTGAGATATTAATACCAAGAGTAGTTGCTAAACTTCCTGAAGCTATCCAAAAGTTATTTAACAACGATATTAAATACCACATAAACCCAACAGGAAAGTTTGTAATTGGCGGCCCGCATGGCGATACTGGTTTAACAGGACGTAAAATTATTGTAGATACCTACGGCGGTAAAGGTGCCCACGGTGGTGGTGCATTTTCTGGAAAAGATCCAAGTAAGGTAGATAGAAGTGCTGCGTATGCCACAAGACATATTGCTAAAAACCTAGTTGCTGCTGGTGTTGCAGATGAAATTTTAGTACAAGTAAGTTATGCTATTGGTGTTGTTGAGCCCATGGGGATTTTTGTAGATACCTACGGAACTTGCCCTTTTAATTTAACCGATGGTGAAATTGCCGAAAAAGTATCTAAAATTTTCGATATGAGACCATTTGCTATTGAAGAACGTTTAAAATTACGTTCGCCAATGTACAGCGAAACTGCTGCTTACGGACACATGGGACGTAAAAACGAAACCGTTACTAAATCTTTTTCTCAGCCTAATGGCGAAAGCATAACACTAGATGTTGAGCTATTTACTTGGGAAAAACTAGATTATGTTGATAAAGTAAAGATTGCTTTTGGGTTGTAAAGCTTAATAAATATTTTAAAGACCACTTTTTTAAGGTGGTCTTTTTTTGTTGGTTTGACTTTGTGAGAAAATTTGCTAACTTCGTTTACTGTTGGGTATAAAATATTGAAATGATTTTATATCCGTAAGAAACAGTTAAACTAACCTCCCCAAACCCGTGAAAAATGAAGGTATTTAAAATCCTTTTTTTTGTAATTTCGATTATTAGCGCGAATAAAGGCATGTCTCAAAATATAGCATCACATCAATGGGAAAATCGAGTTTTATTAGTACTAACAGATGATGCTGATACTTCTGCGTTTCAGAATCAAATAAAAGAATTACTGGCACACGAAAACGGACTTACCGATCGTAAACTTATTGTTTATCAAATAAAAAAACATAGTTACACAAAAAGTTTACTAGATGAAGCATGGCAAAATTCATCCAAAACCTATGAAAAATATAAATCTAAAAACTCCTCTTTGGAAGTAGTATTAATTGGTTTAGATGGCGGTATAAAACTAAGACAACCCCATTTACTTACTTGCGAAAAGTTATTTGAGACTATAGATGTTATGCCCATGCGAAAATCTGAATTAAAGCTTCGTTCGCGCAAATAACACTCCTTATTACACATTAAACGCTAACAACTTCCATAAACAATAACAATAAAAACTAGTTTAATACTTCACTTTATTGCCCTAACATTTTATAATAATAATTGATTTGAAATTCTTAAAAAATTACCTAACTTTAAGCAAATCAATTTATTATGAAACAAGCACTAGTAGTATTTATCGGTATATTTATGTTTTCGACAACGTTAAACGCTCAAAGCACACATGAAAATCCAATGGCGGCAAATACTGTAATTGGTTTTGTAAAAATTCCAGATATAGATGGAGAATCACAATCAAAAGCTTATGCCAGAGAAATTGAAATTTACGGATTAGCTTCTTTATCTGAACAATTAAAATCTGCACAAACAGGTAGTGGAAGAAGCAGAGCTAGAGCTACTGTATCTCCAATTTCGCTAGTAAAAAAAATTGATGCAGCAACACCTTATTTAATGTTAGCAAACTTACAAGGCAAATTCTTTCCAGAGACAACCATTAGCCTAGTTAACCCAGAATCAGAATCGCAGAATCCTTATTTGGTAATAACCCTTAAAAATGTTTTAATTAGCAAGCATCAAATAGACGCTAGCTCTAATCGTCAAGAAATTATTGATCTTAAATTCGATAAAATCACAGTAAAATACATTACTAAATCTGGTGTAAATGAAATATCATATAATTTAGCTACAGGAATTTAAGCTCATTTTACTACAATAGCAATTACAGCTTAAAATCCTATGCATTAAGTATATGAGTACTAAAAGTAAAACCCAAAACTCCCTGTAACACCAAACTTTCTAGATTCAGGATAAAGTACTTTATCTTTATAGTTTCCTCTAAAATTAAAGTCTATTCTAAGCACTTTAAAAATATTACCTACTCCTAGACTGTATTCGTAATACGGCTCGTTTGATGGTGCCACTAACTGAATATTGTTTGGGTTACTAGGCACATTACTTAAAGCAACATTTTCGTCTGTTATACTTCCCATAACGCCACGTACACTTACAATTTCTCGCAGATTCAACTTGCGTAGAAACGGTATTCTAGAAAATAAGCGTCCATTAAAATTATGCTCGAAATGAAAAGAGGCATAGGTATCGGACACAAACTCGTAAAAATCAAGTTGCGAAAACGTATTGTAAATTGAAAAATACGATTGATTTCCTGGAATAACACTTAGCAAACCAAGTGGCACTTCGCCAAAGGTTTTACCGGCTTCAAAAGTGGTATTTAACCTTCCAAAACCACCCATTTGCCAAGGTTGGGTGTATGAGAACTGTACTTTAGTATAATCGAAATCGCTATTAAATAAACTTTTATCGCCTCGCGTTACTTGCGCAAATAAACGTGAATAATAATCGTTAGCTACTCTACGCTCCACACCAAAACCAGTCATTTTACGCCCAGGAAAATAGGACACCGATAAGTTGGATTCAAATTGTGTTATTTCCGAAGCTATACCTGTTGGTGTATTATAATCTAAACTAAAGGTTGGCGATGCCGATTCTAGGGTTCTATAATTGCCGCCTAATCTAAATATAACATTACGCCAAGGCTCTGCTTCAACGGCTAAACTGGTTAAATTAATATTGGTAAGCTTATCGTTTGTACTTGTTCCTACTACTGATGATGATGCTAAACTTCTACCCAACACATCGGTACTGGTTGTTAAGCTCGCTCCTATTTGCTCGATATCTCGCCTATTCCCTCCAGAAATAATGAGTCGGCTTTTTTTATCGATTAACCATTTACCCGAAATACCATATTTAAATTTATCATCGTCAAATCCGTAGGCTAAAAAGCCTTCCAATCGCCATAAATCGTTAGGCCCAAAATAGGTTCGCCCTCCAGTTCTTAAGCGTACACCTTCAACTTCGTTATATCCAAAGGTTGAAAATACGGGTCCGTAATCTAATGGCAGTGAATTAAATTCGATATATCCCGAAGCTAAAATACTTCCTAAATTATAAAGGCGTTTAAACTTTTTAACCGTTTTTAAAGTGTCTAACATTTTATAAACACCTTTCTCGTCCTTATTTAGTGCTTCTAATCGGTTTTCACCCCAAAATTCGTCATCTCTATTATAAATATCCTTATCAAAATTATAAACTTCGGCATCGTAGAATTTTTTATCCTTTTCAATATCAAACTTATAATTATTGTATAAGGTAGTACGCTTTCCGTAAACACCACGAGACTTTTCCTTTTTATTAAAAGCAAAATCCGATAGCATATAATCTCTTGTTACCAAGAACAGAGAATCGGTTAAAACCTCAAACTCTTGCTCGATATAAATTTCTTTAATCCAGTTTATATTGGCACTTTTAGAGGCTTGTAAATTAATTTCTTTAATAGCATAGGTAGTATCTGCTACCCAAAAATCGCCTTTAAAAGTTAGTTCGTTTTTTCGTCTTGGGTAGTAAATAATATTATAACACCATTTATTATCTATAAAAGAACTATCGGCTAGAACATAATTATAGGTATTAACCCCTGTTGTAGATAAAGGACTCACAAAACTCTTATCGAAGAACTTCATGTAATTATCGTACACGCTAAAATCGGAATACAAATCGTCTATAAAATCGATAATAATTTGGTTATCGCTAAACCCAGAGTTTTTATTTCCTAATAAATCTTCTTTGGTTTTATTAATAACATTATCGCCATATACTTTTGAAACGGCTTCGTTTATAAAAATTGGTAAATAGGTTTTTCCTGTAACGTTAGAGGTATCGACCTCATTAAAAACAAATTCCATACCCCTAAACAGTTTACTTTTAATAAGCGCACTATCTATGGTGTTTAAATCGAATTCTACTTTTTCGTATTTATCGTACTCGTATTGTTTAAATTGCTTTAAACCATTACTTCGTTTATGCGCCCAAATTTTTCTTAGAATATCTATGGCTGGATTATTTTTTTTAGATTGTTTTCCAGACACAATAAGCACCGCATTTAGCTCCGCAGTTTCTTCTTTAAGAATAAACTTTAAATTGTAATTCACCTTTTTTTCTAAAGGCACATTTAAAGTTTCGTATCCAATGAAGGAAACGATTAAACCATCCCAAGTGTCATCAGACTCCAAATAGAATTTTCCGTTTTCGTTAGTTATGGTACCTTCTGTAGATCCTTTAAACACAATATTTGCGAAGGAAACAGGTTCATTAAATTCATCGTACACAAAACCACTAACTTTAGTTTGTGCAAAAACAGAAGATAATCCGAGGTAGAATAGGGCAATAATTAGTCTTATATTCATAATACAAAAAAACTTCATCAACAATTATGCTAATGAAGTTTATATAACGTAAAAAATGTTGTTTTATTTATATAGCACCTTTTTAACAGCTTTGATAACTTCGGTATAATCCGGTAACCATTCTGCCATTAAAACAGGAGAATAAGCTGCAGGTGTATCTGCAGTATTAATTCTAACAATTGGAGCATCTAAATAATCAAATGCTTCAGACTGCACTAAATATGTTATTTCAGTTGATACATTTCCAAAAGGCCATGCTTCTTCTAAAATTACTAATCTGTTTGTTTTTTTAACCGATTCTACAATAGCCTTTCTATCTAAAGGACGAACGGTACGTAAATCGATAATCTCACAAGAGATACCTTCTTTCTCTAATTCATCGGCAGCTTTGTAAGCTTCTTTTATAATTTTACCAAAAGATACGATTGTTACATCTGTACCTTTACGTTTTATATCGGCAACACCAAGTGGCACAATATATTCTCCTTCTGGCACTTCACCTTTATCACCATACATTTGCTCACTTTCCATAAAAATAACCGGATCGTCATCTCTAATAGCGGCTTTTAATAGTCCTTTTGCATCGTATGGATTAGATGGCACTACTACTTTTAAACCTGGTGTGTTTGCAAACCAATTTTCGAAAGCTTGCGAGTGTGTTGCTCCTAATTGTCCTGCAGACGCTGTTGGCCCACGAAATACAATAGGACATTTAAACTGCCCACCAGACATTTGTCTAATTTTTGCAGCATTATTTATAATTTGATCAATTCCAACTAAAGAGAAGTTAAAGGTCATGTACTCTACAATAGGTCTGTTTCCAGTCATTGTAGACCCGATAGCGATACCAGCAAAACCAAGTTCTGCAATAGGCGTATCGATAACACGTTTTGCTCCAAATTCATCAAGCATACCTTTTGATGCTTTATAAGCTCCGTTATACTCAGCTACTTCTTCACCCATTAAATACACGCTTTCGTCTCTGCGCATCTCTTCGCTCATTGCTTCGCAAATGGCTTCTCTAAATTGAATTGTCTTCATTGAATATATTTTGATTCGAATAGCAAAAATAACAATAAATGAGATACCCTCTCATAAGTTTTTTTTAAAATTTATTATGCACGCATAGTAAATATTCGAAATTTTATAATTAACTTCGTAAACTAAAAAAAATAAGACATCTAAATACATAAAAAAATGAAAATATTAGTGTGTATAAGTCACGTACCAGATACAACATCAAAAATTAATTTTAGCGATAACGATACTAAATTTGATACAAATGGTGTTCAATTTGTTATCAACCCAAATGACGAGTTTGGTTTAACACGTGCTATGTGGTTTAAAGAAAAACAAGGAGCTTCAGTTACTGTTGTTAATGTTGGTGGAGCGGAAACTGAACCAACTTTAAGAAAAGCATTAGCTATTGGAGCAGATGAAGCTATTCGTGTAAACACAGTTGCTACCGATGGATTTTCTGTAGCAAAACAATTAGCCAATGTGGCAAATACAGGTGGATACGATGTAGTTATTGCTGGTCGTGAATCGATTGATTATAATGGCGGAATGGTTCCTGGAATGGTTGCAGGTTTACTTAATGCTAATTTTGTAAATAACTGTATTGGGTTAGAAATTGATGGTACTTCGGCAAAAGCTGTAAGAGAAATTGATGGTGGTAAAGAAACCGTTTCAACATCGCTGCCATTAGTTATTGGCGGACAAAAAGGATTGGTTGAAGAAAGTGATTTACGTATACCAAATATGAGAGGTATTATGATGGCACGTAAAAAACCATTAAATGTAGTAGATCCTGTAGATGCAAATCAAGAAACAACATCGGTTTCGTTTGAAAAACCAACTCCAAAAGGTGCGGTTACTTTAGTATCGCCAGATAATTTAGACGAATTAGTAAGCTTACTTCATAACGAAGCTAAGGTGATTTAATTATAAATTAAATCATCCTGAATTTATTTCAGGATCTTTGGATGTTAACGTAAAATAATAAGATTTCCGTCTTTACGGGAATGACAAAAAAAACAAAATTATTATGTCAGTTTTAGTATATACAGAATCAGAACAAGGCGCCTTTAAAAAAACAGCTTTCGAGGTAGCTTCTTATGCAAAAGCAGTTGCTAATCAATTAGGAACTACGGTTACGGCTGTAGCCATTAACGCAAACGACACTAGCGCTTTAGGAACTTACGGCGTAGATAAAGTATTAAATATAAGCAACTCACAACTAGATAAATTTAACGCAAATGCATACGCAGCAGCTCTTAAACAAGCCGCCGAAAGCGAAGGTGCACAAGTTGTAGTTGTAAGTTCTAGTGCAGATAGTAAATACCTAGCACCACTATTGGCTGTAGGTTTAAATGCAGGTTATGCAACAAATGTGGTTGCAGCACCATCAAGCACGAGTCCGTTTACTGTAAAACGTACCGCATTTACTAACAAAGCTTTCGAAAACACTCAAATTAACACCGATGTAAAAATTGTTGGTGTATCTAATAATGCCTTTGGATTAATTGAAAATAGTGGTAGCGCTTCCGCGGAAGAGTTTTCACCTTCAATTCCAGAATTAGGGGTTACAGTAGAATCTGTTGATAAAGCTACCGATAAAGTATCTATTGCCGATGCTGAAATAGTAGTGTCTGCCGGTCGTGGATTAAAAGGTCCAGAAAACTGGGGTATGATTGAAGAACTTGCCGATGTTTTAGGTGCAGCAACAGCCTGTTCTAAACCGGTTTCAGATTTAGGATGGCGTCCACATAGCGAACACGTTGGGCAAACAGGTAAACCCGTAGCATCAAACTTATATATAGCTATTGGTATTTCTGGAGCGATTCAGCATTTAGCTGGTATTAACGCATCCAAAGTAAAAGTAGTTATCAATACAGATCCAGAAGCACCTTTCTTTAAAGCTGCAGATTATGGAGTGGTTGGTGATGCTTTTCAAGTCGTGCCAGAATTAATAGAAAAATTAAAAGCCTTTAAAGCACAGCAATAATATTTTATAATACCAATTATAGCTTATTTTTAAATTATAATTGGTATAATACTATAGAACTGCTTAAATTAGCATTTTGACTTAAAATTGCCTTGTGCAGTTGGTAAAGTTCTAATTTAAGCAGTTCTTTGCGTTTTTAATACATTATGAGTTTAGTAAGATTAAATATAAAAGGCATTTCCTATAGCCAAACACAAAATGGCGCATATGCTTTAATTTTAAATGAAGTGGATGGCGACCGTAAACTACCTATTGTTATAGGAGCTTTTGAAGCGCAGTCTATTGCTATTGCATTAGAAAAGGAAATTAGTCCTCCTCGCCCATTAACACACGATTTGTTTAAAAACTTTGCCGACAGATTTGATATTGTTGTTAAACAAGTTATTATCCATAAGTTGGTAGATGGCGTATTTTACTCAAGTTTAATTTGCGAACGCGATAAAATTGAAGAAATTATTGATGCACGAACTAGTGATGCTATTGCATTAGCACTTCGTTTTCAAGCACCAATATTTACTTATAAAAATATTCTAGACAAAGCTGGTATTTACCTTAAAGTGAATCCTAAAGAAGAAGAAGAAAACGAATCTCAAGATAGTATTTTAATGGATGAGTTAGTAGCTTCTGAATTAGAACCTAAAGAAGAACCTCGCGAGCGTTTTCATGGTAAAACTTTAGAAGAACTTCAAACCATGCTTGAAGAAGCCGTTATTAATGAAGATTATGAGAAAGCGGCTCATATTCGTGATGAAATCTCAAAACGAGAATAACCTTTAATTTTTAGTATGAAAAAGCTGTTTTTGCTCCTTGCTATAATCTTTTTATGTTTCACCCCATCAGTTATAGCGCAAGATATAGACAAAACAGATGCTACCGAACTTATTAAAAACGTTTCGGAAACCGAAACAATTTTAATAGATTCTGCTACCATTAATTTGGCTGAAACCAAAATAAAAACTCCTACAGAAGCAGATATTCCTACAAATACAGCTAATACCATTACACCTAGCCAAGGATTCTCTTTAAATAGTTTATGGCGAGGCGTATTAGGTATGATAACTTTAATTTTTGTCGCCTTTCTTTTTAGTAGTAACCGAAAAGCCATTAATTGGAAAATTGTTGGTATTGGGTTAGCGTTTCAATTACTTATAGCAATAGGTGTATTAAAGGTTGAATTTATTAAAACTATTTTCGAATTTATTGGTGGTTTATTTGTTAGCGTACTAGATTTTACAAGAGCAGGTAGTAAATTTCTATTTGAAGGCTTAGTAGTAGATATGGATACTTTTGGCTTTATTTTCGCCTTTCAAGTATTACCTACTATCATCTTCTTTTCGGCATTAACATCAGTACTTTTCTACTTAGGAATTATTCAAAAAGTAGTAAAAGTAATGGCTTGGTTACTTTCCAAAGCTTTAAAAATATCTGGAGCAGAAAGTTTAAGTGTTGCCGGAAACATATTTTTAGGACAAACCGAAGCACCACTGCTTATTAAGGCTTATTTGGAAAAAATGAATAAGTCTGAAATGCTGTTAGTGATGATTGGTGGTATGGCCACAGTAGCTGGCGCAGTATTGGCGGCCTATATTGGTTTTCTTGGTGGAGACGATCCAGAATTAAGATTATTTTATGCAAAGCATTTATTGGCAGCATCTGTAATGGCTGCTCCAGGAGCTATTGTAATTTCAAAAATATTATACCCGCAAACCGAAGATGTAAACACAGACGTATCGGTATCACAAGAAAAAATAGGCTCTAACTTTTTAGATGCTATTGCTAATGGTACTACCGAAGGTTTAAAACTAGCAGTAAATGTTGGTGCTATGCTATTAGTATTTGTGGCCTTTATTGCCATGTTTAATGGTATTTTGGGGTGGATTGGAGATATTACTTCTGTTAATGGTTGGATTGCCGCAAACACGACTTACAAAAACTTATCGCTAGAACTTATTTTGGGCTACCTATTTGCTCCACTTATGTGGCTTATTGGGGTTGCTAAAGAAGATATGGCGCTAATGGGACAACTATTAGGTATTAAATTGGCTGCTAGCGAATTTATTGGCTATATTCAATTAAGAGACTTAAAAGAAGCATCGAACCTGGTGCATCTTAATTATGAGAAATCTATAATTATGGCTACTTACATGTTATGTGGCTTTGCTAATTTTGCCTCAATTGGTATTCAAATTGGTGGTATTGGCTCTTTGGCCCCGGGCCAACGTAAAACCCTTTCTAAATTTGGAATGAAAGCCTTAATTGGTGGTACTATTGCGTCGTTAATTTCGGCTACTATTGCTGGAATGATTATTGGGTAGTAAATTTCTGGAAAGGTCGGAATCTCATAGTCTGAAAGCTTAAAATGCCTTTCCATAAACCTTCTGCATAGTACATATTTCTACTAGTTAATAACTTTTGATATTATTCAGAATTACTTTAAACGGATTCAACTCTTATTTTCTATTTTTAATCACTGATAATTTATATCATTTTGTCCCCTTTCGAATCAACTGTTCAAGTCATTCGATTTGGACAATAAAATCAAGTTTAATTTAATGAGATTCCTGTATACACAGGCATGACGCTTATGAAACAATATCACGACTTAGTAAAACACGTTTTAGAAAACGGTAATGAAAAAGGAGATCGCACAGGTACAGGAACTAAAAGTGTTTTTGGACACCAAATGCGATTCGATTTAAGTGAGGGTTTCCCTATGGTAACAACCAAGAAACTGCATTTAAAATCTATTGTTTACGAATTACTTTGGTTTTTAAAAGGTGATACAAACACCAAATACCTTACCGAAAACGGTGTGCGTATTTGGAATGAATGGGCCGATGAAAATGGCGATTTAGGACCTGTTTATGGTTACCAATGGCGTAATTGGAATGGTGATGAAATTGACCAAATTAAGGAGGTTATACAGGCCTTAAAAAACAACCCGAATAGTAGACGCATGTTGGTTTCTGCTTGGAATCCATCGGTTTTACCAGATACCTCTAAAAGCTTTAGCGAAAATGTAGCTAATGGTAAAGCAGCGCTTCCGCCTTGTCATGCCTTTTTTCAGTTTTATGTAGCTAACGGAAAACTGTCTTGCCAATTATACCAACGTAGTGCCGATATATTTTTAGGGGTACCTTTCAACATTGCTAGTTATGCTTTATTTACCATGATGATGGCACAAGTTTGCGGTTATGAAGCTGGCGAATTTATACACACCTTTGGTGATGCACATATTTACAGCAACCATTTTGAGCAGGTAGAATTACAACTTTCTAGAGATATTCGTCCGTTGCCAAAAATGATATTAAATCCTGATATTAAGGATATTTTCGACTTTGATTTTGAAGATTTCACTTTGGTTGATTACAATCCGCATCCGCATATTAAAGGCGCTGTAGCTATTTAATAATCTCGAAATTTAGCATTAAAAAACGTGCAATAACTGGCAAGTGCGTTAGGGATTGAAATGAAAAGCCCACAGCCCGACGTAGGAGGTGCGAGGACTTGTAGTGAAAAGCCCGACCCTTTTCGGGTAACGCCAATAGAAATATTTTAAATTAGCTAAAACAAAAAAAAGCACCTTAAACAAGGTGCTTTTTAGTTATATGTAAGCGTGATTATAGGTTTATAACCCCGTTTTCTGCTCCAGCAAAATCGTTCCATGCATAAGCATCGGCTGCGTCGTCGTTTACGTAAACACCATCAACAACATATTTAAACTCGTAAGAGCTACCAGATTCAATATCAACAGTTCCTTTAAAAGATCCGTTTTTTAATTTTTTTAGCGGTGCTTTTTTAGCATTCCATTCGTTAAATGACCCAACTACAGATACCTTTTTTGCATCTTCCGCTGGTACAGTAAAAGTTACTTTACAAACTGGTTTACTTTTTAAAAATTGTTTTTTAATAGCCATAATTCTATGTTTTAATATTTTAATTTAATATTTAATAGCGCTACAAATTTACTAACAAATTAAAATACGTAACTATTTAAGACTCTTTACTTTCAAAAAATTATCGATTTGGCAAAATGTATTCTTTAAAACAGTGGAGTACATAATAAATTCCCAATTAATTTGTAGTATTATCAAGCTTAAAAAATTGTTTTATACTGATTATCAGACTGTTTTAAGACTAAAACGTTTTAGTAAATGTATTTTATTATTCTATTTAGTTTTACCAAAAAGGGTTAACTTTACAGACTTTATTTTACAAATATGTTCGGAAAAAAGAAACCTATACCACAAATTGACAAAGACCAATTGGAGCTTATTGAAAACGCTCAAAAACGAATTAAACAGAAAAAAGGTTTATATGCGCATTTTGTTATATTTTTAATTGGTGCCATTTTTTTAATTGTTGCAAATACCTTTTTAGGTATTGGTAAGGATTTTAAGATTTTGGAAATCGACTGGTTTGTTTTTGCCATATTAATATGGCTATTCCTTTTTGTTTACCACTTATTTAATGTTTTTGTTACCAATAAATTTATGGGTAAAGATTGGGAAAAAGCGCAATTACAAAAATTAGTTGCTAAACAACAAAACCGCATTGAAAAACTAAAAGCAGGTTTAGTTAAAGAAGAAACCGTTTTAGCTAAAAGCGAAGTATTTAAAGAGGAAACTACTAAACGTATTAATAAAGGAAGTGAATTAACCATTATTGTGGCTGCCGCCGAAAACAACGCTATTGGCTTAGGCAACAAATTAATTTGGCATTTAAGTGACGATTTAAAACGTTTTAAGGCGCTTACCAACGGCCATCATATTATTATGGGACGTAAAACCTTTGAAAGTTTCCCGAAACCCTTACCAAATAGAACGCATGTTGTAATAACGCGCCAGAAAGATTATAATGTTCCTGATGGTGTTATTGTGGTACATAGTTTAGAAGATGCTATTGATGCCTCGAAAAAAGACAGCAACCCTTATATTATTGGTGGCGGACAAATATACAAGCAAGCCATGGCTATTGCCGATAAAATAGAACTTACTCGTGTACATGAAAGTTTTGATGCAGACACCTATTTTCCGGAAATTGACACTAATGTTTGGAAAGAAACGGCTAATACGTTTCATACTAAAGATGATACGCATGCCCATGAATTTTCGTTTTTAACGTATGCGAGAAAATAATTTGTTTTATACCTCTTTAGGTAACATTATTTAAATGTTAGGCAAACCAATAAAAAATTGAATACACCTGTTACAAATTTCAGTAATTTTGCCACATGGTAAAAGAAATACAACTTCGTATTACATTAAAGGAAGAAGAACAGCCTAATATTCTCGTATTAAAATCTGCGATTAAGTTAGAGATTGATAGGCAAGATATTACTGGCGTTAAAATACTACGCAAGTCTATTGATGCTCGCAAACCTAAAATAATACTTAATTATAAAGTTGCTGTTTATATTCGCGAAGCTTTACCAAAAACCTCGGCGTATCAATTTGAATATAAAGACGTATCAAAAGCAAAACCCATTCATATTATTGGTTTTGGCCCTGCAGGAATGTATGCTGCTTTACGCTGTATCGAACTTGGTTATAAACCCATAGTTTTAGAACGTGGCAAAAATGTGCAGGACCGCAGACGCGATTTAAAAGCCATTAACCAAGATCATTTTGTAAACGAAGATTCCAACTACTGTTTTGGCGAAGGTGGAGCAGGCACTTATAGCGACGGAAAATTATACACACGCAGTTTAAAACGTGGCGATGTACGTCGTATTTTCGAAAACTTAGTATTTCATGGTGCTACCGATCAAATATTGGTGGATGCACATCCACATATTGGCACCAATAAACTACCAAAAGTGGTTCAAAACATTCGCGAAACCATAATAAATTACGGAGGCGAAATTCATTTTGAAACTCGAGTTACCGATTTTGTTATAAAAGACAATAAAATAAAAGCCATTGAACTTCAAAATGGTAATACATTAGATGTTGAAAAAGTGATACTAGCCACAGGGCATTCTGCTAGAGACATCTTTTATTTACTGCATAAAAAGGACATTGCTCTAGAAGCAAAATCCTTTGCCATGGGTGTTCGTGTAGAGCATCCGCAACATATTATCGATTCCATTCAATACCATTGCTCTGGCGACCGTCACGAGTTACTACCAGCCGCATCTTACGGTTTAGTGGAGCAAGTTAAAGATCGTGGTGTGTACTCCTTTTGCATGTGTCCTGGTGGATTTATTGTACCTGCAGCAACCGCTAATGGCGAAGTTGTGGTAAATGGTATGTCGCCATCAAAACGAAATAACTTATATGCCAACTCTGGTATAGTAGTAGAAATTAATGTAGATACCGATTTGCCAAAATACGAGCAATTTGGCGCATTAAAAAGCTTAGAATATCAAAAAAACTTAGAGCGTTTAGCCTTTACTGCGGGCGGACGAAGTCAAGTAGCACCGGCACAACGATTAACCGATTTTGTAGAAGGCAAACTATCTACAACCTTAAACGACACCTCGTACCAGCCTGGGCTAAAATCTGCACCATTACATTCCTTATTACCTAAATTTATAGGCAGCAGACTCCGTAAAGGCTTTGAGGCTTTTGGTAAAAAAATGAACGGCTATTACACCGAAGAGGCCAATATTGTGGGCGTAGAATCTCGCACCTCATCCCCGGTTTCCATTCCTAGAAACGAAAATTTAGAGCATACTCAAATTACCAACCTTTATCCATGTGGCGAGGGCGGTGGCTATGCAGGTGGTATAGTTTCGGCAGCTATGGATGGTGAACGCTGTGCCGAAGCAGCAACAGGCAATCTATAAATTAATAATTTGGGCGTTACCCGAAAAGGGTCGTGCTTTCCACTATATCTTTTTTTTGCCATTTATGGCAGCAAAAAAAAGGATGACGTTTCAATCACTAACGCAACCTAGAAGTTATATTTTTTAATATATTTCAAAAAATACAAATTTTCATATTACATGCGTTCTTATTGCAGGGAATCCTGCCAAAATTATTAAAAGCATTGATAATTGTTAATAATTGTTATTTTTGCACACTTAAAACAAACCAATTATGAACGCATACGTATTTCCAGGTCAAGGTGCACAATTCTCAGGCATGGGTTTAGACCTTTATGAGAACTCACCTTTAGCACAACAACTTTTTGAACAAGCCAACGATATTCTTGGGTTTCATATCACAGATATTATGTTCGAAGGGTCTGCCGAAGACTTAAAAGAAACTAAAGTAACGCAACCTGCTATATTTTTACATTCTGTAATTTTAGCAAAAACATTAGGTGAAAGTTTTAAACCCGATATGGTTGCAGGACATTCTCTTGGAGAATTTTCAGCGCTAGTAGCAAATGGTGCATTAACCTTTGAAGATGGCTTAAAATTAGTCTCTCAACGTGCTATAGCTATGCAAAAAGCTTGCGAGTTACAACCAAGTACTATGGCTGCTGTTTTAGGACTTGAAGATGATATTGTTGAAAAAATATGTGCAACAACTGAAGGTATTGTAGTTGCCGCAAATTACAACTGCCCTGGACAATTAGTAATCTCTGGAGAAGTTGAAGCTATTAATAAAGCTTGCGAAGCCTTAAAAGAAGAAGGTGCACGTCGTGCATTAGTATTACCTGTAGGTGGTGCTTTCCATTCACCATTAATGGAACCAGCGCGCGAAGAACTTGCTGCAGCTATAAAAAACACAACATTTAGTAAACCTAACTGCCCAATTTACCAAAACGTAACAGCAAACGCTGTAATTGATGAAGAGGCTATTAAAGCCAACCTTATTTCGCAATTAACGGCGCCTGTACGTTGGACGCAATCTGTACAACAAATGATTGCCGATGGTGCAACATTGTTTACCGAAGTTGGTCCTGGTAAAGTTTTACAAGGTTTAGTAAAAAAGATTAACAGAGCCTCTGAAACGGCTTCTGCAACTTTCGAAACAAACAGTTAAATGAAGCTTACCAAACGCTCTATCTATATTATTTTAGTTATTGTTTTAACTATTGCTGCCGATCAAATATCGAAAGTTATGGTAAAGCAAAACGTAACTTTAAGAACCGAAGTAAACCCAGGAGAACGCATTCCTATTATTGGCGATGCCTTTATTTTAATGCATGTAGAAAACACAGGGGCATTTCTTGGTATGGGTAGCGAACTTAATGACACGCTAAGAGTACTATTATTACTAATATTACCAATAGTTGTTTTAGGTTTTGTCCTTCGTCATATATTCTTAGATAAATCCTTAGATAATTGGTCGCTTTTTGCTTTTGCAAGTATTATTGGCGGTGGTATTGCTAATGTTTACGATAGAATTGTTTATGGAAGAGTTACCGATTTCTTATATATAGATCTTGGTGGCGTTTTTAGGACTGGCATTTTTAATCTAGCCGATTTATCGGTTACCACCGGAATGATAATTCTGGTTATTATGACTTTTAAAAAGAAGAAAACCACAGCATAAAAAGGGTTGCTATTTTAATAGCAACCCTTTTTATTTATACTGTATCTGTAAAAAATTAATTCTCTCCTCTTACTTTTTGTTCCCATTTCCATGCAGAACGCATAGCATCATCAAGAGACAATTTAGTTTTCCAACCTAATTCCTTATTCGCTTTTTCTGTATCAGCATAGGCAGAAATAATATCGCCTTCTCTTCTACCTACTATTTTATAGTTTAACTGTTTACCCGAAACTTTTTCAAAAGATTTTACAACTTCTAAAACCGTGCTTCCTTTTCCTGTTCCTAAGTTAAAGGTTTCGTAGTTTGATTTGTTTTTATTTTGAAGTAACCTTCCTAAGGCAATAACGTGCGCTTTAGCTAAATCGACTACATGAATATAATCACGAATACATGTACCATCTGGCGTAGGATAATCATCACCAAAAACAGATAATTCTTGACGTATACCTATACCTGTTTGTGTAATAAATGGCACTAAATTTTGTGGCACTCCAATAGGCAGTTCTCCTATTTCAACCGACTCATGTGCTCCAACCGGATTAAAATAACGTAAGGCAATCGCTTTTAAATTTGGTGTTACTTTACAAGTATCACTAATTATTTCTTCACCTATTTGTTTAGTGTTTCCGTATGGCGACTCAGCTAACTTAACTGGTGCATTTTCTGTTATTGGCAACTCATCTGCTTGTCCGTAAACCGTACAAGACGAACTAAATATAAAACCTGCCGATGGTAACTTTTTTAATTCCTTTAGAATATAAACTAAAGTTGATATATTGTTTTCGTAGTACAACAAAGGTTCTTTTACACTCTCTCCTACAGCTTTACTTGCTGCAAAATGGATAACCCCTTTTATATCGTTATGCTTAGCAAAAAACTGTTCTACTTTGTCTTTCTCTTTTAAGTCTAACTTTTCAAAAATTGGCGTTTTTCCGGTAATTGCTGTAATGCCATCTAATACTTTTTCCGATGAGTTTGATAAATCGTCAATAATAACAACTTCATAGCCTTCATTTTGCAATTCTACTACGGTGTGAGAGCCAATAAATCCTAATCCGCCGGTAACTAATATTTTATCCATTTATAAATTTTATTATGGTTGTTGTTATAAGTTCAATTTGTTCGTCATCTAACTCTGTATGCATTGGTAAAGAAATAACATCTTTTACCAATTGATTTGTCACCTCAAAATGAGATTCCACATACCTTTCATCCAAATAAGCTTTCTGTTTATGTAACGGAATTGGGTAGTACACGCCACAAGGAATATTATTTTCATTTAAATGCTTTACTAAAGCATCCCTATCTACACCTTTCACTCTTAAAGTATATTGATGAAAAACATGGCAATCGCATGTATCGCAAATACCATCACATTCATTTACCGTTTTAGGGGTAATAACACTATCCATACCCTTAAAGGCGGCATTATATTTTCTTGCAGCGGTTTGTCTTGCTTTATTATAAGTATCTAAATGTGGTAATTTAGCATTTAACACAGCCGCTTGTATACTATCTAAACGCGAGTTTACACCAACTACATCATGATGGTAGCGTTCGTACATACCATGGTTTACAATACCTCTTATGGTATGTGCTAAATCATCATCATTTGTAAAAATGGCTCCACCATCTCCATAGCAACCTAAATTTTTAGAAGGAAAAAAAGATGTAGCTCCAACATTTCCAATGGTTCCGGCCTTAACCTTTTTGCCATTACTATATTTATAATCTGCTCCAATAGCTTGGGCATTATCCTCGATTACAAACAGGTTATGTTCTTTAGCAAGTTCCATGATTGCCTCCATATTTGCACACTGCCCAAATAAATGTACAGGCACAATAGCTTTTGTTTTTGGCGTAATTGCTTTTTTGATTGCTTCTATATTAATGTTAAAATTATCTTCATTAACATCAACCAAAACCGGCGTTAATTTTAATAATGCAATGACCTCTACGGTTGCTGCAAAAGTAAAATCGGCAGTAATAACCTCATCGCCTTGCTCTAAACCTAGACCCATCATTGCAATTTGCAAAGCATCTGTACCATTGGCACACGGAATAACGTGTTTTACGCCTAAATAATCCTCTAAAGATTTTTGAAACTTATGAACCTCAGGTCCATTTACAAATGCTGTGTTTTCAATAACTTCTTGAATAGACGAGTTAACAGCATCTTTTATGCCTGCATATTGACCTTTAAGATCAACCATTTGAATTTTCTTCATGTATAAAAAATTATAGCCTATCCATTATAAAACAAGAATACAGACTAATTTTTACGCCTCCCTAATTAGGGTTTGCTCAACACAAAATTACAAAATTGATAGACGTTAACCAATGTATTTATTTTAAAGAAATGTATTTTAGCATTAAAAGAAATAATATTGAGCTTAATATATAACATTGGAATTCATCTTACAGGTGTTGTACTAAAATTAGGAGCGCAGTTTAATGCAAAGCTTAAAAAAGGTATTATTGGTAGAGAAAACACGTTTCAAATTTTAAAAAACAACATACAAAAAGGTGATAAAACACTTTGGTTTCATTGTGCTTCATTAGGAGAATATGAGCAGGGACTTCCTGTATTTTTAGAACTCCGGAAACATTATAAAAACCATAAATTAATCTTGAGTTTTTTCTCGCCATCGGGTTATGAAATTCGAAAAAACTCACCTATAGCTAATGTGGTTATTTATTTGCCATTGGATACTAAAACCAATGCTAAACGCTTTTTAGATCTAATAAATCCAGAACTTACCATTTTTGTAAAATATGATATTTGGCCCAATTTTTTACATGAATTAAAAGCAAGACATTTGCGTGCCATCCTTATTTCTGCAGCCTTTAGAAAAGAACAATCTTATTTTAAATTTTACGGCAAACAGTTAAAACAAGCTCTTTTTGCTTTTGAACATATATTTACCCAAAACGAGGCTTCGAAAGCACTATTAGAATCTATAAATTACACCTCTGTTACTGTTAGCGGAGACACGCGTTATGATAGAGTTTACAGTCAATTAAGCTTAGATAACTCTTTAAATTTTATTGATACTTTTAAAAACAACAAACTTTGTATTGTTGCCGGTAGCACTTGGCCAGAAGGTGAAGCTCTTTTTGTTGAGTTTATAAACACTCAGGTTTCAAAAGATATAAAACTTATAATTGCCCCACACGATATTAAACCCGAGCGCATTAAAAAATTACAAGAAAAAATCAACTCTAAAACGGTTCTGTTTTCCGAAAAAGACAACCATAATTTAGCAGAATTCCAAGTCTTTATTATAGATACTATAGGTATTCTTTCTAAAATTTATAGTTACGCAGATATAGCTTATGTTGGCGGTGCCGTGGGTAATACTGGACTCCATAATACCTTAGAACCTGCCGTTTTTGGAGTTCCAATAGTAATAGGTAATAATCACGTAAAGTTTCTAGAAGCAAAAGCATTAATTAATAATGGCGGCATGTTTGAAATTGATAATCAATTAAAATTTAATGAAACCCTTAATAAATTAATTGCGGATAGTGACTTTAGAGCAGAAGCAGGGTCTTATAATAAAGCTTTTATAGAAAAGAATAAAGGGGCAGTCATCCAAATACTAGATTATTTACGTATATAGGTTGTTCTAAAAGATTACTTTTATAGAAGTAAAATTTGAAAACTAATTAATAACAGAAAACACTAAAACAAAAACCGATGAAAAAAGTATTATTAAGTTCAATTCTATTGTTAGCATTAAGTTTCACATCATGTAGAGACACAAAAAAAGGTGAATCTATTGGAGATGCCATTGAAAATGCTGCTGATGCTGCAGGCAATGCTGTAGAAGATGCTGCTGATGCAACTGGAAATGCTGTTGACTCTGCTGTAGATGCTGCAGGTGACGCTGCTAATAAAGCAGGTGAAGCTGTTGAGAATGCTGCTAATGCAACTGGTGAAGCTGTAAATTCTGCTGTTGATGCTGCAGGAAATGCAATTGACAACGCTGGAGAAAAAGCTGGAGAAGTTGTAAATGATGCAAAAGCAAAAACTAGTGATGCTGCTAATAAAGCTGCTGATGCAGTAAAAAAAGAAGCTGATAAATTAAAAGCTGCTCACTAATTAGTTAGTAGTTTTTTAATAACTCATAAAAACCACCTATATGGTGGTTTTTTTTATACCCTATATTGAACAAAAGCATTTAAAATAAGTAGTTTTAATACACTTAAAAGCTCAAAAACTAATTACTCATCTAGTTATTATTTAAACGCATTAAAATGAGGTAAAAATACTTTTTAGGTTTTGTCTTGTTGCTCTACAGATATAAATACATTAATAGTTTAAAATAATAAAGCGCTATTGTATTTCTACAATAGCGCTTTATTTATACTCGGTTGTAAAATATGATTTCTCATACTTTACCTGAACTAATTAAAATTAGATTCCTAAACCTTGTCCACCACCAACTTGGATAGTTTCAGCAGTTAAGAATGAAGCATCGTCACTTACTAAGAAAGAAACAACTGAAGCAACATTTTCTGGCTGACCTAATCTCCCTAATAAGATATTGTTTTTCCAAGAAGCGAATACTTCTGGCTTAGTAGATTTAATTTGCTTGTGGAAATCAGTATCAATAGTACCAGGAGATACTGCATTTACTCTAATTCCGTATTCAGCTAAATCTTTAGCTAATGCTCTAGTAATAGCATGAACTCCAGCTTTAGAAGTTCCGTAAATACCAGCACCAGGTCCACCAGCATTCCAACCAGCGATAGAAGTATAATTGATTATAGATGCATTTTCACCTTTTTTAAGGTAAGGGATTGCAGCTCTAGATGCAAAAAATGTAGAATCTAAATTTAAAGCCATTACGAATCTGTAAAATTCAGTAGTCATTTCTTCAAATCTAGAACGACCTCCTAAACCACCTGCGTTGTTAATAAGCGCATCAATTTTTCCGTACTTTTCACCAATCTTTGTAATGTTTTCTGTAACCTCATCTTCTTTAGTTACATCAAAACCATAATACTCTGAAGTTATACCTTCCGCAGTAAGTTCTTTAACTCTTTGCGCTCCGGCTTCATCATCAATACCATTTAATACTACAGTATATCCATCTTGACCTAATCTTTTTGCTACTTGAAAACCAATACCACCTGTAGCACCTGTTATAACTGCTACTTTTCCATTTGAATTACTCATACTCTTTAAATTTTTGTTAATTATTCTATTGTTTTTATAAATTTTATTTCTCTTTTAATGGTTCAATTTTTGGACATAAAATCCAAACACTGGCCATAGTAATAATTGCTAATGCCGCACCAATAATAAATGCTGGAGTATAATTACCTCCTGAAGTTAACCATGGTACCAATGCTGTTAAACCAAATGCACCTAATTTAGCTGCCATACCAGCAAAACCTGAAAGAGTACCTACTGTTTTTCCTCCAAATAAATCACTTGGTAATGTTTGCACATTTCCAATTGCTGTTTGGAAACCAAATAAAATAACAGCCATTAATAATACCGCAGTTACAGGACCACCTGGATTAGCCATTGCCAATAAAGCAGGTAACATAATTACACAGCCAAGTGTAATAACAAACTTTCTTGTTTTGTTTACAGTCCAACCTACTTTAATACGGTTTTGCGCTAATAAGCCTCCAAACCAAGCGCCTAACATAGCGCCTACATAAGGCACCCAAGCATAGAAACCAATTGATTTTACATCCATTCCATAAACTTCGTTTAGGTAAAGCGGAATCCAAAAAATGAATAACCACCAAATAGGATCTAATGCTGCTGATGCGATTATAACCCCCCAACTTTCTTTATGAGAAAGCATTGTAGTTGTATCAGGATTGTAACCATCATCGAACTCGCCATCGTTATCTTCATCTTGATTTTGTTGTCCTGTTAAAATATACTCACGCTCTTCATCAGATATCCAAGGGTGCTTTTTAGGTGGCGATTTTACTAAAATCCACCAAGGAATAAGCCATAACAATCCCGTTATACCTACTAGAATAAAAATCCAATTCCAACTAAAGTATACAGATAGCAATCCAATAGTTGGGAATGCTATGATACCACCAATTGCTGCACCAGAATTAAACAAACCTTGAGCAAAAGCACGCTCTTTGGTAGGAAACCACTCGGCATTGGCTTTTGCGGCACCAGGCCAGTTACCAGCTTCTGAAATCCCTAACAGCGAACGAAATAAGCTTAAGGTAAAAATACCTTTTGCAAATGCATGTAAAGCCGTTGCTATAGACCAAAACCCTATGGATAACGTAAATCCAATTCTAGTTCCTAACTTATCGAATATTTTACCAAAAATAGCTTGACCAAAGGCATAAGAAAATATGAAAATAGTCGAAATTATAGCGTAAATACTTTTTCGTTCATCGGGCGTCTTATCAGGATACAAATCCTTAGCAATATCTGGCCAAAGTACAGGCAATGCTTGCCTATCGATGTAATTTATAACAGTAGCTAAAGCAATTAAGCCTATTACCCACCATCTTAAACCTTTTAATTTCATATTTCTGTTATTTAACGAGGTGTTAACCTCTGGTTGTTAATAATTTAGTTAGGGTTCTTATTTAACATTATAGCAATATTGATATAATACGCTAAAATGATCTTTCATTTTTTGTTTTGCCATTACAGTATCCTGCTTTTTGATGGCTTCATAAATTTCATTATGCTCTTGTATACCAACCAATGACATTCTTTTATCGCAGACATGATATTTTTCGAAATCCATGATAATCTGAGGTGTAATAGTTAACATAAACGTATTCATTGAACTATTACCACTAGCTTTAGCTATGGCCAAATGAAATAGCAAATCTTCTTGCACAGCATCTTCACCCGATCGTACTTTATCTTCATAAGCATCTAATGCATCTTTAATGCGCTCTAAATCTTCTTCTGTACGTCTTAATGCCGCTAATCTAACGGTTTTTAATTCCAATAAAATTCTTGTTTCAACTAATGCCTTAAAATCCGGCGTCTTTAAACCTAAAATATCATCAATCATTCCGTTCATGGCTACAACTCCAATGTTAGCTACAAAGGTTCCACTTTGAGGAATTGACTTTAATAAACCATAAAATTCCAACTTTTGAATAGCGTCACGAACGTTACTTCTGCTTACTTCAAACTTATCAGATAACATTCTTTCGGAAGGTAATTTATCACCAGGCTCGAGGTTTTTAAAATTTATTAAATCTCTTATTTTACCAATAATGGTGTTTTGCACCATTTGATTTTCACTAACCGTTAATGACTCTAATTTCATATTTCTTATTTAATAGTTGGTAATAGATCTTTTTTAAACAAAATTTAAAAAAGCAAACATACGTCTTATTTAAAGTTTACTAAAATCAATGACTTACTTCTAGTTCGTAATATTTTATTTTAGAATAGGCACCTTCGTCTCTTGACTGAAAATAATTACCTGCTTTAAAATAATTTTCAAAAACGCCCCACCTTTTCATGTGGATATCATCGTAAACTTTATATTCATTACCATTAAGTATCACTACCATTTTACCTTTTGAAACTTGCACTTCTAAAGTAAACTTTCTAAATCCTACCTCTTGTTCAAAATTAAAACCTTCGTCGTCGCCCCAAGCATCTTCGTGAAGTAACTCTTCATCTGTAGCACTTAAATTTTTAAGCACTTTAGTTTTAACACGTACTTTCCCATTATCCCAATATATTTTTAAAATTGGTGGCGCATTATTATCTTTTTGCCCAATTAAATCTCTTTGTTCATTAGTTAAACGCCCATGGATTTGCATGATAATGGTTCTGTGATATTTACCATCTGAAGCTCTGGTGGTTTCTGCCATTTCCAATTTCCCTTTCATGTTTGCGCCTTGCTCAAAAGTCCAGTTTGTATTATTATCTCCTGGCACCATTTGCTCTCTCAATTCCGATCGTGTGTACTTTGTATTTGCTGTTGTCGCTTCGCTTGGAAACGAATAAAACACTATAGCTCCACTAGTAGAATCGTTATACATGTATGGCAACAATCTTTCATCGGTTGCATAATTCAAGATTTCTGGTGGCTCTATATTCATAGCTCTACCTTTGGCATTTAATTCTGGTGTTGTTACACTCCAGTGACTTAAATCGATCTTAGGAAGTTTCACCTTTTTCTTTTTCTGCTTCTTTTTCTTTTTGGCTTTTTTCTCAACTTTAACATCCGAGTCGGAAACGCTACCTTTTTGTGATTGGCAAGCAGCGTTTACAGATAGAAATGTTATCAATAAAATGCTTAATATTTCTTTACGGAAGTTTTTCATTTTCATTTATAAATTACAAAATTAAAATCCAGGAGTTTCAATTGAAATATCATCAATCCAAACCTCGTTATCTCCACTAGCATTTGCTCCTGGTTTACCATAAAATAATGCTGTTGTTGATGTTGCTACAAAAGTAAATGAATACTCTTCAAATGAATCTGAATTGTTTACGCCACCTGTAACTACGAGCTTACTAAGATTACTTGATTCTAAAGTCGTTTCATCTGGAATTTCATTATCCATAATATAAACAGATAATTCTCCAGCGCCTTCAGCTCTTACCCAAAGTTTTACAGTGTATTCAACTCCAACTTCAACTGCAAATGGTTGGTATGCTCTTCTTTGAATTTCATGAAGCTTTAATGCTCTAGGAGCAGAGTGCGCTGTAGAGCTTCCTCCTGGTGCTTCATTGCTAGTACTAATATTGTCTTCTATCCATGTATTTAAAGTGGAGTTTTTCCAACCTGCAAATGGCGAAGGAACATCACTTCCTGAAGCATCTTTTACAGTTGAATTAGGTGTCATATCAAATGCATCTGCATTATCGTTTAAATCTGTACCTGTTATTTCATCAATTGAGCCATTTAAAATCTTTGCTTCAACCGTTGCAGTAACTCCAGTTGGGTTACCGGATTCATCAAATCCAGGAGTCACAATTGAAATATCATCAATCCAAACCTCATTATCTCCACTTGCGTTGTCTCCCGGTTTACCATAAAACAATGCTGTTGTTGATGTTGCTACAAAAGTAAATGAATACTCTTCAAATGAATCAGAATTATTTACGCCACCTGTAACCACTAGTTTGCTAAGGTTGCCTGATTCTAAAGTTGTTTCATCTGGAATTTCATTATCCATAATGTAAACAGATAATTCTCCAGCCCCTTCAGCTCTTACCCAAAGTTTTACAGTGTATTCAACTCCCACTTCAACTGCAAATGGTTGGTATGCTCTTCTTTGAATTTCATGAAGCTTTAATGCTCTAGGAGCAGAGTGCGCTGTAGAGCTTCCTCCTGGTGCTTCATTGCTAGTACTAATATTGTCTTCTATCCATGTGTTTAAAGTGGAGTTTTTCCAACCTGCAAACGGTGAAGGAACATTACTTCCTGAAGCATCTTTCACAGTTGAATTAGGTGTCATATCAAATGCATCTGCATTATCGTTTAAATCTGTACCTGTTATTTCATCAATTGAGCCATTTAAAATCTTTGCAGCAAACGTTGCTTCAATTCCTCCAATTGGCACACTTTGAGTAATCGTTTTAGATACACCAGCGTCATTTGTTGTTGTTAATGTTACTTCATAAGTACCTTCCCCAGCATACATATGCATTGGATTAACCTCGGTAGATGTGTTCCCATCTCCAAAATCCCAACTATGTGAAACTGCTAATATTGATGCATCTGTAAATTGTACATTAAAACCAGAAACAGCAAATGTAAAATCAGGAATTGTTGATAATACTAAACCTTCTATGTTTTTTGAAATAGAAACCTGAACACCTAAAAAAGTAGTTGCTGTAAGTGTTGCTTTAAATGTTTCAGCTGTTTTATAAGTATGTACAGGATTAAATTTTGGATCTTCTTCTGAATCCTCGGCATCCCATTCTAAAGTTTCTCCATCACCAAAATCCCAAACTAAAGATTTTGCTCCAGAAGTTAAATTTTCAAAAGTTACTTCTGAATCTATTTTACTAATATTAAAATCAACAAAAATAGGTGCAACATCCGATGAATCTTCAGCTACTAAACCATCAGAACTTTTAGTGGTTAATGTCACTGTATATTCTCCTCCCGTTTGGTACGTGTAATTAGGATTTGCTTCTGTTGATGTGTTACCATCTCCAAAATCCC
The DNA here is from genome assembly GCF_014202225.1 of Algibacter amylolyticus. Classification (GTDB taxonomy): domain Bacteria; phylum Bacteroidota; class Bacteroidia; order Flavobacteriales; family Flavobacteriaceae; genus Algibacter_B; species Algibacter_B amylolyticus. The sequence continues at coordinate 284,433 of NZ_JACHGE010000004.1, forward strand.
ATAAATAAGAAGCTGCATCTGTTGAATAACTTCTAAACACAAACGACATGGTATCATCTGCGCTCGTACTTGTTGTAAACAATGTATTTGGTTGAATATTGTTTACATTTCCTGTTGGCGGAACAAACTCATCGTAACCACTATCATAACATGATACAAGGGCCAAAAACATAACGCAGAATGTAAAAACACTTCTATTCGTTATTTTAAATATTTTATAATTCATAATATTATTTTTTTAGAAGGTTTATTGTTTAACTGTAATATCGAATGCATCTACTCTACTCTCAACACCCGAATTAGTAATTAAAATGATTACCGCTTCGTTTTCACCAGCCTCGAATGTAATAGCATGTTTTTTGAAAACATTATCAACTCTTCCTACATTGGTATCTGTTCTTGAAGCAATAATATTTGCTTCTAATTTAGCGTCTTCTAATGAGTCGGCATTTGTACTTACAATAGAAACAGTAACATCACCAAAAGAAGTCTCTTCAAACGCAGTAAAATAAGTTAGCACATAGGTTGCTCCAGGAGTGACTTCAATTTCTTGATAACCTGTTCTTGTACCATCTGAAGGGAATTTTGCAGCTTGTACGCCTTCTGGCAAGTCGCTTCCTTCACCTCTTCCATTGCTATCTGTATTAATTTGAAAAACAGAACCCCACCTAGAACTACTTGGGGATCTCCAAGAATCTCTACCATCTCCAGTTCCATCAAACAAACTATTATCTTCAAAACCAGGTTCTCCAATTTCTGGAATTGGAATTGTTGGAATGGCTTGATTTACTGTAACTAATTTTTCGGTATAATCCGATTTACCTAAGTTATCGGTTACTGTTAAACCAACTGTATACTCACCAGGACCAGGAAAAGAAAAAATTAATTCTCGGTCTTGCAGTGTTGCTGCAGGTAAGTTAGCAATCTGACTTTCCAAGTCTGCAACGTTTTGTATAGTCTCATCTGACAAAGCATCCTGAGCATTAGCTAATTGCGCTTCGAAATCGACAATTTGAGCTTCTAAAACATCTTTTTTAGCTTGATTAGTTTCGCAAGGCAACTTAAATTTTCGTTTAGCTATTTCTTTTTCTAAGGCTACTATTGCTGCTAATTCTGCCTCAATAGATTTTTCTAGAATAGGTAAATCTTTATTAATAAGCGCTACATTTTCAGAAGGTGATACCGACCACTGGTAACTTGTACCATTTACAGCTAAATTGGAACCGCCTTGAAAATTAAAATCATACTTAGCCCATAATTCAACATCATTACAATCAAACTCTGATGATGTTACATCGGTTAAGTTATAAAAAGGTGTAGGACCAGTAATATCTTCCAAATCACCTACGTTAGCTAAATCATCGCTAACACATGCTGTTAGAGAAACAAATGTTCCTAACACAATATATTTTAATTTAATTAAATATTTTTTCATAATTATGCGATTTTAGTATCCGTTATTTTGGTTATAAAAACCAGGTAAATTGTCAATTTCTCTTTGAGGAAAAGGAAGGTATTTCTTTTCATTTGTGTAAAACAAGCTGTTTTGAGTTGAAAAACCTGTTAAAACTCTATCGGCTTCACCAAATCTTATTAAGTCGTATAAACGTTGATTTTCATAAACAAACTCAACACGACGCTCTGCTAATAATTCTTCCTTTGTTAAATTAGCCACCTCTTCAAGTCCAGCTCTTGCTCGCACTTTATTAAAAGCATCAACAGCTCTTGTATCTGTAGTACTATCATCACCTCCTAAAATAGCTTCTGCATATAACAACAATACATCTGCATATCTTAAAACAACCCAATCATTATCACCAATTTCACCGTTAGTTGGGAATTTAGTATTAAAAACATCGATAGTATTATCTGAAAGAAACGCACCATATTCGATTGGATTTAGTGACGCATAAAATCTAACAGGTTGTTCTTCTGGATTCATAACTTGTAAAAAGTCAATAGAAGCAATATTTACACCATTTGAAGGTCCTTGTAAAGTCATTGCAAAACTGTGTGCCTCAGAATCGGTTTCAACTTGATCTCCTAATTCACTATCACTAGTTACATAATTATCACTACTAACTAAATCGTAAGCAATTGAAAAAATAACTTCATCATTAATTTCTAACGCTGAACTATTAGACCAAGATCCATCTAGCACACCATCTGCATAACCTGCCGAAATAGCGTTACCTAAAACATGTCCATAATCCATTACCAAATTAGCGTTATACTCATCATCCGTTAAAAGATCTATTGTTGGATTTAAAGGATCTGCATTAAACTCAAATTGTTCAGCATTATTTCTTTCTGTAAAAATTAAATCGTAGTTATATGCGCCGTTGTTTTCTACTACCGAAGCTAATAAAAGCTCTGCCTCGTCATAATTAGGGTTTGGTTGGCTTAAATATGCTTTTGCCGCTAAACAAATAGCAGCTCCTTTTGTAGGGCGGTATCTATTTTGTACACCACCATCTAAATAGGCTATCGATGTTTTAAAATCGTTAATGATTTTTTCATAAACATCGGCTTCTGGCAATTGAGGATAATTTAAAGCTTCATCTTTAGTGATATCCAAAACTTTATCTACATAAGGCACATTTTGGTACGCTCTTACCAAATTAAAATGACATAAAGCTCTCATAAAATACGCTTCTCCAACAGCATATTGTTGGTTTTCTGGAGCTAAAAAACGATTATCGATAACAGTATTAGCATGCTTAATAGTAGACATATTATTAGAATAATATGTTGCTACATCACCATTATTAGGGTCGACGTTATAAGCGTTAATTGCTGGAAAGTTGCCGTTTTCTGAATTTGCTCTTACATTATCAGATCTTAATTCAATTAACAAAAACTCGTTTGCAGGAACTTTTTGATAAGCATCTAAAACACCGTTTGCTAATAATTGAAATCCATTATCCGTTTGCAGTAACTCTTCAATTGAAAGTGCAGTAGGGTTACTAAGATCAAGTTCTTTTTCGCAACTTGTAACTAAAGCTACTAAAGAAAAACACGCTATTATTTTTATATATATATTTTTCATAATTAATTAAAATTGAAAGTTAATCCCTGCTGAAATTGTTCTAACCACTGGACCATCTCCTCTTTGGTAACCAGATGTAAGCGGGGTATTTGCGTTATCTGATGTTTGACCGGAAGCATCTGGATTAAATCCTTCATAGCCTTTAGCTGTGAAGAACAATAAATTCTCTCCTGTTATATAAAATCTTAATCTATCGATACCATTTTTAGAAGTAAATGAATCTGGTAAAGAATAACCAAGTGTTACATTTCTTAATGTTACAAAAGATGCATCTTGTATATGATCGTCTGTAAATCTTCTGTGCACTGTTAAATCTCTATCTGGAAAACTTGCAAGCTCATTTACTGCAGACTCACTAGCGTAATACAATTGATCTAAATCGGCAACTCTTACTTCTGCACCATGAGATCCTTGCCATTGGAAAGAGAAATCGAAATCATTATACTTAAAATCTGAATTAAATCCCCATGTAAAGTCAGGATAAGGACTTCCTAATTCCGTTCTATCTTCATCATCAATAATACCATCGTTATTTAAATCTTTTACATAAACATCTGCAAAATCATTATTAAACCTATTAAAAGGATTATCTACCCACTCTAATGGAATTTCCTTTTCGTAAACCCAACCATAAAACGACGTTATTGGCTGTCCTACTCTAGCTATAAATTGTGTAGCTCTAGTATCTTGTGCGATTTCAGAAATAATTTGTTCACTTTTACCTAAACTTTCAACCGTATTTCTGTTTAAAGAAAATTGTCCTGAAGCTACCCAGCTAAAGTTTTCGTTTGTTATAATTCTTGAATTTAATTCTATTTCAACACCTTCATTTTTTACTTCACCTATATTTTGAAGCCAATTATCTGCACCATAAGTACCTGGTATTGGAGCAAAAAGAATTAAGTCCTCACTTGTTCTTGTATAATAATCTAATGTAAGATTTAGAAGTCCTCTACCAAAAGTAACATCTATACCTGGGTTAAATTCTATTAATTTTTCCCAACCTAAATCTTGATTAGCTAAAGTAAGTCCTTTAACACCTGTTTGTCCGTTATAACCAACAGTACCAAAAGTTTCTTCAAATCTGTAAAGTGATTCAAAAATATTATTAGAAATTTCATTAGAACCAGAAACACCGTAACTCGCTCTTAATTTTAAAAATGTTACAAAATCGCTAGATGATAAGAAATCTTCGTTTGACATTACCCAACCTGCCGAAGCTGCTGGGAAAAATCCAAATCTAGTATTAGGACCAAATCTAGTACTACCATCTGTACGAGCAGATACTTGTAGTAAGTACTTTTCGTTGTAGTTATAATCTATTCTTCCAAAATAAGACACTAACTTATCAGTTCCATTATCAGTTGATGTTGTACCACCGTCTGCAAGTGCTATATTGTTGTTAAAGTCGTTAGTATAACCTACAGCCTCTGAATCTTGAGCATAAAAATCTCTTTGCGTATATTCAAATCCTAATAAAGAATTAAAATTATGCTTCCCAAAATTTTTCTTGTATTTAAGAAGTGATTCAAATGCGAATTGATTTAACTCGTCGCGTCCTTCGGCTCTGTAAGATTCTTGATCTCTGTTTTCTTGACCATATAGATAATCAAATTCATTTGACTTATTATGTCTAAAAACACTAGAAACTGTTTGTCTGAAATTAAGACCTTTACTTAACTCAAAATCAACATAAGACGATGCGTTTAAACTTAATTTTTTCTTTGTTCTAGATCGTTCTAGAAAATGCACCATAGGATGTACATTTTTAGTAGTTGACAAGGTTAAACCGCCAGAAGTTAAATCGCTAGCTATTGGTAATCCTGTATTTGGATCTCTAAGTATATCTCTAGGATTATTAGGATCTACTGTAAAAACGTGATCAAAAGCTCTTGAAAAACCGTAGCTACCTACGCCAAGGTTTTCAAATAACTTTCCTGCATCAGTTGAAACACCTACATCGGTAGAAAAATTAGTAACATACTCTAAATGATCTTCATTTAAGTATAATGGTAAGTGCCCATATTGTCTTAAGGGATCTGTAAAACGAGCTGGTAACTTATTTTGATCGTTATAGTTAACGTTTAAACTTGCCCCAAACTTAATTTTCTTGTTTTTAGATTTACTATCAACTTTAATTCTAGCATTATACTTTTTGAAATTATCTGTTAATGCAATTCCTTCATCTTCCAGATATCCTAAAGACGCCGTATAATTTGTTAATTCAGTTCCTCCTCTTACAGCTAAAGAGTGGCTAGTAATAATACCTCCATTAAAAACCTCGTCTTGCCAGTTTTTTTCACCATCGCCTAAAGAAGCAATAAAATCCATAGCCTCTAGCTCTGCGTAAGCTGAATTATAATCACCAATTACTCTATCGTAGTTTGGACTATCTTGCGAAATACCATCAATAACTCCTTGCAAGCCATTTAACCTAGCTCTTTCATCGGCTATTGATGTATTAAAGTTATCGTTTTTATTTGCGTATTTATATCCCATGAAAGTATTATAGGAGAATCTTGTTTTACCTAAAACACCCTTTTTAAGTGTTACTAAAATAACACCATTTGCACCACGAGAACCGTAAATTGCAACAGAAGAAGCATCTTTTAAAACACTTATAGATTCAATATCATTATTATCAATAGAACCTAAAATATCGGCATCGGTACCTAAAACAATCCCATCAACTACTATTAAAGGAGACGATGAACCTGTAATAGATCCTGGCCCTCTTAATGTAATCTTAGGATCACCACCAGCTTCCGATGATGCTACTTGAATTCGTAAACCAGCTACTTTTCCTTGCAGTGCATCTTCTACACGAGCTACAGAATTATTTTCAAGATCTTTACCAGAAACTTTTGTTAAAGCACTTGTTAAGGTTTTTTGCTTTTGATCGCCATATCCAATAACCACAACTTCATTTAATTGAGCTATATCCTCTTCTAAAGCTATATTAATTGTTTTTTGATCTGTAACAATTACTGTTTTAGACACAAAACCAATGTAAGAGAATTGTAATACATCTCCATTACTGGCATTAATTTGATAATTCCCATCAAAATCTGTCGAGGCACCTGTTGAGGTATTTAGTATAATAACATTAACACCTGGAATAGGGATGTTATCTGTAGCAGAGACAACAGTACCTTTTATAGGGGTACTTTGTGCAAAAATGGTAATATTGACCATCAACATTACCATAAAAAAAAGCTTAGTTTTCAAATTCATAATTAGATAATTTGATTTTAATTTAGTTTGTTACTAGTTAATCAGCAAAAACAATTTTAAAAGTGTAGTTTAATATTATACTTTTAAAAAGTGGTTTACATTGAGTTATTGAGTTCCCAATGTAATTAATTTAGTTTATTGGGAAACCAAATTGGTTAACCAATTTGGTTTCCCAAATATATGTTAATTTTTAGTATTAGCAAAAAATAAAAATACCTTTAACACTTTTACACCAAAGAACCCTTTATTAAAGCGGTATTGACAAAAAAACTTATCCTTTACATCGCTAAAAAAAGTTACTTTTTGATACTTATATTTGAACTCACACATTTTATTTTGGCATTAAAACCTACTTTAAAAACATAGATTCTTCAGCTCTGACGACTTTATTATTATGATTTATCACCAAAATAAGACACCTCTCCACCAGTTAAAAAATCTTCTCTTACAGGGCTAAATGTATCTATTAACTCGCCTTCTTCTAAACATAGTGCACTATGCAATAAATTAGGCTCAATATAAATGCCATCTCCTGCTTCTACAATTTTCTTTACGCCATCAATTTCAAATTCAAATTTACCCGATGCACAAAAGGTAGCTTGTGTGTGAAAATGTTGATGTGGAGAACCAAATGCTCCTTTTGTAAATTTCACTCTTACCATCATGATTTGATTATCGTATCCTAAAAACTTTCTGGATACTCCGCCTCCTAATTCTTCCCATTCCATGTCTTTTGTGATGACATACTTTTCACTAGATCTTTTCATATTGATTAATTTAAGTTGATTTGTTTATTTATTTGAAATAATAAGAACCAGACCACTCATAGCTCTCATTATTGATAGTTAATTTATGTTTGATGCCCTTGTCTTGTTTAGTATTAGCGGTAATAAATAATTTGGAAACACCGTTTACGTTGGTAATAACAATTGCCGTATAATCTGCGTTATCTAAAACTACTTTTAAATGGGCTATATTACTATTTGAGTTTACTGCCGATTCTGTTACTGGGCTATAACCACCATGCGCTTCAATGGTTGAAACAAACGTTGTATTCTTTACGTTTTTACGTCTTAAAAGTAAAGCAGCTTCTCGCCTTAAGTTAAACTCCGGATCGTTTGCACCTATTCGTGTAAATAATAAATTATCGGCATTACTAGTAACCGTAGTTAGGGTATAAAACTTACCTTTATTTAACCAGGACAGTTTACTGTTATCGCTTTGCGCTTTAGCACTGCCTTCTAAAAATAAATGTTGATATCCGTTTTTATTACCAAGTGGTTTTAAAGTTTCTGGAGTTTTGTATTTAAAATTAGTTTGCAATACTTGACCTAAAAAATAATATGGAAAATCGTATTGATTTGCTTTATTGGAAGTCACCCTCATGATATCTAACACGTAAGGCTTCTCAAAATCTTCATCCTTAATAACAGCCATTGTACGAAGCATTTCTGTTCCTGGATACGCATGAGTATCAATGGCACTTGCTACTTGTACACTTTCATTTTCTGATGAAAAATAATGTAACTCTGGATGGTATTTACTGCCTGTTTCAAATTTAGCATTAAAATGAGAGGTTTCATTTTGAGTAACGGTATTATGAGCTATAGTTTGTTTTGCCCAAGTTTTATTTTCTTTTAAATAATTTCCGCCGCCTTTCTGCTCAATATTTACAAAACGTGCTAATCCATAGTCTTGGATAACCTCATCGCCTCTTTCGTATAAGGAATACGATAATTTATCGTAATGCCCATGACTAGAACCTTGAGCCGCATATTTAAAAACAACCTCTATACCTTGGTTACGCAAAATACCAACACCACCTTGTGTGCCGTTAGGACCATCGGTTAAATTAATAGACTTCTTCTCAAACGGTTTTTCTAAACCCTCTTTTATACCTAAAGCTACCGCTAAACCAGAATCATCTAACAAGACTTTATTTTGTTGTTTGGCTATACTTAATAGCCCTGGATCTTGACCACCAAAATGATACGAAATATCTACAGCCGTAACTAAAGCACTATTGTAATACGACATGCCTTTCTGGCCATCGTTAAGCGGAAAGAAATCCCCATCGGCATCAGACAAGTTTAATAATGCATTTATAGATTTTAAAAGCACGCCATCTTTATATTCGAAAATTTTAACATCTGGCCTTACGTTATGCAAACCTTCAGCAAAAATTAAAAAAGGATACATAGCATACCTTTGGTAATATGGCCCTTCGTTGTAATAACCATCTGGCGAAAAAGGCTCTTCAATATTTGCTAAAAAGCCAGCTTTTCCATCTTTGTTAATATATCCACCATCGTCATCTTTAGCGGTTTTATCCATTTCTAGATCCTTGATACCGTATAATGCACGCTGAATTAGCTCTTCATCATCCATAACCAACCCAATCATTCCAACGGCTGCATTTCCCCACGTACTATGGTTGTGCACTCTATTATAAAACTGAGGATTCTCTATAGAAATATAATCTGCAAAGGGCTTAAACAAGTTAGTTTCTAGTTTATTTCTTTCTTCTTCAGTTAAGTAATTATAAACGCAATCGTATGCTTGACTAACATAAACCAACCAATTAGAATCGTTTAAACATTGCCAGAATAACTTACCTCTAGCGTACGATCTTGTTTTAGGATGCACAGGCAACGTTTTGTACATGCCTTCATATTGCATTAGCATGTCTTTTACATACTTTGCATATTTTTCGTTGTCTAGAATTTGATACAAAACACCAGCTTTTTGCATCACTACCATGTTACGTTTATGGCGATCGTGTGTATATCCTCCCGAATAATCTTTTGGAGTTGGTGTATCGATACCTAAGGCAATTTCCGCATCAATTTCTTCTTGAACCTCTTTTAGCGTATTATCAAAAATTGGAATATTACCTAATTGTGCTCTAATCTCTTTAACACCTTTTTTGGTAAGAATTAATTTTGGGTGACCATCTTGTTCACTTTCCTCCGCTACGTTTTCCGTTTTATTATTACAAGAAAATAACGTGATAAGCAATACACTTAATAATAAGGTTCTATTTAATTTCATAGTTTCGTTTAAAATTTAGCTCCCAAATACAAAAGCGTTTTTTTTTACAAATTAAATAATGAATTATTAGCAGCATCAAACAAACTATTCAATCCCGCTTTACATGAATAGTTCTTTTTGTAGTTTAACGCCACTAATGATTCCATTTTCGAAGCAGTCCTTAAAACAAAGGATTTGCTTTATTTCTTTTTAATATAGACAGGAAACAAAATGCTATGTTTACCAGCGACTAACTCAAACATTTCACAAAGAATGCCTTTTGAAATCCCTGTCTCTATTAATTGATTTATAATATATTTTCTAAATCATCATTTTTAACTTACACCTTTAGTTTTGCGCCCCTAGAAATGGGTTAAAAAACACCTAATGAGTTAAATGAGACCAATCTGGTTAACCAAATTGGTTTACCAAATATATAGGTATTTCCTATTTTTACAAAAAAAATAACTATAAAATGTGAATTTTAACATAATTAAACTAAAAAACGCCCATAAAAATGGGCGTTTAAAGTCTTTTTAATTTAAAAAATATTCTGGATTTTAAAAACTGAGAACTCCTTTTAAACTAGTACATCAATTTCATTTCTAAATTTTCTTGAACCTTAATTTGTCCAGAGTTACTTATTGTATTATTTGACTGCGCGTTGTTTTTTGCACCCCATAAAACAGAAACAAAAGCCACCGGATTATTTTTAAAAGTATTACCTGTAATATTTACATTTACTATTCCATGATGGTTTAATAGAATTCGGTTATCTTCTTTAACACCACAATTTGTAAATGTAGAATTTGAAACTATAAGATTACCTCCAATTGTAGACTCATCATAACCACCTCGGTAATAATCAACTACATTAGCCTTTACATTATTGAATTTACAAGAATCGATAGTTAAATACTCGGTATTATAATCTCCTTTTGCATTTATTTCTCCTGATAACTCAATACCATTTAAACAGTCTGAAATATTAGTATTATTAAAAGTAATACGTTCTGAAAAAGATTCTTTAAAAACTTTAAGCACGTAATTAAAATTACTTATTTCGGTATTTGAAACTGTTAATCCAAAATGATTAGACATATTTTCTTTTAAACTCGCAAAGGCATAATTAGTATTATTTCCTTTTAAGTCTAAATTATTAACGGTTAACTTACCTTTTGGGTTTAGCGAAAATAATGGCGAATTAGCTGTTCCATTGAATACCACTTGCGCTTTCTCCCCTTTTTTAGATTGAATTGTAATTGCTTTATTAATAACTAAAGACTTTTCTACGTTATAAACACCTGGACTTAATACTATAATATCACCTTTATTAGCGGCGTCTATTTTGGCCTGTATCTCACTAGCATTAGTAACAACATGAGAAACAGGATCACTAGGTTCTACTTCATTTGAAAACCAGTCTGTACCGTATTTAGATTTATCAAGTATATTTGGGTTAGCAACATCCACTCCAATAATTGCACCAATACTATTATTGTTTTCTCTAGATTTACCGAATAAATCTGTTTTTATATTTCCGAAATCAAATCCTACATATGGTTCGATATCGTTTGGTACGCCGGTTGGAATTTTAATGTTTTCAGAAATAATTTTTAAGCTCAATGACACCTCTTTTATGCCTCCATCAAAACCATTAAATTTAACGCCTTTATTATCTACAATATTATTTTTAAAAGTAACACCATCAGCCTTATCGTTTTCAATAACAATAGCCTCTAGACCCGTTTCATTATAAATAACATTATTAGCTACAGTGGTTCTAACTGCTCTTGCAGAACGAATTTCAGACTTGGGCAACACATCGGCTTGAGCAATATTTGTACCCACACCAAACTGCCAAGGCGTGCTACAATTAACGTAAGTATTGTAAGCAACAACAACATCGGTAACTTGGTTATATCTATTTTGTGGCGATTTTGGTATACCGTTCATTACAGCCAACGGGCTTCTAAAACTTGTACCTTTTAAGTTGAAAAAATAATTATTAGTTACCCAATGTCCCGTATTTATTATTCGGATACCACCATAATTTTCATTTACACCATCACCAATAAAATAGTTACCATCAATCGTGCAATAATTACCATGTCTAGTTACTAAAGACCCTTCACTTTTATAAAACACATTGTTTCTAAACTCATTAAAGTTAGTCTTGCTTGATATTACTTCAACTTCGCCATTACACTCTTCAAATAAGTTATTTGCGACCATAGTATAACTTGGAGCCATAGATGTAAAACTATTTCCTAATTGAATAGTTTCACCACTTGGACCTCCTTTTACAGGTCTTGGTCCAAAATGATTATTTACAATTTGATGATAGTTATTAATGCTTTCAATACCCTCTAAATTAACTCGAATGGTTGGCCCTCTATTGGTTTTTCCGGCTATATAGCAGTTACTTAACTCGTTGTGTCTTCCCCAGAAATTAACCCATAAATCGCTGTCATCACGTTTTAGCTTATTAAAATCCTCAATAACGCAATTTGTTATTTTACAGTTATTTGCAATCTCATCATCATTTATTTTAAACTCGACTACTGCTCTTGATGGCGAATAACCATTTTTAAAATGCAAGCCTTCAACCTCTAGATGCTGGCCGCCGAATTTTAAATACGATTTCCCTTCAATAGAAACTTTACCTGCTGTTTCGGCACTTAACACAATAGGATTATCCTTTGTTCCGTGGCCTCTAAATTTAATTTCTACATCTTTCCATACACCATTTGCAAGCACAATATTATCTCCTGGCTTAGCATCTTTAATAGCATTGTTTAAAGCTTCAATATTATCTACCTTAATACCACTTTTAACAGCAGATTCTTTACACCCAAAAGCAAGGAATAAAACACTTAGGTAGATTAAAATATTATTTTTCAATTTAAAATTAGCGGTGTAATTCATTAGTATTATTTCTTTTTATTTTATTTATTAATATCACCCAAACAACTATATTTAGGCTTGATTCCACATTTTTTGAACTGTGCTTAAGTCTTTTTTCATAGCATCGAAAACAACCTTTTTATCAACACTAATTTTATCCTGTCCCTTTTCTGCTCCTCCTAAATCATATTCTAAATGTAAAGAAACTGGAGGTTTTAATTTATACTTTTTTAATATTTTAAAGTAGGTATCGAAATCGACCATGCCTTCACCTATTGGCACATTAACGATTTTCCATTGCCCTTTAACCAAACCCCATTTAAAATCTTTTAAAACAATTACTTTTATATAATCTTGTAAAAGGTTTAGTCCGTTTACCCAAGAATTCCCACCTTCTACAACGGCATGTCTAATATCGTACTGTGTACCAAAAAACGTTGTATTGGCTAATTCTAAAATCGCTTTTACCTCCCAAAAAGAAGCACCAACTTTTACACCTGCATGGTTTTGGTAACAACCAACAATATTATGCTGTGCATTTAGCTCGCTCAAAGCTTTTACTTGTTTTTTATAAAAGTTAATAGAGGCTTCTAAGGTTTCACCTTCCAAATACTTAAACCAATTTGTACGATAAAAATTGATACCACATTTTGCAGCTGTTTTTATAACATCTACGTCTAGTGGGTTATTAACATTCTCAACACTGGTGGTTATCATATTACATTGCGAACCTCCCACTTTTATATCTGCTATAGCCTTTGGCAAATCTACTTTTACATGTTCTGGCAACACATGCCCCTTTGGTCTTACGGTTAAATCTACTCCAGAAAAACCCATTGATGCGGACATTTCACCCGTAGTTTTATAATCTAAAAACTGAAGATGTTTTGAAAAAATATTAACAGACAAATCGTTATTACCAGAATCGTTAACCCATTGTAAAGCACTATTAGAAAACCCTAACATAGGAATTGCTCCTATGGCTAAGGCTGATTTTTTTACAAAGTCTCGTCTGTTTTTAGATACCATAGTTTTATTTTAATAAACTAAAAAAAGCCTTTTATTTTAAAAAAAGGCTTTTTAATCAAACTATTTTGTTGGTTACTCTACTATTATTTTTGTTGTTAAGCTTCCATCATTAGCATTTACCTTTAAAAGGTATATACCACGACCTAAATTTGAAATATCTAATCGGCTATTAATTAGGTTACTTTTTGAAATAACTTTTTGTCCAACAAGACTAAACATTTCTACTGATTCAACTTTTACATCGTTAGCATCTATTTGAATGTAATCTTGCGCTGGGTTAGGATAGATGTTTAATTTACTTGCTAAAATATTTTGAGAGACACTTAATGTAGCATCAGAAATATTTAATTCATTTGAATAATTAAAAGCCTTATCAACCGCATATATTTTATAATATGTACCAGCTGAATATGTATCTGTGAATGAAGGCGTTTCTCCAATATAAACAACAGTACCTGTAATACTTCCTGTTCCATTTGTTGTGGCACTACCTACTTGATAGATACCATTTTGATTAGGATCATTGTCTGCAGATGGCATTTCAGAATATTTAAAAACTACATATCCTCCTCCATCTACTCCACCTACTGGCGCCGACCAAGCAATGTTGCCTGACGCATCGTAAGAACCCCCTGTAGGATCACTAGGCGCCATATCATCATAACCTCCAGCATATACAACAAAATCATCTACTCTTACGGCAGAATGAAATCCAGTAGCATCTGAAGCCGTTGATATTCTGGCTACAGCCCAATTAGAAGCATTAAACGCTGCTCCAAGTGTTTTTGTACCATAAGTTTTTGTCCACGTATTACTTGCCCAAGGCGTAACATCAGTCTTGTTTGTTGTACTTCCAGATGATGTATTATTTAAATAAACCCCTGGATCTAAATCAGTTCCTGGATCGAATTCACTTTTATAAAAAAACTGAATGGTATACTCTGTTTCTGGCGTAAATGCAGGAGAAGTAGGAGAAGGAGATTGTAATCTTACGTTAGTTTTACCTTCTGCCACAGCCCATTCTGCCGAAAAGGTACCAGTTCTTGCTAATGCCGCATCGTCATCCATAGTTCTTACAGATGAGTTACCTGTTGATGATACAGTCCAAGTCTCTTGAGCAGTACCCGCCTGTGAACTACCAGCAGAACTCATTGTTGCATCCGCTGTTTGCGCTTCCATACCTCCATCTACCTCAGGAAATTCACCAATAATTTGCATACTAGGGTTTTGGCTCCATCCATAAGTTAGACATAAACAGCATAGTAAAAGACTATAAAGTGTTTTACTTGTTAGTCCTTCTAAAAGTAGTTTTGTTTTCATAATGTAATATTTAGTTATTGTTTTAGTTTTCTGTGGTAGAAATCTCATTTTTTGGTTTTCCAAAGTGGTTAACCAATTTTGAGTTTTCCAAATATATTATAAAATTTACGAATTCACCCAAATTTTAACATAAAAATTGACTACAAGAAATATTAACCTCAGCTTTTATCACAATTGTTTAAAGCTCTCTTTTAATAACACCAACTGCTCAATCTCATGATGTTATGAATAAAAAATTTTATTAAACTATTTAAAAAACAAAGTGAAAATGGTGTTTTATATGAATTTAGAAATGTATTTAATTAACTGAAAATTTTATAGCATAATTAGAGCTAAAGACCATAAGACATCTGTTTTTTTTGTTAACTTGAAAAATTTTATACCGCATATGCATCATTTGTTTTAGTATTTGCGATGAAAAGATTATTACCAAAGCTATCTTTTAATTAATATAGCACTAAATTCATTGTCAAATAAACAACTGTTGTTAAAACCATAAATTATTAATACTCTCAATAAAATACTCCTTGCTTTATTAACATGTTTCTCACTTCAAGCCAATGCCCAATTAGGTTTTTGCGGAGGGAATTCTGGCGAACCCATTTTTACTGAGGATTTTGGATCGGGAACCACTAACACAACGCTACCACCAGGAACTACGTCCTATACCTTTGCAAGCACACAACCTAACGATGGTTTCTATACAGTTTCTAACAGAACAAATTGGTTTGGATGGCACGATATACCAGATCACACACCCGGAGATACCGACGGCCGTAGTTTAATAATTAACGCAGATTTTACCACAGGCGAATTTTATAGAAGGGCTATAAGTGGTCTCTGCGAGAATACATCTTACGAATTTTCTTCTTGGATAATTAACCTTCTACCTAACAATCATCCTTCTTGTGGCGCTGGAATTCCTATAAATGTTAAATTCGAAATTTGGGACAATACCGACACTAATTTACTAGCCTCGGGAGATACTGGAAATATAAATAGTACCTCTAGTCCTAATTGGCAACAGTACGCTTTAGTATTTAAAACATTGCCTAAACAAACATCTGTAATTTTAAAAATGCTAAATAATGGTGTTGGAGGTTGCGGTAACGATTTAGCATTAGATGATATTGTATTTAAATCCTGCGGAGATAATATTACGGTTACCGATACTCAGAACAAATCCGAAGTTTATCATTGTGCTGGAAGCCCTTCATCTTCAAAAACGTTAACTGCAAATCCAGATTTCACCATTTTTTCAAGCCATTTTTACCAATGGCAAGAAAGTACAGACAATATAACATGGACGGATATGATTGGAGAAAACAATCCAACTTTTACAACACCACCGTTAAATACCACTATTTTTTACAGAGTAAAAGTTGCAGAAGATGCTATTAACATATCGAATTCCTTTTGCAATGCGTTGTCTGATACTTTTGAGTTTAAGGTTGTCGAAATTCCTAGTGCTCCAACAAGCCATGGAGATCTTTCGTTATGCGAAGGTTCTACAACACCTATTTCTGCTTCAACACCTTCTGGAACGACAGTAAACTGGTATGATGCCGCCACTGGAGGCAATTTACTATTACCAAATAGTTCAAGCTATTCACCTCAAACATCTGGAACGTATTATGCCGAAGCAGAAACCATAAATGGTGGTTGTGTTTCAGCATCTAGAACGCCTATTGTTATTAATTTCCTTGAAACCCCTTTAGTGGAAGACGAATTCTTGTCCTTTTGCGAAAACACCACCATTACATTGCAGGCAAACTCCAACATACCAACGTCTACCTATTTATGGAGTAATGGCGACACCACAGAAGAAATAACTGTTTCTAGCCCTGGAATTTACACCGTTGCTGTATCCAATTTTAATTGTACAGTAACAAAAACTATTAATGTCACTCAAATTGAGAATCCTGTTATACATTCAATTACATCAGATGGTAGAGATATTGTTGTTACAACCAGCAATGAAGGTGATTTTTTATACTCACTTAACGGCAATATATACCAACCCAATAATACATTTATAAATATTGAAGGTGGCCAATATACCATTTATGTTAAACAACGTTTTTGCGATACCATAATAACCAAACCACACTTACATTTTTATATTCCTAAATTTTTTACGCCAAATAACGATGGTGTAAATGATGAATTTGATTTAAAGGGAATCGAGTTTTATTCTTCATCGCATGTTTCAATTTTTAACCGCTATGGAAAACTTGTAAAAAGTGCAAGTAACACCAAATTTTCTTGGAATGGTAGCGCTAATAATATAAATATGCCTTCAGATGATTATTGGTACATTATTATTATTGACAATCAAAAATTCTCAGGACACTTCACTTTAAAAAGATAATTAAGCCAACTTAATAATAAATTAAATTAAGCACTGCTCAAATAGCCCTATCATACTGCAAAATGCAACAATTGTTTTAAGATTAGTTGATTTTGTTTTACTCTTCTAGACGGCTTAAAACTACTTTTATTCAAAATAATTTTATAACCAACTTGACTTAAAAACGAGTTGAAAAATTAATTAATTATGACCAATACATTATATAAACTAATTTTTACATTAATGGCATTTGCCTTGTTTTTTAACTGTAATAATGCACCAAAAAAAACAGATTCAAAGCCGCCAATTTCTCTTAAAGAATCGTTTAAAAACGATTTTTATATAGGTACTGCGCTTAGTCGTTCTCAAATCAATCAAAGCAACTCCAAAACAACAGCACTTCTTGAAAAAGAATTTAATGCCATAACACCAGAAAACGATATGAAGTGGGAACAAATTCACCCACAAAAAGACACGTTCTTTTTTGATGTAGCCGATAAATATGTTGCCTTAGGAGAAAAACACAATATGCATATTATAGGCCACACCCTAGTTTGGCACAGCCAATTAGCTCCTTGGATGCAAGAGGTAAAAGACAGTCTTACCATGGCACAATACATTGAAACGCATATAAATACAATTGTAAAAAGATATAAAGGTAAAATACATACTTGGGATGTAGTAAACGAAGCTTTAAATGAAGATGGTAGTTTTAGAACATCTAATTTTTACGAGGTTATGGGCGAGGATTTTATAGCTCTTGCTTTTAAATTGGCCGCTAAAGCCGATCCTGACGCTAAGTTAGTTTACAATGATTACAACCTTTGGAAACCAGAAAAAAGAGCTGGTGTAGTAAAACTTGTTAAAAACTTGCAAGCACAAGGTATTAAAATTGATGGTGTTGGTATGCAAGCCCATTGGAGTTTAGAAGGTCCAACTCTAGAGGATATAGAAAACAGTATTTTGGCATATGCAGCATTAGGAGTTAAGGTAAGTTTTACCGAGCTAGATGTTACGGTATTGCCAAACCCATGGGATTTAGATGGTGCTGCAGTCGAGCAAAGTTATGCTCAATTTGAAGGCGACCCTAAAATGAATCCTTACCCTGTTGCACTTACAGATGCGGCACAAATGCAATTAGCTAAGCGTTATGAGGATATTTTTAAACTATTCTTAAAACACAAAGATAAAATTGAAAGAGTCACTTTTTGGGGTGTTAATGATGGACAAACCTGGTTAAATAATTGGCCTATAAACGGAAGAACGAATCACCCCTTATTATTTGATAGAAATTTTGAACCTAAAAAAGCTTACCACACTGTATTAGCTTTAAAAAACAAATAAATATGAGTGCTAATACACAAATACTATCAGTAAAAGAAAAGGTTGGATATGCTTTAGGCGATCTCGCTGCCAATTTAGTATTTCAAACCTTGGTTACCTACTTAGCTTTTTTCTATACTGATATTTACGGTCTTGAGGCTAACCACGCATCGGCAATTATATTAACTGTAGGGCTGGTTGCTGCATTTGGATTTAATCCAATTATTGGCGCCATTGCAGATAGAACAAACTCCAAATGGGGAAAATTTAGACCATGGATTTTATGGACAGCCGTTCCGCTCGGTGTTGTTGCTTTATTAGCCTTTAGCACCCCAGATTTTAGTTACAAAGGAAAAGTTATTTACGCCGTTGTTACTTACACCTTATTACTTTTACTTTATGCGGCAAACAACTTGCCATACTCGGCTTTAAGTGGTGTAATAACTGGCGATATGGGAGAGCGAAACAGCATATCTGCTTATCGCTTTGTAGCCGTAATGTTTGCACAATTTTTTGTACAAGTATTTATGCTACCCATTATCGAATCTGCTGGAGGAGGCGATAAAGCCGTTGGAATTGAAATAGTCATGACTTGGCTTGCCATTATAGGTACCATCATGTTGCTAATCACCTTTGTTAGCACACGAGAACGTATTGTCCCTAAGCCAGAACAAAAATCGAGTATTAAAGAGGATTTATCAGACTTATTTAAGAATAAACCTTGGGTAATAACCTTAACAGTTACCACCTTAGTTTTTATCACACTAGCTATGAAAGGCGGTTCTTATGTTTACTATTTTAAAAACTATGTAGACGCCGATAGACTAACGCGTTTTATAAGTCCGCTATTAGATTTCCTATCTAGCATTGGCATAAATTTCTTTGGAGAAGATCCCGTATCTGCAGGATTTGGATTATTTAACGCTGGTGGTATTATTTTCATGATGTTTGGTATTGGTTTATCTAAAAAATTAGCCGATAAATACGGAAAAAGAGATGTTTTTATGACCTTTTTATTTATTTCAACCTTGTTTATTATCTTCTTTTATTTCTTCTCATCAACATCTGTAGAACTCATGTTTGCATCGCAAATTTTACATGGATTTTTCTATGGTATCACCATCCCATTACTTTGGGCTATGATTGCCGATGTAGCAGATTACTCCGAGTGGAAAACTAACCATAGAGCAACAGCCATTATTTTCTCTGCAATGATGGTAGGTTTAAAAGGAGGCTTAAGTATTGGGTCTGCACTTTTAGCTTCTATTTTAGCTAGTTATGGCTATGATGCCAACCTTACAGAACAAACAGCAGTTACTATTACAGGAACTAAATTACTTGTAAGTATATATCCAGCAATTCCATTTTTAATAGCCGTAGGCTTGCTTTTTTTCTATGAAATTAATAAAAAAATGGAAGTGCAAATTGAAGCTGAATTAAAAGAACGAAGACAGAATTAAAACTAACAAAATATAACATTATGCCTGAAGAAAGTATCGAAAATATAAATTTTAATGACCTAAATAAGCGCGCTATTTCTCAACCCTTAGTAACTAACATTTACACAGCAGACCCGTCGGCACACGTGTTTAATGGAAAAATATACATTTACCCTTCTCATGATGTCGATGCAGGAGAAGCTTTTGATGATTTAGGAAGCCATTTCGCTATGGAAGACTATCATGTAATCTCTATGGATTCTATTGAAAGTGAAGCCGTCGATCACGGTGTGGCTTTACATGTTAATGATGTGCCTTGGGCTAAAGAACAAATGTGGGCACCCGATGCCAATGAAAAAGACGGCACGTATTATTTATTTTTTCCTGCAAAAGCACACGATGGTATTTTTAGAATAGGAGTAGCTACAAGCAACTCTCCAACAGGACCTTTTAAAGCACAACCAGAAGCTATTAAAGGTAGTTTTTCTATCGATCCTGCTGTTTTTAAAAATGAAGACGGTAGCTATTACATGTATTTTGGTGGTCTTTGGGGTGGACAATTACAACGCTGGAGAACTGGTGAGTTTAATGCAGAACAAACTGAAAGTCCAACAGCATTTCTTCCTAAAGATAATGAACCAGCTTTACTACCTTATGTTGCTAAAATGACAGACGATTTGTTAGAATTTGCTGAAAAACCAAAACCTATTGAAATCTTAGATGACAATGGAAATTTATTATTAGCTGGAGATAACGAACGACGTTTTTTCGAGGCCGCTTGGTTACATAAATACAACGGTAAATATTATTTTTCATATTCTACTGGCGATACGCATTTTATTTGCTACGCTATTGGCGATAGCCCTTATGGACCATTTACTTATGGCGGACGCATATTGAATCCAGTAGTAGGTTGGACTTCACACCACTCTATTTGCGAAGTAGATAATAAATGGTACTTGTTTTATCACGATTCGAGTTTATCTAAAGGTGTTACACACCTACGTTCAGTTAAGGTGGCAGAAATAAAATATAGAGCAGATGGCACAATAATAACCTTAAATCCTTACAAGGATTAAAAGACCTATTCGTTGGGGGAAACAGTTACAATGATACGTTTATATCGAGTTAGCGCAGGACTACCTTTATCGGTTACTTTTAGTATAACATGTAATGTTTCCTTTTTATCAACTTTTGGCGCAGTCGTGTGGGCATGATAGACATTTTCTGGAATAAACCCGACCTCTTTTTTATAAGAACTTGCTTCTGGGTAATGAAACCATAAAAAACTTAAATTATCACCATCAGGATCATGAGATTGTCGCGCATCTAAAGAAATACTTTCACCCGATTTTACATGTAATTCTGATGGATGACTCAACACTGGAATAGGTGGATGATTTGCTTCTTCGTATGATTGTGTACACCAATCCATACGTGCAGCAAAATCATTCTGAAAATCATTTCTCCAGCGCCAGAGCGTAGCCTTATTATCATTAAACGACAAGCTGTCTTTTTTAAACACTCTACCAAATTCCTTAAAAACATAAGGCTTGTAATTATCAGTAGCATCCGTCCAAATAGGTCGTGTTTCTGGTGCTAATTCTAGAACAGACCCACCTTTTTTAGTTTTGCCAAAATCCGGCTTATACAATTCGTAGCGTCCGCCCCAAGCACCCCATTCTGGGTGTTCTGATACATTTAGACCATTTGGTATTAATGATAAAAACGCAGGTGTATCGCCTTCTACTCCCCAAGCCGTATCTGGATAAACAGCACCTAAAGGCCCATGGTTTTGTTGAATATGTTCTGTTATCCAAGTATTACTTATAGTGGTATTATCATTCCCTTTAATTACACTATTAATAGCTATCCATGTTGCCGACCCATAATCGTCACCTGGACTTACGATATAAAATAAATCTGGAAAATTATTTCTAATCCAAATCCCAGAATCATCTTGATCTGAGATGGTATATACTCGTAATTTTTTAATTAAACGACTGGCTTCCTTTTTAGATTTTGTAGCCTCAATTTTAAATAAGGCCTGTGCTAAAGTATTAACACCACCCCAAACGGAAATCCATAATGGCCTGTCATCATCTTCTTCAAGTATTTTTATAATCCAATCGGAACCTTCGGAATCATTACCTTTTCCAACACCCTTCATACCATATACAGGTAACCCATCTTTTATAAGACTTTTTAGATGTGAAGCTTCAGGATAACCAGACTCATGTTTTAATAAGTTTGGTTGCACCTTGCCATAAGCATCTATAATTTTTTCTATGGATTGCGGGTTTATTTGGGACTGCATCCAACAAGAAGTTGTAGCCACCATGCCCTTAATATCTATTTGGTTAGAATATAAAAATAAGCGCACAAAAGATTGTGTATCGTCCGGATCTGCTTCAATATCCGATAAAATAACAACTCTGTTTTTATCGACCGTTTGTGCAAAACCAATGGTGCTAAATACCATTAAACCAATTACGATTAAAGATTGAAGTGTTTTCATAACGATATATTATTTTTTAAATTGAAACGGACTTACAGGCAAATCATCATTTGAAAATAAATTTGCTTTAGCAGGATTATCTGCCCATGCGTAGCGTACTACTTTTGGATTTTTTATTTCTGAATGCCATACAACAACAGCATCGCCTTTAATTAAAGCTGAAGCTTTTACAAAATGAATACCATCATTTGATATTTCGAAATAATGCAATGTGGTACCACCTTTAACCTTTAAACCAGAGTCGGCATATTTAAATTCTATTTCAACTTTATCCTTTTTAAACTTTGCTTTTTCAGGAACAGGACACAATGAAACTTTTGATTCGCCATAACTCAGTCTAAAAGCCTCTTGAGACAATCGCTTACCAACATCTTTTTTGTTTAAAGGATGAATATCGTTCCATTCTCCAATGTCTGTTATAACTGCCATTCCTGTGTTGGGAACCGAGAGTGTACTAAGTTGTGCTTGCCTTAACAAAGCCCAATTACTCTCCGTTGGCGCATCGGTTTCTTTTAAAAAATTCGCTAACTGCACATAAATAAATGGAAAGTCTCCAATTTGCCATTTATCTCGCCAATTCACAATAAGAGCTGGAAATGTGGACGCGTATGTATTAGGGTCATAAGTGTTCGATTCTCCTTGATACCATATAGCACCTCTAATTTTATAATTTAATAATGGTGCTATCATTTTGTTATAAAGTCCGCCCGCCTTCCAACGAATAAAAGTTTGACTTTTTAACGGTTCCATTGTAGTTCCTAGTTTGTATTTCCAAGTCCCTTTAAGATCGATTGTATCCTTTTTTACAGCTAAGAAATATGGCTTATCTAGAAAAAAACCGCCTCTACCCTGCTCATTTATAACTTTTATAGCTATGGTGTTTTTACCTGGTTTTAAAATGCCCACAGGTAGTTTATACTTTCTGGGAGGGTATTGATAGCCCGTTGTACCAACAAAAGTTCCATTTACGTAAACATGGTCTTGATCTACAATTCTTCCTAACCACAAACTCGCTTCGCTTTCGGTCATTTCTTTAGAAACATTTACTGTTTTTCTAAACCATACCACACCGTTAACCTTACCTAATTCTTCATCTGCCCAATAGCCCGGTATTTCCATATGCTCCCAACGTTCATCATTAGTACTTTCTAAATACCACTCAGAACCTATCTTTCCGCCTTTATCCTTTTCTTGAAGTTCATTATACCAGTTTTGTTGTCTGTTTTTATCACTTTTAGCAATTTTAGCAACATAGGCGCTATCTTTAAATTGTTGCAGCTCCGCATTAGCCCCAGTAAATTTTTTAAGAGCATCCTCACTCATCCAAGATTCAACAGGCGAGCCACCTAAGGCCGCGTTTATTAATCCAATAGGTACTTTATACTTAGCATACAATTCTTTTGCAAAGAAATAAGCGACGCCAGAAAACTCCGCTATATTTTGCGTGTTCGCCTCTTTCCATGTTCCAGAATCTAAATCGCTATGCTCGGTGTTAAAATCGTATTGATCGGGCACTAAAAATTGTCTAATATTGGGATTATTAGCTTCGGCAAGTTCTTTTGGATACTTATCCTTTAAACGCTGCATAGGAAGTTCCATATTAGACTGCCCAGAGCATAACCATACATCGCCAAACATTATATTATTAAGGGTAATTTTATTGGTTCCTGTAAATACCATTTGATATGGTCCACCAAATTTTTGAGCCGGTAAAAGTAGTTGCCAATTGCCTTTAGCATCAGTTATAGGGTTATATTCCTTGTTATCAAAACTTAAAACAACAGTTTCATGAGGTGCTGCCCAACCCCAAATTTTAAGTTCGGTATCTCGTTGTAAAATAGCGCCATCACTAATAAGTTTTGGTAGTTTAATTTGCCCAAAACAGGTTGAAATGCCTAAGACAAAAATTAAAATAAGAACAGTTTTATTATAGCTCATGGTTCTACTTTTTTAATGCTTTTATAAACTAATCCCAATGCGGACGAATACCGGGCGCAAACGGAAACTTTAAAGATTTATAATACTCTAAAGATTTTTCTGGTTTCACTATATCCTTTGGAAATGGTTGCTTTGAAAAGGTTTGAAAATAGAGTAATGATGCATCTTTCCACCATTTAGCTTCTTTTAATTGAATGTTTAATAACATATCAACTTCTTTATATTCAGCCTCAGAAACATAAGGCTTTACAGCATTCCAAGTTGCTATCATTTGCGAAACTTGATTCACGCCTTCTTGATATTTTAATGCCAATCCATTCCATAAAGACTCTCCGTTTTTCAGCTTATAATCCCATGGCACATGATGAAACCATAACAGATAGTCTTCCGGACAGGTTTCAACAGTATTAAAAACATGAGCGACCTCGTTAGCATATTGTTCTACAGCATTACTTCCTGTTGAAGATCTATTAAATCCAATACCGTTTTCATCTGCCTTATGATAATAGGTTGGGTTCCATTCTGGGCGACTTAAATTACTCACCCAAGGTCCTGGACCATAATGGTGGTTTGTATCGAATAGATGATGTAAGCCTAAAGGATTCATATAATTAACAACCGCTTCTCTAGAGTTTAGCATCATGTTTTTAACAGGTTCAATAAATTTTGAATTGTTACAATAGGTTGCTCTTAACCACTCGTCTGCAATGGTTTCTGAACTTAAATGCGGATTCCAAGCTAACCTACCAAACCCATACCAATTGGCTTGTGCAAACGGATGCCCTGTCCAATTAATATCGTTTCCAATATTAGAAACACCCGCTATTCCGGTTAGTTTTGGTTTTGTTATAGAACCATCTATAACCTTCGCTACTGTGGTGCCTTTGCCTTGTGCATAGGTATCTGCTTTTAAAACTTCCTCAAAAAGTTTAGGAAGAAATACTAAATGTGTGCTAAAGCCTAAATATTCTTGTGTAATTTGAAATTCCATCATCAAATTAGTATTAGGCATAGCGCCAAACATAGGATGAAAAGGTTCTCTTGGTTGAAAATCTATGGGTCCATTTTTAGATTGTACCAAAACATTATCCATAAACTTACCATCAAAAGGTACAAACTCGCTATACGCTTGTTTTGCTCTATCGGTAACATCATGTTCCGAATACACAAAAGACCTCCAAATTACAACACCATTATGCGGCTGTAAAGCTTTGGCCAGCATATTTGCACCGTCTACATGCGTTCTGTTGTAATTTTGTGGACCAGGTTGACCTTCGGAATTTGCTTTAACTAAAAACCCACCAAAATCTGGAATGGCTTTATAGATGTTGCTTGCCATTGTGTTCCACCAATTTTGTACCTCGCTGTTAAGCGGATCTGCGGTATCTAAACCACCAATTTCTATAGGCGCAGAAAAACGTGCTGTTAGATATACTTTAATACCATATGGCCTAAAAACATTGGCTAATGCTGCTACTTTTTCTAAATACATGGGCGTAAGAATTAAAGCCGATGCATTTACATTATTTAAAACCGTACCATTTATACCAATTGAGGCATTGGCTCGCGCATAATCTATATATCGCTGGTCTATAAAATCTGGAAGTTTTTGCCAATTCCATAGAGAAAAGCCCGCGTAACCTCGCTCTACAGTCCTGTCTAAATTATCCCAATGGTTTAGCATTCTTAAATCTAATTTAGGCGAATCAATAATATGAATAGTGCTTAAATCGGTTTCCATTTGAAGTAATCTTAAAAATCTAAAAACACCGTATAAAATTCCAACATCTTGGTTGGCTGAAATAACAATTATCTGTTTGCCCTTAAACTGTATAGATTTTATAATAAAGCCTTCGTCGCCTATTGACTTATAATTGGTTTCCAGTGTATTCTGAATGTCTTGATGCAAGTTATTCTTTGTCGCAATAATTAAGGTATTCGATTTACTAATGGCATCTGAAAACAGAACATCTACTCCCAACATGCCTTTTAATCCCCTTTTTAATTCTTCTCTTGAAACGTTTAAAACATCGGATTCATTCTGAAAGTAAACCGAAGTAGATACCTTTTGGTATTCTTTTATAATAGAGCTGTTCGGTTTCTGAGAATAATTAAGCCAAAGATTATATCCATTAGGCACTTGAGCTGAAATAGTACCAACCGATAATAAAAAAATAAATATTCCTAATTTTATATGTTTCATTTTAATACGTTTTAATAACGCTAATACCTTGTGCCTCTAACATTCATCTTTAGGGTGTAAATAGAATTCAATGCGGTTATAAAAAGTATATTTTGCTCTTTGCCTCCAAAAGTAACATTGGCCGTCCAGTTCTGGGGCACCTCTATTTTTTCAATTTGTTTGCCTTCGGGACTAAAAACTGTTACGCCATTACCGGTAAGATAAACATTGCCCAAATGATCGATAGTCATACCATCTGAACCCAAGTTTGCAAACAATTTTTTATCTATTAAATCTCCAGAATTGGTTATGGTATAGGCATAGGTTTTATTCCCCGCTTGATCTGCAACGTACAAAGTTTTACCATTGGGTGTACCTATAATACCGTTGGGTTGCAAGTAGCCTTCGTGCACTACAACTTTTACTTTACTGGCATTTGGTGCCAAGTAATACACCCGTTTTTCTTCTTGAGGTGGCGATTTATGTGCCCACCAAGTTCTTTTATAATAAGGGTCGGTAAAATAAACACCTCCTTTAGCATCTACCCAAATGTCATTGGGTCCATTAAACTTAATAGTATTGAAATCTCCGGCTAGAACCGTTACTTTTTTATTAGAATCTATACGCCATAGTTCGTTTTTCTCATCGGCTGCAGCCAGCAAATTACCATCATTATCAAAATACAAACCGTTTGCACGACCTGCAGGTTTCATATATTCTGAAACTGAGTTATCTAAGGCATTCCATTTTAATATACTATTATTTGGCTGGTCGGTAAAATATACATTTCCCGATTTATCGGCTGCAGGACCTTCTGTAAACTCGAAAGCATTGGAAACCAACATAAGTTTCGCACCTTCGGCTACTAGATTTTGCTTTTTCCCGTCGCTACTTTTACAAGAAAGATTAAGTATAGCAAGCCACAGCACACCAATAACACTAATACGATATTTTATTATGTGTATTTTTAGTTTAGCCATCATTTTTATAAACTTTTAAGGTTTTAATCATTAATAATTATTTATCACAATTGATAAAAATACCAACTATTAACAGTAACCTTAATCTATTTTAAAATTAATTATCCTGTCTATTGGCCACCCAATATATGCCACCAAAAATGTGGTTTAAAAAATTTTTATCCTTAAACGATTCTGGTTTATGCCCCAAAGCTGTATAAAACGATTTTCCGCCTTCATAATATTGATACCAGGAAATAGGATGTTTATCTCCCATGCCTTTTAGAGGGATATCATCATATCCTGCAGTAAAATCATAGGATGTTTCATCAACAGTTAAAACTACGTTTAATTTATCTAAATCGAAATTACTAAAGTTATACCATTCATCACTTCTAAGCCATTTATTGGGCAAATGCCATGTTGCTGGAAAATCGGTATTTTCAACCTTTACAATGGCAGCCTGTAATTTTGGATGATTCACAAATTTTGCGCCCACAAGTCCATCAAACCAAGCGTTATTATTTTCACCATCGGCTGTTCCATGTATACCCACAAAACCTCCGCCTCGTTTTATAAATGCTTTTAAAGCAGTGATATGCTTTGTCTTTAAAGAATCGGCATTGGCGTTCATAAATATCACAACATCATGTTTTGGTAGTTGCTTTAATAAATCGTTAGGCCTTTGTGTCCAATTAAACTTAAATTGGTGTTCTTCGGCCATATCCTGGAAAGCTTGAATAGCCACTGGAATGGTGTTGTAATGCCAATCATCATGTTGGGTAAACAATAAAACACTAAACTGGTCTTGAGCATTTGCTTTACTCATGGTAATAAGAAATATGGTTAGTAAAAAACACTTTATGCTAAACGATTTCATAGGTATTTGGCTTATTTTAATAATGTATAATAAATATATTCCCAAGCTAAACCCACACTAAACAATGGCGGAAAGCTATAATCTTCAACTTCAGATAAGATATACTCAACCCCAGATATTTCTTGATGCTTAAATAGCTCTTTAAAATCTATTTTACCACTTTCGCCCAATTCTTTATAGTCTTTAACATGCCAGCTTATAAAACGGTTAGGGTAGGTTTTAAAATAATGGACCGGATTAACACCAGCCACATGCATCCAATACACATCCGATTGAAAATAGACATATTCCGGGTTTGTGTTTTGCAAAAAGTAATCGTAAACTCTTATGCCTTCAACCTTTAAAAACTCATCGGCATGGTTATGAAAAATAAATTTTAAGCCATTGTCTTTACAAAGCTTTCCTATTTGGTTATAATAATTGCAAAACTCTTGAAGCTCTTTAATAGTTGTAATGCTTTTTATTTTACTATTTGAAGTAGAAAGATATTCCACACCCGCTTTTTTATGGTCTTGAATAGCCTTATTCCACCAAGAGTTAATTGCGACTTCGTCATTTTTATCTTCTGGATCAAAAAACGTCATTGAACCCAAAAACTGCATACCAGCTTTTTCTACTATAGCCTTAAACGCACTAGGACTATAGCTATAAAAACCACCATCTTTATAAACAAAAGTTTCAACATAACTATAGCCCATTCTGCCTAATTGAATTAAGGTTTTTTCTGGATTTTTAAGCATATCATCGTGCACCGAAACCAATTGGATGCCTATGTTTTTATCTTTGGGATTTTGTTTAATATATCTTGTTTGCCATAACTGCTTTTCATTATTATCGAGACCTTCTAGAGTAACATCGGTGTAACTATTAAAGTTAAAATTAACCTTCATGGTTTTATTTCCATTAAGGTCTTTATCCTGCATGGTCCATTTATGTTCTGAATAAAATTTGCCTTTACCTGTAAAAAAAGCACCTTCGGCATTATGGCCGGAAGCAAAAACGGTATCGGTAACACGATCGTAACCAATAATTTCCTGAAGTATTGGTACATATGCATTCGCGCTATCTTTCTGAAGAACAGTTACATTAAGCGAATTATTATTAAAATTACTTATGCTACTCATTTTTACATCTGGATGCATAGCAACACTATCGGTACTAGGATTAATAGCGCTTACCCATTGCCCCGCATATTGCATTAATCTGTCTTTTTGAGACGACATGTTATATTCCTTTTGGGCCACACTTATTATGGGTAGTAAAAAAACGAGTCCTATAAGTATTACACTTCTTGTTTTCATTATAGTTCTTCTTTTAAACCTTCTAAAAATCCAAAATACGCCGGCTTTGGTTCTAATTTTTCATTGTATATGGTTGGCCAATCTTTTAAATTAAAAAAGCCGTTTATCCATGTATCTCTATCGTTAAACTCCCAAAATGTTATTCCAAATTGCTGTGCTTTAGGAACAATGTTACGGTACATTGAAACAAGATTTTTGTACTTTTCTGCTTGGGCGGTTTTCATTTCATCTGTGATTTCATCAAAGATTTGTACGCCTCCAAGTCTTGTATCGTTATGTTTATTAAAAATAATATCGACTTCCGATAAGTGAATTTGCAAACCTGTATCAGCAGCCTTTTTTAAGGCATATGCAATTGTTTCATCAGGTATATCCATGCGAATGTGCATTTGAAACCCAATACCATGAATAGGCACACCTTTTTCTTTTAAATCCTTTACAAGCTTTAATGTGGCATTAAGTTTTAATGTGTCTCTTTCAATATTAAAATCGTTGTAAAATAAAACGGCATTGGGGTCGGCAGCATGTGCATAAGTAAATGCCTTAGCAATATAATCTTCTCCCAAAACGTTGTACCAAACAGTCTCTCTCATAGCTCCGCCAGCAGACTCAAAAGCCTCGTTAACAACATCCCAACCTGCCACTTTACCCTTATAACGACCTGCATAAGTGGATATATAATCTTTCATAAACCCCTCTAACCATAAGCTATCTTTACCGGCTTTTTCTTCTACCCATTTAGGTGTAGAACTGTGCCAAATTAAATTATGGCCAAATAACCTCTGATTATTGGTTTGAGCATAATCAACAATTTTATCGACTCTACTCCAGTTGTAGTTACCGTCTTCTAAAAGGATTCTATTCATTTTCATATCACTTGTAGATGTGATGCTATTAAAATTAGACTTTTGCAACTCTTGAAGTTCTAAATCGGAAGTTAAAGATCCTATTTTAATAGCGGTACCTATTGGAAATTCTGCATGGTCTTTTAGGCCTTTATCTTGTATGGTTTTATTTTTATTACATGCATGCATTACCAACATTACTAAGGTTAAAACTGAAATTTTTAATACGTTATTGAAGGACATTCTTTAATTGTTTTTTTGTTATTGAAGTGGATATTTAAACTATAACTTACCTAAAAATTGATTTTATAATAAAGAAAAGCCCTAAAATATTTAACAACTTAGGGCTTTCTTTCAAAAAAATTTTAAGGATGTTTTTATTATTGTAAACCTTCTAAAAACCCTGTATAAGCTGGCTTTTTATTATAGTTTTCATCGAACATAAGTGGCCAATCTGGAACACCCCAGAAATCTAACAACCAAGATTCATTATCTCTAACACCCCATGTAGTTAATGCAAATTTATTATCTAATGGAATAGCGTTATAAATTTGAACAACTTCTTTAAACTTATCTTTCTGAGCATTTGCTCTAGTTGTAGAAAGTGAGGATACATTCGGATCTTCTTCTGGGTTTGCTCTAATATCTAATTCGGCAAAATGTAATTTTAAATTTCTAGATACAGTACCATCTGCCACAGCTTGAATATTGGCTGCAGAAGGTCCGTTGTACGAAATATGCATTTGCGCTCCTACACCATCAATTAAATCTCCCAAGCCATCAACTAAGTTAAACATCGCTTCACGCTTTGTTGGACTAGAAGCCATGTTGTAATCGTTATAAAAAAGGATAACATCTGGATCCGCATTTCTTGCAAATTGAAAACATTTTTTAACGTAATCGTCACCCATTTTTTGTCTAAAAACTGAGTTTCTTAACGGGTGTCCCGAGCCATCTTCTAAAGCTTCGTTAACAACATCCCAAGAGCGTACTTTTCCTTTATAGTGTTCTAAAGTTGTGGTAATGTAATCTTCAACCATAGTTTCAAATTCAGCATCGGTTCCAGCAAAATTCTCCACCCAACTAGGCGTTGCATTATGCCAAATTAAGGCATGACCATGAACATCCATGTCATTAGCTTGCGCGAAATCAACAATAACGTCGCCTGCACTAAAATCGTAGTTACCTTCAGATGGATACATAACTTCCATTTTCATTTGGTATTCCGAAGTTAAATTATTGAACTCCGCCTTTAAAGTTTCAGTGTGTTTACCACCGGCATTTATGTAAGAATCTCGAGTTATCATACCTACAGAAAATGTTGTAGCAGCATCCTTTAAACTTGTTGCATTTGTACTACCACAAACCGCATTAGGGCAAATACCATTCTCGTCTACAATAATATCTTTACTCATGGTGTTTGTTATACCATCGCTAGATACGGTAAGACTAATAGTATATCTTCCTGCTGCGTCGTATCTTACTTCTTTAACGCTTGTACCATTAGCAATGGCCGTAGTACCATTTCCGTAATCCCACATTCCTGTATATGGAAGATAATAGGACGTTGTATTTGTTAAAAGAAGCACGAAAGGGTCTGATGGTGATATAGTATGTTCGAACGAAGCCCTAATAGCATCAGGCAGTTCTGTTGGGCCTGATGTTGGTGAATCGTCTGATGAATTAGAACAGCTAAAAGCCATTATTAATGCAAGCAAACAAATTAAATTTCTAAATGTGTTTTTCATAGTTATTTTCTTTTAGTTTTTTACAACTTTTATAGCGTCTATTAAAAATGTTCCTTTTGTTTTTCCCATGTCGAGAGCTAAAGTCATGGAAGCCGAATTAGCATTAAATTCCCATGAGTATTTAGTCCAGTCTGCTGTAGCCGTATAATTTCCAGCATACTGCTCGCCACCTAAACCTGGGTTAGTTGAAAAGCGAATTTCTACAGGGTCTCCTTTTATCCAAACTGAAGCCGTATAACTTGCACCATCTTCAACATCAAAAGCATCACTTACAAATTGGGTTTCCCATTCGTTACCATCAACACCATTATTAACTTTAAGCGCTCGAGATCCACTTAAAACATCTACAGTTTCTTGAGTCATTCTATCTGTACCATTATTTTGGTTCCAATTAGCAAAATCATCACCTTCACCATTTTCTAAATCGCCGTTTAAAAGCGCACTATCATTGGACGGTAACGGTAAAGCTGTTTCGCCTGCCACAACCTCTACGGCATCAATTATAAATGTTCCTTTTGTTTTTCCCATATCTAGTGCTAATAAAGTTGTAGCCGAATTAGCAGTAAACGTCCATGTATACTGAGTCCAATCTGCAGTTGGTGTGTAACTACCTGCATATTGATCTCCGCCAACGCCTGGGTTAGTAGAAAAACGTATTGAAACGGCCGATCCTTTAATCCAAACAGAGGCTGTATATTTTTCGCCATCAACGGTAGGAAATGCATCAGAAACTAATTGCGTTTCCCACTCGTTTCCATCCACTTCGTTATTAACTTTTATGGCTCTAGACCCTACAAGTGGATCGTTGCGCTCTTCAGTCATTCTGTCGGCTCCATTATTTTTACTCCAATTAGTAAAGTCGTTACCTTCGCCTTCTCCAAAATACCCATTACCTAATAAATTCTCAGGATTAATTAAGTATCTAATATCTGCTGGTGGAGGTAAGGTTACCGTAATATTTTGACTGGTTTTCATGTTTGTTAACGAACTCACCATAGTTAAGGTTACCGTTTTATCACCAGAGGAACTATACTCGTAAGTTACAGGACCATCTTGGTCGATTA
Organism: Algibacter amylolyticus; assembly: GCF_014202225.1. GTDB lineage: Bacteria > Bacteroidota > Bacteroidia > Flavobacteriales > Flavobacteriaceae > Algibacter_B > Algibacter_B amylolyticus. Next base: position 317,549 of record NZ_JACHGE010000004.1, read on the forward strand.
CCTTAGGACCGCCAACTTCAAATTCCCAAAAGTTATAAAACTCTCCTTTGTTTGGTGTGGTGTTTTCGAATGTAAAAAGTCCAGACTCTCCTTCTGGAGCCGTTACTGTAAATTGTGGTTGTGTTAGTTCTATAACCGCTTCGTCATCAGAACATGACCAAAACGCCAGACTTAAACATAAAAAACTTAAAATTTTAGTTGTTTTCATAATAGTTTTAATTAGTTTATTTTAGTTACCGATATGTTTTCAACTTGAAAAAAACAACTTGAATTGTTTTAAAATCGAATCCATATTTTAGATACTCAAATGTATTCTTTAGCCATCTTTTTGAGTATAATAAATGTAGCGATGACTAATAAAATTGTTGCTTTTTTACAATAAAACGGGCGTTTCACCTCACTTTTACAACATCTAATGAATCGTTATTTTTAGCAATTAAAATATACGTTTCATTATTAACCTTTATAGGTTGCATATCCTTAGCGTCGCCTTTAACAAAAAAACCAGATTTATAAGCAGGCAATACCTTAAATTCGCCTTGTCCATTACCTTTTAAAAACAAACCATGGCTGGCATCGTTTCTTGGTGTTTCCACTTCAGAGCTATAAAGGTTACCTATAATTAAGGCATCTAGATTTGAGTCCTTATCAAAATCGTTTACCACAATTTGATTGATGCTCGATACTTGTGCCTCAATAGGTAGTTGATGTGTAATAAACTTGCCGTTTTTATTTTCTAAATAGATACTCGCAAAAGATTTTACTTGATAGTGTAATGCTTTTTCAAGTGATTCTTCCGAGTACACATCCACTAAAGTTGCTTCGGCAAAACTTTCATAATTCTTAAACTTTTGTTTTATAGCAGGTATTTGTTGCGAAGAGCATCCGCGTCCACGAACAGGGTATTGTTTACCTTCTTCGTAATAACTTAATACAATATCTTCTTTATTGTTTTTATCAAAATCGTTTACAAAAATATCGAAAGTAGCATCGGGTGTTGCTTTGTATTTATAGTTTAAGCCATTGTTCCCAACGATATAATCCATATCGCCATCATTATCAAAATCGCCTTCTTGAATGCTCCACCACCAACCTGTGGTATCTTTGGTAAGTCCCATATCTTCTGAAACTTCTCTAAATTCGGTTTTCATATTCTGAAACACACGAATAGGCATCCACTCGCCAACAATAATAATATCTAACCACGAATCGTTGTTAAAATCTGTAATTATTGCACTTGTTGCCATTCCTAAATTCTCAAATGCTTTTGGTTGCATTTTAGAAAAAACATCAAACTGTGCGTTACCATTATTACTAGTATTTTTTAATAAAACTGAAGAAACCGGCGATGGATAATGTTTTGGCATTTGACGCCCCAATACTAGCAGATCGTCTTTACCATCTTTATCGAAATCTGCTTGGTACGCTTTAGACCCACTTATAGGAAAATTTGGTAAGGCATTTGAAGCTTTTACAAAATCGCCTTTACCCTTGTTAATGTAAAGTCTGTCTTGTAGTTGTTTTGCATTTGGTTCAAACTCATAACCACCACTAACAATATACAAATCGTTATCGCCATCATTATCGGCATCGAAAATAAGCGCGCCAACATCTTCACTTTGTTTATCATCTTCTAAAACCTTTAGCACTTTTTCTTCAAAACCAGTTTTAGTCTGAAAAAATAATTTACCAGAATAACCAGAAGCACCTCCAACAAAATAATCATCCAATCCATCGTTATTTAAATCGCCCACAGCAAGAGCAGGCCCAAAGGTGGACATTTTATGTGGTAGCAGCACTTGGTCTATAAAATCGTCATAACTATTTTCTTGATGTATATATTCAGGAAAAATGCCATTAGTGGTTAAAAACAAGGTTTTGTTTTCTAGAGTTTCAGAAGATGCTTTAATAGCATATTCTTCATTTAAAACAAGTGTTTGATTAACCGCAACATTGTTTAGTTTTTGAATTTTACCATTAGTCCAAACCACTTTTAACTCGTCGATAGTTTCAGTTTTATTTAAACCGAAATGCAACTCTGGTGCAACCGATGATTGAAACCCACGTGTTAAGGTTAACTCTTGCATTTGGGTTATACCGCCAGACTTAAGATAGACACGATTACCAATACCGTTGGTGTTTTTTGATTTACTGTTAAATTTTATAGTGATATAATTGTTGCTTGCAGCACTGGTATTTTCGAACACAGAAGCATAATCATCAATATTATTGGTAATAATTTCTAAATCGCCATCATTATCCAAATCGGCATAAGTAACCCCATTTGAAAACCCTTTAAATTCTATACCCCACGCTTTATTAACATGCTCAAACTGAAGGTTACCTTTATTGTGATACATGAAATTATCAATTCTTTCTGAAGGAATTTCAAGACTTTTTTTAAGCAAATCTGTGGTTTCTAGCTTACCACCTTCTAAACTATTAAAGTAATCGTTATTATTAATTTCGCGTCTCGTACCGTTAGAAATATATAAATCCTTTAACCCATCATTATCGAAATCGGCGAATAGCGGTCCCCAACTCCAATCTGTAGATGATGTTCCTGTAATGCGAGATACATTGGAAAAATGAGGCATGCCATTTGTAAAAACACCCGAATTTAATTGCATACAATTATGCATGTATTGGTAATGAAATCCTGCATTGACGGTATTCCAGAACAATTCCGGATTCATACTTGCCATATTTGCTTTTTGCCTTCTATGGTTTTCTGCATCCATGTCTACTTGAAAAATATCCAAATTTCCATCGTTATTAAAATCTGAAATATCTGCGCCCATACCATAAAATGCCGTATGATTAGTGGCCTGTTTTACAACCTCTTTAAATGTACCATCTTGATTATTTAGGTACATAAAATCTGGCGAACTAAAATCGTTAGACACATAAATGTCTGGCCAAGAATCATTGTTTAAATCTCCTATGGTAGCACTTAATGACAAGCCGTAGGTTCTTACGCCAGCTTCATTGGTAACATCTGTAAAGTGACCGCCATCATTTCGGTATAAATGGTCGGTTTCATTATCCTTTACATTTCTCATGTTTTGAACATAAACAAAAACAGGAGAATTAAATTTTGTTGGTGGATAATTGGCTACATAAAGGTCTAAATCACCATCTTTATCATAGTCAAAAAACGTGGCTTGTACGCTGTGTCCAACATCATCCAATCCATATTCTTTAGCTTTTTCGGTAAACGTACCATCTTGATTATTTATGAATAGTTGGTTATGCCTTGGCTCATATTTGCCGCTTACCGAACAATAAATATCTAGAAAACCATCACCGTTAACATCGGCCATAGTAACACCTGTATACCAATTACCGTTACCGCTTACACCCGCTTGCTGTGTAATGTCTTCGAATTTTAAATTGCCTTTATTTAAGTATAATTTATTTGATACCTGGTTGCCTGTAAAATATAAATCTATAAGTCCGTCGTTATTAATATCACCTGCCGAAACACCACCACCCATGTACAAATACGTGTAGGTAAAATAGTTTAAAGAATCGTTTTCTGTTAGTGTATTTTTAAAATTTATACCAGAGCGTTCTAGCTCTAGGGTTTTAAATATTTTGGCTTCAATTTTTTTAGCTGTATTCTGTTCTTTATTGCAGCTAAAAAGACACCCTAAAAGAATGATAAAAAACCATCTGTTATTTAAAAAATTTGTACTCATGATGTCATATTATTTTCCATTAATATAGTTACATTATAGCTAATAGCTCCTTTATTTTTAGCCAAAGCACAAAAAGCAACACATATAAAACGTGTTGCTTTTCAAACTCAACTAAACTAACTCAAACAAAAAATTAATATCCTGGGTTTTGATCTGCAACTGTAACGTTAGGATTTGTAGCAATTTCTTTGTCTGGTATAGGCCATAGCTCGTGCTTACCAACTTGAAAGTTAGTTCCTGCTAATTCTGTACCTACAATGCCCCATCTAATCATATCATCAAAACGTACTTGCTCGCCACTTAACTCTACCTTTCTTTCTTGCACAATGGCATCAAAAACTTGAGATTTTGATAAGGTAGTAGGCAATGCTACTAACCCTGCTCTTGCTCTAACACGGTTTATATAACCTACGGCAACAGATTGCGAACCACCAGGTTTTTCATTTTCACATTCGGCCATCATTAACAAGACATCTGCATAACGAATAACTTTTGGGTTAATTCCAGATTCCTGAGCTTCAGTAGCTTGTTTATAATAGTTTTGGTATTTTTTCCATGCTACGGGACGAATATTTCCGCTGTTTTCGGCAAAATCATCTTCAGTTAGCGTATTGTTACCATTATTGTAAGTATCGCCAGGGAAATAGAAACTTCCATTTAATCGTTTATCTCCAGGCTCGAAAGAAGCTACTAAATCATCAGAAGGATAAGTGTTAAACCAATCTAAAACACCATAATCTTGCCCTCTAAAGGTTGCATGGTTTTGACCAGCTCCAACTACAGGGCTATCCCATTTTGCTCCGGTTCCTAAAGATAAATCGTATTGAACTTCCCATACAGATTCTATACCATGCTCTGTTTCCTCTTTGAAGTTATCATAATAATCGATTTCTAAATCATACCCAGACATTTTATTAAAAGAATCTAATGCTGCTGCATACTCTTTTTGGTACAACAATACTTTACCTAAAAAGGCTTGGGCTGCTCCTTTTGTTGCTCTACCTTTTTCTTCTTCAGATTTTGGTAATAAATTTGCCGATGCATAAGTTAAATCTTCAATAATTAATTTAATTACATCTGCTTTAGGACTTACAGGCTTACCTTCTGGTTGTGTAAAGTCTCCATTTCTTAATGGGATATTTCCAAATCTGTTTACTAACAACCAGTAGTATTGTGCTCTTAAAAATCTAGCTTCTCCTAAAAACTTTCTTTTTTTAACTTCTGATAGTGAATTTTCTGGTATTTGATCTATAATAGATTTATTACCAATAACAAAATTAGCTTTGTTTACGCCTCTGTAACAAGCATCCCAATACTCGGCAATTTGCCCGTTACTAGAATCGAAAGAAAAATCGGCAAAAGTAACTTTATCTGCCTCTTGTTGTCCATTTCCAGATTGCTCATGCGACATGTTATCCATCATATACCAGATAAGGCGACCGTATAAACCAAAGGGTTGTAAGTTGGCATACGCAGCGTTTACGGCTGATTGAACTTGTGCCTCGTTAGAAAAAAATGTATCTGGTGAAAGCTGATTAGGATTTGTTAATTCTAATTCTTTATCTGAACAGGAATTTATAAGAAAAATCCCTAACAGTGCTGTAAGTATAAATTTATATGTTTTCATAGTCTTATTTTTTAAAATGATACTTGTAATCCTAGGATAACCGATTTTGGTTGTGGGTAACGTCCTCTATCAATACCAAACTCTTGATTTCCTTGACCTATTTCTGGATCTAACCCAGAATAATCTGTAATAGTTATTAAGTTTTGACCACTAGCGTATAATCTTAGTTTTGAAAAATAGTTATCAAAAACAGGACCCGTAAAAGTATAACCTATGCTAATATTTTTTAATCTAGCAAACGATCCGTCTTCAACATATCTATCAGACACAGAGTGGTTTTGTGGCGCACCCGGAACTCTTGGCTGGGTTGTTGAAGGATTAGTTGGTGTCCAACTATCTAATAACACTTTGCTACCATTAAATAATCTATTTGCACCTGCCTCTAAATCGTATTTGTTTTCGTTGTAAATATCGATACCTTGAATACCTGTTACATAACAGTTAAAATCGAAATTTTTATAATTAGCCGATAGATTTAAACCATAAGTAAAATCTGGATAAGGATCTGCTAAAATATCGCGATCTTCGGAAGTGATATCTCCATCGCCATTTAAATCTTTATATCTAACATCTCCCGGTTGCACAACTGTTTGCCCAGGGTTTGCCGTAAATACAGCATCAACCTCGGCCTGGTTTTGGTAAATACCATCACTTACTAAACCATAAAAATGGAATAATGATTCGCCAACAACTGTTCTAGAAATATTTCCTTTTCCGTCTTTCATAGCTGCCCCTTCAAAAGCTTCTAAGTTACCTAAACTTAATACTTCGTTGGTACTTGTACCTACGTTAAGGTTTGCAGACCAAGTAAAATCGCCTTCCATATCGTTATAACCTAAAGCCAACTCAAAACCACTAGTTTCTACACTACCAACATTTGCAGTAATATTTCCAGCGTTAATACCGTTTGATAATGGTGCTGGTAAACTTAATAGTAAATCGTCACTTTTGTTTCGGTAATATTCAATGGTACCGGTAAATTTTTGATTTGCAAAGCCAAAATCTAAACCTACATTCATTATGGTAGTTTCCTCCCATTTTAAATCTGGATTTGCACCACCATCTGCAGTTACACCTGGGCCATTGCTGTCTCCTATTGGATACTCAAAACCTCCTGCTAAACTTGCACTATACTGGTAATCTCCAATTTTATCGTTACCAGTAATACCGTAACTACCACGTATTTTTAAATTACTAAAAGCTGTATTTTCTAAGAAACTTTCTTTAGATAAATTCCATCCTAACGATGCCGATGGAAAAGTACCCCATCTGTTATTTTCACCAAATCTAGAAGAAGCATCTCTTCTAATGGAAGCAGATAAGATATATTTATTATCGTAGTTATAGTTTAATCTACCTAAGTAACCTTGTCTATTAGTTTGACTAGATCCACTTCCTATAGATTGATTTGTTGGTCCAAATTGAATTAACTCATTAGTTATTTCGTTTCTGGCGCTACCTCCAAAATTCGTGCTTTTTCTTTTATTGTTTTCTGCTAATGCTAAAAGCTCAATATTATGGCTATCTCCTAACGTAGTGTTATACGTTAAGCTATTAGTTAACATAATAGTATGTCCTTGTGTATGACTTCTACCATATTCCGCAAAATTTTGAGCGTGGGTTGTACTACCTTCTACACTATCGTCATTAAAAGTAGGCGTAAAAGTACTGCCATCAAAAGTAAAATAATCTAAACCAACTTGTGTTTTAGCTGTTAAACCTTCAAGTAATTCTAATTCGGCATACACATTACCAATAATACCTAAGGTTTTATTAACACCAGTTGGAAGAGTTTGAATTCTTACCGGGTTTTCTGCATCTTGCCCATCGGCAGAAGATGAAGGTCCTTGAAAACCACCATCATTGTTAGAGTTGTAAACCGGCAGGTATGGTGCAGCTTTAATAGCGTGAGTTATTAAGGTTCTACCACCACCTTCTCGCTCTGGGCTTTGTTCGCCAAAAGAAATAGACATAGACTCTCCAACGGTTAATTTACCAGTGGTAAAAGAACTATTTGCTCTAAACGAATATCTCTCAAAACCAGTATTTACAATAATACCTTCTTGCTTTAAATATTCACCAGAAAAAAACTGAGAGCTGTTTTCTGTTCCTGCAGAATAATTCATGTTATAATTCTGCATTAATCCTGTTCTAAAAATCTCATCCTGATAGTTAGTGTTTATTTTAAAGGTGGATAATGGTCTGTTTGGAAATACCCCTAAATTACCTGCGTGTTGTAAATACTCGATAGTATTCATGGTATTATAACGCTCGGTATTTCTTTGAAACCCAGCATAAGTACTAAAAGATAATTGGCCTTTACCCTTTTTTCCTTTTTTGGTTGTAACTAACACTACCCCATTTGAGCCTCGCGCACCATAAATTGCAGTGGTTGATGCATCTTTTAAAATAGACACATTTTCTATATCGCTTGGACTTATCCCCGATAAATTTCCAACAATAACACCGTCTATCACATATAGTGGGCTATTGTCGCCAAAAGTTCCTAAACCTCTAATTAATACTAAAGGGCTAGAACCCGGAACACCGCTATTTACAACTGTAATACCTGGCGCTCGTCCTTCTAGGGCCGATTCAGCATTTGTTACGGGTAAAGCTGATATCTCATCAGTATCTACGGTAGATATTGCACCAGTTACAGTAGCTCTACTTTGTGCTCCATAACCAACTACTACAATAGCATCGAGCGCTTCTAGAGATTCTTCTAATGTTATTGCAAAGGTATTTTGACTGCCAACAGGAATTGTTTTGGTAGCCATACCAATATAAGTTACAACAAGTTGATCTCCATTATTTACATTTTGTAAAGTAAAATTACCATCAAAATCGGTAGATGCACCATTTGTTGTACCCTCAACAATTACGGATACACCAGGTAGTGGAACACCGCCAACATCTGATACTGTACCGCTTATGCTTTTTGCTTGTGAAAAGGCATTTTGCATGCAAAACATAGCAAGCAACATACCCAAAAGTTTAAACTTCATCATATTAAATAGTTTAAGTTAATTAATTTAGTTATTTATTTAGTTTGTTAATAATACTCTTTTTGTAAAAACAGATGTTGAACTCGCATTGGCAACACCAGTAAAATTTGGTTGTTTACCACCTACGCTTAGCAATACATTACCTGGCTCTAGAATCTTTTTTCCTTCGGCATTAATCCAGGCATATTGTTCGGCATCTATTTTATAATTTAAGGTTTTAGTCTCTCCAGCAGCTAGATGCACTCTATCGAAACTAACCAAAGTTCTAATTGCGTTTTGCGCTTCTCTATCCAAATGTGTTAAGTAAATTTGAACCACATCATCGCCTGCAATTTTACTTGTATTTTTTATTTCTACTGAAATATTAATAGCATTTTTAAGGCTTACTTGATCTGCTATGTTTAGGTTTGAATATTCGAAATTAGAATAGCTTAAACCATGACCAAAAGGAAACAAAGGATCTCCTTTAAAATATTTATATGTTCTATTGGCCATGTTATAATCTTTAAAATCTGGTAAATCTGATACCGATTTATAAAAAGTTACCGGCAGTTTTCCTCCAGGATTATAATCTCCAAATAATACATCGGCAATAGCTTTTCCTCCAAATTCTCCTGGATACCAAGCTTCTAAAATTGCAGGAACATTATTAGCCGCCCAATTTACAGCCAATGCACTCCCGTTCATTAAAACTACAACAGTTGGTTTTCCGGTTGCATGTACCTTTTTCATTAATTCAATTTGGTTTTTAGGTAATGAAATTTCAGAGCGGTCACCTTTATCGAAACCTTCTAATTCCACTTCCATTTCTTCGCCTTCAATTTCTGGCGAAAGCCCTAAAAACAATATAGCAACATCGGCTTTATTAACCGCCTTTATAGCTGGAGTTATTAAGTCTTCATCTAATTTAGCCCAAAGCAAATGTGCTTGTGGATCGGATAATGCATTGTTATATTCTATTTTTATATTGTATGATTTGTCTTTTTCTAAAACCGTATCGAAATACTTTGTTTTTGGCTCATATTCTGCACTAAACTCAAAGTAAAGTGAATCGTTTACAAATAGTTTAGCAAAACTACTTGCCTTTAATCCAATTCTGTAAGCACCACTTTCTGTTGGTTTTATTGCTCCGCTCCATCGCACTGAAAAGTTGTCAGATTTTAAATTGTTAATAGGGCGTTTTGGCGTCCAAACAAAATTGATAATACTATCTACTCTGGTAAACTCTGGCGTTCCTTTAAAAACATTATTACTATAGTACTCGCCTTTTAATCCTGCTTCGCCTTCGCTTTTAAGGACCGTAATAGGAATAGGTGTTAAAGTGGACCATCCCGTAGCAATATCACTACCCAAAGCATAATGGATTTCTGCATTAGGCAACTTAGCTTTAATAGCCTTTAATGGTGTAATAAACTGTTGCGGTGTACCGTGGTAATTACCTAATAAAGCTTGTGTAGCATTTGCATTAGGACCAATTATGGCTATCGATTTTAAATCTTTACTTAGTGGTAATGTTTTGTTTTCGTTTTTAAGCAACACCATAGATTCTTGAGCTACTTTTTCTGATAAAGCTAAATGTCCCTTGCTTGCCACAACATCGTAAGGTATGTTTGCCCATTTTACATGTTCTGTCGCATCAAACATGCCTAATTTAAAACGTGCTAAAAACAGTTTTTTCACAGCAGCATCAATAGCTACTTCATCTACCAATTCTTTTAAAATAGCATCATTAAGGCTAGGGTCGTAAACATTTCCGCAGTTTAAATCTGTACCATTATTTAACGCCATAGCTGCCGCTTCAGCAGGCGTTTCTACAACACCATGATTTTCGGCTTGCCAAAAATCGTTTATGGCCCAACAATCTGACACTACATAACCATTGAAACCCCAATCGTTACGAAGAATTTTTTGTAATAACATGTCGCTTCCACAACATGGCGCATCTCTATATCTGTTATAGGCACACATTACAGAATACACATTGGCCTCTTTTACTGCTGCTTTAAATGCTGGTAAATAGGTTTCGTATAAATCTTTATTGTTAGTTTGATAGTTATCTTGATGTCTAGATTTCTCCGGACCGCTGTGTACGGCAAAATGCTTAGCTGTAGCAACGACCTTTAAATATTTATCATCGTCGCCTTGCAAGGCATTAATATAGTTAACGCCAATTTTACCAGTTAAAAACGGATCTTCGCCATAGGTTTCTTGACCTCTACCCCAGCGCGGATCTCTAAAAATATTAATATTGGGTGTCCAGAATGTTAAACCCTGCCCCATGCGTCTTTTTCCCTCTTTTATAAATTGATGGTGTTTAGCCCTAGCTTCATCTGAAACCGCGGTTCCCATTTCGAAAATTAAATCTGGGTTCCAAGTTGCTCCCATACCAATTGCTTGCGGAAAAACCGTTGCTTCGCCCGCTCTTGCAACGCCGTGCAAACATTCGTTCCACCAATTGTACTCAGGTATACCTAATCTTGATATAGCTGGAGCATCATAGCGCAACTGAGAAATTTTTTCTTTTAACGTTAAACGCGATACCAAATCATTAACGCGCTCTTCTGCAGAAAGTGATTCATCTTGAAACTGAAAAGCAACCTCTTTTTTATTTGAGTTACACGACATCAAGATAGAAACAAACATTACAACAACAACCATGTTATAATATTTTGAGTGCACTATGTTAAGTTTAGTTATTAGCATATACAGTTTACGATTAAAAAAAACTAAATATCATTACCAAAATGAAAAGCATAAAACACACCAGTACAATTTCTGCTAAAAGTTTTAATCGGGTTTTACGGTGCTTCATTTTAAAAAACAATATTTAATGATACCAAATATACTTGACCTCTTATGTTTTTAATAGAACGCATTAAGCAATCAATGAGAATTTTGTTGCGATTACCCCTTTAAAGTGCTGTTTTACAACATTTGATACAATACATGCAACATTTATTATAAAACAACCATCTAGCTAAAACTTTGATTTACATGAAATAAGCCAACCTAAAAACAATATAACGGTACAGTAATGGGCTTAAACCTAAAACAAAAAAAACACATAACAACTAGACTTAAATGGCCCACTATTATATGTTTTTTTTCTAAAATTTAAGCTTTTAATTATTTAAACTCCATCATCTTTTACCTTAACCTCGGTAGGAAGAATACCAAAGTGAGCTTTAAAACATTTTGTAAAATACGACGGTGAAGAAAACCCAACTTTATAACACACCTCACTAATATTAGAGTTTCCTGTTTCAAGAATTTGTTTAGCCTTTTGGATACGTATTTTTCTTAAAAACTCATTAACAGTTTGCCCCGTAAGCGATTTGATTTTACGATAAAGTTGACTTCTACTTAAGTTTAATTGCGATGCTAAAACCTCAACACTTAAATCTGAATCGCTCATGTTTTCACTTATATAGCTTAATACTTTTTGTATAAACTCTTTATCAATAGAAGTTGTTCCTGCCTGTTCTTTTCCGCTAATATCTCCAAAATACTTATCGAATATTAGCTTCCTACTGGTTATTAACTGCGCTAAACGTAATTTTAGTAAACGCATATCAAACGGTTTTACCATATAGGCATCGGCACCAAAACCTATACCCTCCATACGATCGTCTATTCTAGTTTTAGCTGTTAGCATTAATAAGGGAATATGACTGGTTTTTATATCGGTTTTTATTTGTTTACAAAACTCAAACCCATCCATTTCTGGCATAATAACATCGGTTAAAATAATATCTGGTATAGATTGTTTTGCAATTTTTAAACCTTCTTTTCCGTTTTTGGCAACTAATATTTTGTAATGGTTTATTAATTCGCTTTTTAAATATTTTCTAAGCTCAACACTATCTTCTACAATAAGCAAGGTACTAGACCTAGTATCGTTTCCTGCATCGTTATCTGTTTCCACAGATTTGAGACCAGCATTTAAAATAAATTTTTCTTTTTTAGTGCTTTCTGAAATTACCTGAGGTGCAAGCTGCTCTTTTGTAAAATGAGCATTTCCAGCAGGAAGTAAAATTCTAAATGTGGTTCCCTTGCCAACTTCACTTTCCACTTCCACTTTTCCTTTATGCAGTTTTATAAAACTCTGAACAACCTCTAAACCAATACCTGTGCTACCATAATAGCCTTTGTTAAGATTTTCAATTTGATAAAAGCGTTCGAAAATTTTATTAATCTGGTCCTTCTCTAAACCTGGACCTGTATCTGATATTCTAATTTCTAGAGCTTTACGCGGATTTTTCTCGTCTATTAAAGGAAATAAAACCAAATCGTCTGTCGATAAAATATCTGCATTAATAGCACCACCATCTGGTGTAACTTTTATAGCATTAGACATAATATTGAAGATGATTTTTTCCAACATACTAGCATCTGCCCAAATTGGTAAATCGGGCACATCGGCATCCATGGAAAGATAGATGTTACGGCTAGAAGCTTCTTCCTTAAAAAAAGCAACCACATCTTTTGTTAAACTAACAAGATTAAATTCTGAAGCTCTAATATTAACTTTATCCAGTTCCAGTTTTCTAAAATCCATAAGCTCGTTTATCATTCTGTAAAGCCTATCGGTATTTCTGTAAATAACATCTAGTTTATCTTTAACCGTAAACGGAAGCGTTAAATTGGTATCGCGAAGAATGTCTTGCAGCGGATTGATTATTAATGTTAGCGGCGTTCTAAACTCATGAGAAATATTGGTGAAAAACTGAATTTTCTTCTCATTTAACTGGTCTTCTTGTGCACGCTGTATACGCTCATTTCTTATAGCTTCTTTCTCTTTTATACGACTTTGCGTCATTCTATTTAAAAGATATACACCCATAAAAAATAAGGCAATATAGCACAGCATAGCGACATTTGTTTTCCACCATGGCGGCAACATGGTTATTTTAAGTTCTAGTGGCGTTTCGTTCCACACGCCATCATTATTTGCTGCTTTTAATTTAAAAGTATAATCGCCATAATCAAGATTTGTATACGTAGCACTTTGTAAATCACTAACATAATTCCAAGATTCTTCAAAGCCTTCTAAATAATAAGCATATTGATTTTTTTCTGGTCGTGTATAATTAATCCCAGTATACTCAATAGTGAATACCGTTTGCTGATAATTAAATTCTAAACTTTTAGTTTCGGTAATAACCTTGGTAAGTGGACTATTTTCTTGGTTTGGAACAACATCTTTATTAAAAATTTTTAACCCCGTTAAATACAGAGAAGGCACACTCGAATTTACCTCTAACTTCTCTGGATGGAAATAATCTATACCCTTGTAATTACCAAAGTAAAGCACACCATCTTCATCTTTTAAGGTGGCGTTAAAGTTAAAATCGTCGGACAGTAGCCCGTCGTTAGAAGTATAACTTGTTACTTCATTTGATTCCATATTTATTTTTGAAATCCCCGAGTTTCCCGATATCCAAATAGCACCAGCGTCGTCTTCAATAATTCCAGTTACATTTTCTTCTTGTAACCCTGTGATTTTGTTATACCATTTAAACTCGTTAGTTTTCTTGTTGTATCTGCAAAGTCCTGCTCCTCGTGTCCCAATCCAAATATATTGGTTAGAACATTGAAACAAGGACAAAACATGATTAGCACTTTTTTGATTATTAGGCGCTTGAGACATTTCCTCTTCTAACGAAGTAAGGGTTAAGGTCTCATTTTCACCTTTAATAATTTTAAATAAGCCATCGGTAGTACCAAACCAAATGGTATTATCGTTATCTACCAAAATTTTTCTAACATCGGTAGTTGAAATGCTTTCGAATGCCTCAGAAGCATAATTTTTAAGCGTATCCGTTTCTGGGTTATAGGCATATATACCGGTATAAAACGAACCTATCCATATAATACCATCCTGATCCTCTGTTATAGATAGTATAGCGTTAGAAACTAGGCTTCCATTGGAGTTTTCTACGTTTACATGCTTAAATTTGTTTTCGCCCTTTTTAAGCACATAAAAGCCATTATCCCAACTTCCTGCCCAAATATTTTCTTTGCTATCTATAAAAACAGTTTGTATATAATTACTCGTTAAGCCCGAATAATGCTTCGTATTAGAAATATTTACATGCTTAAAATTTAAGCTTTTAGTATCTATAATATCGATACCTCCACCATCCATAGAGACCCATATTTTATTATTACGGTCCTTTACTATACCGGTTACAGAGCCCGTTTGCAATGAATTTACATTACTTGTTAAACTTTCTATGTTAGCAAATTTATCAAAGAGTTTATCGCTTACAGCCACACCACTATTGTAGTACCCTAGCCATATACGCTCTTCCTTATCTAGAAATAAAGACCAAATAGAGTTAGACCGAATACTATTTTCGTCTCTTTTATTGTATACATATCTTTTTATAAGCGAGCCATTATCATTTAAATGAAAAAGGCCATCATTTTCTGAACCAACTAATATGGAATGGTCTGGCAATTGAATCATTGCTAGTATCCGCTTATTACTTATTTCAAAATTTGAAACCTCTGTAATGGTATCGTCTTCCGTCTGATATTTAAAAACACCATTACCGTAAGTTCCTGCCCACAAATGATTGCTTGCAGAGCGTTTTAAGGTTTGTATAGGTAAATTAAAATTTGCGTCGCTATCGTTTTGAGGTCTTCTAATTTTATTATTAGAATAATCTAGCACTCGAAGGCCAACACTAGTTCCTAAAAAGACGGTTTCGTTACATATTTCTATAGCATTTATAGCGGGATAACGATTTCTATTAACTACGCGAACAACCTCGCGAGTTTCTAAATTAAGAAGAAATAAACCTAAAGCTCTAGTGCCAATTAAAAGGTTTCCACGATTATCTTCAGTTATACTTAGCACAGAAATACCAATTTCGTTAGTATCACCAACAGGTATTTTTTCAAACTGATCTAAATCTCTATTGTATAGATTTAAACCATCTTCTGTACCAATCCATAGTCGGTTTTCTTTATCTAAATACGACGAAAAAACAAGATTGCTTCGTAATGACGTAGAGTCTTCAACTTTAAATTTATACGACGTATAATCAATGCCATCAAACTTATACAAACCAGAACCGTTAGTGCAAATCCACATAAACCCATGATGATCTTGAGTTATAGAATAAATACCCACTTTAGAAATGCCTTCTCTTATATTAACAAAATTAAAATCTTGAGTAGGCGATTGTGCCCAAAAATTAAGGGTAAAAACAAAACCTATAAGTAATAAAAGATTAATACTTCTAGTTAGCTGCATAGTATTACAATTTTATTTAGGACTAAAGTTAATATCTTTTGTTAGAATAATTCTATCCATTTTAAAACCATCTTCACGCATGGAGAAAGATAAAATAGACGTTCCTTCTTCGAGGTCCAAAAATATGGTTTTTGGCGTTCCACAATGGTTATCTGGATCTCGTTGTGCCGAGGACCACGTCCATTTATTTTTACCCTCGCACCATTGCATACGTGCACCACTTTCTGGCCACGTATTATTTATGCCAACATGCACTCCATTATCTTCGGTACCATTAGAATAAGCACTTACCCAAACATAGTAACGGCCAGCTGTACTAACGTTTATTTTATACGAAACCAAACCTCCAATACCTGGCAAAGGAAAAAAGTTATCGCCTGTAATTAAAACATCGTCATGCGTAACGCGTGTATCCGGAAAGGCCTCAATATATGTATTAGAGCTTGCGGTTTTACTTTGGTCTGTTTTCTCTTTAGCCGTTTTAATAATCCACGTTCTGTTTGTTCCGTTTTTTGAATTGTAATGAAAATTCTCTGCCTCAATTTCTAACACCCCATCTTTTTCTGTAAAAGCAGTTTCAGCTTGCAACATCTCGTTAGTTACCATACCTTCGGGTGTTAAAACTAAACGACTCCATCGGCCTCTAGACCAGGCTGTTTCATCGTTTTCAGGTATTTTTTTATTTGTAACAGCCTTAGATGCTATTTGTATAATATCATGCTCTGCAATAAAAAATCTGCCTAAATTATAACGTGCTTCTGCAAATGTTTTATCTGTTTCAGGGTTTGTTACCTCGCTTATAACACTACCATTTTTTAAAATAAGGTATTCCGATTCACCATCATTCTCGGCCATTGAAATAAACGCCAAATCATACAAACCAGATACCCCATTAAACCTTGTGGTTGCATACGCATACTTAGAGCGTTGTGCTTTATCTGCAGCATTAATAGCAAAAACACCGTTAGATTTATCTTTATAGTATACCGCTTTGTTTTGATTTGTTTCTATTTCAAAATCTGTTAAAGCATTTAAGGTTACTACCTCTTTTTTTGTGTTTAAAGCGCCTTTTTTTGTTTTACGTTTTAAGCTTAACAACGCGACCCAATCTTTTTCTTTATTTGGCGGAAACCCAATATCCGCCTTTTGACCACCTTCTATAGTTTTAACACTTCCGTTTTGTAAGTCTCCACCGGTTCTTGGGTTATACCATTTTACTTGAAACGTGTTTTTAGAACCAAATAAGTTGATTTTTGTTTCTTTTACTTCTGGTAAATAAATGGCGTAAGTATCATCATTTTTTGCAAAAACAAAATCGTTTGGATTATCGGTTAAACCATCGGCCGATTGCATTTCTGAAAAAGGCAAATAGTTCTGAAAAAAGTCCAAAGCATATCTTGTTTGATTCCAAACACCATCTCTAGAACGCCAATCTTCGCAATTTAAATCGTTATGATCAAATTTGTATCCAAAATACCACTCTACACCAGCACCTCCGGCCATTAAATTTGCCCATAGTACGCGATGTCTAATGTCATCGTGGTTAGGATCGTCTTTATCTGGTTTTGCACCTGTATCGGCAGGACCTATTTCATCTTGATTTACAACCCAATTTCTACCATTTTTTTGAGATTCGTTAATCCAATTTTTGGTTATATCGTGAATTAAATCGGGTTTGTGCGTTTGGATTGAAGGGCCATCTAAAAACGGATAACCTAGTAATGGATTTAAATACAAATCCTGCTCTTCTGGTAAGGAATGTGTATGCAACACCACTAAATTCTTATAAGGATCATGAGTTTTAAGATACTTAGCCATAGCTTTTCTATCGCTATCATTTTGTCCTTTTGGCGACCAATGCACAGGGCCATTTTCTTCTCCTAAATTCCACGTTATTGCTAAATGATGAGAAAACCTTGCGATTAACTCTCGGTAATACAATTTTCGTTGTACACCAAGTTCACCAATATCCATTAACAGCTCGTTTTCTGTTTCTTGAGTTACTATATGAAGCATTAACCCTAGCGCATCCATGTGATCGAAAACAAGCTCCCATTGGTCTAACTTACTACAATCAAAACGATAACGCTCATTTTCATCGGTCCATGGCCAAACATCTTTACCATCGCCTTGCACATTCATGGTTAAAAAATAAACCGAATTCATGCCTTTTGAAGCTAAATAATTTAATGCACCAATAATGTTTTTCCCTTTGCCGTTTTGCCACGTAGGATCTCCTTTTCTCCAATCTTGAGCGTGTGGCTCGTACCTGTGCTTATCTGGTGTTTGATCGAACTCGTAATAGCCTAAAAAGTTTTCAGGGCTATCTGTACCGCCTTTTAAAAAGGGCGTGTTGGTTTCGGCATAGTGCAAATATCTGTCGCCTGTATATTGCAACCTGCCTTTGTCGCCTTCATCTGGATTTGTAATTTCAAAATCACCTTTTAAAGCATCAAAAGCAACAGGTTCACCTGCATTTATATCATCATTTACGGCTATATTTTCTCCTTTTCTAAAGGATACTTGGTAGGTCCAAGTACCAACCTCATCTGGCATAAATCGTACTTGCCAAACCTTACCGGTTTTGGCGCTTGTTTCGGCTGCATTACCATCGGCAGCATAAAAACCAGGAACTATATACGTTTTGTTTTTATGTTTAAAAACAACATTAAGTCTGTAATTTAAGTAGGGATTAACTTCTTGACTCTCATTAAAAGTATCGCCAGTAAAACTTAAAGTTACTTTTTGCCATTTTTTAAATGTTCCATCTACTTTAACCTCTTTGTATTGGGAAAAAGTGAGTTGTGAAATAAAAAACAAAAGTACAGTTAGGGTTTTCATTGTATTTAGTTTGGTTTTAGTTTTGGTTCGTTTTATAACTTTAAATTTCGGAGAATTAATTTAAATTCCCCGAAATTTAGTTGATCTTTTATAATATCTTTATAAAAGTATATATTTAAAATGTTACTTCCTACGCATTGCCCTTCTTATAATCTTCTAAAAATTTAGCTAATCCGCTATCGGTTAAAGGGTGTTTTAATAATCCTGTTATGGAAGATAATGGCCCCGTCATAACATCACTACCTAATTTAGCACAATTAATAACATGCATAGTGTTTCTTACCGATGCTGCTAAAATTTGTGTTTCAAAACCATAGTTATCGTAAATATGTCTTATTTCTGCAATAAGTTGTAATCCATCGGTAGAAATATCATCTAAACGCCCTAAAAATGGGGACATATAAGTGGCACCTGCTTTGGCTGCTAATAAGGCTTGTCCTGGAGAAAATATAAGGGTTACATTGGTTCTTATACCTTTATCTGAAAAATACTTGCAGGCTTTTACACCGTCTGCTATCATAGGTATTTTTACTACTATTTGAGGGTGTAACGCTGCTAAAGCCTCACCTTCTTTTACCATACCTTCAAAATCGGTAGAAATAACCTCTGCACTTACATCTCCATCAACAATATCGCATATCTTTTTGTAATGAGCTATAATATTATCTGCTCCCGTAATCCCTTCTTTCGCCATTAATGATGGGTTTGTAGTAACACCATCTAAAACTCCTAGTGCTTGAGCTTCTGCAATATCATCGAGGTTTGCTGTATCTATAAAAAATTTCATATGTATTGTATTATACTGTTTTTAAATATTCTAATATTTGTTTACTTACTTTTATGCCTGTAAAACCAAATTCATCATCTAGCACAGTGGCTGGTGCCGAATAACCAAAATGCTCTAACCCAAACACTTTACCATTGTCGCCAACCAATCCTTCTAAGTTTACTGGCAATCCTGCTGTTAAACCAAATAATGGTTTATTTTTAGGAATCACGCTGTTTTGATAGGCTTTAGACTGTAATTTGAAAAGGCCTTCTGAAATTATTGAAGCAATACTAACTTTTAATCCGTTTTCAGATTCTAAAATTTCTGCTGCTTCAACCAATGTAGCAACTTCTGAACCATTAGCGATTAAAACTACGTCTGGGTTTTCAGCAGCTTTAATTAAATAACCGCCTTTTTCGGCTGCTAAAGCATCATTATATCTTGAACTTCCTTTTGTTGGTAAATCTTTAATGCCTTGTCTAGATAAGATTAAGCCCGTTGGTGTGTTTTTGTTTTCCAACGCCATTTTCCAAGCGACACTCGTTTCTGCTGAATCTGCAGGACGTAACGCCAAGAAACTTGGTTTTCCGCTATGGTTTTTAAGCTTTTCTAACAACCTAATTTGTGCTTCCTGCTCTACAGGTTGGTGAGTTGGCCCGTCTTCTCCCACTCTAAAGGCATCATGCGTCCAAACATATTTTACGCCTAATTCTTGAATACCACTTAAGCGAATGGCTGGTTTCATATAATCTGAAAACACAAAGAAAGTTGCCACTACCGGTATAATACCACCGTGCAAAGCAATACCATTAGCAATACAAGCCATAGTTAATTCGGCAACACCAGCTTGCAAAAATGATCCTGTAAAATCGCCTTTTTTAATAGCATGTGTTTTCTTTAAAAAGCCATCGGTTTTATCGCTGTTTGATAAATCGGCAGAAGACACAATCATGTTTTCTACATGTTCGGCTAAATAACCAAGTACACCTGAAGATGCTGCTCTAGAGGCTAATCCTGCTTTATGAACAATAGACTCAAAATCTAGTTCTGGTAGTTCTCCTGATAAAAAGAAATCTAATTTTTTAGCTAAATCCGAATTTTCTTGTCTCCATGCATTAATTTCTGCTTTCTTATTTGCTGCTTGCGCTGTTTTAGCTGCTATTACATCCTTATAAAATGCATTAACATCATTAAAAATATCGAACGGGGATTCTGGATTTGCCCCTAAATTTAATAAGGTTTTTTTATAATCTGCTCCGGTATGACCTATAGGCTGACCATGAAGTTCGCAATGCCCTTCAAACATACTACCATCGGCAGCAACACATCCTTTCCCCATTATTGTTTTACCAATAATTAGGGTTGGTTTTTCGGTTTCATTATTAGCATCGGTTAATGCTTTTCTAATGGCATCGTGGTTGTGCGCATCGATAGTAACGACTTTCCATCCCCATGCTTCGTACTTCATGGCAGTATCTTCGCTAGTAACCTCGTCGGTAGACGTGGACAGCTGTATATCGTTAGAATCGAAAAACATAATAAAATTACTTAAACCTAAATGGCCTGCAATTCGCCCTGCACCCTGAGATATTTCTTCTTGAATTCCACCATCGGAAATAAAACCATATACCTTATGATTCATCCAATCGCCAAAACGTGCTTGTAAAAACTTAGCTGCAATGGCCGCTCCAACACCCATAGTATGTCCTTGTCCTAAAGGTCCTGAAGTATTTTCTATACCTCTAGCCACATCCACTTCTGGGTGCCCTGGAGTAATAGAACCCCATTGCCTAAAATTAGCAACATCCTCTTTAGCATAGTTTCCTAACAGGTAATATTGCGCATACAATAAGGTAGATAAATGCCCTGCATCCATAAAGAAACGATCTCTAAATGGCCATGTCATATCCGAAGGATCGTAATTGAAAAACTCTGAATATAGAATGTGCATAAAATCTGCACCACCCATTGGACCTCCTGGGTGACCAGAATTTGCCTTTTCTACCATAGCTACTGCTAAGGCTCTAATATTATCTGCTGCTTGTTGATCTATTTGCTTGTTCATTATTTATATAAATTGAAAGCGTATTATATGTATTGATTAATAATATTCTCGAACAACTCTTGTTTACCGCTTTGTAGTTTTAACTCGCCGTTTTCTTGAGCTAGTTTGTACAAGTCTTGTAAGCCTAATTTTCCGTTTTCGAAATCTTTTCCTTTTCCTGAATCGAATGAGCTGTAGCGCTCTGTTCTTAATGTATCGTAAGAAGAATTTGTTATAATTTTATCGGCGATTAATAAAGCTCTAGCAAAAGTATCTGCTCCACCAATGTGCGCGTAGAAAACATCTTCCATATCGGTTGAGTTTCTTCTAATTTTAGCATCGAAATTAACACCTCCACCTTGTAAACCTCCTGCTTTTAGGAATACTAACATAGCCTCGGTTGTTTCTTGAATGTTGTTTGGAAATTGATCGGTATCCCAACCATTTTGGTAATCGCCACGGTTAGCATCTAAACTTCCTAACATGCCTGCTTTTGCTGCAGTTTCAATTTCGTGTTGGAAGGTGTGTTGCGCTAAAGTAGCGTGGTTTACTTCAATATTGATTTTAAAATCTTTATCTAAACCATGTTCTCTTAAGAATCCTATAGCTGTAGCCGAATCGAAATCGTATTGGTGCTTTGATGGCTCCATTGGTTTTGGCTCAATAAAGAAGTTTCCTTTAAAACCTTGGGCTCTAGCATAGTCTCTTGCCATGGTTAAAAACTGTCCCATGTGGTCTAACTCGCGTCCCATATCTGTATTTAATAAAGACATATATCCTTCGCGACCACCCCAGAACACGTAGTTTTCGCCACCTAATTTTATAGTAGCATCGATAGCCAATTTAACTTGCCCGCCTGCTCTTGCTACCACATCGAAATCTGGATTGGTAGACGCACCATTCATGTAACGTGGGTTAGAGAAACAGTTTGCTGTTCCCCATAATAACTTAACGCCACTTTCGGCTTGCTTGCCTTTTATATAATCGGTAATGGTTTCTAAACGTGCTTCAGATTCTGCAAAAGTTGCACCTTCTTGAATTAAATCGAAATCGTGGAAACAGAAATAATCGAAGCCCATTTTACCTATAAATTCGAAGGCTGCATCGGCTTTATCTTTTGCTGCTTGAATTGGATCTGATGATTGATCCCAAGCGAATTTTTGTGTTCCTGGTCCGAATGGATCTGAGCCTTGACCACAGAAGGTATGCCAGTATGCAATAGAGAATTTAAACCATTCTTTCATGGTTTTTCCTGCTACAACTTGGTCTGGGTTATAGTATTTAAATGCTAATGGATTATCTGATTCTTTACCTTCAAATTTAATATTGTTTATACCTTTAAAATATTCTTTTGCTGCCATAATGATATGTGTTTATATGTAATTATTAATTTGCTTTATTGTTTTTAGTTCTGCACCCGCGTTAGGGATTGAACGGTCTGTTTGAGCTCCCCGACTTTTTAGGAGGGAGCGAGTAGTGAAAGCCCGCCCCTTGTGGTAACGCCCACCAACTCTTATTTATTTAATATGAGATTTAGTTCTTTTTTCCAGTTATTGAAGGCTTCCAAATAGGGTTGCTTATCTTTAAAAGGCATGAACGTCATGACGTGGTCGTTGTCCATAATGGTTTTTCCGAAGGCTTCGAAATCGCCGTTATGCAAGTTTGCCGCCCGTGCCGCACCTATAGCGCCGGTGGTATTGTAAATCTCAATTTCTTGCTGTATTAGCGTTGCCACTGTGTTTGCAAATATTTCTGAGCGGAATAAATTATCGTTTCCGGCACGAATGACGCTTGGTTTGATGCCATCGGACTTTAGGATTTCCATACCGTAAACGAATGAAAACGCGATGCCTTCTAGCGCTGCACGACATATATGTCCTTTGTGATGATTGTTCAAGTTCATGTTAACGATACGCGTGCCAATTTCTTGGTTATTTAGCATGCGTTCGGCACCGTTTCCGAAGGGAATTAAGCACACACCATCGGACCCTATTGGGATTTCGGAGGCTAGATTATTCATTGCTTCGTAAGAGCTAACCGCAAGATTATTAAGTAACCAACGGTATTGGATACCTGCCCCGTTTATATTGAGTAATTTGCCTATTCTTGGATTAGATTTTGTATAATTTACGTGTGCAAAATTGTTTACTCGTGTACTTTCCTTTCCTGATAAATTATCGGTTACGGCATACACCACACCCGATGTACCACCAGTTGCTGCAACTTCGCCTGGATTAAACACGTTTAACGATAAGGCGTTATTAGGTTGGTCGCCAGCTCGATAATATATGGGTGTTCCTGCGGCTATACCACTTTCTGCTTCGCCTTTTTTATCGACTACAGATTGCACCCCGAAGGTGTCCACAATATCTGGAACGAAGGCTTTTTCGATACCATAATAATCTAAAAGAAAATCGGCTACACTATCGTTTTTAAAATCCCAAAAAATCCCTTCAGACAATCCAGAAATGGTGGTGTTTATTTTATCTGAAAACTTATAGGCGATATAATCGCCTGGGAGCATGAATTTATGAATCTTGCTATAAACATCGGGCTCATTCTCTTTTACCCATTTTAATTTTGAAGCGGTAAAATTAGCTGGTGAGTTTAATAGACTTGAGGTGCATGTTTCGGCACCAAGTTCGTTAAATGCTTTATGGCCAATATCTACAGCTCTACTATCGCACCAAATAATGCTTTTTCTAAGCGGATTACCATCTTTATCGACCAAAACAAGGCCGTGCATTTGGTACGATATACCTATACCTTTAATTTGGGTTCTGCTTACATTATATTGTTTTTTTAGTGCCGTAATGGCATTACAAATATGCAACCACCAATCGTTTGGTTTTTGTTCTGCCCAACCATTTTTTTGAGCAAACATGCCCATTTCTTCTTTTGGCTCTTGTACAACACCTAAACTCTTACCAGATTCTACCTCAACTAATGCTGCTTTTATGGAAGAACTTCCTATGTCTATTCCTAAATTATACAATTGAAATAAATTTTAAATTAATACGTCACAAAAATATATTTATGCTAAAATTGGGTTTGTAACAAATCAAGCATCTTATATAACAAATGGTGCTATATATAGGTTTTTGGGATAAGTTGTTTTTATTTTAAATATGTATTAGTACTAAAATGCATATTTTTATAACATCTTATTTTTTAAAATAGATTCTATTTTTTTCTAACCACTACATTTTACTTAGCTAATGAAACCTGTATTTAAATTTTTATTCCTACTTCTTATAATTGGTTTTATTGGTTGTAAAAATGAATCGTCAACTAAAAAACACAAGTTTACCAATGCACTAGTAAACGAAACAAGCCCGTACCTTTTACAACATGCCCACAATCCAGTAAATTGGAACGCATGGAACTCTGAAGCGTTAGAACAAGCCAAAGAGCAAAACAAACTAATAATTGTATCTGTAGGTTATTCGTCGTGCCATTGGTGCCACGTTATGGAAGCCGAAAGTTTCGAAAACGACTCTGTTGCTAAAATGATGAATGAACATTTTATTAATATAAAAGTAGATCGTGAAGAACGCCCAGATATAGATCAAATTTACATGAGCGCTTTGGAGCTTATGACGGGTAGTGGCGGCTGGCCACTAAACAGTATTTGTTTACCAGATGGCCGACCGATTTTTGCAGGCACTTATTTTACAAAGGACGAGTGGATGCAAGTCTTAAAAAAGCTATCGAGCATGTATAAGGAGAACCCGGAAAAGATGATAAGTTTTGCCGAAAAACTTGAAGCAGGCATGAAAGATTCAAACTTAATTAAAGTGAATAAAGCCTTTGAAGCTTTTAATTTAGATGAAATGCATGCTGCTATAAATGATTGGAAATCGATACTAGATTTTAAAAATGGCGGCGAAATGGGAGGTCAAAAATTCCCGAAACCGAACAGTTTAAATAGCTTATTGAGGTATAGCTTTCATACAGATGATACCTTACTTAGAAACTATGTAAACACCACATTAACAAAAATGGCTTACGGTGGACTTTACGACCAAGTTGGTGGTGGTTTTTCTAGGTACACTGTCGATAAAGATTGGCATGTACCTCATTTTGAAAAAATGCTTTATGATAACGCGCAATTAGTAAGCTTATATTCTGATGCCTATCTTATTACTAAAAATGACGCTTACAAACAGGTCGTTGCTGAGAGCCTAAACTTTGTAGAGCGTGAATTAATGCATGAGAATGGTGCATTTTATTCTTCTTTAAATGCCGATAGCAAAAATGAACATGGCATATCGGGAGAAGGCCATTATTACACATGGACCAAAGCAGAACTTAAAGAGTTAATAACAAATAACTACAGCTTATTTGAATCCTATTACAACATTAACAATTTAGGGCTTTGGGAACATGACAAATATGTGCTTTATAGAAATCAATCGGATGAAACGTTTGCAAAATCAAACAACATATCGGTTTCTGAATTACAAAACAACATTAAAGATTGGACGACAACTTTGGCTGAAGCCAGAGATAAAAGAGATAAACCCAATGTCGATAAAAAGGCACTAACCTCATGGAATGCATTAATGCTAAAAGCGTATGTTGATGCTTACCGCGTTTTTAATAAGCCACATTACCTAGAAATAGCTATAAAAAATGCTGAATTTTTAGAGAACCAACAACTAAAGCCCGATGGTAGTCTTTACAGAACCCATATTAACAACAAAAGTATTATTGATGCCTATGCTGAAGATTATGCTTTTGTTATTGAAGCTTACATTGCCTTATACCAAGTAACATTTAACGAAAAGTGGCTACATAACGCCAATGCATTAATGACATACACCATTAATCATTTTTTTGATTCTAGCAGCGGTATGTTCTTTTTCACTTCCAATGAAGATGACTCTTTAATAGTTAGAAAGACCGATATTATAGACAAGGCCATTCCTTCGTCCAATTCCGTTTTAGCAAAAAACCTTTTTAAATTAAGTCATTTTTATGACAACTTGGATTATAAAAATATGGCGCATCAAATGCTGAATAATTTAAAACCCAATATTACAGAAGCAGCTCCAGCCTACCCGAATTGGATGGACTTCATGGCAAATTTAACTTTTAAGCATTATGAGTTTGTTATTTCGGGAAAGAACGCCAAGGACCAACTAAAAACATTAAACAGTTACTATCTACCAAATATTTTGATAGCGGGTTCAACGCAAGAAAGCGATATGGCTTTACTAAAAAATAGATATAGCCCAGATGTAACCTATAGTTTTGTATGTGTTGATGGCGCCTGTAAACTTCCAGAAACAGATGTAAAGAAGGCTATTGAGCAACTTAAAAAATAAGGACATAGTTTCCTTAAAGTAGCTAAATAAAAAAAGCCTCATCTAATAAAAGATAAGGCTTAGTACTGAAGACGGGACTTGAACCCGTACGTCCTAATGGACATTGGATTTTAAGTCCAACGTGTCTACCAATTCCACCACTTCAGCATTGGTATATTTTAAGAAAGTTTCAGAGCGAAAGACGGGATTTGAACCCGCGACCCCCACCTTGGCAAGGTGATGCTCTACCCCTGAGCTACTTTCGCAGTCATTTTAATGAACGTGCAATATTGCTATTGCGGATGCAAATTTAAAATATTTCTAGGAATACCAAAGCGTTTTGCTAAAATAAATTAAAAAAATTTTAAGCCTGCTTTTTTTTGAACAACATTCGCTTAATTTCATTCAATTTCATAAGCGCTTCTACAGGCGTAAGTGTATCAATATCAATGTGTAATATTTCTTCTTTAATATTTTCCAACAATGGGTCGTCTAAATTAAAAAAACTGAGTTGCATGTCGTCATTTATCGTTTTTACCTTATCGGTAAGCTCTTCGCTGGAATGCGACTGCTCTAATTTCTTCAAAATTTTGTTAGCGCGATGCAAAACTTGCTGTGGCATACCAGCCATTTTTGCCACATGAATTCCAAAACTATGCGCACTTCCGCCTTCAACCAATTTTCTTAAAAACAAAACATTGTCTTTTAACTCTTTTACAGACACATTAAAGTTTTTTATGCGCCCAAAAGTTTCACTCATTTCATTAAGCTCATGGTAGTGCGTTGCAAATAAGGTTTTTGGTTTTGCAGGATGCTCATGTAAATATTCGCTAATAGCCCATGCTATAGAAATACCATCGTAAGTACTTGTGCCTCGACCAATTTCATCAAGTAAAACCAAACTTCTATCTGAGATATTATTAAGAATAGATGCGGTTTCATTCATTTCTACCATAAATGTAGATTCGCCCATCGATATATTATCGCTAGCACCAACTCTAGTAAAAATTTTATCAACCAATCCTATTCTAGCTTCTTTAGCAGGCACAAAACTTCCTATTTGAGCCAATAACACGATTAAGGCGGTTTGACGTAATATGGCCGATTTACCAGACATATTCGGACCCGTAATCATAATAATTTGTTGCCCCGTTCTATCCAAAAACACATCGTTAGCAATATACGCTTCGCCTATTGGTAATTGCTTTTCAATAACTGGGTGTCGCCCCTCTTTAATTTCTAAATCGAAGGAATTATCGAGCGTTGGGTATATGTAATTATTATCTTTTGCCAATTGTGCAAACCCACACAAACAATCTATTTGCCCTATTAAAAAAGCATTTTGCTGTACAGGCTTTATATATTGGTTTAACCAAGTTACCAATTTAGCAAACAACTCCTGCTCTATGGCTTGTATTCTATCTTCGGCACCTAATATTTTGGCTTCGTATTCTTTAAGTTCTTCGGTAATGTAACGCTCTGCATTTACTAAAGTTTGTTTACGTATCCATTCTTCTGGAACTTTATCTTTATGGGTGTTTCTAACTTCTATATAATAACCAAAAACGTTATTGGATGCTATTTTTAGCGATGTTATTCCGGTGCGTTCACTTTCGCGCTCTAACATACTATCTAAATAGTCTTTTCCGGATTTAGACAAACCTCTTAACTCATCCAATTCGGCCGAAAAACCAGGCGCAATACTATTTCCTTTTAAAACATTTACAGGCGCATCTTCATTAACGGTTTCCTTAATTTTTTCGCGCAATACCTGACAACTTTGTAAGGTATCTCCAATAATTTTTAGGGACTCATTATCGCAATTTGAAGCCAGCTCTTTAATGGGCACAATAGCTTCT
This sequence comes from Algibacter amylolyticus, assembly GCF_014202225.1. Lineage (GTDB taxonomy): Bacteria > Bacteroidota > Bacteroidia > Flavobacteriales > Flavobacteriaceae > Algibacter_B > Algibacter_B amylolyticus. The sequence goes on from NZ_JACHGE010000004.1 coordinate 345,971, forward strand.
AAGGAGTTTTTAAGTTGAATTACCTCTCGCGGATTCACCTTACCTGTAGCTGTTTTAGAAATTAAACGCTCTAAATCGCCAATTTGCTTAATATGGTTTTGAATGTTTTGATGTACAGCATCTTCTTTAGTTAAAAAACTAACCACCTCGTGGCGTTGTTTTATTTTTTCAACATTTTTTAAAGGAAGCGCCAACCAACGTTTTAACAACCTTCCGCCCATAGGCGAAATGGTTTTATCAATAACATTTAAAAGCGTTACCGCGTTGTTATTTGTAGAGTTATAAAGTTCTAAATTTCTTATGGTAAACCTATCCATCCACACATAATCATCTTCGGCAATTCTAGAAATAGAAGTGATATGTTGTAATTTATGATGCTGAGTTTCTCCTAAATAATGCAGTATAGAACCCGATGCAATAATACCTTCGTATAAATCTTCAATACCAAAGCCTTTTAAGGTCTTAGTATCAAAGTGTTTGGTTAAAGTTTCGTAGGCATAATCGGTTTGGTACACCCAATCTTCTAAATAAAAGGTATGAAAATCTTCGCCAAAAGTTTTATTAAACAAGCTGCGCTTTTGTTTGGACACTAAAACCTCGCTTGGGCTAAAATTTTGGAGTAACTTATCAATATACTCCGCATTACCTTGCGATGTTAAAAACTCGCCCGTAGAAATATCTAAAAAGGATATCCCTATATATTTTTTATCGAAATAAACCGAACACAAAAAGTTGTTAGATTTAGAGACTAAAACCTCATCGTTTAAAGCAACTCCAGGCGTTACCAACTCTGTAACACCACGCTTTACAATGTTTTTGGTTTGTTTAGGATCTTCTAACTGGTCGCAAATAGCAACACGCTCGCCCGCTTTTACCAATTTTGGTAAATAGGTATTTAATGAGTGATGCGGAAACCCTGCTAACTCAATTTCGCTTTCGCTACCGGCACCACGCTTGGTTAAAATAATGCCTAATATATTTGCCGTTTTAACCGCATCGCTACCAAAAGTTTCGTAAAAATCGCCCACACGAAACAACAATAAAGCATCTGGATACTTTGCTTTTATGGCATTGTATTGTTTCATTAACGGGGTTACTTTTTTACTTTTTGTTGCCAATGGTTTTCTGTTTTAGTAAGTTTGCTAATGTAATTATTATTCTATTTTTTTTAAAGCGGAAAGCATAGAAGTTATTGGTACTTGTTCACAAAAACAGGTTTGTGGTTTGGCATATATGGATTCCTGTATTTTTATTGGATAACACTAAGTTAAACGACCTTGTTTTTAGTTTTGAGTAAGCACATAACCGTGGCGCGTTAGGGATTGCAGTGGAAAGCCCACAGCCTGACGAAGGAAGTGCGAGGACTTGTATCGGAAAGCCCGACCCCTGCGGTAACGCCCAATTTAATAAAAAATAAAGATCAATAAGATTTTCGCTTTCGCGGAAATAATAAAATAAAACATGCGGAAACTAAAAAATAGTGAGTTAGATAGATTAAGTGTTGATGCTTTTAAAGAGGCTGAAAAAACACCATTAATTATTGTACTAGATAATATTAGAAGCTTAAACAATATTGGCTCGGTTTTTAGAACGAGCGATGCTTTTTTAATTGAAAAAATTTACCTCTGTGGCATTACTGCGAAACCACCACACAAGGATATACATAAAACGGCATTAGGTAGCACAGATACTGTAGATTGGGAATATGTTGAAAACACTTTAGATATAGTTGAAAAACTACAGGCCGATAACATTAAAATATGCGCCATCGAGCAAGCCGAAAACGCCATTATGCTACACGATTTTAAAACCGAAGCCCACACCAAATACGCTTTAGTTTTTGGTAACGAGGTAAAAGGCGTGGCGCAAAATGTGGTAGATAAAAGCGATTTTGTTATTGAAATACCCCAATATGGCACAAAACACTCATTAAATATTTCGGTTAGTTGCGGCGTGGTAACTTGGGACTTGTTTAGTAAGTTACAGCAATAGGTTTTTAATAAATTCTTAATCTGAACCCATGCCAAAAAAAGCAAAAACACCATGGCCTACTAAAGATGCTATGAGTCAGATTTATGAGCTCAACCTTTGGGGTGGCGAAACCACCGCGTTTTATTCAGGATTCGGCTCGCACGACCCTAATATTACAACACCATATTTACACGCTATTATTGGCTTTTTAAAAACACACAACACACCTTTAGTGGTGTGCGATTTAGGCTGTGGCGATTTTAATATTGGCAAACATATTTATCCGCATACTAAACACTATACAGGTATTGATATTGTTGAAAACCTTATTATACGAAACCAAAACACGTTTAAAGCCGAAAACCTAGAGTTTGCATGCTTAGATATTTGTAAAGCCGAACTTCCTAATGCAGATTGCCTTATAATTAGGCAAGTACTACAGCATTTATCTACCGCCGAAATTTTAGAAGTAGCCCAGAAAATAACAAACTACAAATACATAGTCCTTACCGAGCATTTGCCCAATGGCAACTTTATACCAAACAAGGATATTATTTCTGGCCAAGGCATACGTATTAAAAAAAATAGCGGTGTAAACCTTCTAGAAGCACCATTTTTCTTGAAGATTAAAGACCAAAAAACAATTGACGATTACATTTTAGAGCATAACAAAGGACATATTGTAACCACTTTATACACATTGTTTTAAAGACTTATCCCATTTAAAAATTCTATTTAAAATTATCATTTCGACAAATAAAAAATGGCGTTCTTGGTGAGATACCAACAGAATCCGCCAAAAAATTCCAAATAGATAATACTTGAAAAACAGACCGCCAATTGGCCAAAACTTGCAATAATTTTACCTAAATTGTTTCAGAAATTATTAATATCTATTTTATGGCTAATAAAAACCCAGAAGCACAACGACTAGAAGTTGCAGACAATTACAGAAACTGGAAAAAATGGGGTCCATATTTGGCAGAAAGACAATGGGGAACCGTACGCGAAGATTATAGCGAACATGGCGAATCTTGGGAATTTATAGACCACGATAAAGCCAGAAGTAACGCGTACCGCTGGGGAGAAGAAGGCATTGGTGGCTTTTGCGATTCTAGAGAAATTTTATGTTTAGCACCTGCTTTTTGGAACGGAAACGATAGTATTTTAAAAGAGCGTTTATTCGGGCTTACCAACAACCAAGGTAACCACGGTGAAGATGTTAAAGAGCTATATTTCCATCAAGTATCCACGCCAACACACACATACAATAAATACTTATATAAATATCCGCATAGCAAATTTCCGTATTCGGAGTTGGTAAACGTTAATGCATCTCGCGGCAGACACGAAGACGAATTCGAACTTTTAGATACCGGTTGCTTTAAAGATAGTGCGTATTTTGATTGTTTTATAGAATACGCAAAAGCTGGTGTCGATGATATTTTAATGAAAATTACCGTGGTTAACCGAGGCAATAAAGCAGCCGATTTACATGTGTTACCACATTTTTGGTTTAGGAATTTCTGGAAACACAACGTAAAACACGAACGCCCAAGTATAAAATCGACCCATAAATTCGCAGCACAATCTAGTAGCCCACGAAATGGCGATTACTATTTTTACCACGAAGGCGGCGAGCAGTTATTTTGCGAAAACGAAACCAATAACAAACGTATTTACAATATAAAAAACGAAGTCCCTTTTGTTAAAGATGGCATTCATGAGCATGTTGTAAACAACCAAAAAACAGTTAACCCTAAAAAAACGGGCTCTAAAATGGCTGTTTGGCATAAATTTAATTTAAAAGCCGGCGAAGAAAAAAGCGTAAAAGTAAGACTTAGCAAGGAGGCTTTAAACGATCCGTGGACCGATTTCGATGCTATATTTAACCAACGCATACAAGAGTGCGAAGATTTTTATAGCGACATCATTCAAAAAGACTTACCAGAACAACGACAAGAACTAGCCCGAAAAGCCTTTTCAGGCCTGTTATGGACCAAGCAGTTTTACTATTTCGATGTATTTAAATGGCTATTTGGTGGCCCTGGAGAAAGCAAGCCACAACGTACCAACATGCGAAATTACAGTTGGCAACACCTTACCAACCGTCATATTATTTCCATGCCCGATAAATGGGAATACCCATGGTATGCCGCTTGGGATTTAGCATTTCATATGGCATCGTTTGTAGAAATAGACCCGTATTTTGCAAAACAGCAATTACTGTTATTTTTAGAAGAAAGCTACATGCATCCTAATGGTCAAATTCCAGCTTACGAGTGGAATTTTAGTGATGTAAATCCGCCTGTACACTCTTATGCCGTTTGGAAAGTTTACGAAAAAGACAAAGCAAAAACGGGCAAAGGCGATACAGCATTTTTAGAGAAAGCCTTCCATAAACTACAAATAAATTACACTTGGTGGGTTAACCAAAAAGATAAAAGCGGCACCAACCTTTTTGAAGGTGGCTTTTTAGGACTAGATAACATTGGGGTTTTCGATAGAAACCACATGCCCGAAGGCATAACCCGCATGCAACAAGCCGATGCTACCAGTTGGATGGCTATGTTTTCTATTAATATGTTACGCATATCTTTAGAGCTTGCCGAAACCAATAAAGTGTACGAGGAAGCCGCAGCAAACTTTTTTAGGCACTTTTTAAACATTGCTTGGGCCATGCACCATATTGGTAAAAAAGACATTTCGCTTTGGGACGACGATGATAATTTCTACTACGATGTGGTCGAGATGGACAATGGCACCACCGATCGTTTACGCGTGCGTTCTTTAGTTGGCGTAATACCAATGTTTGCCGTAGAAATTATACACAAAGATCTATTTGAAGATTTAAAAGATTTTAGACGTCGTGCCAACCGTATTATTAAAACAAGACCCGATTTAGCCTCTTTAATTTCTAATTTAGAAAAAGCCAATGAAGATGGCAATTTTATGTTCTCCATTATGCGCGGCTTTAGGTTAGAGCATTTATTAAAACGCTTGTTGGATGAAGGTGAATTTTTATCAGATTACGGCATACGCTCGCTTTCAAAATACCATGAAAAATACCCGTTTGTATTTCAGCATCATGGGCATCATCAAATACAATACGAATCTGGCGAAAGCAGATCTAATATGTTTGGTGGAAACTCCAATTGGCGCGGACCAATTTGGATGCCGTTAAATTATATGATTATTCAATCGTTACGAAAATACTATACCTTTTATGGCGACGAGTACACCTACGAATTCCCTACAGGCTCTGGCAACAAGCTAAATTTAAAGGAAATTGCAAACGAGCTTACCAAAAGGCTTATTAAACTTTTTGAACCTAATGAAGATGGTAAATTCCCGTACCATTCTAAGGATGCCGACCAAGTATTTACAAAAGACGAACATTTTAAAAACGAACACTTTTTCTATGAGTTTTTTGATGGCGATAGCGGCAAAGGCCTTGGCGCCTCTCACCAAACTGGATGGACCTCGCTTATTGCTAATTTAGTAATGGAAATGGACGAGGATTAAAACTTTCTAGCTTATAATAAAATCCCTTATTGGAAGGTCTTAACAAATAGATATTCTTGTAAGGGATTTTTTATTATTTGTAGGGGGAATTAGTTATATTTAAGCGGTAACAAGAGCAAAAAACTTGCTTTATCCTGATATATTTTCAGGATATGAGTAATAAAAGTTATTATATAACGAGTTACCTGCAAGCTGAAAATCGAAACTATGAAAAAACATTTAGTTATAATTTTACTACTTATTTCATTGAAAAGTTTTGCCTGTACTTGTGCGATTAAAAAACTTTCCGAATGGCAGAAATATGAATTGGAAAATTCCGAATGTATTTTTATTGGAGAAGTAATTGAAGTAAACGATTCAGATTTGACATTTAAAATAAAGGTAACGGAATCATTAGATGGTGGAGACTCAATCGGAAATATTTACATCGGAAAAAATTGGAAATATTGCAGTCCTTATGTTCAGGAAAATGGGAAATGGATTGTATATGGAAATATGGAAGACGGATTTTTACGTCTAAATATGTGCGGAATAAGTCGAAGTTTTGAATATCCAATTGTCAATCCTCTTCCACCTTCGCCTGAACTGTATGAAAAGAATACAACCGAAAAGGAAAGAAAAAAGATTTACGAAAAATTACGTGCTGAAAATATAAAAATAGCGTTATCTGACTTGGAATTAGAAATAATTGCTTTGAGAAAAAGAAGAGATGATGAATAAAAGCCAGCAGGTAACAAAGCATAAAATTAATGGCTAGTTTTAGCTTACTTGGAAAATTCCTGCGGAATTTTCCGCTGGCAAGTTTCTATTTACTAAATTAGTGCTTAAACGCGCCACTAATATTATACGTAACCGTTACAAGCAATTAAAACGAAAATTAAACTATGAAACAAAATTCAGCCCTATTGATAATAATTTTATCGATTTTATTTTCAAACTGTACTAATTCTCAATCTGAAAATGATGAGAAATCAGAAGTAATTGAAATATTAAATAATTGGAATAAATTTCACAATGAGAAAGATATTCTGAACCTTTTAAAACTTTACAATGAAAATGTTTTTTATTATGGTCAAAATAAATCATTGAATTATATCACAAAAGATAAATCAAAACTATTTAAAAAATTCAATTCTTTTAAACAAGAAAATGTTAGAATTAATGAATTATCAAGAAACTTACTAAATGAAGAAATAAAAATATCTTTTACAAAAAAAGTAACAATTGATTCAGAAGAAAAAGATTATCCATCTTATCTTATTTTAAAAAAAGAAAATGATACTTGGAAAATCTCTACTGAAAGTGACTTAATAACAAATAAAAATATTTCCGAAAAAAGTACAAGTGATGACCATAAAAAAATATCAGGAGATTTTAATGGAGATGGTAAAAAGGAATATGCATGGATTGAAACACCACAAAGATTAGTGGATTCGGAATATATAATTGATGAAAGCAAATTAGAAGAGGGAGAATTTCACGTATTGTATGGTGATTTTATTGGTGGAGCTAAAAGTGTAATCCATTTTTCTAATAAAACGATTTGGCCAATTACATTAGACACTGCAAATGGAGAACTATCAAATATAGGAGATTTAAACGATGATGGTTCGGATAATATTTGTGTATATACTTCTGGAGGGAGAAGTTCTGCTTTAAGAGTTATAAATGCTAATAATTACTATAAGCCAAATCTAATTGAACCTCTTTTTGTTAATAGAAACATCTATGATTCTGTTCAAAAAGAAGATATGCTCGAAAAGATTAGCAATAAACTGATTAGAGTAACCTATAGCACCTTTTCAGAAAAAGGTGAATATGAATTGATTACAAAGGAGATAAAATTAAAATAACTGCTTGTAAAACGAGTTGGCAAACATTTGAAGAACGCGATTACATTCATTTTATTTTTAACTTTTGGAACAGTTTTCAGTCAAACCGAATGTGACCAATTTGGGGAAAATTATACGCCTAAAGATTTAAATGATGCAATAGTATATCTAAACTGTAAATGGCCAGAAAAAGACAAAACGGAATATAAAAATAAAGCGGAAAATGATGCTGTTGCTGAATTACACTTTGGAACCGGAATGTCAATCCGAAATAATTGGGGATTGTGGAAAGGAAAAAATAAATTATCAAAGTTTTTTAAGTCAAATGGTGTTTTTCATCCAGATGATATATCTTCAATAATTCTGACTTCATTTCACAGACAACTCAATGGAAAACCGATTGATTTAGATGCTCAAATCGAATTCTATAAAAGCTATTGGGAACAAGCCAAAAAAGAATACGAACAAACAGAAAAAGGTCAGAAGGAATTAAGTAAAAAGGAGTTTGACAATTTTAAAGTTAGTGATTCAATCAAAATTGCATTTAAAATCAACAAACAAGGGAAAAACGTTTGGGCTTATAGTATTCAAAAATATCCAGATTTGAATGAAGAACCGAATTGCTTTATTAACGGAATAATTACCAGAAAGAAAAAGAAAACTCGAAAACGAGGCGATTACGTTCTGACAATTATGATATTTGATATTTGTGGAAATGAAAAAGCAATTTTTAGCGAAGAAGAAAATGGACTTAAGACTAATCAAGAATATGATTTTAGTCTTGAGAATTATAAAATAAGTAAAAAATAAAAATACGTTTGCCAACAAAGAACTGAGGTAAAAAACAACTCTTTTCTTCATTAATTTGAGACATTATTATTTTAGGCTCAGAGATTCAAAATTGTGATTCTTTGAGCTTTTTTTTACTACCTATTTTATCAACTATCTAGTTAATACAGAAACATATGTTTCATCATAAGGAATACCAGATTTTGCGATAGCAAAACATTGTTTTAATAGTTTATTTGCCACTGCAATTAAAGCAAGTTTTTTGCTCTTTCCCTTATTTACAATGCGCTCGTAAATTGCTCGACAAGCCTTATTGTGTTTAGAGGCATTAAAGGCACATAGAAAAAGTAGGTTCCTGAGCTTTCTATTACCCACTTTACTTATCCTAGCCCGACCTCTTACACTACTTCCAGACTCGCGTATGGTAGGTGTTATTCCAACATAGCTACATAGTTGTGATGCGCTTTCAAATTTTTTAAACCCATCTGTAACTACTATTAAAAACAAGGCTGTTTTAGGTCCTATACCAGG
>NZ_JACHGE010000005.1 GCF_014202225.1 Algibacter amylolyticus
CTTTTTTATCGACTATAGATTGGATACCAAAAGTTGGCACAATATCTGGCACTAAGGCCTCATTAATACCGTAATGCTCTAACAAAAAATTAGCGGCAGTATCGTTTTTGAAATCCCAAAACATCCCTTCGGATAATCCTGAAATGGTAGTATTTATGGTATCTGAAAATTTATAGGCGATATAATCGCCTGGGAGCATGAATTTATGAATCTTGCTATAAACATCGGGCTCATTATCCTTTACCCATTTTAATTTTGATGCTGTAAAATTTGCTGGAGAATTTAGAAGGTGGGCAGCACATTTATCTTCGCCAATAGCCTTAAAGGCATCGTTACCAATATTAACCGCTCTACTGTCGCACCAAATGATGCTATTACGTAATGGATTTCCGCCTTTATCGACCACTACCAATCCGTGCATTTGATACGAAATACCAATACCATCTATTTGAGTACTAGTTATATTAAATTGCTTTTTTAATGCCTGAATAGCATTGCATATATGCAGCCACCAATCGTTTGGATCTTGTTCTGCCCATCCGTTTTTTACGGCTTGCATACTCATTTCCGTTTTAGGCTCTTGTACAACTCCTAAACTTTTTCCTGTTTCCGAATCGACTAAAGCCGCTTTAATGGAAGAACTTCCTATATCTATTCCTAAATGATAACTCATTTTTTAGTCTCTATAATTAGTTTGGTTGTTTGTTTTTTTTAATTTGTATACAATAATAAAAAAAATAATAGCACTTTTACACCTAAACAAAGCTTAAATTGATATTAATTTAATTATAAATGTAAAAAAAACATTTATTAAATTAATTCTTGTACTCCTTTAAATATGCCGATGGCGTTTTTTTCATGATTAACTTAAACTGTCTATTAAAGTTAGAAATATTATGAAACCCAGATTCGTAGCACACGGCCGCTATATTATACTTATTTTCTAGTAATAGCTTGCAGGCATAGCCTATTCTAATTTCGGCCAAATATCTTGAAAATGTTTTTCGGTTTACGCGTTTAAAAAAACGACTAAAAGCCGAGGTATTCATGTTGGCTACTTTAGCAACATCCTCTAAAGAAATAGACTTATTAAAATTATTAAAAATATAAGCGTGAATAGTATCTAAGGTTTTGTTTTCGCCATTTCGAAGCGTATTAACATAGCCTTGACTTGCCAATAGCTTATACTTTTTATGTTTAGCTAGCTTATTTAAAATATTTAGGAACGCCATGGTTTTATCGAACCCAAAACTTTCTGCCATAGCCTGAATATCTTGAATAAGTTTTTTATCGACGTTTAAAAACTTAATACCAAACCTTGCTCTATCAAAAAGTTCTGAAAGATGAATCATTTCTGGTGTTTCAAAAAAGGTAGCCCCTAAACATTTTCTATCAAAGTGAATTGCAATTGCTTTAGCTACTAGGTTGGCATTTTCTTGAAAATAAGCATCGTCATTTAACCACATATGTGGCAAATTTTTACCTATCAAAACAATTTCGTTTTCTTCAAATTTTTCGACACCATCGCCAACAAAACACGTTCCTTGACTTTTTAGTACTACAACAAGCTCTATTTCTGGATGGTAATGCCAAACCTTTAAAAAGTTAGGATACTCGTTAACTTTAGTACTAAAAGAACTATTATTTAAATTACTTCTATCTAAAAAATGCAGTTTCATAAAAAGGTATCCAAAGCCCGTTTACAGTCTGCAAAAGCTTTAGTTGTAAACGTTTTCTATTTTAAATTGATCGCTAAGTTTAATATCTACTGAAGAACTGCCAACCAAAACTTTAAAATCGCCTGGTTCGACCGTCCAATTCATATTTTTGTCTAAAATAGCTAAATCATCTGGATGTAAGGTAAAATTAACAGTTTTGGTTTCGTTAGGTTTTAAGTGAACACGCTCGAACCCACGTAAAACCGACTCGTATGTGGTTACACTACTCACCATATCTTTTAAATACATTTGCACCACCTCATCGCCAGCTCTTTTACCAGTATTTTTAATTTTAAAAGACACATGAATATCGGCTTGTGGTTTTAAACTTTTTGGAGTTACAACCAAATCACTATACTCAAAAGTTGTATAACTTAACCCATAACCAAATGGATATAAAGGCCCTAAAACCCTTGTATTGCCATAACCATTTGGTCCTGCCCCTGGTTGTCCTGCTTGCGATCCTGGTTTAAACGGAAAGTTTAATGGTATCTGCCCCACTGTTTTAGGAAATGTCACTGATAATTTCCCTCCAGGGTTATAGTCGCCAAATAACGTTTCAGCAATAACCTCGCCTGCTGCCGTACTAGGAAACCAAGCCTCTAGAATTGCAGGTAAAAATTTATTTTCCCAATTTATGGTTAAAGGCTGACCGTTAATAAGTACTAAAACTACAGGTTTCCCTGTTTTATATAAAGCTTGAACCAATTGAAATTGACGTCCCGGAAGCCCTAAACTCGTTCTTGATTTTGTTTCACCAACACGTTTTTCATCTTCGCCTACAACGGCAATAATAATATCGGATTGTTTAGCTTTTTCGACTGCTGCATCAATATCTGCTTGCTCTTTTGCTGATAAATCTGTTGGAATAATTTCGCTCCCTGGCCAATCTGGATCTACAATATCACATCCTTTTACAAAACTAACATTAGCGTTATTACCTGCGTATTTTTTAACACCTTCGAATACAGAAACCGAAGGATTAAAAGCAGGACCATATCGACTATAAGTAAAACTAACCTCGTTAGCCAACGGACCTGTAACCAAGATATTATCTAGGTCTTTAAGATCTAGTGGTAAAAGGTTATTTTCATTTTTAAGAAGCACTAAAGACTCTCTATTTATTTGTTTTGAAAATGCTTCATCTTCTGGAGTATGTACTAATTTATCGGCTTCTTCTGGATGTTCTACATAAGGATTATCAAATAAACCCAACCTGAATTTAACGCGTAACACATCGGCAACTCTAGAATCGATTGTTTTCATTGAAATTTCACCATCACGTATTAATTCTCGTAACGGCTCGATAAAAGATTCTGGTGTTCTAAAGGTTGTACGCACATTCAATCCTGCTTCAATTACTTGCCTTACAGCTTCTTTATAATCTTTAGCAACATGGTGTTTTTCTGAAACATATTCTACAGCCTCACTATCTGATACTACATAGCCATTGAAACCAAATTTTTCGCGAAGTAAATCGGTTAAAAAATAACGACTTGCGGTAATAGGAACCCCATCATAATCATTATAACTACTCATAATTCCCATTGGAGCAGCCTCTTGTATAACCCGCTTAAAAGGGTATAAATGCAGTTGAAACATTTCGCGTGGTGCCACATGGGAATCTGTTCTGGCATCGCCATCGCGTGCGCCTTTAGGAATACTGTATACCGCAAAATGTTTTAAAGTTGAAGCCACACCTTGCGATTGAATACCTAAGGTCATTTGCTTTCCCATTTCGGCAATATGAAATGGTTCTTCGCCATAACACTCTAAAACACGTCCCCAACGTTGGTCGCGTGCTACATCTAAAATTGGCGCATACACGTTGGTGTAGCCTAATGCTTTGGCTTCTCGCCCTACAATTTCTCCAGCTTTTCTAACCAAATCTTTATTCCATGTACTACCAATACCAATGGGCGCTGGTAATGGTGTTGCTTTTTCGTGGCACAAACCATGAACGCCTTCGTTAGTAAAATCTACCGGAATACCTAGTCTTGTTTCTTCAACAAACCATTTTTGAACTATATTAATGGTTTCGGCATGTGTGCTATACGGATAAGCATATTTAGTATGCGTTTTCTCTTGATTCCAAATGGTATTTAAATGCTCGTCGATATTAGCAATACCATCTTTCCAGACTTTATCTTTCCATGCTTTAGTGGGTAACTCATCGGCTAAAACCCTAGAATAACCATACAAAGTAGTAAGCTGGCAGGTTTTTTCATTAACATTCATTAATGACACTAAGTTTTTAACGCGGTCTTCTAGAAGCGCCGTTGGATCTTCAAAAACATCCTTAACATCGTTTTTATTAAAATCAATCCAATCTTTCTTATAAATATCTTTTTTATTTGAATTAAACCCTAACATTAATAGCGGTAAAATACCTAAAACAGATATTCGAATTATTTTATGAAATTTCATTTTCATTAATTTAAGTATGTAAATTGGTTGATTTATTTTTCAATACTATAAACTTTAAAATTATCGACCGTCATATGATTTTTAACCGTTCTTAAACCAAAATACCCAGACGTATAAGGGTCTTTATCTACAAAATCTGCAAACAACACATTGTCTCTGTAATACTGAATTACGCCATTATTAGCTACAATTTTAATTTTATAGGTTTTATTGGCTTCAAGCATAAATTTAGGATCGCTTAAATCGTGATGCGGTAGCAACGGACGTTCTCCATTACCCACGTAACGACGAAAACGTGTTGTTTTATTAAAATTACCACCCACACCCATATAGTATAATTGTAAATCGTCGTAGTTTGAAAATTTACCACCTCGTTTTTCTGAATTAGCAAATAAATTATCTGGATTTTTAGGATCGGTAGCCATCCAAAAGCAGTTTAAATCGGATACTCTATCATTTGCACCACCATCTTGAATAATAAAAACATCGTATTTTATAACAATAGGGCCTTCAAATTTTTCTTTTAACCACACAGTACAGCCTTTTACATCGTCAATTTCAAGTTTACCTTTATTTATTTCGACAGTGCCACCTTCCATTTGCTCGACCTGCCAATTATCTAATCCGTTATCAAAATTCTCTTCAAAAATTAATTTACAATTAACAGATTGTCCTTTAATTTCGATAGCTCGAGCTTTATTGCATGACGTGCATACGAAAAGTGAAAAACAGGTAAATAAAACAAGAGATAAACTGAGGTAATGGTTACGATTTTTCATAGTTATATGTTTTAATTTACTTGTTTGATTAAGACTAAACTCCATGGTGTAATTTCATGCTTAATGGTTAAACTTCCATTTACATCAGCTTTAACATGTTCCGTTTTCATGGTGTTTGCATAGGTTTTCATCACTTTTATTTCTTCTCTTGTTGGTGGTTCTGGTTTCCCCATAGATTCCCAAAAATTATGAATGTTTCCGTGATCTTTATCTAATATTTCTATTTCAAATAAAGTTCCTGCTTTTAATCCTGTGACGGTAAAATCTAAATTCTTAGAAGTACCATTTTCACGCTTATCACTACCAAATGGCACTGCATTTTCGTATTCTTCAGGGTAATTATAAGCTAAAGCCGAAATTTTTCCGGTAGTTTCTTCTTTACTAACAAAAAGGTAATCGTCTTTATATAATTTTTGATTTCCTAATTCATGTAACATTCTATAGGCGTGATATGAAGGCTTTACCAAACCTTGATAATTTATCATACCAAAACCACCATGAAATATGCTTGAAGCACCACCTTTTTCTTCAAAAATATCTGTAAATGTCCAAAAGGCTAAAGAGTTTGTTAAACCAATACAATCTAAATTTGACTTAACTATATAAGCCGCTGCGGGTAAACGATCATGCATAGCATCTCTACTACTTGGGCTTGTATTCCACTCGGTTAAATGGATTTCTACATCTGGAAATGCACTTTTTGCAATGGTTTTATTTAGCCATTCTAAATCTAATTTTAAAGATTTAGCAAAACGTGTTAACCCCTTGCCTTTTCCCGTTTCTGGGTTAAAAGCATAATCTGTAGGATATGGGTGCGTGCTAATAAAATCTACCGGTAATTTTTCTTTTTTACAGTATTTTAGAAAATCTTCAATCCATACGCCATGCCATTCCAATGCATTGATATCCTCGGTATTAAAAACAGCATCAGACGCTTTATCGTTTGTAGTTTCTCCATCAAAACGGGTATCTGGCACAAAGTTACTTGTTGAAGGACCTCCAATTTTTAAACGGCTATCCACAGACTTAACTGCTAAGGCTGATTGTTTATACAGCTCGAAATATTGAGATTTTGTACCATCCCAAAATAAAGGATACAGATTAGGTTCGTTCCAAACCTCAAAATACCAGGTTAGCACTTCTTCCATTCCGTAACGATCAACACAATGTTGTGTAAACGCTTTCACTAAATCGTGCCATTTTTCAAAAGTATCATCGGCTGGAGTAATATTGGCTTTCCACCAAAACACGGTTTTAGAATTTTCGGCAGCCATACTTGTTGGTAAAAAGGCTAATTCTATAAACGGCTTAACATTTAAGTCTAATAATCTATCAAAAACATCGTCGATATATTGCCAATTATAAACGGTTTTTCCGCGTTCTATAATAACCGGAAACATATCATCATGAAACAAACCATGGAACCGCACATACTCAAACCCACAATTTTCTTGTACTTGTTGCATTTGTTCTAACCATCCGGCACGTAAAGCCTCGTTAGCACGACCAGCTCCTACCATTTTACTCCAATAATGATCAAAATTTTCTCCTTTTTGAGTGGCATCAATTTTAATGTTTTTTTGCGCTGAAAGGCCTAATGCACTTCCAAAAATGATTAAGACTATTATTTTTTTTATGATTTTCATTAATTGAAGAATTACTTATATTAAGAATTAATTAATTTTCTGTTGTAAAAACGGCTGCAGGCAATCCTGCCTTATTATAAAGATTTGCATTTACCGGTGTCCCTGTCCAAGCGTAACGTACGTTAACAGGCTTACTAACAGTATCGCTCCAAACCTCTATAGAATTTCCGTTGGTAATTTTAGCTGTTGCAGGTTTCCAGTCTCCGTTTATATCTTGAATTTCGAAAGCACCTATAGGTTGGTTAACCATTACCGCATCGTCTAACAAGTGTTTATTTGCTACCATTAATCCTGACTCTGCTTCAGAAAACGTTACTATTATTTTATTTCCGTTTATGGAATACGCTTTATATAATGGACCGCTAACAGCATCGATATTAATATTATAATCGTTTTTTAATGCCCAAAATGCTAAACGTTTTCCGGCATCCATTTTATTATGCGGATGAATGTCTTTAGCCTCACCAATATCATGTAGTACCGCCATTCCCGTATTTGGTACTTTTAATGTACGACGTAGGTGATCGTTAACCACTGCCCAACCTGCATCAGCCTCCTCGTTAGCTCTCTTGCAAGACGCTAATTGTGCATAATAAAAAGGGAAATTACCTTGTTGCCAATCGGCTCTCCAATTATTTATCATGGCCGTTAAATAGTATTCGTATTCTTCTGGATTAAAAACGGCATTACTTTCGCCTTGATACCAAATAGCACCTTTAATTCTATAAGGCAAAATACTTGAAATCATTCCGTTATGAAGCGTTGCTGGTAACTGCATATCTTGAGTTGGGTGTTTTTCCGGTTTTGGTTTTTTCCCCTTTTGTCCTTTTTTGTTCCATTTAGCTAAGGCTTTTTCATAAGCTTTATCTACATAGCCTTCGGCATCCATTATATCTATTTTAGCCTTGGTTTCTGAACGACTAGCCTCAAAATAATCCTTTAAGTTCTTATCAACTAAATAAGCCTCTTCCGAAATCCATGGCTGCACGCGCGTTCCTCCCCAAGAACACTCCAACAAACCAATTGGCACATTTACATGTTTACGCAATTCTTTAGCAAAAAAGTAACCTGTTGCTGTTATTTTTCCAATATCTTCTGGATTAACGGAACGCCAAGTGTCTTCAAAATTTAGTTGTTTTTTAAAAAGCGATGTAGTTTGTGGTACTTCTATATGGCGAATCCAATCATCTTTTGCTGTAGCTACTTCATTTCGAATATATTCTACTAATGGCTGATATTGTGCTTCTCTGGCATTATTTACAAACTTAGACATGGCAAAATCCATATTAGACTGTCCTGTACATAACCAAACATCGCCAGATAACACATTATTTATTACAATTTTGTTTTTTGAACGCACCGTGATTTGATGCGGACCACCAGCTTCCGGTGTTTTAATATCGGCGCGCCAATTCCCTTCTAGGTTAGTAATTACTTTTGCCGATGCACCCCAACTTGTTTCTATAGTAATTATCTCGTTAGAATCTGCCCAACCCCAAATAGGTACTACAGCATCTCGCTGAATAACCATACCATCTGTAAATAATGCATTTACTGATACGTTAGCAAAAATTAGTAATGGTAAAATAGCTGTTATTAAAAACGCTAAAATTGTTTTTACTTTGATTGATTTCATAAATACCTGAAATATGTTATGTTTAAATTTAAAAAGGAATTATTTACTTAATGCAAGTTGATAAAAATTATAGTTTTTACTTATAACTAATTATCCATTGTGTATAAATAATGGTTCATTTAAGTGAATTTTGGGCTTATAAGCTGTTGTTTTTACAATTTATGTACAACCATACTACGGAAGACTATTTTAAATTAGAACCTTTTTTAAAATATCCTGAAGCTATATTAAGTTTCATTTTATAACGCCCCAATAAAATCTTTTTAATGCATTTATTCTATTCGAATTAAATATTTTTTAAAGATTGTATTTGCATTTACCGAAAACTAGAAGCACTAATTATAAGCTCCTTTTAGTTTTTTAAAAACTCCTCTATTGGTAAACTCTCACTAAACTCTTTAATTTTAATATTCTTATAATATATTTCGGCTGTTTCAGATTGAAAACCAATAATACCTTCGCTTGGATTTAAATTAAAGGCCACATTAACCACCTCGCCATTTAGCTTATGAATGGTGTATTTATCGCCCATTACTATAATTTCGCATTGGTTCCATTTATTATTTAAAGCATTATAATTTTTAGTAGGTGATGCAAAATGCAACCAATTTTTACTTTCATCTAGCTTTCCGCCTTCGTTTGGATGTAAATACGTATCCCCTTCTGGAACGGCATACCAATCGTATTCCACATCTTTAGGGCGAATTAAATCGCCGGTATGGTTACGGTTTTTAGTATGGTCGTAACGCACTTGATATTCAATACCTGTAGGCCATATTTTATCGTCCACTATATGATAATAAACGCCTGCATCATATTGCCACCGTTTAAAGTTATTGGCTATTTTCTTGCCCCATTTATACTGAAATTTTAAAATATACTTACTGTATTTTTTATTGGTATAGAAAAGGCCGTGAGTCCCATTTTCACCTGTTTCTAAATCTAGACTATCGGGAAAATTTTTATAGACATGCACTTTTTTATTGTGAATAGCATATACTTTTTTGGCCATAGCCTCATCGCCATTTCGTAACTTAAGATGCCATCCATCCCAATTTTTTCCATTAAAAATTTTTACAAAGCCCTTATTGCCTGTCTTCTTATTTTGCGATTGCGCAATACTTGACAGTAAACTAAACACAACAACAAAAACTGTTAATAGATTGAATTTAAGATATTTCATTTTGTACATTATGAATTTAAAATTACTACGATTTATTATTTAAAAAAAAACAGCACCAAAATAATATTGGCACTGTTTCTTCTAATTTTATAAAGTCTTAAAGCGATTATTGCTTAACTATACGCTGTGTAAACTGACCTGCATCTGTTTTTACTTTAAACAAATACATACCTGCACTTAAGTTAGAAATATTAATTTCTGATAAATTAGTATTTACATTTCTGTTTAAAAGCGATCTACCGTTTAAATCGAAAACAGAAACCTCAGCATTCACAGCTTGTACATTTTTAATAGACACTACTCCACTTGTTGGGTTTGGGTAAACAGAAAAACCTAAAGCTTTAGCATCAACTGTTTTTACGCTTAATGCTGGCATTGTACCTTCAATAATGTTAGCAGAAGGAAATTTACCCCATGAAGGATGTGTTTCGTAAGCAGATTTTGAACCTACTGGCACATATATTTTAACTGTAGTATCATTAAAATCATCACCTTCCACACCATTTGGAAGCCATTCCATTCTAAAAAATTTAGAATCGTTAGCAAAAGTAACATTTGCAAGTTGTGTAGCATCCCAATTAAGTTGTACTTGCTCTAAAATATTTGCACCGCCAGTATCCCCTAAAAATAATGTACCTACACTCACAACTGAACTAGGAACATTAAATTCCTTAACACCATCCATATTATAAAGCCCACCGTTTCCAATAGTTTCAACAACAGGAATATTTAAACCTGTAATACCAGGACAATCAAAAAACGCATAATTATCAAGATCGGTACAAGCAGATAAATCGATAACACCCGTTAAACCTTTACATAACACAAAAGCATTACTTCCCATATCTACAATGTTCTCCAAATTAATTGTAGTTAAATTAGGGTTATCTCTAAAGACGTGTGCATCTAATTTTGTCACTGAAGCTGGTAAACTTACCGTTTCTACGGCGGCATTATCTTCATTTCCCGCTCCTTTATTATTAGCTGTATTTACACTAAAAGCACCTACTCCAATACCTGTAACAGTATAAGGAATAAAACCATCCATAGTAGATCCTGGTATTACTACATTTGTTTCTGGAACTATCATTGAATGCAGATCTACATAACCATTAGTTGCATCTGTAATGGTATAATTAAAGGTTCCATCATTAAAATCAATTGCCGGTTTTTGTGCGCTAATGGTTGCTGTTACCATTAAGGCGAATAAAAATTGTAATGTTTTTTTCATAATAAAAAATATTTTAGTTATTTATATTTAGTTACTGCTAAATTGTTAAAATATTCACAATTAACTTTTAAATTAATACCCAATTGATATAACAATATGCCCAATTCCACCTAAATTAATGACTTACAATACATGAACCACATGATTATGAGAGCTTTAACTTACTTATTTAGACTTAAATAATTCTCTCTAGAATAATAGATTAAGCAATTATTAGACGTGTAAACCTTCAGTAATTTAAATTTTAAAGCAAAAAAAAAAAGCCGTTTCAATTTAAATTGAAACGGCTTTTAATAGCGATTAAAATCTCATTAATTTTTTAACACCCGTTTTACTAATTGCCCATTACTAGTTTCAACTTTAAAAACATATACACCTGCAGCGTAGTTTGAAATATCTATGCGTGAATTAGCCGTTTTTAATAAAGACCTACCGTTAATATCGTAAACTGTAACTTTTAGGTTTGTATTATTATTTTTAATATTAACTATTCCGCTAGTTGGATTTGGATATAGTTTTAAACTTAAGGCTTGCTCTAGCTTGTTTGTGCTTAAAGTTACTGTTCCATCAGTTATTGTACCAAAATCTTCCCATATGGCTGCTGCTGCATAGTCCCCTGTTTTCCCAGCTGGAACGATTAATGTTGCATCCCCTAAAACAACTCCAGTAAAAGCATTTGCACCTACAGTAGCTGGGACTGGATTATTAACTTGAACACTATTTAACGCTCCACAGTTTATAAATGCACTAGCACCGATTGAAGTTACACTACTCTGTATAACTACAGAATTAAGTAAAGAACAATCTCTAAAAGTTTGAGATGGTAATTCTGTTATTGATGTAGATGCAGATAAATCTGCTGTTAATATACCTGAGTTTCTAAATACACTTGTTCCTAAAGTAGTTAATGTACTGGGCGTAGTTACTGCTGTAATATTTGCACTACCGTTAAACCCACCATTCCCTATTGATTCTGCAGAACTTATAATGCTAGTTATATCTCCTGAAATATTACTTAAAATAAAACCTCTATTGTCAATAGTTATAATACCATTAGTGGTTGTAAAGGTAACGGTTTCCACTACACTATTCCTAAATGGTGAGTTACCAATAGATGTAACAGTACTAGGTAATTCAAGAGATGTTAAGGTAGTATTAGGATTAAAAGCTTCATCTCCAACTCTTGTAACTGAACATGGAGTACTTCCTATTGGTTCATTTACAGAACTAGGTACAATTGCAGTTACTAAAGAACTTCCTATAACCTCCACCTCAAAAGGGGAATCATTTGTTATTTTATAATCAATGTCTGAGTCTGTAAACGTGTCCCCAATTCCTTGCGCACCTGCTAAAGTTACAGTTAAAAATGTAATAAATAATAGTAATGATTTTTTCATAATAAAGAATATTTTAGTTATTAATATTTAGTTAGCTCTAAGTTGTTAAAATTTTAACAATTAACCTTTAAATTATAGCCCAAATGCTATAAATTTAAGCACACCATGCTTTAATAAGCTGTAAATCACAGTGCTTTGTAGGTGTTAATTTACGGATTACACCTTAAAAAACTTAATTGCCGTGGTTAGACATGAAAGCTATAATCTTAAATTATTAGCATGAATTAGAACTTTAAAAAGCCGTTTCATTTAAAAATGAAACGGCTTTTTTTTTAAGTATAAGAAACTTATATTTTATAATAAACTATTGCTTGACAATACGTTTTACAAATTGGCTATTTTCAACTTGGATTTTAAATAGATAGACGCCCGAAGCTAGGTTAGACAAATTAATTTCAGACAAGGTATTGTTTAAAGACTTACTTAATAATGCTCTACCATTTAAATCGTAAACGGTAACAGCAGCCTCCATAACTTGGCTATTATTAATTGAAACCGTACTACTTGTTGGATTAGGAAAAACACTAAAGCCTAATTCTTTTTCTAGGCTATTCACACTTAAAGTACCTTCTTGTATATTAAAATCGGTCCAAACAGCGGCTGCTTCGTAATAATTGGCAGTACCTGTTGGCACTAATAAGTTTATATCGCTTAACGTTAAACCACTAAACAAATTACCTACGGTAGCATCTGCAATATCTCCCGGTGTTCCCCAGTTTACCTGCATATCTGTTATGCCTGTGCACCCTCTAAAAGCGGCAACGCCCATAGTGGTTATGGTACTAGGAATATTAATAGTGGTTATTGATTTACAATCTCTTAGCATTTGGCCTGGTATTACTGTCCATTCAATAGGAATAGTAAATTCTGTTAACCCTGTACCTCTAAGCGATCCAAGACCTAAAGTTAAACTTCCTGGAACAATTACCGACGTAATTGAACTACAGTTAATAAACGTATAACTACCTGTACTAACCGTATTTGTAAAATCTAATGGTGCTAATGCTAATGAAGAACAACTATTAAAACTATGGTCTCCGTAAGTTATTATATTATCAAGATTTATAGTTGTTAACCCCGTACAGCTATGAAAAGCATTGTTTCCTATAGCTACTACTGTACTAGGAAGCGTTACATTTGTAATTCCGGTTTCATCTTGAAAAGCACCAGCACCAACAGCCACAACACTAAATGACATTGAACCATTATCAGCTTGCTCTGGAATTACAGCATTTGCTGTTTCTTGCCCTGAAACAAATCCTGTAACTTCACATTCATTAGGGCTAGTACCTAATACGCTATATGTATACGTACCATCATCAAAAGTTAAATCTTCTACACCTACACACGAATCAGTGATAACCGTATTTCCTGAACCATTATCCGTAACTGGCCCTGTGGTATTAATAATACTTGAACTTGTTAACGAATTTATTTCAATTGGCATTTCTGTACAATTATTTAAAGTAATACCAGATGTAGACGTTGTTCCTAACGGAGAGAAAGGATTAGCTCCAGACGGTCTAGTAGTACCAACTAAAATAGAATGAACTTGCGGTCTAACAACATCATCAAATTTTGTGAGTGTCACATTATGGTTATTTCCTCCAATAGTAGCAATGGCATGTAATGTTGTTGTAGCCACGTTAGGTATTAAAGCTAACTCTACGTTAGATGCTCCACCATTAAGATACAGTAATGGACCGTTAACAGCATCACCTCTACTGTTCTCAATAGTTACTTCTTCAACTTGATAACCAGCTTCACAGCCTGTAGCCTCACAATTTTGCATCAATACATCGCCGCCATATCTTGTAAAAGCAAAGCCGGAACGGGTATTTTTAGCAACGCAATTTATTAAGGTAATTGCACCAGTGGTATGACCATCAACACCACCAGCACCGTATGAACGATAACCAACTTCACTTAACGATTTGGTATACCCAGGAGTAATTACCTTATCTCCATTATAATTAGCATAAACTGCAGCAAAATCTCTATCAAAAGCAGGACCTGAAGTTTCTGCTAGCATATCATTGGTTGTTCTTGTTACAGCTTCTGCATGACAATCTTGAAAAAGTACATTTCTTCCGCCTTGAATAAAAAATAAATGCCCAAATGCTTGAGAATATATCGAACAACGAATAATATTAATATTTAGCCCTTCAACTAACAACCCACTATGCTTACGTAGGTTCACTAAATTACCATCGCCTTTACCAAGAAGATCGCCATAGCCATAAGGATAAGATCCGTTTACATTTAAAGTAACATCCTCCATGGTATTATTTTCTCCAGCAATTGTTACAGATTGCATTCCTGGACTAGAAGGTGCAGAGTTTCCAATATCGGTAACTGTTAAACCTTTTATATTAACAAAGTTTCCTGTTACATAAAACTCGATAATACGAGTACCATAATCATTTAATAACTCTGAATTTATTTCAATAGTTACTCCTGTTAAATCGAAAGTGTTATTACTTCCACTAAATTCAATCATCGCATGCCTATTATTTGCATCGGGTGTGGTAGCTGCAATCACAGCTGGTGTTAAGTAATCTTCCATTTGATAAACACCAGGTGTCATAACTACCGATTGATTTGATAGAGCTGCAAAACTTGCTAACTCCGCTACACTTGAAATTGTTACTTGTGCCGACACCCTAAAAAGAAATAAAAGTGAAAATGCACAAAATAAAAAACAGTGTTTCCTTTTTAAAAATTGTTGTTTTACTACCATATACTTAGAGTTTAATTTTTTTTGATTTTTTTTATTAGTTATAGTTCTATTTCGATATTATTTAGCAGAATAAATCTTGATGTCATTTTATGTAAAATTAATACACTAAACCAACAAACCTTATAAATTATAGGCCTATGTTTTTAAATTATAGACCTTTTGATTATTGAAAGTACACCGGCCCTTTTCGTTAAACAAAAAAAACAGCACCAAGAATTTTCTTGATACTGTTAATTTAATTACTGTATTTTTAGCTTGTAAAGCTATAATAATAAGGCTTTTATTATTCTTTAATAAACTTAAAAGTTGAGTTTTTAGTTCCTTCTAAATTCATTAAGTACACCCCTTTAGATAAATCACTTACATTAAGCTCTACTTTTCTTACGCCAGATTGTATAACTTCTTTTTTAATTACTTTTCCAGTAACATCTAAAATGGTGTATTGCCTGTAATCTGCAGTAGGCATTGCAATGGTAAGTGCTTCATTTACCGGATTAGGATAATAACCAATTTTACCTTCTTTAATTTTATCAGCAACAGATAAGGATGCTGCGTCTTTTAAAGTAAACAGGTCTATGTTAAATTGGCCTCCGAACGTAAATACAAAATACACGGTTTGACTTCCTGTTACCGATTGACTTAACATTCCATTTTCAGTTTCAACATAATTCTGCCATCCTGTTTTTCCATTAGCCGTAACACTAGCTATTGCTGTTCCTGGCACCCCTGTACCGTTTACGCCATCATCTAAGTGCATTGTAACTGTTTGATCACCTGTTTTGTTACTAGCTAAATGAGCAGAAAAAGCAACAATATTTGTTAAATCTACATTATCATACCTAGCCCAATCCCCACTTGCTATAAAGCCTATATTTTTTGCTTCATTATCTTCTATTGTTATATTAGCTCCATGAAGCTCACTATTGTCTTCTGATTGAAGAATAATTGATTGTGCGAATGCACCAGAGAATAATGCTGTTGTTGAAAGAACAGCTGTAAAAAGTAAAGTTTTAATTTTCATTTTTATTGGATTTTAGTTAATAATTAATATTTATAATAAAACACTAAGTCTATTACATGTTGTTATTTTGTGTAGTTTTATGCTAATAGTTTTTAAAAAGCATTCGTTTCTTTATTAAAGCTTAACAAATTGATATTGTGAACTAACTATAAATTAATTCTTATTAAAATCAATTATATTAAAGACCTTTGCAAATTAGTTTATACAAAGAATACATTTTATAAATTATAGTTCTTTTCTTATAAAATATAATCCTATTCCTTTACCAACTTAAACGTTTTAGTTATTTGATTACCTTTTAATGTAATTAGATAAAGACCTTTTGAAAAATGGCTTAAATCAATATTCAGTTTTTGCATATCATTTGTAATAATGCCTTGCTTATTAACCCGTCCACTAATATCAAAAATGGTATATTGACTGAATTTCGAAATTGGCATAAGCACCGTTAAATTATTTGATACAGGATTTGGGTAAAGTTGTATCTCATTATTTTTATTAAACGATTCTTGAGAAAGTGACTCAACCTCTTTTAATACTAATTGGATCCAGTTAATATTCCACCCGCCAGAAAGCGCATTTAAACGAATAGTATGACTTCCTGATGACAAGGACAACGTGGTACTTAATGTAGTATACGCTTGCCATCCTCCAGTTGGAGAAATACCAGTTGTACCTTGAGTTTCACCATCAACTAGAACCTCTACAGAACCGCCTCCATTTTTGCTTGCCACACGATAATTTAAAGTAAAGATGCCAGAATTAGCAATATCAACTTGATATTCCATCCAATCTCCTGGATCGATATACCCAACATTTAAACCGCCATCTACATCACCTGTGGTTTCAGTTCTTATTCCATTCATTGCAGTATAATCTTCAGCCTGAATTAAATTAGTCTCTTCGGGGTCTGCTTTTACTAGTGAAACTGTAAAATTGTTTAGTTTGAAAGCATCGTCTTCACCATTAAATAGAACCTTTAAAACTTGTACTCCTTTAGATAGTCTAACACCGCTTATAACATTAAAATCTTGCCAATCTGTTAGTCCTGTAGAATTTGGAGCACCAAAAGGAACTGATACATTTGATGTAAGATCTTCACCATCTAAATTAAACTTTATAGCTCCATTACTATTATCAGCAGCATAATTTATATCTATACTATATATACCATTTGTTGATACATTAACCGTATATAATAACCATTCTCCATTTTTTATACTTGTAATGTTATAGTCGCCTCCGGTTAAGGATTCAATATCTACGTTTTCATCAGTACGATATTGACCACCTTCATTAAAATTTGTATGGTCATTGTATGTTTTATCTTGACCATTTAAAACCAAATAATCGAAATTCTCTGCTTCTATAGTCATAGGTAATTCATTCATATTATACGTAGGTAAACCATTGGAATCAAATCCACTTATAGGATCGCCTGGGTTTTCATCTATAACAAAGGCCATTGTTCCCATACCAGGGTGCGAAGTGTTTGTGAATTCTGGCGCATAACCAGATGATGCCACTACTTCTGCTGTATAAGGGTGATCTTTTCCTGTTAATTTAAAAAGCTTAGCAGCCATATAATAAATGGGTGAAAAATCGCCTCTACCATCATCACTAATACCGTTAGTCCATGCATTATTGTTACACGGATTTGGTATATTTGATGTCCAAGAAACATCATAATCAAGGTTATATTTAGCGGTATACTCCATTCCCGCAACAATTCTGTCATTTGAATAACTGACCAAATCTACACCTTGATTCCAAGCAATTAGAGCTGGTTCTACCAAATGAGCAATACCTCCTTGAGTATGAACCTGATCTCTTCCACTTTCATAACATTGCCCATCTTCATTTATAATATATTGTGTAACTCCTGCACATCCATCGTTGGTATCTGTAAAACCAAACTTATAGGCATCAATGGCATCATTAAACATGGTGGTATTATCACAAAAAATTGCTAATGACATATTCCCCGAAACACACGAAGTACCCCAATTTAATGAACGATTTGGCCCTGTACTAGTAATTGGATAGACTATATTTTGGAACCAATCTTGTGCGTTTTTAATATTTATTGCCGACCAATTTGCTTCTCCATTAAATCCCCATGCAAGAATTTCTGCTGCATTTGCCATATGACCAGAAGCCACACTAAGCGTTAAGGTTTCGCTCTCCACGTTAAAATTTTGAACAGTATTTACCCAATCATCAATAATAGCTTTTGCTGTATTTGCATACGCTATATCACCGGATGCCACCCATTTCATAGTCAATACATACGCTGCATGTCCTTGTTTAGATAAAGCTGTTTTATCAGTTATGGTAGGAGATACAGTTGCTGTATAATCTACACCAGCATGAATATCCTTAATTGCATTCCAACCAGATATCCATGGTTCTTCACCCGCAGCGACTTTAGTTCTAATAAGCTTTAAATCTTCATCTAAAAACCAACCTCCTGGATGCGTTAATTGCGCAAAAGAATTAGTTACATTAAGAAGTAAGACAAGTATAAAAACAAGTCTGATTTTAATAATTTTTGTCATTATTTATATTCTTTTTTAATTGTTAATTTTTAACCAACTTTAAAGTTCTACTGTCTAGTCCTTTTAAATAAATTAAGTACATTCCTTTAGATAAATCACGTAAATCTATATTGAGTTTTTGTATATCATTTGTAATAACACCTTGTTTATTTACTCGTCCACTAATATCAAAAATGGTGTATTGACTGAATTTCGAATTTGGCATAAGCACCGTTAAATTGTTAGATACAGGGTTTGGGTAAACTTCAACATTTAATTTTTCAAAGTTTGTGTTTGAAAGTGAAGCATCTTCGCCATAAACCTCAACTTCGGCCAAGGTAATGCCATTATCGGAGGTTTTTGAAATTTTTACCACACGTCCAATGACTCCCCCAGTTTCTATTGTTAATAATGGGTTTGGGTAATCTGTGTATAATCGACTAAATTTTACGTCTCCATTAGCATCCTTCACTTCAACGGTGAAATTATTTAGTCTTTCACCATAATTGCTTCCTGTTCTATTATAGATATTAATAGTTTCTATGTTATAATTAGCCTGCAAATCTACTTGCCACCATTTAAGTGTATTTGAGCCAGCAGTTCCATTTTCGGTATGTGAAACAGATCCGTTTCCAAAAGTTCCATCTGTGTTACCATCTATTGCCAATTCTGGAGGTCCGTTATAGGCCGTCGATGACTGTGTAGCAATACTTCCGTTTGAAGCCAACGCTAGATTGGGAATTGAGGGTTTAGCTTCAACTGTATTAGATTTTATTAGGTTTGAAGACGCATCGATTAATTCAATCCAGTAAAAATAGGTTTCTCCATTATTTACCGAAGTATCCGAATACGTTGTACCTGTAACATTTTCGGCTATTAGGGTTTTTCCTGTCTCACTAAAATAAGCGTTTCTGTAAATATTTTGAGTTACAGGCTCCATGTTTTGTGCAGTCCAAGTTAAATCTACCGTTTTGTTGGATGTTTCAGCATGAAGCGCTACTGATGGCGTTGCAGCTTGAAGCTGAAACCAATTGACATTAAATAAAGTGCCAGATGCTCCAGAAAAAACGACATATAAATCTTGGGTACCCGAAAGTTCTGAAATATTTGCAGTTACGGTTTCCCAATTTTGTAAACCGCCAGTATTTGTAATTGCTAAGGTTCCTATTAAAGTTCCTGTTTCACTTCCTGTTCTAAGTTCTATATTGCCACCAACTGTATTTGTAGATACTCGCGCACTAAACTGAGTTACGGCTTCACTTAAATCTACAGATTCAAATTTAAGCCAATCGCCATTTTCAATACTCGTTACATTATCTGTACCTTCTGTACTTGTCTCGGTTGTTACACCTTCCATAGCGCTATAGCATTCTGCTTCAATTATTGATGTTTGAGGTAAGTTACAAACATCGACAGCATCTTCAGTTACATTAAAAATGAAACAACTCATACTTTCTTCACCTATGGTAGATATAAAGGTATTTCCTGATGCCGTGTATGATGTCGTTAACCCTTCAATTGGCGTATTGTTTGTCCAATAATGCGAACTTACTTCACTTGTTATAGTGGATTGATCTAATTTTATAGGCAAGGTGTATTCGGTATTGCTTTCATTAATTACCCACAACACCATTTTATCATCTTTTCTAAAAGTAATAGTATATAATTTAGAAGCATCATTTACCGACGATGTTACATAAGTATGGTTTAAGATATTATTAGAAAATTGTTTCATCATATAATACCCTCTAAGTCTTCTACCTTCTCCTGAAGACGGAAAATAAATAGACCTAGTTTCCTTATTGATTCCGCGAGACCAAATCTCAAAATAAACCTCTCCGCTTAACCCCGCCTTGTATCTTTCCGCTTTTTTAATGTACTCATCAATTTGCTTAAACATAGCTCTTTCTTCTCCATATGTTGGCGAGCCACTTCCTGTACTGGTTTCATCATCATACATAGGCTTCCCCAATGCTACTGCTTTTTCAGTAATTTCCACCCACTTTTCTGGCCCTAGATTAGAATAGTTGTGACTACAAAAACCAGTGTACATATCTTTTGTTCCTAGCGATTCCACATCTTTTAGGTACGTTAACCCTGCGGTTATGCTCCAGAATCCTTGATCGATAATTACAGGTTTTTCAATTCCTCGTTCATCTAACTCCGCGTATAGTGTATTAATAATATCTTTGGCTTCGGCTGCTCTTACATGCCACATCCATTCTTTTGCTGTAGATAAAATTGAAATTGCCACACCTTGCTGGCTCATATACTCGCAGTAATCTGCTAAAAACACCCCATACTTTTCAACATTTGTTGCTTTAGAACTATAAGTGTGAATCCAATCTGGCATATTATTATCGTCGCCATAACCATCATAATCAGATCGCATGGTAGCAAAAAACTTAATATCAGGATTAATGGCCTTAATAGCCTGCATAGTGCCAACTTGCTTATTGTAAAACGACCAGTTTTTATTGCCTTCTGTTAATTCTTGATTTTTGTCGTATTGAACTCTACAAACATTAAAATTAATATCCCCAAAACTCCACTGAAGAATATCGTCTTTATTCTGAGCACTTTGAATGGCCGAAGCGCTACGTTCCATATCGCCTCCAATCATATCGATAGTTTGCTTATAATTGGTAGAATTAACTTCAATAGATTGGCCATAAGCCGTTACGCTTACCATAAACAGGGCTAGGGAACAAACCAATGAATTAATGAAGTGAATTGAATCTTTACCTTTAAATATATGTTTCATTATTTCTTAATTAGTTTTTTTGTAATAGCACGACCTTCTTTTAAGATTTTTATGAAATAAACCCCATTATTTAAATGACTAATATTTAGTAATTGGCTATTTTGATTCACAGCTGCAGTTAAAACTTCTGTGCCTATAACATTGTAAATGGTCACTTTTGATCCAACAGCGTTAACCAAATTAACCTCATTATTTGCAGGGTTAGGAAAAACTTTTACCTGTTGCGTATTTCTAGTTCTACTTTCAATTGATAAACTTCCATCAGGCGAAGCTTCTGCTGCATTTGAATTATAATTGGTTGAATTTTCGTCTGTTACCTTTATCCAATACCAATATGTAGTTCCATTAAGTGCGGTATTATCGGTATATGTTGATCCCGTTACACGGTTGGCAAGCAACTGCCTGCCTCCAGGGTCCGAATCGGTATCTCTAAAAACGCCTTGAATCCCAGAACTCCCAAGAGTTATTCCCTCTACCAACCAATTTAATGTAACTTTATTACTTCCTGCTACCGCAGTTAAAGTTACTTTTGGGTCTGGGTCTGGTGCTACCATTGCGGCATCCGAATTTACAGTAATGGTTTGACCTTGTACTTTAATCCAATACCAATACGTGGTTTCAGGTGACACCGAAGTATCGGTAAAACTTGTACCACTTACATTACTTGCTATTAACTGTCTGCCACTAGGGTCTGAGTCTGTATCTCTAAATACATCTTGTTTTACTGGTGTTATATTGTTATTACCCCAATCTAGTACTACTGTATCATTTTGAAATCTAGCAGTTAGACTAACACTTGGAGCATCACTATACGTACAAACAACCGAATTGTCTGAAATATTTAATGCCGATTCTACACCTGATGGCAGATCGTAATCTGCACCACTTACGGAACCATTTCCGTAAGAATTATTATCAATAACAGACCCCGTAGCATTGTTCAATGCTCTAATTCCGTCCTTTCCGTTATTCGAAACACAATTACGTCTAATATCTATATTAGTTGTAACCACACCTACCTCAGCATTAGCAAAAATGCCTACATCTCCATTATCTTTAACTACGCAATCGTGAACCAAATACCCATCGGTAACAGCAGCTCTTATACCTCTAAAGTAATTTCCTGACATTTCACAATTGTATACTTTAATATCCGAACTGTAAGAGATATTCATTCCATTAGCCGAAGTGGAATTCAAAAATTTACTATCTCTAACCTCGGCGCCATATACTCTTCGCAAATACATGTTATGCGCAAAACCTTCTTGTCCTGCCGTACCATTTTCTTCGAACAGACAATCTTTAACTAGTAAATTGGTTGTTCCCTTAATATGAACACCCCAACCCGTTTTATAACAATGAACATTTAAAATTTGAACATTATCATGCTCAACATTATCATTGGCCGTAATTTCTATTCCTCCACCATTTGATGCATTTGTGCCTTCTATAGCAAGGTTCTGAATTACTAGATTTACTAACCCTTCAGAATTATGAATAATCATTTTCATGTTAACTGTAGTTTTAAGCAAACTTGACCAATTACCTTCGCCTTGAAGGGTTATGTTACTTTTCATTCTTACAGGGGTAGAAATATTGTGAGTACCTGCTGCAAGAGTTACCGTTCCACCTCCACTTGCGGCAACGTTGTTAATAGCTGTTTGGATGTTTTCTCCTGGCTGAACTGTTTCATCTAGCGCCCATATTGATGCTGATAAAAAACAAAGTAGCCACGTTAACCTAAAAGGTTTTAAGTAATAATTTTGTTTCATATTTATAGTTTGTTTAGTTGTAGCTAAAACTATCAATCTATTAAAGATTTGTCTGTAAATTATGATGCTTTGTTTTAAAATTATCACTCATATTTACTTTAAACTATAAAAATCATAGAAATAAAAAGTGCTGTATCCCGAAGAACACAGCACTTTTCACTTTTAAAAATAGTACGTATTTAATTAATCTGCGGTTGATTCCATAAACGATATGGATCATTATAAGTTTGCATTTGCTCTAACAATAACGCTTCCATTTCAGCTAGCTTATCGGCATATTTTGGATTGGTAGCTAAATTGGTTTCCATCTCATTAGTTTTACCATGCTCTGGTAAATACTCATTAGGATTTTTAGCTAAATTAAATAACTGCGTTTCTCTTACAGCGCCATCAAGCACATCGTATTTTATAAGTTTCCAATCGCCTTTTTTAACCGTACGCATCCCTGGTTTAGTTCCTCCGGCATATACACCATACATAACATCTCTCATGGTTTCTTTTTCTCCTTTTAAAACAGGAACAAAGCTTTTACCTTCTACTGTTTTTGGTGCTTCAATACCAGCTAAATCGCATAATGTTGGTAATACATCTAATAAATAAACATTACCATCAACACGTTTACCAGCAGGTAAATTAGGTCCTTTTACTATAAAAGGCACGCGCCATGTATGTTCGTAAAGATTTTGTTTTCCTTGTAATCCATGACGACCAATTGCCATTCCATGATCGGCAGTATAAATAATGTATGTATTATCTAATTCGCCCATAGCTTCGAGTTTAGCTAACACCTTTTCTAATTGAATATCGATATTTTCTGAACATGCAAATTCCCTTCCTAATTCATTTCTAATCGTATTTTCATCCCTATTTTTCCACACACCACTAACTCTTTCTTCATCCCTTAATTCTGGATGACCATGATGAAAAGGATGTTTCTCCAAATAATTTGGTGGTAATTGTGGCTGTTTTTCATTTAATGGAGGTAATGCGTTTTTATCCTTATGGTTTATAGCTCCATATTTATCTAAAAGTTCCGGAGTACCATTACGTGTATCGTGCGGATGAGAAAAACCGAAATATATAAAGAAAGGATCTTCTTCTTTTCCTTCAACCCTATCATCTAAATAACTTAATACTTGTTTAGCATGCCACGCGCTACCCGTTTCTTCGGTTCCGCCACGCTTTGTTGCATCCTTAACTACTGTAAATTGTCTGTTAGCTCCTGGATAAGAATTTCCTTTTTTACACGTACGCATCGTTTTATAACCCGCTCTATTAAATACAGCTCCTATAGTCTGCTCATCGATTTCATGCGGATCTGTTTGCTTTTGAAACTCTGCACTTGGTGGCAAATGCCATAAGGTGCGGCCACTCATAATCATGTGGCGAGATGGCGTACATACTGCACCATTCATAGACCCCATATGTCTTGCTTGTTCAATAACAACACCTTGACTTGCTAGCTTACTTATTGTTGGTGTTTCTAGAATTGAATTGGGATCGTAGGTTTGTAAATCGAATGGTGATTGATCGTCCACAAGCACAAACAAAAAATTTGGTCGCTTAGTTTCTTTTTGCGATTCCGCTTTGGCATCTGCTTTTTCCTTACAACTTGTAATTACAAGTAATAGTAAACCAACTGCAAAAAATAGTTTTGAATTTTTATAGTATTTCATTTATTTAAATTTATAAATTAAGGTTAGTTAAGTTTTTCGATTGTAGCATAATAAGCGCCAATTTCCACACCATCGTCTAAGGTAAACCATGTTTTAAAATGCGTTTCACCTTGTTCTAACTCTACCGTATACTTTACATATTCAGATTGAAGATCGACCGGTTTAGACATTTTTATATCTTGAATTTCAATTCTTGAATTTTTAATATTTAAAGCCTTGCTTTTTTTGCTGGACGTAACACTTGTACCTTCCAATGCCGGACGTACAGGAGCTTTTGCTCCTAATGCCAAATGCGTTTCTACTGGCCAGCGACGTAATTTTAAAGTATATGTTCCTGTTTCTTCAACTTTTACACGCCAAAACCCGTTGTTTACTTGCCCTTGTCTTATATGATCTTGTTTCCAAGGTGTAAAGGTTTCGCTATGCCAATCATGACAAAATAAGGTTGTTGGGTTTTCTGCTTCATTACCAACAATAAAATATGGCTTTTCTACAAAAGTTGGCGATATTTCGGCCCACCACTTATCATAAGCTGCTTTATAAGTTTCTACTTTTTCAGGATATTGATCTGCTATATTTGTACGTTGTTCTGGGTCGGTATCTAAATTATATAATTCGGTTCCTTCAACCAATCTCCAGTTTTTATGCATTAATGCTGTTCTTTTCCATGGCACAGGATCTGTTGAAAACTGTGTGTTTACATATACTATTCTATCTTCAAATTTAGAATCATCACCCGCCATTAAAGGAACTAAACTAGAACCATCGAACTTTAAATCTTCTTTAAGCTCTAGCTTACATAAATCTACTAAAGTTGGAAGGATATCATAATGAGCTGTTAATGCGTTAATATCTTTACCTACATTTATGCCTCCATTTTTCCAATGAATATAGAATGGCACACGATGCCCACCTTCGTACATACTTGCTTTAACACCTCGCATACCGGCATTATTACCTTTAGCAATAAAACCATCTAATCTATCTTGTCCTTCGCCCATTTTATTTCCTGCTGCCGAACCATTATCTACAGTAAAAATAAGAATGGTATTATCCATTAAATCTATGGCCTTTAAATAATCGACTAGTTTACCAAGGTTTTCATCAATATTCGCAATCATACCATAAAAGGCAGCATTAGGAATATTTTCATTGTCTTTATAAGGATCTGAATATTTATCGTCTACCCAATATGGCGAGTGTGCTGCATTAGTGGATAGGTAACAAAAGAAAGGCTTATCTTTCTGTTTCCCTATATATTGTTTGGCCTCTTCGAACCATACATCTGTACAGTAACCTTCAAATTTTTCTAGTTTACCATTATGCATGTAGGTATCATCAAAATAATCATTATTCCAATAATCCATGGTTTGCCCTATGCCACCGCCATTATTCATAAGAACCTCATCAAACCCTTTATCTTGAGGACGAAATGGATAATTATCACCTAAATGCCATTTCCCAAACATAGCTGTATTGTATCCGTTTTCCTTAAATATCTGAGCCATTGTTTTTTCTTTTTCAAGAATAAGCGACCTTCCTTTAATAGTGAAAAACACCCCTGTTCTGTAATTATGGTGCCCAGTCATGAACGCTGCACGAGTAGGTGCACAAGTTGGACTTACATGATAATCTGTTAAACGTGTACTTTCGTTATATAATTTATCGATGTTTGGCGTTTTAATCCACTCATTTCCATGAGCTGCAATGTCTCCATAACCAACATCGTCCACCATTATTAAAACAACATTTGGTTTTTGATTTGTAGTTTCATTAGCGGCTACCTCTTCCTTTTTATCGCCTTTACAACTTGATAATAGCAGTAGACATACACAAGTAAGATATAGATTAATCGTGTTTTTTAAATTGAATTTCATGTGTTTATTTTTATTTTTTTTCAATGGGCACATGTAGCTTCCTTATAATCATTCACTTGGGTATCGAATTCTTGTTACGGAAGTTTCATGAAGTTAAATTGAGTTTATAATCTTTTCTATTTAAATTAAAGTTTTACTATTTTTTTTGAAGTGACATTTGAGCCATTTTTAACCATTAAAACATAAATGCCTGTATTCAGTTTTGAAACATCTAGGTTTACTTCTCCACTTTTAGGATTTACTTCCATTAATTTTTGACCTTGTAAACTATAAAGCGACACCTGTGTTTTAGTGTCATTAAAGTTAATTGATTTTAATAAAGAAACCTTTAACTGATTTGTAACTGGGTTTGGGTATAGTTCTATGCCTTGCGACATATCATTTACACTTAAAGACTCGCTAGAATATTCAACTACCAACACCGGTGCGACACTACCTGAATCAAATTCTTTAGAGCGGAAATCAATTCCTTTTGCACTAGCTTCAGGATCTATCGGATCTTTAACAACTACAGTTATTAACTTATCATTACTATATTCTTGAGCTACGTATGAAGAAATATCCCATTCATTCCAAGCTGAATTGGTTGTTATACGAGCGCGTTCATTTTCAAATGATGGCCTATTATTAAATGTGATTACATCTTCTTCCCAACTATCATCTGCTACATCATAAATACTTCTAGAAAACTTAAACGTTGTTCTTTGGTATATTCTAAGTTTAGCAGATATTATCGTTCCAGGAACAGCGCTTAAATCGAACTTTAAATACCCATAACGACCAGATGCCACTGTTACTATATTGTCATCGGATCCATAATTATTATTAGCATTTCCTGCATCTCTTACATAGGTATCGGCCAAAACATCCAAAGTTATTGTGCCTTCAATGGCAGCAACCACTCGTAAGTCTTGCGATGCACTAGGTGCTGCATTAAATAAAGCATCTCCAGATTGATTAGCTGTTATAGTAGCTGTACCAACACCAACAACATGCACTTTCCCGTCTACAATAGTGGCAACCGCAGGATTTGAACTGCTATAACTTACTGGTAATCCTGAGCTTGCAGTTGCTCCTGGATCGAAATCTGCAGTACCTAAAACTTTATCTGATAGTGTAAAAAACTGAATTGTTTGATCGCTTTTAGCAATACCTGTTTTGGCAATTGAAAAACTATCCAAATTAAAAGCTTCGGAAGTTCCATTAAACATAATTTTAAAACTTTGAACACCTGCTTCCAAAAGAATATCTTCAGCAATAGTATATATTTTCCAGTCTGTATCACTTGTTGAATTTGGTGCTCCAAAAGGTACTTCTAAATCTCCCGTTTTTTCTTCGCCACCAAAACTAAATTTCATGGTTCCTCCGGCTTGTGACGCTGCATAATTAACATCGATACTATACATTGCTCTTTCTGCCACCGAAATAGTATATGTAAGCCATTCGCCCGATTCTATTGTGGTAATATGGTAACCTCCTCCAGCAGTATTTTCAATATCTACAGCATCAAAAGTTCTATAAGCTCCGCCAGTATTGGATGCACTTAAATCATGATACACACGACCTTCACCATTTTGAATAGGATCATAATCAAAATTTTCAGCTTCAATGGTCGTTTCAGAAAAATTCATATCATAAACGGGTAAAGCATTGGCATCGAACCCAGAAATAGGATCGCCATAACAGTACACAGGACGACGTGCAGTAAGTGCGCCCCATCCAATAGCATCGTTAGTCCAACCTGCTGCTTCATATCCTGAAGTCTGAATAGCTTTATCGCGAGCACGTTTGGTCCAAAGTAAATCTGCTTCAGCCTTTAAACCTCTACCAACATAATGTGCTACTGGCATTTCAAACACTGGTCTAATGCCAGGAAAATCCCCTCTACCGTCAGGACTTATGGCTTTAGAAAACCATCGACCTGTTCTATCCATGCGTTCTATAAACTCTCCCGATTCAACGGTTGGAACCCACGGTGCTGGTTGATCGTTATAAGTTTCAATAGCCGAAACGTTGTATTTCATGTTATACTCCAAACCTAGTAATAGCCTATCATTGGTATGACCATACAAATCCTCACCTTGATTCCATGCCATTTCTGCCATAGACGTTAATAAACCTATACCAAAAGCAGTATGCTGCTGGTCCCTAGAGCTTTCTTGACATTGGCCATTTTCCCAGATATAATTGGTCATAACCTCATTATAGCCATAATCTTCTTGCGAATAACCTCTTGTAATACTAAAAGTATCAGCAAACTCGGTAGACTCTGTCATACTATCACTAGTATTTGGTCCTGCAGGATAAGGTAAATCATCTGCTCTATGTGGAAGGCCTTTAATGTAACGTAAAGCGCGATCGTACATTATTTCGTTATCCAGAAATATGCCCATAGCCATTACCGTTCTCCATCCAGATAACCCTTGATTTCCATGACGAATAGGATCGCCTAAATAAGATTGCCAATAAAAAGACCCATAAGTTCTAGACACACCCGATGGCACTTCGGTGTTTGAATAATATGGAAAAACCAACATGTCTTCAAACTTGTTTCTATCGGCTTCCGTCCAGCCTGTATAGGTGTGTTTTATAATTTCGGCAGCTTCAATCATAATATATGCTACACCTCCACTTAAAGCGGTAGTTCCATTACTTGTTACCGCTTCAAGGTTTACCCAAGCATTAAAAATTTCAATGGCTTTATCGGCATGACGCGAATCGCCTTCAACATACCATCGTATAGCATTGTAATAGGCGGCTCTAATATCACTATTCCAAGCACCATAATTGACTTTATTATCTCGACCTAATTCTGTAAATGAAGGATCGCCTTGAACCACATAACTATAGTTTGACTTAGAATCGGAAACCATTTCTTGATATGATGAATACCAAGGATCCATTTGCGCTTCGACCATTGCTTTAACACGATCTAAATCTGATTTTTTATGAGTGATTCCTGGATGAACGAATTGTGCATTTACAAACGTGATTGTTGCAAAAAACAAAAACACACTTAGAGTCAATTTTTGTTTTACTAGTTGCGAAATCTTAGGTAAACGATAGGTAATTTCTAGTTTCATATTAGCTTAATTAGTTAGTCCTATATTTTCAAATAAAAATACATCGAAGCTAAAAAATGACATATAAATTATGATTCGTTTTCTATCAATTATAGCCTATAATTAAATCTAACAGGCATAAGCTGTAACTGAAACCATATCATTAAAGCAAATTACTCCTAAAAGTAATAAAAAAGCATTATTACAATTAAGAGTATATTTTAGCTCTACTTCTTTGTTGAAACACTATTAGAAGTTTAAAAAAGTTGGTTTAAATTACCGCTAAAGCTTGACTACTTTTTTGGTAATAACACTAAAATTATCACTCACTTGTAGAAAATAAACACCACTTTTAATATGAGATACATCTAGCGTTATTTTTTTACTATTTTGAGGTTTTACAGCCAACACTTCCTGACCTGTTATATTGTATAAAATGATTTTAGCCTGACTAATTTCTAACCCCGTATTATTTAGTGAAACCGTAATTTCTTTATCTGATGGATTAGGAAATATACTAAGATTATTCAATAGAGCATTCGAACTAACGGATAACGATTCTTCAGAAAAACTAAACCAATTTATGTTAAAAATAGAGCCCGATCTTGCACTTTTAAATACGAAATAAACATCGTAAACACCTTCTGTAAAACTCGGAATATCTACAGAATCTGTTCCCCAAGATTGCCATCCACCTCTATTACTCACCGGTATTGTCGCAATTAACGTTCCTGCAACATCACCTAAGCGCACCTCAATAGTTCCGCCGTCATATTTACCTGCTGTTCTTGCATGTACTGATTTAGCACCATTTAAATCGATGCCTTCAAACCTCACCCAATTATCATTATTAATATAACCTATATTTAAACCGCCTTCAGCACATGTTTCTGTTTGAACTCCAGACATACTATCGTAACATTCAGCTTCCATTAATGCAGCTGTTTTAGGGCAGACATTATCGATATCCTCGCAATTATCGAAGGTAGTTACCGTATTATTGGTTCCATTATCCGTTACCATGCCGCCTCCACAACTGTATATAACATTTCCGCTTGTACCCGCTTCAAGAACAATATTGTATTCTGTTTCGTTTATAATGATTGAATTATTACCGGTTATTACAATGGCGCGTTCTTCTGCATCAATAGGACCGTCTGTACGATGAAAAACTATGTTGTGGCCACTTCCTTGAACATCTGCCAAATTATGAGGTCCCGTAGCATGAGGCGAAGGAATTATGGTCCATTCTATATCCATATTATTTCTTCCTAGCCTAAAATCGGACAATGGTGCATACGCGAAATTCCCGCTAGAACTAGTAATTGTACCGCCAGAAGGCATATTAAAGTTGGTGCTCCCACAATCGATAGCCGTTGAGTTTGTTACAGAACAATTATTACCTAAATACAAACGTATACCACCACGCATTTTCTTTACTGTACAATTCTCTACAGTAACACTTCCTGTTCCTGTGTACGATCTAATACCATCTTCACTTAGCGAAAATACTTGATCAGTAGGAATTGGCTCCACATCTTCACTAAAAGGCATATCATATTCTGTATTTGATGTTCCTGGTAATTTATAGTCTGATCTAAACGGAAAAGAATTTGGATCGGTCTCGCTATACAAGTCTGCGTAAGCGCGCACTCGACCTTCTACTAGGCTGTTTTTTATTACTGTTTCATCTGCTTCACCTTGCATAAAAATACCATGACCAAAAGCTCTCATTTGCACTTCAACATGGTCTAAGGTATTTCTTGGACCATTAATCAATAATCCACAACGTTTATTCATGCCAAATGTATTGTATTGATTAATACCATACATGCTTCCATAACCATAAAGATGAGAACCGCGTACCGTTAATTTAAGACCATCTACTAAATTATCTGTTCCAGAAACCGTCATAACTGCTGCTCCTTTAAGACCGTATGCCAAATTAGCGGAATCTTGGTGGTATGCTACGAAATCGGTTATTTCGGTTAAACCATTTCTATAGGTATCTTCAATCTCGCCACCATTAATTATGTTATTATTACCAGTTACTAGAATATAAGATTCACGAATGCTTCCAACAGGAACTTCTATGTGAACATTGGTTAAAGTAATAGTATTGTTTGAGCCAGAGAATGTAATAACTCGTGATCCACTTGCTAAATCTTCAAGGTTATAATTTCCAGCTTGTAAAGTAATATCTTGATTGCTATTAGCTATAGCTGTTTTAAATGCGTCCAAAGAGCTAACCACCGTTTGCGCATTACTATTTTGATACATGGA
Source organism: Algibacter amylolyticus (assembly GCF_014202225.1). GTDB lineage: Bacteria > Bacteroidota > Bacteroidia > Flavobacteriales > Flavobacteriaceae > Algibacter_B > Algibacter_B amylolyticus. Next base: position 31,750 of record NZ_JACHGE010000005.1, read on the forward strand.
TAATAAAAAGACTACCATTACTATATTAAGTAATTTTATTTTTTTCATAATTCTAGTTTAGTTAATTAAGGGTTATTTAGTTTAAATAAATTAAAATAATGAGGAGTCATGTAATACTCGTAATTATTCAACTTCCACAAATATAAATTTTGAAGAAAGCCGTTTATATAAACTAATGCTCTTTAACTATAACTTATGTCTTATAACACTTGTAGTTCAGCTATATACACAAACACGATGAAGATTATTAATTCAATTTAAGCCTAACACTTTCTAAGCTATCAATTAATTCTTGTGCTTTATCAGGATATTGTTCCATTAAGTTTTTAGATTCTTCTTTATCTGTTGAAAGATTGAAAAGTTGTTCAGAATCTTTGTCTTTCACATATTTCCAATCTCCAATTCGAATACCATCGCCGCGATATAAAAAATAAGGTCTATCCAATTTTGTATAAGTATTTCCTTTAAAAACCTCAGTGATATTTAACCCATCTATAGTTCGATCTTTGGGAACCGATGCTCCTGCAATATTTGCAATTGTAGGTAATATATCGAGTGTTGATGTTTGCTCATTTGAAACCGCTCCACTAGGCACCGTACCCGGTTGCCAAACTATACATGGCACGCGACTTCCGCCTTCGTAAGACGAAAATTTACCATCCCTAAACACACCTGCAGAACCTGCATTAGGCCGTTTTTTAACCCAAGGTCCATTATCTGACGTGAAAATGACCATGGTATTTTTATCTAAACCTTGAGCTTTTAAGGTTTTTAAAATTTCGCCAACAGACCAATCTATTTCTTGAATAACATCGCCAAATAAGCCACGTTTTGTTTTTCCGGCAAAGTCTTTTGAAGCATAAAGCGGTATATGCGGCATACTATGCGCCATGTACAAAAAGAATGGTTCCTCCTTATTTTCAAGTATAAATTGCTTCGCTTTATCTGTGTATTTACGGGTAAGCACAGATTGATCTACAGGCCACTTAACAACCTTATTTCCTAACATTAAAGGTACTTTGCTTTTTAATTTGTTTTTTTGAATTGAACTCTTATAATCCTTAACCGTAAAACCTTCGTTAAAAACTACATCTTCTGCTAAGGGCATTTCAGGGTCCCGCCACATATCGTTACTATAAGGAATACCATAATACATGTTGAAGCCTTGAGCTGTTGGCAAGAATTCTGGTTGGTGACCTAAATGCCACTTACCTACCATTCCTGTTTTATAACCTTTTTCTTTTAGCATTTCGGCAATAGTAATTTCTGATGCTGGCATACCATCTTTACTATGGGGCCAAAACACACCGTTATCATGATTCCAGCGCTGTGCATAGCGTCCTGTTAATAGTCCTGCTCTTGATGGTGTGCAAATTGAACTTGAAACTGAAAAATCGGTAAATCGCATGCCGTCGTTTGCCATGGCATCTAAATATGGGGTTTCATATCCTTCTGCACCATAAACACCTACATCTCCATACCCCAAATCATCGGTAAAAATCACAATGAAATTAGTTACTTCTGATGGTTCTGTGTTAGCAGATTTACAACCAACTAAAACTCCAAACACCGCTAAACATACTAATACTAATTTCTTCATGCTCATTTTTCAGCTCCTGTTATTTGTTTTTAATTCTTTCTTAATATTTTTTCAATAGTATTATTTTCTCCAAGATTGGTAATGTTCCCAAAGCTTTCAATGCTATTATTTTTCGACATATCTCCAATAATAACAGGATATTCGGTTTCATTTCTAATAGAAATATTTGAGGCTTGATATGTTTTGTCTCCAAAATACTCATTGAAATTTCCCCCATAACCTTCTGGAACTCCCGGATAACTAGTGGTTAGAAACTCAAAACGCGCCTTATAACCAACTACTATTGGCCTTAGTGTATTATCAATTTGACCTTTATAATTTGCTCGCTTTAGCGTTATATTATGACCACGCCCTTTTATTGCAGCAAATACATGATTACCAACCGCATGTGGCGCTGGCAACACTGTAAGATCTATTTTTTGATTTGACACTTTATCGAAATGCATATAAAGCAATGGACCATATGCCGCATTACCTTTACAGTTAATTAACTCGCCGCCATTATTTAAGGAATACCCTTCTACAACACAATCTAAAACAGTACTGTTACTCACTTTAACATCTCCTTTTGCCATATAAAGTTTTATACCGCCTCGGCATTTAACAACTTTACAATTTTCTACCGTTACCGAACCAGGAATATTATAGGCACGTATGCCATCTTCCGTGAGGTTAAACATAACATCTCGCGGAATAGGAAGCCCTTTCATTTGCCCTAAAGGCATTTTGTAATCGAATCGTTTTGGTAAATCGCCATCATTAGTTTCTTTGTAGGTATCGTTACTTGGGCGCACCGCACCTTCAATATATGAGTTTTTAATTAGGGTTTTATCGGCATTTTTCTGCATATAAATAACATGACCAAATGCGCGATGTTGAAACTCGCAGTTATCCACTGTGTTGCCAACACCTGTAATTAATAAAGCACAGCGTTTATCTAAACCTGTAGCATTACCTCTACCAATACCATACATATTGCCATAACCATAGGGAAAGGAGCCTCTTACGGTTAACTTCACACCTTCAATGGTGTTTCCGTTACCCGAAACTCTAATATTAGCACCACCTTTAAGACCTTTTGCTAAGGTTTTTCTGTTTTGATTGTAGCTACCAAAATCGGTAACTTTGGTCATACCATTTTGATAAGTATCTTCAAAAACGCCTCCTGAAAGTTTATTGTTAGATCCAGTAAAATTAAAGTGAGCATCTTTACAAGTGCCCACAGGAAAATTAATATATACATCTTTAAGATTAATAGTATTATTAGAACCCGAACACACAATACTTCTTTCATCCTCTGGCAATTCGGTAATGATATAATTGCCAGGTTTCATTAAAATATTTTGATTACCACTTTTAACAGCATCTTTAAGTTCTGCAAGATTAGACACCTGTATCTCTACCCGCTTCATTTGATAGATATCTTGAAACGAAACAAACAGTAACGCGGGCAAAACTATTATAAAAAGTATTGTAGACTTCATTATTTGTGTATACCTTAATTTATTTAAAAACCGGATTTTCCATAATTTCTTTAGCTAACTCGGGGTTTGTTTTTTCAATACCGGTGAATAAATACACCACCATTCCTGCATCAGAAGGATCGAAATCACCTTTTTTAACACAAGTTTCTAATCTCGTATAAAGCCATTCCCAAGCGCCCTTTTTGTATGCTTTATTGTTTTGCGCCTCTGACGTTTTTATCCAATCGAATTTTTCTTTTGGAGCTCTTAATCCTTCATAATCATCACGTCCATTTTGATCTGTAATATGAATACATTTTAAACGCCCGCCTTCTTCACCCGAAAAAGCAGCCTTAATTTCTTTAAACGTCCAACCCGAATGGGTATCCCAATACTGTTTATGTGGTTTATCACTATGATTATCGTTCCAACCAGAATGCGAAATAAGGCTTACATATTGTCGTTTAGACACATCAGCACGATTAATAGCTTCGCCAACCACCTGCATTGGTCCTGCAGCAATAATAACTAAAGGGTTTTCTTCTGAAGATTTATTGATTTCATCTCGCAAAGCGTTGTAAGCAACCTCGGCATTATCGACAGCACAAATAAAGTTTGTATTATTAAAACCAAACCACTCGCCACATTTCAAAGCGCTTTCACGCATATGTTGATATGAATTTAAACCAGATTTTGAAGTTGGATGATCTTGATTACTTCCCCAAACGTGATCGCTATACGTATAAAGCACCAAATTATCTTGAAGACCTTTTGCTGCTACTAAAGCCAAACTTAAGGGCGTTGCAGCCCAATCGTCATGGTCATGCTCATTCCCATCAGAACTGATGGCAATTCTTCCTTTTCCTTGCCAAATAGGTGTTTGTGCAAAAACATTCCCCATATTAAACATGGAAATAATTAATCCGCAAGTAATAACAAACCGTCTATTTTTCATGCCTATTTAATTTGTTTAATTTTATTATTAGTTCCTAAATCTGAAACCTCACCCATAGATTTACCCTTGACATTACTACTCTTTGCTGATAAAAATATTGGATAATTAGTTAGATTATTTATCTTAAAGCTTCCGCCTTTAAAATCGTTTTGATGCGGAAAATTTCCATTTTTTAAACGAATATTTCCTTTATCGCCACCAACTTTAATACGCAATCCTTCTTGCACTGCTTCATCTGAACCACGCAATGTAATTTCATGACCACTTCCGCCTATATAAGCTACACTACCTGAACCATTGTAATACGGGTCTGTTGCCGGAATAATTGTAATATCGGCATTGTAATTTTTATCGTTCTCATAGGTAGAGGAATACACTGGTCCGAAAGCACAATCTGCCTTACAATCTACCACTGTTCCAGATCCTAATGAATAACCATTTTCGCAACCAATAATGGTACAACCTTTAACATATTTCTTTCCTATGGCATGCGACAATGTAACGCCTGTACGCATATATTTTATAGTACAATTTAATACCGTTGGGTTGGATGTGCCTCTTTTATAAACCTTACCATCAATTATAGTTTCGCCAGCATTATACGCTCTAATTCCTGCTTCACCGGTGCTTAACATATAGCCTTTTGGTAATTTATAGCCCCACACGGTCATAAAATTAACATCGAATGCTGGACCAGAAGTTTCTGCCAACATATCGTCGGTTTTACGAACTTCTCCTTCAACAACACAACCTTCAATAATAGGATTGCTAGCTGCTTGTGTAAAAATACAATGCCCGTAACTTCTGTGAATAAATGTAGAATTCTTAAGTTGATTAGATTCGCCACGAATTAAGCACGCACTGTGTTTTCTATGTTTTATTACCACTTTACCACCTTTACCAAAAGCATCGCCATAACCATAAGGAAAAGATCCTTTTGTGGTTACATGAAAGCCTTCAATTCTGTTGTGAGAACCATCCATTACAATGTTAGTGGCACGCCTTGTTGGAGCATCATGAACCGAACCATTATCTACCATGGTTAAGTTTTTAAGCACGTTATTATTACCAATAATTTGAAGTTCATTAACCTGATTCTTACCAAAGGACTGAAGTACTTTAGTATCAATACTTATTGTTACATCGGTAAAATCATAAGTACTATTATTACCTTCAAAAAGGAGTAATACGCTACTGGTGTTTTTCAACTTCATTTCCTTTTTATACAATCCTTTCTTTACATCGGCTGCTGTTATGGTATAATCGCCTGGTGCTAACGTAACCTCGACATTATCCTTTTCTAAATAAGGCATTAATTCACTTAATGAATTTACTATGGTTTGGGCATTTACATTAGTTAAACCTAACACCAAAATCAGCAGTAAAAATATCTTAGCCACTTTATAATTATAGTTAAACACGCTTTTAATCTTCATATCTACTCTTTTTTATTATTTATTTTTAAACCTAAAGTTCCTTAATTTTTATTTTTCTATAAATTACTTCTGCATATTCAGCTTGCAAAGCAATAAATCCAGATGTAAGAGATAAACCGCCATAGGTAGCATTTTTAATTTCATTTATTAAAACGCCATTTAAATAATACTTAGCCGAATTTCCTCGAACTTTAAGCAAAACCTTATTCCAGCCTGGTTTTTCTTCATCGCTCCATTTTTTTGAGCTACTATAATCTCTTCTTTTTATTTTTATAATTTCTCCATTTTTTAAAACATCGCAATGCGCCCCCATAATATTCCATAAATCGCCACAATCTCCTTCCTGTATTTGATATTCTAAACTTGGTGGCCACGCATAAGTCCCTATTGGACAATGGTACAAAAGACCTGCATCGCGGATTTTTTCTAAACGAGGTTCAAAGCGGCGTTCGCCCCATTTAAATTCGAATTTTAAATCGTAGTCTTTATAAGCCTTTTTTGTAACAGCTATTCCATAAGGCGCTGCTGTTTTCGGCCACTTGTACATGGCCTTAAGCTTTTTTCCGGTAAACTCGAACATGGCGTTTGCTTCCTCTTTTGTAGCATTACCATGCACTATAAAATCGTAATTAGGACCTGCTTCATTGGTGTTTTCAAAAAGATCAATCCATTTATTTGGTTTAGATGATCTTATATGATTCAAGTCTCTTACTCTAATATTTTTAAAAGCCACTGGCCCGTGTCCACCTTGTAAACGAAACGGTGCACTTGCAATTTCGGTTTCGGATAGGGCGCCTTTTGTTGGTCCGGACAATTCAATATTTTCATGAATAACGACTCCGTTAAGAATGACTTTATCGAATCTTGCATTTTTTACCTTTTCGCCTAAATCATTAAATTTTGCAGCCTTAAAAATCACATCCAATTCCTGCCATTCACCAGGTGCTTTACTAGCATTTGTTCTTGGAGCAAAACCACCATAACCTCTTTCTGCCTCTGGCTTAGTTTGATCCCAACGTTGTTGAATGCCTCCACAATCGTAAAAGGTAAGTCCTGTGACTCCCCAACTATCAAACAATTGAATTTCATATCTGCTTTGTATATAAATACCCGAATTAGAACCTTTAGGTAGCATAAATTCTAAATGAATTTCGACATCTTGATATTCCTTTTTTGAAACCAAGTACTTTGCCTTACCGTTTTCGCCATTTACAAAAATCCCCTCGCCAGAAGAAAAACTGAATTTTTGAGTATTTAATGAATCTAGCTGAATCGTTTCTGCTTCAACCCACTCGCCATTAGATGGTTTAAATTCATTTAAAGACTTCAGGCTAATTTGCGAAAAAACGAAATTATTAAAACTAATTACTAAAATTAACAGGCATATTTTCAGATAAAACTTCATTTTTATTTGATTGCTTTTTGATACAAATATTCGGTTTGTTTTCGGAATTTTTTAAGTTCCTTCTTATATTCTGGGTTTGTAGCCAGATTATTTTGCTCCAACGGATCGTTTTCTACATCGTATAGCTCTTCAATTTTTGGATTATGCTCATAATACACGAAATATTTCCATTTTTTAGTACGAACACCACGAGCTCTGTATGACTTGTTTTCGCTTACTAACTTCTCATTAATGGCATCGGCATTAGGATTTGCTCTAGCTTTAAACATGTCGACTAAAAACAAATCTTCCATAAATACAGTATCCCGCCATTGACTCATGTCCTGAGTTTGATTTAAAACGCCTGTAATATCCTTTCCTTGCATACTTTCAGTAGGCTTTAAACCTGCTAAGGACACTATAGTTGATGCCATATCAACTGAAGATATAAGTGCATTTTCTCTGCGTTTTTGCTTTGTCGCATCCATACGACCATCATAAATAATGAGTGGTGCTTTTACAGCTTCATCATAAAGCAAGCATTTATCGAATAAGCCGTGGGTTCCTTGAAAGCGTCCGTTATCACTAGTATAAATTATAATTGTATTTTCTAGTAAGCCTTTTGTTTTTAATTTTTCTATTAAAAGCCCAACTTGATCATCGACCGAGTAACCCTGAGTTGCAAACCGTCGCACCAAACGTTGGTATTGTTCTTGCTTTGCAGTGCGCTGGCGGTGTAAATACACACCTCTGGCATTTTCTTTTACAACTTTTGGTAATTTTTCATTTTCGCCTTCTACATAGTTATTTGGCACCGAGAAATCGACATCTTTAAATTGCTCAAAATCTGGCATATACATATCTTTATTAGCATCATGTTTTACCGCATAAAAGCTTACCGATAAACAAAACGGCTTATCTTTAGGTTGTGTATCTATAAAACGCTGCATAGCCTCGCCTGTTCGCAATGTTCTACCTGAGTTTTCGCGCCCGGGTTTATAAATATCTTGTAATTGTGTATCGTTTTCTGGCCAAAAAACAAAGCCTTTATCATCGCGAGTTTCACTACCCGCAAAAAAATCGAAAGTAGTCCCCATGTTTTCCTTGTAAAAATGTTTTTTGGGTGTACTTGGTCGGGTAGTTTCTTGGGTAACAGTAAAACCAACTTTACCAATAAACCCTGTTCTATAACCTGCTTTTTTTAGCATAGCGGGATAACTTTTAGAAAAATCCGCTTGCGATAAAGTGTAATCATCTGGAGCTACGAACCCAACACGGTGGTTGGAGTTATAACGGCCCGTCATCATGGTAACACGACTTGGCATACAAATAGCAACAGCGTAATAAGCATTATCGAATACTACGCCTTCGCTAGCTAGCTTATCTATATTTGGTGTATAAAACTCTGGTCGGCCATAACACCCCATATTATCCCAACGCTGATCGTCGGTCATTAAAAAAATAATATTAGGCTGTTTATTTTGGGCTAAACTTTTAAACAGCATTCCAAAATTGGATAACAAACAGACTAATACAAATAAACTTTTATTCATTTTTTAAAATTGAATGGTTAATTCTTCACCCGTGAAAAACTGTTGGTCTCCACTTCGTTTACCTATCATTTGAAAAGTGAATTCTAAAGGCGTCTCTTCAAAATCATAATAGACACCATCTCCTTGTTTAACGGTTAAGGTTTTATTTTCTTCTGAATACATAAATTCAATTTCAGAATACGTGCCTTGTTCATAATTATAAGATTCACCATCATCTAAATACAAAGTATATTCGGCATCTTCTCCTGGATAAATTAAAATGCTAGTGGGTTTCTTTGTTCTTTCATTTGCATATTGCACCTTTGGTCCTATAGGTAAAATACTTCCTGCTTTTACAAGCAAAGGCATTTCATCAAATGGTGTATTTACCGTTATTGCCGCATTACCTTCTACTTTTTCATTATTCCAATAATTATACCAAGTGCCTTTTGGTAAATACATCTGTTTAGTGCGTTGTTGGTATTCTGTAACGACACCAACCATTATAGACTCACCAAACATGAATTGGTCTTTGATACCCCAAGTGCTTTTATCATTTGGATATTGATAGACTAAAGGGGCCATTAGCAGCTTGCCTTCTATTGTAACTTTCCAAGCTTCAGAATAGATGTAAGGCATTAATTGATATCGAATATCTATAAATTTGCGAGCCATATCTTCAAATTCTTGTCCGTATCTCCAAATTTCAGTTTCAGATTTATACCCGTGAATTCTAAAAACAGGACTAAACGCACCAAACTGAAACCAACGTGTAAGCAACTCGATAAACTCTGGGTTGGTATACTGATTATCGTATTGCGGATTTATAGATTTTGAATCTCTAAAAAAGCCACCAATATCGTGTGTCCAGTAAGGAACACCTGCCATTGTAAAGTTAAGACCCGCCGAAATTTGTTCTTCTAATTGCTCCCAAGACGCTTCCACATCACCAGACCAAGACGTCGCACCGTAACGTTGTTGTCCTGCATAAGCGGATCGTGTTAAGTTAAAGACACGTTGATTAGGAAACTCTTTTCTCCGGCCTTCGTACATAGCTCGTGTAACCTCTAATGAATATGGGTTTTGTACCTCTTCAAAACGACCAACCGCCGTCATTTGTGTAGCATCTGTAACTCCTTCTGGTTCAGTGCCATCTAACCAAATAGAACTTACACCGTTGTGAAACATGGAGTCGCTAATCATGCGGTAAAAGCGCTCGCTTACACCAGCATCATAAACATCGATATAATTACTACTTTTAATTTTTTTAAGCTCGTATTTTTCCTCTAGTGCTGCGTTTTTAACTTCGGGCCAAACAGAAACCATAAGTTTTAAATTCATTTTGGTAATTTCATCTACCATAGCTTTTGGATCTGGGTATTTTGCACGATCCCACTCTGGACCTTTTGTGCCTTTTGGCCAATAAAACCAATCTTGCACTATATTATCGAATGGAATTTCGCGAGCTCTCATTTCGTTTGCATTTTCTAACAGCTCCTCTTGGTTGTGGTAACGCTCTCTACATTGCCAAAATCCGTAGGCACTTTTTGCAAACATAGGCGCCTTACCAGTTAAATTTTGATATTCTGAAATTATAGCTTCTGGATTTTCACCTTGTACCAAGTAGTAATCAATAGCATTACCTTGTGTACTGCTAAAAACGGTTTTATTAAAATCGGGTTCGTTATAAAATAGTTTACCAGGTATTTTTGCTCCAGTATTTTGAAACACCACTTTGTAAGTTTTACCAGCTTTTAAATGTTTTTTACCTGAATATCGACGTGGCATCCAAATGGTAGAATAGTTTATTACGGGATCGCCATCAATACTAACCTTAATTTCCCCGCGCATTCTGCCATGGTTATCGCTTAATGCTAAAAAGGTATATTCTCCTGTTTTTGTTGGCGTAAATGTGGTTTCGCGAATGTTTTTCTCTACATTTTCTTTTGAAATATGAGCAGCGACATCTTCTTTTTCGCCTTCAACTTCAACTTTTTTAGTATTATTTTCTTGAGAAACACTTCCCGCTGAAGCAAATTCAATTTCATTTTCAGGTTTATTAAAATCAGTTAGACTGTAGTTATGCCAATAAATCCCGTATCCCTTAGTAGATACTAAAAACGGAACCGCAATTTCTTGATTGTATTGTTGCAAACGAATAGGTACATTTTTCCAGTTCATTATTCCACTCTGAAACTGTCCTAAGCCATATAAAGCTTCGTCTCCTGCAACAAAAGCTTGCGAGACTTTATTTTCTGCTTTTGGGGTTGCGGTAATGTATGTTAACTCGTTAGTTTCAGTAACCAAATTTTGATTATCCTTGTTTTGATATTCAATAACACCGTTAGCATGTACAAATACATTTAGCGCGCTAGTACTAATGGTTAAAGCATCTTCTGCATCTACTAATTCCCAATCTACATTTTGAGGTTCTAAAACGGTTACATAATCTGGTAGACTTGTATGCTCGCTACCTACTTTTATTTTATTAACATGAATTATAGCCGCATTAACCACTTCTATTGAAATAACAATGCTATCCTGATTAATAGTTACACCATTTTCTGTTTTTTCAAACTTGTGCTTAAACTTTGGTTGGCAACTTGCCAGTAATACCACTAAAACTATGAGATTAATGACATTGAATTTCTTTATGCTTTTCATGTAATATAAAGTTAGTTTGGTTGTTTGTTGTTTTATTTTTTATTGTTTGGAAAGTCTTTAGGCAGCGGCGGCACATTTAAAACCTCTTTTTCTTTATTTACTCTGTTTGACGTTGTTTCTCTATCTCCATACCAATATACACCAACACCATAGCCCATTTCGCAATCTGTCCAACTCCATACTTCCATATCCAATTGCAAAGCACTACTAAATGGCATAACATCTAAAGCACGAGTTCTTGTTTCTGTGCTGTAGCCAGAAGTATTTTTCCCTTTGGTTCCTTGCGGTTTTCTATTTAACTTATTGTACACATTGCATTTTGGTTGTGCGTGAAATGGATGCTCGTAAAAATCAGTACTTTTCCCGCCCCATGAATATGCGTAATAATCTTCGGTGCCTGTGCCGAATATTGATGGAAAGTCTTCACCGTCCACCCAAATCTTTTCGTCGCCTTCTCCCCACCATCTTTTTACAGGATTCATAACCGTTAAAGCATCACCAACATAAACACCACGACCTTTTAGGGTTACATAATTCCAATCTGAAAATGGACGCGTAGCAACGGGATATTGCCCATTCCAAGCCGCATTAAAATACATGCTATCGTCATCCCATTCCCAAGCGCCTACTGTTGCTTTCAAATCTACTTTTATAGATTTCTTTCCTAAATTAATTACCGAAATTTTTCCTGATTTTTGATAAGGCATTACCCATCTAGACGTCATGGTTCCATCTCCGGAAACCGAAGTGTACCATCCATTAACGGGGTTTAAACCAATTCCTGAACCAAAAAAATCGCCTATAGGACACCATACTGTTTGCTGACCATCGAACTCTATTTTTAAAACTACAGTTCGTGTTATTTCCGGATTTTTATAATCATCTAACTTTAGGGTAAGTTCCTTTATAGCCGCATGACCTTCTGGTAATATTATCGATTTTTCTTTTTTAGTAGCCACTTTTCCTGATAGTGAAATGGTTTCTCCAATAGTTGTGCTTCTAGGATTTAACAATAAGTCCCCAACCTCTTTAGTTAAAGGCAAAGCTTTATCGAAATCTGCTTTAGTAAATGTTTTTATTGGTGTTAAATCATCATACGCTCTATAAGTGAATTGATAGAAGAATGGTTTTTTACTGGTTGTAATTTTGCAACCTTTAGCATAAGGAATTGGAAAAAACGATACAGCAGAGCGCAAAGATTGATGTGCTAAGGGATAAGGAATTAATCCTGTTCCATCTAACAATCCCAACATATTGCCCTCCAAAACAGGCTTGTCACTTCCATCTAAATACACTTTAATTATAATATCTGTATTTGGTTCCTGAGCACTTAAAAAAGGCATCCATGTACGCACAATGGCTCCAGGACCTACATGATCCATTAGCACCCATTCTTTTTGTCCATTTTTTTCTTCGGTTCTAATAAAATTATGGTCTTCGGGTTTTTCTTCTTTATTATAATCATGGTTATTAAACCAGCCTTCTGGTTCCGAAGGTGTTTTTGAAGCTCTGTTATAACTACTTTCTTGTTTTAGCTTAAAGTTGGCTTCCGGAAAACGGGCTACAGCATCTCTATCTACCATATCTGTTAGAAGCGATTCAATAGAAATTTGTTGCTTGTTTTGGGCTGAAAAAGTTAGCGTAATCATTAAAAAAGCAATACCTAATACAATTTTTGACGCTCTCATTTTTAATATTTATTTATACTGTTTTTAAGTTTTCCATTACATGATGAAGATGGTTTTAAAAACTAATTTTTAGATGCTAACTCACTTAGAAAAAAACCTCTTAATAGCTATAAAAAACATTTCTCGTTACTTATTTTTGAACTAAAATTATACGTTGTCCTGGTTCAGTTAACACATCATACTCAAATACAGATGGAACATTAAACTCACTTAAATTAGCCTTATTAGAAATTAATGGTTGTTTAATTTGAGGTATTTCATAGAATGCATTCTCGTTTTTTCCCTGGGCTATTTTCATGGCGTGATTGCTTTCAACTTTCAATTCCGAGTAGCTTCTAATTCTACAATTTCCACCAAGTTTCGATTTTATAATCGCTTTAACTACCGCTCCGTTTTTCCATTCTAACGAAACGATTTCAAAACCTCCTCTTGCTCTTAATCCTTTGGTATGGCCATTTTTCCAAACATCTGGTAAGGCTGGTATTAAATGAATAGCACCATCGTGACTCTGAACCAACATTTCGGTTAAACCCGAAGTAAACCCAAAATTTCCGTCAATTTGAAATGGCGGATGCGCATCTAGCATGTTTGCATAAGTTCCACCTCCTTTTGGAGAATCTGGTCGCCCAACTAATTTAATCTGTTCGCCCATTAATTTGTAGGCATGATTACCATCTAACAAACGCGCCCATAAATTAATTTTCCAGTTCATGGACCATCCTGTTGATGGGTCGCCTCTTTGAATTAAGGTGTTTTCTGCGCCTTGAAACAACTCTGGGTTTCGGTATGGTGAAATTAAATTTGAAGGATACAAGCCATATAAATGCGACACATGGCGGTGTTTATCCTCTGGATCGTCTAAATCCTGCATCCACTCTTGTAGCTGGTTGTGCTGTCCCACTTGCATTGGTGGTAATTTTAAAAGTGCCGCTTGCATGTTTTTAACTAAATCGGCATCAACATCCAACAATTTAGCTGCTGCAATAGTTTTGGTTAACATATCGAAAACCAATTGATTATCCATAGTGGTTCCTGCTTCAATATGCACATTTTTAGAGCGGATACTAGGACCGTGTTCTGGCGAAATGGTTGGCGAAATTATTAACCATCCATTTTCAGGCTCTTCAATTAAAAAGCTTAAACAGAATTGTGATGCTCCTTTCATGGCAGGATACACCGATTTTAAATACTCCAAATCGCCATTAAACATAAATTTATCCCATAAATGCTGACTTAACCATGTGCCTCCCGTTGGCCACATGCCCCAAGTAGCTCCATCTACAGGACCTGCAATTCGCCATAAATCGGTATTATGGTGGGTTACCCAACCATCGGCGCCATACATAACTTCTGCTGTTTCTTGTCCTGCAACCGATAAATCTTTTACTAACTCAATTAAAGGATCGTGCATTTCTGTAAGGTTGGTAACCTCTGCTGGCCAATAATTCATTTGAGTATTAATATTAACCGTATATGCACTTTTCCAAGGTGGTGTTAAATCTTTGTTCCAAATACCTTGTAAATTTGCGGCTTGCCCTCCTGGTTGCGATGAGGAAATTAATAAATACCTTCCAAATTGAAAATATAAGGCTGCCAACGAAGGGTCGAAACTGGAACTAAACTCTTTTATTCTTACATCTGTTAGTTTTTTAGATGCTTCAGAAGTTCCTAAATCTAGCGACACTCTATTAAAATAATGTTGATAATAATTTGTATGATCTTTTACTAACTGCTCGTAGTTTTTCTTTTCAGCTTCAGCTATAAATTTAGCAGCTTTTTTATGCGGATCTGCACTAATATCCTGATAGTTTATAAAGTTTGTAGCTATTGAAATGTAAAGCGTTACGCTATTAGCATTCCATACTTCTAATTGGTTATTGCTTGCCCTTACTTTTCCTCCAACAGGTACTATTTTTACTCTAGAATCAAATTCTACCTGCCCTTTAATGGCCGGCGAACTTTTTGGTAAACGTTTATTTTTATTATCGCTACAATAGCCCGTCATTACTAAAACATTATTATTTTCGGTAAAACATGAAACTTTTGCAGGCTCAGGGCGATCCATACTAGCAGCAAAACTGATTTTTCCGTTTTCGCTAGCTGTTAATTTCATTACGATTACTTGATCTGAAAAAGAGGTGAAAATTTCTCGTTTGTAAGTAACCCCATCAATAGTATAAAACGTATTATTAACTGCGTTTTCAATATCTAAAGTTCTCTTGTAATTGGTAACGTTTTTATGTCCTGAAAAATTTAAACGTAAGTTACCTACAGTTTCATAGGGCATTCCTGCCGAAGTTTCAGAAATAAATTTATTGTTCGCTAATTTATGAGCTTCATCATACTTACCGGCAAACAATAGTGCTCTAATTTCAGATAGTGCGGCCTTAGCATTCGGGTTATCGTTTCTATGTGGTCCTCCAGCCCAAAGCGTGCTTTCGTTTAATTGAATGTTTTCGTGTTCTGGATTGCCATAAACCATTGCACCTAACCGTCCATTTCCTAAAGGAAGTGCTTCATTCCAATTGGCTGCAGGGGCATCGTACCAAAGTACTAAACCGTCAGTTTTAGTTTGCTTTTCTTGTTCTAGGGTTTTACAGCTTAATAAAAGAGCTAAAACAGATAGTCCTAATACTATTTTGAATGGGTTCTTTTTTCCTGATTTAAATGCCATGTATGTATCCTTATTATCAATATTTTAATATTGATATCAAAATTAACATATAGTAGAATTTTAAATATAAATTATAGTCCATTTCATATAAACTATTACTTATAAAGGTTATGAATAGCCTATTTAGCATAAACGAGAAGTGTTGCTAACTCGTTTTATATTTTCAGGTTGAAATAATTTAAATTCATTAAAAAAAGCGATCATTATTTAATATGCGAAAGAATAAATTTAGTAGCGTAATCATTAAGTTCCTCTATTGAAGGTGAAATGTTTTTCCCATTAAAACTATGGCCTGCATTTTTAATGGTTAGCAACTCGACATCGGCTTTTTTCTGTTTTGCAACCTCCATCATATAGGTGGAATTGACTATTGGTAAGGTTGTGTCTTTATCGCCGTGTATTAATAGTATTGGAAGACTATTTTTTTTTAATAGTTCTGTTGGACTAAGCAATCTTGCCAATTCTGGTTTCTCGCTTAAAGGTGCACCTAAAAGCCTAACAAAAAGTTCTCCATCTTCAAAAATAGAATTGGGTCTAATATCTGGATAAACACACGATGTAAATGGAAAATAAGACACTATACATTTAAACTTAGGATTACAACGCGATAAATCTGAATCGCCTTTAAAATCGGAGTTTTTACCCAAAGCCGTAACTAAACTAAGGTGCCCACCGGCTGAACCTCCCCAAATACCATAGTTTTTTTTATCTAACTTATATTGTTTTGCATTTTCTAGAAGAAACCTAGCGGCATCTTTAGCATCTACCGCAGAATCGTAGGCGTTAGAGTTACCACGAGCCAATCGGTACTGTATGGTAGCACAAACAACACCATTTTCTAGAAGAGATTTTAAAGTTCCTAAAAAAGCTTTTTTTAGCACTTTATACTTACTTCCACCAGCCCATCCACCGCCATGAACATGCATCATCCATGGGTTTTTCGCCTTCATTTTAGCTGCATCTGGATAGAAAATAATCATGTCCAACTCTTGTCCATCTACTGTTTTATAAACTACCGTTTTTTGGTTAGAAAACGTTTTTAAAATTTCTTTTTCTTCAGGTGTTTGTGCATACATTAAAGATTGCAACCCCAAAGAAGCTATGATAACTATTAAGCTTTGTCTTAACATGTTTCTTTATATATTTTAATTACGGTTTAAAAATTTTTAAATTCAAAAAAGCTATTTCTTCTAAAAATTAATTATTCTGAAATCGCCTACCTTAAACTCTCTTTCTTTTTTATTGTGTTTTATTATAACGGGAACCTCGTTATTTAACCACAGTTTGCCATTTTTCACTTCTAAAACCACATTTCCCATTTGTTTCGTGGTTATTTTAAAGTCACTATTTTCTAATAAATTGCCATTAGCCATAAACAAAATAGTATTTCCTTTATTTTCTTTACCAACTAAAGCATAATGGGCATTTGTTGATATCCCTTTATATTTAGCCATTTTTTGATTTTTTGAAGAGAACACTAAATCTTCTCTACCCGATTTATTTGTAATTTTTAAGCCAACAAACTCTTTTCCGTTGTTTTCATCTTCAAAACAATGTATTGCTGTTATACTTTTACCTTCGGTTGAAGTAAAGGGCTCGAAAACCGAAACAAATGGACGTTCCCAAGCTTCGCCATATTGACGGGCAGCAAAAGTTAAATACGGTTTTTTATCGACCTCGTAAGGTATAACATGATTTCCTTTAAAAGCTTTGTTTGGTGGTGATTTTAAAGAAAATATTTCTCTATTTTCTGATCCCATCATCCATAGATTCATAAACACATCTTCTTCGCCATCTGGTCTATCAATTTTCCATTGCACTTGATAATCCTTATTGGTTTTAATTGATTTTTTATCCCATTGATAATCGAAAGCATACAAGTAACCACCTGCAAAAGCCATTTCATCTGTAGGCTCTAAGTTTAAAGGTTTTCCTGAAGCATCTAAAACGTCCATGGTTTGCCCTAAATTATGATAAAAATAATCATGAAATTTATCGCCTTTACGTTGTTTTCTAGAACGGAAAATATCAATATAATACCCTGTAGTTTCACCCGTTTTTATGGTACTAACAATTCTGCTTTGATCGCTACGTGTTTCTGGTTCTAGAAAATAAACATCGGAATAGGTTATGTTTGAATAATAGCCCGTTTTCTTTTCGGCCTTTGGATATTCACCCATTAAATCGAATGCATGATTGCTAAACATTTCGGTATATGATGAAACACCATCTACCATTACCGTATTATGTGCCGGAAACTGCGAGTAGAACTCTAAATAAATAGGTTGTAAATAGCCAGCGCCTTTTCCTGGATCGGCTCCTTGTACAAAGCCTTTTCCGTACAGTTCTAAATTAATACCATTAGCATGCATGTGGTTACCAAGAGAGGCATTTAAAGAGGCCATTAAACCATGTTTTCCTGTTCCCATACGTTGAACATGCCAGCTAACATTAGGTGCGTAAAAGGTTTGAGTGATATAATCTTTAATATCTCCGGCTTTGTAATTTACATTAAACTCTAAAGGTTTACTTGCAAAGAATGATGATATACTAGCTTTGGGTTTTCTAGATTTTTTACTGGAATTTTCATCTATTTCGGTGAATAAACGGTACATGCCCGTAAATTCCTTTTCTAGAGCCGTATTACCATTACTTTGCGCCACTCGAATTAGGTTTGTCATAGCCTCTGTACCAATACCTGTATAGTTAGAATCGCCAAAAGCCACTGCTTGTCCATTAGGAAAAAGGTACTGCGGCAACATTTTAACTGCCTTTTCCATAACAGGCATATATGGCAAAATATTATGATTAAAGGTATTATCGAAATCTTTAATAAAGGCTGTTAAATCTTTAGTTACACCTTGCGAATACCCTGGACATTCTGCCCAAACCCCATTAGTTTTATCGTAACCAAAATCTAAAAATTTATTTAAGGACCATTGGCGCGTAGAGGTTTTGTTTAAGATATAATCGATATAGTATTCGCGACCTTTTTTATCTTCATAATTTTCATTATTCTGAAGTACCATAGCTGCTTTTAAGATAATTTTAGCTTGGTGTAAATTCCAGTTATTTTGTGGTACGCCGTTTTTTATAATTTGGTCGGTCCAGCGTTTAATAGTCGTTTCATACATTGCCATATTTCCGGAATGCTTGTCTTCAACATAGCCATGTAAAAAATCGTAAAGTTCGGCAACATCAATAAGTACGTGTTCGTGTATAACTTGAAAGTTTGTAAAACCCACTAAGGTTTGTATATGGCCATTAAGCAAATCGATTGGTTCGCTTCTATACGACATGCCTTCTAAATACGTGTGAACAATATCGTAAGCAAATTTAGCATAGCGTTCATCCTTTTCTAGCCAATAAATAAAAGCAGCATCTCTAGCTAAACCTAAAATATTAGCATTAATAGAATAAATAATTCTTCCGGTTTTAGACGGATGCACCCACTCGAAAGGATGACCTTCTTTACTTTTATTAGGATAATACAAACCACGAGGATCGTCCATGTATGGCAACACATCTTCCAACTTAGGTGTTCCGTAAGGTGTTGTATAATCTCTAGACCCTACAAAACGAACCGTTGGCACGGGCGCTTCACCATCGGCATGTGAGTAATTTATGCCATTAACATAAATATTAGTCGCCTTGGTTTTCCAATGCATTTGCAAACGAGACACCATCCATTCTGGATCATTAACATGTTGTTCCACATAAGCATCAATACGATTATGAATGCCTTTTAAAACATCTTGAGCCCAAGATTCATTTTTAATTGTTTTTTCTAAATCTTTTTTACCACTTTCTGTAATATACAAACGCGGGTAACCTTCCTCTAGATTAGTTGGAAGTGGAATAGTTGAATTGACCTGAGCATTTGCCAAAGGCATTGCACAAATAAGAATTGTTAGGGTGATAAATTGCTTTAACATTTTTTAAATTTTACTATTTAGAATTTAAAATGGTTTAAACTCTAGTTATTAGTTATTGTTTTGACTGAATGATGGCGGTGGCACTTTTACACCCCAATTTTTACTAGGTTGCTGCCCCAATTCTACTTCTAAAACGCCTCCTTTTGCGAAGTCGTCGTGATAAAACCAACAATTATTTAACGTATTGTTATTTAATGCTGCGCCTTGAATATAGATGTTTTCTGGTGTGTTATTGGTGGTTTTAATTACAAATTTATCGCCTTGATAATAATCATTATTAAGATGAATGGTTACCTCATCAAAAATCGGGCTTGTAATCTCATAATATGGCTTTACAGATGCACCACCATCCAATTGAAAAAGCCCCATAGCCATTAAAGTTCCTAAAGCGCCCATTTGACCTTGATCTTCATCTCCTTTATAACCACCGTAAGGTGTGATATCTCCATAGACTTCTTTTACTTTTCGCACCCATTTTTGGGTTAACCACGGTGCACCCGAATAATTAAAAATATGAGCCATTCCGGTTCCTGGTTGGTTTCCATAATCGACCCAGCTGGCCGCGTGGTTTTTATTGGCACCAACAAAATCTAGCTTTTCACCTTTATGAAAGGATTCGTCTAAAAACTTAGTATAGGTTTCTGCACCACCAAATAAATTTATTAAACCCTCCATATCTTGAGGTACATAGTGTGTATAAATAGCCGAATTACTTTCGCAAAACCCTCGAGAATTAAAACTTTTTGAAACCGGCTGAAAATCTTTTATCCAACTACCATCCATTTCTTTTGGATGAATCATTTTTGTTTCAGGATTCCAAAGGTTCTTATAATTTTGAGACCGTTTCATAAAAACATTATAATCGTCTTCTTTATGTAAAGCTTTTGATAGTTGCGCCAAACACCAATCTTGATACGCATACTCCAGCGTCATAGACGCACCATCTTTATGGCCGCCTTTAGCTTCAATACCTTCTGGCACCCAACCTTGATCGATATAATATTGCATACCACCTCCAAAAGCAGGAGATTCCTGCTCGTAACCCGCATGATCTCTAGAACCACCTACAAAGGCATTTTTACGTAAGCCTTGGTAGGCCTTTTCTATATCGTAATTTCTAATACCCTTATTATAGGCTGTGGCGAAAAATGAAACCGATGGATCTCCAATCATTACAAACGTGTAATTTCCTCCCGAAGGTCCACGAGGAATAAGTCCGCCATTATCATACATATCGACCATAGTATTACAAAAACCATCCATAAGTTCTGGATACACCATGGACCATAAAATATTTAAAGACCAATGGCTGCCCCACCAAGCATCAAAATTATAATGCGGAAATAAAGGTTTTCCGTTATCATCTAACCTTACCGCTCTTGTAACTGGCTTATCACCTGTCATATCGGTATACTTACCATCCACATCGCTAATAATTCGGCGTCCTAATAAGGCATGCCATAAATCTGTATAAAACTTAACTTGTTGTTTATGCGTGCCGCCTTTTATTTCAATTCTACTTAGCCAATCGTTCCAAGTTTCTAAAGATTCATTATGTACTTTATCAAAATCCCAATGGTTAATTTCGATTTCTAAATTTTTTCGAGCTTGTTCTACGCTTACATAAGAAATCCCTACTTTCATGAGTACTTCAGCAGCCTTCTTTTTATTAAAAACTAGCCCAACGCCAGCGTTTTCACCTTGAATGGTGTCTGTCTCTTTTTCAAGTAATTCATTATTCACCCAACCTTTAAAACTTGTAAAAGGCGTATTTAATTTTGCTACAAAATATACAGGAGTATCTTTAGGGCGACGACCTGTGCCTTTAAGAACCTGAACGCCCGCTATTTCGGTATTGCTTACTTTCCAAACTTTAGAAAACGTTGTTGGCCCATGTGCTAATCGAGCTCCTGTATCAAAAATGATAGTCTTTTCCTTGTGTTTAGGGAATTTGTATTTATGAAATCCAACTCGAGTGGTTGATGTTAATTCGACTTCAATATCATAATCCTTTAAAAAGACTTTATGATACCCTGGTTTTGCAATTTCGTTATCGTGACTAAAAGCCGATTGATAATTATCCATACCCAAATGCCCTTTAAAAGCTCCTGTTGTAGGCATAACAGCAATTCCTGCCAATTGCCATGCATGTATATGGCTAAACGAGCGAATGTACTTACTATCGTATAAATAGCCAGAACTCCACGTTTTAGCGGTA
This sequence comes from Algibacter amylolyticus, assembly GCF_014202225.1. Taxonomy (GTDB): domain Bacteria; phylum Bacteroidota; class Bacteroidia; order Flavobacteriales; family Flavobacteriaceae; genus Algibacter_B; species Algibacter_B amylolyticus. Next base: position 53,299 of record NZ_JACHGE010000005.1, read on the forward strand.
TCGGTATCTGGACTTAGGTTTACCATACCAAACGGGCGACTTGCCGAATTAAAATAGAACCATCGAGAATTTACGGTATCCACGAATGGGTTTACTAAATCGACAGGTTTTTGTTGGGCAAATACTTGTGAAAACAAGATTAAAGAACTTACGCAAATTAGTTGTTTTATGATATCTTTCATTTGCCTCTCTATTTTTACAGATTAAAAGAATTATTTAAGAATTAAAATGTACTTATTTTGCCACTGAAACCACACCTTTTCTAACCTCACTTTCCCAATTTTCTAGTTGCGACAGCATGTTTTTAACACGTTCTGGCTCGTTGGCCGAAAGATCTTGTTTTTCAGATAAATCATTTTTTAAATTGAAAAGCTCGATAGATTGTTTACCTTCATTTTCTATGGTTACAAGCTTCCAATCTCCATTTCTTACAGCTTTTTTGCTTCCAAAAACCCAATACAGATTTCTATCTTCAAGCTCCGTTTCATTAATCAAATGTGATTTAAAGTTAATGCCATCTATATTTTTAACCGAAGGCTTACCTCCAGCAAAATCGACTAAGGTTGGTAAAAAATCCATAGTCATAACCGTGGCATTACTAACAGAATTCGCCTTAATTTGATTAGGGTAACTAATTATAAGTGGCACACGATGTCCGCCCTCATAAACCGATGCTTTTGAGTCTCTAAGTCCGCCGTTATCGCCTCGTTTTCCTGCCGCACCATTATCTGAACAAAAGATAATCATGGTGTTTTCATTTAAATCTTCAGCATTTACGGTTTTCATGATTTCACCAATACCTTCGTCCATAGTTTCAATCATTTCAGTGTAAATTAATTGAACACTATCCTTGGCAACCTTTCTTATATATTTTTTATTCCCTTCTTCTCTAACGGGTTTATCGTGTCGACCTTGAATTGGATAATGTGGAGATTCTTGAGACAAGTATAAGAAAAATGGTTTTCCTGTTTTTTTAGGGTTATTATTCTTGATATAATTAATGCCGTAACGTGTTATCAAATCTGTAGTATATCCTTTTTCATTATCAATAACATTACCTTTCCACCAATCTAAATAGCCTTCTTGATCTATGTGTGAATGGTAATCAATATTCCCGCCAACAAACCCCGTAAATGTTTCGAAACCTTGATATGTAGGATTAAATTCTTCGGCATAACCTAAATGCCACTTACCAAACATAGCCGTAGCATATCCCAAATTTTGCAATTCTTCTGCCAAGGTTAACTCTTTTAAATTCAAGCCTACTTCTCTATGATTTGCGGCCGTAATTACGCCTTCTACACCTGTACGTTGTTGGTATTTCCCGGTCATTAAAGCTGCTCGTGTTGGACTGCATACTGGTCCGTTTGAATGGAAATCTAAAAACTTTACACCTTGAGCGGCTAGCTTATCAATATTTGGTGTGTTTATTTTTGTACTACCGTAACTTGATAATTCACCATAACCCAAATCGTCTGCCATAATTAAAATAATATTAGGCTGAATAGATTTATTACTTGCTTCTTGTGGTTGCTTTTCTTGTTTTTTACAAGACAATATTACCACAGTAATACCTAAAATTAATTTAACGGCATGCTTGAAATACATAGACTTTTTCTTTTTTGTTTTCATTTTTAAGAAATAATTTTCATGCAACTGAGGTACGTTTATTTATGGCTTTTAAACTGTTTAACAAAAACCAAAAACTACCCCTGATACAATAGGTATGCAATCTAATTTTTTAACGAAAACTTTTATATAAATTATAACCCACAGATTATAAATTATAGTTGTTTTTATATTGTAGCGCATTAGACTTTGCTTTTTTCTTGTTAAATGAGGCAAAATCGATTTTAAAAACAAAAAAGCTAGAAGTTTTAAACTCCTAGCTTTTGTATGTTGTACGTAATTAATATTTTTAAAAGCACCTTATAATTTTACTACCTTTTTTGTTACTTTATTGTTATTATCGCTAACCGTTAAAAGATATAATCCACTTTTAAGATTTGACAAATCTAAATTAACTTCTTTTAAATTTTCTGGTTGAGTTTCTAAAACTATTTGTCCATTAATACTATATAAAGCAATTTTAGTTTGAGCTCTATTTAGGTTTGTATTAGCCAATGAAAGTTTAAGATTATTTGAAACTGGATTAGGATATAAGCTGATTGAATTGGCAAAATCATTAACTGATAATGAGGACTCAAACACTTGTACCTCTGCTAAAGATAATGCTACCGAATCATCTAATTGCACAATTTTAATCGTCTCCCCAATAGCACCACCAGCATCGATAGTTGCTAAAGGGTTTGGAGCATCGTTGGTGAAGGTTTTCGCGAACGTTTCAATTCCATCTGCATTATAAACGTAGACTGCAAAATTAGCTAGCCTATCGATATAGCTTTGTTTACCTGTTCTGTTATACACAATGATATCTCCTATGGCATACTCTGATGCCAAACGTACTTTCCACCATGCGCCAACATCAGAAGGATCCGTATGTGTTACCGAATTATTATTAAAATTACCATCAGTATTACCATCATTAGCTCTACTAGGAGCACCTCCGTATGCCGTTGATGACTGGCTTGCCGTACCTACCAATGCTAAATTATCTGAATCGCAATTTAAAGCGGTTACCGTATTATTTGTTCCGTTATCTGTAATGTTATCTGTATCGCAGGCTATAACCGTTACATTATCGCTATCCGTATGCATTATTACCGGGAAATTCGTGAAATTTTTAACTACTATATCATCAGACGAAAAATTATTCTGGGAAGCATTACTACCATTTAGTACTCTAAGACCTTGTAAATCGCCAGATACCATAATTTTAAGATTACTTGGTATTTCATCTGCTGGAATATCACTTCTAAACGTTAAATCATGATTTTCACCTCCTATATAGGCCATAGCATCATGCCCATTGTAATAAGCGTCACTTGGTGGTAATACAGTAATATCTGCGATGTAACCATTATCACTACCATAGGTATTTTTAAAAACTGGGCCGTAAATAGCATCTGCTCCACTATCTACAACGGTACCACTTCCTATTGAATAGCCATTTTCGCATCCAATTACCGTACAACCTTCAACATATTTTGTACCCGTAGCATGAGCTAGTGTAACTCCTGTTCGAGTGTTTTTTATGGTACAATTTAATACGGTAGGGTTATCTGTTCCTCTTTGAATCTCAACACCATCAATATACGTCGTTCCTCCATTGTAAGCACGAATTCCTGCTTCTTGTAAACTCATCATATAACCAGCTGGTAACTTATAGCCCCAAGTTGTCATGAAATCTACATCGAAGGCTGGTCCCGAAGTTTCTGCTAACATATCATCTGTAGTACGCACTTCGCCTTCAACATAACACCCTTCAATAACCGGGTAACTTGCAGCCTGCATAAAAATACAGTGTCCGTAGGTACGTGAAATGATATCGCAATCTTTAACATGGTTACGTAAACCTCTTACTAATAAAACACTATGCTTATAGTGCTTTATTACGGTATTTGTACCGCCTTTACCAAAGGCATCGCCGTAACCATAAGGATAAGAACCTCTAGATGAAATATGAAAACCTTCAATTCTATTATCTCTTCCATCCATAACAATGTTTTGTGCCGATTTAGAAGGTCTTGTATTACCAACATCGACCATTGTTAGATTTTTAAGCACATTATTATTACCTAATATTTGTAATTCATTTACAGATACATTGCCAAATTTAGTAAAGACAAAAGTGGCTATATTTAAAGTTACTCCTGTAAAATCGTAAGTACTATCAGACCCTTCAAAAAGTAATAAAGGATTTGAAAATGTTCCGTTTGTAATATCAGAACCATTAATTGAATAATCGCCGGGTGCTAGTTTTACATCTACATTATCTTGTTTTAGATAAGGCAGTAATTCTTGAAGCGAATTTACAGTAACTGTTTGTGCTTTTATTTGCAACACAAACAATAATAAAAGTAAGGTAAAACCAGATTTTAGTAATGTGTAGTTTTTTGTCATAGCTATTGTAGTTTAGTATTTCCAAAATTAAACTATATCAACCCTAGACCTTATAAACTATGTTGCAGACTTAATAAATTAAAGCTCAATTTCAAGTAAATAGCTATCTACAATTAATTTTTCTTACAGCTACTGGAATATAGGTGTATAGACCACGGTTATACTTCCTTTTTTAACAGGATTTAAAAAATCTACTCCAATTCTTATAGCGTCCTTACCATTACGAAGGGCTTTAACAGGAACAGGTTCTGGAGTAATTTTAATAGAACCACCTTCACTTATAACATCCACCTTTAGCTTCTGATTTTTATTTGTTAAGATTAATGTGTTACTATCTAGAATTTCGTACTTGGAAAACGTCATGATTGCTGTACCAAATGTTACATTTTCTGAAGCTTCAAAATCATCTGTAATACGCATGGTGCCCGCTCCATTTTTATCATTTACCATGGTACGTTTCAATACTTTTAAAGCAGGAATTTCATAGGCTGGTTTTAGGTCCATGACCACCTCATCTCTATTCTTTTTAAAATTAGTTTTTAAAACTTCGCCTATAAACTGCTTACCATTTGATTGTAATGTATTGTTAATTCTAGGAACCGGATGCCCCCAAGAACTGCGTGCTTTATTGGTTTTAGAAAAAGCGCCTGCGGTATAAGATGGCGCTCCAATATCGCCGGTTATGTAGTCTTTTCCAAAAAGCACAGTATATGTACCCACATCACTATGGTTATGGTTTTCTGCGTTGTGCCCCGCTTTTATAGCTATAGAAAAAGGAACTTGCTGTTTACCGCGAGATATAACCATACCCGATGTATCGAAATAGGTAACATCTGGCAACACTTTATTGTTGCTTGTATCTGGGTTTGAAAAAATCTCTTCATGATTCCAAGCTGTTAACTGCTCGGTAGCTTCCTCAAACTTAAAATGGTCGGGTTTAAGCGCATTATAATAATAAGCAGATAGTGCATATGGAAAGTTTCCTTTTTGATTTGCGGCTACAATATTTCCATCGGCAAATGGTGCATAGTTTAAGTTTTGAATTTCAAAATTCTCGGGAAAGTTACCTACGTTTTTTAATTGTTCTGGATTATTAAACTTAAACAAATCTATTTTACCATGAGTATAATCAAATAAAGTTTGCGCAATGTACAAATAATGACCAAAACCGTAACTCCAATACCCTATACCTTCAGAGCAATACCCATCGTTACCAAAACCACTTAAATAATATTTACTGCTATTTATTGCCGATCCTATGGCAACCAAGCGCTCTTGAGGATTACTAGAATTTGCTATGGTAGAAAATATGGTACCGCTATTACAAACCGAATTCCAATTGCTTGTACTTCTAATCCACCTGTTTAATTTGTTTTCGCCTTTGCAACTTGCTAGATAAGAATCGGTAATTCGCTTTTGAACTAAAGCTGAAGCTTCGTTTTTAAGATTAGTATCTAGTTTATCGTCTAAAAGAACTACTGCCAAAGTTAAATCGGTTCCGAATTTACGAGCCCCCAAATCGATAGTGATGCTTTTTCCTTCTAGATTACTGTTTTCATTATCGTCATGATTAGGATGTAACCAAGACTTCATATCCATAATAGCCCGCATATACACTTCAATTTGTGGTAAAAACTGTCCTTTATTTTCTATGCACTCCGCTAAAATAAAACGTTCTAAATTATCCATGGTGCGGTAATAACGTGGTTTATAAATACCACGATTACCTTCTTTGTTGGCTCTTTTATATATTTCATCTGAAATAGGAACCTCTGGTGCTTTATATAACACTGAATGAGCTGTAAGCAAATACTCTTTACCCGACTTAGATGCCGCAATTTTATCCCAAAATGCTCTATTAGATATATTTGGTGCTGGCTGATACGCTTCGTTAGGAATAAAATCTTTAAGCATTTCTATTTGCTTATCCGAAGGGTAAATTTTATTAGTATCGGCTAATGCTAAATACGAATTTATATCTAAAGTTGATTCTTGTGCCTTGTTTTTACAACTGAAAACTATGGTTATAAGAGCACATAAGAAATAGGGTTTAACAATTTTTATAAGTTTCATATGTGATACTTGATTTATATTTTTTTGAAAAAGCATGAACTTAATAAACGCCAAACATAATATGATTACATATGGTATTTATAAATACTTTACATGAAGGCTTTTAAGACTTAACTTCTATAACTTGACCTTTACTTTCTACCTCTAAATTTTGGGTGCCTGAATGTTTTAAAACTTGTGTTTGTGTTTTATTTTCAAGCTTAATATTGGTAGCATGCATGGTCGCTTTTGAATTGTAATTACCGTAGCCTTCCCAAACTGAAAGTTTAATAGCCATGTCTTTAGGTATAAAATCGTCGTTACCAGTTTTTATAACAATATGATGCCCTGTTCCATTAATTTTAGCTAACATATTATTAGCCATTCCATTGCGACTGTCTAAAATATTAATATTTACGGCAGCATTTTTGGCATTAGTATAAGGCACTCCAAAGGCTTCTCCATATTTTGCATCGGCACTACAATTAATCACAACATCTTCGTTACCTACATTAAACCCTGTTGTAACGCAGTCGCGCACTACACAATTAATAACTTTATCGCCAAATTTATTTAAACCTACACAAATCCCTCTTCGCATTTGAAAAACAGAGCAATCTTTTACGGTTGTATTTTTAGTAGGGTGTCCCTGATATTCAGGGTATAAACGAATGCCATCTTCGCTAAGCGATACTATTTCTCCTGGTAAAATCTTTCCATCAAGTCCAATTACAGTACCTTCTACATAGCCGTTTTTATGAGCATGTTTTGGTTTTAAAGCATAAAAATCCCTATCGAATCCATAGCCCGAAGTTTCAGCTAAAATAGCATCTGTAGTACGTAATAAGCCATCGACATGGCAATCTTCAATCAATGTGTTTTCTGCGCCTTGTAAAAATATAGCATGCCCCATGGCGCGCATATGCACTTTACAACCTATAAGGGAAACATTTTTTGCAGGATAGCCTACACGAATGCCATTCATTTTTCTAACATCGCCACCGCCTAAACCGTATAAATAGCCATAACCCCAAGGGTTTGATCCAGAAGTACGCACCTCAACGTTTTTAAGTACTATACCTTCTCCAACAACATTAAATATTTTGTTTTTACTCTGTAGGCCAGATGCATCGCCGTAGGTTTCAATATATAAACCCTCAAAAACAGTATTGTTTCCTGAAATCTCAATAGCACAATACATGCTATTACCATCGTCGCTTTTAGCCAAATCTTTACGACTAAAGAGCTTGGTATCTACCATAAACCGCACACCAGTTAAATCGTAATGTGAATTGTTTCCTGTAACTGCTATAAATCGGATACTTTTAGCTTGGTCTATTTGGTAATTTCCAGGGGCAAGTTTTATTTTAACATCATCTTTATCGATATACTTTTTAAAATCGGAAAGTGAATTTACTGTTATAATTTCTTTTTGAATACTTACAACTTCATCTTTAGCTTTAGCTCTAGCATCTTGACAAGACACAAACAAAATTAGAAATGACAAGCTTAAAAAACACAATTTAGTTAATCTCATAGGTTTAAATTTTGATACACATAAAATTAAGTCCGATTTAGTTTTTCTTGCATAAATCAACGTTCATTTTGTATAAACTATGAACTTTTTTAGGGGATTTCATTAAACAATAGTCTTACTGGTGTAAAAAAATGATTAAAAACTATAATTTCTAGAGGAATTAAAACTAACCACATTATTCCTTTAAAAGCACTCCGATTACTGCTGGATTAATGTATTGAGATAAGTAGGATAATTGGCTCCTTGCCCTCCTCCTCTAGTAATAGAATCGCCAAAACAAATTATGTTTTGATTGGGTTTTAAAAGTTTATTATGGGTTAAAAAATCATATACATGATGCGCTATAAATCGATAGCCCAAAGCTGTCGGGTGCACACCATCTTCCTTTCCACTATTTTTCATATTTCTAATAAGAATATCTTGATTGTGCACTGGTAAGTTTAATGCTTTAAACTCGGCGTTTAAATCGTAAAAATACACCTGATTTTCTCGGGCTAAGTTTTTTATAATTTCGCCAACGTTATCTATTTTTTGGTTTGGGGTTTCTTTAAACAAAGCTCTGTTATGTCTAGTAAAGAGAAAAGTACTATCTACAGGAATAGGACTCATTAATACCAACTCACTGCCACTAGACTTAATTTTTTTAATTAAAGTTTCTAGGTTAGTGGTGTATGTTTTATAATCCATCATTTTCTTGGAATTCAACATATCGTTTGTACCAACCATCATGATTACTAAATCTGGTTGCTTTGCAACAACATCTTTATCTACTCGTGCTAATAAATTATTTGTAGAATTACCACCAACCCCTGCATTAATAACATGTTTCTTTTCTTCAAGGTTGGTTACGGTGCAATTAATAGACAAATCATTCAGCTTTACAGGCATGCCTGTATAATTAAATAACTGGATGTTTTTAGCTCCGGCAAAAGCACCGTGTTTAGCATCTGGTTTTCTGTAACGGTGCACATCATCCCAAAAAGATTCACCAAAAACAATAGGAGATTCAATGCTTCGCTTTTTATTTTGGTAATTACGAATGGTAATATGATGACCCGAACCATTAATTTCTGCTAAGCGCGATACGTTATACGCACTTACGGCATCGGTTAACTCTAAATCGACTTTACAGTTTTTTACATTGTTTCCCACAAACGTGATTAACGGACCGTATAAGGCATCACCTTTAGAGTTTTCAATAACACCATCTGTACCAATAGAAAACCCTTTTTCTTGACAACCAACAGCGGTAGAGCCCACGATTTTAGTTGGTGGTAAATTAGAGCTTAAATCGAACCCAGAACGCATATTTTTAACCGTACAATTAATTACGGTAACACCTTGTGTTCGTCTTCCGCTTAAACCTCCAGAAGGGTAGGTTCTAATACCATCTTCAGATAATGATTTGATTTCGTTAGGTTGAATTTTACCTGGCGGATAATCACTTTTAAATCCAACATTAAAAGCTAATCCAGAAGTTTCGGCCAGCATATCGTTAGTTGGTCTCATTTTACCTTCTACATAACAATCTTTAAAAAGTGTGTTTACAGCGCCTTGCATAAAAATGCCATGACCAAAGGCATGCGTTACCACCTTACATCCAAAAAATTTAGTATTGGTGCCTTCTACCAACAAAACCGAATGCTTATGCAAAGGAACAAGCGCTCCTCCGCCTTTACCTAACAAATGTCCGTAACCGTATGGTGTAGAGCCATGAACAAATAAATCGGCATTTTTTATGGTGTTATCATCTCCCATAACGCGCAACATTTGCACGCGATGCGCAGGAACGTGACTACCAATATCTTTTCCTTTTAATCCTTCTATATAATTATTGTTGCCGCTTACCAAAAACTCACTAAACTCACTTTTAGGATAGTTTTTATGTAGTTTTCCATCAATATTTAAAGTTACTCCCGTTAAAAAATACTGACTATTATTACCAGAAAAATGAATAAGAGAACCTATACGAAAATCGCCTTCCTTCTTATTATTTTCACCATATTTAAAAATACTTAAGGCTCCAATTTTAATAGAATTTACATGGTATTCACCAGGTTTCATTTTAACCAAAACATTGCTCTTTTTAGCGTATTTGGCTAACTTTTCTACAGAATTTATAAAAATAGTATCGCGTGAAGTATTTGTGGCTTTTACCGAAAACACTACTGTTAATAGTAAAATTGAGCTTATTATATTTTTCATTTGAAATATTGAAAGTTTATTAATTCTGAATCGTAGTTTCGGTATGTAGTAGCTTACCGTTTACATAGTCTTCTATCTTGATTTTAATATCATTTTGTTTGAAATTGGTAACTGTAATAACTTGTTTTCTGCCACCGCTTAAATAAACTACTACTTCATTTGCATTATTTGATTCTATTTTTTCGATTGAAGACTTTCCTTTGTAAGGTTCTAGCACCGTTAAAAACTGTGTTTCTTCACTTTTAACCCGAACACCATAAGTCGCTCTATCCGGATTATTTCTTATCCCTCTTGGTGCACCGCCATTAGGATAAGTTGCAGTAAACACTTCTGCTTTTTTTGGCCAGAGTGTGTGAACATCTAACTTCATATCTTTTTCTTGAAACATCACTTTGGTTCCTTTTTTTGTTTGGTACCATTGTGCGTTTGTAAAGTATTTGTATTGAGAATTTAAATCTTCACTTAGTTTTGGCATTAGAGTTCCTTTGGCTTTTACGCCATTGATAGACTGCAATCCTATTGGGTGTAACATCCAATCGTAAGTATGTTTTTGTGGCGCTTTCATATAATCGGCTATCACGACGTAATCATTTGTGACTACCGATAATCGGCGTTGTAAAACAGGTTTAAAATCTGGATCGAAATCAAAATCATTCCATGGCGGAAATAATTCTTTGTTAAATATTGGAATTCTGCGCCATCTAGCTTCCGTTTGTACAACAGTCGCTTGCATGATATCGCCCTTAAAAAACAATGTTTGGATTGATGGTAAGGCTTCTTGTTGCAACGCATCGACCACAACCATATTATGTGTTGCAGATGCTTGTACACTTTCCTTATACCCCGGATCACCATAGCCAAACCACACCATTTCGGTTCCAAAATATTTATGACCATATCGGTTTAAAGCGGTCATTCCGGTTCTATCCAAATGCCCGTGCCAACCTCCATGTGTACCAAACTTAAAATAGGCCTGAATTTGGTCTTTAGGATTTTGATCTTTTGGCTGAGAGCGTAAGGCTACCAAACCAACATTAGACACGTAATCTGATTCTGTTCTAGGATCTTTAACTTCTGGCAATTCGGCTACGCCATACAGCAAAGATTCCCAGCTATCTCTTTTAGACTTACTAACTACCCATGCTAAATCGTTACCATTAAAATGCCTATAAGCCAATTCGTAAAACTCATGGGGTTTAGCCACTGTTCCGTCGTTATTAGGAATTAAATTGGCATCTTCATCCATCATAGGAATATAGGCGCTCACCATGTCCTTAAGTCCACGGGTGCTACTTCCTGTAGGTCCCCAAATATCAAATTTCATTCCTGTAAATCCTTCTTTGGCATTTTCAAAATCTTTACTTTTAAATCGAGTAGGAAAACGTCTGTCGTATAAATTCCATCCGTAATTTTCAAAAGCTTGGGCCGTAAGACAGAGCCTTTCTGTTACCAAATAGCAATATCCTGGTGTTCCTTCAAACCACCAACCATCTGCCATAATACCTTTAGTCATTTGATCTATTAGTCCGCCATCGCTTTCAACAAAATGATTAACGGCTGCCATATCTTGCAAGAAAAGGGATGTTATAACAGCTCCAACATTAGCACTTGCTTGATGATTCATTATACCAATAGGATCCATATGTGCCTTATCCTGTTTTAAATAAAGACGCATTGATTTTTCAATGTTTGTTCGCTCTTTTTCAGATAAAACATCTTCACCATATAAAATATCGCAGGTTAATGCCAAATACATAAAAAAGAAGCCTTCGTGCACTTGCACCCCTGTTGTAGCAGCACCAAGAGATAAATAGCCCTCTTCTGGGTCGCAAACATCATTAACGAGCTTAACCGCTTTGTTTAAATAGACTTTATTCCCTGTAAACTTATAGGCTAATACCACTTTAAAAAGAGCTTCACCATCTGCTGCTTTATACGCTAAACTTTTCCAGCGTTTAACCGGTCTTGGTTTATCGACCACCTTTCTTTCTGGAACTTTATAAGCATTTGCAAATTCGATAAGACCATCTAGATTTTGTTTTGCCCAATCTACATTTTCGGCCTTTGCTTTAGCTTCTTTTAAAATCTCGCCTGTTACCAAAAGAAATGGATGAGGTTTATAGCGAACGGTAATAAACTCTAACGTTTCTTTACGCTTACTGTCTTTGTTTTGTATTTCCAAAAAACTAGATTCTTGACCTCCAACAGGAATTCTGTTACTTACTTTTACATAAAACTCACCATGATACACTTGATTACCTTTCACTGAAATAAGTGTATCCTTAATGGTAACCTGACAAGCTAAGGTTCTTGGGTTTTTAATTTGAATAGCATAAACTTGCTCGGTATCATGGTTATTCTTAATTTGGAATGCATACCTGATAGTTTCGTTTACTTTTGCTGCTTTAGACTGCTGAACATTACTTAAAATGATATTATTATTATTATTATTATTAGCAAAAGCGCTGATGCTGAAAAATAAAATAACTAGAACAATTAGATTTTTGGTTGGCATTGTATAAAAATTTGTTTTAATATTTGGTTACTATCCTAAATAAGCATCATGATCCTTAAGTTCCTTTTCTAATTTGGCATATTCTAGGTCGTTAGGCCATACTTTATTAATAGCAGATAAACCTGCCATAGCTCCGGCACCTTGCCCTATGGCCATAGCAATTGGCGTTACTCGTAACCCTGCACTTGCGTGATGATCTGCCCCAATGGCTCTTCCAGAGAGCACTAAGTTATCGACCTCATTAGTTAACAATGAATCTTTTGGAATGTAATAAGCGCCTTCATCCTTTAAGTGTACGGTATCGGTATCGCCACCATCTGGAGAATGAATATCCAATGGATAACCTCCAACAGCAATAGGTTCTTTAAAACGTACTTCGTTAATTAAATCTTCGGCAGATAACACATACTTTGCATGTGGATGACGCGACTCACGAATACCAATATGCGGTGCGGTACTTACAAAAGTAGCGTTTTCAAAACCTGGTGCATATTTTCTAAGGAAATTAAAAATCTCAACACACTGTTTACGTCCTAAAGTTTCCGCTTTACTTAAATCGAATGGGTTTAATGGATTAAAACCTAGCACACGCGATGTATTAAAAATAAACTCCCCTTCGGTATTGGTTTCAAAAAATAGCACGTTGTCCCTTGGCACAGTTACTTCGCCTTTAGCTTTCGCCTTATTCCATAAATCGTAAAACCCCCAAGTTGAAATACGCTTGGTCTTTTTCAAAATTTCGGCTTTATCATCAGATCGCTCTTCGGCATCAAACTGATCCCAATTATTAATCATGTATTCTCGAAGCTTTTCAGTATTCACATTCCCCACTTTAATATTGGTGGTCATGGGTTGCGATTTATTGTCTTCCGGACGACCTTCGGTAAAAGGTACTCCAGATAGTTTTACAATTTCGCTGTCTCCACTAGCATCAACAAAAACTTTTGCCGGTATTTCTTGTATGCCTCCTCTGTTATGAATAAATACTGATTTAATTTCTCTTCCTTCTTTTGAAATATCAATTAATCGGGTGTGATATAATATTTCTGCTCCTGCCTCAATAACCATATCCTCTAGGGTTACCTTCAACATTTCAGCATCAAAAGGTGTTACTGTAGAACAATAGCCTGTACCATCTAAGATGTGCCCAGGACTAGCCCCTTTTGCCACCAACCTAGTTACCATTTCGTTTGGCGAACCAAAAACCAATTGTCTTCCTGCTCTGTTATGAAACGTCATCATTGGACCAACACCCATAGCTGTTAACGACCCACCTAAAAAACCAAACTGCTCGATAAGTAATGTTTTAGCTCCGGTTTTTGCCGATGCAATGGCTGCATGACTTCCTGAAACTCCGCCGCCTACAACTATTACATCGTATCCTTCTATTAATGTTGTCTTAAATGTTTTCATTTATCTTTTTTCAATTTTTATTTTAAACTACAGCTGTTTTATTATTTAATTTTGAATGTAGCAATGCTACAATTATAACTACTAAGGCACCTACCGGAAACCACCAAAAGAAGCTAATACCCTCGTAATGCATAAGGCCTATAACCAAAATGGCTAAAATGGCTCCTATTAAAATGCCTGTAAAGGATCCTTTTCTCATTAATGCTAAAAATGCTATCCCAATTAAAGTACCATAAGCATAGCCCGGTACTTTAAAGCCTAATGCCAACAACCCACCATCTTGGAAGAAACTGAACCCATAGGCTAAAAGCGCCAAAATAACACCCCAAACAATAATTGCTATTTTAGATATTTTAACCACTTTATTTTCGTCCATGGTTTTTAGTTTTGGAACAATTAAGGTTCCTACGCCCATAACACTGGTTTGAGAAAGTGCGGTTAACGCAGAGTCTAAAGTTGAAATACCTGCGGCAAACATAGCGGCAATGATTAATCCAGAAATTCCGTTTGGTAATTCGTTAACTACGTAATACGGAAAAATTCTATCGGGTTCTGCACTTATTGAAGCACTTACCAAATAGGACAATGGGTTAATATCGTAATAGGCCACTAAGCCGATTCCAACAAAGGCCATAATCCAGGTTGTGGCAACACCTATAACAGAAAAAGCTACAGCTTTTCGTGCTTCTTTAAGATTTTTACAGCATAAGGCACGTTGCGTTACCACTTGGTCGACGGCATTAGAGCCAAATTCGAAAAATGTGCAACCTAAAATCCCTACCCAAAGCGTATAGGTTTTATGCGGATCTAAGGATAAATCCCATAATACTAACTTTGCTTTTTTATCTGCAATAGCCATCATTTCACCAAAGCCACCCGGAATATCGCCAACGGCATAAAACAAGGCAAAAAAGGCTCCAAAAATAAAGATTACAAACTGAATAGCATCAGTCCATACCACAGTAGTTATACCGCCAATATACGACCAAACAACCGCGAACAAAGCTATAATAGCAATACATACTACGGTACTTTGGCCCGTTATAACACTTAGCACTAACGCTGTACCTAATAAGCGTACACCTTGACTCATGGTTGCTCCTATCATAAAAAAGGTTCGAGACAACTGACTAGTTTTTACCCCTAACCTGTTTTGAATAAAATCGTATGGACTAAAAACACCTTCTTCGTAATATTCCTTTAATAGCACATAAACGAATAAGACATTTCCTAAGGCAAAACCTATTGTCATTTGCAAATAGGTTAGATTCCCTTGCATTGAAAAAATAAAAGCCGGAACCGCAATAAACGTAGCAACACTGGTTTTAGTAGCTATAAGCGATAACGAAACTGCCCACCATGGTAAATTGTTTCCGCCTTTAAAAAAAGCATCTAAACCTTTGTCCTTGTTTTTAACTAACTCACCTATTAGTGTCGTACCCAACAAAAACACGATTAAAACCACCCAATTTAAAATAGAAAAACTACTGGAAGCAATATCGTTTCCATCTTGTGCAAATAGTGTTAACCCGAAAAACAATGTTATTATTAGAATTAAAGATTTCTTCATCTGTCTATTGTCTTTATTTTCAGCTTTTATAAGTATTAGTTATTAAGACTTCCAATTCTTTAATCTTAACAATGCTTCCATATAGTAATAATCGGCATAAATGATTGGCTCATCAATTTCAGAGTTTTTTGGGTGATGCCCGGTAGAATGCAATAACAACCCCTGATTTTTATTACCACTCAAGTACTTATCGGTAGACAATAGATCTATAAACCCTTTAGCAGCGTTATAATATTTATTTTTTAATGCATCTTCCTTAACAAAATTTGCTAACTCTAGCATTCCACATGCAGCAATTGCTGCAGCCGATGCGTCTTTTGGTGCATTAGGAATTTTAGGATCATCAAAATCCCAAAAAGGAATACCATCTTGGGGTAAGCGTTCCAAAAACTTATCGGCAAGTTTTATTGAAGTATCAAGAAAATCGTCCCTTCCCGTTTCTCTATATGAAAAGGCAAGTCCATAAATACCCCATGTTTGTCCGCGTGCCCACATAGAATTATCGGCGTAACCTTGATGCGCCACACCCCTTAAAAAAGCACCTGTTTTATTATCAAAAGCCCCTAAATGATAGGTAGAATAATCTGGTCGCACTAAGTTCTTCATGGTTACTTCGGCATGACTTTCGGCTATATCATACAACCTTTTTGAACCACCATTTTTAGCTGCCCAAAACAAAAGTTCTAGGTTCATCATATTATCAATAATGGTGTTATGAGGGTATTGTGGTTTCATTGGCCAAGAATGAATTGAGCCTACAATAGGATTATAAAGCGTTGCTAAAGTATCTGCAGCTGCTAACATAACCTCTTTATATTCCGTGTTTCCAGTAAGTCTGTAACCATTACCGAAACTGCAATATACTTGAAAACCAATATCATGATCTGATGCTGATGAATAAGCTATTTGTTTTATTGGTAACGTAAATTTCTCAGCTTCCTTTTTTATATATTCATCTCCTGAAGCTTCGTAAGCATACCAAAGAACACCAGGCCAAAAACCACTACACCAATCTTTTACACCAACAAGCTTCCAATTTCTAGAGCCTTTCTCTACATTTCTGGGAAAGCTATCTGCTGAAACTAATGTTTTTAAAGTTTCTTTAGTTTTTAAAACATTTGATTCAAGAATTTTGTCAAGATTTAAACTTGCTGCTTCTTTTTTTTCTGAAAAACAACTGGTTACTAAAATCACTATCAGTAAACCACCCCCTACTTTTTTTGAAAACTTCATATTATACTTTTGTTTTTTATTAAGCTCATAGATTTAAAAAATAAAATCATGAACATTTCATTTAAATTATCTAAAATAATTCGACAACCTTTTTTAAAAACTCCAATACAATACACCACCAATTTTATCATTAAGTAATTTTTTTAACTCCTTTACAACTGCTGGATTTTCTTTAGCTATGTTTTTGGTTTCATCAGGATTATTAACATGATCGTAAAGTTCCATACTACCACTTGCAGCCTCTATAAACCGGTATTTTGAAGTACGAATAGTGGTTGCTTTAGCTGTATAGGCAATGGCAGCTCTTGAAGTTTCTTCTTTATTCTCTATTACCGGTACTAACGATTTACCTTGTACAAAATCTGGATTTGGCAATTTGCATAATTCTGCTAACGTTGGAAAAACATCTAAGGTTTCTACAATGGCATCAATACCTTGCCCGTTTTCTTTCATTTCGGGATTATAAATAATTAATGGGGAATGTAATGACTCTTCAAACAAACTATGTTTACCCCAAATAGCGTGTTCTCCTAAATGCCATCCATGATCTCCCCAAAGCACAACTATAGTATTTTTATCTGCTCCGGTTTCCTTTAGCTTTTTTAAAATATCGCCTACATGTTTATCGGCATAACTCACACAAGCCGCATAATATCGTTTTAACTCCATGGCAAATTCATTATCAGTTCTTGGGTCTTTGTTATTCCGATTGTACTTCATAAACTCGCCTGATGGATGCCAAGTTGTTTTCCCTTGCGGTTTTTCTGGGTGTTGAATTTCAGGAATCTCTGCACCTTCATACATATCTAAATACTTCTTTGGTACGCCGAAAGGTAAGTGTGGTTTTATTAAACCTATAGCTAAAAAGAAAGGCGTTTTGGCAGCTGCTAATTTTTCTATTTGGTTTAATCCTTCTTCTGCAATTAATCCGTCTGGGTAACTGGTATCTAAACCGTCTACAGATTCCATAACAGCGCGATGATCTGGAGTTCTTGCTTGTCCGTTTGCCAAACCATGCATAGCACCTCTAGGCGTTTTCCAACTTCCAACAGGCATTAAATGCTTATCCCAGGCTCCTGGCATTTCAATAATCGAATCAGTATCCCAATTAGTGCCACCTCGACCTCCAGGATGGTGCGACACTTTACCAACAGAAACCGTTGTATAACCGTTTAGTTTAAACCACTCTGGCATACTAGGTGAAACCTTTTTCGCATTTGTTAATTCATCTTCGGCTCTAGCAAATAGTGCACCGTTACTTTGTTTTCTGTACTGTAAGCCATATTGCCCTGTTAATAAGGTATATCGCGATGGGCCGCAACTAGGGGCATTTACAAAATGATTGGTAAACTTTACACCTTTGTTTGCCAAGGCATCTATATTTGGCGATTTAATATAATTGGCACCAAAGGATTTTAATTCTGGTCGTAAATCATCGATACAAATAATTAATACATTTTTAGGTGGGTCTTGGTCTTGCTTATTACAAGAAAAAAGAAAGAACACAAAAATTATTAAAACTTGATATCTCATAGTAAATAGCACTTATAATTTACTAAACTTCTATTTTAAAGCCTTTTTAATGGCTGCTTGAACCAGCGGCTCCATTACATCGTACCCTGCAGCATTTGGGTGTACTGTATCGCGACCTAAATCTTTTTTCAACCCTTTATTTTCGTTAACCATTGCCGCATAATAATCTAAATACACAACCTTGTTATCTTTAGCATACGCCTTGAGCAACGTGTTTAATTCAATAATTTTATCTGCTGGTTCAATAGATGGACTCCAGGAGTAACTAGATGCTGGCAACACGGAGGCTAAAACCACTTTAATGTTATTTGCTTGGGCCAATTCGACCATCGAAAAAATATTTCCTGCAATACGTGCTATACTAATTTCGCCTCTGTTTCCTGCTATATCGTTTGTACCTGCCGAAATAACTACAGCTTTTGGTTTTAACTCAATAACATCGGGCCTAAACCTTACTAACATTTGGCTACTCGTTTGCCCACTAATACCACGGTTTACATATGATGGATTTGCCTCAAAAAATTGCCCGTGGTCTCTAGTCCAGTTATCAGTTATTGAATTCCCAATAAACACTATGCGTTGTTCTTTTTTAGCTGGTGCTTTTAATTGCTCATTGGCTTGTCTGTAACGGTTTAAATTCGCCCAATCTTCAGTTGGTGTTAATTGAATTTTAACAACTGTAGCCATACTATTTGGAGCTTCTTTAGGTAAAAACACTGTTAAATCGCCATCGACTAATTCTGTTTTTAATTTTTTATCTCCATATTCTAAATAAGCCTTCCTAACTTTCATATATCTATCTATTATTAGTTTTCCATCTGCTGGCCAATCATAAACATGTGCATAAACAACATCATCTTTTTTGGTGTAGCTTCCCCAACTCGGTTTTTCAAAAGGACTTTCGGTAGTACCATTAAAAGCTTCATCATTTGCTTTTTTCCACTCGGAAAGCTGTTCGCCATCTGAAAGTTTTAGAACACCTACCTGCCCTTGAGCAAAAACAGAACTAATACTAACTATAGTAAATAATGCAAATAGTATGGATGGATTGATTTTTTTCATTATCATATTTTTAAATCGTTCATCTTTTAAAAAAAAACATTGTAGTTCGCATAAAGCGCCCTACAATGTTATTTTTAAAATTATTAAGTTGCTTTAAAAGCTTTTTAAAAAAACATTATTTAGCTAACTCTATTTTTACAACAGAAACAGGATAGCCTGGAGCCATCATTGGGACCTCAACTATAACTTCTCTAGAAGTTCCTAATGCTTTTAATTCCGTATCAGGATCTGTTAACATAGTTACCTTTTTAAACTTAACGTCTTTATTTAGTTTTAATAATCCATCTTTTGGCCAATCGAAAACATGCGCATATAACACACCATCTTTTTCTGTGTAACGTCCCCATTTTGGTTTTTCGTAAGGACTAGCAGAAGCGCCATAAACAGATTCTCCATTTTTCTTTGTCCATTGTCCCATAGCCTCCAAACGACGAATACTTTCCGCTGGAAACCTTCCAAAGCCATCAGGTCCAATGTTTAATAAAAAGTTACCTCCTTTAGATACGATATCTACTAATTTCTGAATTAAATCCTCACTGCTTTTCCACTTATTATCAGCTGGTTTGTAACCCCAAGTACCATTCATAGTCATACAAGCTTCCCAATCGGTATCGATACCTGTATCTGGAATTTCTTGCTCAGGTGTTCCAAAATCTCCCGCAAACTGACCTGGTTTATTGTTCATTCCATCCATTCCTGTCCTACCTTTATCAACTCTATTATTTACAATAGTGTTAGGTTGAATGTCACGAATAAAACTGTAAAGTTCTTTACCCATTTCGGTAGTATAGTCTGAAATCCAATCGCCATCAAACCAAACTACACCAATATCACCATAATTAGTTAAAAGTTCTTTTACCTGAGGTTTCATGTAATTTTTAAAATACTGAGGAAACTCCGGATTAACAACTGATGGATCATCATGTTGTGCTATATTATAATTAGGATATAGGTTTCCTTGAGCTTGTGGATGATGCCAATCTACAATAGAATAGTATAAACAAAACTTAATACCTTGCTTTTTACAAGCTTCTGATAATTCTTTTACGATATCGCGTTTAAAAGGCGATGTATCCATTACATCATAATCCGATACTTTTGAGTCCCATAACCCAAAACCTTCATGATGTTTTGATGTAAGTACAATATACTTCATTCCCGCATCTTTAGCCATACTTACCCAAGCATCGGCATCAAACAAAACAGGATTAAACATTTCTGGAAATTTTTCGTAATCTTCTACGGTATAATCTAATTTATCCATGGCCCATTCTGCGCCACCACCGGCTATTTTTGTACCGCGTTCCCCTCCAATTATAGAATATGCACCCCAGTGGATAAACATTCCGAATTTAGAATCGCGCCACCATTCCATACGTTCATCGTCAGAAAGTTTTTTTACTTTCGATTTTTTTTGAGCATTTACGTTTCCTAAACAGAAAACCGATAACAATACTACCAAGAGTGTTTTTTTCAACATATTTATTTAATTTAATTTTTTAGGTTATCCTATAATTTTATTTAAAACGGAGGTACCAAATCTCATTCCAATGAGGTATTCCATTATTTAACTATAAGAAAGAACAATATTTTTTTTAGCTACTCTAAAGCTATTACAATTTTATTATTTTTAAATGGCGTTTAATATAAATGATGGTTCAAATTCTTTAAACTATGTCTTAATATGGCCAATTACGGCACTATAATTAGTATTTAAAGCTCTTTTTTTTACTTTACATTAATTGTTATTTGCTTTTCGGACTGGTTTCTCATAATTAACAATTCCATTTTGTCAGATTTATTTTCTGAATTAATTCTGAAAAAATCTTTAACCGTAATAACTTTTTGTCCTGACGCTTTAAGAATAACATCGCCCTTTTTAATACCATCGTTTTTTACAGCAGGACTTCCATTCCATGTTCGTAATATGATAACACCTTCGGCAGTATTTAAACCGTAAGCTGATTGTTCCTGCTCTGACTCTATACTTTTCAGCTGGTTTCTTAACCAAGCTACAACCGGATTATTTTCATTTTCTGAAGGATCTTTAATTTTAGGAACTTCTGGTGTTTTCGCTATTTTTTTTAATGATTCTTTTTGAACTCCAAATTGATCCATTGGAAAATTCTTGAATCCTAATTTTAAAGCTGGCGAATTTTTAGAGACTGAAAAATCTAACTGCTCAGGATTTACAAACATAGGATCGCCGAAGGCACTATGTTTATCTCGATTGTAAATTTGTGGTTTCATCATAGCTGCCTCATTAGGAAATAGGTTATAATCTAAATCTTTACCCCAACCTAATAAACCAACATCTTGATAAGTATCGCCAACGATATTGTGTTTAAATACATCTTCGCTATTGGCAAACCAAACATGCGGATGTAGCGAATTGTTTACCATAATATTATTTTCCGCCACACGATTAAAACCTTCGCGTAATTTTAGACCGCTATTTAACATTAAATTATTATAAATATGATAATTTGAAGATCCATCGTCCAAATCTATATCCCATCCATGATCGCAACGAAAACGGTTGTTTCTAATAATAGTTGTTTTTATAGCATCCCACTTATACATATCTGGAATAGCAGTTGTAAGGCTGTCCATTTTACCACGCTTAGGGTGCCAAAAACGATCGCGACCCCATGAATTAAATGATCCATGATCGCTAGTTTCTAAAACGGTATTAAACACATCGTTAAATTCTAAAACATGTCCGCCCCAAGTACCATCGCCAATATTAATACCAGCTCTTGGCACGTTGTAAATACTGTTATGGCGCACAGTAATATCCATAGCCATTGAAATTTGTACACCTGCGGTTTGCTTTTCAACACGACCTATTCTGTAAATAAGATTGTTATCTACTAAACATTCGCGTGGAAATAATTCGTTTTTTGGTCCATGTACAGTATCCATATCTATAAAATGAACAAATTGTCCATAATTAAAGGATGGTGACCGCACTGCCGAAGGATCACCAATAAAAGATACGGCGCTACCACCACAATTGTAAATATGGTTTCCTTCTACTACCAAATCTTTATTGTATTTGCTAGCCATAATTACGTTTCCTCCTAAATTGGTGAATACACTATTTTCAACTTTACAGTTCTCGGTGCCTTCAAAAAACACAACTGCACCTCTGTAAATGGTCCAATCGCTTCGCAGTAAAGGTTCGAAATCTTCCATGAAAGTACGTTGGGTATTTTCGAAAGTGATATTGCTAATTGTAACATTTTTAACAGGATTATCTAAACTTCCAACTACTTGAATTAAATCTTTTAAAACGGCTACTTCAATATGGTCTTCATTTACATTTACACCTTCTGAAGGCCAGTAGTATAGCTTATTAGTGTCTTTATTTAAGAACCATTCACCAGGACTATCCAATTCTTCAAACACATTTTCAACCATACGGTATTCTTTGTGTGGTTTAGACCCTCTGTTGTTTTGATGACCTCCTTTTAAAATTGGTGTTCCATCAGCATTTACACCTGTAATTTCAAAATGAAATCCGCCCCATCTTCCGCCGTGTAAGGCATGAAAAAGTGCGCCTTTAGGGTTTTCCCAAGAAGCAACACGTTCTTTTGAAATAGCATCGGCCGCATACCCTTGCCAATAATGGCCGTTTTCATCATAATTAGGGTAACGTGCTAAAAGTTGAGCCTTTCCGTTAATAATTAATTGATCGAAATCTAATGAGTTATCAACTAGCGTTACATAAACATTCTCATTAAATTTTGTCCATTTAGAATCTAAAACAACAGACCCTTTTACATGCACTTCCGAAGCATCGGTACCAATAATTGAAACACCACTTAAAACCGCAGGAATTTCGATAGCTTGAGTTAAATAATAATCTCCGGGCAACACATTAATAATTATTTCAGCATCTAAATTATTCGATTTTAGCGCTTTTGCTTTATTGATAGCCTGATTAATACTAGAAAACGGTTTTGCTTTTGAACCATCGTTTGCCGATGTTCCATTAACAGAAACATAAATTTCAATGGGTTTTGTGTTTGTAGCACATGCTAATACAAACGTGAACAGAAACAGAAGTAAAATGTTGTTTTTCATAATTTAATTTAGTGTTGCTTTTTATTTTAGTGTTGCTTTTCCTTTTAAATACCCTAAAGATTGTAAAAACTTATCGGCAGCTGTATTAGTTTCTTTATAGTATTTTGGACCTTCTTTTTTCCATTGATTGAAAAACCCATGTTCTTGACCTTCATAGATTATAAGCTCGCAACGGCTACCTACGGCGTCCATTCTAGCTTTATAATCTTGAGCTGTGGCCACAGGAATATGTTTGTCTTTAGTTCCTAATAAAAACAATGTTGGCGGCGCTCCTTTTGTAATGTTATGCATTGGTGAAATTTCCAAATATCTATCGCCAACACGCTCGTAACCATAGCCATTTTCACTGTTATCAATTACTGGATTATATAGCACTAGTGCATTTGCTTTTGGACTAACAGACAAATCATCGGTAGCTTCGTTTAACCCCGGAAGCAATGTGGTTGCCGCTGCTAAATGTCCTCCTGCAGACCCACCAGAAGCCACTATTTTATTGGTATCTATCCCAAGTTCTTTTGCATGAACTTTTAAATACCGCATTGCCGATTTAGCATCTTTAACCGCATCAAAAGGTGTAGTGCCTTGACGATTTTTTACACGATAATCCACTATTGCAGCTACCATACCTCGCGAGGCAAAATATTTTGATTGATCTTCAAACTGCGAAATGCTTCCACCATTCCAACCGCCTCCAAAAAAGAATACAATTGTAGGATACTGTTTTTTCTTCTTGAACTTTTCAGGAAAATAAACGCGTAACATTAACGAGTCGTTATTTACAACTTTATAAATAACATCTTTTGATACTGGAGCACCTTTTTCTTGAGCATTACACGATGCTAAAAACAATAAGGCCAAAAGGGTAAATACTATCTTTTTAAATATCATTTCTTAAGCTGTTTTATTTTTTAGTGTAAACGATTTCTACTTTACTATAGGCTTTTGCCAATTTAAACACCAACAAATCACTATTATTTCTATTAACAGTACCTTTTCTACTTGCTACTAAAACATCGTTATCATACAATCTTAATTCGGCTGGTTCTCTTCCTTTTTCGAAAGGCATATTTATGGTAATAGGCGCATCGTTTTGCAACACATATCCTTGTTCTGTTTTTTCAATAGACACTGAAAAAGGATTCCCCGAAGACACAATATCCCAACCGTTATGTTCGTATTTAATCATACCTGAAAGAAATATAAATTCAAGGTTTTCTTTTGAATACCGTTCTATAGACAACAATCCGCGTTGGAAGAAATCTGCCTTTTCAACCACATCGCCTTCAGAAGCATTTAAAACAATTTTATCTGTTATTTTATCTGATTGTTCAACAGTAATAATTTGTGTGTTTGGATACGCTTCCATTGCCGAATATGATACATTTTTAATCGTATTTTTTTGCCCTTCCATAAACGGATTAAACACTACAGCAAATGGATTAATCCAAGCTGCCTCTTCACGTTTTAAAATTAAAGTTGGAAGTGGTTTATCTAAAACTTCAGTTGGTGCAGTTCCTTTTGACAAAGCATTCGACTTTGGCGACTCCACAGTATAAATGCTTTGGTTGTCACTTCCTTTTACCCAAAGTTTCATATAATTATTTGGCTGATTTTCACTTTTTAAGGTGAATAAGGCCGTAACATCATCTGATGTTTGGGTTTTAACTTTGTTGTTAAAAAAATCGTAGGCTTTTAAATCGCCATTATCTGAGCTTAAATCTTTGGTTGCACTTAACTTTAAATCGCGTCCTTGTTTATTGAATAACTCTAAGGATTGACCAAGATTATGATAAATGTATTCGTGTTTTTGTTTTCCAGGTTTTTGCTTTTTAGATCTAAATACATCTACTATATATTTTTGGTTTGTATTAGATTTTATAATAGCAGTAAAGCGCTGTTGATCGGATCTCGTTTTTGGCTCTACAAAAGTTACTTTGGAGAACGTTATTTTATCGAAATCAGCTTTTTTACCCGATTCTGGATAGGCATTATCCAGAACAAACGGATTGTAGGAACGCATGTTGGCATAGTCAGACTTACCATCTACAACAACGGTGTTATGAGCAGGCATGCGAGCATAATAATTTCTAAATGTAGGATGCCAATAACTTGGTCCTTTACCCGAATCTGGTCCTAAAACATAGTTGTTTGCAAACAATTCCATAGAAATACCATTTGCATGTGTGTGGTTTCCATAAGATGCCGCTGTAGATACCATTACGGCATCATTTCCTTCACCCATTCTTTGGTTAAACATGCTCACATTAGAAGCATAAAATGTTGGTGACGTTAAGTCCTTTATACTCACATTTTGAACATCACCTTGAGCCAAATCATCCACATAGAAAAACAATTCGAAATAATCATTAGCATGACGTTTGTATAGCTTATCGTCTATAATTTGATTCAACAAACCAGAAATTAAAGCTTCTTTTTCTTTTAAATCGTACTTTCTGTAGTTAGCTATTAAAAGTTCGAAGTTTTCAGGTGGTAATATTTTATGATTAGCATCGCCAAAACCAACTGTATATCCCGAAGGAAATAAATATTGAAAGGATGCTAATGCTGCTTTTTCAACTATAGGATAATTTAAAAACTCGTTGTTATTTGTTGCATGGTCTAAAAGTGTAAAAATGCGTAAAAGTGTTGTAATAACATGCACCGAATACGATGATGATTCCGGCCACATACCATTTTCATGATCGTAAACTAAAAGCGATTCTCTAATAGCCAATTGTCTATCTGTAGAGGTATTAAAGGTATGATCTAAAAAGTACTCCTGTCCTTTACCATTACTATAATTTGAGTTACTTTCTAGAACCAAAGCGATATACGTTAGAAAACGTGCCTGAAATAAATTCCAGTTATTATCAGGAATTCCTTTTTCTATAATTTGATCGCCCCATTTTTGAAACACCGCCACAGCATGATCTAAATTGGTATTATTTTCTTGAAAGTAATTATATAAAAAATCGTAAGCCGTTACTAAAGACACCACCATAGCTTCATGAATGACCTCGAAAGTTGCTAAACCAGAAATATTTTGTTGGTTCGACATTTTTAAATCGATTGGTGCATCGCGATAAAACATACCATCGGTATAGGTTAAAAACACTGGTGCTGCAAAATCTGCATATTTTTTATCGTTGGTAAGCCAATATAAAAAAGCCGCGTCTTGAGCTAATCCCATAATTTGCTCGTTAATTTTTTCGATAGCAAAACCAGCTTTTGATGGATGAATCCATTCCATTTTACCAGTTTCTTTATGCTCTAAATACAAACCTTTAGGATCGTCAAAATAAGGCTGTACATCTTCTAATTTTGGACGTTTATAATCGGTTGCCCAATCGCGTGTTCCGGAAAAGCGCACCGTTGCTACTGGAGCAGATCCATCAGAATGCGAAAAATTACCTCCTTTTAAATAGACCTTATCATGCTTAGTATTCCAGTTCATTTGTAATCGAGATACCAACCAGGTTGGGTCGTTCTCTACAAACTCCAAATACTTTTCTAAATTTTGTTTCTTCTTTTCAACTAAGTCTTTTTTCCAACTTACAGTTTCAAGCGTATTTAAAAAATCGGATTTTGTTTCATTATTTACATAAATTCTTGGGTGGTTGCCACCTTGACCAATTACGGTAAGTGTCACCATTAAAAAACAAATCGATATATATATTTTAAGGACGTATTTAATCATGTTCTATTTAATTTCAATGTAATATCCTGCCGGAAATTGTTTCTTCTTCATGTTATCTGTCTGAATAAATACCGGTTTATCAGAAGAATAAAAGTAGCTTCCGTTTTCAAATTTTAAAGCTGCTGAAACGGCTTCGTTTACTGCTTCAATAATAAAATTGCCGTTTTGTATTAGATTACCTTTTCCTAAATACAAATATTCAAACCTTCCATTTTTTTCTGAAGCAACTCCAAAAGTGCCCTGAAATTTTAATGCTTTTGAAGGTTTAAAAACCGTATTTTCAGTAGCACTTAAAATAAACTGCGTACTGTTTTTAGAATCTACTTTTAAACTTACTAAATCTGTAGACTGACTAATTTTTGAAATGGAATTAATATTTTTTTCTCCCGTTTCATAAGATTCAAAAACCGATACAAACGGATATTTTTTTCCGTTAATACCGTTTTGACGTACAATTAAAGTTGGTGTTGTTTCCGGACTTTTATTTACTTGCCCTGGCGTAATATCGCTTCTTAAGGTTGTTGGCGGTGCATCAACCGTGTAAAGAGCTCTGTTTTCTTGCCCCATCATCCACATATTCACATGTAATGCTGGTGACACGCTGTTAATGTCCCAAGTAGCATTAAAATCTTCAGAAAAACTTACCTTTTTTTGATTCTTGAAAAAACTATAATTCTTGTCATATTTAGTACCTAAATCGTTAACAGCTTCCAATTGTAATGGTGCATTTGAAGCATTTTTAAGCGAAACGCTATGGCCTAAATTATGATGAATATAATCGTTGTTTTTTTGATCTGAACGAAAAACATCTACATAATAACCTGATGTTTCAGAAGTACGAATCATGGCTACTAAACGTCTTTTCTCTTTAGCTGAAACATCGGCAAAAGAAACATGCTCGGAGGTTTCAAACGTATTATAAAATCCTTTAGTAACATCTACCGAAGGGTCCATAGCATTTATTGTAATGTCACCTTCGTTGTAACCCGGTACAATGGTATTAGAACCTGTAATTCCTCTGTGATAACCAGCATCTTTAGACCAATACGATTCGTAAGCCGAAGCATCTGGTGCTAAAGCCCAACCTTTACCGTAAAACTGCATGGCTAATCCGTTTTTAGCCAAATGAGATTGATAACGACCACCATATAAGGTAAACATAAGTCCGTTATTTTCGTCGTTTCCATTTCTCATAATAATATGTCTATGAAATGGAGAATAGGCTGCTTTATGAAATGGCAATTCATTTCCAGAACCTTGTAATGGCTGATTAAAAACAATGCCTTTCCAACTAGAAGCGCTTCTATCGTATTGTCCTGAAGCTATGTTTTTACGAATTACGGTTGCCATTTCTTTGGCTGTTTCGGTATCGCCTTCCCATGTAGCATAAGTTAATAACGACTCGAAAGCCGACATATTTGCTGGACCGCCACGCATATCGCCAAAAACAACCAAATTACCACGGGCATCTAGCCAGCCTAAATTAGCTAAAGACGCTTTACTAATAATTGGGTTTTCGCCTAAGGTATTAACACCTGCTTTGTAAAGTTTAATCCCCATATCTAGAACATAAGGAATCATGCCTGATGCATAACCAGGAGATTCTGGCCATAAACCTGTTGTTGAGTTATAATTGGCCATTATTTCTGGTAAGCCGGCATAATGGTCTCCAGACTTTTCGGTGTAAAAGGGTATGTAATATTCGCGCCCTTTGCCATCTTCATAAAAGCTATTAGGCTCCAAAACAAGCATGCTTCCTAATATGTTTTTATAACGATTTACATTCCAGTTTCCTTTTTTTCCTCCTCGTATTAAACCAATTTCTATAAAACGTTTAAAAACAGTTCCTGCAACATCGACTGGTTTTTTATTGATGGTTTTTAAATGCTCATGCGGATGTTCATTTAAATAATCGTAAAGAAAATCGTAGGTAATGGCCATGGGCATTTGTCTATCATCATGAATAACTTCATAATCATAATACCCCATTATGCCTCCCGGCTCGTAACCACCAGGACCTTTAGTAGATTTTTTAGGATCTAAAGGCGGCTCCATATAATAGGTTCCTAGTAACCATGTCCATAAAATATCTGATGAAAACTTAGCGTATTTTTCATCCTGAGTAATAAAATAGGCAAAAGCCGATTTTTCTACCAGTTTTAAAATCTCCATATTATTTTGACGAATCATGTGTCCTGATTCTTTATACGGAATTAAAACCGGGGTTTTATCGCCACTAGAACGACTAACACCCAACATATCGCCAGAAGCATTATATGGCATTCTATCTTCCAAAGGCACATTTACATAGTCATTCCATTTACGCATACCGGGTAATCTTACGGTTGGTAATGGTGCATTACCTTCGCCATAATCCCAATCTTGTCCTTTAATATAGCATTGCGTATAGCGTTCGCCATCTTTCCAATACATAGCTAAACGAGACACCATCCATTCTGGATTGGTAACATGACGATTTACATGAACATCAATTTCACCTAAAAGATTTTCCCAAGACGCTTTTGCCCAAGGTTCGTTTTTAATTTTTTGTACTAATTGAGCACGTTCTATTGGTTCTGCATATAATCTTGGATGCTTTTCTGCATTTTGGGCAAGCAAAAACTGGGTTGCTAACAGCAACGTAAATGTAAAAATTATGTGTTTTTTAAAACTCATTTTAGCTTGTACTAATTTTAATGAAGTGGTACGGTTTCTATGTCTGGGTTGTTTTTAGCTTCAAGATATTTTTTTAATATCTCTTGATCTAACTGTGAGCTATCGCCATATAGTTTACGCATATCTTTAAGCTCTTGTTTTAATTTTATAACCACATCGGCATAAGCGGGATCGCTAATAACATTTTTCATCTCTTGAGGATCTTTTTTACGATCGTATAACTCCCATTCATCAACATCATAATAAAAATGCGCCAATTTGTAATCTTGAGTAATGATAGCGTAATGTCTTTTTACCATGTGAATTCCTGGGTATTCGTAATAATGGTAATACACAGCGTCTCTAGTCCATTCGTCATCATTACCTAATAGTAATGGAATTAAGCTTTCTCCTTGCATATCTGAAGGCGGAACAATATGAGCAGCTTCTAAAATAGTTTGAGCAAAATCTAAATTTTGAACCATTTCGGTATTTGTAGTTCCTGGAGTAATTACATTTGGCCATTTAATTAATAACGGTGTTTTAAACGATTCATCATAAACAAAACGCTTATCGAACCAACCGTGTTCTCCTAAGTAAAATCCTTGATCTGAGGTGTAAATAATAATGGTATTATCATCCAATCCTGTTTCATCTAAATAATCTAACAAACGACCAACATTTTCATCAACCGACGCAATACAACCTAAATAATCTTGCATGTAACGTTGGTAACGCCATTTCATTAACTCGGTGTCGTTCATGGTTGGGTATTTCGTTTTAAAATCTTCCATCATAGGTCTGTAAACAGAATCCCAAACGGCTCTTTGTTCAACATTCATTGCACCAACTTCACGTTCAAAAGCTTCTAAATCCCATCCAGATTTATCTTTAATACCCAGCTCTTTCATGATTTCTGGATACATTTTAGAATCTCCAGCCCAATTCATATGGGTTAATAAATTCATTTCTGCTGTTTTAGCAGCTGTTCCTCTACCTTCGTAATCATCAAATAAGGTTTCTGGTTCTACAAAGGTTTTTTTAGTGTATTCTTTAAAATGGCGAGGTGCTGGCAACCACTCTCTGTGTGGGGCTTTTTGCATTGAGAATAGCATGAATGGCTTATCATCGTTCTTATTTTTTTCTAACCACTCTAGGGTCATGTCCATGATAATGTCGGTAACATAACCTTCAACGGTAATTTGTCCATCATTTGTATCAAAAATAGGATTGTAATACCTGCCTTGTCCTGGTAAAATTTTAAACTCATCGACACCTTTTGGATTATTACCAAAATGTAATTTCCCAAACATAGCCGTTTTATATCCTGCTTTCTGCATTAACTGCGGAAAGGTAGTTTGCGATTCATCAAACGGAAACACATTATCCACTTTACCGTGAATATGGCAATGCTTACCCGTTAAAATGGTTGCTCTTGAAGGCGCGCAAATAGAGTTTGATACACAAGCGTTGGTAAACTTTATACCTTCATTTGCTATACGGTCTATATTTGGTGTTTCAATTAAATGATTGCTATACGCGCTAATGGCTTGGTACGCATGATCATCGGACATCATAAATATAATGTTTGGTCGCTTTGCTGGTAATTCTTTTTTAACCACCTTCGTTTCCTTGCTTTCGTTGGATTTACAAGAAACCATTCCTAGTAGAAAGCAAATAGATAACAATCTTAAAATAGATTTTTTACTCATCATTATTGTGTTAATTAGTTAAGTTTAGTGATCTGCATAACAAAACCGTTATTGCTTTTCACATTTAGATTTAATTTTGATTTATTTGAAATTTTAATGTCTTCAATATTAACTTTTGTTCTTGTGTTGATAGATTCATCATCGGTATATAATTTTGCAATATACTCTTGATTAGCATCTAAAAACGCAAAATTAAGCGCTACTTCTCGCCCTTTAATTCCGTTAATGCCACCAATAAACCAATCGGTGCCACTTCTGCGAGCAATAACTCCTAATTCTCCTATTTCGGCATGCAATACTTTAGTTTCATCCCAGGTGGTTGGTACGTTATTAAAAAACTCTAACTCCGGCTCGTTACCAATGGTTTTGGTATCGCCCCAAAGGCCATCGTCTTTAATAGGTGCCGCTGGTGCTTTATCGTACCAGTATAAAAATTGCAACGGACTAAATATGCAAACTGTTTTTGCCATTTGAGATGCATGAGAGCCCATTTTATCTACGCGTTTGTTATAATAACAAACCGTATTATCGGCAGCACCAGCTAACATTCTTGTAAACATGGTTATTAATGTATGCTCGTTTGGAACCGTTTCTTCATCGCCACGAATACCTTCTTGGGTTAATAAATTTGGATAGGTTCTAGAAAACCCTGTTGGTCTATACTCATCGTGAATATCTATAACCAATTTGTATTTTGCTGCTTTTTTAACGGCTTCGTGCATCCAAGTGGTGGCATTCTCGTCGCCAACACGAACAAAACCATATTTCACACCAGAAACACCCCATTTTTTAAGTACCGGAAACACCTCGTCAACTTTTCCCTCTAAAGCTCTACGGTTTATGTATAGCATGACTTTAACACCTTTTTCTTTGGCATATTTACAAATGGCTTCAATATCAAAAGGCCCTTTAGAACGTTTTGGATCTAGTGTAACCGTTGTAGCATCCGATTCGTTATCCATTTCATTTCCATACCATCCGGCATCAAAATGTACGTATTGCATATTATGGCTAGCTACAAAATCTATAGCTGCAAAGCCACCCTGCGTTGTTAGGGTTGTTTCACGTAAAACTTTACCTGGCTCTACCCAAGAATCATCAATTGTAGATGGGGGATTTAAATTTTGAATGATGTAATTTTTCTCCAATAAATCGGCATAGCTATTACCCATCATAACAACACGCCATGGCGATTGAAACGGTAATTTTTTATGCACTTTAGCACCTTCAATTTTTCGTTCGGAAATAACAGCACCAGTAATGGTATCTTGTTTTTGCTCGCCCATTTTTCCGTCTAGAGATGACACAATACTATATTTTGAAGTATTGCCTCTACTAAAACTTAAACGTGCATAATCTACTAATTGTGCCTCGGCTAAAGCTATTTTTATGCTATCGTTAATTTCTATTAATAGCGGACGTTCGGCACCTTCTTGCAATGCTGTAATAGGAATTTTTCTGTATTCACCTTGGGCAGTTAACACACCCTTTTCACGTTTTGGAGTTGACCAAACTGGATAATCTTCAGGAAAATTAAAGTGAATATTTTCACTTAAACCAATGTCTTTAATATTGTTTTGTTCGGGAACTTCATAGGCAAAAGCAACACCTTCATTATAAGCTCGTGCAATAATATTAAGTTTAGCCTCGCCTTGCTTAAGATATATTTTGGTTTGATTATAATGGTCTGGAATGGTACTTAACTCGTTAAATCGAGACGTCCATGTTGTGTTTTCGGAAGAATTTTCAATTTTTTCAACTGAAACTTTTCCTGAAAAATTTAAATCATCAGAAAGTAATTCTAAAACAGATGTTTGAATAACTTCCTTGTCTCTATAAAACACAGAAAAGGTTAAATCGTTTTGATTTTCACCTTGTAAGAATATCATTTTCTTTGAAGCATCTGGAGATGAAACTGTTATAGCATCGTTGTTTTTACAGCTAAAACAGACCGCTACTAAACAGAGAAAAGTGATTTTTTTAATGATGCCGTATTTCATTTTTGTACGTTTAAATTATTCTTCTCTAACCCAAATGTGGCTTTCGTCTAACAAGTTTTTATATTCTACCGCCAAAGCTTTTTTCATGTTTTGAAAAATTTCTGGATTGCTTCCTGATAATTCTTCAGATTCGCTAATGTCTTTCTTTAAATTGAACAACACATGGTTTACTAATTTGGCGTTTTTAACTAAAGCCTCATTGCCATCAGAAAGATTATGGATGTTTGGTAAAGGTTTTCCATCGGCTTCAATACTTGCCATAATTTTCCAGTCTCCTTTTCGCATGGCTACTTTTCTTTCGTTTAAAGCATCATAAAAGGCCCAAATTAATGGCTTTTCTCTATTAAAATCTCCATTTTCAAGAAGTGCTGTAAACGATTCGCCATCAAGGTTTCTATTTGGTAATTTAGCTCCCGAAAGTTCTGCGAAAGTGGGTAGGTAATCTAAAGCAGAAACGACTTTATTCGTGGTTCCTGTAAAGGTCTTTTTACCAATCCAATTAATAATTCCTGGTACTCTAAAACCAGCTTCGTTAGTCCAAAGTTTCATCCCTTTTAATGCTCCTGGCGAACCATAAGAATGTTTAGCTCTACTGTAACGCATAAAAGTTTCAGGACCATTATCTGAACTGAATACGATTAACGTATTATCCATATTCTTAGATTCGAAATATTCCACTAAACGACCAACAGCGATATCTACATTTTCAACATTAGCAAAATATTCAGCTTGTTCTCTATTTTCAGAAAGCGGTAAATATTTTTCAACTAAATTTTCAGGAGATGCAATAGGCTCATGAGGTTCGTGGAAAGTTACTTCTAAGAAAAATGGATTATCATCTTTTTTATTATCTAACCAATTGATAGCCTCGGTAACAATAATCTGGCTACTAAAACCTTCAATTTCGCCAACTTTTTCTCTATTTCTAATAAAGTTTTTAGGGTTTTTATGGCTTGGAGCTGCATTGTTATGCGTTGCAAACCAGTGGTCGAAACCAAAATCGTCTGGTTGTGGTTGTTCATCAGAATTAAAACGTGAGCTGCAGTGCCATTTCCCCACTAAACAAGTAGCGTAACCAACAGATTTAAGCATTGCAGGAATGGTTTGCTCGTGGGCTTGAAGGTGCACTAAATCTCGATTATCTGGACTCTTTTTAAGTCCTGGAATAAAATCGTAAATCCCTGCTTTATTTGGGCTTCTTCCTGTTAATAGTCCCGCACGCGAAGGCGAACACACCGGTGCTGTTGAATAGAAATCGGTTAGCTTAATTCCTGTTTCCGCTAGCTTATCTAAATTAGGTGTTTTAATAATTGGGTGACCAAAAGAAGATAAATCGCCGTAGCCTAAATCGTCGCACAGTAAAACAACAATATTAGGTTTACTATTTACTAAGGATGAAGTACTTGTTATAACCTCCTGTGTTTCCTTATTTTCGCTCGTATTGTTTTTACAAGACAAACAAAACACCGCTATTAAAGAAAAAAGATAAACTGATTTAAAATTCATTGGTTCGAATTATTTTATTTTTTAAAAAAATCGTTAAAAAACACCATGTGGTATTTTATAGAATTAGCCCAATATTGATTAGTATGACCTCCAGGGCGCTCAATATAATCATGTGGAATATTACGTTCTACAAGTTTTTTATGAAGTCTTACATTGGCATCATAAAAAAAAT
This sequence comes from Algibacter amylolyticus, assembly GCF_014202225.1. Classification (GTDB taxonomy): domain Bacteria; phylum Bacteroidota; class Bacteroidia; order Flavobacteriales; family Flavobacteriaceae; genus Algibacter_B; species Algibacter_B amylolyticus. The sequence goes on from NZ_JACHGE010000005.1 coordinate 88,273, forward strand.
CGTCTACACCACAATCGAATAGAAATTTCAGATTCTTCCCGTTTAGCAAATGCACTAAATTAATTACGGTGTTTTCCTCCCAATTATCTGGGTTGTCGGCATACACACCTAAACGATCTGCCATATCCCAACGCAATGGAAATGGTCTAATATCAACTCCTCCACTCATACTTGCAGCTACTCCAAAAATATCAGGATGCTTAAATGCTAAATATAAAGCACCATGTCCGCCCATACTAAAACCAGAAATGGCTCTATTGTTTTTATTGGCAATGGTATTGTACTTGCTATCTACCTCTGCAATAAGCTCGTTTGAAATGTATGTTTCATAACGCATACTCTCATCAACAGGGCTATCAAAATACCAACTGGTTTTATTGCCATCTGGACAAATGATGATTACATTATAAATATCGGCGTATTTTTTAATTTGAGGTGCTTTACCTAACCACGCTTTATGATTACCGCCCGCACCATGCAGCAAATACACCACAGCAAAAGGGGCTCCCTTTTTGGTGTAGGCATCTGGTGTTATTACCACATTTTTTATAGTCTTATTCATGGATTTACTATATACCGAAAGACTATCAACCTTAGAGGCATATAACTGAATAGACCAACAAAAAACAAGAATTACACCTACTACTTTCTTCATCATTCTAAAAACCTTATTATTTTTTTATCATAATATCTTCTAACTCTTCCAAAGTTTTCCCTTTAGTTTCTGGCATCATAAAAGCTACAAATAACAATTGTAAAACCATCATTCCTGCAAATACTAAAAACACCAAACCACCACCTACTAATTTTAATAGTAAAGGAAATACCGATGGAATAATGGCTGCTAACACCCAGTGTGTAGAACTACCAAAAGCTTGCCCTGAAGCCCTTAAGTGATTCGGGAAAATTTCTGAAATAAACACCCAAATTACAGCTCCTTGCCCCACAGCATGCGCCGCTATAAATAAAAACAAGAAAAATGGCACTGCCATACCTGTCCATTCTAATAAGAATGCCGCAGATAAAAGCCCTAGTGACACAATGTATGCCACCGAACCAATGTACATCAAAGTTTTTCGTCCTAATTTATCAATTAAAAAGACGCCTAATAATGTAAAAACAAGATTGGTAACCCCTAAGCCTATACTATTTAATAATGCTGTACTTTCTCCTAAACCTGCAGCTTCAAAAATTCGTGGTGCATAATACAATACGGCATTAATTCCTGAAAACTGGTTGAAAAAAGCAATTAAAAAAGCTAATATTAACGGGAATCTATATTTTTTTATGAATATGGTTTCAGACTTATCACTTTTTTCTGAATGCGAATTAAATTCTCTTACTTGCTCATCAACATCGGCTTCTGGATCTATAATTTGCAAGACCTCTCTAGCTTCAGCTTCTCTAGATTGTGATAATAACCAACGCGGACTTTTAGGTAATTTTAAAGCAAACAACACATATAAAACTGCTGGAATAGCTTCTACACCAAGCATCCATCGCCATGCATTCTCACCAATATCACTTAATAGGTAATTAGATAAATAAGCAATCATAATACCAAAAACAATATTAAATTGGTACATAGCCACTAAACGCCCTCTGTCTTTTGCTGGTGCGATTTCCGAAATATAAGCAGGTGCAGCAATTGTAGATGCTCCAACTCCTAAACCACCAATAAAACGTGCAAAAGCAAATACGTAAGGATCGTTTGCAAAAGCAGAACCAATTGCAGAAACAGCAAATAAAAGACCTATAACAATTAAAGTATTTTTACGACCAAATTTATTAGTTGGAATACCACCAAAAATAGCACCAACAACAGTTCCCCAAAGTGCCATACCCATAACTACTGCGCCATGAAAAGCTTCAGATGAACCCCAAAGTGCTTGTAATTTTTTATCGGCACCTGAAATTACTACAACATCAAACCCAAACAAAAAACCAGCTAAGGCAGCAGTAATGGACCATAATAATATTTTTTTATTCATTTTAAAAAGTGTTAGTTAGATTATTTAATTGGTTTAATTTCTAATTATTTTAATGGAATAACCATATTCCATGTTTTTGTTCCGTTTCTAAAACCACCAGGACCATCCATAGTAGCAAAGAAAATATGTGTAGGTTTTCCGTTTTCCACAAATACAAACGGACGTTCTAATTGCCCTTGTTTTATTGTTTTACCGTTATTCCATTTTACTAATTTTGTATACGCTCTAGGGTTCTTATCAACTACCCAATGGATGCCATCTTTGGAATGCGCTAAAAGTCCGTCGCCTTTTCCTCCGGTAATTAATCCGCGTTGATCTTTAGCTACCAAGTGAAATCCCTTATCATCGCTCCATAAATGCGGATCTTCCACTTCGCCTAAATGTTCCATAGAAAATAAAGGTTTTGTTCCTACTACAGTATATTCACTATCGAACGAAGGCGCTGTAGCTACACCAATACTCATATCGCTGTGTTTTATACCATCTTCTTGATAACTTCTTCCTTTAAAAAGCAATACTACCGAACCATCTTCTTTAATTAATGGTGAAGGGTTTGAGGTTAAAAAGCTGTAATAGGTATCTGGTTTAATATCTAAAACTGGAGTGTCTAATCGTTTCCATGGCCCATTAGGACTTTTAGAAGTTGCAACACCTACACGTTTTTGCCAACGTGCGGCTATACACCATTTGCTACTTAAATTAAAATCTTCAATATTATTTTGGGTGACTTCCTCAAACGGATGCGTAGACCCCATGTAATATAAAATATAAGTATCCTTATGTTTTACAATTTTAGGATTATGGCATGAGCGTCCATCCCAAAATTGTGCACCACGACTTCCTAAAGCGACATCTTGAAATTTATATGGTCCTTCGGGTGTGTTTGATGTGGCATGAACAATTTCTGAGGCTACCATCCAACCTGGATGAAAAGGTAAAAACTTTGGCCAACGCGATGCATACATATGATACTGCCCATCGTCGCCCTTAATTACCGAACTCCCCCAAACCCAATAATCGTCCATTTGTAAACCACCATTTATTGGCGCTTCTTCCAAATTATCGAAAATTGAATTCTGTGCCGTTGCACAAGAAAACGCAGTAAAAAAGAATAAAATTAGGTATCTCATGTTTTACGCAACCCTTAGTTTTTAATTGGTATTAACTTTACATCTTTCAAGTTAATGGCCTGCCATTTTCCGGCTACTGGCATTAAAGAAAACTCATAACTACCAGCTTTATCAACTTTAACCTCACCTAAATTAGTGGTTTTAAATCGCTTTGGATTATTACCCGTTACTGGAATTTTAACTGCCTTTTTTTCTCCGTTGAAATTAATTTCAATTTCGGTCTCTTTTGCTCCTGAATATCCAAGTTCTACATTAAAAGTCCCTGGTTTATCTAAAACGAAAGACCAATAAACTCTAGCGGTTTCGCTATCCCAACTTCCAACACAATCTAAATGATCGTTATACAGCGCTCCTGGGCCTTGTAAATTTTCATATTGCGCTCTAAAGGCAGGTAATACAGCTACACCATCTTCATTTTGTCCTAAAGGTTGAATTGGCAAGGCATTAGGCATTTCTTTTAATTTTAATACAATTACCGAAGCCACACTATCTGGCGCTTTTCCTGTTAAGTGTACTTGAATACCTTCATCTAAAGTTTTAGTATTAAACGTTCTGTTGTTATCTGTTAGTAAATAACAAGATTCTACATTGTTTTTAAGGCGGATAGGTAAAGTAGCGCCATCTTCCCAATTGTAAACATGTAAATATAAAAGCCCTTTATTATCAACCGTTTTCATGGTAATTCTCCCCCAATCTGGCTCTGTACTTGTAGGACTTGCTTGTGTTCCGTAGATAGCTTCGCTATTTTTATCCATCCATTTTCCAATAGCTCGCATACGCTCTACGGCTTCTGGTTTTAAAACCCCTTCGTTGGTTGGACTCACATTAAGTAAATAATTTCCGCCTTTACTACTTTGATCTATTAAATTGCGAATTAAATTAGGAATAGATTTAAATTTATTATCGTCTCTACGGTAGCCCCAACTCCCACTTACAGGTTGACATAACTCCCAATATCTTGCTTCTGGTTGATGCCTTGGTCCGTTTCTTTCGAAGGTTTTATGGTCTCCGGGATAATCATCACCCAAACGATCGTTTGTAATTATTCGAGGTTGTAATGCCGTTGTTATGTGATGTAAACTATCTACCACAGATTTGGTCATGGCTCTTGGTGTATCCCACCAAAAAATAGCAATTGGTCCATATTCAGTAAGCAATTGTTTTACTTCGGGAAGTGCTTTTTCGTAAACATACTCATCGCTACTTACTCGTTTTAATGTTTTATCCCAACTATTTCCCATGCCTCCTGGGTGATGCCAGTCTTGTGCTTGCGAATAGTAGAACCCGAATTTAAGACCTTGTTTTTGACACTCTTTAGCCAATTCTTTTAAAACATCGCGCTTAAAAGGTGTGGCATCAACAATATTATAATCGGTTGCCTTTGAGTCGAACATAGAAAACCCATCATGATGTTTGGCTGTAATAACCATATATTTCATTCCGGCTTGTTTTGCTAGAGCCACAAATTCTTTAGCATCAAATTTTTCTGGATTGAATTGATCGGCATATTTTTCGTATTCGGCAATTGGAATTTTGCCCTTGTTCATAATCCACTCTGCACTATTAGAAACCGGCTTACCTTGATAAAATCCTGCTGGAACGGTGTAAATACCCCAATGAATAAACATGCCAAAACGAGCTTCTTCCCACCATTGCATACGTTCTGCATCAGTAATTTGTTGTGCATTAGAATCTGTTTCTGCCTTGGCTAATTTATCTTCTTTTTGTCCGCATGCAAAATTCAGCATCAAAACCATAAGTAAGCTCCAAATCCCGAATTTTTTCATTTTTAAATTTTTTTGTTCTTTTAACACCATCTTTTTAAGACCATTTTTCAGATTTAAAACCTACTGTTTTCAGTTAGTTACATCGAAAAAATTATATAGACACAATAATAAAAATTATAGATTTTGTAGTATATAAATCATTGACCATAAATTATAAACTATTGCTCATTTGTTATATCTGCCCAACAATTCTGCATTTTAAGGGCGTTAAAGCTTTTATTGCGGGCTAATAAAGCACTTTATAAATGAAAATTTAATGCTTTAATTACATCACTTATTAATAGCATTTTCCGATTGAACTAATCCTTAAATTCTAGACACTTTTTAAAACAGAAACTATAATTCAAAAAAAATACCGACTTTAGAATTTCTCTAAAACCGGTATTAATCTTTATTTTTAATGATCGCTCTAACACTTAACTGAGCAATACTATTTACCATTGTATTACTTCATTACAACAGCACTATTAGTCTTATTAAGCTTATTTAAACGTACTAATGCTTCCATGTAGTAGTAATCAGCATATACGATAGGCACATCAATTTCTGAGTTTTTAGGGTAATGCCCTGTTGAATGCAATAACAAAGCTTGATTAACATCGCCACTTAAATACTCCTTAGATGATAATGCCTCAACATAACTTGTAGCGGCATCAATGTATTTTTTCTTTAAGGCCTCATCTTTAACTAAACCAGCCAATTCATACATACCACATGCTACTACAGCTGCTGCAGATGCATCTCTTGGTGCGTTAGGAATTTTAGGATCATCAAAATCCCAAAATGGAATTTTATCTTCTGGTAAACGATCCATATAATGGTCTGCTAAACGAATTGCAGTGTCTAAAAATGCTTTATCTCCAGTTTCTCTATATGCCACGGCAAATCCGTAAACCCCCCATCCTTGACCTCTAGCCCACATAGACTCGGTTGCATAACCTTGATGCGTATAACCTCTTAAAAACTCACCAGTTTCCTCATCGAAAGAACCTACGTGATATACCGCATCATCCTTACGAACAATATGCTGCATTGTTTTTTCGGCATGACTTTTAGCAAGATCATATAGTTTTTGATCACCTCCATTTTTAGCTGCCCAAAATAGCAACTCTAAATTCATCATATTATCTATGATGGTGTTATACTTAAACTTATGTTTTTGACTAGGCCATGATAAAATAGTTCCTACAGTTGGATTATATAACGTAGCTAATGTATCGGCTGCAGCTAATAAAATTTCTTTGTATTCCTCATTACCAGTTAATCTATACCCATTACCATAGCTACAATAAACCATAAACCCAATATCATGATTATCGGCAGGTGTATAAGCTATTGTTTTAAGCGGTGCCGTAAATTTCTCTGCTTGCACCTTAATTTGCTCATCTCCAGAAGCCTCGTATGCATACCATAATGCCCCAGGCCAGAACCCACTACACCAATCGGTAACGCCAACAAAATCCCAATCTGTTTTATTATTTTTTACATTTCTAGGAAAACTATCGAAATTAGTTAAACTAGCAGCAACTTCTTTCATTTTAGTAGCATTCTGTTGTAATACTTTATCTGAATTAAACACTGCACTATCAGTCGTTGACACTTCCTTTTTTGTAGAATTACAAGCAAGCATTAAAAATAACACTAAAACTAAAACTGGTTTGGTTATACTCATTACATTTTCTTTTTAAACTTAATAAACTATGGGATAAATATTATTTAATATCAATTAAATATAAAATTTAACAGCACTACAACCATTGTAATACTTGAAGTACAATTTTAGGAATTAAAGATTATACTGTTATTAAATTATCATCCAAAAGCTATAAACTATCGCTCATTTACGGCTAAAAAAGGCTGTCACGAGGCTTTTAGAATAAAAGCAGATTAAAAATTAAAAAATATTGTAACTAAAAACAGTAAATTTTTATTCTCAATTATTTTTAATTAAACACATGGCAGCAGCGAAATACACCCCTGTAAATTAATAAACTAACATAAAAACTGTATCTAGAATAACGTCATGAATAAAATCTGTGAAAACCAACATTTTTTTTGAAGCAAATAAGTAAAAAACCTCATTTTAGCCCTCAAACACCCATTTTATAGCCAAAAAGGCTTATAATTTATACTGATTGCACTTTGAATTATATTATGATACCTATAGTCTAAATATATTTACAGTATAATTAATTGTTGATGTAATGCTAGAGATTACATCATTATCTAAAGCAATTAAATATTAAAATTTGAGTTAGTTAGTTTTAGTTTTTCTATTATAAGCAGTTATAGTTTCTATAACTGCTTATTTTTTTTGTAGCACCATACACTCTTCTTTAACGAAACAGACTAAACACAGCTGCTTTAAGCCCTTCTAGGAGCCATTAACTCCTTATTCTATAATCTAACAACACCTTTTATTATAACAATACTAACAAATAGCCTAATGGCGTTATAGTATAATTCAAAAAAAACTCCAAGTAGAACTTGGAGTTTAATTATTACCACCTTAATTGGTAACTTATCTACGAAAAAAAACTACTCTTCTATAAAATTATCTGGAATAGCTAATGGTAAAAACCAATTAGATGGATCCATTAATTTTGCTCTTACTTCATTCGCTTGACCTGTATTTCCAGATGTGTCAAACTTATTAAAAACAGCATCAGCTATAATTGCTGGGTTATTATCACGTTTAGCAAAGCGAAGTAAATCTTCCCATCTATTACCTTCAAAAGCTAACTCTAATGCAGCCTCTTCAAGGATAAGCGCTCCAACTTCTTGGATAGCCTCATTTAATGCTAAATCTTCTGCAATACTAACTGGAGCCATACCAACACGCCCTCTTATACCACGATTACCAGAAATTGGTTGGTCGCTATTATTAACCGTATAATACTGATCGATATCAAAATTTAGAAAACCTTCTACATTATTAAATACTAAAGCATCCACTGGCTCTACATCTGGGTTATTAAAAATACCATTAACAATAGTTAAAGCATGTTGTGGGTAGCCTGCATAGTTTATAGCCTCAGCATATCTTAAATAAATTTTAGCTGCTCTATTCCATATAAAACGCTCATATTGGTATTTATATATTACTGATGCATCACCTTCACCATCATACGATCCTATAATTCGAGTATCGCCTATGTAATTAAGTATTTCAACAGGTTCTCCTTCATAACCAGCTTTACCATTTCCAAATTTTAATATAGCCCATTCAGATGGTCTCATTTGGGTAGTAAGTGCTTCAAAACTTTCGTTTGGTTGGCGGTATTGGTCATCGAATGCTGTATAATCTATATGCTCGTTACCTGCTATGTAATCTTGAGAAATACTAATCCATGACGTAGTAAATACATAATCACTTCCACTTGGCTCAACATTTACGGCATAAGAGTTTAAATTATATACATTTCCAATTACATTATCGTCTAAAAACTGCTTGTAATGTATGGCTGCTTCTGTATAATTTCCATTCCATAAATATAAATCTCCTAAAAGAATATCATTGTTAGGAATCATACTAGAAATATTATATCCTAATGAATTTGCATATTTAGTAACGTTTTCTACGTCTGCAATTTCTTGAAGATTAGAAATTAATTTATTAATAGCTTGATTAAAATCTAATAAAGGGTACTCCGTTTCTAAATCTTTATTGGTTCTAATTGGCTTAGTAATATATGGTAATTCGCCATAATTAATAAGGATTTGCATTTGTGCCCAAGTTCTAATTCTTAGAATTGAAGCATAGTCATCTAGCAATACATTATCGTAAGCATCAGTATCAATACCTTCTAAAGCAAAGTTACAGTTGTTTATAATAGAGAATAATGTTGTTGGATCTGCAATACTGTTATCCTCACTAACATTGTGGTCGTTAATTTGACGTAAATCATCGGCTGTATTAGCATTTACATTCACTAAATCGGCACGCATTTCGCCAAGCATAACATATTGCCCTGCGACATCTTGCATTTGAGATAGTACACCAAATAAAGCTGATCGTGCATCTATGGCATCATCTCCTAAGTAATCATCCTCAAGTAATACTTCTTCTGGCGAAACTTCTAAAATAGATTCACAAGACGTAAACAGAGTTAAACTTAAAAGTACTCCAAAGGTTATATTTATATATTGTTTCATTATATGTGTTTTTATATTTAGAATAATTTATAGTCCTAATCTAACTCCAATTAATACAGAGCTATATTGCGGTGTATATCCTGCATCAATGCCTTGTAAATAACTTGACTGAGATGAACTTACTTCTGGATCATAACCTAAATAATCTGTAATTGTAAATATATTATTTGCTGTTACATAAAACGTAGCATTAAAAATTTCTGGACTGTAAGATAGCGTAATGGTTTTAAGACGAATGTACGATCCATCTTCTATCCATCTATCTGAAAATCTTGAATTCCCTACGGCATCACCATAAACAGCACGTGGCACAGAAGTATTTTGATTTGCAACCGTCCAGCTATTTGCTACAGCCTGACTTTGGTTAGAGAAATCGCTCATAGCTTCGTTTTTCCAACGTAATGCATTATAAATGTCGTTACCTTGACTAAATGAGAACACTGTAGAAAGAGATATTTTATTGTATGTAAACGTGTTAAACAATGTTCCTGTAAAATCTGGATTTGGATCTCCAATTACAACTCTATCATCTTCATTTATTACATTATCGGAAGCATCAGTATTAACAAATCTTACATCTCCAGCAACAAACGCTTGTTCGAAACCTTTAAAATCGGTCCAGTTTAAACCATCGGCACTAGCCTCTGCACTATTATTATAAATACCATTAGTTTTATATCCATAAAATAAACCTATTGCTCCGCCTTCTTGGTTTAAAATAGTAGCATTTATACCATCGACAGTTGTAATTTGAGTTTGTCCAGGAAGCGAAATAATTTGGTTTTTATATTGTGAAATATTACCACCAATATCCCAAGTAAATTTACTAGTATTAAAAATACGTGCATTAAGGCCTAACTCGAAACCACGGTTTCTAACTTTTCCATCGTTATTTAAAAAACCTTCACTACCGTATATTGGACTAGATTCATTTAAATTTAATAACCCATCTGATACATTATTAAAGTAATCAAAATTTAAAGCCAAACGCTCATTAAACAACCCAACATCTAACCCTAGGTTGGCTTTGGTAGTTTCTTCCCATCTTATAGAACTATTAGCAATGTTTCCATTTACTAAACCTGAACCTTCTAAAAATCTAGTTGAAACAAAGTAAGATTCAGCATTGTAATTACCAATACCATCGTTACCTGTTAAACCATAACTAGCACGAAGTTTTAACTGATCGATAGCAGGCATATTTGCCATAAAGTTTTCTGATGAAACTAACCAAGCAGCTCCTATAGCAGGAAAGAAACCTCCTGATTTATCATCTCCAAATCGAGATGAAGCATCAATAGATAAATTATAGCTTACAAAATATTTATTTAAAAACGCATAGTCTCCACCTGCATACAGTGATGCATATTTCCAGTTACCAATACTACCAGATGTAACAAATGTTAACCTATCTCCACTATCTAAAGAGGTGAACTGATCGTCTCCAGAGTTTCCACTAATAGAATACGAGTTATCATAGCTATTTTGGTTATAACGGAACCCTAAGTTAAATGAGAAATCGTGTATATGATCGACATTTACTTTATAGTTTAATTTGGTATCGTTATACACTGCAAATAAACTCTCGGCACTTACTTTTGATGTACGTACTAACTCATCGCCATATTGGTTAAACTCTGTAGCCAAACCTAAATCTGGCAAGAACACGTTTTGTCTGTTTTTAATATAGTTAGCACCAACTAATGAACTTACACTAAGCTTATTAGTTATTTGATAAATAAATTTTAATTGGCCATATAAGTTATAATCCTTAGCTTTAAAAATAGCATTATCTGTAATAGCTACAGGGTTACTAGCTCCTAACTCATCAATATCTTCATAAATACCAGTTACAACACCATCTGCATTTGGCGTAAACGGTGCTAAAAATGGTGCTTTTTGAAGTGACGTAAATATTGGCGAGGTACTTAGTAATCCATCATCAAACACATCACGCTCGGTATATGCAACACTTAAATTAGTATTTAACGTTAGTCTTTCTGTAACGCTTGTTTCTGCATTAAAACGTGTAGTAAACCTATTGAAACCAGAATTTTCAACAACACCTTCATTGGTTGTATACCCTATAGATAAACCATATTTAGAAATTTCATCACCACCAGTAACTCTTAAGTAATAATCATTTACGTAGTTATTAGTAAAAATTTCATCTTGCCAATTGGTTGTATTATGATATTTTGAATAATCCTCGAAAGCGGTGTTTTCATTAAAAAAAGGAAGTCCTGCAATAGCACTATTTGAATACAGACCAGAGTTGTTCATTTGATTGCTCAAATAACTTCTAAACTGGTTGCTATCCATCATAGGGATATTTTTAGGCGCAAAATTTAAACCACCTTGAATGTAAAAATCAATTTTAGTAGCAACGTCTTCCGCTTTATTGGTTTCTATAAGAATCACACCGTTGGCTCCTCTAGAGCCATACGTTGAAACCGCATCTTTAATTACTGTAATACTTGCAATATCCTTTGGATTAATATCCGATAAAGGATCGTAGCTATATCCATTAATTAAATTATTGTTAGAGAACGTATTAGTCTCTATCATCATACCATCTACAACTACCAATGGTTGTGTAGAACCGTTTATGGTATTGTAACCTCTAATAAATATATTAGCGCCAATTCCAGGAACGCCAGAACGCATAATGGATCTTACACCACTTACTTCGCCATTTAAAATATTAGCAACAGACTCTCTAGGTGTTGAAATATCGCCTTCCTTTACAGAAACGGCATTGGTAATTGAACTATTTGTTTGTTTTTCAAAAGGCATATCAACATCTTTATAATAAGAGTTGAATGCTTTTTCATGTAATTTAATTTCAACATTTGAACGTCCTTTTAAAGCTACCTCCTTAACATGGAAATTAGAACTAGAAACCGTAAGCGTTGCTCTGCTATCTGGCACTCTTAGTCTAAAATTTCCGGATTTGTCTGTTAAAACAGAAGCAAATTTACCAACACGCACGTTAATACCTGCAAGTGGTTCACTATTAGTAGCATTTAAAACCGTTCCTGTTACGGTAAGTTTAGATTTTTCCTGTCCTTGCAAAGCAAAAGTAATTCCGAAAAATAAAATGAAAAGCAGGGAATATGTATTTTTTATTTTCATCATAGTCAGATAATTCATATTTAATTTTTAGTAATAATAATTATTCTATTGGAGCTAATTCTGCATAATCAATACCAAACGTACGATCATATAATAGTAGCTCCGGTTCAGAAACATCAACTATAACTTTTAGTTTAGCGTAAAAGAAGTTCTCTTCTGAATTATCTATATAAACAGGGATATCGATAACATCTCCAATAGTTATTACACCATCTTCAAGATTACTAACTATAATTGGCGGTATCTCTACTACAACAGGTCTAAAATCGGCGCCTATATAACTAAACTCAAATTTTAATTTTGTGTCTTGCGCAGCTCCTATAGGAGAAAACTTTAAGTTTATATTGTAACTAGCAGACAATACATTATTAAAAGAAATTTCAAAATAATTATTAGAGTTATTGCTAGTAGGGTTAGCAGATAACCTTACCACATTAGTAAATTGTCTTGAAGCAAAAACATCATATTTCTTTTGTACAGAAAAATCTGTTATTGAACCTATTGTTCTTTTATCAGTATTTTCAATTTCGTATCGTATAGGCTTATAAACAATACCTTTTGGATCGTAATTAAGCTCGTTTAATTCAAAAATATTACCGTTACTTAAATCAATATTTTCAACAATAGCATTTGGATCAATTACCAGTTGATTTCCTCTTGTTGTGGTAACAGGATCGCTAGTTAGCTCATCAATTTCAACCTGCGGAAATATAGTTAGATTATCAAATATTGTGCGATCTGTAGCATTTTGAGTTGAATCTGCCACTGGATGATAGAAATAATCATCTAATTGATCGAAAGCACTAGTATACAAATCATCTGTTAATCCAATAAAAGTAAATCGTTGCTCTTCTGAACTTAAATTTCCAATTATTTTGAAATATGAATTAGTAGTACTAAAAACAGAATCATATACCGTTTGTCCTAAAGTATTAGTACCTATTTTAACACTATTAGCTTCATCAAATCCAGTTTCATTAAATGCACTTAAATAGTCCACGATTTTTGGATACTTATCGGCATTTTCATTTAAGTAGCCCCAAATATTTTGGTTTACTTCCAACACTTCGTCTATAGTATGTAAAATTCCGTTTGCAGTTAAAATATCTGCTTTAACAACATTTACATCGCCAAAACTAGAACCTTCATTATTATTAACAAATTCAACATACTTATCGTTGAACATTTTAACAAGTGTTTCTTCTTTGGTTTCCGCATTATAAGCAAACAAAGTATTATAAGAAAACAAACTTATGTGGTTACCTATAAGTTCTTTTAACAAATCTGGATTGTTAATAATATCTGCAGAAACTTGAGCAAAAGCGGCATTGTTTGGCGCCCATACCGTATAGGCTTGAGACGTTGCTAACTGATTGCTATAGCCCGTTTGTTTAAGATATTTTACAAATGTTGAATAGTCGGCATCTTCCGAAAGAACGGATAAAATGTTAGACTCCAACCTAGAATCGGCTTGTTCGTAATGCTCATCCCATGCATCGTCTTTACAACCAATGGTTGCAAGTAAGCATAGTATGGCTACAAAACGGCCAAATGTAAGCATTGCTTTATTTTTATTTTTCATTCTTAGTTCTTTAGTTATTAGTTTAGTTTTATTAGTTAACTGGCACAAACTCAACATAATCGATTGGTATACCTCCAGATCTTATTGTTTCAAATCTAATGACGTGTGATCTTTGTTCAGGACAAAGCAAATCAGAAGTTACAATAAATCGTCCCCAGCCTGATGAATCGTATGCTGTTACACCTTGGTTAGTTTGAACCGTTTTTAGCCCTCTAACATAACCAGCTTGTCTCATAGTAAGCGAATCAACATCTTTCCAATTAGAGCCGAATACATCCTGAAGATTATCCCTCATATCCCATTGAGATCCAATAGGTTGACCGTCCCAATACACTTGAAACACTGGTCTTCCATTATTTCCTGTATTACCACAAACTCTAACTTCATATTTACCCTTTGGAAGTACTGGTGTATCCCATTCAACCCAAGTAACACCACCCATATTGAAAACAGTGTTACCACCGTCTTGAGGTGTTCCATATGATGGGTTTTTACTTTGTCTAAGAATTCTAATTCTCTCTCCTGTAGGAAAAACACGAGGGTTGGTATAACCATGGCTGTAAGGCTCATTAGGTTCATTAGGACCGTACCATTTACCAAACGCCAACTTACCTACAGCTGGAGTAAGTGGGAAATCGAAAATTTGATATTTAGGCTTAGGCGTAAACACTGTAAGTAATTTATTTACCGTATGGTAAACCCCGTTTTTAGCAGGTAAATTACTTTGTTCGGCAAGTAATGATGTCCAAGTATCATTAGTACCAGTCTCTGTTTCATTAATTTTAAGCTCTTTGTCTGTTTTTAATGATTTTATAGCATTTTTAGGTAAAACCGTACTAACAAAACCATCTTCCGGAAAATCTGCTGAATAATAGAAATCACTAGCAGCGTGATAAGCAATAAAACGATTTAATTCGTTGTTAACATCCAAATAATCTGAATTATCAGGCGAAATAACAGCTGCCAAATCAGCAAAGGAATTAATCCCGTTCTCAGCATATATCGCATCAGATTCTGCTAAAATGGTAAAATTAACTCTAATTCCATCTTCATTATAAATCTCAGAAAAGACATCATAGTAACCCGTTTGTTTTAAAGCTTCAACAAATATTGTATGTGTACCTGCGTCCTCTATAACTTTTGGCACAGCATCTACAAAAGGTGACAATACGCGATCTATAGCGTGTATTAACCCATTATTGGTAACAATATCATATTGATCTAATTTTGCCTCTCTGTTTATTTCCACATTGGCAATACCACCACCACCAACAAAGGAAGTTGTTAAGTAATCGCCAGTATATGTTAATTCGTCAATACGACCTTCAAGAAATGCGCTTGCCGCACGTTTTGTTGGAAGCGTATGAAATTTTACAATAATTTTCAAGAATTCTATTTGGTCTTCAGAAGTTAATTCATCTACCGAACTAACATTCCATTTTTCCTGTAAAAATTCTTGTACAGCAATGTTTGTAGGTGCAAAACATGTATAAGAGCCATAACTTTGAAAAGCCGTATAGAATTCTGTTTTTTGCAAAATATCAACATACATAGAAAATTTCTCTGGATTAGACTCTAGAGTTCCTGCAATAGTCATTTCGTCCGTAGTAAAGAACGTACTTCCGTCAAGATTGTCGTTACAACTGTTTAATATAAACATGAACGCGAACAAACCTCCAATCCAAGTAATTAATTTAGTAGTTTTCATAATATTAGATTTTTAATTGTTTTCGTAGTAAGGGTTTTGAAGTAAATTTTTATTTAAATCAATTTCGTTTTGAGAAATTGGTAAGAAATAAGATTCTGCATCAGAATAAAAACTTAATATCTGTTCATAATCATCAGGTCCTGCTTTTAGATCTACTAAATCTGTAATAAGAAATTGATCTTCAAAATTGTTTCGACGCGCAAAACGTAATAAATCATACCATCGCTTACTTTCGAAGGCAAATTCTTTTTGGCGCTCTAGTAATAAGGCATTTGATAATGATGTTTTATCAATAGTAACATTAAAAGGCGCACCAGTTGCACGTTCGTGAACTTGCCCTATTAACTCTGCTGCTTTATTTAAGTTTTGGTTTTCAGTTGAAAATATATAAGCCTCTGCTTGCATTAATAAAACCTCGGCATATCTATAAAATATAAACGTGTTATAAAACTCGTCATTTCCACGATATAACCCAGTTTCGTCAATACCTGCAAACTTAAATACTGTATTTAAATCCTCATCATAAGTAGCCTTATCTGCTCTTACATCATCTAAAAACTCCACATAAAGTTCTTTTGTGCCACCAAAAGGAGCGTAAGTAGGACTACCAAAATAGAATGCGTTTTGATATGTTTTATTTATATCGTCGAACTGAAGTTCAAAAATTCCTTCAGAAGAGTTTCCTTCAAAAAAGATACTGTTAAACCATTCTGAACCATCAACTAAACTGTATCTACCCGAGTCAATAATATCTTGAGTGGCGTTAATACACTCGTTATATTGTTCGCTCCATAAATACACATCTGCTAAAATAGAAAGTGCCCCACCTTTAGTCATTCTTCCTTTATCATAACCTATTGCCTCGTATCCGATATTAAGATCTTCAACAGCCTTTTTTAAATCCGCCACTATTTGCTCAATAATTTCACTTTCGCTGCTTTTAGCAGGATAAAAATTAACCTGATTACTTGCAGTAGCTGTTAAAACCAAAGGCACTTCCTTAAAGTTTTTTACTAGTATAAAATATACTAACGAACGTATGGCTAAAGCTTCTGCCTTAAAGGTAGCTGCCTCAGCTTCGGTAAACGATAAATCTTTTGCTTGAGCTTGATCTGTAAACTCTAACACTAAGTTACAATAGTTAACAGTGGCATAAAAATTATTCCAATTAACAAGAGAGTTGGTAGGTGTAATGAAATTTTTCATCATGTTTCGCTCATTATTCCCTGCTCTTACTGAAACTAACATTTCAGCTCTTAACTCACCCCATTTTAACACTCTATCGGTAAACCCAGACTGGTTCATTGATGCATAACACCCTGCAACGGCAGATGCTACTTGTTCTTTATTCTGCCAAAACTCATCTTGAATAAGATTATCTTGCGGCTCAAGTTCCAAATAACTACTACACGACGCTAATGAAGCGATTAGTAAAGGAACAATTGCGAATATTTTAATTATATTTAGTTTCATATGTCTTAAAATTATTTCAGTTTTAAAATGTAAGGTTTAATCCTACAGTTACTTCTTGAGATCTAGGTGTTTGATTAGTATCATAACCTAACTGTTGCCAGTTATTACTACTACCTGTTTCTGGATCGGAACCCGAATACTTTGTAAACGTTAATAGGTTAGTTCCTGTTACATAAACCGAAGCCTTCGTAAAATTCAATTTTTGAATGAATGTTTGCGGTAGATTGTATTTTAAAGTTACATATTTTAATCTCATAAACGACCCATCTTCTAGAAAACGATCTGAACCTAAAGTATTTACTGGACTATTTAATACTGCTCTTGGTATATCTGTTACATCACCTTCAGCTCTCCAACGGCGTAATACAGAAGTACTTTGGTTATCGAAACTATCCATACTTTCTGCATTCATTCGTGCTATATTTATAATTTTCTGATTATACCTGAAATTAAAAAACGCATTTAAACTGAAGTTTTTATAACGAATATTTGGTCCGAAACCACCGTATAAAAGTGGATTAGCATTACCTAAATACACGACATCTAATCGGTTAATGTTACCATCTTTATTAACATCCTCGTATCTCGCATCACCAGCTCTAAACTCATAACCGCCATTAAAAACTAGAGTTTTAGGTGTACCATCTAAATCATAAATAATCTCATTATTTTCATCACGAGCTATTAAATCATCACTTGTACTAAATACTCCTAAAGATCTGTACCCGTAAAAAGACCCAATAGGGTTACCTTCTTGTATTCTTTTTAAGTAACCGCCTTCTCCTGTTGTTAAAGGATTACCATCTTCGGAATCCTGAGCATCAGTAATTTTAGTAATTAAGTTATTGTTACGTGCAATATTGAAGTTTACTTCTAAACCAAAGTCTTTATTTTCTATAACCTTTGTTCTTACACTTAACTCAAACCCTTTGTTACTAATATTACCTAAGTTAAGAAAAGGCACATTAGAAAAACCTGAAGTAGAAGGAATAGATGTATTTTTAGACAATAAATCTCTAGTGTCTTTTTGATAAAACTCTAAATCTCCACTTACTCTGCGGTTAAAGAAAGAATAAGTAAGTCCTATATTTTTTTGAATAACAGTTTCCCATCTTAAATCGGTTAATTCCATATTGTTTGGAATTACTGGACGCTCATCAAGATAATTATAATTATATGTTGAATACGTGTTGTATTGACCATAGTTAAAGCTTGGTGAGTTACCATTTACACCATAACTTGCTCTAATACCAAGCTCGTCAATAAACTCCGCAGATTCCATAAAAGGCTCATCTGAAAGAATCCATTTACCCGCTATACTAGGGAAAGTACCATACCTGTAACTACTACCAAATTTAGAGTTACCTTCTGAACGAATACCACCACTTAATATATAACGATCTAAAAACTGATAGTTAAACATAAAGTTATAAGACAACGATCTGTTTTGTGTAAAACTAGACGATAGTGAATTTCCACTTCCTTCTATTCTTGTATTTGCAATTGGCGTTTGGATGTAACTACTTGGCGAGTTACTCGCTACAGCTGCATAGCCTTGACTCGTTTTCTCGAAAGTTTGAATAGAAGCACTAGTAAATAACGAATGGTTATCCCCTAAACCTGGACTCCAAATAAGTCTATTATCTGTACGCATTACAAAAAACTCTGCATCGGAGAAGGTTGCTCTATTAGCTGCTGAGTTTGTCCATGATGTCCCTAAGGCTTCTTCTGGAACAAAAAGCGCTCTTTTGTCTACATTAATATCAAACGAAATAATAGAACGGAAATCTAAAGTCTTCATAGGTTTATAGTTAAACCTGAAAATAGGCGTTATCCTGTTATTTTCATTATTATTTGTTGATAACCTAGCCATAGCAACTGGGTTGTAATACTGCACTCCGTTACCTTGAAAAGCATCAATTGGTGTAAAGTATTGATCTGTTAAATTACCCTCTTCATCTAATTGATATATAGATTGGTTTGGCATTTTTACAAGCGCTAATGCTCTTAGCGATTGCTGCCCTAAACTATTATCTTTGGCATAAGAACGATCTAAAGAACCATGTGTATAAGACAATTCTGATGATATAGTGATTTTATCAGATATGTTATAATCAAGTATTGCTCTAGTTGTAAATAATTTAAACGCACTACCTAGTGTAGTACCTAATTGATCTTTATAACTCGCAGATACACGGTATGATGATTTTTCACCACCACCAGAAACACCTAAAAAGTGTTCTTGTGTTGTTCCTGTTTGCGTAATCTCGTCTACCCAATCAATATTTTTGTTATACAAGTTATACAACTCGTACTCCGGATTGTATTCTATTTGAGGATATACCGTTTGATTGTTTGTTGCTATATTTTCATCTTTAATTAATGTTGAATATTGATCACCATTTAACAACGGAATCCCATCTGGTTGCCATCCAACACTACCTTTATAACTGTATGAAAATCTTGCAGGACCTTTTGCTCCACGCTTTGTTTTAATAAGTAAAACTCCATTTGCAGCTCGCGAACCATATTGTGCAGTTGCGGCAGCATCTTTAAGTACCGATATTTCTTCGATATCATCTGGCGACACACCAATCATGGCAGCATATTGCTCCTCATCGGCAGATCCAAAATCAAAAAGCTCATCTACTTCCGTTTCAAAAGGAACACCATTAATAACAATTAAAGGTTCTGAAGATGCATTTAAAGACGATGTACCACGAATACGAATAGACATTCCAGCACCAGGCTCACCCGAATTTGCTACAATATCCACACCACTTAATCGACCTTGCAATTGATCTACAATACCAGATGATACTGTTTCACTAAGTTCCTTAAGCGAGATACTTTCAATAGCCGTAGCTATTCTACGTTTATCCATTTCGAACTCTCCAGTAAATACCTTTTTTCTTGCACGTAGTACAATAGCATCTAACTCTGAGATATCCTCGGCTAACGCCACATCGATTGTTGTTTCACTACCAGGAACAACCTCCTTAGTTATAAAACCAACATACGAGAACGTTAGGGTGTTTGTAGGGTCTGTAATGTTAATAGAGAAATTTCCATTAAAATCTGCAACAACCCCGTTAATAATTCGATTATTTTTATCTTTTTCGGCTATGGTAGCCCCTGTTAATGGTATGCCATCACTTTCTCCAACAACGGTTCCTGTAACATTTATTTTTGACTGTGCTGATACGTTGAATACCGAAAACAGCATACAAAATACCACTAAGACATAAGAATATGACCTATATTTATCCTTCATATTTTATAAACTTTAAGTTTTACTATTTAATATAATTAGAGGTTTCGTGAATTACCACTCTTTTAGAAAATAAGTTTGTTATACCACTTGTAGTAACAGACTCTCCGCTTTCTACATTCGTAATAGAAATTGAAGATGTTGTATTAACAACTGAAAACTCATCATAAATTTCGGCAAAGTCAACTATTTTACTGAAATACATTGAAGCAAAAGTTCCTGTAGTTTTACCATCTGTAGGTAATGCTTGTTGTATAAAATGTTTTCTAGCAAAGTTTAGAAGATCTCTTTTTGCAATAGCTTTATCTAAATCGTCTAGCCCATCTACTGTAGAAGGATCTACAATTACACCATCGCTTATAGCTTGTGCAACTGCACTGTTATTAGGTGCAAATAATGTAAAAGTTCTACTTAGGTTTAGAAAATTTAATAATTTATCATCCGACCCTACAATAGTAATAAACGCATCGGCACTTTCTAAAACTTCTAAAAAAGAAGAGAAGGTAGTAGCATTATCTACAAGCAAACTGTATGTAAAGCCTAATGGTCTTTCTATGATACTACTCATTTCATAAAAATTACCGTTAGCCGTTTCTTTGGTTTCTACTATTTGAGCAGATCTTCCTAATTGAATATCGCCTCCTCCAGCGGCAGAATTACCATCAAACGCATATACATACTCACCACTTCTTGTTTGATAATAATTATTAGAACCAAAATCAATATCCTCATCAACAATTTGATTAAGTACAATATCATTTATTGTTTTTGTAACATAAGCAACATCTGCAGAACTAGGACTTGAAGCTTCTGGATCTGGGTAAATACGATTACCGTTTCCAGGATCGCCAGTTACCTCCATATATACTACACCAGACACATTAATATCATATCCTGGTGGCAATCTTGGATCGTCTACTAACACCGTAATTTTACGAGTCGCACTATTTGGATCTGCAACATCAACAAATTGGTCATTTTTAACACCTAAAATAGTGAAACGTGATGATTTACTCTGTAATGCAGTATCAATTCCTAAATCTTGAATTGCCCCAAGCATAATAGAATAATTTTCATCTAATAAAAGTGGTCCCATAATGGTTCCGAAACTATTGTTAGTATAAACAGTATTTACACCCACGAAAAAACCATTACTACAAAACCTTTTATCTACAACATCTTCTAGTTTATAATCTACCAGACCTAGACTAGTATCGTAACTTTGACCTAACCTACTTGGGCAAATATCCCAATAATCATTAAAAAAATAAGGTGATAAAAACTTACCTACAACATCTAAAGGCATATCATCATAAGAGTCGTAAAACTGACCCAAAATGCTATTACCGTCTAGATAGCTTATTAACGCATCATTGGTTGGAGCCAAAAACCCCCAAGCCTGCGCTAACGTTCCGTCTATATTTGTCGCGTAATTTTCATCAAATGGATTAAAAGGAAGCGCATCGTTTTCAACTCCTGTATAAAATCTAAACTGAAAAACCTCTTCTAGCTCACCTGTTTCTTCATTTATTTGATCGCCCAATGATCTAATTTCAGCGAAACGTTCAATCATTTTTTTAAACATAGAATATTTACCTCCATACTCTGCAGCTGAAAGATTTTCGTATAAGTTTGGCTGTGGTTCAATTACTTTATCTAGAGCATAGATAATTCCATTTTCTGCTATTACATTCTTTTGAGAAACATTAGCATCAAAAACTTTCATATCTCCTTCATTAAAAGTCTCACCAGGAAACATAAAATCGTAATCTGAATATTCGACACCCCAAGTACTCATATACGAATCAAGAAAATAGTCGACAGTTTTTTGCCTACCATTACTATAGTTCATTAAGTATTTTTGTTGGTCTAACTTATCCCATTCAAAAATATGTTGTAAAGTATCTTTATCAAATTCTCTATTAGCTGCTTGATATTGTGTTCTACGTCTAAAACTTTGACCTAAATAAAATCTACTTTTAAAATACGTTAAGGTTGTTGTATTCCAACCATCTGTAATAATTGTATTCTCAACTAAATGTTGAATTCTTTCTTGAGGAATAGCATCAAAAGTAGCGAAACCTTCATCGCTCATAAACTTCTCAAAAGCTTCATCTGTAGGAGCAAAAACAGTCCATGAGCCTCCCTTTTTTAAAGGTTCTGGATATAAGGTTTGGTCCAACGACTTTAAATAATAATCAAATGTACCCATCGACTCCAGTTGGGTATAAATTGTTCCCGCCAAATCATCGGGACGGGCATACTCCAGCGGATCAGGCTTGCAACCAAATACAGCCATAATCATACAGAGTATAATTAAACTTTTTCTATGCATAATTTTTTTTGCCATAATTAATAGTAAATTAGTTTAATAGTTATTGTTTAGTTAATTAGTTATTCGTTTAAAAATTTTAATCATCTCTAGATTTTAATATTAAATTATTAAGAATAGTTAAAATTTGAACATTGTTAATTTCCGTTAACAATTTGTTAATACAAACTTAAAAAAGCAGGTGGTTATAGTTTATAAATTATTACTCTAAAGAGATAAATTATTGCTCTTTTTAGGCGTATAAAGGGCTTAAATGGTTTTTTAATAAAATTTAATCGATACTTTTCCTACTTACATAAGAAATAAAAATTAACATATTTAAGAATTACAATTGCTAAAAAATTATTGTAAGCGGTTAAAAATGAACAGTAATTAAGCGCCATTATCAATCCTAATTTCAGACTCAACTAATTAAGGAATTATATAAAATGAAAAAACAGCTTAATAAACTAATAAGCTGTTTTTTTGTTTTAATACCATTCACAATAAGATTTAACAATTAAATTTCAACGTCATTCTTGTTGTTCAGATTCTGTATTACTTTGTTCGATAAATTGACTTGGTGTTACATTAAATAACTCCTTAAAGGTTTTACTAAAGTATGCTGTAGAGTTAAACCCCGTCATGTGTGTAACTTCCTTAATAGAGTAATCATTCTTTAATAATAGCTCTGAAGCATAACGCAAACGTATGGTACGTATAAAGTTACTTGGGTTGCTCCCGGTTAAGTTATTTATTTTTCTGTAGAACTGAGAACGCCCAATATTCATTTCCTTTAACAAGTGCTCCTGTTTAAAATCAATATCACTTATGTTTTCTATTATTATTCTTGTTGCCTTATCTAAAAAAGCTTCGTCTAAATTATTGGTAGTAACTTCGCTAGATGGGAAAACACCTCCAATTTCAGAAAAGCGCTTTCTAAGTCTTTTTTTAGATTCTAATAAATTAACAATTCTAGCTCTTAAAACTTTCGTTACAAAAGGCTTTGCTAAATACCCATCGGCCCCATGCTCGTAACCATGTATTCTATCTTCAACTAAGGTTTTTGCTGTAAGTAAAATAACTGGAATATGGCACGTTTCGATATCTGACTTTATTAATTTACACATTTCAAAACCATCCATTTTAGGCATCATAACATCACTAATTATAATATCTGGCATGTGTTTTTTTACAGCTATTAAACCCTCGGCTCCATTAACGGCTTCTTTAACTATATATTCGCCATTTAAATCGTTACTTAAATGCACCCTAAGCTCTTTATTATCTTCAACTATTAAAACGATTGGCAATTTACCTCCTTCTTCGTCTGTACTAGCAGAACTCTTTTGGTTAACTCTTGGTAAATCGTCATTAGAAATTAACATATCATATTCAACAGCTTTCATAGAGTTTATTAAAAATTCATTTTTAACATTCTCGACTGTTTCTGCTTTACCGTCTAGATTTAAAGGTAATTTCACTATAAACATAGTGCCTTTTTTATGCTTACTCTCAACCAGTATTTCGCCCCCGTGCAGCTCAACTAATCCTTTGGTAAAATTAAGACCAATACCAGTTCCCGCCTTATTTTCGTCTAAATTATAAAATCTAGAAAAAATACGCCTTATCTGTTCTTTATCAAGTCCAACTCCTGTATCTTTTACGATTATTTCTATGTAATCACTTAATCCATCATTTTTCAAAAACGGCAGTTTTGCACTATTTCCGGAATCCTCTACTCTATTTACACTAATGGTAATATCGCCTCCACTATTTGTAAATTTAATAGCATTAGAAATTAAGTTTGTAATAATTTTTTCTACTTTATCATAATCGAAAAGCGATATAATTTTTGATGAATCACTTTCAAAAGTATAATTAATCTCTTTTTTAAAAGCTAAATCTTTAAATAGCGAAAATATATCTTGACTAAACTTAACAATATCCCCTTTTTCTAACTGAAGTGGCGACATGCCAACATCCATCTTTCTGTAATCTAATAATTGATTTACTAAATGCAACAAACGTCTGGCACTACGCTGAATTGATAATGCTGATGTTTTTACCGATTCTGGATCGCTATTATAGTTGGAAAGTATTTTATCGACTGGATTTAAAATTAGAGTTAACGGTGTTCTAAATTCGTGAGATACATTAACAAAAAACTGAAGTTTCATTTGGTCTAACTCATGTTTCTGCTCTTCTTGAACTTTAGATGTATAATACTTAGCTACAATCCAAAACAGAAAAACACCTATTAAAAAATAGATTAAATACGCCCACCAGGTTCTCCATAATGGTGGCAATATTTCAATATTAACAAAAGCTGTTTGATTTTTTTCCCACTCGGTATTTGCTGATGCTTTAACCTCAAAAGTATAATCACCAGGCTCTAAATTAGAAAGGTTAACCACTCTATTTGATCCTAAATTAATAAAATCATCATCTAAGCCTTTCATTCTATAGGCATATTGTACCTGCTCTGGGTTAACAAAATAAAGTGCTAAAAACTCAAAGGAAATGTAGTTTTCATTATGCTTTAAAACTAAATCCTTAACCTCATCAATATCTTTGTGTAAAAGCACCCTTCCGTTTACAACATCTTCGGCAACTACTGTTTTATTATTTAATTTAAAATTGGTTATTCTAGGTTTAAGATTAACCGAGGCAGGAATAATGACATCGTTTGGATGAAATATATTAAACCCATTAATACCACCTATTAGAATACGTCCATTTTGGGTTTTAAAAATAGATTTACTTTGAAACTCTGGTCCCTGTAAACCATCATGCGTATTAAAATTTTTAAATTGATGTGTTCTTGTATCCAATAGAGACAAACCTCCTTTGGTTGTTATCCAGATATTATAATTATCATCTTCTACAATTCCAACAACCAAGTTATTAGGTAAACCATCTAATGATGAGTAAGATTTTAATATATTTAGGTTTGAGTCTAACTTATAAACGCCCTTATCAGAGCCTACCCAGATATTTCCAAGATGATCTTCGGTAACATAATTTACACCAACACCTTCAAGGGCCTTAGCCTTAACTTGGTTAAAATTTATGGTTTTAGGAATAAACTCTTTTAGATTATTTAAATTAACATAGTTCAACCCTAACGAGGTTCCAATAAACAATCTTTCATTGGAATCTGTAAACATACATAACACAGAGTTGCTAAGCAGTCGCTTTTCTTTCCCAAAATGACTTTTATAATTGGAAAAATGATTTGTTTTTGGGTTATACAAACTCACTCCTTCTGTTCGAAGCCCAAACCAAATGCGGTTTTTAGAATCTTCGACACCTGTCCATACTGAACTTTGACCTATAGATAAACTATCTGAATCATTATGCAGATAAGCTTGAAAGGTTTTAGTTTCTGGATTAAATTTATTAACGCCACCATCTACGGTACATACCCAAATAGCGCCATCATGACTTTCAAAAGTATATAAGATTTGTGTGGAATTTAAAGTTTTTTTAGGATCGGGATCGTTTCCGTAGTGCTTAAAGGATTCTGTTTTTTCATCAAACAAATTAAGACCACCATTATATGTGCTAATCCAAATTCTTCCTTTTGAGTCTTGCATAACAGATTGTACCGTTTTCTCGCTCAACCCATTTGCATTATTAGCCTTGTAATAGTAATGTCCAAAGGAGTTGTTAGACAAATCTAATTTACTAACTCCCTTATCGTAACTGCCAATCCAATAGATACCATTTCTATCTTCAATAATTTTAGTAGGTTTATTGTTTGGAAGTGAAAATGGATCTGCATAATCATTTAAAATATGCTTAAGCAGTACAGCATTATTGTTCTCCTTTTTGAAGATATACAATCCAAAAACATCTGTAGAAACCCAAAACAAACCATTTTTATCTTGGTAAATATCAAAAATTGGCACACTCCTATCCGATAAAGAAACATGTTTAAAATAATTTTGGTCCTTATCCCAAAATATAAGGTTAGAAAGATCGTTTCCTATCCAGAAATCGCCATCAGTATCAATTACAACCTTTTTAGGTATATGGTCTAACTCATAAGATTCTTTATTTTCAATATAAACTCTATCAAAATTATCTTTTTTAGCGTTATACCTGTTTAAATGTGCGCCTTTTGTACCAATCCATATAATGTTATTTTCATCCTTTAAAATTACATTAACACCATTATTATCTATAGATGTTACGTTGGATTGATCATTAATATAATACGAGTAGGTAAAATTATTTTGATTACCAGAATAATCACTTAAAATGATTTTAATGGCACCAATATTAGTAGCCACCCAAAGGGTATTATTAGCAGAGTCAAACAACAAATCATTAATAATCTTTTCAGAACTATTAGACATTGCAATTTGCCCATATAAATTTACCCTAGTAAACTTATTGGTTTTTTTATTGAATAAATTTAGGCCATTGGTGGTTCCCACCCAGAGGTTTCCTTCATTATCCTCGGCAATTGCATTTACTCTATTATTACTTATGGAAGTAGAATCGTTTAAAACAGACCGGAAAACCTCAAACTCATAGCCATTATATTTATTAAGACCATCAATAGTACCAAACCACAAAAAACCTTCTTTATCTTGAAAAATTTCTTCGCAAGTACTACTAGAAAGTCCATTATAAGTATCTAAATTTTCAAATTTTATATTATTGAATTGCCCGTAACTAAAACAGGCTATTAAACAACATAAAACACTAATACAACCTTTTTTTATACTCATATTGGATTTAAAAGCTATTAAAAATCTACTATACAGCTAATTATTAACTACATAGCATTTATTTAAACTGAATTCGCCATATTTAAGGAAGGTTAATTTAATGAAAAAATTAAAACAACTAATAGTATATTTCTAAAAACTCTGCCTTATTAGATGAAATTTTCACATTATCGATTGCAGCAGGCAATAATATAGTTTCTCCTATTTTTAATGTGTATTTTTCATTGTTGGATTCAATTTCTAAAGCTCCACTAACACACATATAAATTACAAAAGAATCTAACTTAGTGTAATCTTTAGTAATTTCTCCTTCAACTTTAATAAAGTTAGTTTTAAAATACGGAGAATGTACTAAGATGTTGGATGTATTTACCTCTTTCTTATAATCCGTTTTAAAATTATCGAAATATTTAAAGTCTATTGCATCTAAAGCTAATTCGTTGTGTAATTCGCGTTCTTTACCCGTTGTAACATCAACTCTATTATAATCGTAAATTCTATAAGTGACATCTGATGTTTGCTGTATTTCAGCTAATAATACTCCAGCTCCAATAGCATGAATACGTCCAGTAGGAATATAAAAAGTATCTCCCTGTGCAACGGTTTCATGATGCATAACGTTTAGTATAGTATCCTCTTCCAATTGTTTAAGATATTCTTCTTTATCAATCTCAGATTCGAAACCTACAATTAATTCAGCATCTTTATCGGCTTGCATGACATACCACATTTCATTTTTTCCAAATGAGTTATGACGCTCCTTTGCTAATTCATTACTTGGGTGTACTTGAATTGATAATGGTGTTTTGGCATCAATAAACTTGATTAATAACGGAAAGTCTTCCCCAAAAGTTTTATAAACAGATTCACCTACAAAAGCACCTTTATACGTTTGGATTAGTTGTTTAAGAGTTTGTCCTTTTAAAGCGCCTTTTAAAACCTTAGTTTCATCTCCTTTTACATCGGATATCTCCCATGATTCACCTATACTTTCCTCATTATAATCTTTGTTAAGGTGTGTTTTTAATTTTTCTCCTCCCCAAAGGCGGTATTTATAAAGTGGCTCGAATTTTATAGGATATAATTCCATGAATGTTATATTTTAATTAATTTTTATGATTTGAATTGAGAACTGCAATTTAGTATATTTTTTTGCTTCAGCCATTTTCTAAATTAACTATAAACTAATAATACATTGCTGTATCTATAGATTAGCTTGAAGACTGTAAAATTAAAATTTCCAAATTGCTATTCACCATAACTTATTATTCATTTATATAAAATATAACCCATTTGCCCCATATTTAATACTAATTAGGGTTCTACAAGGTTTAAGTTCTATATTGAAACTCGCTCTCTTTTTTGCGTAAAACTTAAAAATGCATATAAAAAAATACCGACCTAAATTTATAGATCAGTATTTTCAAACAAACTAACTCAAACTAATGTAAGCCTAAACCATAAACTCACATTGTTATCTGAGACCTTTAATCTTGAGTTTATTACATCTATGTAATTATAAAATACAACAGACTACAAGACCCTTATTTATCTATTACTCATGTAATTATTTATTTAATAACATTTAGTAATACCAAATCAATGCCCCCGACACGTATAATAATTGTTTCTTTTATGAGTACTGATACCAAGTAAAAACCGAAATCTTAATAATAAACAAGAAGACTCTACTACTTGCTAAAAATCAGTGTTATTCTACTTGATTTATTGGTGAACCAAACTGGTTTACCAAAAATACGTTATTTTTATGATAAAACACAAATAATATTAAGGAGAAATTACTTTTTACTTAAAAAATTTCTCAATACCAATAAAACTATCGCTCGTCGTAACGACCTCAACCAATTCAATTTAGGCTTGGTTTAGATTTTTTCTAACCACGGTTGCTTTAAAATATGTGTTAAGCTTAAAAAAATCAAAGCCTTAATATCTATAAATTACATATTATAAACACCACCATTAATATCTAGTGTAGCTCCGGTTATAAATCCATCATATTCTGAAGCTAAAAACAACACTGCTCGAGCAACATCGGCAGCATTACCTGCACGGTTAATTGGAATTCCGGATATGGTTTGGGCTGCCGATTCTTTGGTAGTATGCGTATTATGAAATGATGTACCTAGAATAAGCCCTGGAGCCACAGCATTAACCTTTGTTCCCTGACCTCCTAATTCTGTTGAAAGCGCTCTAGTAAACGTTAAAATAGCCCCCTTACTTGTAGAATATACTAATGAACCTGGATGACCACCTTTACGTCCTGCAAGTGATGCTAAATTTACAATACTACTTGTCTCATTTTTTGCTAGATAAGGCGATGCAGCTCGTGTTACAAACATCATTGAAGTTAGATTAATATCCATAACCTTATGCCAAAATTCAGCCTCCATTTCGTTAAGCATTTTACGTGCCACTAAAGATCCTGCATTGTTAATTAGAATGTCTAAGCCTCCTAAAACCTCAACAGTTTTCTCAACCATGGCATTAGCATCGACCTCGTTAGTTAAGTCTCCACTTATAGCGACTGCTTTTTGTCCTTTACTTATGGCGTATTCAGTTAATTGATTTGCTTTTTCTGCACTAGAAAAATAGTGTATAGCTACATTTGCGCCGCTATCAATAAAATGCTTTGTTATAGATTCACCAATTCCTTGTGCTCCAGCTGTAATCAATACATTTTTACCCGCTAGTTTAGTATTATAATTCATATTTTATTATGTTAATTGAGTTGATAATCCTAAAAACACAGAATTATCTTATAGTTAGTTTTATTATTTTATATACTCTACCTTTAGCTTACACCACAGTATTCGTACAATAACTTAAAGTGCTTTTTCATCATTTTTTCTGCCAATACAGGGTCCTGATCTTCAATAGCTTGGTAAATATCTACGTGTTCTTTAATTCTTAGATCATCTAGATTATCGTAATCTTTATGGTACTTTTTAAAATCTACAATTATTTGAGGTGTAATACCGAACATAATTTGATTCATGGTTACATTTCCACTAGCCTTAGCAATTGCTAAATGAAACAATAAATCTTCTTGAACAGCATCCTCTCCACTTGATAATTTAGCCTCATGGGCATCAAGCGCTGCTTTAATGCCTTTTAAATCTTCTTCAGTACGTCTTTCTGCTGCTAAACTTACCGCCTTAAGTTCTAGTAAAATTCGTGTCTCTACTAAAGATTTAAAGTCCGGTAAACCAAGGTTTAAAATATCCTTAATCATCCCTTTCATGGCTATAGTTCCAATATTTGCAATAAAAGTTCCGCTTTGAGGCATAGATATTAATATCCCATAAGACTCTAACTTAAGTATGGCCACTCGAACACTTCGTCTACTTACCCCAAACTTTTCGGCTAGTATACGCTCTGCAGGTAACTTATCACCAGGCTCCAAATGTTTTTCGCTAATTAAATCACTTATTTGAGAAATTATCTTTTTAACTCGATTAGTAATTTCTTGATTTTCATTTTTCGAAAGGACATCTAAATTCATTATTTAAAAATTTAATTAGTACACCAAAAATATATATAACTATTAAAACTAGATGTTTAAAAAAACGGTTTTGCTAGTTAATAGTTCCAAGGTTTAATTTATCTGTTCCTTTACCTAGTAAAGGAGAATTTTCGCTTAATATGAATGTATCACCATCAAAACCTGGGTTAAGGCTCCAAAGATTCTCCACATTATATTTTTGGTCGCCAGTAACAAATAATTTATCAGATTTATAAAAATTATTATTCAAAATATCCACTACAGGCTCTCCTACAACTAAATGCATTTTTAAACCTTTTGATTCATTAAATATGTTGTTTTCAATAGCATTAACCTGAACACCATATAACGACATAGCTGCTTCATATTTGTTTTTCTTACCGTGCCCTACATTATTAAAAACATTATGATCTACTTCTAGAAATGGCCCAAATGTACTTTCGTCTTTTCCTCCACGATATAAACGCAATGCAGCACCTTGTAAATCTGTAACTGTATTATTTTTCATGATAAAATACTCCACATTATACGCACCAATATCATCGGTTTCTTTATCTAAAGCAGTAATGTGACCTGAGATATTTTTAAATGTTGAATTTTGAATGCTAATGGTATCTGCAAACGTGCCTTTAGATACTCGCAATACATCAAAAGAATGATTAACTACCATATCTTTAAACTCACAATTATCTATAAATAATTTATAGTTTTCAATCATGGAGTTTTTACTTGTGCTTATTACAGAATTACCAGCGTAATCCGGAGATTTTGTTCCATCGAACGCAACGTTTTCAAGAGATAAACTACCACCGTCTTGAATTTCGAAAGCCATCATACGCTCAAATAAAACAGTAGCTTTTTTATTCCCAGAGGTTTTAAAGGTTAACGGGTGGTTTATTTTAACTGCTTTAGTTATCAAATATGTTCCACCTTCCTCTAACTCTATAATATCTCCAGGCTCAGATGTTTTTACAATATCATACAAGGTATTGATACCCGATGCTACTTGAATTGCTTTCCCAGAATTTAAGGCTACCTCTCTATCTTCTTTGGAATACCAAGTCGTTCCTGTATTTTCTTTAGTCGCCACCTTTGGGCTAATTGTAATTTTGTTTTTAATTTTATCTGAAGTTGGAATTAAAAATCCTTGTTCATTTTTAACTAATGTAATATCTACATTTTCAAAACCTTCCTTAATTGAAGTTTCTCCGTTTATACCTAGAAAGTTATCCTTAAAAGTAATACCACTTATATCATCGTAAATAGTGAAAATATCTTTCTTGTTTTCGTTATAAAATATATTTCCAGAAATTTCTGAAGTTTTTGGAGCTTGACTTCTTTCTGCATCGCTACCCGCACATAATTGAATATGTTCGCAATTAATAAAGGTGTTATTATTTAATTTAGAATCGATTACTGGCACATAACGATTTGGTGGCGAATTTGGCACACCATTCATCATTACAAAAGCACCTCTAAAACGATACCCTGTTAAACCAATATGATAATTATTAATTACCGTTTGCGTTTCATTAATAATACGCACACCACCTGTACTTGGTTTGTTGTTTCCAATAAACACATTTCCATCAACTAAAGTTTCATTTCCATGGCGCATGGTTAAAGTTCCTGTACACTCAAAAAAAGTATTGTATTTAAAAGTGTTTTGGCATGCTTTGTTTGAAATTATTTCGTGTTCGCCATTAGTTCTATCAAAATAATTAGATTCTACTAAGGTATTTGAATTCTCTAAGGCATGGTGACTTGTTCCTATACGTAATGTTTCGCCTCCATTATTTCCGTATGTAGGGCGCGGACCAAAATAATTATGATCTATTTGATGATTATTAGCGCGACTTTCTTTAGTATCTAAACCAACAATCATAGTTACACCAAGGTTCTTTTTACCTACAATATGGTTATGATCAATACGGTTATTTTTCCCGTAGATGGTAATCCAATAATCTTGAACTTGACGCTCTGGGTTATTATAATTATCGATAACACATTCGGTTAATCTGCTATTATTAGCCATTTCCTCTCTGTTTTTTCTGAATGAAATTACAGCGTTAGTGGGCGTGTAACCGTTTCTAAATACGAGTCCTTCAACAACTAAATACTCGCCAGCTAATTGAAGGTTTGAGTTGCCTTCTAAAGTTACTTTACCTTTTTCTTCAACAGTTAAAGTAATAGGGTCCTCGGCCGTTCCTTTGCCTTCAAAAACTAACTCTGCATTATTCCAAACACCATTAGCTAAAGTAATAACATCACCTGGGCTTGCATTTTTAACAGCCTCATTAAATTCGGAAACATCTTCAACTAATCCGGCATTAGATTCTTCATTTTTACATGAAAATGTTAATGTTAAGAGGACTATTGCTAGAACTAAAAATTTTAATTGATTTTTCATATTATAATCGATTTATCAAATTTGATTTAAAATAGACTTACTAAAAGTACTTTGTCATGATGCCTAATACGCCAGTATACGACACTACACAAGAGAAAAACAAAGCGGCAAACAGACCAATATTTACCCAAATACTGGTTTTATAACCTTTCATTATTTTTTTATTATTTGCTAATAAGATGATTCCTAAAACTACAAGTGGTAAAATAAAGACATTAAAAACTTGAGATAGAATTTGAATTTCAATTGGGTTGCCTCCAAAAGCAGGTCCAATTAAAGCGACTAAACAGGCTACCGCTGTAATAATTTTAAATTGTTTAGAACTTGTATCTAACTCACCAGATTGATAATCGGCAACCAATAAAGGAGCTATTAATAAACAAGGAAATATAGAAGATAAACCAGCACTTAAAGCTCCAAAAAAGAAAATAGTAACAGCCCATTTTCCTGCAACTGGCTCTAGTGTATTTGCCATATCTAAAACTTGCGTAACCACTTTACCATCATAAAACAAAGCACCTGCAGCTACCGCCATAATAGTTCCACTAATTACAAATATTAAAACTGCAGCGGTAATAGAATCCTTTTTCTGTTGATCTAAGTTTTTAATAGTCCAACCTTTTCCTTTAACAAATAACGGACGCGAAAGAAAAGTTGCAGCTGCCATAGTAGTACCAACAAATGCGGCAACTAACATTTTACCATCTGGAACATCTGGTATAGATGGTATTAAACCAGAAACCACATCCATAGGTAATGGTTGTACGAGGCATAACGATAGCACAAACGAAAGCCCCATTAGCGTTACAAAAATGACCAATACTTTTTCGAAAAACGTATACTTACCAACTAGCATTAGCAGGTAAAAGACAACAATTATTATAATAGCTGTTATTAATACGGTTTCATATTTTAACCCTTCTAAGCCGTCAAAATTAACGGCTAATATTTCATAAATTATATTGGAAGAAATACCTAAAATCCCCATTAATGAATTCCATTGACCAAAGGTAATACCCACTATAATTAAAATAGCTAGGAGCTTACCGTACTTCAAGTGCTTTTTAAACCCAAAAAGTGCCGTTTCGCCCGTAATTAAAGCATAATTTCCGTAAACAAACATGAGTACACCAGAAAAAACACAACTTAACAATAACACCCATAATAGCTGCATATTAAATTGGCTACCCGCAACAATCATAGAAGTTACGCTTCCTGTACCTATAGTATAGCCAATTGCAAAAATACCTGGACCAAACCCCAATATTATGGCTATAATTTTTTTTAATAAAGATTTTTTCTCTTTTGATTCTGACATTATATTTAGTTTAGTTTAGTTGCTATCTATTTTTAAATTGGAGTGGTTAATTCCAATTGGTATGATGAAATTTACCCGAATTATCGTCTGTACGCTGATAGGTGTGTGCTCCAAAATAATCGCGTTGCGCTTGTATAATATTTGCCGATGAATTTGCGGTTGCATAGGCATTTAAAAAATTAACAGACTCGCTTAAACAAGGTGCTGTTAACTCCTTTAACACACATTCTGAAACCACTTTATTAATTGATGGCTTTAAGGCTTTTACACGATTTATAATTAGCTTGTTTTTTAATATATTATCATCTTCTTTTAAAACAGGAATTAGCTCTACCATAAAATCCGATTTAATAATACAGCCATTGGTCCATATTCTAGCAATTTCGCTTAAATTTAAATGCCAACCATAAGATTTTCCTGCTTCAGAAATTAATTTTAAACCTTGATAATGGTTTATTATTCTTGCAAATTGATAAGCATTACAAACATCTTCAATTTCTAAATTTAAAATAGACGGATTAATGTTTAGGTTTATACTAGCCTGAAGTCTTTCGTCTTTATAAAATGACGTATAACGCGCAAATAATGCCGAAGCAATTAAAGTACTAGGAGCGCCTAATTGAGCGGCAGCAATTGTTGTCCAGTTTCCTGTACCTTTATTACCTGCTTTATCTACAATTTTATTTATTAGCCAATCGTTACCATCTTTTTTCCTTAAAATATCAACAGTAATTCCTAGCAAATAACTATCAGCTTTAGGTTTCCAAGACTCTAAAATATCGGCTACTTCATCAGGAGTTTTACCCATTGTTTTTAAAATGGTAAATACCTCGGCCAATAATTGCATTTCAACATATTCAATGCCATTATGAACCATTTTTACAAAATGCCCACTACCCTCTTCGCCTATATAAGTACAGCATGGTAAATTGTTATCATCTTTAGCAGCAATACTTTCTAAATACGGTTTTACTAGGTTATATATTTCCTTATTTCCACCTGGCATTATAGAAGGTCCTTTAAGCGCACCTTGCTCGCCTCCAGAAACACCAACACCAATAAAATGGATGTTTTTAGATTTTAAATAATCGTAACGCTCCTTTGTTTTAATGTAGTTTGAATTACCACCATCAATTAAAATATCGCCTTCTGATAAAAAAGGGATTAAATCTTCAATTACATAATCTGTTATTTTACCCGCATTAACCATAAGCATGATTCTGCGTGGTGTTTGTAGCGAATTTACAAAGCCTTGAATATCTGAAAATGCTTGTGCGGAATCTAGCTCTTTATGACTATTTTTAAAATGTATGGCAACATCTTCTTCCGTTCCTTTTACTTCGCGATTAAACACGGAAATATTAAATCCTTTTTGAGCCAAGTTTCTACTTAAGCTTTTTCCCATGACACCTAATCCAAATAACCCAAATTCTGATTTCATTTTTATGTCCTTTGTTATTTTATCAACTATTTCTTCTGGTGTTAAACCAATATTTATTTCTAGAGCGTTAGATGGATTTTCGAGCGTATCAAATTGCGATTGCAATAAGCTGGAATCCATAAAATGATTTTCTCTTTTATTAAGTCGTTCTACAATCTGATTATAACTTCCTACCAAATGCACCCATGCTGTTTGGTCCTCAACCCCTTTACTTAATAATGTTCGGTAAGATTCTTTTAAAGCCGAACAAACAATAACACAACTGCTTTTTTGAAGTTCTGTTTTAGCCAACTCATTAAGTGTTTGTAACCACCCTAAACGATCGGCATCATTTAAAGGAAGGCCGCTACTCATTTTATCTATGTTTGATTGTGGATGAAAATCATCACCATCAAAAAATGGAATTTTAAAACGTTTAGCAAGCATTTGCCCGATAGTACTCTTTCCGCAGCCCGAAACGCCCATTATATAAATAACCTTATTTGAATTCATTTGCTATTTAAATAAGATTAATTATTTTAGAGTTGGCATGGTTCCTTCGCCAACGGTTGCTTCTTTAAACCAAACTTCGGCATAACAACCATTTGCATATTGTTTAGCAATATCGCCACCGTAAGTTTCGGCACCAGCATGCCATACGATATTATCTTCAGGGTCTTTTCCGTTTGTTTGATTGTAGGCACCTTGTTTAAAATAATTAATTTCGCCGGCATAAGCGCTATCGCGCTCTACACCATCTCTACCTATTGCAGCGTACAAGGTTTTTATTTGTTCTGGCATATCTGCCTTTGTGGAAAAATCAGACTTCAACAAGTTTTTAGTAAACGTTACTGTATCATGGCCTTTACTCTTAAAAGTAAGATACATGATACCTTTATAAACATTTATCTCATAACTAAACTCTTCGCCTAAAGCAATACCATCCTTAGGTTCTTCAGGATACGTTTCTGAACTAGCACCAACAACAGACATATCATAACCCCAAACAGGTGTTGAATAATCCCATCGTTTCGAGTTATCGCCAGCCGTATTAATTTCGTAATTCCAAAACACAGAACCTTTTGAATGACCAGGAAATTTTTTGTAAAAGATTTTTATGGGTTCGTTTTCATGACCTTCATCACTATGAATTTGACCAACTACTACCGAATACGAAGCCGCAACTCTAGCATCGCCAGAAACTGAAACATGCTGCACCTTTAAGGTTCCTGTTAACTTGCCACCTGTTTCTGGTATCCAATGTTTTTTCTGCCCTAACTCTGTTCTTGTATTACTAGATGTCCTAGACGTAATGCCGGAGTTTGGCGTTTTATAAACCACCCAATTAGTTTCCCCATCCGCAGCTACATAAAAGAAATCTTTGTGTTCAACATGTATTAAATCATTATAACTTTTACCATCACCACAAAGAATTTTCCATTCTGCCATAAAAGGAATAACATCACTTGGATAAATAGTAGTTATAGCTTCCTTTTCTGTTGCTTTTTTAGGTTTATTATTACAACTGCTCAATGCCAGTACACAAATCAATAAAAATGAATGTGTAAAAATATTAGTGATTTTGTTGGTCATCTTATTTTAAAGTTTTAGTTTAAGTCGCTATTAATCAGGATACGAAAAAGAATATCTTCTAATTAAAACCCAAATGGCATTGAACTTAACATAAAATAATTTAGTTCAATTTTACATTAATTTCTAAAAACAGAAATTGGTACACCAAATTGGTACACCAAATATAGAGACTATTTTGCTATTATTAAAATAAATTACGTTTTAAATATCAAAACCTCAATAAAACCATTGTAAAGACTGCTAAAACGCGAAGATTTAACAAAAACATTTAGCAAAGAATGAGCAAAATAAAGAAAGGCTATGCAAAAAGCAGAGTGCAGATTCAACTAAAATGATACAGATTTAAGGGTCTTATTATTAATTACCTTTAATATATAACAAAAAAAACACCGTTAATCATGGATTAACGGTGTTTTAAATAATTTCTAACTCTAGGTTAGTCGGGGTGGCAGGAAGCCATTCATATCCTACAAACCACTATATATCAATCATTTAAAAATTTTAAAAACAAGCTGTTAGCCGATTTGTTGACAAAACTATAAATGACCTCAAAATAAATTACTTTACTTACTGGTATTATAAATATATAGCTTATAAAGAACCAAAACAAGATAAATGTCTGTAAATTTTATAAAAAACAAACAATGCTTTCATACAACAGCAGAGTAAGTAAAATTATCTGAACAGATTATAAAAGAATATAGTTTATACTCACAAAAATTAGCTCGATAAAAATGGTACGAAAGTAATATGGTAAATTACATTGGGTAGGGAAAAATAAAGTCGTTAGTCATCATCAAAATTTAGCTTTTATATATTCCAACCTACATATTTTAGAATGGATCTTTCTCATTTAAGAATTACTTATATTTCTTCTAACTTTCTCAAGTTCACCCTCTGTAAGCTCCAATTTTAAATAGTCTTTACCGAATCTGCTTTTTACAACCTTAACCTTATCCAATAAATAAACAAAATCTTTTTTAACAGATTTCATATTCTGTTCTAAACGCTCATATCGTATTTTAGGTACGGTGACCTCTTTAAATTCTTTATCAGTTTGCACCTTCTTCTCCTTGACCTCTTTCTCCAAAATGAGCTTTTCCTGTTTAGGTTCAAACTCCATAAATAATGATTGCAACATCGCAGTTGTTGGTTTGTCATGATGCTTTTCGATATCCTTTATGATAGCAATTACTGCATTGATACGCTTCTTGATTTCACTCTCTAAAGTTTGCATATTTGGACCTAAAGTTTCGTTTGGCGAAATGCCATTTTCTTCGAAAAAATCAATCATTAATAACAATGTCATCGATTGTGATTTTGACATTTTTTTACAAAATTTTCGAAATCTATCTGCTACAGAAACCTTAATTCCTAGCTTCTCAAACCGCTCTTTTTCATATCCTTTATCCATTTTTTCTGAAAAAATTTGTTGTTTTTATTGGGTTGCGGGGATTTTTTCTGAAAAAACAATGTTTAAAATTCTAAAATCAAAACAATCAATCGCCGAAAGGTGTTAATTTCACTAGGGTTTTTAAAAAACTGAAAATCGAAACATCGCGCTAGCGTGTTACCCTCTTGCTATTCCTTTTCGTCCCGATTTATCGGGACAAAAAAAATACCATTACATCCAATAATGTAATGGCTTTTAATGTAACACGAATTGAAATTAGATTTTTTAAGAGTGTTCTTATTGAAGTTTAAAAGTATCTTTAGTAAACCACTCTTTTTGTTGCAGAATATAAAATAACAGGACAAAAAAAGACCTCTAAATAATTAAAGGTCCTGGGTTAATAATTTGATTTTAAATATTAAAAACATAGTCATAAGAATACAGATTTCTTAGAGCTTCTTCTTCCAATAGTTTGTCATATTCAATATGATGTTCTTCGGCGTAGCGTTTCAAATCATTTCCAAATTTATGCTCAACATTTTTTTTGGAAACCGAAACCAAACGTTCTTGGGTTTCGTTATCGAGGTTCGTATAATTGAGATATACCATAACGCAATTTTCAGTATTCACTTGGAAGCATCAGCGTATTATCCACGAAAAACAATCGCAATTCATCCAAAGGAAAATCGGTTACATCATATCGGTGCGTTTCAAAAATTTTATCATTTCCATCACTATAATTAATGATGGCTTCGCATTGCGTTTCAAACTGTTCCTTTTCAGAAAGTCGTTTAAAATCGATGGTAATAAAAGAACTTCTATTTGATAAACTTTTTTTTTGCAATTACTGAAGCATCTGTAATCAGCCAAAAGCATTCCGCTTCGTTGGCTAAATATTTCAATCCATCAGTAAAACGAGTTCCAATTAATGGGATTTTAAAAAACATTTCTGTACCACAAAAATATTGCAAATCGGCTTTTATTTTGTTAACTTTATCATTCATTGTAATTCTATTTTATAAGATTAATAATGAAAAAGAGAGCGCTACTTTTCCACAGGAACGCTCTCTTTTAATTTTAAATTATTCCGTAGTGTTATCCCCTTTAATTCCTAAAAGCAAGATTTCATCTACGACCACTTCGGTAACGTATTTATTTTCTCCCTCTTTGGTTTCATAAGAGCGTGAGGTCAATTTTCCCTCTAGTGCTACTTCTTTTCCTTTGCCTACATATTTCTCAACGATTTCGGCAATTTTTCCCCATGCCACAATATTGTGCCATTGGGTGTTTGTCACTTTTTCGCCTTTAGAATCTTTATAAGATTCATTAGTAGTGATTGAAAATTTTGCAACTTTCTTTCCGCTTTCAAGATTTGTGATTTCTGGCTCGTTTCCTACGTTGCCAATTAACTGTACTTTGTTTTTTAGAGTACTCATAATTAAAAAATTTAAAGATTAATTTACCTATCTGAACTATTCAGAAAGGCTTTAAAATTGATTTACTTATTATATCCAGAGCGTTTTCCTTTTTTTGTTTTCCTGCCTGCCGGCAGGCAGGTTTAACTTTTGTTCTGCTTCCTTTTTATTGATTTTGTAAGATTTCATAAGATTCATTTTAGATTTACTTCCCATATAGCCTTCGCTGTTACCTTTTTTTGTTGCTAAGTGTTTTTCAATATTTAGGTTTGTTTAGACATATAAAAAGAGCGAGGGAAGCCTGCGCTGAGCGCAGTCGAAGTGAGCCTGATTATGCTGTCGTTCAAAGCTGAATGTTGTTATTTTGCTGTCAAAAAAAGGTATGACGGTTTTGGATTACGGAAGTGAATATAAATTCTTTGTGAAATACAAAATCATAGGAAGTGGAACACAGTGACAAATACATTTTTATTCCTATTTAGCGGACTTGATTTACGCTTTTTCCTTGGAATGAAGTGTTCCTTTCCAGCGAAGCGGAAAGGGTTAACGGAATGAAAAGTCAAAAGTGAGGATTATGTCCAAGACCTTTGTTAATGAAGCTCTTTTTCTGGAATGTAGTTTTTACGGAATGCAGAGGAATGTGCTGATTGGCTTTAAAAAAATAGTAATATTAAAAAGCCACTAATCATCAACTTGACAATTAGTGGCTTTTAGTTTTACTGAACCAAACCTTTGTGTTTTAAACTCTTTATATCGGTTTATTCTCTTCTTATAATTAGCCTTTGGTTAATTTTCAAAATATTTAATTAGAATTGTTCCCTTTTTTATATACTTCTGAATACTCTCGCTTAAATCTAATTTATAAAAATGTATTCAGGTCTATTTAATACGCTGCTCCCATTTCCAAGCTGAGGATAACGCATCCTTTAAATCCAATTCAGGTTTCCAACCTAGCACATTATTTGCCTTTGTGGTATCAGCGTATGCTGCAATAACATCGCCTTCCCGCCTTTCTACAATTTTGTAATTTAATTTTTGGTTTGAAACTGCTTCAAAAGCAGAAATCACTTCTAACACTGATGAACCTTTCCCTGTACCTATGTTAAACACTTCATAATTGTCAGTATTATTACCACTGATAAGACGCTTTAGAGCAGCAACATGCGCTTTTGCTAAATCTACCACATGGATATAATCTCTTATACAAGTACCATCTTCTGTTGGATAATCATCGCCAAAAACAGATAATTCTTCCCGCAAACCCATCCCAGTTTGAGTAATAAAAGGTACTAGGTTTTGTGGGGTTCCAATTGGCAACTCGCCAATATTGACAGAGTCATGCGCCCCAATTGGATTAAAATACCTCAGAGCTATAGCTTTTAAATTTTCTGAAACTTTGCATGTATCATATATTATTTCTTCGCCTATTTGCTTTGTATTTCCATATGGAGACTCAGCTTCTTTTATTGGTGCAGCTTCAGTAATAGGCAATGTTTCTGCTTGACCATAAACCGTACATGATGAACTAAAAATAAAATTAGAAGATGCCTTCTTTTGTAATTCTTCTAAAATATAGATTAATGTATTTAGGTTATTCTCATAATACAATAACGGTAATTTCACGCTTTCACCTACTGCTTTGG
Source organism: Algibacter amylolyticus (assembly GCF_014202225.1). GTDB lineage: Bacteria > Bacteroidota > Bacteroidia > Flavobacteriales > Flavobacteriaceae > Algibacter_B > Algibacter_B amylolyticus. The sequence continues at coordinate 130,273 of NZ_JACHGE010000005.1, forward strand.
AAGCTGCAAAATGAATAACACCTAAAACATCATGATGTCGGCTAAAAAAATCGACGACTAAAGGTTTGTCTCTTAAATCAAATTTTTCAAATATTGGTGTAATACTAGTTATCGCTTGTATACCTTTTAAAACCTCTTCTGTTGAATTTGAAAGGTTATCAATTATCACAACTTCAAACCCTTCATTTTGAAGTTCGACCACCACATGGGAGCCAACAAACCCCAATCCACCTGTAACTACTATTTTTTGTTTCATTTATTTTTATTTTATTTTGTTATTTATTTTTAAATTTTGAACTACCAAAATAAACAATACAATGCGGCAGTAACAATGCATATAACGAAAGTCCCAATATTGAATAATGGGGATGTTTTAAATAACTCTTTAGATAAATCAATACCCTTTTCATCATCCTTTCCTTTGTTTTGAAGATAACTCAATACAATTATACCAGCATTGTAATTACTGCTGTTAATCCCATTTGATGCATCCAAGGTTCTAACGCTGCAATTGGAATATATTTCAACAATAAAGCAACTGGAATAGATAAAAGTGCGCCCCAAATAGCAGCATTATTAGTTGTTTTTTTTTCCAAAACAACCCTAATATAAACACTGATAAAATGCCAGGGCTAACGACACCTGTCCATTCTTGAGTAAACTGAAATGCTTGATCTATCCCTCCTAAAAGCGGTGCCATAATTACAACAATGATTAATGAAACAGCTGCCGATATACGGCCCACATTCACAGTAACTTTATCATTGGCATTTTTTTAATATATTGCTTTTAAATATCCATAGTAAAAATGGTAGACGTAGAATTTAGCATAGAAGCCAAAGACGATACAATAGCAGCGGCTAAAGCAGCAAACGCGACTACTTTAAGTCCTGTTGGTAAAAATTGTAATAACCAAGGGTAAGCTTTATCAGCTTGCCCCGATGAAGGCAAACTCAATTGACCGGCTTCACCCAAACCTTTCATTATTTCAGGATCATTAACCATGACATAGGCAGCAATTCCAGGTATTACCACTATAAGTGGTATTACTATTTTTAAAGCTGCAGCCAATAAAATTCCTTTTTGAGATTCTTTTAAAGATTTAGCCGCTAATGTTCTCTGGATAATGTATTGATTAAAACCCCAATAATAAATATTGGCAACCCACAAACCACCAATAAGCACCCAAACACCAGGTAGATTTAAGTAATTGGCGTTGATACTTCCATCGGCATTAAACTCATCTAATATCATGTGAAATTTTTCTGGAGCAGCATCTACCACTTTCGAAAAACCTGATATGACACCTTCACCACCAGATACGGTATTTAAGGCTAAATAGGTTGTAGCTAACCCCCCTAATACCAAAAAGACGACCTGAATGACATCCGTCCAAGCTACTGCGGATAAACCACCATATAATGAATAAGTGGCAGCAAATAATGCTAGACCTATTACAGCATAAATCATATCTACTCCCATGATGGTTTCAATAGCCAATCCACCCAAGTATAATACGGATGCTAGATTAACAAACACATAAAGCGCAATCCAAAATACGGCAAGAATGGTTTTAAGGTTTGTAGAGAATCGTTTTTCAACAAACTCAGGTATCGTATATAAGCCTTTCTCAATAAAAATGGGTAAAAAATACTTACCCACTATAATTAAGGTTATGGCCGCCATCCATTCATATGATGCAATAGCTAATCCCAATGCAAATCCGGAACCTGACATGCCAATAAATTGTTCTGCAGAAATGTTCGCGGCTATTAAAGAAGCACCTATTGCCCACCAGGGCAGAGACTTACTTGCTAAAAAATAATCCTCAGCGTTTTTCTCGTGACCGTCCTTATCTCTAGAAACCCATAATCCCACGCCTAAAATTAAAATTGCATATGCTACAAAAACAGCATAGTCCAAAAATTCAAATCCATTTGTCATTATAATATGCTTTATTTAAATAATAATTTAATCTTGTTTTATAAATTTAAGAGTCTGTATTACACCTAATTTTTCGATAGTTAAAAAATACATCCCCTCATCTAATCCATTTAAATTAATATCATGATTGACAGGATAACCATTTGGTTTTAGCTTTAAATGCATTAACTGCTTACCTAATAACGAATAGACTTTCAAATTGAAGTCTCCTTCTATTTTGTTATTCAATTTTATAGTCAGTTTATCAGTTGCTGGATTTGGATAAACTTTAAACGTAGTTGTTTCAATTTCATTAGAAGTACTAAGGCTACTCATATCTGATGCCAAAGACCATTCATATAATGTATTGTCATCGGCTTCAGTACCCCCAGCATCAATAGTTCCATTTTCGGTATCATCATATCTTATCCAATTATTAGGATAAGCTTTTGGTATGAAACGTACTTGACTATTATCTAAAGAAACAGGTGTATAACGTGTATTATTGCTGTCGTAAGTATTTGTAGCTGCCAAAGTGAAACCTGACTTATCAACGGTTGAATTAAAATAAAACCGTACACTTTCGTTTACAGCAGAAACAATTAGAGCATAATTAGCATCGGCAGAAATTAGTAGTGTAAACACATTATCGGCAGTTAAATCAGCAGGTTCTGTTTTTGCATATATTTTATTACCATCCGTTCTGTCTACTCCCAAATATTTACCAGATCCAATTGACTTAATTACTAATTCCTTACCATAAGGTATTCCAACATCAAAACCATCTAGTGTTTCTAGTCTCTCGAAAACAGTAATATCGTTATTCTTAGCTGTAGCACTGCTACAATTTATCATTAACTCACCACCAACAGTAGTAGCACCTACACGTCCTTTATTTTCAAATGTTCTAGGAATAAGACTAAATTTATTATCCGCATAATTAAGTAATACAAAATCAAAACCAGCTGTAACATCATTGGTTACATATAACGGCAATTTTTGATTGTTTTTATCATACCCCACTTTATCTCCTCCTACAGTAAATAAATTTACATAACCTGTGGTCGCAGATTTTTCAACATAAAACTTAGCTTTACTTTCTTCAATTTCTAAAGGACTTTCTACAAGTGCGGTATTATCTTGAGAAATAGCTACTACACCGTTACCTACCTCAGACTTCCAGTAAAAGGCATCACCATAAGGAAACACGTCATCAACTGCTGTGCTTAGTTCTGCATAAATATTTGCATAATCGGTTTTGAATGCCACAACTGCCTCATGCGCTTTGGCTTGAAGATAATCACGCTCTTCAGTTTCAAAAATAAGTAGTCCTGGATTTCCATCTGGATCCAACTGGTTACTTCTCTTGACTCTGTCAAAATCTAAACCTTCTGGGCTTTCTCCAATAAGTGCAGAATAAAACATATTGGCAGTTATAAATCCACAACGCTGATTAGGATGATAATCATTAACATAGCAAAATGTTAGTTCTCCCCTTTCTTTTTGCACCATGTTCATGGCTAAGGGTACTGGAATGACTGCAAAAGCACCAATCTCTTCAGCTAAATCATGTGCTACTTTTAACTGTTTAGCAGTACGCTGTTGTAGAAGAGGTGAAGCCACTGGATGCGAATTCTGAACAAAAGGAGCCGTGATATAAAGAATTACTTTTACGCCTTGTGCTTGCGCTGCTTCTGCCAACCGTTTAGCATAAATAGCATATGCTTCACCATCAACCATATCATCACGCCAACTTTGAATTACAACATAATCCCATGCCGTCCTATTACCAGCTTGAATTTCTGTGAGTAATGCTTGGTGATCGGTAATAGCCTTATCAAAATATAATTTTGTGAAATCAGGTGCATCTTGCCCAATGATGTTCCAATAATCACTCCACTCCTGTGGGTCTGGTGCTTCTATTAATGCTTTGTATCCTGTAATGATGGCAATACGCTCATTAATGGTTGCTTCATTAATAGTTGCTTCTTCTATATAAGATTGAGACATGTAATAATTATGATGTCTAAACATATCATTTCCAGGATATGTAATTCGTTCAGCGTTTACAGTGGTGTTAGGATTTCCTAGTTCTACTACCTCTTTTACCAAATTTGGCACTTCGTTAGTGAAGGTAAAACTATTCCCTAAGAACAAAATATTAATATTTTCAGTTTGTGCGGAAATTCGGGTCATCAAAAATGCTGATAGGATGACGACTAAAAGTGAAATTTTTTTCATTTATATTTTTTTAAATTAATTACGACAATTATTTATTTAAATAAACTGATTTGGTTCTTATTTAAGCACAATCTTTAAACTTTCTGATTTATCTACTGATGTAACCTTTAATATATACATACCTCTGTTCCATATAGCTGTATTCAATTTTAGTGAATCTGATGACGCCTTTTTACTATATAATTTCTTACCTAATAAATCGAAAACATCTATGTGATCCCCTGAGGATATTCCTGAAAGATTTAAAATACTATCTGTTGGATTAGGCCATGCTTTAAATGATTTTGTTGAATTGTTTTCCGATATAGATAATGAACCTGAAGCTGTTGGTACTTTCCATTGGGTATTATCACCAACAGCAGTGGTTACTGTTAATTTAAGTGCTAACCCACTACCTTTTGAAGAATACAACCATTGGCCACTGGCTTTGTGTTCAACGCGAGAGTAGGTATTATCCACATTAATAATTTTCCATTTGGTATTATCACTTGTATCACTTTTTGCAACTAGAGTTATGTTCTTTAAAGCGGATGTTAAACAATGTAACCAACGTTGTGACCCCATATGCTCGATACGATAATAATCAGAATCATCAGCGATTGGAATTAGTTCCCATTCTGCATTTTCTCCAATGATATTGGAATTATCTAAATCAACTTCGGCGCCTTTATCCGTTTCATTATTATGCAATTTTTGACCACTAGATTTATGCTCAATAAAATTGTTTTCAACCTTTTGCTTTACTGGTATTTCAGCCACCATTTCATCAATAATAGCCGAATAATCGGAATTATAAGCTAGATTATACCATTCCAACTCGTCAGTCTCTAAATTATAAAGTTCTTGACTCCCATCTGCATATTGTAGGTAACTCCAATTTCTTAAACGTACGGAAACATTTTCCGAAGAACCGCGATACGTTATCGCAGGATATTCCCAATTTTCGGAATGATTTAACAAAAGTGGTTTTAAACTATGTCCATCCAAATGCGTTGGTAAAGTTGTACCACATAAATCTGCTATAGTTGGATAAATATCTAGAAGAGATACAGGTGTTATCACCTCCCCTTTCCAAGTAAGATCCATTGGATTATGAATTAATAATGGTGTACGAGATGCTTGTCTCCAAAGGGCATTTTTATCCCAAAGTCCCTTTTGTCCATGACTAAACCCGTGATCTCCAAATACAACAATAATCGTATTGTCTGCATATTCAGAATTTTCTAAGGCATCGATAAGACGACCAAAATTTTCATCCATAAACGTAACACTTGCCAAATATCCCTGCACGAGCGTTTTTGACCAACCCGTTTCAACTATTCTATCATTGTTATCCTCCGGAATCATAACATTTAAGGCATACGGCGAAATATCATCTGTATCATTTGCAATAGCATCCGGTAATTGGATTTCATCTAAAGGATACTTATCAAAAAATCGTTGTGGTGCCGTCCATGGATTGTGAGGTCTATAATACCCCATAGTTGCCATAAAGGGCTTATCATGCGCTTGTTCTAAGAAAGAAATAATTTTGTCAGTATTGGTAACATCTGCAAAGTCTGATTCCTCCCCTTCATGCACTCCAACATCAAAATTGGCAACATTCTCAGAAATTCCACTTGGTTTAGTGCTATTTTTAACCCCTGGACCATAACCGCCATCAAGATGGGTCATATCATCCCAAGTACTTGCTAATTTTTCTGGAGTGCTTCGGTATCCGTTGTTTTTATTGCCATGATACAATTTTCCTGCCCATATAGTTTCATAATCATTGTTTTTTAAATGCTCTGGAAGTGTAACAATATTATCTATAATTTCTGCATCTGCCCATTTACGATTATTACCATAAACTTCCGTTTTTATAGGTAATAGGCCTGTTATAAAAGCAGTACGGGATGGATTACAAATTGGCGAAGCAGAATAAGCATTATTAAACTTCGTACTTTTGGCAGCTAGTTTATCAAGATTTGGCGTGATTACCTGTTCATTCCCAAGGTAATTGGTCCAATCGTTCATGTCATCAATAACCACCATTAAAATATTAGGGCGATCTCCTTGTTCTGATTGACTAAACATTGGGGTAACCCAAAATAAGACAAAGAAAAAGGCTAAAATAAAAATGCTTTTTTTATTTAAAATGTTAGGTTTAGTATTCATATCTATTATTTTAACATTATGTTTTAACTGTTTTATTTAGCATTATTCCTAACCCACCTTTTCTATTTACAAACATGGTATAACAATATAAAAAGAAGGCTTTTTTCAATCCGTTGTAAAACCAATTTGATTAATTATCTTTTTCTAGTTTTTCAATTACAATATTGCGAAAGGACAAGTCTTTAAATTCTGCCTGTAGCGTTATGTACCCACTTGTTACAGGTTCATTGCTTATCGTTCTACACTGAATGGCTTTATTTATTAAGGTTCCATTCAACCAAACACTTATTTCATCCTTTTCACAGCGAATTTTTAAAGTGTTCCATTCATTATAAAAGTGCTCAACAGTACTACTATCTGACCTTCTGAATACAGCTTCTCCTTTACTTGGAAAACCTGATTCTTGATCAATTTCTAATCCTTTTCTTAAAAGATCTCCAGCAGTAGTTTTTCTTAATTGCACTTCAATCGAATTAGGAAAAGCACCGTTATCCTGATCAAAACCTTCTTGCCCGTGAATCCAAATTCCACTATTTCCAGATTTCTTATCTTCTCCTGACGATAGCCATTTATATTCCAAAGTCAGTTCATAGTCTCCGTAGACTTCATTGGTACGCATTCCGCTTTGTGTTTTATACGAATCCCCTCCGGTTGCAAGCAAATCTCCATTGGGTTGAATGTGCCAGTATAAACCTCTATCAAATGGCTCACATTTGTATCCAAATGTCCAACCTTGAAATGTTCCTTTCCAAAGTTTTTCTTGAGCAAAACTTCTATTAATAGACAAAGACAACAATATTCCTAGAGTAATTATAATGGATCTCAAATTTTTAAGCATGACATATATTTTAATAGTGATTACTAGATTTAATATGAAAATTGAAACAATGAAATCCCTTGACGTGGAAGTTTCATTTTTATTGTAGTTTCTCCTTTTTCAATGGTTAACCATTTAGGCGAAGTGTATAATTGTAACTGTCCCGCTTTTTCAAGTTTTGAAATTTGCTCTAGAGTGGGATCTTGAGGTGACCCCATCCCTTTCCAGACTGTAAATGAGTTACTGTGTTCTTGATCTACTCTGTAATGGTTCAATAATACTTTGCCTACTGGCAACCCTTCTACTTTTATTTCTACATGGGCATCAGGAACATTAAGGTTATTATTATCATGATAATTCCAAACCATAATAGTTGATGCGTTTTTAGCTTTTGCTGCAATAGCATTTACATCGGGGTTACCACGCACGCTTTCATCTCGCAACTTTAAATAATCATATTCTAAGTTACCTGAAACCTTAACTCTATTGCCCTGCATCAAACCAAACATTCTAAAAACATTCAATACAGGCTTATCCACCCCATTTGTTGCCATATCACGAAATCCAGCAAACCAAGGTTGATCTTCAAACTCAAATCCCCAAGTAACAGCGCTAAAAAGATTGACATCAAAATGATCAGCCAACTCATATTTACGGGCAAAAGCTGCTGCCGTATAACTGGCGTACATGGTATTGTTGCGATACGCATTTTGCGGGTAATCATTTTCAGAACAGGCTGCACAACCTTCTGGATCTGATTCTCCTATAATAATTGGCAAGTGTTTTAATGTTGGATAAGATGCTACAATTTCAAAACCTTTACTGATATCCCGCAATTGCTTGCCCATATTCATTTGTACCAAGCTATCTACCATAGTAGGTTTGCCTTTAGCGTGAAACGTAATAAAATCAAGTGGAGAGCCCGTTTTTCCTGTTACATAGTTTTTACCACTAACGACATGATCTAAAAACGCACGTAGAAATTTCTCTGCTCCTTTTCCTCCGGGACCTGTTGTTTCTGGACCACCTATTTTAGCTAAGGGTAAAGCACGTTTCACGGCATCGGCTGTATAATCATATAGTTTAATATACTCCTCGGTAGTCCCCTGCCAATAGCCAATATTGGGTTCATTCCATAATTCCCAATACCAACTTTCTACTTCTTCCTTTCCATAGCGTTCTACAGAATGTATTACCCATTGATAAATCAATTCTGCCCATTTATTATAATCATTGGGAGGATAAGACCAACCTGCAAAAATGCGGTTATACTTAGCGCCAGAAATCCAATCATTTCTATAAGGTTCAGGCTTAGATGAAAGGGCTTTTGGCATAAAAGCTATTTGAGCAATAGGCTTCATGCCTCTTTCAATATAGGTGTCAAAAATTTTATCAACTACCGTCCAATCATAAATGGGATTACCATTTTCATCTTCAGTATAAGCATTTGTAGATCCCCATTTTAAGGCTATATCGCCTTCGTGGGTTACCAATAAACTATGCGCACGAACGTAAACGGGTACAGCACTTAAATCTGCAATTTCTGAAAGCAGCTTTTTGCCATCTTTCATATAGGTATAATTCGGCTCATCATAACCCCAGCTCCCCCATATGGGGTTCATTTCTCCTACTTCCTTATTAAAATCTATATTAATAGAAATAGGTGCTTCATTACTTTGAGCGTTAAGATTTATAGTTATTATCTGCAAACAAAATGCTAGATAGATACTAAGTAAAAATTTAGTTTTCATTGGAATAGTTTTATAATAATCATTAACCTCATCGTAATCTATACGTACTATTTTTTTAATATTTTCATACCAAAACCAGGAGCGTCAGATACTTTTACTACTCCATCAATAATGGGATAATTACCATAATCTATATCATCAGAGAGACAGGTAACCCCTTCAACGGTGCATACATTACCAAGTCCTGCAGCGAGATGAAGATTATAATTAGTTTTTAATGCACTTCCCCATGAATGTGGACTTGCTTGCATATTCATTTTTTTAATCTGTGGCATGAGTTTTATCCATTTTGAAAAACCATACCCCATAACATCAGCAAGAAGTACATCCATAACTTGTTCTTTTCCTAATTGTAAACAAACGTCTAAATTGGGCTTCCGTTCTCCGTCTGCGTAATAGGTGTTTTCAAAGCCATTTTCATTCATCCATGTTTTTAATTTTCGTCCTGCATCTAATTCTTCTATGAATGGTTCTTCCATCCAATACAAGGGCACATCTGTAATGCCTTTTAAAAAGCTAATGGTATCCTCTAGTGAGTACATGTCATTAGCATCTACTAAAATCTGAGTCTTTCTGCCTTTGAATGTATTATGAATAAGGTTTACAACTTCAATGTCTTTTTCTAAACCTTTTTGATGCGGGTACCATCTTCCACTGCGGCCTATTTTTACTTTTAATTGGCGGTAACCATAATTATAATCCCACTCACAATTTTCAAGAATAGCGTCCATTCCTTTAGTCTCACTACCAGGATTTAGCTCATCTAAATAAATCATGCCGCTATAAATAGGTACTTGGTTAGATGCTTTATTACCAATTAATTTATAAACGGGCTCGTTTAATATCACACCCATTAAATCATGTAGTGCTGTATCAACACGACTATCTAAAGTTTCAATAATTCCATTGCCAGGAGTAATCAAATCAGAAACCTTTTTGTTTTTAATTAAAGGAATAATCTCGCTGGCTTTTTTATCAGACAACCCCCAACCCATGGCGCCTTGATTGGTATATATTTTTAAAAGTGTGTTTTTATGTTTCTGACCATGAAAATCTAATCGTCCATTTTTACCAACAAAACGTGACCATCTGAAATCAACTTCAACTAGTTCACATCTGTCAATAACATGTTTTTCTAACTCTTTAATTTGACTTTGGGCTATAGATGAGCATGACCAAAGACTTGGCACTAAAGCAGTACCTGCAATTGCTGTACCTGATAGTTTAATAAATTGACTTCGTTTCATATTTAGTGGTATTTAAGTTTATTTTTATAAAATGGCTATTTCTAATTTGAAAATTATTTTTCTTTAAATAATGCATCATGAATCTCTTTCAACTTTTCAGTTGAAGTTAAATTTTTAAACATTCTATTCTTCTAAAAGACCTGCTTGCTTATGAATTTTATACAATTCTTCTGGCGTAATTTTCATTACTTTTCTATCGTAGGTTATTAAACCATTTATTTCTCCTTCAACATCTGTAGTTTGTGTATAAACACCTCCACTAATACCCTTCTCTCTTAATTCTCCAAGAATTTTAGAACTTTCTTTATAACGCTGTATATACTCTTCTTTTGTTTTTGGAAGACCACCGTAACCCCAATTGCGTTTTTCTTTATCCCAAAGATGATTTTTTACAGCCCAACCATGACCACCAAATTCTCCAACTACTTTAATATAATTATCAAATAATGGCATCTCTGATGGAAAATCTGGATTCGGGTATTTATGTTCATCTACAATGTCACCCACTTCAAAAAAATTACCTCCACTTGCAATATTTAACATTCGAGACGGGTCATATGCTTTCGTCCATTTTCCTACTTCTATAGAGCGATGTTGACCCCAACGTTCATTAAAAGTAGTCCAAACCACTATTGATGGATGATTATGCAAAACGTCTATCATTGTTTTTAGCTCATCCATATACTGATTGTGTGCCCAATCTGGCCAATCTGCATCTACTAGATCTCCTTTTTTCCACTGATTATTTTTAGATACGAAATCTTCTGAAAGCATAAATGGTCTTTGCCATTTTGGCCATTCGCTACCTCCACTTCCACCAGAAGTTTGGTCTTGCCAAATAACAAAACCTAAACGATCTGCATGATAATAATAACGACGTATTTCACTTTTTTTATGTTTGCGAATCATATTAAAACCCGCTTTTTTCAAGTATTCCATTTCCCAAATAATAGCCTCATCCGAAGGAGGTAAAAGAAAACTAGCTGGCCACCAACCTTGGTCTAAAGGCCCAAAATGAAAGATTTTTTCTCCATTCAAACTAAATTGCCAATTACCGTTTTTATCACAAATTTTGCCGGCAGTTCTAAAACCAGTATAAGACTTTACACTATCTAATACTTCTCCATTTTCCCCAATAAGTTCTATAATAAGATTGTATAAAAAAGGAGATTTTGGAGACCAACGTTTTACATTTCTAACACTTAAAAGTGCTTGATTAGATACACTTATATTTTTTGTAATTACTTCATCATTATCTAACACTGTAATTCTTAGTTGGGTGTTTTTTTGCAAACCACCTACAATGGCATCTACTTTTAATTCGCCATACATATCTGCTAATAATTTTACAGATTTAATATATGTTTGAGGAACAGTCTCTATCCAAACTGGTGCCCAAATTCCAGAAGAGGGTGTATACCAAATACCCTTATTATCTCGTTTTTGTTTCCCACGAAGTTGATATAAATCTGGATCATCTGTACCATCAATAACTCTTAACATTACTTCATTTGCACCTGACTTTACCAATTTGGTAACATCAAATGAAAATGGCAAATTACCACCAATATGCGAACCTGCTAATTCTCCATTTACCCAAACCATACACTTATAATCTACACCTTCAAAATTTAGAAGTTGCCGTTGGTTGGTTTGTTCGGTCAACTGAAAAGTACGTTTATACCAAATAACTTCATCTGACTTTATTCTTTTTCCAACACCAGACAAAGGAGTTTCTAAAGCGAAAGGCACTAAAATATTTTGTTCCCATTTCTTTGGTGTAACTATACTGTTTGAAGTAATAGCGTATTCCCATAGTCCGTTCAAATTTTGCCATTGTGTACGTTCCATTTGAGGACGTGGATATTCATCCCAAACATTGTCTGGAGTTACTTTTTCTGCCCAAGTAGATTTTATTTTATCTCCTGTAGGTTGCCAATTTTGTGCGAATGTAAAAGCACTAAAAATAAGTACTAAAATGGTTAACTTTTGTCTCATCGTTTTATATTATTATTTGGTTTTGAAAGCATAAATGGTTTTTGTAGAATACGTTTCTCCGGGGTTTAATTCAATTGAAGGGAAATTTGGTTGATTGAGCGCATCAGGAAAATGTTGCGTTTCTAAAGCAAAAGACTCTCTGAATTCATATGCTTTACCGCTGTTACCGATATCTGAACCATCCATAAAATTTCCACCATAAAATTGAAGTCCTGGTTCAATGGTATAAATTTCCATGACACGTCCACTTTCAGGATCAAGAATACTAGCCGCCATAAACATCTCGCCGTTTGCTGGCGGATTTAATTCAAAATTATGATCGTAACCCAAACCATGCTGCAATTGAGCATTGGTTTTCTGTGCTCCTAAATCCTGGCCAATTGCTTTTCCGTTTCTAAAATCGAAAGGGGTTCCTACTACAGGTACATTTTCGCCTAAAGGAATTAAAGTAGAATCTACTGCCGTGTATTTTTCTGCGTTTATTTTTAGAATGTGATTGTTAATCGTTCCGTTACCTTCACCTGCCAAATTAAAGAAGGGATGACTGGTTAAGTTAACTACCGTTTTTTCATCGGTTGTAGCTTTATAATGTAACTCAAATTCATTTTTATCATTTAAAACATAAGTAACCTCAACACTTAAATTTCCTGGATAGCCCATTTCGCCATCTTTAGATAGATAGGTCAATACTATAGAGTTAGCTGTTACTTTTTTTACCCCCCAAACTTGGTTGTGAAACCCATCAACACCACCATGCAATTGGTTGGGTCCATTGTTTAAAGGAAGTTTATACTCAACACCATCCAATGTGAATTTCCCATTTCCAACACGATTTCCAACGCGGCCGATTAACGCGCCATGAAATACTTCATTCGCTTTTAGATATCCTTCAATAGAATTAAATCCAAGAATGACATCTTTCATTTCTCCATCGCGGTCTGCTGCGGTCAATCCAACGATACGACCACCATAATTGGTAATGGCAGCTTCCATACCACTTGAATTCTTCAAAATGTACAATCCTGTTTCTTTTCCTTTTACTGTAGATTTAAAATCTGCTGTATTTAACTTAAAAAAACTGGTGTTTTCTTGTTTTTTTTGAGTGCAGCCTATTAAAACAAAAACTGCAACTGTTATTATTGGTAATGATTTCATACTATATCTAATATTTTTTATATGGCTAACTATACTCTTGAAAAACTCCAACTACCTAACAATTAATTTTTCACAAAACCGAAAACCATCATTGGTAATTCCTTTAACGATGTGTAAACCTTTTAAATTAGATGTATCAAAACGATTAACATCATTTTCTTTTATTACAAGCTTTCCATTAATACTATACACTTCCAAACCTTCCACTTCAACATCAAACCTAACGGTGTCTCTGGCAGGATTTGGGGTCATTTTTATCGTTTTTTTTTTGACCTTATTTTCACCGATGGATAATATGCCAGTCATGCGATTCACTTTATAGATTTTTATCCAGTTAAAATTGCAACCATTATCTTCAAATTCTAGTTTAAGATTATGTTGCCCTTCAGAAAGTGAAACATCAAAAGCAATAACACTCTGCCAATATTGCCAACCGTTCGTATTCCCAACTGATTCGGAAGCAATAAGTGTATCACCATCATATAATTTCCAATTATTGTCGTGGTCTTTAGAGGCAACCCTAAACTCAATATCATAAATACCAGTTTCATCAACAGTAATATTATTATATTGGGCCCATTCGCCTGCATTTGTATTACTTATATTAATACCACCACTTACGTCGGTGGTTGATTCTGTATTCAAACCACCACTTGAAGTATCAAAACTTTCTGCCTGAATTATAATGGGATCACCATAACCAATAAATTGATCATCGTTATTGTTGATTATTTTAAATTCTTTAATACCCGCACTACCTAGTGTAGGAATTGAAGTTATTGTAATACGGATATATCTATACCAAGAATCCTTATCACTAACAGCATCAACATATGTAGTTGCACTATTGGTATTTGAGCTTTGATCAACAATAGTTGTCCAACCATACCTGTCATAAGAACCTTCAACAACATATGTATATACCCCTGACGTTTTAAAGGTTGTTTCTATGGCTTTTATTTTTAATTCACCAGACAAATCTACTTCCAACCATTTAGGAAGTGTTTCGTTTGCGGGAATCCACATGGTAGAATCATCGCTGTCCGCTGCTTTGGCTGGAGTATTATCTCCAGAATAATCGGAAGCGTTTACAGGCTTTCCATTGGTTGCTACATTGCCATTAATTACTGTTCTGCTTGGTACAGGGTTCTCAGTAAATGATTCTGCAATTGCATACGGGTCTCCATCGGTTTTAAAACCACCCCAATAATCAATCATTAACCATCTATAATCCCAACTTGTATTTTCGGCATCCCAAAAATGACCAGTTAACCACATTTGAGTTCCATCAGGAGATAGTGTATAACCTCCATGCCCTGGACGATGTGTACCATCATATATAATTTCTGGAAATAAGGTGTAATTACCCATTATGCTATTAGAATACCCCATCATCATTTCATATCCCTTTTTACCATTAGGAGATTTATTCCATGCTCGGAAAACATTATATCTATTATTATGCTTAATTACAAAAGGACCTTCACGAACACCTTCCCCATAGGCCGTATTTTTCCAAGTTCCAACTGTAGTCCAATCATCTGATAACGGTGCTGTAAATTCATCACTCAACAAATAGGACTTACCATCAGTATCTACAAAAATCCCTGGATCAAGGCGCTTTATATTGGTTTCTTTTCTAACCAATGTATAAGGCCCTTCAGGCGAAGAAGCCTCCAAAAACTTATAGTGTTTATTAGCGTCTTTAGAATTGCCACAGGTTACAACCAAATGATATTTACCACGGTAGTGATAGGCATCAGATGCCCAATAATGTGGCTCAGTTCCTCTATATGCCTTGAAAGGTCCACTCCAGTTAATCATATCACGGGACTTCCAGATAGGCGTCCAATCAATAGCCTGATCACCAGGAGCAGCGGTTCCCGTTAGATAATAAAAGTCTCCCATTTTAATCATCCAGGGGTCAGCAATCCGTGGCCCAAGAACATTAGTATAAGTTGTTGTTCCTCCTGGGTTAGTGGGAGATTTATCAACTTGTGCATAAAGCGGAAGTACTGCAAATACAAGTGCCAATTTTAAGCTTAAAAATATTGTTTTTATTATTTTCGAATTCATTATCTTCTTTTTTTTATTATTTCTAATCTAGTTTTATTTGTCATCATTTTTCAGAGCAGGATGCCACGTTTCAGGAATTTCTTTTTTCAATTTGTTTTTCGCATTTAGTATTTCTGGATTTGAGATAATATTTTTCCACTCATGAGGATCTGATTCATGATCATAAAACTCTTCGCTACCATCAGGATATTGAATGTACCTATAGCGACCATTGGAAACTGATGAATACTGTTCTCCATAGGTAGTAAGCACAGCACGATCAGATGCCATAGAAGGGTTTTTAATGAAAGGCAGCATACTAATGCCATCAAGTTTACTAGTTGGTTGTTCCAATCCACAATAATCAACTAGTGTAGGATAGATATCAACCAAACTCACTGGGTTGGTACAAACAGCTCCTTTGGTTTCAGGCGTTCTAATAACTACGGGAACTTTATCAGCTATATCCCAAAGGGTAGATTTTTCCCAATGATTTTTCTCGCCACAATGGTATCCATTATCAGAAATAAGGACTACAATAGTGTTTTTTGAATAGCTACTTTTATCCAAAGCTTCTATGAGACGACCAACATTCCAATCTGCAAATGAGTTTGTTGCACAATATCCCCTAATCATTTTCTTCCAAATGTCTGGTGTGGGCGCTCCCGATATTTGGAATCTAGTATCTCCATCAACTAATTTTCTACCTTGCTTAGGAATATCATCTAAATCTGAAGGATTATAGCCTTCAGGAATCGTGATTTTATCAATGTCATACATATCAAAAAAACGTTTTGGAGCCGTAAACGGTGTGTGTGGTCTATACAATCCGTAATACAAGAAAAATGGTTTTTCATGTTCTTCATTTAAAAACTCAATAGCCGCATCTGCATTTTTTACATCGGGAAATTCCTCATCTGGAAATGAATCTACACCCCAAAATGGACGATTTAATTGATTTTCCTTTCTAGGAAAAGGACCAAATCCACCTTGATGAACTGGACTATTATCAAACATGGCATCCTCTCTACCCTGTGGGATTTTAGCATGAAAAAGTTTACCAGAAGCCCAGGTTTCATAACCATTTCGTTTGAAAAATTCGGGCATGGCTTCTACCTTTTGCAGCACTTCTGAAGTTATCCAAGATGTCGAATTCTTTCCATTACGATAATTCCCTGTATTATGCGGATATTTTCCACTAAAAAAGGATGCTCGCGATGGCATGCATACTGGCGATGCACAGTAAGAGTTTTCGAATACTACGGATTGTTCTCTTAATTTATCTAAATAAGGCATTTCAAGTGGCGCATATTCTTTTAAGAGGCCATAGCTATTCATATCGTCAACACAAATAAAAACAACGTTTGGTTTTTGAGCATAAATACTGACAGAAAAGAGGGCACACAACACCATCAATTTCAATGTATTAGTTTGTCTAAAAATGTCTTTCATAATCAAATTATTTTGGTTAATCTTTCTTAATAAATTTTAAAACGTGCTTTTTACCCTCTTGTTCGATAGACAAAACGTATAATCCTAGAGCCAATCCACGCAAACTAATTTCTTCTATATTAGAGAATTCATTGACCCCATAATTAAAAGACTTAACCAATGCTCCGGTTGTATTATAAATTTTCATTTGAACTTTACCTTTTTGGGTAGCATTTAACTTTACAGAAAGACTATCGCTGGATGGATTGGGATAAATTTCAAAAGTATTGGACTCACGCACTTCTGGGACATTTAAAGCTGTATCATTCAAATAATTCACGAATAATACTTTTGATGCTTGATCATAATAATAACGACCGGTTTCTACCATCATATCTTCCCATGATGAACTGGATGAAAGTGTCTTTGTACCTGCAATAACTTCGGTAACAGTTGAAACATCAACAACCTCTATATGTACCTGCTTGTTAAACAAACTCTCTGAATTAATATGAAGAGTAACCACGCTACTTTTGTTTTCATACGAAACGGCTGCATAAGAAAACACACTTTCTGCTGCGCCATTTAATGGATAGATTTGAAATGCATCAATAACAGATTTTGCGTTATACAAATCCGTACCTGTGCTTGCAAAGTAAGATTTACCAAGTACGGGTGAATTATCTCCAATACGAATAGGCAAAATTGCAGGTGCTCTTACATAAACTGGCATTTCTGTAAAATCGGGTGATGTTTGGCTAAATGTTTTTTCTCCAGTATGCTTCTCTTTTGTAAAAAAGTTAAACCAAGTTCCTTTTGGAAGATAAACATTACCACGAGAGTGATTTGTGGTCACATAAGGTGCAACAAGCAAACTTGGTCCAAACATATATTCATAGTCTAAATATGCATTAACATCCTTTGGAAATTCAATAGGCAACGCACGCATAATTGGTATGCCATCTGAAGTAGCAACAAGCCCACTCTCATGAATATAAGGCACAAGCGAAGCACGTAACCAAGTGTAAGCTTTGAAAGCATCATTGGTTTCAGCATCGTATTTCCACGGACGCAATTCTTTATCTTGATGCGCATGAGTCCGCATTAATGGACTAAAAAGTCCAAACTGTGCCCAGCGCAAATAATTTAATTTAGTTAAAGCGGGGTTTCTCTTGTAAGCACCAATATCTGCTCCCCAATAGACACCTGCACTAGCACACAGATTAATACCAGCACGAATAGTACTTACTAAATCTTTCAAAGAGCTCGTGGTGTCTCCAGCAAAAAATCCACCAATGGCATGATCACCCGCCCAACCACTTCGAGCAAAATTCATCCAATCTCCATCTGGATATTTTTTCATTTCTGATATATATGCGGCACGATGATAAAGGTGTTGATACAAATTATGCGACTCAAGACCGCTAAAAGTAGGATATCCACGAAGTGCTGTATCCCAACCAGCCTGTTCACCAAAATCTAGCATAGAAATTTTGTACAGGCTTCCATTAAACTCTTTATTGATTACTGATTCAAGACTATAATCATAATAGTTATTTCCAGATTGAAATGCATGATCGCTTACCCAAGGTGTACCATCAGAACGCAAAATAACCTGATTTATATTTCCGTTTTTAACCATAGGATCCAGATGAGCTCCAAACCTTACGCCCAAGGGCTCCATTTCATTCTTGTATATATCTAATGTTTCATTACTACCAGGCGAAATTCCCGGTGCATACATGGCGCTGTAAGTGAACCCGTTTTCGTTGTAACCTCTAACCTCTCCAATCAGTCGATCTGGTTTACTATTAAATTCAAGTGGATTTCCAAAATGATGTCCCATCCATGGCATATGTACCCAATCTTTGACTTCGAAAATTCGTCCTGTTACGTTAGTATAAGCACGGTAAATATCATAAGCATTATCTCCAACAAACAGAAAGTAATCGCACAAGCCTCCAATACTCGAAATATCCACCACACCTGATTCACCAGCTTCAATATCCCAACGAACAAGACCACCATGATTATAAAACATACCTGTAGAATTTACAGGATTGAGGTAAAAAGGAATTGGTTTATACGTTTCTGGTGTACCACTATTAAGTGCTTCTGCCATACCAATACACCACTGCGAAAAAATGCTTTTCTTGTGTTTGAGACGATCAAAACGTTCGCCAAAACCAATATACTCATCCTCTTGCGCCGCATCGAAACGTACACGTACTCCACGAGGATTGTCAATAGATTCTGATACATTAAAACCCTTCTGACTAAACTTAAGCGCTCCATTTCTATATACTTTCATAGAAAATGGGGCTGTTTCAAACTCGATTAAAATTGGCTCGCTTAAATAAGTAATCACTAATTTTCCATTAGTTTCACTAGCAGATACGGCAGCTGGAATTAAAGCTTTATCATCAAAATAACCAAGTTCTTCTCCAGTTACATGGATTAAACCATCATTAAAAAATGAGATATTAAGAAGGTAATTATCGCCATTAGCATTTTCGAACTTTAAATTAACTTTATTATTTTCAAATACCAATTGGCTTAAGTTATTTTTAAGTACCCAAGAATTGTTTCTAACATTACCTACACTTCCATCTGCATAAACCAAATTAGTAAATTCGTTTACAACTCTCAAAGCATTGGTTTTTTTACCATTATTAGTACCTAAAAGATCTTTCCTTGCTGTCTTGAAATCTATATCCCAACTTGACTTTCGATTCCAACCTTCATCCCATAAAAAATTAACCCACTTTTTAATAATTGCATCCTCTGAACCTCCACCATATGATGGATTATCGCCTTTTGAAATACGAAAAGCCTCAATGTCTGCATAATCCTGTTGCAGATCATTAGGATTAGAATTCTGTGCAGAAACAACACAGGTAAATAATATACTAAATACCGTAAGAATTAAGTGTTTACTAAATCTGAAAATTGTTTTCATTATTAAAAAATTATTAGTTATTACTATTTGCTTGTTTAGCATCTATCCATTGGTCAGTTCTAAAAGATGATACGGGTAAAAGATTCGTACCATAAAGGGTACCCATTACCCAATTTCGCCAAGCATATCTAACAGCCACTGGATTAGGTACTCTATCACTTTTGATAAACACATTTTTACGCTTTACTATTTTAGCGCTGGCTGGATAAAACACTTTATCAGAACCTGCTATTTCAAATCCTTCTAAGTCATTGTGAGCATACAATCCGTTGTCGGCATTTTTAAACTTCAATGTTATTCCACTACCTTTTATATCTAGAGATTCATAAATAGGAGCAGCATAATCTATTGTTTTGTAACCATAAGTTTGGTTTAAGGCATTAAACAATAACCTATTGGCCACTTCTTTTTTCTTTGGTGGATGAATGCCATGTTTGTCTCCTATATCCATCGTAATAGCGATGCCCGAATTTGGAATTAAATCCAAACATTCTAATTGTGCTTCTCTAATAAAAGCACTATTGTCAACCGTTTGAAACACATCATTATTTCCATATAAGAATGGGGCAATCTGCACATAGTAGAATGGGAAATCTCCTATTTCCCAACGTGCTCGCCAATCTTTTACCATGGCTGGAAAAAGTGTTTTATACTGCTCAGGTTCTTTACGATTAGCCTCGCCTTGATACCACAATACACCTTTTACTGTATAGGGAATCAATGGATTTATCATTGAATTAAACAATGCAGTTGGAATACGCTGTGTCCTCTTTGTTATATCTACATCATCTAGGTTAACATTTTGATGTGAACTTAGCACGGCCTTACTCATCCAGGCTTGAACTGAACTATTACCCCAAGAAGTATGTATCATACCAACAGGACAATCTAAAATTTCCTGAAGTTGCTCACCAAAGAAATAAGCTACAGCACTAAAATTTGAAACACTAAGCGGAGATGATTGTTGCCAGCCTGTAAACTTTTCAATAGTGTTTAACGGGGTTTTTGAGCCCACTTTATCAACTGTAAAGAGACGTAAATTGGCATTATTAGATTTTGCAGTTGCCATAACAGCACCAAATGTAGGTTGCCCTTCATAGCCTTTTATAGGCTGTTCCATATTAGATTGACCAGAGCACAACCAAACCTCTCCAAATAAGATATTTTCTAATATTATATCTGAATTTTCACTATATATTTTTATGGATTGAGATGCTTTACTGTTGGTTGTTTTAACCTCTATACGCCAACTACCCTCCTTGTCAGCTTGAACATTAATCTGCTCAACTAACCAAGAGGCATTGATAGTAACCTTCTCATTAGCATCTGCCCAGCCCCACAACACGATAGTTGTATTGCGCTGTAAAACCATATTTGAAGATACAATAGCCGGAAGTTTAACCTCTGCATGGATTGATTCTATAACTAGCAAGAATAAAACTCCAACTAAGGAAATTAATTTAATGCTTCTCATTTTTTATTGATATTTTTTTTGTTTTTATTGATGACTTTCAAGAACTTCTATCTTTAAAATCCAGTTTCTAATCCCATATATTTATAATCTTTAAAATCTGCCGTTCCCTGCCCATATTTGAATAAACTTATATTGTAAGCATCGGCATCACGATTACTGTCTTTAAATTTTTCCCAATTAACTCCATCCTCTGAATACATTAAGGTAATATCCTTGCGATAATTCACCATTTTTAGCCATACTTTCCCCGGTTTTGACAGTGTTTTTCTTTGGAAACGCTGACCACGTGATCTTGCTACTGCCCAGAACACAGATGCACCATCGGTAGCAATGCCCCATTTCCCAAGATTAATTCCTGCAATTCCCTCTCCTTGTTTTATTTCTACTAAAACACTGGCTTCAAAACTTTGGTTTACTGCGCGTTGTGAAATGGTTGAAGCTTCATTGTATTCTACTTTTTTACTTCTAATTTGTAACCTTCCGTTTCCAAAATTTAATAGACTTTTATTAGTATTACTAAACTCACATTATATGCTAGGTTCATTACCATTGAAATTATCTGACAATGGCATGCCATGTGCTACCTTTTCGCCTTTAGGCATAGGAATTAAAGCGTGTATTGGTAATTGATCTTTAATAACTGGCCAACCATCAGTGGTCCATTCTAATGGCATTATGAAAGTAGGTCTACCCATTTCTGTGTATCCTTTAACTCTGCCGTGAAAAATAGTATACCAACTTCCGTCGACAGCTTTAAAAACAGTCCCATGCCCTTGATGCCAAAAAGGCTCTTCATGAGAATAGGTATGCGTTAATGGGTTGTGTGGACTATTTTCCCAAGGTCCCAAGGGCTGTTTAGATCTAGCAACAATACTCATGTGAGCCGTTGCAGGACCTGCCGTTCCGCCTTGAGCAGAAACCATATAATAATAGCCATCTTTGTAAAACAACTTTGGACTTTCTAAACATTTACATTCTACGATCCAAGACTCTGGAATATCCCAACCCGTATAATATTGTTTTAATTTTGAAACGGCTTTAGTGCCTTCATCATTTAATTCTACGGCAAAACCATGACCTAAATACAGGTATTTATCTCCTTCAGGAGTTTGGATAAATCCAGGATCAATACCATTGTAAAAACTATCTGGATTTGGAAATTCAATTATTTTATCTGTTTCGGGAGCTTCTATTTCCAAATTAATCGGGTCACTCCAAGCTCCAGTTATATCCTCTGCTGTTATCACAAAATTTCCCATAAAATTCTGTTTTTTTCCGGGGTAGATACCCACTGGCATATAGATGTGAAACTTGTTGTTGAAATATTGTAAATCTATCGCCCAAACGCGATCATAGCCCTCAGGTAAATGATGCCTTTTGATGGGCTCCCAATTCACTAAATCGAGGGAGTGCCATATCAATATATTAGCCCCTTTACTGAACGCTACATAATAATCTTTGTCTACTCTAACAATACTTGGATCGCCATATTTTCCAGGAAAAATAGGATTCTTATAAAGTCCGTTTCCTTGATCAGGAATATGTTGATTTTCAGAAGCTACTTTAGAAACAAAAAAGTTCTGAGCTACTAAAACCAATGGAGAAACTCCAAGAATTATAAAAAGTAGTATCTGTTTTCTCATTTTTAGATTAGTTATTGAATTTATTAAATTATGGCAATGGCTTCAATTCGAAATTTTGAATAAGCACTTCTCCATTTCCGCAGGCAAATATCCCTGGTCTTAATCCTTCCCATGGTCCTAAGGCATTTCGAGTTAATCCTGACGCTTCTCTGGTAGCGGTTACTTTAGTCCAGTCTTTACCATCAGCACTATAAAACATTCTGACCAAGTCATCTTCAAACTGCATTTTAATAAAAATGTGATTCCTATCAAATGGCGCCTTGAATCCGATGTTATGACCATTTGGAAACCCCATATAAGTTTGAACCAAACCATCCTTTAGACCTAATGCTGCATAACCAACGCTTTTCTCATAATAAATAGTTGCACCTCCAATAACGCCCTCAGGCACCGTCATTTCAACTATATATTCATAATCTGTATGGGTTACTGGCATAACCATTGGAACACATTCTTTTACACTTTCTCCATTTCCTTTCAGGTACATGCCACCGTCAGCAAATCGATATCTACCTTCGGCAGTTTGTGCAGGGAACCCCCATTTCAAATCCAACTCAGGTCCTTTGAAATCGTCAGTTAATTTAAAACCATGTGCTACTGCTTCTCCTTTAGGTTTTTTTAGGGGGCCAGCAAGATCAGTATTCTCGGGGATTTTGAACCAACCATCTTCTGTCCATTCTATAGGTGCTAGATTAATTTGTCTACCAAGGTTTATACGATCCTTCAAATACGTATGATACATCATATACCAATCGCCGTCGGGTGTGTCAATTAGCCTTCCATTGCCCTGAGACCAAAATGGTTCGTCGGCACTAGAAGTGTGAAGAATAGGGTTATGTGGCGAGTTTTCCCAAGGGCCTTCCATAGATTTAGATCGGGCAGCTATAACCATATGACTTGTAGGTGGACCTGATGTTCCGCCTTGAGCAGCCGTTATGTAATAGTAACCATCTTTATAAAATGTATTCCAGCCTTCAAGACAATTACACTCAATGTCCCAATCACTAGGAATATCCCAGCCTTTATATTTACTTTCTGAAATATTCAGGTAACTTTTACCATCTTTTGTCAATTCCTTTATAATCCCAGTACCAAAACCTGCAATAGCCCAACGACGCCCATCTGGACCTGATCCAACGGTTACATCATGCCTCATTCCTTCCAATTTAGTAGGGACACTCCATGGTCCTAAAGGATTGGGAGCTGTTCTAACCGAAATACCATTTTCACTACCATTCCTATAATCCTGATAATAATAAAAAAGATCTCCGTATTTTGAAATGTCTCCACCACCACCTTTACCTGACCACATATTACCTATAGGTTCCCAATTAACCAAATCACGTGAATGCCACATAAGATGCCCTGGAGCCGCTGTATAATAATGTACGAGATAATAATCTTTATCTACACGCATTAGACCAACATCGGCAATATCACCAGCCATGATAATCGGGTTTCGGTAATATCCATTACCTTGATCTCCGGCTTTCTTTGAAATAACCTCTACGGATGAATCAGAAGGAATCGTAACTTTATTATTAGAACATCCAACAATGCCCAACATTGTAAGGATAAATAAAAGGTTTTTCATGTTTTTGCAGTATATTCTATAGTTCATTTCTTTTAAGACTTTAAAATATTTTCGATTGCATCTAATTCGTCATTATTGAATTCAATATTGTTCAAGCACTTCATTGAATCTTTTAACTGTTCAGGTTTACTAGCTCCAATTAATACAGAAGTTATCCTTTCATCTTTTAACAACCAAGACAATGCCATTTGTGCCAAGGTTTGATTTCTTTCAACAGCGATAACATTTAACGCTTTAATTTTATTTAGTAGTTCAGGAGTAATATGTTCTTCTCTCAAAAATTCACCTCTTGCAGCTCTGGAATCTGAAGGAATACCTTTTAAATATTTATTTGTAAGTAACCCTTGTGCCAAAGGAGAAAAAGGAATGCATCCAACACCCTTTTGTTCCAGTAAATTGAGTAAACCACCTTCTACCCACCTTTCAAACATTGAATATTTAGGCTGATGGATTAAACAAGGAGTCCCTAATTGTTTCAATATTGGTATTGACTGTGCTACTTGCTCAGCACTATAATTTGAGAGTCCAACATATAGTGCTTTCCCTTGACGAACAATCAAATCTAAAGCAGCCATCGTTTCTTCTAGAGGTGTTTCAGGATCAGGACGGTGATGGTAAAAAATATCTACATAGTCCAATTGCATTCGTTTTAAACTTTGCTCAAGACTTGCAAATAAATATTTTTTAGAACCCCAATCTCCATATGGCCCTTCCCACATGCTATAACCAGCTTTTGTAGAAATAATCAGTTCATCTCGGTAAGCTTTGAAATCTTCCTTTAAAATTTTACCAAAATTTGCTTCTGCACTTCCCGGCGGTGGTCCATAATTATTTGCCAAATCAAAATGAGTAATTCCACTATCAAAAGCAAGATGTACTATTTTCTTATAATTATCGGCCACATCAACATCTCCAAAATTGTGCCATAAGCCTAACGAAAGCGCCGATAATTTAAGCCCACTATTACCACAACGGCGATAAATCATTTCACTGTAACGATTTGATTTTGCTATATATGTCATATTTATATATCCTGTTTTTTTTGTTTATCTTAAAAAACTACTAATAACTTTTTTAGAAATTTAAAACAAACTAATTCTTCAAAATTGGTAATTTGGCATTTGTGTCCTTTAGCCACTGCAAAAGCTTATTGTTTAAATCTGTTACTTTTCCAGGAAATTCTGTTGAAATATCTTTGGTTTCTCCTAAATCATCTTTTAGGTTGAACAGCTCAAATTCGTTTCCTTCATATCTTTTTATCAGTTTCCAATCGCCATCTCTTATTATACTGTAAGGCACAATATCTTTACCTCTGTAGTGAGGGAAATGCCAATACAAAGGAATTTGAGAAAGTGCTTCGTTGTTTAAAAGTTTACTAATATCTCTACCATCTATAGTATGGTTTGGAAGAGGTGTGTTGGTAAGCGAACAAATAGTTGGTAAAAAATCTACGCTAGAAATTGGTAAATCTGTTAATGAACCTGGCTGTATTTTACCTTTCCAATACACAAACATAGGTTCACGAATGCCGCCTTCATAAGGATACCCTTTTCCTGAACGTAGTGGCTTATTACTTGTTGGTCCTAATAATCCACCATTATCAGAGAAAAATATAATAATTGTATTATCTAAAACATTTTCCTTTTTCAGTACATCTAATAATTTACCTACAGAATGATCTACACCTTCTACCATTGCAGCATATTTTGCGTTATCTTGATCATCTACTGCTGTTTTTGCTTCATACTTATCCACTAATTCTGGTTTTCCCATAATTGGTGTGTGAACTGCGTAGTAATTCATATTGATAAAAAACGGTTTGTCTTTATTATTCTGAATTACATTTGCTAACTCATCTGACAATCTATCTGTTAGATATTCTCCTTTTTTTCTGGCTTTCATCGTAGGAAAACCATCTACTCTTTTACTTGCATAAGGATCAAAATAACTTCCAGGTTGTCCAAAATCACAACCTGCAATATTTACATCAAAGCCTTGTTTTTCAGGATAGTACACATCAGAACCTAAATGCCATTTTCCTATATGACAGGTGAAATATCCTTCATCTTTTAAGACTTCTGCAATAGTAACCTCGCTATTTTCCATCCAATATGGATTGGAAGGTGTTCTTAAAAGTCTACCTTCATTCTCTTCATATTCAGGAAGTGGCGTCATATCGCCTCCTTTTACTTGAAATTTAGCTTTAATCCAATCTGTTACACCAGTTCTTGCTGGATAACGACCTGTTAAAATAGAAGATCTTGTTGGTGAACAAATAGCCGCTGCAGCATAAGCATTGGTAAATTTTATACCTTCTGCTGCTAATGCATCAATATTTGGGGTTTCATAAAATTTGCTGCCCATGTAACCAACATCTTTATAACCTAAATCATCTACCAGTAATAAAATAACATTGGGTTTTGTTTTTTCTATAGTTTTTTCTGCTGCCTTATGTTTACAAGACATAAAAGTCAAACTGACTAAAACAGCATATAGAGTTATGTTTTTGATTTTTTTCATGTTTATTTTTTAAATAATTACTCTATTCAATTAAAAAAAGCATCAATACTTTTTAATTTCAGTTTCCAGAAAATCTATTATTAATTTGCTAAGTGCTTCATAACCTTCTTTTGTATAGTGAACATCATCTGTTTTTTTTTTATATTTATTATGAATCGGTATGGACTTTTTATAAATATCATTCACTTCTACAGCATGTTTCTCCATAACTTTTTTAGCGGCATTATTGTATTTTATAACATCTTCCTCAAACCTTCCTGCCTCATTTTCTGGAACATATGTTGTTGTTACAAAAATTAATTTTACCTTGGTTTGTGCTTTTATAGTAGACACAATAGAATCCAAATTAGCAGCATAATCCTCCACACTATATGTTATGGTTCCATTAATTTTATCTCGTCTACCTTGGTTTTTTGAATTCAAATCTCGATAGCACAAATCCCATAGTCCCCAATTAAACTGAATGATATCATAATCGTCTTTAGTTACCCAATCTTTAATATTAGCTAAGCCTTTGCCTGTATGTTGCGCATTTCCTTGATTATGAGACACTATGGCCTTATCAGCCAAATGCTGTTTTACAAAGGGTGTATACCCAAGCGATATGGAATCTCCAATAATCAAAATCTTTGGTTGCTTAAATGAAAATGATGTCATAAAAACAAACATTACAGCTGTTAAAATAAGTAGTACTTTAGTTTTTATCATTTTATAAGGTTTCATTTGAAAATACATACAGGCAAAAGCCTTAGTTATCATAATTATCTTGATGTAATTTTATAAATCCCTGTTTTCTCCGTTTTTAAAATGATGCCTTCCCACAATCCATTAGAGAGCATTTTAAATTCAAAGTTTTTAGACACCGGTTTTTTATCCTTACACCAAATAAGAATTGAGCCATCTTCTATTAATTTTATAGTAATTTCTTCCGCAGACACATCTATTAATTTATAAGTTTGTGCTGAAAGGTATTTATCAGGTCTTCCAATAACAGACCACCCTTTAGTTATCGGGCTTAATTGAAGTAGTTTATCTTCACGAGTTTCCAACTCAAAAGTATAATCATCTACTAATTCTACAGCGTTTTTATTGAAACTATCATATAATAGGATACCTTCTTGTGGGATTTCCCATAATCCCTCATTAGGTTGTATCATAGATCCTGCAAATGGATAATCCTCTATAGAAACAGATCCTTTAAGTTTTACATCACGATTCAAGTTAACCGCAAGAATAGATGCTGTTTTGTTTTCTAACGGTGCTATAACTTTAAATAATTCTTTGCCTGTAAACGGATCTATCATCATACTTTCTGGCAACGGAACACCTGGAGCCAAAGTGCCCACTATTTTACCATCATTATAAATGATTGGTTTTAAGTGCGTATCATCAATATGCGTAGTTTCATCTGATAAATAAACAGGGCCTCCAGACAATGCTCTACACGTTGCCATTAAACGAGCCGTTTCTTTAAAACTGGTATGAAACATATCTTGATCTAACCAATAAAGATGACCTAACCAAAACGCATTGGTAAAGTTTTGAACCACCGTTAAATCTATTCTATCCATAGTGGTTTTATAATCAATACTACTGCGGATAAGACCACTAGCTTTATGATTAAAAACATTAAAGTTTTGCTGTGCAATACAATTGATTAAATCCAAATCATGCTCTATAACATTATCTTCTAACGCCATATTGTTATAATGCACTCCACGGATGGCATTTTCACTCCCCTTGTTATAGCGATAATTATCAGACTGAAAATCGACTTTAATGATATCAAAACCTGCATTTTTTGTATCTGAAGTCATAGCGTTATAAAAAGCTTCAGCAGATTCTGGATTTATTTTCGGCATGTAATGTGTGTCTCCTTTATACTCTACCTTTGTGATATGCTCACGCAAATCTTCCATGGTATGTTTTGGAGAGATCCCTTTCATATAACCTTGCATATTTCTCCAAATTCCCATCCACTTAATCTTTTCATCTTTTTGACTCGTGATAGGCTCCCATCCATTTGGAAATTTTTCTTTATCTACCCCAAAAGAAATCAATCGTTTATTTTCTTCATCTAAATACCCATCATCCACCAATACCCAACGGAACGGCAAATCACTTTTTTTAATATCGCTAATTGATTTTAGAATATTTTCTTCATTAATATCCGTACGGAAATGTTCCCAAGAACACCAGCCTAAATATTTAAAAGGTTCTGCGTATTCTTTATCTGAACGCCAATTTACATGGCCTTTAACTCCCTCTGCATTCTTTGCTAGTTCCCAAGCATTTCGTGTCGCTTCATAAGGATTTTCAGATTCTGCATAAGCCAGAAGTGGTGCTTTTGTATGCTCTGTTTTTGTACCATAAGTCGCCATTCTTAAATGAATCGTATCATTATAAATAGCAAAGGTATTCCCGATAGAAGCTGTTACTATAGGTAAGATTACAAGATATTTTCCTGAGTTTTTTTTTAACATTAAAAATGCGCCTAGGTTCATGAAATCATCCCAACGTGGTGCTATTTTTTTGTAATTAGAAAGTTCTGAAACATTATCAAACCAAAGTGGTTCCATTCTATTTCCAGAAGCTATACCTTCGCTAAACGGACGGTAGTATATCCCTTTATCAAAAGGCGTTAAATTTAACTTTATGTCAGAAATTATTCCGTCGGCATTAGGCTTAAGATCTTGTTCTTCAAGCATAATCAAACCTTCACTTTTAAAAGTGTTGACATCTATTATTTCAGGAATAGTATTTAACTTTTTCTTCCCTTCACTAGAGTTACAAGCCACAAGAAAAACACTTACAGACCCTAAAAGGATAAGAAAACTATTGTGCAATAATTTTATTCGATTCATTTTCATATTTATTAGTATTTATATATATTTATTATTCTATTGAAATAGGTTGTGTGAACGTAACATTCCCTGCAACATCCCAAACTTCCATTCGCACCCATTTTTTTCCATTCAAGTTCAGTTCTTTTACAAACTCCTTTGAACCAAAAGCATCCGTTTTTGATAAATCAATTTTCAACCTGTCTATACTTTTACCATCACTTGTTATGATTTCAATAACTCTTAAAGGAAACGTCCACGATAATTCCGCTTTAAGTTCAACCCTCTTAGCGTTTCTTAATTTTAGAACGCCTCCACTTTCTACGCTATTTACCGTGAAGTTTTTGAGAACAATCTCACCCGTACTGACAATAATATTTCCGCTACTCAGTGTTTCTAGAATAGGTTTCCAGCCTTCTTTAAAACGAGGTAACTTACCCAGTTTAACATAGTTGATATTCATAGCGCCATATAGTTCATAATCGTTTTCAATATCAAACACATCTACTTCTCCTAAAACATATTTTTTGTGTCCCCAATCATTCATATTATCAAGTAGGGTAAATACCCTAGATCCTATTTTATCGTCTGAAAGATCTACTGGCATATTCTTCCATCCGCCACCTAAATAGCGATCTGATTTATAAAAATCTTGATCCATATATTTATCAGGATATCCGGCTGAGCCTTTAATACGTCCATGAGCTACCCATATAAGCCCGTTTTCCTTCTCAAACAATTTTAAAATATCATCTTGACTACTCACATGGTAAACCTTACCATAGCCTTTTACATCTTCTACAAATGGCTTTTCTTCTTTATTATTTAAAACCCAATACACAGGTTTTGGGAAAAGTGCCATCCAATGACCACCAAGATGCACATTAGCCTCTTCTCCTGGTAATAATAAAAAGTCATCTGTAGATAATCTTTCGCATTCAGAATTCATCAACTTTAATAAAGGAAGACGTTTTTCTCTAGTTAGTTTTGGTGTTCCACCTGTATGAAATTCTCCCAAGTGGACAATATCTACACCCATTTTTTTGAAGAACTGAACAAACTCAGGATTCACAAAATCATCGGGAATTGCTGTGGTATTTAATTCCTTTTGTTTGTCTACTAAATTCAAAGTATGCTCAACATGAAAATGACTGGTCATTTTTTTATATCCAGGAACATCAACAAACTGATCGTTGTGCGTGTATTTTTTAACTTCATTTAATACAGCATCTGCTTTCTTATTATCAAAATACAAGAACATGTCCATTTTCTGAATGGTTGTGGGTGGTGCGCTAATCCATGGCACCTGACGCTTATCTCCAAAAACAGGTTGCCGCACGCCCCAACCATATCCGTTAAATAAATCAAGATAATTCTGACCTGACCAATTATAACCATAATTCCCTACGCCATCCAAGGGAGGCAAAAATCTATGAGGCGATGGAAATGTAGCCATGGACCCTAGTTCCGTTTCTGCAATAACTGCTCTAAATCGTGTTCGCTTAGGGGTTGCAAAATCATCATTTGCCAATTGCTTTTCTATCTCATCTTGAGTGTTTTGCCATACTATATTTTCCACATTGTTTTCCAAAGTTGAAAAGCCTGCATGGTATAAATAGGCTCTAGGATTTTCATTTGTAGACATGGCTGCCTCCATTTTCATCAAAGCGCCATTATTATAAAAAGTGAAATTTAAATCTCCCTGAAATTCGCCTGCCTTAAAACCTACAAAAGAAATTGTTGCTCTATGTCCGGTACTTGAAACTTTAACCTTTTTAGTATCTAAAATAGATTTTTGAATGTCATACGATCTTAAATAAGGATAATCAAAAAACACTTGCCATCCATCTCTTTTTTCCAGACTACGTTCTCCTAAAAATAAAGCATACTCTGGCTGAAGATTTTCAAAAAGCTCAATCATTTTTCCATCCTCAATAACACCTACTGATTTTATTAAAGGTTTTTGAGGATTCATCCATGTTATTTTCTTTAATGGTCTTACTCTAAAACTTACAAAATTGGTTTTAGAACCATGTGTCCACTTTGCTGTAATTAAGTCCCCATTATCACTAATCTCAACGCCGCAAGACGTTTTGTAATCACTATAATCTATGGTTATTTTATTTTTTTGACTTTGAGCAGTTAGACTGAAGACAAAAATTGACATGAATAGTAAAACATGCTTGTTAATTGATGCATTAAATAACTCCATATTATTTTTTGTTTTTATTTCTGTTCTTCTTCTTTTCAGCCCTTATTTTCAAAACTTCGCTATAAGCAAATACCGATTTTTCCTTTTCCCAATGATCATACATACTTCTTAATTCATCAACCTTTTCGCGTCTAACATTTGCTAGATTATGCATTTCTGTACGATCGGTTTCCATATCATATAATTCCCAATTGGTTTCCTTCTCTTTTTCCCATTTAGAAACCAATTTATATTTGCCCAAACGAACCGCCTTATTTCCTTCATGTTCCCAAAAAATAGGTTCGTTATGAATTTGTTTATTTTCACCTTTAAAAAGCGGAACTAAGCTTTTCCCTGAAGCAGGAACAATAGTATTTCCTTCATATGCTTTAGGATAATTTGTCTGTGCAACATCAACACAACTGGCCATGATATCTGGCAAAAAACCATATTCAGAGATTATTTTTCCTTGATTTTCTTTTGAAATCATTTTTGGCCAATGCACAATAAACGGCGTACCAATACCGCCTTCGTGCGTCCAATGTTTATATTCTTTATAAGGCGTATTTGAAGCGTTTGCCCATGCTCTGCCATAAGAAAGCGCATTGTAAGCTTTTTTAGTTTCCAGATGATTTGGATTTCCGCTTCCCAATTCAGAGAACTCGGCGCAAGCACCATTATCATTAAGGAAAATAATTAGTGTATTATCAAACATATTCTGTGTTTTTAAATGATTGACGAGGTTTCCAATATTTTGATCCATGCGATCTACCATGGCAGAATAAATGGCACGACGGGTATCCATTTCAATCTTTTGCTCATCGCTTAACGAATTCCAATCACGTGAATCTTGAGATGTTAATTCCCAATTTTCATCAATAACACCTAATGCTTTCATACGTGCATAACGAGTTTCACGAAGTTTAGTCCAACCTTCAAGATACTTTCCTTTGTATTTTTCAACTATTTTCTGGGGTGCTTGTATTGGCCAATGCGGAGCTGTATATGCTAGATATAAAAAGAATGGTTTTTCTTTATCCTCTTGTTTTGAATCATCTATGAATTTAATAGCATAATCTGTAAAAGCATCAGTTGTGTAATAGTCCTTTGCCTTTTCGGTAATAGTATCATTCATAAATGTAATACCACGCGGGTATTTTGGCTTAAAATAATTGCTTGCACCTTCTAGAATGCCATAATACTTATCAAACCCACGTTGCAAAGGCCATTGAGATTTGTTAGCGTCTCCTAAATGCCAT
This sequence comes from Algibacter amylolyticus, assembly GCF_014202225.1. GTDB lineage: Bacteria > Bacteroidota > Bacteroidia > Flavobacteriales > Flavobacteriaceae > Algibacter_B > Algibacter_B amylolyticus. The sequence goes on from NZ_JACHGE010000005.1 coordinate 163,531, forward strand.
TTACCTGTCATTAAAGTTGTATATCCTGCATCTTTTAAAACCTCTGCAATGGTTACATTATTCTTACTAAGAAATCCACGATATTCTGGAACGCCATAATCATATTCATCACTATTATGAGGGTTGGTCATATGACCAATTCCAGTTTGATGGGGATAACACCCAGAAATTAAACTTGCCCTTGTGGGGCAACATCTTGCGCCATTATAAAACTGTGTGAAACGTAAACCATTATTTGCAAGCGCATCAAGATTAGGGGTATCTATTTCGCCTCCGTAACATCCCAAATCTGAATAGCCCATATCATCAGACATAATAAGGATAATGTTTGGGCGCTCATTGTTATTCCCTTTTGGCGATGGCACTTTTTGACCACAACTAGTTAGAATAGATAGATAGACTAGTGCTATTAGCCTCAAATTTTTTATATTTTTTATCAGTAAAAACATTTATTGTGAAACTTTTTTAAGTTGAAAAATGGCACTTTCAAGTGGTTTCTTTAAATCTACTTTAATGCCTCTGTTCATTAAAATGCCGCCAGAAACGATGTCTTCATTAAATTCAATATGTGATTTATTAGCGACTTTGTTAACTTCTGTAATTCGATAATTTGCAGATGTATCCAAGCCTTGCAGTCGAACAAAATTACGCTCGTATCTTCGATGGAAATCATGACTATAAACCATTAATATAGCTTCATCTTTATTTCCTGAAACATAATTGATAGACGCATAGCCGTCATTGTCATAAGGCGATTGTAAACGATACAAATCGCCGAATTGGACAACCGACCTTATTTCTTTGTAGAGCTTAACGGCTTCTTTAGAAAACTCCAGCTCCTCCGGTTTTAAATCATCAGGACTCAACTCAATACCCAAGCGCCCCCCAAAGGCAACATCAGATCTAAACTTTAAAGATGTTTCCCTACCTGTTTGATGATTAGGCGATTTTGTAATATGAGCACCTGTAGCTATTGGTGGAAAAAAGTGATTCGTTCCCCATTGAATAAAAATGCGCTCGTAAGGATCGGTATCATCACTAGCCCAAAATTCATGGGTATATTTCATAGATGAAAAATCAACTCGACCGCCTCCCGAAGAGCAAGCCTGAAAAATAACATTAGGATATTTTCCATTTAAACGTTTAAAAACAGATTCTAATCCGCGAGCATACTCAATCCAAAGGTTCGATTGGTTTCCCTCTTTCAGGTAAGTAGAACCAAAATTTTGTACATGTCTATTTGCATCCCATTTAATATATTTAATACGCGGATGCTTAATTAATAATTCGTCAATAACACCGAAAGCAAAATCTTGTACTTTAGGATTAGAAAGGTCGAGCAGTAATTGATTACGTTGTAATAATGGTTCCCTCCCGTTCATTCTTTGTAATATCCAATCGGGATGATTCTTTGCCAATTCACTTTGTGGGTTTACCATTTCTGGCTCTACCCAAATACCAAATTTCATTCCCAATTTTTCAGTATGACTGATAAGATCATCTATTCCATTGGGTAACTTTTTTTTATTGACTTGCCAATCTCCTAAACCAGATTTAGGAGAATTTCTCGGATACTTATTCCCGAACCAGCCATCATCAAGCACAAAAACTTCCACGCCCATTTCAGCAGCGCCATTCATCATCGATTTCAACTTGTCGGCATAAAAACTAAAATATGCGCCTTCCCAACTGTTTAAAACAATAGGACGTATTTCGTTTCCATCTTGTAAATTATATTTTCTTGTCCAACGGTGTAAATTTATGGATGCCCTATTTTTTCCTTCAGAACTGTATGTAAGTACCATTCGAGGTGTTTCAAAAACAGTGTTTGGTTTTAATGAATACCCTGAAGCAAATGGATTGATCCCTCCTGTTAATTGGCAACGATCTTGGTCGTCCAATTGAAAGGAAAGTCTGTAATTGCCCATCCAAGCTAGTGACCCGAAAACAACTTCCCCTGAATTTTCTTGTGCTTCCTGATTTAGTGATAGAATGAAAGACGGATTTTCATATTCTGTAGTACGAACGCCACGTTTGGTTTCTATGTTTTTTATGCCATTTGTTAAGCGCTCTTCACTCATTCGCATCTCGCGTGCCCAACTCCCGTTAAAATGGGTCAGATAATAACTTTCGGCTTTGAAACTAATAGCTGAAGAAGCAAACTGTTCTAACCGCACTTGATTAGTTTCTTTATGTGAAATAGTGGTCCATTGTTCAATCACATCTTCATTTTGATAAGCCTTAAAATGCAAATCAACAAAAAATGGCAGTTTCTCATCCTTTAAGTGTATTGTTGTATTCTGAATATTTACATTCGTATTTTGTTCATGCGACTGATAAATTAAATCAGTAGCCATTGTTCCGTCAGCATGCACAGCTATTATTCCAACTTCATCAGAACTTCCGTTTCCAAAAGAGGGATAGGCTTCGTTAAAAAAAGGCTTCATTTTCTCAATCCCTTTTAAAGATTGAAGATTTTTACCGTAATAAAACTGATACACTTTGTTTTTTGAAATATGATAGATTAAAGATGTATTATCTGTACCAATTTGAATTACTTGCGCATTTAAGCCCCAAAAACTGACACAAAGTAATAGAACACTTAATTGAATTTTATCTATGCTTGTTTTCATATCTAGAGCCTTCGATAATTAGTTTAAAATTAAATTTTTTCTTTAATAGGATTTACCTTATACAGCTTTGAACCTTTTGCTACTAAATCAAAAGTCCAATTACCTGAACTCGGTTTAACAGACTCCTCTTTTGTCCACAAATCAAAAAGTTTGAAATCAGATTTTGCGTTTTTAACCATTCTGTTAAAGTCAAAAGACACCGTAAGCGGATTAGTCGTGTGATTAAAAACGGCAACGTATATTGCATCCGTGCCTTCTTCTTTAAGGTAAAACACATTAGGAGTATTCTCAGAATCTATATCTAAGGGTCTAAAACTTTTTCCTTTATTTAATACTTTTAAAACATCGGGATTTGTAAAATACTTTTGAGTTATTCCAAATCGATGATCATCCAACCAATCATCAGAACTTTGGCAAAACCCAGTAATTGCAGCGCCATTTACTTTGGACATGGCTATATTTGGATGTTCTCCTTCCTTATGGAAGTCTACATCACCTGGATCTAAATTGTCATAAAGAATTCCGTTCCCCAACCACCAACCTCCAGCAAGGGCATTCAGTTCATACTCTACCGTTTCAAATGTATATTTTGTGTCGCCAGAAATTCTTCGGGAATGCGCATATTGATAAGGAAAATACGGCGAAATTGCTAAATTCACATGCACCTTTCCTTGCAGTATTTTATGAATATACCGCATGCCATAGTTATAAGCCTGAACTCCTGTAGTAATTTCTTTATTATAGTAGTTTCCTTCTACTGCTCCAAATTGAGCAAAATCCAGTCTTATATATTCGAACCCTTGTGCAATATATTCTTTAAGGAGGTAATCAAAACGTTCTAGGGTACCAGGATGTGTCGGATCCAGTGATTTCTGAACTTTACCATTTAATTTAGGCGTCATCAAAAAACCTCCATTATCATCTCTCAGTGCGATATCTCCAAAAGTCCATTTTGAAGTAGGCGTTACTTTTGTATCATCTCTTGCCCATCCTGGATACAACCAGGTACAGTTGTACCAACCTGGAATTTGATTGTTAGCTTTTACGTGCTGGGCAAATTTAAAATGCTCTTCCCGTGTGAATTGTTTCAAAAACATCCCCGCTAGTTGTACTACAACTTTGCCCTGATTATTTTCAAATCCTTTGGTTTCCAAAGAATCCTTTATACGATCACTAACCTTAAACAACTTCTCTAATGTATTATCCTTCTTGTTTGCTCCATTACCCCAAGATTTCCAACTAAGTACTGTATTTTGGTCGTGTGTTAAACTGGTAGCTCTGGATTCTCTTGGAGTAAGTGCTGCCATTGCTTTTCCAAACGATTCTAAGCCATCTCTGTAATCTTGGTAAGAACCAACAAAAATGGTAGCAGACGAAATTGTTTTCCCAGTTACTTCTCCGTGTTCCACAACATCCCTTTCGCTCTTTACTCCGCATATAACTTCTAAGTTATTTAAGGTATCATCATTACCAGAAAACTGAATGCCTGTTCGCCAATTATCATGGGTTAAAGCTCCTATTACCGTTCCATGTCTGTTTTCGTTTTCGTAGAATGCAGTTACACCATAACTAAGACCCGAACTATTTATACTCGGATACTTCCAGCGCATAGTATTTTGCTGAATTGATGGCATAATAATCACCCTTGGATTAGATATTACATAACTAATATCTAGTGCTTTTTTCCCTTTAGCGACTATGGGTGCTATATAATTTGTAGATAATGCTTCCTTGCCCTCTAATGTCACAATCATATGCAACTGATTTTCATTATCAGCAATAAATATTTGATGCATTGTAGGTAAATCAGGAGATGTGTTTGTAACAATAGTAGAATCGCCAGAAACACGGTGCGTTCTGGTTTTGTACATTTTACTACTAATGGTATTCGGGATTTTAGCTTCGGAATAAAAATTATTTATTCGCGTTTTAAAGCTAATATAAGTAGCTTTTCCTGTATCTAGGTTGTAGACAATTTTCTGATCGGCCCCAAAAGGAATCGTAATCGTGTTTTGAGAAAAACCTGTTTGATAGCATATAACACTTAATAAGAATACAATTAAAGCTTTCATTTGTTTCGGCTGAATTCTGTTAGTTAAAATTAGTTTGTTGCAGATGCAGATATGCTCCATTCATCCTCCTTGCCTGCATCAAATGCTTCATTTAAAACAGGTATCTGAGCATCTGTATCTTGCAACCATTTATGAAGTAACTCACTAAGTTCTTTCAACTTTTCTGGGTTTATTTGACTTAAATCTTCTTCTTCTCCAATGTCTGTCTTCAAATCATACAACTCATATTGCTTGGTTTCATACTTATAAATCAATTTCCAATTTTTATGACGCAAGGCACTATAGGGCGTTGCACCCTCAAGATGATAGTGTGGGTAGTGCCAGTAAACGGTTTCTCTTTTTACTTTCTGTTGATTTAATAATTCATTTGATAAATCAACACCATCAAAATATTGTGATTTTGTTTCTGGAAACTTAAGATTAGCAAGTCCCATTAAAGTCGGGTATATATCTGCAGAAATGGACATGGTATTCCTTGTTACTCCTGATTTAATTTTATTTGGCCATTTTATAATAAGTGGAATTCTAACACCACCTTCATAGATATCTCCTTTGCCTGACCTTAGAGGGAAATTGTCGGTAACTTTTCTTCTATCATTTTCAAAATTCCCACGTAAACCGCCATTATCACTTGTAAAAACGATAATTGTGTTTTCATCTAACCCCTTCTCTTTTAAGGTTTTTACAACTTTACCTAAAGCATCATCCATATGCTCCACCATAGCTGCATAAGTTACATTCGTATGGTGCCCTTCAAGATTAACAATACTTTTATATTTATCAACCTTTTCTTGACTAGCCTCAAGTGGCGTATGGACATTGTACAACCAAAAATTTATAAAAAACGGCTTTTTTTGATTGTCATCTATTAGTTTAACAACTTCATTTGTAAGCCGTTCTGTTAAATACTCTCCATCTGGCCCATCATTTAGCCTCGGATTATTATAAGGACTAAAATAACCTCCTCCACTATGAGCTGCTGGCGACCCCGCTTTAAACCCACCAATATTTTCATCAAAACCGTTGTGTTCTGGCCAGTTTTTTTCTTCTTCGCCTAAATGCCACTTTCCTACATGAAACGTTTCGTAGCCATTATCTTGGAATGCTTCTCCCAAAGTGTATTCATCTTGTGATAGTTCTTGATTCCATTCTGGTATTTTTATTTTGCCATATTTCTTTACGTGTCCAGTAATCCAATCTGTTAAATTAATTCGGGCAGGATATTTACCTGTGAGAATACTAGCCCGTGTAGGCGAACATACAGTACATGCTGAATAGGCATCAGTATACAAAACACCTTCACTTGCTAATTTATCAACGTTTGGTGTTTGATATAAATCGCTTCCGTAAGCCCCCATATCTGTCCAGCCAAGGTCATCTACTACAAACAACACTACATTGGGCTTGGACTCCATTTCTACTTTTGTTTTTTTTTTGAAATTTTCACATGATTCCAACAAAAAAAACCCTAATAAAAGTGCTATTAAATAAAAATACTGTTTTCGCATAATAAAAAATATTTTAAGGAATTGATAGGATTAATAAAAACCTTGGCACCTACAAGTGTTGAACTAAATAGGTACTTATATATAAATTGTAGTTCAATATTGGGTACCGAAAAAGTGCTTTTCGATACCCAATTCAAGCTAACTAAACAATGCTATTATTAATATTTTGGGTTTTGTTTTATTGTATTATTTGAAATTTCGATCTCAGTAGCTGGTATAGGCAATAGCACATTGTGATCTTTAATGTTTCGACCTACAAAATCTCTTAATAGTCGATCAGTGCTATTTCTTACTGTCTCTAGGAAGATACCCCAACGGATAAGATCATGCTTTCTATGCCCTTCAAATGAAAGTTCTGTTAATCTTTCTTTACGTAAAGCAATTGTAAAATCCTCTTTACTTAGGCCTGTTAAATCGGGTACTCCTGCACGTTGGCGCACTTGGTTAATATATTGGTAAGCGTTTATTGGTCCGTTCAGCTCATTTTCTGCTTCTGCTCTCATCAAAAGCACATCGGCATATCTTAAAAGGAGCTCATTACTGCTAACTCTATCTCCATCTGCATTTATATATTTACCACTTATGGGACCATAACCTGTTGAAATTGGGGATACTAATATGTTGTCTTCTGTTTCACCTTCAGCATCTGGTGGCAAAACCTCTACATAACTTATAGCTAAGCGCTTATCTCCATTTTCAAAATTGCTTTTAAATGTTTGGGTAGGAAGTGAATTTTCAAAACCACCCCCTATACCATCCTGTGCATTAAAAATGTTACTATCTCTGGAACCTGTAGCACTTTGCATACCAGTAGTTCGAATATCCAATTGAAATTGGATATCAAAAATTACTTCAGTAACTAAGTCACCATTTACACCTGGTAGTTTAAGATATTCATTAGCTTGAGGAAACAAAGCATTGTAGTCCGCTACTAAACCATAAGCTCCCGAGTTGATTACTTCATCAAATCTAGAAATAGCTTCTGACCATTCTTTTTGGTACAAATGCACTTTACCAAGTAAAGCTGTTGCTGCCCATTTAGTTGCACGACCAAGATCGTTTGCTGAATAAGATTCTGGTAATGCAGGAATAGCATCAATTAAGTCTTGCTCTATGAACTCATTTACTTCGTCTACTGTGCTTCTAGTAACACCCCCAGCTATTTCTCCTGTTACAGGACTATCAATAATTACAACACCTCCATAAAAATTCTTTAATTCGAAATAGTAGAAAGCTCTCAAAAATTTAGCCTCGGCAACAATACGATCTCTTAATTCTGGATCCATGTCTATAGAAGGAACCTCACTTATTACTAAATTAGCTGCTGCGATACCTTGATAGTTATCTATGTACATACTACTTGCCCAAGCATCTGTTGGAGTAAGATTAGTATACCAAACACCTTGACGTCCTCGGTTATGTGTGCCATGTACAGCCATATCTGTACCCGTAGTGGCGTGATGCCAATTTGACCACCTTCTGTGTAGATTCGCATATGCTGCTGTCAATGCACTTATGGCATCACTTTCTGAAGATGGATAAACTCCTGGTGCTAAAAAATCAAGAGGCTTTTCTGTAATGATGTCTTCGCAAGAGCTTAATCCCGCGAATAGGAATATTATGATTAAATATTTTAAATTTTTCATTTTGATATCATTTTTTTGGTTAAAATGTAAGATTAATGCCAACTGTCCATGCCTTAGTTGAAGGGTCCTGAGAAGCATCATAGCCTTGACGAGTATTACTTTCGCTACCATCGTCAAGCCTTCTTGATACCTCTGGATCATAACCACTATAATTGTCAAACAACAATTGATTTACACCAGTAATAGATATACGAGCAGCACTCATCCATTTTAGTTTATCGGTGGGTATATTATATGACAAAGAAATAGTTCTTAATCTCAAGAATGACCCATCCTCAACAATATCTGTATCAGCAAACTTAAACGAGCGGTTAAGTCCTTCTACTCCAACTATATTAGAATCTGTGTTAAGAGGAGTCCATCGATCTGCATAAATAGCAGAAACGTTGTTATCAAATGCATTGTCCAAAATTGTACTGGTCTCATTGAAAATATCATTACCCACTGAAAAATTCCACACTGTTCTAAGTTCAATTCCTTTGTAGGATATACCAGTAGTAAAACCACCAAAAAAATCAGGATTTACATCTCCAATAATTGTTCGGTCGTTATCATCTATAATGCCATCTGGTGTACCATCCGGACCACTAATGTCCTGATATCTTTTACCTCCTGGAAACAATGTTTGTCCAGCTGTGATTCCAGATGCGTCTATTTCTGCTTGATTGTTCCAAATACCATCTGCTTTGAATCCATAAAACGACCCCACTGGTTCTCCTTCCCTTAGAATTGCTGATCTTTCTCCACTTGCAATACCAATGGTATTTATTATTAGTTCTCCGTCCTCTTCAGGAATAGAAACCAATTCATTTTGATTAGTTGATATATTAAATGAAGCATCTATCATCCAATCACCTTTATTTAATATAGTGGCATCTAAGCTTAATTCTACCCCTTGATTCTTCATAGTACCAAAGTTTGAGATAACTGAAAGGTTATTTACTCCTGATAACAAAAGAATCTCTCTTTGCGTAAATAAATCATTGGTTGTTTTGTGGTAATAATCTAATGACCCCTGAAGCTTGTTAGAAAAAAAGCCAAAATCAAAACCAAGATCTAATTGCTCCGTAGTCTCGAACTTTAAATTTGGGTTACCTATTGTGGTTAATTGTATACTATTACTTATGGCTCCTCCAGTTCCAAATGTGTAGGGAAATCCGACTTCTAACCTTGATAACGAGCTGTTTCCAGCAGCTGGATTACCCAAGATACCATAACTAGCACGTAATTTTAAGTTTGTAAAAACAGATTCATCCATAAAAGATTCACTGCCTACATTCCAACCTGCTCCAATTGCAGGAAAAAAGCCATGTTTATTACCTTCAGAAAAGTTAGAAGAGCCGTCTACTCTACTACTAAGAGTAAGTAGATATCTTCCCTTATAATTGTAGTTTATTCTGGCAAGATAGGACACTATACCAAATTCACTTGCACTTGAAGTGGAATTCTCAAAAACTTCACCAGCAGAAAGATCGTTAAAACCAATTACATCAGAAACAAAACCTGAAGTAGAAACAGAACTTGACTCATCTTTTATGGTTTGTCTTGTATAACCTGCTAAAGCATTAAAACTATGGTCTCCAAATTCTTTGTCATATGTCAAAGTATTTTCTATCAAAAATCCTCTGTTCAAACGATTGGTTATACTACCTGTTCCTTTTGTAATTACTTCGCTAAAAAGCGTAGAAGGATCATAACTCTTTAATGTTGTCCAAGTATTATCGGAACCTATACTTAATTTATATTTTAAACCATCTAAAATTTCATACTCACCGTAAACATTCATCAATAAGTTTGATAAATCATTAACTCTTTGACTTTGAGAAACAATACCTATAGGATTATCATTGGTCACTTCTCCTGTAAAAGTTTGAATAGTAAACTCTCCGTTTTCATCTCTTACAGGCAATGTTGGCAAATATCCAGCTACATCTGTTATTCTGCTAGAGTAAGGGGCAGATTCTGTTTTAGCATAGTTAATATTTAATCCAATCTTTAATTTATCACCAATCTTAGTATCCAAGTTTACTCGTGTTTGAAATCGCTCTAGTTCACTACCAACATAAATACCCTCTTGGTTTAAGTAATTTCCAGACATGTAGTAATTAGTACTTTTTTCCTGACCTGACACCGAAAGCGTATGACTTGTTGTGATTGCAGAATTTTTGTAAACTTCATCTTGCCAATTGGTTCCTTTACCAAAAGAATCTACATCAAAAACTTCTGAACCTTTTACCTCATTTTGAAATTCAGCATATTCCCTAGCGTTTAACATGGATAACAGTCTTTGAGGAGACGTCATAGATACAAAAGAATCGTAGTTAATCTTTGGTTTACCTGCTTTACCTCTTTTTGTAGTAATCAATATCACACCGGCAGAACCTCTAGAACCATACAAAGCAGTAGCAGATGCATCCTTAAGCACTTCGATTGATTCAATGTCATTATTGTTTATAAAAACGTTATTACCAGAACCAATGTAACCGTCTATTACAAATAATGGTGAACTATTACCGTTTATGGAGTTTGTTCCCCTAATTCTTATACTGGCTGCTGCACCAGGTTGAGATGATGTGGGAGTTATCTGTAAACCCGAAGCTGCTCCTCGTAATGCATCATCCAACCTTACGGCAGGTGTTTCTGTAATTCTTTCAGATTTAACTGAGGTTACAGAACCTGTCAAATCTGATTTTTTTATAGTACCATAACCAACTATAACCACTTCGTCCAAACTAGCCGCGTCCTCTTTCAATTTAATACTTAATCTGGTTTTGTTTCCTTGAATTTGAACTTCTTTGGTTTTGTAACCTACATAAGATACGATTAAAACGGTGTTTTCACTCGTTGTAGTTATTATAAAATTACCATCAAAATCACTTTGAGTTCCATTGACAGTCCCTTTTTCTATAATATTTGCGCCTGGCAATGGTTGCCCAATCTCATCAGTAACAACACCCTTAACTTCAATTTGTTGAACATCATCAGACACCTTTAACTTCTTCTTTATATAAATGGTGTTATTATTAGTAACTTCAAAACTAAAGTTACTTCCTGATAAAACCTTCGATATCAAATCTATAACAAAAACCTCACCTTTTATTAATTGAATTTTGCCCCCATTCTCAAATAGATTTTTTGGGTAAACAAAACTGAAATTGGTTTGCCTTTTTATTATTTTAAAGACATAATTTGGAGTTACTAATTTATCTTTATCAATTATTATCTTTTCTTGAGCGAATGCTTTTGTGTTGGTAAGTGAAAAAGTGGATGTACAGATTAAAAAGACAAACACTTTCATAATCGTTAATACCCTTTTTCTGAATAGAAAAGGGACATTAATTAATTTAATTTCCATAAATTTGTATTGTGTTAGTTAGACATTAGTTTAGTTGATACTCTATTAAAGGAACGAGAGTTTCACACCGCCAAATGTTTAGTCTCCGTTCCTTTTTTTCTTATTTTATTACTACCTATAATTTTTCGGTTTTCAAAATTTTAAAATTGGTTGCTACTTTGATTTTTCCTTGAATATTAATTGCTCTCAATTTGTTAGATATTTTGAATATTAATTAGTCATGATATTTTCACAGTAAAATGATGATAAGAACACTAATTTAAGTTTTCAAAATGACATTATTAATTAATGTTCTTTATTATATTACAAGCTAGAATTTACAAACCCTTGCTTTTTTAATATTTTTTTTTACTTTCTATTATTATTTTATGATATTTACACACCTTCGAATACGAATTTAATTATGGCTTACGTTTACACAAATGATACAGAATTGATAGAACACCTTAAAAGAGGTATAGAAAGCGCGTATGTTTACGTAGTGACTTTTTATCATAAACCTCTATTTATTTATGCGCTGAGCTTAACAAATGATCGTGATAGTTCGGAAGATGTTGTTCAAAACGTTTTTTTAAAAACTTGGGAATATAGGAAACGCTTAAACTCGAATTACTCAATCAAAAGTTTTTTATACAAAACCACGTATAATGAGTTTATAAATCAATATCATAAAAAGCGAACAACCTTTGCTTTAGAACGCCTTTACACTGAAGCGCTTGATGAATTTATTGATGAAAACAATACTCAATTATTACAAGAAAAGATTGCTTGTGTAAACAAGGGGATTGAAAAATTACCCAAGAAATGCAAAAAAATTTTTCTATTAAGCAAGAAAGACGGACTCACTAATATGGAAATTGCAGAGCACCTAAACGTTTCTATTAAAACTGTTGAAGGACACCTTGCCAAAGCCTATCGTTTATTACGTGAACGAGTCGGTGCACAATTAAAAACAATATTACTTTTATTGTTCGGACCAAATGTTGAAACCCTTGTTAACTAAAAAAACAGCTTTATTAAAACGTTCCATATTTCTACCTTTTTTTATATAATACATTTATGAAGTGCAAAAAAAAACAGAGCAGTAGCTCTGTTTTTTTTAACACTAATTCTATTTACCACTCCTCAAAAGCTAAATCTTGTTCTGGTGGTCTTCTTATAATTAAACTGTCTATAACTTCAAAGTCTTTCCCATTTAAGGTATAACTATATTCTATATTAAATGCTCTAGTTACAGAATTATAGGTACCTGTTCCAGAAAAATCAGTAACATTTGATCCTGGAGCTAACTCGAAACTTACAGTACTTGTAGTCTCATCAATATTCATTATAAATTTTTCGTTCGTATTAGCTCCTACCCCTGGTGTAATTACAGAGTTCCTATCTATGGTTTTTAAATCCCATGTTTGGTTTTTAACCAAATCTGCATTGTTATACGTCACTTCATTTACTACTGCTCCAGAAGCATCCAACTCTTTTTGTGCCCCTTTATGGTAGTAAGTACCATGATATGGACTAATATATTTAACAACAAGAATAGTATGGTCTTTTGGTGAAGGTAAAATATTGCCATCTGGTCCAATACCGCCAATAGAGTCTAAAGATGACTCTGTTATCCGAAGTGGTAAGGCGTAAGTATTTGTTGTGGCATCAGCATCAGTAGTAAACAATTCTCTATTTAGAGTTACCGTAATATCACCAATGAATTTTCCTTTTGGTATAATCATTTTATTGGCATTGCTCAATGTGTAATAAGATTCAGGTAAAAGAGTGAAACCGCTTGCCCCGTCCACATCACTCAATAAAGACGGATCAATAACAAAATTTGCATATTCATCGGTATCATTAGACCTTTTGCCTCCCAAAGCTACTCCTACTTTAAATTGCATATCCTCATAGGCTACAATAGTTCGTAAAGGTTTCTGACTTGCAAAATAAACGGTTGTTGTATCAAAATCTTTTATAAAATCTTCGTAAGGTTCACAAGATGTTGCTAGGACAAGCAATAGTCCAAACATCAATAAACATTGTTTCATTAAAAATACTTTTTTCATAATTTTTATTTTTTACCAACCTAAATTATTAACTAGATTCGGACTTTTTATTAATTCATCATAAGGAAGTGGTGCATAGTAATACTTAATGTCATTAAAATTCCTAGGCTCTAAATCAAAAGTTTCATATTGAAATGAACCATCATCATTTTTAATAACCTTTACCCCTTTTACCGTTTCATTTAATGGCAATAAAGCACGTCTTAAATCAAAATAACGATGATTTTCAAATGCCAATTCTAAACGGCGTTCATTGTAAATCAATGTTCTGAATGCATCTTTTCCTAATGTAGCAATTTCATCGACATACGTGTTATCTGAAATTCCTGCTTTAGTTCTAATTTCCTTAATGATATCAACCGCTGTTTGAGCTACGCCGTCTCCAGTGCCTAATGGACCATATGCTTCATTTGCAGCTTCAGCTAAATTCAAATACAATTCTGTTTTACGCAAGTGAGGGTTATAATGTCTATCTCCCCCTGGTGCATCAACATCATTTAAACCTGGAGCAAGTGACATCCACTTTCTCACATAATAACCTGTTCTTGTATTGTTAGGAAAAATAGATCTAGAATCCACACCACCTTCATAAATTTCAAGGTTTCTATTATTAAACTCCCTATCATTATATAGTACGTTTAAATATAATCTAGGATCCCTATTGTCATAAGGGTTACTTGCATCATAACCAGAACGCGGATCTTCAATAGGGTACCCATTGGCTGAGTAAAAAGCATCTACCAAATTTTGAGAAGGCCCCGTACGTGCCGCTCCAAAATCAACTACTGGGTAATTGGTGTCTTCTAAATTTGATCCGCCATGATAAGTTCTAAAAATAAACTCGTTAGGCGTATTATTACTATTAAAATCTGCTTCACTTAAACTCGTAAAAATACCTATTTCATCAATAGCTTCTTGAGCATGTATTGCTGCTGTACGCCATTTATTTGTATAAGCCGCTTGGTTAGTAACACTATATTGACCCATTCCAGAAATGGTAATAATAGTATCGGGTTGGTAAGCTGGACTAGCGGCATATAAACTTACTCTAGATTTAAGTGCTAATGAAGATTGACCATCTGCTCTACCGATATTACTATTACCGAGTACTGGATCATTACCACTATACACAAAAGGTAAATTAGCATAAGCAGAATCAATATCTTTTAAAATTTGATCCACACACTCTACATAAGTATTTCTTCTTGTATTTTCTAGATCTTGTGAGTCTTCGTCCAATAACGAGCCAGTGACAATTGGATAGCCTAAAGCTCTTCCATCTGCAGTTTTACCGCCATAAACTTGTAATAATTGAAAACCCCACCAAGCTCTTAAAAAGAAAGCTTCACCTTTTAGATTTTTTCGCTTTAATGCATCTTGTTCTTCCGAAAGGATACTATACTTTACGTTATCACTTAATCCATTTTCTAAAAAAATATGAATATTACGAAACTGAGTATAAGAGCGATTCCATCTATTTAAAGGTGTAGTATTTGGTGTTAAACCACCAGAACCTAAACGATATACGCCGTTCCCAAACTCATTAGAAACCGCATTATCTGTTGCTGCATCTAAAAAATCTCCTCCAAATTCATCTGTAATTGTATTTGGTATATTTCCATAAGCATTTAGCAAGAATCCTTCCATAGATTCTGGATTAGTAAAAGCAAAATCTCCACCAAATGTATTATCTATCTGTGGTTCCAAAGAACAGGAAACCATAACTATAGATAGAACAAATAATATAATTTTAATAAATTGTTTTTTCATCATTTTTAATTTTTTAAAATCCTAATGTTACACCACCTGTTATAGTTCTGAATAAAGGATAATTATTAACACCAGAATCTGAAACTTCTGGATCGAGATCTTTTATGTTAGACAAAACAAATAAATTTGCTCCTCTTAGGAAAAACTTCATGTTTTTTACTGTCCACAAATCTTTAGATAAAGAATAACTTAATTCCACATTTTTTAATCTAAAAAATGAGGCACTATCTAACCAAAATGTTGATCCTCTAGTATCATTAAGAGGGCTTAATGTTGTTAAAATAGGTTCTGTACCATTTGGGTTGTTTACCGGATGAAATCTATCATTAGCCAATACAGAGTATTTACCCTCTCCGCTATTTCTAAAATAGTCATTGGATTTTATAAAATTAACTCCTAGTTCCGAAACACCTAATATGGACAATCCGAATCCTTTATAATTAGCATTTAAAGTAATTCCTAAAGTAGTTCTAGGAAAATTGTTACCTATTACCGTTTGATCCTGCTCATTTACAACACCATCATTATTCAAATCTTTATAAGAAACGTTTCCAACCCCGTAAGGTCCTAATGCCTGAAACGGCGCATTATCAACTTCTTGTTGTGTTTTGAATAATCCATTAGAAACATATCCAATGATAGCATCTGATGGGTTTCCGATAGTATTTACATTTGTGGTAGGATCAAAAACAGTATTATTAGCTTTGACTTCATTTTTAGAAAATAAAGCATTCGCTCCAATATTAAGATTAAGGTCTCCTACGATTTTTGTCCAATCTACAGACGCTTCAAAACCATTATTCACAACCTTTCCTAAGTTTTGTGGTACATTTAACCCTCCATTAATCGTGTTAAATATTGATGTTGGATTATCAACAATAATTCGATCTCTAACTTGATTAAAATAGTTAACCTCAAATCGTAAAGTGTTTTTAAACGCAGAACCTTCTAAACCAATATTAAATTCATTTGCGGTTTCCCACAATAAATCTCGATTACCGAAATTGTCAAAGCCAGTTCTTAAATTCCCGCCACCAGTATTTCTTTCTCCGAAACTGATAGACCCATTTCTACTATACCTTGTATCATATAAATAAAATGAGGTCGCATTATCATACCCCATAACGCCATAACCTGTTTTAAACTTAAGGTAATTTAAATTTTCCCAATCAGCCAAAAATTGCTCTTCACTAAGTACCCAAGCGGCACTAACTGAATGTGATAACATATATTTCTTATTTCCAGTAAATTTATTACTCCCCATAAGAGCATAACTTAAATCAACATAGAATTTATCTTTATGCGAGAAGCTAGTTTTAAAGTAAGTGTTTGATGTTTCAATATCTTGCAATCGACCTTTATCTTGATTTAAGAAATAAAAATAAGATAAGTCAAATGCTAATTTATTATTTTTTCGTAAATCCATTTTATATTTAACATTAGATCGCCATCCTATAGATCTTCTAATATCATCGCCTCCACCTTGTCTGTTATCGGTGATTTCTCTTTGGTTTAATTTATAATAAACTAAATCATCTTGCCCACCTGCATCAATAAAACGTTGTGAAGCATAACGAATTGGATTCTGAATTTGACCTGAATTACTGAACTGAAAATTATCAAAATTCACAGTTGTACTAATCTCAAGACCTTCTGTAATACCACTGGCATCCCAATCTAAACCGAAATTTGTTTGACCAAAAAACACTTGACTATCTTGAAGTCCTCCGTAAATTTTGTCTCCATAAAGACTATTTGGATTTAAAAACGAACCGCCCAAAGGTGGTAAAACCTCTACTCCTAATCCAACAACTTCAGGACTAAGGTTTGGATCAGTAATCACAAATGGAAACTCATTTGGACGCTCAGTATTTATTTTACTAAAAACTTGATTCTCGCCTAATTTTCCCCAATTCCTATTGTCAATAACGCCATTAACATCTAGATGTCCTTTAAGTTTTGGTGTAATTTGAACATCTAAATTTCCTCGAAGACTAAAACGGTCTTTAACAACTTTTTCTCCTACTTTTTCAATACCTTCTAATCCAAGATAATTAATAAAAATAGCGTATTGAGAATCATCAGTACCTCCAGAAAATTCAAAGTTCGCATTTTTAAATGGGGCACTATCTTCTAAAAAATAGTCAATATGATTAACATCAGGATATAACAAATCATTTTCGCCTATACTTTGTCTATACCCTTCAATATCTGCAGCCGAATAGAAGGCAGAAAAACCATCATTAGCTCTAGCTTCATTATACAATGTTGCATAATCTGCACTATTTAAATATTTAGGAATTCTAGTAGTAGCTGAAACGCCATACTCTAAACTTCCTCTTATGATTTGAGTATTATTTCGCCCTCTCTTAGTTGTTACCAATACCACTCCATTAGCAGCACGCGGACCATATAATATTTTTGCACTAACATCTTTAATGACTTCGATGCTTTCAATTTCTTCAGCCGATAGATATTCTAAAGGTCTTTCAATACCATCGACTAGTGTTAATGCGCCATTATTATTTTCTCTTCCTAAGCCACGAACAAATAAATTAGGAGTATTATCTCCTAGTCCATTGGTTGTCATTTGAGTTACTAAACCCATCAATCTGCCTTGTAATGCATTTTGAAATACAGCATCAGGATAAGATTCTAATGTTTCGCCTTTGATTGTACTTATTGCACCTGTTAACTCACGTTGCGAGGTTTTACCTCCTGCGGGTAACATTATTTCATAAGCGAATCCAGAAAAATAAGGCTGCTCAATTAATACAATTTTATCATTTATAGTTTCTGTCTTTAACAAAATTGTTCTGTCCTCATACCCTACAGCACTTATTAAAAGTATATTATCTGATTTAGCCTGTAGTGTAAAGTGTCCATTACTGTCGGTATGGGTTTTAACCATTCCTTTTCCTAAGGATATCAATGCGCCTTCTATTGGTGCATCCATTTCACTGACAATGATAGCGTCAATATTGATCGACTCTTTATTTTTATCATCCTGCCCAAAGCTTTTCATAAAAAGAAGCATAAAAAATGATAATAAGAAATATTTTAGTTTAGTTATATTCATTATTTTTTTCTCTATAGTGTAACTCATAATTACCATCCTGGATTTTGTTTATAATTAAATAAATCTTGAACATCTGTTAGTGGCATTGGATACCAGTAATGGCGAAGATTAAATACACGTTGTTCACTAGGTGCATTATAATATTCGTAAGTAAAATTCAACGTACTTTTATCCGTAACCGATTCATGACCTGTAGGAGGAATAGCTCTTACACCTCGTATTGGTTTACTCAATACATCTTCTGCAATCATCCAACGACGTAAATCAAACCATCTGTGATTTTCCCACATAAGTTCTACTGCTCTTTCGTTTCTAATTTTATCTTGAAAAGCTGTTTTAGAACTAGTAAATTCAGGTAAAACATCTGGCATACCAACTCGATTTCGAACAATGTTTATAGCTTGAACAGCTGTTAAACCATATCCTTTTGGATCTGCAGTAGGACCATAAGCCTCATTCATGGCTTCGGCATAATCTAAATACACTTGAGCAACTCTTATATAAATAGTATTGAACGTATTAAGCTCCCACTGTCTTGGACCATCTGTTGCTTCTGGCCAGATATACTTTTTACACACATAACCAGATATATCCCTTGCATTAGTATTATTGTTAGTACTTGTTTCTATATAATCCGTACCATCAACATAAAGTTCTTGATAAGTTTTGTTACCATTTCTAGCAACACTCCATTCTTCACCAGGATAGAGTATATTATTATAAAACCTTGGATCACGATTTACAAAAGGATTTTGAGGATCATAGCCAGAGCGAGAGTCATGTATAGAATAGGCATTACCATTATTAATAACCTCAAACATATCTACTATATTTTGAGTAGGATTTGTGAATCTTGCATCACCTCCAGCAAGTCTTCGAGGTAGGTAAAGCTGTTGGATACTTTTTCTATTATGATTACTATGCGAGATATCAAATCTATACCATAACGATTCATCAGATATGTTGACCTCTTCGTGGTAAAAAATGTTTTTATATTCAGAACCATTCATCAACCTATAATTAGATGGACCACTTCCTCCAACGCCACTTGCAACATATTTTATCGTATTGTTAGCATATTCTGCTGCACGCTCAGCCCATGATTGACTGTAATCCAAATATTGCGTACTGTTAGTATCATTTTGCATCAATGGGCTTGCTGCATATAGGGCAGCCATTGATTTTAATGCTAAAGCCGATCCTTTAGTAGCGCGTCCTGCTTGAATATCTTCCCAACGGTGTGGAAGCAAAGCAATTGCTTGGTCTAAACCAGAAATTAACCATTCTGAACTTTCAGAATATGTTTTCCTTACTAAATCAACGTCGTCATCCCCCGCATAAGCCTTGTCTAAAAGTGGCAAACCACCAAATCGTCTAATCATTTCGAAATAATACCAAGCCCTTAAAAAATAAGCCTGCCCTGCTAATTCATCTTTTTCATCTTGTGAAAGGTTAGCTGTAATATCATTTTCAAGAGCTTCAAGTACTTTATTAGTTATACGAATAGCATATGAAGCATTATTAAATATAGGAGCCCTCCAAAGTCTGTTATTTGGATTTTTCCAACCAATTTCTGGAACATCATCATGATTTGTCCAAGCCCCAGTATTCAAAAATTCAACTATAGAAGAATTATTTTGCAAACTCCCTGCTTCGTCTGAAAGAGCATATATAGCATCACCTTGTGACCTGTTTTGAGATGTCCAGTTCAATTCGTCATTTAGAACAACATAACAATTATCTAAATAAGCTCTAAGCGAAATGTAATCAGAAAAAACAACATCTTCACTTAACCCAAACTCAGGGTTTACTTCCAAATAATCTTCACATGATGTTAATCCTATAAATAGTAACATCAATAATGTAATATTAAATTTTGTTTTCATTTTTTATGTCTTAAAATGTTATTCTTAAACCTAAATTGTAACGTTTTACCACAGGATAAGTATTGGCTCCTGGAGTTTCTGGATCAATTTGGCTATCTAATTTGGACCAAGTGAATAAATTGTTACCATTAGCATATAGTTGTAAAGATTTTATTCCTGCTTTTTTAACAAGCCCTTTATCAAACTTATAATTGAATTCAATATTTTTTAAACGTAAATAGGCGCCATCTTGATAAGACAGTGTACTTGGATTAAGGTTATAAGCATTTCCTACTCCTAAATGCAGTGCTGGATTTTGAGCCGTTAAAGCTGTTTCTGGTGTAAACCTATTTATAGCATTTGAATTTGCTTGTACATAATAATCACCGGTAAAACTAAGTGTGTATAAATTAGGCATTACATAGCCCACATCAGTTACTCCGTACAACAAAGCCGACATACCAAAACCTTTGTAGTTTGCTCCAAGATTCAAACCATACGTTCTTAAAGGACGCCCTGGTTGTACGTCCATTACTACTTGATCATTGGAATCTATAGCGCCATCACCATTATAATCTGCATATGCAACGTCCCCTGGAATTAAATCTCCTTTTACAGCACCTCCTAATGTGGGAGCTGTGGCATTGTATATATCATCTAAACTGCGAAATAAATCAGTTTGTATTAATCGAGCGTTCCAACCAATAGGCTTACCTGCTTCCTTTAAATATTCTGGGCGTAATCTTGGATCGTTTCTAAAAACGGTTCTATTTTCAACAAAAGCCGTATTAAAATTGATATTATAGCTAAAATCTCCTAATGAGGATTTCCAACCTATATCAAATTCATAACCATGATTTTTTGTAACACCAATATTCCCTGTAGCTTCTGCGTCAATTCCCACAAAAACAGGTTGCCTAACATTCATCAAAATACCTGAACGATCTTCCTTGAACAGATCTAGGTTTGCGCTAAGACCTTTTAGCACTTCCAATTTAAACGACACATTATGAATACGACTTTCTTCCCAAGTAGAGTTTGTATTCGCAAGTGCTCCTTCTTCAAAAAAACTAGGATTTTCTTGAACGTTTATATATCCAAATAGGTTTTGGATATTATAAGGTCTATTATTAATATTATAAGTCTGTATGTATTGAAAACGATCGCCACCATTATCAGAACCAGTAACTCCATAAGAATAATTTATCTTAAAAAAGTCTAACCAATTTTTTGTATTCTTTTTAATAAATGGTTCTTCTGAAACTACCCATCCGGCACCTATTGAAGGAAAGAAACCAAAACGCTTGCCACGAGCAAACTTTTCAGAACCGGAATACGATCCATTAACTTCTAACAAATAACGTTTTTTAAAATAATAATTCACCCTACCAATCCACTCTTCTCGTTTATAAGCATAACCTCCTCTAGGTTTTTCTTCCTGTCTCCAAAAAATAGTATTACTATTTACCTCATGGTCTCCAAAGGTTCGCTTATAGTCCATTTGAAATTTATAATTAAGTCTACGACCATAACCACTTAAACTTGGAGTGCCAGATGAAATATAACCAGGTTGAATATCAGTTGTTGGATACCTAAATTCACTTAATAAAGGATAAGTAACATCTCCATTTGAACTAGTGATAGGATTTGAATAATCGTATTGGCGATAGTACCGAATAATCTCAATATCAGGAGATGCTGCACCGTCACCATAATTAGGAACAGCAATTACTTTTTCATAATTTGAAGATGAAGTATAATTGATCGTTGCACTAGCGCTAAGCCCTTTGGTTATAAAATCCAATTCCTGTTTAAGTAAGGCATCATACAACCCTTGGTAGTATTGAAATGTTGTTTGACCAGCTTCGTTAGTACGAGCTATTAGGTTTGTAAGTCCGTCTTGATCAGTTCCATAAAAACCATCCTCATAACGTATAGGATAAAGATTTCGTGGTGCACTGAAAAGTTTATTAAAGAAAATATTATCTTGACCAAATGCAGGTTGTGACACCGTTCTATAATTGCCCGCAAAATTGATACTAAACTTTGTTGATTTGGTAATATCAAAATCAAAATTTGAACGCCAGTTGTAGCGTTTTAATTTAAATGCAGGATCAAAATTTTCGTTTGCCTTTGTTTGGAATACATCCCCATCATTTCTGTGTCCTAAGGAAACAAAATACTTTACCAATGGCGAACCTCCACTAACATTCATATTGTATGTTTGTTCGAAACCTGTTCCAATCAATTCATTAAACCAATCTATTTCTGGGAAATATTGATTATATGGTCCTATTTGATCTCTGTTTTGTTCCCATGCATTTATAGTAGATTCTGGAATAAGAATGTTCCAATTTCTATCGTTAGTAGCTGCTTCGTTGTGTAAGCGTTGCGCCGTAATAGCATCTACAAAATCAGGTTTTTCTGTTACCTGTTTAAGTCCAAAATTTGATGACACATTAAATTTTGGAGCTCCAATCTTACCTCGCTTTGTTGTAATTAAAATAACACCATTGGCCCCTCTAACACCATAAACTGCTGTGGCCGAAGCATCTTTTAATACAGATATGGTTTCAATCTCATTAGGATCTAAATTATTAATTTCTCGTTCTATACCATCTACTAAAGTTAATGGAGCTCCATTTCCTTGCCATGACGAGTTTCCTCTTATAAATATTTGAGCCGCATCATCACCAGGCCGCCCACCACTATTAACAGCGGTTAAACCAGGTACTGCACCTTGTAAAGCTTCAGAAATAGTACTCACTGAACCTACTCGTTGAAGCGTTTCTCCTTTTACTGAAGTTACAGCACCTACAAGTGTTTGCTTGGTTTGTTTTGCAAATCCCACAATAACAATCTCATCCAATTTTGAAGTAGATTCTAACAAAACAATATTGAACTTTTTATTATTTCCTGCAGGAATTTCTTGAGTAACAAAACCTAAATAAGATACTACTAGAACTGATGTTTTATCTTTGATATTTAAAGTAAACTCTCCATCAAAATCAGTTTGAGCACCATTACTCGTGCCTTTTTCAATAATATTTGCACCTGGTAAAGGCTGTCCGTTTTCGTCAGTAACAATTCCATTTATTTGGTATTTCTGTACATTGGTATTGACTAATGATTTACTTTTAATATAAATTGTATTATTTTCTGTGAACTCAAAACTAAAGTTTTTATCTTCTAGGACTTTACCAACTAATTCTGAAACTTTAATTTCTCCCTTTCTTAAATAAATTTTAGGTGTATTATCAAATAAACTTATAGGATAAACAAAACTAAAATCAGTTTGTTTTTTTATAATTTTAAATACACCTTTAACTGTTACCAATTGATCTTTGTCAATTAATATTTTTTCCTGAGAAAACATGTTCACCGTTGATAAAGAGAAAACGGTAGTACACATCAAAAATATAAATGTTTTCATAATAAATATTAAGATCCGTTTTCTAGCTAGATAGCGGAGATTAACTAGTTTAATTTTCATAAATTGCTTTGTGTTAGTTATACATTAATTTAACTGATACTCTATTTATTAACAGAAACTATAATCTCACACCGCCAAATGCTAATTCTCGTTTCTTTTTTAAATTTTATATTCTACCTTATTTGAAATGAGATAAAAACCTAATTTTGTTTTATAAATTTAATTGTTTTTAATAAGCCAAAACTTTTAATTGTCAAAAAGTACGTTCCTACTTCTAGTTCTTTGACATCAATTGATTGCTCTTCTAAATTAGTTATGTTTTTTAGTTCTAGGTTTTTTACTTTTTTGCCAAATAATGAATAAATCGTTAATTGAACTTCTCCTTCACTAAGATTATTTAGATTCAAATTAATCTTATCATTTACTGGATTAGAGTAGATTATAAATTCATTAATATCTCTACCTCTACTGGGCATTGATAAATTGTTATCACTCGTTAACGATATAAATAAATCAATTTCTTCTTGATCAAAAGGCGTTCCATCGGTTCGAAACAAATCGTGAAACCAAAGTTCTGGTTCAGGAAATGGATCTCCTGGATTAATAACCTCTCCTCTTTCTCGCTTACCATTTAAACCACCATTTGCATTTGTTCTGCTACTCCATGGCCAAATAGTACCTGTTTTACCAGATACTAGCCCCCAATTTATTGCCCCAGCATTCAAATCTTTTAAAACGGGAAGGATTGCTTGTACAGTACTTCCTTTTTCTCTTGCAAGCCATTCAGTAACTACAACTGGCCTACCACCTTTTTGATAGTTTAAAATTAATGTTCTTACATCTTCTGGTCCTTTATAAGTATGAATTGATTGTAAATCTGAGTTTACCTCATTTATTTTACGATTAGTTCCTCCTATACTTCCAGCAGAATTGGACATAATAGGCTGTGATGGGTTAATTTCTCGTGCCCAAACCCAAGAATTATATACTAACTTATTAGATTTCTCTCTGATGCTTGTATCAGATCCTGCTTCGCCTTCTAAGTCACCGTTTTCGCCACTTCCTCTCCCAGGCTCATTATAAAGTTCCCACATTAAAACTCTAGCATCATCTTTAAAATGTTCTATTGTTTTTTGTACATAGCCTTTTAACTTTGCAACTTCTTCAGGCGTAGCCAATCCATCTGCATATCTTAATGCTAACTCTCTTGCTGGAGAATTGACCCAGCCAGAGTTATGCCATGCAATTACAGGTAAGGGTTGCGGACCTAATTTAGGTTCTGGATAATGGACATCCTCAAAAAACACAAAGAAAGGACGAATTTTATGATTTTGACAAATAGTTAGGAATTGGTCCATACGATCGTATAAACCTTGTTCATCATCTTCCCAAACTAAATCATGCAGATATACACGTAAAGTATTCATACCCATATCTTCTGCCCATCCTAATTCTTTATCAATTGTTACAGGATCCCAAGTAGAGGCCTGCCACATTTCAATTTGATTAATAGCTGTAGCTGGGTTATAATTACACCCTACTAACCACGGTAAATCATCATACCAATCGTTTATTTTTTCTTTAGTCCATTGTCCTGCAACTGGCACTAAATAATCAATCTCTTCATCTACATCTCCTGTAGGTTCCCATACAAAAATGGTGTTTTCATCAGGAGTTACACCAGCCGCATCTATATCTCCATTTGCTTCATCCCATCTTACATAGCCTAAAGCATGTTCTGCTCCGTTTTCAAATTGTACAGGTACTTTAGGCCGTAATCTAAATTCATTGTTCCCTAAATCTATATATGTAAATTGACCATTATCAAGGTTGCCACCAGTTGCCAACAAACTTCTATAACTCTTATTGGTAAAGTATTTAAGATTACTATTTCTGGCTTCATCTTCATATACTTTAGCCTTTAAAAGCACTTTGCCTTCTCCATTAATAGTCCACTTAAAGGCTGAATATTCTGTATCAGGCGTGTCTGACAAAATGGATAATTGATCATTATTATTTGGATCTAATGTCCAATATTTATCGCTTTTTTTAACCTTAATATAGCCATAAGTATTGGCTGTTTGGGCATAAGAATTCAGTCCAAAAATAAAAACGATAACGAAAAATAAAACTCCCGTTTTCACTTTTGTTTTTTTTATTACTTTATCTAAGCTTGAATAATTCATGTGTTAGTTTAGTTATTATTTTATAAAGTTAAGTTTAGTTAGGCTTAACTCGTTTCCATACTGATCCTTAATGCTTCTCTTTATTTTTTAGATTTAAAGTTTATTGGTAAATAAATTTTTTTAAAATAAAACACTAAGATTAAAATGATATTAACCTTAGTGCTTAATAACTTATTATTTAACTAGTAATTTGAAACTTTGCTTTTTACCTGCATGCTCCAAAGCCAAAATGTACATTCCCGAATTTAATGCAGTAATATTGATTTCTTTAGTTCCCTTTGGGAAATCATAATCCAAAGATTTTACTTGCTTACCAAGTAAAGAATATATTTTTAAAGAAAGCTTGCCTTCAATTTTAGAACCAAAATTTAATTTTACAATATCTTGTGCTACTGAAGGATACATTTTGATATCATTACTAATAATATTATCGTTTGTACTTAGTGATGTTACAACTTCCCATGTAAAAGTTTCATCAGTACCTGCTGCCCCTGACACTATACCTGAAGATATTTTTGGAACACTAGCAGTATAAGCTACAACGTAAGTTCCTTGTGGCATTCCATTTATCCCGGTTTTAAATGGTGCTAATTGAAACTCATTATTTGTACCTTTAGTAATTATATACCTTGCATTTCCTAAAGTACCTAAGCCTAATGGAGCATCAAAATTACCACCTCCTGTATAATATCTAAGGTAGTTAGGCGTAAATGCTACAGACTGAAAAGAAACTATAACGTTATTTGGATCAGTATCATCAATAACATTATAAGTAAGAATAGAATTGGTATCAGCCGTACCAGTAATTGATGAAGGACTAGCATCAGCCAGAGTAACGTAATTTCCATCAGATGTTTTGATGTATCCTGTGTCTCCATTAGTTTGCCCAAAGCAAACTATTGTGAAAATTGATAATACCATTGTTAATGTAATTTTTTTCATGTTATTTAAATTTAATTGTTAATAATTCTGCTCTATTTTGAATTTGTTATTTCTATCGGAACCAAGACTAATAATGAACTACAATTAATCTTGTTTTAAGAACTTAAAAAACTGCACTTTACCTGCGTTTTCTATTTTCATGATGTACATACCAGCTTGTAAATTGCCAATATCTATTTCATTTTTACTTGTACTCCCCTTAGATGTTAAATTCTTTTGGCCAACCAATTTCCCTAAAATGGAATATATTTTTAATGAAATTTCTGCCGCTTCTAAACCATTTAAGTCAACATAGATTTTATTATAAGCAGGTATAGGGTATATTTTAATTTCATTATTTAATACATCCTCTTGAATACCTAAGCTAAATTCTGGCACCCAAATAAAAACCGTATTGTCTGTATCTGTTTTACCAGAGGCATCAATATCGCCATTAGCTTCATCCCATCTTACGTACCCAATACCGCTAGTATTGTCTCCAAAAGTTATTGGATCAACTGGTCTAAGTCTAAATTCAAAATTTCCTAAATCTTCAAATGTAAATTGCGCATTTGTTAGATTACCAGCTTCTGCTTTGAGACTTCGGGTACTGTTACTTGTGTAATATTTAAGGTTACTTTTTCTAGAGTCGTCATTTTCATATTCCTTAGCCTTTAATAACACTTTACCAGCATCATTTTCAGTCCATTTAAACGTTGAATAAATGACGTCT
Organism: Algibacter amylolyticus; assembly: GCF_014202225.1. GTDB lineage: Bacteria > Bacteroidota > Bacteroidia > Flavobacteriales > Flavobacteriaceae > Algibacter_B > Algibacter_B amylolyticus. The sequence goes on from NZ_JACHGE010000005.1 coordinate 190,786, forward strand.
GGAGCATCCGATAATGCACTTAATCGGTCTCCATTTTTAGGATCCATTGTCCAAAACTTTCCGTTCTTCTTTACTTTTATGTAGCCATATCCTCCTATGGTTAAATCATCTTCAGGTTCCGGTACATTTTGTTCAGGAAGCTGCGTTGGGTAAACCTTAAACAATCTTGAAGCATGTGGCGGTAAATAGAACGTCCAATTGTCATTACCTTTCAATACATGGAACTCATCTGTCCATAAATTATCAAGCCTTAAATTTGAAGTATTATCTATAATTCTATCAATATCAAAACTTAAAGGAAGTGAGCCCGAAGTATGGTTAAATAAAGCGATATACAAAATGCCAGTACTTTCTTCTTTATAATAAAACACATTTGGTGTTAGTTCACTTGCTAGGTCTAAAGGTTCAAAAGAAACACCTTTATTTAAAACGTTAAATACTTTTGTTTTTGTAAGGTACTTTAGGGCCATATCCCTTCTGTGAGGATCTGTAAAATCATCAGAAGACTGAAAATATCCAGTTATAGCTGCAGCATTGATTTGAGACATGGTAGCTTCTTCATTATCTTCATTTGGATTAAAATCTACATCTCCTGGATCCAAATTATCATAAAGGTTACCATTACCTAACCACCATCCACCTGCTAGAGCATTCAATTCATATTCGATAGTCTCAAATTTATAGCTTGTATCACCTGAAATTCGTCTTGAATGACCATATTGGAATGGAAAATATGGAGAAATAGCTAAGTTTATATGCATTTTACCTTCCAACTTATCAATCAAATTTTTCATTCCAAAATTATAAGCCTGGACCCCTGTTTTTATTTCAGGATTATAAAATTTACCCTCAAAACCACCGTAAAAAGTAAAGTCTAATCTAATAAATTGGTTTCCTTGAACTAGGTGGGTGTTCAAGTTTTTTTCCAATCTTGCTATATTTCCTGGATGAGTGGGGTCAAAAGCATAAACTGTTTTACCCGCATTATTAACAAATTCAACAATATTACCATCATGATCTCTTAAAACAAGTTCTCCAAGAGTATAATTTGAAGTTGCGGCATGAACCACTTGGTCTAAATTATCAATGCTACCACATTTCCAAGTGCCATTATAAGCACCTTTTATTTGATCATTAGCATCCACTTGCTCCCTAAAAGGCTTAAGTGGTTTGTGAATACCTGGAGTATTACCTGCAACAGCAATTACAACTTTTCCCTCCGTATTCTGAAATCCAGTAGGTTGTAATTCTTCTTTAATGAAAACCGGGATAGACGTTAATTCTGTAGTTGGCCAAACATCTGAAGAGTTTTTATTAGCACCATTACCCCAAGTCTTCCAACTAATGATGGTATTCTTATCAAAAGTCAATGAAGCAGCTCTTCCAAGTTTAGGAGTTATACTCCCTATGGTTTTCGCATATTCTTCTAAACCATTTTTATAGTTATCAAAGAAACCGATCATCATAGTTGATGAAGTAATTACTGTGCCGCTTAATTTCCCATGTTCAAGCTCACTGTTTATACTACTCATGGGTGCTCCACACATAACTTCTAAATTAGTTAGTAGGTTATTAACACCTTTAGTCAAAACAGCGCTTCTCCAATTATCATGAGTCAAAGCACCCAAAACAAAACCATTCCTTGAAGCTACATTATGCAAAGTCGTTACATTATAGCTTCTATTATCTCCATTTATACTTGGGTATTCCCAACGTACACCATTGGGCTGGAACCAAGGCATTGACATAGTTCTTATCTCTCCACCAACTCCTAAATCCAAAACATTTGCCCCCTGAGCAACCATAGGTGCCATATAATTAGTTTCAATGGGGGTCACATGTTCTAAAGTCAATCCAAACCGACATTGATTATTATTATCTAACACAAACCATTGTTTCATGGTAGGAAGCCCCAAACCAGTATTTACAATAGTTGTTACAGCTCCTAAAACTTGAACCGTTCTATTGGTATACATTCTACTGGTTACTGAATTTGGAATTTTCACCTCTGCATAAAAATTCATAATTGAAGCATTTCCATTAATATAAGTAGCTTCTCCCGTATCTAGATTGTAAATTATTTCTTGACTTCCTCCTAAGGAAATCGTTGTAGTATTTTGCGAAAAACCTTTTAAACAAAAAGAAAAAAATAATAGGTAAATAAAAGTATATATATATATTTTCATATAAATTATAGATATTAAAAAGAAATTAAAAATTCATTTAGAAGTGAATATAATATTGAACTTGAAACATTCTTAGAGGAAGCTACTACATACAGTAAAGAGTAACTCCCTATAAAAAACTAAACAAACTAAATTCAAACTATATTAATCAAGTATTCATATTGATTTAATAATCAAACCCTTATAACACTTCGTTAAATAAAAATTATTAATAAGAGAAGAGAAATCTTTTATTAATTCTAAAAAGACTAATTCTAGCTAGAGCGTATGCGTGAGAAATAAATAATTTAATTTCCATAAATCTGTAGTGTGTTGGTTAAACATTAGTTTAGTTGATACTCTATAAAAGTGATGAGGGATTCACACCGCCAAATGTTAAGGCCCTATTCCTTTTTTAATTTAATATTACTTTTTTATCTGTAATCTCAAAGTCTTTAATAATTTCGAAATTTTTGATACTATTTAAAATTTCTTCTAAACTTTGACTCTTTCTTAAAACACCGCTGAACATTTCATTTTCGATAGATTTATTTTGAAATTCTACATCAACATCATACCATCTAGATAATATAACCATCATCTCTTTAAGAGATTTCTCATCAAAACTAAACACTCCATCTTTCCATGATATTTGATTATAGACATCAACTGTTTTCACTATTAAATCTTTATTTTCTTTATTTAAATTTAATTGCTGTGATGGTTTTAAGTTACTACTTAAATCATCAACATTGACGACAACTCTACCTTCAACCAACGTTGTATAAACATTAGATTCATCCTTATAAGCCTTTATATTGAATTCAGTACCTATAACTTCGACTATCTGAGATTTATTAACAACCTGAAAACTAGCTCCCTTATGTTTAGAACTAGGAGATACTTCAAAATATCCTTCACCATAAACCAGCTCAACTATTCTAGATTCGCCTTCTTTAAACTTTACTGGGTATTTTAGTTGTGATTCAGAATTTAACCACACTTGAGTCCCATCCGAAAGTTTAACAAAAAATTGCCCACCTCTAGGAATGGTTAGATAATTATATTCTGTTTTTTCGAAATCTGACTCGCTTGCTTCATAAATAATTTTCACCCCATCACTATTTGCATTTTGTGTTTGAAGAAAGGTCCCCTCCTCTAGAGCAACCTGTTCTCCGTTAGCGAGCGTAAGAGTTGCTTTATCTGAACCTGGCTCAACAACTTTATGAACAATTACAGGAGTATTCTCTTCAACATCGCCCAAATGCATATTATCTTTAAATAAATATGCAAAAACCATCATTCCGACCAAAATAGCTGCAGCCGTATATTTATACACTGATTGGTTCCTTAATTTATATAAGAACGATTTTTCTTTACGTACTACCATAAGAAGCTGTATCAATAATTTTTCTGTATCCGGATTATTGACACTGTAGTTAATTACATAATGTGTTTTTACAAAGTCTTTAAACAACTCTATATTACTCGGAATCTTAATCCATCTAGAAAGCACATCCAAATCATTCGCAGATGCCGATTTCGTTAAATACTTTACTATTATTTTTTCTATCTTTGGAGACATTCCTTTATACTTCTTTTATATATTACAATACAAAATTTAAAAACCCTTGCTTTTTTTAAAAATATTTTTTAATTTATTGGATATGGCTTTAAAAAGCCCGAATTACTTTGTGCAAAGAAAAAAAGGGACCAATTTGGCATATCTTAAAAAACTATTATCTTCAATAGATCTATTAAACAATTAAAACCTAAAAAATTAATAACTTTTTCTGATTCCCCCATCTGGATAATTTTACATAAAATTTGATTGCAACAAAACTATTATGGTAATAGGATTGTATTCATTATAATTTTTGATGGATCTGTGTTGGATTACTATTACCTGTTATATTTTGAACCTTCTATTCTCTTAAATTCAATAATTAAATTGGTGAATTTTTTATTATCTATGGCTTATAATTCAAAACTCGGAGGTCGAAAAAGATTCAATGAGCAAAAATTATCCATAGTAGAGCAAAATAATAATGTTTGATATCAATTATATTTAAAACTAATCAATAAAAATAGTGAAATGTTGTATCTATCCTGTACCTAAGTAAAAAAAGAGAAGTTTTTTTTACAAAAAAAAACCGAAGAAAAACTTCGGCTTTGTACAGACGTAGAAACTCGAACTCCCACACATTGCTGCACCAAATCCTAAGTCTAGCGTGTCTAACAATTCCTCCACACATCAATAAAATTAGAAGTTAAGCGAACTTGAGCCTAAAATACATGTTTCTCATTTTAGGTTTATGTTCAAGACTTTTTTAATGAAGCGCTTTTACCGAAATAAAGTGTATACAAAATGTAATGGAAAAATAAGGTCTATAAACTTTGATACACCTTCTCTGAATCGTTTTTTGCCTTCAAAAACTGTTCTCTTAATTTTTTCATATCATCACTCACTTTTCGCTCAATAACCTTAGCGTAAATTTGTGTAGTTGATATTCTAGAATGTCCTAATAATTTTGAGACTGTTTCTATAGGCATACCATTACTCAATGTTACCGTGGTGGCAAAGGTGTGTCTAGCAATATGGAATGTTAAATTCTTTTTGATACGACATAAATCAGCTATTTCCTTTAGGTAGGCATTCAATTTTTGGTTTGAGATTTTTGGAAACAAACTTTCTTGAATCTTTGACTTGTTTTTACTTTTATACTTTTCTATGATTTCCAATGCCTGTGGCAATAACGGGATTCTTATAAACTTAGTTGTTTTCTCTCGTTTATAGTAAATCCATAATTCGCCGTCAATTCCTATGCTAATATTATCTTCAGTTAAACTAATGACATCTATATAACTCAAACTAGTATAGCAACTGAACACGAACAGATCTTTGACCAATTGCAACCGCTCAATCGTAAATTGCTTCTCTTCTACTGCTCTCAATTCTTGCAAACTCAAAAAACCTCGCTCTATTTTTATAAATTGAGCTTTGAAATTTATAAAGGGGTCTTTGTCAATCCATCCCAGCTTAAATGCTAAATTCATCAATTTTCTGAAACGCTCTATATGTTTCATCACCGTATTATTACCCATAGGTTTTTGGTGGTCCTTAGGAGTATGTCCTTTTAAATATTTTTCAAACTTAATTATGAAGTTATAGTCAAGTTCTTTCAAATAGATGTCAGTGGTCTTATACGTTTTTAATAGAAATTTTGACACATACTTTTGGGTGGTATAGTAATTTTTTTGAGTGCCCCATTTTAATTTATCCTGCATATCCTCATTATGATACTTAATAATATCAATAACCGAGTGATTTTGCTCATCTTCTCCTAAATACCTTGCTTTTATAACCTGGGAGGTTATAAGCTTATGTTCTAGCTTTAATTCTTGATAGCATTTAAAAATACTACTGTTTACTTCTTCTAAATAGTTGTTAAGTATTCTGGCGTTCTGGTTAGTGCCTCTAGATCTTCCCTTATGGGCATCCCAATCGGTTACGGAAACTTTTCGTTTTAAACTGATTGTTGCACGTTTGCCATTTACTGTAATCCTTACATAAATGGAAGCTTGGTTTGCTTTTGCTCTGGAAAAATCTGCCCAGAACAAAATACTGAAAGTTGCTGTTGTTCTCATGATTTCGTCTTTTTGTTAATACTTATTTAGTACCAGACGAAAGTCAAATCACTTTAAAGATACATTTATTCTATCAACTAATCATTGAATTTTAACAATTCGGTCAACACTTTTACTAAAATCGATTTGTTATCCGATTTGTTGACTTTTTCAACTGCATTATTTACATTCATATGACACCGTTAAAAACACAAAAACCTGTAAATCATAAGATTAACAGGTTTTTGATATAGATTGATATACTATTTTGTCGGGGTGGCAGGATTCGAACCTGCGACCTCCGCGTCCCAAACGCGGCGCGATAACCGGGCTACGCTACACCCCGAATTGGTTATCCTATTTTTAAGGACTGCAAATATATAGTTTTCTTTGAGATATAAAATCTTTTTTTAATTCTTTTTTACTTTTTAAAAATAATTTTCTTGATAAATTTTTTACAAAGAATTAATCTTAAATTTGTTTCATTAAAAAAGTAAAATAATCTTTATGCTAATTATTGGAATTGCAGGTGGTACAGGCTGCGGAAAAACAACTGTAGTAAATCAAATATTAAACGAACTTCCAGAAGGCGAAGTGGGTATACTATGGCAAGATTCGTACTATAAAGACACCTCACATTTATCCTACGACGAGCGTATAAAAATTAATTTTGACCACCCCAGATCTATAGATTTCGATTTAATTGTAGCGCATTTAAAAGATTTAAAAAACAACAAGCCTATAGAGCAACCCGTCTATTCGTTTGTAAAACACAACAGAACTGGCGATGCTATATTAACGCATCCTAGAAAGGTAATGATTGTAGAAGGTATTTTAATACTTGCCAACCCAGAGTTAAGAGATATGTTCGATATTAAAATATTTGTTCATGCCGATAGTGATGAGCGCTTAATAAGACGATTAAAACGCGACATAAAAGAAAGAGGACGCGATTTAGACGAGGTTTTAAACCGCTACCAAACCACCTTAAAACCAATGCACAATCAGTTTATTGAGCCTACTAAGGAATATGCAGATATTATTATCCCAACCAACAAGCACAATACAGTAGCTATAGATATAGTTAGAACCATAATAAACGATAAACTATAACATGGCACTTCCAAAAAGCAAATATTTAAAGCCTTTTAAAAATATATTCATACTAATATTAGTTGTATTTGTAGTTTGGATGTTGTTTTTTGATGCCAACTCGTGGTTAATTCATCATGAATTAAATACAGAAATTGAAGATTTAGAAAACGAAAAAAGCTATTATAAGAAAGAAATAGAAAAGGACGAGAAGGATTTAAAAAAGATAAGCACCGATGAAGGTTTAGAAAAATTTGCTAGAGAAGAGTACTATATGAAACGTGATAATGAAGAAATTTACATTATTGAGTACGAAGACAGCTTAAAAACTACAGATAATGACTAAAAACTTGTTTGATGGTTTCAATTCGGTTTCTGCTAAACAATGGAAACAAAAAATTCAGTTCGATTTAAAAGGAGCTGACTACAACGATACGCTTATTTGGAAAACAAATGAAGACATCGATGTAAAGCCCTTTTATCATGCCGGTGATTTTGAAAAACTACCAAACATATCTAACACCAAAGCAACCCAATGGAAAATTTGTCAAACCATTTATGTTGCCGATATTGAAAAGTCAAATTTAAACGCTATTCGTAGTATTGAAGGCGGTGTAGAACAAATTAATTTCATTATAGCATCAGATGCTGTTTCAATTAAAAATTTAATACAGAATATTAAATTAGATGCCGTAACCCTTCAATTTGAATTACTATTTCTATCTGAAGCCTACACAACACAATTACAAAACCTAGTACCAAAAGCAAAAATAAAACTAGATTGCATTGGTCAATTAGCTAAAACAGGTAATTGGTTTAAAAATTTAAAAGACGATTTAAAAACCTCTGAAAGCCTAATTAGCACCACCAAAGCACTTCATATAAATGGTTCGCTTTACCAAAATGCAGGTGCCACCATGGTGCAGGAACTGGCTTATACCCTAGCCCACACAAACGAATATTTAAATAGTTTAGAGGCCTCTAAAAGTGATTTATCTTCGCTTAGCGTAACATTTCATGTATCCGTTGGCACAAATTACTTTTTTGAAATCGCAAAACTGAGAGCACTAAGGGTGCTATGGAAAACCTTAGCATCAGAATATCAAATTAATTTAGATTGCTCTATTGAAGTAACTCCAACAAAGCGCAATAAAACGATATACGATTACAACACAAACATGCTGCGCACCACGACTGAAAGTATGAGTGCGGTATTAGGTGGCGCAAATGCTATTTGCAACTTACCGTATGATTATGTGTACCATAAAAGCAATGAATTTGCCCAACGCATAGCAAGGAACCAACTATTAATTTTGAAGAACGAAAGTTATTTTGATAAAGTTAATAATCCTTCAGATGGATCATATTACATTGAAAGTTTAACCGAACAACTCTCTGAAAAAGCCTTGGAGTTATTCAAAAACATTGAAGCTACTGGTGGTTTTTTAAAACAATTAAAACTAGGCACTATTCAACGAAAAATAAAAGAAAGTGCAGCAAAAGAGCAAGCGCAATTTGATAACGGAGATATTATACTATTAGGCACAAATAAACACCCTAATGCTATGGATAAAATGAAAAACGAGTTAGAACTTTATCCTTTTGTTAAAATAAAACCTAGAAAAACGCTTATTGAACCCATTATAGAAAATAGATTATCAGAACATTTAGAAAAAAACCGATTAAAAAATGAAAATTAAAATGAAATCAAAAATCACCACCCTAACATTTTTATTAGTTATAACGTTATTCAGCTGTAATCAAGGAAGTCAATTTTCAGACTTTAAATATGCCGATAAACCTGCAACCATTACTTGCGAAGGCGTAAATTTAAAATTATTAAACGAAGCACTTTATAGTTTTGAAGATGATATTGCCAAGCATTACAATAAAGGCAATGGAACTCCTAGGTTAGATCAGGCCTATTCGCAAATAATAAGAAATTCCATTTATGGCAGATTAAAAATAGAAGATATCGCATCAAAACATACTGTTGCTGTTTTTGAAGCATTAAAAAAGGAAGAAGATCTTTGGGATGCTAACAACATAAAAAGCCACTTAAACTATAAAAGCAAAGTACTTAACTGCATTTCTAGCTCTATTAAAGATGCAAGTTTAAAAACAACCCTAAATGCACTTATATCAACAAATAGTATGGCTCCAAAATTATTTGGACCTGCTATAGTTAACAAATCTAGAAACGCATTAAGCGATAAAAATTTAGCGATGTACATCACACTAGATTTATTTTACGCAAAAATGTTCGACATCGATTTTAGTAAAGTAAATTTGGAAAAACCTGAGAAAAAAGTAGATTTCAACGCAGTACCTGCAACAGAAAAACCAGTAGCAGATCCGCATGCTGGACATAACCACTAAACAGTAATGAGCAGAAAAAATCTTCAACATATCAAAATTAATTCGGAAATTGAAAATCAAGAGGCTACGCCTTCAACTTTTCAAACAGCCGAAACTATTGATGTGAAATCAACTTACACCAAAGCTGATATTGAAGATTTACAACATTTAAATTTTGTGGCAGGAATTGAACCGTATCTTCGAGGGCCTTACAGCACCATGTATGTTAAAAGGCCCTGGACGATACGCCAATATGCTGGATTTTCAACCGCTGAAGAAAGCAATGCCTTTTACAGAAGAAATTTAGCCGCCGGACAAAAAGGCTTATCCGTTGCTTTCGATTTGGCAACCCACAGAGGCTACGACTCAGACCACGAACGCGTTGTTGGCGATGTTGGTAAGGCAGGAGTAGCAATCGATTCGGTTGAGGACATGAAAATACTCTTCGACAAAATACCGTTAGATAAAATGTCGGTTTCTATGACCATGAATGGCGCCGTACTACCTATTATGGCATTTTATATTGTGGCTGCCGAAGAGCAAGGTGTAAAACCAGAACATTTAGCGGGCACCATTCAAAATGATATATTAAAGGAGTTTATGGTGCGTAACACCTACATCTACCCACCTGCACCTTCCATGGAAATTATTTCGGATATATTTAAGTATACCAGTAAATTCATGCCTAAATTTAATAGCATTAGTATTTCTGGCTACCACATGCAAGAAGCTGGAGCGACCTGCGATATTGAATTGGCTTATACACTAGCCGATGGCTTAGAGTATATTCGTAAAGGATTAGCTGCCGGAATGGATATTGACACCTTTGCCCCTAGATTATCATTTTTCTGGGCCATTGGGTTAAACCATTTTATGGAAATTGCTAAAATGCGCGCTGCACGAATGCTTTGGGCTAAATTGCTAAAACAATTTAATCCTAAAGACCAAAAATCTTTAAAACTGCGTACCCATTGCCAAACGTCTGGATGGAGTTTAACCGAACAAGACCCGTTTAACAATGTGGCACGAACAACTATTGAAGCTGCCGCAGCTGTATTTGGTGGCACGCAATCGCTACATACCAATGCTTTAGATGAAGCTATTGCTTTACCCACCGATTTTTCGGCAAGAATAGCAAGAAACACACAACTATTTTTGCTTGAAGAAACTAATATTACAAAAACAGTTGATCCTTGGGCTGGTAGTTATTACGTTGAAAAACTAACCCATGATATCGCCCATAAAGCATGGACTTTAATTGAAGAAATTGAAGCCCTTGGTGGGATGACTAAGGCTATTGAAGCCGGTATTCCTAAAATTAGAATTGAAGAAGCTGCCGCTAGAAAGCAAGCCAGAATAGATTCTAATCAAGATATTATTGTTGGTGTAAACAAATATGTACTTGAAGAAGAAGCACCAATTACAACACTTGAAGTCGATAACCAAACCGTTAGAAACTCGCAAATAGAGCGATTAACTAAGATTAAAGCCGAAAGAAACCCAGAAAAAGTTAAAGCGGCCTTATCAAAATTAACCGAAGCTGCAAAATTTTCGTTAAATTCGGAACATAGAAATGCCAATAAAAATCAAGAATCAGCATCAATAGATGGCAATCTAGATGAAAATCACAACTTATTAGCACTTGCAATTATAGCTGCTCGCGAACGTGCAACCTTAGGTGAAATTAGTGATGCCTTAGAGGTAGAATTCGGGCGACATAAAGCACAAATAAAATCATTTTCTGGTGTGTATAGTAAAGAAATAAAAGACGATAAATCCTTTAAAAAAGCTCAAGAACTAGCCGATGTTTTTGCTGAGCAAGATGGCAGGCGCCCTCGTATTTTGATAGCAAAAATGGGACAAGATGGTCATGATCGTGGTGCAAAAGTGGTTGCTACAGGTTATGCCGATGTGGGTTTCGATGTGGATATTAGCCCTTTATTTCAAACACCAAAAGAAGTTGCCAAACAAGCCGTTGAAAACGATGTGCATATTTTAGGCATTTCATCGTTAGCAGCAGGACATAAAACACTTGTACCGCAAGTTATTCAAGAACTTAAAAACTACGGTCGCGAAGATATTATGGTTATTGTTGGTGGCGTTGTGCCTAAACAAGATTATCAGTTTTTATTTGATGCCGGAACAGTAGCTGTTTTTGGACCAGGAACAAAAATTAGTGAGACTGCCATTCAGGTTTTAGAAATTTTAATTGATGAGGAATAAACCTTTTAATTCCCCACAATCAAATGGATAACTCAGCTATAATTAGTATTACAAGCCTAATCATAGTGGCACTGTTTTCACTTTTTTCTACATTTCTACTTACTGTAAAAACGTCTAAAAAACTTAGCAACCAACTACTCGCTGCATTCTTAATTGTAACAGCTATAGATATTAGCGTATTTTTTTATCATAATTTTATTGAATTCCCGCATGCAATAGAAATGTTGAGGATGCAAATTTCGAGCTTTAAGGACCCCTTGCTATTTCTATATATCCTTTCGGTATTATATTCCGATTTTAAGCTAAGGCCAAAGCACCTCGTATTACTACTGCCATGGGTAATTACCATTCTAATACTTATTCCAAATTTCTTTTTAGTTTCTGAAAAAGCACAAATTCAGTTTCGAATAAACTATACTGAATCTTTTGAAGGGCAATTTATAATTGGAATGAATCGCTTTGTTGAAGTACTTTATATTATAGCCGAAATATATTATTTACTAAGATACCGAAAACTACTCTTAGAAAATTACACCAGTAAAGATGCTTTTTATAATTACCATTGGGTAAAGCAGCTCATTATCTTTATTCTAGTTGGTCAATTACTTACATTTATCAAAGGATACATTCGAGACTCTGGAGATTTTGATGTAGAATTCGTAAACATTTTTAGAATCATTCTACTAGCTTTTGGTTTGTTTTTTAGCTTTTGGTTAGTGTTTAAAGCGCTGTTATCTCCCAAACTTTTCAGAGGTATTGCTGTTGATCTACGCTTATCTAAAGAAATGATTTCTGAAAAGCCGAACGAATTCACTAATCAAATTGAAAGTATTAGATCTTATATGTTAAAGGAAGAACCTTTTTTAGATGCTTCACTAACTGTAAAAAGTCTTTCAGAAAAAATTGATATTCCACATAGAGAGTTATCTATTATAATAAACCAAGAACTGGGTCAACACTTTTTCGATTTCATTAATAAATATCGCATTGAAAAAGCCATGTCAATTTTAAAAGACCCTGCAAAAAAGAAACATACCGTTCTCGAAATTTTGTACGAAGTTGGTTTTAACTCAAAATCTTCATTTAATACGGCGTTTAAAAAACATACCGGAAAAACACCAACAGCCTTCCGTAAAAACCAATAAACACAGAGGCTTGTAAAAAGCCGAACGTTTTAATTAAGAAAGTCGAACGCATTTTATTTTTAGAAATACGTTCGACTTTTTGCATTCGGTCGTGTAAGGTTTCATTCGGTTAGATATTTGTTCCAGATAAAAAAAATCAATCTTAAAACCAACAATCTTATGAAACATGTATTTACTTTAATTCTACTAACACTTCCAACATTACTTATAGCACAAATTAGTATTACAGGAAAAATCACAAATCAATCTCAACCCATAGTTTGGGCAAATGTGGCGTTAACGGATTTGGATGGCTACAATAATACAGGAAGCATAACCGATGATAATGGAGTATTCCATTTAAAAACAGCACCAGGAACTTACTATCTACATATTAGTTTTATTGGTTACACCAGTTTTAAAAAAGAAATAATCGTAAAAACTGAATTAAACCTAGGTGAAATTGAATTAAAAGCAAACCAAACACTCGATGAAATTGTTATAACACACCAAAAGAAACTTATAGAACAAAAGCCAGATCGTATGATTTTTAATGTTGAAAACAGCACAACAGTAATAGGTGGCGATGCTTTAGATGCCTTACGCATTGCACCAGGTTTAAGCGTACAAAATAACGGTATTAATTTACTGGGCAGAGGCGCATCTAGAGTCATGGTGAACCATCGATTATTACAACTTTCCGGCGAAGATTTAGTGAGCTATTTAAACACTATAGCTGCGGGCGATATTAAAAAGATTGAAGTCATAACAACACCTCCCGCAAAATATGAAGCTGCTGGAAATGGTGGACTTATTAATATTATTTTAAAAAAAGGACAAGTCGATTCTTGGAAAAACACCCTCGCGTTTGCAGATAATATAAACACCTATAATTTTGCAACCCTTAGAAACAGTTTACTATACAACAAAAATAAGGTTAGCCTATCGTTTAATGTGAACGGAACCAAAGGTAGTTCTAGAAACATAGAAGATTTTCAGGTGTATTACCCAACGAGTAATTGGGATATCGATATAAATTCAAAAGAAAAGAAAGATAATTTATCAGGGCAATTGCTTTTGGATTATGAGGTAACCGAAAGCACAACCATTGGCATTCAATATTTAGGAAACTCCAAAACGCCAAATATGTCCGACCGAAGTGTTTCTAGAATTTTTAATGAACAAAACACATTAGACTCATTACTTATTAACAACGGCAATAATCAATCTAAAGTAAATAGCCATTTAATAAATGTACATGCCAATACTAAATTAGATAGTTTAGGAAAAAGTATTTCTTTCGATGTCGATTATTTCACGTACCAATCCAACCAAAACAGAAATTTTATTACCAATAGTTTTTCAGCTAACAATGAGTTTCAAAATATTAATGCTGCAGCCAATAACTTTACAGATTTAAACATTGAAAACTTCAGTGCAAAAACAGATATGGAGCATCCAACAACCTTTATTAATCTATCTTATGGCGCCAAAATTAGTAGCATTAAAAACCATAGCGATATTCAGTTTTTTAATACCATTTCTGGAACTCCCGTTTATGACACTAACATTTCCAACACTTTTAAATACGAAGAAAACAATCAAGCCATTTACATAAGCGGATTAAAAAAACTAAATGAAAAATGGGACATCCAATTGGGTTTTAGACTAGAACATACAAGAACTAAAGGACACTCTGTACAACTAAACGAAACCAATAGCAATAATTATACAAAACTATTTCCATCGCTATACGCTAGCTATAGTAAAAATGAAAACAATAGTTTTTCTATAAGTTATGGTAAACGTATAGAGCGCCCACGTTTTAGCGATTTAAATCCTTTTAGATCTGTAATTAGTAGTAACACCTTCAGTTTAGGAAATCCATTTTTAAGACCTTCATTTGTAGATAGTTTTGAGTTTAAACATACCTATAAAAATAAATATACTACCAATGCATTTTTAAGTATTAAACATGATGGAGCTAGCGTTATTTTTACTTCCGATGTTGAAAACAGCACACAAATTGTAACGCGTTCAAATTTCTTCAAACAGCATATGTTTGGCATTGGAGAAAGCTTTTTATTCGATATGTTTTCTTGGTGGCAAAGTCAAAACAGTTTTAATGTAATTGGATCGAAAACAGAATTTACACAAAATATTGGGGCGAAACCTAAAAACGGATTCATGTTTAGCGCAAACTCTAGCAATTCATTTACCATAAATGATTCTACTAAATTACAACTAGATGCGACTTACAGCTCACCTTTTAAAGCCGGTTTATTTAGCGTAGGAAGCACGTCTAGTATAGATTTAGGAATGAGTAAGACGTTTTTAGACAAAAACTTACAAGTGGCTATTCTCGTTAAAGATATTTTCAATAGCTCTAGCTTAAACCAATTAGAATCTACGGTTAATAACGTTAAGCAAGTATATGGACAAAATGATAACAATCGATATATAAGACTAACCGCGAGCTACCGTTTTGGTAATAAAAAGATTAGCGAAAAAAGAAGAAACTTTGGTAATGAAGAAGAGCGCCGAAGAACTAATTAACAAATCGGTTTTAATCTATATAAACTAAGCGGTTCCTGCTATTCAAATAATGTTAACAAATTCCGCTTTTATTCCTCGTAAATAATTGTATTTTTACAGCTAATAAAACCAAATCATTTAATGGGTAAAATCATAGCAATTGCTAATCAAAAAGGCGGTGTTGGAAAAACAACAACCTCAATAAATTTAGCAGCTTCACTAGGTGTTCTAGAGAAGAAAGTATTACTTATAGATGCTGACCCTCAAGCAAATGCAACTTCTGGAATTGGAATTGATGTAGAATCTGTAGACATTGGAACCTATCAACTTTTAGAGCATTCTCATTCTGCAAAAGAAGCTATTGTAAAAACAGAAACACCGAATTTAGATATTATTCCGGCGCATATTGACTTAGTTGCAATTGAAATTGAACTAGTTGATAAGGATGAACGCGAATATATGCTTAAAAAAGCGTTACAAGAGATAAAGGATGATTATGATTATATCATCATTGATTGTGCGCCATCATTAGGTTTATTAACCTTAAACGCATTAACATCGGCCGATGCTGTAATTATTCCTATTCAATGTGAATATTTTGCACTAGAAGGTTTAGGAAAGTTATTAAACACAATAAAAAGTGTTCAAAAAATTCATAATGCCAACTTAGATATTGAAGGCTTATTGTTAACCATGTACGATTCGCGCTTAAGACTATCAAATCAAGTTGTTGAAGAGGTTCAAAAACACTTTAACGACATGGTGTTTAAAACCATCATTCAAAGAAACGTAAGACTAAGTGAGGCACCAAGTTATGGCGAAAGTATAATTAATTACGATGCCAGTAGTAAAGGTGCTAACAATTACTTAAGTTTGGCAAAAGAAGTCATTAATAAAAACGCTTAATTATGGCTAAGGCAATTAAAAAACAGGCTTTAGGTAGAGGTTTATCGGCCCTATTGAAAGACCCAAGTAACGATATTCAATCTGCTCAAGATACCAACGCCGATAAGGTTATTGGTAACATTGTAGAGTTAGATTTAGATTTTATTGAAGTTAACCCGTTTCAGCCTCGTACTAACTTTAGTGAAGAATCGCTTCGCGAACTTGCATCTTCCATTAAAGAATTGGGCATTATACAGCCCATTACCGTTAGAAAATTAGGCTTAAACAAATACCAATTAGTTTCTGGAGAACGTCGTTTTAGAGCTTCAAAATCATTAAACTTAGAAACTATTCCTGCCTATGTTAGGATTGCTAACGACCAAGAATCATTGGAAATGGCACTGGTTGAAAACATTCAGCGTCAAGACTTAGATCCTATTGAAATTGCTTTATCGTACCAACGTTTAATTGACGAAATCAATTTAACACAAGAGCAAATGAGCGAGCGCGTAGGTAAAAAACGATCTACTATAGCCAATTATTTGCGTTTATTAAAACTAGACCCAATTATTCAAACCGGTATGCGCGATGGTTTTATTTCTATGGGTCATGGTCGTGCATTAATTGCTATTGAAGACCAAAGTGATCAATTAGATATTTACGAAAACATACTATCCAATAAACTTTCAGTTAGAGAAACCGAAAACTTTATTCGCGATTTTAATTCTGATAGTCCAATAAAAAACACCGAAAAAAAGACGGAAGAAGACGATATGCCAAAGTTTGTTAAAAAAGGCATGACGGCATTTTCTGAATACTTTGGACATAAAATTGACGTTAAAGTTTCTAAGAATGGTAAAGGGAAAATTACAATTCCGTTTCATTCTGAAGAAGATTTTAACCGTATAAAAAAATTAGTTCAAGGTGATTCCAAATAAAATCCTAATAACAGGAATAGTATCATGCTTACTTTGTTTTGCCACTTTTGCACAAGACAAGAAAAAGGAGAAAGAAGAAAAAGTACTTCCTAAAGAAGTGGTTGTGGACTCCATCGTTAAAGTTAGCGATCCTATTAATCCGCTTTCGCCTGCCAAAGCAGCATTCTATTCTGCAATTTTACCTGGTTTAGGTCAAGCTTACAATAAAAAATACTGGAAAATCCCACTTGTTTATGGTGCCATAGGTACGGGGGTATACTTCTACATTACTAACAACAAAGAATATAATAGATATAGAGATGCTTATAAAAGCAGACTCGCCGGCTTTACTAACGATGAGTTTTATTTGGACTCTGCTGGTAATCAATTAACAACTCCAAGACTATCTACCGATAAACTTGAAGACGCTCAAGAATTTTATCGTCGTAACAAAGAAATTTCACTTTTAGTAACGCTTGGGCTTTATGCCCTAAATATTATTGATGCCAATGTAGACGCGCATTTATTGCAGTATAACATTGATGAAAACCTATCTTTAGCGCCGCATTATAAATTCAATGAATTTGATGCGAAAAGTAATTTCGGACTAACTTTAAACTTTAATTTTTAACCCTTAATTGGGATTTTATAAACAATACATTTTAATATGAATATAGCATTACTCGGATACGGAAAAATGGGCAAAACTATTGAGCAAATTGCCATTAAACGCGGACATAAAGTAGTTTTGACTATTGACAAAGGAGACACCAATTACGACATTACTAAAGCAGATGTTGCTATCGATTTTAGTATTCCTACGGTGGCTTATAGTAATATTGCAAATTGTATTGACAATAATGTACCAGTAATTTCTGGAACTACCGGATGGCTAGATAAATATGAAGATGCTGTAGCGTTATGCGAACAGAAAAAAGGTGCTTTTATTTATGCGTCTAACTTTAGTTTAGGTGTAAACATCTTTTTTGAACTTAATAAAACACTAGCTAAAATGATGAGTGCCTTGAAACAATACAATGTTTCTATGGAAGAAATTCATCACACTCAAAAACTTGATGCGCCTAGTGGAACTGCAATTACTTTAGCCGATGGCGTAATTGAAAACCACGATGGTTACAAAAACTGGAAACTAGAAGAAAACGGCGAGCAAACCATTCCTATTGCAGCAAAACGTATTGCCGATGTTCCTGGTACGCATACCGTATCTTACGAAAGCGAAGTAGACACCATAAATATAGAGCATGTTGCACATACTAGACAAGGTTTTGCTTTAGGTGCTGTTGTTGCAGCAGAGTGGATTGTTGGAAAATCTGGTGTTTTCACAATGAACGATGTGTTAAATATTGGTTAACACAAAATAATACTGTAACAAATAGAACGCTGTTACAACTAACAACAAATTAAAATTTTGAGATTATGACTTGGACACAATGGTTTATATTCATCTTAATAATACAAATAATTCATGGTTTAGGCACCTGGAAACTATACATTAAAGCAGGAAGACAAGCTTGGGAAGCCTTTGTTCCTGTTTACAATGGTATTGTATTAATGAAAATAATAAACCGTCCGTGGTGGTGGATTATCCTTTTGTTTCTGCCTATTGTAAATCTTATTATGCTACCCGTTATTTGGGTTGAAACTGCGAGAAGCTTTGGCAAAAACACCATAGTAGACACCATTTTAGCGGTTGTTACTTTAGGGTTTTACAATTTCTACTTAAACTATGTTGCCGATGTCAGCTATATAGAAAACAGAAGCTTACAACCAAAATCTAGTTCTGGCGATTGGACAAGTTCTATTTTATTCGCTATTGTAGCAGCAACTATTGTACACACGTATTTTATGCAGCCGTTTACTATACCGTCGTCGTCTTTAGAAAAATCGTTATTGGTAGGCGATTTTCTATTTGTAAGTAAGTTTCATTACGGCGCAAGAGTACCAATGACAACCGTTGGCGCTCCTATGGTGCACGATACTATTCCTGTTTTAAACAAAAAATCATATTTATTTGATGATCATTTTGAAGACCGCAACACATCCTGGAAAAATAAACTACAACTACCCTATTTAAGAATTCCTGGATTTCAAAAAATAAATCGTAACGATATTGTTGTTTTCAATCAGCCGGCAGATACCTTGTTGGATATGAATGATTTTACGCCAGATAGAAATTATTACAAACCAATAGATAAGAAAACAAACTTAGTAAAGCGTTGTGTTGGTGTTGCTGGCGATACTCTAGAGGTTAGAGATGGTTATGTTTATATAAACGGCAAGAAAAACGACTTACCAGACCGTGCACATTTACAATTTAGTTACTTGGTGCAACCTAAAACAAATCAATTTAACCCAAACTACATTAAGGAGCGTTATGATATTACTGATGGTTTTGGCATTATGAATGCTCAAAACACATATTACTTTTCGGCGATTTCAGATGAAGCCTTGGCAACATTTAAAAATCATCCTAATGTAAAAAGTATATCATCTAATATTCAAGAAAAAGGCGTTCGCGATGCCGATATTTTTCCACACGATCCCAACTATAATTGGAATGTAGATCAATTTGGACCTTTATATATCCCAGAAGAAGGCAAATCGATAGGAATTAACATAGAAAATTTACCGCTATACAAACGTGCTATTACTGAGTACGAAGGCAACACATTACAAGTTAAAGGCAATCAAATTCTTATTAATGGTGAAGTAACCGATACTTACACCTTTAAACAAGACTATTATTGGATGATGGGTGATAACCGCCATAACTCTATTGATGCAAGACGTTGGGGCTTTGTACCTTTTAATCATGTTATTGGTAAACCTGTATTTATCTGGATGAGCCTTAAAGACATGAATTTATTTAAACCACGTTGGGAGCGTTTCTTTACTACCGTTAGCGGAACAGGGAAAGCAACCTCATTTTTAATTCCGTTTTTAGTTTTATTATTTGGTTGGATAGGGTTTAATAAATGGAGAAAGCGTAAAGCAGAAAAAGAATAAACTAAAGTATATTTTACGGCTGACTTGTAACGTCACAAACCATATGTATGTCTTTTAAAGCGGGTATCTTAACTTTTTTTATAGGATTGATAGCTTTCGGTCAAAACCATAATGCTATAGAAGTACCTGCCATTACTAAAGATTTTGTTTTAGGGAAATTCGACTATAAAACGCATGCCCAATTTACTAAAGTAGATATGGCTCATGCCTCGAAAACAATTTATTTAAACAAAGACGTGTATTCGGCATTTCTTAAAATGTATAACCACGCCAAGGCAGATGGCGTTGATTTAATTATAAAATCTGGTACCAGAAATTTTAAGGAACAGAAAGCCATTTGGGAACGTAAATGGGTAAAATACAGCAGCCTTAATCCTATGGACCGAGCTAATAAAATATTAGAGTATAGTTCGATGCCCACAACATCTAGACACCATTGGGGCACCGATATGGATTTAAACAATTTTACCAATTCGTATTTTGACCATGGTAAAGGCAAGCTGGAATACCAATGGCTTTTAAAAAACGCTAATACCTATGGTTTTTACCAAGTTTACACGAACAAAGCTAATGGAAGAACGGGTTATAATTTAGAGCGTTGGCATTGGTCTTACATGCCCTTAGCTAAAACTTACTTAGAGTTTTATAACAAGCACATAACCTATTTGGATATTACGGGTTTTAAAGGCTCTAACCTTGCAATAGAATTGAATACTATAACTTTATATGTTAATGGTATTTCCAAAAAAGCTAAAACGGCATTTAATAAAGACTAAATGAATATTGTTATACATCCAACATACTTCCCTAATATTGCACACTTTGTTGCTATAGCTAACGCGAAAACGGTTGCCTTTGAAATGGATGATAATTTCCTGAAACAAACCTACAGAAATCGCGCATACATTTATGGCGCCAACGGTAAATTAGGTTTAAACATCCCCGTTATTCATTCGCAAAAAAACAGACAAAAACACAGAGACGTTAAAATTTTTAATGAAGATAATTGGCAAAGTTTACATTGGAAATCTTTACTATCGGCCTACAGAACATCCCCCTTTTTTGAATATTACGAAGATGAACTCCAGCATTTATTTACCGAAAAAGCAGAGTTTTTATTAGATTTTAATTTAAAATGTTTTGAAGTTATTACCGATTGTTTGCAATTAGATTTAGAGTTAACAAAAACGGAAACCTACCAAAAAACCTACTCTGATAAAACAGACTTTAGACCTCTAGTGCATGCTAAAAAAGAGCCGCTTTATCCTTTTGAAAGTTACACGCAGGTATTTAATAGTAAACACGGTTACATACCTAATTTAAGTATTTTAGACTTGCTTTTTAACGAGGGTCCAAATGCTTTAAATTATCTGGAAGCTCAAAACACAACCCTTTTATAATGCTACAAACTTTTGCTCATTATGGTTGTCATTTTTTGTTACCACTTGTGGTGGCATTACTCTTTTATAAGTCGAATTGGAAATACGCTTATTTAGTAATGATTGCAGGTATGTTAATTGATTTAGACCATTTATTGGCAACGCCTATTTTCGATCCTAACCGATGTAGTATTGGGTTTCATCCGTTACACTCTAGCTTTGCTATTTTGTTTTATATTTTTTTATGTGTACCAAAGACATCTAGATTGGTAGGCTTAGGTTTAGTGATTCATATCATTGCTGATACTATTGATTGTTCTTTAATGTAGAATACTAGAGTGAAGCGTTGCGCAAGGGATAGTAGAGGAAAGCCCACAGCCCGACGCAGGAGGTGCGAGGACTTGTAACGGATAGCCCGACCACCTGTCCTGAGCGGAGTCGAAGGGTGTGGTTGCGCCCAAATTAAAAAAACAGGGTGCTGACTACTCGAGACTAAGTGTTGTTGTAATGGGATAATGATCGGAATAATGGGCGTTATAGGCTTTAAAACCATTGACGTTAAAGGCTTGGTCGGCAAAAATAAAATCGATACGAACTGGGAAAAATTTAAAATCGTAAGTTCTGCCAAATCCGTTTCCAGCTTCTTTAAAGGTATCATTTAAATCGCCTCTAATTTGTCGGTATACATACGAAAATGCGGTATTATTAAAGTCGCCACAAATAACCATTTTGTATTTGCATTGCTTTTTATGCATTAAAAACAACTCGGTTTGAAATTGTTGCATTTTAAAGGTGGAACCAATGCGTTTAAATAAGCGCTCGGAATCTTCCTTTTTTAGACTTTCCACCTTGGTATCGATACGCAAGGACTCGAGGTGGATGTTATAAAACCTTATGGTGTCTTTGCCTTTTACAACATCGGCAAAAATGGCATTATTAGCTGTATCTGGAAACTCGATTGAGCCGGAATTTATTATTGGAAATTTTGAAAAAATAACTTGTCCGTATTTCATTTTTTTTCCAGATAGTTTTTCGAATTTATATTTAAAAAACGATAAATCGATGTTTTTATGCGGATGGTATTCCTGTATACTGAGTACATCGGGAGCTTCGGTTTTTATAAAGTCTACAATTTTAGTTTCTACACCCTTTTCTGGAATCCATTGATATAAATTAAACAACCTTACATTGTAGTTCATGACCTTTATATTATTGGGGCTTTCGACTTTTACCGATGATGAAAATTTATAAAGCGAACCAAAAGAAAAATAGCCAATTAATAAGGCCACCAACGATAACATAAACTGCCTTTTTAAGCGAAAAACCCAGTACAAAAAGAACACAACATTAATAATAATTAAGAAGGAAACACCTAGGTTTACAACGGCTAATATGGAGAATGTTTTTGGTGGTAAAAAAGGTAAAACAAAAGACAGCAAAAGCAGTACAGCTACAACAACATTTACTAGGTAAATGATTTTATTTATGAAGCTTAGTTTTTTCATGAAATTAACTGCTAGGAGACTTTTGACCGTTGACGGTTGATTACTTTAAGTTTCTTTTGAATGCTATCATCATATTCATCAAATGAAAGGATTCGTTATAATATTTATTAAATTGTTCTTCTGAAATATATTTTCTCCTAATTGCTTTATGTAAGCAGGTTACAACTTCCGCTAAAGACCTAATTGAATACCCCAAAAACTTGTTTTGTTCAGGGTTTGATTGCCCAATAGCGCCTTCTGAAATATTTAAAGCAACAGAATCTACTGCTCTTATTAATTGCGAGGATAAATTATAATATTCTTTTTTAGGAAAATTATCAATCAATACATTGATTTCCTCTCCTAAATCCATTGCTTTTTGCCAAATAAGCAGTTTCTCGAACTTAAATTTACTCATAACGCAATACGTTTTTTATCTTCTGTCTTCTACCTTCCGACTTCCGTCACTTTTCATTTCCCTGCTCTAAATAAAAATTCCTTTTCTTCTGAAGTTAAACTATCATAACCACTTTTACTGATTTTATCTAGAATGACATCAATTTTTTTCTGATTATTAAAGGCATTAAAATCGGCTTTAGTATAACCACCAACTTTTCCTTTATTTTTATGAACCGTTTTTAACGGTCCTTTTTTTGATGGTTTAAACATGCTTACCACGCTATCTGTCATACGCTCGAAACCTTTTCCTATATCGTTTCCACTAAGTAATTGTTTGGCATAAAAATAACCTAACAAGGCTCCACCTAAATGTGCTAAGTTACCACCTGCATTTCCATATACCGGATCTTTAATACCCGAAAAAACACCTATAACATCCAATGCCACAATGGCGGCTCCAACATACCATAGTTTTAAACTAAATGTAAAAAAACGCATTTCCTGATTTGGCATGTAAGCGCACAAAAAAATTAGTAACGCTCTCACTGCTGCAGAAGCACCTAATAACCTTGAACTCCCACCAAATACGCCAGGAAACAAGCTGTAACAAAACATAAACAACAACCCTCCAGAAATAGCACCAAGAAAATAAATATTTATAGCCATTTTAGCACTAAACAAGTTTAAAAACATGCGCCCTAAAAAGTACAACCATAGCATATTGAATAAGATATGCCAAACATCGTAATGTAAAAAGGCATAGCTAATAATACTCCAAGGTTTCATTATGAAACTAGAAAAACTACTTGGTAACTCAAACCAAATTAAATCTGTTCTTAAAATAAGCGCCAATAGAAAAACCACCACATTAATGGCTATAATTTTTTCTAGCACATTAAGGTTTGTAAGTTTGTCTTTTATGTCTTGTGTTAGTGTTGTCATTAATTCCAACGGTTGCTGTTAAACTGATTTTTTTTCCAATACCACATAATTAAAAAACCTGTTACCGCACCACCAACGTGTGCCATATAAGCCGTATTACTTGGACTAAAGAAAGATTGCCCGGTAACACCAGAAATTAAATCTAAAATAATTATTCCAGGTATAAAGTATTTAGCTTTTATTGGAATTGGTAAAAATATCATCATTAATTCGGCATTGGGATTCATCATACCAAAAGCAGCCATAACACCCATGATACATCCTGAAGCGCCAACCATACTTGCATTATAAGCAGGAAAAATATCTTTAAGCATAGCAACTTGAGCCTGAGAAACTCCCGAACTTACTTGATTACTAGTTAGCATTTGCTTTATACTTTCTGAGGTTAAACCAGAATCTATTAAAGCATTATAATTAGGAAGATATTGAAAATAATAAAACCCAACTTGCAATAATACTGCGCCTAATCCTGCTGAAATATACAGAAACAAAAACCGCTTAGAACCTAGTACTTGCTCAACAGGTGTACCGAACATCCATAAGGCAAACATGTTAAATAAAATATGCATAGCACCACCATGCATAAACATGTGGGTTATAATTTGCCAAGGCTGAAAAGCATCATTCTGCGGAAAATACATAGCGAACCATTCGTAGAACGTATTCCCATTCCCTATAGTTAATGTACCAATAAACATAATCGCGTTAATGATTATTAAATGTTTAACGGTATCTGAAATTCTCATCATATTATATAAATTTTTTATCTAACTCATCAACACTCATGGTAATAAATGTTGTTCTATTAGTAGGCGATACATTAGGTTCTTTACATGCAAAAAGTTTATTTACCAAATGCTCTTGCTCATCCTTTTGTAAAGACTGCCCTGTTTTAATGGCTAAACTTTTTGCCATAGATTTTGCTAGCAAATCGGAAGCACTAAAATGACTTTCGGGCACTTCGTTCTCTACATCGCTTACTAATTGCTCTAAAATAATAGATACTTCGCTTTCTGGCACACCTACAGGAACTCCGGTAATCTCTACCAACTCTTCCATAACGCTAGAAAACACAAAACCTGTATGTTCTAAATCTACTTTTAACTGATTTATAATAACGATATCCTGTGGCGAAAAATGCAGTTGAAGCGGAAAAAGTAATTGCTGACTAGCCGCTTCCTTGACCGTTAAATTTTTTAAAAAATCTTCATACAACACACGTTGATGTGCTCTATGCTGGTCGATAACCATCATACCAGATTTAATGGTACTTACAATATATTTGTTATGTAACTGATACGTGGTATGCGTTTTTTCAACCTGCTTATCATCATCAAAAATAGATGCTGTACGTTCTTCGCTTTCAAAGCTAATGGCACTAAATTCCTGTTTAGAATGATTTCCTTTAGATTCTAGACCTACATATAAACTTTCCCAACTTTCGGTAGGTTCTTTTTTATAGTTTGATACTCTTGGCTGTGAAGTTTTTTCTTCTTGAAAAGGGTTAAAACTTCTATCAACCTCAACTTTAGGAACGCTAGTTTCCGTTTTTTTATAGCTGTACGGTGTGTCTAAATTAGGGTCGCGATCAAAATCTAAAACAGGCGCGATATTAAATTGCCCTAAGCTATGCTTTACGGCAGAACGCAATAAGGCATACAAGGTATGCTCATCGTCAAACTTAATTTCTGTTTTTGTGGGATGTATATTAATATCTATAGTTTGCGGATCGACGGTTAAGTTTAAAAAGTAACTGGCATGTGTACCGGTTTTTAGCAACCCTTCGAACGCCGAGGCAATAGCATGATTTAAATAGGCACTTTTAATAAAGCGATTATTAACAAAAAAGTACTGTTCGCCTCTGGTCTTTTTAGCAAATTCTGGTTTACCTACAAAGCCAGAAATATTTAAAACCTCGGTATCTTCCTCTACGGGAACCAATTTTTCGTTAGTTTTTGCTCCAAAAATATTAACAATACGATGCCTGTAATTACTTATTGGTAAATTAAAACTTTCGCTTCCGTTATTATACAATGCAAAACTAATACCTGGGTGTGCTAATGCCACACGATGAAACTCATCGATAATATGGCGTAACTCTACCGTATCGGATTTTAAAAAATTGCGTCGCGCAGGAATATTAAAAAACAGATTTTTTACAGAAACGGAGGTTCCTGTAGGTGTAACTACAACATCTTGAGATGTAATATTACTACCCTCGATTACCAAAACATTACCAACATCGTCGGTTTCTTGTTTGGTTTTTAACTCCACATGCGCAATAGCGGCAATACTAGCTAAAGCTTCACCACGAAAGCCTTTAGTGTGCAGCTGAAATAAATCTTCGGCACTTCTAATTTTTGAGGTAGCATGACGCTCAAAACTCAATCTAGCATCGGTAGTACTCATGCCTTTACCATTGTCAATAACTTGCACAAGGGTTTTTCCGGCGTCTTTAATAATAAGTTTTATCGTATCTGCTCCGGCATCAATAGCATTTTCTAAAAGCTCTTTAACTACTGACGCTGGGCGCTGTACAACTTCTCCTGCCGCAATTTGATTTGCCACATGATCGGGTAAAAGCTGTATAATGTCTGCCATAAATTATTTGGGTAAAAATATAGATAAATCGAAATCGATGATGAATAAAAATACTAAAACAAGAATTCCAATAATAATTAAAACACGCTTACTAGCTTGGTGGTCTGGGTTGTTTTTATAGTCGTCGAAAGCATCAATAAACTTACCTTTTATACCTTTATTAGGACCTACGGTTTTTCTGTATTCGTCAAACTTATGTTTAATCTCATAAGGATTACCTTCGCCTTTATCATCATAAGTACGAGGTGTATAACTAAATTTTTTGTTTTTACGCAGTTTTAAAATTCCCATGATTTCTAAGTTTTTTAGTACCAAATAAGGGTCAAGTTTATTTGGTAGAGTTTTACATGTATTTTTTTTCTAATAAATACATACAAATCAATAATAATACCAAAACCAATAGTAACACCTTCATGGACATAGCACCTCGTGTTTTCACTTTAGTGCTTTTTTCGCGTTTCCATTTGGAAACAAATTCTTTGGTATTAGAATTGTTATCTAAACTAGAATCCGTTTGATTTTCCTTAGAAAACCTAGGTTGATAATTAAAAGTTTTATGCTTACGTTGTTTAAACAAAATCTAGTTTTTTGCCAATAAAAATGTTAAATACATTGGCATTGCTCCTCTTTTCAAAAATACTTAAAAGTAGTCAGAAACAGAAGCTTTAAAAGCCAAAAAATGTTAACAAACCGCTTATTGAGCCATTTCTAAAAAAAGAAAAACTAAATTCCAAATACTTAGAAGACGCTTCTAAGCATATCATGGAATTTAGTTTTTTTTGAATATTGAAATTTTTAAAACAACTTAATTGTTTTCTCTAAGTTCTGCCATTTTAATAGCAGCAATAGCCGCTTCTGTACCTTTGTTACCGTGTTTACCACCAGAGCGATCAATACTTTGCTGTATATTATTATCGGTAAGCACACAGAATATTACTGGTGTTTCGCGCATTACATTAAGATCTTTAATACCTTGAGTTACACCTTCGCAAACAAAATCGAAATGCTTAGTTTCACCTTGTATTACACTACCAATTGCAATAACCGCATTTACCATTTGTTCTTGCATTTTTTTACAACCGTAAATCAACTCAAAACTTCCTGGTACGTTCCAACGGATAATATTACCTGGTAATACGCCATTATCAATTAAGGCATTATAGGCGCCTTCGTATAAACCTTCTGTAATGGTATCGTTCCATTCTGAAACAACAATCCCAAACCGATAATTACTCGCGTTTGGGATTGATGTTTTATCGTAATCCGATAAATTTTTATTTGCCGTAGCCATATATGTTTTAGCTATTATTTGTTTGCTAACACTGTTGCTTTACCAATAAACACATCTACTTGTGCCGCTTCGGTAGAGTTTGCGTAGTCATTTTTAATTCTTTCAAAGTAAGCTAACGCCTTATCTGCTTTCCCTAACTCTAAAGCAATTGTACCTGCTTTAAATAAATACATAGGTGTAGTAAATTCGTTGTTACGCATTTCGGCAGCTTGCTCGTAATACCCTAAAGCATCATCGTTTTGGTTAAGTTGCACAAAGGCATCACCAATATTTCCTTTAGCTAAAGGTGCTAAAATCTCGTCGTTACTTTTAAATTCACCTAAATACTTAACCGCATTTTTGTAATCTTTTAATCTTAAATACGCTGTACCAGCATAGTAGTTTGCTAAGTTAGCAGAAGGCGTACCACTGTACTCCTCGATAATATCTAACATACCAAATTTACCTTCGCCACCATTTAAAGCTAAGTTGTATAGAGAATCTTTTGACGCTCCTGTAACAGCTTGATCAAAGTATTTTTGAGCTTGAAACATATCGTTCATAGCCGCTTGTTGTTTTGGCTTTGCAACATATTCTTTATATGCTAAAGAACCTAAAACAATAACAGCAACAAGACCAATTATAATAAAAATATACTTTTGGTTTTTTGCTACAAAATCTTCTGTTTTAGAAGCTGTTTCATCAAGTGTGTTAAAAACCTCTGCAGTTGTAGACTCCTCTTCAATATTAGTTTGTTTTTCTACTTCTGTTTTTGGTTTGTAACCTCTTTTCTTATAAGTTGCCATGTATTTAGTCTATATGATATGGTCCTAACAAAAATATATAGGACACATTTTATTAATGTGGCGCAAAAATATAATTTTTCTTCATAACTAAAAGCCTATTTATTTGATATTTTTCAATAATTTGCACTTCTTATCTAGAGTTTAACCTCTAAAGGCCCTCAAAGTTGCTTTTTCTATGATTTTAAAATCGCTTTCTTTACTTAATTATAAAAACTTCGATAGTAAATCGTTCATTTTCAATGATAAAATAAATTGTATTGTTGGTAATAATGGTATAGGCAAAACGAATGTACTAGATGCGATTTATCATTTATCCTTCGGAAAAAGTTATTTTAATCCTGTAGCTACGCAAAATATTAAGCATGATGAAGAGTTTTTTGTGATTAATGGCGACTATAATAAGGATGAAAAAACCGAAAAAGTAGCGATAAGTTTAAAACGCGGGCAAAAAAAGGTGATTAAGCGCAACGGAAAGGCTTACGATAAATTTAGCGAGCATATTGGCTTTTTGCCTTTAGTAATAATATCGCCTGCCGATAGAGATTTAATTATTGAAGGTAGTACCACGAGACGAAAGTTTATTGACTCGGTAATTTCGCAAAGCGATAAAAGCTATTTAAATCATCTAATTAACTACAACAAAATACTAGCACAACGTAATGCATTATTAAAATATTTTGCATTAAACCATACCTTTAATAAGGACACTTTAGAAGTTTATAATTCGCAGTTAACCGAATACGGAACGGTAATTTTCGAAAAAAGAGATGCCTTTTTAAAAGCTTTTATTCCCATTTTTAAATCGAGATACGAAGCCATTAGCAATGGCAACGAAACTGTAGATTTAATTTATGATAGCCATTTATTTGAAGATAACTTAAACACACTTTTAATGGCTGCTATTAATAAAGATAGAGCCTTACAATACACTAGTGTTGGTATACATAAAGACGATTTACATTTTAATATAGCAGAACATCCTATTAAAAAATTTGGAAGCCAAGGGCAACAAAAATCGTTTTTAATAGCCTTAAAACTAGCACAATTCGATTTTATAAAAAACCAAAGTGGTGTGAATCCTATTTTATTGCTAGATGATATTTTTGATAAACTAGACGAACAACGTGTAGCACAAATTATTAAACTGGTGGACGATGAAAATTTTGGACAACTCTTTATTAGCGATACGCATGCAGAACGCACTGAAAATGCTGTAAAACAGGTACATCAATCGTTCGAGATTTTTAAGTTGGAATAGCCATTTATTTCTCCCTTGACTTTATTGAGAATTTCGACTACTTTCGCTTATCGCTAAATATAAATTAGAGGTATCCAACATGTTTTTAGCATGAAAACCAGTTGGTATTCTTAGAAACATTGTTTACTATTTAAACTAAAGAAAACTAAATGTTTAGACATCAAGGAAAAAGCAGAACTTTAAAACATAATTTACGTATTGCCACTGTTCTATCTTTTGTTGCAGGCATAGTAAATGTTACGGGCTTTTTAGCGTATAAGCATTTAACCACTAATGTAACCGGTCATTTTGCGCTATTTATTAACGATGTTGCTACTTTTCAATTCTGGAAAGGCACTATATATTTCCTGTACATTTTCTCTTTTCTATTCGGGTCTTTTGTGTCTAGTTTTTTAATTGAGCAGTTTAGAGAAAACAAAAAGCTAAATGTTTTTTTTCTGCCAACTTTAATTGAATGTTTAATTTTAATATCAATTGGGCTTTTAAGTAATGTTATGGCTTTAAAATCTGCAGATTTAATTGTGTGCTTACTGCTTTTTGCAATGGGGCTTCAAAACTCTTTTGTAACTAAAATTTCGAATGCTGTGGTAAGAACAACGCATCTTACTGGCCTATTTACTGATTTAGGCATTGATATTTCGCAATTATTCTTCCCCAATCTACATAAAGAAAGAGAAAAACTAAAGGCTAATATTAAATTGAGGATTTATATTATTTTATTCTTTTTTGCTGGTGGTTTAGTGGGTGGCTTTCTTTATTCTAAAGTCGATTGGAAATTAAACACACTGCTTTTTGCCGCTTTAGTTTTATTGAGCAGTTTATTTTATGACGATATTAAGTATAGCTTAATAAAAAACAGAAGAAAGCATAAGCAAAGTAATCGGTGTTAATCCGAAGTCATATTTAAACTAGCGTTTAAAAGAACTTTTTGACTTTGTAAAAAATTTCGACTACCTTCGTTTACCCTCGGATATAAAACAATAAAACGAATTCATTTCCGAGAAAAAGTTGTAAAACATTTAAGAGATGCGAATAATACCAACATTAATTCTGACATTATTAGTTTCAATAAACATTTTTTCTCAGGAAGCTTATATAAAACTACCACAAGCAAAAACTCAAAAACCATCCGTCATATTCAACAAAAATATTATTGGAAATGAATATTTTATAAAAAGTTTGGGAACTTCAGAGGATGAGTTAAAATCCAAAATCAATGAAATGTCAATATTAATGGAGATTCCGAATAAAGAAAGCATTGATTATTATAATCTCACCGAACAAGGTATCTTATTTGTGGATTTAAAAACAATTCCAGTTAGCAAAAAGCAATCGGAATTGAATCAATTTTTTGGATTGAAAAAAAAAAGGAAAAATCTATATAGATGGCTACTTATTAGAAAGCGAAAAATATAATATAGCATTAATTGGTATTACTGAAATTGAAATTGTTGAACCAAATACCGCAAATGGACTTAAAAGTCGAGTTCTAAATATATGGACTTTACCGAAAAAGGAAAGATATGGGAAATAATCTCCTTGGATTGAAAAAACGTTTTACAAAACAGTATCTAAAAAATTGCTAATTTTAGCCAAACTAATGTTAGTTGTTCGTTTATTAGCTTATGATTTTCCTTCGAAAAACCCTCGCACACAAACACGAACCTTTCCATATAAATAAACGGCAAACGAACCTCTCCAAAAACTAAATAACTTTCCATTTAAAAAACAAACTAGCCAACATACCCGCGTTAGGGATAAAAGCGGCATCCTTTTTAAAGCTTGCCAAAATACAACTTGAGTTAGTCTATAATTTAACAGATTGCGACATCGATAACTCTTAGCCGCAACAACTTTAAAAAGATATAGCGGATAGCCCGACCCTTTTCGGGTAACGCCCAAAAAACATGGCTAGAATTGGACTTAATTTTATACTTTTAAACAAAATTTAAATTACATATATAAGTTAACCGCACCATGGCAAAACGAAACAACGAAAACCTAAGTATTAGTGACGCTTTAAAAGAGTTTGTTGAAACTAATAGGCTTGAAAAAGGATTAAACAAAGTAAATGTTGCTGAGGCATGGGCTAACCTTATGGGGAATGGGGTTAATAATTATACCACCTCGGTAAATCTAGAACGTGAAACGCTTTATGTACAATTGAGTTCCAGTGTTTTAAGGGAGGAATTAAGCTATGGCAAGGCGAAAATAATTACCATGCTTAATGAGGAACTAGGCAAAGAAATTATTAAAAAACTGGTTTTAAGATAATTAGATATTATGGGTTGGCATAAAAATTTCACAAAAAAGATAAGACTTATTCTTTTTTACATTATATTTGTTGCTTAATTTATTATAATACAAATACAATGAGTAAAGGTACCGTAAAATTTTTCAATGATTCTAAAGGATTTGGTTTCATAGTTGAAGAAGACAACAACAAAGAACATTTCGTACACATTTCAGGACTTATCGATGAAATTCGTGAAGGTGATGTTGTAGAATTCGATCTACAAGAAGGTAGAAAAGGATTAAACGCCGTAAACGTAAAAGTAGTCTAACGATATACTATTTCACAATTACAAGTAGGGCCTATCATTTATTTTGATAGGCTTTTTTTGTTTATAGTGTTTTATAACTTAATTGGCTGTACCTTTGCTGCATATTAATTATTATAATACAATAACAATGAGTAAAGGTATCGTAAAATTTTTCAATGATTCTAAAGGATTTGGATTCATAACTGAAGATGACAACAACAAAGAACATTTCGTACACATTTCTGGATTAGTTGATGAAATTCGTGAAGGTGATGCAGTAGAATTCGATTTACAAGAAGGTAAAAAAGGATTAAACGCCGTAAACGTAAAAGTAATCTAAGGATATACTATATAACAATTACAATTAAAAGCTTATCATTTATTTGATAGGCTTTTTTTTTGGTTTAATATGAAGCCTCTCTGAGCATACGGAAAGCGCAGAACTACAGAAAAACAAATTGTTTTTAGAATCTAATATGCGGCAAGAGTATTCTAGTCCTTCCATATGAAAGGATTTAGTATGTTTTTTTTGTGGCACGACCTTTGCAATCCATATAATATTATTAATTAAAATATATTACAATGAGTAAAGGAACAGTAAAATTCTTCAACGATTCTAAAGGATTCGGATTTATAACTGAAGAAGGTTCAAACACCGAACATTTTGTTCACATTTCTGGATTAATCGATGAAGTTCGCGAAGGTGACATAGTTGAGTTTGATTTACAGGAAGGTAGAAAAGGCTTAAATGCCGTAAACGTAAAAGTAGTTTAGTAAAACATACAGTACTTTTTTAAAACAAAAAATCTCGCAACTTAGTTGCGAGATTTTTTTATGTTTTATTATGGTGTAATAACTAAAATTGGTCTCTTCCTGAAAAATGGAAAGCGCCTTCGATAGCTGCGTTATCATCACTATCACTACCATGTACTGCATTTTCACTTATAGAATCTGCAAACATTTTTCTGATAGTGCCTTCGGCAGCATCAGCAGGATTTGTAGCACCTATTAATGCTCTAAAATCATCTACAGCATTTTCTTTTTCTAAAATAGCAGCAACAATTGGTCCGCGAGTCATGTACTCTACTAATTCTGGAAAGAATGGACGCTCATTATGTATCGCGTAAAACTCTTCTGCATCTGCAGTTGTCATTTGTGTTAATTTCATTGCTACAATTCTAAACCCTGAAGCTGAAATTTTTTCTAATATTGCACCGATGTGTCCTTTCTCAACAGCATCTGGCTTAAGCATTGTAAATGTTCTATTTGTTGCCATTATATTGTTTTAATTTTGTGCAAAAATACATTTAAATATTATTTTTATCTAATACTTTTGTAAAAGTTCTTGTAGTATAATATTTTCATTTCCACGCATTTCCATTTTTATTGCTTTTGTATCAAAATTTACTTTTAGCAAACCGAAACTAATTTGACTTACCACTTTACCAATTCTATATTGATTAGGCTCCGAACTAAAATTAGAATACGAATGTGTTAATCCACTTGATGTAAAATCTATTAATGGATAGTTTACACCATCAACAATAGTTTTAGAAAATTCTGAAATATGTCGGTCTCCAGAAAGCAATAAAACGCCTTTTGCTTGAGTTTTTTTTATGAGCTGCTTTAATTTATCGACTTCGTGAGGAAAATTACCCCAAGTTTCAAACCCATGTTCTGTAGATAAAAACTGAATACTGCTAACAATTATATTAAAATCTGCGTTTGTTGTTTCTAGTTCTTTCTCTAGCCATTGCCATTGTTGGTTTCCTAAAACAGTACCTTCTCCATAATTATTTGGCTTATACCTTTTTGCAACTATGTCATCATCAGTCAAGGCCGTTCTAAAATAACGTGTATCTAAAACTATAATTTTTATTGCGCCTTTTTCTGTTTCGATAACTTCTGAATGATAAATGCCTTCTCTATGCCTTCTGAAATCATGTTCTGGCACATTTAAGAAATCTAAAAATAATTCTTGACTTTGCTGTTTTGCTTTAAACTCTGCACCACCATCGTTTAAACCATAATCATGATCGTCCCAAGTGGCCAAAACTTTAGTGCTTTGGGTTAGTTTTTTATACTCGGGCTGTTTTAATAATTGGTTGTAATCATCTTCCATTTCCTGTCTGTCAGCGGTATCAG
Organism: Algibacter amylolyticus; assembly: GCF_014202225.1. Classification (GTDB taxonomy): domain Bacteria; phylum Bacteroidota; class Bacteroidia; order Flavobacteriales; family Flavobacteriaceae; genus Algibacter_B; species Algibacter_B amylolyticus. The sequence continues at coordinate 225,566 of NZ_JACHGE010000005.1, forward strand.
AATATACATTATCGCCTCCCCAAATCCATAGGTTTGGTTTATTACTTAAAATATCATCCCAAAGTATATTCTCAATTCCTTGCTTATTACATGAGCCAAAAGCAATTACAAAATCACTACTTGTATCAACTTGAGCAGCTGTTTTATGTTTTACAGATTTACACGAAAAAATAAACACACTCAAAACAATACACTTAAATATAAACTTCATTTTAAATAAATTTATAGGTTTAGATGCTATAAATGTACGTTAATCCATTTAAAGTATATATTATTAAATTGTATATTCGTGGCCTATGAAAACACAAGATATTACATGCATAAAACAGCTATTATCATCGGCTAAAAAAATAGTAATTGTACCGCATAAAAACCCCGATGGCGATGCTATTGGCTCTACTTTGGGACTTTACCACTATTTAGTTAAAGGCAATCATGATGTTACCGTTATAACACCTAATGATTATCCGCATTTTTTAAAATGGATTCCTGGAAACGAAAGCATTTTAAAACACGATACACAAAAGGAGGTTTGTGAAGATTTAATTAAAAATGCCGACATTATTTTTACTTTAGATTTTAATGCTTTTCATAGAACCGGACAGATGGAAACTGTTTTAACAAACAGTAAAGCTTTAAAAATTATGATTGACCATCATCAAGCACCAGATGATTATGCGACTTATACCTACAGCGATGTTAGTATGAGTTCCACTTGCGAAATGGTATACAATTTTATTGACTTTTTAGGCGATGAAAACTTGGTAGATAGCATCATTGCAACTTGTCTTTATGTAGGTATTATGACAGATACAGGTTCGTTTAGGTTTAGATCTACCACCAGTAAAACACACGCTATAATTTCTAAACTCATAGATAAAGGGGCCAATAATAATGAAATACACAATAACGTTTACGATACTAACAGCTATGAACGTTTGCAATTATTAGGCTGTGCGCTAACTAATTTAAAGGTGATCCCTGAGTCTAGAGCGGCATATATTACGCTTTCGCAAGACGAGCTGCAACAGTATAACTATAAAAAAGGAGATACCGAAGGTGTTGTTAATTATGGTTTATCGTTAGATGGTGTGGTACTTGCTGCAATTTTTATTGAAGATAGAAAAGAAGGTATTATAAAAATATCTTTACGTTCTAAAGGCAATTTCTCTGTAAACGAAATGTCTAGAGCACATTTTGAAGGTGGCGGTCATACCAACGCTGCAGGTGGCAAAAGTGATTTATCCTTACAAGAAACGGTTGAAAAATTTATTAGTATATTGCCTAGTTATAACAAAGCACTAAATAATGAATAAATTACTCACCATAGCCATAGTTTTACTAGTATTTAGCTGCAAAACTCCTGAAGCAAGACGCCCAATTTCGGTAACATCGGGTTCTTTTATTGATGCCTCCGTGGAGCGCAATAAAAAATTAAATGCAAAAGAAAAAGCATCTATTGAAAAACTAATGAGCCTTGAGCAAAAGGATTACATTGCTTCAGAAAGTGGTTTTTGGTATTATTACAATAATAAAGTTGAAGTAGACTCTTTAAAAACACCCGGTTTTGGAGATGTTATTAATTACAACTATAATATAAAAGCTCTTAATGGTAGCGTTATTTACTCGACCGACGAGTTAAAAACACAAACCTATGCCATGGATAAAGAAGAGTTATTTACTGGACTTCGCGAGGGTTTAAAGCTCATGAAATCTGGTGAAACTGTTACTTTCCTTTTCCCTTCGCAAAAAGCTTATGGCTATTATGGAGATGAAAATAAAATTGGAAGAAATACACCTCTAATCTGCGAGGTAACCGTAAATTCTATTACCCTAAATCAATCCCATTAACATGTTATCAATACGTTTTATTAAAGTTTTATTGCTTGTTTTTGCAATGTATTTAACCTCCTGTAAAGCACAATACCCAGACCTAGAAGACGGTATGTACGCCGAGTTTGTAACAAGCAAAGGAGTTATGGTTGCTAAACTAGAGCAAGAGCTAGCGCCTATTTCGGTTGCAAATTTTGTATCCTTAGCCGAAGGTAATAACACCATGGTTAACGAAAAATACAAAAAGAAAAAGTTTTATAACGGTGTTATTTTCCATCGTGTTATCGATAAATTCATGATTCAAAGTGGCGACCCTAACGGTACAGGGCAAGGTGGACCAGGTTATAAGTTTAATGGCGAGTTTAACGAAGCCTTAAAACACGACCAACCAGGAATTCTTTCTATGGCTAATTCTGGACCTAACACAAATGGTAGTCAGTTTTTTATAACCGAAGTTCCAAAACCTCATCTTGATAATAAATACAATGTATTTGGTAAATTGGTTATTGGTTTAGATATTCAAGACTCCATATCGAATGTAAAAACAGATAACAGAGATAAGCCTTTAGAAGATGTAACTATTGAAGAATTGAATATTATAAGAAAAGGAAAAGCCGCGAAACAATTTGATGCTCCTTCGGTATTTAAAAATCATTTTGCTGAAGCTGAACGTATTGAAAAAGAAAAAAAGGCTAAAGCAGAAGCGATATTACAAGCTACATTAGATAAATTCGAAATGCAAAAATCCAAGGCTACTGCTCTAGAGTCTGGTTTAAAATATTATATCTCTGAAAAAGGAAACGGCGAAGGCTTAACCGAAAACACACCGGTATTAACCCATTATGCGGTGTATTTTGAAAATGGAAAACTACTAGAAACTAGCAAATTGGAAATTGCTGAAGAATTAGATGCTGTTAACGAAAAACGTAAAGCAGCAAATAGGTATAAACCTATTACTGCCGATATTGGTCCAGATGCTCAAATGATAGCAGGTTTTAAAGAGGGCTTGCAGCAATTAAACGTTGGCGATAAGGCTACATTATTTATTCCTTACCATTTAGCCTACGGCGAAGCGGGATCTAGAGGTATACCGCCAAAATCTAATATTATTTTTGAAGTTGAAATCTTAGAACTTCTTAAATAAATTTTAACATTAATACCTCTTTAAACCCTTATATTTACAGCGTAAAACAAAACCTATGCAAGTATTAAAATTTGATTGGAACCCAATAACTGGGATTGATATTATTGGAAATTTCAAACTCCACTTTTACAGCCTTATGTGGGTTATTGCATTTATTATAGGTTGGTATATCATGAAACGTATTTTCACTAAAGAAAAAGTGTCTTTAGATTATTTAGACCCTCTTTTTATCTATACCGTTTTAGCTACTATGCTTGGAGCACGACTTGGGCATGTTTTATTTTATCAATCGGAATTAATCTCTGAAGATTTTTTTAGCATCTTTCTGCCTTTTAAATTTAAAGGTGGTTTTGAGTTTACAGGGTTTCAAGGGCTAGCTAGCCATGGTGCTGCCATTGGTATTATTGTTGGAATGTACTTGTACAGAAAAAAATATACTTACAAATCTTTACTCTGGATTTTAGACCGTATTGTAATTACCGTAGCTTCTGGAGCTGTTTTTATTAGAATAGGAAACTTTATAAATTCTGAAATTATAGGAAAGGTAACCGATTCTAATTTTGGGGTACGTTTTATACAAGACCAATATTATAAAAGGGAAATTGTACAGCGTACAGGTATAAACGATGTACAAAAAGCCTATAGCGCTGTAACCGATAATGCACAGTTTCAAAATTTATTAGAGGCTGTTCCTTATAGACACCCATCGCAGCTTTACGAATCGTTTTGCTACATTTTTGTATTTTTAATTTTATTGTACTTCTACACCAAGACTAGCAAAAAAGACCAACCAGGATTTTTATTTGGTTTGTTTTTAGTTTTACTGTGGAGCATTCGTTTCTTTATAGAATTTACAAAAGAACCTCAAGGCGAAGAATACATTAATTGGTTTGGTTTAAATACTGGACAATGGTTAAGCATACCTTTTGTATTAATAGGGCTTTATTTTATGTTTGTTTATAAGCCCAAAACAGCAGGTAATTAAAATTTCAAATAACAAAAACTAAATTCCAAAAAAAGGAGATTTATGATGACTTTGAAACCTAACATTATAGCGCTTCTCTTATTTTTAGGTGTTTCTTTATTAAGCTGTAAGGAGGACAAAAAAGTTATAAAACAAACCGAAATTAGCTTTACTAAAGAAGGTGAATTAAGTATTATAAAAGCCTCCGACGCTACAGCAATAAAGCTTGATATTGAAATTGCTGATACCGATTTTGACATTCAAACTGGCTTAATGTACAGAAATTCAATGGCCAATAACCAGGGCATGCTTTTTGTCTTTGATGATGAAAAAGAGCGTTTCTTCTACATGAAAAACACCAAAATCCCTTTAGACCTTATTTATATTAATGCTAACAAAATCATTGTTAGCTTTCAGAAAAACGCGAAACCTTTTGATGAATCTTCACTCCCATCAAACACACCTGCTAAATATGTATTAGAAGTTAATGCTGGTTTAGTTGATGTTTGGGGTATTGCTGTTGGAGACCAAATTATATATGAGACTAAATAGCCTAAACTAAACCTCCAAAATGGTTTTACAAAAGGCACTACTAACATGCAATAGCTGTCTTTTAACAGCAGGATTCCACTTTAATGCCTAAGCGCCATCTCTAACAGGCACACTACAATAATCGCCTTAACCATTTTTAATTAGGTTAATGTAAGACACATAAACCTAAATAAATTAAATGTTATAATTACATTTAATAAAAAATTATTACTTTAGGCACATTAAAGTTAGTATAGCTTTACACTGAATAATAAACCGCTACAATTTAATATATCATGAATAAACTACTCTCCATACTTTGTACCTTAATTATACTTGTTGCCTGCAAAAACAGCAGCAATAAAGAAGACGAGACCGAGGTAGTTTCCAATAAAACCAAGTCTTTAATGGCCATATTTGCGCATCCAGATGATGAGATTGTAATCTCCCCGTTGCTTACAAAATATGCAAATGAAGGCGTAACAATTAATTTAGTGTTTGTTACAGATGGCTCTAAAGGTGTTGCAGAACATGCCAATATACCAGTAGGAGATTCCCTTGCTAAAGTGCGCATGGAAGAGGCCTTGTGCGTTACAAAAACCTTGGGTATTAACCCACCTATTTTTTTGAAGTATACCGATGGCGATCTCGCTTTATATGAAAACTTATATGCCTTAGATGACAAAATTGATAGCTTATTTACTAAACACAACCCTAATGTTGTAATTACTTTTGGACCGGGTGGAGAATACGGGCATTCCGATCATAGGATAGTGAGTAATATTGTAACAGAAGTTTTTCAAAGAGAAGCATCGGAAACTCTAAACCACCTACTCTTTTATGGTTTTCCTAAAGAAGCGCAAGCGGATGACCTAAAATTAAAATCGAAAGTAGGTAATTGGTTTAATGAGAATTGGAAAACTACCCAAAAAAGATTTCTTACTCATAGAATTCCTTTTAACGAAAACGAATTAACCATAGCACATAAAGGGGCTAGTTGCCACAAATCTCAATACACTCCTGACACTATAGATGATTTATTTACTATAATGAAACAAACAGATAGCGCCATCTATTTAAGGTCCTGGAATGGATCTAAAACGTTAAAGGATAATATTTTCGATTAACCCAAAAGTATCTAAGTGTAAAACAAGTAGAACTAAATTAATTTAAAGCAACGCATGACTAATACTAAATCAAACAGACTTCTTTCTCTAGATACACTTCGCGGCTTTGATATGTTTTGGATTATAGGTGGACAGTCTTTATTTCTGGCGCTTAACGCGAAAACAGAATGGGCTTGGTTACAAAGCATGACCACGCAATTACATCATGCCGAATGGGAAGGTTTTCATGCCTTCGATCTTATATTTCCACTTTTTATGTTTATTTCTGGAGTGGCTATTCCGTACTCTGTATTTGGAAAACTAGAAAAGGGTACACAAAAATCGCAACTATACTTAAAAATTCTTAGAAGAGCGGTTATACTCATAATTCTGGGTATGGTTTACAATGGTGTATTAAGTTTTGAATTTGATAATTTAAGAGTGGCTAGCGTTTTAGGACAAATTGGACTTGCCTATTTAATAGCCGCAATTATAGCTATTAACCCCCAATCTTTTAAAGCTATTGCCATTTGGACAACAGGCATACTTGTGGGATATGGCATTTTACAATTATTTATTCCTGTTCCGGGGCATGGTGCTGGCATTTTAACTCCAGAAGGTAGCATTAATGGCTATATAGACCGATTGTTTTTACCAGGGCAGCTTTACGGAAAAGTATTTGATCCGGAAGGTATACTTTGTACCTTTTCTGCTTCTGCCATTATACTTATGGGAACTTTAGCTGGAATTACATTACGCTCTAAAAGCACAAAACCTTATGAAAAGATAACTAAGCTTACTAGCATTGGTGTGCTTTTAATAGTACTAGCATTGGTTTTAGATAATTGGTACCCAATAATAAAGTCTGTATGGACCTCCACATTCAACCTGTTAGCAGGAGGCATAAGTTTCCTTTTACTTGCTTTATTTTACTTAATTATTGATGTGTGGCAGCTCAAGAGATGGACCTTCTTTTTTAGAGTTATTGGTATGAATTCTATTATCATTTATATGGCTACGGTCTTAATTGATTTTAGACATACATCGCGGGTTGTATTTGGCGGGTTTGCCAATATTTTTGGCGATTATAGTGCGGTTGTACTTGTAATGGGCTTTATTTTTATAGAATGGTTATTTCTGTATTTCCTTTATAAAAAGAATGTTTTTCTTAAAGTTTAATGTTCCACTGGCCTATTGCATAACACTACAGCCTTTTTGTTAATTACATGGTGGTGCTTTTCTAGTATTATCGGCAAAAAGACTTGCTTTACTTTTAATGCACACGAACTTTAGCGGATAGTTGCGTTAGGGATTGAAACGGCATCCTTTTTAAAGCTTAAAACTTATACTTGGTGAATACTATAATTTAACAGATTACAACTTTACAGGCTCCTTTAAACAACAACTTTAAAAAGATATAGTGGAAAGCCCGACCCTTGTGGTAACGCCCAACTTCTCGATACCATTTTAGTTACCATCAAAATTACTCGAAGTGACGATATTCCATAAAAAAAGCCTGCTAACAAATGTTAACAGGCTCTTTTATAAAGAAAAATTTGAGTTAGTCGTTCTTCTTTTCCTTGTCTTCTAATTTATTTACAGAATCATACATTATTGGCGTTGCAATAAATAATGATGAATAGGTACCCACTACAACACCTACTATTAATGCATACATAAATCCTCTTATTGAATCGCCTCCAAAAATAAAGATGGCTAACAACACTACTAAAGTTGTTAATGAGGTATTTAATGTTCTACTTAATGTACTGCTTAATGATGCATTTACTACTTTATCGAATTTCCAGTTGGTGTGCTCGTTAAAGAATTCACGAATTCTATCGAATACAACCACGGTATCATTTAATGAGTAACCAATTACGGTTAGTATTGCTGCAATGAACGCTTGATTTATTTCCATATTAAACGGCATAAACTTGTACGTTAAAGAGAATACACCTAACACAAGTATAACATCGTGAAATACTGCTGCTACGGCTCCTAATGAATATTGCCATTTCTTGAAACGGAATAAGATGTATAGGAATACTACGATTAAAGATCCTAAAATTGCCCAGAATGATGCTTGTTTAATATCATCGGCAATGGTTGGTGTTACTTTGTAAGACTCTAATAAACCTACTTGCTTGTTCTCGTCGTTTAAATCGATAAATTGCTCGTAGCTTGTACCCTCTAAATGTGGAACTAAAGCTGTGTAAAGCGCTTTTCTGATTTCCTCATCGACTTGAGAACCCGACTCGTTTACTTTGTACTTAGTTGTTATTTTTAACTGGTTAGCATCTCCAAAAGTTTTTGCATCTGCACTACCAAATACATCTGGTTGTGATAATAGATCTGTAATTTCTGAAGCGCTAATGTCTTGCGCAAAACGTACTTGATACGTTCTACCTCCAACAAAATCGACACCTTGGTTTAACCCGTTAATAGCTAAAGATGCTAAACTTACAAGAATTAAAGCTCCTGAAATGATGTAGGCTACTTTACGTTTTGATAAAAACTCGATGTTGATGTTTCTGAAAAGGTTTTTAGTAAGTCCTGTTGAGAACTCTAATTTACCTCCACGGTTTGAATACCAATCGATTAATAATCTTGTTATGAAAATTGCCGTAAATAAAGATGTTGCAATACCTATTAATAATGTTGTTGCGAAACCTTTAATTGGCCCTGTACCAAAAACAAATAAGATTAATGCGGTTAAACCGGTTGTAATGTTGGCATCTAAGATTGAAGATAATGCATTACTAAACCCATCGCTAATAGCTTCTGCTTGTCCTTTACCTTTCGATAGTTCCTCTCGAATACGCTCGAAAATAAGTACGTTAGCATCCACCGACATACCAATGGTTAAAACGATACCCGCAATACCAGGTAATGTTAATACGGCTCCTAATCCTGATAAAATACCGAAGATTAATAAAAGGTTTAATAACATGGCGATATCTGCAAATGCTCCTGCTTTTCCGTAATAGAAAATCATCCATATTAATACTAAAGCCAATGCAATTAAGAATGACATTGTACCACTCTCTATAGCCTCTTTACCTAAAGATGGTCCTACAACCTCACTTTGAATAATATCTGCAGATGCTGGTAATTTACCGGCACGTAATACGTTTGCTAAATCGATAGCTTCGTTTAATGAAAAATCTCCAGAAATAGAAGAACTACCACCAGCAATTGGTCCTGTAGTTACTCCTGGTGCAGAATACACAACATCATCTAAAACAATAGCGATTTGGCTACCTTGTGCGTATGCTTTTCCAGTCATTTCTTCCCAGATTTTAGCACCTTTAGCATTCATTTGCATAGATACTTCAGATTTTCCTGTAGCACCAAATTGGTTTCTTGCATCGGTAACAACCGCTCCACTTAATTGTGGTACGTTTTCTCTGTTTCCTATTAATGCATATAAATCAACAAGCTCGCTACCTTTTTCTGGCTTACCAAAAACAAACTTAGTATAACGTTGGTCTGCTGGAAGTAATGCTCTTACTTGTGGCTTGTTTAAGTAATCTAATACTGTTTCTTTATCTTTAATTTCGAACTTAGCGATAATTGGTCCGCCTTGGTAACCAAGACCTCTAATTAATTTACCAAGTGGATTGTTAGTATCTACTGCTGTAGAATCTGTTTCTGCATCTCCTAATAAATCATCAATTTGATCGTTTTGTGCATTCTCTTCATCTTGTGGCTCAACCTCAGCAACATTATCTGCAACAACAAGATCTTTTAAAACCGCATTGGCTTGGTCTATAAATTGGTAAAATTGCTCACCTTTATAAGCATCCCAAAATTCTAATTGTGCTGTACTTTGTAATAATCCTGTAGCACGTTCTACATCCTTAACACCTGGTAACTCTACTAAAATACGACCAGAGTTTCCTAAACGTTGAATGTTTGGAGATGTTACACCAAACTCATCAATACGTTTACGTAACACCTCGAAAGCAGAAACGATAGACTCATCAATTTTAGTTTCGATAATGCTTTTTACATCACTATCAGACATACTTCCATCTATCTCACCATCTAACTCTCTAGTATAAAAGATATCTGGAGACGCTAATTTAGTATCGCCTTTAATAGCATCAAAAGCCGTAAAGAAATCTTCTAAATACGTGTTTTGACTATTTTTCTGTAGCTCTGAAGCATCTTCTAAAGCTTTATTAAAAACAGGATCTGTAGTGTTGTTTGCTAATCCTTTTAAGATATCTTTTACAGATACTTGAAGAATAACGTTAATACCACCTTTTAAATCTAAACCAAGATTCATGGCTTTTTGCTTCACTTCATTATAAGTGAATTTCGCAACACCAATATTATAAACGGTATCTGTTCCTTTTTCTTGAAGATAGTTAGCCTCTTCTTGACTACGAAGTGCACGATAATCTGGTTCTGACTCAGATATTTTGTTAATCGCAACTTCTTGTGCTTCTTTTTCAACTGAATTTGCTGTGAATGTGAATGATAATTGGTAAAGACTTACCAAACCAAACAAAATAGCAAATAGTTTTACTAATCCTTTGTTTTGCATTGTTATACTTTTTACGTCAAATTTTTAAACCTGAATATTTCAGGGCGAGCAAATATAGAATTTACTACAGGATTTGACAATTTTATTTTTTTGAATATGATTTTAATGAATTCGTTAGTATTAACGCTTGTTATAACTTGAATTCTAAGCTGTGAAGTACGTATTAAATAGACTACATTTCTTTTTAAAAGTCACCATAGAAACTTTACAAGAAACAAGTTATTAACGTTTTAGCATTTGGGTCCTGCCCTAACCTCGGGAATAGTGTGTAACGGACTGCTTAATTGAATAGCAACCTCTCTACGATTTATATAAGCAACCTGTAAAAGGTTTTCCTGATATGAATAAGCTAAATAACCAACACTTAAAAAATTAGGATCTAAAAAACGGTCGCTTTTAACTTTAACTTCTAAGCTTATTGCTCCATCGAAATCCCAACCAGAATCCTGTCCTTTATGTATTTCGTAAACATCAAGATAATAACTAACATCTGAATCGTTAAATGGAAATTGAGATGAATTCTTATCTTGAGTGGTAAGCTTAAGCGATAATTGGCTTTCTTTAGCTAGCGTTTGCTTAATATGGGTAATATCGGCATCACTGTAATAGGTGATTTTTAATGTACCATTAGCTTTAGAAAGTACTTGTATTTTTTGAGCGCCTAAATCTTGCAATTGAAGTGTTAAAGCAGCAACAGTTTTTTCGGTTTGATAAGTTGTTAAATCGGCATCCTGAAATTGAAGTACAATTTCTTGATTAGCCACCACCATTTGTTGTTGGGAAACAGCACCAAATAAGGTAAGACTAAAAATTAATATACTAATACACCATCTTGCAATCATGCACCAAATATAAAGAAATTATTATCATTTTGAAGTAATCTAATTATTTACCCGATTTAGCTTAGGTATTTTTCCTTTAGAAGACAATATAATTGCTAAATCATGAGCTTCTTCTATGGTGAAATTCCCACTAATCTCCGATCTCCCTCCTTTAATTGCTCCTGCAGCAACACCTGGAGCAGTGTATACTAAATCATTAATAGTAATGGCTATAAAAGTACTATTTAGAAAGGCATTTTCCGTAATTCTTTCCCAAGTTAAAGCCCCTTTATCATTCATTGCTATAGCTACAACAGGTCTACCAATAGGTCCAAAACTATGCATTGCATCCGTTATAGACGCACCCGTAAGAGGCGGTCTTCCATCTCTATTGGACTTTGCTGCATACAAAGGATGATGCCCGATCTCATCTGCAACTCCCCATAAAAACTTAACATTCAGGAAATCTTCAGGAATAAGAAACCTTACTTCTTTATTTCCTAGCATCTTATTTACAGACGCTGTATCTTCTGCTTTAAATTGAAAAACTATTGGTCCTCCTGGATAGCCCTGAGATGCTATTTTACTCAATAGAGGCTGCACTTGAATGCTATCCTCTAGAGTAGTATCCATGAAAAACTCATTAACATCTATCATAAAATCATGAAAATCGTTTCCTTTAAATAATTCCCAAAACTCTAATTTTCCTTGATTAAGGATTAAACTATTTAAACGTATTGAATCTAAATTAATAGCCTTAACATTTATATGTAATCTATCTCCTTTTTGATTTGTAATAGAGTTTTCAACCCCATAACTATCGAGCCTTTTCTTTAAAACTTTTATCGTTTCTAAGATATTTCTCTGAGATGTTTTATTTTCAAATTCATAAGTAAAAGAATACTCTTTCTTTTCTTTGAAAACATTACAGGAAGTAACAATGAGTATTAAAATTAGGTATGCGATTTTTTTCATAAGCACAAAATAAAAAAAGGCTATCATTAAAAATGATAGCCCAAATATATTTAAAAAGAAGTTATTACTATAACTCTAATAATCCATTAGTCTTTTTAACACCTTCTGCACTAGCTTGCATATGTGCTTTTTCAGCATCGCTTAATGGAATATCAACAATACTTTCAATACCGTTTCTTCCTAAAATTACAGGAACTCCAATACAGATATCGTTTAAACCATATTCACCTTCTAAAAATGTAGAACAAGGGAACATTTTCTTTTGGTCGCAAGCAATAGCTTGAACTAAACCACTTACAGCAGCTCCTGGCGCATACCAAGCAGAAGTTCCTAATAAACCTGTTAATGTTGCTCCACCTACTTTAGTATCTGCAGCTACTTGCTCTAAACGTTCTTCGCTTAAAAACTCAGAAACTCTAATACTGTTTCTTGTTGCATGACTTGTTAATGGCACCATACCTTTATCGCTATGACCTCCTATAACCATACCATCGATATCGCTAATTGGCGCTTCCATAGCTTCAGCTAATCTGTACTTAAAACGTGCAGAATCTAAAGCACCACCCATTCCAATAATTCTGTTTTTAGGGATGTTTAAAGATTTATGCGCTAAATACGTCATAGTATCCATTGGGTTACTTACCACAATAAGCACCATGTTTGGAGAATGCTCAAGTAAGCTAGTTGATACCGCTTTTACAATACCAGCATTAATACCAATTAATTCTTCGCGAGTCATTCCTGGTTTACGAGGAATTCCAGAAGTAATTACACAAATGTCACTATTTGCCGTTTTGCTGTAATCGTTTGTTACACCTGTTATTTTTGTATCAAAACCATTTAAAGATGCACATTGCATTAAATCCATGGCTTTACCTTCAGCATAACCTTCTTTAATGTCTAACAATACAACTTCTGATGCAAAATCTTTAATAGCAATATACTCAGCACAACTTGCTCCTACTGCTCCTGCTCCAACTACGGTAACTTTCATAATATTTATTTTAATTAGTGTTTTATTTGTTTAAATCGTTGTTCAAAATTCGGGATATAATAGCATGAATAACATGACTATCGTCATAAACCTTATTAATTTTCAAGATTATAGCAAATAAAAGCTTACCAAAAATAAAATTGATTTGGCCTGAAAATTAACTACCGCTAAATTACAAATTAAAACGCTGTAAACGAAAAAAGCACAAGATAAAATCTTGTGCTTTTTTTAAAACAAAAATTAAATATAACTAACTAAAAATTAACTTTCTTTTGATGTGACTTCCTAACGGAAACCAAAATTAACACCTACAGAAAACGAGTCGAATTCCGATACATGGTATTCTGCATTAAGTCTGAAAAAACCTAACTTTAATTTTGTTCCTATAGTACCTCTAACAGCTGCAACATCGCTTGATATTGAAAACGGATCTACAATTGGATCTGATGACACAGGTCCGTTAGTTACAATATAGGTACCTAACAAATCAGATTCTGAGGTTCCTTTAATATAGCCTAAACCACCATAAAAATTTATTACTGGTAATTTGGTAGATGCTATTAATTGAAACAACCAGGTGTTTGTATTGTTTTCTATACTTTGATCGTTACCATCAATTCCTGACGATTCTGTTAAATCGTAAGCAGCATCAATATGTGTATAAGCCACTAAACCTGAAACTGCCACTGGCAACAATTTATCTGCTGGCAACCAATTGGTAAACTCTACTTGTAAACCACCACCATACATGCTTAATGAAACATCGTCGGTTTCTATTTTAGGAACAAAACGTCCTTTTATTTCAATACCTTTTCCTAAACCTAAAGCGCCTTGTAAAAATGCGGTAGGCAATAAATTACCACTACCTTCACCTATACCTGATGGCAATTCAATTCTTTCTGTTTGATTACCAAATATTGGATCATCATATTCAACTTCAACAAAAACCGCTGGATCATTTTCTCCTAAAACAGAAGCAACCATTTGTGACGACGGTCCTGTTTCAAAAGAAACATTTTGATAATCGTCTGTATTTAAATTAAACATTTTATTTTCATCTTTCACCGAAGCCGCATTAACAATAACAGAAATCTCGAAACCGCCTAAAGGTTTAGCAACTGCTGTATTAAACCAGTTGGCATTCATACTATGCATTAAGCCATTAGTTCCTGGTGCTAAATAATCGTTAGCAAAACGTTCGGCATCTTCAACACCGGCGGCTAATAAAGCATCAATATCTTGTGCTTTTGAAGTAATTGTTACAAAACAGAGTAACATAAGTAAGGATACTTTTTTCATCTTTCAATATTAATTTGGTTTTACAAACATAGAAAAAAAAATTACAGAATATGTCATTTTATCGAAAAAAAATGTACTTAAACGGATTTTTTATTCTAAAAATTACATCTAAAGCTAATATTTGGGGTAAGCCCTAGCGATTTATTTTCAATTTTAATCGCTGCATCAGCATTGTTTGGATCTACCTCATAGTAGGTATTTATAATATTCTTTCTATTTAATAAATTAATAACGCCTATTCTTACTGAAGATTTTACAGTTTTTATAGCGTTAAAAGAATAACTAAGCGAAGCATCTAAACGGATAAAATCATCTTGATTTTCACCATTAGGGGTATCATAATTCACATAAATATTATTACCGTCCTGAACGGTTTCATTAGCCTCTACTGGTTTTGTAAAGGGTTGTCCAGAACGCCAAATACCTCCTGCAGATACTTTTAAATTTTTAATTACATCATAATTTAATGCTAACGAAACAGAATGCCGTATATCTACATTATTAGGAAATATAGATGGTGTAAGCGTTTTAAATTCATAATCATTTATGCTGTAGGTATAACTTAACCAAGTACTATATTTTGCTGCTGTTTTATTAATTAGAAACTCAACACCTTTCGCATCATAGCTTCCTGTAGCATTTAAATATTGAAAATTATTGTAAAACCCTTGATTAGAAACCGTAATACCATCGACCGTTTTGTAAAAACCTTCAACATCTACAATCAAATTATTATGACTATACTCAAAACCAAAAGCGGCTTGTTTACTTTCTGAAATAGGGATAGATTCATTATTAGCCAAAATCCATCTTCGGTTTTCCACCCCTAAAAAATCATCTTGAAAATCAATTATTTGAGTAGCCGATTGGTTTTTAAACTCACCTTGCAGTTTTAAAGCAAATTGGTTTGATAACTTTTGCCTCACATTTAAACGCGGCTCAATAAGAAGCTTATTAAACTTTTGAAAATAATTACCCCTTACTCCTATTCTTAAATACGTATTGTCTTTATTATATTCTATTTCGCCAAAAATCGCATGATTTAGTAGAACATCTTTTTTAGTTTTATTGTAGGCAGGCGCACTTACCTCTGTACTATTTAAAATACCTATTTCACTAAATTGATAACCATTTAATACATTAAAAGCGTCATTAATTTTAAAATTAGTTTTTAGTTTTATACCTGTTTCTAAAACCTCGTTTGCTTGGGTTAATTTTTGATCTGTTTCTATTCTGTAATCCACCGCATCCACATTATATTTAGAATAGAAAGCTGTAAAATCTGTTGAAAATCGCGAAGTCCATTTACCGTTCCAACTCGCCCCAAAACCTAAATTTTCTTGTTTTAAATTACTTGTTTTAGCTTCAGACTGATTCTCACTATTGGTGAAACTTTCTGTATAATCTAAATTATTATATATGCCAATTACGTTAGCTCTAACTTTATGATTTTCATTTAAATCGAAAAGCAGTTTTGCTGTATAATCGTAAAACACAAAATCTGACGACCGATTACTCTCGGTTATATTATCGCTATTGGTTGTGAGTTCGCTATCTTGAAAACTTCGCTCAAAATAATTATCATACGTAGGTGTATTTAACATATCTGTAAACGAACGCCTGCCAGAAATATGAAGTGCTAATTTTTTACTCAATGGTATTTTAAGAAACGCATCGGCATGAATTAAATTTGCTCCAAATCCGCCCGAAACCTTATCGTCTATTTTATTTTTAGTAGACATAGTTATGGTGCTTGAAACCCCATCGCTAAACTCGCTAGATGTTCCGTTTTTTGTAACCACAACCTTATCGGTTAAATAAGGATTATAGGCAGAAATGAGTCCGAAAAAATGCCCCGAATGATACATTTTAATATGATCCCAAAGTATTAAATTTTGGTCGTTAGTACCGCCACGAACATTAATATTAGCAATACTTTCGTCTACACTTTCAACACCGGGTAAAGCTTGAATGGATTGTAGAATATCCGGTTCTATTAGCCCTGGAAGAATTCCGAATTTCTCAGTATTTAAAACCGTGCTTCCATCAATATACTTTTGCAAACCAGTAGTTAAATACTTTTCAATTAATATTTGATTTAAAGCTTCATTCTGCTCAACCATAGCTATAGTTTTACAGTCTTCATTTAAAAAAAGCAACTCTTTTACAGCTAACACTTGTGCTTTAAAACCCAAAAAGGAGATTATTAATTGCTCATTTATGCCTACATTTTCAAGCCGAAATGCGCCATCATCATTTGCTATAACACCTTTAGTGGTATTTTGTATTAAAACTGAAGCCCCAAAAAGTGGTTCTTTATCAGTTTCAGAAATTAAAACCCCACAAACAGTTACTTTTTTTTCTATTGTAGAAATCGTTATGTAACGCTCGTTTAAAAACTTAAAATTAAGAATGGTTTCTTTATTAAGATGTTTAATAATAGTTTCTAGAGCATCTGTTTCTTGAGGTTTATTAACCAAAATCGAGCTAATTTCATTTAGCGAATACGAAAACTTAACATCAAACTTTCCCTCTAAATTTACAATAAGATTGGATAGTTCTATTTTTTCTTGAGCCTGTATAGCAAAAGAAAAACTAAACACCATTAAAAGTAAAGCGACTAAAGGTTTATTTAGATTCATAGTTATAAAACTCCACTTTTTTACCGTTTATTTTATAGCTTAACTTTAAAGGAATAGTTACAGATTGTAACGCTATATTTTTATCGGAATGCGTAAAACTACCTGAAAACAACTCCGATGTATTAACACCTTCTGTATTAATTTGAATATCGTATTGCGCTTCCAACTCAGCAATAACTTGCCAAAGTGGTACATTATCAAAACTAGATTCTTTGGCTAACCACGACGGGCTTTTGGCGTTAAAATCTTTAATATCTACAACCTCACCATCAACTACTCTAAAGGTTTTACCCGGTTTTAAAATAACTTCACCTTGATTACTTGTAACACTTACAGAACCTTCATAACAGGCAACTTCAAAATACTTATCGCGTTGCTTTACATTAAACTGAGTACCTAGCACTTGTATAAATCCGGCGCTGGTTTGCACTGTAAATTTCTCGCCCTTGGTTACCTTAAAAAAGGCTTCTCCTTTTAACTCAAGAGACCTGTTAGATGCCCATTCTTTTTTGTTATACGATAATTTAGACTGTGCATTTAATATAACCTCGGAGTCATCAGGTAAATTAAAAGTTTCAGTTTGGGCTATTTGCGTTTCAAAGGAGTTTACATTATTAAAGAATAGAAAATAAGACGATGTTAATAGCACCACCAAAACAGCAGCAATTTTCATAAACGTTTTAAAGTTTAAAGAAATTACCTTAGGCGCTTCCTTAACAAAGGTCCTTTTCTTAAAGTCTGCCAACGCTTGTTCTGCATTTACTTTTGGTGCTTCTAATTGTTTAGCATAAAACCCTGTTTTTTCTAAAACCGAAAAATCTTCGTCTGGATACAAGTTCTTAATCTCTTCGGCAGACAGCTCTCCGTTAAACCACCTTAATATGTCTTGTTCTTTATTCATTTTTGTGATGCTTTTCAATATTAAGACACCTATATATTAGTTTACCCTAACGTTTAAGTTCAAAATTTTACTTCTTCAATCTTATTACGCAGTATTTTTAGAGCGCCAGACATCCGTTTTTCAACGGTTTTTTGAGAAACTCCAAGTATTTCGGCTATTTCTCTATATTTTTTATCTTCTATTCTATTCAATAAAAAAACTTCTCGCTGCTCGTTACTTAAATCGGCAATTACGCTTTGTAACTTCATTTTAAATTCATCTTCCTCTAACAAATATTCCGGACTTAAATCCGTTCTATCCATATAAGGTGCTTCTTTTGCGTAACTCATAACCACCTTGTTATGTCGTATAGTATTTAAAAATAAATTATTGACTGTAGTAAATAAATATGTTTTTGCTTTTGTAAAATCTATTTTAGAACAGTTTTCCCATATTTTTGCAAAAGCATCTTGCACTAAATCTAATGAAGCAGCAGAATCGCCACATTTATAAAATGCAAAATTATTAACAGACTGAATATGTTTTAAATAAAAAGAGTTGAAGCTAGACTCTTCACATAAATTAGGTTTGGGGCCGCTCATATATTTAAGATCATTTATTTGAAACAAAAATATAACAAAATAAACTAACAGATAACACATTAATAAATAGTGAGTTATATTTTATTTCAAATTATTTTAAAAAAAACAGTAGGGTAATTTATAAGTTAAGAGTCTTATATACAGAAAGCGTAAAAAATCGCTATGAAAAAGAAATTTATAAATATCCAAAAAATTAAAATCATGAAACATTTAAAATTTTTAACTGCAACCCTAATAGTATCTATTTTATCCTTTACCTCATGTCAAGATGAAATTGATAGCGAAAACGGAAACCGAGAAAACACAAATAGCGCAGCATCGCCAACTGCAAATAATTTAGAACGCTCCTCTATGTACGATGGTAGTTTTGATGATTTTTTAGATGGCGTATCTTGTTCATCTATATTACTACCCGTTACTGCAACAATCAACAATACCGAAATTACAATCATTAACGAATCTCAATACAACTTAGTTTTAAATATTCTTGGAGAATTTACTAATGACGATGATAGTATTGAACTTCAATTCCCTTTCTCGGTAAGACTTAGTAATTATACCGAAGTGGAAATAACAAATCAAACGGAGTATGATGCCGTTATAAACGCTTGCGAAACTGCCGAAAATGAGCTTAAAAACGCCATTAACTGTATAGACATTAATTTCCCTATAACCATTTTAACTTTCGATTTAAACGTGGAGCAAACAGGAAGTATTGTTATAGAATCTGAACAACAATTATATACCTACATGAACAACTTTGATGACAATACATTGTTTTCTGTAAACTATCCAATTACAGCTACTTTAAATAACGACACTGTTATTGAAATTACTAGCGATATGGATTTACAGGCTAGTATTACCGAATGTTTAGGTACAGATGAAACGATGGCTGAAGCCGAAGAAAATGCTCTTGAGTTAGAGGCTATTTTATTAGAAAGTAAGTTTAAAGTAGAATCTCTTGTCTCTGCTGGTGTAGATTCTGCTAACGAATTTGCCGATTACACCATAGATTTTGCAAACAATTTAACTTGTACTGCAGAAAATACAGTAAACGCAACTATCCAAGATATTGAAGGCACTTACGAAGTTGCTTCAGAACTTGAAGTATTCTTATCCTTAACTTTTTCTGGGAATGCAACATTTGAATTATTAAATAACACTTGGGAAGTAACAAGCTATTCAAACAACACAATTAGCCTACAAAGCTCAACAAATACCGCAATAACTCTAGTACTAAATAAAATCTAAAACTAGACAAGTATTTGTTGCGTATGTTATGGTAAAGCAGCTACCTTCTCCCAAAGGGTAGCTGTTTTTAACAAAAAAATTATAAAATGAAATATAGAGCATTAATAGTAATTGTAGTTTTAACCCTCGTTTTTGGATGTTCTAAAGACGAATCTAGCACAACTGAAGAAGATCAAATTTTTAACATTGATAAAAATTTAAACCGCCAAACAACTGGAAGTTCGGCAAACGATTTGTTATCGGACGCTGCTTTTAAAAGCATGGTTATAGAATTAGTTTATGTTGAAGGTTTTGAACCGAACCAAACTACTATTGATAATTTTATTTCATTTTTAAATAACAGAACATTTAAACCAAATGGCATAACCGTTGAAAAACGAGAAATCGCATCTCCTGGTAAAGACACTTATACTATTAACGACATTGCAGATATAGAAAAAGCAGAACGCACGCTATATAACACTGTCGATAAAATTGCGGTTTGGGCCCTTTTTATTGATGGTAAATCCGATAAAGATTCTGGCTCTAGTGTTGTATTAGGAACAGCTTATTGGAACACGTCTTTTGTTATTTTTGAAGAAACCCTTCATGGTTTTAGCAACAGTACTTTTGAACCAAATAGAGCCTTGCTAGAAACCACAGTTATTAATCATGAATTCGGGCATATTTTAGGACTTACCAATTTAGGAAGCACCATGCAAGAAGATCATGAAGACGAAGAACACGAAAAACATTGCAATGAAGAAAGCTGTTTAATGTATTGGGCTGCAGAATCTGGCGCAAACATTTCAAACATGGTAAATATGAGTGCCGCACCTCAACTAGATGCGCAATGTATTGCCGATTTACAGGCCAACGGCGGTAAATAAAACATTTTATTCACACTTAAATTTTAATATAATGAGAACTAAATTTATAACTTTAGTAGTAACCCTATGTGCTATTTTTAGCATAAACGCACAAGACAAACACACCTCTAACACAGGTATAAAACTAGGATACAACCTTGCAGCCGTTAGTTTTGATGGCGAAACAGAAACCGGACAACGCCATAGTTTTCAGGGAGGGTTTTATTCTGAATCCTTTTTAAATCAAGCTGTAGCCTTACAAATTGAGCTATTATACTCGCAACAAGGCTACGAGCTAAAAGATGACGGTGGCACATTCACCCAAAAATTAGATTATATCAACCTACCCTTAATGCTTAAAATATATCCAATTAATAGTTTCTTTTTAGAAGCTGGACCTCAAGTTGGCTATGCTATTTCTCATAAAGAAGAATTTGATAGTAGCTTTGGCTTCTTTGATACTACCCAAGAGTTTGAACCTAATAGTTTTGATTATGGTGTTAATGTTGGTGCTGGTTTTAAAACTGATTCTGGTTTTAACATAGGCGCTAGATATACCCATGGCTTAGGTGAAATATATGAAGACAATTCGCCTCAAAATAGAGTACTTCAATTTTATTTAGGTTTTAACTTTTAAACAAACTAATGCTTATCTCAATTGTTTTTTAACAAAATAACCGATTGATAATCTGACACTTAAACTCAACAATAAAATTATTTAAAAAAAACCAAAACCGACCTAATTTCAATTTCGTAGGTATTGGTACAAAACAAAAAAAACACATTTATTATGAAACCATTAAAATCAAAACAATTTTTAGCAACAATAGCCCTAACATCAGTATTAGCATTCTCTTGTAGTAATGATGACGATGATAACAACATGGATATGGGCCCAACTAGCTCTACCACGATTTACGCATCAAACAATTCCGATGGTAACGTTACTATATACGATGTAACCGATTCGGCAAATATTACAACAAAAACATTAATTACATCATCTACGGCTGCCGATGGTATTTACTTTGATAGCAACTCCGATGCTGTAATTCAAGCATCTCGATCTGGTTTAGGTCTTGAAGGGTTTACAAACATCTCTGCGCTTTTAAATAATGCTACTGTAAATGCAGACCTTAACGGAACTAACGATATGTCTAGCCCTAGAGAACTTGCCGTTAACGGAAACACATATGTTGTTGCAGATAATGCCGATGTAGATGGCGACGCAAATACACCAGATGGTAAATTATTTATCTATACGCGTAGTGGAAATTCTTTTACTCTTAGAAACACCATTACAACCGATTTTAAACTTTGGGGTATCACCTTTAAAGACAATGATTTATATGCTGTTGTAGATGCAACAAACGAACTTGCCGTTTATACAGATTTTGCATCTAACACAAGCGATGCTACTTTAAGTGCTTCTAAAAGAATTGTTATAGAAGGTATTGTTAGAACTCATGGTTTAACCTACGATAGCGCTTCAGATGTTATGGTAATGACGGATATTGCTGCTGCTACCAACGGACAAGATGATGGTGCTTTTCATATTATAGAAAACTTTACAAGTAAATTTAACAGTACTGCAAACGGGGCAACCTTAGCTGCATCACAACAAACAAGAGTATCTGGAGCTGCAACGCTATTAGGTAACCCTGTAGATGTTGCTTACGATGCCGATACGCAAACTGTATTTATTGCCGAAGCCGGTAATGGTGGTGGTAGAATTTTAGCCTTTAACAACATAGGTTCTGGCGGAAACATTACACCTGCATTTAATAACAGTTTAGCTTCAGCATCTTCAGTATTTATTTCTAAAAACTAAAATATTAATTAGATTAATCCTCACTAAAGAGCACTTTCTAGTGCTCTTTTTTATTTAATATAATATCTATTAAAAAAAAGCGTAGGGTAAACTATTTGTTAGGTGTCTTATTAATGAAAGCTCAAATAGAGCAAATTAATAACTTTAAAATTATACGTCATGAAAATATTTAAAACATTAGTATTCATTTTAATTATCAGTTTTTCATTTACAATACAGGCTCAAGAAGTTGAAACTGAAAACAAAACGACTGTAGATAAAAAATCATACTACCAAAAGCGCGCTGCAGAAGACGCTAAATTCGAACAGCAGTTTAAAGCAGAAAATGAAGAAGAAAGCGAAGACTTTTGGCAAGAACAAAAAGCTTACGAAAAAGAATTAAAGAAAAAAGACAGACAAGCCTACAAGGCTTATATGAAAGGTAAAAGAGATGCCTATGCAGAGCATTATGAGCATTGCGATAACCATTGTCATCATAACGCACATTACTACTCACACGCATCGTTTTACTATTACGGATACGACGGGTATTATTATAACAGACAACCACAAAGAAGAAGCACAATAAACACCCGAGTAAGTTTGGGTGCACCAAGAGTACGCGTAGGTTTAGGAATATAAAATTGTATTTGGATTAGTCAAAATTTGCCCCAATACCTACCAATAAAAATGCCGCTTAAATTAAGCGGCATTTTTCATTATATATGTATCGATGTTTTATGCATCAATATTTGCATAAATAGCATTCTTTTCAATAAACTCTCTACGAGGTGGCACTTCGTCACCCATTAACATAGAGAAAATTCTATCGGCTTCGGTTCCGTTATCAATTTGTACTAAACGCATCGTTCTAAACTCAGGATTCATAGTAGTATCCCAAAGTTGAGATGCATTCATTTCCCCAAGACCTTTATAACGTTGTATTTTAGATCCATCTCCAAATTCCGAAACGATTTCATCGCGTTCAGCATCAGACCAAGCATATTGTTTTTTAGCACCACGTTTTACTAAGTATAAAGGCGGTGTTGCAATATAAATATGTCCGTTTTCAATTAATTCCTTCATATATCTAAAGAAGAACGTTAAGATTAACGTTGCAATGTGACTACCATCAATATCGGCATCACACATTATCACTACTTTATGATATCTTAATTTAGAAAGATTTAAAGCTTTACTATCCTCTTCTGTACCAATAGTGACACCTAAGGCAGTAAAGATATTTTTAATCTCTTCGTTTTCAAAAACCTTGTGCGTCATCGCTTTTTCAACATTCAAAATCTTACCACGTAATGGCAAAATAGCTTGAAATGCTCTATCACGACCTTGTTTTGCAGTTCCACCCGCCGAATCTCCCTCAACAAGAAATACTTCACATTTTGTAGGATCCTGCTCAGAACAGTCACTTAATTTCCCAGGTAAACCACCAATACTCATTACCGTTTTACGCTGTACCATATCACGCGCTTTTTGCGCTGCATGACGAGCCTGTGCTGCTAATATTACTTTCTGTACAATAATTTTAGCATCATCTGGGTGTTCCTCCAAATAATCGGTTAGCATTTCAGAAACGGCTTGACTTACCGATGCCGAAACTTCTCTATTTCCTAATTTGGTTTTAGTTTGCCCTTCAAATTGAGGCTCTTGTACTTTTACCGATATAATAGCAGTTAATCCCTCACGGAAATCATCACCTGCAATATCAAACTTTAAGTTTTTTAATAAGCCAGATTCATCAGCATACTTTTTTAAAGTATGTGTTAAACCACGACGGAAACCAGATAAATGCGTTCCACCTTCGTGCGTATTAATATTATTAACGTAAGAGTGTAAATTTTCAGCGTAAGATGTGTTATAAATCATAGCAACCTCAACCGGCACACCATTCTTTTCACCTTCAAAAGCAATAACATCTTTCATTAAAGGCTCACGAGTTGCATCTAAATACTTGATAAACTCTTTTAAACCTTCATCAGAATGAAATGTTTCACCCTCAAACTCGCCATCTTCTTTTTTAGATCGTTTATCAATTAAATGAACCGTAATCCCTTTATTTAAAAACGCTAATTCACGTAAACGACTAGCAAGCGTATCGTAACTATACTCTAAAGTTTGCGTAAAAATGGTAGGATCTGGCTTAAAAGTAACTGTGGTTCCTCTTTTTTCCGTTTCACCAATTTGTTTAACAGGATATAAGGCTTTACCGCGCTCATATTCTTGCTCCCAAATTTCACCTTTTCTGTAAACCGTAGCTTTTAAACTAACCGATAAAGCATTCACACAACTTACACCAACACCGTGCAGTCCACCAGAAACCTTATAAGAATCTTTATCAAACTTACCACCGGCTCCAATTTTAGTCATTACAACCTCAAGTGCAGATACGCCTTCTTTTTTGTGTAAATCTACAGGAATACCACGACCATCATCTTCGGTAGTAATCGAGTTATCTTCATTAATAATTACTGTAATATTATTACAATGTCCAGCTAAAGCCTCATCAATCGAGTTATCAACTACCTCGTAAACTAAATGGTGTAAACCACGAACTCCTACGTCTCCAATATACATGGAAGGACGCATACGTACGTGCTCCATACCCTCTAATGCCTGAATACTATCAGCCGAATAATTATGCTCGTTAAAAGCCTCTTTCTCTTCGCTCATATTATTTATTTCTATAATTATTTAATTTTTAAAAACACCACAAATTTTTTTTCTGTAAAACACAAAAAATAATAATTCTGTTTCAATAAAATATCTGCATAAAAAAAGACGCCTTATAGCATCCTTCTGAATACAAACAAATATACGAATTTATTAGGCTTTTAAAAAGCTTTTTAGCGCACCTAAACAATAGTTATCAACAATTGTTAATTATCTAAAAGTCGCTTAAATCGACTAAAAACAGTCTTAAAACAGATTTTCGTACTTTTTAACCAAGTAAATTTTACAAAAAAAGCAAAACCGCCTATAACAAGCTAAAATTACCTTTATTTAAACCTAAAATACGTAGCATTTAAGCACATGTTTTAGTATTTTCGTACTACATTTAATACAGCTAACTATTAACTCTTAATTTTATGAAAACAAAACTACTCATTTTAGCTTGCTTTTACACCGTTTTAAGCTTTGGACAATCGGTTTCAACATATCACAGTGCACCAAACACGAATTTCACCCTTTTGGGCCCTGCAACAGGCATGGACCAAACAGCTACTGGTGCTAATGCTAACTGGACTCTAACTAATTTTACCCAAGGAAACACCTATGTGGATACCTATACAGCACCAACAGCGTCAGAATTATCAACCTATCCAGGTACAACCAACGTGCTTAGTATCATTAATGAAGCTAACACGTCAAACCCTAATCAATTCTTTTTAGCAGAAAACGGTTCAGGATCTGCCATTACAGGTATTTCTCAAGGCGATATCGAATTAAATTACAGTACAAACAATGCTTTTATTGGTATGTTTCCAATGAGCTTTGGTACAAATAACTCGGGACCAGTATCGGGTACTTTCTCTTTTCAAGGCACTAACGGAACATTTACAGGAACCTTCTCTGCATCTATTGAAGCCTACGGCACATTAACAGTAGGAACAACATACAGCGAGACTGTTACACGCATGCGCGTAGATCAAAGTTTAAGCTTTAGCGTTCCTCCAATTTTAAACAACGTAGGTACGCTAACCCAAACTGTATATTACTACTTTAACAATACAACAAACAACTTAGATTTTAGATATAGCTATACCAATATTGTTTCTGCTGCTTTAAATATAGACCAGACCTCCGAATCTTTCGAGTTTAACACCACAGATAACACGCTATCTAGCAACGATTTTAATTTAGCTGCCATTACAAAATTATACCCAAATCCTGCACAAAATGCAATAAGCGTTAACATACCAAATAGCGAAACTGTTAAATCCTTTTTAATTTACGATAACCAAGGGCGAATCGTGTCTGCCCGAAGCGAGCACCATAACAATATTGATATAAGCAACCTGAATACTGGTCTATATTTCCTGAATATTCAAACCAATTCCGGGAAGGTTTTTAATAAAAAGTTTGTTAAAAACTAAAAGATCGTTTTAACCTAAAACTAAAAATTAGTGCAGATTACTGCAAGACTATTTACGTAACTTTAAGTTTCTTAATAATCTCATAATTAAGCTTAGGATATTCATTAAAATAGTGTATAGTCTATTTATTCTGCATATATTTGGGCGCATTAAAATAACAATGACAAATAATAACAATAATAATAATTTCAATAATCCTAATTTATAGGGTCCGGAAGGTTATTGTTTAAAAATATATAAAGCCTTCCTTATTTTGGAAGGCTTTTTTTATAGATACAGTTTGTAGTGTATCTCAACTTAAAATTAAAAGACATGAGTAAAATTATGACAGTCGACGTATTGTCGAGTATTAAAGGAGCGCAACCATCGGAAGCGGTTAACAAACTATTTGAAGTTATTAAAAATGCCAATACAGCAAATACAAACACCTCTAATAATCATAATAACGCCGTGTCTTTAAACGATTTAAGAGACGATGTGGTTATAGATAGTTCGGCTACCGAAAAACAAATCATCATCGAAAACTTTCCAAAAGAAAAAAACGGCTATTTAGTAGTTTCTAAAGTTATAGAAGAATAATTATGAGTTCTCAAATACACAGTATTCATCAGCAATTGGTGAACAAAGACATAACTTGTACCGCTCTGGTTCAAGAAAAATTAGATCTTTTAAAACAAAACACAAACAATACGGTAAATGCATTGCTAGATACTTTAGCTCTGGATTTAGCCGCAAAAGTAGATGCCAAAATTGCAAACGGCGAAACTATTGGCCTGCTAGAAGGTATTCCTTTTGGTATTAAAGATGTGTACATGGTGCAAGGCACATACACAACAGCAAGTTCAGATTTACTTAAAAATTACAAATCGGCATACACAGCAACGGCCATCCAAAAATTATTAGATGCCGGAGCCATTCCGTTGGTAAAAGAAAACTGCGATAGTTTTGGTCATGGTTCTTCTAGCGAAAACACCATTTTTGGCGCAGTAAAAAACGCTATTAACCCAGACTTAGTTGGTGGTGGTTCTAGTGGTGGTTCTGCAGTAAACGTAGCTAAAGATTACACGGTATTTTCTATTGGTGGCGATACTGGTGGTTCTGTACGTCAGCCTGCTGGTTACAATAATGTGTATGGTTTAAAACCAACTTACGGGCGTATTTCTCGCTACGGTTTAATGGCCTACGCATCGTCTACAGACTGTGTTGGTCCTATTGCTAAATCTATCGAGGATATTCGTATTGTACTTAACGTAATGAGTGGAAAAGATGCTAAAGATCAAACCACTTACGCTTCCGCGGAAATTACACCAGATAGCATTGCAAATTCCAACACCATTAAAACCGTTGGGTACTTTAAGAATTTTATTGAAAACGATTCTATTGATGCTACTATTAAAGCAGATTTTTTAGCAACCATCGAAAAAATAAAAGCTAAAGGCATTGCCGTTAAAGCTTTAGATTTCTTTGAATCTGAAACCTTGGTATCAACCTACTATACTTTGGCTATGGCCGAAACCGCATCTAACCTATCAAGATTAGATGGTACAAATTACGGTAACCGTATTGAAGGCGATAATTTAAAAGACACGTATGCCATTACCCGTTCAGAGAATTTTTCGGAAGAAACAAAACGCAGAATTGTTGGTGGTAACCAAGTATTATCTCAAGGATTTTCAGATGCTATTTATTTAAAAGGCTTAGCCTTAAGAGATGCTATTGCAGAAAACTTCGAAAAAGATTTTTCGGCAGTAGATATTATCATTTCTCCGGTTACACCTAACACGCCGCCTAAAATTGGCGATAGTTTAAAAGACCCACACGCTATGTATTTAAGCGATGCATACACCGTTGGTTTTAGTTTGGGGCAATTACCAACCTTAACGGTACCTCAAGGCACTGCAACAGGCCTGCAAATTACGGCAGCAAAAAATAACGACGAACTTGTTTTGAAGTTTGCTAACTTCTTAAAAGATACGATATAATGGATTTAGAGCAATTAAACGACGCACTTAAAAAACACGAATTAGAGTTAGTTATCGGTCTGGAAACCCACGTTCGATTAAACACTAAAACCAAATTATTTTGTTCTTGTGCTAATCAAGAAATAGAACAACCAAATCAAAATATTTGTTCGGTTTGTACAGGGCAAATGGGTGTTTTACCTGCCATAAATAAAGAGGCTATTACTAAGGCTATTTATTTTGGAAAGGCTGTAAAATCGACTTTTAGTAACGAGGTTATTTCTTGGGATAGAAAGCATTACGAGTATCCAGACAACCCGAAAAACATACAAATTACACAGTTTCATAATCCGGTAATTCCAGACGGACAAGTGTCTTGTTTCCGTAATGATGGTTCGCAATTTACCGTTAACTTAACGCAAGTGCATATAGAGGAAGATGCTGCGAAATTGATGCACGAGAAAAAAATCTCGTTAGTCGATTTTAATAAAGCCGGTGTACCGTTAATTGAAATTGTAACCGAGCCATGTGTGCGTCATATCGAAGATGCTTCAACCTACGCGCAATACATTCAGCGTATTGTTCAAAACTTAGGTATTTCTGAAGCTAACCTTGAAAAAGGAGAATTTAAATCGGATGTCTCTGTATCGCTTCGTAAAAAACACGATTATAATTTAAACCCACGTACCGAAATAAAAAACTTAAACTCGTTTAAGTTTATGGTCGATGCGTTAAAAGAAGAAGTTGAAAAACAACTTAACTATTTCTTAGAGCATAAAGAGTTTAGACCAGACCAAACCACGGTGTTATGGGATGCCGAATTAAAGCAAACCAAAACCATGCGTAAAAAGGAATTCGAGGCCGATTACCGTTTTATTTCGGAGCCCGATTTACCTTTTGTAAGCATAAAAGATGTGGTTGAATCTATTGATGTCGATTTAAGCACTTTACCCTTTGCAGTAGAATCTATTTTAATTAAAGGTGGCGTATTACCACAAGATGCTAAGTTTTTTACAGCCGATTCATTGCGTTCTGAAACCTTTGTGGCGATAAACAATGTGTTGAAAGAACCATCTTTTGTTGCAAAAACCTTAACGAATAATATAAAAGCAGAAGACTATACAAAAATAGAAAATGTTTCAGATTTTATTGCCATATTCAGCCTGTTTAAAGATGATAAAGTTACTTCTGTTTTAGCACAAAACGCTATTAAATCGCTATTAGAAAACCCTAGTTTCGATTACAAAACATATTTTGAAGCGAATACCATTTCAGAATCTAAAATTGAAGATGCTATAGCCAAAGTAATTTCAGAAAACGAAGCCGTAGCAAACGATATTAAAGCAGGAAACCAAGGAAAAGCAGGTATTCTTGTTGGAAAAGTCATTGCGATTATTGGTAAAGGTGCCTCAGGAAAAGTAATTCGCGAGGGGATTCTTGCTGCTCTGGCTGGAGAGGACAGAAGCACGAAGACCGAAGACGGAAGTAACACGAATGTCAGGCTGAGCACAGTCGAAGTCCAATCAAAAACAAAAAAGGAAGAAGAAATTCTACCAGAAATTCCAATTATAATAAAAGACACGTATAGAACACACGTCATCTCTGATATTTCGGACGATAGTATTTCTAAAAACGTAACGCTTTCTGGTTGGGTGTCTAGTGTGCGCGACCATGGCGAATTAATGTTTATCGATTTACGCGATTCAAGCACACAGGTATTTCAAGTTCGATTAAGTAGAGAATCTTTTGCTAATTTAGATGAGTTAGTAAAACTGAAACCAGAATCGGTTATTACAGTTTCTGGAACCATCATGCAACGTAAGGAGGATGATTATAACGCCGCTTTAAGAACCGGTAAAATTGAATTAGAAGCTAAAGATTTAGAAATTTTAAACCTTTCTAAAACCTTACCATTTGAAATAAAAAGAGCAACCAAAACTAACGAAACGGTTCGTTTTCAATATAAATATCTAGATCATAGAAATGACGATGTTCGTAGAGCTATTGTAAATCGCCATAAGGTGATTAAAATGATGCGTGATATTTTGGACGACCAAGAGTTCCTAGAAATTGAAACGCCTATTTTAAGTGCTGGAACCGATGAAGGTGCGCGCGAATTTATTGTACCAACACGTAAGCAAGCTGGTTCGTTTTACACGCTTCCGCAGGCACCACAACAGTTTAAACAAATGTTGATGGTAAGTGGCTATGAAAAGTATTTCCAGATAGCACGTTGTTTTAGAGATGAAGATTCTCGAGGCGATCGCCAACCAGAATTTACACAGTTAGATATTGAAATGGCTTACGCTAGCATGCAACAAATTATCGATTTAAACACGAATATGTTTAATGCTATTGTTGAAAAAATATATGGTAAAAAATGGATATTACGTCCGTTTGAAGTGATTACCTATAAAGAAGCCATGGATAGTTATGGTTGCGATAGACCAGATTTACGTTTCGGTTTAAAACTACAAGACATTACGGCGTTTGTAAAAGATACGACCTTCCAAGTGTTTAGCAAACCTATTGAAGATGGCGGTATTGTAAAATGCATTAAAGTTTCGGCCGAAGAGCAAGGAAACAAACGTTTATCGAAAGGGCAAATTGAAAAACTAACTACTTTAGCACAAAGTCATGGTCTTGGTGGTTTAGCATACATTATTGTAAACGAAAACGATTTACAGTCGCCAATTATTAAGTTTTTAGGCGAAGATATTGCCGCAGCAATCATTAAAACAACCAATGCACAAGTTGGTGATATTGTATTCTTTTCGGCAGCAGATTATGCAACAGCCAACAAAGCTTTAGATGCTGTACGCCAAGAATTAGGTAAAATGTTACGTTTGATTAACCCTAAGGAATTAAGACCTGCTTGGGTTATTGATTTCCCAATGTTTGAAAAAACAGACGAAGGCCGTTGGACGTTTACACACAACCCGTTCTCTATGCCAGCTATTTATGATATTGAAAAACACATGAATGGTAAGGAAGAGGAAATTGGAAGCATTATTGCCCAGCAATACGATTTAATTTTAAATGGTTACGAAATTGGTGGTGGTTCTGTACGTGCGCACAAACCAGAAATTTTAGAGGCTACATATAAAAACATGGGCTACAATAAAGAAGAAATGATGAAGAGTGTTGGCACTATGTATAAAGCGTTCCATTATGGTGCACCACCACACGGCGGCATTGCTTGGGGTGTAGATAGATTAATGATGATTTTAGAGAAAAAAGCATCTATTAGAGAAGTAATGGCGTTTCCAAAAACAGGAACTAGTGAAGATTTACTCTTTGGAGCTCCTTCTCCTCTATCTGATAAAAAGGTTGAAGAAATGAACGTAAGAATTCTAAAAAAATCAACTGTAATTTAGCTCCTATGAAATTCACTTACCTTTTACTGCTAATAAGTTTAAGTTCGTTTGCACAAACATGGCAAGCGGCTCCTAATATTGTTACAAATACTGATGGCACCCGTTTTGACGATGTGTTTTTTTTAAACGACAATTTAGGTTGGGCAGCAAATGGGCAACATGGTGCTATTTTTAAAACTACCGATGGTGGTTTAAACTGGACCGAACAATTAAACCATTCGGAGTTACCAGACAATAACTATTATTTTAGAAATGTTGAATTTTTAAACGAAAACATTGGCTTTGTAGGGACTTTAAACGGTGCCTTTTACAAAACAGTTGATGGTGGCGATAACTGGACAGAGGTTAATATAAGCCCTAACCCAAATGCTATTTGCGGCATTAATGCTGTGGGGAGCTCTACAATTTATGGTTGTGGTGCTTATTTTCAACCGGCACATCTTATAAAATCGACCGATAGTGGCGATACCTGGACTTATACCGATATGTCTGCCTACGCAAACGCCTTAGTAGAAGTTAAATTTTTAGACGAATTAAAAGGTTTTGCGGCCGGCAGAAACAGTACAGGCGCTATCGTGTTAAAAACAACCGATGGTGGCGTTACATGGTCTAACATTTACCAAGCCACTATTTCTGGCGAATACGTATGGAAACTTCAAATTCTAGATGGTAACCCTAATGTAATGTTTGGAGCCATTTACACCTCGCAAGCAAACCCTGGGAAACTTATAAAATCATTAGATGGTGGTGTTACATGGACAAGCCACGATGCACCAGAAAGCGGCATTGAAGCTGTTGGGTTTATTTCGGAAACTAAAGGCTGGATGGGAGGCCACACAACAGGTTTTCATGAAACCAACGATGGCGGACTCACTTGGACCGACTTAAACATTGGCGGTAACTTAAACCGTATTTTTGTAATAAATAGCACCTTGGCTTATGCTGCAGGAGCATCGGTTTACAAATACACCACACAAACACTACACACTAACAATTCAGAAATTTACAGAAAAGATCTTGATATTACCTTATCTAAAAACCCTGTGGATAAGCAGTTGGAATTTACCATAAATTATAATGTTGGCGACAACATACTTATTGAATTATATAGCAGTTCAGGCGCCTTTATAAAGCAGTTAACAAGAGACTCTATTAAGGATAAAAGCAGTAAAACCTACTCGTTTAGCGTAAACGATTTAGCTTCTGGATATTATATATTAGATTTTCATAGTAACACAGGTCGTACCGCTAAAAAGTTTATTAAATTGTAATTAGTTATTTATAATTACGGGTGGTATAACTCCCAATAAAACGAGCCTAGTTTTAAACGACTAGGCTCTTTTTATTTTTGTAAGAAAATTTAATTATATTTACCGGATAACAACGATAAAAAACTAACTATATCATGTTTTATTTCCGGGATATGAAACATAGATGTAATTATATAACGAGTTACCATACATTTAAGAAATGACGAACACATTAAAATATTTAGGACTGATTTTAATATTATCTGTTATCGGATTTTTAATTCGAGATTACTTTTTTGACATTTCTTTTTCCCAAATAGAGAATGAAAACACTCAAATTGTTAGCCGAAATATGAGCGGACAATTTTATTCTCATATTATATTCGCTTTGTCAATCGGAATTATTCCTCTTCTATATCTGATTATAAAAAAAATAACAAAACTGAATTTTATGAAACAAGGTTTAATTTCTTGTGGAATAATACTTGTTAGTGGAATTTTACTTTGGCAATTCAGAATATTTCAACTAAACAGTAGGTTTCAAAAACTATCTGAATTTGATATTGGAAACGGAATTCAAACTCAAATGGATTTTGATAATCTGAATTTCGGACGATATTTATTTATTGGATTTTTAATCGGAACAATATTAAGTATTTTGATTTTCAAGAACAGAAACAAAACAGTTACGGAATAGAATAACGTATGGTAACACCGTATAAAAATAATTGCGGTTCAGTGCTTAATCAAAGGTCGTTGCGCGTTTGTAACGTCTGATTTTCCTTCGGAAAATCCTCGCATACAAACCCGCAACTATTCTTATACATAAACGTTGTGGCTAATTTGAGAATGACCAGAAATAAAGTGAAAATAATTGATTTAATTTACATTGGAATTTACATTCTGTTCGGCGGACTTATATGCTTTTTTTATAAGTTCTCTATTTTCCCCCAAAAAACTATTAACACATTACTTTTAGTTTTGACTTTCGGCGGACCAATATCTCTTTTTTGGATGTATTATCAAAGATTTAGAGAAAAGTTAATTACATTAATTTGGTTCGGAATTGGACTTATACAATGGTATATATTAAATGGCTTAAAAAGAAATTCGGATTTTGATTCAGCGGTTGGATCTTATGCAGATTATGACAAAACATTAATCGGACTTGTAATCATTTTGACATTATTCAGAATAATAAGTTTAGTTTTCACAAAACAAGAATTTATGGTTGCAGCTTGGTTTTCACCAAAAGACGACCGAAAATTGAACATTTTGGATACTGTATTTACATTTGTCGGATTTTTAAGCCTAATTGGATTAAGTGAAATATAAAAAACTAGCCACAACAAAGTATATAAAAAATTGCTAGTTTTACCTAAACCAAAGTTTGTTGCTCGTTTGTTAGCTTCTGATTTTCCTTCGGAAAATCCTCGCACACAAACACGCAACATTTCATATACATAAACGTTACCCAACATTTGAGAAAACACTACGAAATAAGCAACAAACTTCTGAAAGGACTACTTTTTGACAACCTCAAAATGATAGCACTTTTAATTATCGTATTGCCTTTTTATTGGAAATGGAGAAACGGAACCGAATTTGTTCTTGACCAACAAATAATCATAATCTTTAGTGTAATAGTCTTGATTATGAACATTCCATCTTTATTAATCTATCTCAATTATTACTTTGAAAACAAAGACACTTCTTTTACTTTGGACTTTAACTCAAAACAAATTGAAATCACTCAAAATGGATTAACTAAAGTGTACACCATAAATGATGTTGCTGAATCTAACTATCATCTCGGAATTTATTACAAAAATGCAATAGATAGAGCTGGACGGATTCCAATGCTCGTATCTGACTTTGGATATTGGGATTTGAAATTTAAAAATGGAGACAGATATTATTTAACAAATATTCTTCACGACTTTATACACGACACTCCTTTTTTAGGGAAAACAAAATACCGATTTAGAATGTTTACTTACATTAATAAATCGGATTCTAAAAAAGCGGTTGAATTAAAAGAAAAAAGAGAAAAAACTCGAATTGAAAAGTTCGTTGAACAATATGAGTCGAAAAACGAAAAACAATTAATTCAAATTTTGGACAATAGCAAAAACTATCAAAAAGAGGCTGTTGAAGCGGCTAAAATAGTTCTGAAAAATAAAAACGTTGGGTAACATTGTATAAAAATAATGCGTAAGTTTATTCCTAAATCTAAAGTTAGTGCTTGTTTGCTTGCATCTGATTTTCCTTCGGAAAATCCTCGCACTCAAACTACGCACTATTCTTATACGTAACCGTTAGCTACAATTACTCGGAAAAATTACCAACCAAAATTCTGCCAAGCTTTACGCTGAAAAAACCACTCAAAATCGGAATTAAATATTGCGGAATAATTTACTAGTCTGTTGAATTTACTCTTGCGGAATTTAGCTAGTTGCGGAATAGTCACTCCAACGGAATTAAAAAAACAAGATCACTTTTCGGACTTAACTCGGAATTGAGCAATTTAGCGGAATAAAAAAAGCGTACTTACTCGAATGTCTCGTAAAAGTAGCTAACAACGCATAAAAAAAATTGCTATATTTAGAACTAAATTTAAAGGTCGTTGCCCTTTTGCTACTTCTGATTTTCCTTCGGAAAATCCTCGCTCGCAAAAACGCAACTATTTTTATACAAAACCGTTAGCAAACATTTGATGACAAACTTCCGTATCTTAATATTAATTCTCGTTTTTGGACTAATTTCCTGTTCTGAAAAAAAGAAGAAAGCGGAATTAAAACAAGTCGAATCACAAAAGACAGTTGACAAAGAAAAATATGACCGATTTTGGATTACATATGAGTATCCGAATAACTTTAGTGAAAAGGTTGAAGTTTATATTTCCAAAGAAAATGATACAATCTTAAACCAAGTTATAAATCTGAAAAACGGAATTATTGACTCTACCAAAAGTCGGTTTTTTCAATTTAATCTTGTGAAATCGGAAAAAACAGATACTTACAACGGAATTTTCAAATATTACTCGGACTTCGACTCGAATCCAAAGAATGTTAATAAAGAAAAGACTTTGAGCCTATCGATTTTTCAAAAATCAAGAGACAGTTCCTATTATCAAACGTTCGAATCTAAAGCGAGTAACCAAGTTGAATTTGAGCTTGTGAATTATGAAAGTGACCAATTAGTCGGTATAATGTCGGAAAGGAGGTTTATCCAATTTTTTGATGAAAACGGAAAGGATATGCTGAATTTTATAACAACAGAAATGGCTGTTGACAACAAACCTAAAACACATAATATCGGAATTGAAATTTATGAATTAAATAAAAAACGTTAGCTAACAACGTATAAAAATAATGCGTAGTTTAGTGCTTAATCAAGAGTTAGTGCATTTTTGTTACGTCTGATTTTCCTTCGGAAAATCCTCGCACACAAAACCGCACTATTCTTATACAAGACCGTTACCTCTAATTACGCACTCACTCAAATCCAAAAAAATCTGAATTGAAAAACGCGGAATTAATCACTCAAAATCTGAAATTATTGAGTGACGGA
>NZ_JACHGE010000006.1 GCF_014202225.1 Algibacter amylolyticus
GAGAGCGCTTAATAAAGCCATAAATCAATCTAAAGATATTAAACATCTTATTCATCATTCAGACAGAGGCATACAATATTGTAGCAATGTATACAAACAAATACTTAAAAGAAAAAAGATAAATATTAGCATGACAGAAGAAAATCATTGCTACGAAAACGCAATGGCTGAACGTGTAAATGGAATTTTAAAAGATGAATTTTATCTCGACCAGACCTTTCATAACATGGCTCATGCAAAGAGAGCTGCAAAAAATGCAATTAATTTATACAACGAAATAAGATTACACTTATCTTTAGATTATAAAACACCAAATATGGTATATAAATTATCAGCTTAATTCAATTTTAACCTGTAGCCATATTTCAGGACATGACATTTAAACGAAGAAAATACTACCTATGAAAAGAGAGATTAGAAAACTTATTAGAAAGTTTGGTTTTGATATTACAAAATTCCAAAAAGATAAAATGGGAATTTACCCGTTTTACGATATGGCAAAATTTGTAAAATCTAATAACCCTATTTTTTTAGATATCGGAGCGAATACCGGACAAACTGTTAAAGACATCAAAGAAGTTTTTAAAGAGGCAACAATACATGCTTTTGAACCTAGCCCAAGTACATTTGAAATTTTAAAAAAGAACACTTCAAGTTTTAAAAATATACAATATTGGAATTGTGGTATTGGCTCTTCTAATAATGTGCTAATATTTAATGAATATGCGCTTTCAAACATGAGCTCTTTCTTCGAGTTACAAAATGTAAACCCTAGTGATTTAAAAAATAAAATTAAAGTCAATGTTACATCAGTTGATCAATTTATCGTTGACAATCAAATCCAAATGATTGATGTCTTGAAAATTGACACAGAAGGTTTTGAGCTTGAAGTTTTTAAGGGTTCGATTAATTCCTTTAAACAAGTAAAAATTGGAATGATTTTGTTTGAAGCGAGTTTCTCATTAGGAAATGAAAATATGCCATCATTTACAGATTTATATGATTTTGTGATTGAAAATGATTTCGAGTTGGTTTCCATATATCCTGTGATTCACAGAAATAATATGGGGGCTTACACAAATATTCTATTTAAACATAAAAGCTATTGAACAAGAGTTTATCAATGCATGAACCTTACTGAAACTATGCAAAACAATGGCTATACATAATGCGAGCGGAAGGACTGATATGAAAGTAATTACATTAAATGAACCAAATGCTAAATTGAAAGGTAAGTACATTGAAATCCCGCACTACGCATAGCCGATACCGCGTCCAAGATCAAATCCTAATAAATTAGTCTTTTTTTTTAAGCTGCATGTTGTTGAAGAACCACATAAGGTGTTCCTCTTTTAACAACCGCAAAAGCTCTGGCTATTAATGTATTTCTAACATTATTTATAGCAAGCATTTTATCTTTTCCTTCTGCTAATTTTCTCTGATAATACAATCGTAGTTCAATATCATGTTGTATAGCACTTACACTTGCCATACTTAATAAACTTTTCATCTTTCTATCTCCTAAATAATGACATTGTTTTCGTCGGTGAATACTGGTTCCAGAGCGATGCTCGAAAGGTGCTGTGCCGCAATAACTTGAAAACGCACGCCAACTGTCGAAGCGTGTAAAGTTTCCTGTATGATAAATAAGCTGACATGCGACAACCAAACCAACTCCTTTGAGGCTTGTAAGTAATTCGTGATTTTTATTCATAGAATCATCCCCTGAAATGATTTCCTTAATTCTAGACTCTATACCTTTTACTTGTTTTGACAAGTAGTCTATACTTCGTTTTAAGCTTATACAACCAAAATCGGTTGTTGGACTAGATAAAAGCACTTTCAGCTCTTTTAATGTTCCTTTAAGACCTGCATTGTTTCTTACTAATTGATCACGTAAAGCTAATAACCTCCCTAACTCTAAATGAGACATACTTTTTACTGTACTTGGGCTTAACTCTTCTCTATAAAGCCAAGCAAAACGAGCGATTATACTCGAATCCAATTTATCTGTCTTTTCTTTTACAATACAAGATGAACGCTTGATTTTCAATGGACTTTCTTCTACATAAACAACTCCTTGACCATGTAAATAAAGGGCTAGCTTTAAGGAGTAATAATCCGTATTCTCAAAACAATAAAAAACCTTGCTTGATTGTGTCTCTTTAGAAACCCATTTTAATAGACTTTTATAACCTATTAAATCATTAACAAACTCCTTGTGTACTTGCCCATGATAGCAATAAGCATCAATCATCTTTTTTGATACATCAATTCCGACTACTTCATCATAATTTTTCATATTATTACAATTAGAGTGAATAAATATGTTGCTTTAACTACTTCCTTTATCGGGAGTTTATACTCTTGGTATTCCAAATGGTTCTTGGCAACTGTATAGAAAGAGAGGACTCGTACGTGTACTGGATCGCTATTCTAAAACACGTTATAGTTCTCCTCTTTTTCTATATAAAGATATTTATTACAAACTAAAGAAACACGTTGTGTGCTATTTGGCTACGTTACCAAGATTTGGTATTTTTGAGTAAAAATATAGTCAAAATGGGAAAAAACACATCAATATCACTCGGAAATCATTTTGAGGATTTTATAAGAGAAGAAGTAAATTCTGGAAGATATGGTTCGGTTAGTGAAGTGATTCGTTCTGCTTTACGATTGTTAGAACGTGAAGAAAAAAAGGAAAGGGAACTGATTAAAGCTCTCGAGGTTGGTGAAAATAGTGGATTTGTTGAAAATTTTGACCCAAAACAACATCTGAAAGAATTACATCGTAAACACTTATGAGCAAATACAAATATCGCATAAGTCAACAAGCGATTGAGGATTTAGATAAAATTTGGATTTATACGCTCAATAAATGGTCTAAAGAACAAGCTGACAGATATTACGACTTGATAATTACGGAAATTGAATTTATAGCTGACAATTTTATGATTGGAAAGTCAGCGGAACAAACTCGAAAGAATTATCGAGTGACTAAAATAAAATCCCATTTGATTTTTTATAGAAAAGTGGAAAATGATATTGCGGAAATAGTTAGAATTTTACACCAGCGAATGGATATTAAAAAACGACTGAAATAAAAAAACTGCACACAACAATGGCTCTAAGTAATTGCTTGATGTCGCCTACTTCCGAAAATCCTCGAGGAATTTCAGTATAGTGTGAACTTGCTAAGTTTAACGCTAAACCACGCAAGTAACCATAAACAAAACCTTTATAACCAAAGACTATATCCCTACTTTTATAACCAAAGACTATATCCCTACTTTATCCTACCAATTTTATAAAGCAAAAAGCTTTTACATTTCTATAAATTATTTTGTATATTTCTAGTTGTAAACTAGTTACAATAAAACTATGCCACGCGCAACCACCATACAAAGTGTTTTAACCCAGCTTGATGATATTATTAACGAGTGTGTAAAAACCAACAGCAGACTTGGCTTATTTGCATATATTTATAGAAGAACAACTACCGAAATAGCCTCTGAGATTGCCTTAGGTCGCTTTGAAGACAATGCGCGTTTAGAAATCCTAGACGTTGAGTTTGCTAATTTATATTTAGATGCTTACAACGCTTATAAAACTAATCAAACCATAAGCGATGCTTGGAAGTTTGCTTTTATAAATGCCCAAGAACCATTAACCATTGTCCAGCATATCATGTTGGGTATGAATGCGCATATAAACTTAGATCTTGCTTTAGCGACTGCTAAAACTATGACTGGTTTAGAGCTTAATGATATTCAAAAGGATTTTAATAACGTAAACGATATCCTGTTCCAAATAGTTAATGAGTTGCAAGATCGTCTAAGCCGCGTTTCGCCATTAATGATATTGTTAGATTGGGTTGGGCAAAATGAAGATGAAAAACTAATTGATTTTAGTATGCGTAAAGCTCGAGAACAATCTTGGAATTCGGCAAATTTATTATGGTCGTTGGGAAATGAACATAATGCAAACACCAAAAAGAATATAGATACACTCGTTGTTAAATTGAGCGAAATAATTAAAACCCCAAAAACAAGGTTGGTTCAATTTTTATTAAAACTAATTGCTAAGTTTGAAACTAAAGATGTAGGACGAATAATTTCTAAACTAAAAGCAGATTAAAATTTATATTAATAAACCTAAATAGTATTTCATAAAAAAATCCAACTGTAAAGTTGGATTTTTAATATCATAAAGTGTATTGTCTTAACTGTTTACAACCAAACGAAAGCCTTCGCCGTGTATGTTAAGTATTTCTACTTTTTCGTCTAATTTTAAGTATTTACGAAGCTTAGCAATATACACATCCATACTACGTGATGTAAAATAATTATCGTCGCGCCATATTTTTGTTAAAGCCAATTCACGTGGCATTAAATCATTTTCATGCAATGCTAATAAACGTAATAACTCGTTTTCTTTTGGCGATAATTTTACTGGATCTGCACCATCAAATTTTAAGAAACGTAATTTTGAGTTTAGATCGAAACGACCTATTTTAAACTCAAACTGTTTGCTATCTGAAATCGTTTCGGTAGCCTTACGTTGAATAATAGCTTTAATCTTCATTAAAAGCACCTCACTATCAAACGGTTTGTTTAAATAATCGTCTGCTCCTACTTTATACCCTTTTAAAACGTCTTCTTTCATCGTTTTGGCGGTTAAGAATATTATGGGCACATCGGTGTTTTTTTCTCTTATCTCTTTAGCTAACGTAAAGCCATCTTTATAAGGCATCATAACGTCAAGGATACATAAATCGAAATCGTCTTTTTTAAATTTCTCAAAACCTTCCATACCGTTTTTGGCATGGGTAACTTCATACTCATTCATCATTAAATAATCTTTAAGTACGGTCCCAAAATTTGGATCATCTTCAACTAATAATATTCTTTTTTTAAATTCTTCCATAGTTATGATATTAGCGGTAGCTTTATAATAAATGTGCTTCCCTTATCTTTTTCTGATTCTACTGATACATGACCTTGA
This sequence comes from Algibacter amylolyticus, assembly GCF_014202225.1. Classification (GTDB taxonomy): domain Bacteria; phylum Bacteroidota; class Bacteroidia; order Flavobacteriales; family Flavobacteriaceae; genus Algibacter_B; species Algibacter_B amylolyticus. Next base: position 5,005 of record NZ_JACHGE010000006.1, read on the forward strand.
TGGTCTTCCACAATTCTTTTAACATAAGCCAAACCTAAACCGTGGCCTTTTACGTTATGAATATTTCCTGTGTGTTCTCTATAAAATTTTTCGAACACACGTTTGGCAGCTGCTTTACTCATACCACTACCATAATCTTTAATTTTTAATAAAATATTTGTTCCTGCATTTTCGGTATAAACCTCAATTTTAGGAGCTTCTGGAGAATACTTAATGGCATTATCCAAAATATTAACTATAACATTTGTAAAGTGAGTTTCGTTTGCTAATACCGATGATGTTTCGGCATCTAAAAAGGTTTTAATATACCCTTGTCTATCTTCCACTATTAACTCTACATGCGTTAAAGCATCTTCTACTAAGTCGTGCAAGTCTACTCTATCCTTACTTATATTCAGCTCATTTTTTTCTAGTTTAGATATACGCAACACATTTTCTACCTGCGCGTGCATACGCTTGTTCTCTTCCTTTATCATTCCAAGATACCTTAAAACCTTTTCCTTATCGTCTATAATTTTTGGATTCTTAATAGAATCTATTGCTAAATTAATAGTAGCGATAGGCGTTTTAAACTCATGCGTCATGTTATTGATAAAATCTGTTTTTATTTCTGAGATTTTACGTTGTTTAACCAACTGAAATAAAGCACTTGAATACGCCAAAATGATAATAGATGTAAATGTTATGGATAACAAAATCATACCAATAACACCCGATAAAATAAACTTTCTGTCGTCTGGAAAATTTACATGTAATCTATATGGTGTTTGATTATTTTCATCATAAAAAATGGGCACTTTAAAACTAGAATTAGGATCGTACTCAAAATTATCACTTTTAACCTTAGTTGCTAAATTGTTACTATAAATAGCAAATTCAAAGTCAATATCGATATCATCCTTTTTAAGTTTTTCGGTAAGCAGTTTTTTAATTTCATTTTCTGAAACACGCTTATGTATTGGATATGTTTTTCGCATTTCCTTAAACCCACGTTCAAAACTTAAACGCTGCGCTTCATCAATACTACCACTTCTTATAATTTTTGATATTGGGCTTTTTATATCCTTATCAGAATCGCCATTACCACTATAAATTTCGGTAGTAGATTTTGTTGTGATATTTTTAATATCAATACTATCTAAACCAATGTCAAAGAGCGAAGAAGTAAGTTTATAGTTTTCTTCTAAAACATCACCTCTGTAAACAAACATTTCTTTTGTGCTGTTGTTTTTTTGATAAATTAACAACTGCGAAACGGCATCTTCATCTGCTTTTTTCTCACTATCTAAGCCTAAAAACTTAGAAAAATATTGTTCCGATTCGTTTTCCTCGATTGTATTAGAAACGTAATTAAGTGCCTTAATAACGTTAAACTTAAAACGCTCTTTTTCGTTGTTAACCGAATCGTTAATATAATAAGCTTGAATTGCTATAATACCTATTAGAGATAAACTCATAAGTATTATTAACAAAATGAATAATTTTTTGCCCATCAATCAAAATTAACATTTTAACATTTAGCAATCTTATGTTTTAACCTTACATTAACAAAAATGTTAAATTTTAACGTATTTATTGTTTAATAAGAAGTTTCTTATGGATTTGAAGCACTTGATTTAAGGTTTCTTCAAGATTGGTGTTTTCAATTACGAAATGAGAATGTTTAATTTTTTCTTCATCTGTCCATTGATTTTTCATGATAGCTTCAATTTTCTCTTTGGAAGTATCATCGCGTTTTAGCAAACGCTCTACCCTTATTTTTATAGGCGCAGTAACTGTAATTACATAATCGCAAGCTTTATCGCCTCCGTTTTCAAACAAAATAGCCACCTCTTTTATTACGTAAGGAGCCTCTTGTTTTAATGCCCATTTTTGAAAATGCTTTCCCACTCTAGGGTGCACAATAGCATTCATTTTTTGCAAATACGATTTATCATTAAAAATGATATTGGCTATAAATGGTTTGTTTAATTGGCCATCTACATAAACCTCTTCGCCAAATAAAGCGATAAGTTTTCTTTTAATTACTTTCGATCTTCGCATTAAAGCCTTAGCCTCATTATCTGCAATGTAAATAGGTACTCCTAACTTAGCAAACTCTTTTGCTACGGTGGTTTTACCACTTCCTATACCGCCTGTAAGTCCTACTACAATCATTTTGTAATTATAAATTCTATGCGTTGTTGGCTAATTTTAGCATGCTGAACCAATTCGGGTGTTTGTATCAACTCCGGAATTAAAAAAGATTGCTCTTGGTTGGTTTTATTAAAATCGCAAACCACCTTAAAGTCTTTTGCTTTTATGGCTTTAAAATTAGCTAAACTTACATAATATGAAACACTTACAAATTTAGGAAAATATTTAATCTTTGTATTTATGGGCGCATTTATAACCGTAAACGGAATTTTAAGTGTGCCTTCTGTAAATTTTTCTATTTTAGCCTTTAATTCTACTTGGCTTGCCGAAAATTTTAAATCGGAGACATTTTCGGGTAGCTTAAGTAAAGCTGTTTTTGAAATATTGGTTCTCACATCATTAAAAACAAGGCTTTCGGTTTCTACACTATTAATTTTGGACACCAAAATATCGGGACCAACCACGGTTACCGAATCTGGATTAGCCGTAATTTCTCCAGTTATATTAAAACCTGGAGCAAAATTAATATCGGTTTGAAATTTAACGGGTACTTTTTTCACCATATTAACGCCATACCTAAACGTTATGGGATCTGGCGATATATTTAGTATCTCTACATCTTTATCAAATTGGGTGTTGTTTAAATAGGCTTTGGATTTGTTCCAAACAAAAACAGATTCTTTTTTAAAGACATCCTCACTAAAATCTATAGTAATTTTTGGTTGAGTCCAATAATAAGATAACCACCTAAAACCATGGGTTTTTAATGTGATATTAATTTGAGTAGAATCGTTTAAAATAACATTTTCTTGCGGAATGTTTAGTTTTTCTACACTAAAAGGAATGGTATTGGTGTATTGTTTTGATAGTTTGGTAAACATTAAAATTACAAACGATACAAACAGAAAAATAAAGAACACATTAATTCTTTTATTTTTAAAGGCTTCTATGATGTTAGCTTTTATTTTCTTCATTATTTTAATTTGAAAAATAATTTAGGAAAATGTGTTTCTGGTGTTTTGTTTAATACTGAAACAGCTAATGTAGATTTAAAAAATCCATAACCATAACCAAAAAACTGAATTAAGATTGCAGGAATTGCTAATACTGAAACTACGATGTTTTTAGTATTGAATACAGCCAAAACAAATGCTAAAGCAAAGTAACACGCATACCCTAACAAAAACCACTTAAACCCTGTTAAAAACAACAAAACGGATACTATTAAACCTAAACTAAACAGCGTAGGAAACCAATAGGTTATTTTTTTAGTTGAAGGATGCCATTTGTTTAAAATAGGACGCACCAAACCAAATTTATTAACTTGTTTATAAAAGTTGCTCCACGATATACGACGCTTATGGTACACAAAAGCTTCTGGTATTAACTTGGTTTTATAACCCAAATTCCAGAGTCTTATGGATAAATCTGGGTCTTCGCCTGGGTGAATTCTACCAAAACCTTTGGAGTCTTGAAATGCTTTTTTAGACAGCCCCATATTGAAACTTCTGGGTTGAAAGGTATCGACGCTATTTTTATTTCCTCTAATACCACCGGTAGTGATAAAGGATGTCATGGAAAAATTAATGGCTTTTTGCAGGTTTGAAAACGACTCGTGTGCCGCATCGGGACCACCAAAACAATCTACATAATTGGCTTTTAAACTTTTATCGGCCTCTACTAGATAGTTTTCGGGTAAAATGCAATCGGAATCTAAAATGATAAAATAGTTGCCTTTGGCCTGTTGCATGCCAAAATTACGAGAATCTCCAGGTCCGGAGTTTGCCTTAAAATAATATGAAATATTTAGTTTACCTTTAAAGGTATCAACTACCGCTTTTGATGTTTGGGTAGAGCCATCTTCTACAATTACAATCTCGAAATCGATAGCGCCCTTTAAAGCTTCAAAGCTCTGTAAAAGCTCCTGAATTTCGTCTGGACGGTTGTATACCGGTATTATAAATGAATATTGTAATTGCATAGTACAAATGTAATTAATCCTGTTTACCTGTGTTTTAAATTTTGATATAAATTATAAGGGTAATTTAGTAATGAAGTCCGCTTTGTAATTAGAATTAAGAGTAGACCGCAACTATGCCATTGCGAGTGTCTTACTCGTTGCGGTTTTAGTCAAGTAAATCGAACACAAACAATTAATAGGACTGTTTAGAATATAAGTTTAGCCTGTTTGACGGCACAAGCAAGATGCTTGCGCTAGCAAAGGGAATAAAGTCCGCTTTGTAATTAGATTTAAGAATAGACTGCAACTATGCTATTGCTAGTGTCTTGCTCGCGACGGTTTTAGTCAAGTAAATCTAACACAAACAATTAATAGAATGGTTTAGAATATAAGTTTAGTTTGTTTGACGGCACAAGCAAGATGCTTGCGCTAGCTAAGGGAATAAAGTCCGCTTTGTAATTAGAATTAAGAGAAGACTGCAACTATGCTATTGCGAGTGTCTTGCTATTGACGGTTTTAGTCAAGTAAATCGAACACAAACAGTTAATAGAACGGTTTAGAATATAAGTTTAGTTTGTTTGACGGCACATGCAAAATGCTTACGTTAGCAAAAGTAAACAACAACTAAAACGGTTTGCTCTTTGTTAGCAAATACTCCCGCGCTAGGGATTGTAGCGACATCCTTTTTTTGCTGCTATAAATGGCAAAAAAAGATATAGCGGAAAGCCCGACCCTTGAGGTAGCGCCCTTATTTTTTAAGCAAAAAAAAAAGAGCACCGTAATTAGGATGCGCTTTTTTTTTATAAATTATTGTTTTCTATTTTTTGTCTTCGGCATCTACAAAAGCACTCATTACAGCGTCGCTTACTCCCATGTTGCTAAAGCCTCCATCGTGAAATAAGTTTTGTAATGTTACACGTTTTGTTAAATCGCTAAACATTGATACGGTGTAGTTTGCACAATCTAGAGCGGTTGCATTACCAAGTGGCGACATTTTATCGGCGTAGGCAATAAACCCATCGAATCCTTTTACTCCACTACCTGCTGTTGTTGGTGTTGGCGATTGCGAAATGGTGTTTACACGTACTTTTTTATCTCTACCAAAGAAGTAACCGAAACTACGTGCTACGCTTTCTAGATATGCTTTATTATCGGCCATATCGTTATAATCTGGAAAAACACGTTGCGCTGCCATATAGGTTAAGGCCACGATACTTCCCCACTCGTTCATAGCATCTGCTTTGTAAAGCGTTTGCATAACTTTATGAAAAGACATTGCAGAAACATCTGTTCCTTTTTGTGTCCATGCATAGTTTTGGTCTGTATAATGTTTTCCTTTACGCACGTTTATTGACATACCGATTGAATGTAAAACGAAATCGATTTTTCCACCAAGAATTTCCATAGATTGGTCTACTAGGTTTTTTAAATCTTCTTCTGAAGTTGCATCGGCAGGAATAATTTGAGAACCTGTTTTTTCGGCTAACTCATTTATTTGTCCCATTCTCATGGCAACCGGAGCGTTTGTTAAAACAAATGTGCCTCCTTCTTCATGAACACGTTCGGCAGTTTTCCAAGCGATTGAGTTTTCATCTAAAGCTCCAAAAATAATTCCTCGTTTACCTTTTAATAAGTTATACATATGTATTGGTTTGTAAGTTGATTTTATAATTTGTTTTTAGGTGTCAAATATACTAATTAATTGAGTAATTCTTTGGCATGAGCTATTGCAGATGATGACATTTCTGTACCACCCAACATTTGCGCTATTTCTACAATACGCTCATCGTGATTTAGCTTTACTAAATTGGTTTGCGTTACATCGTCCACATCTTCTTTATACACTTTAAAGTGAGAGTGTCCTTTGGCGGCCACTTGTGGTAAATGTGTAATAGAAAAGACCTGCATTCTTTTACTCATTTGCAACATAATATCGCCCATTTTGTTTGATATTTCGCCGGATACACCCGTATCGATTTCATCGAACATAATGGTTGGCAACTGAATGTATTTTGCTAAAACTGATTTTATGGCTAGCATGATTCTAGAAAGCTCACCACCAGAGGCTGCTTTTTTAAGCTCGTTAAAACTACCGCCTTTATTTGCTGAAAACAGGAATGATAACTCGTCTTTTCCGTTTGCAAAAAAAGTTTTACCAAACTGTGCCTCTATTTTAAACTGTGCATTTGGCATTCCTAAATCTGCCAAAATAGTTTCTAACTGCTTTTTTAACTCTGGAATAACCTTTAAACGCTTGTCGTGAATTCCTTTAGCAATGGTATTTAATTGACTTTCTTGCGCTGTGATTTCTTCGGATTTCTTTAAAATATTAGCATCTAAATTTTCGGTTACCGAAACTTTTTCTTCTAGCTGATTTTTAATTTCTATTAATTCTGAAACGTTTGATGCTACATGCTTTTGCTTTAAACTATGAAGCATTTTAAGCTTAGCATCGACTACCTCTAGCCTATTTGGATCTGCATCAATATTTTCTTGATGGTCGTTAACCTCGCTATACAAATCGTCCATTTCTATTAAGCTACTGGTTGCACGATTGTACAACTCCTCGTATTTAGAGGAATATGTAGCCAATTTTTGAAACACATTTTTTAAGGTTGTAAGCGCTGTTATAACACCTACTTCGTCTTCACTTAAAAGATGGTCTGCCTCGGCAAGTTTTTCTTTTATACCTTCTATGTTGTTTAAGGTTTCGTACTCTTCTTCAAGACTTTGCTCTTCATCTTCAACTAAATTAGCTTCCACTAATTCGTTTAACAAAAACATATTATAGTCGTGTTCCTTAATGGCTTCAGCTTGAAACACTTTAAGTTCTTCTAATTCTTTTTGAAGTGTTTTATAAACCTTAAGTTCGGTTTTATAATTTAATAAAGCGCTGTAGTTATTAGCCAAGGCATCGATAACTTGAAACTGAAAATCGTTACTTGTTAATTGCAGTGTTTGGTGTTGCGAATGCACATCAATTAATCGTGCTCCCAAAGCTTGCAGACTAGACAAATTTACAGGCGAATCGTTTACAAAAGCTCTTGATTTACCAGATGGCAAAATTTCTCTTCGGATTATGGTTTGCTCTTCATAATCAAAATCTTCTGCCTTAAAAAGTGCTTTTAGCTTATAATTAGAAATATTAAAAACAGCTTCGATTACACATTTTTGTGATGCATCTTTTAAGCTACTTAAATCTGCTCGCTTACCTAAAATTAAAGATAATCCGCCAAGTAAAATAGATTTACCTGCACCAGTTTCTCCTGTAATTATTGAAAACCCATCGTTAAAATCGACATGAAGTTTATCAATTAAAGCGTAATTTTTTATTGAAAGTTGAGTTAACATATTTCGCTATAGGTATGAAGTATTTTGGTTTAAATAACCAAGTAGTGTATCTTGAATCTTATTATTACAACTTAATATTTTGCCATTTACTGCTGTGCATTGGCGCTACTTTTTGTAGTGTTTCATTTAAAGCAACAATATCAACTTGTGGTCCATCTGAAAATATTTGTTGGATTTCCTCGGCTTTAGCATCAAAAAATGTACGTAGTAAAAAAGAATTAGGTCTACGACTATTCATTTCCTTAAAAGACTGTAAGGCCGAAGCAATTTCACTTTTCCCTTCTTTTACATTAGTACTCATAACATCTAATCCGTTTCGGTGGTAATTATACATTACCTGTCTAAACTCTTTAAATGTTGGAGATAAGATATTATCTATTAATGCAAATCGACTTTGTAAACCATCTTCTAACTTCCAACCTTTAAAATTACCTTGTTGTGAATAGTTGGTAATTACTTGTGCTTGCTTAAAGTATTCATCGCCACCCTTATCTGAAAACGAATCGGCATCTAAGCCTAAAACCATATTAATATGAAACGCTAAAACAGAAATTAAATTAGACTCAAACTGTGTTGGGTTATAGATTAAATTTTGAAATTCAAGGTATCTGAAATTAAAATCTTTATCGTTAAAATTATAAACAGGTGTACTATAAGATGAGCCATAAACTGGTCGTGAAGACTGCACCTGCAATGTACCTTGAAAAGACTCGCCACTATAATTTGTAATGTTTAAAAACAAGTTACAGTTTATACGCTCTTGATCTTTAAAAGTTTTTTTAGTCCATTTGGTATTATTAACAAACTCGGTAAGTTGTTTTTCTAGAGTTTTAAAAATGGGAAAGTTTTCGTTACCTGTTTGTTCTGCATTTACAACAACACTACAGTTTAACTCTTGAGCAAACCCTTTAATTCCGAAGCAAATTATTAATACAAGTAGAATATTACGCATCAATTTCTGATATAATTTTATTTAATAAATCTGAAGCAACTTCTGTTTTAGACTTTAACTGAAACTCTAAGATATTATCCTTATCATCAATAAAAGTTACTTTATTGGTATCTGTTTTAAAACCAGCACCTTTGTCATTTAACGAATTTAATACAATTAAATTTAAATTCTTTCTTTTTAATTTTCCTTTTGCATTTTCAAGCTCATTGTTTGTCTCTAAAGCAAAACCAACTAAAAATTGTTCTTTTTTAATTGCGCCTAAGGATGCCAAAATATCTTTAGTCTTTTCTAGCTGTAAAGTTAACGTATCGGACTTCTTTTTTATTTTCTGACTAGCAACTTCTTTAGGAGTAAAATCTGCTACTGCTGCTGAAAGTATAGCAATATGAGAGGTATCAAAATGCTTGTGTACTTCATTATACATATCTTCTGCGCTAACCACAGGACAAACTTGAATACTAGAATGTGATGTTTTTTGATTTGTTGGACCAGAAACCAATATAACTTCTGCGCCTAAGTTAGCTGCAGCTTTAGCAATTTCGAATCCCATTTTACCACTAGAATGATTACCTATAAAACGTACAGGATCGATGGCCTCGTAGGTTGGACCAGCAGTAATTAAAACCTTTTTACCACGAAGCGGTAATTTACCTAAAACATCTTGCTCTATAAACGTAACAATATCTTCGGGTTCTGCCATACGGCCTTCGCCAACTAAACCACTAGCTAATTCTCCTCTTCCTGCAGGAATCATGATATTATTAAAACTTTTTAGCTTTTTAAAAGACTCTAGAGTTGATGGGTGCTTATACATGTCCAAATCCATTGCTGGAGCAAAATAAACAGGACATTTAGCCGATAAATAGGTTGCCAACAATAAGTTATCGCTGTTTCCATTTACCATTTTAGCTAAGGTATTTGCTGTGGCAGGAGCTATTATAAATAGATCTGCCCATAACCCTAAATCTACATGATTATTCCAAATGGCATTATCATCGTCTTCATTAGTAAAGGTGGAATGCACGGGGTTTTTAGAAAGCGTAGATAAAGTTAACGGCGTAATAAAATCTTTTGCAGATGGCGTCATTACAACTTTTACGTTGGCACCAGATTTTATAAACAAACGAACAAGCGAAGCTGTTTTATAAGCAGCAATACCACCAGTTATACCTAATAATATGTTTTTTCCGCTTAATATACTCATAGCAACTTTCTTTAATAAGCAAACAAACTCCAAGACCATTTGGTAAAACGGTTTTGGAGTTTATTTAATGGTGTTTAAATTTAGAAATTATTCTTGACTATCTTGGTCAGTATTTCTAAAATAAATTTTATCAGTTAACCATTCTTGAACAGCTAACGCATGAGGTTTAGGTAATTTTTCGTAAAATTTAGAAACCTCTATTTGCTCTTTATTTTCAAAGATCTCTTCAAGACTATCATTGTAAGTAGCAAACTCTTCTAACTTATCAATAAGTTCTTTTTTAATCTCAGTGTTAATTTGTTCGGCACGTCTTGCTATGATAGAAATTGATTCGTAGATATTCTCTGTTGGCTCATCAATTTGATTTCTGTCATACGTTACCGTATTAACTGGAGCATTGGTTTTTTTTAAATCCATTATTTTATAATTTAACTTTTTGCGCTGTAATTTTTTAACTCTTCGTTTATTTCTGTAATCATACTATTAACATCTTCTGTATACTTAGAATCTGAAAATGATTTTATAAAGGCTTCCGAATATTCCTTGGCATCTTCTAAACGTTTCTTTTTCAAGTAAACTAAACCCGATTGAAGCGTTCTTTTAACTTCTACACTATTTACCGCTAATTTATAAGCCGAATCTAGTCTATAATATAAAGCCTCTTCACGTAATTTAGAACCAGGAAAATCAAAAATAAAATTATCAAACGATCTTACTGATGCTGGATAATCTGAAATTTGATTGAATTGCTTTGCTATTTCGAACGCTTTCTTTTCTAATTTAAAATCCAGTTCTTGCACCAAAGTGCTTGCTTCTGATACATGATTAGATTCTGGATATACGTTGATAAACTCTTGAAGCTTTTCAATAGCCTCTTTAGTTTCTGTTTGATCCTTACTAAAAACTGGAGATAACATATAAGCACTTTTAGCACTTAAAAAGGCTGCCTCTGCTACTTTTTCGCTTTTAGGATAACTTGAAGCAAAACGCTCAAACTGATAACCTGCTACGTAGTAATCTCCCATTTGATAAAATGAGTTAGAATACAAATACATGAGCTTCTCTGCTTGTGGTTTACCTCTGTAACTTGGTACAATTTGAGCAAAAAGCTTATTGGCTTTTGCAAATTTACCTTCGTTATAAAACTCCTCTCCCATTTTAAATTTTGTAGCTATAGCTCCTTCTCCATCGGCTTTTAACACCTTTTGATACTCACTACAACTGCTTAAAACAGTAAGAAACACTAATATGTAAAAAAATTTGTTCATAGATTTTTAATACAGCACGCAAAAATACGCTATTTATATGGATTTTAAAAATAATATTTAAGCGCTAAAATAACAGCTAAAACACAGTAATTATAAGGTTTAAGTAATATTTAACACACTAAAATGATTTTACAAAATCTTGAATTTTTGCTTTTAGAGCATTAGATGCAGGAACTATTGGCAACCTTACCGTGTCTTTACACAAATTTAAGGCTTCAAAAACCGCCTTAATTCCAGCAGGATTATTTTCTTCAAAAATATAACCAATTACATCCATTAGTCTATAATGCAAGGCAAAACCTGCTTTGGCATCGCCTTTTAATCCTAAACGAATCATTTCTGAAAACTCTTTTGGATAAGCTTGACCTATAACCGATATAACACCTGCTCCACCAGCTAAAGTAACGCTTAAAACTAAGTCGTCGTCACCAGAAATCACTAAAAAGCCTTCAGGCTTATTTTTAATAAGCTCGTAATATTGTGCCATGTTATTCCCAGCTTCTTTAACCCCAACAATATTTTTAAAATCGTTGGCTAAACGTAAAGTTGTATCAACTTCCATGTTTTTTGAAGTTCGACCAGGAACATTATATAAAATGATATCTATTGGACACGCCGTAGCAATGGCCTTAAAATGCTGATAAATCCCTTCTTGTGTTGGCTTACTGTAATATGGCGAAACAGATAATATAGCATCAATTCCACTTAAATCTGTAGAGTTAATTTCCTCTATAACGCCCATTGTATTATTACCACCAATACCTAACACTAACGGTAAACGCCCGTTATTGGCTTTAGAAATAGTTGCAATGACATCCTTTTTCTCTTGTTTTGTTAGTGTAACACTCTCTGCTGTTGTGCCACAAATGACCAAATAATCTGTACCATTATCAATATTATAATTAACAATATTGGCTAAGGCCTCATGATCTATACTTAAATCTGAATTAAATGGTGTAACTAACGCAACTCCCGTTCCTACAAACTTATTATTCATTACTTATTTAATTTTTTTTAAAATGGTTAAATATTTAAACACTTCTTCTTTAAACAGATCGAATTGTTTTAAATTGGTTTTTATAATTAAATCATTTAAACGCTCGTCGGTTTGTAAAATTCCTATTTTAAATTTTGCTTTAGACTCGGCCGTAATTAATTTTAATTCTAAAATTTCTTTTTCATAATAACTAATCAATACATCAAACTCCTTGTTTAAAAAAGTTTGTAATTCTGTATTTTTAATTGCTCCTTTCCATCCAAAATCCTTAGGATTATAACAATCATCCCAAGACAGTAAACTTTGTTTTTTAACAGAAGAAAAGGCAATAACCTTCATTCTATTTGGTCTAATTTTAATGTAATCAGCAAGTTCTCTAAAGACCTCAAAATCATCAAATTCATCAACATTTATAATAACACCTAGGCTTACAACCTCGCTATTATTAACAATAACCTCACGGTTAGCTAACAATTTGTTCAAGTACTTTTTAATAGAATTTTCTTTAAAACCCTTTAAAATCATTTATCTTTATAACTTTGCGCAAAGGTAGCAAAAGTACATTCAAATTATAGGTTTTCTAATGAGGTTTACACATTTCTTTTTTTTGTTATATTTTTTAGTTTTTCTTAATTGCGAACAGGGAAAATTACGACTTTCTAAAATTGAAGGGACACAAATAGCAATTTCCGATTCTATAACTACAGATTCGGAAATAGAATCATTTATAAAGCCCTACAGAGTTAATATTCAAAAGGATTTAGACAGTGTTTTGGCTTATTCCGCTGGTACTTACTCAAAAAACGATGGCGAATTTAACACTGCTCTAGGAAACTTTATGGCCGATGTTATTTATAGCGAAGCCAACCCGATTTTTAAATCTAGAACTCAAAAAGATATTGACATGGTTTTACTAAACCATGGAGGAATAAGAGGTCTGCTAAATAAAGGTAATGTATCTAAAAGGACCGCTTTTCAACTTATGCCCTTTGAAAACAGTATTGTTGTAGTAGCCCTTAAAAAACCCCAAATTGATAGCTTAATTGATTATCTATCTACACAGAAAAAAGCACACCCAATTTCAAAGCTAAAACTAACTTTAGATAAAAATTATAATGTTATTGAAGCGAAAATAAAAGGAAAGGAGATTACCAACAATAAAACTTATTACGTAGCCACAAGTGATTATTTATATAACGGTGGAGACAATATGAACTTTTTTAAACCTAATGACACTTTATATAGATTAGATTATAAAATTAGAAACGCCATAATTGATAATTTTAATAAACTTGATACTATTAATCCTGTAATCGATAATCGTTTTACACAAATAAAATAAGACATGAAACGTAGAAATTTTATCCGGAAAACCTCTGCAGGAACAGCACTAATGGCATTAGGAGGTCTTGGACTTCAATCTTTTTCGAGAACAAGCGCGTCTACTAAAATTACAATTTTACATACTAACGATGTACATAGCCATATTGACTCTTTTAATCCTAATGATGCTAAATACGCCAATAAAGGCGGTGTTGCTAGACGAGCCACTTTGGTAGAGTCTATCCGACACGAAAACCCAAATACGCTATTATTAGATGCTGGTGATATTTTTCAAGGCACCCCTTACTTTAATTATTATGGTGGCGAATTGGAATTTAAACTCATGAGCAAGTTAAAATATGATGCTGCTACCTTAGGAAATCATGATTTTGACAACGGTATTGATGGTTTATATGCGCAATTACCTCATGCTAAATTTCAATTTATAACGGCTAATTACGACTTTTCTAACACGATAATGGATACACATACTAAGCCTTATAAAACTTTTTTTAAAGACGGTATTAAAATAGGCGTTTTTGGTTTAGGTATAAAATTAGAAGGACTGGTAGCACCAAATATGTTTAAAGAAACCAAATATTTGGATCCTATTGAAAGTTGCCAAGAAATGACTCGTATTTTAAAGGTAGACGAAACTTGCGACCTAATTATATGCCTATCGCACTTAGGTTATTATTATAAAAACAACCCAAACAAAATATCCGATTTAGCGCTTGCCAAAGCCACAAAGGACATCGATTTAATTATTGGTGGACACACCCATACATTCTTACCAAAACCAACTATTGTTAAAAATATTGAAAACAAAAATACACTAGTAAATCAGGTTGGTTGTTATGGCATTAACTTAGGTAGAATAGACTTTTATTTTGATACCGATAAAAACAAAACGGCTAACGGAACATCGATTATTGTTTAACATGCTGTCATGATTTTTGGTTAAATACGTCTAATCCTTAATAGACCTATTTACTATCCAAAACAACATGAAAAAACACATACCATTCATTTTAAGAATACTAGTTTCCGCCATTTTAATTCAAACCCTACGCTTTAAGTTTTTGGCACACCCAGACAGTATTTATATTTTTAAAAAAGTAGGTATAGAACCCATTGGAAGAATAGGAATAGGTGTTTTAGAATTAATTTCTGGCATATTAATTCTTATACCAAAAACCGTTTGGATTGGAGCTAGTTTAGCCATAGGCATTATTGGAGGCGCAATTATCATGCATTTAACCGTACTTGGTATTACCGTAAAACATGATGGCGGACTACTATTTGGAACCGCAGTTCTTACTTTTATACTAGCGTCTATTATACTTTTTTTATACAGGAGGGATATTCCATACTTTGAAAAGAATAGAAACTAAACTTAGTAAATAAAATTATTAACTTTATTATCAACGTTTGGCAATGAAGTTTGATAGTAAAACAAATTAAAGGCTAACAACATAAATGTTGTAGACAGAAAATTAAGAAGATGTCTGTCATCTATATAGATATAAGCAATATCCATAACCTCAGACAAAACAATACTTAAAGACCCCAGGAATATAAAAAGTGATTTTCGATTATCTCGACAGAAAAAGTTTATCATACCTACAAAAAACAAAGTAAGTACAATCACGTTATAGATAAACTCAAAATAATAATCTGCTTGATAAATTAAATTTGGCTCAATAAAACCAGTAAGCGCATAAAACAAATAAACATTTAAAAACACTAAAACAATGCTATGTATTTTTAAATTTTTAAAAACATAAACAAAATTAGTTAAACGTACTATTCTGACAATTAGAAATATATAAGCTAAAATATAGAGTGAATTCCCCACGAAGTATTCAAAATCATTTGCAAACATTTGCGAAGAGAAAGTTATTTTCCCCATCATTATAGTTAACAAATCTGACAACGAATAGCATATTAAAAAAGCCCAAAACAAGTTATCTTTAGGATAAACATAAAAGCTATACCCTATGGTTATAAAAGGAACCAGCAACGAATGCAGATCGAGTGCTAAAGTTTCATTACCGTTAAACTCACAAACAGTAAATAAAACATAACACATTAAAACAATTCCAACCAAAAATTTTGGCTTAAGCATGAGAGAGAATTAAAATTTCAAGACAAATATATGTAATTTACCGAATAAAATCTACTCTTTATCGATTTAGTGCAAAAATCAATTTATTTTCTGTAGGAATTCAAATTCACTTATTATAGAAATATTAAGTTTTTCTGCTTTCTCTTTTTTACTAGGCCCCATATTACTTCCTGCAACAATATAACTTGTTTTAGAAGAAATTGAACTACTCACCTTTCCGCCATTATCCTCTATACATTTTTTAAGTTCATTTCTAGAAATCGACTCAAAAACACCGGTAACCACGATAACATCCCCTTTAAGCAACTCCGTTTGTCCGCTTAATTGTTCTTCTGTTAATTCAAACTTTAGTCCAAACGTTCTTAAGTTATTTATAATTTCTATATTTTCTTCGGCATCAAAAAAGGCAACAACACTTTCTGCTATTTTAATTCCGATTTCATCTACATTAATTAACGCTTCTTGAGTCGCATTAATAACCGCATCAATATTCTTATAATGTTTGGCTAGTTTTTTAGCTACCGTTTCGCCAACGTAACGTATGCCTAAGGCAAATAAAACACGCTCAAAAGGTACTTTAACAGATTCTGCTATACCGTTTATTAAATTATCGGCACTTTTTTCGGCCATACGCTCTAAGGGCAAAACTTGCTCCTTTGTTAATTTATATAAATCGGCATAGTTATTTATCAAGCCTTCATTAACTAAAAGCGCTACAGTTTCGCCTCCTAAACCATCAATATCCATAGCTTTTCTAGATATAAAATGCTGAATTCTACCTATAATTTGAGGATTACACCCATTATAATTAGGACAATAATGCTGTGCTTCGCCTTCTTGCCTTACTAATTGTGTGTCGCACTCTGGACAGGTTGTAATATAAATTGTAGGTTCTGAGTTTTCTGGACGTTTAGTTAAATCTACACCCAAAATTTTTGGTATAATTTCGCCACCTTTCTCCACATACACTTCATCATTAACTCTAATATCTAATTTCGCAATTTGATCGGCATTATGTAATGACGCTCGCTTAACAGTAGTTCCTGCTAACTCAACAGGTTCTAAATTAGCTACCGGCGTTATAGCACCCGTTCTACCAACTTGATAAGTAATACTGTTTAGGCGCGTAGAAACCCGTTCGGCTTTAAATTTGTATGCCATAGCCCAACGAGGTGCCTTAGCGGTATACCCCAACTCATCCTGCTGCTGTAAATTATTAACTTTAATAACTACACCATCTGTCTCGTAAGGTAAGTCATGACGATGCACATCCCAATATTCAATAAACTCCAATACGCCATCAATAGAATTAACCAATTTAGCAGCATCAGGTACTTTAAAACCCCATTGTCTAGCTTTTTCCAAACCTTCAAATTGCGTATTAACACCTAAATTTGTTCCGGTTAAATTATATAACAAACATTCCAAAGGGCGTTTAGCGACTTCGGCACTATCTTGTAGTTTTAAACTTCCAGATGCAGTATTCCTTGGGTTCCTATAAGGCTCTTCACCTATTTCAATGCGCTCCTCATTCATTTTAATAAACCCTTCAAAAGGCAACACAATTTCTCCTCGTATATCGAATTTTGGTGGATAATCGCCTTTTAATTGCAATGGCACCGACTTTATTGTTTTAATATTAGCCGTTACATTATCGCCCTGAAAACCATCGCCTCGAGTTACAGCCTTAATAAGTTTACCATCTTCATAGGTTAAACTAATAGATGCGCCATCATATTTTAATTCGCAGGTGTATTGAATATCGCCATCTATTAATTTTTTAATACGTGTTTCCCAGTCTTGCAAATCTTCTTTAGAGTATGAATTATCTAAAGAATACATACGATGCTCATGAACTGTAGTTTCAAAATTTTTAGTAACAGCACCACCAACACGTTGCGTTGGCGAATTAGCATCGAAAAACTCTGGGTGTTTAGCCTCTAAAGCCTGGAGCTCTTTTAATTTTATATCGAAATCGAAATCTGAAATAGTTGCATTATCAAGAACATAATAGTTATAATTATGCATTCTTAATTCGTCTCTAAGGTTTTGGATGTGTTGCTCTACTGTGTTCATTAAATTTTATCACCTTTTATCATTCTATCTTTCTTAAAGATATCTTGTTTTAACTCTATATTCTTAAAATTGTTATCGTTTAATAAAGTAATCATACTTCGACCTAAAAACTCATTAATTTCAAAATACAACTTACCTTTTTCCTTTAAATTTACTGTTGCAAAATCTGTTATGGCTTTATAAAAAAGTAAAGGATTTTCGTCTTCTACAAATAATGCCAGATGCGGTTCATGCTCTAATACATTTGGTTTCATTTGCGGTTTTTCCTTTTCTCTAACGTATGGCGGATTGGACACAATAACATCAAATTTTAAATCTTGAATACGATCTGCATTTAAAATATCGACCTTAAAAAAAGTAACATCTACCCCATTTAACTTAGCGTTTTGTTTCGCCATTTCTAAGGCATCCTCACTAATATCCAAGGCATAAACCTTAACGTTTTCTAGGTTTTTGGCTAAAGAAATAGCAATACAACCACTTCCGGTGCCAATATCTAGAATGTTTACAGCAGGATTATTATCGGTTTGTTTTATAACACACTCTACCAGCTCTTCGGTTTCGGGTCTTGGAATTAAAACACTTTCGTTTACCTTAAAAGTTAAACCATAAAACTCTGTTTCGCCAATAATATATTGCACAGGTTTTTGCTCTTTTAACAATTGCAAAGCTTCTAATATCTTTTCTGTATCCTTTACTTGGTAACCCGAATCCATGGCTAATTGAATTCTAGACACATTAAAATAAAAGTCGATTAGCATAAAAAAGAAACTATCCACTTCTTCTTTACCATAATCGGCATCTAAAACCTCATGAAACCTGTATTGTATATCTTTTAACTTCATAAATTCTTAATCATCCATACACCACAAGAATAATGGCCCGTATTTCCTAATGCGCCTTCTAAATGTTTAAAACCGTAACTTTCATAAATATGAATAGCGGCCTTAAGTTGCGATGCAGATTCTAAATAGCATGTTTTATAACTTAACGCCTTTGCTTTTTCAATACATTTTTCAAACAAGGCGCGTCCATAACCTTGACCTCTTACCTTTTTAGAAAAATACATCTTTTGAATTTCACAAGTATCAGTATCCGAAAGCGATAATGGTTTTACGCCTCCACCGCCTTCTACCCTACCATTACACTCAATTACAAAATAAGCATCGTTATCATTTTGATAGGACTGAAACATTTTCGAGGTTTCAGGATCGGTATATGCTGTACCTTCCAAAGGAATATCAAACTCATGAAAACAAGATCTTATCACAGCTTCAATTTCTGCATTATCTTGAGGTTCAATTTCTCGAATAACTATAGTATCTTTACTCACTTTTAAAGGTCAATTATAAAGAAGTGAAGATACGCTAAATCGAAAAAAACCGGAATGAAAAATCTAATAATCTTATCAACAATCTGTTTTCTATTTTTGAATTGCTCGGTTAATGAAAAACCACAATTTATAGGTTTAGAAAATATTAAGATTTCAGAATCCACTTCAAAATACATTACGGTTACGGCCGAAGCTAGATTTATTAACCCTAATGATATTGGAGGTGAATTGCAAACCGATGAAATAAAGGTTTTTATAAACAATAACGAAATGGCCACAGTTTCTGCAGAAAATTTTGAAGTTCCCGCCAAAAACGAGTTTTCTATCCCTTTAAAAACCAAAGTACCTACCGATAGTATTTTTAGCGATAAAAATTTAAGTGGATTACTAGGTAGCCTATTTAGTAAAAAAGTAAAAGTGCAGTATAAAGGCGAGATTAAATATAAAGTTTTAGGATTTTCGCATTATTATAATGTAGATGAAACCGAAGACGTAAAAATTAAATTTTAAAAGTGAACATTCACGAAACCTACATAAAACGCTGTTTAGAAATTTCTAAAAATGGTTTAGGAAACACCAGACCAAATCCTATGGTCGGTAGCGTAATTGTACACAACAATAAAATAATAGGTGAAGGCTACACTAGTGCGTATGGCGGTAATCATGCCGAAGTAAACGCCATAAATTCTGTTTTAAACAAGGATGTATTAAAAGAAGCAACCATTTACGTAACGCTAGAACCTTGTTCGCATTACGGAAAAACACCACCTTGTAGCGACCTTATTATTAAGCATAACATACCAAATATTGTAATTGGCTGTATAGACGATAACGAAAAAGTAGCCGGAAAAGGTATTAAAAAACTAAAGGAAGCCGGTTGCCATGTTACAGTAGGCGTTTTAGAAAAGGAATGCAAAACCCATCACAAGCGATTTTTCACGTTTCACAATAAAAAACGGCCTTATATTATTTTAAAATGGGCAGAAACCAACAATGGTTTTATTGCTCCAAAAACAAAAAACGAACAAAAACCTGTTTGGATTACCAATAGCTATTCTAGACAACTTGTACACAAATGGCGTACAGAAGAACAAGCTATTTTGGTAGGCACAAACACGGTTTTACAGGACAATCCAACCTTAAACGTTAGAGATTGGACAGGAAAAAACCCAACACGACTAGTTATCGATAAAGATGAAAAACTTCCTAAAAAGCTAAACATTTTTAATGCTGAAGCCGAAACCATTGTATTTTCTAAAAACAATATAGATTTCTCTAAAAACATAGGGCTACAAATTTGCAATGCACTCTACAACATGGAAATAAATTCTGTGATTATTGAAGGTGGAGCTAAAACGCTTCAAACATTTATTGACGACAATTTATGGGACGAAGCTAGAGTTTTTATTGGACCAACCACTTTTTTAGATGGTATTAAAGCTCCTAAGCTAAAAGGAACCTTAATTTCTGAAGAAAAAATAGAATCAGACAGACTTAACATATACATAAATGATTAAAACTATAATTTTCGATTTTGGTAATGTATTTATTAACTTAAATATAGAAGCCGCTCACAAACATGCCTTAGAAGCTTTTAATATTGAAGCGTTATCAGACGAAATGCTAGGTTTTAATAGTTTTTATGAGCAAGGGTTAATTTCTACAGAAGAATTCCTCGACTTTTATTCCCAAAACTTCCCGAAACTATCAAAGCAAGAACTTATTGATATTTGGAATTTTATGCTGAAAGATTTTCCGGAAAGTCGATTAACCTTTTTAAAGGAATTAAAGCAGTCTTCAAAATATAAATTGATTTTATTGAGTAACACCAACGAACTTCATATTGACTTTATTAAAACAAATGTTTCATTTTACAATGAATTTAAAAACTGTTTTGATGCCTTCTACCTATCTCATGAAATAAATTTAGTAAAACCAAATCAAGATATTTTTAATTTTGTTTTAAATGAAAACAAGCTTAAAGCTGAAGAATGTCTTTTTATTGATGATAATAAGGACAATATTGAAGCTGCAAATACTTTAAATATAAAAACCTGGTTAATTAACCCTGAAACCGAAGATGTTAAAAATCTATTTACCACTAAAAAAGACTTGTTTTAATACATTTGATAGAAAAAGACACATATAACACCATAACCAAAGCCACAGAACCTGTTATACACAAAGATAAAAACAGTAAGTTTTTTGGATATGCATTTCCTGTAACCCAAGAAGAGGACATAAAACTACACCTAGAAGCGTTAAAAAAAGAACACCACTCGGCACGACATTGGTGTTATGCGTACCAGATAGGTACCGAAACCATATCTTATCGCGCAAACGACGATGGAGAACCCAGTAATTCTGCAGGCATGCCAATTTATGGACAAATTCAATCTTACGATCTTACTAACATATTAATAGTAGTAGTACGATATTTTGGCGGTGTTAAATTGGGCGTTGGTGGATTAATTAGTGCTTATAGAACGGCCGCACAACTTAGTCTTGATGCCTCTAACATTATTGAAAAAACAATAAACATAGATTACCTAATAACGTTCGATTATAAAAACATGAACACTGTAATGCGTGTTATAAAAGAAAAATCTTTAAACATTATTAATCAAAAATTAGAGCTAGATTGCAATATCACCATTTCGGTTAGAAAAAGTGAAGCCCAATCTATTCATGCCATTTTTGATCGTCTCTACGAGATTAAAATAAAAAAACTGTAAGCTATTTCTCTAATAAATCTAAAAAATATTGAGGTGCTTTGGTTGGTCGCCCTGTTTTCATATCCACAAATACTAAAACAGTACTCGCTGTTGTTAAAATTTCACCTTTTTCATTAGTAATTTCATACTCAAATTCAATCTTAACATTGGGTGTGTTTTTTAGTTGAGTTTTTACATTAATTACATCATCATAACCCGCTGATTTTTTATAGTTTACATTTAAAGAAACTACAGGCAGCATAATACCATTCTCTTCCATGGACTTATAAGAAATACCAAGTTTCCTTAACCACTCGATTCGCCCCATTTCAAGATATAATGCATAGTTACCATGGTAAACTACACCCATTTGGTCGGTTTCACCGTACCTCACTCTTATTTGTATTTCATCGAATTTCATAAGCATATTTAAATATTTTTTTGTAGCTTCGGCTAGAGCTTAAACATGAGGAATTATTTCTAAAAATTCAATAGAAAATCATTTTTTTTTTAAGAATTTTGTTCACATATTTGCCACACCTTAAAAAAGGGTTATGAAACGCTATTTTTCATAAAAATCTAACAAAAAAAGTCACAAAAAATAAAACATGAGTGTAACTGCGCAATCGGTTTGGAATAACTGTCTCGAATTTATAAAGGATAATATCCAACCGCAAGCTTACAAAACTTGGTTTGAACCAATCAAAGCAGTTAAACTTACTGACACGTCATTAAGTATTCAAGTACCTAGTAAATTCTTTTACGAATGGCTAGAAGAACATTATGTTAAAATCTTAAAAGTATCACTTACTAAGGAATTAGGGGAAACAGCCAAATTGGTTTACATTATTAAAATGGAAAACACATATGGTAACAAACAACCGTTTACTGAAAAAATTCCTAGTGCTAATAGAGGTGCTTTAAAATCGCAAGATGTTGATGTTCCTTTAAACAATAAAAGTCCAGAGTTACGCAATCCTTTTGTTATTCCTGGAATTAGAAATGTAAAAATAGAATCTCAACTTAATCCAAACTATAGTTTTGAAAATTTCTTAGAAGGCGATTCTAACAGATTAGCAAGAAGTGCGGGATTAGCGGTTGCCAATAAACCTGGTGGCACATCATTCAATCCTTTATTAATTTTTGGTGGTGTAGGTTTAGGAAAAACACATTTAGCGCACGCTATAGGTGTAGATATTAAAGATAAATATCCAGAAAAAACAGTTTTATATATTTCGGCTGAAAAATTTACACAACAGTATATTGATGCCGTTAAGAAGAATAATAGAAATGATTTTATTCATTTTTATCAAATTATTGATGTTTTAATTATTGATGATGTACAATTCTTATCTGGTAAAACAGGTACACAAGATGTATTCTTCCATATATTTAACCATTTACATCAAAACGGAAAACAAGTTATTTTAACAAGTGACAAAGCTCCGGTTGATATGCAAGATATAGAACAACGTTTATTATCGCGTTTTAAATGGGGACTTTCAGCAGAATTACAAAATCCAGATTTTGAAACTCGCGTATCCATATTAAAAAACAAACTATATCGCGATGGTGTTGAAATGCCAGACGATATTATAGATTACGTTGCCAAAAACATTAAATCTAATGTTAGAGAGCTTGAAGGTGCTATTATTTCTTTAATTGCGCAATCATCTTTCAATAAAAAAGAAATTACAATTGATTTGGCTCGCGTTATTGTCGAAAAATTTGTAAAAAACACAAAACGCGAAGTTTCAATAGACTACATTCAAAAAGTGGTATCAGATTATTTCCAAATGGATATTGATACACTGCAGTCTAAAACTAGAAAACGCCACATTGTTCAAGCACGTCAATTAGCCATGTTTTTTGCTAAAAAATTCACTAAGGCATCATTGGCAAGTATTGGTTCTCAAATAGGAAAGCGTGATCACGCAACCGTTTTACATGCTTGTAAAACCGTTGACAACCTATCTTCAACAGATAAACAATTTAGAAAATACGTTGAGGATATTGGTAAAAAACTTTCTGTTTAAGATAATACAATTATCATGACTAAAATTTTAATGGTTTGCTTAGGAAACATTTGTCGTTCTCCTCTAGCTGAAGGTATTTTAAAGTCAAAACTTTCAAAAGATTTTATAGTGGATTCTGCCGGAACTGCCAACTACCATAGTGGTGCTGCTCCAGATACACGCTCAATAGCCGTGGCAAGAAAATATGGTTTAGATATTTCAAATTTAAAAGGCAGACAATTCAACGTTACCGATTTTGATACATTCGATTTGATTTATGTTATGGATCAATCTAATTACAACAACGTTATTAAGTTAGCTAGACATAATGAAGACATTGCAAAAGTAAAACTTATTTTAAACGAAGTACACGAAGGTAAAAATTACGAAGTTCCAGATCCATATTACGGCGGTGATCATGGTTTTGAAAACGTATACCAAATGTTAGATGAAGCCTGCGATGTTATAGCAAGCAGTCTTATCTAATTTTATCTTTTTCAATTAATTAGGGTCTTATTTATTAACTTTACGTAAAAAGACACGCCATGAAACCACTAACTCTTCTAATTATATGTTGTTTTTACAGCACTATATTGTTATCGCAATCTGTAAATCTTATAAGTTTTGCTTCAGGCTTTTCGCAGCCTGTTGAAATTGCAATTACCAACACAGCTAATGATTCCCGTCTGTTTATTGTTGAAAAATCTGGAGTAATAAAAATCATAAACGCAGATGGCAGCGTTAAACCTACTCTGTTTTTGGATATTACTAGTCGTGTTGGGGCTGGTGGAGAACGCGGATTTTTAGGACTAGCTTTTGCTCCAGACTATGCCTCTACAGGAAGATTTTATGTAAACTATACAGACAATACTAGCACAGGAAAGCCGAATACGATAATTGCACGATATACAGTAAGTACAAACCCAGATATAGCCAATACCAATGGCACTACCCTATTATCGTACCAGCAACCCTTTGGGAATCATAACGGCGGAAAAATAGCTTTTGGACAAGATGGCTTTTTATATATAGCTGTTGGCGATGGTGGTAGCAGTGGCGATCCCGCAGATAGAGCACAAAACACCTCTAGTCTTTTTGGAAAGTTATTAAGAATTGATGTAAGTGGCAACCTTTACTCTATACCTAGTACCAATCCGTACGCCGAATCGGCCAATGAACCAACGGACCCTAGACCTGAAATTTACGCTATGGGTTTACGAAATCCTTGGAAGTTTTCTTTCGATAAAAACAATGGCGACCTATGGATTGCAGATGTTGGACAATATTTAATTGAGGAAATTAATAAAGTTAACGGTTCTGGAACACCAGGAGACAATTATGGTTGGCGATGTTTTGAAGGTAGCAATCCTTTTAACGACCAAGGTAATTGCCCAACTGGAGGCATTAACAGCACTATAAAACCTGTTGCAGAGTATAATCATTCCGGTGGAAAATGCTCTATTACCGGAGGTTACATTTACAGAGGCTCTACGTTTTCAAGTTTTACAGGAAAATATTTTTTTGCCGATTATTGTAGTGGAGAAATAGGACTATTAACCAACACAGAAGGCAATTGGTCCATGAACCTCCAGACGCCTACAAACAAACACAATTGGACTACATTTGGAGAAGATATTAACGGTGAATTGTATATTGCAGGTGGCTCAACAGTATACAAAATTCAGGATCCTTCATTAGGTACCACAAAAGTAAAAACCACAGACTATTTTAAAATATTTCCTAATCCATCTGAAGACTATATTAAAATAGATTTGACTAATAATTACAACCAGGTTAACACAATTACTATTTTAAATATTAACGGACAAAATATTAAAACTATTACCAAACCAAATCAGAAACTAATAACCCAATCCACAAAAAATTACGCAAAAGGATTATATTTCATTGAAATTACAACGAAAGACCATTCAAAAGCCATTAAAAAACTTATCATAAATTAAATGACTAACAAAATCGGTAAATTATACCTTATACCAACAACCTTAGGCGACAACGAACCATTAGAAGTTTTACCTATTAGCGTAAAACAAGCCATAGACAACATTGACACCTTTATTGTTGAAAACGACAAAACGGCAAGACGCTTTATAAAACGCATAAGTCCGGAAAAATCGCAGCCATCATTAAACATGTTTCATTTAAATAAATTTACCGATGAAGCAGATTTACCTACATTTTTACATCCGTGTTTAAATGGTGTAGATGTTGGTTTACTTTCCGAAGCAGGTTGTCCTGGGGTAGCAGACCCAGGAGCCGATGTTGTAAAAATTGCCCATCAAAAAAACATAAAAGTAGTACCGCTAGTAGGACCCTCGTCTATTTTAATGGCCATTATGAGTTCTGGAATGAACGGACAGAGCTTTACTTTTAATGGGTATTTGCCTATTGATAAGGCTGAACGAAAAGCAGAAATTAAACGTTTAGAGCGTTTATCGTTCGAGCAAAACCAATCGCAAATATTTATTGAAACACCCTACAGAAATAACAAAATGCTTGAAGACCTTTCGGCTGTTTTGGAGAACAACACCGATATTTGTGTAGCCTGCGATATCACGTTAAGCACCGAGTTTATAAAAACCCAAACCGCAAACCAATGGAAAAAAAATAAGGTAGACCTCCATAAAAGACCTACCATATTTATTATTCATAAAAGTTAAAACCTATTATATAGCTTTAGCTTTTCTATTTGCTTTAACAAAAGAGGTATCATAACCAGAAAAACGTTTCATGTAATAGTGTACCGTAGTACCATAACCGTCTGCAAAATTATCCAAGCCGTAGCTCCTTAAGTACTTTTTTACACTTCCTGGGCCGGCAAGATGCGCTGCAGCTAACATACCTGATTCGGTAATAATAATACCGTTAATGCGTTTACCAACAAAGTTTTTAATATCTCTTCTTAAAATCCATTTGTTACGTGCAGAATTAGCAATAAATGCTTTTTCTTGTAGCTTTGGGCTTTTTAGAAACTTTTCAGGGTTATGTATACCAATAAGCTTTAATGTTTCGGAGCCAAATTGATATTTACCTAAATACCCGTAAGTATTTACACTAGAGTAATCGCCTCCAGACTCTTTAAAAGCCAAAGCCTCTTTAAAACCAACAAAAGATTTTCCTAAGTAAGGTGAGAATTCAAAATCGGAATCTGATAACTCCGATTCATTTTCGTTCACAGCAGCAATATTACTAACCGTGTAATTTAAGTCTAAGCCTTCAGTTGAGTACTTGCTTAAATCGATTGTTTCATTTGATTGAAACGACACATACAATAGTGTTAATATTGTAAGCGTAATAGTTACGAATCTTCCAATATTCCTTATCATAATTTTAAATTTTTTCGATATATATATACAAATTATATACACCGTGAAATTTGAGCGTGCAAAAGTACACCTTTTTTCAATAACTTCAAAATTAATCGATTAAGTACACTTTCTATATGTAGAATAGATGAAATACAGCCTTATTTTTATTGAATTCTAAGGTTGGAAAAGGGATTTTTATCATGTTAAAAACATCGAAAACAGACCTTAAAAGCTTAGAGTTTGTTTTTATAGCTTTTAAATTTACATCCAAACTTAAGTAGTATTGTCTATAACGCCGATTGGTGTTTATTAATTGACTATCAACACCTTCTAACCCTGTTAGCATGCCATCGGCACCATAGCCAACCGCTACATTTAGCCATTTAGGAACGCTACTTTCTTTAAAAAACGAATGTATGTTCGCGCTAAGCCAATAAGTTTGTCCGTTGTAATCTTTTAAGGTTTGCTCTAGGAAGGTTTCACCAAGCTTATCTGGACGTTGTTTGGCGTACTTAGTTTGATGAAAACTGTATTTTAAGGCAATTCGTTGCTCTTTCCATAGTAATTCTTGCCCAATATAGAGTCCTGTTCCTGCTCCGTTGGCTAAAATATCGCCCCATGAAAATCCCCATTCGGATGAAAATCCATCTAACACTTCAACAGCCGATAAAAATGAAAAACCTAAAGTAGCTCCGTAAATTAATTGATGCTTTTTGTTGACACCGCTCCAATGTAATAATTGAGCTCCATGCTTTCCTAGTTGATAAGACGTAAACGCATGTCCTAATTTATCCATTTGTAACCACTGATTATTATCGTTTGTGGTATGAAACTTGGATTGTTCGAAATCGGCATACCAAAGTTGATGTAACCCAACCAATGTTAAGCCACCTATAGCAGCTTCGGTAATAACCACAGCATTTCGGCGTGGTTTATTAAGTGTGTCGCTTGGGGTTAAAAAGGCATTTAGTTTAGATTGCGAAAAAGAAGCCACCGGCAACATAACAAAAAGAATAATATGTTTTAACGCCCAAAACCGCACTATTTATTTATGCCTTGAGATGATAAATAGCGCTGATATTCTCTAGCATTTACATTATGTTGTGCTAAGGTTTTGGCAAACTTATGGAAGCCATAACGTTTAGCATCGGCAGCAAAATATAAATACTTATGTTTTTCAAAATTTAAGACCGCATTTATGGCCGATATATCTGGCATGGCGATAAGTCCTGGAGGCAAGCCTCTATTCTTATACGTATTATAAGGCGAAGCAATGTCTTTATGGACATTAAGCACACGTTTTATTACCGTGTTTTTGTACTTAGGAAGTTGGTAAGCTGCAAATTTTAAAGTAGGATCTGCTTGAAGTGGCATACCTATACGTATCCTATTCATGTAAACACCTGCTATTCTTGGCTGCTCCGATGCTTGTTTAGACTCTTCGTACACTATAGACGCCAATGCAATAACTTGATCTTGCGATAAACCAATGGCATTTGCTTTTTTAATTTTAGCATCGGTCCAGAATCGTTTATATTCCTTTAACATACGTGCTCTAAAATCTTCGGCAGATGTGTTCCAAAAAAACTCATAGCTATTTGGCAAATACATACCTAAAGCTGTAGCCTCTTTAAAACCGTTTTCGCTTAAAAAAGCGCTATCCTTCATGGCATTTAAAAGGGATATGCTATCTGCTTCAATTTCTTTTGAAACACGACCTGCTAATTTTTCGAGTGTACTTTGATTATTAAAAGATACTTTAATTGGCAAATTTTTGCTTCTAATAGAGTTTATAATATCGTTATTGGTCATGCCCTTATTTATTTGGAAACGACCTGCCTTAACGTATTTATTATACTCTTTACGCTCGGCTAAATCATCGAACGAATCTATATCCTCCAATAAAGGTTCCAACTGCGCACGAACATCTTGATAGTTTGCTCCCGTTGGGACATAAATATAGGCGCTTTCGTTATTAAAAGCTGTGTTTGGTTTTAACATGGCTTTGTAAACAAAATTGGCGAAAAAAGCAGCCACAATAAGGCCAATAACTAAAATTGCTAAGAGTATTTTTTTTATGTACATCTATTTATTAATAAGCTGGTATAAGTATTCGTTTTTATAAGAACCATTTACATAGTTCCAGTCTTTTTTTAGTCCTATTTCTTTAAAACCTTGATTTGAAAACAGTTTGATGCTGGCATCATTTTCTTCTGAAATATTACAGTATAACTGATGTAAATCGAGATGTGTAAAACTATAGTTGATTAATAGTTTTAGAGCTTCGCGACCATAGCCTTTTAATCTATTGGTAGATTCTTTAACCAAAATCCCCACGCCTGCTCTTCTGTTTTTAAAATCGAAATCGAATAAATCAATCATTCCCAATGCCACATCGTTATAACTTGAAATAACCAATCTTAATTGTTTTACTTCAAAAATATCTTTGTGCGCATGCTCTAAATACTGTTTAATTAAAAACCGAGAATATGGGGTTTGGGTATTACTAATTTCCCAGATAGACTCATCGTTTTCGATGGTATGGATAAAATCCAAATCTTCCGGTTCTAAAGCACGTAAATATATGTTTTCGCCTTTTAGAGTAATCATATACTACCTTTAAAAATAAGTTTTGCAGGACCACTTAGCCATACATTTTTATAAATGCCGTCCTCCACATTAAAACTTACTTTTAGTTTTCCGCCTTGAACATTTAAATTAACTAAGTTTTTTTCGGTTTCACCAATATAATGCATAGCAATAGCTACGGCTGTTACACCTGTTCCGCAGGATAAGGTTTCGTCCTCTACACCGCGCTCGTAAGTTCGCACTCTAAACTCTGTGTCCGATTGTTTTTTCACAAAATTAACATTGGTACCAGCCTCATTATAAGGTTCGCCATAGCGAATATTAGCGCCTTGGGTTTTAATACTGAAATCTTCAATATTAGGTTCAAATTGCACATGATGCGGCGACCCTGTATTTAAAAACACATGGTTTTTATGGGTTTCGATTTTAGACACATCTAGCATTTGTAAATTAACGATATCTCCTTCTACAGTTGCATGATGTAAACCATCGATAGCCTCGAAAACGGCTTTATCTTTAATAACTCCCAGTTCCTTAGCAAAAGCGACTAAACAGCGCCCACCGTTACCACACATGGTACTTTCGTTACCATCCGCATTGTAATACACCATTTTAAAATCGTGTTCTGGATGGTTTTCTAGTAAAATTAATCCGTCTGCTCCTACTCCAAACCGGCGGTCGCATAAAAAAGCAACGCGTTTGGTATCGTTTTTATTGAATGTTTGCTGACGATTATCAATCATCACAAAATCATTCCCTGTTCCTTGGTATTTATAAAAAGTTTGTTGCATAATGTAGCACAAAGATAAAGAAGTGATTTAAATTTTTTGGGGTAATATTAAAGCTAGTTAATAATTACTACACTTTATTGGTAAGTGCGCTAGGGATAGCAATGGAAAGCCCACAGGGAGGTACGACCGAGGACTTGAAATGAATAGCCCGACCCTTGTGGTAGCGCCCAAATTATTATTTTTTTTTGGAGTGTTAAATGAGCGTTAAAGTTGGCGTTAAAAAAAGTTAAAACGAATTTATGTATTCAATAAATAATTAATTTTAATCGTTAAATAGATTGAAATAATTTTAAAACATACAAGATTAACGCATATGAAAAAGATTTTAACATTAGTATTCGTATCGGCTTTGGGTGGCATTTTCACCTTAGGAACCTACAAGTTTTTTTTAGAAGAAAAGCAACCTGTTGTTATTGCTGCAGCTGCCGAAAACCCTACATTTTTACCAACAAGCAACACACGGCCTTTATTTAGTGCCGAGGATAAAATAGATTTTACCATAGCTGCCGAAAATACTGTAAACGCGGTGGTACACGTTAAAAATGTTACACTTAGTAAAGGGACATACACCATGCAAGATTTGTTTTCGGGACGATCGTCTGAACGTGCACAAACGGGCACGGGATCTGGTGTTATTATTAACGCCGATGGTTATATAATTACCAATAACCATGTTATTAAAAATGCCCACGAATTATCGGTTACCTTAAACAATAATAAAACGTATACAGCGGAATTGGTTGGTGCCGACGAAAAAACGGATATCGCGCTTTTAAAAATCGATGCCGACGAGGAATTACCATTTGTAACTTTTGCGGATTCTGATAATGCTAAAATTGGCGAATGGGTATTGGCTGTTGGTAACCCATTTAATTTAACATCGACTGTTACGGCGGGTATTATTAGTGCAAAATCTAGAGATTTATCGGGTACAAGCAGACAATCGTTTATTCAAACAGATGCGGCAGTAAACCCAGGAAATTCTGGTGGTGCTTTAGTGAATACTAATGGTGAATTGGTAGGAATTAATACCGCTATAACATCGCAAACGGGCTCTTATGTAGGATATTCTTTTGCTGTACCTAGTAATATTGCTAGAAAAGTGATTGAAGATATAATGGAGTTTGGAAACGTACAAAACGGTATTTTAGGTATACAAGGTGGCGCTTTAAATAGTATGAATGCTGAAAAAATTGGAGTTCCTGACACCGAAGGTGTTTATATTGATGATGTGGTTGCAGATTCTGGAGCTGAAAAAGCAGGTATTAAAAAAGGTGATATAATTAAAGAAATTGATAATATTAAAGTATCTAAATTCTCTGATTTAACCGGACATTTAAGCGCTAAACGCCCTAACGATGTGGTAAACTTAATAGTATCTAGAGATGGCGATTTAAAAACTATACCTGTAACGCTAGCAAAAAATGACACCTTTACTATGCCGCTTGTAGGACGAATTAAAGATGCTAAGGCTAAAGACCTAAAGAAATTTAATGTGACTTACGGTGTTAAAATTGCTGAACTAGATGAGCAATATGCCGAATATTGGAAAAAGAATGGTATTATAGAAGGTTGTATTATTACAGCAATTAACGATATTAAAGTGAAAAATGTAGAAGATGTGCAACGTGCTTTAAGAAATAAATCTAGATACGAAGCTTTAAGACTAGAAGTTATAAATACGAATGGCGATTTAGAACGCTATAATTTTAGATAGTTTATATACTAATTAAGACGACTAATAAGTTTTAATTACCGAAATCAAGTTCCAATTAATTTTAATAACCCTTTAAATATACTTATTATTTGAAGGGTTATTTTTTTCGTTAAAGTGCTTTACGAAAACGTTTGAAATATGGTATTTTAGCTAAAACACCACAAACTAAACTTTATACATTATGGGTTCTAATAAAACTTATGAAAAAGAATTAGCATTTCAGGCTGATCGAAGAAAAGCAACTGTAGAATTTATAAAAGCCGTAAGCGATTTATGGTATGACAAATCGATTGAATTGGTACTTTTTAGAAACCAACTAATAGATAGAAATGTGAGTCAGATTTTAAACCTGCACGAATACGCGGGTAAATTTGTGCAAAAGCCCATTTCTATTTTTGATTCGGTTGAAATTGCTCAGGCCATAAAAGCCCTTAACGTCCCTCCTGCAAAATTAGATATTGGAAAGCTAACTTACGAGTACCATTTAGACGACAATAAACATAATAACGCCAAGGCCTTTGTGTCTCATAAACTAAAAGACGCAAGTAAAAATGGAAGTTTTGAACCAAAAGACGTTATACTTTATGGTTTTGGTAGAATTGGTAGATTGGTAGCCAGAGAACTTATGACGCGTACCGGAAAAGGAAGTCAGTTACGTCTGAGAGCTATTGTTACCCGTGGGACTATTGATGCCAAAATACTAGAAAAAAGAGCTTCGCTACTGCGTAACGATTCGGTACATGGCGATTTTTCGGGTACCGTTACTATTGATGCGAAGCAGAATGCTTTGATAATTAATGGAACTACAGTACATATAATTTCGGCAAATACGCCAGAAGAGATCGATTACACTACCTATAATATTAATAACGCTTTAGTTATTGATAATACTGGCGCCTTTAGAGATAAAGAAGCCTTGAGTAAACATTTAAAATCGAAAGGCGTTAAAAAGGTTTTATTAACGGCGCCAGGAAAAGGTATTCCTAATATTGTTCATGGTGTAAACCAACAGGAAAATAACCCTGATAAAATCGATATATTTTCGGCAGCGTCATGTACTACAAATGCTATTACCCCTATTTTAAAGGTTATTGAAGAAAGTTTTGGAGTAAAAAGCGGCCATTTAGAAACTATACATGCTTATACAAACGACCAAAACTTAGTGGATAACTTTCATGGTAAATACCGCCGCGGAAGAGCTGCGGCCCTTAATATGGTTATTACAGAAACTGGAGCTGGAACTGCCGTTGCTAAAGCGTTGCCAAGTTTAGAAGGTAAACTTACTTCCAATGCTATTCGTGTACCTGTACCCAATGGATCGTTAGCCATTTTAAATTTAGAAATAGAGAATAAAACATCGCTTAATGGTGTGAATTCAGTTTTAAAAAAATATGCCTTAGAAGGCGATTTGGTAGAACAAATTAAATTTGAATTGAGCGACGAACTGGTATCTAGCGATATTGTTGGCTGTTCTGCCCCATCCATTTATGATAGTAAGGCTACCATTGTTAGAAAAGATGGAAAAAACATCATTTTATACATTTGGTATGATAACGAATATGGATACAGCCATCAGGTTATACGCTTAGCAAAATATATTGCAAAGGTTAGACGTTATACGTATTATTAATACGCCATAAATTTAAACACATTTTTAATAATCTAATATAGGATTTGAATCGTATATAAAATAGCCTCATTTTTATGAGGCTTTTTATTGATTTTTAATCGTTTAATAAACTATATTTTATAAATTCGCAAACCAAATACAACCAAAAAGCATTTAAAATGAATCCTATCAAATCTCTATGTTTACTTATATTTAGCTGTTTAATAAGCTTTAATTCATTTTCTCAAACCACTACTGAAGACGACGACCAATTATCCTTATACAAAGGAACTATTGATAATCAATTTGAATATATCCTTAAAAAGTCTGGGAATTTTAAAGGAACCAACGGTCAACCTTACGAAGCTGTAAAATTAAGTATGTTATTAGCACTTCGTGCTCATACTTTAGACTCTTTAAAAACAGTACATAAAAATTTAGCAGAAACAAAGGCTGTAGTGTCGTCTCAAGCTAAAGAAATTTCAGCTTTAAAAGCGAATCTTTCAAATACGCAATCAGATTTAGAAACCACTAATTCTGAAAAAAACAATATGGCACTCTTTGGAATGCAAATGAGTAAAATAAACTACAATGTGCTTATGTGGTCTATTATAGGTGCTTTATTAGCTTTACTAATTTTGTTTATTTATAAATTTAAAAACAGTAATGCTATTACTAGAAAAGCGAATCATAATTTAGCTGAAATTGAAGAAGAATTCGATGAGCACCGCAGAACAGCATTAGAGCGCGAACAAAAAGTGAGACGCCAGTTACAAGACGAGATTAATAAACAGAAAAAAGGAAAATAAATTCTTATTTCTACAACTTATACAAAAATCTGTAATTTTTAATTACAGATTTTTTTTTATTTAAAAGGTATTTAAAACCTCCGTAATTTCTAAAAAACTAGGTCGAGCTATAACATCTGGTTTAGTACAATCATTAATTAGTTTTAGCCAATTATTTAGTTGGCCTTCGTTAAAAGTATCTTGGTTAACTACATGTAAAACATCTTCTAACAGACACCCATAAGCTCTTACTTCTATGCGTTGTATATTTGGTGCAATTTCCCAATTTACATTATAAAAACTAGCTGCTCCAAAATCGCCTAAATAACAATCTGCTGTTTTATTTACCAAGATATTATGGGCATAAAAATCGCCATGATTAATACCCTTTTCATGTAATTGTGTACTAACTGAAGCCATACCCTTAGCTATTTTTAGCAACTGGGCTGCCGTAAAACTAGAAGCTTCATCAAATACATCTCTTGTACATGTTTCTAAACTTGGCGGATTTCCTAAATTACTATAATTGGATGCTATAAGTTCCATTATTAAGGCACTTTTACCATCAGGATGATTTTTTATTTTACCCAAAATAGGTATTAAATTCTTATGGTTTCCGGCCGCTATGGAGGCATCCATTTCATCTTCGGGTAAACCATCGCTAGTTACCGCGCCTTTAAACACTTTTATAGCAACATCCTCTTGTTTTTGCTCCCAATGTGCGTGGGAAATAAATCCAGAGGCACCCTCACCAATTAACGTTTTAATAGTAAAGTGGTTCCAATTATACGATTCCAGATTGTTCTTACATGGCATGCTTTGCGCTGCAGGATTTCCTCCAAAGCCTATCCAAGATAATTTAGGCAACTTAAATAACCAATTAGGAATACTCTTTAATTGGTTTGCCGAAATACGTAAAAGCTCCAAGTTTACACAGTTTGCCATTTCGTCGGGTAATGCTTCAATTTTATTTCCTGATAAGGCGCATTTACGGAGCCTAACTGCTTGTCCTATACTTTTAGGTAATGCCTTAATTTTATTATCAGTTAAAATAAGCCAGTTTAGTTTGGGTGGAAATGCATCCTCAGGAACTGTTGTAATTTGATTGAATTTAAAACCAATCATACTCAATTCAGGACACCGAGCTAAAACTGAAGGAAAGACTGTAAACTTATTATTTGCAAAAAATAAAATTCTTAATTTCTTTAGTTGGGCAAAACTATCTGGCAATGTAGAAAGGTCGTTACCGGATAAATCTAGAATTTCTAAGGTATCGGCTAGTTTTAAAATGTCTTCTGGAAATGTTTTTAACCCACAGGCTAATTTTAGTCTTTTAAGGCCAATTAGCTGTCCAGATTGCAATGCTTCTAAAGTATGTGTCATGAATATATTTTCTGCGTGCAAATCTAACTATAATGGATTAGAATTTACAAGTTGAAATGAGTAAAGCACAGGATTGAATATTCTTGTTCCTCTAATACCTTAAAGAAAAATTAAGAATAGAATAATAGTTTATTTTATAAGATTAAGGAAGTAGAACAGGATTACATAGCCTTGTTCCCCACTCCTGAAAATGAAAAGGAACGCAGTTACTACAGCTTACTTTTTCGTTTCTATAAAAACCCTAAAATAGGTTTTACATTTTTATATAAATAAAAAAAGTCTGCCAAGGCAGACTTTTTTTATTAAGTGGGGAGAGCAGGATTCGAACCTGCGAAGACGTAGTCAGCAGATTTACAGTCTGCCCTCGTTGGCCGCTTGAGTATCTCCCCAAAACTGACCGCAAATATATTATTGTTTCTTAATTCTGCAAAGATAAAATGAAGAATTTAATATATTTTTTTGATTTTTTCTTGTTACGCATAATTCAGCATAATAAGAAAAGAAAAACTTGCGGATTTAAAATGACATCCCGAGTGTTAATTCGGGATGCCTAACCCATTATATTACAACTCGTAACGTATTCTTAAAGTTACAAATCGAGGCTGAATAAACGTTTCTGAACTAAAAACAGACAAGTTTGTTGCACTATTTCGTACTCGAGAATCTATATCTAATAAATTAGTAGCTTTTATAACATATTCCCATTTGGAGTCCTCATTTTTTCGGTATGCTAACGAGGCATCCCAAGTTTTAAAGGATTGTGATGGGTTTACACCATCGTCCTGATTGCTATATGTAAAATCGGTTTCGAAAGTTACCGACTTCCATATGTAAGCATCAAAATTAATAGAAGGTGCCTTAGTAACAAACTTTGTAGAACTAGAACCTTGATCGTTATTTGAAACACTATAGCGGTATCTTAACCTAACGTTTGGTGCTTCTCTAAAATTAGTTCTTAATTCTGGTGTGTAGCTTTGTGTAAACTGCTCGTTTAACGACTGCTGCCCTTGAATAAACTGATTAATTTTACTGTAGTTTAAACCAGTTGTAATTCCTGCTTGCAATTTCCCAAAAGTACGTTGTACACGACCGCTAGCCGAAACACTTTCATCGGCAAAATTAGAGTTGAAAAATGTACTTGTTCTTATTACATTATCAAAATCCGTTAGACTTCGTATTTGATCGATATTCTTATTATAAGCAAGTCGTGCATACACATTAGTGTAATTAAAAAGATTAAAACTTCTGTAAAACAAACTTAAATTATGCGATAAGGCATTTTGTAGTTCTGGCTCGCCGTATTGAATACTACTAAAACTATTAAATACTAAGCCCTGTGCTAAATTTGTAACATCGGTAAACTGATTTTGCATTTGATAACGCAGTGTTAAACTCTCACTTTTTTTAAGCTGAATTCGGGTCTCGAAATCTGGTAACAGCTTAAAGAAACTATCTTCGAACGTTTCACCAAACTGGGTATTTTTATTTCCGTAGGCATGTACAGAAAACCCTGGTGTTATGGTAAACTTACCCGTTTTTAAAGTATAATGTGCTCCTAAATAAACATCGGTAAAATTATACTCGGTGTCATTTTTTGCTAAACCATCATTAAAACTTGGGGTTGGTTCAAACTGAGAGCCATCTTCTAGAAACTGAAAGATATTCGAGTTAAACTCTTGTCGGCTATAAATAGTTCCTAAGGTAAAATTGATATTACTTTTGGCATTAAGAATATTGTAATAATCAATTTTAGCATCAACTTGATTCGATTTTATACGTTTGTTTTGCCCAATATCATAATAATCTAAATTTGTTAAAAACCCTATGGCATCTGCAGTTGTATCAAAAGCATCATTGTCTTCATCCTCATTATTATCCGGATCATTTAGCAATAGTGCATTGTAAAACGGATCTTCATTTTTAATTAAATGTTGGCCTTCAAAAGCGAAAATATTAGTTTCATTTAATGTGTAATAATAATTTAAACTTTGACTAATACTAAAAGGCGTAGCTTCATCTAACTGTGTGGTATTACCAAGAACAGAAGAAAATAAGTTTTGATTTTGAGTATCTTTAGAGAATCGCCCTAAAATATCATAATCTAATTGATTATTAATATTAGGCTTATAGGCTGCACTAAGTTTTAGTAAACCTTGATTAGAACGTTCCTCGCTATTTTGCTCGGTAGCTTCGTCTGGAATCCCTAGATCGGAATCTGTATACTGCACCAAACTTTTTTCTTTTGATAAAATATTGCTACTATTAAAAATAGCAAATCCACTTAAATCTAAATTTTTGTTAGGCGAATAACTAAAATTTGTTGCCGCCAATTTGTTTTTAATTTCTAAAGCATTGTTTTGCGACGTTAAAAAATTAAGACTGTTATTACCTAAACTAATACTTGTTCCGCTGCTTCTACTTGGCGCTCTAAAACCACCACCAAAACCACGAAGATCTTCGCGCGTTAAAGCCAAATCGCCTGTATTATTTAAATCGCCAATAAAGTTTAAGCTAAACTTAGGGCTATAATAAAATAATTTTGGCTGCAAAATGTAGAGTTCATCGTCAGTTGAAGCGCCTCCTCCTGCAGTTATATTGCCAAACCAAAAATTCTCTTTTCCTTCTTTAAGTTTTATATTAATAGCAACATTATCTTGATTATTGGTAACACCACTTAATTGACCAACCTCAGAAAAATTACGGAGTACTTGTATTTTATCGACCGCATTCGAAGGAATGTTTTTAATACCTAATTTGGTATCGCCATCAAAAAAATCTTTTCCATTAACCATTAACTTGCTTACAACATTCCCTTCTACTTCTACTTGGCCGTCATCATTTATTTCGACACCTGGAAGCTTTTCTAATACATCTTCTAGTTTGCGTTCTGTTCCGTTTTTAAAAGAATCGGCATTGTAAATTAAGGTATCGCCTTTTACGGTAACAGGCATTTCGTAGGTTAACTCGATTGCATCTAAGGCGTTATCGGCTTCTAAAACAATATCCTTAACTACATCATCATTTACAGTTGTAATGGTTTCGGTATAGGTTTTCATACCTATGTAACTTACCTGTATACTGTAGGTACCATTTTTAGCTAAACTTATTCTATAAAACCCAGCCTGATCTGTAATGCCGTAGGACTGCAAGGTTTTTGTTTCTTGATTAATAGCTATTACGTTTGCCAATTCTAATGGCGCGCCTATGCTATCTTTTACAATACCCTCTAATTTAATTTGAGCCATTGCGGCATTAGCAAAGCCAATTAAAACTATTAATATGAGTTTCTTTATCATTATGGATTGGTTTCTAAAAATTTAAAAAATTAACGCCCTCTTCCGCCGCCTGGTCTTCCGTTTCCTCTACCACGATTGGCTCTGAATTCTTCCATTTTTTTAGTAACAATCTCTTTATATTCGGCTTGTGTAACAACCGATCCCTTTTTAGGGGCTTTAATTTCAGTTTTTTCTTCAGGATTAATAACAATTTTAGAGCAAAGCATAACCGTATCGCCAGCGGTTACTTCTAAAATTAAACCTGGTAATCCCCAATAATCTGCTGGTCCTTGGCTAACAGGTATTTGTGGCGTGTACCACGCTGTAACTTCAACTATTTTTGGTTCGTCCTTTTTAGCATCATCGCCTTCTTTATCATCTTTATCATCTTTATCATCATCACTAGTTCTCCTTGGTGGCCCAAACCCAACTTCATTAGATACTTTTTTAGCAGTCGCTTTAAAGCATAAATATTGACCAATTTGCTTGGTTTCTTTTCCCATAACCCACTCTAAAGGCTCCATCTCTTCTTTAATTAAAAACTGCTTTCCAAAAAACTCTTGGTCTTGTAAATACAGTTTTTCCTTAACATTTTTGTATTGTGGTCCAGGAGCGAAACTGCTTGCAAACCCACCAAAGCCTCTTCCCGAATTTACTGGAGACGATAATTTTTCATCTTCAACAAAAATGGATTCTTCCTTGTTAAAAGTTAAAACATACGTTTTTTCTAACATAGACTTAAAACGCGTTTCCAACTCTTTTTTACGCTGTTCAGTCATTTGCTCGCCACCTCTATTAAAACGACTCAAATCCATGGTTGTTTTAGAAAAATAGTAAGCTTTACCTTGAAAATCTTGTTGTGCATGTAGTGATACACTAACCAGCAAAACCAGGATTAGCGCAAAAATTGTAGTGTTATTGTTTTTCATTATCAAATTATAATAAGATTATACTTTAAACCAAAAGTAGTTTTTAAACTACGGTTTAGACCTTGCAAACCCCCAACAGTTTAATTTAAAAAAGTTAATATTTAGTTAAAATAAAACAATAAAAAAGCTGTGTAGCGTTTTATTAACAACCAGCGTATTACTGGATTGATTTTTGTATTTTTCAAGCTGCAATGAAATACACTTACTATATTTTTATATTTTTCTTCGTTTCCATTAGTGCACAAGAATCTGTAGCTATAAAGTTTATAGATTCTGTAAACTTAAAAACCGAAACCCTAATATCGGTGGATAATTTTAATACTGTGTTTTATGTTAACAACAATATTATTCATAAAAAAACAGACACTAAAACCATAACCTACAACAACTTACAACTTGGTAACTTAAGTACTGTAAATACCTTTAACCCATTAAAAATTAATCTATTCTACAAAGATTTTAATACGGTAGTTGTGCTAGATAATCGCTTAGCAGAAGTTTTTAAAATAGATTTTAGCACACTATCGACCTATAAAAACGTATCGCATATAACTACGGGTTACGATAATACACTTTGGATTTTTAACCAAGATTTACAAAAACTAGAATTGTTTGATTATAAAACTAAAACTACTCGTGCACAAACGGCTCCCGTACAAAGCGAAGTTCTAGATATAAAAAGCAACTATAACTTTTGTTGGCTATTAACAAAAAACTATTTATACACCTATAATTACTTTGGCAGTTTAGTAAAAAAAATAAAAAATACGGGTTATACCGCTCTAACTGAAAGTAATGAAAATATTATTTTAAAAAGCGAAAACACATTATTTTATATACCAAAAGACAATGATGTAAAAATCCCTATCGATACATCAAATTTATTAATAAATCAGTTTTTTGTAGTCAACGAAACCTTGTATATTTACGGCAATAATGTCCTAAGTAAATATCAACTTAAAATACAGTAACACCATGCACATTGCTATAGCCGGAAATATTGGCGCAGGAAAAACAACACTCACAAAATTATTAGCAAAACACTACAACTGGGAAGCCCAGTTGGAAGATGTGGTGGACAACCCATATTTAGATGATTTTTACACCGAAATGGCACGTTGGAGTTTTAACCTTCAGGTATACTTTTTAAACAGCAGATTTCGTCAAGTTTTACAAATTCGTCAAAGCGGAAAAGACATTATTCAAGACCGAACTATTTACGAAGACGCCCATATTTTCGCACCAAACTTGCACGCCATGGGTTTAATGACCAATCGCGATTTCGAGAACTACACCTCGCTTTTCGAACTTATGGAATCTTTAGTAAAAGGGCCAGATGTACTTATATATTTACGCAGTTCCATTCCAAATTTGGTATCGCAAATTCATAAACGCGGACGCGACTACGAAAATTCAATTAGCATCGATTATTTAAGCCGACTAAACGAACGTTACGAAGCTTGGATTCATGGTTACAATAAAGGTAAATTACTTATTATTGATGTAGATAATCTAGATTTTGTTGATAATCAAGAAGATTTAGGACATGTAATAAATACTATTGATGCCGAAATAAACGGGTTGTTTTAAGCTTTAATTTCCTACCTCAAAATACATTTTTGATATTATATATTTACCGGCATTAGAATACCCTTCTAAAGTTATTTCAAACACCCCTTTTACATCTGATGTGTAAAAGTTAATTGTACTCGAATTTGAATTAAAAAACAAATTAGGTTCCCATAATAATTGACTTCTATAATCGGGAATTCTGTTAAGTTTACTTACTTCAGAAGTATAAATGGGGTTATAATATATTTTGTTTTCTTTAATAGCATCAAGGTTTAAAAACCCAAAAGCTTCTCTATTCTTTGGTAGCTTAAAATCACTTTTCTTTGTTTTAATATCAATTATTCCATTGAATATACTAGGACCATTAAAATATATACCTCTTACGACACTAACACTTTCAATTTTATTAGAATCATAATCCAAAACATCTAAGTTATTTTGAATTAATATACCATCAAATAAAACTAAGGGATTATACTCCTTAAAAACATTATTTCGTAGTTCTTCGTAGTTATATACTTTAAAACTAAAATTATCTCCGCTCTTTCTTACAGCAGCTTCAGCTATAATTTCAACAAAAGTCTCTTTAACCGATGGAAACCTTGTGTAATCATCTAAAAAATATTTAACTGTAGGGTTACCATAAAACATCGTATTTGGACTACGGAAAACAATACTATCTCGCTTTGCATTATGATATGCACTTTCTATTTGATTATGTATGCTTTGCTTTAAAAGCCAGTCTTTAGTATTTTCATTTACTTTTATTTTTGCATACTTTAATTGATCTGCATATTTAAAAGACGAATCATCCAATAGAATATTATAATCCCCTTTATTTTTATCTAGCACTTGTATAATGACTTCACTATCATTATAGTTTTCGTGGATATTGAAATAAAATTTACCCCTTTGATCGGTTTTTACATTTTTATAAATGTAATGACTACCCGGAATTGACAATGCTACAATCATATCTGCTACGATTTTATTGTTACTTTTAGATAGCACTTGACCCGAAATAACTTCGCCTCTTATTTCAGGTAAATATTTTATTTCGTCATAATTATCAACTTTATTATTAGAGTTATGATCTGTAACTCCTATTAAATCCAACTTACGAACCGACACACTATAGTTCCCATAATTACTTTCACCAAGTAGGCTACTCATAGTAATTTCAACATTTTCTCTAAACTTATAAACCTTTTTATTAGTCTCAAGCTTAATGTCTGTATTTTTTTGAAGAACCGTAGGAATCGTTTTTTTTATCTCTTTTAGATTATCAGCGTATAATTCTTTATTTTCAAAAGAATCATCGTTAGGTATAAATGGATTGATAATATATACATCAGATTGAAAAAATGGATTAGCGCTATTATTGTTCATCCATTTAGTGTAAGCTACAAGCTTGTAATGCCCCGTTTCTATATTTGGTGGTATAAAAAAATCTCCATTAGCTAATCCCTTATTCAGTTGTAGCTTATGTTTAAACAGGTTCTTTTTATTAGCTCCAATTAATTCAACATAACCTATTTTACTAGCCAAACTTAATTTCCCTGTACTGCTTAAGCAATACAGCTTATAGAATAAAGTTTCTCCTGCCAATATAGTATTGGTATTTGCCTGAAGCACAATATTTTCTTGAGGAATAATAGCTTTGAAAGCTTCAAAACTCTCCTTATCTATTTGGCATGTGGAATCTAAGCAAAACAAACACAAAGCTACTCCAACTACAAATTGTATTCTTTTAATTAATCTTCCCAAAATGATGGTTTTAAGTTTGATGAAAATGTTGTACAGTCGCCACACTCCGGACTTGCCAATTGGTAAACAGAGCTACTTCCTGAAACATATTTATAAGGGTTATACCTGCTTAACAAATATAAAAGTATAGCTCTTTCATTTTGCTCTGGTGGGTTATCACTACCTACTTTATCATAGTCTAACAGTCTTAAATCACAGTCATAAAAATATGGTGGTAAATCTAAATTAAACTCCGTATAATCGAAATAAATTCTTTTAGACGACACTGAACTTAAATCAAAAAACCCAATAACTTTATCAGAAACGTTT
Source organism: Algibacter amylolyticus (assembly GCF_014202225.1). Classification (GTDB taxonomy): domain Bacteria; phylum Bacteroidota; class Bacteroidia; order Flavobacteriales; family Flavobacteriaceae; genus Algibacter_B; species Algibacter_B amylolyticus. Next base: position 48,520 of record NZ_JACHGE010000006.1, read on the forward strand.
TGTGAAGAAAAGATGTTACCTTGTATAAAACCTGGTTGATTACCTACAAACGCACTTTCTCCATCTGAATTTAATTTTTTTAAAACTTTATAAAACGTATTGGCATCAGCAGACTGAACATACTGCCTAACTAAAATACTATATCTCTCTCTTAGAGTTGGACTATTCATTGAAATAAATCGAACTGGAAATTTTGAAATACGATTCTCTGCTAAACCACTAACACTTGTTAAAATGATTTCGCTTGAGGAATTGCTTGAATAGCAAACCTCTTCACCCGGATCTCTAGGTACTAATTCAATAAACTCGTCTGCAATAACTATAGCATCAAGATTTTTGTAATACGGAGCAACTATCTTATAAGTTTCCTCATATTCATACCTGAAAAAATTAGCATCCCCTAAATTATCGTTGGTATCAACATATACTTGAACCCCTATTTCTCCATTTAAATTAACCAATTCTGCATAGAGGTTTTCCATTTCTGCTTTAGATGGTAAAAATTCACTATTTGAAATGTATTCTTTTCCATCAGTTGTACTAATTACTAATTTATAGGCAACGTTAGGTACTGCTTGAAATGCCGAATTAGACAAGTATAAACCATTACCTGTTTCGCTAAAATTATAGATATTATTATTACTATCCTCAATTCTAACATTAGCATTACTTTCAAAAACAGGCGTCTCACTTTCTAATAAATAAGTTCTTGAAAGTTTTATCTCTTGTCTTTTATACTCATCAGTTATGGTGGCTTCAACAACTAAAACATCCTCAAATGATTCCGTAACCAAAGGAAATGGCTCTGTGCAACAAAAGGATATACTTAATAACACAAGTAACAATATGCTTCTATATAATTTATTCAATCTCATAATTAAAATTTAAAATTATACGTTATTGTTGGCACCGGAACAGAAAATATAGAAGATTTAAGCCCCTTTATTTCGCCATTATCATTTACAAAAAACACAGAATACGGATTATTTCTACCCAACACATTATAAACTGAAATATTCCAAAAACTATGCGCCAATTTTACGTTTTTATGATTGCCTTCAATATTAACTCCAACATCAAAACGATAGTAATCTGGTATTCTAAATTTATTTCTATCGCTGTATAATACTTGTTCTTGTCCATTGTAATTATATTTTCCAACAGGATATGTAACTGGTCTTCCTGTTTGATAATTAAAATTCATGGAAACACTGTATCGCTTTGTAAGTCTATAATTTGACACCACATTAACATCATGTGGTCTATCTTGATTTGCTGGGAAATACTCGCCGTTATTTACTTGATTCGATAAAAAATCACTATCCAACTTAACCAAAGTTTTTGAATAAGAATAACCTAGCCAGCCATTAAGTCTTCCTTTTTTCTTTTTTAATAAAAACTCTGCTCCATAAGCTCTCCCTTCGCCCTGTAAAAGTTCTGTTTCAATATTTTCGTTTAAAAGTAACTCTGCACCAACTTTAAAATCTAAAAGGTTTTTCATTTTTTTGTAATAGCCTTCTATACTTAATTCATGTACGCCATCATCAAAATTCTTATACACTCCAGCTGAAAACTGCTCTGCTCTTTGGGGTTCAATATTTAAATCTGATAGTTTCCACGAATCAACAGGAGATGCTGTAGTATTACTCGATAATAAATGAGAGTACTGAATGGTTTTATTATATCCAACTTTTAGTGAAACATTTGGAGACAAAAAATATCTTCCAGAAAATCGAAATTCTGGTCCTCCATAAGTTTTAATTACCTCATTTTTTTTGTAAGACTTAGTATCTATAACAGATTCTGAGCTTTTTGGTTGAGATGGATCGTAAACGTTTTGAGTCCCCGCACCCAATGAAGCATATAACGAGTACCTTACACCAATATCTAACAAGAGCTTTTTGTTTACCTCAATTAAATCGGAAACGAATAAGGCCGATTCTAGAGCCCTTTCATTGTCTACACTTTTTGGTTCAACAACAGACTCATCGCCTAAAGGCACTATACTTCCTGGTTTTATTCCATATATTTTACTGCTTACTCCATAACTAAATTTATGTTTTTTACTGTATAAATATTTAGCATTTAATTTTAACTGTGTTTCGTTTATACTGTAACCCAAATCAAAATTTCGGTTAAAAACACCATCATAAATAATACTAAATTTATATTCACTTGTAGCTAATTGAACAGAAGCTCTGTTTTTATCATTAAATTTATGATTCCATTTTATAGAAGCCAATCTATTGCTATAGCCATAAACAGAATCTGAAGTAATACTAAATTCATCATTACTATAATATGCTGTAGCTTGTAAATCATTTTTGTCATTAATTTTATAATTAAATTTTACAAGTGCATCATAAAAAGAAGCTTTACTATTTTTTATTGATTCTTCAGAAACAGCTTTAAGAACCCAATCGGAATAAGTCGCTCTCCCACCAACCAAAATTGACATTTTATCCTTTATAATTGGAGTTTCTATCATTAAGTTTCCTGTTATTGGGCCAATATTACCTTCGCCAGAAAACTTTTCCATATTTGCCTCCTTTGTAGAAATATCAATAACAGAAGATAAACGACCGCCGAATTCAGCAGGAATACTGCCTTTATAAATATCCACACTACCAGTTGCAAAAGGATTTATTGCTGAGAATACTCCAAAAAAGTGAGACGGGTTATACATAACCGCATCATCGAAAAGAATTAAGTTTTGGTCAACCTTTCCGCCTCTTACATTATAGCCCAAGGCACCTTCACCTGCTGTTTTTATACCAGGCATTGTTGTTGCCACTTTTAAAACATCGCGTTCTCCTAAAACTAAAGGTATATTCTTAAGGCCTTTAATATCAATTGTAGTTACTCCAACTTCAGCTTTTTTAATATTATCATCTTTATCCGATTCAATAACAATTTCATCAAGTAATTCGGCAGACTCATTTAAACTAAAATTTAAAGTTCCATTACCGTACACAATTATTTTTCGCTTACTTTTTCCGTATGATAAAGATGATGTTTCTAGTTCATAAAATCCTGAAGGCACTTCCAATTCATAAAACCCAGAACCATCCGTAGTTGCATTTACATTTTTATCTTTTATAAATACTACTAAATTATCTATAGGCTTATTCGTCTTTGAATCCCTAATACGACCAGAAACATTATATTTACTTTGAGTAGAATTGGCGTCTTCCTTTCCTATAGCATAAATATTACCATCACTTTTTACTCGGTTACTGATATATTGTTTTTGAAGAATTGGGGTTTTAGTTTTTTCATTTAGTTCTGTGTCTACTATTTTAGTACGATCAGGATCTCCGTTTTCAAAATAAAAGTCAGGTAATTTATCTATAATAGCGTTATTCTTGGTTAAAATAACTTTACCGTCAAAAATCAAATAATTTATAGATGTGTCTTCTAAAATTTCTTCAATAATAGTCCCTATTTTAACATCCTTGTAAGATTTTGATAATAAATCATCCTCAAACCACTGTGCTTCAAAGTAAAATTGATACCCCACCAATTTCTCCAATTTAATCAAAGCATCAATACGATTCGTTTGGTTAAAACTGATTGAAACTTTTTTATTCTCTTGAGACTTCCCAACTGCGCTGAGCAAGAGCATAAAAATCAAAATCACTAATTTCTTCATATATTAAAGTATAATTTTTAATCTAATTTAAGTTGGTGAATAGTTTTACAAAAAATTGATACTTATTCTTTTTGTACAAACGCCTGTTAGAATTAAAATAATCAGATATTTCAGCTTTTTTTTCGGGTATTAATTCAATAATATCTTTCTTTGAATTAATTTTTAAATAAATGTTTTTATAAAACAAAACATATGTTTCATGGTCTTTAAACACATAAAACACTTTATTTTTTGATAGTTTCTGTATACCTTCTTTTTTATACTTAACGTATAACTCATATTCTTCCCCTTTATAGGCTTCTTTAAAAAAACCGTTTTCATAAAAAGGTAAAAGCGAGGTGGTTTTAGGGAGTCTAACAAACTTGTCGTCATTCAAAACAAATTGACTAATCATATTTGAGTTTAAACTCAAATTAGCAACTTTATTATTTACAAATTCCAGAATTACCAAATCATGAAGCAAATCATACTTCATTTTAGCATTATAATAGGGTTGTTCATTATAAACAATAAATCCACTTAGAAAATCACTTGAAGCATAAAATTTATGATTTTTAATATCCAAACTTCTATAATCATCTATATATTCCAAACCATTAAAAACATTATTATTTTCATAGCTTATAAATGAATCATAAACTTTATAATGCTCAGTATTTTCTACAACCAAATTACTTTGGGCAAACCCATGCATAATGCATATTAAATAAAAAAATAGAGGAACAAAGACTTTCATCATTTTCTGTGAATTTGAAATCGAAAATAAGATATTTAGAATTCATCATCTAACTATTAATCTTTTTTAACAGATATTATAAAAATTTAATAAAACTAAGTGTAATTACAGACACTATTAATGAAATACCCCCTGAAAATTACGGATTATGCGAAGTTGCTGTTTTTAGCCATATTAGAAGGGGACCGCTTGAAGCCTGTCTTGAGCAAAGTCGAAACGTTACAACAAGTCCTCGCATTTCCTGCATCGGGCTGTGGGCTATCCTCTACAAACCCTAACGCAACTATACGCTAAAGTAATTACACAAAATTAAGTTCGGTCTATCTAAAAAAAGCCTTAGCTATTTTATAAAACCATGTGATCTAGCATGTGCTATAACAGCATCGGCATGCTCTACCAATAACACAGGAATAGTTTTATAACCATCATATAGCTCCTTTACACGTAACATTTTCTTTTTATGATTAACGCTCCTTAAATAAATAGCCAAAATTCTACCCGGAAAAGACTCCGATACCTCCTTATAGATATAAGGGTCATGCTCTCCAATATCGCCAATTAGAATAAACTTTAAATCCGGATACGTTTTTAAAATATTTACAATCTCTTTGTGCTTTTGGGGTTTTTCTCCTTTTCTCTTTTTTGTAAACGGTCTAGGAAAACTTCTAAGTATTATAGGCCCTTTAGGAAAATTGTTTTTATTTAAAAACAATTCCAAATACCTATATAAGTTCCATGGACTATGGCTAACATAAAATATTGGGTTGGCCTCCTGCCCTGTTTTACCCCGATGTAATACATGGTAAAATTCGGGAGCGCCTTCTAGAGGCAAACGTTTTCCTGCCGATGTAAGTAAGGTATTTATTAAAACCCGCCATTTTAAAATAGAGGTTAAACCAGTATGTAAAATCGTGTCGTCAATATCGCTAATAACTCCAAAAGATGCATTCTGCGAAGGAATAAGCATTTCTCCTGGAAATCTATTTTCACTTTGAATAGCTCTTTTTAAATGCTGCGTATTATACGAAATATCCATCGGCACCCAACCTTCAGTATTTGCATAATCCTCTAAATTTTCAACAATTTCATTTATTAAAAAATAGCCTTTTTTATCTGTTTTGGTATAATAAAACTTATCATCTCCAACTTTAATTCTAAGCTCGGTATTTTTTATTTCGTCGGTTTCAAAACGCTTCCATGCATTAAAAAGAAGCTTAAAAGCACCTTGTTGTTCTAGGTTTATACTTTCATCTTCTATGGCGCGACCTCTTAAATACAAATGATTCGAGGTACCGTAGGTTTGAAATGCTATTATTTGAAGCGGATCTTTCTTAAACATATGGGTTTAAAAATACAAAAAACCACGCGAATGGCGTGGTTTTTATAAGAACTCATTTTAACTTTTAAAAGTTGAGAGGATATTTAATTCTCAATAACTTTTTCTATAGCTTTTGTTTCTATTTTAAGGTTTCCATCTGCTGTATTAAAAGCCTCTACTTGAGCTCTTACTTCTGCTTCCGTTCCTTCAAAAGTCTCATAACTAGTAGAGGATTCACCATTTTTAGTAGTGACAGTTTTAACAACTGCTTTGGTGGTTCCGTCTTCATTATTGGTCATTTCAACGTTAACTTCTTTCGAAACTTCAACCTGTTCTTTACTATTTAAATTACTAGCATAATCGGCAACACCATCGGTATTCATTGCAATACTAGGTGCAATTACAAGCGCAACTACCGACATTAATTTTAATAAGATGTTTAAAGATGGACCAGAAGTATCTTTAAACGGATCACCTACAGTATCACCTACAACGGCTGCTTTATGAGCATCTGTTCCTTTCTTGCCTTGCTCCTCAATAGTTTTCTTAGCATTATCCCAAGCACCACCAGCATTCGATTGAAAAATGGCCATAAGCACTCCACAAGTAGTAACACCGGCAAGAAGTCCACCTAACATTTCAGCACCTCCTAAAAAACCAACAGCTACAGGAACGGCAATAGCCAATAAACCTGGTAACACCATTTCTTTAATAGAAGCTTTAGTTGAGATATCAATACATTTTCCATAATCCGCAACACCATCAGCTGCATCAAAAATCGCTCTATCTGCAGGAGTTGCTTTAGTCATATCAGAATCATATTTTCTCATAACACCCAAAGCTGCCTTTAATTCAGGAATATCTCTAAATTGACGACGTACCTCTTCAATCATTGCCATAGCAGCACGACCAACAGCATTCATTGATAACGCAGAAAATACAAATGGCAACATACCTCCAACTAATAATCCAGCCATAATTTTTGGCTGAGACACATCAATTGCAACAACTCCTGCAGTTTTCATGAAAGCAGCAAATAATGCTAATGCAGTTAAAGCCGCAGATGCAATAGCAAACCCTTTTCCAACGGCAGCCGTTGTATTACCAACTGCATCTAATTTATCCGTACGTTCTCTAACTTCACTTGGTAACTCTGCCATTTCAGCAATACCACCGGCATTATCACAAATTGGTCCGTAAGCATCAACAGCTAATTGAATACCTGTATTTGCTAACATACCAACCGCGGCAATAGCAATACCATATAACCCAGCAAAATGATGCGAAATCATAATTGCAGCAGCTATTAAAAGTATTGGAATCATTGTTGACATCATACCAACACCTAAACCAGCTATAATATTTGTGGCTGCTCCCGTTTCGGACTGCTCAACAATAGACATAACAGGTTTTTTTCCTGTAGCCGTATAATATTCTGTTATTTTACCAACACCTAAACCTGCCACTAAACCAGCAATTGTTGCCCAAAACACTCCCATCGCTCCAAAAGGTAAACCTTCAACAGACTCAGGGATCAATGAATTAATTATAAAATAAGACGCTACAACCATTAAACCTGCAGAACCAAATTCTCCAATATTTAATGCTGTTTGTGGATTTCCACCATCTTTTACTTTTACAAAGAATGTTCCTAAAATGGACATTAAAATACCTACAGCACCAAGAACTAAAGGCAAGTAAACAGCTCCTAAACCATCAAAATTTGGTGTTAAGATAAACGCTCCTAATACCATAGTACCAATAATTGAACCGACATAAGATTCAAATAAATCGGCTCCCATACCAGCAACATCACCAACATTATCACCAACGTTATCTGCAATAGTTGCAGGGTTTAAAGGATGATCTTCTGGAATACCAGCTTCTACCTTACCAACTAAATCTGCTCCAACATCAGCAGCTTTAGTATAAATACCACCACCAACACGCGCAAACAATGCAATAGATGATGCTCCTAAAGAAAACCCTGAAAGTACATTAAGTACCATTGATAAATTTTCTGCTCCAGGCCACATGGATTGGTATATAATAAACAAACCACTTAAACCTAAAATTCCAAGACCTACAACACCTAATCCCATAACAGCACCACCAGCAAACGCTACTTCTAGAGCGCGCCCTAGCGATGTTCTGGCAGCCTCTGTAGTTCTTACATTAGCTTTGGTTGCTACCTTCATACCAATAAATCCGGCTAAGGCCGAACAAATGGCTCCAATAATAAATGATAAGGCTACCATACCATTAGATCCTACTTCATTAGTTCCCTTAAAGAACAATAAGACCGCTACAGCAGCTACAAAAATGGCTAAAACTTTGTATTCGGCTTTTAAGAAAGCCATAGCACCATCGGCTATATTTTTAGCGATACGTGACATTTTTTCATTTCCAACGGCTTGTTTTGAAACCCATCCGCTTTTTAGAAAAACGAAAATTAAAGCTACAACACCAAAAAGAGGTAAAAATTTTACTATTAATTCCATATTAGTTAGTCGGTTTTAAATTAATTAATATTTTAACTAGGTGAAAATATGAAAATATATGTGATAAAAAAAACCACCTTTAATTAAAGATGGTTCATTTTATTTGCTGTTATTTTAAGAATCCAATAATTTAGATCGTAAAAGTGCGTTTTTTCTTGTGCTCACTATCATCATAACGCTTAACACATTCATGATAAATTTTAAGAGCTGCCTCTGCATTACCCCATCCTCCTGTATCAACTTTTTTCTTCTCCAAATCTTTATATACTTGAAAGAAGTGTTCAATTTCTTTTAATCTGTGTGGATTTAAATCTGCAATATCCATTTTATTACTCCAAATAGGATCGGAAACAGGTACACATATTACTTTTTCATCTGGTCCTTTTTCATCAGTCATATAAAAAACACCAATAGGTCTAACTTCCATTACAACCATTGGGTAAGTTGGCTGGTGCCCTAAAACCAATACATCTAATGGATCTTGATCTAACGCCAAAGTTTCAGGAATAAACCCGTAATCACCAGGGTACATCATTGAAGAAAATAACATACGATCAAATCTAATTTTGTGTAATGTAAAATCGTATTCGTATTTATTTCTACTTCCTTTAGGTATTTCAATTAACACATCAAATGTTACTGATTGTTTCTTTTTTTCACTCATATTATTATTTTTTAATAACCTTTATATATCGCTTATAAATTTACTTTTTAAGACCACAAATGTAAAGAACACTTTGCCCTTTAGCAACTTTAAAACTAGACATTAGTATTTTTTTAATTGAATGTAAATTTTATTCAACCTTATTAAGTGTTTATTATCAACTACATCCAACAATTTATTATCTTGTGCATGACTAATTCAATACCCTAAAAAATTATGCGTTTTTTCTTATTTTTTGTATTTACTTCCCTGTTTACAGTTCAGGCACAAACTAAACCTTGGCAAGGCAAGTTTGAACCTATCGATAATATGATAGCCGCACCTAATACGTATAGAACCGCAAGTGGCGCTCCTGGAAGTGCCTATTGGCAGCAACGTGCAAACTACAAAATTAAAGCCGTTATTGATGAAAGCAATAATACCTTAACGGGAGAAGAAACTATTACCTATTTTAATAATTCTCCAGATGATTTAAGTTATGTGTGGATTCAGCTAGAACAAAACGTTAATAAAAAAGAAAATGAAGACTTTGGCAATTTAAGAAATAGTATGCGAGACTCCATGACTACTAGAAACCTACAGTTTTTAACTAGAGCCATAGACTTTCCTGCAGGTTACTCTATTAAATCGGTAACCGACAGTAGTAACAACAAACTAAAAACCATGGTTAATAATACCATGATGAAAGTAAAATTAAATACTATTTTAAAATCGGGCGAATCCACTAAAATATTAATCTCTTGGTCTTATCCAATAACCGACAGAAGCATGTATTTACTATCTCGAGAAGGTTATGAGTATTTCCCTGAAGACGACAATACAGTATATTTAATTGCGCATTGGTTTCCTAGAATGGCTGTGTATAGCGATACAGAAGGTTGGCAGAACCAACAATTTCAAAAACTAGGGGAATTCGCTTTGGAATTTGGAGATTACGAAGTTGAAATTACAGTTCCACAAGATCATATAATTGCATCTACTGGCGAGTTACAAAATAGTGACGCCGTATTAAGTAAAACACAAAGAAAAAGATTAGAAGTAGCTAAAAAATCTTTTGACAAACCTGTAATGATAATTACAAAAGAAGAAGCCATAGCTAACGAAAAACAAAAATCGACCAAGAAAAAAACATGGAAATTTAACGCTACTAACGTTAGAGATTTTGCCTTCGCCTCTTCAAGAAAATTTATTTGGGATGCCCAAGCTGTAAAATTACCAACTAATACGGTTATGGCAATGTCATTTTACCCCAAAGAAGGTTTACCTGTATGGCAAGAGGTATCTACCGAAGCCATTAAACATGGTTTAGAAGTGTACTCTGAGGCTACTTTTGATTATCCTTATCCTGTTTGTATTTCGGTAAACACATCCAACATTGGTATGGAATTCCCTATGATTAGTTTTAATGGCGGAAGACCAATTAATGGTGAAATAACCGAAAAGGCTAAACAATCTATGATTGGTACTATAATCCACGAAGTGGGACACAATTGGTTTCCTATGATTGTAAGTTCAGACGAACGAAAATGGATGTGGATGGACGAAGGTTTAAACACCTTTTTACACCAAAGAACACTAAAAGAGCGCTACCCTAGTTTTGCAAGTGTTACACCACAAACCATTGTGCCGTTTATGAGTGGCGATAAAAACATATTAAGACCAATAATGACCAATTCTGATAATGAGCTTATGACGCAATTTGGCTCCAACTTTTACAAAAAACCAACGGTTGGATTGCAAATGTTAAGACATTCTATTATTGGAAAAGAACTTTTTGATGAAGCTTTTAAAGTATATGCGAACCGATGGAAATACAAACACCCTAACCCCGCAGATTTATTTAGAACCTTAGAGGATGCCACTGCAACAGATTTAGATTGGTTTTACAGAGGATGGTTTTTTACTACCGATCATGTAGATATGGAATTAAGTCATGTTAAATGGTTTAAAGTTTATGAGGATGAGTTAAATATTGAAGACAAAAAAGGAACATCAAAAGCTAAAATAGCATCGCAATCTGGCAGCGGTAAAACCACAAATAAAGATTTTAGTAACGGACCAGAAGTTATTACCATGACCGCTACCCCAGATAAGGCTTATGGCCAATTCCTTTCTAGAATTGACGAAGCTGAAGTACGCAAGCAAGTTTCCGGAAAAAATATTTATGAAATTACTGTAAAAAACATTGGAGGTTTAGTTATGCCGGTAACCATAAAATGGGAGTTTAAGGATGGAACATCCGAAATAGATAGACTTCCTGCAGATCTATGGCGCAGAAACGAATACGAAATTCAGGAAACTTTTATAAAAGAAAAAGAAGTAATTTCTGTAACTTTGGATCCTAACTTTGAATTTGCAGATACAAACACAGAAAACAATAGTTTCCCTAGAACAGAAACCATCTCAGAATTTGAAAAATTCAAACAAAACAAATAACAACGTACTCGTAAAACATATGCCATATCGTTTTTTAAAGTATTGCTTTACACCGCTGTGTTGTTTGTGTGTTATCTTAAATGTTAGTAGTCAAAATAATGAGTTAGACAGTTTAAAGAAAAAAGAAGAGATTCATAAAATTCTTTTTATTGGTAACGATATTATTTCTGCACACAACTTACCTGCTGCTGTAAAGCAAAAAGCGAAGTATTCTGGTTATACCATAGAAACTAAAATGATTACTACTTCAAACTACAATTATTCCGACCATTGGAATAAAAGTGGTGTGCAAAGTTTAATAAGCAGTAAGGTTTATGATGTGGTTGTTATTCAACAAAACCCCACCAATCGCATTAATAGTTACGATAATTTAGTCGATTACAGTAACAGGTACAGTAAACTTTGTAAAGAAAACAGTGTAATATTGGCCTTTTTTATGTGCTGGCCAGCTCTAGATCACTTTATTACATTCGATACCGAAATACTAAATTACCAACTTGTTTCAGAAACAAACGACGATGTATTATGCCCTGTAGGACAGGTTTGGAAAACATACTTCGATAAAACTAAGAAATTTGATTATTATGGCGACGACAATTTCCTACCTTCAAAAAAAGGAAATGATGTAGCGGCCCAGGTTGTTTTAAAAAGTATTTCAAAATACTTCAGGTAACCTCTTTTTTACCATAAAACCAACAAAACGCATAACCCATAAAAACATCTGTAAAGCCTTATTTTTAGTAAGTTTCCTCTGTGGAACTAAATACTGCTGAATATAAAATACGTACTAATGCGTATTTCACAAGACTATCTTTAAGTCTATATTTACATCAAACCCATTAATTACCAAACCGTTATGATACGCCTAAACTTAAAGCCCTCAGTAATTAAAAACATCAATTTTAATAAAAACGACGAAACTCTAGAGATAGAATTTAAACGCCATATTAATACCGCTCAGTGTATAAATATACCGTTATCTATTTTACAAGATTATGTTGAAACATTAAAAGACGACAAGGAAAATGATGACGACTATCAGCCAAATTTAACCGTAGTATATTCTAACTTTAAAGCGTCTTAATTAGTCTATACGTTCTATTTTAGCACCAATTGCTCTTAATCGTTCATCTATATTCTCGTAACCACGATCAATTTGCTCAATATTTTGAATCGTAGAAGTTCCTTTAGCCGAAAGTGCAGCAATTAATAATGAAACTCCAGCACGAATATCTGGCGATGTCATTGTGGTAGCCTTTAAAGTCGATTTATAATCATGACCAATTACGGTAGCACGATGCGGATCGCAAAGAATAATTTTCGCACCCATGTCTATTAGTTTATCTACAAAGAATAAGCGACTTTCAAACATTTTTTGATGTATTAATACACTACCTCTAGCTTGGGTAGCAACAACCAAAATAATGCTTAATAAATCGGGTGTAAATCCTGGCCATGGTGCATCAGAAATAGTTAGTATAGATCCATCAATAAAGCTTTGTATTTCATAACCATCCGTATGTGCAGGAATATGAATATCATCGCCTCGTCTTTCAACCGTAATACCTAATTTTCTAAACGTTGCAGGAATTACTCCTAAATCATTCCATGACACATTGGTAATAGTAAGCTCACTTTTTGTCATGGCAGCAAGACCTATCCAACTTCCTATTTCAATCATATCAGGAAGCATTCTATGTTCGGTACCACCTAAACTATCAACACCATCAACAATTAACATATTAGAACCAACACCACTAATTTTGGCGCCCATTCTATTTAGCATTTTACAAAGTTGTTGCAAATACGGTTCGCAAGCTGCGTTGTATATAGTCGTTTGGCCTTCTGCTAAAACAGCAGCCATTAAAATATTTGCTGTTCCAGTTACAGAGGCCTCTTCAAGTAACATGTAAGTTCCTTTAAGTCTTTTGGCTTCAACACCATAAAACTGCTCCTCTTTGCTATAACCAAATTTAGCACCAAGTTTTATTAAACCTTCAAAATGAGTATCTAAACGACGTCTACCAATTTTATCGCCACCAGGTTTAGGAATATATCCTCTACCAAATCGTGCTAATAATGGGCCAACAATCATTATAGAACCACGTAAACCACGACCATCAATTTTAAATTGATCGGACTCTAAATAATCTAAATCAACATTATCTGCCTTAAACGTATAAGAGCCTTTTGCTAGTTTTTCAACCTTTACACCTAACTTTTTTAATAAGCTTATTAGTTTATTAACATCAACAATATCTGGGATATTATTAATCGTAACAAGTTCTGGAGTTAATAAAACAGCACATAAAATTTGTAATGCTTCGTTTTTGGCACCTTGAGGCTGTATTTTTCCTTTTAGTTGGTGACCACCTTCAATTTTGAATGTTCCCATGCTTTGATTAGTAGCGTTTTCTTTGACGGTTATTAGTATTCTTTTTCTGGTGCGTTTTCTTATTATTGTTGTTATTAGAGTATTTCCCTTTAGTACGCAATAAACTTGTAGAGTCCGATAAATCCTCATCAGAATCCTTTAAGTTTAATTTACCTCCAGAAAGCTCGTATAAATGATCAAAAATAACAGCATCCTCAACAGTGTCCTTATTCCAATTTAAAAAACACTTTTTCATGTGGTTTGCAATAGTATAAGTTAAAGCTTCTTTAAGCTCGCCCTCTTCCCAAGTGTTTGCAACATCAATCATGGTTTTAATATTGTTTCCGTAAAAACGATATTTCGGGAAATTTTGTGGATATTCTAACGGGTCTGGACGCTCTTCGTAAATTTCCTTGGTAGGAATTTCGTAAGGCGAATCTACATCCAATTCAAAATTAGACATTATAAAAAGCTGATCCCAAAGTTTATGCTGAAAATCTGGAACATCTCTTAAGTGCGGTTGCATATTACCCATTACGGCAATAATAGCCTTAGCTACCTTATTACGTTCCTCTTTTGTTTCAAGTGTTTTAGCATGATTAATCATTTTTTGCATATGGCGACCATACTCAGGAATAATTAAATGTTCACGCTCGGTGTTGTATTCTAAATTATCTATCAAAATAAATGTGTAGAGTTATATATTTTTGCATGTAGTATTCTATGCAAGCGCAAAATACGAAAAAAAACTAAAGACTAATCACACCCTCAACCTTTTCTGCAACTTCTTTGTATTTATTAATAACAGCATCAGGGTTTTTCATGGTAACATTAATAGAAACGCTAGTATATTTACCGTTTTTAGACTCTTTAGTTTCAATAACAGCGCCTAAATAATTAAAAATTGTTTCTATTTGCTCTATCTTTTCCTTATCAGAAATTACAATAAATTTATACAAATACTCACTAGGCCAAAGCGATGTATCTAGCAATTGCGATTTTAATTTTTTGTAAAACTCTTCAGAATTTGGAGGTGTGCTCATATCTATAAAATTGAACTACAAATATACGGCACCAAACCACATTTAAAAACATAAAATTTTATTATTTGGGCGCTACCATCCCGATAACAATCGGGAGGTCGGGCTTGAAGCTTGTCTTGAGCAAAGTCGAAAGGTTACAAGTCCTCGCACCTCCTAAGTCGGGCTGTGGGCTATCCACTACAATCCCTAGCGCAACTATCCGCAAGCAAAATCTAACACCAAAAACCACAGTCCATTTACAATAGTTAGGCATCTACTTTTTTTTCAACATTAAAATTCCGATTTTTACAGCAAATAAAACAGCATTGAGCACAAAAAAAATAGTAATTACAGGTGGTCCAGGAACCGGAAAATCTACTTTAGTTAAAGCATTAATACAACAAGGCCATATCTGCCTCGAAGAAATTTCGCGTCAAGTAACCTTAAATGCTAAAAAGGATGGTGTAGACCAACTATTTTTAACCAACCCATTATTATTTAGCGAACTCCTTTTACAAGGCAGGCAACAACAATTTTTAGAAGCCGACCTCTATAAAAATAAAACCGTTTTTTTTGATCGTGGTGTGCACGATGTACTTGCCTACATGGATTTTATTGGCGACACTTACCCCGACAACTTTGTGCAAACCTGTAAAAAAGCCACTTACAATTTGGTTTTTATATTAAAACCCTGGGAAGCCATTTACACAAGCGATAACGAGCGCTACGAAACCTTCGATCAAGCACAAAAAATACACGACCACCTAGTTAACACCTACAAATCCTTTAATTACAAACTTATTGATGTACCTTTTGGTACCGTTAAAGAACGTACAGATTTTATTTTAAAAACAGTCAATATGTAATATGGAGCACCCCATTAACATATTAGAACGCTATTGGAAATACACAAGTTTTAGGCCGCAACAAGAAGCCATAATTAATTCGGTTATTGCAGGCGAAGACACTTTTGTATTACTCCCAACAGGTGGCGGAAAATCGATGTGCTTCCAAATTCCAGCTTTAGCAAAAAAAGGGATTTGCATAGTCGTATCGCCGTTAATAGCATTAATGAAAGACCAGGTTTTAGCCTTAAATAACAAAGGCATAAAAGCCATGGCAATTACTAGCGGCATAAGTTATAAAGAGCTTGACACCCTTTTAGATAATTGTATTTACGGTAACTACAAGTTTTTATACCTATCGCCAGAGCGTTTACAACAAGAGTTAGTGCAAAGTCGTATACAACAAATGCCGGTAAACTTAATAGCTGTAGATGAGGCACATTGCATCTCGCAATGGGGAAGCGATTTTAGGCCAGCATACAAAAACATTACGTTATTACGCCAACTACAACCCAGTGTAAATGTGGTAGCCTTAACCGCTTCGGCAAAACCAGAAGTGGTTCAAGATATTGTAAACGAGTTGGATTTTATAGATCCTAAAATATTTAAACAATCGTTTTACAGGCCAAATTTGGCGTATATGGTTTTTCATGAAAATGATAAATATTATAGGCTGGAAACTATATTAAAAAAGTACAGCGCATCATCAATAATCTATGTTCGTAACCGAAAACAAACACTAGATATAAGTGCCTTTCTAAGTTCTAAAAAAATTACTGCTACGCATTATCACGGCGGACTTTCAAATGTTGAGAAAGATGCAAACATGGCGGCTTGGTTAAACAACCAAAAACAGGTTATGGTAGCCACCAATGCCTTTGGTATGGGCATAGATAAGCCCGATGTAAAAACCGTTATTCATCTTACTTTACCCGAAAGTATTGAGAGTTATTTTCAAGAAGCTGGTCGTGTGGGACGAAATGGCGACAAAGCTTTTGCTGTAATTTTAAAAAACGATAGCGATAAAGCCTTGGTTAAAAACCAATTTTTAAGTGTATTACCCACGGTAAGCTTAGTTAAACAAGTGTACAGAAAGCTGTGTAACTATTTTCAAATATCGTATGGCGAAGGCGAATATTTAACCTTCGATTTCGATTTTAATACGTTTTGTAAAACCTATAAATTTAGTGCCATTACATGTTACAATGCGCTGTTAATATTAGATAGAAATAGTATAATAACCTTATCTAAACAATTTAAAAACAAGGTAACCGTACAATTTATAATTTCAAACAAAGCCTTGTTTAACTATTTGGAGACACACCAAAATTTCGGAATTATAGTAAAATCTATTTTACGCCTTTATGGCGGTGTTTTCGATCATGTTACAAAAATAGATCTGAAAAAGATTTGCGAAAAAGCAGCCATATCCGAGGGCAGATTAACCTACATATTGCAAGAATTAGAAAAGGACGAGATTATTACCTTAAACCTAGCAAAAACCGATGCACAGGTAACTTTTATTGAACCTCGCGAAGATGATAAAACCATAAACCGAATTGCTAAAACTATCGAGCAACAAAATAAATTAAAACAAGGGCAAGTAAAAGCCATGTTAGATTATGTTGAAAACGAATTGGTTTGTAAAAGTATACAGCTACTCTCCTATTTTGGAGAAACCGAAGCTGAAAACTGTGGCATTTGCTCGGTGTGCATACAAGCGAAGCATGATAAAAAGAAACCTGTAGATGGTAAAACGCTTAAAAAACGTGTTATTGAGTTGCTTGAAAATGGCGACCAATCGTCGCGCGCTATGGTAAAACAATTGCAATGTGAGCAAGAGGTTTTAAAACCCGTACTAAAATTATTATTAGAACACCAAATAATTGTAATTACACCAACAAATACTTATAAATTAAGCCATTTATAGGTGTGTGCTACTTGACTTTGTAAAAATTTTCTAATACCTTCGTTTAACGTCGGATATAAAACGATTTCATATCCGTAAAAACATTGTGAAGCATTGCGGAGAATTATAAACTGATTTTAAATAAACTAAATAAAAGCATACTTAATGAGTGAAGAACTAAAAGCTAATAACTACACAAAAAAAGGCGACAAATTCGGAGAGTTTGAATTCTTCAACATTGGTAAAACCAATTTATCTGAACTGAAAAAATACAAAATAGTTCCAAACATAGATTACGCAACTTACAAAAACACAATGCCAGATGGTCTTCTAGTTGATAGAAGAAACAGAAAAGCACTTGAAGTAATAACTGTAATAGAGTTTAAGAATCATAATAAATTTGATACAGCTATTAAAAGAACTCAAGCTTTTGAACAATGTAGCACCTATTGTCAGCTAGTCGGAGCAAAATTTGGAATCATTACTGATACTAGAGAATTCTATTACTTAAACCCTTCTGGAAATGATATCACTTACCTTGATGAAAAGAACAAAGAAAGGTCCTACAGCATAATACAAAATGAAGATGGTTATGATCTTAGTGTTAACTTCCCTATTTCTGTGGATGATCAAATTGAAGTTGATAAGGCACTAAAACTTATACAACGAATTACAAATTCAATCAGCGATACTTCTTCAAAACTTAAGCAAGAGCAAAAAATTAATCCTAAAAATCTAGCCAAAAGTGTTTGGCAATCAATATGGCTTGCTAGTGGTGAAAACCCAGACAAATGCTTATCCACTTTTATCGAAATATTTATTTTTCGCTTTTTAAGTGACCTTGAAATTCTTCAAGAAAATGAAAGTGGAGTATCGGTTACTTTTGAGGCTGTTTTAAAACTTGATAAAAATAAATCTCTTAAATATTATTTTAACAACGTTAGAAGTTATGTTAAAGAACTATTCCCAGAAAGTGATTTCGATAAGACTTCTATAATAAATGGCTTTGTTCTTGATCCAGAAATAACTGAACATAACGCATTGTTTTCAAGCATTCTAAGTTCTTTTAATAAATTTCTTATTGATGATAAAGGAAACCCAATTAAACTAAATAATATAGAACCAGAATTTAAATCTAAAATTTACGAGGATTTCTTAAAGAAAAGTATCAGTCAAAAGAATTGGGGACAATTTTTCACACCAAGAAGTATTGTAAAAGCAATAATTGAAATGTCAGGAATTGAATCACTTTCTCCAAACTCTGTCGTAGGTGATCCAGCTTGTGGTGTTGGTGGATTTCTATTAGAACCAACATTGTCTAAAAGAAGTTCTGACTATACTATTTCTAATGGCAAACTAAATTCAAAATTGATTTATTTAGGAGATGATAGAGACCCAAAAGTTATTATTCTAGCCAAAGCTAATATGCTAATTCATTTGTCAGATTTGTTGGCAAATAATAGAACTATTTCAAGAAATATCTCAAAAAAAATAAATGAGACATTTAAGTCGTTTCATTCATCAATATTAGGGTCTTTGACTGATTGTGCAACTGATAAATTTGATTTAATTCTTTCAAATCCGCCCTATGTTACAAAGGGTGTAACTAACTACAAAGATGCCATTAAAGAAAGCGGAGAATTGACTGATTATTATACAGTTAACGGAATGGGAGTTGAAAGCTTTTTTATGGAAAAAATTATTAATAGTCTTAAAGAAAATGGAAAAGCCTTTGTGATTATTCCAGATGGAATTTTAAATAGAGTTCATGAAAATAAATTAAGAGGCTTCATCAAGAAACATTGTACAATAAATGCTATTATCTCTCTACCAATAGGAGCTTTTTACTCAACTTTAAAAAAGACATATATTCTAGCTATTTCCAAAAAAAGCACTGCTATTGTTCAAAAAGACAAAGTCTTTTCATACTTAATTAGTGATATAGGAGAAAGCCTTGATGTTTATAGAAGCCCAATCGAAAATAATGATCTTAAGGACATGGTTCGTCAGTTCAAGTATTTCATGGCTGATAAAGATACTTTTGAGCCATTAAACATTAAATGCAAAACATTTGATATATCGCAATTCGCAAATGAGAATAATTGGTGTGTAGACAAATGGTGGTCAAGAGATGAAAAAGTAGAACTTGGAATTGAAGATTCAATTGATATAATTGATGTTGAGGAATTTAAAGATCAAACAGCAGCAATAGCAAAAAAATTAACTGGTTTTAAAACTAAAATTAACGCAATTAATGTTGATTTAAAAAAAGAAGAACTTAACATAATTCCAGTTAAAATTTCATCATTATTTAATCTTAAACAAGGAGACTCTTTTTACACACAAAAACGAATTAGGGAAAATTCATGGCAAGGTGATATTCCCGTTTACTCATCCAACACAAAGGACAATGGAGTTTTAATTCATATTGATGAAAAACATATCAAACTCAAAGATAAAGTATATGATTACTGCCTGACTTGGGCAGTTGATGGCACTTCAGCAGGCCATTTATTCGTTAGAAATAAAAAAAATAAATCAAGAAAAATTAATAAGAAATATCTATTTACTTTTAATAATCATTGCGGAGTTATGATCCCAAAGGAAAAGATTGAATTTTATTTAGATTGGTATAGACAAGGTGTTTATGTAGATTTAAGTCTTACTGAAGTTTACAGTTTCTTTGTTCGTTTAAAGGAAAGTTGTCCTAAAAAAAGCCTTACGTCAATTCAAAAAGTGCTAGCAGATATTTTTAATGACACTCTTAATTTAGAACAAAATTTAGATGAATTTAAATTTCAACTAGCAAAATGTGATTTTAAGAATATTGAGGTCACTGAAAAAATAATTAAAAAACTACTTCCAATTAGCACAAAATTTCTTGTGGACAGGATTGATATTGATTTAGAATATGTAAGCCGTAATGCGCAACCACTACTTTTTCAAAAAACAAGAAGTTATCGTAATCATAAAGTAGGTACTGGTCAAATCGTAGACGTAGAAATAAATATCCCAACTAATGAAGAAGGATATTTTGATTCAAAAAAAATGAAAGACATTGCCGCTGAGCAAATTAAATTGGAAAACATAAAAAACGAAATGTTGAAATCATTAGAGTCTCTCAGTCAATTGAATGTAGTGATCTAAATTAACAACGCTTCACAACAACGTATATAAAAAATAGCGGTTTAAGTGCCTAAACGAAAGATAAATATTAAAATAAAGGTCGGTTATAACCCGAAAATTTAGTGCTTAAAAACCCGCTACTTTTCATATACAAGACCGTTAAACGAACTTTTCCCAAAATCAAAACCAAATCAAATAAAAAAACAGAATTAAGCAAACATACCCGCGTTAGGGATTGAAAAGGATAGCCCACAGCCTGACGAAGGAAGTGCGAGGACTTGTATTGGAAAGCCCGACCCTTTATGGGTAACGCTAAAATATAAAAGAAAAAAAATGAAAGATTTAAGAATTGTTTTTATGGGTACGCCAGATTTTGCCGTTGCCACATTACAAACATTAGTAGAACATAATTATAATATAGTTGGTGTTATTACTGCACCAGACAAACCTGCTGGACGTGGCAGAAAACTTAATGAGAGTGCTGTAAAGCAATATGCCAAATCGCAAGATTTAACAATTTTTCAGCCTACAAACTTAAAAAGCGATAGTTTTATTGAAGAACTAAAGGCGGTTAATGCTAATCTTCAAATTGTAGTAGCTTTTAGAATGTTACCTAAAGTGGTATGGCAAATGCCTGAATATGGTACGTTTAACTTACATGCATCGCTACTACCAAACTACCGTGGTGCGGCTCCTATTAATTGGGCTATAATTAATGGTGAAACAAAAACAGGTGTTTCTACATTTTTTATTGATGAGAAAATTGATACTGGCGATATGATTCTGCAAGAGGAAATTGCTATTAAGCCAGATGAGAATGCTGGAGATTTACATGATACGCTAATGGCTATTGGAAGCGAGTTGGTTTTAAAAACAGTTGGTTTTATTGAAAAAGGCAACGTTGAAACTATTAAACAGAAGGACACGAGCGATATTAAAACGGCCTATAAACTTAATAAGGACAACTGCAAGATAGATTGGAATGCTCCTTTGGATGCTATTTTTAACCATATTAGAGGCCTATCGCCTTATCCTGCTGCTTGGTGTACCTTACTTAATGGTGATGATGCTTTAGATATTAAAATATATAAGGTAGAAAAAGAGAAAGAACTACATAATTTAGAGGTTGGAAAGATTATTTCTACAAAGAAGGAACTAAAGGTAGCAGTAATAAATGGTTACATAATTATTAAAGAAATTAAACTTCCGGGTAAACGCGCTATGGATATAAAGTCGCTTTTAAACGGTTATACTTTTAATGAAAATGCTAAAATGCTGTAAAGCCTTATTATCACTCATTTTACTAAAAACTCGACAAATAACGCTTCCTTTATTAACAAATGTCCTAAGTTATTAACAAAACCACGTATTTCCCTTGCTGTTACTTGTGTGGTTGAAGAATCCGTATAAATTTGTAAAGGATTTAACAAAAATGTTTAACCGAATTATTAATAATTAAATTTTATATTATGAACAAAACAGATTTAATCGACGCAATGGCAGAACACGCTGGAATTACTAAAGCAGCTGCTAAAAAAGCTTTAGAATGTGCAATTATTGAAATAGAAGGTGCTTTACAAAAAGGTAACAGAGTTTCTTTAGTAGGTTTTGGATCTTGGTCAGTTTCTAAAAGAGCTGCTAGAGAAGGAAGAAATCCTCAAACTGGTGCTACAATCAAAATAAAAGCTAAAAACGTTGTAAAGTTTAAAGCTGGATCTGATTTATCTAGTGCAGTAAACTAATTATTTACTTCTTAGTAAAAAAACAAGCTTCCATTTTTTTGGAGGCTTTTTTTTTATATTGCCATTAAGAGTTGCATTTTAAATAAATAAATCTTAGATTTAATTATTAATTGCTCAAAATATGGTTACAACAAAGCCCAAAAAAGGAGATCTATTAATTGCGGAACCTGCAATAATTGGCGATGTTTCATTTAATCGTTCCATAGTACTCCTTGCAGACCACTCAGATGAAGGTTCAATAGGATTTATACTTAACAAACCCTTAGAATATAATATAAACGATCTTATACCTGAGGTGGAAGCTACGTTTAAGGTATACAATGGCGGCCCTGTTGAACAAGATAACCTTTACTTTATTCATAAAATACCACATTTAATTCCTAATAGTATTGAAATTTCGTTAGGTATTTATTGGGGTGGAGATTTTACTAAAGTTGCCGAACTTATTAAGAATGATACTATAAAAGAAAATGACATTAAGTTTTTTCTGGGGTATTCTGGATGGGAAACTAGCCAGTTAGTTAATGAACTAAAAGCCAACTCGTGGGTAGTATCCAAAAACACCTATGAAAAGAACATTATAGAAAAAGATTATGAAAGTTTTTGGAAAGAAAAAATGTTAGAATTTGGTGGTGAATATAGTATTTGGTCTAATGCACCAGAAAACCCAAGTTACAATTAATAATTCAACTTCTGTTTAGCCTAATATAGGACTAACCCAATCTTATCTTTACATTTAATTTTTGCAGTAATAGCTTAGCTATCGCATTATCATAACTTTTTTTCCTGTATTTACTAACCGGTTGTATGCCTGTAATAACGTTGGTAATTAACATTTCGTCTGCTTTTTGAATTTCGAATGGCGAGATAGAATCTTCTTCCAATTGGTAATCCGGTAATGTTTTAATTATATTAATTAGTTGTGTACGCATAACTCCTTTTAAACAGCCATCGGCTAATGGTGGTGTTTTAATGGTATTGCCTTTTACTAAAAACACATTGCCATTTAAAGCTTCTACCACATGTTTGTTTGTATTAACTAATAAGCAGTTGTTTAAATTGTTTTCCTGGGCATAAATGCTTCCTACTACGTTAAGCGCCTTATTATTCGTTTTTAGCGTAGATAACAAACTAGGTGACACGTAATAATCTTTAAACAAATCGACTTCGTAAAACGCGTCGTTTAACAAGTAAAAGTTTTCTGAAAGTGGTTTTACAGAAATTATAAAACTTACATTTGAGGTGCTTGGTGTATAAAGCCCGCCTTCGTTTCTATGCACTTGTAATTTTACTCGTGCTGTTACTTTTAATTGACTGTTAGCCTCTAAGGTTTTAAGAATTTCGGCTTCTAAAAATTCCATGGTAAAACTCATAGGTATTTCCATACGCATAATACGCATAGATGCCATTAACCTAAAGTAATGGTCTTCCCAAAATAATATTTTACCACTTACTACCTTTATTGTTTCGAAAAGTGCATCACCATAAGCATACCCTCTATTTTGAATTGAAAGTATTGTGTTGTTCTCTGAAACTGTTCCGTTAAAATTTATCATAAAAAGAAATTATGTCTACCTTATTTTAAAAGCGCCACAAATATAAATAAAATAGCTTGGGGCAATCCCACGAAGTCTTAAAATATATAAAAAACAATAGCTAGTTTATAAAACGAAAAAACCTCGAAGCAAAGGCTTCGAGGTTTTTCTATTTATTTTTAAATACAATCTATTTATTAAGCAGAACCTAACACTTGCTTTAAGCTAGAAATCTGATTGGTCCATAACATTTTAGACTCATCGACCTCATCATCATCATCGGCAAAATCTGTAATCATTAATGAGACATCTTTAGTAATTTCGTCAACTTGAATTCTAATTTCAAAATAGCAAGATGATCCGTCTTCTTCATCTTCTATCCATCTGAATTTAACACGTTCGCCGCTTTTTTTATTTAGTAACTTAGCTTGCTCTTCACTATCATCCCAAATAAAGGTAAACAATTCACCACGAGAGTTTACATTATCTGAAAACCACTCGGATAAACCTGAAGGCGTTGAGATATATTGATATAATAATTGTGGAGAAGCTTGAATAGGAAACTCTATTTCAAATTTAACTTTATCGTCCATTATTTATGTTTAATATTATTGATGCTCAATATATACATAAATTGATAAGTTAAGCAAGAAAAATTAATAATAATTTCTTCAAGTTCTGTTTGCGTAGTACAATTTTGTTTTTATATTTGCAGCCTTAAATTATGGCGAGGTAGCTCAGCTGGTTAGAGCGTCGGATTCATAACTCGGAGGTCGCGGGATCGTGCCCCGCTCTCGCTACAAGGTATTAAAAGGAAAAGCTGAAGATTCGTCTTCAGCTTTTTTATTATAGGTACAACAAATGCCCTTTTTTTAGTCCTTATTATATTTAATTCCATAAGACATCAAATGATATTAAAACTTATTATTACTTTTTAAAAGTTCTTCGGAATATTAAAAATTTGCAGGTAATCCACCAGTATGCCAAAAGAGCACATTAGAGTTTTTTTCAATTTTGTTATTTTGAAGGTGGTCTAGTATTCCTTAAAACGTTCTTCCAGAATACACAGGGTCTAATAAAATGGCTTCAGTTTGTGCTAATTGTTTTATGGCCGACTTTTCGTTTTGAGTAATTACTCCATATCCAGGGCCATCATAATCTCTAATAATTATTGCATCTTTTATTGAGTATCTTTTTTTAATATATTTCTTTATGACCATTAAAAAAGAAGCTAAAAGGCCACGATACTTCAAAATTCAAACTTACCTAGTCCTTACTGCTATATTATCAATAATTCTATTACCGTTACTAACCTATTTTGGAGATTTCCGACCTATTACTCAGCCCTTAGTGTCTTTGGCTTTTTTTTAGTTACGGTAATGGAAATTAACAGCTATTTATACCGGTTAAAAAACACGTATATCCTAAAACGAAATATTGCAAAAGAATATAATTTAACGAATCGAGAGATTAAAATTGCTATTCAAATTATTAAGTGTGATAATTAAAAGAAAATATCCAAAAATATGTTTACTTCATATGGCACAGTTCGCAAACATGCATCTAATATTTTTATAAAGTCTAATGTTACCTATAAAGAGGCTTTTGTAAAAAAGTTTAAAAGTTAAAAAGTATGTGAACAAAAGTTCACATACTAAATACACAGATAAAATTTTGATTCTATTATAATTTTTAACATCTTAGAAATAAAATGAAATAGTAAGTCCCTAAAAAAATATAAACCAAATAGCTAGTAAATAACTAAAATTTCAAATACAATTTTAGTTATTTAATAGAGTAACAGTTAAGGTTAGTCTAAACTTATAATTTCTTGATTAGTTATTTGGCGTGAAGATGTTCCAACAGATAGTATAAACTTTCCTTCCTCAATTTTCCAATCATGAGTTTGTACATCCCAAAAAGAAAAGGCTTCATTTGTTAAATTAAAAGAAAAAGCTTTACTCTCATTAGGTGCTAATTTAATTTTATCGAAAGCTTTTAATTCCTTATTAGGCCTGATAACTGAACTTTGAAGATCTCCTACATATATTTGTACTACCTCACTTCCATTAGTTGAACCTGTGTTAGTTACTACCCCTTTTATATTTATTTGAGGATTATTTTTATTTGAATTAATTACTTGAATTTCAAAATCTGTAATTTTAAATGTAGTGTAACTTAAACCAAATCCAAATTCATAAGCTGGTGTAATTCCTTTGGTATCGAACCATCTATATCCCATTAATACGCCCTCTTTATAATCCATATCATATCCATGCAAAACCGAACGTTCTTCTGGTATAAAAGAAGCTTTAAGCGGAGCAGGGTCTACAATTGCACGAGGTGGCCATGTCTCTAAAGTGTGCGCTCCATAATCATTTAACTGCTTAGCCATTGTAAAACTAAGCTTCCCTCCTGGGTTGGCTTTACCACTTAAAATATGGGCAATGGCAGAACCTGTAGATTGTCCAGAATACCATGCACATAAAATAGCATCGACATCTCTTTCCCAAGTTTGAGTTTCAAAAGTACTAGCAGACTGAACTATAACAGCTGTATTAAAAATAGCACTCCACTTTTTTATTAAATTATTTTGATTATTACGTAATGAAATGCTTTTCATATCATGACCTTCGCTGCCTTGTTGACCTTCTGCAAAATATAAAACTGGATAGTTAAAATTTTTATATTGATTAAGTTCTTTTTGATTAAAGTCTTCTAGACTTTTAACCTCTATTAGCCTGTCCTTACCAAACATATTTATTAAACCTTGTAGTGGTGTTATAGAAAATTCTGAATCCACTTTGCTCGACCCTTTGCCAAAAGCTACACGTTTTAAGGCTGGTCCGGTTACAATTATTTTGCTCACCTTTTTAGCGTTTATAGGCAGAAAATTATTATTGTTTTTTAATAATACCATACCTTCAATTGCAGATTCTAAAGCCGCTTTTTTATGTTCTGGCGTATTAACTTTATTTAATTCTGACCTTTCATTATTATTTAATAACCCGGTGCGTTCGTAAAGTTTTAATATTCTAAAAACTCGTTCATTTAATTCATTTTCGTGAATTTCACCATCCCTTACTAATTGTAATAAATCTCCATTACCGTATACATAAGCACAAAAGCCCATACTCATATCTAACCCCCCTTTAAAACTAAGTAAAGGAGAATAAGCGGCTCTCCAATCACTTACAACTACACCATCATAATTTAATTGCCCCCTTAAAATATCATTCAAAATTATATCATTTTCAGCTACGTGTTTACCATTAACAAGGTTGTTACCAGCCATAATAGTCCAAACATTAGTTTCTTTAATAATTTTTTCAAAAGGCAACATATGTATTTCTCTTAAGGTCCTTTCGTCTAAATTAGAACTAATAAAATGTCTTAAGCCATCTATATCGTTAGCTACAAAGTGTTTTGCACAACCCGCAATATTATGTTTTTGTAATTCATCAATATAAACATTAGCAAGTGTTCCTGTTAAATAAGGGTCTTCGCCCATATATTCAAAGTTTCTACCTCCTAATGGTGATCGCATTAGGTTTACTCCAGGGCCAAATAAAACTTGCTTATCCAAAGAAACCATTTCATTAGCTAAAACATTAGCATATTTTCTAACTGCTTCAGTATCCCAAGTACAAGATAGTGCAAGCGTAGATGGTAGCGAAGTTGTTGCTTGATTTTCATCAAAATCTCTTAACCCTACAGGACCGTCAAGCATTTTAATTGTTGGTATATTTAATCTAGGAATACCTCCGCTTTCAAAACGAAGAGGAATACTATCTGAAATAAAACCATGTACGAGGCTTACTTTTTCCTCTAATGTTAATTGATTAATTATATTATTTATAACATCATCTTTTTTAGTATTAGTCTGTCCCCAGCTTAAGCAAGAAAAAGTTATTAATAATGTGAGAATAATTTTATTGTTGGTCATTTTATATATGATTTTGAAGTGCGTAAATCTTTTTTTAGTATTAATCTAAAATCCATACTGGTGCTAACCAAGATACGGGTGAAACATTATTGTTACTAGGATTGGGATTATCCCAAACTTGAATAAACAAATACGAATCGATTTCTTTATTTTTAACTGAAA
The DNA here is from genome assembly GCF_014202225.1 of Algibacter amylolyticus. GTDB lineage: Bacteria > Bacteroidota > Bacteroidia > Flavobacteriales > Flavobacteriaceae > Algibacter_B > Algibacter_B amylolyticus. Next base: position 76,488 of record NZ_JACHGE010000006.1, read on the forward strand.
TATTCCAATAATTTTTATGCTTTAAATTTTCCGATTTAATAGACTTTATTACTTTTCCATGATGCGTTACTAAATCTATTTGAGATATTTTATCACTATTATCATTTATATCTGGGTCATTAATATAAATTTTTAAATTATATAGGTTTGATTGCTTAATAGTACTCCCCATAACTGAATCGTTTACAGAATAACGACACTCCAAGTTTTTGTCAAAAGAGGCATAAGTCCTTCTCTTTCGCATAGCTGTTAAAATATCTCTTGGTGAATTATTTTCAGCCAAAACAAAAGTTCTTGATTGTGCTTCTGGAATTTCTGTATAATTATGATTATCGATACCCGCAACAGGAGATACCTTCCACCCCTTATCTAAAGCATTAATAAAACCATCATATTTAGGTTTTTTGTTGTTTATTATTTCCAATAACGTTATTAATTCAGTAATCTCATCATCACGATATGCCCAGTTATTAAATTGATCTTTATTTGGGTGATTGAAGGTTACTACTACAGGGTTTCCTGTTGTTAAGTTTTTAGGATTCTCTTTAAGCCAATTATAAAAATATGGAATATCAATTCCTGGACGTATCGCATTAATATAAGAAGACGAGCCAATTACATTATAATGACCTCTACCATTATTGCTATCATTTTCTGAATGTTCAACCCCCATAAACGCCGAGAAATTATTTTTAGAAGCTATTTCAGCCTGTTTTTTAGCAATTGCCCATGACGAATTATTTGTAGCATTAGGAAAAAATGCTTCTTCTTGTGAATGATCTGTAACACAATAAAAATCGTAATTGGCCTTAATAGCCTCTTCATAATGTTTTTCGGGTAAACCTTGAAACAGGTCCCAGTTTTCTTTTAACTCCTTGTTTTTAGGTCGACTTAAAAAAAGTGAATCTGTAAACAAGACCTTGTCGCCTTTTACAAAACCCGAACTACGTTTTAAATGACCTCCATGAGAATAGGATAATATAGAATGAGCATGGGTGTTACCATTAAAAGCTTTTAAATTTTTAAATGGTATTTCTTGCACTTGACCAATTATTGAACAACAATGTAAATAAAGAAAAATACAAAATAAGGCTTTCATTTTTTTCATAATTAATTTATTCCATTTAACTGTAGTGTTACATATCATAATATAAGAGTAAACATAAGTGCTATATTTTATAACAACGACTATGGTGTTTGTTTTTAAGTATTAATATTAATCATTAGAAGAAATTAACAAGCCTTTACCATCTGTTACTATAACAATATAATCATCAGATGCGCTCATATCAATTGCTGTTGCCGCTACTTCTCTCAATGTATCATCGGCTTTATCAAGCCAACCATTTTGAGTGTTATGAGGGTTGTTAAGTCTATATAAAAAACAATCGGGATTGCTTGCATTTTCAGGTCTTGCATATACTAATAAACGACCACTAGGATCTAAAGCCATTGCTCCTGGGTTATCTTTTGGATAGTTTAAATTAACCTCAGAAGGAGAACCTCCAACTGAAGCATTAGCAATTCTAAATACATCTTCATCAGTAGAAACATACAATATATCATTGGAACTATCGTAAGCTAAATAACCTTCATCTTTTCCAACTGGTTTCGTTAGAATTTTAGTCCAACTCACACCGTAATCTGTCGTTCTCCAAACACCAGTTAGCCTATCATACATAAATGTAGTTGTAGTACCATTAGTTACCACTGAACACCTAAGCCCATTGTTAGATTGGAGGTTCGTAAAAGCTGGAGTGCTACGTGAAACCCAATTAGTTGAAAAATTATTACTGTTTGAAGGTCTATCCGAGGTTATAATCTCTCCATCATCTACTGCAGCAATTATACGCTCAGTTCCACCAGGAAACTCAACCCAAGAACAACCTATAATCCTCTTAGGAGAAGGTGTACCGGTAACTTCGTCAACAATTGGGGAAGATGAGGAAAGTGAAGAAACGATTCCAAACTTACCTGCTGTAGTATTATTATCCCGTTCATTAGCGGCAAGTGCCACCTCCGACCCATCAGGCGAAAAAGTGATTCCATGACCCGTAGTTACACCTCCTAGTCCTGCAGAATACCAATTAGCACCTCCGTCACTAGATGTTACCAAATCATGATCTGTATTCCCAACTGCAATTACACCAGACTGATTTATATCTACATCTCGATAAGTTAAGATTTGAAAACCATTAGCAGGCTTCCAAGTAACTCCTGAATCATGAGTAGTCCAAATAGCTGAAGTAGAACACACAACCCATTTTCTATTATCATGTGGCGATACCTGAATTGAGGCTATATCACAATTGGATTTACCTAAAGCCCAATTTCCATGCTTTTGAAATACAAGTAAATCTTGAGTACCATCCCATGGTGTATTAGATACTCCCGAAGCTGTCGTATTAGTCCAAGTTGTTCCACTATCCTCGGATAGCCAAATATCTCCATCACCATCTGCAGTACCAACAACAACTCTATCAGTATTCCAATTTCTCTCATACCCACTTATAGCAGTTGACATAACTGATGTACCTATACTACCAGTAATATCAGATAAATTACCATTAGATGGCACATATCTTCTTACCCCAAATCTGCCACATGCTAGATAAAGTCGGTTTCCTAAAACAACAATAGATTCTACTACATCTGGTATATTTGAAATTTGTGTACCTGAAGGCGACGAAGTATTTAAACCGCTTATAAGCCACAATCCTTTATTCGGAATAGATGAATCATCCCCCCATAATCCTACATAAACTGCATTAGGATCATTAGGAGACATGGCCATAGCACGTACATGAACTGCACCACTATTAAACACATTATTTATCTTAGTCCAACTTGAACGGTTATTGGTTGAAATCCATACACCATCCTTATAGGTACCAGCTACCCAAGTTGAACCACTTACCCATTGAATTAAACTTGCATCTGTAGATCGCGGTCTTCCCGTTGGTAAAGGCACATTACTATTTTGAGCGGAAAAAGAAATATCGGAAGAATCCACGTTCCAAGAATCTCCATTGTCAGTAGAAGAAATTACTTCTCCTCCTATACCTTTAAAGCCTGTTCCTCCAACAATTACTGTACTTCCATTAACATCAATAGCATTTAAAGTAGCTATTTTTTGATGAGAATCTTGGTATCCTAACCCTTTACATTTAGTTTTAAAACTTTTACCATAATTAGTTGAGACACCTGTTCCTCCAATATCCGATCCAAAGTAAACTTTATTAGGATCATTAGGGTCCCAGGTTACTACATTAGGATATCCTCCGCCTACGGGTCCAGACTGTTCAAAAGCTATCGTTCCCGAAATTAGATTAGATGAAGTATTTTGGGTTAATAAAACACTTTCATTATTTTCCTCGGAAACAAAATCTTTTTCATGACACCCCAAGAAAAAACTTGAAAGAGTTAAAATACAATAAAATACCTGCTTATTTTTTTTAAAACGTTTCATAATATTATATTAGTTAGTTAGTATACATTTTATAAATCATTCTAAATCTGCCGGTTACACAGATTTGAATCCATCATCTTAAATAGTAACAATATCTATTTAAACTATAAGTTTCTTTGTTTAAAAATTTGACTATCTTTTAGATAAATAAAACAACCTACATTCACAAGTACTAATGAGCCATAGCCATACATTACTAATTACCTAAAAAAACAACACTTTAACATTTAATTAATTTGGATAACTTTTAGAAACGAGAAGTCCTTTTCCCGAAGTTGTTAAAACAACCTGATTTTCTAAAATATCTATATCTGTCACTGGTGGTGCTACTCTTTTAAACGTTTCATCTGCAACATCAACCCACATATTTTTATCGGTACTTGGATTGCTATTACAATACAACGCACAATCAAAATTACCTGCAATTAGTGGCTCTGCATACACCAATAAACGACCAACTGAATCTAAAGCTAGTGCTCCTGGTTTACTAGTTGGAAACGATAAATTATACGTTGAAATCTCTGTCGATGCATTTTTTAATAAAATAACTTCATTTGGAGTGGATACATATAAATTATCGTTAGCACTATCATAAGCCAAATAACCTTGATCACTTCCTGCGGTAGTTGTTAAAATTTGACTCCAAGTTTCACCATAATCCGTGGTTCTCCATACACCAGTTTGTCTGTCGTAAATAAAAGTAATTGAGGCTCCATCTGTTTCCACAGCACATCTAAGTCCATTATTAATTTGAGCACCCATGAATGCGTTACTGCGTATAGTCCAATTTGACCAGTATCCATTACTACGATCTATGGTCCTAACACCTCCATCATCAATAGCTACAATAATTCGCTCTGTTTTATTAGGAAGATGTACCCAAGAGGAACCAATAATTCTCTTTGGTGAAGCCGTGTTACTAATTTCTTTAATTTCTGGAGATAAAGGCGTGTTAGGACTTGATGCTATTCCAAATTTACCATCCGATGTATTATTATCTCGTTCATTAACCGCAAAGGCTAATTCTTCACCATTTGGTGAGAACTTTAATCCATTACCAGTAGTTACGCTTTGTAATCCTATTGCCGTCCATTTAGAGCCCTGATCGGTTGACAATAACACATCATGATCTACATTAGCAACAGCAATAACCCCAGTTTTACTAATCTCAACATCACGGTAAGTTAAAATTTGAAACCCATTAGCTGGACGCCAAGAACTACCTGCGTTATCTGTAGTCCAAATTGCCGAAGTAGAACAAACTACCCAAGCATCAGGATTATGTGGAGATATTTGAATTGTTGCCACATCACATTTTGCGCCTCCTAATGCCCAATTACCATGTTTCTCAAAAACAATTAAATTTTCATTACTACCCCATGGATTAAACGATACTCCCGAAGCCGTAGTATTAGTCCAACTTGACCCACTATCTTCTGAAACCCAAATATCACCATTACCTTCAGCAGTACCAACTACAACTCTATCGGTATTCCAAGATCTTTCAACACCATGTATAGCTGTAGACATAACCGTATTACCTATATTTCCAGTAATATCAGAAAGATTATTATTTGATGGAACAAATCGTCTAACTCCAAATTTTCCGCAAGCCAAATACAAACGATTTCCTAAAACGGTTATGGACTCAACTACATCTGGAATACCTGATACCTTTGTTGCTTGAGGCGAACTATCTAAATTACTTATGCGCCATAACCCTTTATTTTCAATAGATGAATTATCACCCCATAAACCTACATAAACCGTATTCACATCATCGGGAGACATAGCCATAGCACGTACAAATACATCCCCATTAAATACTTTTAACCTGGTCCAACTATTTCGATTGTTAGTTGAAATCCAAACACCATCTTTATAGGTGCCAGCCACCCAAGTTGCCCCACTAACCCATTGAATTAGACTAGGGTCTGTAGAACGTGGACGTCCTGTTGGCAATGGTGCATTACTATTTTGTGCTGAAAAAGAAATATCGGACGAATCATGACTCCATGTTTCTCCACCATTAGATGAAGAAATAACCTCACCGCCAGCCCCCTTAAAACCTGTACCTCCTACAATTATAGTACTTCCATTTACATCAATGGCGTTAAGAGCTGCTATTTTTTGATGTGAATCTTCGTATCCTAAACCTCGTGCTGAAGATTCAAAATCTTTACCATAATTAGTTGATTTACCCGTACCTCCTATATCTGATCCAAAATAAATTTTACCTGCTTCATTGGGATCCCAAGTTACTACATTAGGATATCCTCCTCCAACAGGTCCACCTTGTTCAAAATTTATAACACTTATATCAGTATTTAAAATTTCTTCATCGGGATTATTATTTGTTGGCGTTTCGTTATCAATAACTTCTTGTTCTGTTTCAATAAAATTTTTTTCTTGACAAGATGAAAATAAACTAGAAGTAATAAAAATTACAAAAAACACCTGTTTAATTTTAATTAATTTCGTTTTCATAAAGATCTTAGTTTGCAAATTTTATTTTTTATTAGTTCTCTTTTTTATCTTCACCTTTAATATCTTCAAATACTTTAATCATTTCATGAAGTTTAGATGCATTAGATTGGGCTAAATTTTCTTGTTCACCAATATCATTAATAAGATTATATAATTGATAATCGCCTAAACTCCCCGTTACTATATTTTGGCTTTTCATTACTTTAGGTCCCTTATGAGGCGGAATCATAACCCATTCATCTTTTCTAAGTGCTGTTTTAGACATGGCCTCAATTACTAGCTCTGTCCTACCAACAGAACTCTTACCTAAAAACGTGCTTAGTAAATTTTTACTATCAGTTTTAGTAATACTTTCACCTACTAAATCTGATAAAGAAGCTAATATATCTAATTGAGAGACTAAGGCTTTAGAAACACCTGGCTCAATATTTCCTTTCCAATAGGTTAATAAAGGAATATGAGTTCCTGCTTCTAACAGACTGTATTTCCCACCACTAAATTCCCCCCAAGGTTTATGGCTACCAAGCTTTTCAACCGCATCATCATAGTATCCATCATTTAAAACTGGTCCATTATCACTTGTAAAAATTATTAAGGTATTATTTAAAATATTTTTTTCTTCTAAAGTTGATATTAATTGACCTATAGTCCAATCTGCTTCCATAATGACATCTCCACGAGGCCCCATTCCAGATTTTCCAACAAATTTTGGGTTAGGAGTTCTTGGAACATGTGGTTGGTGCAAAGCAAAATATAGAAAAAAAGGATTATCCTTATTATCTGTGACAAAACGTTGCGCTTCTTTTAAAAACGTTTTAGACATGGTGGTATCTACCCATTTAGCATTCGTACCTCCTTTCATAAAACCTATTCTAGGAATCCCGTTTACAATACTGTTATTATGAGTGTGATGCCATTTCATTTCTACCAATTCTGGATGATCTAAAGCTGTTGGTTCTCCTATGAAATTTTCTTCGTAACTCACTTCTATAGGATCATTAGGATCTAGATTAACTACATTTCCATTTTCAATATATACCGTTGGTACCCGATCTTGAGTGGCAGCCATTATATAGGAATGATCGAAACCTACTTGATTAGGTCCCAAAGCAATTTGTTTATTCCAATTTAAAGTGCCATTTCCAAGACCTAAATGCCATTTCCCAACAATACCTGTAGTATATCCTGCCTTTTTCAAGACCTTAGCAATGGTCTCTTGATTTTCATCTATTAAAAGAGGTGCGGTTCCTGTAAGTATTTTGGCATCCTTTTTTCTCCATGGATACATCCCTGTTAAAAGAGCATACCTACTTGGTGTACAGGTTGCCGAACTTGCATACCCATTTTCAAAAACCATACCTCCATTTGCTAAATTATCGATATGTGGTGTTGCTATTTCGCCTCCATTAAACCCTACATCTCCATATCCAAGATCGTCCATATAAATTAAGACAATATTTGGTTTGCTATCGGTTTGTTGTATTTTATTTTTTGCCTTATTACATGATAAGACTAATAAAAAACATAATAACAAATAAGATTTATTAAGGAAGGATAAGATATGCTTTTTCATATTTGATTTCATTTTCTATATTAATTAGATTATTGTCCTTTGGTATCAATGATCTATATTATTAACTTCAACAACTACTTTATTTCTACAACCACCTTAAAATCACTAACCTTAAAACAGAAGGTGTTCAAAAAAAATCATTGCGTTGTTGCTATTTATTTAACTATGCTAAGTTAAATACACCAACTCCTAAGGCTCGACATTAAAAGTAGTTGGAATAATAAAAGTATCGCTACTTTCATTTAATGTTTCGGTACGAGACCTTCTAGATAAGAGCTCAATCTTATAATCACCTATGGTATTAAACGTTATTGTGTCTATAACTTTTTTCTCAAAATCACCTTCTCTATCTAGTGATTGACTATCTATTGTAATTCTATCCTCCTCGTTTTCTTCATTAGTTAAAACTTTCCATGTTGTAAAATGCGGTCTTGCATTATTATTCTCCACAAAATTACTTTGATCCTCAATAATTAATTTATCACCAACATTTAATGTTACAACTGATGTATTTTCATAATCTATAATGGTTTCATTTAAGTATCTAATTTCCGGTTTAGCTACAACGGTATCATACACATCAATTGAAAATTCGTGTTCTGCAATCCATTTTCCGTCTATATTAACGGTAGCAATTGTATCTTCAATAGATGTATTGGTTTCTACATCGAAAACATTATACCGGTAAGATGTAGAATCTGCAAACTCACCATAATACTTTATTCGAGTATCTGAATTACCTTTTTTAAATAGGACACTAACAGTTTTTTCATTTGAAGTATTAGTTACAGGTTCTTTAATATAGCTATCGTGATGAGGCAAATTGTTCGGTATTGGACCTTCTAGAAAAAATGAATTATCTGGAATAGTCCATTCGGTAACCAATGCTCCGGCGGAAATATCGCTAAAGGAGAAAAATTGATTAACCTCTGAATCTCTAACCTCATTTGCACCAGAACTCATTGTAATAAAAAGGTCCGTAAAAGATGGCGGTGTTTCGTAATCATCTTCATTACAACTAGTAATAAGTATAATAGGCAGTAAAAACAAAATTTTTAATATGTTATTCATAATTATAAAAATTAATTTGAGTTTAAATTAGAGTTAATCTCATCTTGAGGTATTGGGAAATAAGAATGCAAACTTTCATTGAAATTTTGAGATCCTAATAAATGATCTTTTAAATGGGCTTCTTTAGTTCTTCTATTTGTATTAGTTTCAATATTATTAGGATTTCTAAGCGTTTCAAGCGGTGGTACTTCTCCTGTAGGTACAATAAAACATCTAAACCTTATAGGGTTAGCTCCATTTATATTTTGTCTATAACTAAAAGCATCATATTCTGGTAATGCAATGGCTTGTAATTGTTGTTTCCAAACTCCCCAACGTCTTAAATCTATATACCTTACACCTTCTAATGCTAATTCTAATGGTTTTTCTGTAAACCTTAAATGCTCTCTTAAATTATCAATATTTACAGTTTGTTCTCCATTATCAGGATCCATATCAATATCATTCATGTAAGTAGAATTTCCAGAAAATTCGCCAATACCTTCGTTTCCTAATAAAATAAGATGCGATCTTTTTCTAATTCTATTTATATACCTTAAAGCTTCGGTTAAATCGCCTTTTTCAATCATACATTCTGCATATAATAAATAAATTTCGGCTAAACGAATCACAGGGATATTTATACCCGATCTACCATCAACACTTGGGTCTTGATCTTCTCCATCTCCACCATTTTCAGTATTCCAACCTGTAAATTTTTTCCAAAAATTAGGAGAAGCTTTAGCATGAGATCTAGCATTTCTACTTATACCATATTCGCCAGTTGTAACACCGTACATCGGAGAATCTACATCATCTACCGAAGAAATAGAATTACCCATTCGGAAACTATACTTTCTCAAAACATTCTCGTCTACACCAATAAGGTCTCCATTACTTCTATCATAAAGATTTCTATTTAGATAATTTGCATCATCCAATGGATCTGGTTTTTCTGCTCTATACTTTAGTGTTATCCAAGATGAAGGTTGAATAACTCTATTTATATTTAGTATTGATGAAATTCTTTGAGATACATTTTTCTCGTCTGTACCTAACTCAACGCCAATTTGTTTATAATTAATTTCAAAAATAGACTCGTTATTAAACTCATCAATTCCGGTAAAACATTTTTCTAGATTATCTGCTAAATTATAGTTGTAATTATTAATTACATTTAAAAGTATTGGTTCTGCAGTTGTAAAATCATTTTCATTCATATAACTTTTAGCAATTAAGGCTTCGCAGAAACCTGCTGTTACTCGTCCTAAGTTACCCGAACCTACATCGCCCCAATCATTATATGTTTTTGGTAAATTTTCTAAACCATATTGCAAATCTTCTCTATAAAATTCTTTAATATCATCAGATGAAGAGAATGATTTTTGAAACTCATCAAACGTTGCAGGAACCGTGGCAAATAATGGTAAAGAACCATTGTTATAAGAATTATGAAGCACATAATAATAATATCCTCTAAGTGCTCTTGCTTGAGCAACAATTCTTATTCCTGCATCTTGCGAACTTTCATCTCCAAAACTAGATTTTAAATCTTCATAAGCATCAATAACTTGGTTCGCTCTAAAGACTCCGGTAAAACAAGCATCCCATTTATCTTGAACTTCGTCTGTGGTTAAATCAAATGTTTGATCGTATATAGGGTTCCCTGAAGTAAAATTTCTTTGTGTTCCTGGTACCGCTACATCTGTACGATAAGGCTCAAACAAAGTACCTATAATATTTTCATCTCTTAACGACGCATAAACAGCATTTAAGCCCGCATTTAAATCACCTGTATTCTGCCAAAAACTTTCGTTTGTAAGTGCATTTGGATTTACCTGATCTAACTCTTCTGTACATGAATGCAATGTAATTACAAAAAGCATAAGAGGAATTATTCCATTCTTTAATGTATTTTTCATCTTTAATTTTATTTTTTTGTCTTTATTTTCCATCGGTATTTTATTAAAATTGAAGTTGAACACCTAATCTATATTGTGAAGTTAGCGGATATCTTCCTTGATCTATTCCTCGGGTGCTTAACCCATTACCTCCTACTTCCGGATCAAAACCAGTATAATCTGTTATGGTAAGTAGGTTTTGACCTTGTATATAAAATCTACATTTACTAAAACCTAAGTTATTGAGTACCTTTTTAGGTAAATTGTAGCCTAAGGATACATTTCTTAATCTTATGAAGTCTCCATCTTCTAAAAAATATCCAGAGGCACCTCTATAAGATGATGATTGACCACCATCATACCATGGAATATCTGATGTTGGATTTTGTTCTGTCCAAGCATAAAAAAGATCTCTATGTGTTCCTACTTGATACGCATAAGCCTTACCTCCATTCATGATTTCTGCTCCAAAGGCTCCATACCATTGCATGGTGAAATCGAAACCTTTATAGTTTGCTGAAATATTTAGGCCAGCTTCCCAATCTGGAGTTCCACTACCGGAGTATACTCTATCATCATCATCAATAGTTCCATCCCCTGCATCTGCAACACCATCGCCATCAGTATCTACTGTTAATTGATCGATATATCTAAACTCTCCTATTTGTGCACCCGGGTCAATAGTTTTATATTCTTCAAGCTCTTCTTGTGTTTTTATAACACCATCCGTTTCTCTTAAGAAAAAAGCAGCAGCTTCATAACCTTCGGTAATAACACTTACCAACTCTTGGGTACCAGCATCGGAAACATAACTTCCATCTAAATAAATAATTGGGTTGTTTAAACTTGTTTTTGTAACCACATTACTATTACTAGTATACGTTGCAGCCACGTTCCAATCAAAACCAGATTCCCTACCTTTATGTTTGTATTTTAAACCATATTCCACACCTGTATTTTGCATGTTACCTACATTGAAGATAGTTGTTCCGTTATTACCGCTTACACCCGTAGAAGGTGGATTAATTACTTGATAAAGTAAGTCTTCTTTCTCATTCTTATAAACATCTGTAGTAAAAGTTAATTTGTTTTTAAAAAACCCTAAATCGAAACCTAAATTTGTTTCTACATTAGTTTCCCATTTTAAATCTGCATTGGCATAGTCAACCTGCGTTGTTCCTAGAACAATATTTCCAGAAGCAGGGTTATTAATATCACCTGATGCATTATCACTTCCAAAAACATAATCACTTCCAACTTGAACAACGGTTTGATTACTATAAGCACTAAATCTATCATTACCAGTAGTACCATACCCCATTCTCATTTTAACCGAGTTTACTGTCTTTTTTAAAGGCTTCCAAAATGGTTCGTCTGAAATATTCCAACCCACTGATACAGATGGAAAAAAGCCCCATCTATTATCTTTACTAAATTGAGAAGAGCCATCATATCTACCACTCGCACTTAATAGGTATTTACCATCAAAATTATATTGGATTCTTGCAATGTTCCCAATTAGCGTTCTTGTATAATCCTGACCTCCAGACTCTACTGTTCCAATATCTGAAAAATTATCCAATACGGTAATTGCAGGGTTTATGTTCGATCTTTTTTCTACACGGTAACGTTCATTTTCTGACTTTTCAAAAGATGTACCTAGCAATAGGTTGAAGTTATGTTTTCCTAATTGTTTTTTATAATTAACAAACTGCTCTGATGTGATTTTAGAATATGTAATATCTGTTAGTCTAATTGACGTTATGTTATCTGGATCGGAGATTAAATTACCATCAGTATCAAAAACATCAAATCTTGGTACTTGTCTTTCTTGTTTTTGATCGGAATAAGTTGCTCCAAATCGTGCAGTAAACTTTAATTCTTTAATGGGATCAAACTCTATTTGAATATTACCCGTATGCGTATTTATAAATCTTTCATCTGTTGTTTTGAAAGATCTTGCTTGACTAGCAATACGTCTAGCATCATTTAGAAAGTAATCCTGATTAGGATTGCCTATAGGTGCCGCAGCATTTTCTAAAGAGTTAGTATCTAAGTCTATTTGAGTTGTAAAAGGTCTTAAACGATAAATTCTATTTGTTAAGCCACTTAAAGGCACCAGCTTTTCATCTCTTCTAAGATTTAAGCCTGTTATAACCTTCCATTTATCTTTTTTAAACTCCACATTGGACCTGATGTTATATCTTTTAAAATCTGAATTATAAAAAATACCTTCTTGACCAAAATAATTACCATTAAAACTATATGTTAAACCCTCTTTTCCGCCAGATATATTAATAGAGTGATTTTGAATAGGTGCCATATCATTTAGCAATAGATCATCTAAGGTGCTATTGTTTGTGAAATTATTTGGATTTCTATGGATATCTCCATCTACATTACCCTTAGTTTTAACTTGGTTGATACTTGTGCTTGTTAGCTGCACATAAGTATACTGCTCCTTAGTCATAAGATCGAACGTTGGGTTGATATCTTGAAATCCATATTCTGAATTTACACGGATACTCATTTGGCCAACTTTACCTTTTTTGGTTGTAATTAATATAACACCACCAGCAGCACGTGTACCATAAATTGAAGCCGATGCTGCATCTTTTAATACATCTATAGATTCAATTTCACTAATACTTAAACCAGGGTCCGAATCAAAAGGAATACCATCTACTACATATAGCGGTCCGTTTTGTCCATCTATTAATGAACTAAAACCACGAATTAATATATTTGCTTCTTCTCCAGGAGCACCAGATGAAGATGATACATTAACACCTGCTATTTGACCTTGTAAAGCTGTACCAATATCAGAAGTTGTTACTTTTTCTAATTCTTCTGCTTTTACTTGTCCTACGGCACCAGTAACTTCTTTTTTAAGTTGTGTTCCATAACCGACAATAACAACCTCATCTAGAGTAGAAAGATCTTCTTCCATTACTACATTAATAATAGTTTGATCTTTTATTAAAATTTCTTCATTGATAAAGCCTATATAGGAAAAAACCAATGTTTGTCCTGCTGCTATGTTAATAGAATAATTACCATCAAAATCGGTAACTACACCTTTATTTGTTCCCTTAACTATTATACTGGCTCCTGCTAATGGTAAACCTGACCCGGTGACGACACCTTTTATCTCTTGTGCATGTAACGCGTTTACACTTAGTGATAACAAAAAGGTAATTAAATAAACCTTGATTTGCTTTTTTAAAAATAGTTTTCTTTCAAGTATCTTTATGTTCATATTTACTAAATTTAGTTTTTGTTATATTGGTTTTAATGGTTGTTAAAAATCACAGATAAAAATTATTTTTTTCAAAGTCTTTTATTACTAAAACTTAATAGGTCAAATATAGAATACAACTGTTGTTTTTATTAGGTCAAATGATTCAATTCTTAGGGGGAATAAATCAAATTTAGTCTTTAACCCTAGTAAAACAGACGATTTATAAAAATTCATGCTTATTCTTGATATATTTCTTTTTATTCTTTAAAATCTTTTTTTTGCATTATAAAACAATGCACTATACTCAACTTTTTCTAATAAAAATTAGTTAAAATAAAAGGAGATTCCCTACTAAACAAAAACTAACAAAAGCAATTATAATAAGACACAAACTTAGCTACTTAAATGCCAACACATTTTAACTAATTGTTATATCTTATTTTGAGTGTATCGTTTATATTTTGACGATAAATAAGTAATCTATTTAATAATTAACTTTATACTCTTTACTTGACCTTCAAAATACACTTTAATAAAATATAATCCATTACTTAATTTAGCTGTTTGAGGGTAAGTTTGCACATTGCCTGTAATATTAAATTTATCTATTACTTTTCCTTGGATATCAAAAATTTTGCATTCTGCAGTTTGTAAACCATTTGGTAACTTGATTGTTAAACTATCTCCTTGGTTTAATGGATTTTTAATTACTAATTTATCTTCTTGGTTTATCGAATTTATACTTAAAAAGCAACTTGGATATTGCACTACGTCTGATGGAGGTGATACTTCTCCATTAACAGCCGGTGGCATTCCAGGAACTCTGTGCCATCTTCGAAACGGAAGTGCATGTAGAATTTTAAAATCTGGTTCCTTAATCTTAATTGCATATTTAGGGGTTGATGTGTTTTTATCTTCTCGCGTTAAGGTTGCTGTTTCAAAGCCTGCAGTTTTAATCAAATCAAACGCTTTTTGCATTTTTTCTAAAGCAATGTCACCTCTATCATCTATTATTCTTCCTCCTCGAAAACCTTCGGTATAAACAACACCCATCATCCAAGATAAAACCTTACTTCTAGTATCAACTACCTCAGCTGGAGCTGCAATAATAGGAGATGTACTTTGAGCATGGGTTGGATCAAAGTCCTTAAAAGTACCGTCTGGATGCACCCAAAAAATGATATTATTTAATCTTTTTTCTATTGCAGTTCCTTCTGCAGATGTTGGTAGAGGCGTTGTATTTAATTCTTTTTTAATATTTTCATATCGTTCTAGATCCCAGTAGATTCCCTCTATCCCATATCCATCACCAAAAGCTTCAACCACCTCATCTCTATACTCCTTTATGGCCCAAATTTTACCTCCATGATAGGTAACCCCATCTATTATTTTACTATTTTCAAATTTGGCTTCTCCATCTCCAAACCATAGGCCTGTAAATAATGCTGTTTTGTTATAATCAAAGCATTCTTCTTGATTTTGGGCTAGAATATTATTACATAATAATATTTGAAAAGTGAAGAACACATATATTAATTGAGGTAATAAAGTACTTTTTTTCATAATACAAATAATTTAAAGCTAATACTAAGGCAAATTATTTGCCTTATTTTGAGGGGTTATAAATAACAATGTTTGTCTTGAAAAACTAGAGGATTATATTCGTGCCTTTCACTAATACACTAGCTCCTGCTAATGTAAACCTGCACCGGTAACTACACCTGTAATTTTATTTGTTTGGGCTTGTGCGTGTATTGCATTTATACTTATTGAAATAAAAAACACAATTAAACATACCTTGATTTGCCTTTTCAAAAATAGTTTTCTTTCAAGTACTTTTATTTTCATAATTTACTTTGTTTAATTTTGGTTTTAGTAGTTGTTAAAATCACAAATAAAAACTATTAGTTATAAGCTATCTATTATAGAAACTTAATAGGTCAAATTTATATTAGAATTGAGGTTTCAATTAGGTCAAATAATTCGATTTTTAGGGGGAATAAATCAAAATTGCCATTAAACCGAATAAAACAAAGGGTTCTTATAACTTCATTTTTTCACAGAGCTTTTTTCCGTTGTAAAAAAATCTATTTTCTTAATTATAAAAAACAAATAGTTTTAAAGCACTTCAGCTAATTAATACATTGAATTTTAAGAAACCACATAACAAACCTGAGACAGTTAACATATTTATTTTATAAAATCACAAATAGCCACTACACCACTAAAGCTTTTTAATAAATTGTTATATCTTGGTTTGGGTTTGTAGATTAATTTTTGATTTATATTTGAAAGGAAGACATCCAAATCTTCTAAATAAGTAGGAGTGATTTCTAATTCATTATATAAGTCAAAATATTTTTTAGGAATCATATTAGGTAAATGTCCTTCATATAA
Organism: Algibacter amylolyticus; assembly: GCF_014202225.1. Taxonomy (GTDB): domain Bacteria; phylum Bacteroidota; class Bacteroidia; order Flavobacteriales; family Flavobacteriaceae; genus Algibacter_B; species Algibacter_B amylolyticus. The sequence continues at coordinate 92,606 of NZ_JACHGE010000006.1, forward strand.
ACCTAATGCAAGAAAAAAAGGAGTTTCATGTTTTTTTTCAAGTATTTCAATTCCGTAATTAACCACATCATACGACTGGTAGTCTGAGTCATCATTTAGGGTAGGATAAAATTTCCGAGATTTACTAAACGTATAACCTAAATCTTCAATAGGCTTCATCTCCTTTTGTTTTGGAGTGTAGTGTCCTGTCCATTCATTTTTACCATGCATGTGGGTATATGTCCAATTATAGCAATGAATTTCTCCAGATGCAAATGTATTATATCCATTTTCTTTAAGTAATTGTGGTAAAGAAATAAATTCTGGAGTTTTTTTTCGTATTTCAACCTGCACCTCTTGCATATCCTTATTATAACGATATAAACCTGAATTAAAGGCATGCTGTCCAAATAAGATAGCATTTCTGCTAGGGCCACAGGAAGGCGTTGTGCAGTGAGCATTTTCAAAATTAACTCCCAAATCGGCAACTTTGTCCATATTTGGTGTAATAGCTTTGTATCTACCATCTAAAAAGCCTACAAAATCATTGACATCATTTATACTAAGAAATAAGATATTTGGTTTCCTATTGTTTTGTTTAAGTTTGGTTTCTTTACTACAGGATACAACTATAAAAAATAGTAATAAAAAAGAGCGTTTATAAATGTAATAACGTATTGGCTTACCCATGTTTAGTTTCTTATTCTTTAGATTATTAGTTATTTAATTCTAAAATTAAAATACTTATTACTAATACATTCCTTAATTCGCAATATTAAAAACAATTGGGATAGTAAAAACGTCACTACTTTCCGTTAATGTTTCTGCGCGAACACCTATTTATTAAAAATTATTTGGGATATAATAATTTATGAAACAAAATTATATAAGTACAGCTGCTCTAATAGAGACAAATGATTCAATTGATAGGGTGAATAAATCAAAATCACCTATAATAATCTATTAATAACATGCTTTTTGCATAAATTCAACCATTATTTACTTGCAACTTAATTTTTGATTTATACTTGGACGGAAGACATCCAAATTGCTTTGTAAAGGAGACTTTAAAGTATTTATAATCGTTAAACCCTACCTGCATAGCAACATCGGCCATTTTCATATTTTCAGTAAGAATTAACTCGGCAGATTTTTTTAATCTAATCGAACGAATAAACCCTGTAAGAGAAAGCCCTGTAAGCGATTTAATTTTTCGGTATAACGTAGATTGACTCATATGGCAAATATCAATCAAACTATTAATTCCAAATTCCTCGTTAGTAAGATTTTCTTCTACAGCAGTAATTACTTTATTTATAAATTCAAGTTCAAAATTACCTGTTTCAACTTTTGAAACCGTTGGTTCAAAGCGTACTTTATTTAAAAAATACTCTCTGGTTTTAGATCGATTTTCTAGAAGTGAAGCAATTCTTGCTTTTACAATCTGAGGATCAAAAGGTTTTGTTATAAAATCATCTGCTCCTGTTTTTAAACCTTTAATTTCATACATGTTAGATGATCGTGCGGTGAGCAAAATTACTGGAATATGGGACGTACTTATATTGGATTTTAAACTTTTGCAAGCTGTTAAGCCATCCATTACTGGCATCATTATGTCACATAGTATTAAATCGCAATTTTCTTTTGATGCTATTTTTATACATTGCTTTCCATTTTTAGCCACCAATATATTGTAATGCGGTGATAAAAACTGACGGATATACTTTCTAATGTCCTTATTATCGTCTACTATTAATATTGTATTGTCCTTTTGTTCTATATCTAAATTTTTAATATTTAAATCATCAAGATCAAGTTTTTCATATATTTCAATCTTATCAGTATTCTTAGTATCTAAATCAATATCTTTAACGCTATAATTAATAGATAAAGGAAATTTAATTATAAATTCAGTTCCCTTATTTATTGCACTATTAACTTCTATTTTACCATGATGTAATTCAACAATTTTCTTGGTAAAACTTAAACCTATACCACTACCAATAAAATCGAAGGTATTTGTTGTTTGTATTTGAAAAAAGCGATTAAAAATTTTATCTTGAAATTCCTGGCTCATTCCAGCTCCGTTATCTTGAAGCTTTAATACACAAAAATTATCTTCTTCACTTACAGATAGTTTTATAGTTCCACCTTCTTTAGTAAACTTAAAAGCATTGGAAATTATATTACATAATACAATTTCTATCTTATTTCTATCAAAAGGAAAATCAATGGAGTCTTTAGATTTACTAAACTCATAATGATAGTTTTTTTCCGCAGCTTGTTCTTTAAAATAAAGAAACACTTCTTCTGTAAATCGAGCAAAATTCCCATCACTTACATTTAGTTTTAATAGTCCATGGCCTGCTTTTCTAAAATCAAGTAATTGATTAATAAGGTTAAGTAAACGTGTTGCATTTTTATCTACAGTAATTAGTTTTTCGGTTACCTCTGTTTTTAAATCCGTCATTGAAATAAGCTCTTTAACAGGCCCCGTAATTAACGTAAGTGGTGTTCTAAATTCGTGAGAAATATTAGTGAAAAATGTAAATTTAGCTTCACTTAATTCTTGTTCCTTTTTTAATGTATTTCGCAGTTTGGAATGCCTTAATAGCACATAATAAAAACTGGTAATTACTAAAGTAAATACTACGAAATATAATAAAAAAGCCCATGGACTAAGCCAAGGTGCATAATTAATCTTTATATTAAGCGGCTTTGGTCTAGACCATTGTTGTAAATCTTTTGACGAGCTTATTAGTAGCTTGTAATTACCTGGTGGCAATCCAACAAAATGAACCTCGTTTTGTGACTTTAAATTTACCCAATTGTCTTGATTGCCTTCTAACTTATATCTATAATTATTGACTTTGTTTGCAAAATTGGAACTTGCAAAACCTATTGCAAACGACTTTTCTTTATGAGTAAATTCAATATCCTCAACATAACTAAAATCTTTATTAAGATTGACAAATTCATATTTAGGATTGCTAGGTGTTACCACCTCATTATTAACATATAAATGTGTTAATGTAATATCGGTATTTTCTACTATTTCTTTTTTTATATTATCAGGCTGAAAATATGTTAAATTCCCTAAACCACCTGTATAAATCCACGAAGCATCATCCTTATAAAAACTTCTTATATAGAATTGCGATGTGTAAACACCATCATTTCTTCCATATTCTACGAAAGACTTATCCTTGATATTTAAGCGAACTAAATTGGTGGTAGTGGTTAACCAAAGTATATTGTCATGACTCGTAATTCCGCAAATAAAATCATTGTAAAGTCCATCTGCTTTTGAAAATTTATCTATTAACTTTAATGTATTATTTATATATTTTAATTTAAACAAACCTTCGGGAGTTCCTAACCATATAAAACCATTATCTATAAATGCTACATTAATGATAGCCGGTAAAGACTCATCGAAAAACTCAGCATGATGAACAAATTCCTTATTCCTATAGTCATACATATACATGCCGTTGTAGGTTCCTATCCACATGTTGTTATCACTATCTCGAACTACAGAAGTAATTCGGGTGCTTCCTAATGATTTTTTTTCAGTATTGTAAGTAAACTGATCTCCAATAACCGGATTTTTAGGATTAGAGACATCTAATAAAATAACCCCGTCTTGTTGCGTACCTACCCAAATCAATCCTTCCTTTTCTGCTAAGTAAGCTGTAGCTAAAGGAATTTTAATAGAACTTATTTTTTCGCCAGAAGCATTTAATAAAAAACATTCATCGGGAGTTCCAACATAGAAAATAGAATTATCCTCATAAATAGATAGTACTTTTTTATTTCCGATTTCTCTAACTTGGTTGAGGCTTGAAAGAGAGTCTCCAATAAATAGACCATTGCGTAAAGTTCCAAGCCAAAACTTTTCTTTTTTAAGTATTGAAAGTATAACAAGATTTTCCTTTAAAACTGAATTTTGAACAAGGGCATCTAAGTTTTTAAAACCTTTTCCTTCTGTTAATTTTACTATGCCTCCTAATCCTGTTGCTATCCACAACACATTATCTTTATCTTTATGGATATTTATTACAATATCATAATTAACCGTGTTTTTTTCATTTGGAGGATATACCAAGTTTATTTTTTCAAACTCCTGTAAACCCTCATTATACCTATACAACCCATTTCCCCATGTACCAATCCATAGGCTGTCTGTATTATCCAAATGAAGTGTTGGAAAATAATCTGTTTCAATTCCAGTACTAAATTTTTTAATACTTAATTTTGTAAAATCTAGTTGAAAAATTTTTTTATTTTCTTGAACTCCATCAGACAATGTGCTTATCCACAAACAATTACGTTTAGCATCCTCTACTACATCTGTTATAGTAGAAAGTTCTTCATCTAGTACAAATGAAAAAACTCGTTTTTCTGAAGGATCATACTTTTTTAAAGTATTTTTAGAGCCAAACCACATATTACCATAATCATCTTTTATGATACTAAGAACCTGTTTAAAAGGATAATGTTCCAACAATTCATTATAAGTATTATTAATAACAAAAAGACCATTTTCGCTAGTTCCAACCCATATATTCCCATTGGAATCCTCATTAATTGCCCGAACTCTTAATGCTGCTCTTTCGTTACCTGTTAGCACAGTATTAAAATTATCTAACTCACCAGTTTCTAATGTTATTCTAGACAAACCACCACTCTTAGTTCCAATCCAAAGATTGTTCTTACTATCTATAAAAAGGGTTTCAATATTTTCATTATGAAGCCCAGGATAGTTTGGTCCTGGTTTTATAGTTGTATAACTATTGCCATCATATTTAATAAGCCCATTTTCTGATGCAATCCATTTAAAATTTAAAGAATCGCTTACGACCTGAGACACATAATTATGAGAGAGTCCTTGATCTGTTGAAATATAATCGATTAAATAATCCTGATTAAATTCTTGAGTATATCCTAAATAGGAATAAAAAAATAAAAATGTCAAGAACAACTTATGCATGTATATAATTATTTTAATTTAGTGTGATAAATTACACCAAGTTTTATTTTATATATTATTTCTTTTGAAATTATATGATATATAACGATTAGTAAAATATTAATTTAATTAATATTTAAACTAAAACTACCTTGTTATTTAAATTTTCTTTTTATTCATCTTCCCACCATTGCCATACTTTCCTGTGTTTTTTTAAGTAGGCAATAGCCTCCATTCCGCCATAATACCTAACGGCACCGGAGGGCATATGAATAACACAAACAGATCTATCATTTAATGAAGCATCTATATAGTCCTTATAATTATAGTCTTTAGCTATAAATACATTTCTAAATTGCAACAAATTTTTTCGCCATTTTACTACATTGCCATGAGCATCTCCATCTGCAATAATAGGTAAAACACCTTCCCAACGTTCTTTATAAGGAAAATGTCTAACCCAATCTATATTTCCAAAATGCGCACCAGGTACGGCATTATAACCATTGCCACTACCCAAACCATCGTCATAAACCTTATACGCGTTTAGCATTGTATAATCTAATTCTGGGTAAAAAAGTGTGCTGCTTTTTAATTTTTTAATTGGGCGTATAACTTCACTTTTAAAACGTTTCCAAGTAAGTCCTGTTTGTCCAGCAAAATAAGCTATTTTATATATCTGTGCTTCTGATTCTGATAAGTTTGGTGGAATTATAAAATTAGAAACATGATCTGCTTTTTGTCTATTAGGCCATAACAACTTATGACTGTAATTTTCAGGTAATTCTAAAACCTCTAAAGGATATCCTTTTTGTTTTGCATACCTCCTATTATTCTCTACTTGGGAGCTTATACCTTTATTTAAATCAATCGTCTTTATATTTGATTTTACCCCAATCAAATTTATTTTCATATTAACTATAGAATCAATCATGCCTTCTCCTCCAGAAGGACTTTTTTGGTAGGATTGAAAAATGGAGTACTTGTTTTCTGGTATAATCTTTGTTTTTTGTTTTCGACTTTTTGAAGTAATAGCCGTTGTAGCATTTAATGTGAGTGCATTTAATGAAGAAACCGCGTAGTACGTACTATATAGTCTAGATTTCCATTTTGGTCTATCTCCAAAACCTCCATCGTAATTTTCAAGTGAATTTAACCAAATAATACATTTTTTAGTATTTTTAGGTTTAGCTCCCAATGCTTTTAAAGCTTGTATTGCAGACCAAGTATACCAAACATCTGCTTTATTACTAGTTTCTTTACTATCTGGACTATATTTAAACCCGCCTTCGTTTGTTTGACACGATTGAAGCCAAGCAATACATTTCTCTGTATTAGGGATTTCCTTGCCTAAACGCTTTAATGTTAAGATTGCATAACTAGTAATTATTAAATTTGTTTCGGCATTTTCAGAGGTAGGCGAATCTGTAACATCATCCACAAAAGCACCATTCTCTGCCTGTCGCTTTATTAAATAGTTTTCTACATACTCTTTATTTGAAACATTACCATCTAACAAATACAATGCTCCCAACATATGCCACAACGATGGTATATCAAAAAAATGCCCCTTAGTATATCCTCTTACCTCTAAGTAATTTTTTCTTGGCTTAAATTTAATCTCCCAGTTCTGGTTTCGTTTTACGCCAATTTCAAAATCTACATTGGTGCTATTAAAAAGTTTGTACAAATGAGCTTTTTGAAAAAAGGACCAATACCAAGGTCCATTTTTTCTAGAATTTATCTCAATCCAAGATTTATTACCATTTTCAAAAGCTTCTTTTTCTCTTGGTATTTCTGCTCCAAGAATTTTAAGCGTATGCAAGGCTGGATAATTCCAAGCTAAATCTGTATATTCTTTATTATGTGGGCCAAAGGCACCGTTCTCTTTTTGATGATCTATTAAATAAGATACAACCGAAGAAGCATCAATATTTTTTTGCTGTGCAAAATTTACAAGAGAAATAAAGCATATAGAAAGAACAACTACATGTTTTGCAAACTTATTAATCATATATAGTTCTATTTAAAAATTACTGCTTGCTAAAAAACTCTACATCATAACGTGTGTTTTCAATTAACTGCTCTATTTTTTCAACAACATCTGGGTGCTTACTTGCTATATCATTAGTTTCTCCTATATCTGTGCTTAAATCGTAAAGTTCTAGTTTTGCATTTGGATTCTTTGCTATACCACTTCTAACAGCTTTCCAATTATCCATTCTTACAGCTTGACTTTCAAATGAATTTCTTTTCTTAGGGTCGCCACCTTCTTTCCATCCATAATGGTACTTATAAAATTCCCAATATAGAAAATCATGTTCCTTTTGTTCTTTACCATGTAATTCTGGAAGAAAAGAAATTCCATCTATATTTTTAGGAGGTTCTATTCCCGCAATTTCACAAGCGGATGGCAAGAAATCTGAAAAATCAGATATTAAATCACTTGTTGTACCTGCTTTAATTTTACCTGGCCAACGCACAATCATTGGAGCTCTTACGCCGCCCTCGTAAAGGTCTCTTTTAAATCCTCGTGACGGACCATTACAATCGTAATACTTATTTACATCGCGCGTTGGTCCATTATCACTTGAGAATATTACAATGGTATTTTCATCAATATTTAAACTTTTAAGCAACTCAATTATTTTTCCAATATCGCCATCCATGCGAGTAATCATTGCCGCATAATTTTTAATTGGCTGTGGCATATCTAAATCTGAATAAGGTGCATCGTCAGGCACTTGATACTTACTATGCGGAATCGTATAAGGCAGATATAGAAAGAAAGGTTCTTCTTTATTTTGCTTAACAAAATCCAATGCCTTATTAGTGAAAAGATCATGACTATATTGTATCTCTTGCTTATTTACATTTTTTTCTAACGCATATTTCTCTTCATTTTCCCATAGGTATTCTGGATAATATTCGTGAGCATTACGCTGATCGAGATAACAAAAAGAATAATCAAAACCTTGGTTGTTTGGACCACCTACAGATTTTGGACCTCCTAATCCCCATTTCCCTATAACCCCAGTTTTATAACCGTCATTTTTCAGGATTTCAGCAACTGTTACTGTACTATCTGGAATTGGTAAATTTCCTTCCTCTTTTATTGAAAAATTACCTCTTATGTAAGCATGAGCTGTATTCAACCCGGTCATAAGTACGCCTCTCGAAGGTGCACAAACCGTACTTCCTGAGTAATGTTGTGTAAATCGCATACCTTCATTAGCCATTCTATCAAGCACAGGAGTTTTAATTATTTTTTGTCCATAACTTCCCAAATCTCCATAACCCATATCATCAGCAAGAATATATATAATGTTTGGTTTTACTGATGGTGCCTCTTGAGGTTGCGTATCAGATTTCTCCTTACACGACTGACCCAAAATAACTATAAGCCCCATAATTATTAATAGGTATTGACTTTTACAAATTTTATTAATTATCATTTCTTTATATTTTGTATTAATTGTTATAGGGTGTATTTATTGGTATTATATTTTTATTTTCTATCCTTACTTAATAAAGTTTTTTCCCAATAGTTTAAGTATGCTTCATCAGAAATATCTGGAGAAAGTCCTTTTGCTTCCATTTTCTGTTTAAACTTACCCTGCATTAATTGATTTGCAAATTCTATTTCTTTTTGGTCCTCTGGATAAGTTCCTAAATCTGTTTCTTTTAACCATTTGTTTAGCTCATTTTCAAGTTTAGTCTTTTCAGAATTATGTGTTTCAGAATCAGCCAAATTATGTAATTCAAAAGGATCGGCGCTCAAATCATAAAATTCTTCCGAAGGTCTAAATTTACTAAAGAATGGTGCTTGATCTGCATTAAGCTCTCCTTTCTTATACATCACTTGCATTAAGGTTAACACCGGGTAAAAATTCTTCTTATAGGCATTAAACTGAGTATAAGGCCTATCTGTATAATAATTTCGAATGTATTTATATTTTTTACTTCTTACCATACGTATTCTGTCTACCGTCTCATCTCTACGATCTCTCATTGCATAAACATAGTCTCGTTGAGAATCACTTTGAAGAAAGTCTTTACTCTGAATGTATTCTGGAACCGTTGCATTGGCGATTTTCAAACTTGTAGTTGCTAGGTCTAAATTATTTATGAGTTGATCATTTACAGTTCCTGGTTTTATTTTTCCTGGCCAACGCATTATAAAAGGTGTTTGGATGCCCGCATCATATAAAAACTGTTTTGATCTTACCATAGGTCTTCCTTGATCTCCTATAAACATAACTACAGTGTTTTCAGAAAGGCCTTCTTTGTCCAATTTATTAAGTATTTCTCCAACCTCTTTGTCTACTTGTTGAACAGTTTCCAAATACATAGCCCAATCTTTTCTAGCAAGGGGATGATTAACATAATAAGGCGGAAGCTTTACATCCTTTGGATTTATTGGATGTACCGTATCCTTAACAAAAGGTCTATGTGGATACTTTATTTGAATCTGCGAAAAGAAAGGTTGTCCTGATTTTCGATTTTCCCATTGCTTACCATCAAAAAGATCTTCTTGTGTGTGGATAAAATTATAATCCGTTTTACCCTTATTCGTCACATAATAGCCTGCATTCTTAAAGTATTCGTTAATAGGTTTAACATGATTAGGTAGTGAATCTTTAAATTGTGTTCTATGTTGATGACAATTAATACTTGTAGGGTACATACCAGTAATCATAGACGATCTACTCACAGAACAAACAGCCGAAACTGTAAACATATTAGTATAACGCGCTCCTTGACTAGCGAGTTTGTCAAGATTAGGTGTGTAAATTAAATCATTTCCATAACACCCTAAATCTACACCTAAATCATCTGCTATAATCCATAAAATATTGGGTTTTTTCTCTGATAAGGTTTTATTATCATTTAAAGCCTTACTATTTTTATCAGAACTTGAATTCAGACATGACGTCATTACAAGTAAAATTCCAATATTTAAATATTTAATTATTTTAAGCATATTGCGTGGTGTTTAGTTTATTAGGGATTTAATTCTTTTTGCTTATTTCGGGTTTAATTTCAAAACTATAGGCATAACGCTTGTTTTTCAAACGGTAAGGTTCATGTGGTTTTGATCTCATAGTCCAAGTATCATCGCCACCAAGTCCCATTTGCTTATAATCTATATTTAAGGTAATAAAATCTCGTTTTGGAAGTTCTACAATATGTTTAAATGTTTCTAAATCGAGCATAGAATATGGCCATGCACTAACACTTAAAGGTTGTAAACCTCTTACATGCCAGCCTATGTTTTCGTTATCTAATAAATTAAACCATTTAACTTGAGTACGATTGCTGCTTTCTTGAGGTTTAACATAATTCACAAAATCTTTAGTAACCTGTGCACTATAATCTCCAAATGCAGCTCCTTTATTTCTATCTGAATAATTTTCATGAGGTCCATTACCAAACCATTGCATATTTTCTAAGTTTTTAGAAACTTCCATTTGAAGGCCAAAGCGCGGAAGTTCTGGTAGGTCCTCTGATCCAGGCATATAATCACAGGTAACTTTTATATAACCATTAGGCTGAATTTGATAGGACATTTTATACTTAGAATCCATGTTTTTCATGCTATAACTTGCTTCTATCTCTACAAGTTTTGCTTCACTATTAATTTTAAAATCATCTAATATTAAATTGTCAGCTGCGGTTTTCCATACAGCTTGATGTTTACCAACCTTTGAACCTCTCTCATCATTATCTGTAATTGGGCGCCAAAAATTAGGTTTCATTTCTGAAAGTAAAATGTCCTTATCATTAATTTTATATGAACTTAAGAAACCAGTTTTTTTATTAAACGATATTCTAGTATGATCACTTTTAAGTTGTAGTGTATTTTCATCATTTAATATCTCAATTTCAGAAGACGTAGAATTGTAAGTGGTATTAGAATAGCTTTCATCATAAGGAATTTCAAACTGATCCCAACCTACAACATGGCCTTTTTGTGCCCAAAGCGTGTTTTGTTTTAATTTAAAACTTACAGTAATATAATATGATTTACCAGGAGTAAAATCTGGAAGTTTATAAGGTAACTTTACCTCAACGGTTTCTTGTGGCTTTATGTTTAAATCATTATTTATTCCAGTTTGTACTACCTTTCCATCTTCTTCAAGTTTCCACTCTAACTCATACTGACTTAGGTTTAGAAAATTGTGTCTATTTTCCACTTTAATAACGCCCTTATCAATGGCTACAATACTTGCCGTCATTGGCTGAAATATTTTTTTACATTCCCAAGCGGCTGGTTGTGGTGTTTGATCTGGGAAAATGACTCCATTAATATTGAAATTTTCAGAATTAATGGTATCACCAAAATCGCCACCATAAGCCCAAAATTCTTTACCGTTTTTATCTTTTTTAATAAGACCTTGATCTGTCCAATCCCATATAAAACCACCAATCATTCTTTTGTTGGCACGAATAGCGTTCCAAAATTCTGCTAGATTTCCTGTAGAATTACCCATAGAGTGTGCATACTCACACCACATTACAGGTCGGTCATCTCTAACATCATTTGCTAAGGCAACTACTTTTGGAATTGAAGTATACATACGGCTTACCACATCTACATACCCTGGGTCTAACGTATTATCGTTGTACTGTGCGCCCTCGTAATGAATAAATCGAGTTGGGTCATATGATTTTATCCACCCAGCCATAGCAGCATGATTAGGCCCCATCCCAGATTCATTTCCTAATGACCACCCTATTATTGATGGATGGTTTTTATCTCGTTCTACCATGCCTATGGCACGTTGCAAAAATGCTGAATTCCACTTAGGATTATTTGTTAATTTACCACCTAAACCATGAGTTTCAAGGTTAGCTTCATCTAAAACATAGATTCCATATTCATCACACAACTCGTACCATCTAGGATCGTTAGGATAATGTGACGTTCGAACGGCGTTAAAATTAAATTGTTTCATTAATTCAATATCCTTAAGCATTGTTTTCTCATCGACAACCTTACCTGTTCTTTCATTATGATCATGGCGATTTACTCCATATAATAATATTTCTTTACCATTTACCCATAATTGGCCATCCTTAGTTTCTACTTTTCTAAATCCAATTTTAGAACTTCGTGCCTCTATAATATTATTATTTTCATCTTTTAGTTTTATAACCAGATTATAAAGGTTTGGCGTTTCTGCAGACCATTTTTTAGGGTTTTCAACGTTTTCTTTTAATAAGGCGAATTCTGTAGCTCCACTATAAGGGTATTTTTCATTTATAATGTCATTTACATCTTTTTTAAGTGGATTTTTTAAAATTGAATGCCCTTTATCATCATATAGCTCTACTTCAATATTCCATCCATTTAATATTTTTTTAGTTTCATTTACAATTTTTGGTCTTACTTCTAGAACTGCATCTTGATAGCTACTATCTAAATTTGTACGAACAAAAAAGTCTTGAATATAAGTGTGAGGTGTGGCCTCTAAATATACTTCTCTATGAATACCGCTTAAGCGCCAATGGTCTTGATCTTCAAGATAACTTCCATCACTCCATCTAAAAACTTTTATAGCCAACTTGTTTGTTCCCTTAGTTAAGTATTTTGTTATATCAAACTCAGCAGGTAAACAACTATCTTCGCTATACCCTACTTTTTTTCCATTAACCCACACATAAAATGCAGAACTTACACCTCCAAAATGTAAAACCACTCTTTCGTTTTTCCAATTAGCAGGAATTTTAAATTCTTTAACGTAACAACCTGTAGGGTTATCATTAGTTGGAACGTAAGGTGGGTTTACTGGAACAAATGGATATATTGTGTTTGTGTAAATTGCAGTACCATAGCCTTCTAATTCCCAGTTGGCAGGTACTTTTATATCATCCCACTTAGAGGTATTAAACTTATTTTCATAAAAATCCTGTGATGATTCCGCTATCGTTTCTGACCATTTAAATTTCCAATTACCGTTAAGAGAATGGTATCTATCAGAATTAATTTTATTTCCAATAATCGCATTTTTTTCACTTTCATATGAAATAGAAGTTGATCGAGCTGGTAGTTTATTAATACCAAATACTGCAGGATTTTCCCAATCATTATTTTGTGAAAGAATTAAATTTGAAGAAAAAGTGATACATATAATTGATAAAATTCTTAATATTTTCATTGAATTTAAGTAAGTAGCATCTCTAAAAAATGCTGTTAATAAAACTTGATAGCGGTATTGGAAATACAAATTAATTATAATACTATTATTTAAAATTTAAATTAAAAGATGGAATATATTTCCCCTATTTATTTACAACCAGTTTTTTAATACTATCTCCATTACTATCTCCCTTTATTCTAACAACATAAACACCATTATTTAAGTTTGAGATATTAATCTTGCTATCTATAATTTCATTTGATTGTAAAACTAGTTTACCTGTAATGTTATAAACACTAACAGAAGACGCTAATTGATTCAAGCTATTAACATAAAGCACATCTCCTTTAGTTGGGTTTGGATATATTTTAAAAGCTTTGTCATTTGTTACTCCATCTTCAATATTTAAAGTTACATAGCTAAATTCAGATGCAACATTATCAATAGTTACTGTATCCCCAGCTTCTGCATCTCCTCGAAATCTAAGTCTAAAAAGAATCTTATTAAATGGTTGAGAAACTGCTTTACTAATTTCTATGGTTTCCCATGTGTTTATAGCATCTATACCTATTGATCCTGAGTTTATGGTTTCAACAGTATTATTTGCCGCATCAAAAGTCCTTATAGAAACTTGAAATTGTGCACCAGCATTTGTAGCCATAGCATCTAATTGAGCCGTAACTTCTGATGGATTTACAGTTTGTCCAAAATCAAAAACCACATTATCTATACTATTACCCTGAGAGGTTATAGGTCCATCAAAAGCAATTTGAATTGCATTTGCACTTCCATTTCCTGCAACAGCAGTTGGACTGCTCATAGATACATCTGAACCGTTTAAAGTCCAATCATCCAAAGGGCCTGTTTCAAAATCTGGATTACTAACGTATGCACTTTCTGATGTTATTGTTATTAATGTTATTGTTATGCTATCAATTTTAAGCGTTCCAGTAACACCTGTAGCTGCATTTTTATTTGCTCTTAATGAGAACCTTTCAATTCCGCCATCCGTATTATCTGTGTTTCTAGGCACATCAAATTCAAATGTAGACATTCCATTGCCAGCAGTAACTATAGGCATTGTAAATGCTATAGACTCTGCAGCTGTAAAACTAATACTTCCTTCATCTAAATTTACAAATTGCCATTTATCGTTATCTGTAGCATTTTCTGCAACTATGGTAACTCTAATTATTTGATTAGCAGCAACTGCTAATAATGGAGCAAAAAATTCGCTTCTTATTTGAGGAAACCCTGTGCCCACTCCTTTGCCCTCAGCAAATAAGAAACCACCCGATGGGTTTGGTGATGCTACGGATATATCTAATCCTCCATCTGTCCATCCCTCTGTATTATTATCTACATCAAAAGTGTAATCGTTTAATTGTCCTATTGCTAAAAAAGGTAATACCATTAAAATACATAAAATTGTAATTTTTTTCATAATCTGTTTTAGTTTTTAATTAATAATTTGTTCTTAGTTAATAACCTATTTAGATAGATTAATTGTAAAAGATAAAATCCTTAACTAAATGCTTAATTTCAAAAACTTATAAAAACAACGACTGTTTTCTTTTAGCGAGAAACATTAAAAATTTAAACTTTCTTAATAATTTATTTTAAAATAAATCAAGATTGTCGCTTAGATTTTCTAACAAGTAAATAATTGAGGTATTTTAGATATTCAAATATAAATTGCACCTGCCAATTTTATTAGGTCAAATGATGCAATCAATAGGGCGTATTAACCAAAAGACTCCTTATTCCTTTTAAAATCTATATATTCTTAAATTCAAATCATTTTAAATTCATATAAAATAGGCTTAGTCTAAGCCTGCTGTTATAAAATAATTAATCAAACATTTTATATAAATACATTTCTCAACTATGTGCTTTTTTGGAATATTTTAAAGCTTAATCAACGTGAAAAAATTACTATTTCGCTATCTCTATAATGCTAATAATCTTATTTCAATTCTAATACTTCAACATTTTTATAATCTGTTCCCCTAATACTTTCAAAATTAGCAACCATGTCTTTTATTTTTTCTGGGTTCAATTTTGCTAAATTATTTTGTTGGCTTACATCATCTTTTAAATTGTAAAGCTGATAATCTTTAGAGTTTCCAACCTCAATATTTACCAATTCATTTATTGCTTTTCCTTTATACGGAGGAATCATTACCCAATTCCCTTCTCTATAAGCCGTTCGTGTTGTTGCTTCAATAACCAAATTCCCTCTACCCCTTTCAGATTTCCCTAAAAGCGTGCTTAATATATTTTGACTATCCGTAGTATTAACTTCAATATTTGTTAATTCAGCGATGGATGCTAAAACATCCAATTGAGACACTAAGGCATCAGAAACTGTAGGTTCAATTTTTCCTTTCCAATATGTAATAAAAGGTACTCGCGTTCCTGCTTCTAGCAAACTATACTTACCACCTCTTAAACCTCCTTTTGGGTCATGTTCCCCTAATTTTTCGACAGCATCGTCAAAATAGCCATCATTCAAAACTGGGCCATTATCACTAGATAAAATAATTAATGTGTTTTCTAAAATGCCCTTTTCTTCAAGTGTTTTTATAAATTCTCCAACAGCCCAATCTGCTTCTACTATAACATCTCCTCGAGGTCCTAAACCAGAAGCACCTATAAATCTTGGATTTGGTGTGCGTGGTACGTGTGGTTGTTGCATGGCATAGTATAAGAAAAATGGTTCTTCTTTATGTGCTTCAACATACTCCTGAGCTTTAACTAAAAAATGATCTGCCATATCCTCATCAATCCATTTTGCAGACTCGCCACCTTTCATATAACCAATTCTAGGAATACCATTAATAATACTACTGTTGTGCCCATGATGCCATTTCATTCGTAATAATTCAGGGTTTTCTTTTCCTGTTGGTTCTCCTTCAAAATTCTTATCATAATTAACTTTAATAGGGTCTTTTGGGTCTAAATTGGCAACAAAACCATTATCTATATAAACCGTTGGAACTCTATCTTGAGTAGCTGCCATGATATAGGAATAATCAAACCCTACCTCGTTTGGTCCAGGGGTTACTTTTTTGTTCCAATCAACAAGTCCTGTACCTAAACCAAGGTGCCACTTACCAACAACTCCTGTATAATATCCGTTTTCTTTAAGCATTTTAGGAATTGTTATTTGTGCTGTATCAATAATTAATGGAGCCGTTCCTGGTAAGATTTTAGCGTCTTTATTACGCCAAGGGTAAACACCTGTAAGCAAGCCATATCTACTTGGTGTACATGTTGCAGAGGTAGCGTAACCGTTTGTGAATTTCACACCTTCATTAGCCAATTTGTCTATGTTTGGTGTTTTTATACCTTTTGCTCCGTAAACACCTAAATCTCCATAACCCAAATCGTCTAAATAAATAATAACAATATTTGGTTGCTTATTTATGGTTGCTTCGTTTGTGGTAGCTGTAGTTGTTTTGTTATCACTTTTACATGCCACAAAAACTATCGCAAAAAGAATTATTGCTAATTTTTTCATAATAAAATTTAATGTTTTTTAATTAGAAAGATTACGAGACTGTGCTGTAAGTCTATTATTTAACTGCGCTTGGTATAATGAAACCGGTAAGACACTTTTATTAATGTCTCTAAAATATAGGAAATCAGATTGTCTGTCTTTTATATCTGAGTTAACCTTTATATTTTTATGATTAGATATAGCTCCTGCTACAATTGTACCAGGAAAATAAATATAATCATCTGTTTCATTACTAGTTCCAAATTTCTTGTTTTCGTATACCCAATATCTAAAAAGATCATCATCTTTTTCTAAGCCATCAAATGTCACGTTCCAAAATGTGTTTCCTTTAGCTGTATGAGGCAAATTAAATGTAGCACCTCCTCCTGTAATATTGTTAAAACCTGTAATTAATTCAAAGAGATTATCCGCTGGCGGTGCAAAAGTTTTATCCCCAAACCCATGGAAATCAAAATTTGCTTTCAGTTCATTTTTCTTTAAGTTATAATGAATGTTTCTAAAAACATTACCATAGCTATTACCTTCTGCACTTAACATGTGGGTAAAATTGGCTTCAAAATTTACATTCTGAATAAGATTATCATTAGCATGAGAATATACTTTTATTCCATAATGACCATTGTAACCAGAAATATTAATATCTTCTACGGTAACATTCTTAGTGTCTAATAGGCTAATGCCACAATTATAATTTTTAATAGTTACATTTTTTATCCAACTATGAGACGTACGTACAAATTGAATAGCATTCCAACCATAGTCCATAATTAAACTTTCGGCCTTATTGGACGATTTGCAACCATGATGACAGTAATCGCCTTTCCATTTACTTGCAAAAGTGATATTTTCAACTCCTATACCACTTAACATTGGCGCCGCTGCTACTATGGGCTTAAATTCTGTTTTAATATCAACTCGGCAAGGTTGCTTTAAAAATATTTCTTGTTTTGAAACACGATCTACTTCTACTAACCATTGATAGGATGCTGCCTTATTTTTACCAGCCTCATTGGCGTTTTTCATATAAGGCTTAAATGTATGCCACGGACTCATAATTTCATGAATTAAATTACCGTTATCCGTGGTATTATACATTGCTATTAATATAAAATCTCCAGGACTAATTCCACCTGTAGATTCTACGCTTATTACTTTACTTCCTTTATTAGAATTTTTTAATATTTTAGTAAGTTCTTTTGCAGGATAAATATTTCCCGAAACACCAACGCCAGTAGCTCCTACAAATACGTCTTTACTTTCTACTCCTGCAGGTATTCCCCAAAACTTATCTGTGCCTTGCAATGTATTCCCAACTCTTAAAATTGCTGGAGATAGCCACGGACTTTTTTCTAATTGGATTAAGGTTTGACAATTCATAAAAACGGTGTTTTTATCTCCTCTTAATACAACATTAGAATAGTCTATAGTTAAAAAACTACGTTCCTCTGAAATAGCGTTTAGAGAATATTCTCCCGATGGAAAAAACAAAACCCCTCCACCTAAACGACCAATACTATCTATTAATTTTTGAATATTTTTAGTTTGATCAAATTTAGAATTAACGGATACACCATACTTAGTTACGTTTATACGAACTGGATTTACAGGTATTTCTATTTCTCCATAATTATAACCTGCATATGAAAAATTTGGAAGTAACGATGTATCTGGATTCTTAACATATTCAGAATATATCTTTGACTCTTCTTGAGCTTTACACCCTATAATTATTACGGAAAATAAAATAGTGTAAAAGTAAATACTACGTTTTTTCATATTTTAAAAAATTCAATTTATTATAACTAAAAACCTAATGTTTTATTAGTTTTTTAATTGTTGATAAATTATTTTCATTAGTAATTTTTGCGATATACATAGCGTTAGTAAAATTTGCAATGTTTACTTCCATTTTATTACTTTTATTATAATTGTTTATACTTTTAATAAGCTTACCATCAATACCAATAATTTCAATTTTTGTAATATTATCTGAATGATTTATATAAAACCTACTTGTAACTGGGTTTGGGTAAATTACTGGATCAAAATTGATTTCTTTTTCATTTTCAGCAATATCTAGAGGTTCTTTAGTAGCAGAAGTTTTAGCTGTATTATTGTTAGCACCATATTCTAAAACCAAAACAGGTCTTTGAGAGGCAACAGCCTCTTTCGAATAAAATTTTATCAAAGCACTTGAGTTAGTTGATACATTTAATGATGCCTTTTTGTTATTTTCTATTTGAGTAATAATGTAAGCGGTAACATCCCATTCTGCAGTTTCATCAGAGGCTGTAGCCGTTTCAAGTATACTATCTATTATACTACTACCTGCATCATCTTGAAGTAAATCGTTCCATATAACAACATCTTCATCCCAATTATCTTTTGCAATCGATTTCAGGTTTATAATATCTGTAGCTGCTCCAGAACTAATAGATTTTGCAGTCATTATCAATTTTGCAGAGGTTATTGTTTCTGTTGCAGACGATAAATCAAACCTTAAAAAAGATTCACGCTGAAACCCTGTATTACCCTGCTTATTTACCAATTCATCATCATTACCAAAATTAGTCCCTGCTTGACCACCATCGCAAACATAGGTATCTGCAACAGCCTCAAAGGATGCTTCATTATCTACTATAGTATAGGTATGAACGGTGTTAATTCCCATAGTAATATCAGCAGGATTTGATAAAGTAATAATTACAGTCTCATCATTTTCTATATTAGTATCATCTATAATATTTGAAATTACAATATTAGAACTAGATTGCCCCGCAGGTATGGTTAAAGTACCATTTGCAAGTGTATAATCTTTTCCACCTCCTGTATTTGTTGCTGTACCGGTTACTGTATAATCCACAGTTACATTAGAGTCACTAACAGAAGAGAGAATTACTGGTATATCAACACTACTAACAGACTCTAAGCCACTTGAAATTACATTTTCAAACTCAATTTTAGGTTGGGCAATTTCTAGAACCAAAACTGGTCTTAGAGCTGCGTTAGAACTTTCTTGAGAATGAAATTTAATATTTGATTGTGTTACATCTGATGATAGTTGTATTGATACTTCTTTTTGCGGGTCCTCATCTAACTCCGATTGTATATACTTAGTGAGGTCCCATTTTGCAGTTTCACCAGATGCAAATCCAATTATTTCAGTAATTGCTACTTCTTTATTATTTTCATCAGGCTTATTATTCCAAGTAATTGTGCCTTCATCCCAATCATCATCATTATCATCTATTGATTTAATAATTATATTGGAAGTGTCTTCATCAGTACCAACAGAACTTAATGTCATTCTCAATTTAGCAGAGATTACTGTACCATTAACAGAAGATAAATCAAACTTTAAAAAAGACTCTCGCAAAAAATCTGTACCGCCTTGTTTAATAATTAATTCTGATTGATTTCCATAGTTATCATTAGCATAAGAACCGTCCCTAACATAAGAATCCTCTGAAGTATTGTAAGATGTTTCATCATTGTCAACAATAATATACGTGTGCAAAACATTATTTGCTAAGTTAGCATTATCAGGATTTAATAATGTAATAATAATGGTCTCATCTTCTTCGATATCCAAATCATCCACAATATTAGTTATTGAAATATTAGCGCTAAGTTGATTTGCTGGTATAGTTAAGGTACCGTTTACAAGTGTATAATCTTTTCCTGGACCTGTTCCTTTTGCCGTGCCTACTACCGTATAATCTAACTCCACAACAGAATTACTCGCTGAAGAAAGACTTAATGGTATATTAACACTACTATTAGACTCTATACCATTTGAACTTGAACTATCAAATTGTAGTGTGGGTGCGGCAAACTCTAGAACCAAAACAGGTCTATGAGATGTATTTGAATTTTCTTTAGAATAAAACTTTATCATGGAAGTTGAGTTAGCTGATACATGTAATGAAACTATACTATCATTTTCCAGTTGATCAATAACATATGTAGTCAAGTCCCATTCCGCTGTTTGACCTGATGCTGTTACTGATTTAAGAATTTGATCCACTACACTAACATTTTCCTGTGGCTTATTCCCCCATTCAATACCGCTTTCAGTCCAAGAGTCATTATTTACCGATTTAAGACTAATATTATCTCCTGTATTTGTAGTACCACCAACAGAGCTTGCTGTCATTTTTAATTTTGCAGAAACCACAGTGCCACTAACAGAAGATAAATCAAACTTTAAAAAAGACTCACGAGTAAAGCTTGAATTACCTTGCTTATTAATCAATTCGTTGGCGTCACCATAGTTCTCATTAGCATAATCACCATCTCGAACATAAGAATCCGCTACTGGTTCTAACTCTAAAGATGAACTTTCTAGATATTTAGTTGTGCTATTATCAACAATATAATGTACAGATGAACCTCTATGGTCCTTTGTTGGCATAATACAGTTTAAACTTCTAGTGTCATTAATTCCAGGTAAATTTACCAACACGTCTATTGAAGTTTGAATTTGATTTGGATCTGAAATATATAAATCTACTGTGCTACTATTGAAATTTTTAATCATTAACACACAAGGCTTATCTACAGTAATACGAATACCGTTTCCATTATCATACGTTGTCGCCTCATGAAAAACTATTTGCAATATTTCATTTCCAGAAACATTTTGCATTACGGCTTGTATAGAAGCTGTGTTTTCTAAAATTTCTACTGGTAATTGACCAAAATCTACCATGTCGTTTGCAGTATCTGCAGCAGGAGCAACAATATAGCTATAGCTTTGGTTTTGTATATCATCATTTTCTCCATGATCTACCCATAGTTGAAATGTATTGTCACTTTGATCATTAGTATTTGAGTTAAGATCACTAACATCCGACCATTTTCCTGTTTTTAAAGTATTATTAACTGATAATTTATTACCTGCAGGAAAATAATATCCAATATTATCATGATGTATCCATGTATTAGAATTTTGGTCAGTATAAGTCTCATTAGTATCATTAGCCAATACTTGCTGAGCTCCTGAACCTACTTTTACTGTAACGTCTCCATCTAAAAGCACTTGATTTACAGTAGTGGTTAATTTCCCTGTCGTGTTAGCACTAATGCCAGCACCAAGACAAACAATATAATTATCTAGAAAAAACCAAGATTTTTTAGCTACTACTCCTGTTCTAGAATCAGAATAATCTTGTACAGCAGCACCATGTATACTATCTGAAACACCACCAACAAAATCGGTTTCCCCTAAAGTACACATCCAGTTTTGTCCGCTTCCAAATGCTGAGCAATCATATAATAAAGGATCGTCGGAAACAGCTGTAATACCCGGTATTTTTGTCCAATCCATTAAAGGTAGAAGATCTTTGATATATTCATCACCATCAACCATAAAATAAGTAGCCCCACTAGAAAGATGCCAACCTAATCTGTTCTGACCTTTAGAGTTTTCTGTACCTATTACCCTAGTAGATTTAGAACGTACCGATGCATAATAGCCTTCATTAGAAGAAGTTGCCGCATCAAATTTAACACGTTGTGTCATATAATCTGAACGAAAATATTGAGTATTTCCAAATTTTAAACCATCACCTTCAAATGGTTTTTTTGTTTCATCTTGACGATCAAGAAAATGTAAATAATTCGTTTCATTAGCAAAATCTAAAATCGCCATCTTTTGAAGAGGTCCCTTATTTGGTTTTAAACTTTTTACACTTGGTTTTTTATTAGTTGATCCAGAACTGCTTGAGCCCCCACCAGTAGAAATGTGTCTACCACCAACACTCCAATCAACATTTGGACCAATAAAACCGTTTGCATAACCTTTATAAATAAATGATCTTAAAATATTTAATTTTGAAGGATCTATCGGTATACCACTATTTAAAAAGAAAAAAATTTCTGTAGCAGATATTATAAATGACTCCCCATAAGTTGTGGTTTGCATTTGTGCATCATGCTGTTGAAAAGACCAGTCTGACTTAATGCCATCACTAAAATTTGGCGAAAAAGGATCAGTTGTACCATTCGCTATTCTTACTATAAAATAGGTCTCCTCAATTGTTGCAGCGGCTAATGACTGATTATTCGTAAGAGCGGCTCTGTTTAGGTGGTGCGCTAAAACATCTAGAGAATTTGCACCATTATCTTCACGCTGCTTTACTTCGGCCATTTTATCTATATATAAATTAACTAATAATCTGGGTAATTGGATTTTACCATCTTCCATGAGTATTAATATTTTTCCATATTCAGTAGGTAACCCTATTTGATTGGCGAAAAAATTATTAAATTCAAAATCGAAAAAATCATCTTTCCAATATTGAAGAGCAAGTACTATTTTATTATATAAATTAACATCTTGATAATGCACACTTTCATCGCTAATATATCCAGCTACCATGGTAAATATCCTTGTTATATGCTTTTTTACAAAAGCCGATTGTACATTGCGATTGGCAGTTAAATAATAATTAATATCATCACTATTCACGGTAACACCATTGACTACGTAAGTCCCTTTCATATCAAGAAACTGCCCATTGGTGTCAACTAAACCCATATGCTCGGTTATAAACGGATCATAAGTATCTTTAGTTTGGCTAGTAAATTTATAATCATCAATTAACGTGTTTTTATAAATTTCAAAATCAATATTTTGGGTACTAGCACTAGTGCTTAAAATAATAAAGAATAAAAAAAGTAAAACTAGCTTACTATAAAAGGATAAAAATCTTGCTTGCATTAAGTTATTAGTTTCCATGGTTTAGTTTCGTTTAAATTATTATTAATTTTTTTGAATAATGGCTATTTACAAATATCTTATAGAGTTATAAATAGTTTTTTAACCTTATTTAATTCTGAACCCTTGTGGATTTTGAAGCAATTCACTTAAATTTATAGGACCTATAGGTATAGGCGCTATATATTGAGCATCTGTTGGAATTCTAACTAAATTGACCGCTTCAGAAGGATCTCTTTTATTAGCCATTTCTGCTACGCGCTCTGTTCTAACCAAATCAAACCATCTTTTATACTCCGCGGCCAATTCCCAACCTTTTTCGTCTACAATTTCATTTGCAGTAGCAGTAGCAACATCTACAGATCCATTTGGACTTAAATAAGGTAGGCCCGCAGCTCTTCTTTTTACTTGATTTAATGCTTCAATAGAAGTTACATTCTCACCAATATGCGCTTGAGATTCAGCATAAATTAATAGAACTTCTGCATATCGATATAAGTCAATTGCTCTGAAACTTTCGGGTCTATTACTAATGGTTAAATCTTCTGAAAGCACATATTTTTTATACATTGGGTGCCCTCTATCAGAATCTGGCCAAGGGATAGTTGCTGGATCTCTAGAAGTTATTACACCACCTGGAGCAAACCTATTAGGAATGTCTAAAATAAATGTAGCATCTTTTCTAGGACCTTCAGGGAAATCATTAAAAAATTGTAATTCTGGAAAACAATCTGAAAAGCCTCTTCCTTGATGAAATGTGAATGCTGTGGCCTGATTTCCACTAATACTTTGATCATCTGAATATCTTAATGAAAAAACGGTCTCTCTACTAACGGCACCTTCAGTTGTCCATAAATCCTCAATTGGAATTAATTCATAATAATTAAAATCTATCACTTCTTTTGATTTAGTTGCTGCAAGTTGATATTTACTAGCATCTTTAACTGGCCATCCAGCCCATGTTAAATACAAATCGGCAAGAACTGTTTTGGCAAACCCTGCAGATGCACGTCCGGTATCTTCTGTCCCTGGTACTGGAAGTATAGCTTCGGCAATTAGTAAATCACTTTCTATTAGTTGGTAATTCTCTAAAACAGTTGCACGTCTTTCGTTACCAGTTGGCAATACTCCATCTAGTATTAATGGCATATTACCATAAACTTTTACTAGATTAAGATAAGCAAGAGCTCTAAATACTCTAGCTTCAGCACCAGCTAATTCCAAAAGATTTTCAGAAGCACTAGAAGATTTTAAACCATCTATTAGTGTATTACAGTAGTAAACGGTTTGCCAATAGGCATTCCATGGTTCATCCAACCAATTAATATCTGAATTTTCTCCACTTCCATAATCAAACCTATCAAATACTCGCAATGGTGCTTTATTACCCGCGGCCCATGTAGTGATATCGTCTCCACCGTATGTGCCAATTCTTGCTCGATGAGGAGCTGCGTGCAATTCTAGCAGTCCTCTATAAATAGGTGCGATATTGGCTTGGATATCTGAATCTGTTTCTATTTTACCTATGGTAAGTAAACTACTAGTATCTTCTTCTAAATCTGAGCATGAGTTGCCTAAAAAAACAACTAATACAATTAATAAAATTTTATTTAAATTTTTCATGTTATTTAGTTTATGTTTTTAAAATGAAAGATTAACTCCAAACGTTACAGTTCTATTAAGCGGAAAAGTATTAAAGTCTATCCCTACAACAGCGTCTTGGTTACTTACAGACGCAGACGCTTCTGGATCAAAACCTGTATAATTTGTTATTACGAATAAATTTTCTACACTCGCATATACACGTGCATTAGAACATCCTATTTTTTCCAAAAATTGGGTATCTATATTATAGCTTAATGCAATGTTTTTCATACTTGCATAAGATCCGTCTTCTAAAAACTGTGTAGATATGGTCTGAGTTCCATCGGTTCCTGAAGGAATATTGCTTGGGTTGGTAGGTGTCCATCTATTTCTATAATCACCATGTACAGCATGAAATTGTTGAGCACCTAATCCCATTAATCGAGCTCTTGCGAAATTATAAATATCGTTACCTTGAGAACCTGTAATTAAAAAGTTTAAATTCCAGTTTTTATAACTTACATCCCAATTCCATCCCCAAACAAAATCTGGATTACCATCACCAACTTTAGTGATATCATCCGTGGTTATAGCATCATCTCCATTTATGTCTTTGTATTTTGCATCACCAGGAACTCTATTAAACAAAGCCGCTTCTGCTTCTTCTCCTATTTGGTAAACGCCTTCAAAAATATAGCCTCTAAATGTGCTAATAGGTAAACCAACTTCAACTCTTGTTGGGCTTATTGGAGAATCTACATTTGAGCCTATTTCTATAAATTCAACATCATCGTTAAGACTTAGTACTTTATTTTTATTACTTGAAAGATTTAATGTTGAGTTTATGCTCCAATTATGGTTTCTTAATATTCTGGTTCCTAAAGTAATTTCAAAACCTTTATTCTCTATTTCACCTGCATTAACAAACTTTCTTGTTGGTCCAACAAATTCTGGTAATTGGGTATCAAGTAATAAATCGCTTGTGTTTTTTTTGTAATAATCTAATGATAATGTTATGGCCGAATTGAACACCCCAAGATCTGCACCTACATTTATTTGTTCTGTAGTTTCCCATGTTAAATCTGGATTAGAAACTCTATTAGATGGAGCAACTCCTGTTGTTATTGAACCATCGAACGGATAATTAATATCTGCACCTAGTACAGCTCTTGCTCTTGTACCAAAAGGGTTAATACCTTGATTACCCACTTCACCATAACTTACTCGAAATTTAAGATTATTTATGGTTTCTATATTTTTAATAAAATTTTCTTCAGAAACTTTCCATGCCAAAGATGCAGATGGAAAATAGCCCCATTTATTTTTCTGAAAAACACTCGTACCATCAGCTCTTAAAGATGCAGTAAGTAGATATTTATCCATAAATGAGTAATTAATACGTCCAAGAAAAGATTCTAAATCTCTGTTACTTTCCGAATTCTCAACAACTTGAATATTGGCTGCAGACAAATCTTTAAACGTTACAACATCTGTAAAGAAATTACTTGCGGTAATATCTGTACTGTTACTTTTGTTTACCACCAACTCATGTACAGCATCTATTTTTAAACTATTATTTTCATTAATATCTATAGAATAGGTTAATCTATTTGTATTGAACAAATTAGATATAGATGTGTTTTCTAGAAAAGCAACACCAATTGAACTAGAAATTAATGGATCATAAGCATTATTATCTCTTTCAGTTCTTACAAGTCCTAAAGAGGAATTAAATACTAAATTCTTAGCGACGTCCCAATTAAAATATCCATTTACACTTAAACGATCTGTTGTGTTTTCTCTAATATTATTTTGTGCACCAACTAAAGGGTTTGTATTAGACGTGGCAACATTTTTAATAGAATTAAAATTATAATCACCATCTTCATTAAAAGAAGCTGTTGTTGGATCCCAAGCTAAACCTCTACCTATATCTGCTTTAAAACCATTTGTTTCTTCTTGTCCTAAATTGAAATTAAGACCAACTTTTATTTTATCCGATAGTTTGGCGTTAAAATTACTTCTTAAATTAAGTCTTTTAAAGTCCTGATTAATTACTGTAGATTCTGCATCATAATAATTTCCAGAAATATAATAGTCCATTTTTTCACTTCCTCCACTAGCTGAAATTTGAAAATTATTGGTATATCCTGTTTTTAATAGACGTTCTTGCCAATCTTCTCCACCAGAAGCACGCAAAGCCTCTATTTCTTCGGTAGTGTAAAAAGGGTTTGGTTGATTTGGATCTACGCCTTCAACAAAATTAACACCTTCTGCAAATTGGACAGCGCTCATTAAATCTAGTCTTTGAGTGACGCTAGATACTCCACTAAACATATCCACACTTATTTTTGCCTTTCCAGGTTTACCTTTTTTTGTAGTTATCAAAATCACACCATTGGCTCCTCTTGTTCCATAAATAGCAGTAGCCGAAGCGTCTTTAAGCACCTCCATAGATTGAATATCATTGACATTAACCGTTGAAATAGAAACAAACTGCCCATCAACTACATACAATGGATCATTACCACCCGTAATAGAGTTTGCTCCTCTAATACGAATTTTAAAATCGCCTCCCGGCGCTCCTCCCGTTTGAGATACCTGTACACCTGCTGCTCTACCTTGTAAAGCCTGACTTACGTCACTTAAAGGCTGCTTGTCAAAATCTTTTGATGAAACTGATGTTAATGCACCGGTTAAATCACTGCGCTTAGCAGTACCATAACCTACTACTACAACGGCATCTAATTGAGCGGCATCTTCCTCCATTATTATATCGATTGTTGTATTGTTACCAACAACTTGTTTTGTTGTTTGGTAACCTAAAAAACTAAATACTAGTTTGTCTTTTGGTAATGCATTAATCCTGTAATTACCATCAAAATCAGTAGCTGTTCCAATATTAGTGCCTTCTACGATCACATTAACTCCAGGTAATACTATGCCATTTACATCTTTTACGATTCCTGTAATAGTACTCGTATTTTGAGCTGACCCCAGAATACTAGCAAAACATATTACAACTAGAATACATTTTTTAAAAATACGTTCATTCATAATTACTTAAATTTAGTTATAGTTAGTTTTTAGTTAATTTCAATATTTCAGTTCCTAATAACACATAAGCACCAGCACCATAAGCCATGGTCGTATTTTTATCTGTATCGCCAGGTGCTGCTCCTATAGGTTGTACCCATCCTATCATACCGGTTTCTTCATTTATACATTGTGATAAACTCACCCACGCCTTTTCAACTACAGGTCTATAACTTTCTTCATCTAACAAACCATTATTAATACCCCAAGCCAAAGCAAACGCATTAAATGCAGAACTTGATGTTTCTTTTTTGGGAACGTCATTTGGATCAAGTAAATTACTTCTCCACATGCCATCTTCTTGTTGTAAACTAGCAATCTTTTTTGCCATGTCTTTAAATAAGTTTATGTAGGGTTGCTTCATTTCCTCATCATTAATAAAAGGGATTTGTCTAGCTAAACCAGCAATCACCCAACCATTACCACGCCCCCAAAAAACTTTTTCACCATTAGGACTTTTTTTATTAAAAAATCGAGCATCTCTGTAAAACAAGTTCTCATCTTTATCATATAAATAATCATACACATCCCAGAACATTTTATCGGAGTAATCAAAGTATTTTTGATCATTTAAAATTTCACCGGACATCATATAAACAGGAGGAGCCATAAATAAAGCATCGCACCACGACCAGTCTTTTCTTCCTGGAATTGCTGTTACTATAAGGGAGTCCATACGTTTTTTTAATTTTTCAACGTAGAAAACATTTTTTTTATGCCTATATAAATCTAAGAATACTTGACCGCATGCTAAATCATCTGCATGTCTTAACCGAGGAGCACAATCCCAATCAAACGAATTTCCCCAATCTTCAACAGCATTTAAATACTTTTCATTGTTTGTCGCCTCATATAAAGGAACAAGGGATATATAAAAGGTTGACGGAACCCATCCATTATCAAAATCATTATTTTTCTTTATGTTATTTCTTGAAGGATTTGCTAACTCGTAATCAGCAACTTTCTGCATATTTAAAATAATCGTTTCTTTTTTCAAATATTCTTTATCACATTTACTAGAAAGAACTAAAAAGAATAGTAAAATAATTGTCAAGTACTTCATGCTAAAATATTGTTTAACTAATTTGTAGAATTACAAATGTGAATATTTTAAACGAAAATTAAATGACGACAAATTCCAAATATTAGTTAATTGTGTCAAATCAAATAATTATTAAAAAAATTGACCAAATATTCGGTTATTTGTTTCAAAATTTAATATTTAAATTTCACCTTAACCTATATTGGTTTGAAAATCAACAAATTAAAACACACAGAAAATCAATTTTATAAATCTTTGTTAATTGACAGCATGAGCAGTTAAAAGCTTCATGTTTTTTTAACTAAATTTGAGAATACTAGTTTATAAAGGAATGAACAAATTTATTCATAGCGCCTTCTTAATTATTGTTTTAAACACAACAAGTAATTTATTTGCCCAAATTCATTTTGAAAACCTGAATACAAGAGCTGGTTTATCACAAAACACAGTTCTATCTGTTTGTCAAGATAGTTTAGGTTTTATGTGGTTTGGAACCGGAAAAAATGGCCTTAACAAATACGATGGAAACTCTTTTACGTATTTTAAACATCAACAAAACAATATAAACAGCTTATCATCTAACCATATTACAAAACTTCTTTCGGGTAAAAATGGATCTCTATGGATTGGAACGGAGAATGGTTTAAACTATTACAATGCCTTTAACGAAACAATTACTAGAGTTAACTACAAAACCCAAAACGGAATAATATATAGCTTTGATAAACAAGTGGTAAGGTCGTTAAAAAAAGAAAAAAATGGCACCCTTTGGTTAGTTACATCGGCCGGCTTATTTATTAAAAGCCCAAAAGACCCCATTTTTAGGGAATATACAACACCTTTGACTTCTCCAATTTTAGAAATAGAACCGCTTAATGATGGTAAATATTTAATTTCTTCGGGTAAGTTTGTTTATCTATTTAACAAGAACAAAAATGAACTTCAAAAAACAAGTTTAATAGATTCTAATAAAGTAGCAGCTATTACAACAATCTATAAAGATATCTCAGGAAATCTTTTTTTTGGTAACAGCAGGAATGGTTTTGCCGTGTTTTTAAAAAATGAAAATAAAACGATTTACTATTTGGCAGGAGAATCAAATGGCTTAAAAAACGGTGTAATTAGGTCGTTTTGTGAAAATAAAAAAGGTGAGGTTTTTATAGGAACTGCAAATGGATTATATATTTTTAATTCTGAATCTTTAAAATTAAAAGGCTATTTTTCTGAGCAAAAGAATGATGTAGGTCTCAGTCATAACTCCATACACAGTATTGTTAAAGATGTTTCGGGCAATTTATGGTTTGGTACATTTAGTGGTGGTGTAAATATTAAATATGCTACAAATTATTCTTTTAAATCCTTTAAACATTCTGAAAACTTAAACAATTCAATTTCATCAAATATAATTAATACCTTTTATGAAGATGAATACGGTATGTGGATTGGTACAGATGGAAAAAGTATATCACTACTTAATAATGGAAAGTTTAAGAACTTTGTAAACTCAAATTTATCTAGCCATATAAAGGCAGTTTATAAAAAGGATAAAAATCACCTTTGGCTTGGTAGCCATGACTTAGGAAAAGATGATTATGGACTTGTTTTATTTAATGAGGATTCTGGACTAGTTGAAAAAAAACTATTTCAAAACTTTTCAGTTTATGGAATTCAAAAAGATAAGAGTGGCATGTTATGGCTCGCATCAAATACTAAAGGACTACTCTTCTTAAATGAAAACACATTACAATTAGAAAAAAGATTATTACCAGATGAATTAAAAAGTAAAACTAAAGTTATAACATATTGGAAAAAAAAGGACATAATGTTTATTTGCTCTACCAATAATATCTTTATTTATAATTTTAACCTGAATCAATTTATTGAAATACAAGACAATCCACTAAAAAATTCTACTTACGAAATAAATGACCTATTTATTGACTCAACCGATAATGTTTGGATAGGTACATCAAATGGCTTATTAAAATTAACGCATTTAAACCTAATTAATGGGAACAATACTATCCATAAATTAGAAACCTTAAATATAAATGTGAAATCAATAAATGAAGGTGTAAATAATTCTATTTGGGTTAGCTCTTTTGAAGGATTATCTCATATCTCCAAAGACTTTACCAAGATTCAAACTTATGATCAACAATATAAAATTCAAGGTAACGAGTTTATAAACAAATCGAGTTATAAATCTAAAGACCATACACTTTGGTTTGGTGGAAATGAAGGATTTACAAAATTTCACTCTTCAAAATTAGAAAAAAACTTATACGTACCGCCAATAGTACTTACAAAAATTGAAATTGACAATAAAAACTATTTACCAAAAGATAGTACGGGATTAGATATTGAAACTATTACATTTAAAAAAAGAATAGATTTAAAATATTACCAGAAAAACATAACCCTAACTGCAGCAGCTTTAAATTATATTATACCAAATAAAAACCAATATGAATGGGTTTTATCTAAGGATAATGAATCAATTATTAACGGAAATAGTCCAATTATAAATATAAACAACCTAAATACGGGGAGTTATATTTTATCCATCAAAGCATCCAATAATGACGGTGTTTGGGTGGATTCTCCTTTAGAGTTAGAATTAAATATACTTCCACCGTGGTGGAAATCTAATTTTGCATATGCGATATACTTTTTTCTAGGAGCTTGCATAGTTATGCTAGTCAGAAAAAAATATAAAGACAGAAAAAAAATTCTACATGAATTAGAATTAGAAAAAATAGAAAAAATAAAAGACAAGGAATTACAGGAAGAAAAACTAATGTTTTTCACAAATGTTTCGCACGAAATTAGAACCCCATTAACACTTATTTCTGGCCCCATACATCATGCTTTATCAATTTCAAACAACAATGAAATTACAGAAAATCTATTAATAGCAGAAAAAAACACCAATTACTTAAAGGAACTTGTTAATCAAATTTTAGATTTTAGAAAAATAGAAAAAAATGCTAAATCGTTAAAACTATTTAGAACAGACATTAATGCTTTTATAGAAAATATCTGTTACTCATTTAACAATCCATCTGCAAATAGCAATACAAACATAACTTTCAATTCTACTTTTGAAAATAGAATATTTATAGACAGAGATGTGATAAACAAAATAGTACGCAATTTAATATCGAATGCTATTAAATTCAATTTAAATGAGTCTCCAATTTTAGTCAATTTAAGTGAAAAGCCCCTAAAACAAATTTCTAAACTTCATAATTCTTTTTCGGTAGGTAAAATAAATAAAAAAGAACAAATAGTAATTATTACTGTTGAAGATAGTGGTATTGGTATTACAAAAAACTTGCTTCCTAAAATATTTAATCGCTTTTTCCAAGTCGATGATTCAAAAAATAAACATTTAGGCTCCGGCATTGGTTTATCTTTGGTTAAAAGTCTTGTTCTTCTGCATAAAGGAAGCATTAAAGTTGAAAGTGAGCACAATAAAGGCACCAGATTTACGGTAACTTTACCTATAAATAAAGATTACTACAATTCAGAGGAGTTTGTGTTTAAAAGTGAAACAATTGAGAAGCAGAAAACCGAAAAAATAGCCTATAAAATTAAAGAGAATAAGCTAGAAATAATCAAGAATAAAAATACAGTTTTACTTGTAGATGATAACGAAGAACTTTTAAATTGGATGGTTTCCTTCCTTTCTAAAGAATTTAATTGTTTAACAGCAGAAAACGGCAAGAAAGCCATAAACATCGCAAATAAAATGAACCCAGATATTATAGTATCAGATGTTATGATGCCCAAAATGAATGGTTTTGAAATATGCAAAACATTAAAAAACAAAATTAATACTAGCCATATCCCTATTATTCTGCTTACAGCCAAAACCTTTGAAGAAGATGTTAAAGAAGGGTTCGACTCAGGTGCAAATTCATATATCAATAAACCATTCAATCCAGAAATATTAATAAAAACAATAGGAAATTTTATTAATTTAAAGAAAACCATAGTTGATAAATATAATGCCAATTATAGGGATTCTTCTTTAATAGAAAAACTTTCTATACATGATAGAAAAATTATCGACAAGGCTAATTCTTATATTGAAAGTAACATATCTGACACAAATATGAGTGTTGAAAAAATGGCAAGTGACTTAGCCATGAGTCGATCTACTTTATTCAGAAAAATTAAAGTGATAACAAATACATCGCCTAATGATTATATAAAGAACTACCGCTTATCTATAGCATTAGAATTAATAAAAGAAAAAGAATATTCGATAAACGAAATATCTGAAAAAGTAGGGTTTAATGACTTTTATTACTTCAGAAAATGCTTTATTCAAAAATTCGGCGTTAAACCTGACTATGTTTAAACTACTTAAAATCATTTTTGCGTTTCCACAAGAAATGGTATTTGAGCAGCTAATTTGTTATTACTTAACATATAGAATGGTTAATTCTATAAAGCGATACTAAATGTTAATCAACTATTATTAAATAAAATTATTTTACTCACTAATGGACACTAAACTGAACAGATTTTTGAACACCAGTATTCGGAAAGAAATACAAACAAGCTCAGTGAAATATTCATTCAAATAAAACAAAAATTGATTTAAGAAAATAAAAAAACAAAGAGAGGTACGCAATTCCGTACGTAAAAAGCCATACCACTTGTAACGCCCTATAAATACTATAAAAAATAGCATCTGGATAGTTAATCATTCTCCCGACCCTAAAAACAATTTTCGAAAGAATTTAGAAATCAATAACTTTTTCTAATGCAGCATCCGTTTCATTTTGCATAAAATTCGACTGATACAAAATCGTAGTTGTTACTGAAGAATGCCTATATAACTTTTGAAGCATTTGTATTGGAATTCTATCTCCAGAAATATTCCCAAAACTATGTCTTGCTATATGCATGCTCAGTTTTTTTATCAATACCAGCCTTTTCAGCTACTATTTCTAATCTTCGATTAAAATTTCTGGTTGCAGTCTTTATTCTTGTTCGTAATCTTTTATTATCACTTATATTGACCCCCTCTAACTCTTTAAATAGATAGATTGAGTTTTTATCCCTTTCAAGTCTATCAAGAATATTCTGAACTTTTTCTGGCACCTTTAGTGAAACTAATTTACCATTCTTATTCATTCTATAATACAAACGATTATCTAAAAAATCTTCCCATTTTAATTGAAGTACATCACTAACCCTAATTCCTGCAAAATAGAAACTCAATAACCATGCAGAAAGTGCATATTTTTGTGCTACTGTTATGTTTTGAATGTTTTCTAGTAGGGTTATTTCATTAGTATTCAATCCTATTTTCTTTGTTTCTGGAAACTTAATAGAATATTTTCCTTTGCCAAACGGATATAACTTAATATCAGTAAATGAATTTCTTATTGCAAGATTGAAAATAGTCCTAATCGTAATCATATAATTCACCATTGTGCGCCTAGAAAGATTAAGCTTAATTATTAAATAATTTTCAAACTTTTTAAGTAATTCAATGTTCAAATCATTGAAAAACAGTTTATCCCTTTCAAGAAATTCTTTAAATACTTCTATCCTCTTATATTCAATGGCTAATTGATGAGATTTATTTCTATTCTCAATATTCTTTAAATATATCTTTGCTACATTAAAAAATTCACCAGAATGAGTTTTAATTACTTTATTTTTTATACTTATAGATGACAGGTATTCATCTTTAATTTCTGCCTCTAATAATCCCCTATTTGCTTTTGAAAGTTTTTTAAATATTAGTTGATTAATATTTAAAGCGTCCGGATGCGATTTTTTCACCTGTCCCTTATTTTGGTCCCATTGGTTCTTATGGATGTATTGACCTGTATACAGAAAAGAAGTTTTTCTATCTTTAATAATCCGTATTGCAATAGGAAATAATTTCTGAGAATTAGGTTTTGTTCTTAGAACTGCTTTTACTGATGACATGTTTTTAGAATTTATAATATTCTAAAGATAAACATTTTAGGTACAACATAGGTACAACATTTATTGATATTGCTTGATATAAAACAATATCAAATATTATTAAATAACTATAAATCAGTGTGTTTTACTATGCTATAATGATTTTTACTTCATACCGCTTAGAGTTCATAACTCGGAGGTCGCGGGATCGTGCCCCGCTCTCGCTACAAGGTAATTAAAGGAAAAGCTGAAGATTCGTCTTCAGCTTTTTTATTTTAGGTACAACAAATGACCTTTTTTTTATTGTGCCATATCAAACAAACACAAACCTCTTTAAATTTAATTATCTACTACATAACAAAAATTGGTAGGTATTCTGCATCTACAAATTAATAATCAATGTTACTCTAAATAATTTTAATCATAACCACAACACTTAATATTCCCTTGAAAAAAAAAATTACCTATCTCAACTATATACAAGTATCCTCAATTGATTTATTTAACTATTTAAATACTCAATTTTGATGTTCTAATTTATGACTATAAACACTATATAAACATTTTTATGGATAGTTGCTCATTCTCCATAGCAAATAACTTAAATTACACAAAAAAAAGCCCATAAACTTTATGTTTATGAGCTTTTTTCATTTTTATTGTTACTTATTAAAATACAGGATCCCATCCAGCTTCATAAGTACGTGACCACAGTTTCATTGCTTCTCTATTGTACATCATTCCTGTTTGGTTGTCGATATCAAATCCGCTATTTATTCTATAGGCAATATTAGCATAATGCACCATAGCCATACTTATGCTTGCATCGTCTATAGGAGCAGTTAATTTAGCTTTGCCTCTAATAGTATCAAAAAGGTTTATAACGTGTTTTGTAGTGGTATCGCCACCGCCACCTAATGCAGTTCCTGCTTCATTTGATGAGGAATTATATTCTTTAACTAGTTTACCTCTGCGGTCGTATAGCATATATTTACCTCGATCTACAAAAACCGAACCTTCTGTACCATAAATTACTGTTCCTCGCCCTGTGCCGTATGTTTTATAGCTATTTCGTGATTTCCCATCCCACTTTATAACCTTATTATCTTTAAACTTAAAGGTAGCTTCCATATCATCATACATTTCCCAACCATCATTTAAAAAATGGCGCTTTTCTGCTTCCACATAAACGTGTTGCGGAAAATCGACTTGTAATGCCCAACGTGCTACATCTAACTCATGAGTTCCGTTATTTCCAGCTTCGGCAGTGCCATATTCCCAGCCATACCAATGCCAATTATAATCCCATGTTTCCGATGTGTAATCGCGCCTTGGTGCTGGTCCTTGCCACAATTCCCAATCTAAACCTTGAGGAATCGCTGCGTTTTTTTGCAAAGGTACTTGGCCTCTACCATTATTGTAAAATGCTACAGCTTTATAAGGTTTACCGATAACACCATTATGAATTTCATTTATAATCTCGATGGTGTGCCCTGAGGAGCGTTGCTGATTCCCCATTTGCACCACTTTATTGAAATGCTTGGATGCCTTTACCAATTGCTCATTTTCATACATATTATGACTACAAGGCTTTTCGACATACACATGTTTACCTGCTTTCATGGCCATTATAGAACCTGGTGTATGCCAATGGTCTGGTGTTGCATTAATTAAAACATCTACATTTTTATCATCTAGAACTTTTCTAATGTCATTTTCCAATATTGGATTATAATCGATATGCTCTCTAAAGGCCTTTAAACCTTTTGCACGCTGGCTTTCCATAACATCGCACAAATATAAAAGTTTAGCATTACTTTCTTTTAACGCTATGGGTTGTTTAAAAGCAGTCATTCTTCGTCCTAACCCAGCTATAGCAACATGTATACGCTCATTAGATCCCACAATGTTATTGTAACTTTTAGCGCTCATTGCCATAGCTGAATGTCCTATTGTAACAGCTGCTCCGGCTAAAGTTGTTTTTTTTATAAAATTTCGTCTTGATGTCATAATGCTTATAAGGATTTAATTTTAATGTTTTTAAATGCTACACGGTCGCCATGGTCCTGTAATAAGATTTGTCCTTTTTCTAGCAATCCAAAATTTGGCCATTTAGCATATTTACTTTCTGAAACAAGCTTTAAAAACGCTGCACTTCCTCGTTCGTATTCTAAAACTTTCATCCCATTTAACCAGTGTTCCACATGATTGTTTTTTGAAATGATATAAGCGCTATTCCACTCTCCAATTGGCTTAATTGGTTTTTCAGGATTGGCTTGAATTAAATCGTATAAAGAGCATACCGTTCTGCTACCTTCATGACTTCCAAGTTTAGCGTCTGGATGCATTGCATCGTCCAAAATTTGATACTCCAAGCCTATAGAAGATCCAAGACCTTTATTAAGGTTTGTATCTACATAATATTTTATACCGCTATTAGCACCTTGAGTTAATTTAAAGTCTACTTTTAATTCGAAATCGCCATACAACTCTGTAGTAACAATATCGCCGCCTGCTGCTGATTCTGCTCCACCAGAAGATAAAACAATAAGTTCGCCATTTTCTATTACCCAACCTTTATCAGGAAACGATTCTAGTTTAGCACCTCGCCACCCTTTAGTTGTCTTTCCGTTCCAAAGCATTTTCCATCCCTTTTTACTTTCGTCCAATGTTAGTTTGTTTTTAGTAATTACGGGTTGTAATGGTGTTTTTTTGGTATACTTATCTAAATCCTTAGTTAAAATTTTTACATTTTTCCATGAAATTGTCGTGCCTTCTTTTTGTTTTCCGTGAATACTATGCACTTGCAATCCTATAAATCCAGAAGCCGTTTTATCGTCAATTAAATAAGAAGCAGGCACACCGTTTATCCACGTTTTTATGGTGTCTCCAATCGCCTCAATTCTATAATGATTCCAATCATTTTGTTTAAATGCTTTTTGAGCTTCTTCATTACCTTCTAATGTATTTAACCATTTTCTTCTCCCCTCATCAAAAATACCAGCACTCCAAGCTCTTTTAGATGGATCGATTTCTACTTGGTAACCATGTACTCTTCCGTCCTGATAGTGAGGAAAACTATTACTACGAATTTGGATTCCGGAATTCATTGTGGAATCTACTTTATACTCTAATTCTAAAATAAAATCATCGTAAAATTTATTTGTTGTTAAAAAGGTATTAGGAGTTTCTTTTACTGTAGTTCCAGTAATTACACCATCTTCTATACTATAGGTCGCTTTACCTCCCTTTATGTTCCACCCATTTAAGGTGTTATTTTCTATTAAATTTTCCCAAGGTGTTTTGTCTTTTTTATCTCCCGAACAACCTGTAAAACAAGTTACCGCAAAAGCCAATAAAGCCCAATTCCTGAATTTCAACATACTTTTTTTTATTTAATGATTAAAAATTTAAAACAATTTATAGTATTTACTATTATTCTCTATCCTGTACTAGTGGCTTTTATTTATTAAAAAATAACATGTACCCCCGAAAATAAAGGATAGCATACTAAATCCTTACAATGTAATTTTGAAAAAAATGGTTAAAAAAAAGAATCATAAACTAATGTATATGATTCTTTTATATAATTATTTAAGTGTTTTGTACACTTATTGTTTTTGAGAATATTTACTTAAAACTAAAAATAAAATACCACATAATAACCAAGCAGGAAGTGTTACAAAAGATAAAAACACATCAAATTGAATGGATATAAAATAAAACACCCCAAAGCTTATGGCCCATGCCCAAAACACAGACTTATTAAATGAAAGATTAGCTACTTCTGCATAATTCTTGATAATACCCGCCTTTTTATGGAAGAAGTGTTCAAAAACTATAATTGCACCAAAAGGAGCCAATATAAAACCGTATAAAGCCACAAAGCCTAATAATTTCATTGCAAAAGCCGGAAACAACCCTGCAATTGTAGCAATAGAACCTGCCAAAATAGTCACTTTAGCCGTTGAAAGCTTTGGTAAAATAGCCTGAAATGCTAAACCTGCTCTATAAATTGTTGGGTTTGCGGTAGTCCATCCTGCAAGTACTACTGCAATAATTCCAAACACTCCTATAGCGTTATAGGCCATAGGACCTGGAGCCACTGGTGGTGCAGAGTTAGTTGATAAAAATGCTTGTGCTTCGGGAGATTTTAAATAAACTGCATATAACAATGCGGCGGCTATCCACGCCATATAATGACCTACATACATTCCTGCAGCTGTTGCCCAACCTGCTTTAGCTTTTTTAGCAAACCTAAACACAGATAAATCGGACATACCAATATGCATGGCGCCATTAGCAAACCAAGACCAAATAACAACATGCCAAAATGTAAATTTTGTTTGTCCCGGAAAAGGCTCTCCACCGTCTCCCCAAATGTTCCAAAAGTCTGAAAAACTATCCACTCCTAGTTGACCAAGAGCAACTATACCACAGGTAACAAAAGCTAGTACAATTACAGGAGACATCCAGTTTGCTGCTTTTGTAACCGTATCGTAACCTCTGGCTGCAATTACAGATATAACCGCACCTATTATTATAACTATAATAACCCACGTCATTCCATTAGGAAGCGTATCATCTAACTTAGGCATTGGCATATCAAAAGGAATACCAACTGCCGTTGCAGAAACGGTTATCATAGATCCAGCTAAAAAACAAAATAATATACCATTAGCAAGATTATAGCCCGTTACCAACTTTTTACCACAAATTTTTTCTAATTGAAAGTATAGTGTTAATCTGTTTTTAACAGCGATTTCCGCTGTTAAAAATCTCCAACTTAAAACCGCTAAAAGGTTTCCAATTAATAACCCAATAATTAAATCGAAGGCACTAACCCCAGCAGTTAAAAAAAGAGGCCCAATCATAAATTCTGTACCTGCAGCATGCTCGCCAGCATACATACCTATAAAACTTTTCCAGCCTTTTAGTTTAGATTGTGGTACAGGAGTTCTTTCAAATTCTCCTCCCGAAGCTTCTTGTAAAATGTCTTCTTCTTGATGATATTGCGTCATAATTGCGGTTTAGTTTAGTTTTTTTAATAATTAACTTTTTAATAAAGTTACTAAATTATACTCACGAAAATATACTGTACAAATTATAACTCTATCCTGTACTGTGCCGTAATAAAATACCATAAAAAAAACTCAGCCAAAATTTAGCTGAGTTTTTTACAATTACTTTAAAAATATATTATTTAATAGTATTGCGCATAAACTACGCGAGTATGCAAGTACTCTTCCATACCATGTTTGCCATCTGCTCCACCTATTCCAGATTTTTTCCAACCAGCATGAAAACCTTGAATGGCTTCAAAATGTTCTCTATTTACATAAGTTTCACCAAAATGCAGTCCATTTGTTGCACGCATAATGTTATTATAATTTTCAGAAAATATAGAAGATGTAAGTCCAAATTGGCAATCGTTTGATAATGCAATGGCTTCATCTAATGTACCAAACTTCATGACCGGCAAAACAGGTCCGAATACTTCTTCTTGAATAATCTCCATGTTTTGAGACACATTCGTTAAAAGTGTTGGTTTGTAGAAATACCCTTTATCGAATTTCTCGTCGCGTTTTCCTCCTACCAAAACTTCTGCGCCTTCTTTTTTAGCAAATTCTACCATTTCAGAAATTTTATCTATTTGAGATTTAGATACTAGGCTACTCATATCTGCATTAGTTCCTGTTAAAGCATCCTCTACTGTTACTTGACTCATTTTTTTAGTCAATTTATCGACAAACTCATCATAAATACGGTCTTCCACATAAACGCGCTCTGCACAGTTACAAACCTGTCCGCTAAAAATAACTTTAGACGCCACTATGGCATTTACAGCTAAATCTATATTGGCATCAGCACAAACAATTGCAGGAGCTTTTCCTCCTAATTCTAAAGAAACCTTAGTAATGTTTTCGGCCGCGGCACTAATAATTTGTTGGCCAGCACCCACGCTACCTGTTAAACTAATAATACCTGTAATAGCACTTTTTGATAACGCATTACCCACAGTTCTACCCGATCCACAAACAAAATTTAAAACGCCCGCAGGCAAATCTATTTTTTGAATTAATTCTGCAAATTCCATAACGGTATTAGGAGCCTCAGAACTAGGTTTAATAACGCAAGTATTTCCCGTTATAAGAGACGCGGCAACCTTTCTAGCCATTACGAAAAACGGAAAATTCCATGGGCAAATACCAACAGCCACACCAATTGGGACTTTATGAAGGTAAATGTGTTCATTTTCTCGATCACTTTGAATAATTTCACCTTCAATACGTCTTGCCCAACCCGCATTATAATCAAAATAATCGGCTGTTACATCAATTTCAACTTGTGCTAACCCAATAACTTTAGCTTGTTCTTTAGATAATGTTTCTGCTAAAAACACTCTGTTTTCTCTAATAACATCTGCCATTTTATGTAAAAAGGCCGCTCTTTTAATTGCTGGTAAAGCTTCCCATCCCGGTTGAGCTTTTTGTGCTGATTCTAAGGCATGATTAGCATCTTCCACAGTACCTGTAGAGATAGTACTAATAATTTCTTCTGTACACGGATTAAGTATTTCAATAACCGATGTGGCATTGGAAGCTATAAACTGCCCGTTTATATACTGTTTATAATGTTTCATAAGGTTTAAATAGGATTAATTTATATTTAAAAAAAGTCAATAGTATTGCCGTACAATACTCTTTTAGATGGTTTCTAAAAGCATATCATAAATTATAATTAGCAAATATTAATAGTTATTATGGCACTAAATGATATGGAAAATCTGTAGTTTTTTCGCAACATAATTGTTCCATAACTTGCTGTAATTCTGTTTTTAGTAAAGATATGGTATGGTCTCCTCCTTTTTTACCAAGTGCAGAGACTCCGTACATAAAGGAGCGCCCCATAAAGGTAAACTTAGCTCCGCTTGCCATGGCTCTAGCTACATCTGGCCCAGAACGAATACCGCTATCCATCATAACTTCAATTTGGTCTCCGTATTTTTCTGCAATTGTTGTAAGCGGTTTAATTGTAGATTCTCCTGCATCTAATTGGCGCCCACCATGATTAGAAACAATTATTCCATCAATACCAAGCCTTATTGCTTCTTCTGCGTCATACTCTGAAGCCACACCTTTTAAAACCAGTTTTCCTTTCCACATATCGCGAATTGGTTTAATTTTCTCTTCATTTAATCGCCCGCTAAAGGTCTGGTCCATAAATTTACCTAATTGTTTTAAATCTAAACCTTTAGGCATATAAGGTTTAAGCGTTGCAAAATTAGGCTGACCATACTTAAGCGTTTGAAGCGCCCAATCTGGCCTACCAAAAGCTTGTAAAATATTAGATATATTCATTTTAGGCGGCATTGCTAGCCCATTTCTTATATCGCGAGGTCTAAAACCAAAAGTAGGTACATCGCACAAAATAACAAGTACAGGACATTCTGCAGCTTCTGCTCGTTTAATAATATCGTCTCGTAAGGCATTTTCTGTAGGATGGTATAATTGAAACCAAGCTTTGCCTTCAGTTAACTCGCTAGCACGCTCTATACTTGTTGTTGTAACCGTACTAAGTATAAAAGGTATATTATGTTCGAAAGCCGCTTTAGCTAAAATTTCTGGCGAGTTAGGCCACATTAAACCTTGAAGACCAACAGGAGCTATTCCAAAAGGTGCATCATACTCCATTCCAAACAATTTTGTTTTTAATGAAGACCCATGATGTGCTCTTAAATAATTTGGTTTTAATTGAACATCTCTAAGTTCTGAAGTGTTTCGTATTAAATTCACATCTTCATTACAACCACCATCTAAATATTCGAATGCAAATTTTGGTATTTTCTTTTGAGCTCTCGTTCTCAAATCATCTATTGAGGGATAACGGGTATCAAACTTTATAGCCATAATATTTCTTTTTATGATAAAAACTTTTTTCTTAAATCCTCTACCTGTTCATCATTAATAGGCACTAATTCTCCTAACGAATTACCCAAAACAATAGACTTTGCACTAAACTCTGCTACCTCCAAATAATCGAAAGTTTGCAATAATTTATCGCCTGTAATTATTACCGAGTCGTTTTCTATTATTAATGCGGTATCACAATTATCTACAATTTCTGAGCTACAATTTTTTCTGAAATGATTCCCATATTTTACAGCATTAATGTCCTGTAAAAAGATCCAGCTTTCTGGAATTGTTCGCACATTTAAATAGCTATTTGTTACTCCAAATGCCATTAAATATGGCGATTGCGTCATGATTATGGAATTAACATTTGGGTTACGATTATATATTTCTTGATGAATCCAAGAGGCTCTACTAGGTTTTTTTCCTGCTTCGCGTTTACCATCTTTTATTTGGACAATATCATCAATTTCTAAGTCCCATCTATTTACACCTGTTGGCGTAATAAGAAAGTCATTATCCTTCCAACGCATAGACACTGTACCATACGAACTTATCATTAAACCTTGCTGACAAGACCGTTGAACAATCTTGCAAATTTCTAAACGTTTTTCAACTTCGTCTGCAGGATAGGAAGTCGATTCCATTTCTGGTAAAACTCCTGTAGCTTGAGCCTCAAACTCATCTATCTGCTCATCGGTTAAATAATTTGGTGTTCCTATTTGAGAACCGTACAATATCGTTTTAGCACAAAACTCTAGGGCTTCAAAACGTTCAAAAGCATCGGTTAGATTACTACCACCTAAAACCACACCATGGTTTTCCATAATAACCGCCTTGTATCCTTTATTAAATTCGTCTGCAATAACCTCACCCAAGTCTTCACTTCCTGGTAATCGATATTTAGCATAACCAATTGGTCCGCAAATATGTTTTGCTTGAGATATAATATTAGTATTAGGGATTTGGCGAACAATACTAAAAGAAACTAGTGCAGGTGGATGCGCATGAATAACCGATTTAATATCTGGTCTTGCTTCGTAAATGGCTTTATGAAATGGAAATTCTGACGAGGGTTTATGTTTACCAATAATAGTTCCGTCTTTTTTTACGCAAATAATATCCGATGGTCTTAAAGAGCCTTTATCGATTGCCGATGGTGTTACCCATATATCGCCTTGCTCGTCAATAATAGATATATTACCTCCAGAGGTTGTAGTCATTCCCCGTTTATAAATTCTATCTATAATTTCTGTAATCTGATTTCTGGGGTGTATTAATTTTATGTTTTTAGACATTTTTAATGATTTGGAGTTGGAATATTTGTTTTATAAACTGCTGCTTTTTACGCTCCTTTTTTAAAAACATTTAACCGCTAATTATAAAAGGCACATGCTTTTTTAGTGCGTAGTTTTTTTTAAGAAATTTAGAATTTAACTTGGTATCCGATATAGAAATTGCGGCACCCAATGCCGAGCCTAACGAGGCATTTGTTGTTCTTAACTTTTTATCTCTAAAATAATGTGATAGTAATTTAATATAAACATCGTTATCACTAAAACCACCATCTACGTAAAGTCTAGAAATAGTATCGTTTCCTATTGCTTTTTTAATACACTTAATTTGAAGCAACACTAATTCGGTCATTAATTGATGGTAGGCGTACTCATATTTGGTATAAGCAATTTGAGTTTGCTGTGGCATATCTTCGTCCGTTAAGCCTTCCCACTTATAGCAATGCTTAAAGTCTTTCATGATTTCAGAATACATATCATAATCAAACTTTACAGAGCGATGATAATCGTCG
The DNA here is from genome assembly GCF_014202225.1 of Algibacter amylolyticus. Lineage (GTDB taxonomy): Bacteria > Bacteroidota > Bacteroidia > Flavobacteriales > Flavobacteriaceae > Algibacter_B > Algibacter_B amylolyticus. The sequence goes on from NZ_JACHGE010000006.1 coordinate 137,324, forward strand.
TTAACACCAAAATGCTTATCTAATTTTGCAACTTGTATTTTATATTCGTTACCTAAAAATAAACGTGACGCTTTTACAGGTTTTCCATTAATACGCATATAGTTAATAGCGTCTTTATCATTAGTATCTTCGGAAATAGGGTTTTTGGTAAATGGATTAAACGCAATACTCCACGTTCCTGTAGAAATTAATATGAATTTCTTTTTAATACTTCTTACATAAGGAAGCAATGCCGCAGAACTATCATGAATACCCACACCTATTTTAATGCGATTTCCGTTATAGTTCATATTTATACTTGTTTCAGTTGAAACAATAGGCGGTAAAATTTTATTGATTTCGGACTTATAAACCCAAGTATGATAATCTTTTTTACCATAATCCCACAATGCTGTATGGCACCCTATACTTGTATATTCACTTAATGGAATACCGGTAAAAATGTAACTTAAGTACTGCGGTAAGTGCAAGGAATACTTAATTTTTTTATACACTTCTGGTTTTTCGGTTTTTAACCAATACAGTTGCATGCCCGAATTTAGCATACTCAAATCTGCACATCCGGTATTCTTTAAAAATTCTTCTCTAGGACCATACGCATCAAAGAATGCCGTTACTACTTTTTTCGGCAGTGGTTTTGTGTAGTTATAGAGTGGTGTTAAAGGTTCACCGTTTTCATCTATATGTACAAAACTAGCTCCGTAAGTAGAAAAATTAATGGCTTTAACATCAAACTCTTTAGCGTTTAAAATTCTGTTGAATACCTGCTTAAGCCATTTTTGTAACGCAGGAAGATTTTCGGTTGGATGTCCGTCTTCATCTGTAATTTCATCAAAAGAGATATATTCTTTATAGACTTCTTTAAAATCCTTATCGAAAAGAAAAAACTTTTTATTGGTTTTACCTATATCAAAAACTGCGGTTACTTTTGTTCTCATCCTTAAAAAATTATAGTCCTGTGGCTACAGTATTTTTACCTCTTTCTTTAATAAGATGACCTCTAACATCTAAAGATCGGTATGCGTTTATTGGATTTAAAACCCCACCCTTATTTAAGCGAGCTTTTTCAAGTAGTGGTCTTACATCAGTGCGGTAAGCGCCTTGTAAAATTTCTTGACATTTAACAACATCATTATCCAATTGTGCCGCTTTTAATGCTTTTTGGTCTATTAATAACGCTTTTGCATAAGCTTCCTGAATAGCTTCTAGAGATTGAATTAAATCTTCTAAAGGATCTTTAATATTATGACTAGCATCAATCATCCAAGCTAAATCTGGGTTTTGAGGGTTGTTTTCCATACCATAAACGAGCTCGTTAAAAATTAAGAAAAGTGCATATGGCTTAATACTTCCAACAGTTAAATCGTCGTCTCCATATTTACTATCGTTAAAATGGAATCCTCCTAATTTACCTTTTAATTGTAAAATTGAAACTATTTGCTCGATATTACTATTAGGTAAATGGTGTCCTAAATCTACCAATGTATACGCTTTATCCCCACACCCATTGGCTAACATTAATGATGCGCCCCAATCTTGAATAACTGTACTGTAAAAGTTTGGTTCGTATGGCTTGTACTCCACTAACATTTTCCAGTCGTCCGGTAAACCTTTGTATATGTCTATTAAGCTGTCTTGTGTGTTTTGGAAAGCCGTTTGAAAGTTGTTTTGACCAGGAAAACTAGAACCGTCTGCTAACCAAACCGTTAAGGCTTTAGAACCTAACTTATCTCCAATTTTAATAACATCTAGGTTATGTTGGATGGCCTGTTCTCTAACCGCTTTACTTATATTGCTTAACGACCCATATTTATATGTTTCGGCAGCATCTTTCTGATCTTGAAACGTATTAGAATTAACGGCATCGAACTTAATATTTAAAGCATCTGCTTGCTCTTTAATAGCAGCATAATCTGTAGGAATATCCCATGGAATATGTAATGATACGGCTCCGGCAGTTTGAGTTAAACTATGTAAAACAGCAATATCATCAATTTTTTGCTCTAGTGTTGAAGGTTCGCCGTAAAAAGAAAAACGACCAAAACGCGTACCTCCTGCACCTAATGCCCAACTAGGGATAGCCACTTGAAATTCAGCTAATTTTGAAACAATATCAGAAACATTATGTCCTTGTTTACTTAATTTATTAGCTAAAAAATCGAAATTATCATTGTGATTTTCTAAACCTTTTTTATTGTAATCTGAGATTTGTTCTTTTTGTATTTTCATGTGGTATTATTTTATTTTTTTAAAGGTAATATACCGAACATATATAGCCCTTAACTTAAGTATTAATTTGAATTATAGAGTTGAATAATAATTTTAAAATTTAAGAAAAAAAGAAACTCCCATAAACTTCAATTTGAAACTACGGAAGTTTTCTTTTACTAACTAAACAACTACTAAACTAATTTCTATATTTTATCTAACAAATGCATTTGCCATTCCTCCATCTACATTAATAATGTTTCCTGTAGATTTATCTAAAATACCAACTAAAGTAAATACACCATTAGCAATATCGTCTGGCGTAATAATTTCATTTAACAAGTTTCTTTTAGCATAAAATGCTGGCAACTCATCAACAGTAATGCCGTTTGCTTTAGCACGACCTTCTGCCCAAGCACCTTCCCAAATTTTACTTCCAACAATAACACCATCTGGGTTTACGGTATTCACTCTAATTTTATCTTTTGCTAATTCTGCTGCTAATAAACGTACCATGTGCTGTTGCGCCGCTTTAGCTGTTCCGTAAGCCACGTTATTTGGACCCGCAACTAAACCATTTTTACTTGCTATAGAAATGTAGTTTCCACCCAAGCCTTGCTTACGCATAATGACCGCAGATTGTTTTGCTAAATCGAACTGTCCTTTAACTAAAATATTTTGTAAAATGTTCCAATCTTTATCGGTAGTATCTTCTAAAGGTTTCGAAATTGCTAATCCTGCACTGTGTACAATAATATCTACACCTCCAAATTCAACGCAAGCCTTTTTATAAGCCGAGGCAATTGATTCTGTACTAGTAACATCGCAAATAGCATAAGTAGACACGTCTCTTTTGTAAGTAGCGTGTGCTTCTTTTAAACTATCTTCATTAATATCTGTAAGAACTACATTGGCACCTTCGGCAGCTAATTTATCTGCAATAGCTTTACCAATACCTCCTCCGGCACCAGTAACAAATGCTACCTTACGAGATAATGGTTGTTCTTTTGGCATACGTTGTAGCTTAGCTTCTTCCAATAACCAATACTCAATATCGAAGGCCTCTTGTCTTGGTAACGATGTGTACTCGGTAATAGCTTCTGCACCACGCATTACATTAATAGCATTAATATAAAACTCGTTTGCAACACGCGTAGTTTGCTTGTTTTTAGCAAAACTAAACATACCAACTCCTGGGTAAATTATAATAACAGGGTTTGCATCACGCATAGCAGGACTATTTGCTTTTTTACAAGTATTATAGTAATCCGCATACTCTTTTCTGTAAGCTTCAAAAGCAGGTTCTAATTTCTTTAAAACAGCATCTGTATCTGTTAAATCTTCATTTTTATCTAAATCTAATACTAATGGCTGGATTTTTGTTCTTAAGAAATGATCTGGACAAGATGTTCCCATAGGAGCTAAACGCTCTAAATCGTTACTATTAATGTATTCCATTACCACATCGGTATCAGAGAAATGCCCTATCATTCTATTTTCAGAAGAACATAACCCTCTTAATAAAGGCATAATTTGAGCCGCTTTATCTAAACGCTCTTCTTTTGGTAAACTTTCTATTTTTTGTCCGCCAAAAACAGAACCTTTTTCTTTAATTTTCTTTTCTATAAACTCAGAAGCCATTTCAATAACCTCTAAACTATTCATATAACATTCAAAAGAAGTGTCTCCCCAAGTAAATAAACCATGAGAACCTAAAACGATACCTCTAATACCAGGATTATCTGCTAAACATTTTTCTATTTGAAGTCCTAAATCGAACCCTGGACGTTGCCAAGGCACCCATCCCATAGTATCACCCCAAATTTCTTTGGTTACTTTTTCGCTATCTTTTGCTGCAGCCACGGCAATAAGTGCATCTGGATGTAGGTGATCAATGTGTGCAAATGGTAATAAACCATGTAACGGCGTATCAATTGATGGTGCTTTACTATCTAAATCAAAAATACAGTGATTGAATAATCCAACCATACGATCTTCATCTTCTAAACCGCCGTAAACATTTTTTAAATCACGTAATCGTTTTGTATAAATGCCTGCAATACCACTTCTATTTAAAGTTCCTATGTCTCCACCAGAACCTTTAATCCACATCACTTCAACATCTTCATTTGTAAGAGGGTCTTTTTCTATGGTTCTACAACTTGTATTCCCACCGCCGTAATTTGTAATTCTTAAATCTGCTCCTAAGATATTTGAACGATATAAAAATAAATCTACTTGATTATCTCCAAACTCAGCTGCCTTTTTATCGTCCCATAAATAATCGACGTATTTAAAACTCTTAGTAATTTCTTTCATGTTAAATATATTTAGATAAATAATAATACCAAAAATATATCCCTAAATAAACTTTTGTATCCTGTACTGTACCGTAATACTAAATAATGCCTAATAAAAAGTTGTGTTTTTTGCTAAAAACATAAAATAACAACCTGTTTTTTAGTCGATTAACTAAAACACACGTGTTTTTTTAATGGTATATTAATTAAACATTACCAACCTAAGCTTTGCAATTAGTTAGAACACATTGTTAAGTATAAAACTAATTATTTAGAAACTACCTCTACATGTCAGGATACCGCAGGATTCTTTTCCTTAATACAGCTAGTACTTTTGACTCCATATAATATATAGGATAATATCATTTAACTATAAAAGGTAAATCTGCTCATTAATTATGGATACAAAACACACAACACTAGGAGAATTTATTATTGACAACCAAAAACATTTTAAATACTCGTCGGGAGAACTTTCTAGATTAATAAACTCCATTCGATTAGCTGCAAAAATTGTAAATCATGAAGTTAACAAAGCAGGTTTAGTAGATATTTTAGGAGCCGCTGGAGAAACCAATATACAAGGAGAAGACCAACAAAAACTTGATGTTTATGCAAACGAAGTGTTTAAATCGGCATTAATAAACAGAGAAATTGTATGCGGTATTGCAAGTGAAGAAGAAGAAGATTTTATTACCGTACAAGGTAAATATAATGCCCACGATAATAAATATGTTGTTTTGATTGATCCTTTAGATGGCTCTTCAAATATTGATGTTAATGTTTCTGTAGGCACTATCTTTTCAATATACCGAAGAACTACACCCCTAGGAATGCCCGTAAAAAAAGAGGATTTTTTACAAAAAGGTAAGGAGCAAGTCGCCGCTGGTTATATTGTTTATGGCACTTCAACTATGCTCGTATATACAGCTGGTTATGGTGTAAATGGTTTTACCCTTAACCCAGCGATTGGAAGCTTTTATTTATCGCATCCGGATATGAAATTTCCTGAAACCGGAAATATTTTCTCTATTAATGAAGGAAACTATGCCCAATTTTCTCAAGGTGTTAAAGATTACATTAAATATTGTCAAGCTGAAGAAGACGATAGGCCTTATACCTTTAGATATATAGGATCTATGGTATCAGATTTTCATAGAAACATGATAAAAGGCGGTATTTATATTTATCCTGCTAGTACCAAAGCACCAAAAGGGAAATTACGATTATTATATGAATGTAATCCCATAGCTTTTTTAACAGAACAAGCTGGTGGTAAAGCCACCGATGGATTTAATAGAATAATGGATATTCAACCTACCGAATTGCACGAAAGAGTCCCTATATTTTGTGGTAGTACTAAAATGGTTGAAAAAGCCGAATTGTTTATGAAGTTAAATAAAGAATAAAACCTTATAGAAATCCCTTTATTCAGTTACTTTTTTGTATTATTAAATTCTATTTGTAGAAACACTATTTAATTAAATTTTTACAATTTTTGCTATCTACCAAAAACGTACACTAATGGATCTAATAAAATTCATAAAAATAGACGAAAACTCAAGGGTTCCAAAATACCAACAAATTATAGATTCTATAATTGATAACATCTCTTTAGGTAATTTAACAATGGACCAAAAGATTCCTTCTATAAATATGTTTAGTGAGGAGTTTTACCTTTCTAGAGATACGGTTGAGAAAGCATATAGTATTTTAAAGAAAAGAAACATTATTACCTCTATTCGTGGTAAAGGCTACTATATTTCTAGAACTAAATTAATATCGAAAGTCAACATACTATTTTTAATTAATAAATTAAGCTCTTATAAACTAAGAACCTACAATCATTTTATTGACGCCATTGGAGGCAATTCGCATACCGATTTACATATTTATCATTGCGATGAATCGTTGTTTTTAAACCTATTGGATAAAAATAAATCGGCTTACGATTATTTTGTAATTATGCCTCATTTTAAAACCGAAGATTTAAAACATATTAGCTTAACGGATAATGTTACTAAGGCTCTTAAAAAAATACCTGAAGATAAACTAGTAATTCTAGATAATAAAAAACCTAACATAAATGGAAGTTCAGTAGAAATCTACCAAGATTTTGAAAATGATATATATTTTGCTTTAAAGGAAGCTTTACCTAAAATAAAAAAATATAAAAAAATCATGCTAATCTATCCTGAAAAGGCAGTTTATCCTTACCCAAGGCGAATTTTACACGGTTTTAGAAAATTTTGCGTGGAACATAAACTTGATTTTGAAATTCTAGAGAAGGTTTATGACGATATGATTTTGAAAAAAGGCGATTTATTTATAACTATTGAAGAAGCCGACTTAGTAAACCTGGTTAAGCAAGTGCGCGAAGACGAATTTAGATTAGGTAGTGATATTGGTATTATATCCTACAATGACACACCATTAAAGGAACTTTTGGGCATTACGGTAATATCTACAGATTTTAAAGTAATGGGAGAAACCGCCGCCACCATGATTTTAAATAAGCAGAAGGGAAAAGTAAAAGTACCTTTTAATTTTATTGATAGAGATTCTTTGTAAAACGCTTTTAAACCTTATTAATTAGAAATATAGCATCCTATTTTATTGGTTAAATTCTTTGTAAATGCATTTATTTTCCTTTGTATTTATTACCTCATTTTTAAAAATCAACTTTTCACCTTCTCCAATGTAAATGTTTTGCAATACCTCTTTTTCATTTAATGTGATTACAGCAAAAGTGCCTTTAAAATAAATATTTAATTCTTTATCTTGAAAAATGGAACCTTTCGATTGCGTGATAACGTATTGTACTAATGTTTCAGTTGCAGTATTACTCAAAATTTTTAAACCTTTATAAACACCTCCTTTCTCAATTTTTTCAACCGAAGAAATTGTTGGTGTTTCAGTTTGGTTATATGGCTCATAAACAACCACAAAAGGATTGTCCCAAGCAGCACCTCTATTGCGAATTACCAATGTAGGCGTTGGTAAAGTATCGTAAGGCTTTGGGGCTTCAAAAGTATGCGGCGCTTTTACTTGTGTATATTCTCGGTTTTCAAATCCTGGAATGTGCATTTGCATATATATTGAACCTGGTTGCAATTGTTCAACATTGAAAATTGCCTTAACAGCCTCGTTATAAGGTTTTGATGTTTTTACATCCTCAAAAAAGTGCCATCCAGGGTTTCTATATGTTCCTCTATCCCATTTAGCATTAGCATTTTGGTTGTATTTTTCTGGTGTACTTTTAAAAGCCATATTTCTGTTTTCAAACGCCAAAGTATCCCCAATATTGTGATATAAATAATCATGAAACTGGTTCGGTAATTTAGATTTTGAACGAAAAACATCTACATAATATCCTGTGGTTGGTGAAGTTCTAACTAATGCAAGCGTACGTTCTTGCGTAGCTTCTGCTTTTTTGCCACCATTATCTTCAAAAGTTGTTTGGCTAAATGAATGGTATGGCGAAACGCACTTTGCTCCAACTTGAGGTTCCATGGAAACAACTTCAACGGTATTAATACCTAAATTACTCCAGCCACCTTCACCTTGCGAGCTGCCATTTACTATTACCGTGTTATGCGCTGCAAATATTCTTGAATAGTTTTCATGAATATCTTTAGCATATTTACCTCTACCATTATCGACACCCAATACTTGACCTTCTCCATACAGCTCAATATTCATACCTTCTGCATGCCCATGTACCATGTGCGCCCCACCTACAAAACACATGAGTCCGTCTTCCGGCTTATTTGTACTGCTTGGGTTTCTTTGCATTACTATACCTGCATGATACACACGATCTGTTATAGGTAACTGGAAGTCATTAGGGTTTCCTTCAATTTCAGAATTGAGCAAAAAAACAGACTCCATATCACTTCTTTTGTAATTACCGTTTTCTAAAACACGATTTAAAATAGGCCCCATTTTATCTATAATTTCTATAGAACCATCCATTTTAGCTAAAGCATAAGCATGATCGATAGCCTCGTAAGGTGCTTTACCTTTTCTGTGGCCATCTCCCCACCTTACCAATTCGTTATTAGGATACACAAAATAGTCTAATCTGGGTAAAGCATGTAAGATATTAGGATATTCTTGAGATAGTTTTAAAGATGGATTATACCTATTTACCACCAGCATAAGTTTTGTTAAAATGGCTGTAGAATGGTTTAGGTACTGCGATGTTTCTGGCCAAATATCGCCTTTTTCTTTATAGTTTTTAGCCATTACATTAAGCGCATCTTGGTTTTTGGTATTTTCAGTTAGAAAATAAGATAGTAATTTTTCTCGCTCCGTTTTATCGTCCATGGCAAGCGCGTTATACACCAAACTTGGTGCTTCTAACACAGAATGATTGGAACCTGTATGCCCATAGTTTATAGTGATATCTGCGTAAGTTCTAAACACATTTTGAGCTTCATTAAAAGGAAAGTCAACTTTATCACCCTTTATGATATCTAAAGATTTACCACCGTTTTGAATATATGGATATACAAAATCGTAAATTAAAGGTAGCTTATAGCCTATAACACGTACTTCTCTAAAACCATCATAAGGAAATAACCAACCACCTCTACTATGCCAATTAGATAGTTCTGCCTTTTGCACAGATTTTATAAAACTATATAAAATACTACTGGCTACGTAGGCGTATTTTTCGTCTTGTGCAACATAGTAAATCATGCTACAATCTAAGGCTACTTGCAGATTTTTAATTAAAAGTTCGGCAGGTTTCCATTCTTCATCTGTAGCATTATCTAAATTTTTATGAACACCATTTTCTATATGGTCTGTTTTATAAAATGGTGGGAACTGATTCTTTTGAGCTTCATCGCAATTAAATGGTAATTGTTTAACGTAACTTTCTGGATTTTTATAAAACAAATCGACTTCGCTATCTGTTTTTTTTAATAGCTTATTATAAATATCTTGAGCCCACGGCTGGGTTTTTATTTTTTGAAGTATTTGTGGGCGTTCACTTGATTTTACTAGAATAAAAGGACGTTTGGCGTCTTGAGCATATATTTTAACCCCTACTAATACGAAAAGAAATATTATACTGTATTTAATTTTCATTTTTTATTTTTCAACCTTTTGTTATACTTTTTATTTAAAGCTAAATTTATCAATAATTGTTGTAGTTTTTTTAAACCGATCTACCCTTGTAATATTCACTTTTTTGTACCAAAACAACAGTAATCGTATACATTTTGGTCGTCTGTTAAATAAAATATCGAGCGTTTATATTTTGTTTAAACTATAACCCTACTGACCAAATCCATTTATTATTATTACTATTATTATTATTGATTACAGCCTAACAACTAAAAACACCAAAAATAATTCTACTCCAAATAATTGTTTTTTTCTTGCGTGGAGCTTGTTTTGGCCTTTATTTATTTTTAATTAAATTATCTATCAGCACCAATAACTTTAACAGGCCTAATGTCTTCTCCATTTACGCGTTCCTTTTGTTCCACAAAATAGGGTTGAAAGGTGTAATTAGATTTTTCATCCCATTTAGAATTTAAAGTTGGCAATAGCTTTTGTAATAACTCAATTTTATGCTTAAATTTAGGATTATTAGCTTCGTTATACCACTCATTAGGGTCGCTACTATGGTCATAAAACTCTTCATTTCCATCTTCGTAACGAATGTATCTATATCCATCTGCTTTTATTGCATGGTTATTCATACCAAAGGTTGTTATGGCTCTAGCGGTTTCTAGTCCTTCATCATTTTGCATCATGGCCACTAAACTATTCCCTTCATTTCTACTATAAGCTGGCAATCCACTTAATTCTAGTAGTGTTGGGTAAATAGATAACATCTCGACTGGAGCTTCAATTTTCTTGCCTTTTGGTACATTAGGTCCCACAAACATTAAAGGTGCTTTGGTTGCAGTTTCCCATAAGGCATGTTTAGCAAAGGTGCCTTTTTCGCCTAAACGGTAGCCATGGTCTGACCATAATACAATAATAGTGTTATCTGCATATTTACTATTCTCGAAAGCATCCAGCACCCGCCCTAATTCATAATCCACATAACTCATACAGGCTAAATAGGCTTGTACTATCTTTTTCCATTCGCCACTCTCCTTTGCCCATTCTGTAGATGGCATCATAGGTAAATCATTTATTTGTAAGCCTACAGGTGGAATATCGTTTAAATCGTCTGCTAAATATGGTGGTGTTTCAATGCTTTCCAAAGGATGTAAATCGAACCATTTTTGCGGTACATAAAGCGGCACATGTACACGTAAAAACCCGAGTCCTAAAAAGAATGGCTTATCGTATTCTCTTTGTAACCGTTCTATAGTCCAATTTACAGATTGATGATCTGGCATTAAAGTATCATGTTCTGGAAATGCGCCCCAGTCTGTGCTGGTTCTGCCGTGCGTTCCTTTAATACCTTTTCCAAAACCATCCCAAACAAAACGCTTTTCAGGATAGGGACCAAAACCTTTAACACGACCTCCAGATTCAATAAATACACTATCTGGTGCATGAATATGGAACAGTTTTCCTACACCCATGGTATGATAGCCGTTATTCTCAAAATATTCTGGTAAAAATGTAATATCTTTAGTTGCTTGATTGCCTGGTCTTCGGATTTTATTATCTGGAGTCATGCCATAAATCCCAGTTGTAGAAGGACGCAATCCCGACAGGATAGATGCTCTAGATGGTCCACATAAAGGTGCTTGAACATGGGCGTTTGTAAACGTAACTCCCATGGCTGCTAACCTATCAAAATTAGGCGTTTTCGCATTGGAAAATCCATCAATAGGCGATATCCAATTGTTTAAATCGTCAACCGCAATGAATAAAACATTTGGCTTCGACACTTCATCTTTAACGACTTTCTTTTTTTCATTATTACATGAAAAGATGAATGTTAAAACTAGTACTAATAACAAAAATGTTTTTTTCATAATACGTACTTTTTATTCTGCTCTAAAACTGGCAATTTGTTGTTTCAATTTTTCAACTATTTCAGGATTGTCTTTTGCTATATTATTTTTTTCAAAAGGGTCTATATCAATATTAAACAATTGAATATTTTCTTCAGTCTTTCTTATAGCATCTGGAACTATTAATTTATACGGCGGTGCAATAGCAATATTGTAAAACATGCTTGACTCTATAGTATTAAAATCGTGCGCATATATTTCTCCGAAAATAACTTCACGATTGTTTAATTCCGTTTCATTTAAAACACTTATACCAGGTAAGTTTTTAGGTTTATTAATATCTAATATATCTAAAACGGTTGGCACCATATCAATACTACTTACAACGGTTGTAGTATCCTTTTTAGGTTTTATTTGTCCTGCCCATTTATACATAATTGGTGTGCGCATACCCAAATCGTAAGGAGAGCGTTTTGATATTTTATCGTAACTAGAATCGTTTAAGTTTTGTACCCATCCATTATCGCAGACATAAACAAATACTGTGTTATCAGTTACCCCTCTTTCTTCAATGGCATCAAAAAGTTCACCGCAAGTTTCATCAAACCATTCACACATGGCCCAATATTTAGCTACATGTTCAGTCGGCGCTTTTGGAAGATACTTATCTAGTAAACGTTGTGGCGGATTGTGCGGTGCATGTGGTAAAAATGGTGCATACCACAAAAAGAATGGTTTCTTCTGTTTTACAGCAACATCTATATAACTGTTTAACGTATCCATGCCTTTTCGTCCAATTTCTAATCCGTAATCACCATGACGACCGCCTCGGTTTGGGTTGCCATGCGTCATCCCATAATCAAAACCACCATTTTTATGGTTTCCTATCCACCATTTTCCGGTTTGAAATGACAAATACCCCTTATCTTTTAGTAGATCTGGAAGTGTATTTAAGCTTTTAAAATTCTCAATTACTGGCTCATAATTTTTAGCCCGCCATTCCTTTTTGTTTTCTCTTGTGTTACCCGGAAGTACTCTGTCATTCCCTAAAACACCATGATTTTTTGGATATACTCCTGTAATTATAGTTGCTAAAGAAGGCGAACATAAGGATGTTGGTACATAACCTCTAGTAAAGGTTAAACTCTCTGAAGCAAATTTATCTAATCGAGGAGTTTCAATTTGTTCATGCCCCATAAACCCATAGTCTGTCCATGCTTGATCGTCGGAAAGTATGAATACAATGTTAGGTAATTTTTTACTTTCAGAGTCTTCATTCTTTGCCTTACTTTTTTCTTTGTTTCCACAAGAAAACACAAAACCAATGAGAAGCAAAAGGATACTAACTTTTTGTACTGTTTTCATTTTTGTCTAATTTATGTTAGTTTAATATTTATTTTAATTCTTTTACAACAGATATATTTATTTGAACAGGCCCTAATAATCCTGAGCTTCGCAACTCATCATTTTTATTATAGTGCTTCCAAGACGAAAACGTGGTTCTCTTACTCGGTCGTTCTGTATCATTTAGCAACCAATTTGGTAAGCTTTTTGTTTTTTCTCCTTTTCTTTCAAAATCTAACGATAAATTTTCGTCTCCAATTAATCGATTTGGCCACAGGTTGGTTACCCTAACTTCTAGCGTATTTTGTCCTGCTTTTACAAAAGCATCAATATTAATTCTAAACGGTGCTTTCCACAATATACCTGCATTTTTACCATTTATAATTACTTCTGCTATTACACCAACACTTCCTAAATCTAACTCAAAAGAGGTGTCTTTTTTAAATATCTTTTTAGAAATATTAAAGTTTTTTTGATATGTTGCTGTTCCTGAATAATATTTAATAGCATTATTATCTGAATTAGACCACGACACCAAATTATTAAATACGGTTTTAATTGGTGTACTTAAATTTTCTTTAAATTCTATATTCCAGTCACCTACTAACTCTATTGGTTTTGGAACCGATTTTACTTTAATCGTTTTATTCTTACCCAAAGAAGTTTGGTATGTTATTTCTCCTGGATAAGATGTTACCCAATTTACTTTTCCATTAGTATTAACCAGTTTCGTTTTAGAAATATCTTTAGACAGGTTAAGCACTCTTCCTTCCGGAACAGAAACAACATGCTCTACCCCATCCGTAGAAAAAGTAAGACGCAATACTTTGTTTTTACCTTCGGTAACATGACCATCTATTAAAGATTTTTCTATCGGAATTTCTAAAACTCCAGAGGATACCATGCCTTTAATTTTCTCTGTAATATCAAATGTTTTATAATATTTAGGTACCTCTTTAGTTTCTGGCTTAAACTTTCCAAAAACTGCTTTTAAAATGGTTAAAGATCCTTTATCAGTAGCATCTATATTTACAAACTCTCTTTCTTCTACGTATATTCGCTTGATTTCTTCACCTATTTTATATTCCATTCGGAATTCCTTTTTATACCCCATTGCAGGATCACAATCGCAAAAACCTCTTCCTGCCTGTAGTTTTAATTTATTATCCTCTACAGCTGCCTTTACCTTATCGGTGATATCTACCAATCCGTCTTGTAAAAATGAACCATATTCTGCCTTAATAATTTTCAAATTAGATAAAGGTTCTAATTGAGGTTTTTTAAGTGTTTCAGAAATTTTTGTAATATGAGCAGATGCTGCAACTGGTTTTCTAAATATAACAAAAACAGATGCTTCCATACCTAATTGAATAGGCACGCTTGTTGTTCCGTCTTCATTATCTACCCAAACAGCAAGACTTTTAACCTCACCACTTTCTGAATTCCATAATTCTGGTTGCTTTCCTTTTACTCTAAATCGTCCTGTAATTTCTCTACTTTCTTTTTTAGCATTGGCAATAAAATAGATATCTGCATCTTCTGTTTTTCTGTGGATAAAACTGATGTCTGATGCGTCTCCTTCTTCAATTCTAAAATCAGAAGGTGTTTTACTTTTTGATAAAAATTCTTGAATTGTTATTTTTTTTACCAAACCAGAATTCCATAAGTTTTCTGCAAGTTTATCAATCTTATCATCACTTTTTGGGTAATTTTCGAGACTTGGAGATTTATAAGGACGCTCACCAATTACCTTTGCACCTGCTTTTGTAAGTGCTGCTATTTTAGAAAGTGTTTCTGGTTTCATCCAACTAGAAGTTGGTAAAACTAAAACTTTGTATTTATTACCAACTGATGTATAAATATCTCCATTTTTAACCGTTAATCCTGCTAATTTATTGGCTCCAATTAAATCATAATCAAAACCCATGGCTTTAATTTCTGGCATTAAAAAAGCTGTGTTAGGAGATGATTCTCCTGTAAAAACCAAAACATCTGCTACATTTTGACCTTGTTGAAGTAAAAATTGAGACCTAGCAATATAATCCATAAAGCCTTTTCCTTGACTCCACCATGTATTTAATCGGTTAAAATCTGTACCATGATAACTTAATGCTAAACCAGGAGCTACATCCCAAGGTTGGTGTACATACGTATGAAAAATAAAACGCGTAATACCTTGTGCCCAAGCTTGGTCTCCTATAGATTTTAAAACAGCAGGATGCTCGTCCCAACCACCAATTCCTGTAAAAGACTCGGCACCAACAATAGAACTTCCGTTTAAATGTGCTATCGAAGAAACGAATTTAGGAGAATCGAAAAACGGGTATCCACCACTCCAGAACTCACACATTACTATATCTCCAGTTGCACCAACTTGCATATTGTCAAATGGCCCCCAATAGGGTTCTACAGAAAATTTCATGCCATTTTCACGGCATAATTCTCCAAAATGAGCATAATAATTTTTTGCCATTAAATCTCCTATCGTTCTTCTAAAATCCCATAAAAAACGTTCTGATACTTCACCACTTTCTACGTAATAACCTGCTAAGGTTGGTAAATAGCTTGTTAAATTATAACCTCTTAATTTTTTAAATTCAGTATCAAATCCGGCAGTCCAATTGGTAGTTCCTACTTCATAACTATCTATCAAACAATTATTAACAGTTGTTCCTATTAAATCTCCCAATTTATTAATAATAGGTTGTATACCGCCTTCCCAATAGACATCAACTGCTTTTTTACTCATTTTATCAACTTCTAAACCACGGCCTCCTTCTGGTGCTGGGTGGTTACTTTTACCTGTTGGCGTGTGTCCTAATCTTAAAATAATCCATTCTCCTTTTGGGACGTTCCATTCAATAAATCCGTTTTTTGTAATTTTTGAAGTTAAATCAATAATGTCATTTTTATTAATTACGGCAGAAGCAGTAATCGCTTTTGTATCTGGTAACAAATGATTTCGAATACGATCTGTTAAATTTTTATAATCTAAACCATCTATTTTTATATCTGTTTGAGGTTTAGGAAATGCCAATACTGCAATATCTTTGTAATAATTTAATTTGGTTTTAGGTTGTGGTAATTGATCTTTAAATAATTTTCCGCCTTGTACTGTAACTTCCGTAAACACGGTTGTTTGCATAGCATATTCTGGTGTAATCCATGGACCACCTGAAGATGACCAACCTGCACTGTTATGAAACGTAAGTTCTAATCCTAATCTTTTAGCTTCTTTTGCAGAAAAATGAAATAAATCTAACCACTCTTCACTTAAATATTTTACAGGTCCATCTGGAAATTCTAATTTAACATTAAACAATTGTGCTTCTTGAATACCAACTTCTTTCATCGCTTCTAAATCTTTTGTAATTCCAGATTTAGATACGTTTCCGCTAATCCAATGCCACCAAGTTCTTGCTTTAGCTTCATTTGGTGGGGATTGAAACCCTGTTTCAAGTATGCTATTTTTGTCGAATGTACTATCTTGTTTATACAAACTTTGCCCAAACATTGGGTTAACAGATAAAACAACAATCCATACTAGCAATAAAACCTTTTTCATTTTTAATCTTTAAATTAATTTAATTTTTACCTTAATCAATAAACAACTCATCAATAAAGGGTCCGCTGTGGCCAGCTGTTTCAATCCTAATATTATTTGCTCCGGCTTTAAGTCTTAATATGGCAGGAACGAATTTCCATTCTTTTTCCCAACCTCCAGTTGGTTTAAATTCTAGAGTTCTTATAAACTCATCGTTTAGATATAACTTCATGGTATGTAATTCCCCTTCATTATTATGCATATACCTAAAACGCATACCATAATCACCTTCTTCACCATCGTTTTCTTGATAGAACGTTATAGCGCCTTCTTTACCATCAAACCTTACAAATCCACTACCTTTATAACGGTGTGCCTGCTTACTAACTTTTGCATCACCTTCTAAAACACCTTCTTCCGCAGAAATGTTTACCCCTCTTCCTATCCACATATCTTTAGAGTGTTCGTTTCCCCAAAATAAGCCTTTGTTTTTACCAAAGGTTTCTTCCATATTTAAAACAACTTTGCCATTTTGTTTTACTACTGCTTTTACTATTGTAGCATCTGCAACTTTAAAAGCACCTTTATAAATAACACCTTTTGTTTCTGGATTTTCGCCATTTACAGTATAAAGAATTTCTAAACCATCTGTATTTGAAGTCCCAAAAACTTGAATCTGTTTGGCATCAATGGATATTTTATTTGAAGTGTATAATGCCTTATCTCCTAAAATTGAAGCTGTTATTAGTGAAGCTTTTTCTGCATTTGGTAACGCTCTTAAAAACAATCTCGTTTTCCCGAAAAACAAGGCTCTAAAATCTGATTTTGTTCTACTTGTAGGGTCAATAGGATTTCCATTTTCCATAGAAATTTTCTTTACATCACCTTGAATATTATAGTAAACTTTATTTTCGCCGTAGGGATATAAATTATCATTTTCGTCTAATCCTTCTGAACTGATAATATAACTTGTGGTAAAAGAATCTTCGGCAGCTAACTTTTGAATACTTGTCTTTAATTTTGATGGTTGCTTGCTGGTTGAAAAAGACGTGCGTTTTACCTCTTTACCACCAATGTATGCCACGGCTTCTAGTTTTCCGTCTTGATAAGGTACCATCCATTCGCATTGCATTTCGTTCCAAACAGTTCCTGGTTTGTCTTTTCCAAGTGATTTTCCATTTAAAAATAATTCAACTTCATCTGCATTAGAATATACCCAAACCGGAATAATCGTTCCTTTTTCCATTCTGGGATGCGTCCAATGAGGAAGCATGTGAATCATAGTTTCTTTGGTCCATTGACTTTGATAGAAATAAAACAAATCTTTTTTAAATCCTGCTACATCTAAAGCACCTCCCATAAATAAATTAAATGGTAAACCTCCATGTACTAAACCTGCTTCACCATAATAATCGAAACCTGTCCAACGGAAATGACCACTATGCCAAGGATTATCTCGCATTACTTCCCAGTATTTTCTAGCTGATACTCTTACCGTAGCATTATCGTAAGACGAATTGAAACTTTGTTTTCTGTTTCGCCAATTTTTAGGGTTGATTCCTTCATAAAAAAAGATTTCTTTTTCGGTTAAATTTGGCAATTCGTAAGTTCCTGGTAATTCGTTATCTCGCCACCAAGTTTGTGTTCTGTAATAACCTCTTGTTTGCCAAGTATGTGGCGCTTCGGTAGAAATAAATGGTTTATCAAAGGTTTTACTTTCTATAAACGATTTGGTTTCTGCCCCTCCGTTAACACCTGTAATATCCATATCTTCTGGATTTCCTGCGCCTGATGTAAATAATCGTGTTGGGTCTAAACTTTTTCCGAATTTCACCAATTCTGGTGCAACATCACTATGGGTTTCGTTACCTAAACTCCACACAAAAATACTTGGATGATTGCGGTCTCTGGTAATCCATTCTTTTACATCGCGTTGCCACCATTCATCAAAGGCTTGTTTGCCATAATCTTGAGGTGCTTTTTTGTGCCAACCATCAAAAATTTCATCCATCACCAACAGACCAATTTCATCACATAAATCATAAAACATTGGAGGAGTTGGGTTGTGCGACGGGCGAATGGCATTAATCCCCATATCTTTTAAAGATTGTAATTTCCAGCGTAACAAAGGCTTTGTCCAAGCGCCTCCAACAGGTCCGCCTTCCCAATGCTCACAAACACCTTTTAATTTTACGTTTTCGCCATTTAACCAAAAACCTGTTTTAGTTTCCCATTTTACTGTTTTAAAGCCGAACGTTGTTTCTACCTCGTCAATTACTTTTTTACCATCTAAAATTTTGGTAATAGCTCTATATAAGGTTGGCGTTTCTGGACTCCATAATTGTGGTTTTTCTATTTCAAATTGATAAGTTGGATTTGATCCTTTTAAGCTTTCATTTTTTTTAGTCAATTCTTTTCCCTCTGGAGAAAACAATTTCACTTCATATTTTAGCTTGTTTACATCGCCATTAATTTCTGCATCAATAGAAACAGTTGCTTTATCTTCTTTAATAGAAGGCGTTTTTATAAAAATACTATTGGGTTTAAAATGCGTTGGATTTACGACTACTAATTTTACTGGGGCATAAATTCCACAAGGATGATACCAACGTGCCGATGGCTCTAAACTATTATCAACTCTTACAGTAATACTATTTTCACCTTCTTTTAAATACTTTGAAATATCATATATAAAACTAATGTAGCCATATGGTCGTTTGCCTAAATGATTGCCATTTATCCAAACTTCGCTATTCATGTAAACTCCATCAAAATTGATGTATGTTGTTTTAGAAAGACTTTCTTTTTTTACGTTAAAAACTTTCCTGTACCAACCTATACCACCATCATGATAACCACCACCTTGACCTTGATCGCCATCAGCACGAACACCTTTTTCGAAAGACCAATCGTGAGGAATGTTTAATGATTGCCAAGAGGAATCATCATAAATTTCTGCAGAAAAGGCTGGACTATCTTCTAAAATAAAACGCCAATTGTTGTTAAAATTTATTTCAGTGCGTTGAGAAAAACATTGCAAATTAAAAACCACTAATGTAAAAATGATAAAGACCTTATTTTTAAAGCAAACTTTCATACTGTTTTCATTATTCGTTTAAAATAGTTACCAAAAAATAACTTAAAATAGGATTTCACAAAATTTTTTATGCTTAAGTCCTTTCCCTATTATTTTAAAGTATCTAAACAAACATAATTCTAAAAACAAACTCTTTTATCCTGTGGTGTCATGGCATTAAATAATACTTAAAATACAACTTTCATATTAACACCATGAGTGTTTAGGTTACAGATTTTAACCTTGGTAGTTTATGTAGTTTTAAATATTAATTTTATTTTTAGAAGTAAAAAAATCAGGATAAAAACTAATAAATTTATAAAGACATATTCGCACTAAAAAGAGCGGTCGCTTTTATAATTACACTTATTTACTTAAACGATATTGAGCCGACTTTCCAGCTTGATCGCCTTGAGGCAATTGGATTGTAAGTTGGGTTTGCCCCTTGCTATAAGTGCTACCTTCAAATGCATAATGTCCTTTTAAATTCACTTCAATTTCAGTCAGTTTATGAGAAGGATCGCTAACCGACAATACCAATGCATCTTGCTTACGCTCCAGCATTAATACACATGGTTTATTTACAGAAATCCCTCCGTATATTTCTGACAGGCCTTCACTATAAAAAACAATACCTGCCCAAGTTCCATCATTAGATTCAACGGATTGTTGTGCTTCGGAATTTACAATCTTAAAAGGTTTGTTTTTATTTAAATGAATCATGGCATCTTCTGAAGCATTAGGAATAAGGATGTATTCATATTTTTCATTCTTGGGTTGTTTACCGTGCTCTAAACATAATTTAAAAATGTTTTCGGTAAGTATTACAGGCCTGTAACGCTTAGCAACATTATTCCAACTTCCTTCTAAAATTTGAGTAGAGAGTTTTACCTGCCTTTGATTTGGAAATAGATACCCAATTTGGTCGTGTAATACCCAATTTATTTCCTGAGATGCTCCTATTCTTGATGTTTTCTTTACACTATTGTTTTCACTTACTAAAACACTTCCTTTTAAAAAGGACTGATTTATGGTAGTCGTTACAGGAAAAGCTGAATTTGTTGTAATACCACTGCCCAAGCAAACTACTTTATCATTAATCATAAACCATGATTTTTTAGCAGCTAACCCATCTCGATTATAGTTCATTACAGCAATACCATTTTTACCATCGCAAACTCCACCAACAAAAGTACCATTGGTTTTAAAGCCACTAAACTTAATAATAGGTAATGCTGATGTGTCTTGAATTATAGTTGTACCGGGAAGCTTTTTCCAATCCCAAAAAGGAAATACATTTCTATATGCTTCACCATGGGTAGATAATAAAGCTACACCATCTCCCATGTAATACCCTTGTATATTTTCTTGATTAACCGACTCCGTACCTACAACACGCTTAGAACTCATTTTAACCGAAAAATAAAAATCTTGCCTTCTATGTACATGAAAATCCGATTTCCAAAAGTGTTTGTTTCCTAATAAGGTTTTAGTATTTAAGACATCCTCATAAGCCTTCGTATGCGTTGTATCAAGGGTTTTCATCTGCTCTAAACACCTTTTTAATCGTACTGCTTTCTTTTCTTGCTCATTTTCAAAAAGTTGTCTGCCAGATGCATTTACATCGTAAGTATTATTCCAAATTACCCATTGCTGCCCCTTTAAAATATACTCTCGTAAAAATTCAATTTTATGATCTTCAAATTGAAAAGGTGTATTATTCACAAACGTGTAACACTTAATCATATCTTCTAAATAAGACAAACCGTAATTTCCAAATTGAAGTTGAGCACCGTGCTCATGATACGACCAATCTGACTTAACACCTACACCATTAGCTATTTTTAATTCATCTTGAATAGCTTTACTAGCTATTGAAACCGAATCTTGCTTACGAAGCAACAACGAACGCAATAAAACATTAGTAGAAAGCCAAACTTTATTTTGCCCAGACATTTTTATTTTAGCTCGATTGAGTAAAACGATAGCTTTATCTTGTTGCTGTTTAGATAATTCGTTTTCCATTAAAAAAAGTGTTGGCAGTAATAACTCAGGAACTCCAATATGTTGGTCGTGCCAATTGGTACTTAAAAAATCATTATCCAACCAATAATTTAATGCCTTATGAATTTTATGTGAAACATCTTTATCCTTGTAAAAACTAGAGGTTTTATTTTTATAATGAATGGCTAAACTTTGGACATGTTGTACATGATTTTTTACTGGCCAACCACCTCGAACCTTATTAGAATAATCTATAGTTGACCAAGATCCATCTTCCTGTAAATTTTCTAATAATAGATTAATAACATCATCATTAATTTCATAATTTAGATAATAATTAATAACATTTTTATGAAATTCTTCTAAGTCCGATGGATATCGCACATTAATGCCTTTATCCGAAACAAAAGTATTGCAACTAAGCCCCAAAAACATTACACAAAGACCTAGTAATTTTATTATAACCTTATTCTTATTTATCATAATACGTCTTGTTAAATATATGGGCTTAATAGTCATTAAAACTAAATGGCTTAAACTTACTAAGAACTATGTAGTGGATTAACACATGAGTTAATCGATCGTTGGAATACTTCCCCACCATGTTTTATTGGGTTCCCAATTTTTATCTAGCATGCCTTTACGCAGGGATTCATGAAATTTAGTCATATCTGCCTTCTTTTTTATTATAGCAAGCTGTTCTTTTTGTGGATTATAGAGTGGATCGGGACTTGGGTATTTAGCCCCAACTTCTTGTAACCATTGCATTAGGTTTTTATACATTTCTTGAGTGCGCATGGGTTGCTGCACAGCCAAATCATTATCCTCATGAATATCTATTGCTAAATTGTACAATTCATTACTTCCATCTTCCCAATAATGAATAAGCTTCCAATTACCTTCTCGTACTATTGAAACCGGTCTTCCTCCCTGATTTCCGTAATGCGGATAATGCCAATATAATGGTCGTTTCTGCATTATTTCACCTTTAAGAGCTGGAACGATACTTTTTCCATCTACGTGAACTTCTGGAAGTAATGGTAATCCTGAAAGCTCTAATAAGGTTGGAAAAAAATCTGAGCCCGATACCGGAGTTTTATTCTTTTGCCCACCATGATTCATCCAAGGCACATGCACGAGAAATGGCACCCGAATTCCACCTTCCCACTGATAGCCTTTACCACCTTTTAAAGGTAAACAATTGGTTGAATAATTATCACCAGAAACTACACCGCCATTATCAGAAGTAAAAATTACAATCGTGTTTTTATCTAATCCACTATCTTTTAACTGTTTTAAAACCAAGCCTACAGCATCGTCCATAGTTTCAACTAAACCTGCATAAACCGGATTATCTTGGTGCTTTCGCATGGGTAAAAAGTAGCCGTCTTCAAAACCTTTATCTGCTATACCACTTCTCTGCGCTTTTTCTCGGTATTTATTCCATTTTTCCTTGTTGGTTTGTATTGGACCATGTACGGCATAGAAGGATAAATAAGCTAAAAATGGTTTATCTTTTGTGTTTTTTATAAAATTTACTGTTTCCTTGGCTAAACGTATAGAAAGGTTTTCTCCCTTCTCAGTATCTTTTAATTTAGGGTTATTAAATGGTGCAAAATACCCGCCTGCTGGACTTCCTCTATGATATCCTCCTTTATTATAATCGAATCCATAATCTTCAGGATAATATCCAACATCTCCAAGATGCCATTTACCAGCAAAAAAAGTGGAATAGCCTGCGTTTTTAAATGCTTTTGGTAAGCTTACCAAATTGGTATCTATATTATGTTTATAGGCAGCTGGCAACATTTTAGAATATCGTTTTTTATTTCTCCATTCTTCCCCTATAGGTGCGCCAATCCAATCTGTAATACCGTGTCTTGCTGCAAACTGTCCAGTCATTAAAGTAGCTCGAGATGGACTGCAAACCTGAGAACCAGCATAACCATTTGTAAACACCATACCAGAATTAGCAATAGCATCTATGTTTGGAGTTTCGTAGTATGAACTACCCATGCAGCTTAAATCTGAATACCCTAAATCATCAGCTAAAATAAAAAGGATATTAGGCTTTTCTTTGACAACAATTTCATTGGTTTTTAAAGCACAAGACATAAACAAAAAACCAATACATGCTACTATTATAGATTTGTTCATTTACACAATTATTTATTTTAGCGGTTATTGCATTTTCAGCTTTAGTTTATATTTTTTTAAGACTTAAAACCTATAAGTAAATCTTGTAAGGATAACTGTTTACTACATTATAACTTAATAAAATCACCGTATTTATTTAAATGTAGAAACAAATTTATATGTTCCCGGTTGCACTAATAATAGAAAACTAGTGTCGTTAGTTTTAACTAATTCAACTTGATTATGAGATTTAAATACTTCACTATTTAACTGTAATTCATTGGCCGTATTACCTGGTATAATAACCTTTGCAGTTGTATTTGGAGGAATTACGGTTTCTAAATAAAACTTGCCCTCTTTAACTTCCCAAGCACTAGAGACCTTTCCATGAGGTGTATTTAATGATGCTGAAGCAGAACTTAGTGGCTGTCTAGCTTGTGGTGCGATAAGTATGGTTTTATAACCTGCTTCTAAAGGTGCAATACCAGCAATACGTTCGTACATCCATTCGCCAATGGCACCGTATGCATAATGATTTAAACTATTCATGCTCATAGGATTGTAACCTTCGGTTTTGCTGTAGCTATTCCAACGTTCCCAGATGGTTGTCGCACCTTGATTGATGGAATAAAACCACGATGGGTAGGTTTCATTAAATAATAATTTGTATACCATATCTACTTCTCCCATATCATCTAAAACTCTTGACAATAGTGGTGTTCCTAAAAAACCTGTTCTTAAATGATAATCTGCATCTTTAAGTTTGCGCAATAAATTAGCCTGCGCGTTCTTGATTTTAGATTCAGGTAATAAATCGAATGCTAATGCCAACAAATAAGATGTTTGGGTTTCTGCTACGCCTTTTACTTTTCCTTCATCATCAAAAAACTCATTATCAAATGCTTTTGCTACGGTTTTGTATAGTGCTTCGTACTTGGCATGCTCTTCTGTTTTACCAAGAACTTTGGCAGTATGAGCAGTTAATTTAGCAGAATGCGCAAAAAATGCCGTACCAATTAAATTTCTAGAGGTGTCACCTTTATTATCACCACTTTCAGGAAAAGGTTGCAACCAATCGGAAAACGACATCATATTAGAAATATGTTTATTTGATTTTTTTTGATGATACCCAACCCAATTTTTCATCATCTCAAAATTGTCTTCTAAAAAACCTACATCGCCTGTTCGCATGAAAATTTTCCAAGGAATAATTGTGCCTACATCACCCCAACCCGAACTTGCGATTTTATTTCCTCTTGAATCTGGAACCGTCCAAGGAATGGCGCCATCTTCAAGTTGTGCTTCCCTTACACTTTGCAACCAACTTGCCCAGAACTTATAAACATCGGCATTAAACATTGATGTTGGCCCGAATACTTGTGCATCTCCTGTCCAACCCAAACGTTCATTACGTTGTGGACAGTCGGTTGGGATATCTAAAAAATTACCTCGTAAGCCCCAAACAATGTTGCTTTGAAGTTGATTTAGTTTTTCATGTGATGATTTAAATGTACCATTATCATCAAAATCTGAATACTGTACAATACCTGTTACCCAATCTTCCGTAGGTGTTTTTGAGGTATCAAAACCACTTAATTCAACAAATCGAAAACCATGAAACGTAAATTTTGGTTGATATGCTATATCTCCATCTTCAGCGGCAATATAATAATCGGTAGAATGTGCACTTCTATAATTTTTAGTATAAAATGTGCCATCTGGCGATAGCATTTCTGCAAATCTAATTTGAAGCGTATCTCCTTTCTTCATTGGAACCTTTACAAAGGGAACACCTACCATATTTTGTTTTAAATCAAATATAATTGCTCCATCTTTTTTAGTAATCTCCTGTGGTTTTAGCTCTATTTTTCCTTTTGTAGTTGTATGCCTTTTAGGTTCAAGTTTTACCTTATCATCAAGATTTGCTACTTCTACATTTGTCCAATCCTTATCATCAAAATTATTGGTTGTCCAATGTGGCATTTCTAAATTGGCATTATAAATTTCGCCATCATATATTTCTGCAAACTGTAACGGGCCGTTTGACATTCCCTTCCAACTAGCATCGGATACAATAATTTCTTTAGAACCATCATTCATCGTAATTTCTAACTGGGCTAAAACCTTAGGCGAAATTGTATTATCCCATGGCGTGGTTCCCCAAAGTAAACGACCAGAGTACCAACCGGAAGCCAGTTCAACACCAATAGCATTTTGTCCAGGTTCTATTAAATTTGTAACATCATAAGTTAAGGTTTCAATACGTTTATTATAAGTTGTAAAACCGGGAGACATAACATCATCTGAAACATTTTCACCGTTAATTGACACATCAAAAACACCTTTAGAGGTAATGTATAAACGTGCTGAAGTGACATCCTTAGATAATTCAAATGCTTTTCTTAAATATTGGGGCTTATGTATGAGTACTTTTTCTCGCCCTCGAATACTGTCCTTAGCAGTATCTAGACCAACCCATTTTGCTTTCCAATCGCTATTATTTAACAAGCCCATTTCAAAATGATTAATTTCACTCCATTTTGAAGCTTCTCCATCTTGGTTCCAATACTTAACTTGCCAATATACTTTTTGACGTGATTGTAAAGCTGCTCCTTCATACTTGACCCAAGTAGATTGTGATGATTGTTGTTTTTTAGAATTCCATAAATCTGCATTATCAGGTAACAAATCTGGACTACTAGCCGCTACTATTTGATAGGCAGACTGACTTTTAATGTTTTCTGACACGGGCAACTTCCAAGAAAATGTTGGGTTAGCATCATAAAAACCTAATGGATTTTCAAACCCTTCGGAAACCATTAAATCTTGTGCATTTTCTAATGAGTCATTAGAGTTACAAGACATGATTACACTCAAAAAGACAAAAGCGTATGCTAAATAGTTGAAATTTGATTTTTTAAACATAATTTAAAGTTTAGTTTGAAAGTTATAGGTTCCTGGTTCTGCTAAAATCTTTATTAGACTAGTATCAGAACTCATTAATTTTAAATTTGAATTCTTTGCAAACATACTTCCATTTACAAATAAACGTTCTTTATTGCCATAAGGAATATGTACCTCTGCAGAAGTATTAGGTGGAATTACAACATCAAGTGTAAAAGTATCATTCTCAATTTTCCAAGAAGATGAAGATACTCCATAAGGTGTTTTTACACTTGCAGAAGCCGACGTTAAAAACTCGGTATTTGGCACTGGAGCAATTCTAATCTTCTTATAACCTGGTTCTAAAGATGCTAATCCAGCTAAACGCTCGTACATCCACTGCCCAACAGCTCCATAAGCATAATGGTTTAAGCTATTCATACTTTGCGGATTAAAGCCATCGTTTTTACTATAACTATTCCAACGCTCCCACATAGTTGTTGCGCCTTGATTAATGGAATAAAACCACGATGGATAGGTTTCTTTAAATAGAATTTTATACATTAAATCTATTTCTCCCATATCATCTAAAACCTTTGGTAAAATTGGTGTTCCTAAAAAGCCTGTACCTAAATGGTAATCGGCATTCTTTATCTCTTCAAGTAAATATTTTTTTGCTTTTTCTTTAGTTTCTTGCTTTAATAAATTAAAATGTATAGCTAGTAAATAAGCTGTTTGTGTTTGTTTTTTGCCTATAAATTTTCCTGCATCAAAAAAGGTGTTTTCAAAAGCGTTAGAAACAGCGTTATATAAATCTTTATATTTTTTTTCATCTTCTGTTTTACCTAAAATACTAGCAATTTTAGATAGTAAATGAGCAGAGTGTGCAAAATAAGCAGTATTTATTAACTCTTTTGGTGTATCGCCTCTATTTCCTGTTTTGCCTGTTTTTGCTGGGTATGGTTGCAACCAATCTGCAAAAGAATACATACTTGGAATATAATTTTTAGCCTTAGATTGGTAATAACCCACCCACTTTTTGGACATTTCGTAATTTTCTTGAAGCACACTTATATCTCCAGTAATATTATAAACATCCCAAGGAATAATAACAGAGGCATCACCCCATCCAGAACTTGCATTATTATTCTGAAGAACATCTGGAATAATAAAAGGTATTAAACCGTTATTGTGTTCAGATTGGGTTTCTCGCATACTTTGCAACCAAGCAGCCCAAAAGGCATGCGTATCATAATTAAATAATGCTGTTGGCGCTATAACCTGAGCATCTCCTGTCCATCCCAAACGTTCATCGCGTTGCGGACAGTCTGTAGGCACATCAAAAAAGTTATCTCTTAATCCCCAAGTAATATTACTTTGTAATTGATTCAACTTATGGTGAGAGGATGTAAAGGTTCCGATTTTTTCAAAATTAGAATGTTGCGCTATACCTTGTACCCAAAACGCTTCTGGTTTAGCATTTTTATCGTAACCACTCAGTTCTAAAAATTGAAATCCGTGAAATGTAAATTTTGGAACATATTCTATAACGCCGTCTTTAGATGCAACATAATAATCGGTTGATTTTGCAGAACGATAGTTTTTAGTATAAAAGGTATTGTCTTTTAGCAACATTTCAGAAAAACGTATTTTTAAAGTATCCCCTTTTTTCATAGGTACGCTTACCTTTGGTACGCCTACAATGTTTTGTTTTAGGTTAAAAACTGATGTGTTTTCTTTTACCGAAACAATTTCAACATCCTTTAAAACCATTTGATTCTTTACAGTTTGATGTCTTTTTGGTGCCAATTTAACATCCTTAGAAACAGCCTCAACTTCTACCATTTTCCAGTTAGAATCATCAAAAGTAACAGTATTCCAATTTGGCATTTCAAAGTTTGCATCATATACTTCGCCATCGTAAATACCCGCTAAACGTAGTGGTCCGTTTGTAGTTCCCTTCCAAGATTTATCTGAAATTATGGTTTGTTTTGAACCGTTTTTCATGACAATTTCTAACTGACATAGAATTTTGGGCGATGCAAAATTTTCATACAATGCTCTACCTCTACTAATTCTTCCTGAATGCCACCCCGAAGCCAATTCTACCCCGATAGCATTTTTACCAGCTTTTAAAAATTCTGTAATATTATAAGTAAGTGTTTCTATGCGATGGTTGTATGGCGTCCAACCTGGGGTCATGACATCATCACTTACATCTTTACCATTTAAATGTACATCAAAAACGCCTTTTGCCGTAATGTATAATCTTGCTGAAGCTACATCTTTAAACAATTCAAATCTTTTTCTTAAATATTGTGGCCGATGCATTAAAAATGCCCTAACCCCTTTTATACTATCTTTTGCAGTATCTAAGCCTATCCAATTTGCTTTCCAATCGGAATTGTTTAACAATCCTAATTCAAAAGTATTTACATCACTCCACCCTGAGTTTTTATCTTCTTGATTCCAAAAACGCACCTGCCAAAATACCTTTTGGCGGGATTTTAATGGTTTACCTTCATATTTTACAAATGTAGATTGCGCGCTTAATTGCTTTCCAGAATCCCACAAATCGGCATTATTTGGCAGCAAATCTTTTGACGACGCTACAACTATTTGGTAAGCAGATTGGGATTTGATGTGTTGTGATATCGGTAATCTCCATGAAAACGTTGGGGTATTATTGTAAAACCCTATTGGATTTTTAAAACTCTCGGATATGGTTAACAATTCTGGAGCTATAATCTCTTCCACTTTACACCCTACAATTAGTAGTGATGCTAAGGTACAGTAAACCATTATGCCCCGCAGTATGATACGTTTTGATAATTTCATTCTAAATATGCTATAAACTACTACTTTTAAGACATTTAAAGGTTGAGAAAATATTGTCTAAAGTCCAAATTTTCATTAAATAAACTATCCTGTACTGTCTCGAATTTGTTGGAATACATATTAAAATGCTATCCTTTGATTGAACAGTATAAAAAAGAGCTAGAAATGTTAACATTTACTAGCTCCTTTAAAACTAAATTATTTGTTGCCGTTTTACTTAATTATAAGTTTAGAACGGAAAACTCTTTGATTATCGTCAATTACTGTAATTAAATATAATCCCGATTTAAAACGGCCATTATTTTCAATATCCATTCTATTAGAATTTATTCTGTTTTGCAAAATGACCTTTCCTAGCATATCGTTTATTATAATGTTAGCCTTATTTACGCCATTAAATAAAATGGTGAATTGATGGTTTGCTGGATTAGGAAAAACCTTCGCCGAAAATGAATCCGTCTCCACCTTAGAAGTACTTAAGGTTGTGGATTCGACAATCCATTTAGACCTATCATCAGAATTCCCTATATGCTCTATTATACCACTCGTATTTTGGTACAAGTAATTAGCATTATTTCTGGTTAAAAATTGATATGTGCCGTCGCTACTATTATAAGCGACATTAAATTGTTTATCGCTATCCTCTCTAGGAGCTGAAAAACCAGTATTAATAATATCGTTTGGTGGATTACCAGCAGCTCTTAAAATACCACGATCGGACCTTTTACTTTCAATATTAAAATAATTTCCAGCTTTTACAAATTCCCATTCCTTATCGCCAGCAGCCACGTTGGAAGCATTATCACTTTCAACAACATCGGCACCTACAGAATGTAAATATTTTCCAGTTACAAAATTCTTAATTCGGTAAATATCGCCGGTTAAATCTGTAGGATCTTCTTCTTCAACATTAATTGTAATTTTATTAGAAGACACTGTTTCGTTACTTGCATTGTATGCCACTGCTTGCACCGTATATATACCTTCTGTATTTGGCAACCAATCTATAGCATAAGGCACTGAACTATCCTCGCCAAAAGTAGCACCATTAACTAAAAACTCTACTTTAGAAATACTTCCATTTTCATCTATGGCATCAGCCGAAATTTGAACTGTTTCACCAAGGCTATACGTTTCATCTGGAAAAGGAGAGGTTAACGACACTCTAAAAGGATCCTTTACAATATCTAAATCTATAATTTGTAAATAAAGAGGTTGCTCATTACCAGAGGTTCTATGCATTAAATAATAATACAATTTACCATTAGCAATATATACTTGCCCATGATTAAAAACTTTACCAGAAGTTGCTTGATATACTCTAGTAAAATTATTAGTACCACCTTGGGCTTTTTCTACATAAACCCTTCCGTTAGTTAAACCAATTATAAATACATCATCGCCTGCTGTGTATATGGCTTCTGCTCCTGCAAAATCCTCTGAAGTTATAAAATCTGTTGCTCCAGAAGGTTTATAAGTATGTAAATACTTGGTTACATTAAATTGATTGTCTCTAACTCTACTTATAATATGCACATCCTCATTTTCGGTAACTGTCCAATCAAAATCTTGAACAATATTTATGGCGTCTGTATTGGTTCCTTGAACGTAATCTCCGGGCTCCATGACTTTTATAAACTCGGCATCGTATAAGGGAAGACTAAAACTTTGTCCTTGGTGGTTTTTCCATCCGGTAAAACCATCTTGATCATCGGAGTAGGCATAATACACCCCATTTTGATATTGATATTTATCGCTGTTATTTTGAGACCTTTTTTGAAAACCAATACGCATTTTACCATTAACATATTTTATATCGCCATAAAGCCCCCAGTTATAGGTTATTCCAGATTGGCTTCTAGCATTTAAAACATTAAAATGCGTAAAACTAGACCATGTAGATGTGGTAGCTTCATATTTAGAAAATTTATAAGCTCCGTTATTATTGCCACCTTCACGCATATACATAAACAAATCACCCGAATCATTTAAGAAAAATTTAGGATAGGTTAAAGCCGAAAAATTACTATAATCTTCACCACCGTTTAAACTTAAATGCTTGTATCCGCCGTTATTATTTTGAACAAATTTATCTAAGGTAAATTCTGCATCTGGAAGCTCAGCAGCATTTGCTATGGAAAATGAATATCTAAAATAATCGTTACTTAAACTACCATCTGAAGGTCTTGTATTGCTGTACGAATGCATATCGTATAACAAATGAATGGTACCGTTTAAAGGACTTACTCCAACAGCTATGGTGTTATGAGATTCTCCTATCCACCATTTATTCTGATAGCCCGTATGTCTATGAGGAAATTCAATAGTTGCCATAGTACCAGTTATGGTATTATAACGTGTAAGCATAACATTTCGCTGGCCTTTGCCTCCTTTATACCACGTTGTAAAAACAAATTCGTTATAGCTTGTTATACAGTCGCCATGTGCTGATATTTTATTTCCAAAAAAATAATCGTAGGGTGCAGATTCACCTGTATTAGTTGCACCACTTGAAACTTTAGAACCATCAAAATGCAAACCAATATCGGAAATCTTAACTTCGCTTTCTAAGACTACTTGAGCATGCCCTAAAAAGCATAGGATCAGAACAATAAAGTGTATACAACATTGCTTTTTTGAGTAATTATTTTTCATAGTTTTTCTCTTTTTTTAAACTGCCCGCTTTAAAATATGAAAGGACTAATCAAACAAATTTCTGATTTTAAAAAAAAAGAAGCATCCTGCACTATACTGCTAAAAACTGTTAAATATTTAAGGTATTACTCCATATAAAACAACTCTTCTAACGGAATTGACACCGGAGAATTATCTGGATTCACCTTCATAATATCTGCCATAAAATCCCACCATTTTTTAACAATTTGATTGTTTGCCAAATCTTGAGAACCGCCTGTTCCTGAAACTTTTTGGAACGCGAAAAGTGTACTCGTTTCTTCGTCTAGAAATATAGAATATTCACTTACACCATTGTCTTTCAATAATTTTTTAAGCTCTGGCCAAATCTCGTTATGACGTTTTTTATAGGCTTCCTTTTGCCCTTTATTTAATTTCATTTTGAAGGCTAATCTTTGCATAATTTTATCCGGTTTATTGATTTGCAAATTATAGTAGTGCAACTTTAATTTTTAATGAATGATGTTATTTATCTAGTTGAGGATATGAAGACCTTTGATTTTTAGGAAATTGTTTATCTAATAATTTTTCCATTTTAATTAATTCCTTTTGATAGGTAGGATTATTTTTCAAGTTTACATTTTCGTTCATGTAATCCTGATTGCAAAAATATAGCTCTTTATCCATGAGCTTATTCTCTTTATTATTCCACCACTCCGTATATCTAAACTTACCATTTGTACAGGTAAAGCCCATAATTTTTTTTCCTCTAGGATATAAGCTATAGGCGGCTTCTTCCCATTTTAAGTTAGGGTTATTAACTAGGGGTAAAATACTGTTTCCGTCTAACGATTGTTTTGGTAAACCACATAACTCTACCAAAGTAGGAAATAGATCGACGTTTTCTACAAATGCCTGAGATGTAGCATTAGTTACTCTATTTTTGTAACTAGTTTCTCTACTCACAATAAAGGGTACATTTACATCAATTTCAAAATTACTATGTTTACACCAAGCACCATACTCACCAATTTTATATCCATGATCACTCATAAATACCACCATGGTGTTTTTACGTAAATCGAGATCCTCTAGAGTTTTCATTACTTTTCCCATTTGAGCATCTATATAACTAATGGAAGCGTAATAACCATGAATAAGATCTTTAGTTAAATCATCTTCTAAAGGCCCTTCTTTAGGAATACCATAATAATTTCTCAATTCGCCCCAGTTTGTTAATGCTAATTTATATATATCTTTTGGTGCTACTTTAGCAGGCACAATAAAATCCGATTTATTGTACATATCCCAATACTTTTTAGGCGCATTAAAGGGAAGATGCGGTTTTGTTAAGCCCACAAACATTAAAAACTTTTCATCTTTAATTTTATGAAGTGTTTCGATAGCATCATTAGTGGCACGACCATCTTTATAAGCATCGTCTTCTACATCGGCAAATTCAAAAGCTGGTCCGTTAGATTTAATGCCTGCGTTTTTTAGACTATCTATTATCGCTAAACTTTCTGGTAATACCCAAGAGTTTACTTCCTTAGGAACATGAGTACTCCAACTATCCTTATCGTCGTTAGTATGATGGTACACCTTACCAACGCTAACCGTAGTATAGCCTTGATTTTTAAAAAATTGAGGCATCGTTAGCAACTCTTTATGTTTGGAACGTAATGGTGTGAAAATAGAATAAATACCTATACGCTCTGGACGTAATCCTGTTAAAATACTCATTCGAGATGGGGCACATATAGCTTCTTGTGCATAAGCTTTTTTAAACAGGACACCATCTTTTGCTAAGGCATCAATGTTTGGGCTCTTTACTATTTTATTGCCATAACACCCTAATTCTGGTCTTAAATCATCTACCAAAAAAACAACTACGTTGGGCTGTTGTTGGGCATATAAAGCAAGGCCAAAACTTAAACCTAAAATTAAAAGTAAATTTCTTTTTATTCCAATCATTATAATAGAATTGCTATTTTTATTTATTTAATTTTATATGATGTTTTAAGCCTTCAATATCATTTAATGTACCTACAACATTAGAGTCAGTTGTAACTATTTGGTGGTTTTTGGGTGTTTCAATATATAATTTAATAGCAAAGATTTCACATCTTTAACGGTGCCTTGCTTTAATCCATAATTTTTATTCGCACCGGTTATCCAATATAAAATCATCCCCGCATCAGAACAATCCCATTTGCCTTTTTGAAATTTAACAACATCATCTATTTCGGCCATTTTCCCCATTAACCATACAAACTGAAGACGATCATCATTATAATTTTTAGCCCAATCCCATTTAGATTCTTCCACTTTAAGATTAATATTTTGATCGGGAATTCGAACCTCTTCAATTCCAAAATCTAAAATATCTTGCCATGTATAAAAATCGCCGGCATTATCATTTGCTGGGTGGTGTGTAATAACTTTTACAAATTTATGTTTCTCTTTTGGTGTGGCCTGCAACGCAAAACCAATAATATCTGGTTCACCAGCTTCTACAATCCACAGCGGATCTTTAGCTGTAGATGCATTTATTGCTTTACATAAATCTTTAATAGTTTCATCGGTTTGCCATTTGGCGTCTAAAAATGTAATATGCTCAAAACCTCCCCAACGTCTTGCTGTACCGTCGCAAGTTGTTTGCATCATGGCGTGACGTTCCCTTTCGGCCGCTTCAGATATTCTATGTAATACGACCAAATCGCAACTATGCGAATAGTGAACCAAACGATCTGTTAGCCCCGTAGCCCTAAGCAAAGCTAAAGTAACCGCAGTACCACCAAGGTCATCTGGGTCTGGCGAATTACCATCTGCAACCACCGCTATTCGTCCAGATGGAGGCACAATAGTTTGTGATGATAACATAGATGTACTAATTAATGTAACTACAACTAATAAAATTAACTTATTCATGGTTTGCTATAAAATTTTGGTTTAATGCTGCTAAAACTGACATATAAAGAACTCGTTACCCATTTTACATAGGAGAATAGTTGATATCTTTTGTTAGAATAAATTTATCAAATTCGAAGCCATCTTCACGCATGCTAAATTGAATATCGTGAATTCCCGCAGTTTCAAAATCTAAATAAATTTCATTAGGCACACCACAATGCACTTCTTTTGTTCTTTGTTTGCTCGCCCAAGTCCACTTATTTTTCCCTTCGCACCATTGCATTTTTTGCCCATGTAGCGGCCAAGTATTATTTATACCTACATGAATTCCATTATCTTCACTTCCTGTAGAAAAGGCCCTAACCCAAACATAATACCGTCCTGATGAATTTATTTTTACCTGATAATGTACAATGCCCAATACACCAGGTTTGTCAGAAAAATTATCACCGCAAACGAGCTTATCAGCATGTGTAATCCTTGTATCTGGTAATATTTCGATGTAAGATTGATTGCTGGCATTATTACTATGTTCTGTATCTTGGTAGTTGTCTACACTAGGAACTTCTGCAGTCGATACTCTAAACCACTGCCTAATCTGAGACTTACTTTGCTTATAAAAATGCTCTGCCTCAACCGCTACAAAACCATTTTTTTCTTCAAAGAGAATGGTATCATCAAAAATGGCTTGATTTAATTTAGCAGATTGAGCTATCAATGCGAAGCAAGATATGGAAATCAACAAGAATAGTAACAAAAATGATTTTGTATTCACAAACATATATTTTAAAATTCAGTTTAAAAATACCCAATCATTTAGCACAAACTATCCTGTAGTATCCTTAGGGAATAAGCTCTGACTAGTAATTAAGTTCTACTATTTTAAATTAGAGGTATTTATTTGCACTGTTTTACTAGATTTAAAACCAATACGATGCGCTTTAACAAGTAAATCTTTATCCTTTTGAATAAAAATAGGCTCTGTATAGATACTCCAATATTTAGGAAACTTTCCATTATCATTTTTAATCTTATAGCCTATTGAGGCTCCTTCTGTGTCGCAATTAATAACTAATTTTTTATTGGCATGTTTCAGTGTTGGATTAGCTGTAATAGGTTGCTTTTCTAAACCACCCCATAGCTTATCTATTAGTTCAGCTTCCGGTAAATTTGGATGATCTCCAATATTTTGCAACCAATTATCCATTTCATTTCGTAGCTCTTGCAATTTTTCTTTGTACTCCGGATAAGCGGCAAGGTTATTCAGCTCGAAAGGATCTGCTATACAGTCAAATAATTCTTCTTCAGGCTTACGTTCTCTAAACCATTGTTTTTGGACATCGTTTAATTTAACTTCATCCTTTAACCTTAAAAGTTCTTGCATGCTCGGAATCTTTTCTCGATATGATAAAGGTAAATAGTAACCTTGTTCTGGTCTGTAATTTCTAATGTACTTAAATTGATTATCTCTTACTGCTCTTATTACATCTGTAACTTCATCAAAACGATCGGCTGCAGCATGAATATATTTTCTTTCTTTTTTAGCTTTATAGTTTCCTAAAAAAGCTTGACCCTGCATATATTTTGGTGGTTCCACATCTATCAACGATAACAATGTGGGAGCAAAATCTATAAAACTGACAAGCTGGTTGTCTTTTGTTTTAGCTTTTTGTTTTTTTGGAAAACGAATTATCATTGGCGTATTTAAGCCCGAATCATAAATTAATCGTTTCTCTCTTGGTAAAGGTCCTCCATGATCGCCATAGAAAAACACAATGGTATTATCTAACAAGCCATCGTTTTCTAACTGTTTTAAAACAGCTCCAACCTGTTTATCCATTTCAGCTATATTGTTGTATAGTTTCCACATATCATTGCGAACTTTTGGAGTATCGGGTAAATACGGCGGAATATTAAATTTTGTGTCTTTAGGTAAGTGTTTCGTTATTTCCGATTCTGGAATCCTATTTTTAGAATCGGGCAATCCATTTTGCTTCCATACATACGTGGTATCGCCTTCATGATAATGTCTTGTTTCAACATTTCTAAATCCATAAGGCTCAAATAAACCAGACTCATGGGTTTCGGTAAAATTAATTACAGAGAAAAAAGGTTGATTTTCCGCTCTATTCCTCCAATGCGCATAATAACTACTTTCGTCCCATGCGGTAACTGGAGCTTTAAATTGGTAATCTTCCTTGTAATTATTTGAGCAATAATACCCGTTCATTCTAAGTAACTCACTAACCATTTTTACACTTGGAGGCGGCACTGCTTCGTAGGCTGGTAAACCTGTAACCTGTGTATACGAATTAGTACGCATATGATTTGCACCAATGCTAGAAGGATACATACCGGTTGCTATTGCAGCACGACTAGGCGCACAAACACCTGATGTTGAATAAAGATTCGGATAAACGACACCCTCGTTTGCTAAACGCGTTAAATTTGGAGTTTCAACAGTTAAATCGCCAAATGGCGGTATGTATGCGCCCATATCTTCGGTAACCAACCATAAAATATTAGGGCGTTCTGGAAAGGACAAACCCGACGATTCTTGCTTATAACTAGTACTATCAGCCTTTTTAGTTTGACATCCTGTTAAACATATACAAGTTAAAAAGGCTAAGGTTAAAATTCTCATGATAAAAAAAGGTTTACTCTAGTTCGTTTTCAATTTTAACGTTTAGACTTATTTAGCCCTTAAAGATACTGTTTGCAAATCTTTGGCCATAGATGACGCCCCAACAGATATGGTAAATGTACCTGGTTCTACCACCTTTTTCAGGTCTTGATTTAAAACATTAAGCTGGTTAAAACCTAGATTAAAAGTTACTGTTTTAGTTTCGCCTGGTTTTAAGGTAATACGCTTAAAACCTTTTAGCATTTTAAGATAACGTCCTACGGAGGCATAGTCATCTCGAACATACATTTGCACTACTTCATCACCTAAAATATCTCCTGTGTTTGTTACTGCTACAGATACTGTTGTTGAACCATCAATACTAATAGTTTGGTTTTCAAGTTTTGGTGTTCCGTACTTAAATGTGGTATAACTTAGCCCATAACCAAAAGGAAATAAAGGCGATTTATCGGCATCTTTATATAAACCTTTACCAGAACCAATAAAATCTGGACGCTCTAAATACGTTACGGGAACTTGACCTACAGATCTTGGAAAAGAAACGGTAAGTTTTCCTCCTGGATTAACATCGCCAAAAATAGCATCGGCAATAGCATCACCAGATCGCATTCCTAAATACCAAGTCTCTAAAATAGAAGGTACATTTTCTGCAATATAATTTATAGTTAAAGGACGTCCATTAATTAAAACAACAATTACTGGTTTTCCTGTTTTGTGTATAGCCTCTACTAATTCATTTTGAACGCCGTACAAATCTAAATCGGAACGATCAACACCTTCGCCACCCGTTTTACGAGAGCCACCAACCACAAGTACAACGGCATCTGATTTATTTGCTGCTGAAATGGCTTCTGAAAATCCTTCTTTGGAATTGCTTAACAAATCGCAACCTTTGGCATAATTTATTTTTACTTTCCCTTTAGTTTTACTTGTTAACCCTTCTAATACAGACGTATAATATGGTGGCAATCCAGAATAACCACCTAGTAAAGCATATGTTCCTTTTTCAGGTTGCTCTTCATGTGCGTTAGGACCAATTACCGCTAAGGATTTTATGCCATTAATATCTAAAGGCAAAAGATTGTTATCATTCTTTAATAAAATGATTGCTTTTTTTGCCATTTCATAAGAAAACTCTTGATGCTCTTTTCTTCCTGCATTTACAGTTTTAGTATCAATCTCTTTTGGTTCTGCATCAAATAAACCCAATTTATATTTTGCGGTTAAAATACGAGATGTTGCCTTATCAATATACTTTACTAATTCCGGATTATTCGTTATAGTATCCTTTAATACGTTTGAATGATATGAAGATAGGTCTACACTTTTTCCAATAACTAAATCCATATCCACACCAGCTTTTAAACCTAATATTGCTGACTCTGTTCTAGATTCTGAAATAAAATGCATTGTCTCCAATCGTGCAACATCATTATTATCGGAAACAATAAAACCATCAAACCCTAATTCATCTCTTAAAATATCCTTTAGTAACCAAGTATTCATATGGTTTGGAACTCCATTATAATCTTGATGCCCAGGCATTATAGATCCTACCTTTGCTTCTTTTATAGCAGCTTCAAAAGGAGGTAGATAAATTTCTCGTAATCGACGTTCGGACATATCGCTAAAACCACCATTAATACCGCGTCTATTTTCTGGATAACCTATAAAATGCTTAGCCGTTGCAATAACATGATTCTCATCATATTGCTCATCGCCTGTGCCTTGTAACCCCTCGATAAAAGCAACACCCATTCTAGACACCAAATATGGGTCTTCGCCATAAGACTCTTCTACCCTACCATACCGTGGATCACCAGAAATTACATCTAAATTAGGTGAATAACAATGTGTAACACCTAAAGCTCGTGCTTCTAGCGCTGTTTGAGAAGCCATTTTTTTAACTAACTCGGGTTGCCAAGTAGAAGCTGCAGCAATAGCTTGAGGATAAACCGTTGTATTACCATAATAATCTAAAACAAGCCACAAGCCATGTAGTGCTTCACCATACTTCATAAACGGAATTCCTAACCTGTTATTTGCAGGAGCATCTTGGGTCATTTCTGCTATTTTTTCATCCAGTGTCATTTGACTTACGAGGTGCTGTACTTTTTTAGCAATTTCAGCATCGTCCTGTCTTTTATTTTGTGCAATTGCTTTATTTGAATTACAACCTAAAAATGAGACAACAAAACATCCTACTAATAATAACTTCTTCATAAATTCACTTTTTATTTTTAATTATCTATTCAAAATTTCTTAAACCTGGAACAATTTTCAGCTCTATTTCATCCTTGCTTTCAGGCCACTTTAATACAATTAACTTCTGGGTATTAGAATCCCAAATAAAATTTGTTGGATCGATACCTTTCGCTAATTTATAAATTTCGAGACCAACATTTTTTAAAGGATTATAGTATAAAACTGAATGATTGCCTATTAAAACAGAAAAGCCATCTGGATAATGTCTATTGGCACCAATAAATATTTTGGATGCGCCTTTACTATTATCGGGTTTTAATTTAATATCTAAATTTCGTGTAGCATGATTGAATAAAAAGGATTGAATATCTCCTGCAATAACCTGCGGAAAAGGTCGTGATATTACATCTGTAATATACTTGCGCTCTACGGTACCTGCATCGGTGCTATCGCTAAAAATAGACCATGTTGAAGGACCGCCAGGTAAAAAGTGTTGCATGGTACGATTACCTAAAAACCAAGCTTTAATTGAGCCCACACCCATCCTATCGAATACCTCTGCGGTTCGTATATAAAGCTCTCTATACTTTAATTGCCCAAGTTTACCATCTATAATGGTATCGGTTGTTGCAAAGGTAGGGAAACCCCATTCCCCTATAAGAATTGGAGCATTTAGCATGTCTGATTCTTTATCAAAACGATCCATATTTCGCTTTATATAGTTAATATCATTTTGATATATATGCGGCGCAAAAATGATGTTCTTTCTTTTTATTGGTGCTGTTATTTCAGAATATTGGTTATTGTCAATTTTCTCCCCTTTATTCATGAAGATAGACTGAAATAACGTCATTTTATCCGCATTTATTTTTTGACTTTCATCTATAATCTTTTGATATAGTGGAATGAGATATTTATTAGTTAGTTTTTCATAAGAAATATCCATGGTTAACTTTCTAGGTTCGTTTACCACATCGTAACCTAATACCGAAGATTCCTCTGAATATCGATTCCATATCACTTTCCATGCATCAATATAGGTTTCATATTCATTCTTTTTGTTTTGCCAAAACTCTTCCCAAATAAATTTATCGACTCCATAAACCGTCATTTTAAAAATGGTTTTAATACCATGGTTTCTACCTAGTGCTACCAAATTGTCTAGTTTATTCAAATACGTTGGATCTAATTTACCTCCTGGAAAATGACTTAGCTTACCTAGTTCTAATCGTATTACTTGAAAGTTAGCCCCCATTCTAACCATTCGTGCATAGTCATCGCTATTAAAAAACACTTCGCCTTTATGGTCGTTTGTATTAACCACAAAACCTCTGGGTATAACATGACGCCCCTGTGCGTCTCTTAAACCATGTTTTATCTGACCAAAAGTTGTAAAATAAGTGAATAAAAATACTCCTAATATAATTTGGAATTTCATAAGGGTTTAAAGGTTAAAATGTAATGCAAGATAAATTTTGAATACTTAATTAGTACCCTGTACTGTGCTGTATGGCATGTAACAATAAGCAAATTAAAAAAGGCCAGAATAACGTTATTCTGACCTTTAATAAAACTAAATAAAAAACTAACTTCTATCTATACCCATTATTTGAAGGATCTGATTCTAATAAGTTAGGGTTTGTTTGTAATTCTTGTAGCGGTATTGGTAGTTTAACATGCCAGGTTTTAATATTTCCTGCAGGGTCCCAGAATCTGTAATCCAAATCCTGAACTACATCCAACAGAATCCCCCAGCGTATAAGGTCGTATCGTCGCATACATTCGCCTGCTAGCTCCCACTTGCGCTCATTGTAAATAGCTTGTCTAAATTCTTGCTGAGACAATCCTAAAATAGCTTCGGCTTCTGCTACTGTTTCGTAAGCACGCTCTCTAAGTTCTTTTATATAACCATAAGCTACAGATGGATTTCCTCCTGGGCGCTCATTTTCGCATTCTGCAGCCATTAAGTGTACATCTGCTAAACGAAAAACTAACCTATTATCCGAGTGATTAAAACGAGGCGAATCGTTAACATCTAAATTCCAAAATTTAGGCATATATGGAAAGTTTAATTCAAATCCCAAATACGTATCTGCTATATTTAATGGTCGTCTTAAATCGTTAAGCGGAAACTTTTCTGCGAAATCTTTGGATGCTACTTGTAAACCTGTTCCATTAAAAGCTTCGTTTCTAGCCGCTAATGCATCGGCCAACGCACCTCTTTCTGCTGAGTTTTTAGGTTCATCTCTTAAACGAGGACTAAACATACTTGGTCTCCAGTTCCCATTACCAAAAACGGCAGGTAAAGTGCCATCCTCTCTAACCGTTCCTTCTTCAAACTGTCCTCTAATATCTTTTGCAAAATCTAAAGACCAAATAATTTCTGAATTGTATTCGTTTTTTGGATCAAAAACATCGGCATAATTAGGCAATAAACTATGAGGCGATTGGTTAATAATTTCCAAACATTTATCTAACCCTAATTGCCATTCTTTTTGCTGCATTAATATTTTGGCCTCAATTATTGCGGCTGCCCATTTTGAAGCTCTTCCTCTATCATCTTCTACATATGTTGATTGTAAATTGGCTTGAGCGAATTGCAAATCGTCCAAAATGCCATTTATAATAGTAGCTTCATCTGTTCTTCCTAAAACTTTAACCTCATCTATTTCTAAAGCTTCTGTATAATACGGTGCATCGCCCCAAAGGTTAGTTACATGCCAGTAACATAGGGCTCTTACAAATCTGGCATCGGCAATAATATCAGTTTGCGAAGCAGGTGTTATAGCATTATTATCTGTAACCCTGTCAATAACAATATTTACGTTATTAATTACTCTATACAAATCTTTCCAAGTATCTGAAACACTCATTTTTTGAACGGATACATCTGCTATAGCTTCGTTTAAGGAGTAATTTCCAATAGGCTCAAAAATATTTGCAGCACGATTAGGTTCTATAATATCGGCGCCATTATCATAAAAAACATCTAAGCCCACTTGCCCATAAATAGAATTGTTTTTTAATATTCCATAAACGCCATTCATGGCTTGTCTTGCATCATTTTCTGAAGCAAAAAATGTTTCGGGTGCAATTACTGCTTTTGGATCCTCCTCCAGAAAGCTCTCACAACTAAAAAATGCTATAGTTGATAAGATGCATAAAAATATATGTTTTGTTTTCATTT
This sequence comes from Algibacter amylolyticus, assembly GCF_014202225.1. Lineage (GTDB taxonomy): Bacteria > Bacteroidota > Bacteroidia > Flavobacteriales > Flavobacteriaceae > Algibacter_B > Algibacter_B amylolyticus. Next base: position 180,175 of record NZ_JACHGE010000006.1, read on the forward strand.
GTTTGTATTTTTAAAATGTTACGTTTAATCCAAGAGTTAATACTCGAGGGTTAGGATAAGACCCATCATTATAGCCTTGAGCAATATTTCCTAGGCCACTTCGTCCAAAATTACTTGCTTCTGGATCAATTAACCTGAAATCAGAGAATAACAACAAGTTACTACCGGAGAAATACACGGTTGCATTTTTAAAGCTATTAAGTCCCATTTTATCCACAGGAAGGTTATAGGCTAACCTTAACGTTTTTAAACGTAGGTGCGATCCATCTTCAACATACTCTGAGTTAGGAGGTGTTCCTGTAACAGAATCTGCTCCGGCTCTTGGTATATTAGATGTTGGATTTTCTGGCGTCCATCGATTTGCCAAATCAGCAAATTTTGTAGTTTCACCTCTATTGAAGAAATGGTTACGTGTTCTTAAATTGTACACTTCGTTACCAACCGTTCCTTGAAAATAGAATGAAAACTCCCAATTTTTGTATGAAAATGAATTCTCGAACCCAAAAATTAAATCTGGTAACGGGCTTCCTAGTACAACGGCATCTTCATTTGATATAATGTTGTCTCCATTTACATCTTGAAATTTAGAACCACCAACAACTTGAGGATCTGTTAATCCAGATGCATCTATCTCTTCTTGACTTTTCCATGTACCTAAAAATGGTACACCTGTAAATACAGGAACAGACTCGCCAACTATTAAACGTGTGTTACCTGACCCTAGAATAGCATCGACTGTAACATCAATAAAATCTACTCCTCCAAGATCTAGTATTTTATTTTTGTTAGATGATAATGTTAAAGTAGAATTCCAGTTAAAATCTTGATTACTAATATTGGTTGAGTTTACTAAAAACTCCCAACCTTTATTTTCTAATGAACCAACATTTTGTAGTTGGCTTGTAAAACCTGTTTGTCTAGGTATGGTTACATCCAACAACAAATCATTAGTTTTCTTGTAATAATAATTTAATTCAGTAAAAACTCTACCTCCAAATAAAGAAGCTTCTAATGCAATATCTAAGGAATTAGTTGTTTCCCATATTAAATTAGGGTTTGATGGTCTTCCTAAAGTTAATCCTGGTTGCTCTAAACCATTAATTGTAGTATTAGCTTCTACTAAAATACCTTTAGTTCTATATGGTTCTATGGCCTGATTACCCGATTTACCATAACTAGCTCTTAACTTTAAATCTTGAAAAACCGATTGATCTTGCATAAATGATTCTTCCGAAATTTTCCAAGCTCCTGCTATAGAAGGGTAAAATTCATACTTATTACCTTCAGCAAAAACCGAACTACCATCGGTTCTTCCTACCAAGGTTAAAAGGTATTTATCTTTAAATGAATAATTTAATCTTCCGAAAAAAGAAGCTATTTGAAAACCTGTAAAATCACTGGAAACGACGCTTCTAGTTGGATCGGAAAAACCTAAGTTGTTAAAACCTGTAGCATCACTAGTTATACCAAAAGCTTCTGCCTGAGCTATTTCCGTAGTTACTTTCTGAAAAGATGCACCAGCAAGTGCCGTTAAACTATGGTTCTCTCCAAAATCTGATTGATATTGAACGGTATTTTCATTATTCCAACCCGAACTTGCCACCGTTCTTACACTAGCATTCCCCAAATCATTTACAATAAGTAAATGAGGACTTTGACTAGATGTAAACCTGTTTTGTTTTGTGTTGTTAAACTCCGGACTAAATGTAGAACGAATTATCCAATTTGGTGCTGGCTTATATTCTAAATATAGCGATGCTAATAAATTATTGGTAAATGTTTCGTTTGTATTTAAAGCTATATTAGCTATTGGGTTTGACCATGGCGAACCTATAACTTCATCAAATCCATTATACGTGCCATCCTCATTATAAATAGGTTGCGTACGAAGCGTTGCAAATGCATTACCAAAACTAGCGTTTCCATTATCTTGTTCTATTCTAGAATAATTAACTCTAAACCCTGTTTTTACCTTATCGCTTAATTTATAATCTAAGTTTGATCTAAATATATATTTTTCAATACCTGTACTTTTTACCAATCCATCTTGGTTAAAGTAGTTTAATGAAGTGTAATAATTTAAGTTATCTGTTGCTCCGGAAATAGACACATCTGCATTATAAATTGGCGATGGATCTAAGAGTATATCGAACCAATCATTATCAGGATATGTTGAAGGATCGTTTGGAAAAGGTTCTGCTGCCGACCTAAATCTTGCACTCTCATTTGTAAACTCAATTTGTTCTGCTTGAGAAAGCATATCGGGTAATTCTGGGACTAATTGCATGCTAGTGTATAAATTTACACTTACCTGTGGTTTACCTGCACCTGCGCCCGTGCCATTTTTAGTACTTACCAATACAACACCATTTGCACCTCTAGAACCATATATGGCAATAGAAGATGCATCTTTTAAAATTTCAATAGATTTAATATCATTACTGTTAATGTTATTTAAGTTAAAATTGGTACCAACAACAATACCATCAATAACCCAAAGTGGTTCATTACTACCAGTAATAGAGTTACCACCTCTTACTCTAATAACAGTACCAGCGCCAGGAGCTCCACTAGTTTGTGTTACCTGAACACCAGAAGCACGACCTTGTAATGCTTGATCGACTCTAGATACGGGAACTGCAGTTAGGTCTTCTGAACTCACAGAAGAAACCGACCCGGTTAAATCCGATTTTCTCTGTGTTCCATAACCAATAACAACAACTTCGTCTAGTGCATTATCTTGCTGTAATGTGATATTAAAATTAGTTTGGTTTCCTACAAGTATTTCTTTGGTTAGGTAGCCAACATAAGAAATAACGAGTGTACTTTGCGCATCTGCATCAATAGTAAAATCACCATCAAAATCTGTACTTGTTCCTTTTGAAGTTCCTTTTAATAAAACAGTTGCTCCAGGAAGCGGTTGTCCATCTGCCGAAACTGTTCCTGTTACAGTTTGGGCATTTAGCATAGCCATACTAGACCATGCCAAAATAAGACATATAAAAGTTTTATTAAAACTTAAACACGTGCTTAATTTAATTTTTAAATTCATAAAGTTTTAGTTAATTTGTTATACAAAGTCTAAATTATTATGAATTAAGACAGGAACCATCCTGTTGCATCCTTTGGTGTCCTGCACTATCCTGTTTAGGATTTATAAACGACTATTAGCATGACGTTTTAGGTTAAAATATCTACTAAATACTATGAAATAAAAAAACTCAGGCAAACACTAAACCTGAGTTTCTTAAGTTAAAATAACGAAGATTATTCCTTTTTTTATTGAGGAATTAATTCAATTAACTTAACACTATGCGCTTCCAAATCCACTTTTAAAGTTAGCTTACCTTCCCTTTTTTGCAAAATAGAATCCGTTATAGTTAAAGGCAATTTAGCCAACTGAGTATATTTGGTTAAGTTGGAGTTTAACACGTTATCCCATCCATCTCCAAAACGATCTGATGGTCTGTTTCCATAAATACGTCCGTTCGTATTTTCAGTAATACCAGCAGCTCTTAAATCTTTATAAAGCTCGTGCATCATGATACCATGGTTTTTATCTATAGTCCACTCGTTCATTTTCCAGCTTGTACCTCCGGCAATTAATCCACCATCTAATTGAGGGTAAAGCGTTCTGTTTGAAGTGCTGGTACGGCTTGTATTATGATTATAAACCATTAAATAAATAACATCACCTTTAATAACGGGTATTACTCCGGCATGGCCACTAAGGTCTTCAATAGTTTCTAATCTGCTACCACCTTCCATCTTTAAAAGCATTTCGGTTACATTTCGTCTACCTTGAGGTAAATTACTAGATTCTATTTCTTGCCCCCAATCATAAATTTCAGTTATTCTATTTTCATATGCTAAATCTGCTATTCTAGCATACCAACTTGCGCCTAACTCTGTTGCGTCGGTTAAACTAAGCCCACGAACCCTGTTTTCGTCTCGTAATATCCCAAATTCTTGAATATCAAAAGGTATATTACTAAACTGTGGATAACTATTTAATTTAGCCCTATACGCATCTACAGTTTCAGGAAACTTAACTGTGTTTTCATCAATTTTCTCGTAGTATGAAATACAGAAAAAATCCATTTTTGTCCCTATTTCTCCTGTTGCATAATTGGTACCATTGGCACAATGATCAATTATCTCTGTTGTGAAAGTAGCAACGCCTTCGGTTAAATTATTTCCAGGACCAATAATGGCATCTGGAATAACTTTTAATACCTCATCTACCGTAATATCATAATGTTTAAAAAACTCCTCTTTAGTACCGTTCCAATGTTGTGGCGAGTAGTTTGGCTCTGTAGCTACTCGAAAACGCCATGTTTTAACCTCACTCATACCAAACTCGTTAACAAGCGTTTGCATAAATGCATTTATGTATTGTCTCCAAATATCATAGTCGTCTGGTGGGTTTGTATTTCCGTAGGTATTTACCTCTTTTACGGCATTCATTTCCCATGGCACATTATCTAATACAATTCTAGGTTTAAAACCGGTTAGCATAAAATTGCGCATATCCTTTAACAACTCACTAAAATCTGTTATGATATTTCCTGAACCATCAACACCTTTGTAAAAGTTATTTTTATTATCCGTTCTACCACCTAAAACACGAACCAAATTATAACTTTTAACATACGGCTTAACATTTTCTATATTGGCTCTAAAACCAGCGCTACTAAAACGCGTTTGATTTATCATTGGTCTTGTTGACCAGAAATTATACAATTGACCTACAACTGCGCCAGTATTAATACTAACCAAATTGTCGGGATCTACAATAATTATAGGTTGTTCTGGTACTTCTGGGTTTTCTGGTTCTTCTGGTTCTGGATTCTCAATAATCGGTTCGGTTAGATCTTCTGACTTTGAACAGGTAAAGAATAAGGTAAATACTGAAAGGAAAAACAATAATGTAAATATGTTTTTTTTATTGGAATTTGTTATCATTCTATTTTAGTCTTAAAATTAATTTTATTTGTAACAAGCTATAGCGCAATGCTCTTATAGTTTTGGTGAATTAAATGCCTACTGAATTTTAAATTGGGTATATTCAATTGTATAATTACCCGATCCCATAACTACTGCGCCTTCTTTAACTTCGATTTTATGGTCTTTTTGAAAATCGTTAAGTCGTTTATTATTTATTTTTATGCTTTCAAGTTCTGATGAGGTTACCAAAACTTTAACTTTTGTATTAAATGGCACCTTAAGGGCCATCGTTAAAGCGTTACCACTTGCAGACCATTTATTGGTAATATCTCCATAAGGTGTTGGTATTTTTACTTCGGTGCTTTTGATTGCAGCAGGAAATTCAGGGTTTACAGTAAATTCTTTGTAACCTGGTTGATCTTTAGATGGTTTAATACCACCCAAGGACTCATAAAAATAAGCTGAAAAACCAGAGTGCATAGGGTGGTTTAAAGAGTTTGTTGGCCCTTCCATTTCTTCCCAAACAAATTGGCGTTCTGGCCATGTTGTAAATCCGGAATTCATTACATAGGTCTGACTTGGAAAATCTGGTGTTGTTAAAATTTGATGCGCTAAATCTGCCTTACCATATTTAGTTAAAACAGTATAAATGTATCTATTACCATGAATACCTGTAGAATGATGACCACCTTTTACCTCAACAATATCATATTCTAAACCATTAACAACTATCGCAATTTCTTGTTCTGGAACCATACCAAATTGAAGCGCCATAACCGTAGCTGTTTGACTTTGATACCATTTATGCTCGGTATTAGGGATACTTACCAAAAATGCCTTGTTGAAAGCATCTTTCAACTCTTCTTGCTCTTGTTTCATTTTTGCAGCATAAGCTTTATCATTATTTATTTCAGCAAAGGTTTTCATTATACCTAAAACATCATAAAAGTAAGCGTTTGCCGAAATAATTGGATCGCATTCCATTGCACTGGGGTTTTTACGTCTGTCCCATTTTGGCGGACACCAATCGCCCATTCCATCTTGCATAATGCCTTTTTCATCTTTATAATTTAAATAGAAATCGGTCAAGTTTTTCATGTCTTTATAGTACTCTTTTACTATGGCATCATCACCATAAAACTTGTAATTATACCAAGGCAAATACATTGTAGCCACACCCCAATCTATTTTGGCATAAGTAGATGTTCGTTTACCTGGAGCAATCATAGTTGGTACTTGAAACTTAATTTCTGGGTTGTTGTGTCCTTTGGTTGGTCGCATTTGTGTACGGATGTCTTCCATATATTTTTTATAGAAATCGTACATATCGTAATTGTACAGCGCATATTCGCAAAATGCATGTGCATCGCCCAACCAGCCACATTTTTCGCGGTGCGGACAATCCTCTGGAATGCCATGAATATTATCAACTATAGTCCATTTACTAATGCTATGCATTTTGTTTAATAAAGCATCTGATGATGTAAAACTTCCTGTTTCTTGAATATCTGTAGCTACCAAAACTGCCTTTATCATATTAGCATCTGGCTTTTTTGAAACACCTTTTATTTTTGCATACCTAAACCCGTGATAACTAAATTTGGGTTCCCAAGATTCTAAACCATCGCCTTTACAGATGTATTTATAAATTTGTGCCATTCCATTTGCTCCTCCTCCTGTTGATCCTGGAAAAATATCCTTCCCGTTGGTAAGTAATGCTTCGGTAGTTGTAATTTCAATTAATTGCCCATCCTTTTCTTCAACATTTAATTTTACCCAACCTGCAATGTTTTGTCCAAAATCTACAATCCAATTACCGTCTGGTGCTTTAAAAACCTTTTGTGGTGCAAACTCTTTTAATTTTTTAATTGGCGGAATTTGTTGAGCACTAATCTTGTTTAATTTTGGAGAGGCTATTTTTGCATTTCCCCATTTAGCATCATCATAGCCAACTGTATTCCAATTTCCTAATTCATATCGTGCATCGTAGGTGTCTCCTCCATAAATATTATTAAATACTATTGGACCTGTAGCTTCTTTCCAGTTTTCGTCAGTATAAAAATCTGCCGATGTACCATCTTTATAATTTAATTTCACCAAACAACGCACAGTTGGCGGACCATAAGACACCCCTTTTTTATTGGATTCTGGATCTCTACTCCACGAAATATTTTGCCCGTAAAACCCATTTCCTAATATAATTCCGAAGGCATTTTCACCAGAATTCAACTGTTCTGTAATGTCGTAATTTACATAATAAGCTTGCTTATCATAATTAGATGGTGCCGGGTCCAAAACATGATCGTCAACTTTTTGTCCATTTAAATACAATTCGTAATAGCCTAAACCACAAATATAAACTTGGGCAGTTTCGACATCTTTACTAAGGTTTAACTCATTTCTAAAATAACTAGCAGCAAAACCATCAACCGGCTTCGCTTTTTTCATATTACCGGTTTTGTAATCCCTAAAACGATACGGAGAAGTTCGTGTATCTTTATTGAGCGTAATCCATTTTGAATTTCCCCAATTGGCTTCATCCATTAAACCCATTTGGAAACTTTGAGGTTCAGACCACTTAGATTCTTTATGGGATTCATCCCAAATTTTTACTTTCCAAAAGTATTTTTGCATTGGTTTTAAACCTGTACCTTGATATTTCACAAAAGTTGATTTGTTGCTTTTTACTTCTTTGGAATTCCATAAATCTGCATCTCCTTCGCTTAATTTTTCTTTTGATGATGCAACCAAAATGTGATATGCTGATTGGGATTTATTGAACCCTTCTACCTCTACAATCCACGAAAAAAGAGGCTGTTCGCTTTCAATAGCTGTTGGATTAACTTTTGAATTAATTAATAATTTTTCAAAACTTAAAGAAGCATTGGTATTTATTTTGGTTTTACACGATATACAAAGTATTACCAATAAGGTTGTAAAAAACACAAAAGGTTTATTTTTCATTATTATTGATTGATTTAAAATATTGATAGTTGAAAATTGTAAAGTTGGAAATTACATGGAAACTTAAAAAAGTTTATCCTGCACTGTCATGTATAAATTTGAAGATTTTTTATTTACTAAAAATTGAACGCAACCAAAATAAATTTATAGTAGCGTTTTAAATTAAGTTTAATTTTTACTTCTTATAATTTCCAAGAATTTAATTAACCACTATTTTGTGAGTAGAAACACCTGTGTCACTTTCTAATTGTAAGATATAAACACCTGTTTTATTATGTTCCAAACGAATCTCTTTATTTGAAACTACATAACCTTTTTGGATTTCTGTACCATTAATTGAATACACACGATACTCTGCTTTCTCGCCATGACCCAATGTTATATTAAACGTGCCTTTATTTGGATTTGGATATATTTTTACAGCATCTTGTCCAACTATGTTAGACGTAGATAATGATGCATTGGACAACTCAATAATATTTATTGAAAACTTGGGTAATGTAATACCCAAATTGCCCTCACTAATTAAAGTTAATGGGTCTGTATCAATACCCATAGTTCTTTCTTCATCCATGGTAGAAAAAGCTAGAGCTTTATGCACTGCCACATCCGTATAAGCTACACCATCAATATTAATGTTAAATGGAACATCTTGATTACTAAGATTTACGACAAACACCGAAGTTTTTCCATCTTTTGTAACCACTCTTGCATTTACTGCTTTTACACCTTCTACGAGATTTGAAACTTGTACATCACTTTTAATTAATGTGGTGTTTTCGAGTACTAAACGTATAATTTCATACGCAGATCCAAACAGCGTTTTTTCTAAAGGATATTTAATTCTTGGTCGTTCTACACCACTAGGAGAAATATAAGTTTCCCAAACATAATGTGAGTTTAATTGCCCATTTACACTAAACCAATTAGCCCGCTCAAAAACATCCTGATTTTCGCTCATAAATATATAGCAATCTGCCATTCCTAATGCCGACACCGCATTTGGACCACCAGATTTTACACCCCACTCGGTTAACCAAATGGGCTTATTGGGGGCTACTTGGTGCGCATAATCGTAAATAGAATTACCTAAAAATAACCGAGCTAAAAGTGCTGTTCCATAAGCTTCATCGCTATTTGTAGCATCATCAGGATCTGAACCGACATAAGTATGAACAGTAACTGCATCAAAATAAGAAAGGTCTTGAGTTAAATCGGCATTCCAATTAGGGTTTGCCCAACTGTCTCTTCTTAACAACGGGACAGACACTTTAATATTGGGATTTTTGGCTTTCAATGCAGCCGACATTGCTTTTGCCCGAGCAATATAATCTTCTGTATTTGGTATGATAGAGCTTCGTTGCCCTGGATAAAAACACTCGTTACCCATTTCAACAGCCTTAACCTCAAATCCTCTAGCAATCAAATCGTCGTATCGTGCTATCGTTTCTGGACACCCGTTACTAAAATCGGTACCATCTGCACTCATGTTAAAGGTCCACATCATATCGAACCCTTTGCTTGTAGTGGATTTTCTAGAAGTATTTAAACTTGTTAGTCCATCAATGCCAACTTTAATATTGTTGCTATCAAATATCTTTATATTGGCTAATAAGTCTGGAGATTTTGCTCTTATTGTCTTGTTTACTCCTTGTTCGTATTGAAAGCTTTCTGCTCCAAAAAGGCGAGTAACATCTCGTCTCCAATCGTACCAATTAGCCCATAAACCATGAGGAAATCTTATAGTTATAGGTTTTAATTTGTTAATTAAATCTTTCTCCTTTGAGGTTGAAAAATGATGTGTATTTGTTCCGAGCAACAAATTATTGTACATCTCTATTGAAGAGGAGGTTATATCAATAGCTGCCTCCATATCTGAAGGTAAAATAAAAGGATAATCTTGAGATACAACTGGCAATGAAACTAACAATACAAAGTAAAAACAAAGTAATTTCTTTAGCATAATGTGTTTCTTTTTTATGCTTAAAGATAGAGTTATTACTATCCGGTAGTATCCTGCACCGTCCTGATTAAACTATTGGACGCCACTTAAATAGAATTCCCTATTCCAACTAACACTACAGATAAAAGAATAACTAAAATTCCAGTAGTAATAGTATATTTTGTTTTTTTAGCAACGCCATACCACTCTTTCCTATAAACACCCCAGAGATTTGCTGTTAAAATAATAGTAGACATGTGTAAAATCCATGAACTTGCCCCATTACCTAATTTACTCTCACCCATACCATAGAAAAAGAATTGCAAAAACCAGATGATTCCAGCTAAAGCGGAAAACATAAGATTTTGTGATACTGGTGTGCTTTTATTAATGAAATCTTTATATGATTTATTTTTTAAACTTAACATCGTAGTCCATACTAGGTTAGAAACTAAACCACCCCAAAGTATAACTACAAAAGTTACGTTATTAGCAAATAAATGATCATAACCTGCAGCAACAGCTGCATCAGCCATAGGTTTTCCTGACTCTATGCCAAAACTAAAAAAAGAACTTAAAATACCAGAAAGTACAGCTACTATTAAACCTTTTACCAAATTGAATTCTGAAACACTTTTCTTTTTTTCTTCTTCAGAAAGTTCCTTTTCTTTCATGATACCAGCTTTACCACAAACCGCAATACCAATAATGCAAACTAAAACACCTAGCAACACAATTTGACCACCAGAACTAGCCAACATATCTGTGATAGACACCTTTCCGGCTTGTGGATTTATATTATAATAAATTGAAGGAACAACGGCACCAAAAGCGGCACAAAATCCAAGAACAACTGAATTTCCTAAAGACATTCCTAGATATCGCACTCCAAGTCCGTATGACAATCCTCCAACTCCCCAAAGCAGTCCCATTATAAAGGTAAATAGTAATATACTGCTAGAACTTGTTGCTATTATATCTAAAAAACCAGGAACGGTTAGCCAAGCTGCTATTGGTGGTACTATAAGCCATGACATGACGCCACCAACCATCCAATAAGTTTCCCACGACCATCCTTTTACTTTATTATAAGGCATGTAAAAACTACCAGCGGCAACGCCTCCTAATGAATGAAATAAAACACCTAATATTGCTTGCATAATTATTATTTTGTATTGTTCGCTTTTTTTCTAACAAATAGTAACAACCCTTAAATTTAAAAGTTTACCAAGTTTTCCTAATTTATTTCCTATGTGCCCTACGCCAATAGCACAATGATGCGATGGTCCTTGTTTAGACCATTCGTTCATAAACCCTCTTGCACCTATAGAAAAACGATAACGACTATTTGTATTTCCTATTTGTAACACAGGCCCTTCTACAGATTCACCTTCGGCAACCAATAAAAATACATCGTCTTTACCTTCTACTACAGATAATAAGGTTACTGGGCCATGTTTTACAGTCATTTGAATAGATAATCCCTTACCTGGTTTACCGTGGTATACAGGAAGCGGAACCAATTGTACATTGCCTTCTGCTATGGCAAAATGTGCTGGTCCATCATGCCCGAGCATCACAATATCATCATTAAAATCCATGGCATAAAACTCAGAAAAAGAACCACCAACACCAAAGGCATCCATAATTTTCATGGCTTGTGCATTTTTGACTTCATACTCGCCAGCTACAGGTATATTTCTCCCTGTTAATAAGGTGTTTCCTGCAATAACAGAGGTTACAATATTTTCATATTCATTTCCTGAATCTCCTTCATAATAATAGGCTAAAGATCCTAAATTATGTGCTTCAACTAATTTATCTAACGCTACAGATGTTTTAGCTGCACGTTTTATTTCGTCTTCCTCACAAGCCTCAACCACTTCAAACGTGGTATGAAATTCTTTAATTTTTTCATTTACCTCCGTATCTGTAGCTTCATCTCTATACCTTTTAAGCTCACACATTTCTACAATTTCTATATGCGTGCCAAATGCTGCCGATTGCTTCGTTAAATCTGAATATACATCTAGCATACCACAGTAATAGTGCCCCAAAACACCTAAACGATTATTGTTCATAACTTTGGCTACTTGAGAAGCATCAATCCAATCTTGGATTTCATTCCAAACGGCAGGTTCGTCTAAATAACCGGTTACAAATTCGTAATCTATTCCTGAACGATTAAAAACGTTTGCCAACTCTGGCACCGAACAAGCTTGACAATGTGCTAACCACTCTCCTGTCATTTCACCTCTATCTCCAAGCTTATTGAAACTCTCATAATCTATAGCTGAAACGGGTTGAATATTTAAAATAACAACAGGGCAACCTAATTTTTGAACCACTGGCAACACTGTTGATGACAAAGCGTAAGTCGATACATATAAGAATAGTATATCTACATCCTCTGTTTTTAAAACCTGTGCTTTTTCTCGAGCTTTTTCAGATGAATCCACTAATCCCACATTAACTACTTCGGCTCCGAAGCTTTCCATCTTATCGGCTACTTGTTTTTGGTAGCCTTCCAGTCGTTCTAATAGACCTTCAAATTGTGGCCAATAGGTATCTAAACCAATACCAAATAATCCTACTTTTATCATTCTTTTATTTTTTTTTTAATTCCTATGATTCTCTCTTAATTCAATACATTAAAAGCTTTACAGGCCCTTCGATACCTGTTGGTACTAAATCTTTGTATCGTTTAGTCCAACCAATGGTCATTTTATTATTTTTAAGCGATTTCGCGTAGTTTGCCAATACTGTGGTGTAATGAATTTCTATTTCATTATTGCCTTTTTTAAGATAATCTTCTATATCATAAAGCGCTTTTCCGTACCAACGCTTCCCTACTTTTTGCCCATTCACGTACAACTCTGTAACCCCTTCGTTTACATCACCTAAATCTAAATGTGTAAAACCTGCTGTGTTACTTACCGTTGTTTTATAAATTATTTTTCCACCAAAATTACTTTGTGTGCTATCGTTAGATTTACTAAAATCGATAAGATCTTTCATTTGCCACGTAAAACTTTGTTTATTTATTTGATTTCCTGTTATGTTCCAATTAACATCTAATACTTTAGAATCTTTTATTTTAGTACTTACGGGAACAGCTTTTACAGATGGTTTCTCGTCTTCAAAAATTAATAATAAAGACTCTAAAGGATTTAAACTGATGCTTAACTCATTTGTTTTAGAAGCGTAATAATACGGTGTTCTTTCTCCTGTTTCAGGATTCCAAACCCAAGGGTATTTCCCTTCAACAGGAAATTTAGCATCAAAATTGGTGGTTTCGAATCTGTTTATATTAGTAAAAAAGTAAATATCTTTATCTGCAGTAAACTGATGTAATTGATACACCTTTTTAGTTGGATTGCTAATTACAACATCTGCAGCAATTTTAGATTCTTTTAAAATCTGTTCTGTCCAAGGTAATAAATCATCTAAAGACTTTGGTTCTTTAACCTGAATAAATGATTTAGGATTTTCTGCCAATAACTTATTTAAAGTACTTTTTACAATGTTATCATTTTTTTCAAAATCTTTAAAATGCAATGATTTTGTTGGCATTTGATCTACAACCACTACTTTTCCTCCAGATTCTACATAGTTTTTTATTATTATTGCTGCTTCTGGGCTAATCGATTTTAAGCTTGCTAAAACAAGTAAATCATAGGTCATATCACCAAAAGAAATAGTCCCATCTTTAATTACGGAGCCTTCTAAAACTCTTTGATTGATGTATTCACACGAATATCCTAACTGACTGATAGCCTCCCATAATTTATACAAATACCCCAGGTTGTTTTGAAGTTTGCCACGGTTTAATCCGTAATCTCCCCAAACATCTGCGGTTGGACCAACTATAGCCACCGATTTTTCTGCTTGCGAATTTTGAAATACATGAGATAAACGTGCATTATAATCTGTCCAATGGTTTAAATGCTCCCACCAAGTATTTCGTTCACTAAAATAAGTACCAAAACGAACCCATCCTGGAAACTCAACTTCAGGTGGCGAATAGTTATAACCATGCACTACAGTATGATTAATTCCTGTAATAAAATTCATATCATCATGCTGCTTTATCTCTTCAAGGGTTGCTTTAAAAACCCCATGTAAATTGGTAAATGCTTCACTACTTGTAATTTTCTTTCCTGTTAAGTGTGCCCCTGCAGACGCATGCATATTCCAAAGCATATACCCATGACTTTCTTTCCATTTCCAGATAGAATCTTTCATTTCAACGGTATAAATCCAGTTATTACTTTCTGGAATATCTGGTATCATATTACCATCTAAAAGCCCCATTAAAAATGGTGTTCCGTAAGCTTGGTAACGACATAACACATTATTTTCTTCACAAAAATCTTTATAAGTTTGGGTAAAGTTTTTTAAGAATGTTTCTACCAATAATTTATTATAATCATAACGTACACGCTTTAATTGATCTTTAAACTCTGGTGTGAAATTTTTAGAATATTTATCTTTTGAATAATCATCATAGGCTAAATAAAATACAAAAGGCAACCAATTATCTAATTTATAACCATATGCTTTATAAAAAATATCAGCAAAACCATCGGTCCAGTTTGCTCCAGAAACTTCTATACTATCGCAAAATAAAGCTCTTATTAAATCGCTTAAAGGATATCCAGATCGCTCAGATATTTTCTTTAATCTATTTAAATACGCTAAGGTCATTTCTTTTTTATAATGATCCATTACAGGTCCTGCACCACCTGGCGCACCTAATGTTACATCTCTAAAATTTTGTTGTACTAAGCCATAGCTTAAAAAGTAATTTCCTTCTTTTTCTATCTTGTACGATAATTTTCCGTTGCTATCTATATACTTTTTAAGATCTATCACCTCATTGGCATTCTCGCAATTTTCTGGTACTAACGTTACGTGCGATAGTTTGTAAGTTGTACGCTCGCTAATGTGTTTTTGAGCACGGTAGTTTTTATATTTTTCTTTATATAAATTGATAAGAAAAGGTTCGTCTACAGAAATAGTTTCACCACCTTTATAAGCCACATTATCGGAAACCATACGTTGGCAAGTTTCATCGTCTTTTAGAAACTCGCCTCCAAATGGCCAACCTGTACCAGCAATCATATCGGTAATCATGCCTAAATCTTTGGCTTTTTTACTCGCATGTACTACCATATCAATCCATTCGTCACTCATCCAAACTAAAGACTTATCTCCATTATCAGGAGCTGCTGGCATACCAATAGGATTAATTTCTACACCACCAAAACCTACACTGTGTAACGACTCCAACTCACGATCTAATTCTTTCGCTTTAATTTTATCTCCGTTCCACCACCAACGAACAAATGGACGTGCTTGGGCTGGTGGATTTTGAAAACTACTATAAAGATCTGAACTTTCTTTTTGAATACTAACGTTATTCGTGTTTGAATTCTGGCTAGTACTACAACTCTGTAGCACACATATTGCCAAAACAATAAAAGTGGTTGTAACTACATTTTTGTAGTTAGTGTAAGTAGATAATCTCTTTAATTTATACATTTCTATTTTTTAGTTACTGTATTTATTATGATTATTTTAAACAATTTAATTCTTATAATTAATTATAAAGTAGCTTTTTAAACGTACCTCCTATTTTTAATATATACATGCCTTTTGAAAATGAAGATATATTAACTTTATGGCCATTACCAATTAAAACTTTATTACCTGTAATACTATAAACTTCCCATCTTTGATCTAGAGGTGTATTTACGTTAAAAACACCGTTATTACTAGGATTAGGATAAACCACTAAATTATTAAGCGAATTTTCTTTTACAGATAAAGCTTTTTTAATAAAAACTGCTTTTATATCTAAATCTGAAGTTACTGTTAAAGTAAACGGATTATCTGTACTTACTATATCTCCTGTCCAGCTTTGAAATTCCCAACCATCATTAGCTATTGCATTTAAATTAAATTGCTGTCCTGTAAAAGCAGTTCCACTTGTATAATTTAACAATCCATCACCTTCTTGTGTAAGTGTTACATTATGCGTAGTAACCGTTTCTAAAGGAATAAACTCTATTCTATCAAAAACAATACTTCCCGTATTTATTCTACTGTACACTTTAAACTCATTAATGGTACCTGACCAGTGTGACCAATCTGTAAGATTTACATCAATAGTATGCCATTCATTATCATTAGGAATGGTTATTTTTTTTCTACCTGAAGCAAATTCTGTACCAGGTATATTAGCAGCCATTTGAAGACTTGGCTCTCCAGTACTGTTTTTAACAACTAACCTTAAAATTCCATATAAATCAGAATTAATATTCAACCCTGTTATAGCCGCCATAGGAAATGCAAATCCATCTGAAAAATCTAATGTTAGCTTATCATCATCTGTGTTTACATTCATTCCTGAGCTAACTGAAGTCCAAGGCGAAAAGTCTTCAGTTGTTGTCCATACGACAGAAGTTGGCGCTATAGCTTGAACAAAATGATCCTCTGATCTGAATTCAAATTTCTGAAATGCAAAAGACGGAAGCTCAGTATTTACAGTTACTACAGAACCACTCTCTCCATCAGTACGAGATATAGTTGTTACACTTGTCCATTCACTAAATTCTTCTGGATTTGGATTAACATAGGCATTATAGGCCGTTAAGCCTGCCTCTGTTAATATACGATTTGGATCTCCCATATTATTAAAACCAGATTTAACAGTATTAGGATTTTCTTTTAAAAAGTTTTGAAGCTTGTTATTATTTTCTCCGTATGATAAACTTCGATAATAAAGCGTTGTACCAACAGGAAGATCTGTAGAAAAAGAAAGATTTACAAGTTCATTATCCCTATAATTTAATGAATTTGAATTATAATTGTAAATCATAGCATCATACTCTGAAGTTAATTCATTTTTAGCAAAAAAAGCATCTAATTCATTCGTTGATGAATTTGGCGTTCCTGATAATTCGGTAGAGTAATGCGTCAATCCATTCATGGTATTCAATGTTGCAATAGCAGTTGGATCTTGAGTCCCTGTTTTATTACCCCATCTATAAACAAACTCTAATCCTTTGTCTTTATTTTTATAAAAAATATTAGAAAAAGCTAACTCTACAATTTCTGCATGCGAGGTTGCATTATTTATAAACCCTTTTCCATCTGCCCCATTCATGGTTGTGACCGTTGCATACTCCATTAAATCTATCTTGGTATTTGTATTCCATTTTGGGTGATCTACTAAACCTTTAAAAAGATTATCGTATTTGTCCTTCATGTTTCTTAAAGAACTATTGCCAATAATTACATAATCTGATATTCCCCAAAAATCATATCTTAAATTATTATCAAAAGAATACTCGATAAGATCATCTATAAACGACGCAAAAGGTTCTCCTTTATAATTTAATTCGGTTCCGTTTTTAAATAAAAAACCTGGAGCTCTTGTATGAAGCCCAATAATAGCATTAGGTAATACAGATCGTACTGCTTTTTCAGTATTTTCAAAATGCTCAATAAAATCTTGTTTTGTACCATACCAATGATCTGGTGTTTCAATTTCAGAACCTACTCTGAAACGCCATTTTGAAACCTGTTCTTCCCCATAGGTTTCCACTAATTTAGTCATTAAAGCCTTTATAAAATCATGATAAGCTTGTTTATCAGCAGGAGGTAATGAGTTCCCATAAATAGACATCTTTTCGTTTTCACGGAAATTTATATTATCTCTAGTTCCTTCTGGAATAAATGTATAACCATGCTGAAAAGCCCATGGCGGTTGATCTAATGCTATTTGTAGAATCTCTGTTTGAGAGTTTACCACTTTATTAAGTCTTTCAATAAGTGGTTCCCATCTATAAACATAGGTGTTATTTATTGAATCGTAAAGACATGGATCGAAATCTAAATCTTTGTGAGAAACCCCATTAACAACTTTTCTAATACCACCAACCATTCTAACAATATTCATTTTGAGACCTGGTCGTATGTTAGAACCATTTGTAGGACTTATACGATTTGCAACATCCCAAATATTATGCAGAGGTTGATTTTTATAGCTATCATTTGTAAAATCTGTAGACAGCGTTACTTGGGCTTCAATACTATAAAAGACTAGAGTACACAATAAAATAGTGATGACTCTTTTTAATTGATATTTTTTTTTCATTTTATTCATTTTAAAATTATACATTGATATTATTTAAACAGAAGATACATCTAGATTAATTTAATTAACAATTACTTTATAAGTTGATATCAACCGGAGGATACCTCAAGGCATCAAGGGGCTTCAAATTAATATAAGTTTTAAATTTGGGAGCTATTAATGTAGTGTCAAAAGACGTAGATGCCATTGAGAACGTTGGTTTCAAATACATTTCAATTGCTTTTTCAGGACCGCCTTCGGTAATTTGCCGCTGAGGCCATTTTTCAGTACCTAACACAAAAGGAGTCAAATATTTATAAGCTTTTTTTAGGCTTCTACCATCTTCCGTTTCAAAAGCCCATAAATCTATGCCTAACTTTCTCCCCATAAGTGTCAACTCCGTCATAGACCACAAATTTAAAGTGGCATACTGTACAGATTTGGTTCTCCCCATTTCCCTAGGTTGGCTTCCATCTGGCATAATTTGATCTGCAATTCGAACTTGTTTGGCGTCTTCAATTACTTTTTTTGCTTCTTCATTCTTGCCGAGATACATCATTAACCCAACTACTTGATAATTATAATGATTTGCATGGTTCTGCCTAGTTAAACCCGCTTCAATTGCCATAGGGTTGGTTATAAGCCAATGGAGATAATCATTAAACCAAATATCCATGCCTTGTTTTACGTCTTTAGGTAGAATCCCATCGTTTTCAAACATTTGCATTGCTGTGATTACTTGAGATTGCTGACACCATTCATGAACCCCTGCTTTTCTTCCATCTGCAATACCAGGAACACCTTGACCAAAATTAATATTGGGATTTACCCTAGTTTCAGGGTTCAAATACCAAACCTTAATTAATTTAATCGCTTTTTCTGCAAACTTCTTATCTTCTGAAAAATAATAAGACCATGTTAGCTTCTCGATAGCATCAAAAAATTCAGTCTTCCTGTTAAAATCTGTATCTGCACCACGTGAAACTGGATTAATTACACCATCTCGAGCAACCCAAGGCAAGCCATCTAGTTTAGAAGCATCTGGCCACCTATAAGGCGCGTAACTTAAATAATCGTGCAAATCTTTACTAGGAGGAATTTGGGTTTTATTTGTTACAGGATCCGCCACATAATCCAACGCCGCTTGTCCTTCTTTTAACACCTCATGGTACTTAATATTGAAATAACTATCCTTTTCTTTAATTCGTTTTTTTACTAATTGTAAATGAAGTTCATTGTAATAAATCAAGATATTAGACTTATCATCTGCAATGCTATTTTCGCCTATTGAGTTTAAACTCTTTTTCCCTGAAGCGTTACAAGATGTTAGTATTAAAACCATTAGTAAAGTATTATTTAATATACTTCGTAATAAAAAATGTTTCATATAATCTTTATTTATTCAAAATATTTAATGATCTGGTTAGCAATTAACTCATGTCCTTTTTTATTAGGATGATTTATTTGTGCCATGTATTTTTTTAGTTCTTTGGTATCACCATAAAGAAATTCGAAGGCCTTATAACTATCTACTAAACCTACATTATATTTTTTGGCTAGTAACCTAATTTGATTTGTATGCTGTTTTAATTCGTTTTCAGGGTTATTATAATCAACTCTCGTGTCTGGGGAAGGTGTTAATAATACCACAGGAATGTTTTGTTTTAACGCTTCTTCAATCATCTTTTTCCACGCTTTTTTAGCTTTTTCTAAACCAACACGTCTATCATTTAAAGCGTAGTCTATAAAAAGCACATCTGGTTTGTGGTTTAAAACAGTATTTTTAAACCTAGCAGCACCCTTAACAGAATTTTCCCCACCAATACCTGTCAAAATTGTATTTATTACTGCATACGGATATTTTTCTTTTAACTTTTCTAAAACCAAATGCGGATACGCAGCTAGTGTATTTACATTTGGTGTTTTAAAATATCCTGACGGCACACTATGACCGTGAAATACAATGTTTATGGTTTTATTATCTGGCCACTTTTTTAAGAGGTCTTGTTTTACTTTAGACAAATAATTATGTGCATCTACATCTTTAGCAATTAAAGAACGAGACGTTGTGCAACCACAAAAAAGAGCTACACAACATAAAGTAATAAAATACCTAAATCTTAAGACCACCATTTTATTTAATTAGATTGATATATTTTTATTTCTGAAATTGATGGTGCTTTTTTAGCATCAATAATATAAATTCTACATTTTGTAGCTGTAACAGCATCAAATTTATGCGTTTTATTTGCACCACAAGTGGTATAACTTACAAGATCTTTCCATTTGTCATTTTCCCAGTATAGAATTTTATAGTTTGTAATTTGATTGTCAAACTCATTAATCATTATCTGGTTAAACGTTTGAGGTTTTACCCAAGCGACTTCTAAATATTGATTTTTAGTTTCAGCAGATAACCAGCGTGTTTCATCATCTTCATCATTGGCTTTAAAGGCTTCAAAACCTGGTAGTTTTTCAGTTTCAATAAACATAGACGATGCACTCATTCTACCTATTAAAGCAAAATTAGTTAAGTTATTTAATGGCTCTGGATAGCTTGTTTCTGGCACATCGGTCACATTAAAATCGTAAATACCAGATGTTACATTATAGATTACATAATTTCCAACCGCATCATTTTTTTCTGTACCTACGTAGCTTATATATTCTGAATTTTCGGCCAATGCTCCGCCTTCAGTTATACTATTTTTATCCGTTGCTGGTAAATATACTTTTGCCGTTGTATTTACAGGAACTTCAATATGAAATGTAGCTGTGTTTGCTTTCTTTGTCCAATTAACAACCACATTACCATACATCGATTCGTATGCTGTATTGGCATAGGTTAAATCGCCAACAGGAGCTGGTTTTATAATCATATTTTGCATTCCTAAACTTTCCGGATTTGGTCTAATTCCACCAAAACCTTTAATAAAATACCCACCAATACCTGTGTAACAAGTGTGAATTTGACTATTTCCTACCGCAGACCAACGCTCTGGCCATACCGTTTTACCTTGTTCTATAAAATAGCCATAACTAGGATGGTGTTTGTCTCTTAACAACTCATAAATTAAATCCATACGCTCACCAGACTCTGTAAAATAGCGTGTATAAAGGGCTTGACCAGAACTACCTGTATCGTAATATGGAAAATCATACAACACATTATTAACCAATTGCGCCTCTGCTTTTTCTTTTTCTGATGCTGGTGTTACTCCCGATAAAAGTGCAAAAGCTTGATCTACTTGATACCCCTTTAAATATTTACCCGTTTCTGGATTGTAAGACAGTTTATGGGTTGCTTCTTGCTGCACTTTCAATCTATTTTTATAAGCTAGTGCATCTTCAGTTTTATTCAATGCCTCTGAAATATGCATCGCATTTTCTAACATAAAAGCATATAAACAATTGTTAAAATGTGCTGCGTCTGGAGAATTACTACTTGTCCAGAAATTACCACGTGGCGTACACCAATCTCCCAAACCTGGCATTTCTCTTTTTCCTTGTTCACCAATTATTAAAGCACCACCAGTTTTGTAATTAGAATGCTCATACAACCAAGTCATCCATTTTTGCATCGATTCGTAATTGTCTTCTAGTACTTTTTTATCGCCTAACATTCTGTAAGTTTCCCAAACTGTTAGTGGGTTATTTGCTTTCCACATTAAAAACGGACGATCTTCTTCATTTAATACGGCTCTAGTTTGACCATCTAGAAATTGTGCATCTCTAGTATATTGTAAATATTGATCCATATACGCGCCACTTTCAAAATTGGGCAACGCATCACCATACATTGCAGCTACAGTAACTTCTCCCCAACCACGTCGTTCACGGTGTGGACAATCGACCAAAATACCATCCATAGTATTGGCTAAATAGGTATTTAAATTAACTTGATAAATTTGATTCAATTGCGCACTTGAAGATTCAAATTTGCTGATTTGCTTACGATTGTTAGTCACTACATAACCTCTTGCATCTGCTATTTTAGGTTCATATTTTAACCCATAAACGGTAACCCAACGTCCTCCTGCAACATTAAACCGGTTGGAAAACTTTCCTTTTCCTGATTTCCCAAAAATATATTTACTTTTTTGACTCCAATTCATAATTCTTTCGGTCTGATCACTAATTTCAAACAAAATAGAATCACCTTCCTTTCCATTATACAAATCCATTTCAAAAAAACCTGTATAGTTTTCTCCTAAATCAATACGATAGGTTCCATCATCATTTTTAGCAACCCCAATAGCTTTTATCTTCTTAAATTTTACTTGAGGCTCTACCATTTGAGCGCTTAACTCAGCTTTTATTGGACTATACAACGCACGAACTTCTCTGTTTTTATTACTGTTTAAGGCAAAACTTATATTGTTACCTTCAGGTATTTTAGCATTTAAAACTTCATAATCGTACACACTTGCATTCATCCAATTGCTGTCATTATATTGTGCAGTATTCCAATCGTCTTCTCTTTTGCTATCATCAATCGTTTCACCTCCAAAACGCAGAATATCCCAATCTCCATAATATTCAGAATTACTTTTTTTAGTTTTCCAAGTTTCATCTGTTTTTAAAGTAATATTTTCTCCTCCTGCAACAATTTCTGCTTGTGCTTTAAATACAAACGGAACCATTCTATATTCTCGAATACGTGTCCAACGTGCCCAACCAGCAGCGTGCCATACCGCAATAACATTGTTTCCTTTTTTTAATTTATCAGCAATATCATACGTTAAATAAGGAATCCTTTTTTTCATATAAGATGCCACAGGATTCAATACATTATCGGTAACTTTTTCACCGTTCACATACAATTCATGATAACCAAAAGATCCTACGTGCACAAAAGCCGAAGTAGCATTTTCTGAAAGTGTGAACGTTTTTCTATACCAGTTATGATCGATCTTTTTTTGATCTGCTTTGTAAATCCAATCCCCTTTCCAATCTTCTGATTTTAAAAGTCCCATTGAAAATTTACCAGAATCACTCCAATTAGATTCCTTGTTTGCAGCATCCCAAACTTTTACTTTCCAAAAACAAGCTTGGTTAGATGCTAATTTTTTACCCGCGTAAACATTATTTACAGACGCATTGGTTTCTGTTTTACCAGAATCCCATAAATCGCCAATATTATTGTTCAAATTATCTAAACTACTCGCAACAAGTATTTGAAACGCTGATTGTTTTTGTCCTCTTTTTTGATGTTGATCAACTAACTTCCAACTTAATCTTGGCGCAGTATTATCTATACCTAAAGGATTTATGCGGTATTCGCAACGCAAATCATTCACTTCAAGTATTTCTGAATTATCAGATTTACAACTAGATAGTAATGCTAAAAAAAGTATAGTCAGCATAGTACCGCCTACCCATTTTAGACTTTTATTGAAGAAATTATTCATTTTATAAATTTTGTTTGTAGCATGATATTCAACTATTTATTTTTGATATACTTCAAACTCTGAAACGCTTGGTTTATCTTTAGCGCTAGTGATAAACAATCTACATTTTTTAGATGTAACCGTTTGAAAATTGAATGTTTTAAGATCTCCAAAAGAAGTTCCGTTAGCAAGATCTACCCATTGGTTTTCTTTTAAATATTGAATTTTATAATTGGTGATATGCTTGTCTATTTCTTTAAGTACAATAGTATTGAAAGTTACAGGCTTCACCCATTCTATCTCTAACCATTCCTTTTCTAAACCACTTGCTTTCCAATGCGTTTCAATATTTTCGTCATTCGCTCTAAAAGCTTCAAAAACTGGTAATTTATCAGATTTAATAGTCATTGAAGACGCATTCATTCGTGCTATTAAAGCTAAATTTTCTTGTTGATTTAAAGGCTCCGGATATTTTGTTTTAGGAAGCTCCGTCACGTTAAAGTTGTACACACCAGATTCTACTTCATAAATAACATAATTTCCAACAGCATCACTTTTTTCTGTGCCTATATAATTAATTCCTTCAACATTTTCTGCAATAATATCACCCTCTAAAACATCTTTACTTGAAATGGCTGGAATGTATATTTTAGCTGATGTATTTACAGGAATTTCAATTTGAAAAACTGCTGAATTGTCCTTTTTCTTCCAGTTTACAACAATATCTCCATACATCGATTTATAAGCTGTATTCGCAAACGTTAAATCGCCTACCGGAGCAGGTTTTACAATAAAACGTTTCATTCCAAATATTTCAGAATCGGGTCTTATTCCTCCAAAACCTTTGATAAAATAACCACCAATACCTGTATAACATGTATGTATTTGACTGCCACCTACAGCAGACCATCTCTCTGGCCATACCGTTTTTCCTTGCTCAATAAAGTACCCATAACTTGGGTGACGTTTATCTTGAAGTAGTTCGTAAATTAAATCCATACGCTCGCCATACTCAGTAAAATAACGTGTATAAAGTGCTTGCCCAGAACTACCTGTATCATAATATGGAAACTTATACAGTACTTGGTCTACCAAATTATCATATACCTTTTGTTTTTCTGATTCTGGAGTAACACCAGCAATTAATGCAAATGCTTGATTTACTTGGTGACCTTCGCCATATTTTCCTGTTTCAGGATTGTAAAGCTCTTTATGTGTTGCCTTACGTTGCACCTCTAAACGATCTGCAAAAACTTTTGCATCCTCATTTTTATCTAATGCTTCGGCAATATTCTTAGCTGCATCTAACATAAAAGCATACACGCAATTATTAAAATGTGCAGATTCTGGAGAGTTACTTGAAGTCCAGAAATTTCCACGTGGCGTACACCAATCTCCTAAACCAGGAAAAGCCATAGAACCTTGTTTTCCTACTTTTAGCGCACCTCCTGTTTCATAGTTTGAATGTTCATATAGCCAATTCATCCATTTTTTTAATGCTGGATAATGATTGTTCAGTAGCTTTTTATCACCTAACATTCTGTAGGTTTCCCAAATGGTAATTGGGCTATTTGCCATCCACATTAAAAAATTAAAATCATCACCATTAATAACCGCTCGCATTTTACCATTATCAGCTTGAGAGTCTTGCATAAATTGTGCATATTGCTCCATATAAGCTCCACTTTCAAAATTTGGTAAAGCATCGCCATACATAGCCGCAACAGTAACCTCTCCCCAACCACGTCTTTCACGATGTGGACAATCCACCAAAATACCATCAATAGTATTTGCGATATACGTGTTTAAATTAATTTGATAAATTTTATTTAAAAGTTCGCTAGAGCTTTCAAATTGGCTAATTTGTTTACGATCATTGGTTATTACATAACCCTTAATATCTTTTAATTCTGGCTTATAATTTATCCCCTGAATTGTAATCCAACGACCACCTGCTACATTAAAACGATTGGTAAAATGACCTTCTCCAGATTTATCATAGATATACATACTTTTTTGTTCCCAAGAAGAAGTTTGTCCTAGCTGGTCACTAATTTCAAAGGTTACTGTATCACCTTCTGAACCGTTAAATAAATTCATCTCGAAGAAACCTGTGTAGTTTTCTCCCATATCTACCACGTAAGTACCATCGTTATTTTTTTGAACACCAATAGGTTTTACCTCTTTAAACTTAACTTGGGGCTCTACCATTTGCGCACTTAGAGTCGCGGTTATTTTACTTGTTGGCGGATTATTATCGGTGCTTTCTACAACTTTAGCTCCTTTTAAACCCAAATAAATATCGGCTTTACCAATTTCTTTTGCATCAGACTGATTGAAAACAACGGCATTTGCCCAATTGCTATCGTTGTAATCTGCTTTGTTCCAATCATCTTCACGTAAACGCTCATCAATGACTTCTCCTCCAAAATTTAAAATATCCCAAGGCCCGTAATACGCGCTGTAACTTTTTTTACATTTCCAGGTTGTATCTGTTGCTAAAACCATATTATTACCTGCAACAGAAATATTAGCTTGCGCTTTAAATACAAACGGCGCATCGTGATACTCAACCATTCTTCCCCATCTAGCCCAACCTGCAGCGTGCCAAATACCAATAACGTTATCTCCTTTTTTAAGGTGATTTTTTATGTCGTAGGTTAAATACGGTAAACGTTTTTTCATCATCGAATACACCGGATTCATAACAGCATTACTTACTTTTTCGCCATTAACATAAACTTCGTGGTATCCAAAAGAAGCCACGTGTATAAGTCCAGATTCTGGAACATCAGTAAGTATTACGTTTTTTCTGTACCAGTTATGATCTTTTTTTGTTTGGTCGTTTTTGTAAATCCAATCGCCTGTCCAATCTTTTTCATTTAACAATCCCATTGCAAATTTGGCTGGCTCACTCCAATTAGAAACGCTACCAGATACATCCCAAACACGAACTTTCCAATAACAAATTTGTCCGGAAGTTAATGCTTTACCTTGGTATATATTATTAACAGATTGCGCATCTGAAACCTGACCAGAATCCCATACATCACCTTTATTTGCGTTTAGATTTTCTATACTATTGGCTACTATTATTTGAAACCCTGTTTGCTTTTGACCACGGGTTTTATTTTTATCTATAATTTTCCAACTTAATCTTGGTTGCACATTATCTATTCCTAACGGATCTACAAGGTATTCGCATTTAAGATCTATTGGCGTAACCTCGCTTTTAGTTTTTGAATTACAACTGATTATTGTTAACATAAAAACGGTAACAATAACAACTTTAAAAACTGAATTAAATGGACTTAATAATTTATTTTTCATTTGTAATAATTTAAAAATCTTATAATACATGTTACCCGTATATTATGATAAAACACAGATTTGAAAACATGCTTTATTTTAAATTGAAGTAGGGACTTTATTTTTTTATAAATTTCTATAATTAAACACTATTTATCAATTAACAATTTGATATATTAGTTGCACAAAATGATATGAAAAATACATACCGAAAATATCTAATAACTCTTGAAAATGATAAAAAATGGGGTTTTTACATAAATAACCTAGGACGAACTGTTATCGAAAAAAACAGTAATTACCCTCCAAAAGACCATCCAGATAATTATTTTTTCACTTGGAACAGAGGTCGTGTTTTAGATGAATTTCATGTTGTGCTTATAACCAAAGGCGAAGGTTTTTTTGAAAGTAAAGAAAGTGGACCTCTAAAAGTATCTGATGGGGACCTTTTTTTATTATTTCCTGGAGTTTGGCATAAATACAAACCGTTAAAAAAAACAGGATGGACAGAACGCTGGGTTGGATTCTCTGGTGACATAGCCAATCAGTTATTATCAAATGGTTTTTTTACGCCTAATGAGCCTGTAATATCTAAATGCAATAAACCTCAAGTTTTAAATTATTTTAATTCCCTTTTTAAATTATTTGATGAAGAACCTTTTGGGTTTCAAAAATTAGCCTCGGGTATATGTATGCAACTTATGGCAGAACTCCATAACATAAAGCACGGAGGAAACAACATAGAAGACCTAAACTCTATGGTCTCTAAAGCAAAAGGTTTAATGTATGAAAACATTAATAAAAACATTGACTTAAAAAAAATGGCTACCGAATTAGGTGTGAGCTATTCTAAATTTAGATTAGACTTTAAAAAGCAAACAGGTGTTTCCCCTTTGCAGTATTATTTATTATTAAAAGTTGAAAAATCTAAAGAGCTACTGTTAAGTTCCGAAAAAAACCAAAAAGAAATAGCCTATGAGCTAGGTTTTGAATCTGATTATTATTTTAACAGATTGTTTAAAAGTAAAACGGGATTATCACCTGGTAAATTTAGAAACCTAAGCAAAATACATACTTAAAATTGTAGTTTTAGCTTACTGTTAATGAAATAAGCAGTTCCTTTATACCTTCTTCAAAAAATACTTCTAAAGGCAATGCTTCGACTCCTGGTACCATATTAAAAGTTCTACTACCTTCTATTTCTTTTATTTTTATTGATGCATTCGATTTAACTGTAACCAATCCGTCTCGTTTTTGTATCGTAATCTCTGTTTCACTTACCTTAGTTACTAGCTCATTATTAGGTGATATTATTGGTAAAACAAAAGCTGTTGGCTGTAAAATATCTTCTGTCGTTTTTACATGAACCTCCATTTTATCGCTTGTACATTTATACGCAATATTAAATTCTGCTGCTGTTTTTTCAACCACTTTTCTTTCAACATTCTTAAGTTTTACAATGGAAAGCAACTCTATTGTATCATTATTATCTGTGCTCGAAACCGTAGCTGGCAAATCATAAAGGTTTGTGTACCACACACCATCTTTAAAAGTTTCAATACGAGGTGTTAAGGCAATATCTTTATTTGGTTGTGGTTGCTGATTATATGGCTCCACCATATGGTACTCCGCCATACTTGCGGCACATAAAAGTCCTACTTTATTATGATACAACGCACCTAACGCACCTCCTGAAGCTTGACGATAATCATATTTATAATGGTACTCGGCATCATAAGCACTAACGGTTCCTCTCCAATCACCTCTAGAAAAAAGATATACATCTAAATCTTTAAAATGTTTTACACCATCTGCTATGGTTCTTGGTAATGCTGTGTTTTTATTTATTTCTGGTAAATGTTGCCAATGATCTAACATTGCAGCTAATGGTTTTGCATGTGCAAATGTGTGATGCACACAAGGTGGTATACCTGCAGATATAAAATGTGGTCCTCCATGAATTAAGCCATCTGCTGTACAACGTTTTAACAACTCGGTGTTTTTTACTGCTGCTGTTCCAAAAGCAGGATTAATATGTGCCATCATACCAAATGCTGGCTGGCTACCATCGCAAGTTCTACTTCCCCAATAACTCCATTTATACATGCGGTTACCCCAACTATTATCCCATGCGCCATCTGGTAACATAAATTCTAAGTGACTGTTTAAAGATTTTGTTACTAATTGTAATAACTCCTCATCATTTTCTTTTAGAGCATACATTACAATGCTATTTAAAGACTCTTCTACATTGTAACCTAAATCAACTCCATTCAATCCCTTGGCACTTAACTTATTAGAGCTTTTTTTACATTCTCCAAATAAAAGGCCTTCATTTGGTGTAAAGTAAGATTTCACATCTTCTGCTAACTCTTTACTTTTAGCTTTATATGCTTCGTTTTGCAACACATCTCCCATCAAACTTAAGCCATAAATAGCTGTTGCTCCATAATTAATATTTGTGAAATCGATAGTAAACGTATCGTAAATATACTTACCAGAACGAGCTAATCGATTAGTCCAAGCTTTGCGCGTTTTTTCGTTTAAAACATGGGCATGATAATGTAAAGCCTCGGCTAAAGCAATAGCTCCAAAAATAGTGATGCCTTTCCATGATTTGGGATTAGGAATAACTGTCCATGCACCATTTTCTTGAGATACATTATTTTCTGCCCATGTCATGACTAACTCTGCAGCTTCAATATATTTTTTATCGCCTGATACATCGGCCATATATAAAAACGGATATACAGCATCCATACATCGGCCATGAATATGGGAACAAGACGGACAACCTAATGCTCCATGTTCTTCTAAATTTTCTGGGTTATTAATTTGGACTTTTATCATACCATCGCACCAGTCTTTCAATAAATCTGATATTAAATTTTCAAACTCTAAAGAATGCTCAGGATGATTTGAACAAGCGTTTATTATTCCTGCCATAGGAAGTGATAGTCCGATTCCTGCAAGGGCTGATAATTGCATAAAGTTGCGTCTTTCCATAATTAACTACAATAAATTTTCAAATTGAAAAGTATTTAAAATTAAATTTTAATCTATCCTGTTTCATCCTGTAATACTTAATTAAAAAAGCCAGAACATAATTTTCTGGCTTTTTTAACAATTGATTTTTATTAAACTTTTTTATTTTATTACAAGCTTGGTATTGTAGGCTTTATTAGCACCATCAACAACCCTAATAAGATAAACACCAGACTTAAATTGTCCATCATTAATTACCTTTAGATTTTCACCTTGAGACTCACTTTTAAAAACTGTTTTACCTAACATATCAAAAATTTCAACTTTTACTTGATTTAGGTTTTTAAAGGCCATAGTAAAGCTATTATTTGCCGGATTAGGAAAAACGCGTACCTGTGAAGATACTAGCTTATTTTTACCTAAACTAAGAGACACACTTGTTGGAATAGATTCCCAAACGCTTCTAGTATCTGTATCATCAACTGAAATATGAGTTACCGTTCCATTGATGTCATGATACATGAATCTACCACTGGTACCGGATTCAAATCTATAAGTTTCCTCTACTTCATCATAGTGAATGGTCCATACTTTATCTCCATCACTTGCTGGTGGAGCTTTTGTAGTACTAACAACCACATAAGCACCTCCCGGGCCACCCGCACCTGGAGCACGGAGTATACCTAAAGTTTCACTATCTATATTAAAATAACTTCCGCTTTCTACAAAAGTCCAATGCGTATTTGGTGCCTCTCCTGAATCTGTCATAGTTACTGCTGTAGCACTTGCGCCAGAATCGGTTAAAAATTGACCAGTGGCAACATTTCTTAATCTATAAATATCATCAGCTGGACCAGAATTACCAGTATCCATATCTACAACTTCTTCTTTTTGGTATGTGGTATTTGCCCATCTAATTTGAGCTCTACCTCCTTTAACCCTATAAGCGCCGTATCTAATACCGGATTCTGTTCCTTTTTCTGGTTCTGGAATATTCCAGTTGAAAGCATCGCCTCCAATTACAGCATCACAATAATGAATCTTTTTAGTAGCATCGTTAGGGTCTTCTCTAAAACCTACTTCTAACTCAAAGTTTGTCTCTACATTTTTACTAACATTTTTTAGAAAAACGACTTCCCTACCACTTCCCTCGCCGCCTCGATACAAAATACGTTCGGCGTAAATATCGAATGACACTTGTTTATCTGAATCGGCACCCGTACCATAAACAGGTTTAGCTAGATATAAACAAATTGCTGGATCTGGAGAGCCTCCTCCTCCTGTATGTTTACCCTTAGCCTGTGCTAAATAAGATCCATTTTGACCAAATGAACCAGCATCACCAACTTCAAGTATTCTAAAAACTCCTGTAAATCTAGCATAACTACCCACACCTGTTTCTTGAGATCGACTAAGCGAGCGTTCCATTCTAGGTTGTAAAGTTGTTTCAAATTGATTTGAACCATCTGTAATATTGTAAACGCCCCAAGTTTTGTTGTAAACATTACTTTCTTTGTAATTTGCGTAACACGTACGATCATCGATTGTTCCTACATTAACCGGATTTGGTAAATCATAGGACGTTCTTGTAGCATTCTCGCCATCCGGATTACAAGTTGTATATGTTCCGGTGTCCTCATCTGGCGCCGATGTTTGTGCTGTTATAACAGCCGAAAACATTGCGAAACCAAATAATAACAAAAATTTAAAAGTATTTTTTTTCATAGGTATCTCTTAATATATATTTTTTCTTAAAATTATAACTTTTAAAATTAAGGTGTATCCTGACCTGTCCTGCTGGAAATAAACCAATTGGTTTTTACTAAAAACAATCTATTCTCAAGGCTACAAACCAACTAAAATAACAAAGAATTATTGCCACATTTTTAAAACCACAGGGCCGATTAATCCTGCAATCTCCAATTGAGTTTCATTATGTTTAGGCGGATTTGTAGTCCATGTTTTTTTATCACTTTTAGCACGTCTGTTATCAAAAATCAGTTGATTTCGCCAGGTATTCGTAACTTTTATTTCCAATTGATTAATTCCTTTTTTAAGTACGTTGCTAATATTAAAAGCATATGGCGGCGCCCAACGTGTACCTACTTTTTCGCCATTACACCATAATTCTGCTATATTTGAAACTACGCCCAAATCCATAATGGTGTACTTTTCAACTTTTTCAACATTAATGCTTTTAGTGTATGTTAACGTTCCTGAATAATGCTTGATAGCATCGTGATTAAACTCTGATAGGGATTTTAATTCTGGTACCTCAACGGTTTCCGGAGTATCCCATCCACTTTCAAAACTTACTTTCCAATTGTTTTGAATTAACGTTTCATTAATAACTACGTCTATTAATTTAACACCTAGATTTTGATGTAATTTATAGGTTCCTGAATTTGATGCATAGACGTTTCCTTCATCAATTTTAACCTTAACTACTTTACTTTTTTTATCATGTAATCTATACCATCCAATTTCTGAGTTTAAAATATTTTCTTCTTGAAATTCTACTTTCGAAGTAAACACGTTTTTATCTCCTTTCGGAAAAACTAATATTGCACTTCCGTTGGCATCAAATGAAATTGCAACATTGGTTCTTTGATTATCTTTACTCCAAACCATAGCCTCTTTTTGTTCTCCTGTAAAAGCATCCCAAATTTGCGGATATGTGTTTTTAACCCTAAAGCTTATTGCTACATCAATGGGTTCTTCATTTTTTGATGCTAGAAAGTAAATATCTGCATCCTTTGTTTTTCTATGAATCCAATTAATATCTACTTTTTCTGATACAATTACATCCTTTGAAACATTTTCAGACTTTAAAACTTCTTCTAAGGATTTACCCCAATACACTTTCCCTTTTCCAGTTTGTTTTACTCCTTCTTTACTGTTTCCCCACAATTCATTAGCTATTTTTCGAAGCTCAATTAAATCATCCTCATCATCCATTAAACTTGGCGAATCCTGTGGTTTGTCTCCTATAATTACAGCACCTTTTAAAACTAAGGCTTTTAGTTTCTTTGCTGTAGAAAGCAACATTTTATTAGAATCTCTAAGAAGAATAACACGATAATTTCCTGCATTTTCAACATGAATTTTACCATCTTCGACACTTAATTTATCGTGTAAAATTTCTGCATTTAAATAATCGAATCGATAGCCCTTAGGAAAGTAATCTAAATCGAAAGGCGGTCGTTCAAAATGATCGCCGTAGTACCAAAGTACATCTGCTACATATTCGCCTTGTTGTAAAACATATTGATTTCTAGTTAAGTAATCGGTCCAATCTTTCATATAGGGCCACCATGTTTGCTGCCTTACCAATGGAAATCCAATATGCCCTCCAAAACTAGATCCTGGATACACTTCTGTTTGTGGTGTGTGTGAAAACGTATGAAATACTAAGTGGTTAACACCTTTTGTAAAGTTATAATCTATTAAGTATTTAACAGAAAACGGGTGCTCATTCCATTTTACACCCACCTGCGTGCAAGCCTCTGCTGCCAACACTGGTTTATTATATAAATGAGTTGCAGATGCAGCCGAAAAAATGGGTTTTGCATATTCGTTTTGAGCAGATGGTGATTTAGGATACCAAAACTCAGTCATAGGAATATCACTAACACCGTAGTATCGCATGGGGTCTATTGGTAAAACTTCTCCTCCTGCACCTTCGGTATACACCTCTGCTCCCATGTTATGAGCTACTGTGGCAAAATGTTTAAAAAAGTTATCTATAAAAACATCATCCATAGTATGCCTCAAGTCTCTTAAAAACTTTGTACTAATTTCTGGGCTATCCACAATGTAGCCCATTGTAGCTGGCAAAAAGGGTACCATACTATATCCACGACGATTTTGAAATTCTTGAAATAAATCGTCTGATTTAATTGTCCAAGTAGGCACATGGCTTTCCCAGCTATCTATTAATAAACCGTGCAACTTTCCGTCTCCAATTGGGCCACCATCTTTAATTAAATTACCTATCATCCCCTTTCGCAAATGATTTTCAATAGCAATTTTATCTAACTTACTAGATTCCCATCCCGTGGCTTCTGGTACAGCTGGTTTGTTTTTAAGCCTCATATTAACATGTCCAAAACGCACTATAGTCCAATTGCCTTCAGGAACATCCCAGTCCAATTTTCCTTCAGAAGTCATTTTATTGGTTAGGTTAATAATTTTATTAGATTTAATAATTGTATTTTCGGAATACTCATAAACCACATCTTTTTCTAAACTTCGTAAAGCTTTGGCTGCTTTTGCTTGATGATTATGCAACATAGGCTTTGACGTTAGATGCATAAATTCTGGAGCAACGGAATGTTCTCCTTTAAAAGTAAAGACGAATTCGTTTGAAGTTGTTTCTGGAATTACAAAAGTTAGTTTTTTACGTCTGTCATTCCAGTTTCCATTAGGAAAATTTATGGTAGTTATATCTTTTAATTTACCATCAACTACGGCCTGAACATTCAATTTCGCCTCAACTTTAGGATATTCCTGATTCAATAAAATATGGCGCAAAGGCGGAAATACAATAGAGCGAATGGTTACAGGCGCATTAAATTTTGTTTTTACCCAAGTATTATTACCATTAATTTTACAGGTTCCTTGAGCTCTGTAATCGGGTAAATCTAAATCTAATCTTGTTGTTGTGCGCGTAACAATTATTTTAGAATTGGGGTTAAAAATTTTTATCCAAGGTGCTGTTTTATTATTACTTTCAATTTTTACAGGGTTAAGAACAGCCATATCACTGCCTGCAGGTGTTGGAAAAGCAAGCACTTGAATATCTTTATAATTATATTCTGATTTTTTGTAAAGAGAATCTAATTCCAAAATTTGGTTGAATTCGGTTCCGCCAGATGTATGGTAAACCGATTCTACAACTTCGCGTTGTGCTTCTTCAACCGGAACCCACGGACCACCTGTCATAGACCAACCAGGGCAATTTTGCATCGTAAATTTCAACCCCAATCGTTTACACTCATCGGCGGTATGCCTAATCATATCTTCCCATTCGGGAGATAAAATTTTTATTTGATTTACCTCAGGATATGGTCTTCCGCTTTTGTTAAAAAGTTGAATACCTTGAAATCCCGCTTCTTTAATAGCTTCTAAATCTAAAGTTAGCCCTTCTTTACTAATATTATTACCATTAAGATGAAACCATGTTTCTGGGCGGTATTTTTTAGAAGGTGATTTGAAATTTTCACTTAATGTTTTAAAATCTATTGAATCATTATCCTTTAAAGCCTTATGAGTCTTATTGGATTGACAGTTATTAAATAGAGCAAACCCTAAAATTAACAATGGTACGAGTCCCTTTTTCATGGTTTTCAAAATTTTATTTTTCAATGCTATTATATTCAATATGATAAATTACACTCCTTTACCTAGTGGTATTAAAGCACAAAAAAAGCCATTTAAAATTTTTAAATGACTTTTTATAATTAATACAAGTTAACTATTTACTGCTTAACTATTTTTTTGCTAAACTCAGCATTTTCGCTCTGAATCTTAACAATATAAAGACCGCTAGATAAAGCACTAGTATCTACATTTATATCAGATTCATTAATAACTGCACGAGATAACACTTTTTTTCCTAATAGGCTATACACATTAACCTCTTTAATATTTGGAGATAAGCCTTTAATTGACAATTGGTTACTCACAGGGTTTGAGATAAAAATTGAGCTTGTATCAAAATCTATTGTACTTAACGGAGCTACAAGATGGTATTGAAGAACATCAATACCTGCACCATCAAATTGAACAGCTTCTCCTGCAGCAGCTGGAATTACACCGTACCTAGAATTACCACCGAGTGTATTTTTTAGAAACAAGGCATTGTTTCCATCTGCTGGGTTAGATCCATTGGCATCAGCAAGTCCCTCTGCATTAACTTTAGCTTTTCTTCTTTGAAACTGATCTAGCCCCGAATAATCTCCAGAATAGGTTATAGGATCTGTTGTATCATCGTATGCTACACTTTTCGGATCACCAGGTCTAACGGCAAGCGTTAAATTAGGATGAGCTGAGTCGTCTGTTGTACATAAGGTAACAGCTCCTAAACCAGTAATGTTTCCCGTAATTTCAATCAATCCCGTGTCTGCTGGGGTTCTATGACCTTTTATAGTCCAGAGTTGTGTTTCATCTTCACCTGGTAATTCTTCGGCCCATTCTACAGTACCTAAAGATGTATTAACTGTAATGTAAAGATTGGGAGATAAACCTGATGTTGAAATTTTATAAGTACCTTCCACTGAGTATAATGCTTGGCCCTGTACTTGAAGCGCAAACATAGTTAGTAAAAAGAAAGCACTAATTTTTAAAGTAATTTTTTTCATTGTTATTTTAGTTTTAGTTATTATTAGTACAATTTATAAAATCTTGTTAATTCTATTATCCTGTACTATCCTGTTCTTAAATTTAATAACAAACTAAAAATCATTAAAAATTTTAAAAAAAGCAATGAATTAGGCATACAAACTACAGCTTCAAAACATAAAAATTAATATATGAGTGTGCTTTAATTAAATTTTAAAACCTCACTACCTGCCATTAAAAAAGCACCGGTACCAAAATTTTGCCAAGAATCGGCAGATGCAGGTTCTGGGAATGCTCCAATATTTTGCACCCAACCTACGCGACCATCATCGTGTTGACATGCCGCTATAGCATGCCACGCTTTTTTGACTGCTGGTATGTGTTTTTTATCTAACAAACCATTATTTATACCCCAGGCTAAAGCAAATGTATGAAAACCACTTCCACTAACTTCTCCATGATTATACGATTCTGGAGAAAGCAAACTTGTTCTCCATAAACCATCTTCTGGCTGAATAGCTAATATTTTAGAAGCCATTTCTTTATAAAGTTTCTCGTAAAATGGACGGTGCTCATAATCTGTTGGCATATCATCCAAAATCAAAGCTAAACCGGCAATAACCCAGCCGTTTCCTCTAGACCAAAATACTTTTTTACCATTAGGTTCCTTACTGTCTTTTTCTGAGCCAGTCCAAACAAAACGCATATCTCTAGCAAATAACTGCTCTTCTTCATCATATAACTGATTGTAAGTTTGCATATAAAACTTATGCATTTCATCTAAATACTTAGGTTGGTTAGTATGTTTAGCATATAAATTTAGGACTGGAGGTGCCATAAATAAAGCATCACACCACCACCATAATATGGTTTGCCCCATTTCATTCTTTCTATTACCAGCTTTCCATACATCATCTTCATAGAGATGTGCGTCTAGAAACTTTTTAGTAGGCTCTAAATCCACAAAGTTTTTTCTGCTATCTACCATATCAATATACAAATAGCTATACGAGATAGCAACATCGTCTGCATGGTGTAACCTATTGTAAGTTTGCCAATTATTCCAATAGGCTTGGTTTTTTAAAGCAGCCATATACATCATATCATTGGTTGCTTTATGAGCTCTAGTTACACCTGTATAATAAGCCCCAGCCGTCCAATCTGTTGGCGCAATAGCAAATATAGGGTGTGCTTCTTGCCACTCTAAAGCTTTTATCATAGAGGCTTTAACCTCTGCTTTATCTATGGGCTGCTCTTTGGTGATTTTTTGAGCGGTTGAACAATTAAATAATAATACAACGGCTACTAGTGTTAAAATCGTCTTATTCATTATGTCTTATTTATTTAGTTTAAATGTTGTTTCTAAATACTTTTGTGAAGAGGTTCCTATTTTTACAGTATAGTCTCCTGCTTCTAAAACCTTTTTCATTGAAACACCCGTAAATTCTAACATTTTTGGTGTAATTGTGAATGAAACGGTTTTACTTTCTCCTGGATTTAACTCTATTTTCTCAAAACCTTTAAGTTCTTTATCTGGTCGTGTTACAGAGCCAATTTCATCTTTAATATACATTTGCACCACTTCTTTAGCTTTAATACTACCATTGTTGGTAACCTTTACACTAACCTCCAACTCTGTATTAGGTGTTATTTCAGGGTTTGAAATTGTAATGTCTGAATATTCAAATTCGCCATAACTTAACCCATGTCCAAAAGGATAAAGCGGTCCCTGACCTAAAAATAAGTATTCTTTTTTATAATTAATCTCTTTCATGCTATAATGAAATGGAATTTGCCCTATGGATCTTGGAATAGTAACAGGAGATTTACCAGAAGGCGATACCTCACCAAAAATAATTTTTGCTGCAGACTCATCGCCAAACTCACTTAAATCCCAAGCATCTAAAATGGCATCTGCCTTTTCAGCTATGGTGTTTATAGATAGGGTTCTTCTGTGTTTTAAAACTACAATTATTGGTTTTCCTAAAGCTTTAATTCTTTCTACCAACTCGTCTTGCGGTCCAACTGGATCTATGGTTGCACGATCTCCTAAAGTACTACTACTAAAATAAGCTTCTTTTGATGTAAACTCGTCTCCACCTAAAAATAAGATAGACACATCGGCTGCTTTTGCTTTGTTAACCAAACTGGCTATAGCTTTTGGATCTCTATCTAGAAGTTCTGGTGCACCACCTTTTTGGTTTGTTAATTGAAATCCTTTTTCGGCAATAAACTTAACATTTGAACCAGCAACAGTTTCAAACATCTGTTTCGTGTTTTCTTTTAACAAAGGACCTAATAAAGCTACGCTTAGTGTCTTATCTTTTGATAGCGGTAAAGCTTTATCTTCATTTTTTAGTAAGATAATAGATTCCAAGTCTGACTCTCTGGCCAATTCTAAAGATGATTCTGCTCTTACGCCTTTCTCTACTTCTTCAATATCAATATACGGATTATCAAACAAGCCTAAAATAAACTTAGTTCTTAGTACTCGTCTTACAGATCTATCGATTAACTTTTCTAACTCGGGATTTTTCTTAACCATTTCAGGAAGATATGCATAAGAATCTTCGGCGTATAAATCAATATCAATACCAGCTTCAAGTCCCATTTGTGCTGCCGCTTCCGGAGATTCTGCCACATTCATAAAATAAAACAATCGTGCAATATCATTAGAGTCTGAAACCACATAACCTTCAAAACCCCATTGGTCTCTAAGTACACCTGTTAATAATTCTGGGTTCCCATGACTTGCCACACCATTTAAATCACCATGCGAAGCCATGATTCCTAAAGTTTTGGCTTCTTTTACAGCCGCTTCAAATGGCGGATAAATTTCATCAATTAAGGTTCTTTCAGAAATCTCGATAGCTGCAAAATTGGAACCTCCTAATACTTGCCCGTATCCCGCAAAATGTTTTGCAACGGCACCAATATGCGTTCCGTTTCCAAGGCCTTCATAATTACCTTGTACACCAATAATGGCATTTTTAACCATTTGCGTTGTTAAATAGGTATCTTCTCCAAATGCTTCGCTCATACGCCCAAAACGAGGATCTCTTACCAAATCTGCTTCTGGTGAATGGCACATGTGCATACCTCTTAACCTAGCCTCTCTCCCTACAACATCCCATTGACGTCTTACCAAAACTGGATTGAATGATGCTGCGGATGTCATTGGACGACCAAACTTAGTACAGCCTTCTGCATCTACGCCATTATAAGACTCTGTAACAAACAATGCTGGAATGCCCCAGCGATTATTTTCTATAATATATTTTTGAAGTTCGTTATTCAACTTAGCAGCAGCTACAGCATCAATATGCTCTCCAGGGTTTTTTATACCTGCAATACCAATTTTTAATTTTTCTATAACTTTATCAGACAGGGTTAGTTTTCCATTTTCGTCGTGTTTTACTCCAATATTTGCATGAAAAATACGCATTTGCGCTACTTTTTCTTCCAAAGACATTAAAGGTAATAACGCTTCTACACGATCTTCTATTGCCAATGATGCGTCTTTATAATCCTTTGATGAAGACGAAGACTCTCCGCAGGAGTAAAAGATTATGCTTAATAACGTTAGGGGTAAAATGAATAATTTTTTCATTAGTATTTATGGTTAAATTTTAATTATTTCGAAAAGGAAAAGGAATCGATTTGCAATGAATTATAGTCTAATTGCTCTACTAGAAAATAAAAATTCTCTGTACTTTGTAAGTCTTGCAAATCGATTTGTAAAGTTTTAAATGTATTACTGTTAGGCTTTAAATTGACTATTTTTTGATTTATAATCTCCCCATCTAATCCATTTTTTCGGATTTGAATAGAAAACTGTCCGCCGTTAGGAGCGTTTACTTTCATATTTAGTATAGAATACTTTTCTAAGCCATTGATATTAGGAAAATTTAGATAACTTCTATTTGCCGCTGTTTCGACAACAAAGCCATTTTCAAATTCTTTTTTTAGTAAACCATCTGCCTTAAAATAATCTTCAGCTTCAATTTTAGACTGATTAGCATTGTATTGTCCAACACCCACGCCATCCACTCTTATTGTTGCCATTTCTCCATTTTCCTTGTAGTGAATGGAGCTAATAAACGTATCTCTAAAATAACGATTTCCTGTTTGACTCATATCACAATAGGCGTAATACCATTGGTTATTCCATTCAAAAAAAGAGCCATGGCGTCCTTGCAAAAATCCATTGGGCCAAGTGGGAGCGTCATAACCTTTGGCAAAACTTTCCTCTTTTATAACAGAATCTTTATATTCATAAGGGCCATATAAGTTATCAGACATGGCATAAAAGCAACCCCAAGACAAATAGTATTTCCCATTTCGTTTATGCATAAACGGCTTATCGTCTGTTGGTTTTTCTAAGTTCTTACCATCTGGATTGTAAGGGCCTTTAGGATTATTAATAATAAGTTTTCTTGGTTTTTCAGCAAGACTAATCATATCATAATTTAACTTAGCTATGTAATAATCCCAAACACCAAAAATGATATAATGCGCTCCATTTTCTTCAAAAATAGCCATATCGTATTCATGTGTTGGCGTTAAGTCTGAATTTAAAAGAGGTTTTCCTAAATCATCTTTCCAAGGTCCTGTTGGTGTATCTCCTACAACAACCCCTGTTTGTTCATTTCCTTCTGAAAAATACCAGTAATATTTTCCGTTTTTATATGCTGCATCCGTTGCCCAACATCTTGAAAAGTCTTTTCCTATATAGGTGTCTTTAGGATTTAAAACGCTTCGCTTTGTCCAATTCACTAAATCTGGAGACGACCACACCCACCAATCTTCCATAATAAATTTTTTATTATCAATGGATTTATCGTGAGATGCATAAACATAAGCTGTATCATTAAAAATATGAATATGCGGGTCGTTTAAACCTTGATTTGGAACAATAGGATTTTGAGCATATAAGTAACTAGTAAACACGAATAAAAAAACAGTATATGCGTATTTAAAATTCATAAACCTATTTGTTTTTTTGCTGGATTTTAACTGAATATATTAGTGAATAAATATATAATTATGGCTTTTGAATTGCGTCCTGTCCTATCCTGTTTTTCACTCTCATTTTCATGATTTTAGAACATATCTCTCTTAAATTGAAGTATCTGTAATTAAAAGAAAATAAATATAAATAAAGTTTGAAATAATTTTAAACTATTTATGAGCTTGGATACATATTACCCAATCTTTATCTATTTCTGAAGGAGAAACTCCTAAACTAACATATCCGTTTCCTTTTACAGAAGTAATTGATATATTTTGAAATTCGCCTCCCTCTCTTGGGTCAAACCATTTTACTACATAGCTTTTACCGGAAATTCTATGCCCTTTTTTTAACTCGACATCTATTAAAACCTTTTTTTGAGTTTGACATCCTATAAGTTGGATATAAAAAAATGTAAAAAGGACAATTTTATATATTTTTTTCAGATTAATATATTATATAATAAAAATTATTCAACATTTTTTTCTTTACAGTTTTATGTTTTCTGCTAATTCATTTTAAAAGATAGAATATCCCAATATGATAGATACTGATTTGAATTCTGTACCCCAAGACCCTTGGCTATTTAAAATATTTCTATTTGGTAAATATCTTAATTCTAGGTTATATCTATCGTTATATTTACACCCAATCCCAAGAGCTGTGCTAATTCCTGTAACAAGTTTTGCTGAGAACAATTCTGCACCACCAACTCTATTTACTTCAACTGTTGAATTCACTTTATTATCTATAACACCCAAAGCATTGACAAATAGTTTTAAGTTTTTGTTCAGAAATAAATAATGTCTTAAACCAAGATTAATTTGAATGGATTTATGATTTACATTAGCGACAGACTCCTCCTCAGTAGTTCTATTTGAAACAAACGTTTCTTCAGACTCAAATTGTTGATAGGTGGGCTCAAAAAGAATCGCCCATTTATTATTGTTAAATCCTAAAACAAATTCAGCCTCTACTCCGAATCTAAAAGAAGTTAATCCTTTACCAAAGTCAATTTCCTTCCAATTATATTCTCCGTTTTTCAAAACAAGAGATGAACTACTTACACCAGGGCGCAGCGTTAAATTAAACAAATCTTTTTTCTCTTTCTTTTTTATATAATTAATAAATTCTGAATTAGTACATTCATTGTATTTTATAAAAAACTTAATTAATGCAGATTGTTTATAATCTAGTTTTGAAAGATTATTCATTGAAATACTTTCACACTTTAAGGTATTCCACAATTGTCGCCTAAACTCATTGTTTTTAGCTACTTGTCCTTCAGAAGTTAAATAATTTTTATAAACTAATTGCGCAACCTCAGAGTTATCTTTATTGTAAAAATATCTAGTTAAACCTTTGTCTTCATATAGAAATAAATTAGCTTTTCCTGCAATTAATACTTTCAAAAACAGCTCTTCCTTATTGAAAAATGGATTTTTATTATAACCTAATTCATTAACTATTTTGCTAGATCTATCAATATCAACATTATGCCTAACATACTTTGATATATTAAAAAACCCAAACTCTTTAACCGAACTAATGGTTAGGGTTTTCTGTTCTGCACTTTCCGTAATTTTATATTCAAATTCAGTTGGATTGTTCAACCAATCATTATTTTTTATAAGACAGTTTATTTTTTCATCAGAGTTTTTAATGAAATATCCCTTAACAAACGTGCTTTGACTGAAACCATTAAGTCCAAGAATTAGTATTAAAAATAAAGTTATTAATTTATTCATTTTTTGTATAATTCATTTAAGATTGATTCGATTATAAACTCAATATATTTATCATATTTGTACTAGGCTAAGTTCAAAAAAAATTAAAATATTATTAAATACATTGTATTTTTTCTCATTGATTAGGCAAGATGTTTAAAAAGTTATTTTATCACTATTTTTTTTACTGTAGAACTATGGTTAGAATTTAATTGAAGAAAATAAATCCCAATTGGATATTTCATTAAGTCCAAACTGTTATTAACCAAAACTCCTTTTTTTAGCACTTTTCCTTGCGTAGAAATTAGTTTATAATTTAAGTTTTTTATTGGACTATTTATATTAAAAATCCCAGTACTAGGGTTAGGGTAAACCCTTACTTTTTGAATATTAAAGTTATTAGTATTTAAAGCTGACTTCAACTCAAACTCGATTTTATCTGGTTCGCTTGATAATGATCTTCGTTGTGTTAGTCTTACTGTGTTTTCACCTTGATTAAGTGTAACATCCGGAATTATTGTTTCTAAATACACATTCCAATCAAAAGTTCTTATTATTAGAACATCGTCATACAACGTGCCATTAATTTCAATATCCATGATTGAATCGTCTCTATTTCTATTCGCTGCAAAAAGAATAAAATCATAAGTACCAGCTGTTGCTACTTGAAATTTATGTTCGATAAACTGACTTGCTGCAAAAGCATCTATATATTCACCTCCAGATGCAACAGAATTAGTCCCAACTATAATAGCACTTGATGCGGTTGTGTAGTCTTCAGCTTCTAATAATAAATTATCAACTTCTACTGGAGCATCAACCTCAGACAATGTAAATTCTTGAAAGTATAAAGGGCGCTTATCACCAACACCTGGTGTGTTATTTCCTGTGTCTTGCATTAAATAAACATATAATTTATTACCTGTAACAAAAGCATCAAAGTGATCAAAATTTATAGATTCTGTACCTACATGTGCTATTTTCCAATTATTCTGACCTTCTAAAGTGGTTTTAACAATTATTTTCCCTCCTACAATTTCCACCATAAAGACATGGTTTTTATAACTGTAAAGTTCACCACGAGTTTGAGGATTGGGGATAACACCACCTACATCACTAGAAAAATTTGCATCTGTAGCCAACTTATAATAATGTACATTTTTATTATCTACTCTTTGTACAAAATGAATCGCACCATTTTCAGTAACCGTCCATGCTGGATCAGAAGACGATTTAGGAAATGTA
Organism: Algibacter amylolyticus; assembly: GCF_014202225.1. Taxonomy (GTDB): domain Bacteria; phylum Bacteroidota; class Bacteroidia; order Flavobacteriales; family Flavobacteriaceae; genus Algibacter_B; species Algibacter_B amylolyticus. Next base: position 224,180 of record NZ_JACHGE010000006.1, read on the forward strand.
TCTGTACCATAATCATCTCCAGGTTGTGCAATCTGAACTGGATCTAAGTTTGGGTTAATATTATTTTGAATTGGCAAAGTAATAGAAGTATCATTAACATCAAACCATGCTATTGATGCATTTTTAGGAATTCCGTTGGTATAAGCATAATAAAGTCCACTATTTAACATATAGCCGTTACTGGTATTTGTATCATTATTAGTAGAATATCTTATTGAAAAACCTGAATAAAATTTACCGTTTAAAAAACGTTCACCTCCATACATATTATTTCTGTTAGGTAATGCCAAAGTTCCTTCATGAAATAACCAATTATTGCTCCATACATTACCATCATAATGTGCTAAAAGTATATCACCATTACCAGAGCCGCCTTGTCTATATCTAGCAATCAAACTTCCATCGTCAGCTCTGTGTATCATGGGATAGGTCATACGTTCGTAATCGCCTCCAGATTTTAAATAGTTTTGCTTTGGATTAAAAATAGCCAATGTGAATTCATTATCTGGTACGAAAGCTTTATTTTTAAGCGATACTGAATAATTAAAAAAATCATTAGGTAAAGAAGAAGCTCTGTAAGCATGCATATCATAAATGATATGTATTGTGTCATCTATAGTACTGATGCCTATAGCTGCGGTGTTATGAGAATCGCCTCGAATACCTGTACCATTTAACAGTTCGCCAGATTGCCCTACATGTTTGTGTGGAAACTCTATAGAAATCCAAGGCGAATTAGGGACATTCAAATTTTTTCTAGATAACATTAAATTGCGTTTATCCATGCCGCCTTTATACCATGTTATAAAGGCATAACCATTAACAACATCAATACAATCACCATGAGGAGATATTCTTTGGGAAAACCTATAATTTACATCTTTTGTTCCTGCAAAATATAAACCACCTACACCATCTGTAGTTACTTTGGTGGAACTATCAAGAGTTACTTCTAATACTTTTTGTGCTAATGCAGAAAACACAGCTAATAATAGACATATTGTTAAGTAATACTTTTTCATCATTGTTTTTTATTTTATGCCTTAAAATCTTAGCTAAGCTTACAAAAAAACCAGTAAAATTAGTGTTTTACTGGCTTTTTATATCCTTACCATTTTTCTTAAAATGAATTAATTTTAAGTTGAATAATATGCTTTCCTGGTGATAACCTAATAGACTCGAAAGCCGATGGCACCTTGTCTCCATTATGTATTAAATCTTTTCCATCTAGCCCATTTAAAGAAAACTCTGCTACCATATTACCCGGTATTTCTATTTCATAGGTTTGAAGTCTTGCACCGTTATACGTGTATTTTCCTTTAATAGCACCTCTTACAGTTGGTAATTCAATTTCACTAGACTTTAACTTACTCATCTGTGGCTTAATAGTTGCCACCCCAAATCCTGCTGTTTTAGGTTTAATACCCCACAACCCTCTTGGAATTACATTTGCTGGTACTGCACCCCAAGCATGATTCCAATCTAAATTGTTTTTATATTTTAAATCCCAAGCTTCTAATGTAATTGTAGAACCGCTTTTAATCATATTATACCAGCTTCTTTCTGCTTTACTTGCCATTAATTCTAAAGCATAATCTGCTTCGCCTGCATTATACAATCCATCCATTAAAAATTGTGCACCATAAACACTACAAGCCATACCTCTAGATTTTACATAGTCTACTACAGTTTGGTAATGCTCCTCAGGTACCAATCCAAATGCTAAAGGCATCATATTAGCATGCAACGATGCATGATCTGTACCTATTCCATCCACATAAATGCCTCGTGAAGAATCAAACATTTGCTCATTAACTGCTTTTTTAACTTTGGCTGCTCTTAATTCAAAATCTAAAACTTCTTGGGTTTTTCCTAAGATTTGAGCAAATTCTGCCATGATTTTCATATTCTCATAGAAAAACGCATTAATTACAGTACTGTATGGTTTAAATACAAATCCGTCGCGTTCTCCTTTAGTTTTACTACCGTTAAAGTTTGCAGAAGGCCAATCAACAATATCTGTTAATGGTTTTTTATAGCCCTCTTGAAAACCTAATTTTTTCATAAAGTCGGCATCTACTTTTGTAGACGTGATTAAGCCATCTTCATTAGAAAGTTCGAATAATGTTTTGTGTTTTAAAGGCTCATAATAACGCTCTATGAGTTCTGTATTTCCCGTGTACATATAGTCTGCATAAATTAACAATGCTACATGTTGTTGCCATTCTGTTGGCCATGTTGGGTTTTTCATAAAATACTCGATAGTTCGTCTTGCCATAGCAAATTCCCTATCTGTGGTATAATGACTTAACTGATTTAAGTATGCATCAGCTTCGTAAGGAATGCGCTCTCTATCGCCATCGACATATAAACCATTAAAGGTTGTCGCTTTTATTGAATACTTACATAACTCCCATACTTGATTTAAAATATCGTTGTTACTTGTAAAACTGCTAGCCTCATCATCCCAATAGGTACGATATACTAATTGTTCAAAATTATCGCCAGATATTGCATCTTGCGCACCTTCAACTTCAGCATATCTAAATGGCACAAGTGGAGGAAATCCGTTTGGTAAAGGAATGGCTTTATTGGCTCTTGTATTTCTCTCATTTTCCTGTACTTTTATTTGATATTTTGTCTGTCCCGGCTTTACATCAACTTTAATCTCTTGATAACGAATATTACTTTTCTTTGGTGGTGTTCTATTAACATTGCCATTGTCGTCAATCATTTCACCAACTCTAACGGTTAAGGTATGTGGTGTTTTTGCTTGGTATGTAAAGTCCATAGTAGCAAATCCTGCTTTACCAAAATCCATGAAATAAAAATCACCTCGCTTTTCAAACTTAACCGGCTTTATTCTATCTATTTCAAATTTATTTTCAGTTGAAATTATATAACTATCACTTTTACCTGTTGTGAATTTTTGAGCTTCGGAATAATCAACCAATCTATTTTGCTCATCCCATATTCGCACTTTCCAATAATAGGTTTGTCCTATTGTCAGTGGGTTTCCTTGATATTCAACATTTGTTGATTGTAAAGAACGTACTTGACCACTATCCCAAACATTGCCATTATTATTATCAATGTCCTTTTTATTTGAACCTACTAATATTTGATACGCTCCTTGAAATTTTGAACCTAACGGAACCGTCCAACCAAACTCTGGTTTTAAATCGAATATTTTAACATCGGTAGCAGGCTCTCTAATTAACTCTACCGTTAAATCTGTTGGAGCTGCTCTATATTCATTACTATTCTTTTTGATTAATTCATCAAGTTTAGAGCGAAGTTTATTGGCAACGTCTTTATACTTTTTCTTACCAATTAGGTTGTTAATCTCTTTTGGATCTTTCTTTAAGTTATAAAGTTCTTCAATACTTTTATCATTTACATATCTAAAGTATTTCCATTCATTTGTTCTTACACCTTCACTAGGTGGAATCTCACTAAAATCCCAGATGTGTTCTATTAAAATGGTATCTCTGGAGATGGTATTTGTTTCCTTTTTAACTATAGGCATTAAACTTTTACCTTGCCATGCATCTGGAGCTTTTATACCCGCAATATCTGCAATAGTTTGCGGTACATCTATATTTAATACCATATCATCAACATCTTGATGATTATTAACTCTAGGGTCGAAAACTATTAATGGCACACGAATAGAGTTATCGTACATTAACCATTTTCCAGCTAATTTTCGTTCTCCTAAGAAATAACCATTATCTCCCATCACGATAATTACGGTATTTTTATCAAGCCCTTTTTCTTTAAGTTTTTCTCTAATTTTTTTAATTTCTAAATCAATTCCAGAAATCATTCTATAATACCCTTTTAAACTATGCTGATATTTTTCTGGTGTATCATAACGCCAAGTCCAACGCAACCAGTTAAAACCATCTTTTACAATTTTTGGTTGGGCATTAAAATATTTATCATCGCCTAAATCTGGACCAGGAATGGTTGTGTTTTCTAGTAATTTATCGGTTTCGGCCTGCCAGAAGTATTGTTCTGGAGCACCATCGTGTGCATGCGGTGCACTAAAACTTAAGGATAAGCAAAAAGGCTTTTTGTTTTCGGCATTTTTTTCAATAAAATTTATAGCTTGGTGCCCCGTATATCTTGTTAAGTGTACCGTATCATTATCTATTGTTTTATAGTAATATCCTCTTCTGTCTTTATATCTGTTATTTCTGTCGTAAGACTCATATTCATCAAACTGTTTATCCAACTCATCATATCGAACCCCATATTTTCCATAAAAACCAGTGTAATAGCCATTGTTTTTAAGAAGCGTTGGATAAGAATTCTCCATATATTCGCTTCTTATATTTCCTGTTTGAAAATTAAAGTTATGCGCACGTTCATGCAAACCCGTTAAAATACTTGCTCTACTAGCCGCACAAATTGGAGTGGTAACTATGGCTTTATTGAAGTAGGTTCCCGATTTAGCCAAATTATCCATTTCTGGGGTTTCAACAAACTTATTACCAGCATAACCAATAGCATCAAAACGTTGATCGTCTGTTAGAATAAAAATAATGTTTGGTTTCTCTAAAGTATCAGCTTGTTGAGCAGAGATAGAATTCAAACTGTAAATAGCGGATAATAACACTAAGAAAAAACTGTTTTTACGCATTTTGTATTTTTGGTTTTATAGATTTAATTTGAAGATATTTACATGGTCTCAGTAAGTGATAAAAATAAAATTTACTCTATCCAATTGTATCCTGCTCTGTCCTGAAATAAAGAATCTATATTTTCTTTACTCCTCTCTATTGTATGTGTCCTTAAACAAACACCTATTTACTATACTAGTCAAAATTTATATATTTTATTAAAAGAACACACATGATCTTAAATGAGATAACAATATATAACATAATAAGTTTAGTTTAAATATAACAAAAACAACGCTCCTAAATAACCCTTTTATGATGGAAAACATTAACTAACTCAACCAATTATAAACTAAATTAAATATAACCTTTTTATGAAGGTATAAAGTTTTCAATTAAAAACTGCCCTCTAGCATGCTACTAACCTATTACTAAAACTATAGCCTAGTAACCATAATATGATTAATGGCCTAAATATACCAAAGGCTGTTGCGCTTGCATAAAGAGCAAAAAAAATAGCGAGGGTAAAACCTCGCCATTTTTTAAATTATTATAGTTTATGAGAAACTATCAAAAGCTATATAATTATTCGTTCGTTGTTTCAATAGTAAACTCTTCAAATTTAACATCTCTGTCTCTAATTACTAAAGTGTCTTTAACTGTGTGCAATAAATCGAATGTTGATGTTTTAGTTGAAAGCAATGTACCAAAAAAGCGGTTTTCAGTAACTTCAACTTCAAGTTCTCGGTATTGATAATCTAGGTAAATTACATCTCTAGTTTCTCCTCCCCATGCATCTCCATCTTCTACAAATTTACCTGTACCAGTAACACTAATGGTACTATCTGGATCTGCGTTAGTAACAGTAACGTCTTCATTATCATTGAATGTTAATAATAAATCCAATGTACTATTAGTAGCAATGCCAGGTCTTCTAATATTAATAGTAGTAATTACTTCGTTTCTACCTGCAGTTAATACAGGAAGTAACTCATCACCTACAACAAACTCAGATCTATACACTGTAGAGCCTTCAATACTTTCGCTTTCTGTTTCTATAGGGCTACCATTTGTATAAACCGTTACCGATTCGTTAGAACCCACAGCTTCATCTTCACCACGTCTTAAATAGACACCTTGATATTTATTCATGAACTTAATACCAAAAAGGGTATAGTCTTTAGGTTGCGTTTCCCAATCGTCTGCTTTAATCTTGATAGGATTTGTAACACCTTCAGCCGGCACACCAACTAAAAGCGAATCCAATTCTTCATAATCGGTAATTCTTAATGGAAGTACATAGTGCACTTCACCAAAATCTGCAAATGATTGCGGATCATCAAAAAAGACATCTGAAAGCTGCACAGGAATACGGCCCTTTGTTGAACCCGAAGGAATTGTTACCGGGCTTTCTTGTTCTATGGTATAGTAAGAAGATGGTAAAACTTTAACATTCACGGTATCTAAGCCTAACGCAGCTGCGTCAATTAATTCTGGAGCTAACTCAAAATGGACTCTTCGGTTTTTTTCATTGTTATAAACTCCCGACATAATAACACCAATTTCAAATCGACCATTATTATCGTTTTCATTAAATCCCAAATCATACTTTCCTTGAATTAATGTTCTAATAGGGGTTTGAAATGGAAAATATACTGAAGTTGAGCCAAAGTCGTCAAATTCATTTTCCTGATTTTCGCAAGCCATAAAACTAAAGGCAATTGCACATATAATTAAATATTTTATTTTCATGTCTAATATTTTTTTGTTCTTCTAAATTACAAAATTACTTTACCATCCATTATTTTGTTCCAATTCAGAAAATTTCAGGATTTCAGAATTTGGAATTGGCATATAGGTAGCAAAAGGTTGATAGTTCCTTATTTCAACAGATGGCAACTCAACATAATTACTTCCGTTAAAAAAGTAACCTTTAGCAGGTTCATTTAAAGATAAGCCCCATCTTCTAAGATCCCAGAACCTGTGTCCTTCAAAACTTAGTTCTATACGACGTTCATTTCTAATAAGGTCTCGCATAGCTTCTTTAGTGCTTATAGCTGATAAGTAATTATCTGGTTGTGCAATTCCACCTCTTTCTCGTATTGCCGCAATAATTTCTCTAGGCGTAATACCTCCCACCTGATGGTCTGGGCCACCAATTTCATTGGCAGATTCCGCTAATATTAAAAACAATTCTGTATATCTAAAATACACATTAACATGTATTTTACCTGTTGCTGTATTATCATTATTAATTCTAACATCTGGACGTAATAATTTTTTAAGGTAATAACCCGTGGTTGTTGATTGCTGAGGAATAGAATCTAACCTATCATTACCTCCGCCAATTCCAGTGTTAATTGTTCCACCTCCAAAAGAAGCCCCATTAGTTACCACATATTTTTCTAATCTAGGGTCTCTGTTTGTGTACGGATTTTGAGGATCAAAACCATTAGCCTCGGTTGCTGGATATCCATCTTGCATTGGAAATGCCATTACAAAGTTATGTGTTGGATTAATTTCCCCATTTCCATTAACTGAAGGCGGAAACATTCTTTCCTCATAGTTGGAAGTATTACCACCTAAAGAACTACGCCAAAGCAATTCGCTACTCTTTATATTATCATCAGATGCATAAAACTCATTACCAGTTGGATCTAAACCAGCAACACCTCCAATAGTATTTATAATTTCAGCTGCATTATTTGCTGCAATATTATAATAGCCTTGATCATCTAAAAAAGAAGGACTCGCAGCAAAAAGAGCTAAACGTGCTTTTAAGGCTTTTACAATTCGTCCTGAAATACGTAAATCGAAAAAGTTATCATTTACAACTTGGTATTTCACATAATCAAAATCTTCCAAATCTGAATACCATTCATCTACCTGTCCCTCACTTAAACCATAATCAGTTGGTAATAAAGCAAGCGCCTCATCAAAATCATTTATAATGGCCTGAACAGAAGCTTCAAAAGACAAACGTGGTACATTAAAGTTACCATCTGCTTCAATAAATTCAGTAAAGTATGGAATACCTAGTAATTCTCCAGATGTTCCTACACCAGCATGTGCTTGAAGCACATTAAAATGATGTAAGCCTCTTAAGGCCAAAGCTTCTCCCTTTAAGCGCATTTGAAACATTTCATTAGTTAATGCATCTTTACTCCATTCTGTTTGTCCAGCCTCAATAATTTCTAGAAATCTGTTTACCCAGAATACACGCTCAAAACTATCCCAATTAGCTGCAGGGTTAAATTGTGCATTTAACTCTCCAAGCGCCATTCGCTTATAATTGTTATCTAAAATATTGTTAACAGCATCATCAGTCGCGGCCTCTGAAAATGAATATTGATCTACCAAGCCCGAATATCCGTTTAACAATATTCCTTCTGCTGAATTTGGATTTGTGCTAACAAAATCAAAATCTAACCTGTTTTCATCAATAGGCTCAAAGGTATCACAGGCAATCATGCCAGTAAACACCAACATAATTAATATATATTTTATTAAATTTTTCATTTTATTTATCTTAATTTATAATTATATTAAAATGACATTCTCAAACCAAGAGTATAAGCTCTAGTAAGAGGATTTGTACCTATTCTTAATTGACGAATATCTTTATTTTCTCCTATTTCAAACAAATTAGTTCCAGAAAGATTTAAACTTAAATCTTCAATACCAATTTGATTACAAAGCGCATCCTCAAATTCATATGTTATTTGAGCACGGTTGATATTAAAGAAACTATTGTCGTATGTCCAAAATGTAGATGTTCTAAAATTGTTCTGGTTTGTTTGTGATGACAATCTTGGGTAAGTTGCTGTACTAGCAGTTGCTGGTGTCCAGCGTCCTAAAACAACTTCAGAGTATTTATCATTTCCGTCAACTGAATAATATTCGTTAAAACTATTGTTTAACTTATTACCAACAGCTCCCGTTTGACCTGTAGCTAGAACAAAAAAGTTGAACCTTTTATAGTTTAAGTTAAGGTTTACCCCATAAGTCCATGGACTACTAGCTTGTCCAATATCAATTCTGTCGTCGTTATCAATAATATTATCGCCATTTTGATCTTTATATTTAATATCACCAGGTTGAACATTACCAAAATTAGGTACAGGTAAACCTGCATTTAAATCGCCATCGCTATTAAAATCTGTTTCAGCATAAAAACCTTGATCAACCAATCCAAAAATTGTAGAAATCTCTCTTCCTTGAGATTGTAAATAATCTTCAGCAAATAACTCAGATCTTAAAGTTCTTTCAGTTTTGCTATATAGTACATTTGCTCCTACACTAAATGAAAAATCTTCGTAAGACTTTTTGAAATTCATACCTAATTCAAAACCAGTATATAAGTTCTTATTGTAATTATCATACGGTCTAAATACATTATAATAAGATGGGTATTGATCCTGTAAGAATGTAATTTGTTTATCAAGCTCTGTCCTAAAGTAATTAGCTTCAAGCCAAAGTGAATTCATTAAATACGTTTCGAAACCTAAGTTTAAATCAATACGCTCTTCAAATGTTAAATCGAGATTCTGCCCTTGTGTAATATTTAGTCGACGATTGGTATTTCCATCTGCCCAATTAAAATTATTACCATTAGCATAGTTAACATCATATAAATAATAAGGGCTAGCATCATTATCAATAGTGCCATTAGCATTAAGGGCTGTGATACCTTGATCTGACTTTATAATACCACCCGAAGCCTTTAACTTTAGGTAATTAATAAATTTACTGCGCTTTAAAAAAGGCTCTTCACTTATAATGTAAGCTATACCCGAAGTTGGTGAAAACCCTCCTCTATTACCTTCTGCTAATTTTATAGAATTAATATAGGTTCCTCCAAAATCAAAAAATAATTTCTTTTTGTAATCATAAGCTAACTGAAATCCTAAGTGCGCATCAACATCGGTTTGAATTACATCATTTCTTTTTTGTGAATTATAATATCCCAATAAAGTTGTATTTAAAGAATGATTCTTATCTAAAGTGGTATCATAATTTATTAGTCCATAAAGACCAAATCGAGATAAAAATCCATTGGTACTAACATTTTCAGTTTGATCTTTTAGGTCCTCACCAAAAACATCTAAATTGGATATTCTATCGCCCTCCCAACTTGGAGCATATGTTTTAAATTGATTATTAATAGATAAATTATAAGAATCATAAAAATCGAAACTTATATAAGTTTTAGCAGATAAACCTTTTGTTACCCTATCTAAATCAAAATTAATTGTATTGTTAAACTGGGTAGAACGAAAAACCGTAGTACGATAACCACCAGCAATAGCCAAAGCTATAGGTGCATCTGCCCCAAACTGCTGAGTTGATCCTAAAAGAAAACCATTAAATTTACGTGCCGTTTGTAATTGACCTGCAACTGTTGGGTCGCTAGTATCTACTAAATCTACGGGTAAAAATGGCGAGTAAGCATTAGGTCTTAAGGTCGTAGCGGCATCCAATAAATTAGCTCTAGAAGATTTATTTGTGCTTATAACAGCAATTCCATCTATACTACTAGTAATCCAATCATTTATTTTAAAATCTATATTACCTCTAACATTAAAACGGTTAGTTCCTGCATTAATATCCTCATTAATATCAACCCATTCTTCATTACGGTTCCAACCCACATTAACATAATACTGATTTTTATCATTTCCTCCTGAAAATTCGGTTATAACATTTGTAGCACTTACAAAAGGCTGAACGTAATCCGTTGAATATAAATTTAAATCTGGGTATTTATAGCTATTAGAACTTGTTCTAAATTCTTGAATAAGCGATTGGTCATAAAAATCATCTAAGCCATCATTATTTCTAGCTTCATTAAAAAGTTGCATGTATGGAACTGAGCCTAAATAGTTTGGCAAAGAAATAGGTGTGCTAATACCTGAACGGATATTAACATTAATTTCTTTTTTATTAGCTTTTCCACGTTTTGTATTAATAACAATAACACCATTTCTAGCTTGACTACCATATAGAGCCACAGAATTTGCATCTTTAAGTACAGTTATCTGCTCAACCTCTTCCATATTAAGGATATTAGGATCACGACCAATAACCCCATCAATAACAAAAATAGCATCGCCTATTCCTCTAATATTATCCGAGCCTCTAACCCCTAACATCAATCCATTTATATAATCTCTAACAAATTGTGTATTATCGTAAGTTAATCGGTCTTGAGTATTAATTGATGAAACTGCACCTACAATATCTCGTTTATATTTAGTAGCAACCCCCATCTGTATTAGGTCTTCCTTGGAAGCTAGGAAAGGTGATTTTACTAATGTAATATTACCTATTAAATCAGACATACTAACAATAGCCGATTCATAGCCCTTTTTTTCAATTACCACTGATTGATCTTCAGTTAAATTAATTTCAAATTTCCCATCAACATCCGATGATGCCTTGTCTCCACTAGGACTATAAACTTCAACACCTGTTATAGGGTTTCCTTGCTCATCAACCACGGTTGCCGATACTTCTACTCCATTTTTTTGAGCCATGGCAACATTACAAATGCCAAATACCATTAAGCAAGCTAGAGTAAACAACCTATATAATTTATTTATCTTCATTTTTTTCTTTATATTAATTAAAACGAACTTGTACATGACTACCAACCAGGATTTTGAGGGAATCCCTCGTAAATTTGGGTTTGTTTAGCTTCAAACGGTAACCAATAGTGTTGCGGAAACTCACAAACTCTCTCGACAATAAGTCTTTCTGTGAAACTAGTTCTGTTTTCGGGAAAATCCAATGCTAATTTTCTTTTATATTTATCTAAATGAGCTACTCCCCATCTACGAATATCTACCCATCTATGTGCTTCGTAGCTTAACTCAACAGCTCTTTCTCTTCTTAGCTCGTCCATAAACTTGTTGCTATCTGCAACTATATTAGGATGTACATTAGGAATACCCGCACGATTACGAAATAAATTAATTGCAGCTTCCGCAGTTAAGCCATAAGAAGCCGGTGCTGTAGTTGCGCCTTTAGATGCATGTAATGCTTCTGCATACATTAAATAAACATCTGTAATTCTCATGTGCATACGCATACCAGAGTATTGTCCTATAATATTATTCCATTTACTATGATACTCTCCATCAACTTTAGGATAAAATTTTGTCCACATGTACCCTGTTGTAGATTTTTTATTATCAAAAATTGTTCTACGGTGTATACCTGCATTATCTGTGTTTTCATACCAAAGCTGAGCAAATCTATGCTGTGCATCTCCTCCGGTTGCCTTAGGAGCTACCTCCTCGCCATCTATAATATGCCATCTGTAAAAGCGAGGATCGCGATTTTCAAAAGGTTTAGTAGGATCAAACAAAGTTGGCCCAAAATTACCACTAAGATCATCCTCGATAGAAAGTCCGTTTGCCATTCCGAAATTGTTATGAATATAATTATGGGTAGGAGAGATATTTTCTGATATACTACCATGTATATCTCTATTTACTCCCGATGTCATAAATCTTTCGACTTGACCTTGATTACCACCTCCTGCAGAAAACACATATTCTGCACCTCCTGGCCATGCATTTGGTGTTGGTGATTTCCAAAACACCTCATCATAATTTTCCCAAGACTCTAATCCATAACGTCCTTGATCCACTAATTTAAGAATCCCCGCAAAAGCATCAACAGCCATATCACATAGCTCTGTGTCATATTGATACGTACTAACAGTATTGTTATTTCCAAACATTAAAGGGCTTGCTGCTAAAAGTAAATTTTTACCTTGAAAAGCATATGCCGTTCCTTTAGTAACCCTAGCCTTATTCTCCCCTAATGTTAGTTGTCCATAAGCCTCATTATCCCAATCTACAGGTAATAACTCAATAGCTTTTTCGTAATCTTCATTAGCAAGTAAAGCAACTTCTTTATAGGTTTCTGGACGCGGTATTTTAAAATCATCAATTAAGACTCTATCAATGTAAGGAAAACGCCCCCAGAATTTCATAATCTCATTATGGAAAAATGCTCTGAAAAAATAAGCTTGTCCTAAAATAACATCTTTTTCTGCTTGAGTAGCATTTACCAATAAATCAATATTAGCAATTACAATATTAGCTTTACGAATACCTCTTAAGCTACCATCCCATAAGCCAGGTCTTTGTCTATTAAAATTATTAATATTATCAACATTGGCAGAATTGGTCCCTGTTGATCCATATTCGGAATTTTGATGATTATTAAAGTATGCGAAATTATCAGATATAACCGCATTAAAATTTCCTGCATCAATATCACCACTTATTTTTTGTTCTCTATTAACATGCCCATCATCACCTAAAAGAAAATCTTGAAAGGTATGCGTTTGCATTTCATAAGACACCACTAGGGCATACATTTCTTCAACGAAACCTTGAGCATTTTTAAAGCTTGAAAAAACCTCTTGCTCGTCTATGACTGACTCTGGCGACTGATCTAAATAATCCTCGCATGAATACGACAATACGAGACCTAAGATTAATAATATTTTTATTATATAGTTTTTCATTATTTCTTTTTTTAAAAATTCATATTAAAACCAAAGTTAAATCTTTTCAATGTAGGATAATCCCCTCTAGCCTGTGCATCCGATGACGTGTTAAACTCCCTATCATCAGGTAAATCAGACCATAAAAACAGGTTATTACCATTCGCAAAAACTTGAAGTTGCTTTAGTCCTAGCTTTTCACATGTCTTTTTTGGTATATCGTAAGATAAAGAAACTGCTTTAAGCCTTGTTAGAGAGCCATCCAACCAGTTATCTCTAGGGTTCGTTGCTCCATTTGCTTGCCAGCTTGGTTGCGTATCTGTATTGTTAGGCGTATCTACGGTCCAATAATCTAAATCTTGTTTAAAAATTAATGGTGTTTGCTGTGTAAACGTATTGTTACTAAAGCGTCTAGACGCATTTTGAGTACCATACAGCTGAGCAGAAATACTAAAACCTTTGTAGCGTGCTCCTAAAGTAGCGCTCCAGTTTCTTTGAGGTTGTTCTGGATAACCAAAAGGGGCGTTATCAAAATTAGAATTGTAAATACCGTCTCCATCAAAATCAACAACGTCATAATACCCCACACGGGTAAAACTTTGATCTGTATTTTTTGGAGTTGACATGTAAACATCGTCCCAATTTGTTAAAATACCTGCTGGAATAGCTGTTCTTGATTGTCCAATTGGATAACCAGCAAACTTTTGATAATCCGGTCTAAATAATGGATCGTCTCTTGCTATAACTTTATCTATTGCTTGAGTATAATTAAAGTCTCCAAAAATGTTTATATCGTTATTAAAGGTATAATTGGCACCAAGAACAACCTCAAAACCTCTTACTTCAACTACACCTACATTAAGAGGAGGAGGCGTTGCTCCAAAGAAATCTGGAACACTAAGAGCGTTACCTAGAACCACAATATTATCACGATCTTCTGCAAAATAATCAAATTCACCAGTTAATAAACCATTGAATAAAGACACCTCAGCCCCTACGTTGTACTTAACAGCCGATTCCCACTGAAGGTTTGGATTTCCAACAAGATCCTCTCTATAGAAAACATAGGGTGATCTGGCTGCATCGCCTTGAAATGCACTTGGCACTAAAAATGCCGAACCAAATACGGGACCTCCATTTGCCCATTGCGTTATATATTGAAATCTACCATCAGAATTATCATCACCAACAATACCATAAGACCCTCTAAATTTAAGTAAGTTTACCCAATCTACATTTTCCATAAAGGCCTCGTTTGATACTGTCCAACCTAGTGCTACAGAAGGGAACAAATCGAAACGAAATCCTGGTCCAAATTTTTCAGACCCATTGTAAGCTCCATTAACATCTAAAAAGTATCTTAAATCGTAGTTATAAGTTAACCTTCCTACCCAATCTTCGCGATATCTTGGAAACTGACTACCTGTAGCAGACTGCTGTCTTCTAGCTAAAAACAAGGCTGTTAGGTTATGTTTTTCACCAATAGATTTGTTGTAGTTAAATGAAAAGTCATACACCATTTGACGTGATCGTTGGCTATTCTCGACCTCCGAAGTTCCCAAAGTCCAAGGGGCTTGAACATAATCAAATCGAGTTTCACTATTTGGAATATTAAACTGCTCTAAATCGCCATCGTAAAATCTATAGGATACACCCCCATCATTTAAAGATTGCTTACTCCTCATATTATTATCTAGCGAAAATCGCCCTTGAAAAGATAAGCCTTCAGTTATAAAATCTAATTTTTGCTTTAATATAAAATCTGTATTTACTTGGAAGTTCGTAAATGTATCATACCCAGAGGCCGACAAATTAACAATAGGGTTATTAAAAATAAAAGCAGAATTAATAGATTGCCCATATAAACCATCTGGATATACAGGCGTGTAAAGACTTGGAGCTATTTGATAAACACCATTTATAACATTACTTACACTAGAAGGATTCTCTCTAATACCTAAAAACCCAGAAAGATTAACAGATAACTCTGTAGTACTTGTAATATTAAAATCAATATTAGTTCTAAAATTAAATCTTTCGTAATTGTATTCTCCTAGATATCCTCTTCCATTATCGTATTTACCACCATCAAAAATATCGTCCACTGTTTGGTAAGCTAAACTACCAAAATATTTGGCCGTTTTATTACCACCACGTACAGATAAGTTAATTCTATAATCTTGGGCATAATCTTTTAACAATTCATCTTCCCAGTTAACGTTAGGATAAATATAACTTTCTTCTAGAGATGCCGGGTTACGGTATTTATCTAGAATAGCTAATGGAGTAAAATCTCCCCATGAATTAGGAGCTACAGCTATTTCTCTAAGAATAGAGCTATTAGCTTGCCTTAACGCATCATAAGAATTTAATTTCTCTGGTAGTTGAGAAACTGTTTTAATGGTTGTATTCACATTTAGCGACAACTGTGCTTTTCCTGCCTGCCCTCGCTTAGTGGTTATTAATATAACACCATTTGCACCTTCAACACCAAAAACTGCTGTTGCAGAGGCATCTTTAAGTACAGAAAGCTTTTCAATATCGTTCATATCTATATCGGTCATAGATCTCTTAACACCATCCACTAAAATAAGAGGACCGCCTTCTCCATTCCATGAACTTCGACCACGAATAAAAATCTTCATGTTAGATTCCCCAGGAGTTCCACTACCTTGTATAGCAGTAACACCTGGTAAATTTCCTTGTAATGCTTCTTCAACATTAGCTATACCAGCCGCTCTTTCCATTAAATCTCCACCTTTAACCTGAGTTATAGCTCCCACGACACTCTCCTTTTTCTGAGTTCCATAACCTACAATTACTACCTCATCTAAACTAGCAACGTCTTCTTCTAAAATGACATTAAGTGTAGTTTGATTTCCTACATTTATTTCCTGAGGTTGGAATCCCAAATAAGAGAACACTAAGGTTTTTGGTCCTGCTGATAGTTTTATGGAATATTCTCCATCAAAATCTGTAACCGCTCCATTACTAGTTCCTTTTTGCAAAACATTAACCCCTGGTAAAGGCATACCGTCTGCTCCCGAAACTATTCCCGTAATTCGCTCTTGGGCTTCTAGACTAATAGCCGAAAAAGAGGAGAACAATATTGCCAGCATGAGCACTATTCCAGATCCAGAGCCATGTCTTTTAATTTTTTGTTTCATTTGAAATTTTAGTTTTAGTTTTAGTTTTAAAATATATAAATATTATGTCAAAATTATTTAAATAGCCTTTTACCGCTAAATCATAATAATATGTTAACAATTTTACGAATAACAGAGAAGACTAGTATCCTGCTCCATCCTGCGTAGTGTTAAAAGTTTTAGTAAAAAAAATAATAAAAATTTATTTTACACTTTAAAAAACACCACAACAACCTATAATTAAACACATTACAACCACCTCTCCATTAAAAGAGAAAAAACACACATACTATACATGATATAATTTAACACAATTATACCCTGTAAAGGCCTTTTAGAAATGCATGATGAAAACTGTTTTTTTATAAATTAATAGCATTATTAATTTTATCTTAAATCTTTAAAGCGCTTTTAATTAAAAATAAAGTTCACATATATTTAGACTTATGAAAGACTGTTGTCTATTAAACATAGAGACCATTTTAAGACATATGAATTAGAAACTTTATTCTTAAAGTAAGATTAGGTTTTATAATTTATTTACTTTGAATCTTTATTAGTACTAAATACAAAAAGCAAAATATTTATAATCATCAAAATTATAAGAATATGTATAATTGTTTTCATAGAGATGTATTCGCTTTATTGTAAGACTACAAAATTATCACCTCTTCAATATTTAAATTACTAAAGAGGTGTTTTACTATATATACTGATTGATAATATTCTCGAACAACTCTTGTTTACCGCTTTGTAGTTTTAACTCGCCGTTTTCTTGAGCTAGTTTGTACAAGTCTTGTAAACCTAATTTTCCGTTTTCGAAATCTTTTCCCTTTCCTGAATCGAAAGAGCTGTAACGCTCTGCTCTTAATTTCTCGTAAGGTGAAGAAGTAATGATTCTATCGGCTATTAAAAGCGCTCGTGCAAACGTATCTGCTCCTCCAATATGTGCGTGGAATACATCGTCCATATCGGTTGAGTTTCTTCTAATTTTAGCATCAAAATTAACACCACCACCTTGCAATCCACCAGCTTTAATAAAAACTAACATAGCCTCGGCTGTTTCTTGAATGTTATTAGGGAATTGATCGGTATCCCATCCGTTTTGGTAATCGCCACGGTTAGCATCTAAACTCCCTAACATACCAGCTTTTGCAGCCGTTTCAATTTCGTGTTGGAAAGTGTGTTGCGCTAAAGTAGCGTGATTTACTTCAATATTGATTTTGAAATCTTTATCTAAACCGTATTCTTTTAAGAAACCTATTGCGGTTGCAGAATCGAAATCGTATTGATGTTTTGATGGCTCCATTGGTTTAGGCTCAATAAAGAAATTCCCTTTAAAACCTTGCGCTCGTGCATAGTCTCTAGCCATGGTTAAAAATTGCCCCATGTGGTCTAACTCGCGTCCCATATCTGTATTTAACAAAGACATGTAACCTTCGCGACCTCCCCAAAACACGTAGTTTTCTCCGTTTAATTTAATTGTAGCATCTAAGGCTAATTTTACTTGCCCTCCTGCTCTTGCTACCACATCGAAATCTGGATTTGTAGAGGCGCCATTCATATAGCGTGGGTTAGAAAAACAGTTTGCAGTTCCCCATAATAATTTAACGCCACTTTCGGCTTGCTTACCTTTTATATAATCGGTAATGGTTTCTAAACGTGCTTCAGATTCGGCAAAAGTTGCACCTTCTTGAATTAAATCGAAATCGTGGAAACAGAAATAATCGAATCCCATTTTACCTATAAATTCGAAGGCAGCATCGGCTTTATCTTTTGCTGCTTGGATTGGGTCTGATGATTTATCCCAAGCAAAGTTTTGTGTACCTGGTCCGAATGGATCTGATCCTTGACCACAGAAGGTATGCCAGTATGCTATAGAGAATTTAAACCATTCTTTCATGGTTTTTCCTGCCACAATTTGGTCTGGGTTATAATATTTGAATGCTAAGGGATTGTCTGATTCTTTTCCCTCGAATTTAATGTTTCCTATGCCTTTAAAATACTCTGTATTTGCCATTCTGAAAATGTGTTTAATGGTTTAATTTTTTATTCGTTTGTTTGT
>NZ_JACHGE010000007.1:0-25802 GCF_014202225.1 Algibacter amylolyticus
GTACTGATTATGTCCAGTTGAACTACCGTGAACATCAAAGACATCTTTACTAATGTCAATTCCAAAAGTTTCTTTATATTTATTCATAAGAAATGATTTATGAAAGAACTAGCTACTGGTTTCACAACAACTTGAAAACGAGATCTAAAGTCTCACAGAACTGAACGTGATTAAAGTAGTAAAAGAGAGAGGATTATCAATGTTGTCGAAGTCTAGGCTTCACCGTATAAAGTAACCTTAATTCTCTCTTTTGTTCTTTCTATTATATCTACTAAAATTAATAGATTTATTAAAAATCAAACTTAAGCCGTATAAAATTAATTGCGGTTTAGTGCTTAATCAAAGGTCGTTGCGTGTTTGTAACGTCTGATTTTCCTTCGGAAAATCCTCGTATACAAACCCGCAACTATCCTTATACATAAACGTTGGCAACAATAAACCAAAACAATGAAAAAACTAACCATTTTAATTCTCATACTGATTTCAACGGCAACTCAAGCTCAAAAAAATAAGTTTGAATTACTAGAACCAAAAATTGATTCAATATTGAAACAAAACAATGTTGATGGGTTTCAAATGGTCGTCGTTTCTAAAGACAGTATTCTACATCAAACTGCATTTGGTACTAAAAATGGAAATGACTTACCCATTACAAATGAAACGTATTTCAATATAGCTTCAATTACTAAAAGTTTTACTGCATTAGGCATTATGATGCTAGTAGAAGAAGGTAAACTAAAGTTGGAAGATAAGTTGAAGGATATTGCACCAGAAGTAGAATATACAAATAAGTGGGAAGAAGAATATCCTATAAGAATAATTCATCTTTTAGAACATACCACAGGTTGGGACAAAGACCAATTACATCAGTTTTTTTACAACAGAAATGGTAAGAGTACTTTAGAAGTTTTACAAGCTTTTCCTGATTCTAGAGTCTCTCGATATCCACCAGGTCAATTTTATTCTTACACAAACGATGGCCCGAGCGTTGCAGGCTATGTTATAGAAAAGTTATCAGGATTATCTTATGAAGATTTTATAACCCAACGCATTTTGGAACCATTAGAAATGTATTCAACAACACTCAATACAACAGATGAAAGACTTAAGGGACGGCTTGCGACAGATATGGGTGACAATAATCTTATTTACAAGCCTGTTGTAGATATGCCAGCCTCTGGAATTTTTACCACTGCAGGTGATATGGCAAACTATTTACAATTCTACCTAAACAATGGTAAAGTAGATAGTACACAATTGGTAAAGCCAAAAACAATACAGCGGATGCTATATTCTGAAAGTACCTTATCCAGTAATCCTATTGGAGATCATTCCCATTCTGAATATGGAAAAGGCGTATTTCATTATACTATAAAAGGTGTTCCTATGTTTAGTCACGGAGGCTCTGCACCTACGTTTGGGACTAACTTTCTTATCATTAATGATTATGATAGAGGCGTTTTCTTAGCAATGACCAATGATCAGTTTGATATAGTTTCAGAAGTAACTAAATTAGTTATAAATGAAATTTTATACGACAGAAAAGAATGGAAACCTGAACTTGATGACCGCCTTCAAGATGAGTCTTGGATAGGGTATTATAGAACTATCAATTCTGAACACGCATATTTAAGACCTTTTGAAAAACTCTTCCAATTTTACACTATTTCCAAGGATGGAGAAGGACTACATCTTAATGAGGCATTTAATGACCATAAGTATCTATTATATCAAAATGGAAATGAAAGACCTTATTTCCACAGTCCAACTACCAAGAAATGGTCTTTGTACAGAGGAAAAGATGTGCTAGGTAATGAGGTTATCCAAAGAGGAGAAACAGATGGTAATTGGGAGAAAATTTCCAAAGTTAAGATATGGTTCAATCTGATTTTATTTTTTACCTGTATTACATTACTATTTAGTATTCCTTTTGTAGCCATAGGTCGCTGGATAATAGCCAAAGTAAAAAAACGGAAGTTCATATCAAATAAAGTTTTGCGAATGGGTCTACTTGCTATTACTTCGGTTGTTGTTATTGTAATAGTAGGTGCTGTATATTCATCAGGTGAAGCGTCTGGTATAGAAGATTTTTACGAAAAAGCGGAAACATTTTTTTCGGTATCGTGGCTTTCATTACTTATCTTTTTATTGACTTTAGGTTTTGGGGTATTTTCAATTAGCGCACTATACTTTTATATTAAAAAATGGAAGGAATCTCAATCTAAAATATTAAATATATACTTAGCACTAATGACTTTCGCCCTTATATTAAGTACAATTTATCTGGGAATTAATGGATTCATTGGCTTAACTACTTGGAAATAATTACTGTTGCCAACAAAGAACTGAATTAAAAAACAAGTAACTTAAAGCTAATTTTGAAACAAAGTTTTCATTATAAGGCAATCCGTTTTTTGCAATGGCAAAAGCCTGTTTAAACAACTTATTCGCTACTGCTTTTAATACTAACTTAGCACGCTTTCCTTTAGCTAAAATGCTATTAAACAGGCTTCGTCCAAAAAAAAAGGCTACATAATTTTAACCATTAAATTATTTAAAAAAGTGCTGTAATTATCCAACTCCAAAGGAACATCTGCATTTTTTTCCATATCGTGAAAATGATGTGTTGCTAATAACTCCATTCCTGTAAAAGCATTCATTCTGTGAAACCCAAACATAACACCATCATCTACACTTTTTTGATTAAAAAATTCGTTTTCTAAAGTAAATGCGGTTTTTGGTGCATTCCAGCTAGTAGTAAGCACATATTTTTTTCCGTGCATTAAACCACCAGTACCGTAATTGATGTTTGGATTTTTTCTGCTTCTTCCATCACTGGCATAAATTCCATTTTGATGACCTTCGGTAAACACTTCATCTATATATTTTTTAAATCCAAACGGTATTTGAAACCACCAAATTGGTGTATGATAAATAATTAAATCTGCCCACTTAAATTTTTCAACTTCTTCTTTTACGTTATAATTGTCGCCTACTTGAGTAGATTTCACTTCAAATTCTTTAACCGTATCAAAATATGAAATCGTATTATTAAAAAGTGTTTCGTTAAATTTTCCTCCAGAATGTGCAAATGGATGACTTCCATTAATTATAAATATATTTTTCATTTGTCTCTTATTTTATTTGAGCCAAAATTAAAGCAATACTTATTATTGTAAAAATAATACAAATCATACCTTTGTATAAATATTTTAATAGTTATGGTGAATTTAGAATGGTATAGAACATTTAAAGAAATATATGAAAATGGAACCTTAACCAAAGCTTCTATTGCTTTATATGCTTCTCAACCCGGAGTTAGCGTACATTTAAATGCTCTAGAGGCTTATGTGGGCAAAAAATTATTTGAGCGAACGTCCAGAAAAATGATTCCAACCGAGGATGGCAAATTTTTATATGAGTATATTATTGAATCTTTAATAAAACTTGAAATAGCAGAACAGCATTTTAAAAAAACAACGCAAGAGAAAAATCCATCTCTAAACATTGGAATGTGTTCTGAAATGTTTCAGCTTATTATTGAACCCGAAATCCCCAAACTAAACTTTGATCTAGTTGCTAGATTTGGAGCGCATACCGATTTAATAAAAGATTTAAACAATGGCATTTTAGATTTAGTAATAACACCCAGAAAACAGAGTGAAAAAAAATCTTTGGTTGAATATATTCCGTTTTCAAAAGAAAGAATTGTTTTAATAGCAGGAAACAAGACTAATGTAACTGCTATTCAACAACACATTACATCTAATGATTTAAACAATTTAGAAAACGAGCTACTCCAAAATGTTTGGTATAGTTCATCCAACGAAATGGAACATTTTAGACGTTTTTGGTTTGAGAATTTTAATAAGAAACCTGCTTTTAAACCAAACTATATTTTACCAAATATTACTTCTATTATAAGATGTTTAAACAATGGAAACGGACTCGCATTGGTTCCTGATTTTTTATGTAGAGAACACATTTTAAGAAACGAAATACATTTGGTTTGGGAAGGAACCGTAAAAACGGAAAACACCTTATATTTTGCTTCTAGAACAGATTTAAAATACAAAAAAGAATTAGATATCATTAAGACTATATTTACATCAAAAATGAAATAAGTAGCAGGACAAAACACAACCTGCTACTTATGGACTTATAATACTGACTTGCCCGCGCTAGGGATTGTAGCGGCATCCTTTTTTTGCTGCCATAAATGGCAAAAAAAGATATAGTGTAAAGCCCGCCCCTTTTCGGGTAGCGCCCAAAACAAAAAATCCCGCTTTGCAGCAGGATTTTTAAAATAATTATTTTTGGTTTTGCTTATACGAATAAAGGTTTATCCTTCATCATAGCATTTACTTTTGTTTTTACGGCTTCTAGTACGGCCTCGTCTTCGAAGTTTGTAATAACCTCGTCTACAAGCTCTACAATAGCACTCATATCGTCTTCTTTTAAACCACGTGTTGTTACCGCAGATACGCCTAAACGAATTCCTGAGGTTACAAATGGTGATTTATCATCGAACGGTACCATGTTTTTATTTACCGTAATATCTGCCTTTACTAACGCTTGTTCCGCATCTTTACCAGATAGGTTTTTGTTACGTAAATCGATAAGCATACAGTGGTTATCTGTACCGTTAGATATAATGTTATAGCCTTTTGCTACTAAGGCATCTGCCATAGTTGATGCATTCTTTTTAACTTGTAATTGGTAGGTTAAAAAATCGTCGGTTAAAGCTTCGCCAAATGCAATTGCTTTTGCTGCAATGATATGCTCTAATGGTCCACCTTGATTTCCTGGGAAAACTGCTGAATCTAATAAAGACGACATTTTACGTAGGCTTCCGTTTTTAAGTTTAATTCCGAAAGGATTTTCGAAATCTTGCCCCATCATGATCATACCGCCTCTTGGCCCTCTTAATGTTTTATGAGTTGTTGTTGTAACAATATGACAGTGTGGTAATGGATCGTTTAAAATACCCTTTGCTATTAAACCTGCAGGATGCGAGATATCGGCCATTAAAATTGCACCAACGCTATCTGCTATAATTCTAAAACGTTTAAAATCGATATCGCGAGAATATGCTGAAGCTCCTGCTATTATTAGCTTTGGTTGCTCTTTGGTGGCAATTTCTTGAATTTTATCGTAGTTTAAAACACCTGTTTCTTGCTCTACGCCGTAAAATACTGGGTTGTACAATTTACCTGAAAAGTTTACTGGCGACCCATGTGTTAGGTGACCACCGTGAGATAAATCGAATCCTAAAATTTTATCACCTGGATTTAAACATGCATGGTAAACCGCTGTGTTAGCTTGACTACCAGAGTGTGGTTGTACGTTTACATATACAGCTCCAAATAAAGCTTTTGCTCTATCGATAGCGATTTGCTCTACTTCGTCCACGACTTCGCAACCACCATAGTAACGTTTTCCTGGGTAACCCTCGGCATATTTGTTTGTTAACACAGAGCCTGCAGCTTCCATAACTTGGTCGCTTACAAAATTCTCTGATGCAATAAGTTCAATACCATGTAATTGGCGTTCTTTTTCTGCTTGAATAAGTTCAAAAATTTGTTCGTCGCGTTGCATAAATAGAGTTTTATTTAAATAATGTGCAAAAATAGCAAATAGATTAGTTATAAGTATTAAAAAAAAGTAGAATTGTTTTAAGTTTTCAACGGTTTATTAACTGTTAATATTTCTATATATTTTTTCTGTTTTATTCAGTTAAAATAAAAAAAATGTTTAGGTTTGATAAGAATACTAAACCCATTAACTAAATAAGCTATGTCCTTATCCGCAAATAATCCTGATAGAACTTCGTGGTTACACGTTGATAAAAACTCAGACTTCCCTATACAAAACATCCCTTTTGGTGTATTTTTAACGCGCGACGATATTATTACTATCGGAACTCGAATTGGAGATACAGCCATAGATTTAGGGGCTTTACATCAATTAGGCTATTTTGATGGTATCCCACTAACCGATGATATTTTTTTACAAGACACCTTAAATGATTTTATTGCCGATGGCAGAAAAACATGGCGTGCCGTAAGAAATAGAATCGCAGAAATTTTTGATGCCGAAAACGACACCCTAAAAAACAACACAAAACATAAGGAAACCATTCTGTTTCGTTTGGACGAAATTGAAATGCAATTGCCTGTACAAGTTGGCGATTATACCGATTTTTACTCCAGCATAGAACATGCTACCAATGTTGGAACCATGTTTAGAGACCCCGATAATGCGCTTTTACCAAACTGGTTACATATTCCGGTGGGTTATCATGGTAGAAGTAGTTCTATTATTCCATCGGGCATTCCTATACACCGTCCGCAAGGGCAAACGCTTCCAAACGGTGCAACAGAGCCTGTTTTTGGACCAAGTAAGCTAATAGATTTCGAGCTAGAAATGGCGTTTATTACTACCGATGCTAACGATTTAGGCGAACCTATTCCTATTAACGAAGCCGAAGAATATATTTTTGGTTTAGTTTTACTTAACGATTGGAGTGCAAGAGATATTCAAAAATGGGAATATGTGCCATTAGGACCATTTTTAGCTAAAAGCTTTGCATCGTCAATATCACCTTGGATTGTGACTTTAGATGCCTTAGAACCTTACCGCGTTGAGAGTCCTAAACCATTAAAAAAACAGCTAAATTACCTTAAATATAAAGGTAAAAAGAGTTTCGATATTAACTTAGAAGTGGCCATACAACCTCAAGGTGCTAAAGAAAACGTAGTAAGCAAATCCAACTTTAAATACATGTACTGGAACATGTCGCAACAGTTGGCGCACCATACTATTAATGGTTGTCCTGTAAATTCTGGCGATATGATGGGTAGCGGAACTATTTCTGGCCCAACCGAAGATAGTTACGGCTCTATGCTAGAATTAACCTGGAAAGGCGAAAAACCTATTAAGTTAAAAGATGGTACAGAACGTAAATTTATAAACGATAACGATACGGTAATTATGCGAGGCTACTGCGAAAAGGATGGTACGCGCATTGGTTTTGGTAAAGTTGCTAATAAATTATTACCTATTTATACTAAAAAATAATGATTTAATACATTAAAACTTAAAATACAAAAATGCTCTTAGACTACTGTTTAAGGGCGTTTTATTTTTTTGGGCGTTACCACAAGGGTCGGGCTTTCCTTTACTAGTCCTCGCACTTCCTTCGTCAGGCTGTGGGCTATTCATTACAATCCCTAACGCGGGTAAACCAGCAAAAACCAGTTACTAATGGATTTTCAACATGTATTAGTTGCAAAGGCTTTTGTTTAAATTCAAACTATACCGACTATAATTACAAACTATAAAGTTGACAATTTGATTTTACATATTAATAAAAATAGAAAAACTCATAGTCTTAAAACCAAACTAATAGACATTAAAACACAGTTTTACAACTAAACTAGAACATTCAAAAAACTCTTAGTCACTAATAAAAAGTAATATTAAGTTTACAAAACAAGATTTTTAATAACACTTTATCGTATAAATAAACATTTCATACATAAAGTTCGTATTTTGGCACCACTATTGAAACAGTAACCAAATAATCAAAACAATTAACCCATGAAAAAACTACTACTTCTTTCAATTGTATTTTTATTACTCATAGCTTGTAACACTAAAAAGCAAGTTGCAATTGCAGTTAATTCTGGCAATTATGATGGTGCTATAAATACAGCTTTAGAAAAACTAAGAAAAAATAAGGATAAAAAACGTAATTATGAGTATGTAATTATGCTTCAAGATGCGTATAATAAAGTTGTGAATCGCGATTTAGAAGCTATTGAACATCTTAAAAAAGACGCTAATCCAGAAACATTTAAAAAAATTTACGAGTTATACATAGATTTAAATGCAAGACAAAATGCAATAAAGCCTATTTTGCCATTAACAGTAAACGGAAAAGACATTCCGTTTTCATTTAATGACTACAGTGACAATATTATAGATTCTAAAACACAACTAGCAGATTACATTTACGAAAAAGGTTTAAATCTTTTGGAATCTGAAAATAAACAGGATATAAAACAAGCACATACGGAGTTATCTTATTTAGAGCGTTTAAGTCCTAATTACGAGAACACTAAAGAACTTATAACCGAAGCCCACCAAAGAGGAAAAGACTATATTTTAGTATCTATCCATAACGATACTCAACAAGTTATACCACAACGTTTAGAAGCAGATTTATTAAATTTTGAAACCTACGGTTTAAATAAATTTTGGAGTGAATATCACGCTAATCAAATACCAAACCTTAATTACGATTATGCTATGAACCTTAATTTAAAACAAATAGAAATCGCTCCAGAACGCATTAATCAGCGTGAGTTTTTACGCGAAAAAGAGGTTTCAGATGGATGGGAATACGAAAAAGACCGAAAAGGTAATGTCGTAAAAGATAGCTTAGGTAACGATATTAAACATGAAAAAGTTATAAAAGTAAGCGCTCGTTTATATGAAACCATACAAACTAAATCTTCCCAAATTATTGCAGAAGTTGTATATATCAATAACCAAAGCAACCAACTTGTAGATACCTTTACCATTGATAGTGGGTTTGTATTCGAACATGTTTTTGCTAAATATAAAGGCGATAAACGAGCATTAAATAATGAAGATACAAAGTTATTAAACAATAGACGTCTACCCTTCCCTAGCAACGAACAAATGGTTTACGATACTGGAGAAGATTTAAAACTACAACTAAAGGATATAATTAATGCCTATACTATTAGATAAAACAAAAAGCCTCCCAAAACATAAATTTTGGGAGGTTTTTTTACATTTTTTTGGTGCTAAATTATAACTTTAAAAAATCCCCAGATTCAATACAAGGTAAACCATCAAGCAATTGGTTATAAAGATAAACCCAGGTTTTCAATGTCCTTCCATCATCCAGAAATGCAGTAACAAGTTCTCTTTTAAACAAACTAGAATCAGGATCATTTTCACTTATTCCTTCATAAGCATCTAAAACTTTAAAAACAGAATCAAAATTGTTTAATTTAAAAAGTGCACCATAAACCTTATCCGATTCGTTATCACTATTTACAGCACCGGGATACCAAGCCACTTTGTACAGCCTCCCTTTAAAATATCCGCGACCTAAAAACTCAGCGTGAGTGTCTAAAAATTTAGACATCTCATTATTGGTGGTATCCTTCAATAAGGTACCATAAACAAATAAATAATCCGAATTCAAAACGTTTTATATTATGAAACAAATGTACTTAAATCCAACTCATTAATAGCGCCATGTGAGGCATGGGCTACTGCCACACCATTCTTAATTACTAAAATTTGTGGCGACTCGTGCATGACTTGAAATTTATATCCTACTTCATTAGAAACATCTCGGTAACTCAATAAGTCCAAATAGTATAAATCTAAATCAGTTTCTGTTAAACCATAAGCTTCCACAAACTGTTTCATCACCATCCTACTAATACCACAGCGCGTAGAATGCTTAAAAACAACTTGTGTTTTCGTTTTCGATTTTTCACTTATAGCATCCAATTGCGATAATTCGCTTAAAGCAATCCATGGTAATAATTTCTCCTCTTTTGGAGTTTTGGAACCCCCAAATAATTTTCCGAACATAGTCATTTTATTTTAGCAATTTATACTGCTTTAATTTCAACAAAAATATCATAATTATGATATATATCATTGATTTTGTCGAAAGGTTTTGGTTAACTTACATTAAAATATCAATCATACTTAAACTGACAAAAAGTCATTTTAAATAAGCTCTAAACAGCCATTTTGTCTTGTAATTACTATTGGTAAGGTAATTGAAATATACCCTTTGAAATCAATAATAAAAATAAGGTTTTCGCTTTAGCGGAAATAAAAAACACATTATATATGAACCCAGATAATTATACAATTAAATCGCAAGAAGCCATACAACGTGCGCAACAAATTGCGCAAAATTATGGGCATCAACAAATAGAAAACGAACACTTTTTTAAAGCCATTTTCGAGGTTGATGAAAACGTACTACCATTCATTTTAAAAAAATTGAATGTTAATATCAATGTCTTAGAACAAGCATTGGATAAACAATTAGAAAATTTCCCGAAAGTTTCGGGGGCAGATTTAATGCTGTCTCGCGAAGCTGGAAAAACACTAAACGAAGCATCTATAATTGCTAAGGCAATGAATGATGACTATGTGTCTATTGAGCATTTTATTTTAGCGGTTTTTAAATCGAAAAGTAAAATAGCGCAAATGCTAAAAGACCAAAGCGTAACAGAAAAAGGTTTAAAAGCAGCCATTGAAGAGTTAAGAAAAGGTGATAGAGTAACGTCTCAAAGTCAAGAAGAAACATACAATTCACTTAATAAATATGCTAAAAACTTAAACCAATTAGCAAGAGACGGAAAATTAGATCCTGTAATTGGTCGTGATGAAGAAATTAGAAGAATCCTTCAAATTTTATCGCGTCGTACCAAAAACAACCCCATTTTAGTTGGAGAGCCAGGAACTGGTAAAACAGCCATTGCCGAGGGTTTAGCGCACAGAATTGTAGATGGCGATGTACCTGAAAATCTAGTAGAAAAGCAAATTTTCGCATTAGATATGGGAGCACTTATTGCTGGTGCAAAATATAAAGGCGAGTTTGAAGAAAGACTTAAAGCTGTAATAAAAGAGGTTACAGAAAGTGAAGGAGACATTGTACTGTTTATAGACGAAATCCACACTTTAGTTGGTGCTGGTGGCGGTCAAGGTGCCATGGATGCTGCAAACATTTTAAAACCTGCTTTAGCCCGAGGAGAACTGCGCGCCATTGGTGCAACAACTTTAGACGAGTACCAAAAATACTTTGAAAAAGACAAAGCTTTAGAGCGTCGTTTCCAAAAAGTTATGGTAGATGAGCCAGATACGGAAAGTGCTATTTCAATTCTTCGAGGAATCAAAGAAAAGTACGAAGCACACCACAAAGTACGTATTAAAGATGATGCTATTATTGGAGCTGTGGAGTTATCGCAACGTTACATTACCAATAGGTTTCTTCCTGATAAGGCCATCGATTTAATGGATGAGGCTGCTGCAAAAATGCGTATGGAAATCAACTCTAAACCAGAAGAACTGGATGTGTTAGATAGAAAAATAATGCAGTTAGAGATTGAAATTGAAGCCATTAAGCGTGAAAAAGATGAGAGTAAATTAAAAACCTTACGTTCAGACCTAGCAAATTTAAAAGAAGAACGCACCGAAATCAATGCCAAATGGATTAGCGAAAAAGAAGTTGTAGATAATATCCAAAATAGAAAACAGGATATAGAAAACTTTAAGCTTGAAGCTGAAAAAGCAGAACGGGATGGCGATTACGGAAAAGTAGCCGAGTTGCGTTATGGTAAAATTAAAGAAGCTCAAGAAGCATTAGAAAAACTTCAGAAGGAGTTAGCCGCTAATCAATCGGAAAACTCGTTAATTAAAGAAGAAGTAACCTATGAGGATATTGCAGAAGTGGTTGCCAAATGGACAGGCATTCCTGTTACCAAAATGCTACAAGGAGATCGTGAAAAGCTTTTAAAATTAGAAGAAGAATTACACAAACGTGTTGTTGGACAAGAAGAAGCTATTGTTGCGGTAAGTGATGCTGTAAGACGAAGTCGTGCAGGTTTACAAAACCCAGAAAAACCAATTGGAACATTCTTATTTTTAGGAACAACAGGTGTTGGTAAAACGGAGTTAGCAAAAGCCTTAGCGGAATACTTATTTGACGATGAGAGTGCGATGACTCGAATTGATATGAGTGAATACCAAGAACGTCATGCAGTTAGCAGATTAGTTGGAGCACCTCCAGGATACGTTGGTTATGATGAGGGTGGACAATTAACTGAAGCAGTAAGACGCAAACCTTATTCTGTAGTGCTTTTAGACGAAATTGAAAAAGCACATCCAGACACGTTTAATATCTTATTACAAGTATTGGACGAAGGTCATTTAACAGATAATAAAGGTCGTATTGCAGATTTTAAAAACACCATTATTATCATGACTTCCAATATGGGAAGCCAGATAATACAGGAGCGTTTTGAAGCTGTAAAAAATGTGGAAACAGCAATGGAAGGTGCAAAAGTAGATGTGTTAGCGTTATTGAAGCAAACCGTTAGACCTGAATTTTTAAACAGGATTGACGATATTATCATGTTTACACCGCTAACGCAAGACAACATTGCACAAATTGTTGGATTACAAATAAAAGGCATCACAAAAATGATTGCAAAACAAGGCATCACTTTTGATGCTACACCAGAGGCCATTAAATATTTAGCCGATAAAGGTTATAATCCAGAATATGGAGCAAGACCTGTAAAAAGAGTCATTCAAAAGGATGTATTAAATCAGTTAAGCAAAGAGATTTTATCTGGAAAAGTAACAACAGATAGTATCATTTTACTAGATGCTTTTGATAACGAATTGGTTTTTAGAAATCAAGGCGATCTAGTAACTGAAGATTTCTAATAAAAAAAAATGCTACGTGTAACATTTTAATGTACACATAGTCTAATTAATGGTTGGTTAGTTGAAAAGCAACATGAATCTTAGTTTAAGATGATTGTTGCTTTTTTTATCAAATCATTAAAACTATTTAAAAGTTCAATTAATTGAATTAGCTAATTTTTAATGTTACGCACAAGTCCTTGATAATCTGAACAGACCACTAGAACTATAATGCTTTAAAAAAAATATTATCCAAATCATAATTTTTTATCATAAATTTAGTTATTATTAAATATGCATTGCACTTAATCTAAAATTAACAATTTAACACAGTTTAATTAACTAAAATTAATAAATTAGCAATAATGTATGCCCCAAAACACGCATTAAACAAACAAAATAATTGATTTTTTTTTCTCCCACTAAGAAAAAATTTATAACACAAAAAAACCTACTAAAACAATGATGGATATTTCCAATTACATTGACTTTACGCTATTAAAAGCATGCACTTCAGAACGTGATATTATCGACTTATGTCACGTAGCAAAAACCCAAAAATATTACAGCGTTTGTATTAGCAGTTGCTTTGTTGCTTTAGCCAAACAACTACTAGAAGATTCTAACGTTAAAATATGTACTGTGGTCGGGTTTCCATTAGGAAACATGTCTACAGAAGCCAAAGTTTTTGAAGCCCAAAAAGCCATAGAAGATGGTGCAGACGAGATTGATATGGTTATTAACTTAGGCTATTTAAAAAGCAGAAATCATGTTTTTGTTTTAAAAGATATTATAGATGTGAAATTAGCTATAGGATCTACACCTTTAAAAGTAATCCTTGAAATTTCTGAATTAAATAAAAATGAAATTATAAAAGCTTCAGAAATATGTGTTGATGCCAATGCCGATTTTATTAAAACATCTACAGGGTTTTCAAAAAGTGGAGCCACGTTAACAGCTGTAAAAATTATTAAGAAAACAATTAGAAATAAAGCTAAAATTAAAGCTTCTGGTGGTATACATGATTTTGAAACTGCCCTAAAATATATAGATGCCGGAGCAGAAAGAATTGGTACTTCTAAAGCAATAAAAAGTAAAAGTAACAACCGACAAATTAGAAACACAAAAATTTACACAGATTATATTGAAACGGTACTACACAAAAATCCAACTTCAACAATGCAATCAAACAGTAATGCTCAGCATTAATTATTTATAATTTTTTTTGGACAGTAAAATCCAATAAAAAAACGTCTTTCAAATGAACATTTGAAAGACGTTTTTTTGTACTATTCATAGCTTACTCGTACGCCTTCCAATTCTATTTTGGATAGCATTTTAAGTTCATCCTCAGCAAACAAAACATCTAAATTTAATAAGGTTGCTTCTTCAGAAATTGGCTTATAATTATTGTAATCTACAAACCTGATACCATTTACATAACGTTCGTTATAAGCTTCGCGGAAACGCATTCCTAGACCATTGCCCTCATGGTATGAGTACGCTAAATAATCTACTTTATAAGTTTTGCTATGCACCCAGTACAGAAAAACATCATCAAAGTCCTCTCCGCCTCCATCTTCATTAAACGTCACTTTAATTTTATGATACGGCTCCCCTTTTATGGAGACTTGGGAAACATAGTGCTTATTAACCGCTTCAGCATTTAACCCTATAGGCAATACCGAAAAATAATGCACAGAGTTAACAGATGCACTGTACAGATTAGCTATGGAATCTGGCACAACAACCCGTTGCCTATTTATAAAGCGTTCAAAACCATCATTAGTAAGCCTATCTACAATAGAATCATGACCTGTAGTAAAATATCTTTCTAAAACATAATTACCGTTGTTATGTTTAGCCCTATACTGCTTATCTCGAAAATTGAATGCAATGGTAGAAGTTTTAAAACGCTCGCCACCAGAAAGCATAATAGATTGATTTATAACAGCATCAGCATCCACACTAGGCTTCTTACAACTGTAATTAAGACCTATTAAAACTAAAAGTAACACCGTGTTTTTAAGCATATTTCTAAATTTTAAACTTAGTAGCAAAAGTAGCCAACACCTTAATTAAACTATGTTAAACTTTAATTAATACTGCGTATTTAATTGGAAGCTCACCTCGTGTCCTGTAAATTTTTGCGCTAAACTATTTATAGCACTTTCTTTTAATTGTAAAACACGAGGATACCCGCCTGTAGTTTGACAGTCTCGCATTAAAATAATGAGTTTTCCCGAGGGCGTTAATTGAACCGTTCCTGGAAGCACTACCGAAGTTATTATAGCCTCTAAGGTATTCGATAAGGGCTCATTTAGTTGATACGCCATTCTATTATTATCTTTTGAAATAGTAAACCTAGTTGAAAGCAATTGTTTTTGTTGAACAGCCGAGAGTAAATCGAATTCAGGACCTTTAAAAAAAGGAAGTACAGCTGATTCTAAATAGCTTTGTTGTATTCGAAGCCTAGAATTGTGCTCACCTGCTTCAACTGTTACACTATTTAACTCTAATTCATCATGCTTTTTAAGCACATGATGAGGCGTAATACCTTTATACATACTTCTGCTACCCATAACAGGTTCTGTTTGAAAACCACAAGAAACAGCTAAATAACAGCGCACGCCTGTTTGTAATGTCCCAAAAGACAACACATCATTAGACTTTACTTTAATTAATTTATTATTGGATAGCGGTACATTATTTAATTTAGGACTTATATCTGCTCCAGATAAGCAAATTTTGGTGGCACCATTAAATTGTAATGTTGGCCCTGTAATAGTTATTTCTAGAACAGCGGCGTTTTCAGAATTTCCTAATAAACCATTAGCCAATGCTGCAGCGTATTGATCCATAGCACCAGAACTAGGTACACCATACTGCTGAAAACCAAACCTACCAACATCTTGAATGCTACTGTAAAAACCAGGTTTTAGTACTTTAATCATATAGCACCTCACTTTCTAACTGAAACACCTTGGCTTCCACTAAGGTTTTAATCTGGTTGTATTCTTGTAATGATATGCTGTAAAACTGAATTTTATCGCCCGCCATTGCAAAACATGGTTGCTCTTTAGTTGGATCGAAAAACGTAATAGGAGAATTTCCAATAACATTCCAACCACCTGGGCTTTCCTGTGGATAGATTCCCGTTTGATTTCCTCCAATAGCCACCGCTCCTTTTTCTATCTTTAATCGTGGGGTAGATTTTCTAGGTGTAAATAACTTAGAATCTAATCCTCCCAAATATAAAAAACCCGGTAAAAACCCAATAAAATACACCGTATAAATAGCTGTAAAATGTCCCGTAATAATACTTTCCTCTGAACAGTTTTTTACTTCTGAAATATGCTCAAGATCGATACCAAAATGGGAATCATAACAGACAGGGATTTTCCATAATCGAGATTCTGTTTTCAAAACATCTGTGTTTAATTGGTAAATATTTTGCAACTCAATAAACGCTGTGTTAAAATCAACAATCTCTAATCGATAAATAACTAACAATGAATTATATGCAGTCCTAACCTCAAGTATAGTGTTAAGTTTTCTTTTTAATATTAAATCCTTAAAATGAAGCAAATCATTTAAAATAGCAGTATCTATTTCCTTTGGCCATTCTATTAAAACAGCATGTTCGCCATAAGGCTTATATGTAAGTTTATAACCCAATATTAATTATCTAATTTTATAGCCCAAGGCCTTTAAGCGCCCCACTAAACTTGAAACTAATTTAACAGCATCAGCATGATCACCATGCATACAAAATGTGTCCGCCTTAAGCACCACCAATTTACCAGCTATAGTTTTAACTTTTTTATGAAAAACCATAGCATAAACATGTTCGAACACAGCCTCTGGTTTAGTAATTAAAGCATTGTGTTCCTGTCTTGAAACTAATGTTAAATCGTCGTTATAATTCCTATCGGCAAACGCCTCATACATAATTTCAACATTGTTTTTTATGGCCACTTGAGCAATTACAGAATTATAAGGCACATATAACTTGGTGGGTAATGCTAGTGCTTTTACAACTTCAACAATAACAGTTGCCGTTTTTTCATCTACTGCGGCCAAATTATACAATGCACCATGAGGTTTTATATGATGAAGCGGTACATGCGCGCGCCTTAAAATGTTTAATAAATCGTTTATTTGATTTTTTACAGCCGTGTATAGCGCTACACAAGACATATCTACAATAGAGCGTCCAAAATTTTCTCGATCGGGAAACGAAGGGTGTGCTCCTATTTTAACACTATGTTTTTTAGCAAGCGCAACCACTTCTTGCATAGAGTTTTGGTCTCCCGCATGTCCTCCGCAAGCAATATTACACGACGAGATATAGGGCATAAGTAGAGATTCATTACCCATACCCTCGCCTGTATCTACATTAATATCTATAATTTGATGCTCCACTATACTAAGTTAGCTATTCTTGATTAGAATTCAAGGCATAAATAGCAAAACTTCCTAACCAGTGCCCACCTTCGTAACTATCGCCAAAAATACTTGGCAGCGAATAATTGATATGTTTATTTGCTATATTTTTTAAATGACTATACTCTGGCAGACCTTCTGCTATTTTATTCAAGCTCCATGCCCGCGAGAAGTTAACTCCATCTAAATGCACCAATTGACCATCTCTTCTATCGGACACTACACCCACTTCTAAATTATAATTTCTATTTTTTAATTCTGGAAGAAAATCATTCAGCCAAATTTTATAATCGTTTACAGGCAATAGACGCTTCATTAAAGCCGCCTCTTCCAGACATGGCGATAAAAAATCACTTCCGCTAGGTTCCCAAGACATTGGGCAATTTTTATCGGCTGTAAAAAAGTATAAGGCACGCGATTTAATAGCGTTTTTTAATGCTTCGTTATTAACAGTTACCGCATAATCGTAAGCAAACGATAAACCAAAGGCTGTGTTTGTATGCGTTCCCACGCGCAGTGGATAATTTAACTTTGGTAAAAATTCGATATACTTCTGTACTATTAAGTTGGTTAATGGTTGCAAGTTTGCTTCTAGTTGTCTTGCCGTTTCATTGTCCCAAGTATGCAATGCTTCGGCTAGTTTTAATAACCAAGCCCAACCGTAAGTGCGCTCGAAAGATGTGTTGTGTTTTCCTTGAAAATACACTACTTCGGCTGCTATATTTTCCTTTGAAATGTTATTGAGTAGTTTCTGTTTTATTGCTGAAGCATTACTAATTTCTGGAAAGGATTTTAACAAACTTACTAAACTCCAATGCCCATGAACCGATGAGTGCCAGTCGAAACATCCATAAAACGCAGGATGTAATTGCTTTGGCGATTTTAAATCTGCTTGACTACCCAAGGTTTGTGATAAGCGGTTTGGATACTGGGTATTTATACACTGTAAGGGTAAATTAGCTAATGCATTTGCTTGATCAATATTAAGCAATGCAACAGGTTCTGCTTTCATTTCGAGTTTTGGGGTTTCAGTTTTTGTGTTTTGATTATTTTGACAATTAAAAACGGAAAGCGTAAGTATTAAAATTATAATCTTTTTCATGTTATAAATTTATAATTAAATCTATTAATGAAAAAGGAATTTAAAGGGATTAAGCAGTAGCAGCTACAATTGAAACCATATTAACAACTGGTAATCATCCAACCTAGAAGAACCTATTAATTTGATGCCGAATTTTTCATGGTACTCAAGTTTGTCATAAACTTAGTTTGTGGGACAATAACTTTAGTATTATTCAAATCAAGTTCTTTAACCAAATCCTCTTTTTTAAATTTTGAAAGCGCTTTATCTACAGCAGCTTTATCGCCCAATTTATATAATTCATCGGGTTCGGAAATTTTGTTTTCTTTAATTTCAAAAAGTATAGCTGCCTCTGCTTTATTAAGTTTAAAATCTTTAGCATAATCACTAATTTTTTGATCTCTATGATCTCTTATTTCCTTAGCACTACCAAGATCTTTTTTCTTATCATTTTCTAATTTAATATTGTAAAGCGCATAGTCTGCTTTTTCATTAGAGCTTTCAACCTTTTTATCGATGGTTGCTATTTCTTCGGTTAATTCATTAAACACTTTAGCGTAAATACCTTGTAAAAAAACATCGCCAAATAGGGCTGCCAACAAACAAAGACTTACAAAGTATGTGTAGTTTTTAAACCTTAAATGCTCATCAACAAAGTCTAGAATATTACTAGATACTAGTTTTAAAAACAAGGGTAAAACCGCTGCCGCGATAATCCCTAAAAATATGGGTTTTATAATACTCGTGCGATCATCTACCTCCATATCCATCATTAAATAATTCCCAATACCACCCATTGCACCGGCTATAACAGCAATAGATATTAAAATTTTAATATGGTTGGACTCTTTCATGTTGAGTGATTTTAAATTAATTTATATGGTAATTATTAAAGCTTAACTTGCTCCCCAATTATCCCCATTAAAAAATAGGAATCGTATACAATTTCTTCTGGTACTAACTTTTTTAAAATATTTAAATTTTTAGTTTCTTGCACAATTTGGGTAAACGTAAGTTCTTTAAAACCATTTTTTCTTATACTGACATTGTAACCACCTTTAGGTAATTTAACTAGTATTTTACCAGACTCATCGGTTTCAATTTCTTTATAAAAATTAGTGCTACGATTTTGGATAGATATTTCTGATTTGTATAACGGCTCATTGGTTAAATTATCTTTAATGGTAAAATGAACATTAGATTGATTTGTAATATTGGTCCAGTTGATTGTATGAAACATTAACTTTTTAGGGTCTAATTTTAAATGTGCTAACTGTGGCTTTGCAGTAATGCTTTTCTGCTTTAAAGCTTGTGCTTTGTTTACAGCAATGGGTCGCATATTAACATGCAAGGCTTTAGGAGATGCTACTTTTTTATTTGTAGCCATTTTTATTTTTGATTTAGTTAGTAATGCCGGTGCCATAAGCTTAGGGTTTACTGCCATTATTCGCGGTGATTTAAGCATAATTTTAGCATCTATCTTAGAAAAAATGTTGGCCTTATATAATTTTTTGTTAGTTATTGGCTTTATAAAATCTTTACGGGAAGTCTTATTTTTAAACAGCTGACTTTTCATAAAAATGGGACCAAACTTTATAATGCTATTTTTTTGAATATTTGATTTTTCAACGCTAGTTAAATCTTCCTTTAAAATAACCCTTAAATCTTTTATTAGTACTATTTTTTTAGCATATAAAGCACTTTTGGTTTTAATTGGCTCTACAAAATCGTGAAGCAGGGCATCAGGTTTAAACCAAGGGCGCTTAATATTAATAAGACAATATTTTAGAGTAACTTTTTCAATAAAATCTTCTTCATATTCAAAATCTAAAAGGCCTTCATTAAAACCCACTAAGTTTTTTTTTGCATTTGAAAACAAACCATTTAGCTCTGTATTTAAAACCTCTAAAGAGCTCCAAGCAAAATCGTTACTATAAAAATCGTAAGGCACAATTTGTGTTTTAGAAAAGGTGGTTAACGATTGTATTCCGGTGCTTTCGGCGTTTTGAATATGGCTTCTAATATTTTTTAACTCTACAAGAAATTGGTCGAATTCATTTAAATGATTTATCCTACTTAAAGCATTATCAACGGTGTCTTTAAGGCCGTTTAATTTCCAAAGAGCAATATGTAAACCTATTTTTTTATCAATAACATCTAATCGTTGTGAGAGTGCCTTTTTTTCATCATCGGTTAACTCTGAATCAAACGTTTCTACAAGTGATTCAAATTGACTTAGCAAATCGTCGTATTCTGCTAACTTTTCGTTATAGTTTTGAAGCGTTTCAGTTTCCGATTCATCGCTATTATAAAGTAAGTCGAAATCTTTTTTTAATTCATTTTTTAAAATGGTTTTGTTTTTAGTTTTAAGTTGAGCAATGCGCGATTTATATAAATCGAATAGGTTTAAATTTGGATCTATATCCCAAAATCCTTTGGTGTTTGAGATTGAATTAAATTGCATAGACACATCTTCGCTATTTAAAAAATCGTTTTGAGTGAGATCTTTACCAGACAAAAACTTAAAGTCTGAGGACTCGAAAACACGAAGCGAAGGGCAGGCCACAAACTCGTCGGTTGAGTTTACCATGCTTGGTTTAACGGTTTCATAAATTTTTTGAATACAGGCGATATAAAACTTCATATACTAGGAATAATAGATTTAAAAATTAAAACCCAACAGAGTCCTTTTTAATATTGCCTTGTTGGGTTTCTTTTAGCAGATTATTTGATTAGTTTACTTCAACCCAATCTTCGGGTTTAATACTTTCTAATGGCCTAGGTGCCTTATCTAAAATATTTACTTTTCGCCCAACAAGAAGTATTTTATCAGACTCTACGCCTTGTTCTTCTTTCTCGCCAGACATTTTTACTTTTGAATCATTATATTCATATTTGGCTCCAATTCTAAAAGGACCAATGCCAAAACCTCCACCGCCTTTAATTTCTTTTTCGGCTTTTTTATAAGAGCTACTTCCTTTTCTAAATCCAATTTTTAAATCTTTTACAAAGTATAGTTCGGTTACAATAGCGGGCATTAAACCACCACCTTTACCATCGCTAACCATTTGGTTGTTTACTGCCTCTTTTCCGGTGTCCGAATACTTCCAATACCGCGATTTAATAAATGTAGTTCCTAACCATGGGCGAGAAACGTAGCATTTAGAGAGCCTAAAACTCATTTGTAAATCGTTAAAATTATATTCTGAGCTAGAGTTTTTTACCTTACCACTTGTACTTGCCCCAAAAACACCGAAATAACTAGCTTTAGCCGACCAGCTATGGGCTGTTTTACGTCGTTCTAAATCGTACGACGATTTATTAAAGGTAAATTTGGTCCATCCACTAGAATTTTCTAGAATAGTAGCGGGTACCGGCGCAGAATAAAAATAAGTATTTGAACCACCTAAACCTGTTCGTTTTGCCGCCAAAAGCTCAGACTCATAACGTTTTTTAATGGTAATAAAATTACTAGCTTCTATCTCGTCTATATAATTCATTATTTTATCTACTTTCCCTCTATAGCCTAAAGATTCCCAGCGCTTTAACGCACTATCGCGCTTTCTTATCATATTACGACCATTGATATTCATTTCTGTCATAGCCTCAGAATCGCCTTCGTTAACACGAATTTGCAATTCTGTAAGGTTTTCTTCGGCTTCCTCGTATTTCGCTTCATACTCTAAATACTTAACATACATTGGCGATATAAAGGACTGATAAATATATTTGGGGTTATCTTCGGGATGTTCAATCATTTCCTCATCAAAATCAGGATTTTTAAGCTTTTTGGTTTTAAATAATTGCTTACGTAAACTCTCTAATTTTTTTTCAACCTTAGGATCTATTTTAGAGTTTTTAACGACCGAAAACTCCATAATATCAGAATACACATTAGAAACAGTGTGGTCTGGTTCTGGGCTAAAAACAGCAAACTCTCGAGACTCGCCCCCCTTGGTTAACTTTGGAATATAAGACGGTATTTGGTCTGCTATTCTAGCAAACTCCTCGGCATGTGCATACTTGCTGTATTTGCTAATATTACGCAATTCGTTGTATCGCTCATCGGAATCATTCTCTTCCGTTTTTGGCGAACCAAAAAAACCTTTAAATG
Organism: Algibacter amylolyticus; assembly: GCF_014202225.1. Classification (GTDB taxonomy): domain Bacteria; phylum Bacteroidota; class Bacteroidia; order Flavobacteriales; family Flavobacteriaceae; genus Algibacter_B; species Algibacter_B amylolyticus. The sequence continues at coordinate 22,140 of NZ_JACHGE010000007.1, forward strand.
CGTAATCGAAAGCTTCTTCGTCAATAACCGTAGCAACAGGTTCCCATAATACAGCATTATTAGGTCCCAACATTTTAGGATTACCTCCGTTAGTTAACTTATTGTAGACTTGTCCAAAAATTACATTCATGAAGTCATCGGGAATAGGTTCAAAATTATCTGGCATAACATTTACATTTTTATAATTAATTAATAGCTTATTTCCTGTGTTAACCCTTATTCGCTAATAAGGTTTCCATATACTTTTTGGTACTTGCATTATAAATACCTGTAATATTTAATTTATCATTTGTAGATTGCAGCTGCTTAATGGCGTTTTCGGTTTTATTGCCATAACTACCATCTGAAGTTCCTGGATTAAACCCTAAAACCTTTAATGCGTTTTGAAGTTTTACCACATTATTTCCTTTACTACCTTTACGCAAGGGACTTGGTGGAAGTTTTGCATTACCTGTGTTGGTTAATCTTCTAAAAGACAAAACTCTATTGGTTGGATATGCTGATATGGATACCGCGTCCCCTTGGTTGCCTCCTAATACATAAATACGAGTACCATCTTTTGAGAATCCTAAATAAATACCAACATGGCCTAAATGCGAATTAATACTTTCACGCCAAAACACCACAATATCTCCCGGTTCTGGATCTTGAGTTTCGAAACCCACAGTTTGCCATGAGCGTGCGGCAGCAGACTTCGAGGTATCTAAACCCGCCTGTTTAGCAACCCAATTTATAAATACGCTACACCAAGGCGTTTCGTCGTCTTTTATCCACGAAAAAAAGGATTGCTCTGCATATTCTAAAATGCGCTTATTATGCTGCATCCCTTTAATTTCTGTAACTCCCACTTCATTAACAGCCACATTTAATAAATTCTTCATAATTAAATTGATTAATGCACTATGCAATTTCAATTAATTATAAAGGCTTTAAAAGAGGAAAAAACCTATTTAAGTACAGGAAAAACCCTGAAATTTTACGATCCATGACTATGCAAAGCCTTTTTTTATTAAATACCGTGTACTAAGTACCCATTTACAAGAATAAAAAAATTAACAAAAACCTCAATATATAATTGACTTTTAACACCTTACGATTCAAAAAAATTATTATATTTGTACTATTCCTCATTTAACCTAACGATTTAATAGCTATAAAAACGTATTAATTATGCATTATGTAGCTGTTGTAGACGATTTCCAACTGTTAGCTCAGGCTATGAGTACTTTGGTTAATTCTTTTAAAAATTTCCAGGTGTGTTACTCATGCAATAACGGAAAAGAAATTATAGAAAAATTAGACGCCTCCCTAAAACATCCAGATATCATTTTAATGGATGTAAATATGCCTGTTTTAAACGGTATACAAGCCACCAAGTACATTAAGGATAAGTACCCCAATATTAAGGTAATAGCCATTTCTGTAGAAAATAAAATAAAAGATGTCTTACAAATGCTAGAAGCAGGAGCAAAAAGTTATTTATTAAAAGATATAGAAAAAAGCACCTTAGAAATTGCCTTAACCGAAACCATAAATAAAGGCTATTACCACACCGAACACGTCTCTAAAATTCTTGTTGATGCGCTTCATGGTCAAGAAAAACCCATGACTGCTTTAAAAGAACGTGAAATGGAGTTTTTAAACTACGCCTGTACAGATAAAACCTATAAAGAAATTGCAGATAAAATGTTTCTTAGCCCGAAAACAATCGATGGCTACCGCAATACATTATTTAATAAGTTTAATGTAAAAAACCGAGTTGGACTGGTACTCTACGCTATTAGAAACCAGCTTTTTAACCCTTAGATAAAAGAACTCTACCCTCTAGAGTCCATCCGCTTATGCAACTAGAATACCGTTGCAATCCCTAACACACCTGTTTGCAAAATTAAGTTCTTTAATTTAATTGTTTTGCCGGTTTGCTTATGTAAAGTTTTAATTATTTTGATATAGTGAGATTTGAAAGATGTTTTGTTTCGAACTTACTCTTGACGCCACTACTATGAAACTAGCGGTAGCGATGAAATTTTTAGGACGAAACACTCTTATGTTCACGAGCGAGACGCTCGCGCTAGCGGGGGAAAAAGTACTTTTTAGAATTTACTCATTACTCCACTAAAAAATATCTAGAATTATCCAAGGTTAGTAAGAATCAATATTATTCATTCCGAACAATTAATAAACACAGTATAGCTTTTGGTTTCCAAATAGTTAAGTATTCTTATCTTGTCAATTTTTTCATAAGGTATATATTCGGAAACTTCACCATCTTTAAAGGCATATTTAACTATCAAACCAGATTCTAGCATTGTAAAACCGTAAAGAGGCTCAGTGCTATAAGAATTTATCTTAATGTGGCTAAGCTTTACATTATCTACCATTCTATAAATTGACTCTTGATAACTACTATTATTTTCACAACTAAACAATAAACCAAATATAAGAATGGATAAAATCAAACTTTTCATAATTTTTATTTTTTAATTTATATTACTTTCACCCCGCTAGCGCACGCATCTTGCTTTTGCCATCAATGCAATATTCCCCATTAGTTACAAACTAGTGGTAGCGGGAATTCTAATCCATTTTTATAAGCTCCAAATCACTTCCTAGGTGTATAATGCTTTTCTTATTTTTATTAAATTGCCATAAATCAGGATTTTTATCACTTAATGTAATAAACAGACTATCATTCATCTTCCTATGTATTAATAATGACTTACTAAAATCTACTTGCGTTCCATTATAATAATTGCTACATAATTTATTGTCCATTATAAAAAATCTTTCACCATCTATTTTACCTTTATATTGGTAGATTCCTAGTTTTCCCTCATAATCTTTCGTTTTAATAGAATTTAGTAAATATTCCGGAAAATTACTTTCATCAATTTTAAGTAAAGAATCAATTTTTTTATATGTTTTTATAGCAATTATTCGATAGAGTTGACTTCTCAGGAATATGTTTTTTTTATCATTAATATATTTGAGTACATAATTTTTATATTTATAATTATTGATATAATAATCAATTTCATCCTTTGACTTAATTCCATATTTCATACTATAAACCTCCCAATCTTGATGTGATAAAAAATTTTGATGCGAGTTTACCGTATTCAATAGTTGAGCATTATAAATATCAATTATACTACTATTATCTATGTAAAGTGTTCTAAAATCATTAAGTAAAAAAAGAAATTCATGTGGCAAATCATCAATATGATTCATTAAGTTTTGATATCCACTACGATCAATAACAAAATGGTTTGCAAATTCACCTATTTTGGGAAACAATCCATTTTCAAAATCTTCAATTGTAAGTGGACTTTGAAAATCAAAAATTTCTTTTTTTCTAAAATAGGTCTCTAAATAGCTATTCTTAATCATTTCAGATGACTTTACATCCTCAATTAAATTTTTTTGAATCTCCCTTAGATTAGCTATTGATTTGTTTTTATTCTTTTTGTTTTCATTATAATTATTAATAGCTAACGCTAACAAAATACCTATAACCACAAGTACTATTTCACCTATTCCATAAATCAGGTATTTTCTAAATTTTTTATTATTCAATAGGGCTTTACGGATATTTTTAAAGAATTTTATCATTAGTCTTATAAAATAAGAAGTTAATATTATATTAGATTTTTACTAAATCTA
>NZ_JACHGE010000007.1:25899-236291 GCF_014202225.1 Algibacter amylolyticus
CTACTACTACTACTACTACTACTACTACTACTACTACTACTACTACTACTACTACTACTACTACTACTACTACTACTACTACTACTACTACTACTACTAATAATAATAATAATAATAATACTAATACTAATACTAATACTAATACTACTAATAATACTACTACTAATAATAATAATAATCTCCACTCGCTAGCACTCGTTTGTAACGAGTGCTAGCTATAATTACTTCCGCTAACGCAAGCATCTTGCTTGTGCCGTCAATCCAATATCCTCCCAATTTATTATAACTTATTTATTTAGGTATTTTTATTGTGGATAGCGAAACGCCAGAGAAACCGACATATTAAGTTATAGTTATAATAATAGAGATTCCTGCCTCCGCAGGAATGTTTAACCCAACCAACCATCACGATCTAAACTACGATATTGAATCGCTTCGCTTATATGCGCTCCATTAATATTATTAACACCTTCTAAATCGGCTATAGTTCTAGATACTTTCAAAATCCTATCGTACGCCCGAGCCGATAAATTTAAGCGTTCCATGGCGGTTTTTAATAGTTGTTTCGAGGCATCATCTAAAACACAATGTTTTCTAATTTGCTTCACGTTCATTTGTGCATTATAATGCACGCTATCAGAATCTTCAAAGCGCTTAGTTTGTACTTCTCTAGCTTTTGTAACTCGTTTTCTAATATCTACCGACGTTTCTCCTTTTCTGTCGTCACTCAACTTGTCAAACGGTACAGGGGTTACTTCAATATGAATATCAATTCTATCTAACAACGGGCCAGAAATTTTCCCCATATAACGTTGCATTTCCGCTGGAGACGATGTTATTGGGGCGTCTGGATCGTTAAAAAAACCACTCGGACTCGGATTCATACTGGCCACCAACATAAAAGACGAAGGATAGGTAACCGTAAATTTTGCTCTAGAAATAGTAACCTCTCTATCTTCTAATGGCTGTCTCATCACTTCTAAAACCTCGCGTTTAAATTCGGGTAATTCATCTAAAAACAAAACACCATTGTGCGATAATGAAATTTCTCCGGGTTGCGGATAACTTCCGCCGCCAACAAGCGCTACGTTGCTAATGGTGTGATGAGGGCTTCTAAACGGGCGTTGCGCCATTAAACCTGTATCTTTTACACGCCCTACAACCGAATGAATTTTAGTGGTTTCTAAAGCTTCATGCAACGTCATTGGTGGTAAAATGCTAGGTAAACGTTTTGCTAACATTGTTTTACCTGCACCCGGAGGACCAATTAAAATAATGTTATGGCCACCAGCAGCCGCAATTTCCATACAACGTTTTATGCCTTCTTGTCCTTTTACATCGGAAAAATCAAACTCAGGAAAATCTAGATTCTTTTCAAATTCTTCTCTAGTATTTATTATGGTTTGCTCTAAGGGTTCGCCTTTATCAAAAAAATTAATAACCTGCTTAATATTTTCTACACCATAAACCTCAAGATTATCTACAATAGCGGCTTCTTTGGCGTTTTGTGCCGGCAGAATAAAGCCTTTAAATCCTTCTTCCCTTGCTTTTACAGCAATAGGTAAAGCACCTTTTATAGGTTGTAAACCGCCATCTAAAGACAATTCGCCCATAATAAGGTATTTGTCTAGATCTTCGGCTTTAATTTGATCTGTAGATGCTAGAATACCAATGGCTAAAGTTAAATCGTATGCACTTCCCTCCTTTCGTAAATCGGCAGGCGACATATTAATTATAATTTTTTTACCTGGAATTCTATAGCCGTTATTTTGAAGGGCTGCCGCAATTCTGAAATTACTTTCTTTTATAGCATTATCGGGTAATCCTACAAGATGATACCCTACACCTTTATCTACATTTACCTCTACAGTTATGGTTGAAGCTTCAACACCAAATACAGCACTAGCAAAAACTTTTTTAAGCATAAAATTTAGTTTACCCCTTAAATGTAAGAAATGTATTTTAATTTTAACACTAAATCATCGCCTTCTATATCAACCATTTTATAACGAGTACTCAATTTTTATGGCTTATATGATACTATTTCGAGAGAAACATTCTGCTTCTTGATAGTTTAAAAAAGTCCTATTTATGAACTAAAACATTAATTCATCAAAATATTGGAGTAAAAAACATCGACAAGAAGTAAATATGTTAGATAAAATACTTATTTTTGTAGCAGTAAAATTTTACGATTCACTTAATTTATGTTTTAATTTTAAACTTATTTTAGGAAATCATAAAATAAATTAGCCCCAAATGACTCTATACAAAAGCTTGCTTTTGATGCTCTTCTCTCGTAATTTACAATGTGAAACAAAGACTCAAAAGTCCTTTTATATTTCCTTTAATAATCAATCATTTATTGGTAGAAGTACACTTGGCGCATTTTTTTGTACAATTTAAAATTTTAATAACCTGATAAAAATCATGATGCCATAACAAGAGATTCTTTTAATTTGCCCAAATTATAGAATCTAAAGTTAGAACAGACACCTACTAAATGTTTAACTTAAAGTTACCCAAAAATATAATCTTCATTGCTAAGAAATTAGCATTTATCTGCATCTTTTTATGCGTGGGTAACATTGTTAATGCTCAAAAAATAGCTGTACCCGAAAATATTCAGGCGGCACTATTAACCAAAGTTTTAAAATATAACCCTCAAATACCCCAAAACAATAAAATTAAAATCTTAGTTGTTTATAACAATAATACTTTACTGGATAAAGACGAATTCATTAAAGGACTAGGATCTTCTATGGTTGTAAAAGCCATTACCCCAAAAGAATTAGAGAAAAACATTTCTGGTTTCCAAGTAGTTTATTTCATGGAAGGCATACATGGTTTTTCTGATCTATGTAAAGCTAATAAAGTTTTATCAGTAACCGCTACAACTCGATTTGTAGAGGAAGGCGAAGTTTCCCTCGGATTTGGAATTGAAAATAGTAAACCTAAGATATTGGTGAATTTAACATCGTTAGATATGGAAGGTCAATCATTCTCTTCAGATATATTGAGAATTGGAAAAATTTTTAAATGAAACAAGTTATGAATTTTAAGGAAAAAATACTTTTGTTCATTATCATCATAACATCAACGTTATGCCTTAAAACCTTTGCCCAACAGGACAAAGTGTATAATGAAATGACTCTTGAGGAGTTGTTGGATATAGATGTAGTTGTAACCGCTTCTAAGCACCCAGAAGATTTATTTGAAACCCCCTTATCTACAACTATTATTAGTAAGGAGGAAATAAGTAATTCTGGTGTAGCTAGTATTCCTGAGGCACTTCGATTATCTCAAGGTTTGATTGTTAGAGAAATAACCCCTGGTAACTATGATATTCATATTAGAGGGTATGATGATATTACAAAAAATGTGTATTTAACATTGTCTTATAATACAACCATATTGGTTATGATTGATAACCGAATTGTATATAGTTATTTTAGTGGTGGAACATTTTGGGAAACCTTACCTGTAGATTTAAATGATGTTGAAAGAATTGAAGTGGTTAGAGGTCCTGCATCTGCTTTATATGGCCCTAATGCGGTTACGGGTGTTATTAATATAATTACCTCTCATGCCAATAAAAAAGGAAAAAATATTACTGTAAACACCCAAATGGGAACAAATAAGGCTAAAAATGCAAGTTTAAATATTGGCTATAATTGGGATGACAAAACAAAACTAACGTTCTCTGGTAATTTTTCTGAACGCTATCGTTTTGATAGTAAGTACTATGATTTTATAAGAAAAGATTATGTAGGTGTAGATAGCTTAACCATGTTTGTGGCACCTGTAAAAGATCATGGCACCAATGAACCTTGGACCTTTAATGAATACCAAAAAGAATTAGAGGCTTTTTATGATGAAGATCTTAGCTTAAGAAGAGCTGGCGGAAACATCTTTTTTACACATAATTATGGTGTAAATTCTAATATAGATATTGCAGTGGGAGCTCAAAAGTCGCAAAGTCAAAGAACAGGCTTTTTAAATTTAGCAACACCATTGTCTCAAACCGAATCAGAAAGTTATTACATAAATGCAAAAATAAAGCACAATAATTTAAACGGACAGTTTAATATTAACTCTGGTAAAGACGAAAACAATTACCAATTTAATTCTTATAAATTCACTAATATTGAAGGTAACTTAGAGTACTTTAAAGAATTTAAAACGGTAAGTATTAGACCAGGAATTAACTATAAACATTTATCGTACAACAGTCCTTTTACCTATGAAGAAAGGTTTAGTTTTAATGATCTAAATTTCGATTTTAAAGATGAAGCACGAGAAACATCCTCTTTTTCAGCATTTATGCTTACAGAATGGAAACCTAGTGCAAAACTTAGGGTTATTGGTGCTGCTCGAGTAGATAAATTTGGATTTAACAAACACTATTTCATGAATTACGAAATAGCTTCTACCTATCGCATTAATAAAAACAATTTAGTACGTGCTGTACACTCTAAAGCGTCAAAATCACCTTTCTTTTTTGACACCTATTTAAATGGCAATATTCTAATAAATTATGATCGAACAGTAGAAGGGGTAACAGATCCCATCAACGTACCTGTTCATCTAACTATTAACGGAAAAGAGGACCTAAAATACCCTACTATAACAAGTACCGAGATAGGATGGAGAACTAAAATAACAAACAGTTTAAGTTTAGATTTGGAAATATTTTACTCAAATGTAGATAACTTTGTAAATCCTAATGCGTACCATAATTATACCAGCGAACAAGAACTAGACGAATCTGGAGCCCCAGGAACGTTATTATCAATAAGAGCAGATGGTGCTGTTAAATTTGAAAACTACAACCTAAATGCTAGCCAATATGGTTTAGGGTTTACGCTAGATTATGACTTTAGCGATAAATTTAAAGCAAAAGCTTTTGGTAATTATCAAAAAACGAACATTTCGGGTAGGAAAGATATTGATGTTCAATTAACAGATATTGAATTTAGTTTTAATCCTGAAGGAGATATTTTAACAACTACATTAAGCAATACCACAAACCCTACACAATGGAGTGAAGACGCTACACCATCATTTTTTGGAGGTTTTACTTTAAACTATAAACCAAATAGTAAATGGAGCTTTAATACAGATGGTTACATCTATTCTCAACATGAATTTGCAAGTTATAATTACTATCAAATAAGCGATTTAGAAAATCTTGAAAAGGATAAATCGCAAGTGGATATAAAAACCAACCTAGTTTTAAATGCGAAAACAACTTACCAATTAAATAAACACGCCTTAATACATATTACTGGAAAAAACCTATTAGGAAAACATCGCGAATATGGCTTTGCAGATAACATAGGCTCTATTGTATTAATAGGCTTACAATGGAAATATTAAATTAAAATAATTTAAACCCCAATTTATTATGAAAAGAAAATACTTTTTAATTACAATTTTCAGCTTAGTTCTTAGCTTAATCTCATGTAGTGAGGACGAATCGACGTCGTCTAATGATATATTAAGTTCTAAAACTTGGGTTATAAAAAGTAAAATGCTTTCTCCTAGCATAGTTTACGCAGGAGTAGAAATTACAGATATCACCTTATTTGAAACCGATGAAACCAAAGACTATTCTTTTTCATTTAATTCAGATGGTACATTAGTAGTAAATGATGCTAATAACAGCGTTGTTTTAGAAACCACTTGGGAATTAAATTCAGATGAAACAGTACTTACCTTTGGAGAAACATTAATATATGCCATACCATTAGTTGGAGATATTGGATATTCATCAATCGACATTAAATCGATCTCATCTTCAGCAATTGTAGGTACAGTTACTATGCCTTTTGAAGATGAAGTTTATATAGTAACAATGACCTTTAAATAGCAGCATTTCATTTATCATAGTATAATATATGTTATTTAAAAACCTATCCATAAAATTTAAAATGATACTTGTTATCCAACTCGTATCCTTATTTTCTCTTGTAATAGGTTTAACGTATGTCATCTTTAGCAATATTGCTAATTTTAAAGAAGACATGAAAAATAACACCATTATTAATGCTAATTTAATTGGAGAGTATTGTGCTGTTTCCCTAGATTTCGATGTTTCAGAAAACGCTGTAGAAACATTAGAAAAACTAAAAAACATTCCATCTGTAGATGTTGGAATTGTTTATAATAATGACAATGAAATATTTGCAGATTTTTATGCAGACGGAGAAAAAGTCGTAATTTCAAATACCAATAGTTCTGATTCTTGGGAGAATTTCGACGCCAATTTTTTAAGCGTTTTTAGACCCATTTATATTGAAAACAGTAAAGTAGGCTCTATTTACTTAAGAGTTTCTACCGAAGTGTTATCATTAAAAATTAGAGATTACGTAACCACTATGCTCCTATTATTAGTAGGGCTTCTTATTGCTAATTACTTACTTGCTTATTGGTTACAAAAAATAGTATCGGAACCTATAATACATTTAACAAAAGCCACTAAAGAAATTTCGGAGAAAGGGAATTATCAAATGCGTGTTGAAAAACAAGGCAATGATGAAATAGGCGTGTTAGTAGATGAATATAATAAAATGCTTCTACAAATTTACGAACGAGAAGAATCATTAAAACAACGAACAACCGAATTAACAGAAACATTAGCTAACTTAAAACAAACGCAACAAAAACTTGTTAATTCAGAAAAATTGGCTGCACTTGGTCAAGTTATCGCTGGTGTTGCACACGAAATAAACACACCACTTGGCGCAATTCGTTCTTCTATAGGTAATATTAAAAACACCTTAAATTTTGTATTAAATGAGTATCCAATATTCATTAATGAATTGCCAGAGAAACTTAGGGTCGAATTTTTAGCCCTTATGGAAGACTCCTTTAAAAACAGACATATGTTAACCTCGAAAGAGGAGCGTGTTTTCAAAAAAAAGATAGCAGAAATATTTGAAAACCATAATATAAAAAATGCCTACTCTTTTGCAGATACTTTTGTAGACATGATGGTTGTTGAAGGTGTCGAAAAATATTTGGATCTTCTAAAAACAGAAAATTCTGAAAAAATTCTAGAAGTTGCGTATAAAATTACAGGTTTACAACGCAGTACAGAAAATATTGAATTTGCAGCCGAAAGAGCATCAAAAGTAGTTTTTGCTCTTAAAAATTCTTCTCGAATTAATAATAATGATGAGCAAATGCTTGCAGATATAACTGAAGGCATTGAAAACATCTTAACGCTTTACAACAATCAAATCAAACAAGGTATTGAAGTCTCTAAAAGTTACGATAAAGTACCAAAAATCCTTTGTTATTATGATGAGCTAAATCAAGTATGGACCAATATACTTCACAATGCCATTTATGCCATGGAATTAAGTGGTAAGCTAGACATAAAAGTTTACACTGAAAAAGATTGGGTAGTTGTTTCCATTACCGATAACGGAAAAGGTATTCCTAAAGATGAAATAAACCGAATATTCGAACCATTTTTCAGCACCAAACCAACAGGAGAAGGAACGGGAATTGGATTGGACATTTCAAAACGAATAATAGAAAAGCATAACGGAAAAATTGAAGTAGAAAGTAAACCGGGTAAAACCACTTTTAGCGTTTATCTGCCTACAATGAACCGTAAACATGACTCAACAAAAATATAAGAATATTGCTATGGAGAAAACTGTAATCTTATGTGTCGATGATGAAAAAATCATATTAAACAGCATTAAAGCACAATTAAAGGCAAATTATGGGAATTCATTTCTGTACGAAACTGCCGAAAGTGCTAATGAGGCCTTAGAGATTATTGATGAAATAATGATGGACCTTACTGTTAGATTAATAATAATTAGCGATTGGTTAATGCCAGGTATTAAGGGTGACGAGTTTTTAATTAAAGTGCATAACAAATACCCTAATTCTTTAAAAATAATGCTAACAGGGCAGGCAGATACTAAATCCATTGAAAAAACTAGGAAAGAAGCGAGTTTATATAAATGTATTAGAAAACCGTGGGTTCAATCGGAATTGTTTTCTTGTATAGATTCTGGAAGTGCAACTAATTAAAAACTAGGACGTATGAAAACGGGAGTAATATTTTGTGTAGACGATGAAAAGATCGTTTTAAATAGCTTAAAAACTGAACTAAAAAATGCTTTTGGTAATAATTATATTATTGAAACGGCAGAATCTGGTATAGAAGCGCTAGAGGCTATCGACAATTTATTAGAATTAAATTATGAAATTCAAGTTGTTATAGCAGATTATGCCATGCCAATTATGAAGGGTGACGAGTTTTTAACTAAAATTCATGAAAAATCACCTCATGCATTAAACATATTACTAACCGGGCAAGCCACTATTGAAGGCGTTGCAAATTCAATAAACTATGCGAGCCTGTATAGATATATTTCTAAGCCTTGGCATACTAACGACCTTGTTTTAACTGTAAAGCAGGCACTTAAAAGTTACCAGCAAGACAGCCAGCTTAAAATAAAAAACGACGAACTAAGTGAGTTAAGCGCATCCTTAGAGCAAAAAGTTAAGTTACGTACCCAAGAGCTAAATACTAAAAACGGCTTACTTCTAGAAAAGCAACAGGAAATTACGCTTCAAAACGAAGAACTTGAAAAATACAGAAACAACCTAGAAAACTTAGTTAAAGAGCGCACTCTAGAACTAACGGATGCCAAGGAAAAAGCTGAAGAAAGCGACCGAGTAAAATCTGAGTTTTTAGCCACCATGTCTCATGAGTTAAGAACGCCTCTTAATGCTATTATTGGACTTTCAGATTTAATAGAAGGCGACTCATCCATGGAAGAAATCCTGGAGTATGTAAAAATCATTAATATAAGTGGAGAGCATCTATTAAAACTTATTAATGATCTGTTTAAGATGTCGCAAATTGAATCTGGTAAAGAAAAGTTGATTCTGAAGGATGTTGATTTAAACATTTTATTTTACGACATTCATAAATCAATTAGAGATTATCGAAATAATTTAGGAAAAGAGCACATAGACTTCAAACTATCCATTCCCACAAATTATAGCAAATTAATCATTTATACCGACGAGTTAAAACTTAAACACATTTTAACAAACCTATTAAAAAATGCTATTAAGTTTTCGGAAACCGGCACTATCGATTATGGGTTTAAAATTTGTAAAAAAGATGATGATATGCGTATTATCTTTTTCGTTGCAGATGAAGGTATTGGTATAGACCAAAATCATCAAGATTTAATCTTTAATGGTTTTACACAAGTTAATGGTTCATTTAACAGAACGCACGAAGGCGTAGGTATAGGCCTTACCATTGCAAAAAAACTAGTTAATCTTTTAGATGGTACTATTTGGGTAAATTCCAAACTAGGTGAAGGTAGTACCTTCTTTTTCTCCTTGCCATTAAAAGACGTTCAAGGAGACGTTACTATTGATGACAACTGCAATGATGCCGGTTTATCAATAAGAGCAAAAAACAACTAACTGTTAGCCTTAATTTATCTACTAGAATACATTTATTAAAGCAAATAACTTATGTTTCATTTAGTACAAACTAAATGAAACATAAAACTACTGTAGTTGCTTAATAACAAATTCCGATCTTCTATTAATTTCATGCTCCTCTTCGCTACAAGCATCTTCTGTAACGCACTTTTGTAACGGTTTAGACTCACCATAACCGATGGCAGTAATTCGGAAAGATTCTATGCCTTTAGACACTAAATATTCTTTAGTTGAAGTTGCTCGTTTTTGAGATAAATCTTTGTTATAAGCTTCATTTCCTCTAATATCGGTATGCGATTCAATCTCAATTTGCATATTAGGATACTTTTTAAGTAAATCGACCACAGGTTGCAAAACTTTTTTAACATCCTTTCGAATGTACCAAAGTTTATAATCAAAATTTATATCTGCCGTAACAATAACAAGCCTGTTGTTTTTGGTTTGTATATTAGGCTCCGAAGCTATAATATTATCAAATTCTTTCTTTTTATTTTCCGCATCCTTCTTAAGCTTTACTTGTTCTTGCTTTAGTTTTTCCTGCTCTTTTTGTCGTTCTTTCTCGAAAGCTATTTGCTGCTTTTCCTGCTCTTTTTTGTTAATTGAAGCTAAAGACACAAGTGCTAAAGATGCATCATTCATTAAATATCGCTCTCCTCCTATTGTTATTTTACGCTCAGCATCTTGATAACCATTAGCAGATGCTTTTACCAGCACTGTTATTTCACAATTAACATTGGTATTAAAAGCACCATCTTCCTTGGTTGTAAACGTAGCTAAATCTGTATTAGGATCTTCAGAAATTAAAGTAAGTGTCACCTTTGCATTTGCAATACATGCCTCGGTTTCTTTATCGGTAATAATCCCATTTATGTATTGCTTACAATTTTCTATAATTAAAGGTTTAGATTCGTTAAAACTATAAATATCGTCACTCCCTTTACCTTTTATTCTATTAGATGATACAAATCCAGATTTTAAGGTTTTATCTAAATAAAAAGCAAAATCATCGTAACCAGAATTAAGTGGTAACCCCAAATTGTCTGGCTTTTGGAAACTAGTTCCGGATTTCTTCGCCCAAAACACATCTAACCCTCCAAAACCAAATTGCCCGTTAGATGAGAAATATAAATCCCCATTATCTGCTATAAATGGAAACTGTTCGCGGTGTTCCGTATTTACGGCAGCACCTAAATTAACAGGAGCTCCGTAAGTACCATCTCCTTTTACATCGACATAAAACAAATCGAACTCACCTAAAGTTCCAGGCATATCCGAGGCAAAATACAATCTTGTACCATCCGGACTTAATGCTGGATGTTCTACTGAAAAATCATCACCATTAAATGGAAGGGCTTCAATGTTGGTCCAAACACTATCAATTAATTCGGCTTTATAAATTTTTAAATGAGTTACAGATTTATCGTCTTTTATCTCTTTACCTTTAGTATAATTATTTCTAGTAAAATAGATGGTCTTAAGATCTTGCGTAAACGCAACCGAACCTTCGTGAAGTTTAGTATTTATAGCCTCTGAGATAGACTCTGAAGCAGTATTTCCTTTTGAAACACTATCTTTATTAATCTTATAAATATCTAAAAAGGGCTGATTGTTCCAACCGTAATACTTACTAAAAATATTCTTTTTATGTACTTCCTTTCTTGAAGCTGCATACACTAAATTATCTTGATAAGCCAACATACCAAATTCTGAATTCTCAGTATTTATAGCTAAGTTTTCAAGATTATAACGATTACCAATAGCCATAATATTTTCTTGCTTAACAACCTCAGCATCAAAAGTTTTTAAAACTGAAACATCTCCTTTTTCTGCTAGAAATTCACGACTAACACTATTAGCATCTTTATAATTCCCAGAAGCTTTAAGCGCTTGAATGTACTTAAATACATTCTGGTCTGTTTTATTACCACGTTTACTATTTACTAAATAACCGTAAAGTCTTGCAGACGATTTAAGATCTCCAATATTATAATAACATGTTGCTAAATTTTCAACCACTTGAGTAATACGCTGTTTTGTATTTACTTTTTCGTAAAACGGAATAGCTTTAGCATAATCCGCACGCTCAAAATAGGCATTAGCACGTCGTAAATCATTATTAAAAATGGGTTTAACCGAAGCTTCTTTTTCCTGTGCAAACCCAGAAAACATAAGTATGAATGCAAATATTGGTAGTAATTTTTTCATCAATAATATTTTTAGAAAAATCTTGGTGATTTTTTATATCCTTCTTTTAAACCGAATAACGACACATCGAACAATAATACAATTTCGTGCGACCCGTTGTTATAATTAGAAAACTCTGAAACCGTAGCATCATAAGAGTAAGCCACCTTAAACGATGGTGTAACTCTAAACCCAACAATACCACTAACAGCATCGTCCAATCTATACGAAAGACCAGCTTCTAAACGATCGTGTATTAAGGCATTTACAGAAACATCAAAGTTAACTGGAGCTCCTTTTACGGCTCTAGCCATAAATGAAGGTTTTAATTTTAAATTTTCGTTTACAGGATATACATAACCACCAATCATATAAAAGTGCACCTCCTCTTTTCCTAGTTTTGTAGCTACAACAGCATCATCAAGTTGAGTTGTTCGTAAAAAATTAGGAGCAGATAACCCCAAATAATAGGAGTCTGTAAAATAATAAGCACCTGCACCAATGGTTGGATACACCTCATTTACATTATTAGTAAATGTTGGGTCGTTAGGATTTATTAAAGTTCCAGTAAAAGCAGTATCATATAAAGTAAAACCGGCTTTTAACCCTAAAGACAACTTACTGTTGGTATTAATATTTAAAACGTATGCAAAGTCTGCATTAATATTTTTTTCGTTTATTTCGATAACATCCTGCCCAATTTGATCGGTTGTAAATGTTAATCCCATTTCAATTTTATCATTAAAAGGGGTATGTGCAAAAAATGAAAACGTTCTAGGACTACCAATGGTGTTTGTCCATTGCTTACGGTAATTAGCACCTAAATTAACAACACCGAAATCGGTTGTGGAGTACGCAGGGTTTACAACGCTCATATTGTAAGTATACTGCGTAAATTGTGGGTCTTGTTGCGCCACTACTACATTGCAGAACAATAAAGCTAACAGCACAGATTTTATATATTTTGACATTTTTGAATTGGTATTGCTAGTCATTATCGTTTTAAATAAACTTGTCCTTGATATGGTTTTGTACCAAATCGATTAAAATTAATTACGTAGAAGTAAACGCCTGTTGGTAAAACTTCGCTGCTAGAAAATCCACCTTGATTACTTTTACCATCCCAGAAGCCAACTTCTATATCGCCTTTAAAAACAACACGTCCGTATCTATTATAAATTTCAATGTTATAATCTGGATACACAAATTCTATATTTAGTAACTCGAAGGTATCGTTGATGCTATCGCCATTAGGAGAAAATGCATCTGGAATGACTAATTCTTTTGGATCACAAGCTGTTAAATCGACTGTAATGCCTACCGCATTGCTTTCGCATGTTATGGTTTGTCCCGACAAAGTTGAAGTGACTTCGTAAACCGCGTAATAGGTGCCGTTATCTAGTACCGTGTTATTATCTAGACTGTTTCTTGTAGAAACATCATTTGAATCGTACCAAACTAAAGTATGGTTTGGTGGTGTAATGAAACGTGCATTTCCAGACTCATCTTCTAATAAATCTGCAATTTGTTTTTCTTGAATTCCACAGAATGCTGCTGTTGTAGCACTTGGTATAGGATCTTGAACATCCACCAAAGTTATTTGAATCTCTATAGCTTCACTTAAACAAGATTCCACTTCTACCTGCGCAAAATAAGACGTTCCGTTTTCTAATAAAACGGTTCCTAATAAAGGATTATCGCTTTCGTCCTTCCATACGACAGTTCCGTTGCCAAAATACACATCGTTTAACGTAGCTTGGTCTATACTACAGTGCAGTACTTGAAAATCGTTGCTTGAAATTGTTGGATTAGCCAAAGTAAAAGTAACCACCGTTCTTTCGTTACTTTCGCACCCTGCAGTAATGGTTTGAGAAGCGTAAATAGGCTCTGTAAGCGTCGATAATTCCAAAGTTGCATCTAATGCTGTTGTAGTAGTTTCATCTTCATAAATGGTGATAGTATTTGACGTTTGCGTTTCTAAAGCATCTATTAACTCTTGAATAGTAGGCTCGTTTTCTAAGCAAAACGTAACTCGTGTTAATTCTGGTTTTGAAGCTCTATTTTCTAACGAAAAATTAACTTCAACTATCGCACTAGAACATGCCTCTGCAATAATTTGTTGCACATAAACTGGACTTGTAACATTTTCTAGTAACTCTGTAGAAGGAATAGCTACTGTTCCTGCTGCATCTGAAAAATAAGTAAGCTCACCTTCTCGAGATAGTGACGATTCGTTATAATTCAAATTCTCTAAAGTATACACCGTACCATCGACTGTACAAAAACTGTTTGTAATAGGCTCTGGGTTTGGAGCGACATCGGTTGTTATAAATGTAACTTGAACACGCTCGCTCTCGCAACCTTGAATTGCTGTTTGCGATACCCAATATTCCTGTGTTTCATCTAGTGGTAAGGCGGTACTTGTGTATTCTGGTCCTGTTTCTGAAGTAAACCATTGTACAATAGCTGCGTCTGTTTCTACTTTCAAATCGCTTATTGTAGGCGTTGCAGAAGAACAAAACTCATTTGTTAATGGTGTTGGCGCATTAGCCTGATTAACAAAAGTAATTACAGCTTGAGTTCTTGTTGTACTTACACAACCTCCAGAAATGGTTATTTCTGCCCAATACGCATTATTAGTGTCTATAACGTCTGATGTGTTGTAAGCTGTTCCATCGGTTTCGGCATCGTACCACACGATATCTTGACCAGAAGTATCTAAATCTGAAACCGTATTGGTTACCAAACTACAAAATACATTGGTATTTAAAACCGGCGACGAAGCATTGGATACTACCGAAACCGTTAATTGCTCGGTTCCTAAATCGCAACCTGTTATAGTACTAGTAAATACGGCATTAAAAGTAGCATCTTCCGTTATTTCGAAAGTTTCTGGTACCTCAACATCATTTATATCGGTTAAAGCGATATTAACATCGGCTCCTGCAAAAATGGATAAATCGCCTAAAGTGACCGGTCCATTTAACAAACACACTTGAAAATTATTTTTAATTAATTTAGGTAATGGCGGCTCTCCAATTCTAAACGTTAAACGTGCATCGAAAATATGATTATTACCAGATTTAGTTAAGCCAACATCGATACCTTGAGCGGTATAATTATCAATTTCAGTCTGACTTAATCCTCTACAAGCGGCATTATCATCTTGTACACTTCGTATAACAAAGACATAATCACCATCAGGAAGTTGGCTAACATCGTTAGTATTAGAAATATTTAAATCGATACCATCACCTTGAGTATTATTAGTTAATGACACACTAGGATCTCTCGGTTGGAATTGTCCTGGTTCGCTACCATATTGGTAAATATCGAAAGTTACAGGGTTATACGCTATAAATTCCCCAGAAGGGCTATTAAAACCAAACTGAACACTTGTAGCATCGCACTTATTATCTGGTACAATACTAAACATAGGATTTGGTGGCGCAGGAATTAAATTAAGAGAAATGCCCGCATTTAAATCTTTACAATGCACAAAACTATTAGATTGATAAAACACCAATTGATTGCTACCTAACATAAAACGATCTACAGACACATTGGATACGGCATTTCCGTTAGAGAAATTAACCTCATCGGTAAAATCGACTCCGTTTATAGAATATGTTACAGATTGTGTTCCATCAATAGGATTAAAGTTAGAATCGACAGTATTTAAATAGGTAATTAAAATATCGTCGAGTTCACAACCTGTTGTGGATGTTATGGATATATTAGGTTCCACAAACATATCAAACATCTTTGGTGGCACATTTATTATAGAAGTACATAATGGAAGTCCGCCACAAGGAGATGGACCTGTTATATTGTCTATTTGTATGGTTAAGGTCTCGCTAGATGTTAAATTAAGGTCTGGTTCTAGGTTAAAAGTTGCATTTCCATTAGCAAAATCGACATCTTGTGCATTGGTGTGTGTCCCTAAATTGCTTCCTGTAACCGTATAACTTAAATTATATGTACCATTTGCCAACAGTGTACTATCATAATTTACAGTTACCACACCCTGGCAATCCACATCTAGAGCAGCCGTTAATTCTAGTTGCTCTTCAATACATATTGTAAAAACAGCTTCTTGCTCTTCGCAAATGGGGTGATCTGGTATAACTTTATAGCTAAAGGTATAGGTTCCAACACCCAAGGTGTTATATATATTTTCAACGTTTATTACAGAATCTGAACCGTTGGAAAGTTCGCCTGTACTTGGCACATTACCATCTGTCCATTCGCCATTAGTATCTTCGCCAGTTAATCTAGAAAAAAGATCTAAAGCTCTTAAACCAGACATATCGTCGCTTTCGCAAAGATTTAAATCGAATGTAACACCAGGATTTGGAGATCGTCTAACCTCTACATCTATAATTGCCGAACTTGAAGGGCAACCATTAACAGAGGGCACCGTATAGGTAAAGGTATAGGTACCAATTGGTACATTTCCAAAATCAAAAAATTCATTTGAGAGTAAACCCGTAGCCATATTTCCTGGACTTTCTGTCCAAACTCCACCTGTATCTGGACCAATCATGGCGTTAGCGGTATCTATAAAAATAAATAAATCTATAATATTTGCGGCATCATCGTCATCTGCCTTTAAAACCTGACAAACATTGTTTGTACCCGGATTTTGATTGCTTTCTCCTGGATAACCACCCAAGTTTATAATTACTGTGGCTGTACTGGCGTCGCAAGCGGAATTCATGTACGTAAATCCATGAGCACCAAACCTGTTAATGGCCCATAAGTTTACTATTCCTGCAGTTTCATCTAAAGCATCGGAATTAAAGTTACTATCTGCAACCCATGTTCCTCCAGGGGTTTCTCCGGTTATTTGATCGAATAGATTAAAAGCTTGTAAGCTGGGGTCTGTTTCTTTATCACATATTGTAATCTCCGACCCAGTACCTGCACATTGTGCAATTCCATAAGTCGAACTAAAAACAATAAAACTAGTAAAAATGAAACGGAATATATTGCGAAAGCAAGTATTCATTTAATTATAGATTTGAATTTAAAAGTTGGCAATATATAAAAAAAGTACTCGTAAAAATACTTTTAATCGTTTTTATATGCATTTCAAAGACAAAACACAATAAAAATATAAACCACTAAAAATTCAATCTTTTAATTATGGATTTGATAATGCGTATTATTTTGCACGTACTCTTTTCCTTTAATTTGAAAAAAAAATGAATAGATATTGTAATATGTTGAACGCCTAAAATTTAGTAAAGCTTTCTTAACCTAAACAAAGAATCCCGCCGAAGCGGGATTCAAATAAATTGGACTATCAAACTAACAACATATTATAAAATGAAATTATATCCAATTCACTGATGAAAAAAGTTAAATGGTATTTAGTTTAAAAACTTAGGCTTAATAACTAACATGGCCCAAGCCCAATTTTGCATGTCTGCAGCAGCATCTTCGGTTACACCTTTAAGTTCGTACATACCATCGTTAGCAAACATTTGCGAATAACCCGCAACTAGCGCATAACCTTTAAATGCTTTTTTAAATACAATATCAATTTCTGTTCCTAAAGATTTTTCTCCACTTGCTAATTCTTGCTCGCCGCTAAAATTTAAAGCCTTAACCATTAAACTAGACTTGGCACCTAACTTAAATGTAGCGCTAGCATGAATATCTACTAAACCTATATTGTTTGCGTGGTTACCCACATAAAAATAATCCATAAATCCGTTAAATTTATGATTGGTTCCGTATAAAGGAAAGAAGGCTTCGCTATCGGCAGTTTCAGTATCGTTTCCGCTAATAATTTCTAATCCTGCACCAAGTGTTACTTTATCAGAAGATTTATACGTAAAATCTAAACCTAATAAATAAGCACCATCAACGGTATCGCCCATTTGCAAAAAGGCATTCGCAGCAGCTCCAAATTTTCCTTTTTTATAATTTAAATGCGTTCCTATAGTTTGAATGCTATTTACACCATCTGGATTACTATCTGTATCATACTTTTGGAAACCATTATTTAAAACTAATAAGCTACCTGTAAAATTATCCCAAGCTTGATTTAAATATAAGTATTGCATGGTTTTATAAGAGAAAAAACCAGTAGTTGAGTATTGCGTGCCTACAGATTGAAACCCAGTTGGGTTAGAGTAATCTTGACTAAAAGCTAAACCAACATCGGCCATAAATTTACCTTTTTTGTACTTTAACAATGCCGCATCATGATTACGCCCTTGCTGTGCCCAATCTAGACCTCCAAAAATTCTTTGATCGTCGTAAGACAGCACTTGACGCCCTAATTTGGTAGAAAAACCTTCACCTAATTGGATATCTGCCCACGCTTGAAATACAGCAAACGAGTTGTTTTGATCGTAAGGCAAAATTTGTCTGTTTTCACCCCAAACCATAATATCTTGAAAGCTTAAATAAAACTTATAAGCATCGGTGCTGTATCCTGCATTTAATCTAATTCTTGTAGAAATTCCAAAACCTGCATCTGCCTCATCAGGAATAATGCTTCCAAATCCGTTACGATACTCTGTTCTTGGTCTAAATTCGCCATCTAATGTAAACTGCGCTTGTGCAAATTGAACCACTAGTGCTAGTAAACCTATTAATACATATTGTTTTTTCATGTTACTTGTTTTTAATTTTTGATTGTTTGAGTTTTTGTTAATTTATAGCTGTAGTTATCCTGTAATCATGAAAAAAACATTTTCATAACCTCAAAAAAATCACAACCTGTATTTGTATTATTTTTTAGTTAATGTTCTAAAAAATCAATTAAGTGTTTTCTGTATTTGTAGTAATCGTTATGCTCCAAAACCGACTTACGAGTTCTAGGTCTTTCAAAATCAATATTTAAAATATCGCCAATTTTAGCCTTTGGACCACTAGTCATCATTACCACGCGATCTGCTAGAAAAATAGCCTCATCCACATCGTGTGTAATCATAACCGCAGTAATTTTTTCCTTATTCCAAATTTCTATAAGTATATCTTGCAGTTCGCCTCTTGTTAACGAATCTAACATTCCAAAAGGCTCATCTAGTAATAATACTTTTGGTTTAATAGCAAATGCCCTTGCAATACCAACACGTTGTTGCATACCTTGAGATAACTCTGAAGCACGTTTATTAAACGAATCTTCCATGCCTACCTTTTGCAAATAATATTTAGCAATATCGGTACGCTGCGCTCTAGATGCATGCGGAAATACTTGGTTTACACCCAACATAACATTTTGTAAGGTCGTCATCCAAGGCATTAAACTAGGCGACTGAAAAATAACACCTCTATCTGGTCCCGGACCTTTAATATGTTTTCCTAATACCGAGATGTTTCCTCCCGAAATAGGATTTAATCCAGCAATCATAGACAGCATAGTGGTTTTTCCGCAACCAGAATGACCAATAATGGTAACAAACTCTTCCTTTCTAATCTGCAGATTTAAATCTTCAAGAACCACATAATCACCCTTTGGCGTTGGATACACCTTTTTAAGGTTTTTTAAATCCAACATAACATCTTTAGAAGGAAAAAGGCCATTTCCCACTAAACTTGTTTCTCTTTTATTATCCATTATAACACTCATAAAAATCTTATTTAAACTGGTTTACAAAATCCTTCGGACTCAATTCCGGAAGCACATATTCTACTGTAGATTTCGATTTTCTTTCATCGCCAATATCCATTAAGTACTCAATAATGGCATTTCTAGTTTCCTTAAAATTCGCGTTATCGTTCATTTCTGTTTTATCTCTTGGTCGCTCTAAATCTATTTTAAACTCAGGTCCCAAAGTGGCGTTTGGTCCTGGTCGTAATGGAATAATACGATCCGCCATATAAATGCCTTCATCAACATCGTTAGTAATCAATAAAGCGGTACGTTTATCTTGTCCCCAAATATTTAAAATTTCGTCTTGTAAATTACCACGTGTTAAGGCATCTAACGCCCCTAATGGCTCATCCATAATTATCATTTCTGGTTTCATGGCTAAAGCTCTAGCCACAGCAACACGTTGGCGCATACCACCAGATAATTCCTTAGGACGTTTATTAATAGCCGGTGTTAAACTTACCATTTCAACATAATTAGCAACAATGTCATTTAACTCGGTTTTACTTTTTTTCGGAAAAGCCTCCTTAACAGCCATAAAAACATTTTGTCCTACCGTTAACCAAGGCAACAACGAATAATTCTGAAAAATCACACCACGTTCATGGCTCGTTCCTTGCACAGGCGCACCTTTAAATAAAACTTCTCCTTTAGTAGGCTCAATTAAACCATTAATTAAATTTACCAAAGTTGTTTTACCACTACCAGTAAATCCCACAATAGCAACAAACTCCCCTTCTTCAATTGTCAAATTAATGTTCGACAACACCTCGGTTTCGCTATCACCTTGTCCGTAAGTTTTATAAATATTATTTAATTCTAAATATGCCATTTCTTATATCTTTATACGTTTACTTGCCTGTTGCTTATCCAGTATTCTTAGATAAACAATTCACATTTAAAGGCTGTTTTTTTTGGGCGTTACCACAAGGGTCGGGCTTTACATTACAAGTCCTCGCTCCGTACCTCCGCTGTGGGCTTTTCATTACAATCCCTAACGCGGGTAAGTTTGCTGTTGTCAGTCTTCAGTAGGTAATCATCAGCTTATCCTCAAAAGAGCTAAACTTCCCTCTTCCGTTAACCGTCTTCTATCAATAATTATATCGCATCCGTTTTATCAAAACTCACCCAGTTCTGTATTGTTAGCATTAATCGGTCTAACAAGAAACCTATAATACCAATTACAAACATGGCAACAATAATTTTTGCGTTAGAGTCGTTTGCACCATTTTGGAATTCCTCCCAAACAAACAATCCTAAACCAGGACTTTGGGCTAATAACTCAATAGCAATTAAAACCATCCACGCTACCGATAACGTAATTTTTAAACCTGTAAAAATTAATGGTAAAGACGATGGTAAAACCACTTTAAATATTTTCTGAAAATTACCAAGCTTTAATACTTTAGCAACGTTTATATAATCCTTATCCACAGAAGATACTCCCATTGCTGTATTAACTAAAGTAGCCCACATAGAACATAATCCTACACTAATAAACGAGATGGTAAACGAGCTATCTTCATTAGAGCCTATTAGTAATGTTTTTACAATCATAAAAACCAGTAAATACCAAACCACCGGCGATACAGGTTTAAATATTTGAATAAACCAATTAAAAGCACTTTTTAAAGTAGGACTTAGCCCTATAAAAATTCCTAAAGGAACAGCAATAAATAATGCCAATAAAAAACCAGCAAAAACTGTTTTTAAACTTCTAAAAATTTGATCTACAAACGATGGTCTTCCCGTATACGTTATAGCATCCAAACCTTGAGCAGTACGTGTTTCGTTTAAGGCAGCCGTTTTTTCTATAAAAGCCGCTTTATCTGCCGCAATAATATTGTGGTCACGTAATAGCGATTTATAAGAATCCCAAACCTGACTTGGCGATGGTAATGTGTTTGGCTGGCATCCAGATTCTCCCGATGCTATACAAGCACGTAAAGCAACTGCAGCTTCTTGTCCTTGATCTGTTAAAGCTTTTTCAATTTTATGATCGGCTTCAATATTATACAAAGACTTTGCCCCCATATGCCACAAACCAATAAATAACAAAATAGAAGCAATTGGCACCACCGTTTTACGTAAAAAAGTTTTAAATTCTTCCTTATCTAGCTTCCCTGTAAATAGGCCTTTTAATGTGCTTAAAAAACCGAGTCCCATAAATTTGGTTACTTTTCCTAATGTTAAACTTTGCTTCATGATGATTTGTTTAGTGTATTCTTTCTTTTAAAAACGTTGTTAGTTCCAGTGATTTTAGTGATGAGTAAAATCACCAGAACTAACAATAATTTATTTTATGTTATTGTACCGCTTTATCCTTGTTACCAATTTTAAAACTATTAATGTAAGCGATAGGATCTTTAGCATCATACATAGTACCATCTATAAAATCTGTGGTAGCTGGTTTAAAACCATCTGTTGTTGGAATATCTACTGCAGGAATATTACCTTCTTCTACTAAAAGCTTAGCAGCTTTTGTCCAGATATCTGGTCTGTAAATATCTTTAATAGTATTTGCATACCAATCTGCAGGTTTTGCTTCAGGAATTTGTCCCCATCTTCTCATTTGAGTTAAAAACCAAATCCCATCAGAATAAAAAGGATATGTTGCATTGTACTTGTAAAAAACATTAAAATCTGGCATCTCACGTTTGTCTCCTTTTTCAAATTCAAAAGTTCCTGTCATAGAATTAGCTAATACTTCTTCTGGAGCACCAACATATTGAGACATTGATAAAATTTTAACTGCTTCTGCTCTATTTGATGGTTCATCTAACCATTTTCCTGCTCTAATTAAGGCTTTAGTTACAGCAATAGCCGTATTAGGGTTGTCCTCAACAAATTTCTCTGTCATTACAAATACTTTTTCTGGATTGTTTTTCCAGATGTCGTAGTTAGTTACTACAGGAACACCAATACCTTTAAAAACAGCTTGTTGGTTCCATGGCTCACCTACACAGTAACCATAAATAGTACCTGCCTCAAGTGTAGCTGGCATTTGTGGCGGAGGCGTTACAGATAGTAAAACCTCGGCATCGATTTGACCTTGTACATTATCTGCTGTATACATTCCAGGATGAATTCCAGCTGCTGCCAACCAATATCTAATTTCGTAATTATGTGTAGAAACTGGGAAAACCATACCCATTTTAAAAGCGTTACCATTAGTTTTATACTCGTCTATAACTGGTCTTAATGCCTCTGCTTTAATAGGATGTACAGGTTTTCCATCGGCACCCTTTGGTACATTTGGTTTCATTTTAGACCATACATCGTTTGATACTGTAATACCGTTACCATTTAAATCCATAGAAAATGCGGTAACTAATTTAGCTTGACGCCCAAAACCAGCACCTGCAGCAATAGGCTGACCTGCTAACATATGAGAACCATCTAACTGACCATCTATAACACGATCCAAAACATTTTTCCAGTTTGATTGTGCCTCTACCGAAACAAATAAACCTTCATCTTCAAAAAACCCTTTTTCCTTCGCAATAGCTAAAGGCGCCATATCTGTTAATTTAATAAAACCAAAAGTTAATTGAGGCTTTTCAATAGCTAAGGTTTTAGTTTTAGAAGTTTGAGTAGCTGTGTTTTCTGCTATTGCATTTTTCTTTTCTTTTCCACCGCAGGCTATTAATAAAGCAGCAACGGGTAAAATCCAAGTTGTTTTTTTTAGTAGAGATTTCATTTTTGTTATGTTTTAAGTTATTCTAAGTATTAATACTTATACAAGGCAAATATATAAGTAGAGTTTATTTCATTTTATGAGTATCCCCATATCTATACCTTTTTTTAAACCATAATAAAACCTGCTAAAAACCATGTTTTAATCATAAAAACCTAACAAATAAATAGTTAATAATGAAATAAATAATACGTATACCTACGTAAATTAAAGAAAAACAAGAAAAAATAAAGTAGATGCTAAAAAAGAAAGCAGTAGTTATTTACTCTAAAAAGAATTACTGGAAACTAGAATAAATACTATTACATTTTCAACCTAAAAGGTTGTTATAGGATGGTTTATAATTAAAAAGTTTTGAAGACATTAAGTATCTAAGAAATAGTTATGCTCACTAATTTCATTTTTTAAAAGCTGCACATCTGTAATGCCAATTTTTTTCCCTTTAGCACTTATTAAGCCTTCTTTTTTTAAGATAGAAAAAACTCGAATTACCTGTTCTTCGGTAGTTCCTGCATAATCTGCATACTCCCTTCTACTTAAAGGTAAATTTAAAAAGCCACGTAAGTCGCCAAACTTGCGGTTAATATATAGTAAGCTATCTATAACACGCTCGCGAACTGTCATTTGAGAAATAGACTTTACTTTATTCTCACTTCTATTTAACTCATTAGCATAAAACAACATCATGCTATAAGCAAATTTCGGGTTTTCAAGTAAATAGTTCTGTAGTTTTTCTTTAGCAAAATAATACAACTCGGTGTCTTGCAAAGCAATAGCTCCAATAGAATAGTACTCTTGAGTTCCAAAACCACGATGCCCAACAATTTCACACGCCTTTGCAAAACGTACAATCTGTTCGCGGCCATTTATACCTGTTCTAATAACCTTTACAGTGCCAGATTTTATAAAATAAAGCCCATTTACTGGGGCGCCTTCTATAATAAACTGTTGTCCTTTTTGACACTTTAGTATAGGATTATTTCGTGCTTCTTTGGAATTAAAAAGCACATCATAAAAATTATGTATCAAGCAATTATGGCTTCCACAAACACCGCAGGTGCCATCTAATGATGTTTTATTTTCGAATGGATCGTTTGATGTAGAAACCAACATGAAGTTATATATTTACGTAAAAATACGTATTAATACTTAAAAACCATACTTAGAATGTCATTTTTACAAGTCCTACAATAAAATACACTTATTAATTAAGTAATCTAAATTTTAACAGCCATTTTTTATTTGATTTCTATTAATTTTAGAAGAACCATTTATAATATTGACCAACTAAAACAGATTCGTTATATTTGCTAGGACATAACGAAAAACACTTATGATCTCTATTTCTGAAGCCATTTCAATTGTAAAACATAGCAGCAAACCGCTTTTAAAAGAAACCATTAAGCGTGTTGAAAAAGCGGGAGGTTATATCTTATTTAAAGATGTTATATCACCTATTAATATGCCGCCGTTCAGGCAATCGGCCATGGACGGATATGCTCTTAATTTACATGATAATTTAACATACACTTTAATTGGCGAAGTTAAAGCTGGCGATGGACACCAGCCTACACTAAAAAAAGGAGAAGCTGTTAGAATATTTACAGGAGCGGCTGTACCAGATTCGGCTAATGCCGTTATGATGCAAGAAAAGGTCTCCAATACAGGAAACAGTATCACTCTAGAAATACAAGCAAATACACAGCAAAACATTAGGCCATTAGGCGAGCAGGTTAAAACCGGAGATATTGCTTTAAAAAAAGGCTCTAAGTTAACTCCAGCAGCTATTGGCTATCTTATTTCATTGGGTATAACAGAAGTTTCTGTATTTAAAAAACCAAATATTGCACTGGTTACTACAGGTAATGAGTTGATTGAAGCTGGCCAAGAATTAACTTTCGGGAAAATTTACGAGAGTAATTCTAAAATGCTTTTAAGCGCGCTGTACAGTTTAAAGTTTTATGATGTTACGCTCTACAAAGTGGAAGACAATTACACTAAAACTGTCGAAACGCTACAAACAGCAATAAACGACAATGATCTTGTTCTTATTACTGGTGGAATTTCTGTTGGCGATTACGATTTTGTTGGCAAAGCCTTAAACGAATTAAAAGTCCAAGAGCTTTTTTATAAAGTAAAACAGAAACCAGGAAAGCCTTTGTTTTACGGCAAAAAGAATGATACCCAAATTTTTGCTTTACCGGGTAACCCTGCTGCTGCTCTGTCGTGTTTTTATGTATATGTGTTTATAGCCTTGCAAAAACTAATGAATAGAGATCCTGAAGAATTACCTAGGGTTACCGCCAAATCCGTTTCAAGTTTTAAGAAAAAAGGAGATAGACCCCAGTTCCTAAAAGCCATTTATAACAACGGAACTGTTGAGATTTTGGAAGGCCAAAACTCATCGATGTTGCAAACTTTTGCCCTTTCTAATGCCTTAGTTTATGCTCCAGAAACGTTTACAGATATTATTGAAGGAGATACGATCGAGGTTATTCTATTACCTGTTTAAAACGACATTATGGGATATAAAATAAAAAGTAGAATCTGGATAGAGGCCGATAACAATGTCCTTCTAGGCGAAGGTCGTGTGCACCTTTTAAAGGCGATTCAAAAAACGGGTTCGCTTTCAAAAGCTGCTAAATCACTTAACATATCTTATAAAAAAGCATGGCAATTGTTGGACTCCGTTAATAAATCGGCTAAAAAACCGGTTACCATAAATAGTATTGGTGGTAAAGGCGGCGGAGGCGCAGAACTTACAGAATATGGACAAGCCTTAGTTAAAGCTTTCGATGAAATCAATAAAAACTGTTGGGACTTCCTAGACAAACAACTAGAAAAAATTGAGCGTATTTAAATGTTACAGACTGAAAACATATATCTCTTTCTATTAATCCTACCTGTCGTATCCTTTTTATACGCTAGCGTTGGTCATGGCGGCGCTAGTGGTTATTTAGCCTTAATGGCGTTGTTTTCTTTTGCTCCCGAAACCATGAAACCTACTGCCCTATTGTTAAATCTTTTTGTTGCAGGCATCTCATTTTACTACTATTACAAAGCGGGTCATTTTAATAAAAAGTTATTCATATCATTTGGTATAGCTTCCATCCCACTCGCTTATTTGGGTGGCACTTTAGAGGTTGATGCTTCTATTTACAAAAAAATACTCGCCGTATTATTAGTCTTTGCTATTTTAAAAATGCTAAACGTATTTGGTAAAGAAAGCAATAGTATAAAACCTATTAAACTTTGGCAAGGTTTAATTACAGGTGGTATTATAGGCTTCTTTTCTGGGCTTATTGGCATTGGTGGTGGCATTATATTAACGCCTATAATTCTGCTATTACATTGGGGTAAAATGAAAGAAGCCGCAGCAGTTTCGGCGCTTTTTATTTGGGTTAATTCGGCAGCAGGATTAATAGGCCAACTAAATAGTGGCGTAACTATACAAAAAGAATCCTTCCTATTGGTTGCCATTGCACTCGTTGGAGGCGTTTTAGGTGGTTATTATGGTAGTAAAATAATTAACAACCAACGTTTACGATATATTTTGGCCTTTGTATTAATCATTGCCTGTGGCAAATTATTTTTCACTTAAATGATAGACAAAAAAAACATAACAGGCATTATTTTAGCTGGTGGAAAAAGCTCTCGCATGGGTACAGATAAAGGTTTTCTACTACTAAACAATAAACCTTTTGTTCAATATAGCATTGATGCTTTATCGCCGTTGGTTTCCGAAATTATAATTGTTTCGGATAATGCTGATTATGATGTTTTCGGGTTAAAACGCATTACCGACATCACTAAAAATGCAGGTCCCGTTGCAGGAATATGCTCAGGTTTAGAAGCGTCTTCAACAGACTATAATTTAATTTTAAGTTGCGATATTCCGTTAATTAATACGCAAATACTTGAAAAGCTAATTGATAATATTGATGATTATCACGAAATTATTCAAGTAGAGAGTAATGGTAAAAGCATGCCATTAATAGCCTTATATAAAAAAGATGTTGCCCAGACCTTTAATACATTTTTAAAACATGACGAAAGACGTTTACGGGTTGCTATTAAAAGCTGTAAATCTAAAAACGTCGTATTAGAAAAAGAAAATGAATTTACAACCATGAATGTAAATACTAAAACCGAATTAAAATCCATAAAAGATGCAAATAACCATTAAATATTTCGGGCAATTAACCGAAATCACTCATATTGAAGAAGAAACATTAGAAATTTCCGGAACATATATTTTTGAACTTTTAGAAACGCTTTATAGAAAATACAACACCTTAAAAACTAAAGATTTTCAAGTGGCGCAAAATCAAGAACTCGTTTCGAAAGAAACCGAATTAACAGGTGCCGAAATTGCTTTATTACCACCTTTTGCAGGAGGCTAAAAAAATAACTGGTAGGATAGATTCCTGCCTTAGTACGAATGATGAGCAGATACAACAGACATATCATATTATCCGAAATTGGTCAACTAGGTCAAGACAAAATTTCCAACGCTAAAGTATTGGTTATTGGTGCTGGTGGCTTGGGCTGCCCTATTTTGCTATATCTTACTGCGGCAGGAATTGGAACGCTTGGCATTATAGATTTTGATGTGGTGGATATTACAAACCTGCAACGCCAGGTGCTTTATGGTAAATCATCGTTAGGAGTAAATAAAGCCATTGCAGCAAAAGCACGTTTAGAAGATTTAAACGATAGTATTTCTATTATCGCTTACGCGGAACAGTTAACGTATAAAAACGCCATAGCATTATTTAATGAATATGACATTATTGTAGATGGTTCAGATAATTTTGAAACGCGTTACTTAGTGAATGATGCCGCTATAATAACAAACAAACCATTGGTATTTGGAGCTATTTACAAATTTGAAGGACAAGTTTCTGTTTTTAATTATAATAACGGACCAACTTACCGTTGCTTGTTTCCAAATACACCAGCGCAAGACAATATACCCAATTGCTCAGAAATAGGAGTTTTAGGTGTCCTTCCTGGTATTATTGGAAGTATGCAAGCTAATGAGGTTTTAAAAATAGTTTTAGGTATTGGTAATATCCTGTCCGGACACATACTTTGCTATAATGCTTTAACTTGTAAAACCTCCACTTTAAAAATTAAAAGAAATGAAACCGCTATTTCTAAAGTTCTAAAAACCGAAGAAAACTTCCATAATACCAAAATGGAAGTTAATTGCGAAACGGAAATTAATACGATTTCTATTCACGATATATTAACTAAAGACAACATCCAATTTATTGATGTTAGAGAAGCTCATGAATTACCAAAAATTGAAGGTTTAAATGTAAAAGCTATTCCGTTAGGCGATTTAGAAAACAATTTACACGAAATAAGTACAGCTAAAAAGAAAGTCCTTTTCTGTCAATCGGGTATAAGAAGCAAACGTGCGGTTTTAATATTGCAACGTGCAAATATTACAAACTGTTTTAGTTTAAAAGAAGGCGCAAAGGAAATAATTGATACTTACAAGGTTTTTAAAACGGCGCAAAAGAACGAAAGTTAAAAAGACCTGTAAGGCTGAAAAAGTAATAAAAAAAAACACCTCCATTTGGAGATTGAAAAAACATAATCATGACAAACAAAAAACCCAAAAACGTATTCCAACCTGGTGCCATAACTTCAGAATTTATAGGTAATTCCATTTATAAACATCAAACAAAAACAAGTATTGGTGCTCATAACATTTTCTTAGGACAAGTAAGAGCAGACGAGATTGATGGTAAAACGGTTTCGGCCATTGAATACACCGCTTATGAAGATATGGCAAATCAGAAATTTCATGACATTAGAGAATCCGCCTTTGCTAAATTCGATTTAACATGCATGCATATTTACCACAGCCTTGGTACAGTAAAGGCAGGAGAAATCTGCTTATTTGTATTTGTGTCTTCACCAAGAAGAAAAGTAGTTTTTGATGCTTTAGAATATATCGTTGAAGCTATAAAAGCAGAAGTTCCTGTTTTTGGTAAAGAAATATTTGAAGATGAATCACACCAATGGAAAGTGAATAATTGATTATTTTTTATTTACTATTTATTATTAAACTACCATGAAAGAACAATTAAAAAATAGAACAAAAGTATTTGCCCACAACTGTATTAAAATAACAAAATCTTTACCAAACACATACCTTTCTAATCATATTAGAGGTCAATTGATTAGATGCTCTACTTCTGTTGCTGCAAATTATAGAGCTACATGTATTGCTCAGTTTAAACCTAGTTTCATTGCTAAAATTAGTATAGTTATTGAAGAGGTGGATGAATCTAATTTCTGGTTAGACTTTGCTTTGGATGAAAACTTAATTGAAAAGAGTTTAATTGAAAATTTTTTGAAAGAATCTAGCGAATTAACAGCAATTTTTATGGCTTCAAGAAAAACTGCAAGCATAAAATAATCAATAAAAAATAATAAATATTCAATTCGAGATGGTCGATATTACACATAAAGTAACAACACTAAGAACCGCAATTGCTCAAGCTGTTGTAAAGGTTAGCAAAATAGAAACAATACAAGCTATTAAAAAAGACACCGTGCCTAAAGGCAATGTATTTGCCATGAGCAAAGCGGCTGGATTATTAGGCGTAAAACGCACACCCGATATTTTACCCGATTGCCACCCCTTACCTATTGAATTTACAGGTGTTGAATATGAAATAAACGATTTAGAAATAACGGTTTTATTTACGGTAAAAACAATTTATAAAACGGGTGTTGAAGTTGAAGCTATGCATGGTGCAAGCGTTGTAGCCTTAAACATGTACGATATGCTAAAACCTATTGATAAAGGCATAGAAATACACGCCATTAAATTATTAAAAAAGAAAGGTGGTAAATCAGATTTTAAAGATACATTTAGAAAAGATTTAAAAGCTGCTGTTGTGGTGTGTTCCGATACTATTTCGGCTGGACATAAAGAGGATAAGGCTGGAAAAGCGATCATAAATAAGCTTGAAAGCTGCGATGTTAAAATATCGGAATATGTTATTATTCCCGATGAGATTGAAGCCATTCAACAAAAGGTAAAAAGCTATCAAGAACAAGGTATCGACATGGTAATTTATACTGGTGGCACAGGACTTTCGGGTCGAGATGTTACCCCAGAAGCCCTAATACCATTATTGGATAGAAGAATTCCTGGTATTGAAGAAGCGATTCGTAATTATGGGCAAGACCGTATGCCTTTTGCAATGTTATCAAGAAGTGTTGCAGGCACCATTGGCAATACGTTGGTTCTAGCGTTACCTGGCTCTACAAACGGAGCCAAAGAATCTATGGATGCCATATTTCCATCGGTTTTACATGTTTTTAGAATTTTAAAAGGCGCAAGACACGATTAGTTTTTCGCGCTAAGGCGCTAAGAAAAAAAGTCGCAGGATTCAGCAGCAGTTGGCAGTTTGATTAGTTGTAGTGATAAGCTTTACGTTAAAATTCTTGCTAAAGCACAAAGTTTAAACAATGAAGTTAAACCAGTTAGCAAGACTGAGCGTGAAACTGTAAATTGAGATAAAACAAAAATGAAAGACAAAACAAACATATTACAAGATTCGCATGGTAGAGATCATGCCTATCTTCGTATTTCGTTAATTGAACGTTGCAATTTACGCTGTACCTATTGTATGCCAGAAGAAGGCGTAACATTATCGCCTAAAAGCCAATTAATGACTTACGAAGAAATCTACAAAATTGCTAAAACGTTTGTAGACCATGGCGTTACAAAAATTAGGTTAACAGGTGGCGAACCTTTAATTAGAAAAGATATTCCGGTAATTTTAGAAAAGTTAGCGACACTTCCGGTTGAGCTTTCCATAACATCCAACGCTGTGATAATCGATAAATTTATTGGGGTTTTAAAAGCCAACGGTGTTAATAAAATAAATGTTAGTCTAGACTCATTGGACGCTGCCAAATTTAAACATATTACGCGCCGCCATGAGTTTAAAAAGGTTTACGACAACATTTTACTTTTGGTTAAAGAAGGTTTTACGGTTAAAGTAAATGCGGTATTAATGAAGGGTTTTAACGATAATGAAATTATCGATTTTATTCATTTTACCAAAGATTTACCAATTTCTGTTCGTTTTATTGAATTTATGCCTTTTGATGGTAATAAATGGGATATGAGCAAAATGGTATCTTATGCCCAAGTTATGGATTATGTTAATAACGCTTTCGCGGAAGACCGCATAGAACGTTTACAAGATGCCCCTAACGATACCTCGAAAAACTATAAAATAAAAGGCTATAAAGGCAGTTTTGCTATTATAAGCTCGGTAACCAACCCGTTTTGCGATTCGTGTAATAGATTGCGTTTAACAGCAAATGGACAACTAAAAAACTGTTTGTTTTCGGCTGGCGAATCGGATTTATTAACCACTTTAAGAGCTGGAGGCTCCATAGAACCTATTATACAAAAAGCCGTTGCCGCTAAATTTAAAGTACGCGGTGGCATGGATACACTTAAAAAACTACAGGAACCTAAATTGCACAACAATAACAGAAGCATGATTACTATTGGCGGGTAAATTGTACTGTTTTATATTAACAAACCGTCATCGGAGTGATCCTTAAGCTTTAATAAATCGAAACTCAGGATTTTGTTTTTATAATTCACCAATATTTCCTTTTTTAATAATTTTCTAGGTAAGGGAATTCTCATTTTAAAATAAGCAGAAGGGTAACAATAAGAATGTTTTTTCCCTTCAGCATTTTCATTACTGTCTTGGTTTAAATTACTTTTATCGGTAGTAACTACCAAATTATCTCGACTTACATAAAAATTAAAATCTTCTTTAACATAACCAGGAATTTCTAATTCGTAGTGAAAACTAGAATCTGTTTCTAGAACTTTTAAATCTGGATTTTCGTTAGTTTTTGAAAAATAACGCTTGTAGGTTCTTGATAACCTTTGTTTGTTTTTTGAAAATGGAGACATAATTAATAGAGATAAAATTAAACAGCAATATAATGGGTAAACCTATTAGAGTAGAGTAAATATAAAAAGACTTTAATCATACTCTATCTATCTGAAAATCAATTAAAAGTATAACAAAAAATTGAAACAAACAATTAAGGCTTTGTTAATTTTAATGTCTTAATAATTATTTAACATTTAGAGGTTTAGTATTTATTAACATATAAATAGCCAGACTCCAAAACCAAGTTATTTATTTAATAGGAATCGATTTTTTAGCCCTGATAGAAGTGGCATCCTTTTTTGTGTAACGCAGTGTTACTTGATAAAGAAGACTTTAGTATTTGCTATTACTATTATAAAAGATACTATAGCCCAAACATAAAAAAGATATAACGGATAGCAGGTAACAGCTTCAAATACTTATAATTTTAAATCGAATAATAATTTAAATGTGTCGCTTACTCCTTAAAATTAGACATTTAATAATTTTTGGTTGGAAAATCTTACGGTTTATTTTAAATTTACTTTTAGCTATTAATTAATAATTTAAAATCTCTTTTTATGAATGTATTAAAAAAATCCCTCATTCTATGTGCTTTTGTTTCACTAACCTTTATGGGTTGCAGCAGCGACTCCGATGGCGATTCTGGAAATGCCAAAGGCACTATTACCTTATCTGGTGAAGAAACCGCTATATTTGGTACCAGCCTAACGGTTGGTAATATTGCTGAAGGTGCTTACCAAACAGGCACTAACAAATCGGTTACGTTAACACATAAAAGCATTGAAATTGATGAGGATGGAGAAATAAACCCAACCACAGCAAGCTTTACCAACAGTTTTATAATTGTTACGGCACAATTTGATGATGAGGATAATGCAGCTGCTACAAAAGCTATCTCGATGGTTATTGTTAAAAATGGTGAAGAATATCGATTTGTTTGTGCCTCTGATTATAACGGCGGATCTGATGAATTGGATTGTGGCACTGGCTTTAATGTAGACCAGGAAAACAATGAGGTTATTTTTGACGATACTACCGTTGAAAATACTGAAACTGGTAAAATACTAACCATGAATGGTACTGTTACTTGGTAAATAAAAAAACTCAGGCTTAAATTAAGCTTGAGTTTTTTTGTCTTTTTAATCACTTGGCTAATATGGGGTCCTAGATTTTTCTAAATATTCCGTTATTGAAAACACAGATTGAAACATGGTTTGTTTCATTACGCTATCTTCCTTAAGTTGTTTATTGTATTCTAAAATATAATCTTGATTTGTTCTTATATGCTTAATTAAGCCACAAATGCTATACTTTTTTTTATTTAAAAAATTGGTACTAACATACCCGATATGGTTTAAATTAAACTGACTAAACATATACCTAGAGCCGGATCGCACTGCGGAGTTATCTGATTTATACCTTTTAACATCTAATATTGAAAAATTCTTTTTACTTATTTCCTTTATATCTTTTAATATTTGATGTGTATTGTCTTTACTGGCATTATTTACAAAACAAAATTCTATGTTTTTCGCTTTATTTAAATGTTTAACAAATAAATCTGTATTTATATTATTTTCAATATTATGACAGACTATAATAATTCCTATTCGTATCATAATTGCAGCTGTTATATCATTTTTAATTCATTTCCAACCACAGATTTCATCTTATACTTTTTAGCTCTGTATACCCAAGCAATTTGTGCCAGTTGTCCAACAATTTTTACTGAATCCTTCATGGATAGTTTAGAACCATCGGCATGAATCCATCTTTTTAAAGGTTGTTCGCATAACATAGATTTTGCGTTTTTTAATCCGAAATAAATACTCATTCTTTTAAAAATTTCGACATCGAAAATCCATTGCGTTACAAACTTTTCCCCAAACGCGATATTAATAACGTCTTTATGGAAAATTTTAGCCCCACATTGTGTGTCTTTAAAATCCATTTTTAAAATTTTTCGGATTATATAGTTGATGGTTAAACTAATTATTTTACGAGCAGATTCTTTGGTTATGTTAGCTCCCATTCTAGAAATACGTGAACCACTTACAATTTTAAAATCTGATGTTTCAATGGTTTTTACTAAATCGTCAAAATCGGCTAAGTCGGTAGATAAATCGGCATCTAAGAATCCTATATAATCCAAATCTTCTTTTTTTGCCATGTGCAACATCCCTAAACGCACAGCTTCGGCTTTACCTCCGTTTTTTTTACAATTGTACACGGTAATAAAATCTTCTCTTCCTTTTTGCAATTCTTTTAAAACCTCTAAGGTTCTATCTGTACTCCCATCGTTTACAAAACATAAATGATAACCAGAGTTTTTAACGATATAAGTAATAAACTCATTACTTAATAAACGCTCTTCTTCGTTATAACAAGGTATTACAACACCTACACAACGCTCCTGAATCATAACATTACTATTACTAACTGTATTTTCCCCTGCTGGAGCACCAATTAATCGCTTAACACGAGCACTAATTTCGTTTAAGCTTAATGGTTTTTTCATGTAGTCGTTAATACCTAACTCAAAACCAGTAGTAATAATATCGTCTGCTGTATTTCCAGATAATACCATAACTGGAGTATCTGCGTTTTTAGAGTTTCTTATATACTTTACTATATCTAAACCAGAAACATTAGGCATATTAATATCTACTATTACTAAATCTGGGTTTTCATGGTTGTAAATAGAAATACCTGCATAGGCATCTGTTTCTATTATTACTTCGTACCCTAATTCTTGTAATCTTTTTTGTAGTGGTAATAAAACTAATTGTTGATCGTCTATGGCTAATATTTTCATGATTTGAGGTTTTTAATTTTTTGATTAATGCGTTTGAAAAAAGATATTTAATCGTTTAATTCGTGAACAGATATCATTTAAGCAAATTGGTTTTTTAATATAATCGTTAATACCTAGTTTGAAAGCTTCTGCTATAACATCATCATTTGTATTACCAGATAAAACAATAATTGGTAAAGACGAGTTTTTTTTAATTCGTATATGGTTTATAAATTCTATTCCAGAAATTTCAGGCATATTAATATCTACTATTACTAAATTTGGTTTAAAACTATCGAACAATAAAATACCATCTATGGCATCTGGTGTTGTACAAACTTGATACCCTAATTCTTCTAACTTTTTTTTAATAGGCATTAGTACCGTTTGTTCATCATCTATAACTAACACTTTCATTTTGAGGGATTTTTTTAAATTAATTATAGGTCAAAAGTACACTAGAAACCTCTATTTAATCTTTAAATTAGACTAATCCATTTATAAGTGTAGACGAATGGTAAAAAGCTATAGATAAATTAAATTTGTAGCCTAATTAAATTATTTATCTTTACCATGTAGCACAGCCTCCAAGATATTTAATGAAAGAAACCTCAAACAAATATTTAATCTCCGCCCT
Organism: Algibacter amylolyticus; assembly: GCF_014202225.1. Taxonomy (GTDB): domain Bacteria; phylum Bacteroidota; class Bacteroidia; order Flavobacteriales; family Flavobacteriaceae; genus Algibacter_B; species Algibacter_B amylolyticus. The sequence goes on from NZ_JACHGE010000007.1 coordinate 61,279, forward strand.
TCTTTTAGGGTTAGCTTTTCATGGTAGTGCTATATTTTTCACTTTAGAAACTACTTATGACGCTTTAATACATTTGTTTTTTGCAGATCATTATGCGAATAGCTGGTTTGAGCCCTGGAATTACGAGTGGTACACCGGGTTTACTGTACAGAGTTATCCGCCTTTGGTGCATCAAACTATAGGTTTATTGTCTTTAATTGGAGGGCTAAAATTTGGCATGTTTAGTGTGGCACTAATTGCCATTGTACTGTTTATAACGGGTACTTATCGGTTTTCGTTGCTAATGACCTCCAATAAAACGGTAGCCGGTTATGCAACAGTTTTGGCGGTATTTTCATCCTCTTTTGTAGAAACACTTCATATTTTTGGCCAATTACCTAGTATAGTAGGTGTTTCTGTTTTAATGCATGCATTACCAGAAATATACTTATGGCTAAAAACGGGTGAAAAATGGTATTTAGCCACATCCTTATCCTTAATAGCCGTAACGGTAACCTCGCATCATGTTACTCCAATTTTCGGGATGATCTTTTTTATATTCCCCCTAATTGGTATGGTGTTAATGGATGTTTCTAGAGAACAAGTAAACTCCATGAAAGAGGTAACATTCAAGGTCTTTTTAAATAGCTTTTTTAAGCTATTTAAACGTATTGTGAGTTTTGGTATGTTATCCTTAGTACTTATAATAGGTTGTATTTTCCCTTATTGGTTAAACTCTAAAGCAAATCCTATTACACAAGTGCCTATACCTCATGGCTCTAGAGATAACTTTTTAGAAATCACCTCGTCTGGTTTGGTTTTCTTTTTAATTCCTTGGGGTGTTTTACTTATAGTTTTACCATACATTTTTTATAGATATTATAGCAAACGTTATTTGTTTTTCGGTTTATCGATAACCATTTGTACCATTTTAGGAACTGGAGGCACAACACCAATTCCTTTAAAAATGTTAGGCGAAACAGCCTTTAATATTTTAACCTTAGACCGCTTTACACTTTGGGCATCTATTATGTCTATTCCCTTATTAGGTGAGTTTGCGTATCGCTTGGTTGAAGGTGATTTAAAAACCCTAATACAAACTAAATTTGGCGCCATTTACCACCGCATCATTGGAGGTATACTTGCTGGTTTATTTGTATCTATGGTTATTTTTACAATGAGTTTGGGCTACTTTAGACCATCGCAACCACAAAAAATTAAGATGCTACCTATTGTGAATTTCCTAAACCAGGACGATCACGACAAGTGGCGCTTTTTAACTTTAGGTTTTGGCGACCAAATGGCATGGTTAAGTGCACAAACTAATGCTATGACTGTTGATGGTAATTACCATTCGGCAAGACGTTTACCAGAATTAACCACACGCCCCATAGAACGCTTAGAAAACTCAAAGTTTAAAGGCGTTGCAGGTATAGGATCTCTTCAACAGTTTTTAACAACACCAGAAAAATATAACCTGAAGTACATTTTTTCTAACGATAAGTTTTACGATCCCATACTCTACTTCTGTGGTTGGCAGCGTTTGCGCCAGTTAGAAAATGGTATTATGGTTTGGGAGCGTCTTAACATTCCTCCGGTATCCTCTATTCTTCCTAAAGAAGATGTTGCCAAATGGCTAAAAATCCATTGGGGTATTATGCCGTTTTTAACCGTTTTAATTGCCTTTATTTTAAATATACAAATGCTATGGGTTAATATGCTAAAAACCCGTGTTAAACCAATACCCGACTTTTTAAAATACCCGGTTGCATACACCAAATTCAATAGAAATGTGCTACGCATTACTCATATTTGGTCTTTTATTTTAGCCATTATTATGTGCTACGGTATATACTTGTTTTACTTAAAAAACGACACACAGCGCAGTCCTGAAAATGCCATAATGGCTTATTATGATGCCTTAGATTTTAAGGAGTTTGAAAAGGCGCATAGTTTAATAGATCCTGAAAGTAATTTACCCATTGCACAATACATGTTAGAAATATCGGTAACAGATGGTTTGCTTAGTAGCTATGCCAAAATGGACGCCATTGAAACCGAAATTACAAAACATAACGATAGTACCGTATCTGCAAAAGTAACTAGCCAATGGATTACACCTTTGGAGAAAATTGAAAAAGTTGATTACAAATCATTATCGAAACACAAGGGTAAATGGTATTTACAACCAGACGATTTAAACAACGATTTACCTCCAGACCAATTGTATTCTGATAATGCAACTAAATATTTTAATCAAGGTAGACGACGCATAACAACAGAGCAAACCCACCACGAAGATATTTTAAAACAACCAGTACTAGAAGTGGTTTCGGCTAAATTAGTTAAGTACAACGGTAGTTACGCCATTATTGGCGAGGTACAAAATATAGATAATGTTCCAGCCGATGTTATTCTAAAAGGCACACTTTATAACGATAACAATAAACAGCTCGCAACTTATAACGCTAAGTATCATGTAAAACATAAATTGATGCCTAAAGAATCGAGTAGCTTCCGTATTAATTTCGAAGGTATTGCATGGTCTAAAACGCAAGATTCCATTCCGGATACCTTTAATCCAGATGAGTTTACCCCCGTAGAATTTGAAGAACAACCTACCAAATTTAATCTTCAAGTTGCAGGAAACGTATCGGGTTCCGATTTATATAAAAATGTAGTACTAAGCGCCGTAAATTTTAACAAAGGAACCATACATGGTAATTTGTTTAATAGCGGTTTGCAAGAAATAACCATTCCTCAGCTATTAATTACGTATTACGATGCTAATAAAGAAATGCTTTGGGTAGATCATTTATTTGTAAAAGCTGGAGTAAGACAACAACGAAAGCAAGATTTTGAATATCAAATTTTAAAAGATGGTACGGTAAAAATCATAAATAGCGATATGGAAAATATTTTTGTAAACGGTTTACCAAATGATGCCATTTCTAGTAAAATTGTGCCTAATAGAATTAAAAAGCGCAGTGACGCACAATTACAAAAAATCGATCACCCTAACTTTAGTTATATAAAAATTGAAATTAACACCTATATAGGTAGTCCTAATTAATGCAGATAAAGAAAACACATATCATTCAATTAGTTTTGATTTTATTATCGGGGTTTGCTGTGGCACAACAACATGAACAAACCGCTACCATTAAACCGGTTACAATGAAAACCGAGTATGAAGTTGGTAGTTCTATTGTTTTAAAATTCCCTGCAACAAAAGCCATTGCCCCACTACTCTACTGTTCCAATAGTTATGGTTCTACTTTAATTTCTGGAAACAGAGAAAACCAAGAATTACACTATAAAATACCAGATAATATTTCGGAAAAAATTGGTCTTATTAATTGGCAATTACTTGATGCTAAAACACCTGTATCTGGTAACATAAGCATTACTCCAAAGGCCGAAGTAGCTACCATGGAAACTTATATTGGCCCGCCAAGTATTGAAGCTGGAGGAACAGATTATACCATGCTAGTAGTTATACCTACCGATAGTTTAGATAATCCTGTACCAAATAACACCGCTGTACATGCTAATTTTCAGTTTTTAGATTCGGAAGAAAAAGAAGCCATACTTACTAATAATTTAATAGCATTTAAAAATATTAATTCTAAAAAGGAAAGTGGCCGCATGTTAGTGTCTTCAGAATGTTTAGGTATAAACTCCAAGGAATTTACCATAAATGTATTTGCCGCAATTCCAACAAATTTTAGAATTTCATCAACACGACCACATGATTATGCCGATGGCAACCAAATTACCACATTTTCAACCTCAATAATTAAAGACCGGCACAATAATGTAGTTAGCGATGGCACTTTTGTAACCTTTATTATAACTAATGCCGAAAACAATATTTTAAAAACAACAGGCACTACAATTGATGGTGTTGCTACGTCAAAAATAATTCATCCAGATTTTAAAGACCAGTGGCGTATTACCGCATTTGTAGATGGAATGGCAGAAAGTAACGGTATAACACTAAATTACAAACAAGTTATTGAAGATTTTGAAGTTTCCTTTTCTAACAATAATAGAACTATTCTTGTTGGACCTTTACAAAGTTTCATGGAGCAAATGATTCCTGATGGCTTACAAGTAAAACTCTTAGTTTTTAAAGGAGATAAGCTATTTAAAACGCTAACAAAAACATCTTTTAATGGCTATGCTAATTTTACTTTAAAACCCGCTATTTTCGAGAATGAAACTTATAATTTCGAATTGAAAACAGCCGGAAAAACCAAAGTATTTAAATCTAAAAAATTATGGTAGGCTTTAATAAAAATATCTTGCGTACCATATTACTGGCTTCCTATATTCTTCTCATAGGGCTTATTATTGCAGGCATTAGTGCACTCTTTAGCTATTTAAATACCGGAGCAGACAGAAGCACTATGCTGCATACCGAAATACAAAAAGTAGAACAATATTTACCTACATTAAATTGGGAACCCTTACAAAACGAAGGTAGACCCATAGATAGCGAAAACTTAAATGCATTACAAAACGATTACTTAGACGCTTGGTATGTAAAACAAATAGCCTACAAAACCAATAAAACTGCTGGCATTAAAGATTACTATACCGATAGTGCTAGACTAAACTTATATGATTTTATTGCATTAAATAAAGCTGAAAACATAACTATTGAAGCCACTACCTTACAGCACAACCCTACTTTAGAGTTTTTTAGTGAAGATGGCCAATTAGCCGTTATTACCGATAGAAATGTATTAGAGTATAAACGTGTTTTTAAAGACGAAACATTAGTATTAGAAACTAAAGAATTATCAACCTATAAAATTGTTTTTTTATTAGAAGATGGCTTTTGGAGAATAAGACATTTAGTTAAAGAACATACCGAAATTTATAAACCAGAAAACAAAATGGTAAATACCGATAGCTTGAATATTAAAGGTATTAACTATTATCCACAAGCAACACCTTGGAATATGTTTGGCGATAATTTTTCTAAAGATACTATTTCGAGAGATTTTAAAATTATAAAGGATGCGGGTTTAAATGCCGTTAGGTTATTTGTACAATATGAAGACTTCGGAAAAGCGAGCGTAGATTATAAAAAATTAGAAAAACTAAAACACACCTTGGATGCTGCAGAAGAACAGCAATTAAAAGTCGTTTTAACCTTGTTTGATTTTTATGGCGATTACTCCGTTTTAAATTGGACTTTAAATCAAAAACATGCCACAACCATAGTAAATAGTGTAAAAAACCATAATGCGTTATTGGCTTGGGATATTAAAAACGAACCTAATTTAGACTTTAAATCTAGAGGAAAAGATTTGGTTATAGCTTGGGTGGGTAATATGATAGATTTAGTAAAATCTATAGATGATAAGCATCCGGTTACCGTTGGTTGGTCTAACACAGAAAGTGCTTCAATATTAAAAGATAAAGTAGATTTTATCTCATTTCATTATTATGAAGATTTAAATGATTTTGACGAAGCCATTAGTAAAATAAAAACAGAAATACCTAATAAACCTTTGGTGCTTCAGGAGTTTGGGCTGTCTTCTTATCGTGGCATTTGGAATCCATTTGGTAATTCAGAAAACGATCAAATGGCATATTATAAACTGGCTCAAGAGAAATTTAAAACCCACAATTTACAATTTATGTCTTGGACATTATACGACTTTACAGAAATACCAAAGGAAGTCGTTGGACGACTTCCTTGGCGTAAACGAGCTCAAGAGCATTTTGGCTTTATCAACCAAAACGGAGAGACTAAGCCCGCGTTTACTTATATATCAACACTTTAACTTTACGCCATTACTGTTCCTGTTTTACTTTTTTTAGCAATTATACTATCAAAAGTATCTAAATACATAGTTGCTATTTCAGACATTGGATGTGCTGTTGCTGCCTGGTAATTTACTTTACCCAACTCTATTCTGTAAGCTTCGTTAGTTACAATTTTTTCTATAGCCTGCGCTAAACTTTCAACCGAGGTTGCTTCAAAAAATTCACCTCTATAACCTTCATCTTGCACTAATAAGGCTAAATCTCCAAGATCTGGCATTACTACGGCCTTACCATAACTTCCTGCTTGGTGTAATACTCCAGAGCTTCCGGTTGTTGATGTATATGGAAATACAACTACGGCACTTTCGTTAAATAATGTTGGCACCTCATATTCTTCAACATACCCTGTAAAACGCACTTGCGGTATATGTTTGTAATCGGCCTGTACTTTAGCTAAGTAACCAGGTACATTTGGGTTATCTGTACCCGCAATAACAACTTCTAAATCTAAGCCTGTAGATTGTCTTACTTTTGCCACCGCCTCAATCATACCTTCCACTTTTTTATAAGTTCCAAACTTTCCAAAAGTCATAATTTGCATAGGTGATGTTGGCACTTTATAATCTGGTTCTAATGGTATTTCAAAAGTACCATGAGGTATTAATTTTACGTTTTTAGCCTTATATTTTGCTTCTAAAATATCAACATACTTTTGCATAGTAACAGCAACCGTATCTGCTTGAAGTATTAGTCTAGTAAGCGTACTACCAATAAAACCATAAATTTTTTGCATTAATTTATTACTTGTAAACCCTGCACTTCCTAAATCAACTTCTTCTAGAATATTATGAAGTAAAACAATATTTGGTATTTTTTTAAGCTTACAAACTAAGGGTAACATTAAGCCTAATGCCGCAGCTGCTTTTTTATCGCCAAATTTCATGAATTGTAAATTAAACAATACAGCATCTGGTTTTGTTTGATTAATAGCCTTAGTAACCGAGAGAATGCTACTAAAACTATTAAAAGACCAACACTCCTTAATTGTAATTTTACAACCAGCCTCGGTAAAAGCAATATCCTTTTCTCCTTTGGTAGTATCTGTTAATAATACTAATTCTGTAATATCATCTTTTTGTCTAAAATGCTTAACTAAATGATAAGCGTATTCATTTAAAGTGACTTTACTAGGCGGATAAGCTGTTACGATGGCTAATTTCATGATTTTGGGTTTTTGTGTAATTTTAATTACAGTACAAATTTGAGGTTTTATTCGCCTGTAAACAGTATTATTAGATAGGCTAACATTTACTGTAGACGAATGGTCTTTTACCTTAGATAAGTGGATTTCGATTTTATTTGATCATATTTAAAAAAGACTAATTGAATAGCTAATAAGAATAACATGGCTATAATTTGCATGTGCACCACTTGCTCTAAACTATCGTGGTAAAACATAACCAATCCCATTTGCAACATGCCAAATACACCCGAAATAACTACAGGAATATATTTATCTAAAGACAGGTAGTAATAGGCGAAAATATTAGAAATGGCAAACATAGATGTTGCTATGGCATATTTCCATAAAAGCGGAGCCATGGCAATGTAACTATCTCCAAAAAGAAGCGTAATAATAGTTTCAGGAAAACTTAAGCACACCAATATTATTGTCATTGAAATAGCCGCTATATAGCCCACATATTTAAAAAGTATAGATGCCGTTTCTTTGCCATCTTTTTTCAGTTGAACTACAGTTGGTAACAGCAGCATGACAAACATCCAAGCTATAAAGTACACAATGCGTCCTATTAAAGCTAAAGAAGCATACAAACCAGCTTCGTAAGATTCAAAGTAATGCTTAACTAATAGGATATCACTATTATTTATAATTATTTGGGTAAGTTCATAAAAAGCTGTAATTATAAAAAAACTTTTAATATCCTTAGCGTGTGTTTTACTTAATTGTAAAGCTTTTTTTGGAATAAGCGTTGGAAATTTAAAAGGTATCAATCCAAAAACAAATGATGCCAAAATACCAACTGCAATAACTACCGAAGATCGGATATCGAATATTAAAATAAGCCCTAAAGTAATTACAAGTCGGCTTAACATTTCACCTTGATAAGTAATAGATAAAGATTTAAAGGCTTTTTTCCCTTGAAAAACACCTCTATTAACACTCATTAAAAAGTAAAGTGGCACACCACAACCAAATACCACAAACATATTAGAAGACGAGGTATTAAATAGACTTTGTAATTGGCTTGCAAAAACAACAATCAGCACACCCATAAGTAGGCCTACCAAAAGTGCATTTTTATATATTTTAGAAATGAAGCTTTTAAAAATCTCATTTTCAAAAAGCACCGAAAATTTAGCGGTAACCAATTGAAAGGTCATGGCTGCAAAACTTAACACCAATAAAAACGTAATAAGTACCGCGGCGTCAGCAAATTGAGCAGGTCCTAAAATACGACCTAAAATTAAATTATATAAATAATTACCTCCATTTACAGCGAGAACGCTTAGCATAAATAATTGCTCTGGAGAAACTTTTTTTGATTTTAAAATAGTAAGAATTTGCATGATTGGGGTATAAAAATTAAAAACTACTATTTAAGCTGTAACAGGAATTTCAAAGGTCTTATAAATAGTTTTACAACCGTAACCAATAATCGAAAACGATTTGTTCTTAGCATTAGCTATTTGAAAAAGCTCTTGAATAAAATTTAAACCATGATTATCGATAGCAGAAACCTTTTCAATATTAATAGTTACCGATTTCGTGTTGGTTATTAGAAACTCTAAACGGTCTTTAAACTTTTTTAAAGTTGTGGTATTAATAATACCTTCTAACAAAAACACGCCATTACTTTCTTTAATATTCAAGGACATAACTATATATTTTTAATTAATATGGTTTTAATTTCCGATACAAATATCTATCAAGAATCACTAGAGGGCGCCTAAATTTCGTTCAGTGGCATTTTGCTTTAGACGAATGAATCTGTTCTATTGATGAGATAATAATCCAATTATACTCGTAAAATTGTAATATCATTAATAGGTTAAATCGCCATTAAAAAATACACTTAAACCTATAAATAACGCATTAAATCGTACAAATATAGCTTTTTATCGATAAAAACAATAAAAACAAGCCTAATTTTCTTTCAAAATATATTATATTTACGCCGTGATAATGTTCACAATACGATAAATAACCCCAAATTATCTACTATTATGATTAAAATTCTAGCCATAGACGATCAACAATTAATATTGTTATCTCTAGAAAAACACTTATCCGATTTAGGTTTCGATATTAAATGTGCCAGTTCTGGCGAAGAAGGATTAAAGATTTTTGACGCCTTTAAACCAGACATCGTAATTGTAGATATTAATATGGATGGCATGACAGGGCTAGATGTTGTTAAAACCATTAGACTTGAGAAAAAATCGGACACTAAAATTTTAGTGCTTTCTGGAAATACCAACGAAGACACCATTATTGATGGTTTTGATTTAGGTATTGATGATTACATGAAAAAACCGGTTTCTCTAAACGAAGTAACGGTAAGAATAAATAGAATTTTTGGTATAAAAACCAATAAATCACAAAACGAAACTACTAAGGACCAAATGTTACAACAACGTTGCGTAGGTGTTGTAATTCCTTGTTATAATGAAGAAGAAAGACTCTCAAGTAAAGAGTTTCATAATTTTATAGATAGTAATTTAGGCTATCACCTATGCTTTGTAAACGATGGTAGTACAGATAAAACCTTAGAAGTTTTAAACACACTAAAAAAAGGTAGAGAAAATAATATTAGTGTATATGATTGTGCACAAAATGGCGGTAAAGGCGAGGCTGTAAGGCAAGGTGTTTTGCATTTAGCCAAAGACCCTCAGTTAGATTATATTGGATACTTAGATGCCGATTTATCAACAGATTTTAGAGATTTTGACGATTTAGTAAAAACTATTGAAACTTCAGATTTTAAAATTGTGAGCGGTTCTAGAATGACTAGAATGGGTGCCAATATCGCTAAAGAATCTGCACGTGCTATAATAAGTAAAACCATAAACCTAATTATCCGTACCATATTAGGTATGCCGTTTAACGATACGCAATGTGGTGCAAAAATTATGGACAAAGACATAGCTAATCTGGTATTTAAAGATAAATTTATAACGCGTTGGATTTTCGATGTTGAAATATTTATACGTATGAGAAAACATTACGGTAAGAAAAAAGCAATCTCTTACATTTGCGAACAACCGCTTAAGCGCTGGATTCATGCTGATGGCTCTAAACTATCCATGAAAGACTCGGTAAAAATTGTTGGTCAACTAGGTCAAATAGCATTGCATTACAGATAACATTAAATAAAATTAGGTTACAACATTCTATTTAAAACAACCAAAGGTCATTGTGTGTCGTTGAATAACCATTTACTGCAGGTTAATAATGCCATACTATTAATTAACTTGCATTTATATAAACAATACCTAATATGTCCTTGAAAAAGCTATTATTTTTATCCCTTATTTTGACCTCTTTCTCTGGGTTTTCGCAAAATATGCAAGAAGGTTTCACCTATTTAGAAACAGGAAAATATGCCGAAGCAGAAACCTATTTTAAAGGTGTTTTAAAAGAGTATCCAGATAATAAAACCGCAAGATTATGTTTAGGAAGAGCTATAGGCCTTAACGGAAATCCAGAACAGGCCAACAGCCTTTTTACCGAGTTATTAGCAGATTATCCCACAGATTTTGAGGTAAAACTTAACTACGGAGAATCCTTATTATGGACCAGTAATTTCCCTAAAGCAAAAACGTATTTTAAAAGTTTAATTGAAGAAGATCCTAAAAGCTTTCCTGCTCTATTAAGCTACGCCAATACCCTATCTAACTTAAAAGAATATGAAAATGCTATAATATATGTAAACAAAGCACTTGATGTTTTACCGGGCAATCCTAACGCCTTAACCTCAAAAAAATATATGTATTTAGGCTATGCCTATCAAAACCAGCAAGCCCAAAATTATGCTGAAGCCGAACGCCTTTTAAAAGAAAACTTAACGCTTTTTAATAATGATAAAGACACACTATTAAATTTAGCAAACCTCTATTTAATTGCAGGCGAATTTGACAAAGCTGAAACCACATATAATACCATTGGAGAAACACCAGAAAACAAAACCATAGCTTTAAATGGTTTAGCCTTAGTAAAACATTTAAAAAGTAAAGATAAAGAGGCACTACAACTTAGTGAACAAGCCTTTTTAGGTTTAGGCGCTCAAACCGATGCCGCATTGGTACAACCTACCACCGAACGTTATATACAAGCTCTAATTTGGAATAAGAAATATAAAACAGCCAACACGTTAATTAGTAATTTAATTGAAACCAAACCTAACGAAAACTGGCTATTAGCCTTACGCGCTACTTTAAATATTTATAAAAGTGATTTTAAAAAAAGTGTTGCAGATTATAACCGTATACTAGTAAACGACAGTAGCTCGTTTGATGGTAACCTAGGAAAAGCAAATGCCTTAAAAGCCATTGGAAATTATGATGATGCCTACCAATCGGCAGAAAATACATTAACGTTTTACGACAAACAAAAAGATGCCACCAATTTTATAAAAACATTAAATACTAGCTTTACTCCGTTTTGGGAAACTAAAGCCTCCTACTCTTTTGATAATGGCGATAATAAAGCCTTTGGCGTTACCACAAAAATAGAATTTCCAACATCGACCAAATTTAAATGGTTAGCAAATTACGGGTACAGAACAACAAGCAATAAGGTTACCGATTTTAATGCCACATCAAACGATTTTTCATTAGGATTAGCATATCAATTATTACCTAATTTAACCTTTAAAGGTACTGCAGGTGTAACATCGGCTAAAGCTAGTACTAACGATTACACCCAATTTGTAACCGATTTAGCTTTAAATATTAAGCCTTTTAAATTACAAGTTCTAGATGTAGGTTATAAAAGCGAAATACAAAGTTTTAATGCCGAATTATTAAACAGAGAAATTGTAATGCATAATATATATGCCAATTACAGCTTAAGCACCAACTTTAATTTAGGTTGGTTTACGCAATATTTTCACACCTGGCAAAACGATAATAATGCTAGAAACCTATTATTTACCTCGTTATATTACAATATTTTAGCAAAGCCTTCGCTTAAAACGGGTTTAAATTACCAATATATTACGTTTAAAAACCAAGTGCCTACTATTTATTTTAGCCCAGAGCAGTTTAATGCTGGCGAAGTATTTGTTAATATTATTAAGGACGAAGCCATAACCAAACCTAAAGCGTGGTTTTATGAGTTAACGGCTGCAACAGGTTTACAATACATTGAGGACGATGAAAGCCAAAGCACGTACCGCATACAAGGTAAATTAGGCTATAAATTTTCTGAAAGAGCGCTACTAAACCTTTACGGAACTCGAAGTAATATTGCATCTGCTACAGCTGCTGGTTTTACTTTTAATGAAATTGGCCTACGTTTTAAATGGTATTTATTTGATGCTCCAGTTTTCAGAAAGTAATTAAAAGCCACTTATAAAGGCATATTTAAAAACTTTAGCCTTTATAAAAACAATAAACCATTCGACTACTTAAAGTTTTCTTTAGTTACTGAATTACAAAAAAATAAGGAATTTTATAAAGTCCAGTATTAAAATATACAACAGCTTTGTCTCCAACCTTCTTACTATTATAAATGTTTTTTGAAACAGAAACTTCATCAATTTCATTTTGTGGTCCCCATTTTTCGAGTTCTAAGTAATACGATGTGGTTTTACCTTTACTAATTCGTTTACTCAATATTCCAACATCATAAACCATAGGATCTGCTTCTTCAAATGCTCCGTTTGTTGTGATTATAAGTCCATAGGCATAAGAACTTCCTAGCATAAAAACACCTAGCAGTGTTAAATATGTACTTCCTTTTTTAAAATTATAATGCACATACGCATCATTCATAAATATATATCCAATTACTAGAACTAGTGTTGAAACGGGAACCCAAAGTCCGGAATAATCTAATATTTGAAAATCAGTTAACGCTCGTATTAATAAGGTTAATGAGGGAATAATAAGCGTTGAATGTATATTAGGATAAGGCGAGTTAGGTTTTTCGTCCAAACGAATCAACCCTTTGGAGGTTTTAAAAATTATTAGTCCAATTATTGGCAACATACCACAAAGAATAATTTGAATTTGATAATACTTTGGGTAAAACCAAGTGGATAGAGCAACAATCCAAGAGATAACATTTATAATATTTGTCGTTTTTTTTGCTTTAAGTAAGTTATCCGTTCTTTCTTTCGGAGTCATACCATATGCTCTGTTCTCCAATATCTCTTGTTCATCGTTTTTAAATTCCTCTACATCTAGATCATCAAAAAACTGTTGAGACCAGGAAAGTAATTCGCCAAAACCGCCAACATACCTACTCACTTTAATCTTTTTCTCATTTTCATTCTTAGAAAAATAAAAAAGATAATTTTTATCTACCTTAAACCCTTTAATATTTTTAATAAGTAGCGATTTAGTTTTAAAAACTCCAATGCTAATAATCCGTTCTTTTTCGATAATTAACTTGTTCTTTCTAGTGTCTATTAATCCAAGAATCAAAAGAAACTCTAAACCCAACGCAAAAGGAGTTAAGATAATGGCTAATGTTACATTCACTTTTTCTTCCAGGTATGGCATAATTCCTAAATAGAGAAACAATATCATCAACAGAGGTAAACATATCCATATAAAAATTTCCCAACCTTTTGCAATCCTGTATTCTTTCCGCATATATAAATCATCGAAGCATGCCTTTTTTTTTAATTGCTCTATCCAAAAAGAAAACCAATCACTATAAAAACAGTACTATTTAAAGGCGAAATATACCAAAAAAAAAGGCAAAAAACTTTCGTCTTTTGCCTTACTACATAGAATAAAACTGCTATTAATTAATCCATGAGTAGTTTTGTTGTATTGTAATTACCTTGGGTACTTTTAATAGTGCAGAAATACAATCCTGAACTTAATTTTCCGCGTTGCAGAGTCACTTGGTTAGCTCCTTGTTTAGCATCTACTTCTAACGATTTTACTAAGCGTCCAACTTGGTTATAAACCTGTAGTTGTAAAGTTTCGGCGTATTCTGCAGTAAAGTGTATTGTTGTTTGATTTTGCATTGGGTTAGGTATAGCCGTTGTAGCTATGCCATTCGTTTTCTCTTGCGAAGCGACAGATAATGTGCTACTTGTTGCAAAACGTAATTGATTTAAACTCATTTTTTTGGTGACTTGCTCGCCGTTATCAGCTAACATGGTGAACACTATAGAGGTTATATCGTTTGCCTCAAAAGGCGCTCCGTTGCTAGATTCAAAATCTGAAAACATTAACGTATAATCTTCTAAATCGTTAGTTAAAGTAATACTTGTTTTATATTGCGTTTGCCAGTTGTTTACGCCCTCTTTTACCAATCTTATTATTAAGGTTCCAGTACCTTTAGCCTGTAACTTAAAACTGTTATACGCTGTTAAATCTATTGGGTTGAATTTTGGCGTTAATGCTCTGTATGCCGCTATATAATCGCTTGTTGTTGCTTCTAGGTTTATGCTACGTTCTATGGCATACTCATCGATACTAAACATATCCTCGGTTTCGTTAACCGCATAATTTGTAACCGTTGTTGAAGGCGCTGCATCATCGTATCCCCAAGGTCCATCGGACATGAATAAATCGTCTGGTGTTGCTACACCATCGCCAATTCTAAATCCAATATCGAAAAGATTTCCTGCATCAACTTCGATGTTTGAAATATAATCGCCTGTTAAATTAATTGTTGTCGATACATCTTCTACAGTTTCGGTTTCTGTAGCTCGCAATCCGCCATCAAAAGCAACAGTTTCACTCCTATTAGTATTTACAACTTGTAAATTAAGCTTACCGTTTTTATAAGTTCCGGTTCTAACAAAAACTGTTGGTGGTGTGGAGTTGTTGTAGCTTGTTACAGGTTGTTGCACATCTAATAAACGAACTACTTCTTCTCCTAGTTTTACTAAATCGTCTAAATTATTAGACCAGATTTGAAAATTATAAAACCCAACGTTACTTTCGTATTTATCAAGATTCCAGTGGCTTTCAATTGCAAAATTAGCGTTGTTGTTAATTGATTTTGCCGAAAGACTTAATACAAACTCTAAGCTACCATCAATATTTCTTATTAAAGATTTTATAAATTGTTGCTCGTTGATTTCTATAGTTGATACAGAGATTAATTGTGCGCCTAACAACCTATCGCAAATGTATTTTGTATGCTCGTAAACGCCTTTATCTGTTTTTAGTAATAAGATAGATGCAATAGCATCGTCATTTTTCATATAATCTACTGAATAAACTTCGGTAGCATTAGTAATTCCTATTAAATCTGATGGCGAAGATTCGATAACAGCATCCTCATTAATAACCTCTAAAGGCATAAAATCTGAAAGGTTAAAACCGTTACTTTTAGCTGCACTAGCTTTACCGTAATTTTTAGATTTTTTAAAACGTTTTGCCGTAACTATATCGAATTTATAACTTGTTTTTACTCTATTAAAATTACGTTTGCTTATTTGTTGAGACAATCTGTTATTACTTTCTAACCCACCTGCATTTGCACTAGATGCCGTTGAAGTTTCTAGTACTGGGCAACCTGAGTAACCAGAACATGAAGGATCTTCGCAATCAATTAACCCATCGCCATCATCATCAATACCATTATCGCAAATTTCTTGAGGAACTGGTGCTGTAGGACAACGTGCACCATCGTTTTGAGAGCTTGATGGTCCAAAGGCAAATAGGTTAGATTCTATAACATTTAAGCCATTTAAATCTTGTACACTTTGAATAACGTAAATAGTTCCTGTTTGATTAGCCGACACATAAAAACGTCCCGAAGCATCAAAATAAACCGCTCCATAGGTATAATTTAAACCCGAAAGGATTGGTACAATACCTAAACTTTCAACACTTCCCGTTTCAGCATCAATTCTGTATAAAATATTTGTGTTTTTTTCTAGGGCATATATTTTACCATCTACGGCATTAAAAGCCCAGTCATGAATACTAATATTTTTAGATAGGTTTTTTGTGGCTATGTATTTTGTGTAATTCTCAGATTCTGGGTTTACATCAATAGCGTAATACGTTGTTCCTCCTCCTTTTAAGTAATACACACCGTTACTACTAACATCGCCTACATAGCGGTTATTAGTTGGTAACTCATCAATATAAAAAGTTGTGGTTTTAAAATCTTTGCCTATACGTACAATAGATTTTTGAGGTGTACTTAATGATCCCCAAATGTAACCATCGGCAGGATTGTAAGCCGTTGCGTTTATATTACCTTCAGTAACATTACTTGCTACTTCGTACGAGTTCCCTGAAGCTAAATCGACAGCATAAACATCGTTATATTGAAATAAGTAAGCACTATAATCGCAATTAAATGGTGCGCTTTGAGCGGTAAGTACGCTCGTTATAAGTAGTGATAGAAGTAATATTTTTTTCATGATTTGGGTTATTTATAGTACAAACTTATTGTATTAAAGGGCTTATTATTAAAATATTCGCTAGATGAAAATTAAGTGTAGGTAAATGGTAGATTTGTGCCGTTAAGTAAATTAGCGTTTTACAAAAATGTTTGTAAAATAATGCCTTCCATTCTGGTCTTCCTTGGATGAAATTCCCAAATCTGTGAATTCTGGAGTTTCAATATTTTTTCTATGATTCTCACTTTTTAACCAAGCATTTACAATAGATTGTGCAGAAGAATAGCCAAAGCCAACATTTTCGGAAACACTTTTAGCATTCACATTTTTCTTTAGGTTTTCTAATCTTTCAAAAAAGTAATCATGACTTGCTTCACCTTTTTCAACCATATATAAATTATGCAAAAAAGCTTCCTTTGAGGCTTCAACAAGAATATTAAGTTTAGACAAACCTTTTAAAGCTCTGTAATCGTTAATAATTTCGGCAATCTCATAATCCATTTGAGAATATTCCATTTGAATATGGGTTGCATTATATTGTTCCGGAATTTCTACATCTTCCTTAACAGAGCATGATAAGACTGAAATATTTAATAATAGGATGACTAATACAAGGGATAATTTTTTCATGAGGACTTGTTTAAATTCATGACAAAATTAATTTGAAAGACCTTTGCATTTTTTAATTTTCGATTAGTCCATTTTTATGTGTAGACGAATGGTTGTTTTTATCGGTTAAACTACGCTTTAACGTGAAAAAGGCAAAAGATTCCTCTTTTGCCTTTTCATATAATTTTAATATAATTTTTCAATAATTTATTTACAACTCTAATTTACAGCAAATTAAGACGCTTCATTAACTCCGGGCGGTTGGATCGACTCACAGGAATAACGTCCTTTTTAATAAGTACGCTATTGTCCTCGATATCTATAATCTTCTGAACATTTATAATATAAGAACGGTGTACTTTTAAAAACAAATCGTTGGGTAATTTGTCTGCAATCTTTTTTAATGTGGAGTGTACGGTGTAATTTTTATCTTCAGTTTTAACTTGTATATAATCACCTTTAGCCTCCACCAAATAAATACTTGGTATATCTATTTTAATTAGGCGTCTATCTATATTAACATATAAGTCGTTTCCTGAGCTTGATTCTGTTTTTTCTGAAGTTACCTTCTTAGTTGGTTTACGTTTTAACCCTGATGCTTCAGCCTTTTGTATGGCTTTTTCAAAACGTGGCAATAACAAAGGTTTTACAAGATAATCTACAATACATTCATACTCGAAAGCTTCGATTGCAAATTTAGGGTCTGAGGTTGTTAATATTATTTTAGGCGGATTTTTTAGGGTTTGAATAAAATCAAAACCAGTAAAATCTGGCATATGAATGTCTAAAAATATAAGATCGACTTCATTTTGATTTAAATATTTTATGGCTTGCATTGCATTAGGAAACTCTTCAAGTAGATTTAAACTAGGAATATGAGTACATAGCTGAGTAATAATTGTTCTAGCCATGTCCTCATCATCAATAATAATACAATTCATAAAATAATATTAGATAGTAGTTAAGTAGTCTGTAATAGCCTGCAAAATGGCGTCGAATTCTATTTTTCCCGACGTATTTTGCTCTAAAAGATTATTTTCATAATCATCGGCTACAGCATAACTTTTTTCAAGTCCTAAAATACTAATTTTATGTTTAAGTTTGTGTACATTTTCGGCAGCTTCTTTATAATTGTTCGCCGATATATTTTTTATGTAGATAGCTTTCTCCTCTGGAAACTCTCGTTTCACAACACCTATGAGCTTATCTTTAAAGGCTTTATCATCACCAGACAGTTGATTTATATAAGATAAATTAGGTTGTTCCATAATTATTTTTTTATAGTAAAAAAGAATGTTGAACCTTCAGTAATTTTAGATTCAACCCAAATTTTACCGTTATAAAGTTCTACAATTTTTTTTACAATTGATAATCCAATACCCGACGAACCAGGTGTATTTTCTAATTTTTCGAAGGTTTTAAATATTTTATCAAAATATGTTTCCTCAATACCTTTTCCGTTATCTTTTATATAAAACTGCCAGTGTGTATTACGATCCTCTACACCTATTTCAATAATGCCTTTAGCTTTATCGTTATACTTTATAGCGTTACCAATTAGGTTTTGAAGCAGTTGCTGTAACCTGTATTTATCGCCTTGTACAGTTGGTAAGTTGCTTTTTTTAATAGTAATCTGCTCGGGTACTTCAACACTATTTAAAATATCTTCAATTATAATATTTAAATCGACGTCGTAACTTTCTAATTGATTTTTACCAATGGTTGAATATTCTAAAATACCACTAATTAAAGTATCCATTTTCTCAACATTAGATCGTATTAAGTTTAATGTTTTTTTACCGCTGTCATCAAATGTTTCCTGATAATCTTGAGATAACCAAGCTGTTAAGGTATCTATACTACGCAATGGCGACTTTAAATCGTGAGAAACCATATGCGCATAATCATTAAGTTCTTGGTTTTGATGTGAAAGTTCGTTTAGCATAGACTGCCTTTGCTTGTTCATCTTAATGATCTCTTTAGTTTTATTATCAATAAAATCGACCAAATTGGAACCTGTTAACTCTACAACTTCCGCCTGCTCCTCTTCTTTTAAATTATAAAACTTTAGCGTATCGATTACACTTTTTAATTTTTCAATAACTTCTTTTTGCTCATCTGCTTCCTTTTGTAATTTTCGGTTTGCAGCAAATAATTCGTCAGAGCTAATGGCCATGGCGCGCTGAATCATTTTGGACTGTTCGTCAAAGTTATTGTACGATAAGTTTACAGCATTAAGAAACGTTGTTAATTCTTCATTGTTTTTTAATTCTTCACTTAAATATTTACGAATTTGTCTTTTTAAGAGTGAATTCATTATTCGCTTATTAGCGTTATAGTCATGGTTTGGTTATGTAATTGGCACGCTACTTCACCATGAAAAGGTGCAATTTCTCCGTAGGAATAAAAACCACTAATAACAGCGTCAGTACCTATTACTTCAATTACCTCTTCTATTTCTTCTTCAACGCGTTGGTCTAACACTAATTTTCTGCCAATACAACTTACTAATAACGCTAATTCTGGTTTATTTTTTCTGTATTCCAATGCCTGTGTTGCTGCACGTTCTGATGCATTTGCAATATTATCTACATTAGTCATCATGAGCTGAACCTTAGAGTTCTCTTTAATATCACCTGCTAATATTACCGCATTTTGTTCTTCATCTATGTTTAAAATAGACCTTACAATAGATTGGTTTTCGTCTGTAGAAGTTACATTTAATGGGTACAACAATGCTGCTCCAGGTAAATCTTTAGCCTTTTCGCCTAAGTAACTCTTATATAAATCTAATGCCGGTTGACCATCTAACTCATACAAAGTATTTCCTTTAGATTTTGTTACTACACGTTCTGGTCCAAAAGGCGTCCATCCGCCATGAATAGAAAACGAGATCTCTAAGGTATCGCCATAAAAACCAATAGCGACTAACTCTCCTTCTTTAGGGTTTTCGTTGTAAGATGCTAATGTTTTTTCAAAGCGATCATCATCACCACACAATCCACCTGTTATTAAAACATTGTCTTTGGTAGAGGCACTTAACCCTTTGGTTAACTGACTTCCGTTAATAAAACTACCTTCTGAAACTACTAAAACATATTTTAAGTCGTCTTGCGGAAGCTGGTTTATTAAGTCGTTTCCTGTTTTATAACTATCTAAATCTGCATTTAAAACATTACTTGTTTTAATAATAAATTTACTTTTTTCAAACTCGATAGCCGTTATAGTAATACTTTCTTGATTTACTGTATTAGATGAGATTTCTGCACAAGACGATGCAAATACAATATGTCCGTCTGGAAAAAGCTCCTTTATATCATTATAAACATTAGAATCTTCTAGCATATGTCTATTACCAAAAACTAAAACTAAAGGTGCTTTTAGTTCTTGTTTAGGTTTAACATATTCCCAATCTTTATTTTTATGTTTTAATAATTGTACTATTTTCATTACTTATTTTTTTAATGTGAAATAAAAAGTGGTTCCTAAATTTGGTTCACTATCTAACCATATTTTACCTTCGTGTAAGCCTATGATTTTTTTAACGATAGATAGCCCTATTCCCGAGGACTCTTTACTTTTCTTTAAGGAATGGAATATTTTAAATATTTTATCGTGATACTTTTTTTCAATACCTATACCATTATCCTTAATTGAAAATTTATAATGACTTTTTAAATCTTCGACATCTATATCAATAGTTCCAAAATCTTTATCAATAAACTTTATGGAGTTACTAATTAGATTTTGAAACACCTGTTGTAGCTTGGTTTTATCGCCTTTTACCACAGGTAATGTATTTAAAAAACTTATTTTTATACGGTCTGGTTTATACATGATTTTAACCAACTCTGTAATAACCACATCTAAATCTACATCTACTTTTTCGTTTTCGTTTGTACCAACGCTAGAATAATTTAAAACATCTGTTATTAGCTGTTCCATTTTTTCTAAAGTAACATCAACAAGGTTTAAATTCTGCATAGTCACAGGGTCTAGCTTACCTTCATTATCTTGTTTAACCCAAGTTACTAAAGCATTTATACTACGTAATGGTGATTTTAAATCGTGAGATACAATGTGAGCATACTCTTGCAAATCGTCATTACTTTTTGCTAATTTTTCGAGTAAATTTTCCTTTTGAAGTTGTAAATTTTTTAACTCGGTAATATCAAAATTAATACCTATTGATCCTGTAATATTACCATCCAAATCATAATTTGGAGCTCCACTTACAAGCCAATACCTTACTTCTCCGTCCTTCTTTTTAATCCTTAATTCGTAAGACTCTGTTTTACCTCGTCTTCTTTCATTTATTTTTTCTTCTAACAAATCTCTATCATCATCAATAGGCAGAAGATTAACACCATGCTTTCCAACAAGTTCTTCTTCGGTATAACCCGTCATATTTAACAAACTTTGGTTTACCATAATGATACGATCATCCAGATCTACCTCTACTAAACCTAAGTTCATGTTAGAAATTATATTATAGTATTTAAGTTTTTCTGTTTCTAAACCTTTTCGATATTTTCTTTGCAATGTAATATCTCGAACTATACCTTGGGCAGCAACAGGTATGCCATCGTCATAAATAATACTAGCGTTAATATGTACTAGTTTTTCTATATTTTTATTGGTAATTACTGTTACACTAAAATCGGTAATAGAGCCGGTATTTAGTAGCATTTTAAAGGATTGTGCTACACGCTCCATTTCATTGGGCTTTACCATTTCAAGAAGGTTAAAATCTTCTTTGGAGTCGCTAAGTCCTAATAAACTTACTGCGGCATCGTTAACTTTAAGAATATTACCTTGTAAATCTATAATAACGTAAGCATCTACAATATTTTCGAAAACACCTTGTAATTGAGAGTCTGTTTTATTGAGTAAGGTTTCTAACTCGGCATATGATTTTTCTAGAGCTTGTTTAGCCTCATATAATTCGGCAGCCTTATTTTCTAGAATTTTTTCTGCCTGTTTTCTAGCTAATTTTTCGCGAGCAAGTGCCCGCTGGAGCATGTCAATTTTGTCTTGACTCATTAATCTTTATTAATTAAAAACTTAACCTCTGTTCCGTCTTCTTTTAATTTTTCTAAAACAATGGTAGCAGTTGAATTAAAATGTTCGAATGTTTTGTTCATTAATCCTAAACCAAAATGATGCATTGCCCTACTAGATCTATAAATTACTATTAACGAATTTTCCGTTTTTTCCACAACTTCAAAAGTTGGTAATTCGGCATCAGGATAAATTTTTCTTACTTCTACATGTATATGATTTTCAATGGACGAAATCATTTCAATTGGATCTTTGTACGTTTCTAAAAGCCCTGGATAGCTATCCTTTAATACACTAAAGAAATGCTCTGAATAAACGAGTAATAGATCATCAATAGAAATTCCTGTATTTGCGCTTAAGTGTTCCAGTAATTGTAACATTTCTGAAAAACTATACGTACCAACTGCGGTATAAACTCCACCTGAATCTAAATTAGAAGCATTGATGATGTTATCAACCATTTCTAATCCAAATTTATCTTCAACTAACTCTAAAAACTCAGTAAAAACAATTCCTTTCATTAAATTTGCTTTAATTCGTTAATACTCCAATATGCTAATAATCTTTCCATTTTAGAAACGTAATCTTCATATTTTAAAGGCTTTAACACATATCCTGCAACACCTATTTTATAACACTCTAGCAAATCTTTTTGATTACTTGAAGTTGTCAAAATAATAGTAGGTATATATTTTAAAACATCATCATTTTTAAGAATACCCAAAAATTCAATTCCATTAATTTTAGGCATATTCAAATCTAACAAAATAATGTCAGGTAATTCATCTTTTTTCTTTAAAATTTTTAAGGCATCTTCACCATTATTAGCTTCAATAACTTTGTGATTAAGTTGAAGTTGTGAAATTGTTCGATTAAACTTCATGATTTCAATCATGTCGTCCTCAATTAGTAGAATATTTAATGTCTTGTCCATTTTGATGCTATATATTTACCGTAAAAGTATTATAAATATGCAGTAAACAGATTAGAGTTCGCTTATTCCAATTTAAGTGTCGATGAATACCGATTAAGTGTCGACGAATGGATTTTACACCATTTTACTTAACTAATACTACTTTCTTAAAATTGCTTTTTGGGGCTTCGCAAAGTGAACACTCGTAGGTATTTGGTAAGCTATCAAAAGGTGTTTTGGCAGGTATATTTTGGGTAAGGTCGCCATACGTTTCATCGTAAATAGTCATACAATCCGAACATTGATGCACTTCTTCCTCTATGGTTTCTTGAATGGTTAAATTTTGATCTTCTTCCTCACGCTCTGATCCTAATTGCTCGAAATACAACTGACTTAACTCCATTAGCAAACCCGGTAACTCCACCTTATCCACATCTTGTACATGTGTAATATATTCTCGGGTGTTAGTATCGAAATTTTTAGCGTACAGTAAATTATAGGTATCTCTAATTTTAAAATCTTTGATAGTTTGAGGTTGTCTGTTTTTTTCTATAACTATAGATGTAAAATTATAAGTATCACTATCAAAATTCGTAATACCAAAGGTTAAGCCATAAGTACTAATATCATTTTGATCGAAATTATTAACCAAATACTTTTTTAAATTTAAAGCACTTTCGTCGTTAACTGGTAAATGCCAATTCATTTCTAACATAGAATGGCGCACATTAATACCAAACTTACCCAATAATTTTTCCCATTTTAATTTAGACTGCAACGGGATCCCTTTTACAATAAAAGATTTCCATGGTGTTATGGATATTTTACCAATTTTATTTTCGGAACATAAATCGCACATAGCCTTTAAAAACTTAAGGTCGTAACGATTATTTCGCCAATACAAGCCTAACCAATACCTATCGGACCCAATTCTATTCATGCCTTCGTAATACGGGAATGGGTAAAATGGTACTTCTAGTGGTTTATCGACCGTTCTGTTATTCGTATCAACAGCATCACTTACTAAATCGAACACAGTTTCAATGGTTTCAGGTTCTTCTATAAGAATGTTTTCTATAGTAAATTCAATTTTATCCATATCCCAACTGTAAATAAGCGCTGGGTACATTTTGGTTTCTTTCCAACCCGGTAACCTTACAAATAAATACCAATAATCTTCATGATCTGAAGCTATAAAATTCACATTACCTGTAAACAGTGGTACAAGTTTTTGTTTTGGGTCTATAACATTAATACGCAGTTTTGGATGATACTTAAATTGCTCTAAAACATATAAATACCTATCACTAGTCAACCATGAAGTACTTGGTAAAATTTCTGCCGAAACGTATGATGACGCTATATTTTCTATGCCATCGCGTTTAGGTTTTACAAATTGAATTTTATTGAATTGATCGAACTTACTTTCGTCTATTTCCTCTGGAAAAATAATATCTTGCCTAGACCCAAAGGATATAGCATCTAAACCTAAACCTTCTGCTGCCTCACAAATGTATTTTAACTCGCCTGGAGATAAAACTCCTCCGTTTATCATTAATCTATATGGTTCTGTCATTATGCTAAAACTTTAGAATTTTGAAGTATCTCTCTAACTTGGGTTTTACAACTACCGCAGCCTAATCCTGCTCCCGTTTTATTACACAGCTCTGTAAAATCTGTACAGCCAGAAGCTATGGCTTCCTGAATATTACCTGCACCAACCTGACTGCAAGAACACACTAACTCCCCTATTACAGGTATATCGTTTGATGCGCCTCTAAGCAAAGTATCGCGTTTATCGCCCATTTCAATTTTACTTTCAATCATGGTTTTAAATTCTGCAAATTCATTTTTATCGCCCATTAAAACCGCGCCAATCAATAAATCGTCTTTTACGATACACTTTTTATAATAACGCTTTTTTATATCCGTAAAAATAATTTCTTCGTAACTGTTATCGTTATCTGGCACATTAATATCGCCAATACTACACAGATTTAGGTCGTTAAATTTTAAGATGTTCATTAACACCGATCCGTGATATGAACAACTAATATCGCCAGCAATAAAGTTAGCCAATGTATTGGCTTGTTCTTCTGCGGCAGATGTAATACCAAATAACTGATTATTATATTCTGCTATTTCACCTATGGCAAAAATATCGGGATCTGATGACTGTAAATGCTGATTTACAATAACCCCTCTTCGACATGCAATACCATTAGTTCTTGCTATTTCTACATTTGGAATGGTTCCTATGGCATACACAATGGCATTTGCGGTTAAAAACTTTCCACTTTTTAAAGTGATGTTTAATTCTCCTGTATCCTCATCATCAAACACCGTACTAACTTCATTATCAAAATAAATTTGAATACCTCGTTCTTGCACATCCAACGCGAGTAATTTACTAGACACCTTATCTAATTGACGCTCCATTAAACGCGAACCACGTTGTATTATAGTAATTTTAGCGTTTTTATGTTTCATGGCAGCGGCGAGCTCTAAGCCTAATAAACCACCACCAACAATAACTACATGTTGTTCTTCTGGCGGTAAACCTGTAGCCTCTAAATGAGCTTTAAAGCTATCGGCATCCATTTTGTTTCGCATGGTAAAACGACCAGGTAAATCTATCTGAACATCTTTAGGTACAAAAGCGCGACTACCTGTAGCTAATATTAATTTATTAAAATCATGCTCTACGTGATTACTATCGGTAACCCGTTTTGCTTTTTTATCTATTTGCGTTATGAATGTTTCGGGGTGAAGTTGAATGTTAAGCTTTTTAAGCTCTTTTTGTTTGATTTTTAGTAATTGTTCCCATGATAATTCTTCGGTAACATACTCCGGTAACAAGACTCTATTGTAGAATAAATTTGGCTCCTTTGAAAACACATGAATTTCATCTACCTCGTTGTATTCTCTATAGTTTTGCACAAACCTAAAGGCAGCAGCACCAGCACCAACTACAATAATTTTTTCAGCCGCTTTTTTATATTTAGCAACCGAAACACGGGTGAATTTAAAATCTGGCTCTTTGGAAACAGGATCGACATGTGTATTGGTTAAATTATTTGCCCTATTTAAATTACTTTGTAATTGTTTACCCCAATGCATTGGTAAAAACACGACGCCTTTTTTAATAGTATCGGTTACTTTTGCACGCACTCTAACAACTCCATTTTCGCTTTTAATTTCGGTAATATCGCCGTTTTTAATTTTATTTAAAAAAGCATCTACCGGATTTATTTCTAAAACAGGCGTTGGGTAATGTGTTTTTAAACGTGATACCTTACCTGTTTTTGTCATGGTGTGCCATTGGTCTCGAACACGCCCTGTGGTTAATATTAACGGGAAATCCCTGTTTGGTAATACCGATGTATTTTCGGTTACACTTGGTAAATTAAACTGTGCTTTTTTACTTGGTGTATAGAATATTTTATCTTCAAAAAGTCTTGGAGTGCCTTGATGCCTATGTTCTGGAACTGGCCACTGAAATGTACCTTCGCTCTTTAAACGATCGTAATTTAAAAAAGACACATCAATATTTGTGCCTTTGGTCATAGACGCATATTCATCGTAAATTTCGCTAGCATTATTAAAATTGAACCCTCTAAAGCCCATGCGTTGTGCAAAATCACAAAATATTTCGACGTCTGGTCGCGCTTCACCCGGTGCTTCTATTTCTTTTGGTAAATAGGAAATACGACGCTCTGAATTGGTCATAGTTCCTTCCTTTTCCAACCAACCAGCTGCTGGTAAAACTAAATCGGCAAAACCTACGGTATCCGATTTATGAGATATTTCTTGAACCACAACAAACTTGGCGTTTTTCATGGCTTTTTCTACTCTATTTAAGTTTGGTAAGCTAACTAAAGGGTTTGTACAGGCAATCCAAACGGCTTTTAATTTTCCGCTTTCCAAGGCATCGAACATTTCGGTAGCCGTTAATCCAGGTTTAGGGTTAATTTTATCGACTCCCCAAAACTCGGCAACCTCACGACGGTGTTCTGGATTTAGTAAATCTTTATGAACCGCTAATAAATTAGCCATACCTCCTACCTCGCGTCCGCCCATAGCATTAGGCTGTCCCGTTAAAGAAAAAGGTCCTGCTCCAGGTTTTCCAATTTGCCCGGTAATTAACGACAAGTTAAGTAGTGACACATTTTTATCTGTACCCACAACACTTTGGTTAAGTCCCATGGCCCACATACTTATAAAACCTTTGGATAGCCCTATAATATCTGCTGCTTTTCTAATATCTTTTTCTTCAACACCACATAATTTTGATGCTTGTTTTAAAGATGTTTTAAAAATTAATTCCTTGTAAGATTCAAATCCTTGTGTATGATTTTTTATAAAATCTTCATCAATTAAACCACGCTTATACAAACATCTTCCTATGGCGTTGTATAAAATAATATCCGTTCCGGGGAGTAATTGCAAATGTAAATCGGCAAAACTAGCCGTATCCGTTTTTCGTGGGTCTATTACAATAATTTTAACCTTTGGATTATCCTCTTTACGCTTTTCTATCCTTCTAAATAAAATAGGATGACACCAAGCAGGATTTGCTCCGGTAATTAAAAATGTATCTGCTAATTCTATATCTTCATAAGAAATTGGAACACTATCTTCTCCAAATGTTTTTTTGTAACCAACCACTGCCGAACTCATACATAAACGTGAGTTTGTATCGATATTATTGGTACCTATAAATCCCTTTGTAAGTTTATTTGCTATATAATATTCTTCTGTTAAACTCTGACCCGACACGTAAAAGCCTACGCTATCTGGACCATGCTTTTTTATAATCGATTTAAAAACGTTGGCAGCCCTATCTAATGCATCATCCCAACTTACACGCTCTCTTGGGTGCGAACGACTCCATCGCATTTCGGGATATAAAATTCTATCGGAAGTATCATTAGCAACATAATGCAAATTCATCCCTTTAGAACATAACATGCCTTTGTTTACGGGGTGATCTTTATCGCCTTCAACAAACACCTTGTTATTGCTGTCTTTTTTTACAATAATCCCGCAACCAACACCACAATAAGAACACGTTGTTTTTACTTCGCTTTTAATCATAGAGACTTACATTTTACACTAATTAATGCATTTTACTTGCAGTAAACAAATGCACAACTCATTATTCTTAATACCTTAAAAAAGGTAGTTATAATTTAAACTATATCAAATATTATAGTATTAAAATAATTTTTTAACGAACAGGAATTAGATCCTTTTCGCTAACCGCAGTATCTATTTCGGCGACCTTTTCGTCTTCTGTTGAAAAACGTATAGCTAAAGCAGAAATCGCTGTTACGACAACCACTATTCCAATAATAAAATAACCACTAGAAACTGCCGCCGATGAAGCTGCAGATTGTGCCGCTTGTATAGCTGCCTCACCCATACCTTGATTTGCTGCAATAGCTGCTTTTTCGGCCACTGCCGATTGCGATTTTAACAACATAGCCGCTAAAAATGCGCCCACATTTCCTCCAGCTCCTACTATACCAGAAACAGAACCAATAGCCTTTTTATTAATAAACGGTACTACCGAAAACGTTGCGCCTTCGGCCATTTGAACCGACAAACTAAACAGTATTAAAAAACAAATACCTATCGCTATACTAGTTGTTCCAGAAAAAGTAATTAGCATAAAACCTTGAATGGCTAGAATAGCTGCTAAAAAAATAACACGACCTCGTAAGCCTTTTAATTTACCAAATCGATCTCCAAAGAAACCTCCAAGTGTTCTTGCAAAAATATTCATTAATGCGAAAGACAGTACAAGGTTTCCGGCAGTAACTCTTTCTAACTGAAAAGT
This sequence comes from Algibacter amylolyticus, assembly GCF_014202225.1. Lineage (GTDB taxonomy): Bacteria > Bacteroidota > Bacteroidia > Flavobacteriales > Flavobacteriaceae > Algibacter_B > Algibacter_B amylolyticus. The sequence goes on from NZ_JACHGE010000007.1 coordinate 90,035, forward strand.
GTTTTGCAGATAATCATCCATAGTACCATAAACAGTAAGCTCTATACCAAATGAGGCTGCATAAACAAAAAACAAAATCCATGTTCTGTAATCTTTCAATACGGTTGCAAAACCTACTTGATCTTTTTTCTTTTCTATTTTAATTCCAGACTCTTTTAAATCTTTGAAATTACCTTGAGGTGTATCTTGTGTAAAAAAGTAATATACAATGCCCATTAGGAAACAAACCGCACCTGCAATAACCATAGAATATCTCCATGCCTCGCCTTCTGCAATACCAAAACTAACTACACCAGCAGCAATAATTGGCATACCTAATCGGTTGGCGCCACCACCAAGATTTCCCCAACCTGCCGACGTTGCATTTGCAGTACCAACTATATTTGGAGCAAACATTAATGAGGTATGTACTTGAGTAATTACAAATGATGCTCCAATAAAACCAATAAATAAACGGCAAATTAAAAACTGCGTAGGTGTTTGGACTAATCCGCATAATATAACGGGAATAGCTCCTAACATAAGTAACCATGTATAACATAACCTAGGACCATATTTATCGCATAATTTACCAATAAGTAAACGGGCAAATACAGTTCCTGAAACCGCAAGAATTATAGAGTTCCATTTCTGATCTGGCCTTAAACCAAGTTCTTTAACCACATCTGGCATAAAAGGCACAATACCAAACCATGCAAAAAAGCATAAGAAAAATGATATAGCCGTTATCCAAAACGTACGTATAGAGACATTTTTTAAGTTGAATAAATTTAATGTGGTTGATTTACTTTGTGTTGTAGCATCCATAATTAAGTAATTTATACGTACAAAACTAAGTATATTTACTTAATTTACTTAAATCATGAGTAAGTAATTAAAAAGAAATACGATATTAGTAATTATAGAATGTCAATTTTGATGAATCCCTAAAATGAAGAAATTAATTTATAAAATATTAAGAATATGAAAATCTAGATTATCCAAAAAGCGTAATTAAAGCGAAGATGTAAAATATAATAATTAATGCCCAGAGGCTAATATGAGCATTCCAAGAAGCAATATTACTATTTTTAAAACTGATAGAATCCTTCTCATTTAGCTTCTAAATTAACAACAAACTCGCCAAAGCAAAACTGATTAAACTTGAATATAAAGGATAATCTTCAATAAAATGAATGATATAACTTTTAATTGAATCCATGCATAACAATTACGTAGTAGCAAATAAAGTTTAAAGCACTGAGCTCTTGTATTATTTTTTATTTTCGTCTACAAAGGCATCTTTAAACTCGATTTCATCGTCAATTCCCCCCTTAAAAGCTTTAATCCAAGCGTTACTAAAAATATTAATAACAGTAGGCCAAACGCTGCCTTCTACGTTGTTTAAATCGCCCTCTAGTGGAATTTTAGTAGCAATAGTATTTGTGCTTTGATTTTTAAGAATAAATTTAAAAAAGCCTACTAAACCTTCCCATAGTACTTCTAAAAATTCATCATTTTTACCTATAAGTTTACTATTTTCTAGTAGCGGTTTCATATACCCCTTTAAATGACCGTCTGCAATAGCTATCTCGCTAAACAACTCGAAATTTCCAGATTCAAAGTCTATACCTGCATAATGACTTGTAAAATCATTAAGGGCTTTTACATTTGCTTTTTCTAAGGCAAACGATACGTCCATATCTGGTATTTGCTTTACTAAATTTATTTGGCCATCTAAAGTCATTTTGCCACCGCCAATGGAAACTCCTGTCGCATGAATTGGAGATGGTAAGGTTCTGTTTTTTTCTACAACATTTCGTAAGTTGGTTGCTGTAAGCTCTACATCATCAAAATCTAAATCGATATTTGGGTCTGTTCCTAGCTCAACATAAGCAATTTTACCTTTATGAATAGTAAATTTATTAATATCAATAGGTACAATTTCGGTTAAAGCTTTAGTCCAATCATCGACACTCACATCTGCATCTGTAGCATTTTGATCTTCAATTACATAAATCACTTCGGGATTATGCATGACAATTTCACTAACTATTTTGCCCTTAAATAACGAGCGCCATTCAATAGAAATATCACTTTTAGGGAAATTTAAAAACTGAACTTCTGTTTTAGCTTTTAACTTATTTAAATACATACCATCAATAACGTATGCTCCTCGATACAATGCAATATCTACATCCTTCACTTCACCGTAATATCCTGGTATATCCGCCAAGGTGTTGTTAATTTGATTTTTAACAAACGTAGGCAGATAAAACCTAAGCACAACCAAAAGCCCTAACACTATAAGAGGAATAGTTAAACGCTTCTTTTTATAAGTTTTCCGATTTTTTGGGGTTTCCATTCGCAACTAATTTTTAAACAAAGAAACGTTTTAAAGCGCTATTTTCGTAGTCCTATCCGTATAAGTATTAACGCAATTGCGAGATATATAACTTAAGCTAAACCAAACTCTTTAGCTTTATTATTAAGTTCCATTAAATTTTTAACCTCCAATTTTTTCATGAGATTAAAACGATGCACCTCGGCAGTTCGCTTACTAATTTTAAGCTCCTCGGCTATATCTTTATTATTTTTAAGCTGAAGCACTAAATTTAGTATTTGCTTTTCGCGTTTAGTAAGTTTAAAAGGATCTTCCTTTACCTCTTTCTTAGTAGCAACCGCTGCATTTGTGTTACCGTTTACGAAGTTATTCATAATAATAGAAGACACATCGCCAGTAAAATATTTTCCCCCAGAGGCTACGCTATTTACGGCTTTTAAAAACTCTTCCTTACTAGCTCCTTTTAATAAATACCCATCGGCCCCAGCTTGAATTGCTTTTACTACGTATTCTTCTGAATCGTGCATAGAAAGCACCAAAGTGCGCACATCGGTATACAATTTGTTAATCTCTCCTACAGCCTCTATACCATTCATTTCGGGCATACGAATATCTATAATCAATACATCCGGTTTGTTTTTGGCAACAACATCTAAAGCTTCTTTTCCGTTTGAAGCCTCATCAATTACAACAATTCCTGTTTGATCCTCTAAAAGCGCTTTAATACCATCTCTTACTAAAACATGGTCGTCTGCTAATACTACATTAATTACATCCATAAACTTAAATATGATAGTCCAAAAATACGTATATAAAAGAAAACTACGTATACATTTTTTAAGAATTGCTTCTATAATACTTACTTACTCTTAAATATCCTCTAAAGGAATATTAAGAGTCACTCGAGTGCCTTGTCCTGCGCCCGAGGTTACAAAAATGCGTCCGTTAATATATTTAATTCGCTCTTTCATAAAAGTCATTCCCATGCCGCCATCGCCCATTTTTACATGCTTAACATTATCTGGATCGAAACCTTTACCGTTATCGTCAATAACAATACTTAACATGCTTTCGCTATGCGATAAAGACACCAAAATATGCGTAGATTCGGCATATTTAATAGCATTATTAATAGCTTCTTGAGTAATTCTATAAATATTTATTTCGGTAAGCGAATCTAGTCTCTTATTAAAATCTGTTTTATTAAAAAGAATAATATCCTTACCCGTTAATCTGGTTAACTCTTGCGTTAACTTAGTAATTGCTGGCACAATACCATGGTCTGATAATTCTGGAGGCGTTAAATTAAAAGTTGCCGTTCTAACCCCTTTTATAATGTTAGTTGTTAACTCCTTTAAATATTCAATTTTAACGCTTGCTTTTTCAATATCTTTGGTATCAATACTTTCTAGGTTATATTTTAAACCGGTAAGCATTTGCCCTATACCATCGTGTACATCTTTAGCAATACGACTTTGCTCCTTTTCTTGGTTTTCAATAATCTTACTAGAAATTATTTTTTGCTGACTCATACGTTCTTCAAAACGTTGCGTATTAAGTCTACTTATTTCTAATTGAGCTAATTTACGCTCTGTAATTTCTGAAGCTATAATTAATATTTCAGATTTCTCATTTGTAGGATTGTATGGAATAATAGCCATTTCGAGCCAAATAACATCCTTAGTTTTGGTTGTTGCTTTTACTTCGCCTTGCCAACCCGTTTTTTTATACTTACTAATTAGATCTTCTATTATAACTTGTTCATTTTCTTCGGTAGACAATACCTTCCAGAACATGATAGAATTATTAAATTTTGAAAATTTAAATAATCTAGAAAACTTATTTCCTAAATGAACAATACTTCCATTGGGTAAAATACGAGCAAACAATAGCGTGTCTTCCATAACACGACTTAAGGCGCGCAATTCTTTAATAGATTTTTCTTTGGCAAGACTGAGCTCATCGGCATCGAAAGCCATTTTTTTAGCACGCTTTTCGGCAAGTAATAAATCGGCTAAAACAGATTTTACAGATTTTGCTGCCGGCCAAAATATGAATAAAAACTCGGCTAAAAGTATTAATAAGGTTAATGCTGTTAACCAAAATTCTAGTTGCCTTAACCGGTCTACTTTAGCGTTAGCCTCAAGATCATATTGATTTACAATATCATCCATGATACTTAAAAAGGTAGCTTCGTACGCCTTAACTTTTTCTACATCCTGTTTATAATTCTCATTGGAAAAGTCTGGAAATAGCTCAATTATATTAATAATAGATTGTGAAGCCGTACTTATCGAATCGAAAATAGGATTTAACCGCTTAAACTTCTCATTAATGTTTTCGCTATTGTTATTTGGTAACCCTAAACTATCATTACCTTTTTGAAGTGCATGATGAGATAATGACCAAAGATGTAGTGTTTCTTTGATTTTTTCCTTTAGAAGAATACGATTACTTGTATTAGTTTCTACTGATATTGAGAGGACATCTTTAGTGAGTTTCTGACTTAACATACGTTGGCGACCAGCAACATTTATTACGGTAGAATCGCTTTCCTGATCGCTTAAATGTGTACGTATTAAAACCTGACTTAAAACCACCGATATAGCGATGGTAAATAAGGCAATAATGTATAAACGGCGTAATTTATCAAACGTTCTTTGGTCTAATGAATTACTTGATTTAATCATACGTATGGTTTAAGAAATAGCCTGTTTTACTAAGGCTAAACTTTTTTCAGAAAAAGGTAAACCTAAAGCAGCTTCATGACCCTTATCGGACATTTTTACCCAGGTTTTTTTAAGAATATCAATTATTTTTTCGTCGCTATGCTTAGCTGCAAATTCCTCAAAATAATAATCTAGAAACACCAAACAAATGGTATCCTCTAAGGTTTGAGATTCTTCGTTTTTCTTAATTAATTTTTTAAGAATTATAGCTTTAACCCTATCGCAAAATTGTTCATCAAAACCCACTTGTATTAAAATATCGACAGTTAAATCGGCATGCATTTTCTTTAAGGTTTCACGCCATTTCAAATAACCCACACGATCCATTGGATATTCGTCTCTACCAATTTTCCAACGACAAATATGTTGTGCGCGTGCAGCGATTTGTAATGCTTTGGATGCATTAGGCTCAAACTGCAATAACTTCCTTGTCATACGTTGCGAATACAACAGTTCCTTTGGGTAACTCATACCTGCAACTTCGTAGGTATTAATATCTTCGGAGTTTGCTTTATCGATTAAAGCAATGGCAGTTTCAAATCTGGTAGGCTTCATATTTTGTGTGTTTTGGTCTATCAATTATTCTGAAAAGCCAATATACACATTTTCTTCTTCAATTTTAACAGGATAAATCGCAATAGGCTCCAATTCTCCATTTAAATTTTCTCCTGTTTCCAAAGAAAATGTTTTTTTATGCAACGGGCAAGCTACCATAGGAATTCCCTTATGATCACCTATCATACCTCTACTTAACACCATTTCCTCTTTATAAGGCGATAGGTTTTGGCAAGCATACCATGTACTTAATCTGCTAAAGTTAAAGACTGCTATTTGTAAATCTTTATACTTAACACAGGCACCTCCATCCTTTGGAAAGTCATTAATATGTGCTGCTTTAAACCAAATCTTTACCTCGTCGTTTTTTACTGTTTTGTACTTACTAGCGATTGTATTCATATGATATAAATTTTTGATATTAATTATTTCCAAGGCTCTGGCATTTTTTGCTCTCTTAAAGGCACAAACACTAAATTATCATCTTCATCTTCAGTGTTAACAAAATGATTAAAACGCTTCATCATTTCTGGATCATTGACCGCTTGAGTCCATTCGCACTCAAATTTATTTACTAATGATTGCATTTCGTTTTCTAAATCTTCAACAATACCCAATTTATCGTCAATAATTACCTCTTTTAAGTAATCTAAACCGCCTTCTAATCGCTCTTGCCATGCGGCAGTACGCTGTAAAGGTTTTGCTGTTCGCATATAAAACATCAAGTAACGATCAATATATTTAATCACAGTTTCGTTATCAATTTGTTCTGCAAATAATTCGGCATGTCGTGGTGTAGCTCCACCATTTCCACCTAGATATAAATTCCAACCACCTTCAACGGCAATTAAACCAAAATCTTTTCCTCTAGCTTCTGCACACTCACGAATACACCCTGAAACACCACCTTTAATTTTATGTGGCGCACGAATACCACGGTATCGATTTTCTAGCTCGATACCAAAGCTTACACTTTCGGCCATACCATAGCGACACCATGTTGAGCCAACACAGGTTTTTACAGTACGTAACGATTTTCCGTAGGCATGCCCACTTTCAAACCCATGGCTTATTAAATCTTTCCAAATTAGTGGTAATTGTTTTAAGGTTGCACCGAATAAATCGATACGCACACCACCAGTAACTTTGGTATATAAATCGTATTTTTTAGCAATTTCTCCAAGTGCAATTAACTTATCGGGCGTGATTTCGCCACCTGGAACACGCGGTACAACAGAATAGGTGCCGTTACGTTGAATATTTGCCATAAACCTATCGTTAGAATCTTGAATAGCATATTCCTTATTGGCAGTATCTGCATTAATAGAGGCCATTAATGAAGCAACAAGTGGCTTACATAATTCGCAACCATGACCTCCCGTGCCATGATTATCCAGCACCTCGTTAAACGTGGTATAGCCTTTTACTTGTATAATTTTATATAAATCTTGTCTGCTTAGTTCGAAATGTTCGCAAACGCCTTCTTTAACTTCAATACCCAAAGCTTTAAGTGTAGCATTAGTTAAATCGGCAACCATTGGTTTACAGCCACCGCAACCTGTACCTGCTTTAGTACAACTTACTACGCCTGCAATATCTGTGGCTTCACCATTTTCGATAGCTGAACAAATTTGTCCTTTAGTTACGCTCTCGCAAGAACATACCTGAGCCTCATCTGGCAAATCGGTTACATCTCCAAAGGAAGACGCACCATCGCTTGCCGGTAATATCAATTGAGATGGGTCTTCCGGAATAGCCATACCGTTTAAATATATTTGATGCAACATGTTGTAAGTAGAAGCATCTCCAACAAGAATCCCGCCTAATAATTTTTTACCATCGTGACTCACATTGATACGTTTATACAAATGCTGAGTTTTGTTTTCAAAAATTATAGAATGCCCTTTTGATGCCGGCATAAATGGTTCACCAAAACTAGCAACATCAACACCAATTAATTTTAGTTTGGTAGACATATCGATATCTGCAGGCATAATTACCTCTGCCTTACCAATAATTTGATCTACCGCTACCCCAGCCATATCGTAACCTGGAGCAACCAAACCATAAATCATTTGATTATATAGAGCAATCTCGCCTATGGCAAAAATGTTTTCATCGGAAGTTTGCATTTTATTATCTACCACAATACCACCACGAACACCAACTTCGAGTCCGCAGTTTTTCCCTAGCTCATCTCTTGGACGAATACCTGCTGAAACAATTAGCATATCAACATCTAACACATCGTCTTCACCAAACTCTAAGCCTACAATAGAACCATTACCTAAAATTTGATTGGTAGCCTTACTTAAATGAATATTTAACCCAATAGATTCTAGTTTTAGCTGTAAAACTTGACTACTTCGTAAATCTAATTGCCTTGGCATTAATTTAGATGCAAACTCGACAATATGTGGTTCTAAACCCATATCCATAACAGCCTTACCAGCCTCCAAACCTAATAGACCGCCACCAAGAACAGCAGCTTTAGCATTGGGGTTTTTAGCTTTAAGTTTTGCGGCATAAGCTAACATACCTTCTAAATCTTCTATGGTTCTATACACAAAAACACCTTCCTTTTCAACACCTTTAATTGGAGGTACAAAAGGTGAAGACCCTGTAGCTAAAACTAAATAATCATAAGAAAACTCACGATCTTTAGCAGTTTTTATAGTTTTATCTTTTCTTGAAATATCTGAAACACGTTCTCCAGTAATTAAGTCAATATTATTATCGGCGTACCATTCTGCCGGAGCCATTTCTAGAGCTTTAGCATCTTGGTTTTCGAAAAACTCACTTAAATGAACCCTATCATAAGCAGGTCTTGGCTCTTCACCAAAAACCGTTATTTTAAAATCTTTAAACTCGGTTTTTTGTACAAATTTTTCACAAAACTTGTAACCAACCATTCCATTTCCAACAACAATAATATGTTTCATAATTACGTATTTGAAACAAAACTAAGTATTTTTACTTAATTTACGTAGTCGAAATTAAAAAACTACTTAAAAAACACGTAATATTATTGATTTCTCAAATTGAAATACTAATAATTGATTTTTAGAAAAATTATGAAGTTGATTTTGCTGAAATCTTAAACTTTTGTGATAGTTACCCTAACACTCTTAGAAGCCGGTGTTTTAGCAGTATGAGCAAAACTATCCAACGGCACCAACACATTTGTTTCAGGAAAATAAGTCGCACAACAGTTTTTAGGAATATCGTAACCAACTACTTTAAATTGATTAGCCTCTCGTATAACACCATTATATTCAGACTTAATATTTACAACCTGATGCTCATCAAAACTACGTAGTTTCATATCGTCTCGATTCATAAAAACAATTCGTCTTTCGTTAAAAACACCTCTGTAACGATCGTTTAATCCATAAATAGTAGTATTAAATTGATCGTGACTACGTATTGTCATCATTATTAACTCCCCGTCCTTTAATTTCCAATTAGGAAGTTTATTTGATGTAAAATTGGCTTTCCCCGTTTTCGTTTTAAAAGATCTTACTCGTGCACCATTAGGTAAATAGAAACCTGAAGGCTGTTTTAGTTTTTTATTATAATCTTCGAACCCAGAAACAACCTCAGCAATATCATCACGAACTAAATTATAATCATCCTTGTAGGCTAGCCAATTAATTTTAGAGCGGTCTTTTAAAGTTGCATGAGCTATACCACAAACTACGGCAACTTCACTTAATAAATCATCAGAACAAGGTTCTAAAATACCTTTTGTTGAAGACACAACACCCATAGAATTTTCGACACTTTGTGTTTGTACTCCAGATTTTTGATAATCCTTTTCTGCACGACCTAAACACGGAAATATTAAAGCTTCTTGCCCAGTAACTAAATGCGAACGATTTAGTTTTGTACTCACATGAACCGTTAAATTACAATTGGCTAAAGCCTGTGCAGAATACTTAGTATCTGGTACCGCAGAGATAAAATTTCCGCCCATACCGAAAAACACTTTTACTTTGCCCTCGTACATCGCTTTTATAGATTCTATAACACTATAACCATGCTTAACTGAAGGCTTAAAACCATATTTATCTTCAATCTTGTCTAAAAACGCTTGCGGTGCAGCTTCCCAAATACCAACTGTTCTATCGCCTTGAACATTAGAGTGTCCACGAACGGGACAAGTGCCGGCGCCTTCTATACCAATACTACCTTTAAGTAATAATAAATTAACAAGCTCTCGAATATTATCGACGGCATTTTCATGCTGTGTTAGGCCCATGGCCCAACAGATAATAATTTTATCGTTATTCAGGATTAAATCAAAAGCCTCATTAAAAGTTTCAAAAGTAACTCCTGAAGCCTCCAAACAAGTTTCAAAATTATAGGTTTTTAAATCTGAAATAAAATCGTTGTATCCCGAAGTAAATTCATTAATAAAAGCTTTATCAAAAACACCGCCTTGAGCCTCCTCTTTTTCTAGTAATTTTAACAACAAAGCTTTAAAGAAAGCCACATCTCCATTAATGGTTATTGGCACAAACACATCTGAAAGTTTAGTACCTCCAGTAAGCATTTTTATTGGGTTTTGAGGATCTGTAAATTTTATTAAACCGGCTTCTGGCAAAGGATTTACTGCTATAATTTTACCTCCGTTTTTTTTAGTTTTTTCTAGAGCAGATAACATTCTTGGATGGTTGGTTGCTGGATTTTGTCCAATTACCATAACTACTTCTGCTTTATATAAATCATCTAAAGTAACGGAGCCTTTACCAATACCTAAAGTTTCGGAGAGCGCACTTCCACTTGCCTCGTGACACATATTAGAACAATCTGGCAAATTAGAAGTCCCGTATTCTCTAACAAATAATTGATATAAAAAAGCAGCTTCATTAGTTGTTCTACCAGAAGTATAAAACGCGGCTTCATCCGGATTATCTAAAGCATTTAAATGTTCTGCTATTTTATTAAAAGCATCATCCCAAGAAATAGGTTGATAATGAGATGCTCCTTTGGGCAGATACATGGGTTCTGACAAACGACCTGATTTTCCTATTTCAAAATCTGATAAACTCGCTAAATCATCAACGGCATTTTGTGCAAAAAACTCACGGTTAATAAGTTTGTTCTGCATTTCTTCAGCCATAGCTTTTAAACCATTTTCGCAGTATTCACCAATTGCAGAACGATCGTCGTCTGGATCTGGCCACGCGCAACCTGGGCAATCAAAACCACCTTTTTGATTCATTTTTAACGATACCTTTAAAGCATCTAATGGTTTCATGTATTTGTTAGCATGACCCAAAGAAGCTTTCAATGCTCCAAAACCCACACTATTAGTTGGCGGCGTTTTAGTTTTTAAATTCTCGAATTTTTCGGGTGTTAAGGCTTTTTCTATTGGTGATTTACTCATTAAATTTCAATTATTTGAATGGGAACTCTTTTAAATCAAATTTACAATATAATCGTCGTTTAGGTTATAATCTTCGAATAGCAAATGGTTTTTTTAATAACAATTATGATTAAAAACTAAAACAATTAATTATCTAACCTTGCCTGTTGCTTGCAAAAACAATCTTCCATCATTTTATAAAGCTCCGGATGCTTTCGTTTAAATAATTTAGGACGTTCAAAAAAATACTCGGAGGCTACGGCAAAAAATTCTTCTTGATTTGTACCGCCATAATTTCTAATATCTGATGCGTTATTATTTATAGCCTCCATTTTGTCGTGCATAAGCTTTAACCAAGGTATAGCGTAGGCACTGGATAATAAAAGTTTAGGAATACCATCTACATCGCCATCCAATTTATCTATAAGATGCACAAACTCATGGATTGCCGTATTTCCTTTATCTGTTTTATTATTAAACCCTAATCGCAATGCTTTTCTAGATAATATCATCTGGTTTTTAAAACGTCCTGTACCAACTAAGCCAGCAATATTTCTATTTTCGCCTTCAAAATTATAATCGGCATTAAAATGATCTGGATAAATAAGCACCGTTGTTAAATTTGTGTAGCTCCAATTATCGAAACAAAAAACGGGAATAACGGCACTTGCGGCAACTAAAACCACATCCAATTCTTCTAATTGAAACTTAACAGATTCTACATGCGTTTCCGATAAAAAACGTGCCATTTTGGATCTAAAAAGCGCTTGTTCTTTACTTAATTCTAGATTTTTATAAAACAATACATGACTTAACAAAAGCTTATGCCATGTATCTGGAATTTTATAAATCTTCTTGGGTTTACTGTTTTTGTAATGATAGATTCCATACAACAGCAAAGTAATTACTACTATAACTAATACCATAAATTAACCAACAACCGAATTTTCAACATTCATATTACTCATGTAAGGCTGTTTTGTTAAACGTTTGCCTGTGGCCTTATAAATAGCATTTGCAACAGCTGCCCCAATTGGTGGTAACGTTGGTTCGCCTAAACCTGTTGGATCTATATTATTTTCTATAAAATGAACATCGACTTTAGGCGTTTGCCCCATGCGAATTAATTGATACGTATTAAAATTATTAGATTGTGGTACACCGTTATTAAAACCAAAATCTGAATATAAAGCATGCCCAATACCATCAATAACACCGCCTTTAGCTTGGTTCATAGCACCTAGCGGATTAACTACAATACCACAATCTACAGCACAAGTAACGCGCTTTACATTAGGTATTCCATTTTCCATAGTAATGTCTGCCACCTCAGCGACATGCGAATTATGACAATAGTACACCGAAAGTCCTTGATATACTCCTTCTTCGGTATTACCCCAATTCGATTTTTCGACAGCCAATTTTAAAACAGCCTGTAAACGGTCTGGACTATACTCGATGTTGGCCTCCGGATTCTTCTTAACATTATCTAATAAATCCATGTGTAATTGCACTCTATCCATGCCTAATTCTTCTGCTAATTCATCAAAAAAGCTTTGCTCTGCACTAGCTAAAAAATTGGTATATGGCGCTCTCCACGCTCCGGTAGTAATATTACTCTTGTAGTTAGCAGTATCGACTTGATAATTCTCTATAGCACCTGCAGGAAAGAAATTAGGAATTAAACCATACATATTTCCATTTACACAAGCCTCTTTTAAATGATAACCTGTAACCTTACCGTCTTTAATTGATGCTGCTATTTTATATTTTGTTGACGGCCGATATACACCCGTAGTCATATCATCTTCTCTTGAAGAAACTACTTTTATTGGTTTCTTGATAGCATTAGATATTTCAGCAGCTTCATAAACAAAATCACCGTATAAACGTCTGCCAAAGCCACCTCCCATTCTGGTCATTTCTAAATGAACATCTTGTAAATCTCTTTCTAATAACTCTGAAACAACTTTAGCCGCAGCCTCCGGTGTTTGTACTGGACCAACCAAATGCACTTTTTCTGGTGTTACGTTAGCGAAGAAATTCATAGGTTCCATAGTGTTATGAGGTAAAAAAGGCGCCTCGTAAACCCGTTCAATAACTTTATCTGCAGCAGCAAAAGCTTTCTTTACATTTCCGTCCTTTCGCCGTGTTTTAAACTTCTTTCCATCCAATAATGCTAGTAAAGCTTTATCATGAGTTTCGGTGCTTTCTAGTGGTGTTTCGGTTTTCCAGATAGCTTTAATTGCTTTTTGGCCTTTCATTGCTTCCCAAGTAGATTTCGCTATAACAACCACTTTATCAGAGCTACTCATCTGCATTGACCAATTACTTTTTCCGCTGTCTCTGTAGGCTCTAATTTTTTCACCAATAGTAATTACAGCAACAACTCCAGGTAATGCCAATGCCACAGAATCATCAAAAGATTCTAAAACCTGCCCGAATGCAGGTGGTCTTAAAACACAAGCATACAACATGCCTTCTTCTTTATAATCTATTCCAAAAAGTGGTTTTCCCGTTATTATATTATCAATGTCAACATTGCCTTTTCCTTTTCCTATAATTTTAAAGTCTTTAGGATCTTTTAAAGTTACCTCTTCTGGTACTTCAAGAATGGCTGCTTCGGTTACCACATCGCCATAGCCTAAAGTTTCGCCTTTGGCGTTTGTAATTACCCCATTTGACACCGAACATTCTGAGGCATCAACACCCCATCTTGCAGCAGCAGCATTTACCAACATTTGTTTTGCCGTTGCCCCTGTTTGTCTTAAAGGTTCCCAACCATGACGAATAGACTGACTACCACCAGCTACTTGTCTTTGGTAATTTTCGGTATCTAATTTACCTTGTTGCACATATACATCTTTCCAGGCTACATCCAACTCTTCTGCAATAAGCATTGGCATAGATGTTTTTACGCCCTGACCAATTTCTGGGTTAGGAGAAAAAATAGTTACTTTACCTTCTTCTGAAATTTTAATAAACGCATTAAAATCGTTGTAATTTAGTTGGCTTAAATCTACCGGAGGTTTTACATCTGCTTTACAAGCATTGAATAAATTAAAACCTATAATCATACCACCACTAGCTAAAGCCGATGATTTTAAGAACGATCTTCTACTGAATGTCATTTTTTTTGAAGCTGCCATTTGTTTATTTATATAGGATTAACTTATTTTTTTGATGCTAATTTTACAGCTTCTTGAATACTATTATAGGCCGCACATCTGCAAATATTACCATGCATCGCATCGCGTATTTCAGAATCTGAAGGACTAGCATTCGTTTTTAAAAATGCTGAAGCCGTCATAATTTGTCCGGCTTGACAGTAGCCACATTGCGGTACATCTACTACTTTCCATGCTTGCTGTACAGGGTGGTCGCCATGTTCTGAAAGCCCTTCAATAGTAGTTATATTCATGCCTTCTGCTTGCGATACTTGTAATAAACAACTTCGTGTAGCATTACCATCTACATGCACTGTACAGGCCCCGCATTGTCCAATACCACAACCAAATTTTGTACCTACTAAATTAATTTTATCGCGTAACACCCATAGTAATGGCATATCGCTATCTGCTTCAACAGCAAAAGATTTATTATTGATTTTTAAGTTGAATGTTGGCATGGTTTAAATTTTTGTATTAAGGTATTAAAAATTAAAGCGATTACTATCCTAACTTAATTTATTTAACATTCGATTAACTAGTTTCTAGTTTTCAATATTCGCCCTTTTTGTAATTTCATTTTTTCTATTAAAATAAAAACTACTTTTAAGAAGTAAATTATTTTATATTGTGACATGACTAACACTAAACGCATTGGCCTAATTCTAGGTCCTATTTTATTTGTTTTAATACGATTATTTTTTCATCCTGAAGGTCTCTCAGACGAAGCTAACGGTGTTTTAGCTTCTACGCTATGGATTGCGCTGTGGTGGATTACCGAGGCTATTCCTATTGCGGCAACAGCTTTATTACCTATAGTATTATTTCCTCTTTCGGGAAGTTTGGATATTGGCACAACCACTGCATCCTTTGGTCATAAATTTGTGTTTCTGTATTTAGGCGGTTTTATTATTGCTATAGCCATTGAAAAATGGAATTTACATAAACGTATTGCGCTTAATATTATTAATATAATTGGGTCCAACGTTCAAAAAATTATTTTAGGGTTTATGCTAGCCACAGCATTTTTATCGATGTGGATTTCCAATACAGCCACTTCGGTAATGATGTTACCCATAGGGATAGCCATAATAAAACAATTAAAAGACAATCCTAAAACCGATGAAGATGAAAACTTAGTATTTGGGAAGGCCTTAATGCTAGCCATAGCCTACAGCGCATCTATTGGAGGTATTGCCACCTTAATTGGAACACCTCCAAATTTAGTGTTAGCAGGTGTTGTAGCTGAAACCTATGGTTACGAAATAACCTTTGCACAATGGTTTATTTTTGGGTTTCCTATTTCAGTGCTTTTATTATTTATATGTTGGAAGTATTTAACCGTATTCGCTTTTACCTTTAAGCAAAAAGAATTCCCAGGAGGCAAAGAAGAAATAAAACGTTTGCTAAAGTTACTTGGTAAAATGACTTATGAAGAAAAAGTAATAGCTACCGTTTTTGCAGCAACTGCTTTTTGTTGGATAACCCGCTCCTTTTTATTAACGAAACTCTTACCGCAAATTGATGATACTATTATAGCTATTTTATTTGCTATCATTTTATTCTTGATACCATCAAAAACCAAGCACGAGAATTTAATTTCGTGGAAAGACACCAAGAATTTACCTTGGGGTATTATTTTACTTTTTGGAGGCGGTATGGCGTTAGCAAAAGGTTTTGATTCTAGTGGATTAGCCTCTTGGATAGGAAGCCAAATGACTGCATTAGAAGGCGTAACCACCATACTTTTAATTTTCCTTTTAATAGCAGCGGTAAATTTCCTTACCGAAATCACATCCAATTTAGCCACTACTGCTATGCTATTACCTGTATTAGCACCAATGGCAATCACTATAGATATACACCCGTTTATTTTAATGGTTGGTGCAGCTGTAGCGGCATCGTGTGCCTTTATGCTTCCGGTGGCAACACCGCCTAATGCCGTAGTTTTTGGATCCGGTTACTTAAGAATACCTGATATGGTTAGTAAAGGGATTGTTATGAATATCATATCGATAATCATTTTAACGCTTTTTGTCTATTTTGTTTTACCTGAACTTTGGGGTATTGTAATTGAAGGATTTCCGGAGAGCCTTAGGACATCTAAATAACGTTATACATTAATCTAAAAATACAGGAAACTTACTAAAAAAATAGTGATTTAAGAGACCTTATTTTTTACAAATTGTAAGGCACGTTTTTCATTATAATACACATTCTTTTTATCTATAAAACCTGCATGCCCACCATAATTAGGCATTTCTAAATACAAATTATCATTGTTTTTAGCCTCCTTTACTGGATAACATTCTGGAGATAAAAAAGAATCGTTTAAAGCATTAATAATTAAAGTTGGAATTTTTATTTTCGGCAAAAACTGTAAACTACTACTACGTACATAATAATCTAAAGCATCTTCAAAATCGTGTGCTTTTGCGGTATACACATTATCGAAATCTGTTAATGTCTTTATAGATTCTAGCGTTTTATCATTTAGCTTATCAGGAAACTTTTTCTGTTTAACCTTTAACCTGTTTAATAAATGTTTTAAAAACCTATCGTGGTATAATTTGTTTTTAAACGTATGCAATTGCAATGCCGAACCTGCTAAATAACACGGTACAGAAACAGCTATTGCCGCTTTAACCTCTTCAGGAATAATATTTCGTTCTCCTAAATATTTTAGAATAATATTAGCACCTAAACTAATGCCTTTTAAGTAAATTTCTGAATAAGATTTTGTGCCATTAATATGGGCCAAAACATTTTTTAAATCCTCAGTATCACCAGAATGATAACTTCTATATTTTAAATTGTCTTCGCCACTACAGCCTCTAAAATTTATACAAACAGCATCAATATTATTTTCGTTAAATAATTTTGCTGTTCCCGTCATGTAGGGACGTTGTCCGTTGCCTTCTAAACCATGCAGAAGCACAACAAGCTTATTTGTTTTTTGTTTAGAATAACTCCAATCTAAGTCTAAAAAATCGCCATCAATTAATGTAATACGTTCACGTTCTTGTTTTATAGCTACGCGACGCACCAATCCAGAATACACTGTGGATACAAATCCTTTTTTAAAGAATAATGGTGGCTTGTATGTTGACTCTACTATTGGCATGTATTTATTTTACTTTAAGGTCTGCAAATTTAAAAGTATTTCCGTTAAATAATCCTTTATCGCTTAATTTTAACGAAGGTATAACTAATAAAGCCATAAAAGACAAGGTCATATAAGGCGCATGTAGTTTACTTCCTAAAGTTTTCGCCATTTTATCTAACTCCGCATATTGCTTCCCTATAGTTTCGCCATCTTTATCGCTCATAATTCCTGCTACTGGAAGAGACACTATTTTTTCTTCGGAATTGGAAACAGCACAAATTCCACCTTTATTTTTTATAATAACATTTACCGCTTTACTGATGGCTTCGTCTGAAACACCTACAGCAATGATATTATGAGAATCATGCCCAACAGATGATGCAATAGCACCTTCGGTTAAACCAAAATTCTTTATAAATGCCATAGCTGGCTTTTGATTTTCATAACGATTTACAACCGTCATTTTTAAAATATCATTCTTAACATTGGATACTAAGTTACCACCTTGGTGTTTCGCTTTTTCAACTAACTCATTGGTTACCAACTGCCCTTCTAAAGCTTCAATTACACGAATTTGTTTTGCTGTAGATTCTACTCTAAAATCGGTAACTTCTTTTTCATTACAGTTAAAATTATTGAGATTTTCAAAGGTGACATCCTGTATTAACGATTTTCCATCAGTAAAAACAAGTTCTCCTTTTATATAGGTTTGAAGCGTTTTAAAAGTTCTTAAATCTTGCAACACAATTAAATCTGCATCATCGCCTTTTTGCAGTAAACCAACATCTAGATTATAATGTTTTACAGGATTAATACAAGCGGCTTGCAAGACTTTAAACACATCGATTCCCTTTGCTACTGCACGCTCACACAGTTGATTAATATGTCCTAAAATTAAATCGTCTGGGTGTTTATCGTCGCTACAAAACATCATGTTTTCAAAATGTTCTGGTAACAAATCAATTAAAGCATCGAAATTTTTAGCAGCACTTCCTTCTCTAATTAAAATTTTCATGCCTTTTTGAAGCTTCTCTAGAGCCTCATCAAAGGTAAAACACTCATGATCGGTTGTAATTCCTGCACGAATATACTTCGATACATCTTTACCTCTTAGTCCTGGTGCATGTCCATCAATAGGTTTATTAAAATATTTAGCCCAAGCTATTTTTTTCATGACTTCATCGTCATTAAAAAGAACGCCAGGGTAATTCATCATTTCAGCTAAATACTTAATATCGGGGTTTTCAAGAAGTACTTTAATATCATCGGAATCTATAATGGCTCCAGCCGATTCAAAATCTGTAGCAGGAACACAAGACGGTGCCCCAAAGTTGAATTTAAAAGGGACTTGCTTTCCGTTTTCAATCATAAACTCCACACCTTTAACCCCTAATACATTAGCTATTTCATGCGGATCGGAAACGGTTGATACTGTGCCATGAGTTACTGCTAGTTTAGCAAACTCACTAGGCACTAACATAGAACTTTCTATATGAATATGCGCATCTACAAAACCTGGAATTATATATTGGTTAACCTGATGCTCCTTTTCTTGAATAGAAACAATTTTACCGTTTACAAATGTAATTTCTCCTTTGTAAATGCGTTTATTTTGTATGTCTACTATGTTGCCTTGTAAAATCAAATGGATGCTTTTTTTAAGTTTTAATAAGAAATATTATAAGCTTACTATTATATACGTGGAAAAGAGAATTTAAAGCTATGCGCTATTTCAATTCAATTTTCATTATTTGTTTGGTACTTTCTGTTACTCTAAACCGGTTATCGGCGCGCCTGTTAATTACCCACACGATGTCTTTGCCTGAATAGAGGAGCCATGTATTTTCTTTATCTAAAAGTGATAATTTTTCGTCTTTAAAATACTTACTTACTTTTTTCTTTCCTGTCATGCCTAACGGATAAAACACATCGCCTTCTTCATATTTCTTAATAGTTAAAGGAAACTGCAGCTTGCTTTTATCAACATAGATAACATTGGTTCGTTTTCCAAAAATAGCGTCGGCTTCATCGAAAAATAAGATGCCGAAAGGTGTTTCTATTTGCTTTTCGTTTTTTAAAACTGAAATAGATTTATGATGCTCCACATCTATTTTACTTAGCAATAAATGCGCTCTGTTTTTTATTAATCGGTAGGTGTTAGAAAATACTTGCTTACCGGTTTCGCCATCCAATAAACTAACAATATCGTCCCATTGGGTGAAACCAAATTCCTTTAAAGCCTCATAAAGGTATGGCTTAGGGTTGTTAAGTTTTTTAAATTCGGCAATTTTAAACCGTACTTCGTTACCCTCTATATTTTCGATAGCTTTATTTAAAAAAGTATCGACACTATCTTCGACGATATGATTTGTTTCCTTTAGATTATTGAGTGTGTTTTGAAAACTTTGTAGCAAACTTGGGTTTATTTCCTTTAAAACAGGAATGACTTGGTGTCTTAATTTATTTCGTAAATATTTTACCGATTTATTACTACTATCGTCGCGC
This sequence comes from Algibacter amylolyticus, assembly GCF_014202225.1. GTDB lineage: Bacteria > Bacteroidota > Bacteroidia > Flavobacteriales > Flavobacteriaceae > Algibacter_B > Algibacter_B amylolyticus. The sequence continues at coordinate 109,791 of NZ_JACHGE010000007.1, forward strand.
CAAGATATGTTATTTTTCGCGGCATAGTTTTCGATGTCTTGAGATGAAAATGGTAATAATGGGCGCACAAACTTACCATTAACTTCGGGTATTCCTGTGAGACCTTCTAACCCTGTTCCTCTTGTAAAATTGATTAAAAATGTTTCTAGATTATCGTCGGCATGATGTGCGGTTAATATGTAATCGAATTTTAATTGATTGGCTAAATCGTTAAACCAATTGTAACGCAACTCGCGTGCCGCCATTTGAATGGACAACTTAGCATCTGTGGCAAAAGTTTGCGTATCGAAACGTTCTACAAAGACTTCTAGATTTAATTTATTGGCAAGATTAGCTACCGATGCTTCGTCGGCTTCACTTTCGGCGCCTCTTAAATTAAAATTGCAATGTGCTAAGGTTATATCTAGTTTTAATTGGTGACATAAATGAGTTAGCACCACGCTGTCTATTCCGCCAGAAATAGCGATTAGTATTTTACCTTCGTTTAAAAACGAGAGGTTTTTATTGATATGAGTTTGTAATGTATTGTGCACGCTCAAAGTTAAGTTTTATTTTATTCTCGCAAAAGATGAGAAGCCTTAAGTTTTTAAAATATACCATAGATTTCTGTTTTAAAACCTGCGCTGGCAGATGCGTGCGCAAGGGATTGAAACGGCATCCTTTTTTTGCTGCCATAAATGGCAAAAAAAGATATAGTGTAAAGCCCGACCCTTGGGTTGCCTGCCTGCCGGCAGGCAGGCGCCATAAACCTTTTAATTTTCTAAAACATCGCGCATAGCCTTGGCTTTTATTAGGCATTCCTCGTACTCTTTTAAGGGATCGCTTTTGGCTGTTATGGCGCCACCAACGGAATAAGAGACGAATTTTTTGGTTTTATTGTAGAGAATGCTTCGTATTACGACGTTAAAATCGAAATCGCCCGTGGGTGTAAAATACCCGATGGCACCGGAATAGATTCCGCGTTTGCAATCCTCGAGGGTTTCTATAATTTTCATGGCCGATAATTTTGGCGCTCCCGTCATGCTACCCATTGGGAATGTGCTTTTTATAATATCGACTGGATGCGTGCTTGGATCCACCTGAGAAGTGATTGTAGAAATCATGTGATGCACTTGCTGGAAGGTGTAAATTTTACATAACTCCTCGACTTTTACACTGCCTTTTAATGCTGTTTTTGATAAATCGTTACGCACTAAATCGACTATCATAATGTTTTCGCTACGTTCCTTTTTATCTTTATGTAGGTTTGTTTTTAGCAAATTATCGTCGGCGGTATTCATTGCACGTTTTGCTGTCCCTTTTATGGGTTGCGAAATTATGGTATTGCCTTGCTTTTTTAAATAGCGCTCGGGCGATGCACTAAGTACATACTTATCTTCCAGCTTTATAAACGCTGCAAAGGGCGGTTTGGAAATACTATTGAGTTTTTGGTAGGTTTCCAAAGGGTTTATTTCCTTATTTTCGGCATAAAACTCTTGGCAAAAATTGGCCTCGTAAATGTCGCCACGGTAAATATGCTCTAGCATGGTGTTTACCTTCTCGAAGTAAGCATCCTTATGGGTACGTAGCTTAATTTTAATATCGGAATATGCTTGTCCGCGAGCTACTTGCGTACGTATTTTTATGGCTAGTAGGTCGTCGTCAATTTCGTCGTCAACAAAATTTAAATATTGAATTTCAACTTGGTTACCACTAATTAAAAACACCTTTTTTGGCTGAAAGAAACACATATCGGAAAAGCCTAATCCATCAAATTTACTAGACTTTAACGCTTCGGTATCGTTTTTTAAATCGTAGGTTAGGTAACCAAAAATCCAATCGTTGGTATAGCCTTGGTACTCTTTAAGTTTCTCGAAACCTTGGTGGTAATCTGTTTTAATACTCGTAAAAGCTTCTACCGCCAAAATAGCATCGTAACTGTAATGCTTTTGCTCATTTTTGTTGGTGTTTGGGTTAGAGTCTAGCCATACAACTTCATCAAATTGTTGAGCCCAATTAAGCAGCTGGGTTTTAAATTTTTCGATATCCTCGAAAGTATGAATTTGTTTTGTCCTCAATTAAATAAATTATTAGGAATTCATTTTAACCTTAAGTCACAATAAATTCTAAGCAAAGTTAGTTAGAATCCATAAAGCCTGTCTAAAATTTTATCAATTATTTTAGTAAAACTTATAACCCTTTGTTTATGCTTTTAATAAAAATGATATTCTGTTAACATCAAAAATCAGTAAACCGCTTTTTAAAATTTAAGATTTTTGTACATTGTTTTAAATTTAAAAAATTCATGTACAGCTTAGAAAATAATATCCTTAAAATTGACATTAAAAAAACGGGCGCAGAGCTATGCGGCATTACCGGTTTAAAAAACAACATCGCTTTTATGTGGCATGCAGACCCCGATATTTGGGGTAGTTACGCGCCTAATCTATTCCCTATTATTGGTGCACTAAAAGATAATACTTATATTTTTGAAGACCATAAATACGAGTTACCAAAACATGGTTTTATTAGAAATAATGAAGATATTACACTACTTGAACAAACTAAAAACAGTATTACCTTTAAACTTGTTAGTAATAATGATTTAATAAAAAAATACCCTTTTAATTTTGAGTTTTTAATTACTTACACACTTACAGAAAACACTATTGAAGTAAAACATAGCATAAAAAACCTAGATGACAACACCATGTATTTTTCGGTTGGCGGCCACCCCGCTTTTAAATGCCCTGTTTACCAAAACGAAAATTACGAAGATTACTCCTTCGAGTTTGAACACACCGAAAACTCCAAAACGCATTTAGTGAATATGGAAAATGGTTTAATAACTGCCAATACAGAACAGGTATTTGATAACTCGAATAAAATTGAACTAAACCGCGATATATTTAAAAAGGACGCGCTTATTTTTAAAGATTTAAAATCTAAAAAAGTGACCTTAAAAAGTGCGAATCACGGTCCTATTTTAACGGTAAGTCACCATGATTTCGACTATTTAGGGCTTTGGGCAAAACCAAACGGCGACTATGTATGTATAGAGCCATGGCTGGGTATAGCAGATAGCGAAGACACTAACCAAAACCTAATAGAAAAAGAAGGGATTATTAGTTTAGCCCCAAATAAAAGTTACCAAGCCACCTATAGTATTGAAATACATAATAGCCATTTAGTCTAACAGAATAAATAAGCTTAACTTTGCGCGCTAAATAGCACTATTTTGTAATTTAAGCTTAGGTGTAACTTTTATTTTTAAGGCACCTCACTTTAATTGCAAAGCAAACAACAGTAGTATTACAGAAACTTATGGCACATTTTGAAGATTTAAATTTAAACACACCTTTACTTAACGCACTTAGCGACTTAGGTTTTACAACACCTACGCCTATACAAGAAGAGGCCTTTAACATTGTGGCATCTGGTAAAGACGTGGTTGGTATAGCACAAACAGGTACAGGTAAAACTTATGCCTATATGCTGCCAATACTTAAAAACTTAAAATTTTCGAAACAAGAAAACCCAAGAGTTTTGGTTTTAGTACCAACAAGAGAGTTAGTTGTGCAGGTTGTAGACGAAATAGAAAAACTATCAAAATACATAAACAATCGTGTTTTAGGTGTTTACGGTGGCACCAATATAAATACCCAAAAACAAGCCATTGCCGAAGGTATCGATATTTTAGTAGCCACACCTGGTCGCCTTTACGATTTAGCTTTAACACGAGTTTTACAACTTAAATCCATACAAAAATTAGTAATTGACGAGGTGGATGTTATGCTGGATTTAGGTTTTAGACACCAGTTAATAAACATTTTTGATATCCTGCCAGAAAAGCGCCAAAACATTATGTTTTCGGCAACCATGACGCAAGATGTCGATTTACTAATTAACGATTTCTTTAAAAGTCCTGAGCGCGTATCCATTGCCGTTTCTGGAACACCGCTAGATAATATATCGCAACAGCGTTACATAGTGCCTAACTTTTACACCAAGGTAAATTTGTTAACCCATTTATTAAAAGATAAAGAGCGCTTTAATAAAGTATTAATTTTTGTAGCCTATAAACGTATGGCAGACCGTTTATTCGATAATTTGGATGAGCGTTTTCACGACGAGTTATGCGTAATCCACTCCAACAAAACACAAAATTACAGGCTACGTAGTATCGAGCAATTTCGAAATGGCGAAAACCGTATTTTAGTAGCTACCGATGTTATGGCACGTGGTTTAGATATCGATAACGTATCGCATGTTATTAATTTCGATACACCAGATTTCCCCGAAAACTACATGCACCGTATTGGTAGAACAGGTCGTGCGGAACGCGAAGGTGAAGCCCTTGTTTTTACCACTAAAAAAGAGCAAGAAGCTATCGAAAATATCGAGTTGTTAATGAAAATGACCATTCCGGTTCTAGAAATTCCAGAAACCGTAACCATTTCTACCGATCTTATTGAAGAGGAACGTCCGCAAATAAAAGAGCGTAACAACCCAAACAAACGTAGTAAAGACGAAGATGCTCCAGGACCAGCCTTTCATGAAAAATCTGAGAAAAACTCTAAAGAAAACTTAGGCGGTTCTTATAAATTTAAAATTGCTGCCAAGTACAAAAAACCTAAAACTAAAGGCGATAAAAACTATAACAGACGTAATAAAAGGAAATAAGTCGCAGTTTTCAGCGGCAGTTTTCAGTGGGTTGCGTTTTTAAGAATTAGTGTTTAAGTTTCCTATTGATATTTTTTGGGCGTTACCACAAGGGTCGCGCTTTCCGCTGCAAGTCCTCGCTCCTCCTACGTCGGGCTGTGGGCTTTTCACTGCAATCCCTAACGCACCTATCTGCCTAGTATAATTATTAGGTGATTTCTATGGAGTTGCTTGCTTGGGTTAATTTTATAATTCGTTACGCTAGCGCTAGTATTTACTAATGCCCATTTTAATCATACTCCTAAACTGGACGCACTCAATACGTCACTAATTTAAACTAGCGCTATCGAGGATTTATTAAAACATGCAAAAACCTCTCTTTCAATCTAATGAAAAAGAGATTTTAAATAATTCGATTAATTGATTGATGAAGAACCGCTATAGCTACTAACCCTTCTGTAAGCCTCTTAAAACAATAATGCCTATTCGTGGTAAAATAAAAGTAATACAGCCAAATACAGTAGTTAAAAAGGCTACTTTAAGTCCTGTGGCCATCATGCCTTGGCTAATACCGCCAATAGACTCTATAGCATCAAAGGCTGTAATCATGCCAATTGTAGAACCTAAAAACCCAAATACTAAACCTAATATACTAACATCGGATGCTAGTTTGGTCATTTTTTTAGATTTTAAAATATCCTTTTTCAAATTAACAAAGCCCATAACGAGAAACGCTATTGCCAACAACAGACAAATTAATATTAAGGACATAAATAGTGGTCCGCCTTCCATAAATCTATCTACAAAAACATTCAAGAAAACAACTGATAACATAAACATAATTAATTGGTTTTAATTAAACATGGTACAAACATATAGCCTTAATGTGTACTAAAAATTAATATGCGACGGATAACGAATTTAGCAATTAAAACAGCAATATGCTAAAACCGTAATTAAACCGGTTATTCGTCTACAAAATATTTAAGCCCTTAAAATTTATAGTATTATTGTAATATAAACCGAACTGTGTTTTTACTTAATAAGCTAAGCACAGTTTGATCTAGAATAATACGTTTTAAAACGGAATATTATATACTCGAAACAAATTTCACTCATAATAATGAGTAAAAACACACTCGAATTGACAAAATTCCTAAAACATTTGTAATGCTAACAAAGCAATTCATTTTAAAAAAAATAGGACAGGTAATACTCCACGTTGCCTTTTGGTGTGGAGTCTTGCTGTTTTACACCTATTTTTTTGGTGTGGATAGTAGCGACTTTAGTTATGTATTATCCTTCTCCCTGTTTTTAATGCCTATTACTGTTGCAACAACCTATGTTTTTATTTATAAAATAATACCAGAATACCTGGTTACAAAACGCTATGCTTTATTTGGGTTGTACAGTTTATACGCCTTAATTATATCAACGTATCTTATTTTATTATCTGTGTTTTACGGCTTAGTTTACCTTTCTAATTTTAAGTATGCTAATATGGCGCCCATAAGCAAAAGCTTATTGTTAGTGGCTATTGCAGTTTACTTGGTAGTTGTTATAGTAAGCGCTTTTAAGCTTTTAAAACTAAATTTAAAACATACCGAAGACACAAAAATATTAGAAACTAAAATTCTTGAAACCCAACTAAAACTAAAAGAGCAAGAGTTAAATTATTTGAAGATGCAAATTCACCCACATTTTCTATTTAACACCTTAAATACCATGTATGGTTTTGCTTTAAAGAAAGCGGACGAAACGCCCGAAATGATTTTAAAGCTTTCAAATTTGTTAGATTATTTATTGTATCAAGTAGATAAACCTTTTGTTTCGCTTAATGATGAAATACATCATATTAACGATTATATAGAGTTGGAAAAAATGCGTTTTAATAACACGCTACACATAGATTTTAAAACTGAAAACATACTTACAGAAACTAACATTGCCCCTATGCTCCTACTGCCCTTTGTAGAAAACAGTTTTAAACATGGCAGTTTAAAAAATGGTATTCTAACCGTAAACATCAATTTGTATTGCGAAAATAAAAGCCTCTTTTTTACTATTGAAAACACTAGTAATGCTAATACCGCTTCAGAAAACGGCATAGGTTTAGACAACATTAAAAAGCGATTAGATTTACTCTATAAAAACCAATACACGCTTAACATTAATAATGAAAACGGATTATTTAAGGTACATTTAAAGCTTAATATGGTTAATTAATGACAGCAAGTAAAGACATATCGTGCATTATTATTGATGATGAAGCTATTGCTAGAGAGGTAATCGCAACGCATGTTGCTAAAATTCCAAAAATTACTATTGTAAAGCATTGCAGGAATGCTATTGAAGCTTTTAATGCGCTAAGGGAACATAAAGTCGATTTAATTTTTCTGGATATAAATATGCCCGAAATCTCAGGTATTTCGTTTGCAAAATCTATAAATACCGATGTTAAAATAATATTTACCACCGCCTATCGTGATTATGCCGTTGAAGGTTTTGAGTTGCAAGCGGTAGATTATTTATTAAAACCCATTTCTTTTGATAGATTGCTAAAAGCGGTAAATAACTATTTTGATATCTATACGCAAGCCAGTTCAATGGAACAAACCCAAACAGTTAATAACAATTTTATGTTTGTGCGTGCAGATAGACGTATGATAAAAATTGATTTTGAATCTATTATTTATATTGAAAGCTATAGCGATTACATTAAAATTCATTTAGCCAATAAAACCATAGTAACTAGAGAAACTATTAGCGCTATAGAAGCCAAACTACCTAATGCTCATTTTTTAAGAATTCACAGATCTTATATAATAGCATTAAAGCATATAGAATCTTTTACTAACGAAGAAATAACCATTAATAACATCGCTTTAACCATAAGTAGAAGTTACAAAAAGGATGTATTAAAGATTTTAGAAAAGTTCTAAAAACCAAAAAACCCTTTCCAAATTAATGAAAAGGGATTTAAATATAGAAAGTTTCAATATTAACAAGTATTAACCAACCAAATTAACCCTAACTTATAGAAAACTCTGTTTATATATAACTAACTACAATTTACTTGTTATACCAGAGCACAAGTATTAACTAACTTTTCTTTTGCTCTTTTTATTCTCATTTTAACTGCACTTGTTCCAAGCCCCATAACCTCTTCAATATTTTTAATAGACAAATCGCTTTGGTATTTCAATAATAAAATTGATTTATCTTCAGCAGAAATCATACTTAAACCGTAGTTTAATTTATCAACCAAATCTTGGTTGCTATAACTTTCTTCAGTTAAATCGGCTGCATCATAATAATCAGGAAAACGCTTTTCGTATTTTTTTACTTTACTTCTAGATAAATAATTTACACAATGATTATATGTAAAAGAGTATACCCAAGTTGAGAATTTAGAATCTCCTTTAAAACTTGAAAGTTTTACATATAACTTTAAAAAGATGTCTTGAGTTAAATCTTTAGCTTCGTCTTCATCGTTTACAAAAGAATAACATTTATTGTAAATACGCTTTGAAAATCTATCGTATAAAATTTCAAATAAAGCTGAATCGTTTTTTACTACTATTGCGGATACTAATTGTTCGTCTGTCAAAATTAAAAGGGTTATTGGTTATTTATACTCCAATATTACAGAATAGATACCCCGATGAACTTTTTAAGCAAAATTGGTTAACCAAATCGATTAAAGACATATTTAATCGTTTAAAAGTATTTATTTATGACAGAAAAAACCTATTTTAATGATTTTAAGTAAATTTAAAAAAAAATAAATCTATTAAATTCATCCCGTTTCAATACTTTTTTAAATAAAAAAACCTCTTAAGTTATGATGAAACTCATAACGAAAGAGGTGTAATATAAGAGTAGAGAGTTTTTCGGTGTACAGAAAAGTAACCAACCAAATTTTAACCCTAACTTAAAGTTAATCCTGTATACTTACTTGACTCTCTACAATATCTTTAATTGGTACTATTAATTTTCCTTCTTCAGTTTTAATGGTTACGGTTATCCCGTCAATAGATTCAATACTTCCTTTTAAATTATTGAATTCTATTTTCTGACCTAACTCGTATGTTTTTCTAGTATAAAAAGTTCTTAGCAAATCGGCTACTACCTTTTGTGCTCCTAAACCTAAAGCTAGTGCAAAGGCTATTAAAAAGGCCGCCAAAATCATGGTTAAATTGCTCGTTATTATCTCGGTATCTATACCCGCTTGATTTAGTGCTGTAATGGATACAAAAATTAAAATAAGAAAAAAGACTACCTGACTAATCATTTTTGCTCCAGATAAATCCATGGATTCAAAAAATGATTTTATACCTTTCTTAATAAGGTTAGCAAGTATTAATCCTACTGTAAAAATTACTAAGGCTGCAAATAACTGTGGTAATAAGCCTAACAAGTTGCTAATTTGCTCTGAGATCATAGTAAGGTTCATAATATCCGATGCCATAATAAATAGCATGATATACATTACCCATTTAACAAAACTCGACACAATTTTTATGGTGTCGAAATTTAGTTTTTTGCCTTCTACAATTTCTATTTCGTTAATAGCATCATCTAACTTTTCTGCCTTAGCAAGCTTTAAAGCTTTTTTAATAATCTTAACTATTAATTTTGTTATTAGCCATCCAAATACAAGTACAATGATGGTACCTATTATATTTGGAAATATTTTTGATATTTCAAGCCACATCGTTGTTAAAGATTCCATGGCCATGTCTTTCCATTGTGTTGCTTTATCCATAATTATTAATTTTTTTGTTAGGGTTGTTGTTGGTTAAATTTTAATTATCGGAATTTCTATTTTTCATTACAGTTTCTATAACATCTCCTATATTATATGAAAATAATGACGCCAAATCCATTATAAGCTTTGCCATAGCAATATCGCTCATTACCTTGTTCTTAAGTTCCGGTGGAACTTCTTTAAGGGGCTGGTCTATTAATTTGAATGGATCTTCCATTATTTCTGGTTTTCGTTATACACTGCTATTAGCTTATCCTTAGCACGTTTAATTCGCATTTTAACCGCACTTTCTCCAATCTCCATAGCATTTACAATTTCCTTTATAGAAAGGTTATCTTGATACTTCATCAATAAAATCATCTTCTCTTCTGGAGAAATTAATTCTAATGCCACTTTCAATCTATCAACCTTCATACTAAGGAAACTACTATCGTCTTCCTCTTCTTCTGAAAGATTTTCTATATCCTTATAATCAACCGACTGTTTTTCAAATTTTTTAGCTGTATTTCTTGTTACATAATTAACACAGTGATTATATGAAAAAGCATAAAGCCAAGTTGAAAACTTAGATTTTCCTTTAAAACTAGCCAATTTAACAAACAGCTTTAAAAATATATCCTGAGTTAAATCTTTAGCTTCATCGCCATCTTTTGCAAACCCATAGCATTTGTTATAAACTAACGTAGCGTACCTATCATATAAGGTTTCAAAAAGCAAAGTATTATTAGTCTCCACTATCGCTTCCACTAATTCCTCGTCAGTTAGATTATTTATGTTGTTAAGGGTTTTCAAAATTAGCTTTCGCTATTTAGTTGTTATAGGGATTAAGACACAACCTTTTGTAAAGAGTCACAAAAAATAGTAGATATTCAAAAATTACTTACAGATTTACAGGCGATTCAACGGATTTTATCTGTTTCTAATCTATAATCATTTAAATAACACTGTTTTAATGGATTTTTATTGATGCATTATACTATAATAATAAATGAAATTAAACTTTTGTTAAGGCGCGTTTTAATGCCTAAACTTATTAGGGATATTCCTAAATTTGCTCAAAATCAATATTTATGAAATTCTTTTACACCTGCTTAATTGTTACTTTTTTTGTTTTACCTTTTAAAAGTCATGCCTTTGATGATTTTTGGGGAGCCACTGGCCACCGTGTTGTTGGTAAAATAGCCGACGATCATTTATGTGGAAAAACAAAAAGACAAGTTAAACGCCTTTTAAAAAGAAAGTCGCTAGCTTTCGTATCTACATTTGCCGATGAAATAAAATCTGATAAGCGCTACAATGAATTTTATACTTGGCACTATATTAATATGTCTCATGAAGAAAACTATGAAGACTCGAGAGTAAACCCAAAAGGCGATTTAATTACAGGCATTGAATATTGCAAAAAAATTATAAGTGATAAAAATGCTACGGATGATGATAAAGCGTTTTACTTAAAACTATTAATACATTTAGTGGGCGATTTACACCAACCTATGCACGTAGGCTTACAAGAAGATAAAGGAGGTAACGATTTTAAAGTACAATGGTTTTATGAAGATTCAAATTTACACCGTATTTGGGATTCTGAAATGATTGAGAGTTTCAATATGAGTTATAATGAACTTGCCGAAAACGCAGATGTTTTATCTAAGAAGCAAGTAAAAGCTATTCAAGAAGGAACTGTTGTTGATTGGGTAAACGAAACGCACGAACTTACTAAAAAGGTATATGCGTCTGCGAAACCAGGTGATAACTTAAAATACCGTTACTCTTACGAAAACTTTAATACCGTTAGAAGCCAGTTACAAATTGCTGGCATTCGTTTGGCTAAGGTTTTAAATGATTTGTTTTAACAAAAAATAACTTATATATTAAATTAAAAAGGCTGAATTTAATTATTAAAGTCAGCCTTTTTTATTATAAGATTCCTGCCTTCGCAGGAATTAGATATGTAACGCTCTATCTTCAGTGGCAGCTAAGGCCGCTTCTTTAATAGCTTCTGTAAATGTTGGGTGTGCGTGAGACATACGAGAAACATCTTCGGCAGAGGCTCTGTATTCCATAGCAACAACAGCTTCGGCAATCATATCTGCAGCACGAGCTCCAATCATATGTACACCTAAAATTTCATCGGTAGTTTTATCTGCAAGAATTTTCACAAAACCATCTAAATCCATACTTGCTCTACTTCTACCTAAAGCACGCATTGGAAAAGATCCTACTTTATAATCGACACCTGCTTCCTTAAGTTGCTCTTCTGTTTTACCAACAGCAGCTACTTCTGGCCATGTATAAACAACACCAGGTATTAAGTTATAATCAATATGTGGTTTTTGTCCTGCTAAAGTTTCGGCTACAAAAACACCTTCTTCTTCTGCCTTGTGCGCCAACATAGCACCTTTAACAACATCGCCAATAGCATATATGTTTGATGCAGATGTTTGTAAATGCGCATTTACTTCAACACGACCTCTATCGTCTAATTTTACTCCTGCAGCTTCAGTATTTAAACCATCTGTATACGGCTTACGCCCTACAGAAACTAAACAGTAGTCGCCTTTAAACTCAACTTCTTCTCCTTTTTTGTTATCGGCTTTTACAATTACTTCATCGCCTACGCGCTCTACCGATTTCACTTTATGAGAAACCTGCATTTTAAACTTCGCTTTTTTGAAAACTTTGTTTAATTCTTTAGATAAGCCAGCATCCATTGTAGGAATAATTCTATCCATATACTCAACAACAGTAACTTCCGCACCTAAACGACGGTAAACTTGACCTAGCTCTAAACCAATAACACCACCACCAATAACTATTAAATGCTTAGGGATTTCTTTAAGTTTTAAAGCTTCGGTTGATGTTATGATGCGTTCTTTATCAATATTTATAAATGGTAAGTTTGAAGGCTTACTACCTGTAGCAATAATGGTGTTTTTTGCTTCAATCTCGGTAGTTTCCTCTCCGTTAATAGTAATGTGAGTGGCATCTTTAAAGCTTCCTAAACCTTGGTACACATCAATATTGTTTTTCTTCATTAAAAAATCAATACCTCCAGTGGTTTGGTCTACAACAGCTTGTTTACGAGCAATCATTTTCTCTAAATTCACTTTTACCTCACCAGGGATTTCAATACCATGCTCTTCAAAATGCTTTACCGCATCGTCGTAATGGTGCGAAGAATCTAAAAGTGCTTTACTTGGTATACAACCTACATTTAAACAGGTTCCTCCTAATGTTGAGTATTTTTCTATAATGGCCGTTTTCATGCCTAATTGTGCGCAACGTATAGCTGCAACATATCCTCCGGGTCCAGAACCAATAATGGCTACATCGTATGAATTCATATAATAATTTTGAGATTTTCTATTTATAAATCGAAAATCAAAAATACGAATTTAGATTCAAGGTAATTAATGGATTAACAGTTTTTTTGAGGAAATTAATCTAATTTATAAATATCTTTAAGAATCCACTCCAACTCGGTATCAATTCCCGATTGAATATCAATTAAATTAGGTAACACCTCTACATCTGGTTTAATGCCATAACCATCTGGATTTTGCTTTTGTGGCGCTTCTATTTGCATTAAGCCCATGCCTACTTTAACTTGAGAAACAGGTAATCTATAAATTTTAAAAACGCCTGCTACCGTTCCATTATACGCACCTCCAGTTTCTTCCCCTATAAATGTAGCGCGCTTTGTAGCTTTTAAATGGGTTGAGAGTATTGAGGATGCCGAAAATGAATTACCATTTATCAAGACAAACAACTTTCCGGTATATGCTAATGGCTTAGGAGCTTTAATTCTAGTGTACTTATTAAAATCAAAATAGATTTTATCGTTATGTTTTTTAGTTTTTATTAAACTATAAGTCGCAACCACGGGATAAAACAATGAACCAATTATTTTTATACTATTAGGTGTGGTATTACTCATAACAGATTTTATAAATGGCGTCCTATTCGTTACCTCACTTTCTTTAATAAATTGAAACGGTTTATTAGCTAAATAACCATATAAGTAATCAATTTCGGCTATTCTTCCACCTCCATTATCTCTTAAATCTAGAACAAAGTGGGAGGTGTTTTTGGCATCTATTTTAGCAAAACTTTCTTTATAAAAACGTTTATAATTGCCGTTGGTAAAACTTCTTAATTTCATATAGGCTATGGAGCTATCTTTTCCTATGTATTTAAAATTTCTGGTAAAGTTTTTATCCTTCGGTATATACCCTCGTTTCCTTTTTTGTTTTCTAAATTGTTTTTTTGCTAGTCTATTTTCTTTTTTATCCTCTAGACTACGTTTTTTAGGTTTTATGTCTTCCGCGGAAGCGCTAATGGAATCCTTATTCTCTTTTTTTGGATTTTTATCGATGCGCCTTAATACTTTTGAAAATACAGAATCCTTAGCTTTAAAAGTTAACTGTAAACTATCTAGAAACCCTTTATCTCTGTAATAATACAATGCAAAGGTTTTGGACACATATCTGTTATACAGTGTTTTATTATAACCATCGGAAGCAAAACGTGTTTTATAAACTTCTGCCAATTTTGTTGCCGACTCGCCATTAATACTCACAATTTCTTTTCCTATTAAAGTAGAATCGTTTCCCTTATAATTTTTTACCCAAAGTTTACCGTCTAGATAAACAACATCTAAATCGTAAAACTCAAATTTTTTCTTTTTTAATGCCTTAAGTTCCTTTCTTGTAAACCGCTTACCTTCTAGCCCTACCGAAACATGACCTTGCTTAACTTGTGCCACAACGGGAGCTAATTGCTTATAAAACGCTCTGGAATCCATAGGCCGATTAATGGATTGCTTTAAACTATCAAACTTAAAATCTAAAACCGCTTTAGGTGTGTATTGATATAACTTAGGATGATGGCGTTTAAGTTGCTTATATAACTTATCGATATCTAGATGTAAGTCTTGTACCGTATGCAACTTGGTAATTTGTGTATTATGTTTTTCAATACTCTTACAAGACACCAAAAAGACCAATAATATAAATGTATAACACATTTTTTTCATGCTTACTAAAATAGTGCTTCTGGTTAAATCTTTATTATCTATTAATGTTTGTTTAACTTTTAATTAAATTCGAATGAAATTCTGTAATTTTGTACGGCATGCAAAAAAACATAAACATACAAAATAAGAAAGCGCGCTTTCTATACGAAATACTCGATAAATATACCGCTGGTATTGTATTAACGGGTACCGAAATTAAATCTATAAGAAGTAGTAAGGCCTCTATAGCCGAAAGTTTTTGCGAGTTTAGCGAAAATGGTGAACTATTTGCGGTGAATATGACTATTCAAGAATATGCCTTTGGTAACTACTATAACCATAAACCAAAAGCAACCAGAAAACTTCTACTAAATAAAAAGGAATTAAAAAAGTTAAATAAGGAAGTTCAAAATTCTGGTTTAACCATTATTCCGTTACGCCTTTTTATAAACGATAAAGGTTACGCTAAGTTAGATATTGCATTGGCTAAGGGTAAGAAATTATTTGACAAACGCGAATCGATTAAAGATAGAGATAATAAGCGCGATTTAGACAGAATAAAGAAAGCGTACAAATAGTATTATATATTTTTTAACGCTTTGACTAGTTAATTTTTATTAATTTCCAAACTTAAATTTTTAATATGAAAAAGTTAATTATTCTTGTACTAGTAAGTGTTTTATCCATAAACCTTCAGGCTCAAGATAAACATAAAGACAAAGGCGAAAAATTAGAAAAAGAAGCTGTAGAATTTACAGTAGATAGCACCGCTGTTTTAACCTTAGATAAAACTATAGAAACCTTATATAACGTTATTTCTGGCGAGAAAGACGAAGAAAGAAATTGGAAACAATTTAAGTTTCTGTTTTCATCTGATGCTAAATTGATAGCTTCTGGAAAAGATAAAGAAGGGCATTTAAAAGTCGTTTATATGTCTCCTGGAGATTACATAAAAAGCTCGGGGAAATGGTTAGTTGAAAACGGATTTATAGAAAAAGAGATACATAGAAAAGTGGATACCTTTGGCAATATTGCTCAAGTTTTTAGCACTTACGAATGTTTTAAAAGCAAAACAGACCCAACGCCTTTTATGCGCGGTATAAATAGTATTCAATTATTAAATGATGGGGAACGTTGGTGGATTGTTAATGTGTTTTGGTCTCAAGAAACGGATAAACATCCTATTCCTGCAAGGTATTTAAACTAAGCATTTGTGGTATGCAGGATTCTAATACAGAAGAAACTTATTGGACACAACGCTATTTAGAAAACCAAACCGGTTGGGATATTGGAGAACCATCGGCACCATTAAAAGCATATATTGATCAATTAGAAAACAAGGATTTAAAAATTTTAATTCCCGGTGCTGGTCATGCTTACGAAGCCGAATACCTATTTAACAAGGGCTTTAAAAATGTTTATGTGTTGGATATTTCTAAAGAACCATTGGATGCCTTAAAAAAACGCATCCCAGAATTCCCCGTACACCAAGCCATTCAAGGCGATTTCTTTACACATAACAACACCTACGATTTAATTATAGAGCAAACTTTTTTCTGTTCCTTCCCTCCTACAAAAAGTAGCCGACAACAATACGCTGCTAAAATGCACGAACTACTAAACCCTAATGGGAAACTAGTGGGCCTATGGTTTTCAATGCCATTAACAGGCGATATGGAAAAACGTCCTTTTGGTGGTTCTAAACAAGAGTATTTAGGCTATTTCAAGCCCTTTTTTAATATCATTACTTTAGAGGCTTGCTATAATAGCATTACGCCACGACAGGGCAATGAGTTGTTTGGTATTTTCAAAAAGCAATAAAACCCTAATTTTTATCCTCCAATAAGGGCACAAACCTAAACTCGCCAAACTCTTCTTGTTCAAATTCTTTAGGACCTTTTCTAGTAAACATATTCATGATTTGCACATCGTCGCCTACAGGAATAACAAGTCTTCCTCCTATTTTTAACTGGCTTAACAAAGGTTTTGGAACAAAAGGTGCTCCTGCTGTTACTATTACACCATCAAAAGGCGCCTCGTCTTCAAGTCCTATATAACCATCGCCAAAAATTAACTTCTTAGCACGATAACCTAGTTTTGGTAGAAACTTACTCGTTTTTTTAAACAACTCGTTTTGGCGCTCAATACTATAAACTTTAGCGCCCAATTCGCATAAAACAGCAGTTTGATATCCACTTCCTGTTCCAATTTCTAGAATCTTATTTCCCGGTTTAATTTTTAGTAATTCCGACTGAAAAGCAACCGTATAAGGTTGAGAAATAGTTTGGTCTGCACCAATAGGAAATGCTTTATCTTGATAAGCATGGTCTAAAAAGCTAGAATCCATAAACAAATGCCTAGGAATTTTACCTATGGCGTTTAAAACACGGGTATCTGTTATTCCTTTGTTTTCTAATATTTTAACGAGCTGCTGTCTTAATCCTTGATGCTTAAATGTGTCTTTCAATGTTGGCGTGGTTTAGTTGGATAAAATTAGGCAAACATTTTTAAGCTAAAAACTATTTATTGAGATTTTATTTTTCGCCATTTATAAGCCAAATTTTTAGATTAATTTCCTAACTTCATCTTTTAATTATCTTATTTTTGTTGAAAACGTATAAATTATGCTAAAAGCTGGAGTTCTTGGTGCTGGTCACCTAGGAAAAATTCATTTAAGACTTCTTAAACAATCTACAAAATACGACCTTGTTGGGTTCTATGATGCCGATGAAACAAACGGTAAAAAGGTAGAAGCCGAATTTGGATATAAATTTTTCAACTCTATAGATGCGCTTATTGATGCTGTAGATATGGTGGATATTGTTACGCCAACCTTGTCGCATTACGATTGTGCGAAACAAGCTATTGCTAAAAACAAACATGTTTTTATTGAAAAACCTATTACTAATACTGTTGAAGAGGCAGAACATATTAGAGAACTGCTAGCAGAACATAATCTGCGCGGACAAGTAGGCCATGTAGAGCGTTTTAATCCGGCATATCTTGCTGTTAAAGATGAAATTAACTCGCCTATGTTTATCGAAACACATCGATTGGCAGAGTTTAATCCTAGAGGTACCGATGTTCCTGTGGTTTTAGATTTAATGATACATGATATTGATATTATACTTAGCGTTGTAAAATCGAAGGTTAAACATATTTCGGCAAGTGGTGTTTCGGTAATTAGTGATACTCCAGATATTGCCAATGCGCGTTTAGAGTTCGAAAATGGCTGTGTTGCCAACTTAACAGCGAGCAGAATTTCACTAAAAAACATGCGTAAAGCACGCTTTTTTCAAAAGGATGCTTATATCTCTGTAGATTTTCTTACTAAAAAATGTGAGGTGGTAAAAATGAAAGACGCTCCAGAAAACCCTGGCGATTTCGATATGGTGTTACAAAATGCCGAAGGCGTAAAAAAACAGATCTATTTTGATAACCCATCGGTATTAGAAAACAATTCTATTTTAGATGAATTAGAAACCTTTGCCGATGCTATAAATAACAACACGACACCAATTGTATCTTTACATGATGGTACCGAAGCACTTCGTGTGGCTACCCAAATAATAAATGCCTTTTAAATGAAAAAAATAGCAGTAATTGGTGCAGGCACTATGGGTAATGGTATTGCGCATACCTTTGCCCAATCTGGATTTAAAGTCTCGCTTATAGATGTTAATGAAGCCGCTTTAGAAAAAGGCATGAATACTATTGCTAAGAATTTAGATAGAATGATTGCTAAAGAAAAAATTTCGGAAGCTGATAAATCTAATACTCTAGCAAATATAAGCACATATACCAATTTAGAAGACGCTGTAAAAACCATTGATTTAGTTGTTGAAGCTGCTACTGAAAATTTAGAATTAAAACTTAAAATATTTAAGCAATTGGACCAAGCGTGTCCAGAAGCTGCCATTCTAGCTAGTAACACATCGTCCATATCTATAACACAAATTGCAGCTGTAACATCCAGACCAGAGCAAGTTATTGGTATGCATTTTATGAATCCGGTTCCAATCATGAAACTGGTTGAAATAATTAGAGGATACAACACAAGCGATACCGTTACTAAAACCATTATGGAACTTTCTGAAACATTAGGAAAAGACCCTGTTGAAGTAAACGACTACCCTGGTTTTGTAGCCAACCGTATTTTAATGCCCATGCTTAACGAATCTATTGAAACCCTTTACAATGGCGTTGCTGGTGTTAATGAAATTGATACCGTAATGAAATTAGGAATGGCACACCCAATGGGACCATTACAACTTGCCGATTTTATTGGACTAGATGTTTGCTTGTCTATTTTAAATGTAATGTATAACGGCTTTAAAAACCCTAAATATGCCCCTTGCCCATTACTAGTTAATATGGTGCAAGCAGGGAAATTAGGTGTAAAATCTGGTGAAGGTTTTTACGATTATTCCGAAAGTAGAAAAGCAGAAAAGGTTTCGAAACAGTTTTTAAAATAATGATTGAAACCAAGGCATTTTCATTAACTAAAGAGAACTATTATAAAATTGTTTTATTAACGCGATTTAAAAAATCATGGTGGCTTTACCTTATCATGATACTTATTGCTATTTTCAATTTACCTAAGTTTGGAAACGATAGTTTTAGTACCTTTTTTATTATTTTCTCATTTGCGTACCCTTTCATAATATCAATTTACCTCTATTTTTGGACAGGTTCAAAAGACCATAAACCCATATTTTCAAAAACCACTTTATCATTTAATAATGAGTATTTGCTATTTAAAAGAGCAGGAAATGAATCGAAATTAGTTGCAAATAGCATTCAAAAAGCGGTTTCAAAAAACAACTATTGGTTAATATATATTGCTAAAAATCAGTTTATTTACGTCCCAAAACAAATTTTTTATAATGTTAACGATTTAGAGGCTTTTTCTAAATTAATAAAACAGAATTTATAGATACATGAGTATTAAAGAAAACCTAAACAACATAAAATCTAAACTTCCAGAGCATGTTACTTTAGTTGCCGTTTCAAAAACAAAACCTGTTGGCGATTTAATGGAAGCTTATCAAGCAGGTCAGCGTATTTTTGGAGAGAATAAAATCCAGGAAATGGTAGAAAAATACCAAGACATGCCAAAGGATATTGAATGGCACATGATTGGCCACGTGCAACGAAATAAGGTTAAATATATGGCCGAATTTGTGAGCTTAATTCATGGTGTTGATAATTACAAATTATTAAAAGAAATTAATAAGCAAGCAAAAAAACATAATCGTGTAATTGATTGCTTGTTACAACTAAAAATAGCATCAGAAGACTCTAAATTTGGAATGTCTTTTGAAGAAGCATCAGAAATAATTCAATCTGAAAAATTTTCGGAATTAAAAAATATTAATGTGGTTGGTGTTATGGGGATGGCTACTTTTACTACTGATGAAAACCAAATAACCAATGAATTCAATCGTTTAAAATTTGCTTTCGATGCTTTAAAAGCCCTACAAACCCAATACTGTAGCTTAAAAACTATTAGTATGGGTATGAGTGGCGATTTTCCTTTAGCAATTGCAGCTGGTAGTACAATGATTCGAGTAGGAAGTAGTATATTTGGTTCACGAAATTATACAAATTAAAAAATAACGGTATACTATTTACGCAATACTAGACATAGAAACCACAGGTGGTAAATTTAATGAAGAAGGTATAACTGAAATTGCTATTTATAAATTTGATGGTCATGAGGTGATCGATCAATTTATAAGCTTAGTAAACCCAGAACGCGATATCCAACCTTTTGTAGTAAACCTAACAGGAATTAATAGCAATATGCTTCGTAATGCACCTAAATTTTATGAGGTTGCTAAGCGTATTGTAGAAATTACTCAAGACTGTATTCTTGTGGCGCATAACGCCCAATTCGATTACCGCATTTTAAGCACAGAATTTAGGCGATTAGGTTTCGATTACGAACGTAAAACCTTATGTACTGTAGAGCTTTCAAAAGATTTAATTCCAGAGCAAGATTCTTATAGCTTAGGAAAACTAGTACGCTCATTAGGTATTCCAGTAACCGACAGACATCGGGCTTCGGGTGACGCTTTAGCAACCGTAAAACTTTTTAAATTACTACTTACTAAAGACACTACTAAAACCATTATACAAAAATCTATAAAGCTTAGCGCCAAACGAAAAATGGAGCCCAAGCTATTAGATATTATTGAAACTTTACCATCTATAACCGGCGTTTATTACATTCATAAATCTGATGGAGACATCATTTATATTGGCAAAAGTAACAATATAAAAAAACGTATAAATCAGCATTTTACAGGCACCAATTCCAAATCAAAAAAATTACAATCTAAAGTGGCCTCGGTAACCTATGAAGCTACAGGCAGCGAATTGGTAGCACTACTAAAAGAAAGCGAAGAGATTAAAAAGAACAAGCCACTACATAACAGAGCTTTACGTCGTTCTACATTTACGCACGCCTTATACGTTTTTAAAGACGACAATGGCTATTTAAACCTTAAAATTGATGTTGCCGATGGTCGTAAAAAAGCCATAACAACCTTTAGCAATCGCGAAAGCGGAAAAAGTTTTATTACTAGAGCTGTTGAAGATTATAACCTATGCCAAAAACTCTCAGGCCTATATAAAACAAAAACAAGTTGTTTTGGTTACGATATAAAAGCTTGTAAAGGCGCTTGTATTCAAGAAGAATCTGCAGAATCTTACAACAAACGTGTTGAGGCTTTAATTGAAAAAAACAGCTATTCCAACAAAAATATGGTTATCGTTGATAGAGGTCGAGAGGTTGATGAGCGCAGTGCTATATTAATTGAAAACGGCGTTTTTAAAGGCATTGGATTTTTCAATTTAAACTACCAAATAACTAACCTTAAGGTATTAGAATCTATTATTACGCCAATGGAAAATAATAGAGATGCACAGCATATTATTCAAAATTACTTAAGAAAAAACAAACGTTTAAAAATTATTACCCTAGATTAAATTATGTTGAAATTTACTTCACTAGTCATTCTACTTTTTAGCATGACAACCCTTGCCCAAGAAAATTACAATTCAGAATCTTACAAAGTTGTACTTGGCGATATAGAAAGTACCACCTTTGCTAAAGATTCAACTGCAAATGCACTCGTAATTTATGAACAAGGTAAAAGTCATGTTGATAACAACGATTATGATCTTAGAACTGAAGCCAAATTCAAAATAAAAATTTTAAATTCTGAAGGGTTTGATAATGCAAATGTTGAAATCCATTTATATAATAATAAATCAAAATCTGAAAAAATAAAAGATATAATTGCTACAACCTATAATAAAAATGGCAATGAGGTAACGACAACAAAACTAGAAGAAAAAAATATCTTTAGAGAAAAGTACGACGAAAACCACACTCTAGTTAAATTTACTTTACCTAATATAAAAGAAGGCTCAGTTATTACATACAGCTATAAAATAATTTCGCCGTTTGTTTCTAGCTATAAAGGTTGGGAGTTTCAAGGCGACATTCCTAAATTATATAGCGAATACAACGCGAGTATTCCTGGTAATTGGCTATTTCATACCAGACTTGTAGGCGGAAAAAAACTAACCACAAACACTTCGGTTATTAAAAAAGAATGCCTGCAAATGCGAAATGGTGCTAGTGCCGATTGTAGCGAAAGCGTTTATGCCATGAAAAACGTTCCTGCCTTTATTGAGGAGGATTATATGACCACAAAACGCAACTATTTGGCGCGAATTGAATACGATTTAGAAACCTTTAGAGATACCGATGGAACAGTAATAAATTATACCAAATCTTGGAAAGATGTAGATAGGGAATTTAGAACCGATAAAGAAATAGGTAAACAACTAAAAAAAACTATTAAAACCGAAGATTTGTTAAGTAGCGCTATTATAAATGATGCAGACCAACTTAATAAGGCTGAATCTATTTACAACTACGTTCAAGATAATTATACATGGAATGGCGATTATAAAATATATCGTAACGTATCTGTAAAAGACTTATTAAAAAATAAGTCCGGAAACGTTTCATCGATAAACATTCTATTGCACAACCTTTTACGTGAGTCTGGTATAGATGTAAAACCTGTTTTACTCTCTACAAGAAATAATGGCTTCCCAACTACTATTTTTCCTGCTATTTTCGAATATAACTACCTTATAGTACAAGCCACTATTAACGATAAACAATACTTATTAGATGCTACAGATAGCTATTTAAACTTTGGAGACTTGCCTTATAGATGCCTTAACCAAATTGGAAGATTACTAGACTTTAAAAATGGTAGCGCATGGATAGACATTAATCCTAGAACGCACTCAAACGTATTTTACCAAACCAATTTAAAGTTCGATGAAAATGATTTGCTAGTAGGAAGCATTAAAACTAAAAGAACAGGATATCACGCACTATACAAGAAAAAGGAATACTATTCAAATGAAGATGAATACATAAATACGCTAGAAAACAAATTCCCTTATATCGATATTTCTAACTTTGAAGTAACAAGTGATGGTGTAGAAAGTAAAGACTTTAAAGAATCTTACGCTATTGAGTATAATTTTGATGATGTTGGCGATAATGTCTACTTAAACCCTTTTTTCGTTACATTTTTCAAAGAAAATCCGTTCAAATTACAGGAACGATCTTATCCTATAGATTTTGGATATAGCGATAGTTATTTTTATATGTTTAATATAGAATTAAATGATCATTACAGTATTGTAGAAATACCTAAAGAGCAAAAAATAGCACTACCAAACAATACAGGTCAACTGGTGTTTAGCTCAAAACAAATAGGTAATAGCATCAATTTCTTATTAAAAATTGATTTTAAAACACCAATATACGACGTAGATTATTACCCCTATTTAAAAGCGTTTATGAGTAAGATAGTCGAGATTCAAAACAACACGGTTATTTTATTAAAAAAAACCATTTAAGCTACTAGTAAAAAGTAACTTAACTTTTTGCTACATTTGATATCATGAAAAAGTTATTCGATAAACATTGGAAAGCTAGGATCTATAAAATTATTTATCACTCGGATACGCCGGCTGGAAAATTGTTCGATCTTGTACTTTTAGTTGTTATACTTGCAAGTATCTTATTGGTAATGCTTGAAAGTGTTAATACTATTGATGCCGAATATCATACCTTTCTTAACATTGCCGAATGGATAATTACCATACTTTTTACTATCGAATATATTTTAAGAGTAATAACCAACTCGAGTCCTAAAAAATATGTTTTCAGCTTTTATGGTATTATCGATTTGCTTTCAACAATACCTAAATATTTATCGTTTTTCTTAGTAGGATCGCACTCCTTAGTAGCTTTAAGAGCATTACGATTAATGCGTATTTTTAGAATTTTAAAACTAGCCCGTTTTATGGGCGAATCCAATAATTTTTTAAAAGCACTGCGCGCTAGTAGAGTTAAAATTGCGGTTTTTGTATCGTTTGTGGTTATTATTTGTGTTATTCTTGGTACCGTTATGTACCTTATTGAAGGCGAACAAGATAGTGGTTTTACAAGTATTCCACGAAGTGTATATTGGGCTATTGTAACGCTTACTACTGTAGGTTATGGCGATATCGCTCCTGTAACTCCAGTAGGACAATTTCTGGCCTCTGTTATTATGATAATAGGTTACGGTATTATAGCTGTACCCACCGGTATTGTTAGTGCTGAGTTTGCTTCACAGAAAAAGGTAGAAATAAAAGAAGAGGAAGAAATTATAATAGAAACTAAAACCTGTAAAGAATGTTTAACAAGCGATGTGCGTAGCGAAGCTAAATATTGCTATGTGTGTGGTGCAGAAATAGTCTAACTTTTATCTTTTAACTTCTGAAAACAAACAACAAATACCTTATTTCCATAATTGGCCCAACAGCCATAGGAAAAACGGCACTTAGTATTAAGTTGGCGCAGCACTATAACACCGAAATTATTTCGGCAGATTCACGTCAGTTTTTCAAGGAGATGCAAATAGGTACTGCCGCACCATCACCCGAGGAACTCGCAGGTGCTAAACATCACTTTATACATCATAAATCGATTAAGGACAATTATAATGTTGGTGCCTTCGAAAAGGATGCACTGCAATGTCTCGATGCCTTATTTAAAGCTCATAATGTGGTAGTTATGGTTGGTGGCTCAGGCTTGTATGTCGATGCCGTTACAAAAGGCTTAGACCATTTTCCAGAAGTAGATCCTAGCATTCGCGAAGCCTTAAATACCCAACTGGAAACCCATGGGCTAGAATCGCTTCAAGCCCAACTGCAAGCATTAGATATTACCTCTTATAATAGCATAGCCATAGCTAATCCACATCGTGTAATTCGCGCTTTAGAAATTTGCATAGGCACAGGTAAACCGTATTCTTCCTTTTTAAACCAAGGGAAAGTAAAACGAAATTTTAAAACCATTACTATTGGTTTAATGGCAGATAGAGCACTTATTTACCAACGTATTAACCAACGTGTAGATATTATGATGGCTGAAGGTTTATTGGACGAAGTAACAGCATTACTAGATTACAAGAATCTTAATGCTCTAAACACGGTTGGATACAAAGAACTATTTAACTATTTAGAGGGTACTTGGGATTTAGAGTTTGCTACCTCCGAAATTAAAAAAAACACGCGTCGTTTTGCCAAACGTCAGCTTACCTGGTTTAAAAGACAAGACGATACCCTTTGGTTTAATTTCGATACACCAATAGAAACCATTACAAAGCAATTAGACGCCCATATCATTTAATACTATGCATAACGAAAATGTTTTAGATAATCCAGTTTGGTTTTCAATAACAGATAAACATACACAACAAGGAATAGATTATGGTTATACTAAAATGTATCATCCAGATTTTACACCTTTTGGGGCGTTTATAAAAGGAGCAGATACCGCTGCTGCTATAATGGAACATGCTAAATTAACGCCTTCCTTTTTTATGGTAGGCGAAAAACCTAAAATGCCTTCATCTTTTAAACCACCTATTCAGTATGTTGGTTTACAAATGATACTTTATAAAAAAATAGACCATCCCATAACCGAAAGCATTGTAGAACTTAAACCAAGTCATCATGAAGAAATCATGGATTTGGTAGCCATCGCTTACCCTGATTTTTTTAAACCTAAAACCGATACCTTAGGACGCTACTTTGGCATTTTTAAGGATGAAAAATTAGTCGCCATTACAGGCGAACGTATGCAACCAGAGCAGTTTACCGAAATTAGCGGTGTTATAACACACCCAGATTATGTTGGGAATGGTTACGCTAAGCAGCTAGTTACCCATACATCCAATAAAATATTTGAAAAGAACAAAACACCTTTTTTACATGTGGACCAAACTAATCTCGGGCCTATAAATCTGTATAAAAAACTTGGTTTTGTTACGCGAAGAAAATTAGAATTCTGGCAAATAAATAGTTAATATTACCAAAATATAAAAGTAGATTTACTGCATAGTAATATCGCTATATTTAGCGTTAATTAAAATTCTTTTTCCAATAGAAGGATTTCCTGTAGAAAAATTAGAGGTATTACTTTTTACAGCCTGATCTGGCTGTACCAAACGAGAATGCGTGCCTTTATACTGCAAACTATAGTCTGTTTTAGGCAATCCAATAACGGCATTACTATTTTGTAAAATAATATTTAAGTTATTAAAACTATCTTCAATATTATAAATATCTACATCGCCAATATTACTATCTATTATAGCACTTCCTGTTAAAGATTCTATATCTACCTCCGAAGATGTTAGGTTTAAAACCAAATGAGCAACATGCTCAATATCTGCACTTTTAACATAATTTAAATTCAACTCACCTAAATTCCAGTGCGTAATCTGTATTGGCGAATATGAAGCATTAATGGAAGTAGAACTTCCATTAATACTTAAAGCTTTAAACTTTGTATATGCTAAATCTGCTTTTAAATTATCAATATTATTAGCAAATTCTATTTCGCCATACTTAACATTTACTCGTAAT
Organism: Algibacter amylolyticus; assembly: GCF_014202225.1. Classification (GTDB taxonomy): domain Bacteria; phylum Bacteroidota; class Bacteroidia; order Flavobacteriales; family Flavobacteriaceae; genus Algibacter_B; species Algibacter_B amylolyticus. The sequence continues at coordinate 136,238 of NZ_JACHGE010000007.1, forward strand.
TTAGCATCCTTAGGTATTTTAATTTTAATCGTTTTTTTAACTTTAATAGACGATTTATTATCCAAAAGCTTTTCTATTTCTAGCTCTCTTTCTTTAATTAAAACAGCACGTTCCTTAAGGTGCGCTTTACGGTCTTTAGCATATTCCTTAGCCATTTCGCGATGCATCATAGCGCGTTCCTTTTGTGCCGCCATACGTTCGGCATTGGCAGCAATATGTTCTGCTTGGGTTTCCACTCTACTGGCTTGAGCTTCCATGCGCTCTGCAAAACGCTCGCCCCATTCTTCCATACGATCGGCATATTTTTCGCCCCATTCTTCTCCAAACTTCTCGCCCCAAGCTTCCATTTTTTCAGCAAAATCATCACCATACTTGTCACTCCACTCTTTTCCGAATTTTTCTCCCCAAGCTTCCATTTTTTTAGCGTAGTCTTTACCGTATTTAGACTCAAATTTACGCGACCATTTCTCTAAATAATCCTCACCCTGCTCTTTATAGGCTTCATAATCAAAAGCAATAGCATTAACGCCTTCTGGTAATTCGGGTAATTCGGGCATTTCAAACATTTGTGGTATTTCCGGAACACTAATATGCATGACTGGCATATCTGCAAGTTCAAATTTCAATTCATTTAAAATTGCTCCAACACCATAATCGTCATCGCAATTATCGCAATCGTAAGCCTCATGATGTGCCCACATAGCATTTGGAACTTGATCACTACCAGCATTAATTGTCACTTTATTTGTAGTAGCATCAATATCTATATGCCATTGCTTTAAAGCATCGTCTAATTGGTCTTTGCTTAATTTTTCGCCTTCAACATAAGCCTCTATCTCTACAGTGTTTTTGTTCCATGTATCAAACACTATACTGCAGTAACTTGTGTTTAAATCTACCACAACATCCTTATCTACTTTTATAGATTGCGATACTTTGGTTAATTTTTGTTGTGCTGCCAAACTTCCCGAAATAAGAAAGCAGAGCACCGCAAATTTGAATTTTATATAAAAACTGTTCATTTTTTGATTTTTTTAGATTGATTGAGATACTTCTTCGACTAAACCATCAGAAGTATTAAATGTTTTTAATTGTGCTCTTAATCGATACAATAAATTTAAACGCAGTTTTAAATTATCAATTAAGGCATTAACTGTTAACTCACTTGGTCCAGACTCGGTGAGCTCTAAAGATAGTTTTTGGTAAGCTTTATCAAGTTCATTTAACTGGTTTAAATACCCATCAAACAACTCCTTAGTTTCTGGAGTATAGGTCATTTTTGCCAACTCTAAATTTATGCTGGCTAAATAATAATCCTCCACTATTTTTAAACCTGGCGAGATATCACCCAACGATTTTGTTTCAATAGTTTTAGTACTAACTACCGCTGGTGTGCTACCTTTTATGGGCGATTCAATTAACTTATAAGCTCCAAAACTCACCCCTAAAAGCACCACAATACTGGCAGCAATTTTAAGCCAACCAAAGGTAGCAGCTTGCTTTTCGGGCATTGCAACATCCAATTTTTCAAGAAAACGATTTTGATGGTTTTTAGGCATCTCCTCATGTTTTATCTGGTCGTTTTTAAACAACTCTCTAATGTCTTGTGCCATCTTTTTTAAGTGTTAACAGTTTTTGTAATTTTACTTTTCCTCTAGATAGTTGTGTTCTCGATGCCACTTCAGAAATATCTAGAATCTCCGAAATTTCTTGATGGTCGTAACCTTCAATCAAATATAGCATAACAACATATTTATACGTTTCTGGCAAAGCGTTAATAGCCAATTTAACATCGCTTAATGTTACCGTATCTTCTACCAACCATTTGTCGTCTTTAGGCGTATCAATAACCTTTAGGTGCACCTCGTTTAACTCAACAAGCGTGTGCTTTTTAGCCTTTAAAAAATCAATACTCTTATTCACCACAATACGTTTTAACCACGCACCAAAAGTAACCTCAGCTTGGTATTGATGCAGCTTGGTAAACGCCTTAATAAACGCCTCTTGTACCACATCTTCAGCATCGGCAGCATCCTTTAAAAACCGTTTTGCAACAATATACATACCATCGCAGTACTGGTTGTATAACTGCAATTGCGCCTTCCGGTTATTCTGTTTACATTGCTCAATAATGTCAACTTGAAACATGCTTGCTTTACTTTTGGTTGTTATCCACATTATGCATCCTGCAGATAGGTTAGTTCGTTTAAAAGACGATTAAAAACTAAGAGTGTTGCAAAAAACTTTAATTTTTTTCAAAAAAACAATTTTGGCACTACCACAAGGGTCGGGCTTTCCGCTACAAGTCCTCGCTCCTCCTACGTCGGGCTGTGGGCTATCCGCTACAATCCCTAGCGCGGGTAAGTTTGCAGGTGGCAGTTACAAAACATAGGTACAAGCTCGGTTTGCATGCTACTTTAAACATCTGTTACCAACCATTTGTCTTGTGTTATTTCTCCCTCACAACAAATCTAAATAATTTAACGTTTCTACTTTATCAGTTATTCCAATTAAATTATCTTTATACCTTAATAAATATCTCTAAATGAACACCTTTTTAAAGCGCACCTTAATCCTATTATCAATAATAGCTTTAGGTTTATTTTTATATTCAACTTTTGTCGAAAACATTTTTGCAAAACGATTAAGCCCAAAAGATACTGTAGAATTTAAATTAAACGACTTAAAACTCGAAGTATTTTATAACCGTCCATACCGTAAAGGTCGCGAAATATTTGGCGCTTTAGTACCATTTAACCAAGTTTGGCGTACAGGAGCAAACGAAGCTACAACCTTCGAAACCAACAAAACGCTACAAGTAAACGGCATGCCATTAGCAGCAGGAAAATATACCCTTTGGACTGTTCCAAAGGATTCCACCTGGAATGTTATTTTCAATTCTAAACAATACTCTTGGGGTGTAAATGCCGAAATGCAACCTATGTGGGACCCCAATTACGATGCTTTAAACATTGAAGTACCTGTACAAAAATTACCAAACCATGTCGAGCAATTTACTATTGCTTTCGATAATTCTACCGATAACCTGTACCTAACCATGGCATGGGACGATGTAAAAATTGCAGTGCCACTTAAATAAGTTTTCAGTCGCAGTTACATGTGGCAGTCAATAAAAATAAAATGGTTAATTTAGACAAACGTTCGTGTATATCCAGATAAACTGGGAGGGCTATGGCTAAAAAAAACAAATCTGCTTTACAAGAAAAAGAAGGTGTTTCCATTTCCGAAACCACTAACAAAGCATCTATTGCATCATTTAAACAAAAACGCAAAACCAAATTAGACAGTAACAGCTTAGTAACATCTATATTAAACCAAGACATTACAGCCTTAAGTAGAGCCATTACACTCGTAGAAAGTAAAAATTCAACGCATAAAGCCCAGGCCAACACCATATTAAAAGCCTGTTTGCCTCATGCCAATAAATCCGTTAGAATTGGCATTACTGGCGTACCCGGTGTTGGAAAGAGCACGTTTATTGAAGCTTTTGGAAAACACCTAACCGCACAAGGAAAACGCGTTGCAGTGTTAGCTATAGACCCAAGTAGCAGTATTACCAAAGGCAGTATTTTAGGCGACAAAACCCGAATGGAAGCTCTGGTTAAAGACGATAACGCTTTTATTCGTCCGTCGGCTTCGGGCGACTCGCTTGGTGGTGTAGCCCGAAAAACTAGAGAAACTATTATTTTGTGTGAAGCCGCAGGTTTCGATGTTATAATAATAGAAACTGTTGGTGTTGGACAAAGTGAAACCACCGTACATAGCATGGTCGATTTCTTTCTACTTCTAAAACTATCAGGCGCAGGCGATGAATTGCAAGGTATAAAACGAGGCATTATTGAAATGGCCGATACTATTGCCATTAACAAAGCAGATGGCGACAACATAAAACAAGCCAAATTAGCGCAGGTAGAATTTAAAAGAGCACTTCACCTTTACCCAGAAAAAGCATCGCAATGGCAACCTAAAGTTACTTTGTGTAGCGCACTAGAAAACCAAGGTATTGAAGACATTTGGAATATTATTCTAGATTATGTAAGAACAACCACTAAAAGCAAATACTTCCAACATAACAGGTTAGAACAGAATACGTTTTGGCTCATTCAAACCGTAGAAAATCAATTAAAATCGAACTTCTTCAGCACACCTAAAATCAAAAAAGCATTAAAGGAACAAATACAGCTTTTAGAAAACAACAAAACCACGCCTTTTGCTGCTGCCGATTATCTATTAGGTATTAAAGATTAATCTTATACAAATCGCTTTACGGCATAAGTTCCCAATTTGTAAAACATAAATCCGGATATGGCTCCAAAAGTCATTCCGCAAAAAATATCTAAAGGGTAATGCACACCAACATAAATCCTACTGTAAGCTACAATAGCACTCCATAATAACATTATAAAGATTAAATTTTTATAGTATGGTCTAAGCATTAAACCTGTAAATACAGCAGCTGCCATAGTATTTGATGAATGCCCAGAGAAAAAACCATATTTACCACAGCGCACTGCTATAAAACGAATTTTATCAGCTATATCTTCTGCGCCACAAGGTCGTGGTCGCATAAACGTACGCTTAAAAACATTAGTTATTTGATCTGTAAAGGTTACCATTAAAGCGATAACTACTATAAAAACCAATAACGATTTTAGTCCAAACTGCCTATAAAGTAAAAACAGTAAAATCGCATATAAAGGCGCAAAGGTATACTTATGCGTTATAGCTAACCATAAACCATCCCAGGTTGCAGAACCCAACCCATTTAAATATACAAATAATGCGGTATCATATTGTAAAAGCTGTTCAATCATTTAAATACAGGTATTTCATTCTTATTCATCGTACTTAGCCACTTCGCTATCATAAAAATCTGTAGCTTCTTTTATAGCGTTTTCAGTTTCAACTTCTAATTCCTCTTGGTCTTCTGCATCAAAATCTTCAAACCACTCTACTTCATCATTTTCAAGATTAATAATAAACCTAGGGAATTCGGTATGAATCACATAGATTGCATTTGGGAATTCGGTGTTATCACCTAATATAAATTTTGGAAGACTCATTTTTTTTTATAGTTTAAAGTGTCTAAAGTTATAAATACTTAAAATTTTTCTTACTCGAATGAAATAATACTCAAATTTAATAAACTAAAGCTTGTTAGCAATGGATGTAAAAATAGCTAAAAGTTCTTTGGCTTCAATTCTCAATTTAGAAATATTTACCGTTTTCAACATTTGCATTTCCTCAATAATCTCAAGCCAGTAATCTGTTTCACTTGCTTCAGCTAAACTGATTTTTATTTTATTTTTAAAATCTTTTGGACTTCTAGATCTATTCGCTTCTCTATAGTTAGCGCCTATGCTTGTCCCGGATTTTGATATTTGATTTCGTAATACTAATGATTCTGGTGTATTGGGAAGACTCCCTGAAAGTTTAAGAATTTCAATGGCAAATACAATTGTTCTTTTCTCTAAAACTTGAGCAAACTCTTTATTAGTCATAATTGTTTTTTAACTTTAAATACTCTAGACACTTTAGCTCACTTAAGACTTTTTCCAATTAACTTTTTTGTCAAATAGTTAAACCTTATATACAATAAAATTGAAGCCGTAGTTAAACCAGCCAGCAACCCTAACCAAATACCAAAACTTCCGTAAGCATCTTTATCACCTAAAAACCAACTTATAGGAAACCCAACTAACCAATACGATATAAATGTTATTACGGTTGGTATTTTTACGTCCTGCAATCCGCGTAAAGCGCCTAAAACAACTACCTGAATACTATCGCTAATTTGAAAAATAGCAGCAGCTATTAATAGGTTTGATGCAATACTTACTACCTCCATATTATCTGCATAATTTTCTACATCATTAAAATCGACATATATTCTTGGAAGGTAATCATGAAAAGCAAAGAAAAGCAAGGCAAAACAAAAGGCCAGTAAGGTGCCCATTAAAAATAAAGAAAATGCAATACGCCGTAATTCTAAATACGCTTTTAGTCCTTTTTGATTACCCACACGAATCATGGAGGCTACACTTAATCCCATGGCAACCATAAAGGTCATAGAACTTAGGTTTAAAGCGATTTGATTAGCCGCTTGCGGATTTTTACCTAGTAATCCGCTTAGCCAAATAGCTGCGGTAAAAATAGCTACTTCAAAAAACATTTGCATAGCACTAGGTGCGCCTAAATTTAAAATCTTTTTAAGCATTAACTTATCGAGCACAAAAAACTTAATATTGGTAACAAATGCTTTCGATTTTTCTTTACCTTTTAATAAATACCACAGGTACCAAACCATAACTAACCTAGACACTAAGGTTCCGTAAGCCGCTCCTACAATGCCTAATTCTGGGAAACCAAACTTTCCAAATATTAACACATAGTTTAAAACTATATTTATAATATTCCCGATTAATGTGGCATACATTGGGTATTTAGTCATGGATAAACCATCACTAAACTGTTTAAAGCCCTGAAACACAATTAAGGGTATTAATGATACAGCTACATAATTAAGATAAGGAATAGCTAATTGGACTACCTCAACAGGTTGTTTCATTAAATACATCAGCGGTTTTGAAAAATAAACCAGTAAAAAAAGTAATATCCCTAAAACGGTACATAAAAACAAACCGTGTTTAAATGCCGATTTTCCTTTTATAAAATCTTTAGAAGAATCTGCTTCGGCAATTAAAGGGGTTATGGCTGTTGAAAACCCAATACCTAAGGACATGGCAATAAACATAAAGCTATTTCCTAAAGATACCGCAGCAAGTTCTGCCGTACCTAATTGCCCTACCATGATATTATCTACAAAACTAACAAAGGTATGACCTAACATGCCCAACATTACAGGAGCAGCTAGTTGCCAATTGTATTTAAATTCTTTTGTGTAGTTACTAATTTGCATGTTGCAAAAGTAAACTTTACTTGATACTTAAAGTAAATTTCTTTTAAAGATTTGAGACGTTTTTTTTAGCCATTTCAAACTCCATTATAATATCTTGAACAATAGTAGCCACCGGTTTTATATCATGTATTAACCCTGCAATTTGACCAATTTCTAACTCACCTTCCTCTAGGTCGCCTTCAAACATTCCACGTTTTGCTCTTGCTCTACCTAACAATGCTTTAAGTTGCTCTACCGTAGGCGCTGTTTTATATAAGTCTTGTACTTGATTGTAAAACTTGTTTTTAATTAAGCGCACCGGAGCTAACTCTTTTAAAGTTAATTGTGTATCACCCTCTTTAGCATCTACAACAACCTTTTTAAAATCTTGATGTGCCGAACTTTCATTACTAGCAACAAATCGGCTCCCAATTTGAACACCATCGGCACCCAAAATCATGGTTGCTAACATGGCACTACCTGTGGCAATTCCGCCAGCGGCTATTATAGGAATTTGTATCTGTTCCTTTACCATAGGAATTAAGGCTAAGGTCGTAGTTTCGTCTCTACCATTATGTCCACCAGCTTCAAAACCTTCGGCCACAATAGCATCAACACCTGCTTCTTGCGCTTTTAAAGCAAATTTGACACTGCTTACAACATGCACAACAGTTATACCGCGTTCTTTTAACCAAGCTGTCCACGTTTTTGGATTTCCTGCCGAAGTAAAAACAATTTTAACACCTTCTTCAACTATAATATCCATTATTTCTTGAATGTTAGGATACAACATTGGTACATTAACACCAAAAGGTTTATGGGTTGCTTTTTTGCATTTTTTTATGTGCTCTCTCAAAACGTCTGGATACATAGATCCTGCTCCAATAAGTCCTAAAATACCCGAATTACTTGAAGCCGATGCTAATCGCCAACCACTATTCCAAACCATTCCTGCCTGTATAATGGGGTGTTTAATTCCGAATAAAGTTGTAATTCTGTTTGCCATTATTGCTTTATAATTTTGAAGGTTTTTGAAACAACACTGCTTTCAACTCGAATAAAATATATACCATTAGCTAATGCTGTTGTATTTATTTCATTTTGATAAGACGTTATTTGAAAGCTATTCACTTCTTTTCCTAAAACATCATATAACTTAACTGAAACTGTAGTATCTTCTGATGGTAGTTCAATAAACAACTTATTATAAACGGGATTCGGATAAATTTTAAAAGCATTATTAACTCCATATTCTTTAACCGTTAATGCACTATTTAAAGCCAATTCAAGATTAGGAATTCCATAGCCTAAAAAATAATCTGGTGTATTATATTGTGATGCCGACTCCCTAACTAATTGCATGATTTCGCCATTGGTTTTATCGGGTAAAGCTTGCCACAAACATGTTATTCCGCCTGCAAGAATGGGTGAACTAAAAGAAGTGCCATTAGCATTACTTATTATATCATTTTCTGTAATAACAACACTTGGATATCCTTGAGCTACCACATCTGGCTTTTGAGTAGGCTGAAAGGCGCTACCAACAGAACTAAAATAAGCGTATTCCCCAGTAGGATTAACGGCGCCTATAGAAAATACATTTGGAGAATCCGCAGGCGCTCCTACTCCATCATTTCCCGAGTTTCCTGCCGAAGTTACCATAAGCAAACCTTTTTCAAAAGCTATATTTGCACCTCGTGTTATGTAGGTGGTGTAGCCATCCAAATCGGCATCAGAATGACTATATCTTGTATAATTTGGCGAATAATCTTTATAACCTAAAGAGGTGTTAATAACATCGACGCCTAAGCTATCCGCACGTTCGGCAGCTTCAACCCAATAACTTTCTTCAACAGGGTTTTCATTTGAATTATCTTCTGTAATAAATAAATAATACGATGCATCTGGAGCTGTACCTACAAAATCATTTTCAACATAACCAGCCAAATCACTCAATACCAAAGTACCATGATTACTGGATGTACCTGTAAATACATTAACATCTCTATTTACAAAATCGTAACTTCCTAAAAGATTACCCGCATCTCGTAATCTTTGAAACGCCATCATTGTATTTACATTAGGGAAACCAGCATCTAAAATAGCAACCGTCATTCCATTTCCGGTGTAATCTGCAAGGTGTAAAACATCACCATTAAACATCTCGATTTGATTGGCAGAATTGCCGTAATCAAAAGTAGTTATTGCACTTTCAAGCTTAAATTGCTTATTCTGTTTTTTGGTAACTACAGCATTTTTTGCGTTTAAATTTTTATCTGCGAAATCAATACTACTTACAAAACTTAAACCAGTTAAAGCCTCAATATTGGTTTGAATGCCTCGAACATGTACAGCATTAAACCATTTAGATTTAGCCAATACCGCTATACCCGCCGTATTTTTTATTTGTGTAATATAAGCCTCGTTAACGGGTACATCTCTTTCGTCGATGGTTACGTTATGCGCATTTTTTCTATCAATAGCCTTTTGGGTAAGTACAGAAATTGGATTAGCCAATGAAGCAGATACATTCTCTTTATCGGTAAAGTACACCCAAGCATCTTCTATTTGGGCAGATACATTATTAATAAATAGAACAAATACGATAAATAGAATAGGTACTTTTTTCATAACTCGAAGGCATTAGCTTTGCTAAGTTATGAAATTACTCCCGAACCTATTAATTCATCTTCAATATACCAAGCTACAAATTGTCCTTCGGTTATTGCAGACTGAAATTCTTTAAACTCTACATACAAGCCGCCATCTACTTTATGAAGCGTTGCATCCTCTAAAGCTTGTCGGTATCTAATTCTTGCCTTTACTTGCATGGTTTCGTCTAACTTTAAAGCTAAGTCTTCACGAATCCAATGCAATTCTTCATTACTAACAAATAATGCTTTTTTGTACAAACCAGGATGGGCTTTACCTTGCCCGGTGTATATAATATTCTCTTCAACATCGGTATCAATAACAAATAACGGTTCTACTGTGCCACCTACACCTAATCCTTTACGCTGTCCTTTTGTAAAATAATGCGCACCTTGATGTTTACCAACCACTTTACCTTGATTAATATTATAATCAATTTTACGTGATAGGTATTCTAGTTTTTCAATTTCGGAATCGAATTGCGTTTTTACCACACTATAAACGGCTTGTTCTTTAGGTACTTCTACAATAACACCTTCTTTAGGTTTAAGTTGTTGTTGCAAAAAATCTGGCAACTTTACTTTACCTATAAAACAAAGCCCTTGAGAATCTTTCTTTTCAGCTGTAACTAAATCTAATTCGGTTGCTATTTTTCTAACCTCAGGTTTTGTTAACTCGCCAATTGGAAATAATGCTTTAGATAATTGTTCTTGCGATAATTGACATAAAAAGTACGATTGATCTTTGTTTCCATCAACACCCGCTAAAAGTTGATATACTTCTTTTCCGTCCTTCTGAATGGTTCCTTTTCTGCAATAATGACCTGTAGCCACGTAATCTGCTCCCAGATCTAAGGCTATTTTCATAAAAACATCAAACTTTATCTCTCTATTACATAGTACATCTGGGTTTGGTGTTCTACCTTTTTCGTATTCATGAAACATATAATCTACAATACGCTCCTTATATTGTTCACTTAAATCGACCGTTTGAAATGGTATACCTAATTTTTCGGCAACCAACATAGCATCATTACTATCATCTAACCACGGACACTCATTAGAAATGGTAACCGAATCATCATGCCAGTTTTTCATAAACAAACCAATAACCTCATAGCCTTGTTGTTGCAGCAAGTATGCCGCAACACTAGAATCTACACCTCCAGAAAGTCCTATTATAACCCGTTTCATTCTTAAAAAATTAGTTTACAAAGATACGTATTATTGCAAGATTGCAATGCTTTTAGCATAAATGATAACCATCTTTAAAAAACCACTTTGTCTATGTTTTAATAAAAAATATTAAACAAAAATGTATTTGTGTTTAATATTTTTATATATTTGTTAAACAAAACTTAAACACAAACGTTATGAAAATCTTAAATTCTTTAAAAAAAATAACTTTAGCCACAGTGCTTTTAGTAGCATTTAGCTCTTGTAACAATGATGATGACAATACAACAGAACCACCAATGCAACTTAATATAGTTGAAACGGCACAAACTGTAGACGATTTAAGTATTCTAGTTGATGCTGTTGTGCAAGCCGGTTTAGTAGATGCATTAACAGCCGCAGGAGACAAAACAGTTTTAGCACCAACAAATGCAGCTTTTACAGCGTTTTTAGCAGATAATGGTTTTAGCTCACTATCTGAAGTTCCAAACAATGTATTAACCCAAGTGTTATTAAACCACGTAATTGCAGGTACCAACATTGCTTCTGCAGACCTTTCTGGAAATACAGGATATACCAACACTTTAGCGGATGGACCAAGCGGAACAAAATTAAGTTTATACTATGATGGAACAGCAGGTGTCATGTTTAATGGTGGTGCCGAGGTAACGTTACCAGATGTAATGACTACTAATGGTATTGTACATGTTATTGACCAAGTTATAGCGTTACCTACCATAGCTACATTTGCAACTACAAATCCTGCATTATCTACTTTAGTAGATGCATTAGTATACGCTGATTCAGGGGATCCAACCGTCCCTTACATTGAAACAGTATCTAATGCAGATGCAGGACCTTTTACTGTTTTTGCTCCTACTAATGATGCTTTTGGAGATTTATTAGTAGAATTAGAAGTAGATGCACTTACAGATATTGCAACCTCTACTGTTGATGCTGTATTGTTACACCATATAGTAAATGCTAATGTACAATCTAGTGGCTTAGCAACTGGAGATGTAAGTACACTTGGTGGCCCAATTATGGCAGATACATCTACCTTTACACTTACAGATGGTAATGGAAGAATGAGTAACATTATTACAACCTTAGTAGATATTCAAGGTATAAATGGTGTGGTACACGTCATTGACAAAGTATTACTTCCTGCCACGGAATAAAACAGTTTGGTTTGTTGATTGTAGATTACAATTAGTTTTTATAATTAAAAGTTGTCTATGAAAAAGAGGCGCCTTAAGAAATTAGGGCGTTTTTTTTATGTATTTAGGTTTATATGTAAAGTCCTTTTCATTGGTAAGTTTACCATTTTCGTAGTACTTCCAAACCCCATCTTTTTTATCGCGTTTATAACGCCCTTCCGAAAGTAATTCGCCTTTTGGGTTATAAAACTTAGCATCGCCATGTAGTTCTCCGTTTTCATAAACATAGCTTTTAAGCACTACATTTTTTTCGGATAACCACAAAGATTCACCATCTAATTTACCGTTAACATAATTTTGCTTTTCGGCTATTTGCCCGTTAGGATAATACACCAAACGTTCGTCAATTAAAGCGCCATTGTCATTATAGTTCTCAATTATAAGTAGTTGATCTGAGTTTTTTTGGTAATACTTCCAAGTGCCAATATAGGTTTTACCATCCATTTCACCCTTACTAATTACCCTTCCGTTAGACGCCAAAAAGGTAACCTCTGCCTTCTGGTTAGTGTCATTAAACAACTTAGTAGCAGACAAAATGCCTTTCTTTTTATAATACTTATAAAACTTAAACAAGCCTATTTCCTTGCCATGAGCAAATTGCCCTTCGTACCTTAAAACATCTGTACCTTCAAATTTCTTTTGCCAAACACCATGACGTTTTCCGTTTTCGTCAAACTGATTTATAGTTTGACCAAACATAACCCCACTTAACATTAAGAAGAAAAATAAATTATAACCGATTTTCATTTTTAAAATTTTGATTTTATCGCTTTCGCGGAAATTATACTCAACTAACGCATATATTCTAACTTTCTTATAACAAAAAAGCTGCCAAAATGATTTCTGACAGCTTTTTTAATTTAATAGTATCCACAAGGGCTTAAAAACCTTGCAGTAAAGATTATTTACGCTTTTGTTGCGCTTGTTTTTGTTTTTCGGCTTGTTCCATCATTTCAGCCATTTTTTTCTGAAAACGATTTTCCTTTTTAGGCTGCTTTTTCTTTTCTTGAATTTGAGCATGAATCTTATCCTCATCAAGAATAAAGTTTTTAATCACTAAAATAATTCCAATACTAATAACATTAGAAATAAAGTAGTATAAACTTAAACCAGACGCATAGTTATTAAAGAAAAACAACATCATTATTGGAGAGAAGTACATCATATACTTCATCATTTTTGCCATATCTGGCATGCCTTCTTGTTGTGGTTGCGCTTGCATATTTTGTCCTGTAGTTAATCGCATATAGAAGAAAATAGCAATAGACGCTAATATTGGAAATAAACTTACGTGGTTTCCATAAAACGGAATAGTAAATGGCAAGTTTGCAATAACATCGTAAGACGATAAATCGTTAACCCAAAGGAAAGATTTCTGTCTTAAATCGAAAGCCGATGGGAAAAACTGGAATAAGGCATAAAACACAGGAAGTTGTATTAAAGCTGGTAAACACCCTGCCATAGGACTTGCTCCCGCCTTAGTTTGCAACGCCATAGTTTCTTGTTGCGCTTTCATTTTGTTATCCTTATGCTTTTCGCGAATAGCATCTAATTCCGGCTTTAAAATTTTCATTTTTGCCTGAGATAAAAACTGCTTGTATTGCACGAATGATAATAAGAATTTTACCAACACCGTCATAACAACAATAGCAATTCCGTAAGACATATACCCACCTAAGAACCCAAATAACGGCATAAAGATGTAACGGTTAATCCAACCAAAAAGTCCCCATCCAAATGGCACTAATTCGTCTAGATTTCTATCGTATGCATTCAATACTTTAAAATCACTTGGTCCGTAATACCAATCCATAGTTTGGTTAAACTCACCACCTTGTAATTCTAAAGGAATAGAAGTTGCAAAACTTTTAGTAAAAACGGTATCTATTTCTTCGTCTTGTACTAAATTTTCAGTTTTAACTTTTACATTCTTAAATTTATTATCGGTTAGTAATACCGAAGAAAAGAAATGCTGTTTGTAACCAATCCAAGATACATCTTCAACATCATCCTCACCATCTCTGGTATAATCTGCTTTACCATCTTCATAATCATAGTGCACATCGGTATATCTATTTTCATAAGAAATACTTTTTGCATGTCTGAAACCTTTTAATTTCCAGTCTAAATTAATGGCTTGCGAACTATTAATAACAGAACTTAAGCCTTGAGAACGGATAGCAAAATCTATCATATAATCGCCCTCTTTAATCTCGTAACGGTATTCTAAAAACTGACTTTCGGAAACTTTAAGTTTCATAGAAACCACAGTTACATCGCCATTTTTAGTAACTTTTGGTACAAATGGTAAATCTTGAGTATTTAAAATTCGGCTATCTGTTGTTCCAAAGTTTATATTAAAGGATGCATTGTTATCCTTAATCATATAAATTGGAATAGAATCGTAATCTACAAATTGCTTTAAACGTACTTCTGAAAGAAAACCACCTTTGTTGCTAAATTTAAGTGCAAATAAATCACTTTCAACAACAGTTTCTTTATCATTAGATTGTGCTGCAGAATACGCAAATGCACCTAACTTGTTTTTTAACTGAATCATTTGAAGCGAATCTACACCAGAACCAACGGCATAATCTGCTGCAGTAGTCACTAAAGTATCATCTTGAGCTTTTGCTTTTTGCTCTGCCTCAACCTGCTCTTGTTTTGCTTTTTCTTGAGCTTCTAGTTCTTCTGGCGTTGGTTTATTTTGCCAAAGCATGTAGGCCAATATTCCGAAAATAAGCACAAAGCCAATAATCGAATTAATATCTAATTTCTTTTCTTCCATGTGTTAGTTATAGTGATTTTAGTCTATTGATTGCTTAACCATCCTTCAAAAAAGATTCACATCTTCAAGAATTCAAAATAAGATATCAAATAGCTATCCAATCTTACAATTGTGCCATAGTGGCATTATTTACTCTTTTTTTTATGATTTAGTGCTGCTTTAACGAAAGCCACAAATAAAGGATGCGGATTAGCAACGGTACTCTTATATTCTGGGTGATATTGTACCCCAATAAACCAAGGATGTTCAGGAACTTCAACAATTTCTACTAAACCTGTATCAGGATTTAATCCTGTTGCCAACATACCTGCAGCTTCAATTTTTTCTTTGTAGGCGCCGTTAAATTCATAACGATGTCTATGACGTTCTGTAATGTTTTCGGCTTTATAAATATCGCGTACTTTACTACCCATTTTTAAATCGCAGGCCCAAGCACCTAAACGCATGGTACCACCTTTATCGGTAATATTTTTTTGATCTTCCATTAATCCTATTACTGGATTAGCAGTAGTAGTATCCATTTCGGTTGATGCTGCATCTTTAATACCCAATACATTTCTTGAAAATTCTATAACAGCCATTTGCATACCTAAGCAAATTCCTAAAAACGGGATATTATTTTCTCTAACAAACTGTACTGCATCAATTTTACCATCAATACCACGTTCGCCAAAACCTGGCGCAACCAAAACACCGTCAAGATGTCCTAATTTTAATTTTGCGTTATCTTTATTTATGTATTCTGAATGTACCGACTCTACATTCACTTTAACCTCATTAACAGCTCCAGCATGAATAAAGGCTTCTAAAATAGATTTATAGGAGTCTTGCAACTCTACATATTTACCAATTAAACCAATAGTAACTTCAGTTTTAGGATTTTTATGACGATGTACAAATTCATTCCATTGGTCGATATCTGGTTTAGAACTTTTAAGCTTTAATTTTTTAAGCACCACTTTATCTAACCCTTCTTCAAGCATTAAATTAGGTACATCGTAAATAGTTGATGCATCTATAGATTGAATTACAGCCTCTTCTTTAACATTACAAAATAATGCTAATTTGCGACGTAAATCTCTAGGTAAATCGTGTTCTGTTCTACACACCAAAATATCGGCTTGCACACCGCTTTCCATTAAAGTTTTTACACTATGTTGTGTAGGTTTTGTTTTTAACTCACCTGCAGCAGATAAATATGGAACCAATGTTAAATGAATAACAATACCATTGTTTTCTCCTAAATCCCAACGTAATTGACGAACAGCCTCTATGTAAGGTAATGATTCAATATCACCAACAGTACCTCCTATTTCGGTAATAACGATATCGTAATCTCCAGATTTACCAAGTTTTTGAATACGCTCTTTAATCTCATTTGTAATATGAGGAACGACTTGGACTGTTTTACCTAAAAACTCACCACGACGTTCTTTTTCAATAACGCTTTGGTAAATTCTACCTGTAGTTACGTTATTAGCCTGACTTGTTGGTCTGTTTAAAAAACGTTCGTAATGTCCTAAATCTAAATCGGTCTCTGCCCCATCTTCAGTAACATAACATTCGCCATGTTCGTATGGGTTTAAAGTTCCTGGATCGACATTGATATATGGATCTAATTTTTGGATGGTAACCCTATAGCCTTGAGCTTGAAGTAATTTAGCAAGAGATGCTGCTATGATACCTTTTCCTAGTGATGATGTAACCCCACCGGTTACAAATATGTATTTTGCTGTAGTTGTCATGTTGCGCTTATAAACGCAGGCAAATTTACAAAATTAAAATAGTTATTTAAGTGGTACTTGTTAACAATTTTTGAAAGATTGAATATTCGAATTATTGTGGGTATACTTTATATTATAATTAATTTCAACTAACATCATAAATAGCTGTTACATCCCTTTAATACAGCGCATTACATTGAGTTTTAATTTTAGCCGAAAAACAATTATTTATTTAACCATTAAAAATAAGTTCAATACTACTATTTTTATAAAAATTCTTTAAAATGATATACAATATGAGAATCTTATTTTTCTGCATGCTGACATTGATTTTAAATTCTTGCCAGAACCAAAATCCAAATCTTAATAAATCGGGAGAAGACGAATTAAAGTCTCTTGAAGTTGAACAAACTTTAGATAAAGATCTTGTAAATTTTAAGGATCTTATTTATATCCCTATATATTCAGACATATATATTGATAACAATAACCCAGAACATTTACTTACAGCAACTCTAAGCGTAAGAAACACAAGCATCAATGACACCTTATATATATCTAAAATAGATTATTATAATACCGGAGGAACCTTGGTTAAAAATTATATAAACAACACCATTATATTAAACCCAATGGCAACCGTTAACTATGTTATTGAAAAAGAAGATACTAGTGGTGGTTCTGGTGCTAATTTTATAGTAGAAGTAAGTGCTAAAAACCGAAACACAAGACCATTAATTCAGGCTATTATGATTGGCCAATTTAACAATAAGAGCTTCTCGTTTTCAACCGATGGCTATTCTATAAGTGATAAAAACTTAACGCTAAAAACAGAAAAAAAATAATTAGTATTTTTAATTACAACAGCTTAAATCTAGTATTTTTAAACCTCAAGAATGGTTTCTTCTTCCTTTTGAAATACATAGGTTAAACACCACATAATGGTAAAGGTTGGAATAACATCAAA
This sequence comes from Algibacter amylolyticus, assembly GCF_014202225.1. GTDB lineage: Bacteria > Bacteroidota > Bacteroidia > Flavobacteriales > Flavobacteriaceae > Algibacter_B > Algibacter_B amylolyticus. The sequence goes on from NZ_JACHGE010000007.1 coordinate 153,683, forward strand.
CCCTGGAATAATTTCTTCTATAAATGAAATTACACCAGCTACTTTACCTTTAGTGCCTTTATACATTTTACTCATTAAATACCCCGATGCTGGTGCCCAAATAATATCGAAAATGGTTAACATACCAATGGCATCAAACACAAGACTAAGCCCGAGCTTTTTATATTTACTTAAATTTTCTAAATTCATAATTGTTTCTTTATAAAGAATATAGCAAGAAACATACCAAATTTAAAAAACGAATTACTTTCCAATAAGCTTTAAAAATTCATTTCTAGTTTCAATTTTTTCAAACTGACCTCTAAAACCAGAAGTCGTTGTGGTAGAATTTTGCTTTTGTACACCGCGCATCATCATACACATATGAGAAGCCTCAATAACAACAGCGACACCTTGTGGATTTAGCGTATCATTTATACAATCTAAAATTTGTTGAGTTAAGCGCTCTTGCACTTGTAAACGTCTTGCAAACACATCAACAATTCTAGGTAATTTACTTAAACCAACAATTTGCCCATTAGGAATATAAGCGATATGCACCTTACCAAAAAATGGTAAAATATGATGTTCGCAAAGCGAATACAATTCAATATCTTTTACAATTACCATTTCGTTATAAGACTCCTTAAACATAGCGCCTTTAAGAATCTCAACCGGATCTTGATCGTAACCTTGGGTTAAAAACTGCATTGCTTTTGCAGCACGCTCTGGTGTTTTTAACAAGCCATCGCGACTAGTATCTTCACCTAGATCTGTAATAATTTCTTGGTATTTATTTTTAACATTATCAGTAACATCATCACTGTATTCCTCAAAACTCTTATATGGCATAATTAATTCTATATAGTCAACTTGTCTGTGCAAGTTTATTGTAAAACAAAATAATATTTAAATATAAGCATAAAATAGAATTCACAATTAAATCTTCTATTAATAAAACATATTCGTCAATAAACATTTGCTATAACGTTATTAAATAGTAATTTCACATCTGTTATTTTTTTTAGATGATACAAGCAAAAAACATTCATAAATACTACGGCGATTTACAAGTTTTAAACGGCGTTAACCTGCAAATTAAAAAAGGTGAAATAGTTTCTATAGTTGGAGCTTCGGGTGCCGGAAAAACAACACTATTACATATTTTAGGTACTTTGGATAAAGCTTCGGTTAAAGCAGACTCCGAGTTACTTATAAACAACACCAATATAACAACGCTTAAGGACAAAGCTTTAGCTAAGTTTAGAAATGAGCATATTGGGTTTATATTTCAATTTCATCAATTACTTCCTGAATTTACAGCCATTGAAAATGTGTGTTTACCTGCGTTTATAAAAGGTACAAAAAAGGCTGATGCCGAAAAACGCGCTAAAGAACTCCTAGATTTTTTAGGATTATCACATAGATACAACCATAAACCTAACGAACTTTCGGGCGGCGAGCAACAACGAGTAGCAGTAGCACGCGCGTTAATAAATAATCCTGAACTCATTTTTGCCGATGAACCTTCGGGAAATTTAGATAGCGAATCGGCCGAAAATTTACACAACCTCTTTTTTAAACTACGTGATGAGTTTGGTCAAACCTTTGTAATTGTTACACACAATGAAGATTTGGCAAATATGGCCGATAGAAAATTGGTAATGGTTGATGGTAATATAATAGACTAACTTTTATTGTAAAGCGCATACAATCCTAAAACGGGACCAATAGCCAATACTAAAAACAGATACTTTGCCTCTACCTCGGTTTGTAAATAATTTAAAAGCTGAATACTAATAATGGTAATAGCAAAACCAATAGAATTAACAATGGTTAATGCTGTACCTTTAGATGCCGCATCTACATTTTGAGCCACTAAAGTTGAAAACAATGGCGAATCTGCAATAACAACCATACCCCAAAACATTAAAAAAAGCAGAAAAGTAATTTCTGAATTTATCATAAAAAAAAGCGGCGAAACCAAACAGCATAAGCCAGACAAAGCAAGTGCCGTGGCGGCAACTTTTTTACTAGAAAAACGCTGAGACAAATAACCAGAAATTACACAACCTAAACTTCCAATGGCAATGCTATAAAAACTGTACAACGGAATATTAAAATCTACTAAACTATGATAACTAGAATACGCCTTTAAAAACACAGGTACAAAAGCCCAAAAAGCATATAACTCCCACATATGCCCAAAATAACCAAAGGCTGCACTTCTAAATGTTTTAAGTTTAAAAACCTTGTAACATATGGATACATCAAATTTCGGCAAGGTCTTTTTATAAGGACCATCGGGAACTAATAAAACCACTAAAACACCACCTAAAACGGCTAAACCAGATGTAACATAAAGCATATGTTCCCAGAAAAACAAACCTGTAAACCCTTTTAATACATGCGGAAAAGCTGTTCCTAACACTAAAGCACCAACTAAAAAACCTAGCGATTTACCTAAACCTTTCTCGAAATAATCGGATGCTATTTTCATGCCCACCGGATAAATGCCTGCCAGAAAAAAGCCGGTTAAAAAACGAAGTACTATTAAACTTAAAAGCGTGTGCGAACCAAAGGCTATTAAAACATTAAAAAATGCAGCCACTACGGCACTAACAAAAAACACTTTAGATGCCGAATAACGATCGGCAATAGTTAAAATAGCAAATATAAAAGTACCTATAATAAAACCAAATTGTAGTGCCGAAGTTAAATAACCTAAGGCTAACGGATTTAAATTAAAGCTAATTACCAAATCGCTAATAATAGCATTACCTACAAACCACAAGGAAGTACAAAAAAATTGGGATAACACAATTATGGGTAAAACTGCCTTTTTACTAGTCATTTAGCGCGAATTCTTTTTAATAAGCTGTTAAGTCTCTTATTTATTCAACTAATTACATTTATTTTTGCTGAATTATGAAGGAAAAACAAATAAAACTTACCAAAGCAGAACTTAAAGAGTTTTTAAACGCTAAAGTCTTAGAGTATAATAATCCTAAATTTATTGAAAGCGACCCGATACAAATACCGCATAAATTCAGTAAAAAAGAAGATATTGAAATTTCAGGATTTTTAACCTCTACCATTGCCTGGGGAAACCGGAAAAGCATAATTAAAAACGCAGATAGGTTAATGGATTTGCTGGATCACTCGCCTTACGATTTTGTTATAAACCACGAAGAAACCGATTTAGACAGACTTGCTCCTTTTGTACACCGCACGTTTAACGGACAAGACTGCATACAGTTTATAAAATCGTTACAACATATATATTTAAACCATGGTGGATTAGAATCTGTTTTTGCTAAACATGCCGAAAAAGACTCCGTACAGCTTGCTATATCGAAGTTTAAATCTGTGTTTTTTGAGATTGAACATTTACAACGTACAGAAAAACACGTTAGCGATCCGTTAAAAAAATCGGCAGCAAAACGCATTAACATGTTTTTACGTTGGATGGTGCGAAACGATAAAACAGGCGTTGATTTTGGAATTTGGGATAGCCTGTCGCCCAACCAACTATCTTGCCCATTGGATGTACACTCGGGCAATGTAGCTAGAAAATTAGGTTTACTAAAACGCAAACAAAACGATGGTGTTGCTTTAACTGAGCTTGATACGGCATTAAGAAAATTAGATGCAAACGACCCTGTTAAATACGATTTTGCTTTATTTGGTTTAGGAGTTTTTGAAGGATTTTAGGTTTTATAGTTGGCTTTTACCTATTTTTACAATCCCTTTAACCCTCGCAACCGATTTTATAGCAAAATGATAAAGCCCGAACTACCGGCAAACGAAGTTAAGCGTTTAAATGCCGTTAAGCAATACAACCTTCTGGACACTTTACCAGAAGAAGACTACGATAATATTACCACTTTGGTAGCTACACTTTGTAAAGTTCCTATTTCTTTAATTACACTATTAGACGAGGATAGAAATTTTTTAAAATCGCATTATGGTTTAGATTTTAACGAATCGCCCAGAGATATTTCGTTTTGCGGACATGCTATTTTAAGCGACGATCCTATATTAATTGTTGAGGACGCTTCAAAAGATGTTCGTTTTCATGACAACCCTATTATTACCGAAAATAACGTATCCTTTTACGCTGGTGTTCCCTTGCTTAATCCAGATGGTTACGCCCTAGGAACCTTATGTGTTTACGATAATACACCAAGAACTTTTACAGAAGAGCAAAAGACCTCCTTAATTATTTTAGCAAAACAAGTCGTTAAGCTTTTTGAATTACGCTTAAAAAATAAAACGCTTAATGATACGCTACACACCCTAGAAGAGCGTCATGATATGCTAAACACCTTTGCTAACAAAGTATCGCACGATTTAAAATCGCCATTAGCAAATATAACCTCGCTTACCAGTTTATTTAAGGATGAATTAAAGGCATCGCACCCAGAAATTGATTTAGAATATTTAAATTACATTGAAGAGTCTGCCGATACCTTAAGAGCTTATATTGATGGTATTTTAAAACATTATAAAAGTGAAAAATTACTTGATAAGGATAAAATAGAAACTAAATTAGAAGATGTATTTAATTCGATTAAAACGGTTTTAAACTTAAACGATTCTAATTTTAAACTTCTTAAAAAAGCGTCCTTAAACAATGTAAACACCTATGTTTTAAATCAGATTTTACTAAACTTAGTAGATAATGCTTATAAATATAATTTTAAAACATTACCTGAAGTTAGTATTGATTTTGATGAAAATAAAACGCATTACATCTTTTATGTAAAAGACAATGGTAATGGTATAAAACCAGAAAAATTACCTCTTTTGTTTGAGTTATTCCATACCGCCCACCACGAAGATAGTAAAGGCAATAAAGGTACAGGCATTGGCTTATTTACAGTAAAATCGTTAATAAACAAATTGGGAGGTACTATTACCGTAGAATCGACAGAAGGTATTGGAACAACCTTTAGGTTTACTGTTGCTAAATAGCATTTGGGCGTTACCCCACCCTTCGACTCCGCTCAGCGCATGCGGTCGGGCTTTTCGCTATACCTGCCCGCCGTAGGCAGGTCTTTTTTTGCCGTTTATGGCTGCAAAAAAAGGATGCCGCTATAATCCCTAACGCAGAGAAACGCATAAAATACAGTTTTTTTTTAAGCTCGCTTGCTTCTAACAGTATTGAAAAAACATGGCATTCTGGATACACAAAATACCTGTGGGTTTATAACCTACACCGGCAAATAAACCCGCGCTAGGGATTGAAAAGGAAAGCCCACAGCGACCTTTTTGGGGAGCGAGGACTTGTATTGGAAAGCCCGACCGCCTGCCCTGAGCGGAGTCGAAGGGTGTGGTAGCGCCATAAAAAAACGGCTGATAAACATCACGTTCATCAGCCGTTTAAACTCTACTTTACTCTTTTTTTTAACCCTTTAACCAAGCGTTACGTAAAGCTATTTGTGCTTTGGTAGCATTTGGCTTTTCTATTAATGCTTGTCCTGTGGTATACCCTTGCGTTGTTGTTGTTTTAATTACAACCTCTTTACCACCTCTTTCTAGAACAACCTCGACATCTAGTCCTGGGGTCCAAGCAAAAACCTGACCTAAAACTTGGTTTGCATTTTGTAAGGTAACAGCGGTACCATCTATAGATTTAATGATATCGTTTGGTTGCGCACCTTGCGCTTTCCAAAAACTGTTTTCTAAAACGCTATCTACAAAAAAGATACCTTTTGTTGGATCGCCGCTTACTATTGGCGCGCCATTTATTAAAATGTAATTGGCTTTTATTTGCGATTCACCAACTTCTAAACCTGCCTTTTCGAAAAACGTGTTGTAGTTAATAGGAATATCTCCTACCACATGTGTGTTTAAAAATTCTCCCACGGCTGGGTAAGTCATAGCAGTGATTTCGCTAATTAGTTTATCGTCCTCAAAAGGTTTGTTTTTACCGTATTTATTGGATAATTCTTTCATTAGTGACAAAATACCACGGTTTCCGTTGCTTTCTTCGCGCATTATAATATCGATACACATGCCTATTAACGCCCCTTTTTGGTACACGTTTAAATACTCGTCTTTATACGGTGCCTTTAAAATATTTTCGCTCATTATAGTAAAGCTCATAGCATCGTTTAAACGCTTAGAGGCCTCTATTTTTTCCATAATGGTATTATAAAACTCAGACTCGTCTACTAACCCCTGGTTAACTTGAAATAAGGTTGCAAAATACTCTGTAACCCCTTCGTACATCCATAAATGCTTAGAGAAGGTTGGATTGTTGTAATCGAAATAATGCACATCTTCTGAGTGTACACTTAACGGTGTTACAATATGAAAAAACTCATGCGACACAACATCTGTCATGCTTGATGCAATGGCAGACTCGTTCATAGATTCTGGTAACACAACAACTGTTGATGTGTGGTGCTCTAAAGCGCCGAAACCTTTAGGAGAATCGTCTTCTCCTTCCGATAAATACAAGTAAATATCGTAGCGTGGTGTAGCATTAATATCGCCTAAGTAGGCTTTTTGGGCCTGCATCATTTTATAAACTACATCTTTAAGCGATTTTGCCGAATGTACTTTATTAGGCGAATATACACTTAATACAATTTTAATATCGCCAACTTGAAACTCTTCAACATCTAAGTTTCCATACATCATTGGGTTATCGGTAATATCAAAATATCTAGGTGCATAATAACTAGTTGTCATGGTTTTACCATCTTCACTAGTTTGAGAATCTACATTTTGTAAAGCCGAAGTACGCTTTAAATCTGCAGCAGCAATAACATCTAACTTATATTGGTTGTTTTTTAAAGAATCAAAATACCCAATAAATCCGTGTAGGTTTAAAACATAGTTGTTTGGCTCTATATTGGTTCCTGCAGGCGAAAACGGTGTTTCTTTTCCTATACCGCCATCAATTTCAATATCGAAAGTATCGTTTACTAAATAGGTAATTTTATCTAGTTGCTTAGCATTTTCAATGGTCCAAGTATTGGTATCCACTTTCTTTACCGGCATTTCGTTTCCGTTATAATCGATGGCCTTAAAATTGTCTACATACTTCCCAAAATCACTTACCGAATAGGTACCTTGAATAACCCTTGGCAGTCTATACGTTACCGTTTGGGTAGTAAAACGCCCAGGATTAATGGTTACAGGTGCTTTATCATCTGTAATGTTAGATAAATTTATTGAAGTCTCAATAGGTAAACTTGTTGCTAAATCGTTACTTACATTTTTAGTTGAACCACAGCCAACTAATACAGCACCAGCAAATAAAGCGAATAGTGTTTTTGTATACATTAAATTAATTTTAAAAGTTTTTTAATTGACGCGCAAATTACCATAATGTTACCGTCTCCTTTCTTAAGGTTTTGTTAAATTCGCAACATGCAAAATTTACTAGTAAGTATATTAATTCCGTTTAAAAACACGCAAGAATTTATAGGCGACTGTATCCAATCTATTATAAACCAAACCTATACCAATTGGGAACTTATTATTATTGACGATAACTCGACCGATTCGAGCTTTACTATTGTTAAAGAATTTGCTAAAAAAGATAGCAGAATTAAACTTTTTAAAAATTCTGGTAGTGGGATTATTGAAGCTTTGCAATTGGCTTTCTCACAAAGTGAAGGCGATTTAATCACTAGAATGGATAGCGACGATATTATGCGATCTAACAAATTAGAAGTTATGGCCGCTAGTTTAATGCACCACGGAAAAGGTAATTTGGCTGTTGGTTTAGTTCATTATTTTGCTGAAGAAGGCATAAAAGCAGGATACAAAAGTTATGAAGTTTGGCTGAATGCTTTAACCGCAAAAGGCACAAATTACTCTGAAATTTACAAGGAATGTGTAATACCTTCGCCTTGTTGGATGCTGCATAGAGACGATTTTATAGCTTGCAACGCTTTTAACCCTAACAGGTATCCTGAGGACTACGATTTAGCATTTAGGTTTTACAAACATGGGCTTACCTGCATACCGTGCAACACCGTTTTACATGATTGGAGAGATTATAGCCATAGAACATCTAGAACAGATGAGCATTATGCCGAAAACCATTTTATACCACTAAAGTTAGATTACTTTTTAGAGCTGGATTACAAACCTGAAAAAACACTATTTGTTTGGGGCGCCGGAAACAAAGGGAAATTTATAGCCAAAACACTTATTGAAAAACAAATAGATTTTGAGTGGATTTGCGATAACCCCAAAAAAATTGGTAAGGATATTTATGGCAAAATTTTAAGGCCTTTTAAGGACTTGGAATCTGTAATAAACCCGCAAAGCATCATCACTGTTGCTAATAAGGAAGCGCAACAGGACATAAGAAACTATCTTAATACCTTAAAATTAAAGTCCGTAGAGGATTATGTTTTCTTTTGTTAAAAAACTCTCAAGATTAAAAGTACTAAATTCCTTAAAGCACGTTTATAAATTCAAATGCATTTTCTATATTTGGGCAATCTAAAACAATATGCAGTTTAAACACCCCGAACTTCTTTACGCTTTATTTTTACTGCTCATCCCTATTATTGTTCATTTATTTCAGTTACGAAAGTTCCAGAAAGTCGAATTTACTAATGTGGAATTTTTAAAGGAAGCCACTTTGCAAACCCGTAAAAGTTCGCAAATAAAAAAGTGGTTAACCCTGTTAACACGGTTATTACTTTTAGCGGCTTTAGTGTTTGCATTTGCACAACCTTTTACATCAAAATCTGATGCCTTTAAAAAAGACAAAGCAACCGTTATTTACTTAGACAATTCATTTAGCATGCAAGCCAAAGGCACGCATGGCGAATTACTAAAACGTGCGGTGCAAGATATACTAACTCAGGTACCAGAAAACGAAACCATATCGCTTTTTACCAACGATGCTGTTTTTAAAAACACGACTATAAAAGCTATAAAAAACGACTTACTACGACTCAATTATTCTACAAATCAACTCACTACACAGGCGGCTTTATTAAAAAGTAAAACGTTTTTAAGTAAAAAAACAAAAACTTTAAATAATATTGTTTTAATATCTGATTTTCAAAACAGTAACATACCTATAATAACAGAAAAAGATTCATTAACCAAGTTGAATTTTGTAAAACTCAGTCCGGTGAACACCAATAATATTTCGGTTGATAGTCTTTACATTTCCGAAACCACACCAACTGCTATTGCCTTAAAAGTTATTCTTAAAAACAGCGGTACCGAAATTGAAAATTTACCAGTTTCATTGTATAACAACAACAAGCTAATTGCTAAAACTTCGGTAGCCATCCAGCAAGAATCTGAAGCTTTATTTTCACTTCCGGTTAATCAAATCATCAATGGAAAAATAAGCATCAACGATGCCAATTTACAATTTGATAATAGTCTTTATTTCAACATTAATAAACCATCAAAAATTAATGTTTTAAGTATAAACGGCACAACCGATTCGTTTTTAAAACGCATTTACACACCCACAGAATTCAACTATTTAGCTACTCCAGAAAACCAATTAAACTATAATTTAATTGACAACCAACACCTCATTATTTTAAACGAGTTAAAAACAATTCCTGTAGCCTTAAATGCTGCTTTAAAACAATTTTCGGTACAAGGCGGATCGGTTATAATAATTCCGGCCCTAGATATTAACCTAGCGTCTTACAATCAATTATTAGCCAATTATAGCAGTGGCTTTAATGCCATTACCAATACCGAAATGCGCATAACAACCATAAACTACGCGCACCCATTGTACAGTAATGGTGTTTTTGAAAAGCAAGTTAAAAACTTTCAATACCCGAAAGTTAATAGCTTCCACCCTATTACAACCAAACAATTGGCATCAGTTTTAAATTTTGAAGACGGCAAACTCTTTATGGGACAGTTTAAAAACGCTTTTATTTTTACTGCAGGATTAAATAAAGACAATTCTAGCTTTAAAAACTCGCCTTTAATTGTGCCAACCTTGTATAACGTAGCAAAGCAGAGTTTTAAAATTCCTGAATTATATTACAGCATTGGGCAAGAAAACACCTTTGATGTGGATACTAAAATGCAGCAGGACGAGGTGCTTTCATTACAAAAAAACGGTATTAGCATGATACCTAAACAACACTATTTTAATAATAAAGTGGCAATAAATACTTTCGATGAACCATCGGAAGCCGGTATTTACGCATTAACCACTAAAAACGACACCATAAAAAAACTGAGTTACAATTTTAACCGAAGCGAAAGCAAATTAAACTACAACGATCTTTCGGCTTTACATGAAGTAACCGTTAGCGATTCAATTACCGAAATTTTCGATACTATAAAAAGTGACACAAAAGTTAACGCGCTATGGAAATGGTTTGTTATTTTTGCACTAGCGTTATTGATTATTGAAATGCTCATCTTAAAATTCTTTAAATGAACATACTTATAAAATCTGCCACAATCATAGATTCTAAAAGCGAGTTTCACAACACAACTCAGGATGTATTAATTGAAAACGGTAAGATTACTAAGATTTCCAACAGCATAGAAAACCCTAAAAATTACAAAGAAATTAATTTCGAGAATTTACATATTTCTCAAGGTTGGTTTGATAGTAGTGTAAGTTTTGGCGAACCTGGTTACGAGGAACGCGAAACCATACAAAACGGTTTAAAAACTGCAGGACTTTCTGGTTTTACAAGTGTGGCTGTAAATGCCAACTCTAACCCAGTAATAGATTCTAATGCTAATATTACATTTTTAAACTCTAAAGCCAACAACCACGCGGTTAGTTTATTGCCTATTGGCGCACTAACAGTAGGAAGTTTAGGCACAGATATCGCAGAACTTTACGATATGCGTAGCGCAGGAGCTGTCGCCTTTTACGATTATAAAAAATCGATTTCTAACCCTAACCTCATGAAAATTGCACTGCAATACGCTAGTAACTTTGATGGTTTGGTATGCTCATTTCCGCAGGAAAATAAAATTTCCGGACATGGTGTTATGAACGAAAACATAACAAGTACACGCTTAGGCTTAAAAGGAATTCCAGCATTAGCCGAAGAGCTGCAAGTGGCTAGAGATTTATTTTTACTAGAATATACAGGCGGAAAATTACACATTCCAACTATTTCTACTGCAAAATCTGTAGAATTAATTAAAGAAGCAAAAAATAAAAAATTAGACGTTACCTGTAGCGTAGCCATACATAACCTGTATTTTTCGGATGTGGTTTTAACCGATTTCGATACCAATTATAAAGTATTACCACCACTTAGAACACAACCCGATATCGATGCTTTAATAGCTGGGGTAAAAGATGGCACCATTGATATGGTTACTACCGACCATACACCTATTGACATTGAGGAAAAAAAGATAGAATTCGATCATGCCAACTACGGCACCATTGGTTTAGAAAGTGCTTTTGGAGCCTTACAAAGTCTATTTACAACCAAAAAGACCATCGAGGTACTAACCAAAGGTAAAGCTAGATTTGGGGCCGAAATACAACCTATAGCGGTTGGTAATATGGCTAACATCACACTTTTTAACCCAGATACTAAATATACCTTCTCGAAACAAAATATTACATCAAAATCTAAAAATGCTATTTTTGAAAACGAAACACTAAAAGGTCACGTTTTTGGTATTATTTCAAACAATCAAAAGGTTTTAAAATCATAACATGACAGAACAAGATATAGATAAAGGGCGCCAAAACGCCATAATAAGTTACATAACCATTTTTGGTGTTATAATAGCCTATTACTTAAATAATGAAGATAATAAAAAAAGCAGTTTTGCCAGTTTTCATATTAGACAATCCTTAGGACTTTGGCTTACTTTTTTTGCCTTAGGGTACATTATTGGCAATTTTGATAGTTGGCTAGTAACGTCTTCGTTTTACTTGTTTTTTGCTGTCCTTTTTATTTATGGGTTTTCTAACGCTATAGCACGAAAAGCACAGGCTGTTCCACTTGTAGGTAACTTATACCAACGTATATTTTCAAACTTAGGGTCTTAATACATCTTTTAAAGGTGTAAAGCTCAAATATGAAATACCGAGTCCTAAGAAAATCAGACTTCACTAAAAGTAATACATAAAAGCATGCCAAATCCATCACTTTCTTTACAACACATCGTTCGCGAATCTAGTTTAACCGAAAACGCACCATTATTAATCATGATGCATGGTTACGGAAGCGACGAGAACGATTTGTTTTCATTTGCTGCCGAATTACCAGAGGAGCTATTTATTATATCTGTTAAGGCGCCTTACCCCATGCAACCTTACGGAAATGCTTGGTACGCCATTAATTTTGATGAAGACAAAGGAAAATGGAGTGATAACGACGAAGCTAAAGCTTCAAGAGATTTAATTGCTAAATTTATAGACGAAGCCATTGCCACCTACCCTGTTAACCAAAATAATGTATCGCTTTTAGGCTTTAGCCAAGGGGCTATTTTAAGTTACGCCGTAGCGTTAACTTACCCTGAGAAAATTAAAAATGTAGTGGCACTTAGCGGCTATATTAATAAAGATATTTTCCCTACTGATATCGACACAAAAAACTACGCAAATTTAGATTTTTACTGTTCTCACGGTAGTGTAGACCAAGTAATACCTGTGGATTGGGCAAGACTTACAGCGCCATTTTTAGACGCCTTAAACATAAAACACAGCTATTCTGAATTTCCTGTTGGCCATGGCGTAGCACCTCAGAACTTTTACGAATTAAAGGTGTGGCTAGAAGCACGCATTTAAAGCACATTTTAGGCTAAATATAAACAAACGAATTTAGTTGTTATTTTATAATGATTCCACTTGGGCTGACTTTTATTCTGTAAGAAAAATTGGTTATATTTACGGAATAACAATTAAAAAAACTTGTTATATTCTGATGTGTTTTCGGGATATGAATAGTGAACGTTATTTTATAAAGGGTTGGCAAACATTAAATAAAAATTAAAAACATGAACAAAAACAAACTTACATTAATAATTGGGTTATTCTTAAACAGTTTCATCTACTCTCAAACTTGTACTAATAGTGTAGCTACCTATACACCAATAGCTACTGAATACATGAATAGTGATTATAATTCTGAAAACGTAGCACAAGTATTTACAGCTTCTTCTTCTGCATCTAATTTTGATGTTACATTAGAATTAGCAACTTGTAAAAGTAATGGTTTGTGCGACGCTCAATTAGATTTAGTAACAGTTAATGGGGGTGAACCTGAATGGACAAATGTCATTGGTTCAGCAGTTGTTCCTGAAAACCAAATATATGATTGGCCTAGTTGTCAAGCTGGCACTTTTGGCTCTTCTACTTTTTCGTTTAATGAAGTAACACTTAATACAGGTGTACAATATGCCTTGGTGCTTAAACCTGCTCCAGGAGGTGACCCAGGATCTCGTTTAGCATGGAGAAGAAGTTCGACTCCTACAGATCCTTCTAATCCATATAGTGGTGGAGATTTATGGACATATAATCTCAATAATAATTCTTCAATGCAAAATACAAATCTAGATTTACAATTTAATATTTGCAATACTTCAACTTGTACTAATAATGTAGCTACCTATACACCAATAGCTACTGAATACATGAATAGTGATTATAATTCTGAAAACGTAGCACAAGTATTTACAGCTTCTTCTTCTGCATCTAATTTTGATGTTACATTAGAATTAGCAACTTGTAAAAGTAATGGTTTGTGCGACGCTCAATTAGATTTAGTAACAGTTAATGGGGGTGAACCTGAATGGACAAATGTCATTGGTTCAGCAGTTGTTCCTAAAAACCAAATATATGATTGGCCTAGTTGTCAAGCTGGCACTTTTGGCTCTTCTACTTTTTCGTTTAATGAAGCGACACTTAATACAGGTGTACAATATGCCTTGGTGCTTAAACCTGCTCCAGGAGGTGACCCAGGATCTCGTTTAGCATGGAGAAGAAGTTCGACTCCTACAGATCCTTCTAATCCATATAGTGGTGGAGATTTATGGACATATAATCTAAATAATAATTCTTCAATGCAAAATACAAATCTAGATTTACAATTTAATATTTGCAATACTTCAACATTAGGTGTATTTGATCATAACATAAATAATAATTTGTTTATTTATCCTAATCCTTCAAATGATTTTATTATAATTTCAGGTTTAAAAAAGTCAAATCAATATATAATTTATAATACGTTAGGGGTAAAAACAGATAGTGGAAATATATCTGATAATGAAAAAATAAATATTCAAAATTTTAGCAATGGTATGTATTTTATAATTTTAGAAAATGGAAATATTCAGAAATTTGTAAAAAAATAAAAAAATAAAAAACGATTTGCCAACACCGTATAAAAATAATTGCGGTTTAGTGCTTAATCAAAGGGCGTTGCGTGTCTGTAACGTCTGATTTTCCTTCGGAAAATCCTCGCATACAAACCCGCAACTATTCTTATACATAAACGTTGGCAGAAAGATAAGAAACCTAATAATGTTTAAACAAGATAATAAAATGATGTTCGATTTCTCTTATCAACAAATTATTGAAGATGATTTAACTTGTGCTGCAAATCAAAATCTAAATTTATTTGAATACTCTATAAAAGAGGCAATCGATAAATTTCAAAAGGAGTATAATAAATATTGTGAAAAAGAAAGTGACATTTCTGATAAAATTTCAGAAATTGAAATTAAACAATCTAATCTTGATGAAAGTAAAGATTTAAAATATAAAGAGTTACAAAATCATAAAATAGAGCTATACAATAAGCAGCATTATTACTTCACAGAAACTTATTTGATTAATGAACAATTAAAATCTTTAAGTGAAATGCAAATTATCAACACTTTTAAAAACATTGAAATAAATATGAAAACATTGATACATATAGCTTATCCAAAAATTAAGACCAAAGAATTTTATAAATGGGATTCTTTAATTCAATTTTTTAATAGTAAGAATATTCCAATTTCAAAAATACAAGGTTATCAAGAAATAACAGAATTGAAAAATTTAAATAATTCAATAAAACATAACGGAATATTAAATGATAATTTAAAAAAAATTGAGGAATTTAAAACTGATGATGAATTCAACTTTGTTAATTTAATTAACTTTTATGAAAGAATAAAAGATACAATTAAAACTTTTTTAAATTTATTAGCTGAGGAAATAAAAAAAGACTTATTTCATTTCAATGAAGATAGACTTAACAAGATTTCCCAAGATTTAAAACAAAGAATGGAAGCATCTACGATTGAAACATTAATTCTAAAATTGAAAGAATAATAAATCCTTCTGCCAACACCCTATACAAACAATTGCGGTTTAGTACTAAAACAAAGGGCGATACGTGTTTGTAACCTCTGATTTCCCTTCGAAAGTCCTCTCGCATACAAACACTAATCATTCAAAACACGTTAAAAGGTACTATGAATACTAATTTTAATTTTGAAGTTTTAAAAAGCAAAATTGAATTTGCTGTTAAAACATGTTTTAAAGAAAACATTCAGAAATATGGTTCTGATATTTGTTCTTTTGCATTAATAAGTGATGATGGAGCAATGACTGTGGTTCCGTTTACAAATATTAAAACTCATTTAAAAAAAATGCAAGCTGAAAACCCAGAACAAAGGGATTACTATGAATTTGAACCAGCCGAATGGTTTACTTCTAATGGGGCTAATGAAGCATTCAATGCCATTTGTAAAATGGTGTCTTTGGAAATTGACAATGAAGAATTAGACTTCGAATATTTTAGAAATACCTTATTCGCATCATGCGTTGAAGTATTGGAGAAACTTCGAACCGAAGGTTTTTTTCAAAAAGAATTAGGAGAAAATTTGTTGGTACAGTTTAATATTTCGGATACAGATGAATCGAAAGACAATTTAATACATTGGACCAAACGACTTAATGATAGTACATATGCAAAACGTTATCAAGACTATATAGCACAGCAATAAACTTATAATATTTAACTATACTAGTACCTTACCTAGAGCAAACTAATTCCTTTTTAGGCATGAACTATAAAATACTAGCCGATTCTAAATCGTTATACGAATTTGCAAACCAAAAAACATCTCAGGCTGTAATGGATGCTTTGATTTTTAATGGTAAAGAAACAACGTATAACTTTAATGAAATTCTTTATATTCAAAATCAGAAAAACATTGAAGGCAACATAATAAGCACTATAGAAACGCCTGTATTAACTGTTGGTGGAAAGCTATTTATTTCTCAAAGTTTAAAAAACATTTTTGAAAAATACGATGTAATTGGCGAGTACTTTGAAGCACAAGTAAAAGCGAATGGTACCGCTTTTAATGAAGATTATTTTTTATTTAACCCACTAATTGGTGCTAATTGTTTAGACTATAAAAATTCCACATATGATAAAATATATGATGACTGGAGTAAGATATTCAACATTTCTAAAATATCGCACTTAAAAATTGAAGAGAATAAAATACTTAACAATGCACCCTTATTTTTTTTAGGACAATTTCCTTATAAAGAAAATGACAATCGCATTTTAGATAAAATTATTTTTATCCGAGAAGATTTGGCAAAAGAAATTAAAGATGCTAAAATATTAGGTATTAATATTTTTGAAATTGAAAACTATAGCTACAATTGGAAATGGATATAATTAAAATACAAACCCCAAACATTATTTTTATATAATACACCCGCGTTAGGGATTGCAAAGGAAAGCCCACAGCCTGACGCAGGAAGTGCGAGAACTTGTAACGTAAAGCCCGACCCTTTTGGGGTAACCTGCGTGCCGGCAGGCAAGCGCCCAACTTATTATTTATATGTTTTTAGTTTGCTACTTCGCTAATAAATTTAATACGGTATAAACGTAGTTCTTCGTCGTCGTAATCGCCATCAAATTCCTCGATTGCTAAACCAATGCTATCGGTTTCTGATTCCATGAAATACTCGTGGATTTCTTCTTGCTGGTCCTCGTCTAGAATATCGTTTAACCAATAGTCTATATTTAGTTTTGTACCCGAAAACACAATGGCTTCCATTTCTTTTATAAACTCGGACATAGACATACCTTTAGATGACGAAATATCGTCTAGCGGCAATTTCCTGTCTATATTTTGAATGATGTATAGCTTATTTGCAGAGTTGGTTCCTGTAGATTTTACAACTAAATCGTCTGGTCGTGTAATATCGTTTTCCTCGACATATTTTTCAATAAAGGCCACAAAATCTTTTCCGTATTTTTTAGCTTTACCCTCGCCAACTCCATGTACATTGGCCAACTCGGTTAAGTTTATTGGATATTTTAATGCCATATCCTCCAATGATGGATCTTGAAATATAACAAACGGCGGAACGCCTAACTTTTTTGCACTCTTTTTACGTAAATCTTTTAACATGCCCATTAAAACAGGGTCTGCAATGGCACCGCCTCCTTTTTGTGCTGTAATAATGGTTCCGTCTTCTTGCTCGCCTTCGAAAATATGGTCTTCGGTCATCATGAAAGACTCCGGTTTTTTAGGGAATTCCCTACCCGATTCTGATAATTTAATGACTCCGTAAGTTTCAATATCTTTTTTAAGATATCCTGCCACTAATACTTGCCTTAATAAGGCCATCCAGTATTTATTATCTTTATGTTTTCCGGCACCAAAAAACGGTTGTTCGTTTGTTTTATGAGAATTAATTAAGGCGTTTTCTTTACCTATTATAACGTTTACTAAATCTTTTGATTTATATTTTTCGTTGGTATTAGCAATGGTTTCTAGCAGTAACTTAACATTATCTTTAGCTTCGACCTGCTTTTTAGGATGCCTTACATTATCATCCATTTCGCCACCTTCTCCGGTTTCATTATCAAACTCTTCACCAAAATAGTGTAGTATAAATTTTCGTCTAGATATTGATGTTTCGGCAAAAGCAACAACTTCTTGCAATAAAGCTTGCCCAATTTCTTGTTCGGCAACCGGTTTTCCAGACATGAATTTCTCTAACTTTTCAATATCTTTATAAGCATAGTATGCTAAACAATGACCTTCGCCACCATCTCGTCCTGCACGACCTGTTTCTTGATAATAACTTTCTATACTTTTTGGAATATCATGATGGATTACAAAACGTACATCTGGTTTATCGATTCCCATACCAAAGGCAATGGTAGCCACAACCACATCTACATCTTCCATAAGGAATTTATCTTGATGGCTAGAACGCGTTTTGGCATCTAAACCTGCGTGATATGGCACTGCATTTACACCATTTACTTGAAGCACTTGTGCTAGTTCCTCAACACGTTTTCTACTTAAACAATATACAATACCCGATTTACCTTCGTTCTTTTTAATGAATCGAATAATATCGACATCTACATTTTTAGTTTTTGGGCGTACTTCGTAATATAAATTAGGCCTGTTAAAGGATGCTTTAAATGTTTTTGCATTGCCAATGCCTAAGTTTTTAATTATATCTTCTTGCACTTTAGGTGTTGCCGTAGCCGTAAGCCCTATAATTGGAATATTATCGCCTATACGTTTTATAATATGGCGTAGGTTTCTGTATTCTGGTCTAAAATCGTGTCCCCACTCACTAATACAGTGTGCCTCATCGATAGCCAAGAAAGAAATTTTTACGCTTCTTAAAAACTCGACATTCTCTTCTTTGGTTAAGGATTCTGGAGCGACATACAATAATTTAGTAACACCATTAACAATATCTTCTTTAACCTGCTTTATTTCGGTTTTATTTAAAGAAGAATTTAGCACGTGAGCTACACCATTTTCTTTAGAAACACCTCTTATGGCATCTACCTGGTTTTTCATTAAAGCAATTAAAGGAGACACAACAATAGCTGTCCCTTCTTGCATTAATGCCGGTAATTGATAACATAATGATTTCCCTCCGCCTGTGGGCATTATTACAAATGTGTGTTGACCGTCTAATAAACTTTCGATAACACCTTCTTGAAGCCCTTTGAACTTACTAAACCCAAAATATTTTTTTAGAGCAGCATGCAAGTCATTTTTAGATATTGACATGAATTGTTTTAAAATTATTGTTTAATTATTTCTCTAACTAGTACATAAATCATGATTGTATAATTTCGTAAAACATTTAGAGAAGCCTCATATTTTTTTTCGTTAGTTTTGTAACCAATTTCCAAATTACAACAAAAAATCAATTTGATTAACATTAAAGATAATAAAATCTTTAAAAATCAACTCAAAAAACTATAAATTTTGAAAGATAAAAATGCCATTATTAAGATTGCTAAGCAAACTATTGAGATGGAAAGTAAGGCCATTTTAAACTTAGCGAGTTTAATAACAGATGATTTTGCAGAGGCTATACAGCTCATTTACAAATCAAAAGGGCGCGTAATTATAACTGGCATAGGTAAGAGCGCCATAATAGCAAGTAAGATTGTAGCTACATTAAATTCTACTGGAACACCCGCAATTTTTATGCATGCTGCAGATGCCATTCATGGAGATTTAGGTTTAATTTTAAAAGATGATGTAGTTATTTGCATATCTAAAAGTGGGAATACTCCTGAAATTAAAGTGCTCGTGCCATTAATAAAAAGTGCAAAAAACAAAATGATTGCTATTACAGGCAATCCAGATTCGTTTTTAGGGCAACATGCTAACTATATTTTGAATGCTTATGTTGAAAAAGAAGCGTGCCCAAATAACTTAGCGCCCACTACAAGCACCACTGCGCAACTTGTAATTGGCGATGCACTAGCCGTTTGTTTATTGGGATTACGCGGATTTTCTAGTAACGATTTTGCCAAATACCATCCTGGTGGCGCATTAGGTAAAAAATTATACCTACGTGTGCAAGATATTAGTTCGGTTAACGAAAAGCCAAAGGTTGCTCCAGACACTAACATTAAAAATGTTATTGTTGAAATAACCGAAAAAATGCTAGGTGTTACAGCAGTTGTTGAAAATGATAAAATCATAGGTATTATTACCGATGGTGATTTACGTAGAATGTTAAGCAAGGTTGATGATTTTTCTGGTTTAACAGCAAAAGATATTATGGGTAATAACCCAAAACGTATTCAAGCGGAAGCTATGGCTATTGACGCTTTAGAACTTATGGAAAATAACGATATTTCGCAATTACTAGTTGAAGAAAACGGTAAATATGCAGGCATTGTGCATTTACACGATTTAATTAAAGAAGGTATAATATAATGGCGAAAAAGGATATAAATGAGATGTCTTTTTTAGATCATCTTGAAGATTTACGTTGGCACCTAATAAGAATCTGTTTAGCCGTAATAATTGTAGCTACGCTAGTATTTATTTTTAGCAGATTTGTTTTCGACAATATCATTTTCGCACCATTAGACATGGGTTTTCCAACATATAGCATGTTGTGCGAAACGGCTAATTTTTTTGGTATGGACACCACGTTTTGTGCTAAAGAAATGCCCATGATATTACAAAACCGGACCATGGCAGGCCAATTTTCTGCCGATATTTGGACAGCCATTTTAGGCGGTTTTATTATAGCTTTCCCTTATGTAATTTATCAGCTTTGGAAATTTATAAGCCCTGGTTTACATAGTAACGAGCGTAAACATTCGCGAGGGTTTATTATAATTTCATCCCTTTTGTTTTTTATTGGAGTCCTTTTTGGATATTATATTGTTACGCCACTATCACTTAATTTTTTAGCTAATTACAGTATATCTACACGGGTAGATAATCAAATTGATATAAGTTCTTATATTGCTTTAGTGAGGTCTTCTGCCCTAGCTTCTGGTCTAATTTTCGAGCTGCCTATTATTATTTATTTTTTAACCAAAATAGGATTAGTAACACCACAGATATTAAGAAAATACAGAAAATATGCTTTGGTAATTGTACTTATCTTATCGGCAATTATAACGCCTCCAGATATTGCGAGTCAAGTTATAGTAGCCATTCCAATTTTAATATTATACCAAGTAAGTATCTATATTTCTAAAATTGTAATTAGAAACCAGAAGCGAAAAGAAAAGCAAATAGCTAAAAAACAATAAAACGTTAATAAAGAATTAATCAAGACGTTATCATAGTTGTATATGATTTTACTATTTTTAGCGTTCAGTATATAAAAAATATGATTTTAAGAGCCGAAAATTTAATGAAGTCCTATAGCGGACGAAAAGTTGTAAAAGATGTTTCTCTAGAAGTTAATCAAGGAGAAATTGTTGGTCTTTTAGGGCCTAACGGTGCTGGTAAAACAACCTCTTTTTACATGATTGTTGGTTTAATTAAACCAAATGGCGGTCATATATTTTTAGATAATACCGAAATTACCAAATACCCAATGTACAAACGTGCACAAAACGGTATTGGTTATTTGGCTCAAGAAGCTTCGGTATTTAGAAAATTAAGTATTGAAGATAATATTTTAAGCGTACTACAACTTACTAAGCTAAGTAAAAAGGAGCAGCTCATGAAAATGGAGTCGCTAATTGAAGAATTTAGTTTAGGTCATATTAGAAAAAGCCGTGGCGATTTATTGTCTGGTGGAGAACGTCGTAGAACAGAAATTGCTCGTGCCCTAGCAACCGATCCTAATTTTATTCTTTTAGATGAACCTTTTGCAGGGGTTGACCCTGTTGCTGTGGAAGATATTCAGCGTATTGTAGCACAATTAACTAAAAAGAATATTGGTATCTTAATTACCGACCATAACGTGCAAGAAACACTTGCTATTACAGATAGAACATACTTAATGTTTGAAGGTAGTATTCTTAAAGCCGGTGAACCTGAAGAATTAGCAAACGACGAAATGGTTCGTAAGGTGTACTTAGGTCAGAATTTCGAATTGCGTAAAAAGAAAATTCGCGAATAGAGGCCCAACAGCTTTTTTAGTACTTAGAAATTATAGTTTAAGATGTATAGACGTTGAATAGCGATATGCTTTTAACGCAAACTAGCATTTGCAACATTTAATTATGCAGTACGGATACAAAAATGGATATATACTAAACGTTTTACTTCTTCTTAAAAATCAACTTTTTTATACCCATAAAAATTTTCACAGCAATAAAAGCTGCTAACCCCACCAATAAACCTACTATAAAATCTCTTATAAAACTTGGTATAGTTTCTAAAAAATGATGTAAGAAATCAATATTATGAACAAAAATACCACCAGCAACAAGCAGCAAAGCTATGGTACCTATTACAGATAAACTGCGTATTACCCAAGGCAAGGTATTAATAAGTAAATTGCCAAACATATAGGAGAAGCTCTTTTCGTTATCGTTAAGCTTTACCAGTTTTAAACCAAAATCGTCCATTCTAACAATTAATGCAACAATACCGTAAACACCAATAGTTGCAATAATAGCAACAATAGACACGACAATAATTTGAAACAAAATTGGTCGTCCAATAACGGTTCCTAAGGCAATAATTACAATTTCAACCGAAAGAATAAAATCTGTAAAAATAGCCGACTTAACCTTTGCTTTTTCAGCAAGCATCATGTCTTCTTCAGATAAGTCAACCTGCTCAACTTCCTTTGTGGAAACCTCATCATGCTTTTCTGGTACAAAAAAGTGAAATATTTTTTCGAAACCTTCAAAAGCCAAATAAATACCGCCTAAAATTAATGCCAAAGTAACACCCCAGGGTGCAAATGCACTTAATAAAAAGGCTATGGGAAGTATAATGAGTTTATTTAAGGCAGAACCTTTGGTAATTGCCCACAACACAGGTAATTCTCTTGATGCTAAAAACCCAGTAGCTTTTTCTGCATTTACGGCCAAATCATCACCTAAAATACCAGCTGTTTTTTTAGTTGAGATCTTGCTCATCACTACAACGTCGTCCATTAACGCTGCTATATCATCAAATAATGCAAAAAATCCTGAAGCCATAGTTGTATTATGTTTTTTATTTAGAAGTTAAATTGTCTAAAACAGACATTAAAATATATAGTATTATAATTACCGGAATAGCTGCAAATTGTAAAACAATTAAAAGAACAGCACATAAAATTATAAAAATGTATCGTGTGGCATTTCCTTTAAAACCATAAGTTTTAAATTTTAAAGCAAATAATTTAATACCCGAATTAAGTAAGTAACAGCTTAAAAAAGTAAGCCCTAACAAAAACCATTTATTAAGAATTATACTATTTATAGCATCGCTATTTTGAAACTCGATAATTAACGGTAGGGATATTATTAATAAAGCGTTTGCAGGTGTTGGCAAGCCTTTAAAATAAGTTTGTTGATCTTCGTCTATATTAAACTTAGCTAATCTGTATGCCGATGCAAGTGTTATTAATAACCCAAGCAATGGCAGTATTGGTAAATTAAAATCTATACCAAACGTATTTGCTTCCCAACTGTTATCTTGAGTTACACTGGTATCTAGCGTTAATATTAACAGCTTATACATAATAACGCCAGGAACCAAACCACTGGTTACCATATCGGCTAGTGAATCTAACTGTAAGCCTAATTCACTTTGTACATTTAACTTTCGAGCTGCAAAACCATCAAAAAAATCGAAAAACACACCAAGAAACACAAAAATAGCAGCGGCTACAAAATTGCCATTAACAGCTAAAATTACTGCTATACAACCACACAATAAATTTAATAAGGTAAGTGCATTTGGTATTTGTTTTTTCATATTTAGCTCTTTTAAGATTGTAAAAATAGCAAACAATTTCCGTCTAAAACAATATCTATTACAAATTGAAGTTTTAAAGATTATAAATTATGTGCATCTTTGTAAAAAAATTGCGATTGAGACTTTACATCACAACTATATTTTGTGTCTTAACTTCTACCCTATTTAGTCAAACTGTTAGAAAATATTCTAATGAGTTTATGAATATTGGAGTTGATGCTGCGGCTTTGGGTATGAGCAGTGCAGTTACATCTCACACAGGCGATGTAAACTCAGGCTATTGGAACCCTGCAGGCCTTTTAAAGCTGGAGGACAATCAATTATCTTTAATGCACTCAAGCTACTTTGCTAACATAGCCAATTATGATTATGCGGCTTTTGCTATGCCTTTAGATGATAATAGTGCCGTTGGAATTTCACTTATTCGTTTCGCGGTCGATGATATTTTAAATACCACACAGCTTATTGATGCCGATGGAAATATAAATTATGATCATATAAGTTTATTTTCTACTGCCGATTATGGTTTAACCTTCTCCTACGCTAGAGCCTTACCTCTTAAAGGGCTTAATTATGGTGTAAATGCTAAGGTAATTAGAAGAATTATTGGAGATTTTGCCTCTTCATGGGGATTTGGTTTAGATGTTGGTATTCAATTTGAAACCGATAACGGTTGGGAATTTGGTGTTATGGCTAGAGACATAACAACGACTTTTAATGCTTGGGCCATTGATGAAGAAGCCTTTGCAACGATTAGCGATGCTGTTGAAGGGCAAAACCAAGAATTACCAGAAAGTACAGAAATTACTATTCCTAAGCTTCAAATTGGAATTTCTAAGCTAGTCGACTTTAATTATGATTACACGCTTTTAACATCGGTAAACTTAAATGTTAGGTTTGAAGAAAACAACGATCTTATTTCTACATCATTTGCCAGTATTAATCCGGCGTTAGGTTTTGAATTTGGGTATATAGACATGGTTTATTTGCGTGGCGGACTAGGTAATTTTCAAAATGAAGAACAATTTGGAAATGAAGAATTAACCTTTCAACCTAGTTTTGGTTTAGGTTTTAAATATAATGGCATTCAAATTGATTATGCTTTTACCGATATTGGCGACCAAAGTGGAGCCTTATATTCCAATGTTTTTTCTTTAAAACTTGATTTTAGTATCTTTAGATAATGAAGTTATTTATTCCAAAAATCATTCTCCTTATTTGCATTTTTTTAAGCGTTAAAGTAGCTTTTTCGCAACAAAATGTATTATCAAATCAGGCAGAAATTAGCGTATTAACAGTTGGACCAGGAACCTCACTTAACGATGCTTTTGGGCATAGTGGTTTTAGAATAAAAGATTTAAACAACAGACTAGATGTTGTTTATGGGTATGGCGAATATGATTTTGATGCACCCAATTTTTATTTAAAATTTGCCCAAGGACAGCTTAATTACTTAATTAGTAAAACAGATTTCACTAGGTTTTATCAAATTTACAGCTACCATAATAGAAGTGTTAAAGAGCAAGTTTTAAACTTGACCCAAGCTGAGAAACAAAAGCTGTATGACTATTTAATAAATAATTATAAAATTGAAAACAGGCGTTATTTATACGAGTTCTTCTATGATAATTGTGCCACTAAGATTAAAGATGTAACAAATATAGCCACCAATAACCGTATTACTTTTAACCCTCCAAAAGATTTTGAAGACGCCACCTTTAGAACCTTAATTTATAGCCATGTAAACAAAAACTCTTGGGGTAGTTTTGGAATAGATTTAGCCTTGGGCTCTGTTATTGACAGAAAAGCTAGAACCGAAGACCATATGTTTTTACCAAAAAACATTTATAAATTCTTTGAAAACGCTACCGTAGGAATCGAGAAAAAACGACTTGTTAAACAAAGTACGGTACTATATGCACAAAAAGAAAACATACACCCAAGCACATTTTTTACAAGTCCGTTGTTTATTTTAGGACTCGTGGCTATTTTTATACTCTATATCACGTATAAGGATGTTAAAAACAATAAACGATCTGTATGGTTAGATGTTAGCCTTTTTACACTAACAGGCTTAACAGGTGTCTTAATTTTGCTGTTATGGTTTGCCACCGACCATACAGGAACACATCAAAATTATAACCTATTATGGGCATTTGCTTTAAATCTTCTGGTTGTAGGTCAGTTTTTTAAAGCACAACCTAAGGATTGGTTTGTAAAGTACATTAAACTTCTTATAATTTTACTTTGCCTATTAACGTTACATTGGATAATTGGTGTTCAAGTATTTGCTATTGGCTTAATACCATTACTTATAGCTTTATTTGTTAGGTATGTTTACTTAGTAAAACATTTTACTAAACTTTAGAAATAAACTTAAGGACTATAAACTGCTCTATTGCCCTCTAAAGAATATCATGGTGCTTAGGGTTTTAATCACAATATTCATATCTATAAAAAAACCTCTGTGCTTAATATAATACAAATCATATTGCAGTTTAAGTAGACTATCATCAATAGATGCTCCATATCTTGTTTTTACTTGTGCCCAACCTGTTAATCCAGGTTTTACAATATGTCGGGTTTCATAAAAAGGTAGCATTTGCGCTAATTCTTTTACAAAAAACGGACGCTCTGGTCTAGGACCAATCAAACTCATTTCTCCCTTTAAAATATTTATAAATTGAGGGAATTCATCTAATCTAGAATGTCTCATAAATTTACCAAAAGGTGTTATCCTAGAATCTCCTTTTTTCGCCCAAACAGCTCCAGATTTTTCGGCATTTTTTATCATAGTACGAAACTTAATAATTTTAAAAATTTTTCCGTTTTTACCTATTCTGTCTTGGGAATAAAAAAGGGGGCCTCTATTTCCTAGTAAATTACCTATTAAAATAATTGGCAAAACTGCAGTTCCAATTAAAATTCCAATTATAGCAATTAGTATATCGAAAAGGCGATGGAAAAATAAATACAGTTTATTTTGATTACTTCTACTAAAAGGAAAGTATTTATAAAAATCTTTACCTACAAACTGCACAGGTACACGATTCGTCATATCCTCATAAACCTGAGTATACTCATTTATAGGAAAACCTTCTTCTAATAATTTAATTAAGGTATAATATACCTCGGAAGTAATATTCTCCGAATTGTAACTAGCCACAACAATCTCAGATATTTTTTGTTGATTAATAACCTCCCTTATTTGGCTAGGTAAATACTCCTTAATACCTTTAAATCTAATAGTCTCCAAAGTATTCACTTCGCAATTTACAAATCCAATAATTTTATAATTAGGATCGGCACCTTTAAAGGCCTCAATAATGGTTTCTATATTAGACGTTTCGCCAATAATTAAAACCTTTTTATAAAACCGAGGTGTCCCTATAAAAGTAACATAGCATATTCGCCAAATAAACAAGGCACTAAGAATTGAGAAATAAAAGAATAATATTTGTAGTCTATTATCTGGCAATAAAGGTGTAAAAAATGGTGTTAACAGATAAAATAAAACAGTAATGGAAGATGTTAGCACAATTCCTGATGCTATACTATCAATTTTGCTAGACTTTTGTAAATCATATATTTCAAAAATGGTTCCAAATACAGAAATATAAAGTATAAGGATTACACCCCATGCCCACTTTTCTGTAGTTAGTATGAAATAATCAAAATCAAAGGTATTCCCTACTAGATAAAGTACTGAAAGTATAGTTACGATATCAAAAACCCGCAAAAGAATTTTTCGTTCAGATATGTTAAAATGAATGCTGCTTTTAGCCATTTGAGAGGGATTTGTAACGGGGTTTAAATATAAGAAGTATAATTTTATTACAACTTAATTATTTTAATACTTTAAGCCATTGCTTTTCAATTCTCTTCCAATCCATTTTTTCTGCCAGCAATCTAGCATTTTGTATAAGTTGCTGTCTTTTTAACGGTTGTTCTATAAGCTCTTGAATAGCTTCTACGAATACTTTAGATGAATTGGGAGGCACGAGTAACCCGTTGTTATGGTTGTCAATTAAATACGGCATACCTCCAACATTTGTGGATACTATGGGAAGCCCCAATGCCATAGCCTCAATGACACTTACCGGCATATTATCAAAATTAGTAGTGTTTATAAAAATGTTATAATCTTCTGAAAGTTTAATCCATTCTGGCTTAGATAATTTACCTGTAAAACGCACTTCTACCTGCATTTTCTTAGCATAACCTTGCACTTTTCTTAAACTACCATCGCTATCCGGACCTACCATACAAAGACTAGCTATTATACCTCTCTCTTTTAAGCCGCTTAAAATATCTATTGCCAATGTGGGATTATAAATTTTAGAAAACGAACGTACCCAAAGTAAATTAACCTTACTCAACGTTCTTGGTTTAAACTTATAATTATTAAGCTCGATAGAATTTGAAATATTTATTATATTTTTAAAACCTTCAGCTTCAAATTTAGATTTTATATATAACGATGGTGCAATATTAACATGTGCATTATGAAATATGGCTTTAGATAACTTTGGAGACTTTTTAATTCTTTCTGGGAGGTTTCCGCCATGTAAAATTGGAATAAAAGGTATCTTTAAAACTCTACATAATTGGCTTACAAAAAAAGCATAATAAAAATTTAGTGTACTATAAGTATCAATAATAACGTAATTGGCATTTTTTCTATGCTTAAAACATACTAGTAACATATCTAATAATCTAAATACTATGTTTTTCTTGCTAGACGCTGAATAAACCTTAAACCCAATTTGCATAAATAATGGTCCCAACACATCAATAGAAGATAGATTCGCTTTAGAATTATTATTGGCTTTATTACCAATGTATATTAAGGTTTTCAATAGTTTATTAAAATTTATTTTTCTTTACTACTATCTTGTTGTGTGCTTTAGAACGAGGTATTTTGTATTGAATATCTAATAAGCATAATCCATAAATAAAGGCAGGTGCAGCAATACGCATAGCTGAATGATTTATGGTTAAAAACCAAAACAAATAACATGAATAAAAAAACACATTCGATTTATTATTAAATCTAAAAATTAAAGGTGTGAGCAATAATACTAAAAACGCAGCTACTCCAAACAAACCATGTTCTGATAAGATACGACTCATTTCGTTATGCGATGCTGCAAGGATACCTGCTTTTTGTTCTCTTAATTGTTTAATTTTACCAACACCAACTCCTAAAATTGGATTATTATAAAACTCTTCTAATTCGAAAGAAATCAAATCGCTTCTACCGGTTGAAATATCTTGTTTTTCTCTTCCTAAAGCATCTCTATTAGCATACCTATTATCGATTAAACCACTTGTTTGAATTGACGAAAATAACCATACAATTAAACCTAGACTTACAAAAACTATAACTAGCCTACTTATTCTAAATTTAGCTTTTACATTTACTTTTTTAAAATAGAAAAATAAAAATGCGCCAATCATAATTAAAGCTGTTAAAATACCTCCTCTACTAAAAGTTACAATCCCCCTAAAACTCATAGCAGCTAACAATATTCCATTTATTATTTTAAGAGACAAACTTGGTGATTGCATAAAAAATCTTAAAGTAAACACAAACATACCTATCCCTAAAACTGTAGATACTTGATTAGGTCCAAACCCTCCTGAAGCAGCAAAATTGGACCCCGTTCCTCTTAAAGTTTCTCTGATATCTGGGGTATAAAAAAACAAATACACGGTCATTGCGATTAAAGGCAAAGCTAAATACAACATTATTTTATGTAAATTATTGTAGCTTATTTTTTTGTTATAACAAAAGACAGATACGATGCCTAGGCAAATTGGTCCGCTTAAATTAAATGCAATATCAGTTCTTAAAGACGATTGCTCTGTAGCATTTAATCCTGCCACTAGAATCCCAGGAATAAGCAAGAATATGTATATTATATAAGGAATTGGCTGCCTGTTTAATTTAATAGTAAAAAGCCCTAACAAAGTAAAAAATATAACTAAATATTTTGAAGCTTCATATAGAAAGTTACCTCCTGTCATTCTAATAAAAACCTCTGCTCCGACAATATAACTACAAGCTAATAAAACATTCAAAGCTTTTTGAGATGGCTTAGAATTATATATCTTATAGGTAAAATAAAAAAAAATGCTAATTAAATAAATAACCGACAAGGAAGAAACCACATAAATTAATAACCCTATTAAAGCATGTAAACCAATAACTTTTATGTAATTATAGTTCTTCAATTTTTTATTTTAATAAAGATTTATAGGTATTAATAATCGTTTTAATTTGAGATTTAATTGAATAATTTTCTTCGACATGCTGAGTAAACTGATTCTTAAAAGCATGTCTCAATTCCTTGTTTTCAATGTAAATCATTATAGCTTTCGCTAATTCACTTGATGATGATGGTTCTATTAACAAGCCATTAACGTTATGATTTATAACTGTCTCACACTCGCCAACACGAGTGGTAATAACAGCCAAGTTAGATAGTCCGTACTCTAATAAGGATATTGGTAACCCTTCAGATTTAGAAGATAATACTCCTATTTCACATTGAGTTAAAATATTATAAATATCTGGTTTGGCATCATAAAAATAAATTGAAGATTCTAAGTTCAACTCCTTTATTTTGTTTTTTACTTCATTGGAATAGTCGTCATTAAAATCTTTACCAATACAATGTAACGTCCAATTTGGATATTTATTAACCACAATAGCAAAAGCTTTAATAAGTGTAAAATGATCTTTTTGAACTCTTAAATTTGCTAAACAAACAACACGTTTACCTGCTTCCCCTTTTAAACGTGTTTCTTTTAAATTAATATTTAATGTTGCAAAATTTGGTAGGTATGATACACTTTCGACTTTTAAATTTTGTTTCGCCCAAACCTGCAAATCTTGATTGACACTAAAAACATGAGAAAAATGTTTTGAACACCATTTTAAAACACTAGCATTTCTTTCATTTAAAAACTCACTGTTTCCATAATGATCATGCCAAATTACTTTTACATTTCGATTTAAAAACTTAATTATAGTTGCTAAAAAAAAGGACGATGAGTGTGCATGGATAATTTGTATTTTTCTGAGTTTAACAAAAGCACTCAATTGGCGTATTGATTTTATATCTATTACATGTTTTTTATCTACAAATAAATAATTAACCGTTTTTAAGACTTCTTCTTTTAAAAGTCCCTCTTTTCTAGTAACACATAACCCGGAATATTCTATTTCTGATGCTAAAGCATTGGCTACGTTTACCGCAACCCTTTCTGAACCACCTGTTTGCAAAGAATCTATTAATTGTAAAACTCTCATGTATTAGCCTAGTAATTTTGCGATTTCAGTTTCAAAAACATCTAAAGTATATTTTTGAGACCAATTTGATGCTAATTTAGACATTTCTTGCAGTTCTCCTTCCTTATTTAAAAAGGATACAATTTTATTTGCTGCCATTTCTACATTTGGCTCTATCAATAGTCCTCTTTTACCATAGTCTAGCATAAAAGGAATGCAAGAAATAGACATTGATATGGGTATGGATCCAAAAAACATAGCTTCTGCAACTGCTTTTGGCCAGCCTTCGGATTTTGATGGTAATATTAAAAAATGCGTTTTATGAAATGCTTCTTTTATAATTTGTTTTTCTTTATTCCCTTGTAGCTTTACAAAACCCTCTAATTTATTTTTAGAAATATACTCTTTTAATTCTCCTTTTCGCTCCCCTTCTCCATACATATCAAGACGTACATTATTTCCAGTTTTATGTAGGTTTTCTATAATTTTAATTGCTAGTAATGGGCGCTTACCACTTACCAAACCACCAACATATGCAAATTTTAAAATTTCAGTATAACTCCTTATTTCCGGCTTTACCTTTTCGCTATCAAAATAGCTTGCTGTAAAAAAGGGTTTAATATTTTTGGTTTGATTTTCCCATTGGCCGTATACCAAAACCGACATATTTTTCGTTAAAAAAGTATTGGATAATATCCACTTTTGAAACCTATAACTTGAGGGTTGTTTAGCTTTAGGATCCCAATTGCCAGCGTATTTGGCTGTTTTAATTTTCTTTGGAAAAAATATTTGCACAATACATGCCAATAGTCCAATATTACCAGGACAGCGCAAATGAATATGATCTGCTTTTTTTATTTGTTTATAAATAGAGATTAAAATTAAAGGCATTTTAAACAGCGAACTAAGCATGTTTAAAACACTTGTAAACTGAATATGTTCAATTTTATTAAATTGAATACTATTATGCTTATACTCTAAATCAATACTGCCAATAGCATCAGAGGTTTTTGGGGCTACAATTACAACGTCGTCTACATGTTTTAACCAAATATTCATTTCACGCACATACGGAGCATAGGCAGAAATACATCTACCATTTAATTTATGCTCAACATGAGTAATAATTAAGAATTTCATCTAATTTAAAAGCGTCGTTACAATATATTTTGCTTGGGCACTTGGTGTACAGTGTTTTGAAAAATATTCCTTTCCTTTTTTTGCTATTTTCTTATGATAATCCGGATTATTTAAAACCTTATCAAAAACAACTTTATATTCACTATTTTTACTTATTGAATAAATTTCTTCTTCATGTTTTAAGGTTACAGGAAGCTCAATTTTAAAAGGAAATGACAAAACAAACAAGCTTTGATTTAAATACTCTGCTAATCGCCAACTTACTGCTCCCCAAACCGCTGCATTGTTTAATACTATTTTAGATTTCTTACTTAATTTAGAAAACGTATTGGGTGGGTATTTTACATGATTTAACTCTGCTTCAAAATTAAGATTATCTCCGTCTGATCGCGGTATAAAACCACCTTCAAAAGTTACGCGTTTATCAGCTTTACAGTATCGAATAAATTCAGCTCGAATAGTATTTGTTTCTTTTTCATTTTTCCATATACTAGAAGAAAAAAAGATATAATTATCTTTTTCCGCTTTTAACTGATAATCTTTATAAACAGGTCTTCTTTTTAAGGTATAAATCTCTTTAATTAAAGCTTTAAATTTTAAGTGTTTTAATAGGTTAAGATTAAAAAATTTTAAATAAAATGGCACAATATTAATTGGATAATGCGGAAAAAGCGGTTTTACTTTTTCTTGCTGAAAGGATGTATTATCTAAAAGTTTATTAGTTACAAAGTAAGTGTCAGAAAGCTCATATAGTTTTTGATCAAAATAAACGGGATCATCATTATTTATAACAGCAATTTTATTGTTTAAACTAAAAATTAAAAAAGGTCTGTTATTATATTTTAAAAACCTATCGTCCATTTTGAATTTTACCTTAAACTCTTTATTAAGTCCGTGCAAGTAATAAGACGCATAAAAATTTGGAATATTTAATATCTGTATGGTTTCCATTAATTAATTTTTGGTTTGTTAATTATAAGAGAAAGCCAGCCAACAATTCGTCCCAAACTTTCGGTTAAAGCTTCTTTTTTTTGGTTACTTGTTATAGAATTACTTAGCCTTATAACGGTTAACAAAAAAACAGTACAATGCCATTTCAACCTTGACTTTAGTTCTGGTTTATGGTACTTTACGCGCCACACATACCAACCATTTCTCACTACCATTTTACCATACTTAAACTTATTTGGCCTACCACCAATATCATGATAATGGTTTAATTGTGCAGCGGTGTTGACATATAACTTACCTCTTTTAGCAATTCGTAAACTAAAATCGGTATCCTCATAAAGTCCATATCCTTCAAAATAGGTAGAAAAAGACAAATGATTAAACACCTCTTTTTTATAAGAGGAAACACCTCCCATTATTTGCTCTACCTGATAAATTTTACCAGAAGGAGGTAAAAACCCAATGGACCTGCCATGTGCAAATGTAGGCAAATACCCAGGCGGTGTATCTGGTAGTAAATTAAATTTTCGTCTTAATTTGAAACGAGAAGGCTCTGTACGCATCCACCCATCAAAATAAAATTTGTTTACACTTTTTGGCGCTTTTTCTTTTTTCCATAAAACCTCGTTTTTAATATAACCGCCAACTGCTAAAGCATCTGTTTTCGTTTTATAGGTATCAATTAGGTTTTGAAAATAATTTTTTTCTAAAACAATATCATCATCCAAAAAGCAAACTACATCAATACCTGCACCAATCATTTTAATGCTATAATTCCTTTGTTTGGTTAACCCTCTATTATCACTATCAACCAATTTATATCTTAAATTTTTAATAGTGCTATTTTTAAAAATATTAGACGTACTATCATCTAAAGAACCATCAACAATAATAATTTCGTTTGGATATAATGTTTGCTTGCTTACCGAATTTAATAAATTCTGTAAAGCCATTGGTCTCATATATGTACATACTACTAAAGAGAAATTCATATTATCCATTTTTCAATGTATTAGCCCAATTTACACTTTCTTGCCATTGTTTTTTAAACATTATGTAGTACTTAAAAGGGTTTTTAATATTCTGACTTTTGTAATACTTTATAAAAAGACCTGTTTTGTACCCAAGTAATTGATGTTTGGTTGTGTTTGTCATTCTACTTAACATAACCGTAGGCGATGGTTTTGGTTTAAGTTTTTTGCTCTTTTCCCAAGGGTGTATAAATTTAGTTCTAAATCCTCCTATTGGTGCTTTTAAATGCAATATTTTTATATCTGGCGTATATATAATATCTGCTCCAAGATTTCTTAATTGCATGCCAAAATCTGTGTCCTCCCCATAACCAAACTCATAAGCCATGTTAAAACTAACAGTCTCTAAATATTTTGATGCTATTACACTACTACCTCCGCCAAAAGTAGTCCACTGAATAATATTCTTATTTTTCTCAAGCTCATTTTTCTGTAAATAACTCATAGCTATTACATTAAAATTAAATGACTGCATTTTTAGTATAATGCTTTTAAGTAAGTTGGCATCAAACTTATTATCATCGTCTGCTAAGTAAACATAGTCTGCCGTTATACTTTGTAAAGCTAAGTTTCTAGCATTACAAGCTCCGGTTTGATTAATAAACTTATGTATGATTTTAAAAGGCCATGATTTATTAGAAATAAACTCCAATTCAGTTTTACTATTCTTATCCCCGTTTTGCTCAATAATGATAACCTGTTTTGGCAGTAGCGTTTGCTTTTCCAAATCTAACAGAACGTCTTGTAAAAATTTTTTTCTTCCTAATGTAGGTATAATAACATCAATTGTAACATCCTTTATGTTTGGTTTATTTAGTGCTTCTAAACTAAAACTTGATGAATAAGTAACTTTTTTAATAAAAATAGTTTTAAGGAAGGACAGGAAGAGGAATTTACTATCATAAATTATAAAATTAAAAAATAACAATACACTCCAAACACCTTTGTAATAGTGTTTAACGAACTTAAACAACTGAGAATATGAAGCTCTAACATTTAAGTTATTTGATACGTTTTCCCTTAAAAGTTTAGGCTCAGAATAACAAAAAAGTCCCTTAGGCATGCCAAGTTTCGCAATAGAATTTAAAA
Source organism: Algibacter amylolyticus (assembly GCF_014202225.1). Classification (GTDB taxonomy): domain Bacteria; phylum Bacteroidota; class Bacteroidia; order Flavobacteriales; family Flavobacteriaceae; genus Algibacter_B; species Algibacter_B amylolyticus. Next base: position 188,807 of record NZ_JACHGE010000007.1, read on the forward strand.
CAAAATCAAAAGATTCATTTTCTTTAACTTGATTTTTAAATTTAAGTAATTGCGATGCATATATGGCTCCAACATTACTGCTCATAAGCCATGTTGGGTACTTTACACTCTTGTTCACCTTCAAAAAGGGAGAATCTTCAACATATCCAATTTGTTCGGGTAAATATTGATGCCTGCTATAAGACATCATCATATTTTTAAGATGAAATGATTTTTTGATTTCTTTAATATTTAAAAATGGCTTAAAAGATTCATGACACCAAACTAATAGCCTTTCTTTATAATGATCTGCAACATAAAATAAAGCCTTAATGGGTTTGTTAAAAGACCCTTCTATTAATTGATTTGTTTCTAAATCAATGATTTCTATAACCTTGTCTTCGTTATGTGTAAGTAGAATCATTTTTTTTAAATAGATTTATAATAATCAATATTAATATCTGCATTTTTATTAATATCAAAAAATGTTTCTACTTTTTGTCTAGCAGCCTTTCCAAATTTCAAACACAATTTATCATCATTTATTAATTCAAGTAATTTTTCGGTATACAACTCTATATCTTCTGGATGAACTAAATAGCCATTAACCCCATCATCAATTAATTCATTAGCCCAACCTATATTTGTGTTTACTACAGGTTTTTGCATAGCCATAGATTCAATAGTTACCATACCTAAGGTTTCTGCGAAAGAAGGAAATGTACAGATATGAGCATTTTTTATATGTTTCCTAACTTCTTTATAAGGTATTTTACCTAAATAGTTGACTTGTTTTTTTGCTTCATCTGAAAAAATCTTTTCCATCAATTTATAAGTTGAACTTTCACCTGTTTCAATATCTGATGAATCTCCTCCTATTAAAATTAATTTTGCTCCTGGATTTTCTGCAATAACTTTATTGAAGATTTTAGCTAATTCTAAAACTCCTTTTTTTCTTATTATAGTTCCTATATAAAGTATGTTGTTCCTTTTAAAAATTTCTGGAGATTCATTTTTAAAATTCTCTAAAGACAAACCATTATGAATGGTTTTAATATCCTCTTTTTTTAAATCAAATATTTTTTGCGTTAATGAACCTGCAAAATCTGTTGGAGCTATATAAGCAGCAGCTCGTTTTAGAGCTAGTTTTTCAAACATAAAGTTTTTAAACTTTTGCTTCCTATTTTCTAATTTGCAAAAATAGGCATCGCTACCATGAAACCTAATGAATAAAGGAGCTTTCAATCTCATAAATGCTGTAATTCCAGTCCAATCTGGTGCTTCTAAAATATCAATTTCTTTTTTATCTACAACTAGGTTTATGTAATTCTGAATATGTTTTCTATATAAATACCACGTAAATAGTTTATACTTTTTTGATGGTATTAAATGAATTTCTACGTCTTCATCCTTAAAAACCTCGGATTTATTTTGGTGATAAACAAATACTGTTACATTGACTCCCTTACTCACTAAAACAACGACTAAATTTTTTATACTCGTAGCTATTCCTGCGGCTTGTTTAACCTTGGGATGTGGATATTCAGGTGTTATAAAACCTATGTGCATGTTTAAAATTATTTATTCGAACCTATAATTCGGGCTGGATTACCTACTACTATAGCATTATCAGGAATATCTTTGGTAACTACAGTTCCTGCTCCAATAACAGCACTATTACCAATGGTTACTGGTTTTATGATTAAACTATTCATTCCTATAAAAACATTATCACCTATAGCAATATTACCCATTTTATATTCTAAAACACCTTTGGTAGATAAAACAGGGAAATGATTTATAATTTTAACACCAGTTGTAATAGTAACATTTTCTCCAATATATGTTTGCGTATTTCTCAAATTATCAAATAAAACATTAGTACCAATAAATACTGTTTTTCGTTTTTTAAATTTAACACCATGTAATTGCAAAAACATAGTTCGAATTGAAGGTGGAATAAAAAATTGCATTGATATATGTAATAAAAAAAACTTGATGGCTTTTTTGAAAAAAGAAAAGGAGAGCTTATCCCATGTAGCCTTATGATTCATAACCTGATAATTTTCTGTATTTTAAATGTTTTGCTGGAACTCCAGCAACAATACTATTTGGTGCTACGTTTTTAGTCACAACAGATCCTGCTGCAATTATTGCGCCTTTACCAATATTAGTTACTGTGTTAGTTATAATGACATTATTACACACCCATACCTCATCACCAATTATTAAAGGAGAGGAAGATGTTCTATTTTCAAAGAGACTTAAGTTATCGTATTCATGTTTATGAGTTTGAATAATAACATTATTTGAAATAGTTACATTTTTTCCAAAAATAATTCCTCCTGAGTAATCAACCTCTATATTTCTTGAAAACACACAAGGCCCCATAAATTTAATATCCGTATTTTCATTAAACTTATCAAAATTTGTTATCACTACATTATTAGTAACTTCAATGTGAACCGACTTAAACCTTAAATAAAAGTATATTTTTTTTAAATATTTTATTACGGGAATTGTAAATACAAGCGATGTAAAAAACCGCTGAAGTACATAATCTATTTTGTACAATAATTTATACATCTTTCTTATTTAAAAACTAAAAATTTTGAAACTAAAAAGCGCAAGGGCATTAATATAATTACAGTCAATATTGTTGAAATTAAATAATTAATTTCTAGATAAATACCAATATTATAAAAAATATTGGCTAAAATGTAAAATGAAAAGATTGAAAAACAAAATCTTATTAAGTTATATTTATTATGAGCTTTATTAAATAAAAATTTTAATTGTACTGAATATAATAATACATAAGCAACACCATAAACAATCATAAATGAAATCGATTTATCGACATTTAACCTATCTACTAGCAAATAAAGGCTAAGAAACACAAAACAATAGCCTATAATACTTATGCCAATGTACTTTATTAATTGTTTTGATGTTTCTTTATTTATTATTTTCAAAGTAAGTCTTTTTTTGAAAATATAAAATCTTCTCTTGATTGTCTCTAATTCTTCCTAGCATATCAGCCATTAGCGCATATACAGTTAACAAAAGCGACATTCCTGTTAAAGCTAAACTAATAATACCAATACTTTTGTAAGGCGTTATACTGTTGTTATTAATCCAATGCAACAAAACAAATCCACCAGAAAATATTGCTAAACCAAAAATGAATAAAGCAATGTATAAAAAGAATTGTAATGGTTTATAATCCTTAAGGCATTTGAATATTATTGTTGACGTTTTAAACCCATACTTTAAAATGTTATTAGCGACTCTTGAAATTCGTCCATCAAAATAACTAACAATTACAGGAATTTGAGATATCTTATAGTTTTTGTGTAATAAATCTAATATGGTTTCGTGGGTATATGTGAAATCCCCTTGTAAATTTAAGTTATATAAACAATCTCGGTTATAAGCTCTAAACCCACATGAAGCATCTTGAATTTTAGTTTTACTAACAAAACTAACTATATGGCTAACCAAATTATTACCCCAGTATTTAACTTTTGGCATATTTTCTGGTTTCCCTTGTTGAAACCTAATACCTGTACAAAAATCTGCTAGCTTTTCTGTTATTGGAGTAATCATTTCAATTATTTGATTAACATCAAATTGACCATCTGCATCTATACTAACCAAAACTTGCGCATGGTGTGTTAAAGCATAATTAACAGCTGTTTGGAATGCTTTACCTACACCTTGATTGTGATTATGGCTTATAACTTTAGCACCTGCATTTATAGCTTCTTCTTCCGTTTTATCAATACTTCCATCATTTACAACTAATAATTCCACCTCATCAAAACCATCATACATTTTAGGTACAGACTTTAATACTTTATATATGGTATCTTGTTCGTTAAAAGCAGGCATGTAAATTATTATTTTTTTTAAAGCCATGGTGTTTATTAAAATTGAATATTAAAAATATCGCTCAATTACTAGTATATCTATTCTAACTTCATTCACAATATAAACTAAAGAGATTATTTGAGACGCATAAATAAACCATTTATTATTAATATTCAGCATTTTAAATAAGTAGAAATATCCTAAATAAATAGCTGGAAGCAGCATTAACCAATAACGACTAAACCCTGTTCCGGCTAAAATAAAACCAAACATTATTAATACAGTTGCAATTAAAAGCTTTTTAATTGCACATCGTTTTATATGCTTAATCAACCCACAAATAAAACCAAATATTAAAATAAGACTTATTGTATAATTCCTAAAGCCTGTTATTGGAATAAACAATGAGGCAAAAGCTGGAATACCATTGATTTTATCAACTTCATGATGCTTTTCCAAACCCAAACCACATTTTATATTATATAATATTGGGTTATCTATCTTATACCTTTCAAAATAACTAATTTCAGAAAGATTCTGTTCTTCTACATTTAAAATATATTTACCCCAAAACAAAAAAGGAATCAAAAATAATAATGAATACTTAATAATTGTTACGCTATACTTGTTAAAATTTTCTTTTAAATAATCATAGTAATTAATTAATACAACTAAACCTAATACAGCGTATACATACCTGGTAAAAACTATTAATGTAAAAAAACATAGCATTTTAATTAAGTTAATACGTTTGGCAGGTTGCGAAGCGTAATAAATAAAACCCCAGAAAGAGAAAAATATTAAAGATTCTGGATATAATGTACCAAACCAGGCTACAGAGTTTGGATTTACAGCCACCAACGCCAAAATGCATAATATAATAAGCTTTTTAATTTTTTGTTTCTTAAGAAATAGTACTATGTAATAAAAACCAAAACCTACCAAACAAATATTAAAAATTCTATTTAATATAAAACCTAAAAGCGGATATGATTTAATAGTGAAAATTGAAAACACGAATGGTATTGCTGGTGCAACCGAAGAAGGATGGTTTTTTAAATTATACTTACCTTGTAACAGGTTCTCTGAGACTTTATAATAAGTAAGTTCATCTAATTTTAAAGAAGTGAATAATACTCTCAATGAAGAAATAATACTTAAAACTATAATAGCAATGAGTATATTATTATGAATTTTAATTTGTTTTTCTTTCATCTAATTTGCGGTTAGTAACATTTTTATAATGCGCCAAATAGTTTCTGATGCTTTGGTTGGATTAGTTCCGGCCACAATTTTATACCAGTCTTTACACTCCTCTACATTTGATAGTTGTCCATCTAAAATCTGCTTAACCAAATATTCTAAATCATTTTTATCTGTACAAAATACAGCAGCTTTTTGACTTGGCATGCTTCTAAAATGAACGTATTTATAATTTTGGCCAATATCTCTAATCCCCTTTTTTAATTGAGGCTGCTCATAATTATAATAAATACAAGGCTTTTTATGCGCTAAAAAATCGAAAACGGTAGATGAGCACACATTTGTTACAAACTCGCTATGCTCACATACATTATATAATAATTTAAAATCTTCAGGCGTTGGTAATATTTGATTCCATTGGCTTCCAACTTGTTTCCAAATAGGATCTATAACTGCAATAATATCTTTATTAGCCTCAATTACGGCATCATATCTAGTTGTAAAATCGACAGGGCATTTTCTATATATAATACCCAAGTTTTCGCCTTTTTCATTTAAACTTCTAACCGCATTTGCTAAATCTTCTAAATAATATTGATCTAAAGGCGAAGTGGTTTCATCATCACCAGAATAACAGATATACTTTTTATCAATATCTAAATTATAATCACTAAAAAAGACTTCTCTACTCTGTTTTAACGATGTATTGTAATGTGGCTCAAATTGTGGTGTTCCTGTTATAAAAACTTGATTTTCTTTCACAAACGGGTAATATTGTAACACTTCGCTTTTCATTAAATCACTCCAAACAAAGTAATAATCAGTTTCAACTACTTGCATTGCTTTCGGCACGTTATCCCAAGAATACACAAAGGCAACCGTAGGAATTCCTAAATCTTGGGCTGCTAATAATGCGCTTATGGACTGTGTAGCACGCTGCGTAGTACAAAATACTAAATCTGGTTTATGCGTCTCTAGTTGCGCTCTGCAATATTTATATTTTGAAGTTGACCGCTCTAATTTATTAATCTTGGCTCTTAATTTTACAACCCCATTCTCTGATGAATACAAACCTATCAACCATTTAGTGTAAAGGCTTTTAAATATATTTTTTAGCCCTTTATAACTAAAAGGGAATTTATAAGTTGGATAAACGCTATCCTTAAATTTATCTCTTGATACATTTAATTCTGCTCGTTTTCTAGCTCTAGAATAAATAGGTAATAATGGATGTGCAGAGTGATCTTCAATTTTAACTTCATTAAATCCCAAATTATCCTTTAAAGAAAATATGGTATTGTTCCAATAAGTAATATCAAAACCCATATTCTTACCGATATTTTTAAAATCGGTAAAGGCAAAATTTCTTAAACCAACGCCATCTGGAAAAAAAACAAATACTTTTTTTTTCATTCTAAAAATCGGATTTAAACGGGCAAACTTCCATTAATTTTTTACACATTTTATCTATTACTTCTTTTTTTGGGAGTGTTGATTTATTTTCAAAAATCATATCCAAATCACTCATATTCATTTTTATATCAATAATTACTGGCGTATAAGGTTTAATATTTACAGATTCAAAATAATCTTGATATTTAATATCGTCTCCAAAAACATCATCTGAGAATTTTTGCCATACTGCTGGTATTCCGTAGGTATGTGCCACAATAATACCATGCAGTGATGAAGACACTATTTTGTCGCATTTTAAAAATAAATCTGTGGTTGTCTCAACATCATTAGTCATTAAATCAATTAACAAAACACCTTCTTGATCTTTATAAAACTCATTAACCTTTTTAAAATCTCTATAATGAGGAATGATTCCAAATTTATATTCTTTTTCAACTTTAGGGTTATAATATTTAGGCAACAAAAGTGCTGGGTCTCCGTATATTTCTGGTACACTAAAACCTTGATCTATTAAATGCTTTCTTGTTTGTGGTCCTCTAACTGCTAAAAAAGCAGCTTTTTTAATTTTATATTCTTTAGATATAATACCACTTCCCCAAACAATACATTTTTTATTTACATGGGTTAAAACACTACCAATTGTAACATAAATAGGAGAGAAAAAATCTTGAATATAAAAATTAGCTGGTTTACACCAAATTACTTTCTTACTAGATATTTTTTCAACAAGGTATTTACCCAAAAGATCTCCGTAATTCTCTTTAGGTTTTTTTTGTAGTTTAATCTCGTTCCACCAAAACAATCTAATTTTATTGGATGAAAACATGCTATCCTTTTTGATTTTTTAATTTATCGCGCTGTACTTGCTCAATAGGTAAAATATCTTGATTCTTAAACTGTAAAGCTTTGTAAACAGCATTTACATCTCTAGTTAATTTGCGTAAACCCATTGGTTCTAAAGAGGCTGCATGGTCTGTACCTTTCCAAGTTCTATCAATAGTATAATGTCTTTCAATAATATTTGCACCTAAGGTAAAAGCAGCAACATCCACAGCAATGCCTAAGTGGTGCCCTGAAAACCCTACATGCTTGACGTCTTTACCATAAGTTTTATTAAGTAAATTAATATCTAAAAGACAAACATCATCAAAAGGAACTGGATAGCCCGATGTACAATTGTAAAGTACTAGGTCTTTATTTTTGTTTTTTGATTTGAAAAGGTTCACTAAATCTTCAATTTCAGATTTAGTTGTCATTCCTGTTGAAATATGTAATTCTCCCTTATAATTATCACACAACCATTCTAACATTTCGACATTATTATTACATGCCGATGGAATCTTAATAAAATCTGGATTTAAAGACGTAATTTCTTTTGCCGAAGTTAAATCCCAGACCGAGGTTGAATACGTAATCCCTATTTCCTCACAATACGATTTTAACTCTTGATGTTGATTAACATCAAACTCTAAATACTCTCTATGCGCGCCGTAAGTATCTCCGTAAGAGTTTACAGGATTTGGGTGGGGCTGATTGTATTGGGCTTCGGTAAGAAGTTCTTTATTATTTCGTTTTTGAAATTTTACAGCATCAACATTACAGAATATTTTAGCAACTTTAATAAGTTCCTTGGCTATTTCCATTTCACCTTTATGGTTACAACCAATTTCTGCTATTATATATGGTTTTTTGTATGTATTCATTAGACTTTGGGGTTATTAAAATCTTTTATTATAATTCATTATAAACTGGCAAGCTTCTCTTATTGCCCCTGCTCCAGAATTTTTAGAGAGCACAACATCTGCATTGCTTTTTACTATATCTGTAGCGTTATTAGGTATTAAAGACCAACCAACACTGCAAATATTCGTTAAATCGTTTACATCGTCTCCTATATACGCCACATTACTTAACGTAATTCCTTCATTTAAGACAATCTCATTAAGCAAAGTAAATTTATCTTTTACTCCTAAAAACACGTGTTCTATTTTTAACTTTTCCATACGTTTTGCTACAAGTGCAGAGTTTTCAGAAGTCATAATCATGACCTTAATATCAAATTGTCTTAATATTTCTAGTCCCATTCCGTCTCGCATATCAAATTTTTTGGTATGCTCACCATCCTTGGTATATGTAATCGTTCCATCTGTAAATACACCATCAACATCTAAAACAAAATGTGTTATTTTATCAGACCTTTTATCTCTTTTTTGTCGCTCAATTAACAACTGTTCAACAATTGTCCAATCGGTTTCAGAATCTATTTCTTGTAACGATTCTTCTGGCATTTCAACAACGGCGACTTTACTACCTAATCTATTTTTTGTGCTTTCTAAACTTTCTTTTGTAGTCGTATAAACAGCTCCATTTTCAATTAAAAGTCCATCAAAATCTTGTCTTCGTGGTCTTTTTTGAGGGTCATAGTTTAAAGGTTTACCATCTTTGCCCCATAAAAAACGGTGTGTATTGACTACAGTAATTGCAGAATCGTAATTATCTTGTAGTTTTTCTAAACAGGTATTAATATCATCTCTTCTTGTAAATGGAGACGTTGCTTGTAATAGACAAAATGACTCGAAATTATAGCTTATGGACTCACAATACTCAAGCATTGCAAATTCAGTAGAGGCAGTATCACTAGCACTTTCTTTACTTCGTAATTTGGCTGTTACTTTATTAGTCCAATGATATTCTTTAGCAATAAATTCGATAACCGCTTCATCATCGGTATAAACAACTACCTCGTCTAGGTTAGAAAAAATAGCTTCTCCTAAAACCCAAGTAAACAATGGCCTTCCAACCATTTTTCGTTTATTTTTATTAGGTATACCTTTTGAACCTTTTCGTAATGGAATAAATCCTATTTGTTTCATTTAAGAATAATTTCTCTTGAATCGCTAAAATACAGTTTTTATGGTTGAAATAACAAAAAACTACGAGCAATAGCATCTTTTACTCTATTTTTTTAATGGATCAAAAATTTCTACAAATTCCGATTTAAAATTTTGAGATTCAATTTTACTAATTAAAGTTGCTGTCTTTTCTATAAAATCTACATCCGCTTGATTTATATAGTATACTAAACTTTCGTCTATATAATCGTTAAACATTTCTTTACCAACCTTATGAATTAACAAGGTTGGAATACCCATTATTTTTGACTCTAAAGCACATCCAGAATAATTAGTAATATGAAATATTGATTTTGCAAGAGTTTCAGGTAAAGGATTATCAAATGCATTTTCGATAATTGTTTTATTTTTAATATTGTTTAATACTAGAAATTTTTCAATTTCATGAATAGCCGTATTATTGCGAGGATGCAACCTTAAAACCCATTTATAGTTTGAATTTTTGATTAACTGAATAACGTTTGGGGTTAACAATTCTATTGGGGCTGTTTGCAAACTATACAAAACAACCTTATCATTTAAATCCAATTTATTTATTTTGTTATTACAATACGCAATGTATGGTTGACCCACAACCTTTACTTTAATAGTCTTTATTTTACTTGCCCACTTATCAATATTTTTTTTGGAATTAATATCCCAATTCCAAAATTGATTAGGCATGGTATTAAAACCATAATTAGGAACTTTTAACCAGTGGGAATAAGCCATATGAACGTTGGTTTGCGGACCATGTTGAAAATCGATAGTTGCAATACCTATTTTATTTGCTGTAATTAATCCTGCATAAAGATCGTCGTAGCCATAGTAGCCTAAAATCACCACTTTTTCAGGTTTTACTTTTTTATAAAATCTGGCAAAAAAACCTTGTAAACTATCCATTTTACCTACCCATTTAATAAGGTCTGACGTGGTAATACCTAATACTTTTGAATCCAAATTTAAACTTTTAATATGTTTACAGAAAGTATCGTATTCATCAAGAAAAACATCAGATTCATCAACCTTTAACCTATTCTTAAACTTGCTAATTAATTTATAATTTTCTAATTGTTTCGTTAATTCTATAATCGCTTTTTGATTAAAACTATTTGGATAAACCCTTTTATACTCAACCATATAAACGTCATCCAGAATATCGTGATGATCTACAATAGAGTCGTAAAAACGATTAAAATATAGCCCTTCCTGAAGGACACGATGGAAGTGAGCACCAAAGAATAGAATTTTTTTCTCCTTTAAATTGAAAAAGAAATAATTTAATTTAACAAAAGATTCAATAACATAATAAACTTTACTAAGTTTCTTAAAAGTAGTCAATAAACTACTCTGCTTAGCTGTAACTAGTTGTTTTTTATTAGAAACTAACTTAGCGCTTGTTAACATTGAAAAATATAACTTAATCCTTATATAAGGCCAAACATGAACATTATTTATTACCCATTTATCTACTGGAAAATTTAGTTCAATATCCTCAAAATTAGATTTTATATTTTCTTGTGTTCCAAGATGATTCATTAGGTAATGCTTTTAAAAAAAACTTAATTAAAGGATTTGATTGCGCTACTAGTAATTATGCTAAAAATTAAAACTTTACTTCAATTTATTTTTTATATTTTTTTTAAATCTATTAAATTTTGAAAAGATGCAAATATTAATTGCTATAACATAATGCTTAAATTTAATTTGATTGTTTAGTTTTAGTTTCAAATATATTTCTTGATTTATTTGATTTAAGTTTTTGCTGAGCAATAATCTTCCAATAAAATTATCTCTTACTCCCTTATAAACTGATAAATCAAAAACATTTTTATAGTTTTCTATTTTACCCAACAACTCTAAACTTAACATGGTTCGTACACATTTTTCGCATTTTGAGCAGTTAAGCGTTTTTGCGTTAAATGAATCTAAACAAACATCTAAATAATTGTAAGAAGGCTTATAGTTGGCAACCAATTTTGTTCTTTCTAATCTAGTAAATTGTACAACTGATGAAAAAAAACTTAACGATTCTGTTTGTAAATACTGAATTAAAATAATGTCCCAACCACTTGTGTCTTCATTTGATATATCAAAATAATCATACCTAAATGCAGATGCGTAATAATAAGTAGATATTCCTTTTTGTATATTTAACACACAAGATAATTGAAGAATACTGTGTAATTTTTGAAAACCGATATTAATTATCTCCCCTATATTAGATTCTATAATGATTATCGGCAAATTCATTTCTTTTGCAAATTTCTTAGCATTATCTATTCCTTTTTCAAAAATCTTATTCGAGATTTCCCCACCGTAAATACCATGAGAACCTGCTTTAAAATAAGTCAAATAATTTACAGCATATTCATTCTTTTCCAATTCACCATGCGTAGCTATAGTTGAAAAAGAATCAATTCCACACGAAATGCCAGTAGCAACATTAAAACCTTCTTTATTGCTTAATTGATTAACATTAAGTCTTTCTGCCTCAATATTAATTATATTATAAGTATTATCAGTTAAATTTAATGCTCTAATTAAATACGTGTTGAGCGTATAATGAAGTCTTGCAGAAATCTGACCTTTAACACTAATGTTTTCATTATTTTTCATTGCCAAAGGCAACAAAGCTACTAATGCCGAATCTATATTTTCTGTTACTACAAAATCCTTATACTCTATAGGCAATTTATACCATAAATTCTGCCTTTCCCCTTTTATCTCAAAAGGGGTTTTAATTATGCAAGAAGAATTATCTAATTCAATTTCGGATTGGAATATTATCATCAACTTAATTAAAGTTTTTATAAATACTTAATACCTCTCTTTTAATTTTTTCAATTTCAAAATGAGGTTTAACCTTCTTTTGATTTATTATAAATGCCCTTTCAATTAATTCTGGATTAGAAATAGCATTTAAAATATGCCCTTTAATTTCATCTTCATCTCGGTGATTATCAATAATAAAACCATTTTCACTATGAACTATGACTTCTTCAGTAGCTCCTCCCGGATTAGATTGTATTGGAAATGCTCCCATAATTATGGCTTCTAATAAAGTATTAGGCATTCCATCTGAACTGCTGTTACCAATATAAACTAAAGATTCACCCATTAATTTAAGAATTTCTATTTGAGGTAAGAATACTTCTTTTTTATGGAATGTTATATCAAAAATAGATTCTAATTTATTTTGATTTGCAAATTGAATAACTTCGGTATCTGTACTAAAAAAAACTATTTTATAGGTCTTTAATTCTTTTTCAAGCTCCATAATAGCCTTTAAAACAGAAATACACCTTCCTAATTTACCTTGATACCCTTTTATAATTATTGTATTTCGTTTTGATATGGTTTTAGTAATGTATTGGTCTGATTTTGAAAAATCATATCCACCACCACCAGGATAACTTCCTAAATAGGTGCCTTTAAAACCATATTTTAAAGCTATACTATAATCTCTTTCACAATCAGTAAATAAATAGTTTACGGTTGACAATACCGCTTTTAAATTAGCCTCATAATTAGGTTTTCCCTTTTTATTATACAAATCACTTCCCCAAGAAGAATACACCCATTTTATTTTTGAATGTTTCTTCATTACCTCCAAAATAGGTAAGCATGAAATATGCAAAACAAAACTATGTACCAGATCCGGCTTTATTTTTAGCACGGTTTTTTCAAACTCTGTAGCCGCATTACATTCTATATAAGGTGAAATAGCATTATACAAAAAAGGCAATTTGTTTTTTATAAAGTAACGTCCTTTCAAATTAGGGTATTTAAGTCGCCAACCATTTATTTTGTTCACCCATGGTAATCTATTTGTAGGATTACCATCAACAATATCAAACCAATACACATCGTGACCAGAGTTTTCCAACTGTTCCGTCCATCGAAAAAAATGTAAAGAGGGCATAGAAACTAATAATATCTTCATTAGTTTAAATATATAACAAGATTAATGCTTCCACTTACCCTATCAAACCTGTATTTATAAGGTTTACTTCTATAATTCTTTATAATTTCTTCTAACAGTAAATTATTAATTATTTCGAGGTCTAAATAGTTATAGAATTTCTTTTTTAATAGCTTTTTTAGATTTTGACGCTGTTTATCTTTTATATCAACCTGATTGATTTTTATCTCCACAATTTTACCCTTACAATTTTTTAAATGAGCCAATAATGCTGAAAAATCATTATCTGTGGGTTTAATTTCAATTATGAAATCTGGTTTATTTAGTAATTTTTCATAATCTTCTTCTTTAGGGAAACATCCCCAACTTTCGTTTGTATTTGCATTAACTATTTTATTATTTAAAGTTAAATACATATAATTATGATTAACACGTTCTAAATTAGAATGAAACGGACTAGAACTATTTTTGTTTCTATATGCCTTCGGGTGCCATTGATGTTTTAACAAAATACTTTCGGTGTAATAATGAACTTTTAGCCCAAGGTTTTTTAGCCTTATATGAATATCTGTGTCCTCGGCTCCCCAGCCATGGTAAAACTCATCATAACCGTTTACAGACTTTAACTTAGCAGTTGAAAACAAAGTAGTACCAGTAACTTCTTTATTGCCTTCAAAATCAATTTTATAATCAATAAATTTTTTATCTTTTAGGGATTCTTCCTGAGATAAAAAACTATACTTAAAATAATGTACATCTTCTGAGGCAAGTTTGTTTGCTATTTTTATAAAATCTGGATGAAAAATTAAATCTATATCTCCAACCAAAAAATAAGGCGTATCACACTGTTGTAAAGCTATGTTTATTGCTCTACTTTTATTCCATAATTGACCTTCTACAGGACAATAAACACGTTGAATAAAACTATATTTTTTAACACAAGTTTTTAAAGCTTCAGAAAAATTATTATGGCTTCCATAATCAACTAGTAACACTCGAAAATCATTAGAAGTTTGCATTTTTAAAGATTTTAAACATTTTTCTACAATGTTTAAATCTCTATTTCTGTATGTTAAGGTTAAGGTTATCAATATAGTTAATGTAATGTGTTTTAAATTTATGCTTTCTAGTTTATAAAATTTAAATCAAATAATTTTTTATCTAAAGTTTATAAGCTTCTGTTTTGGCAATCCTTTTTTTAATAATATAAAATCATAGATTTTTCTAAACCTTAACAGCCTTAAAAAAGCTTTTGTAAAAAATAGTTTTAATGACTTCTTCTTCGGTGTCAAAATTTCAAACGTTGGTAATTCGCTTTTTTCATTTACTTTAACCTGAGACTTATAAATTGAAGTTGACCAATTTTCTTTCTCATTTCCTAAATGATAGGCATAGTTATTATAAGTAGATAATCTGTATCCATCTAACTGGTAAGGAGGGTTATCTAAATAATCGCCTTCGCTATTACCTCCTAATTTAAAAACCGAATTGTGCTTTGGTATATTTTTTAAATACTGCGTTTTATATGTTGCTACACAATGGGCTGCACTTACAACAGCGATAAATTCATTATTATTTAATGTCAAAATAAGATCCTTATATTTATCTTCCAGATAAGGCCAGCCTAAACTCTTTGCGAACTTCTCTAATGCGTTAGGGTTTTTAACAGCTCTAAATTTTAAATCTTTAGAAAACAGATAATCTAACCAAATATTAGCTGTATAACTTAATTGTTTTCTAAAAACAGGTATAGGCGATACAACTGCAGCCTTTTTAAATGCAGAAAACACGTTAAACACCTGGGTATCCCAATCTTTTAAAAATAAAATATCGGCATCGGTTATGGTTACAAATTGTTCTTTTACAGTACGTAATCCTTTTAAAATGGCATTAATTTTCCCGATGTTATCTTTTTCAATTATAAGCTCATTAATTAAGCTTTTCTGAAAAAGCTCATACAATAAAGTATTTACACTTTCGCAACAACCATCGCTTACAACAGTAATTTTAAGTTTATAAACAGAAGTATTTTGAATAGAATTTAAGCACATTTTAAAAATATAAAAAGCATCCTTATAATAACCGTCTTCAAAAGGTATGTATACAGGAATAATTACTCTATGATTAATATTAGAGCTTTTTATTATTTCTTCTTTAGATGTGTTAGTTCCCTTACGCATAATTAATATTCAAACTTTTTGGGTTTATTAAGCTTAAATTTTAATGTTAAAAAGAATCTTTTAAAAGCGTAATAAATTGAAATAAACAATACTTTAAACGCATTTATGATAGAAACTAAAGTGCCTTTAGTAACATTGATTAATTTAGGCTCTGTATGCCAAATTTGGTAATTACCAATTAAGTCGTTTTTAAATCTAAAAAATTTTTGCTTATCATTTCGGCTAATGCGATAATTAAAAACTACGGGAGCAAACTCTATGTCGTACCCTGCTTTTAATACACGTTTTGTCCAATCTTTGTCTTCAAATGTTGGAACGTTTTCATTAAATTTAATTTTATCCCAAGTAGATTTTCTAAAAGCTGAACCAGAAAAAATTAATCCCGATTTGTTTGGATCCTGAGTAGCTGGTATATTTATTATATAATTTTCATAATCGTTGCTTGAATGCAAACACCTTACTCCTGCTAATTTTTTATTTTGCTCGAATTGCTTTTTTATTGTTGAAAAAAAATCTGGACTCACAGGATAAGCGTGTGCACTAAAAATGACTATAATTTCGTTTTTTGCTTTTTCTGCGCAAAAATTAGCACTACCTCCATAACTAAAATTTGTAATGGTTTCGAATCTTGCATTGTACTTTACAGCAATCTCTTTAGAGTTATCTTCAGAAAGGTTATCGACCACAATAACCTCATCTATATCATTGCTATAACGATTCTTTAAATTAGACAACAAAAACTCTAATGCTTTTGATTGGTTTTTAGTTCTTATAACAACAGAAATCATAACAGCGTTTTTAATTTTTAAAAATGGTCTTTACAAAAACATAAACTTTAAAGATAAAATTATTCTTAATCTTGTTATTAAAATTTTGTAATGACTCATTTTGTTGATACGCTAAAATAGGGTTTTTAAAATGTGCATCATAAATAGCCTTATTTTTTGTATAAATGTAATCGTATAAATCAAAATACAATTTAGGTGATTCTGAAAAAGAATTTGAAAGACTACCTGTTTCATGTTTACGATAATAATAAAGCGGCTTACTTATTTTTACTACTTTAGAGTTTTCGTTTAACATTCTAATCCATAAATCCCAGTCTTCAAAGGACTTTAATTTTTCATCATAACCACCAATTTTTAAATAACGTTCTTTTTTAAATGGTGTGCAGGCTATAAAGGTATTTTGAAGTAATAACGTTTTATAATTATAGTTGGGTAATGAATAAATCCCCTTTTTTTCTCCAAAAAAAGACACATCGTAATGCACTACATCTGCATTAGTATTATTAAATGTATTAATAACATCTCTGATTAATTCTTTATCAATTACATCATCAGAATCTAATGGCAAAATTATATTATTCACTGCATTATTTATTCCAAAATTTCTAGCGCTAGATAACCCTCCATTTTCTTTATAAAAATATTTAAAGCGTTTATCTTTTTTTGTCCAGCTCAAAGCAATTTCTTCAGAATTATCAGAGCTTCCATCATTTACTATAATACACTCCCAACGATCTTTAGAGCTCTGGTTAAAAACAGATACTAATGTTTCTTCCAAAAACTGAGCTTGGTTAAAACAAGGGATTATTATAGAAATTGAGTTATTAATCATTGAAATTTATTATACTTATTTAACGCTTTTAAACTTATTTTTTATAAATCTAAATGGCAACAGAATTAATTGCCCAATTTTAAAATCTAAAGTGTGCTTTATTTTTAAATTATTTTTCTTTAATTGGCGGGTTACATATAACGATTGCATTATATAAGACTCAAAATTATCTAAATAAACTTGTTTGTGTTTATTATATATATAAGTTCTAAGTTCCATATCATAATTAGCAAAAGCCTTAGAATCTCTAGATATTTTTTTAATTCTATAAGTAAATAATGGTTCAGGAATTATATACATTTTCCAATTATTCTTTAAAATGGAAATCCAAAACTCCCAATCTTCATAACCATTAACCATGGTTTCATCATAACCAGAAACTTGTTCCCAGCATTTTTTCCTAAACATTGAAGTCCCCAAGCCATTGTTTTTAAATAGAAAATTCTTCACGGCTCCCCCTAATGGTTTTATAATTTCTTTACCTAAATTATTATTTGTAAATGTTTTATAATAACAACCAACAACACCTATATTTAAATTATTGTTTAATATTTCTAATGCTTTTTCAATAAATGTATCCTCAAAATAATCATCGGCATCAAGATTTAAAATGTAATCTGTATTTGCTAAATTAATTGCAATATTTCTTGTTTTACAAACACCTTTGTTTTCTTGACATATTACTTGAACGGAATCATTTTTAATGCCTTTTAAAACTTTTTTGGTTTCAATATCTGAACCATCATCAATTATAATAATTTTTTCGGCTTTTACGGTTTGACTTAAAATAGAATCGACTGCCTCTATAATAAATTTGCCATCATTAAAGCAAGGAATAATAACTGTAACGTTGCTTTGCATTCTTATTATATTTTAATTTGTTTTGATTTCCAACGTTTTTCAATTCTATAAATTCCTTTAGAAAAGAATAGCAAACTATTTCCTAATAATTTAAGTTCAATTGCTAGCCATTTATTTTTTAATTTTAAAATACGAGTTAAATTATTTAAAACAAACTTAGCGTTAGTTAAGTGATTATGTTCTAGACTTCTAAAAAAGGCATCTGTTAAGTAATAATAATACGACTTAGTTAATTCTAAATCCTTAAGTTCGATACTTTTTTTCAAAACCTCAACTGCAGTAAAGCTTTGTGATTCTTTATAGGACTTTATGTAATTTAAATTATTACTACTTTTACTTTTAATATGTTGCCTATATAAAAACAACGGTTTATTTATAATAGCATATGAGGCTTTAGGTATTTTATAAAAAATACGTGTAAAAAATTCTGTTTCTTGTCCTCTAGTTAGTGTTTCATTAAATAGTTTCTCATTAATAAAAAAATCTTTTTTAAAGAGCACTGAATTTGTGATGAATTTTAACTTCCACAATAAATAATCCTTAAACAAGGATGTTTCTTCAATTAAATTTTCAGTTTTTAAAACATTCAAATTTTCATCTGTTATATAATGTGATCCTATTACAAATTTTATACTGTTTTCAAAGGCGTTCATTTTAGTTTGTAAAAAATCTTTAAGCATGACATCATCATCATCAAACCAATTAACATATTCGCCATTGCTTAGTTTAAAGCCGTAATTTCTAGCACCATTCCCTCCTTCTAAATATCCATCTGGTAGATTGTAACATGAAAACCTGCTATCCTTATTTATAAATTGATTTACAATCAATAAAGTATTATCCGTACTATGGTCATTAATAATAATACATTCCCATTTAGTATAAGTTTGCGTTAAAATAGAGTTTAGTGTTGCTCCTATTAAATGGGCTCGATTGTATGTTGGTATTATAATCGACACAAGTGCACTTTCCATTTTTAAATATAGTGTTTTCCTAATGTTTTATTTGTAGCCCTACTTTGATTAATACTATCAGAAATACAATATATTAATTTAAGCTCTTTATTACATTGTTTTACACTTGATAAATTAAACTTTAGCAAATAGTTAATTCTTGAGTTTTTAATTTCCCTTACACGTTGCTTTATCTCTACAGAATGGTAATTTAGATTAAGATTTGCCCAATTTAACTTGTACTTCCATTCTTTATATTTTGACGTTTTTGTATCAATACCTTTATTTTCAAATTCTCGATCATGCATTACAAAAGCATCAGGTACAATTCCAACCTTGAGCTTATGGTATCTTAGCCTTTGGCAATAATTATCATCTTCGCCGTAATGAAAAAAAATGGGATCGAACCCTCCTATTTTCAATAATGTCTCTTTAGGAATTAACCAACTGGCAGCATTAACAAAAGGCACCTGATAAATTTTAGACAAGTTTTTTGTTATAGCATCAAAGTGAAAGAAATTATTATAATCGTATTTTAAGTATTTAGAAAAATTTCTATCTAATTTATTACCTTCTCCGTTAAGTTGTATTGGGCTTAAAACAGCATAATCCGTATTATTTTCATGAACATTTATTAGCTCATTTAAGGTATTTGGTTTTAAGTATGCATCCTGATTTAATAAAAAAACATAATCTGCACCTTCATTTAATGCATAAGTAATACCTAGATTATTAGCTTGACCAAAACCTAAATTTGTTTGCTGTTCCAAAAGTTTAACCTGAGGGAATTCTTTTTTTATATAAGAAACAGTGTTATCCTTAGAAGCATTATCTACTACTATAACATTATAATCTGCACAACTTTTTAAGCACTTTTCTAGCCATTTCATTCCGTTGTAGCTAACAACTATTATATAAGCCGCCATTTCCTTTTATTTAAATTTGTTTAAATTTGTTTAAAACTCTATTAAATTTATTACTTAAGCTTAATAATTTTTCAAATTTAAGAATATATAGACTAAATCCTGGTTTTTCATTGTTTTGAATAATTTTATTAATGTTTTCCCAATGTCTATTTAAAGCAGATTCTATTTTTAGTTTAACATTCTTAGTTAAAATAGCTGGTTCTTTAATACTATTTAGCGCGACATAAAAAGAGTCACAAATAACAAGATTCTTGAGCTCCGTTAATTCTAACAAGCCTTTAAACTTATGTAAAGGTTTATTTCTCAGAACTAAAAATGCTGGTACACCATAAGATAATGCTGTGATAAAACCATGCATAGACGAACCAAAAAAATAATTCCCATTTCCAATAACATGAGCTATTTTTTTTAAACCATCGGACACTAAAATATCATGTTTAGTTTCCATTAACTTAGACACCTTTTTTGTAAAAGCTCTATCACCATGACAATCACCTATAATAATGAATTTAATAGGCATTTTAAGTTTCTCACTTAAGGCATCTAAATTTTTTGCAGTGTCATTAATCGGACTATGGTATCTTGAATTTAAATTAACAGTTATATAATTAGAATCTTTTTTGGCATCTAATGGCCATAATTTATCTATATCAAATGCCGAATCGGGAACAACAGCAATGTCATTCTTAAAATTTAAGTTAACCTTTGCGATATTAATGGCTATTTGTCTGCTAAAGCCTTCCCTAAAAGCTACGTAATTAGAATTACTAAAGGTTTTAGTCGCAATTTTCTTTTGTAGATACCCCTTAAAATTCTTTGATATTCCTGGTGCATTAAACAGGTAAGGTATTTTCTGTTTTATAGCTATTTTTGCTGCTCCTACCCATAAATTAGCATAAGCAAATCCTTTTTTGTTATTATAAACAGTAATAATATTTGGCAATAAATGAAGAATATTACCTCCTCCAACTACCACTGCATTATATGTTCTGTTTTTAGCTTTATCAAAAGAAATAATAGGTTTACCATCCTTAAAAACAGTTATATTATCTGTTGGTGAAATATGCTCCCAGTCATGGTTAGGCAATCTAAACTCAGCAATATGAGGAAAAAGTAAATCCCCATAATTATCTACATCAAACGTTCCAAAATGGGCTATTTTAATCATAATTTAGTACCATTTGTATTCAGCTAAAGCTTTGGCCTTTAATGTAGATGGTTTTAAAATGATTCCACAATTAAAAAAATCGCTATTTAAAACCTCAAAAACCAAACATTTTTTTACTCGTTCTACTTCAATCTTATCGCTTACAACACCAACGTTTACGTAATATAAACCTTGAGTAAGCGGGTTTTTTTCAATTTCACAATTTAATATTTCACTGGTTTCGCTTATATATCCTTTATTAAAATATTCGGAAGATAGGTGTAATATTTTTTCATCATTAAAATTATAAACCCCAAGATGAATATTAGTTGAATTAATAGCTTTTAAATTTAACTGAAAACGAATTTTCAAGTCTTTACCAGATGCAATAAGCTTATTATTTATTTCAATTTTTTGTAAAATTTTATCTTCATTGTATGATAAATAAGACAAATTTGTTTCTTTATTAGTGTTATTAGAAATGTAATACTCTATACATGCATCTACATCACCTTCAAAAGTAGAACTTCCTTTTTCAAGTACTATAGCGCGTGTACATAAATTTTTTACTGCTGCCATATTATGACTGACAAATAAAACCGTTCGACCTTCTCCACGGCTAATATCCTGCATTTTACCAATCGCCTTTTTTTGAAATTCAGCATCGCCAACTGCCAAAACCTCATCAATCACAAGAATTTCAGGTTCTAAAAAAGCGGCTACAGCAAAAGCTAAACGAACAGTCATACCCGAGCTATAGCGTTTAACAGGTGTGTCTATATAACGTTCACAGCCAGAAAACTCAATAATTTCATCTATTTTAAAAGCTATTTCTTTTTTAGTCATACCCAAAATAGCGCCGTTTAAATAAATATTTTCGCGACCAGTCATTTCACCATGAAATCCTGTTCCTACTTCTAACAATGAGGCTATTCTTCCTTTAGTTTTTATATTTCCTGTTGTAGGGCCTGTAACTTTAGAAAGTATTTTTAAAAGGGTCGATTTACCTGCCCCATTTTTACCTATAATTCCTAAAACTTCACCACGTTGTACTTCAAAGTTAATCTCTTTTAGCGCCCAAATATATTCAGAGTCTCCTTTAGAACTACGATCATTTGTTTCTCCTACTCTTAAATAAGGATCTTCTTTACCTCTTATTTTAGACCACCATCTATTAAGGTCATGGCTAATAGTACCTGTACCCACAAGTCCTAAACGGTATTGCTTAGAAATATTCTCTACTTTTAAGATAATGTCTTTGTTTTTCATACTAAACGGTATCTATAAAGGTTTTTTCAGTTTTATTAAATATAATTAATCCTAAAGAAAATATTAAAACAATGGCTATACCAACATAAAGAATTTTAAATATAGAGAAATCACCAATACCCAAAGTCATATACCTAAACAACTCAATAATAATTGTCATAGGATTGTATTCTACTAACCATGAGTACTCCGGAACTTTTTCTTTAAAATAAGATAACGGATACATAACTGCAGAGCCATACATTAATAATTGCACACCAAAGCCTACTAAAAATGTAAGATCTCTATATTTAGTAGTCATTGAGGATATTATCATACCAATACCCAAGCCAAAAAAGCCCATAAACAATATTAGTAAAGGTAAAAACACAATTACAAATTGAGGTGATGCATTCGACGCTTTTGTAGTAAAAAAAACAAAATATAAATAGAAACAAACAAAAACTAATAATTGAATTCCAAACTTTAAAAGATTAGAAAACACAACTGAAAGCGGTGTAATAACTCTTGGGAAATACACCTTGCCAAAAATGCCTTGGTTTGCTGTAAACGTATTGCTTGTACCTGTTAAACAGGTGCTAAAATAATTCCAAGAGGTTATTCCTGCTAGATTAAATAAAAATGGAGGGATACCATTACCCGTTGGTATTGCTGCCAAATTATTAAAAATAAGAGTAAATATAATTCCTGTAAATAGCGGCTGTATAAAATACCATAAAGGCCCTAAAATAGTTTGCTTATACTGAGTAATAACATCACGTTTTACAAACAGAAACAGAAGGTCTCTATACCTCCAAATTTCACTAAAATTTAAATGAATTAATTTTTGTTTTGGAGAAATTGTATAAAGCCAATCATTATTTTTAGTACTCAATATATTGTTTTTTTAATTTAACACTTAAAATTTTTGTTCAACTAACTGAAAAATGTTTTAATTCTGTTTATAATCGATTTTTTATTTGATTCATCTTCATTGTAGCCATTACCATAACTTCCATAACCGTAGCCATAACCGTAACCATAACCATAACCATAACCGTATTTACCTTTTTGGTTATAACCGTTGTATACAAAACTTAAATTTTCGATTTCCCCTTTACTATATTTAGTATTAATTAAATTAAGCATACCTTTTTTAGTATAATCTTGTCTTACTACATAGATAGTAGCATCAGCATAATCTGTTAGTTCTAAGGCATCAGCAACAAGTCCTATTGGAGGCGTATCTAAAACAATATAATCATAAGTGTTTTTTAAATAATCCATCATCTCATCCATTTTATCATTCATCAGCAATTCTGATGGATTTGGAGGTATCGGACCAGAGGTAATTACATCTAAATTAGGAACTTTAGTTTTTTGAATAACCTCGTCAAAACCCTTTTGTCCAATTAAATAATTAACGACACCTATATCGTTTTCAATTTCAAAATCGCCAAATATTTTTGGTTTTCTTAAATCTAACCCTACTAAAACTGCTTTTTTACCACTCATAGCAAAAACGGTAGCAATATTAATGGAACAAAACGTTTTCCCCTCTCCACTAACTGATGATGTTACCATAACCGTTTTAGAACCTTCTAAATTATTCTTTTTATAAAAATACTGTAAACTGGACCTTATTGACCGAAAACCTTCGGCAATGGTAGATTTTGGTTTTAAATGAACTATCATATTATTTTCCAAATCATTTTTACCAACTACCCCTAATAACGGAATATTAGATAGCTTTTCTAGTACTTGAGGGTTGTGAAGTTTATTATCAAAAAACGTAAGTAAAAAAGCTAATAATAATGGGGGAAGAATTCCTCCTACAATAGCAAACAAATATCTTGAGCTTAACTTTAAGTCAATAGGAGTTGCTCCCGTATCCTTTGCAGAATCAATAATAACAATATCTGATACACTTGCAGACTTAATAATATCAGCCTCTCCACGTTTAGCTAAAAAAGTATTATATGTTTTTTCACTTAACGTATATTGACGTTGTATATCAAATAACTTTTGTTGCGCCTTTGGAAGCTTTCTTATCTTTGCATCCTCAATAGCTATTTTATTATTTATAAGCTGTTGCTCTCTTATTAACTCATTACTAGCTGAATTAATATTTTCAAACAACACTAACTTAAGCCCTTCTATTTCCCTATTTAAATCTGAAAATATAGTAGCATCCTTTCTAACAGTTGATCCATATTTAGATTTTTGAACTGAAAGCGCATTTATTTTATTAATGTTAGAAACTATATTCGCTTCATCTATTCCAGAGATTGATGGAGAAGGAACATCTGTAAATGAATTACTCGTTTTTAAATAAGTTTCTAAACTTTTATAGTAAGCTAGTTTTCTATTTAGGTCATCTTTATCTGTTTCTAACAAAGTTAATTTAGAGTTTATAGCAACACTTTCGTTAGTTAAATCAAATATTCTATTCTTCTGCTTGTAATTATTTAAAGAGTCTGCATTTAAAGTTAATTGAGATTTCACCCTATCCAACTGGTTATCTATAAACTCTATAGTATTGGTAACAAATTGATTTTTTCTATTTAATTGATCTTCACTTAAAACAGAAACTGTTTCATTTAAGTAATCCACAATTTTCTCTTTATTTACATCTACTATACTTAAATTAAGTGTAGGCGAATTTCTTGGGTTATCAATTACTAATTTATTTCTATACTTAGCTACAACAGCGTCAAAATCAGAAAATTTTATAAAAAACTCATCATTGACATTAGGAGCACGGTCTTCCTCCAAATAAACTACACCATTTATATAGGGTAAACTAATAGTATCGCCTAAAGTAAATTGTTTAGTAAACTCCCCAATAGATACGTCTAGATTTGATCTTTTCTTACTACTAAAATTTTGAGTTCTTGCTATATTTGACTCAAAATTTACTGATAATTGAAATTTATTACTTTCAAGTATTGTTATTTTTATAGGATGATTTAATACTTGATTTGTATTGGGAGTTAAATTAATTCTTATTGGTGAAGATTTATAAATATCATCTTTCCTAAACCTAGATTGTTTTAAATAAGTAATATAAAATTCCAGATTATCCACTACTTTCTCATGGATAGAGCGTGATCTTAAAGAGGTCATTATAGTTTGGACTTTACCTGAAACACCACCCCAATTAAATGTTAAACTTGTTGTTGAAGTAAATAATGGATTAGACTCTTCTTCTATTGAGATCTGAGTACTTAACCTATAAGATTGTTGTTTACGTATATTTTGCTGATAAACGACAAAAACACCTACTCCTATAAATAACAAAAAGAGTTTCCAATAACTTAAAACCCTAATTAAAAATGCTTTAACATCAAATGAGGCTTGTGATTGGGACTCAGCAATTTCGAATTCCTCTTCCATAGTTTAGTCTAAATAAGTTTATAGATTTCGGGTTAAGAAATACGTTGAGACGAGTACTGATAAAATTGAAGCAATAGTGGTTATATTTTGTATTGCTGTTTGACCCGCACCTAGAGCTTTTCTTTTTAATGGTTTAATCATAATCATATCATTGGGCTGTATATAATAATACGGAGACTGCATTGCCTTTATATCTGTTAAATCAATATGATGAATTTTTTGTCCACCAGGATACTGCCGTACTATTAATATATCTGTCCTATCAGCTGTGTCAGGTAAGTCTCCTGCATTAGCCAAGGCCTCAATAATATTAACTTTATCTTGAAGAAGTGTATAAACACCACCTCCGCCTTCGCCAGTAACAGTATATCTCAAACCTGCTAAATTTACTGTTACAAATAACTCAGCATCCTCTTTAAAATATTGTTTTAATAGCTCACTTTTAACTTTATCTTCAATTTCCTCAATGGTGAAACCTAATACATTAATTTCTCCTAAAATAGGAAACTCAATATTACCATGCATATCTATGGTAAAGCCATTAAAATATAAAGATGCCTGACTTTGTCCAGAAGCTAAATCATCCCCAACAGGATTAAATATACCTACAAGTTCTGGGTCCAAAGCTTTAACAATTATACTTAGAATATCACTAACCTGAACCCTATAAGGCTTAGGTATTTCAGTAAGAACTAGGTCTGTACTGCCAGTTCCATCTTTATCTTGTAAATAAACAACATCTTTATTGGAGATACACGACGTGCACAAGAGACTAAAAACCAACAAAGTAATAACGAAATAGGGCTTCATATTTAGCAAATTGATATAACGCAAATATAACTTTTAGCTTTGAAGAATAAAACTTATAACGGATTTTTTGGTTTTTTATCCGTTCTTTGCAAAAAAAACAACAGCACTTGAATTATCTAACAGTTGAAAACATATCGAAGTCCTACGGCGAACATACCCTTTTTGAAAACATTTCATTTAGCGTTCATAAGGACCAAAAAATAGCATTTGTAGCAAAAAACGGAACGGGTAAAACATCTATTCTAAATATTCTATCGGGCGATGATTCAGCAGATTCTGGAGACGTTATTTTTAGAAAAGACATTAAAGTTTCTTTCTTATCTCAAGATCCTAAATTTGACGATGCTTTAACTGTTGAAGAAACTATTTTCGCTAGCGATAATCCTATTTTAAAAATTATTTCTAATTATGAAAAAGCACTTCTAAATCCAGAAGACACAGATCTATATCAAACTGCTTTTGATGCTATGGAGCGTCATCAAGCTTGGGATTTTGAAACGCTGTACAAACAAATTCTTTTTAAGTTAAAATTAGATGATTTAAATCAAAAAGTTAGTGTGCTTTCCGGCGGACAAAAAAAACGTTTAGCTTTAGCCAATGCTTTAATTAACAAACCCGATTTACTAATTTTAGATGAGCCTACAAACCATTTAGATTTAGAAATGATTGAGTGGCTTGAAGCCTTTTTTGCTAAGGAAAACATCACCTTATTTATGGTAACTCACGATCGTTATTTTTTAGAGCGGGTATGTAATGAAATCATAGAGTTAGATGAAGGTGAATTATATAGTTACAAAGGTAATTACTCTTATTATTTAGAAAAAAGAGAGGCTAGAATAGAACGTGAATCGGTTGAAACGGGAAAAGCAAAACAGCTTTTTAAAAAGGAACTCACCTGGATGCGTCGTCAGCCTAAAGCTCGAACCACAAAATCGAAGTCTAGAATTGATGATTTTGCCGATATTAAACACCGTGCTTATCAGCGAAGAAACGACCACGAAGTGCAGTTAGAATTGAACATGGAACGCCTAGGTAGTAAAATTCTAGAATTCCATAAAGTATCCAAAGCATTTAAAGATAAGACTATCCTTGATGCCTTCGAGTATACCTTTAAAAAAGGAGAACGCGTTGGCATTATTGGTAAAAATGGCACTGGAAAAACAACTTTCTTAAACATTTTAACACAAACTGCGCAACCAGATTCTGGTAAAGTTGTTAAGGGTGATACCGTTAAATTTGGCTATTACACGCAAAGCGGAATAAATATAAAACTAGAGCAAAAGGTAATCGATGTTATTCGTGAATTCGGAGATCATATTCCATTAAAAAAAGGTAAAACAATTAGCGCTCAGCAATTATTAGAACGCTTTTTATTTAGCCGAAAAAAACAATACGATTATGTTGAAAAATTAAGTGGTGGCGAACGTAAACGTTTGTATTTGTGCACTATTTTAATACAAAACCCTAATTTTTTAATTCTAGATGAGCCTACAAACGATTTGGATATTGTAACGCTTAACGTTTTAGAAAGTTTCCTTTTAGATTTCCCGGGTTGTATTATTGTTGTAACACACGATAGGTATTTTATGGATAAGGTTATTGATCACCTTTTTGTATTTAGAGGCGAAGGTGTTATTGAAGATTTCCCAGGAAACTATTCGGACTATAGAGTTTATGAAGACAGCCAACCTGTAATTTCAAATACAGGAACCGACGAAGATAAAAAGGATAACAAATCATGGAAACAAAACGAAGCTTCAAAATTATCTTTTAACGAGGAAAAGGAATTAAGAAACATTGAAAGTAAATTGAATGCTTTGGCTTTTGATAAAAAAGAATTAGAAGCCAAGTTCCATAACCCAGATTTATCTCAAGACGATATTAATGAACTATCAGATAAGCTTCAGAAAATTATTGATACCATTGAAGCAAAGGAAGAGCGTTGGTTCGAATTATCTTCAAAATTAGAAGGATAAAAATAAACACGGCTTGTACCAAGTTATTCAATACATAAAATTTCTGCTAATTTCCACCAATCAACATGGTGTGCATTCCCCTTTTATTTATAATTTAGTAACAACATGTTTTTACGATACTTCCAAGCATAACAGCTACAACCTTATTAGTAATTATAAAGCTTCACTTTTAAAAAATAAAACTAAAATTAAGGTAACAGATTTAGGCGCTGGTTCTCAAAAAATGAAAACCCAAGAGCGTGATGTTGCCAATATTGCTAAAAATGCGGGTACAACTAACAAACGTGCTAAGTTAATTTACAGAATTACTAATTATTTTAAACCGCAAAATATATTAGAGTTAGGTACTTCCTTGGGTATTGCAACACATGCTATGCACTTAGGAAACCCGAAAGCAAATATTACCTCTGTTGAAGGTTGTCCGGAAACCGCGTTGTTTTCAAAACAACAATTAAACAAATTTAAAGCCGAAAATATAGCTTTGGTAAATGGCAATTTTAATACTGAAATTGAAAAATTAAATTCTAAACAATACGATCTCATTTTTTTTGATGGAAACCATCAAAAGGAAGCGACATTGAAATATTTTGAAGCTTTACTAGAATCAACAACTAACGATTCGGTTTTTATTTTTGATGATATTTATTGGTCTGAAGGTATGACTGAAGCTTGGGGAATTATAAAAAACCACCCTAGAGTAACCGTCACTATTGACACCTTTTTTTGGGGCTTTGTTTTTTTTAGAAAAGAGCAAGTAAAAGAACATTTTACAATTCGCATATAACTGAAAGTATAAAAAAACTCAACCTGCAGTAGGTTGAGTTTTTAATATAATTTCAAATACGTTTACTATTGTACTAACTTAATCTCCACTCTCCTATTCTGCAAACGTCCTGCTTTATACATATTTGTAGCAACTGGTCTTTTTTCGCCATAACCGATAGCAGATAATCGTGTTGGATCGATACCATGTTCTATTAAATAATTTTTTACTGCATAAGCTCGAGTTTCCGATAACCTTTGGTTTAACTCATAACTTCCAATACTATCGGTATGACCTTCAATTACAAACTTCGAGTTAGGATATTCATTTAAAACCGCTATAATATCAGCTAAAACCATACTGGATTCAGGTTTAAGTGACGATTTTCCGTAATTAAAAAATATAACCTTAGCGTAATTATTTAAAGTATTCTGTAGTCTTTCAATTACCGCTTCAGGACAACCATTGTTAGCCACAGATCCCGCTTCGTAAATACAATCGTCATCTTTATCAAAAACGCCATCGCCATCGGTATCCTTAAAAGGGCAACCATTATTTTCTTGATTTCCTGCTAGTTCCGGGCATTCATCAACATTATCTAAAATACCATCTTTGTCCTTATCGCACCAAGGACAACCTTTATTTTCTTCGGGGCCAACTTCATCGGGACAAGCATCTTCCTCATCTACAATACCATCGTTATCTTGGTCTTTAATTGGGCAGCCATTATTTGAAACCGGACCAAATTCTTTAGGACAATAATCTAATTTATCGTAAATCCCATCGCCATCTTTATCGCTAGGACCGTTTTGATATACAGGCACCTTTACACCGGCATAAATATCTGCTTGCCTATTATTATCGCTACCAAATGCCGATAAAATTGATCCTGACCCAACATAAACCGGACCTGCTCTAAAACCATAACCAACTCTAAACCCATTATTTTCAATTACTGTTAGTGGCACATAAAAACTAAACCATTTACTTTCGTAGCGTGGTGTAAAAGACACCAAGTTGGCTACCCTATTTGCAGTTATTCTGTTTTTAGAAATTAATGAATAATCGGTATTTAAATTTAAGTATATGGTATTACTAAGGCTCCAATCTACGTTTAGGTGCAACGCTGTTGGCAAATCTATTTTATAACCCGTTTCTGTATTGGCACGAATGTAATATGAGTTTAAAAAACTCCCGAGGTCTTCTGCTGTATCTTCGTAATCGTCTTGATTTAAGTCATCGAAATTAACATTAAAAGTTTCGTTAACAGCATCTTTGTAATCTACAAAACCAATATCTGTTACAGAGACCCCAACTTTTAATTTATACTTGTTTTTGTGTTTAAAATTATACGGACTATAACCTGATGTTTTATAGTCTTTATAGCGTGGTCTCAACTCATAAACAAAACCAACATCTACCCCAACACCATTAGCATTGTCTGGCAATTTAATGTCGTAATCATCATTATCAAATTCGTTACTACGTGCATAAGTTAAATCTCCGCTAGTAGTTATACTTCCTGTGGTTTCTCCACCAAAAAAAGCAGTTCCATCGGCATCGTAATCCACATAAATATCGGTTCCGGTTACAAAAGCACTACCTAAACCTTGTAAATATTTTAACGAAACACCACCTTTTAAAAAATGCTTGTTTTTGTTTAATAAGGTTCTAGCATAAGTAATTCCTACTTCTCCCCAAGAGTGCCCTAAAACGTTTAATTGCGCTTCATTTAAAATAAAATCTCTGGTGGAGTCATCGTCTATTGCTGCAATAGAAGCGTCGTCAAAATCATTGGCATTAACAAAAGCTCTCGCTCTTGTAAAAACAGCTATCGAACTGTTTTTACTTAAATTAAACATAAAAGAAGGTCCTAAAACATCGGTGTTGATTAGAGCACTATTAGCGCCATTTGAGTTTATTTTTGCTGCCATATCGAAGCTATAGCCGTCTCTTGAAGCATCCCAAACATTAATGCCATAATAATCGTTACCACCAAAAACACTTGCACCTCCAAGGTTTATATCGGTTTTAAATCTAGAATCGGTAATATTTGCAGGATTAGATATAAGGCTATGTACGCCGCTGTAATTATCGGTTAAAAACCCTAAATAGGATTGCGCATCCATAATTAAAGTCCCCATTGTAAACACCAATAAAACGCTAATTTTTTTCATTCCCCCCATTTTATAATATAGCAGCAAAAATAAGAGTTTTCTTGTTTAAACATCTTAATTGTTAGCATTTTATCTTTTTTTTACAAGGTCTTTAATTTTAGGTCCTACATTAAGTTTTAGGCATTATTTAAATATTAAATAATCGTGATTTTTATAAAAACAAATTACTTGTGGTATGTGTAGCTTGTAATTAAATAGAATACCTTTTTTTTGACTATTCGCTTTTTAACTTTTACCTTTATAACATGAAATTAGAAAACAGAATTTATATCGTTAAAAAGGAATTAACGAAAAACATCTGACCTCTAAAACAACAAAAAATATCAGATGAAAATTTACACAAAAACAGGCGATAAAGGTACTACTGCATTATTTGGAGGAACACGTGTACCAAAACACCATATTAGAATTGATAGTTACGGAACCGTTGATGAACTAAACTCACATTTAGGTTTAATTCGCGATCAAGATATTAACCCTAATTACAAAGATTTACTTATTATAATTCAAGATAGACTTTTTACGGTTGGCGCTATTTTAGCAACCGACCCCGAAAAAGCTATTTTAAAAAACGGCAAGGAGCGCCTTAATATTGAAAAAATTTCGAGTGAAGATATTGAGCGCTTAGAACGGGAAATGGATGCCATGAACGATGACTTACCACCCATGACGCATTTTGTTTTACCTGGCGGACACCAAACCGTGTCATTCTGTCACATTGCGCGTTGTGTGTGCCGTAGAGCCGAACGTTTAGCATCGGCACTTAACGAGTTGGAACCTTTTGAGGCTAATGCGCTGACTTATTTAAACCGTCTTTCTGACTATCTTTTTGTATTGGCACGAAAGTTGTCGTTTGACTTACAAGCAAATGAAATTAAGTGGATTCCTGAGAAGCGTTGAAGTTAGAAGTTAGAAATTGAAAATAGCAGGTATTAAAAAACTGCTTACTGATGACTGACAACTGCAGACTTACCCGCGTTAGGGATTGCAGTGGATAGCCCACAGCCCGACGAAGGAGGTGCGAGGACTTGTAACGGAAAGCCCGACCGTAGCGTTTCCTGCGAGGTTTTAAAAACCTTGTAGGTATGAAGCGAAGGGAACGCCCAACTTCTCGATACATCCCGAAAAAAAATCGGAATACTCGAAGTGACACCAAAATATCATTTGCTAAAAACATTATTAACCCGCAAAAATAATTGCAAGGGTTTAGAGTACAAAAAGATACGTTCTTATAATTAATGATTAAATAATTCATTTTTTTCTTGTGTGTTTAAACTAAAAAATTATTTTTGCAAAAAATTAAACACAAAAGAAATGTATTGGACATTAGAATTAGCATCTTATTTAAGTGATGCACCTTGGCCAGCAACAAAGGACGAATTGATAGATTACGCTATTAGAACGGGCGCCCCTTTAGAGGTTGTTGAAAATTTACAGTCTATTGAGGACGAAGGCGACTCTTATGACTCTATAGAAGAAATCTGGTCTGACTACCCTACCGATGAGGATTACCTCTGGAATGAAGATGAATATTAAATAAAGTATTGCATTATAGATAAAAAAGTCTCGAATTGAGGCTTTTTTTTTGTTCTAAAATGTATCTTTGAATAGCCTTTTAAAAGGCATAATAAAAACGAACTTAAACCTAGGACAGTCCTAGATAAAACATATAAAATTACACAAATGAGTTTTTTAAATTCGGTATTAAAAATTTTTGTTGGCGATAAAGCCAAACAAGATGTAAAGGCAACATCGCCATTGGTTAATAAAATTAAATCTTTTGAAGCCGCATTAGAGGCTTTAAGTCATGATGAATTAAGGGCTAAAACCTTTGAGTTTAAGGCAAAAATTGCCGAGGCTAATGCCGATATTGACAAGCAAATTGCAGATTTAACCCTGGAAGCCGACAATACCGAAGATATTGATGCTCGTGAAGATATTTATGAGAAAATTGACCTGTTAAGGGATGATGCTTATAAAATTACCGAAGGTGTTTTAAACGATATTTTACCAGAAGCTTTTGCTGTAGTTAAGGAAACTGCAAAGCGTTTTACAAACAATACTTCTATTACTGTTACGGCTACCGAGTTTGACAGAACTATATCTGGAGCGAAAGATAATGTTGTTTTAGATGGCGATAAAGCTATTTGGGCAAACTCTTGGGATGCGGCTGGAAAACCTATTACTTGGGACATGATACATTACGATGTACAGTTAATTGGTGGTATTGCTATGCACCAAGGTAAAATTGCCGAAATGCAAACAGGTGAAGGTAAAACTTTAGTGGCTACGCTACCGGTTTACTTAAATGCTTTAGCTGGTAAAGGTGTGCATTTAGTAACGGTAAATGATTACTTAGCAAAACGTGATAGCGCGTGGATGGCTCCTATTTTTGAGTTTCATGGGATGAGTATTGATTGTATTGATTACCACCAACCAAACTCTGATGCCAGAAGAAAAGCCTACAATGCCGATATTACTTATGGTACGAATAACGAATTTGGTTTTGATTACCTACGTGATAATATGGCGCACTCGCCAGACGATTTAGTACAACGTCCGCACCACTACGCTATTGTAGATGAGGTGGATTCTGTATTGGTAGATGATGCACGTACACCGTTAATTATCTCTGGTCCTATCCCTAAAGGCGATCGCCATGAGTTTACAGAATTAAAACCAAAGGTAGACGATATTGTATCGGTACAACGTAAATATTTAACTGGTGTTTTGGCCGAAGCTAAAAAACTAATTAACGATGGCGATACTAAAGAAGGTGGTTTTAAACTGTTGCAAGTGTATCGTGGTATTCCTAAAAATAAAGCGCTTATTAAGTTTTTATCTGAAGAAGGTGTTAAACAACTTTTACAGAAAACCGAGAACTTTTATATGCAAGATAACAACCGCGAAATGCCAAAGATTGACGCGGATTTATACTACGTAATTGAAGAAAAAAATAATCAAGTTGAATTAACCGATAAGGGTGTTGATTATATTTCTGGAAAAGATAATCCAGATTTCTTCATCTTGCCAGAAATTGGTATTGAGGTTGCTAAAATTGAAGAGAAAGGACTTCCTGTTGAAGAAGAAGCTAACCTGAAAGAAGAATTATTTAAAGAGTTTGGTGTTAAGTCTGAGCGTATCCATACGCTTAACCAATTACTAAAAGCCTATGCTTTATTTGAAAAAGACACACAATATGTGGTAATGGATAATAAAGTGATGATTGTTGATGAGCAAACAGGTCGTATTATGGATGGTCGTCGTTATTCTGATGGATTACACCAAGCTATTGAAGCTAAAGAGAATGTAAAGATTGAAGATGCTACACAAACATTTGCTACAGTAACCTTACAAAACTACTTTAGAATGTACCGCAAACTAGCAGGTATGACAGGTACAGCATTAACAGAGGCTGGCGAGTTTTGGGAAATCTATAAACTAGATGTTTTAGAAACACCAACCAACCGCCCTATTGCTCGTGATGATAAAGAGGATTTAGTTTTTAAAACAAAACGTGAAAAATACAATGCGGTTATTGATGAAGTAACAAAATTATCGCAAGCTGGAAGACCAGTATTAATTGGTACCACATCGGTTGAGATTTCTGAGTTATTGGGTAAAATGCTAAGCATTCGTAAAATACCGCACAATGTATTAAATGCGAAACAACACAAACGCGAAGCCGATATTGTTGCCGAAGCAGGAAATGCAGGACAGGTAACCATTGCAACCAATATGGCTGGTCGTGGAACAGATATTAAACTATCTGAAGAAGTAAAAAAAGCAGGTGGTTTGGCCATTGTAGGTACAGAGCGCCATGATTCCCGTCGTGTGGATAGACAGTTACGAGGTCGTGCTGGTCGTCAAGGAGATCCAGGAAGCTCTCAATTTTATGTATCGCTAGAAGACAACTTAATGCGTTTATTTGGATCGGAGCGTATTGCGAAAATGATGGATAAAATGGGCTTAAAAGAAGGCGAAGTGATTCAGCATTCTATGATTTCAAAATCTATTGAGCGTGCACAGAAAAAGGTTGAAGAAAACCAATTTGGGGTTAGAAAGCGATTATTAGAATATGATGATGTTATGAACGCGCAGCGTGAAGTTGTTTACAAGCGTCGTTATAATGCCTTAAATGGAGAGCGTTTACGTGTAGATTTAGCAAATATGATTTTCGATACTTCGGAGGGCATTGCCGAAACTAATAAAGGTGCTAACGATTTTAAAAATTTCGAGTTTGAATTGATTCGTTATTTCTCTATGAGTTCGCCAATTACTGAAGCAGAATTTGGTAAACTTTCTGCTCAAGACATTACATCTAAAATATACAAAGCCGCTTTTACGCATTACAGAGAAAAAATGGCTAGAAATGCAGAACTTGCTTTTCCGGTTATTAAAAATGTATATGAAACTCAAGCCGATAAATTTAAACGTATTGTTGTACCATTTACAGATGGTGTAAAAAGTTTAAGTGTAGTTACCGATCTTGAAAAAGCCTACGAAACTAACGGTAAACAATTAATTACCGATTTTGAAAAGAACATTACACTGGCCATAATTGATGATGCTTGGAAAACACATTTACGTAAAATGGACGAGTTAAAGCAATCGGTACAGTTAGCAGTACACGAGCAAAAAGACCCGCTTTTAATTTACAAATTTGAAGCTTTCGAGTTGTTTAAAGCTATGATTGACCAAGTGAATAAAGATGTTATTTCATTTTTATTTAAAGGTGAATTACCTCAAGAAACACAAGATACTATTCAAGAAGCTCGTGCAAGAAAGCAAGAAAAGCTTAACATAGAAAAGGAAGAAATCCCTAATCTAGATGAGCGTTCTGCACAAAACAGAGCTGCCGGAAACACACAACGCCAGCAAGAAGTTGTTGAAACTGTTGTTCGTGATAAGCCAAAAATTGGCCGTAATGATCGTGTTACTATAAAACATGTAATTAATGGTGAAAACAAAACTTTAAAATACAAACAAGCCGAACCTTTATTAGCTAAAGGCGAATGGGTTTTGGTTGAGGAATAAACACCTCTTCTAAAATTTAAAAAAAAGGTAACTCTATTTTAAATACTTATATATAATTTAAAATAACAACACTTCTAATTTATATTGAAGGTTACTTAGTACTAAAAGGACAAAATCAATTTATATGATTTTGTCCTTTTGTGTTTTTTAGCATTTGGTAATATCTTGATAGTTTGAATTTAATACTATTCTAATTTTTAAAATTAAGACATCACTCCCACTCTGCCTGTAAAACATTCCGTATTTCTAAGAAATCGATTAAAAATATGCACTTGCAAAATTAGAAAAAACAAGAACTATTTTTTTATATTCAAAGGCCGCCTTACTACTAAAATTTCATCGTTAGAAAACTCCATCCAAGCAAAATCATAAACATAATGGTAAGTTTTCCCCTGGTTATTAATATTTTGATGTGTGTGGTATTTAAATCTAAATTTCTTTTTCTCAAGTACCACACGTTCTATTTTGCATTGCGCTTTTTTTTTGCCCAAAATTTCCAAAAGTATGCTTCTATTTCTATGTAAAATAGTGTCCAGTTCTTTTACAACTAATGCTGTAGCTTTTCTTAAGTTAACATGGTAATAGTTTTTACATTTAATTGAACAAAATAACTTATCACTTCTTCCTAATACCCGCTTACTACATATTTTACATTTCATATACTATTTTCATGAAATTAGACAACATTTAACCTTATCACTCTGATTCTAAACATCATACAATTATTCGTTTCTAACGGTTAATATACGTTTATTAACAATTAACAGCCAATATAAGTATGTTTTTTTACTATGTTTATTACTCAAAAGCCATCATGTAATGCAATCAATAATTTATCAACCACTAAAAGGTGCTAAACGGATTAAAATACATATACCTTATCAATCATTGGATTTAAGGGAAGCCATAAAAAAATTAAATGGGAGTTTTTGGCACCCCAATCAGAAATTATGGTCTGTAATAAATACGACGGAAAATTTTGATCAACTAAAGGCCATATGTAAAGGGAATTATAAAATTGAAAAAACCGTTACCTCTACTCCTATTCCCTCTGTTCCTTTAAACAGCAATGCCATTGATGCTCTTTATAGCTTAGAAAAGGCTTTAGTTTTAAAACAATACAGTCGTTCTAGCGTCCAGGTTTATAAAAAAATGTTTAGTGTGTTTCTAAGTAAGTTTATGCAACGAAACCTTAGTGAGATTACTAAAGACGAAATAGAAGGCTTTGTTTATGAACTTATTACTAAAAATAAAATTAGCGAAAGTTATCAAAATCAATTAATCAATGCCATAAAATGTTATTATGAACATGCTCTGAAAATGCCAAGGGAATATTATGATATACAAAGGCCAAAAAAAACCCTAAATATACCAAACGTATTAAGTAAAGACGAGGTTCTTAAAATTATACAGAATCCAAAAAATTTAAAACATCGAGCTATACTACATACTATATACAGTTCTGGTTTGCGCATTTCTGAGCTTATAAATTTACGCATTGTAGATATTCATTCTAACGAGGGCTATCTGTTTATAAAAGATAGTAAAGGAAAAAAAGATAGAAAAACCATTTTATCTGAACATTTAGTATTATTACTTCGCGATTATTACCAAAAATACAAACCTTCGTATTGGTTATTTGAAGGTCAGTCTGGTGATCAATATAGTGCTGCAAGTATTCGGGCCATTTTTAGAAAATCTGTAAAAGAGACAGATTCAAACCCATGGGCAACTGTACATACTTTGAGACATTCTTTTGCGACACATTGTATTGAAAATAATGTAAGCATGAGACATTTACAGAATATGTTGGGACATAATTCTCCTAAAACAACAGAAATTTACACAAAAACTATAGAAATTAATAACAAAACGATAACTAGTCCTTTGGATTCATTGTTGAAAAATAGTACATTGCACCTATAAACGATATAACTGTAATTTACTTAATTGATTATGGTTATATAAGTGTTGTACACCATTTGAGAAACATCAAACTAAATAAAGAACATATCGAATCCCAAAAGTCAATTTGCACTAAATATAACTCTGTTTTTAATCCAACTAATGAGCAGTTATTTATTGGAATAGCAACGGATTTGAAACTTGAACCTATTAATGGTTTACGTCATCCTGAACACGGAACAATGAATGGATGGTATATTTGGAGCGGAGAATGGTCTGATTCTGATGATTTTTTCAAACCTATTCACGCTGAACACCTAATCGAAAAAAAACCTGAAATACTAAAATATTTAAGTCTTGATATTGGATTTAGATTTCAGATAGATAGCAAAGGTTACGAAGATGTTTGGTTTGACGAAAAACTAAAAAACATCTAACAATTATGAGTTGGGACATTGTACTTTTTAATTCAAAACAAAAAATAGCATTGGTTGCTGAATTGGACGAAAACCAACTCGAACCGACTGATTTTAGCGGAATTTTGGAAAGCTCATTCGACCAAATAAAAAAAGATGATAATCATAGAGAAATAATCGGAACAAATTTTACAATTGAGTTTTATAGAGACAAAGAACATTCAAGCAATTTTATGCTTCAATTATATGGAGAAAATGGACTTTATGAATTAATTGAATTGGCTAAAAAACATAATTGGCAGATTTACGATTCTGGAATTGACGGAATGATTGACTTGGAGAATCCCGAAAAGAACGGATTTGAAAATCATAGAAAATATGTGGAACAAATACACAATCGGAAATAAAAAAACGGTGTACAACACCGTGTATAATTAATTGCTAGGTCACTACCGACTTACGAACATTCCTGCGGAATATTCTATCTGTGATTTATTTGCTAAATTAGTTGCTTAACCACGCAACTAACCATACACAACAACGTTAGCTGTAATTTACCACGAAACTCAAAATCAACGAATTAATGAATCAAAATACAAACATTACCGATTCTGAATTTAAGACATTTTACGAACCTTTACTCAAAGGTTATGGAGAAGAATTTAAAGATGTTATCAAGTCTAAAAATGATATTTGTAAACTATTATTTTTAGATTCGAAAGGAATATCAATTGAGAAACTTCTAAGTAACATTGAGAAAGAGTCTGATACTTACATAAAATCTATGATTTATAGATTAGTTGGAGTTAGAGAAATAATTTACTGTAGAGAAAATAAACAAAAATTAGACGTAAAGTCTGTTTGGGAATTAATTTCGAAGTCAATTAAAATTATTCCAAAAGAATATACAATTTCATCAATCGGCTCACAAGGATTTTTATCAATTCCACTTTATAAATTTGATGAGTCTTTAGAAAGTTTTGATTTCCTAAGGTTACATATTTGGGATGATTCATTGAATGAATATATTGATTTAGAAAAGTGCGAAAATTTTTCAATTCATACACATACATTTTTTGCAGAAAGTTGGGTTATAGTTGGAAAAATAATTAACA
Organism: Algibacter amylolyticus; assembly: GCF_014202225.1. Classification (GTDB taxonomy): domain Bacteria; phylum Bacteroidota; class Bacteroidia; order Flavobacteriales; family Flavobacteriaceae; genus Algibacter_B; species Algibacter_B amylolyticus. The sequence goes on from NZ_JACHGE010000007.1 coordinate 228,624, forward strand.
ATAGATTTGACTATAATATTAATTCAGAGAATTCTAATCACTCTTTTTTCAAAGTAGTTTATAACAGTTCATTAAACGAAGTAAACCAACACACTTCCAAAGCAGTTAATGAAAAAATAGATATAGAACTTTATCAAACATCCGAAGAACTACATTTAGAGAATGGAAACTATAAAATAGAAGCTGGTAAATTACATAAATCGGGACATAAAAACTCACCCTTACCTTCTGCAACGTTTTTTTCTTTTACAGGTAAAAACGGCTTAGATAAATCGATTGTGATTGGTCCAAAGCATATTTCAGAATCTGTTATAAATAGAAAAATGATTATAGACCCAACAGAACTATTAAAAAAAATTGACAAACAATTACTATAAAATGGAAAAGAAAAAAACTATGCTTTTGGATTGGATGAGAAAAGTTCATCAATTAGAATATGCTCATTGTTATCAATCTGAATATTATAGAAAAATTGAAAAACGAATAGGAATTTCAGCTTTTGTTTTATCAACAATGGTAGCTTTTTCTTATAAGTTTCCTGAAATAAAAAATGAGTGGTTTAATACTTATTTATTCTTCCTTGATAAGGATTATTTCTTACCATTTCTATTATTTATAGTTGCTTTATTTACTGGTCTACAAACTTTTTTAAAACCTAATGAAAAATCAGATATTCATAGAAAACTTGGTCTTGAATATGAAAAAATAAGACACACAATTGAAATAACTCTAACGAAAGAAGAGTCTGAATTAAATATCGATAGAGAAATTCTAAAAATCAAGAAAAGTTGGGATTCTATGAATACTATCTATGTAATGGAAAGATATTTTGTAGAAGCTAAAAACAAAGTGAAAAAATTTGAAAAATACCCAAAGGAATTAAGTTTTTTAGAAGATGTGAAATAAAAACTACAGCTAACACCGTATATAATTTATTGCTGGCTTCTCGCCTACTTACGAAAGTCCTCGCGGACTTTCTTGGTCGGTAATTATTTACTAAATTAGTTGCTTGAAACACGCAACAAACCATATACAAACACGTTGCCACCAATACGAAAAAACCAACCTGTCGAATGAAAAAAATTCTGATTTTATTAATAATATTTAATTTTATATCGTGTAGTAAAATCACACCTTCAGGGTTTTGGCTGAATTATGAAACCAACTTAATTACAGAAAAGCAAAATGACCAAGGACCATTTGGAGGAACATTGTCTATAAATTGGATTGCGGATAATGGTTCTGAATTTAAAATAAAAGAACTAACTGAATTGACTTTTGAAAATGATTGGAAATTGATTGATAGTACGGAATATAAGAAAGCGGAATTGACTAATATTACGGAATCTGGAAAACCAAATATCAACCTTCCTCTTAAAAACTTTAAACCTGAATCAAAAAACTCAAATACCGAATCGAAATCTTTTCCTCGTTGGATAGAAACGGATTTCACTCTTTACCGATTTAAAACAAACTGGCATATTTTTGAATCTGGAACTGATGATTCAACTAATGAAAATGGATTTATATTATTAAGTTCTGACAATAAAAAAATGACAGTTTACCACTTATGGGGAGAATAAAAAAAAGTACTGGTGGCAACATTGTATATAAAAAATTGCTATTTTGTGCTTAACCAATGTTAGTTGCTTTGTTTGCTAGCTTCTGATTTTCCTTCGGAAAATCCTCGCACACAAACACGCAACTTTCCATATACGTAACCGTTGTAAACAATATGAGACAAACGATATTCTTAATACTATCATTATTGATTTTCCAAGTTGGAATTTCTCAAAACTTAACTGAATCCGATTTAATTGGAGAATGGGAATTTATTGAATTGCAAGATGAGAATGGAGAAAAACAAACTAAAATTCCTCTGATAAGATTCGGAAGAGATATGGGAATTGAAAATGTGAATAGAGATAGTTATGTTTTCAATGATGACGGAACATATAAAAGTTTTAATCCGCTGAATGTGTCATATGGAACTTGGTATCTTGACAAAAAAACTCAAGAGATAAATTTGGAACTACAAATTGCACCAGACAGTCCATATTTGCCATCTCTGAAAAAAGCAAAAATTGTAAAAAAAAGAAAAGACGGATTTTATTATCAAAAACCTGTGAAGAAAAAAATACTGATTTATTCAAAAGACGGAATGACAATAGCGGATAGAGAAAAATACGTGTTAATTTACAAACGGAAATAAATACTGTTTACAACAATGTATAAAAATAATCGCTCAATTTTGGGTTTAACCAAAGGTCGTTGCAAGTTTACTACGTCTGATTTTCCTGCGGAAAATCCTCGCACGTAAACCCACAACTATTCTTATACTAACCGTTAGGCAACATAAAAACTAAACATTGACAAATAGAAAAATTAACCTAAAAACAATATGGCAAAGAGCTAAAATTAGACCTAGTTTACTGCTTGCTACATTTCAAGGTATTGCATTCTCATTAATTTTGTTCTTGCCGATGGCTTTAATAATGAATTCATTAGGAAGTAGTTTTCCATATGTTGAAAATATTGAAATGGTTGAATCTAATGGAATAAAAACAAGTGCAGTTTTGACTAACATTAAGTCAATTGATAATATCACAATAAATGGTGAAAATCCGCAAATTTTGACTTATGAATTTGATTTAAATGGACAAAAAACTCAATCAAAATTTAGTGTTTTTGATCCAGAAAACACCAAAAATCTAAAGAAAGGAGATATTATTCCAATTAAACATTTGAATGGAAAATCTATTGCTATGGAATATGAACAATATTCATTTAGTATGGATTTTATGTATTATATAGCTGGTGTTTTTTTATTGATTGGTTTAATATTTTTCTATCTTTTATACTCTCGAATTAAAAAAGAAATTTCACTTTATAGAACTGGTAGCATTAAAGAAGGCAAAATAATTTCGATTAATCAAAATAGAGGATTTACATTTTCAAAATTCGGACAGTCGATGGATGTTCACTACGAATATGAAAATAAGGTTGATAAATCAAGAACAAATAATTTCGCTTTAACCAATAATAAGTCAATTGGAGATACAATTCGAATTTTGGTTTCTCAAGATGGGAATACATCTTGTCTATATCCAGAATTAATTGCTAAAACTAATGGTTGGAGAGAAAATTACGTTGCCTAACAACGTGTATAATCAATTGCTAGTCTGTGTGTACTCGGAAAATCCTACGGATTTTCCTCTGGTTCGTTTTCTTTTACTAACTTAGTTCCTGCCAACGCAACTAATCATACACAACACGTTAGGCAAAATTTAAATGGAAAAAACAAGCATATACAAATTCTACAGGTTAGGACAATTATTAAATGAATTCAAAACCGATGAAGAACCAACAAATATTGAACTATATAATCGAATAGCGAATTTTTTCGATTTCGTAGAAGAATTGAATCTTCAAGTAACAAGTTCTGCAATTACATTAGGAGACATTAAGAAACATCATAAAAGATTAGATAAAGAATCTCAAGAAAATCCGAAGAAAATTGTTTCTACTGATTTAGTAAAAAAAGTAAATGCTTCTGTAAATAAATTATTAACAACCTTTGAGGCTGAAATTTTAAATAAAAACTCATTTGTATTAAGCGACAAAAAATTCCCAACAAAACATTTGATTGATAACCAAACATTACTTTTTGAAAATGAAAATGTTTTATTGATTGCACCATTTGATGTTCAATTTAATATTATGGAAAGTGCTTTTTGTTTGGCATTTGACAGAAATACAGCATCATCATTTCATATGCTATTAGCAACTGAAGAATATGTTAGATTTTTCAATAACTTGTTTTTGGAAGAAAACGAAGAAGATGAAACTATCACCTTTTTTAATTTAATTAAAGAAACAGAAGAAATACTTGATGATATTAAACATAATAGTGAATTGACAAGTTTTCTTCATATTATTAGAAAGTATTACCGAAATCAATCTCAACATTCGAATAGAAAATTTACGGAATCCGAAGCCACAGAATTATTCAATATTTGCATTAAAGTAATGAACGAAATGTATAAAATAATTGAAAAAACTTTGCCTAACACCGTGTATAATTAATTGCTAGGTCTAGCCTACTCACGAATATTCCTGCGGAATATTCTATCTGTGTTTTATTTGCTAAATTAGTTGCTTAAACACGCAACTAACCATACACAACACGTTGGCAAACATTTGAGAAATGAATTGGACAGAAGCATATAAAGTACCATCAAAAGAATATAAATGCGGATTCTGTGAAAGAGAAATTGCATCTGAACTTGGATTTACTGCAATTGGAACAGTAAGTGCTAATAAACACGGAAGGCACGAATCTTATAAGGGAATTAAAGGCAGTATTTATATATGTTATAATTGTAAAAATCCAACATATTTTGACGAGGATAATGAACAATATCCTGATACAAGTTTTGGAAACTTAATTAAGCACATAAAGGAAAAAGAAGTCGAGGACTTATACCAAGAAGCTCGAAGATGCATGTCTTCACACTCATATACTTCAACAGTTATGTGCTGCCGAAAATTACTAATGAACATTTCAGTTAGCGAAGGAGCAAAAGAAGGTTTAAGTTTTGTTGATTACGTCAACTATCTAAAAGACAATAATTACATTCCACCAAATGGACAAAAATGGGTTGACGAAATAAGAAAACACGGAAATACAGCAAATCATAGAATCGTTTTGAAAACAAAAGATGAGGCACTGAAAATATTATTATTTACAGAAATGCTTTTAAAATTTATTTACGAATTACCGAATATGATTAATGAATAAAAAAAAACGATTTGCCAACACCGTGTATAATTAATTGCTTGGTTCTAGCCTACTTGCGAAAATTCCTGCGGAATTTTCACAGGTTCGTAAAAGTTTGCTAATTTAGTTGCTTTACCACGCAACTAACCATACACAAAACCGTTGTGTGCAATACGAAAAATGACATCGAGACTAAAAAATAACATCAAGAAATTATATGAAACTTTTGAAAAGTATCATAGCAATTCGAATATGAATGGAAGTCCGAATTATGACAATTTAAACAAATGGAATGAAGAATTATTCTCAAAATCTCTACCGGAATTAACTGAAGATGATTTATCTCGTTTCACAGGAAAAGCAATTACGACTTGGGGAAATGCAAACGATTATAAACATTTCCTACCACGAATTTTTGAATTAACAGCTGAATTAAAAACGCCTTATGAAATTTGGATTGCGTTTGACAAACTCACTCTTGCGGAATGGAATAAATGGACTGAAAATGAACAGATAGTTATTCAGGAATTTATGATTGCGCTATGGGAAAGTATTCTAAACGATAATAGTGAAAAAGCAGAATGGGAATTTAAAGATTACTTTTCTGCGATTGCTCACTTTTATCCGAATTTTACTGATTTACTAAATGTTTGGAACGAATCGGAATCAAAAGCATCAATTAAGCATTTATCGGAATTTATAGTTGACGAACAAACTGCACTTTTCGATAGAAAAAAAATTAGTGGATTTAACGACCAAAAAGAAAATGCAGGAGAATTTATAAATTGGATTTTATCAGATAAAATACTTAACAAAATTCAGCAGAAATATTTTGAATTTGAAAAAGAAAGTTTTGCCGAGAAAATATCTTGGGCTGAACAAATAATAACAGAGGAACGTAAAAGTACTGCACACAACACCGTGTATAATTAATTGCTTGGTCCTTGCCTACTTGCGAAAATTCCTGCGGAATTTTCACAGATTCGTTAAAGTTTGCTAACTTAGTTGCTTAACCACGCAACTAACCATACACAAAACCGTTGTGGGTAATTTAAGAAAATGACCGAGAAAGATTTAAACATAGTTAATTCACTTATGAAACGGACAGAAAACCTGCCTGAAATTCTTCATTTGAGAGCTGCACCGATTGGCTATGAATTGACCGAGAATGATAAAGAATTACTTTTAGATACTTATCAAAAATTAGATGATATTTTGAAAGAAGTTGCTGCTTTTGTCAATGTTAAGTTTCCTGGAAGACAAGATTATATCCAACCTTGGAATGATATAGACTTTGATACTAAAATTGGTGGAATAAAAATAGCTACGACCGATAGAGAACACACCAAATCAGCGTGGAAAAAAGGAATTTTTGATTTAAAGAGTTTAATTAAATCTCTTATTAACGAAGTTACGCTTCTTGTAGACCAAGAAAATGAAATTAAAGGAAACCCTTTACTTGACGAAAAAGAATGGGATAAATATTATGACGAACGTCTTGAAAAAAGAGCAGACCAAGCAGATTTTTTTCTTGATATGATAATTGAAAAAGGGCTTATCAATTTAGATAAATCAACCGTGAGAAAATATTTTAAAAAATGGTTTAATCAATCACAAGATTTCGATTTGCAAATTAAAGATGGAGACTTCGCAATTGAAAACGGAGATATTCAAACTGTTCCTGATTTTAGTAAAGACAATATTCCCGAATTTCTAAAATGGTTTGAAGATGAAGGAAATAACTTTATGGATTACTTAAAAGAACAAGGCGTGAATGTAAAAAAAGGCTCAAAAGAAACGATTATCAATAATGGAAATATGATAATTAATAAAAAATCGAAAACTGGAAAACAGACAATTAAAACGGGAACGGAACAAGAGGAATCGAATTGGTCAAAAGCGAATACTATAATAGCTTTAGTAGTCGGAATAGCATCAATTATTGGAATTGCTTGGCAAATATGGGGATAAAAAACTACCCACAACACCGTATAAAAATAATTGCGGTTTAGTGCTTAATCAAAGGTCGTTGCGTGTTTGTAACGTCTGATTTTCCTTCGGAAAATCTTCGCATACAAACCCGCAACTATTCTTATACATAAACGTTAGCGGCAATATGAAGAAACTAATCCCATTTATAATTTTAATATTAATTTTCGGATGCAAAAACAGTTCGGAAAATAAAACTGAGATTGTAAAAGAATTGGATTTCAACAAGCATTTGACTGACCAAATTAATTACCCTTTAAAAAAGCTAAACCTAAAACCAATAACAGAGTTAAAATCAAAAACTCTACGGATTTGGAAATTCCCTGGAGGTGGAGCAGCTTTTGAACAAATGATAGAGTTTAATAAGGCAAAATCGGAATTAATATTTCATTCTTATTTGCTTGAAGAGTATGAAAATTATGCGGAATTATCTAAACTGAATTTCTCTAAAATTGTCAACGATGCAAAATTAAAAAATGAGCTTAATTCAGTCATTTCAAATTCGGATTTTATAAACACAAAAAACAGCGATGAATATTGCAAACCCTTTATTGGTTGTGCCGACTTATTTCTAATTGAATTTACGGACGGAAAAATAATTACAAAATTTACAATTAGTCACGATATTGAAAAGTGTGTTAATCCAAAAGCGGAAAACGCAAAAAGGATTTTCAAAATAGTAAATCAAATTTTAAATAAATACAGCCGCTAACACCGTATATAAAAAATTGCTATTTTTAGCTTAACCAATGTGAGTTGCTTTGTTTGCCTGCGTCCGATTTTCCTTCGGAAAATCCTCGCACGCAAACACGCAACTTTCCATATACATAAACGTTGTACACAAGCTGAAAAATGATATTCGAAGAATTAAACAAACATATAATTCCTATGACCGAATT
>NZ_JACHGE010000008.1:0-133816 GCF_014202225.1 Algibacter amylolyticus
ATTAGCGCCGATGGTACTACATTTGTGGGAGAGTAGGTCGTTGCCTTTTTTAATCCTCAACATTTATTTGTTGAGGATTTTTTTTGCGCTAAACTCAAGTAGAATTGGAATAGCTTAGCCTATCCACTAACTTGGGCGGATAGCTGCGGGAGCGATAGAAACGGCATCCTTTTTATGGCTCGATACGTACTGCTGTTTGTTGGGAGATAGGGTTTTACAGATGGCAACGCCGCTTACTCCTCTCAATTACATAATAAAAAGATATAGTGGATAGCGCGGTTTTAATTTTTATTTAGAACCCGCCATAATAATAATTCAATATTAGTATCTTAAACCTCTAAAAAAGTTAATTGTTTGATGAGTGAAAATAAGGAATTAGATTTGGCTTGGTCGTTTGTTAACGATACCAACCGATCCATTTTTTTAACGGGTAAAGCGGGTACTGGTAAAACTACGTTTTTACATCGTTTAAAAATGAGTTGCCTAAAGCGTTTAGTAGTAGTTGCGCCTACAGGTGTTGCGGCTATAAATGCAAAAGGTGTTACTATACATTCTTTTTTTCAGATGCCTTTTGGTCCTATTTTGCCAAATGAAGATTTAAATGCTGGTAAAGGTTTTAATAGGCGATTTAACAAAACTAAAATTAATATTATTAAATCGATGGACCTTTTGGTTATTGATGAGATTAGTATGGTTCGCGCCGATTTGTTAGATGGTATTGATAAAACGTTACGTAGGTTTAGGGATCGTAATAGGGTTTTTGGTGGTGTTCAAGTTTTAATGATTGGAGATTTACAACAATTATCGCCAGTTATAAAAGAGCAAGAATGGGAATTGTTAAAACCGTTTTATGCTAATGGTTTCTTTTTTAGTAGTTTGGCTTATAGACAGTGTAATGCTGTAACCATTGAGTTGAAGCATATATATAGACAGGAAAACCCCAAGTTTATTGAAATTTTAAATGAAATTAGAAACAATAGGCTAAGTGAAGCGGCTGCGGCGGAGCTAAATAAACGTTTTGTTCCTGATTTTACGCCAAAACCGGATGCTGGGTACATTTCTTTAACAACACATAATAATAAGGCTGAATCAACAAATAGGGCGGAGTTAGCCAAATTAACCACTAAAACACATACTTATAATGCTGTGGTGGATGGTAAATTTCCGGAATATGCGTATCCTAATAATGTGGCATTAGAGTTAAAGGTTGGGGCTCAAGTTATGTTTGTAAAGAATGATAGCAGCCCCGAAAAGCGTTATTTTAATGGTAAAATAGGTAAGGTTATTTTGTTGGATAAGGATGAAGTGGTTGTGCATTGTCCGGATGATGATTTTAACATAAATGTTACGACAGAGATTTGGGAGAATATTAATTATACTGTTGATGCCGAAACTAAAGCTATAACAGAGGAAAAGATAGGGAGTTATACCCAAATGCCTTTGCGTTTAGCTTGGAGTATAACCATACATAAAAGCCAAGGGTTAACTTTTGAAAAGGCCATTATTGATGCCCAGGGTGCTTTTGCACATGGGCAAACTTATGTGGCGCTTAGTAGGTGTAAATCGTTAGAGGGTTTAGTACTTAAAAGCAAAATTAATTCAAGCCAAATTATAAGCGATGGTAATGTTACCACATTTAATGAAAATGCAGAGCAGAATGCTCCAGATGATCTTGTTTTAGTTGATTCTCAAAAGAGTTTTCAGTTAGATTTAATTGCTGAAGTTTTTGGGTTTTACCCATTTCTATATCCTATAAATAGGATACTAGATATTTTTTATAAAAATAGAACTGTTATAAAAGGTGCTATTGATGATGCTTTTGTTCCTATAAAAGACACTGTTACTAATGTTTTAAAAGTAGCAAATGGATTTAATGCGCAATTAAAAACACTTGCAGAATCTGATACTTTACCGGAGCAGAGTGCTATTATACAAGAACGATTTATAAAGGGTGTACACTATTTTTTAGATATTTCGGAATCAAAAATAGCTGAGCCTTTACAGAGTTTTACTTTTACTACCGATAACCAAGCTGTAGGCAGCGAAATTACAAAGCATCTAGATGCTTTAGAGGATTTATTGGCTGTGAAATTGCATTACTTTAAAGGACTATCGTCTGGTTTTACTGCAAAAGAAATTTTAGAGCTTCGTGCTAAATCTGTATTTATTGGTAAAGAGAAGCCCAAGAAGGCTAGAAAAACGGTTGTTGAAGGGACTAGTAATGTTGAGCTTTTTGAGAAATTACGAATCCTTAGAAATGATATCGCTAAAGAGAAAGACTTAATTCATTACCAAATATTTGCACAAAAAACATTATACGAAATGTGTGAAGTTTTGCCTACTAATACTGCCGAATTATTGAAGGTTAATGGCATGGGTAAAACGCGTGTTGATAAATATGGAGCCGCTATTTTAAAGGTTATTAAAGCCTATTGTGATGAACACGATATTGAAACTTCTGAGGAAGTAGAATTGTTTGAGGAATCGAAACCAAAGCGAGTAAAGGGCGATACCAAAAAGGAATCTTTACAGCTTTTTAAAGCGGGTAAAACCATTACTGAAATTGCTAATAGTCGTGAATTGAATGAGAACACTGTTTTTGGACATTTAGCGAGTTTTATTGATACCGGTGAAATTAAGGTAACCGATTTAATGTCGAGAGAATTTTATAACGAACTAAAAGCAATAATCCCCAAAACTAAATTTGAAAACCTATCTGATTTAAAACATCAGTTAGATGATAAATATAGTTATGGAGAGTTGCGGTTGGTTATTAACGATATATCTAAGTGACATTTTAGTTTTGTAAACTGAATGTTTCTGTTAGTTTTGATTTTTACCGCTTAATTATTAACTTTTTTGAAACGCCTCCGTTTTCGGAGAAAATATTCAATAGGTAAATGCCATCTGATAAGTGACTAACATTAATAGTATTATCGTTATTTAAGTTAATCTTTATTTCTTGTCCTGATACATTGTACAAAGTGATAGAAGTAATACGAGTCTGGTTATTGGGCTTAATATTTACAATGTTACTTGCTGGGTTAGGGTAGAGTAGTACATCCATCTCTATAAGTTTCTCAATGATATCGAGAGTGAGTGCAGAGGTTAATTTGTTTACTGCAAAGCCATCTCCGTTACCACCATTGTAAAGTGTTAGCATAAGCCCAGATAGATAATTGTTAGAACTTAATAGGTTAGCAAAACCATCGCCGTTGCCACCATTAAAAATTTGTAGCATAAACCCTTTTAGGAATAGATTTTCTTTAACCAAAAATGTTGAGCCATCCCCACTATTTCCTGTGTATAGAATACTTAAATCGTTACCATTTAATATGGTTTGATATAGTTTATTGGAAAATCCATCGCCGTTATTTCCTTTGTATAGACTTGCAATTAAGCTTCCTTTTAATACCAAAGCAGCTGTTTTACTAGAAAATCCATCGCCTGTATTACCATTGTAAATTCGGAAATTTGAACTTGATAGTACCATTTGATTCCGTTGACTATCAAAGCCATCTCCAGAACTTCCTTGGTACAGCACCGAAAAAGAGGCGATTTCTCCGGAAAGCTTACTGCCAATAAGGTAAGAGTAGTCACTGCCATCATCTATTCCACCTGTATATTGAGCGTTAAGTTGATGCCCTATTAGTAGCAATGTGGTTATTGCAAATAATTTTTGAATTGTCATGTTTCCAATGAATTAATCTTCTGTTCTTACCCCACGAAATCCAAGTCTATTATTAGACCCTGCAAGTGATGAAGCAGCATCATATCTATCGGATACTCTAATAAATGCAATACCATTAAAAAATGAACCACCTTTATATCCTATACCTGTATTGTCTGTGGGCCATGAGGTAACATTGGCTAGTCCGTTTACTAATATTTCGCCATCTCCGTGTACGGATGTAAAAGCCCTACCTTCTGGGTTACCAACCGTTATACAACGCTCGTATAAATTTCCGGTTAATTCCATTATACCGTAATAACTACCACCTGTCTCTTCTCTTGTTTTATTTAAAGCACTTGCCGCTAAAGCTCCCACTCTTTTAGGGCCAGATGTAGTACCATTGGTACTACTATAATGAGCATTTCCGGTGTTTACTGCTGGATTTGTAACTAATTCATTGGGCTGAGATATATTAACTATATTATAATCATTGTCGGCAATATTACTATTTCCCCAAGCAAATTCATCGGCCTTTGGGGTAATAGGTCCTCTACAGGATTTTTCGTATTCTAATTCTGTCATGGGTCTAAGTCCAGACCAATCTAAATAGGCATATAATATATAATTGTTTACATAATTAAGTGGTAGGTCTGGCGATGTTGTTGTAGCCGCAGTACTGCCTTCTTCCCAAGCAATTGTATTCCTGTTAAACTCAGTGTCTTGGTTTTTACCGGAAGCTCCCGTAATATCATTTTCAATTTTCTGTGCAGGGGTTTACGTGTTAAAAAAACTAACATATTGGCCTTGAGTCATTTCATATTTCATGCAATAAAAGGATTGATAACCTTTTGGGAATGCTGCCGGAATAGGGCCTAATTGGTCACCAGGAGCTGATCCATCTGCAGGATTATTATAATAAAGGTTCCCTATGCCTCCATTTACTGTTATCGCATTTTCGGATTCTACTCGATATGGATTATTTGTGGTCCATGAATAAAATTTGCCCACCTCTGTTCCTGGGCTTCCTAGAGAAAATGGTCCTTCTGGTACGTATACCATCTCTAGAGCAAAAACTTGTATGTCTATTATATCGTTCGGGTCTATAGAACCGTAGTCCCAACGCAGTCTTATGCCTTGTAAATCTAAATCGCCACTACCATCGCTATCTCTATAAATAAAGGCACCAACACCATCTTCGGTGATATCAATAGTACTGCCGGATGCAGCCACAAAATCGGTTTGTGCTAATTGGGCGTGCTGCCAATCTCCACTATTTACTCGGTATTTAATAAATACCCATGCGGCATCCCAATTAGAAGGTCCTGCACTTAAGCGCCAAGAGTTCTCCCAACTTAAATCGAACTCGATTTGCACCCATTCTGGTTCGTTAAGATTTTCCAAAGAAATATTACTTACTGTAATATTGTTAGCATTACTTAATAGGCAAAAAAGCAATGCTAATGTTAATGTAAATTTTAATTTCATTTTAATAAATTTATTTGATTAATTTATATTTGAATATTAAAAAGTAGACTAGGGGGGAGAGTTGGAGCAAAAAAAGTGTTGTTGGTTTTAATTTTAAAAAAGGGAATAAATCCAACGGTTACATCTTCATTATCCCCAATTTCCTCACTTGATTAATAGCATCTTTATTTCTTCAATTTTATCGATTTTATAATTTTATTGTTAAGCATGATATTTAATAAATATTGTCCTTTTTTTAAATGATCTATACTTAAATAGATGTTTTGGTTTTCATCTGTATTTAAATCATTGGATTTATTAGTCATCACAATTATTAATTCATTTGTAAAAAAGCAATGATGTTAAAGACATCTTGGTTGTAAAATTATAAGTAAAGTAAATGTTTGGATATCAAATATGTAACAAAGTATGCTACATATGTAACATGGTCTTAAAACCCTTGTTACTGTTGGCTTGAAACGTATTCTGAAGGTGTGCAATTATACGTATCTTTAAAACATTTTATAAAATACGACGGTGTATTAAAACCAATTTGATAGCCAATTTCTGAAATAGATAGGTCTGAATTTAGTAGTAATTCTTTACCACGTTTTAAGCGTTCGGTTCTAATTAGTTCGGTGGTTGATTGTCCAGTAAGGGCTTTTAATTTTCTATGAAGTTGCATTCTACTCATAAGCATTTTGTCGCTAAAAACTGCCGATGTAAATGCTGAATCTGTAATGTTTTCGTTTAAAACGTTTTTAAGTTTAATTAAAAATTTTTCTTCAATTGTTGTGGTTGCAATATCTTTTAACTCTAAACTTTTGGTATAGCGTTGTTGCAGTTGTTGCCTTAATGTAATAAGGTTTTTTACCTTAATTTTAAGTGTTTCGGTGTTAAAGGGTTTTACAACATAATCGTCTGCTCCAGTTTTTAAACCTTCAATTTCATTGTCGTTTCCACTTTTGGCGGTTAGTAAAATTATAGGAATGTGGCTTGTGCGTTCGTCTTGCTTTAAGGTATTACATAATTCTATGCCGTTTGTTTTAGGCATCATAATATCACTTATAATAATGTCTGGTATAAATTTAATAGCTTTTTTAATTCCAGATTCGCCATGTATAGCTTCTTCAATGGTATATAAATCGTTAAATATGGATTTTAGAAATATGCGAATATCTTCATCATCTTCAACAATTAGCATTAATGGTTTGTTGGATGGTTTGGTTATATTATTTAAATGAGAGGCTGGTAATGTTTCATTTTTAGAAGGAAGACTATCTTCTGTAATTTCAGAAGAATTAAAGAAAGAACGCTCAATTGGAAGGGTGATTGTAAATTGAATGTCGTCTTTGTTTAATGCATTAGCAACAATGTTACCGTGCGATAGTACAATGAGTTCTTTTACTAAGGATAAACCAATACCAATGCCATCGGAAGATTTACTATTTTGGTAGTACCGCTGAAAAAGCTTAGCAATATCTTCAGTTTTTATAGTATTCCCGTTATTAATAACCGTAATAATAATTTGTCCTTTTTGAATAGAAACATCAAAATTAATAGTGCCATCCTTGGGAGTATATTTTATGGCGTTTGCTAATAAGTTAGTCACTATTTTTTCGATAACATCCTTATCGTACCAAGCATTTTCTATAGCAACTATATTATATGAGAAATTAATATCTTTTTCTTTTGCTTTAAATTGAAATGCTTTTACTAATTGTTTTAGAAAAACACCCAAATTACCTTGACTTACCGATAAGGTTAAGTTACCTGTTTCTAGTTTAGATAAATCGAGTAGCTGGTTAACTAAGTTTAAAAGACGTTTAGAGTTTCGTTGTACTAACTCTAATTCTGTTTTATCGGACTTTGATAGTTTTGGATTGCCTAATTGTTTTTCAATAGGGCCGGTTATTAAGGTGAGTGGTGTTCTAAACTCATGAGATATATTTGTGTAAAGTTTAGTTTTAAAGCCGTTTAATTGTTTTAAGCGTTCGGTTTCTTTATGTTCAAATTGCAATTGCATTTTTATAAGCCAGCGCCATTTAAGATATTTATAAACTGCAAACGCTATAAGAATACCTAAAATAACATATGCCATAATGGCTAAGTTGCTTAAATACCACGGTTTTTTTATGGTAAATGAATAGGTAGCAGGTTCGTAATTCCAAATGCCATCATAATTACTTGAGATCACTTGAAATGTATACGTGTTAGGAGGTAAATTGGTATAATGCGCTATGTTAGTGTTTCCTGAAGCTATCCAGTTTTTATCATGATTTACGAGTTTGTATTTAAAGGCATTACGTTCGGGTTGCGAAAAATGCAGGCTAGAAAAGGTAAACGTTATGGTATTATCGTTATGTTTTAATCTTAAATTTTCAGTGAGGTCTCTAGGTTTAGAGAAGATTTCTAATTTAGAAATTATAGTTTTAGGTTTTACCGTGTTAAAAGTTAGTTGCCCAGGATGAAACCAATTAATGCCTTCTAAGCCACCAAACATTAAAGTACCTTTTTTGTCTAAATAATACGCGCCTGTATTAAATTCTTTAGCCTGTAAGCCATCATAAGTACTAAAGTTTTCGAATTGTATTTTACCATTAATTTTTTTTAATTGGCTTAGGCCATTATTTGTACTTATCCACAAATTTTGGTGTTTGTCGGGTAGAATTCCGTAAATAACATCGTTAGGTAAGCCTTCGTCTACAGAATAAATGGTAACTGTATTTTTTAGGGTATTATATTTCTTTAATCCATTTCCAAATGTGCCCACCCAAAGTATACTATCGTTGCTGTAAAGTGATTTTATTTTGTTTGATATAAGGTCTATTTTGTTAATAGCTTCTGTTTTTGCGTTAAGCTTATATAAACCGTTATCATCTGTTCCTATCCAAATATCATTTTTATTATCAATAGTTAAATCTCTTATATTGTTGGACTTTAATTTTGAGTTTTTGGTGTTGTACTGTTTTAAAATGCCTCTTTTTTTATCGAATAATAAAACACCATGACGTTCTGTACATAACCAAGCTTGGTTGTTATTTGCTTTAATGATACGCCAAATTGTAAAATCTGAAATTTCGGGATAGAATTTATAATTCCCGTTACTTTCAATAATATTTAGTCCGTATCCTTGGTGCCCAATCCATAGGTTGTTTTCTATAAAGTTTAGGCTAATTATTCTATTACTGGCTAACGGTGTGTTTTTAGTTGTATAGGTTTTATAAGTATCTGTTTTTAAGTTTACAACGGTTAAACCTTTACCAGAAGTTCCAATCCAAATATTATCGAGACTATCTGTGGTTATGCATCTAACCATATTAACATTTACCGTTTTTGGAACTTGGTTATTTGTTAAAATATTGAATTTTATTAAGTGTGTATCGTAATAACTAGCCCCTGTACCATCGGACCCAAACCAAATAATTCCTGTAGCATCTTCGTATAGGCAGAGCATATCGTTATAATGAATTGCAAACGGATTGTTTTTGTTGGCCTTAAAGTTTTTTATGCTATTAGTTCTAAAATCTATAAGATATACACCGTTACCGTAGGTGGCAATCCATAGCCTATTTCTGCTATCAATTAATAAGTCTTCAATATTTAGGTTTTTGGGAAGTTCTGCCGATTTAAATTGGGTGAAAGTATCACTGTCTTTAGATTTAAAAAATAGACCTGAGCCAAAAGTTCCCAACCAAATGTCGTTCTTTTCGTTTGTTTTTAAAACGCTAAAGTTTGTGGATGGAGTGGTTGTAACCTTTATGTTGTTATAGGTGTTATCTTTATTTAAGCTATATACATTACCTGCGGTGGCAACATATAAGCTGTTTTCATGTTCGAGGATATTGTATACGGTTTTGTGTACTTCTTCATTTTTAAAAACTTGAAGGGTATCTTTAGTTTTTGCATCAATTTTATAAAGGCCTTTATCAAAAGAGCCAATAAATAAATTTAAGTCCTTATCTTGAAAAACGATACTCGCTTCAAATGGGAGTTTTATAGGTTTAAAATCGTCGGTATTAGGTTGGTAAAGTTCTAATTTACCCGAGTGTGTAATAATCCAGAGTCTGTTTTGTTTGTCTATGTAAAGTTTACCAAGTCTACTAAAAGTTGCTCTGGTAATATCTTCAAACTGTTTGTTGTAATGTTTAAAGTCTCTACCGTTATATTTATTTAAACCATCTTGGGTAGCCAACCATAAATATCCAATACTATCTTGTGCGATACTAATAACGCTATTTTGAGATAAACCATCATTGATAGATAAGGTCTTAAAAGAAAATTGTTTTTGAGGATAAATAGGGTTTAAATACGAATCAATACTATCTTGTGCATTTAAAAAACAGCAGCAAAACATTACCAGTACAAAGGGTATATAAACGATTGTTTTATAACAATGACTTACCAAACCAGAGATAGAATTAGAGTTTTATTGTTTTGTTAACTAGCTGTTTTTATTCAAAACAAGGTAGTGATATTTTTTAACTAAGTAAAATTCAGTTATTTAAAATTTAGTGTAAGGAAATAGTAAAAGGAAGACTAAAGGCGCATTAGATTATTTAAATTTATTTTAACTATTTTAGTGTCCATGAACGTTATTGTTGAATCTACTTTAAAAACTCTCCTAAAATCACAAATTTTATTAGATAATTTATCTAATGAGCAATTGTGTAATGCTTCGGTACCGCCTTATCATTCTAGTATTGGTACACACATTAGGCATATTTTGGACTTTTATGATTGTATTTTAAATGTGAATTCTGAAAACCAAATAGATTTAACAGCAAGAAGTAGAAATAAGGCCGTGGAAGCCGATTGTTGTTGTGCGAGAGATTACCTTAATTTTATTATTGATAAATTGAATACTATTGCGTTTAATATAGCGGACAATGTAATTGTTATTGATGATTTAGGATTAGGAAAAACAGAAATACCCTATACTTACGGCGCATTATTAGCACAGGCCAATAGCCATACCATACACCATTATGCTATTATAAACTATATTTTTGATAGTCTAGGAATTGTTTTAAATGATTCTGATTTTGGATATAACCCAACAACACCTAAACAAGTTACTTTAAAGTGATTTTTAGCAAAAGAATGTTTTCGATACGCTTTTTTTTAAATAGCAGTCGAACTGAAAACACGAAATAAACTAAGCTTACTTCTTTTTGAACATACTGTTCATTATTAATTTGATGCCTTTAAAAATTAGAAAAATAGCAAAGGCACAAATTAAACATCCTATTACCAAAAGCGGAATGTAAAGTTTATCATCTGGTTTACTAAAAGCAAAACTTAGTAAAACAGGTCCCATAAGCAGACTTAATGCTGCAAAAATTAGTGTTTTTATGCCTTGAAATAATACGGTTTTATCTGTTTTATGCTCTTCCATCATTATAATATTTTACAGCGTTTCTAACGCTTTTATGTTCGTTTAATAGTTTTAAAGCTTCGGTTTCAGAAACATTAATTTCTTTCATAATCATTCTAGCACCTCTGTCCACAAGCTTGTTATTGCTTAGTTGCATATCTACCATTTTATTACCTTTTACATGACCTAATTGAATCATGGTTGAAGTGGTAATCATATTAAGTACCAATTTTTGTGCTGTTCCAGCTTTCATTCTAGAACTGCCTGTTACAAATTCTGGACCGACAACCACATCTATAGGGAATTTTGAAACATTAGAAAGTGGACTATTTTTATTACAAGAAATACAGCCAGTAATAATGTTGTTTTCATTACACTTTTCTAAAGCAGAAATAACATAGGGTGTTGTTCCTGAGGCAGCAATACCAATTACTACATCTTTAGAGTTTATTTGATGTTCCTGTAAATCTTTCCAACCTTGAGTTTTGGAATCTTCAGCAAATTCTACCGCTTTTCTTATAGCCAAATCGCCGCCAGCAATTAGCCCGATAACTAAATCGTAAGGTACCCCAAATGTAGGAGGACATTCTGATGCATCAACAACCCCAAGTCTGCCACTTGTCCCAGCGCCCATATAGAATAAGCGTCCGCCATTTTTTAGTTTATCTACAATTTGAACAACAAGGGCTTCTATTTGCGGCAATGCTTGCTCAACAGCATACGGTACGGTTTTGTCTTCCTTATTGATGTTAATTAGCAATTCCGAAACACTCATTTTTTCTAAATGGTTGTGATTGGAATCTTGCTCGGTGGTTTTTATGAAATTCATGGGTTAAAAATACATAAAAATTTAGTGGACTAAATAGGAAATGGTTATAGTTTTATACAAGGTTATTGAACAACGTAGTTAAATGTATCCACTCTTGAAACTCTAAAATAACCCAATGGATAGTTATCCGGATTGGTTTGATTTATGCAATTACCTCTTACAGTTGCAGGTTGGGTTTGAAAAGGATCTCCAGAATCATCATCGGTTTGTTGTAATAAAATATTAAAAAACTCGTAGGTGCGTTGAGAAATACCGGAATTTCTAATAACAAGGGTATCCCCGGCTTTTAAATCTTCATCAGAATAAAAAGCGAAAATTTCATTACCATCTGTAAACTCATCATCATAAACTTCAAGAGACGCTGTTTCTCTATCTACAACAAAAAAGTCGAACAGGTAGTAGTTTTGTACATCTGCCGGATCTTGATAATAGGCTTTTATTTCTATTTCTTCTCCAGAAAAACCGCCATCGTTTTTTTGCTCTACATATTCAATAGGCACAACCGAGGTCATGGTTTCTGTGGCCATGTAAGTTTCGTTGTTATAAAGGATGGTTAGCGTATAGTCTTCGTTTTCTTTAGGTTTAAAATCAATATTTATATATTTTCCAGTGGCGTCTTCTTCGGTAAAATTAAATACTTCATTGCTTGAATCTGTAACTGTTACTGTGGCTCCGGTTGCAGGAGGAATAGTATCGCTAAAATAAGGCGCTGTTAGGCTAAGTTGTATTAACTGTGTACTTCCTGTTGTTTCAGTATTCCAGAGTATGGACGCATCAATTACTAATCTTGGGTCGGCTGTATTTAAATTAACATCAATTACATCTTCACAGGATGTAACTAGTAAACTAATAATGAATATTATAACTATTTTTCGCATATTCTTAAAGTTTAAAATTATATGATATTGATGGAACAATACCAAAAATAGATAATCTGGTTGCTTCATTAGCATTTGTAGTCTCGTTTTGTCCAAATGAAATGGAAGCCGCATTTCTTCGGTTATAAATATTATAAAAGCCAAATACCCATTCGCCTTGCCAACCTTTAGTTTTATTAGGTTTAGGTTTGTAATTTAGAGCTATATCAAGTCTGTGGTATGCCGGAAGACGATCTGAATTTCTGTTACTGTAATTGGGGATACTTAATCCGTTGTAACTATATTGGCCATTTGGAAAAGTTGCAGGCTGTCCTGTTTGAAACAAAAAATTACTACTTATTTTCCATTTTTCATTCCATTGATAATTACCTGTTATGGAAATATCATGGGTTTTATCAAAAGGTGTTTTATACCAATTTCCGTTATTTATACCTATTTCGTTAGCTGTTCTTCCTGGAGTTTGTTGCTCAGACCTAGATAGTGTATAGGCCAACCAACCTTTAAATCGACCTTCGTTTTTTCTAAGTAAAAGTTCCAACCCGTAGGCTCTAGATTTTCCGTTTAGTATAACCTGCTCAATAGCATTATTAGCTATTAAATTTGCACCATCAATGTAGTCTATTCTATTTTTAACATCTTTATAAAAGCTTTCCAGTTCTAAAGAATAGGCATTATCATTAAAGTTTTTAAAATACCCAACAGCATATTGGTCAAGTAATTGCGGTTTTACATATTTACCACTTGGTGTCCAAATATCCAAAGGAGTAGGAGAGCTGGTGTTAGAAAGCAGATGTATATATTGAGCCATACGGTTATAGCTCAGTTTTACAGAACTTTTGGTATTTAGTTGGTAGGATAAAGAAGCTCTAGGTTCAAGATTATAGAAACTTTCAATAACATCGCTACGTTTATAAGTTTCTGTTGCTATAGGTTCTGCTTTTTCATAAATTTTAAAATCGTCATTAAATAAAACAGCTTGGTCATTCTCGTATATATTTAATTCATCCTGTCCTAAACGCGTAAAACTACTAAGTCTTAGGCCGTATGATAGGGCTAATTTATCTGAAACCTTATGTTCGGCATCTAAATAAAGCGCATTTTCAAAGGCGTATTTGTCTGTTAGCTTAAAAGGATTAATTCCTGAAGATTCTACTGTTGGAGTAATTTCACCTGGATTAAAACGGTAATAAATACTGTTTAAACCATATTGTAGTTTAATTTTATTGCTTAGGTAATGCTTAAAATCATATTTTAAATTGAAATTCTGAATGCCAGAAACCCAATCGAATTCAACAAAATTCAATCTTAAATTATAGTCGTAATCCGAATAAATTAACGAAAGGTTTGAAAATAATTTATTTGAAAATAAATGATTCCAACGAAAGTTTATAACGGCATTACCGTAAGTATTCTCAAAAGTATCTTCAATTTTAAAAACATCTCTTCCAAAGTATCCAGAAAGGTAAATGTTATTATTATCGTTTAATTTATAGCTAAGTTTTGTGTTAAGGTCATAAAAGTAGGCCTTGTTATCAATATCGAAAAGTGGTAAAAATAAGTGTGCGTAACTAGAGCGTCCGCCTAAAAGAAAGGAACCTTTATCTTTTTTTATAGGACCTTCAACAAGTAGTCTGCTAGATACAATACCAATACCACCGTTTGCATGAAACTCTTTGCTATTACCTTCTTTTTGATAAATATCTAAAACCGATGAAACCCTACCGCCATAACGCGCAGGAATACCACCTTTATAAAGTTTTAAATCTTTAATAGCATCTGGATTAAAAACAGAAAAGAAACCAAATAAATGCGAAGAGTTGTAAATTATGGCTTCGTCTAAAAGAATTAAGTTTTGATCGGCTGCACCACCACGAACATTAAAGCCCGAGGCACCTTCGCCGGCAGAAGTAACTCCGGGTAGTAAGGTAATGGCTTTTATAATATCGGATTCGCCAAGTACAACCGGAATTTCTTTAATGGTACCAGAAGTGAGCTTGTTAACACTCATTTGTGGCGTTCTAATATTTAGTTTTTCAATGTTTTCTGTAATAACAACTTCGTCTAAGCTCTCTAAGGCATCAGCAAGATTAAAATTTTTAGTAATGTCTTCTGTTAAGGTTATGGTTTCAGATATTGTTGAATAACCTAGATAACTAATTACTATAGTGTAGGTACCTTCAGGAACGGTTATGGAGTAAAATCCGTACTCGTTTGTGGTTGTTCCTGCGGAAATTTCGGGGAAAATAATATTTACACCAATTAGGGTTTCATTGCTTTTTTCTTCGGAAATGGTTCCGCTTAAGGTATATTTTGATTGTGCATTAAGAGGATTGATAGCTAAACTTAGTGCGCAAATACACCAACAAAAGAAGTATTTCATTTAACAGCTTTTTTTATAAAAGTATAAAAAAAGCTCCTAAAAGGAGCTTTTTTGAAATTACATTAAGATTAAATTAACTTAAGATAGCATTAAATGTCTTGCTAGGTCTCATTACATTGTTAATTAAATCTTCATTAGGTTCGTAATAACCACCAATATCGGCAGGTTTACCTTGAATATCGTTTAGTTCTTTAACTATTGTATTTTCGTTTTCTACCAGTTGTTTAGCAATAGGTGTAAACTCAGCTTTTAAATCGGCATCATCGTTTTGATTTGCTAATTCTTGGGCCCAATACATAGCAATGTAAAAATGACTCCCTCTATTATCTAACTCGCCGGCCTTTCTTGATGGGCCTTTGCTATTTTCTAATAATTTATCGGTAGCATCATCTAATGTTTTACCTAAAACTTTAGCTTTTGCGTTGTTGTTTACTAAACTAAAATGCTCTAAAGAAACGGCTAATGCTAAAAACTCTCCTAAAGAATCCCAACGTAAATGGTTTTCTTCAACTAACTGTTGTACGTGTTTTGGAGCAGATCCACCAGCACCGGTTTCAAATAAACCACCACCATTCATTAAAGGCACAATAGATAACATTTTTGCACTAGTACCTACTTCTAATATTGGGAATAAATCTGTTAAGTAATCGCGTAATACATTTCCAGAAACAGATATAGTATCTTGTCCCTTTATTAATCTTTCGCAAGTAAACTTAGTTGCTTCAATAGGTGTTAAGATTCTTAAATCTAAACCAGAAGTATCATGGTCTTTTAAATATGTATTTACTTTTTTAATGATTTCTACATCATGTCCTCTGTTTTCATCTAACCAAAATACAGCAGGAGTATTAGAAGCTCTTGCACGTGTGACAGCTAATTTTACCCAATCTTGGATTGGTGCATCTTTAGTTTGGCACATTCTCCAAATATCACCTTCTTCAACTTTGTGCTCTAATAACGTGTTTCCAGAAGCATCAATTACTTTAACTGTTCCATTTGATGGAATTTCGAAAGTTTTATCGTGAGAACCATATTCTTCAGCTTTTTGTGCCATAAGACCAACATTAGGAACAGTTCCCATAGTTGTAGGATCGAAAGCACCATTCTTTTTACAGAAATCAATAGTTGCCGAGTAAATACCAGCATAACTACTATCTGGAATTACAGCTTTTGTATCTTGAAGTTTACCATCGGCATTCCACATTTGTCCAGAAGTACGAATCATTGCAGGCATAGAGGCATCAATAATAACATCACTAGGTACATGAAGGTTGGTAATACCTTTATCTGAATTTACCATGGCTAAATCAGCACCATGATCTAAAGCGTATCTTATATCCGTTCTTATTTCTTCGCGTTTATCTTCAGATAATTCACCTAATTTTTCAAGCAAGTTTCCAAAACCATTATTAACATCAACTCCAATCTCATCGAATGTTTTTCCATGTTTTTCAAATAAATCTTTGAAGAACACACGAACGGCATGACCAAAAATAATAGGGTCACTTACCTTCATCATGGTAGCTTTCATGTGTAATGAAAATAAAACACCTTTATCTAAAGCATCTTCTACTTGTTCTTCTAAAAATTCTAATAACGCTTTTTTGCTCATTATTGTAGCATCAATAATTTCACCTTTAAGTAAAGCAAAACTATCTTTTAAAACTGTAGTGTTTCCGTTATCGTCAATATGCTCTATAGTAATACTAGTGGCATCGTTTAACGTAACCGACTTTTCGTTACTAGCAAAGTCACCTTCGCTCATAGTAGCTACATGAGTTTTAGAATCGCTAGTCCAAGCCCCCATAGAATGTGGGTTTCTTTTAGCGTAATTTTTAACTGCTTTAGGAGCACGTCTATCACTGTTCCCTTCACGTAATACAGGGTTTACAGCACTTCCTTTAATTTTATCGTAACGTGACTGGATATCCTTTTCGGCATCAGTACTAACTTCGTTAGGATAATCAGGAATGTTAAATCCTTTGTCTTGTAATTCTTTAATCGCAGCCTTTAATTGCGGAACCGAAGCACTAATATTAGGTAATTTAACAATATTAGCTTCTGGCTTTTTAACAAGCTCACCTAGTATTGCTAAATCGTTTGGGACACGCTGGTCTTCATTTAAAAAATCTGGAAACACAGCTAAAATTCGTGCTGCTAAAGAGATATCTTTAGTTTCAATATTAATACCCGAAGATTTAGCAAACGCTTGAACAATAGGTAATAAAGAGCGTGTTGCTAAAGCTGGAGCTTCATCAGTTTTTGTGTAAATGATTTTAGACATTGGTGTCGCTTTTTTTTGAATTATTATTTTAGTTAAGTCTCGAAAACGTAGTACGATAACGTTTTCGCGTGCGAATATACAAAAAATGACCTTTTAAAATGGTCAATTTTGAGTTGAAAATAAAGAAAACAATAACTTTTAAAGTAAAATCAATATAGCGTAGTGTGAGTGCTAATTTGATAAAAAACAAAAGCCATATCACTGCAGAAATTAATCTCCTTTGATATGGCTTTTTAGAAATAACTTTACAAGTCCTAATAAGTAATACTACTTACTTGTGTTTAAAATATTCATCTAAACCCCTTCGGTACAAGTATTTGTTATTTCAATGAAACATAATTGTAATTTTCAAAATGTATTGACCTATTACTACTATGTTTCTGTAATTGTTTTCTTGATGCTATTAACGTATTCTTCACTTTCGTGTTAAATCTGCTATTAGCATTGCTTGCATTACAGTAATCACTTTCGGTTTTACTGCTTTTTAAGCTTTCCATTATACTAGTTTGCATCTGCTTGTACGAATGCCACTTTTTATAATGTCATGGTTTTTTATAGTCTCACGAATACACGTGGTATAATTAAACCTCAAAAACAATTTTATAAGAACGTTACCTTATTTAGAAAGTTATGCAAATTCGTTGTTGAAGCGAAACCAACCAAGGTTGTCATTTATTTCTGTAGTAAATATACCATCACAATTCAATAAAAACAAATTATTAACAATTTAGATATCAACTAGTTATCAACCGTACTTATTAACAATAGTTAATAAAAAAAGCCTTGAGAGGTCTCAAGGCTTTTAAATACTGCTAATGCAGGTAAACTGTTATTAACGTCTACGCTCTGTAATTCTAGCTTTTTTACCTGTAAGGCCTCTAAAGTAGAATATACGTGCTCTACGTACTTTACCACGTTTGTTAACTTCTATTTTTTGTAATGCAGGTAAATTAACTGGGAAGATACGCTCTACACCAATAGTTCCTGACATTTTTCTAATTGTAAAAGTTTCTGAAGTTCCAGATCCTCTTCTTTGTATTACAACACCTCTAAAAAACTGCGTACGTACTTTTTCGCCCTCTCTAATTTCGTAGAATACTGTTATTGTATCACCAGCTGAAAATTCTGGTAAATCTTTTCTTGTTACAAACTCGTCTTGTACAAATTTTACTAAAGATTCCATATCTTTAAATTTAATTATAATTAATTCAGAACAACATTCACGATTCTCGCCAGAGGTTAACCCGAAATTGGGTGCAAAAATAACTATTAATTAGTAACCTGCAACGTTTTATTTATATTTTTTTTGGGTGTTTCTTTTTGCATTATAATACGTGTAAACTTTATGTTTGGTAAAAGCAAAAAGTCAGGCTATCCGCTATATCTTTTGGTTTTTTAGTAAACCAAAAGGATGCCGCTACTATCCTTAACACAGTGTAGCACAGAAAAAAAGCCTTTAGTTGCTTAGTTAAGTCTATCTGTGCTATGCTTACCAAAATGATTTAAAGCTAATAGTAATAAACCAACTCCAAAAATAAAAATAGAAAAGGCGTTAAAAAAATGCAGTGTAACTTGGGCATTAAGTATGGCTTCTGTTCCGTTTTGGGCGGCAATTGCATTATAAATGTATCCGCCAACAAAACCAATAATATTAAGTAAACTTCCAACACATAAGAATACTGTTGCTGTACTCTTTTTTTTAACTAGAATAATTATGCTTGCTACTAGTATAATGAGTTGTACAAGACCATTAATTATACCTGCTATAGCAAATTGCATTTGTATATTATCCATGTTTTCTGGTTGGTTTAATCGTCCAATAAATCTGGTCTGCGCTCCTTAGTTCTTAGGTAGGCTTGTTCTTCCCGCCATTTTTCAATTTTTGGTAAGTTACCGCCAAACAATAATTCGGGTACTTTCCAACCTTTATAGTCTCTAGGTTTTGTATAAATAGGTGGTGCTAATAATCCATCTTGAAACGAATCGGTTAGGGCAGAGGTTTCATTGCCCAATACACCCGGTATTAAACGTATAATAGAATCGCACAATACAGCAGCTCCTAACTCGCCACCAGATAATACATAATCGCCAATAGAAATTTCGCGTGTTATAAAATGATCGCGCACACGTTGGTCCACACCTTTATAATGACCGCATAAAATAATTATGTTTTCTTTCATCGATAAATGGTTGGCAATACCTTGTTTTAAAGTTTCGCCATCTGGAGTCATATAAATGACTTCGTCGTAATGGCGTTCTGCTTGTAAAGCCGAAATACATTTGTCTATAGGCTCCACCATCATTACCATACCAGCGCCACCACCAAATTGTGTGTCGTCTATAGATTTATAGTTGTCTGATGCGTAATCCCTTAAGTTGTGAAAATGGACTTCTACCAAACCAGCATCAATAGCACGTTTTAAAATAGAAGCTTCAAACGGACTTTTTAGTAATTCTGGTAAAACGGTTATAATATCTATGCGCATGTTTGCTTTTTAAAAAGGCAAAGATAATTTAATTGTTCTATACCTATTATAATTTGAATTGAGATTACGAGAAAAAGTACGTTTTATTGGGCTTTAGTTTACTCTAAAATTTCATAATCTATATCTAATTTTCGTAAAGCTCTTAACGCAGATCCCGAGTTTTTATCCTTAACCTCGATATCGACCGCGTCGCCTTCTAAAAGGATATCTGTAAGTTCATGTGATAAAGACGCACCTATACTTAATGAAATCTCTTCAATACATTTGGCTATTGCCCTTTTATCTGGCCTTTGAGCATCGCATGATAGTAAGTTTAATTTCATAGTAATAGTTTATTAGTAAAAATTGAAATAGTTGGGATTATCTTTTTATGGCCTCTGAAATCTTTTTAAAGACGCGTTTAAATCATTTATAATCCTCTAAAGCCACTAACTCCGCAATTTTACAAATCACTTCGGTTGCTTTTATCATACTTTCTACTGGTACATACTCAAAACGTCCATGAAAATTATGTCCGCCAGCAAAAATATTAGGGCAAGGTAAACCCATATAACTTAATTGAGAGCCATCAGTACCACCACGAATGGCTTTAATTAAAGGCTCAATGTCTAGTTGTTTCATGGCTTCTTCGGCAATATCAACAATATGCATTACAGGTTCTACCTTTTCGCGCATATTAAAGTATTGGTCTTTAATTTCGGTAAAAATAACTTCTCTGCCATATTGGGTATTTAACTCGTTGGTGAGTTTTACCATAACCTCTTTACGTGCCTCAAAATGTTCCATATCATGATCGCGAATAATATAATGTAAGGTGGTTTCTTCTACATCACCCTCAATATTATGCAAATGGAAAAAACCTTGGTAGCCTTCGGTATGTTCTGGGGTTTCCAAGCGGGGTAAGGAATTTATAAACTCGGTAGCAATATACATGGAGTTTATCATTTTATCTTTGGCATAACCAGGATGCACAATTTTACCTTTTATTTTTACAACCGCTCCTGCGGCGTTAAAATTTTCGTATTCTAATTCGCCAATTTGACTACCATCCATGGTGTACGCCCAATCTGCGCCAAATTTTTCAACATCAAATTTATGTGCACCTCTACCAATTTCTTCATCTGGAGTAAAACCAACTTTAATGGTGCCGTGTTTTATTTCTGGATGCTGAATTAAATATTCCATAGCCGAAACTATTTCGCAAATACCAGCTTTATCATCGGCACCCAATAGCGTAGTCCCATCGGTAGTTATTAAGGTTTGTCCTTTATATTGTAGTAAGTCTTCAAAATAATCTGGCGATAGAATTATGTTTTCAGCTTCATTTAAAATAATATCTTTACCGTCGTAAGTTTCAATAATCTGAGGGGTTACATTTGCCCCGGTAAAATCTGGCGACGTATCGAAATGAGAAATAAAACCAATTGTTGGCACATCGTGATCTACATTACTTGGTAAAGTAGCCATTATATATGCGTTCTCATCTATGTTTACATCTTGCATGCCAATAGCCTTAAGCTCTTCGGCAAGTTTATTTGCTAAATCCCATTGCTTTTCTGTGCTTGGTGTTGTTTGGGAGTTAGGATCGGATTCTGTATCAATTGTAACGTAACTTACAAAACGTTTTATAATGTGTGCATTCGAAATCATGTACATGAATTTTTTAGAAAGAAAAGAGTTATTTTTCAAGCAACTAATTTACAATTATTACGGTTGATTAACTTCGTGTTGTCTAATTTTTTATTTAGAAGATTTCAACCTATTTTTGCATGAAATTATCTTGGTTTTTGTGTTTCTGCAAAAGGAAGATACCTTCAAATAAATACATTGATGTACAAATTATTACTTCGCCCTCTGTTTTTTGCTTTCGATCCAGAAAAAATTCATCATTTCACATTCGATTTAGTAAAGTTTACGTCTAAAATACCGGGTTTTAAAAGTCTTTTTAGACGCTTATATGTGGTTGAAGACGAAAGATTAGAACGAAAATTATTGGGACTTACTTTTAAAAACCCAGTAGGACTAGCAGCAGGATTCGATAAAAACGCAGTTTTGTACAACGAACTAGCCAATTTTGGTTTTGGTTTTATTGAAATTGGTACGGTAACGCCAAAAGGACAAACCGGAAACCCGAAAAAACGATTATTTAGATTAAAAGACGATCAAGGCATTATAAACCGTATGGGGTTTAATAATGAAGGGCTTGATGCGGCTATTGTTCAGCTTAAAAAAAATAAAGGTAAACTTATTATTGGAGGTAATATTGGTAAAAACACCGATACCAAACCAGAAGATTATACCAAAGATTATTTAACGTGTTTTAATGCGCTGCATCCTTATGTAGATTATTTTGTGCTTAATGTTAGTTGCCCAAATGTTGGTAGTCATGCTAAACTTAACGATAAAGATTATTTACTAGAGTTAATTGGTGCTGTGCAAAACGCAAACAAAACGTTTAGTAAACAAAAGCCAATTGTTTTAAAAATAGCTCCAGATTTAAATAATATTCAACTAGACGAAATTATCGATTTAGTAAAAGAAACCAATCTTGATGGTGTTATAGCAAGTAATACATCTACCGATAGAAGTGGTTTAAAAGCATCAAAAGAAAGATTAGAAGAAATTGGAAACGGTGGTTTAAGTGGACAACCCGTAAAAGAAAAAAGTACTCGAGTTATAAAATATCTTTCAGAAAAAAGTAATAAGGCTTTCCCAATTATAGGTGTTGGTGGTATTCATTCGGCAGAAGGTGCGCTTGAAAAAATTGATGCTGGTGCAGATTTAGTTCAGGTTTATACAGGCTTTATCTACGAAGGACCAAGTCTTATTAAATCAATTAACAAAGCACTACTTAATAGATAATTATTTAATAAATCTTTTAATTACTCTAGATTTAGAATCCTCTAAAATTAACAAATAAGCTCCTGCGGCTAGTTCGTTTACATTAATGGCTTTATTGGATGTGATGCCCTTAGCAAGGATTTGTCCTTGATAATTAATAATTTGATACCGGAGTGCATTATCATTAAGAGACCCTTTTATAAAAATAGAGCCGTTAGCCACTGGGTTTGGGTATAATGTAACTTCCGATAATGCATTTATAGTGGCATCGTTTACAGGATCTGAATCTGTTATAGGTGTTGTAATTCTATCTTTAATAAGCTTGTAATAGGCATGCATTCTGGCAAATTGCTGTTCGGTAAAATGATTCCGGCAACCTCTTCGTGAATAGGACATGATGTTTCCCGTATCTGGTTTATAATAATCGCCATTAGCATCGGTTAGATTGCCTGTGTACTCACAAAAATTATTAACAGTATTATTAGAGAGTTTTGGGTCTGCAGGTGTATCGCATATACCATCGCCATCGGTATCACAGTTGCTGCCATCAACCAACTCGGTAGTTTGTTTGGTATTACTAGTACCATGTGTATGCTCTAAAGAGAAAAAATGTCCCATTTCATGAGCCAAAGTAGAATCGTTGGTAGCACAACTGTTTTTAATAACAATTACGTTGTTTTTTCCAATACTATTGGTGTAGCCACAAAGACTTTCTTCTAGCTCGTTTTCAACATAGTCAATAAAATATATATTAATAATGTTAGAAACATAATTTGCTTCTATTAAGCTTTTCTCATTTTTCTTATTAAAATGTTCTAATGCATTGTTGTCAATAAAATTAATGTCTTCAAACAAATAGAACTGCATATATGCCTTTGCATAGATTTCGTTAAGATTGGCCATTGTATTTTCAAGATTAGAACTATCTAGTCCGCCAGAACCATCAGAATTTCTAATAATATGGACTTTAATGGGAATTAAGTTTAAGAGCTCTTTTGAAGATTCTTTTTTACTTAATTTCTTTTGAATGAAATCTTGTTCTAACGCCTTTAGTTGAGGTTTTATACTGTTATAAAAGTTTATAGATTCTGTTGTAGAAACAGTTCCACACTGATTTTCTGTCTCATTTTGAGTGTAGGCAATAGACGTAAGCAGAACTATTGAAAGGAATACGAGGTAATTTCTATGGATTAAAAGTTTCATTGGGGCAAAACATTTTAATCAAATGTATGTGCTCCTTCCGTTACCAAAGAATAAAAACGGTGAACGCTAATTTATAATCGTTTAGGTTAATAAAAACTACAAAACATATTAGTTAATTATCAATTTTCGAGTTGTATGGTTACCATTAATAATGGTTACACGTACTAAATAGATGCCTTTTTTTAAGTTTGATAAGTCGAAATCTAGTTTTGATGGACTATTTTCAACTATTACCTCCTGAATTTTACTTCCCAAAACACTGTAAATTTTTACCGTATTAATTGCTAAATTTTGAATATTCGAAATGGTGATTTTTCCATTGGAAGGATTTGGGTATATTTTTATATTTTCAGGTAAAGCTTTTTGTGAACTGCTTAAAGTGGATGTATTATATTGAAATGTTATACTAGCCATTCTATTACCATTAATAGGATAACCCGAAAGCATGAAAATTGGTTCCCTTGGGTTTGTAATGATATTATTTGATGTGTATTCTGTTCCAGAATCGGTACCAGCATCGTAAGCAAAAACATCTAAGGTAAACGTGTCTTTCCAGCCGTTATTTATACTGTTCTTGCCAGAGCGCAGGTTTAAACTGTTAATAGCAATAAACCAATCGGGACTAGGTGCAACCATAGATGCCAATGTAATTAACGGGAAATCTTCACTAATTTCAATATTATTTAAAGAAGCCGTACTATTATTACCAGCAAAAGGAGCAAAAGCCTGTTCTAAATATTGATTAGCATTTCCGGCGGAAATTAAGGTGTTTATTTCATTTTCAAAATTAGTGTTAACGCCAATTTCGGCAACATCTTTTATACCGTTTGTTGAAGGTGCAGGAACTCCAAACTCTATAATATCATTGGGGTTTTTATGGGTAGCACCAACCAAAGGCGACCAATGCGCATTATTGGGTAATGTGGTATGTTCGGTAGTATTCCATATGGTGGTTATGGAAATATTATAATTTGCTACGGACTGCCCAAAGGCATCATTTAGGCTAATTAAAAAAGGTATTAGTAAGAGTATAGTATTTCTCATAAAATTAGATTTTAGTAGGCGTAACATAATATTGAGTCGTATTTATATTTTAAAACTTGCATTCTTAAAAATAATAGTATTTTTAACCGTTGAATTCTGATAGGAAATAATGAAAAAACCAGTAAAAATAATTGAATGTCCTAGAGATGCTATGCAAGGTATAAAGCAATTTATACCCACAGCTAAAAAGATACAGTATATTCAATCGTTATTGCGTGTAGGTTTTGATACTATCGATTTTGGAAGTTTTGTTTCGCCAAAAGCCATTCCGCAAATGGTGGATACAGCTGAGGTTTTGGCACAATTAGATTTAAGTAAAACAAATAGTAAATTACTTTCAATTATAGCGAATACGCGTGGTGCTAATGATGCTTGTAAACATCCTGAAATCGACTTTTTAGGGTATCCGTTTTCCATTTCCGAAAATTTTCAGATGCGTAATACCCATAAAACCATTGCCGAATCTGTACATACACTTCAAGAGATCTTAAACATTGCAGATGCTTCCAATAAGCAAGTGGTTGTGTATATTTCTATGGGATTTGGAAATCCTTATGGCGATCCGTGGAATGTAGACATAGTAGGCGAGTGGACCGAAAAACTAGCAACTATGGGTGTTAAAATTTTGTCTTTAAGTGATACTGTTGGCACCTCTAACCCAGAAAGTATCGATTATTTATTCTCTAATTTAATTCCTAAATATCCAAACATAGAATTTGGTGCACACTTGCATACTACACCAACAACATGGTTTGAAAAAGTTGATGCCGCCTACAATGCCGGATGTTATCGTTTTGATGGCGCTGTGCAAGGGTTTGGTGGCTGCCCAATGGCAACCGATGAGTTAACTGGTAATATGCCAACCGAAAAACTACTTTCCTATTTTACATCAAAACATAACAATAGTTTAAATGCTATGAGTTTTGAAAGTGCCTATAACGAAGCTTCTAAAATTTTCAAGAATTACCATTAATTAAAAAAAACATTACAGACAAGTGTAGTTTACTGGTAATTAGAAGGATACATATAGTTTTGAATTCTTATTTTAATTTATTCTAAATAAAACTTGAATAAGTGTGTTTTGAGATTTATATTTGCAACTTCAAAAAATCTATTTATAATTAGTCTAAATTAAACAGGCGGTAAATTACATAAAATGAAAAAAGTATTATTAAGTCTATTTGTAGTGTCAGCTTTATTTCAATCATGCTCAAATGACGATGATGGAAATGTAGAAACTAAAGTAACAGCACCTTCAACTTACGAGTTTACAAGAGAAGGTAATTCAACAGTAAGCTATAGTGGTCAAACTACCAGAATTAAAATGGCAGACGAAGTAGTAACTGCATTAAAAGTAGAAACTAATACAGAAGCAACAATAGATGCTATGTTTGCTCACGTTGAAAATGCAAACGATTTTAGCGATGCCGATTTAAACGCTTCAGATAAAAGTGTAAGAAGTAAAGTAGCAGCGTCAACCGATTATTTTTCAGCAAATACTACAGAGGCAAATGAAATTAAAGCCGATTTTGATACTTGGATTGAAGAGCAAGTAAACGATGTTTTTCCTAGCTGGAGTGTAACTGCCGAAGTTGGAGTTGCAGGAGCTTTACAACAAGCAGGTGGTGGAACAGTACGTTATATAAACGCCAAAGGATTAGAATATAATCAAGCTTTTGCCAAAGGTTTAATAGGTGGTTTAATGATCGATCAAATAGTAAATAACTATTTAAGTTCGGCAGTATTAGATGCTGGTACTAATGTAGAAGATAACAACAACGCAGTTTTAGAAGAAGGTAAATCATACACCACAATGGAGCATAAGTGGGATGAAGCTTTTGGATATTTATACGGAGCTGAAGCCGATGCAACAAACCCGGTTTTAGATGTCGATCAATTTTTAAGCGAATATTTAGATCGTGTTGAAGCCGATGAAGATTTTGCTGGAATAGCATCTACTATTTACGACGCCTTTAAATTAGGTCGTGCTGCTATTGTTGCTGGAGAATATGATGTTCGTGATGCACAAGCAGAAATTATTAAAGGAAATATTTCGGTAATACCAGCTGTAAGAGCCGTGTATTACTTGCAATCTGGAAAAAATAAATTAGGTGTAGATGATGCTTCTGCATTTCACGCTTTATCTGAAGCTTACGGATTTATTTATAGCTTACAATTTACAAGAAAACCTAATACAACTTTACCATATTTAACAAAAACTGAAGTAGATGCTTATTTAGCGCAACTTATGGAAGGTAATGGTTTTTGGGATGTAACTGCAGATACTTTAGATACCATGTCCGATGAGATTTCTGAAGCATTTGGATTTACAACAGAAGCAGCGGCTAATTAATATTCCTTATTTTTGCAACCGTTTTTAATTTAAAGCAAAACAAAATGATTAAAAAACTTTTTTTAGCAACAGTAGTTCTTGCGCTTGTAGTAGCTTGTAGTTCATCGTCGTCTGATGATAGCCCTACGGTAGCAGATAATTTTAATCGTGGTGCTTTATTAACCAATTTGGCCGATAATATTATTATTCCAGCGTTTCAAGATCTATCATTAAAACTAGAAACATTAAAAACGGATAAAGATGCCTTCATAGCAGATGCAAATCAAACGAATCTTGATGAATTAAGAGCATCTTGGTTAGAGGCTTACAAAGTTTGGCAACATGTTGAAATGTTCAATATTGGTAAGGCTGAAGAGCTTTTGTATGCATACCAAATGAATATTTACCCAGTTTCAACAACCGATGTTGAAACTAATATTTCTAATGGTTCTTACGATTTAACACATGCTAATAATAATGATGCCGTAGGTTTTCCTGCAGTAGATTATATGCTAAATGGTGTTGCCGGTAATGATGCAGATATTTTAGCTAAATATGAAGATGAAAAGTACAAAACGTATTTATCAGATTTAGTTAACCAAATGGAAAGCTTAACTAATACCGTTTTAACCGATTGGACGTCTACATATCGTTCAACGTTTATTAGTCAAACGTCTAATACAACAACAAGTGCTGTAAATAAATTTGTTAACGATTTTATTTTTTATTTTGAAAAAGGACTGAGAGCTAATAAATTTGGAATTCCAGCAGGTGTGTTTTCTACAGATCCTTTAGCAGAGAAAGTGGAAGCTTTTTATAACCAAGAGGTTTCAAAAACACTGGCTTTAGAAGCTTTATTGGCAACTCAAAATACATTTAATGGAACATACTATTCCTTAAGTGTAAAAGGTGAAAGCTTTAGCTCTTATTTAAATGAGTTAGATAGAAGTGATTTAGCCGTCCTAATAAATACTAGGTTTGATAATGCTAGAGAAAAAATTAATCTCTTAGATAATAATTTTTATAGTCAAGTTACTACAGATAACACTAAAATGACTGAAGCTTATGATGCACTTCAATTAGCAGTTGTATCTTTAAAGGTTGATATGCTGCAAGCATTTAATATTAATGTAGATTACGTTGATGCCGATGGCGATTAAATAAAACATAAACATTATTAAAAAGGTTGTCTATTAAAAAAGGCAACCTTTTTTTGTAATTTCATAACCTGTAAGGTTTCTAAAATCTTGTAGGCTTCATTTTATAAAAGCGTGTTAAACATAAAAACATATCTAAACAAAACTACAAATGCAGCTCAATTGGCTGTATTTCGTGTTTTATTTGGTGTTATGATGTGTTTTAGCATAATTCGTTTTTGGTATCATGGTTGGATAGAAACACTTTACATCCAACCAAAATTTCACTTTACGTATTATGGTTTCGAATGGGTTAAGCCACTAGGCGTTTACACTTATGTGGTTTTTGTTATTTGTGGACTTTCGGCTTGTTTAGTGGCACTTGGTTTAAAGTATAGGTTGGCTATAATCACGTTTTTTTTGAGTTTTACCTATATTGAGTTAATGGATAAAACCACGTATCTAAATCACTATTACTTTATATCCTTATTAAGCTTTTTAATGATTTTTTTACCGGCCAATGCTTATTTTTCGGTAGATAGTTTGTTACGTAAAAAGAGCTATAACAATATTCCTAAATGGACTAATGATAGTGTGAAACTCTTATTGGGCATAGTCTATTTTTTTGCAGGTTTAGCCAAATTAAATAGCGATTGGTTACTAAAAGCACAGCCTTTAAAAATCTGGTTGCCTTCAAAATACGATTTACCGTTTATTGGCGATACTTTAATGCATCAAAATTGGTTTCATTATGCCATGAGTTGGAGTGGTGCTTTATACGATTTAAGTATTCCGTTTTTATTACTTTACAGAAAAACGCGTGTTTTTGCCTTTGCTTTAGTGGTTATATTTCATGTGTTTACTCGCGTGTTATTTCCAATTGGCATGTTTCCGTTTATTATGATTGTGTCTACCTTAATTTTTTTCGATGCCGGTTTACATCGTAAAATTATCAGCTTTATTAAACGTATAGTGCCGTTTAAAAATTCTAAATATTCAATTGAACAACACAGTGTTTATTATTATAATTTCAGAAAATCCATAACTGCAGTTTTGGGATTGTTTTTTATTGTACAGTTGTTGCTTCCTTTTAGGTATATGTTATACCCAAACGAATTGTTTTGGAGCGAGGAAGGCTACCGCTTTTCATGGCGTGTTATGCTAATGGAAAAAATGGGTATTTCAACATTTAAAATTGTAAACTCAGAAACGGGCGAGTTTTTCTACGTGAATAACAAAGATTTTTTAACTCCATTTCAAGAAAAGCAAATGAGTGCCCAACCCGATTTTA
Source organism: Algibacter amylolyticus (assembly GCF_014202225.1). Classification (GTDB taxonomy): domain Bacteria; phylum Bacteroidota; class Bacteroidia; order Flavobacteriales; family Flavobacteriaceae; genus Algibacter_B; species Algibacter_B amylolyticus. The sequence continues at coordinate 29,219 of NZ_JACHGE010000008.1, forward strand.
TATTGGAGTACGCACACTACTTAGGCGATCATTTTACGGGGCAAGGGCATAAAAATGTACAGGTGTTTGTAGAAAGTTATGTGGCTTTAAATGGCAGATTAAGCACCCCTTTAATAGATAAAACCGTAAATTTGTACGCCGAAAAAGAATCATTTAAACCAAAACATTGGATTTTACCATTTAAGGATGACATTAAAGGACTTTAAAATTATAATAGCACTACTTTTTAGTGTTTCTGTGTTTTCTCAACAAGAAGTTTCAGGAACGGTAATTTTTTCAGAAACAAAGCAACCCATTACCGATGTTAAGGTTTACGATAAGGCTTCAGGTGTTTTAGCAACAACCAATGCTTCAGGCTATTTTCAGTTTCAAACCAATAAAAAAGAATTAACTCTAGTGTTTTTTTCTTTTGAATATGAGGTTGAAGAAATTACAATTACTCCCGAAACTACTTCAGAATTACAAATTATATTAAAGGATTTAACTCAAAATTTATCCGAAGTTGAAATCACCGCAAGAAAGCAACGTGTTTTCGAATTACAACGCTTAAAGGATGTTGAAGGAACAGCTATTTACGCAGGTAAAAAAACCGAGGTGGTTTTGGTAGAGCAATCTATGGCTAATTTGGCGGCAAATAATGCGCGACAAATATACAGTCAGGTAGCAGGTTTAAATATTTATCAAAACGACGATGCTGGCTTACAACTTAATATTGGTGGCCGTGGGTTGGATCCTAACCGAACTGCAAATTTTAATACGCGCCAAAATGGATACGATATTAGTGCCGATGTTTTAGGGTATCCAGAAAGCTATTATACGCCAGCTTCCGAGGGATTATCGGAAATTCAAGTTATTCGTGGTGCAGCATCTTTGCAATACGGTACCCAGTTTGGTGGCTTAATAAACTTTAAAATGAAATCGCCTAACCCAAACAAACCTTTAGAGGTTATTACCCGAAATACACTGGGGAGTTTTGGGTTGTACACTAATTTTACGAGCTTTAGTGGTACACAAGATAAATTGAGTTATTATGCCTTTGTTAATTATAAGAAAGGTGATGGTTTTAGACCTAATTCAGAATTCGAGTCGGTAAACACCTATGCGCATATTGGCTATCAATTTAACGAGAAAACAAAATTAGAAGGCGAAATAACTTATTTAGATTACTTAGCGCAGCAAGCAGGTGGTTTAACCGATGCTATGTTTAATGAAAATCCATTACAAAGTAACCGCGAGCGTAATTGGTTTCAGGTAAACTGGCTACTTTATAATTTAAAATTTGCCCACGAATTCTCAGAGCAAACAAACTTTACCTTTAACTTTTTTGGTTTAAATGCGTCTAGAGATGCATTAGGTTTTAGAACCAATAGAGTAAGCCAAGTAGATTCTGGTACCGAACGCGATTTAATAAAAGGCGATTTTAATAATTTTGGTTTCGAGTCTCGCTTACTCACAAAATACAAAGCGTTTAATAAGGATGCCACCTTTTTAATTGGTGCTAAATTTTACAAAGCCAACAACTATCAGCAGCAAGGTCCAGGAACAGATGGTAGTGATGCTAATTTTTCGTTTGCTTCAGATGAGTTTCCTAATTACCCAAGCCAATCGCAATTCGATTTGCCTAACTTAAACACTTCTGTTTTTGGTGAAAATATTTTTTATGTAACCGATAAGTTTTCGGTAACCCCAGGTTTTAGATTCGAATATATAAAAACGCAAAGTGAAGGGTTTTATAAAAACATAAATACCGATGCGGCTGGCAATGTTATTTTTGAGGAAACAGTTGAAGATAATCAAAACTTCGAGCGTTCGTTTGTTTTATTAGGCCTAGGACTAAGCTACAAGCCTAATACCAATTTTGAAGCCTATGGTAACGTGTCTCAAAATTACCGTTCGGTAACCTTTTCAGATATAAACATTGATAATCCTGCATTTTTAATTAGTCCAGATATTACAGATGAAGAAGGGTTTACAACCGATTTTGGTATTCGTGGAAACTATAAAAATACTGTGTCATACGATTTAGGTGTTTTCGGTCTTTTCTATAAACAAAGAATAGGTTTTGTAACTATTGTTGATACCGATGGTAGGATAAAAAATGAGCGTGGTAATATTGGAGATGCTGTTATGTATGGTGTAGAATCTTTATTTGATTTTAATTTGAAGAAAATTATAGGTTTAAATAACAATTTTAAACTTAATTATTTTGTGAACACCTCGGTTATAAACTCGGAATATACAGCTTCAGAAAAAGGAGGTATAAAAGGAAATAAAGTAGAATTTGTTCCAGATTTAAATTTAAAAACGGGACTTAACGGTGGCTATAAAAATATCTTAGCCAATATTCAATACAGCTATTTAGGTAGCCAATTTACCGATGCTACAAACTCGGTAACGGCTAGTGAAAGTGGCGTAGTAGGCGAAATTCCAGAATACGATATTTTAGATGCATCGGTGTCTTACAGCTACAAAAATTTTAAACTAGAAACGGGAATAAATAACCTGTTAGATAATAGTTATTTTACAAGACGAGCAACCGGTTATCCAGGTCCTGGAATTATTCCTTCGGCACCAAGAAACTGGTATACTACTTTGCAAATAAAATTCTAAATCGCTTTAAGTTTTTTTTAACATAATTAAGGTTAAACCTTTTCTCACTGTAGTGGTCTAATTTTCCAACCATTACAACTAAACCAACTTGAAGAATTTTTTAATTTTATCAGTATTATTCTTTTCCACCACTTTATTTGCTCAAAAATTTACCGCCGAAGGTATTGTTAAAGATCAATCGGACTATGTACTTGAGGGCGCAACCGTATACTTTCAAAGTATAAAAGATAGTGTACCTATAGCTTATGGTATTACTAATAAAGACGGAAAGTTTTCTATAAATGTAAATACCGAAGAGGACACTAAAACAATTTTTAATATTGCATATTTAGGTTATAAACCCTATAAGAAGGATATTAATGTTCCTACAGAAGATGCTTTAAATATGGGTATTATAACTCTAGAAGATCAAGTTGAAAGTTTAAACGCAGTGTCCATTATTACACGGTCGCCTCCTGTAGTTATAAAAAAAGATACTATAGAATATAATGCCGATAGTTTTAAAACATTACCTAATGATAAGGCCGAAGATTTACTTAAAAAATTACCCGGTATAGAAATAGATTTAGACGGTAATATAACTTACAATGGGGTTGAGGTAGAAGCTATTAATGTAGATGGGATGAGTTTTTTTGGCGAAAAGAATGGCGAAATAGCTTTAAAAAACTTACCAAGTGATGTGATTAGTAAAGTTCAAGTTTCAGATTATAAAACCAATATGCAGAAGTTTACTGGTGAAGAATCTGATTCTGGTACAAAAGAAATTAACCTTAAAATTAAAAAGGGTAAAAATAGAGCATCATTTGGCGATGTTAAAGCAGGCTATGGCACCGAGGATAAATATCAGGCTAATGCTAACATTTTTCAAGTTATAGATGGTAAACAGGTAGGTATTATTGGCGGTACCAATAATATAAATATGTCTCGTGGCTTTAATGCGTTGCCCGATACCGATACGAGTAACGGTTACATGAAATCGGATTTTATTGGAGCCAACTACACCAAAGGAAAATGGAATGAAACCCGAGTAAACGGAAATTATAGATACAGTGCCCAGAATAACGATCGTGCACAGGTAAGTTACCGAGAGAATTTTTTACCCGATTTAAACTATAATACTAATTCTGAAAGTACGAGTTTTAATGACTCCGATAAGCATCAAGCTGGAGCCGATTTAAAATTTATTATCAAGCCTAAAAATAAGTTGTCTAAAAAAAGGGTACAGCTTTCAAACGAAATCGATTTTAACACATCAAGTAACGATTCGGGTTCAACATCTTCAAAAACTTCCGAGTCTACGGATGGCGATTTAATTAGCGATTATACATCACAAAATCAATCAAGTTCTTCTAGTTACAATCTTAATAATGAGTTTAGGGTAACTACAATTACGGGGCAAGGGCGCGATTATTTAAACATAAGACTAGATACCGATTTTAGTAAAGGCATGTTCGATAGCGAAAAATTTTCAGAAAACATTTTATACAACAGGAATGAAACCATTACGCAAAATCAAATAACTAATAACGATAATAATAGCAGTAACATTAGGTTAAATGCACTTTGGAGTAAAGAGTTGTTTACCGATTTTAGAATTATGCCGCGTTATTATGTGGCTGTCAACACTCAAAATAATGAGAAGTATGTTTATGATTATAACGAAGTTTCAGAATCATTCGATGATTTTAATAACATATTAAGTTCAGAAAGTAATTACACCACTACCACGGTAAGACCCGCTTTAAAATTAAGATACGAGTTTAAAGATTTTCGTTTTGAGGTAGAAGGGGCGTTTACAAACACCTACCGTAATTATAGAGATCGTTTAGTTGTGGCACGAGATTTTAAAGCCGATTTTGAATATGCAACCTATTCGGCAAGAATACGATACCGCGATAAAAACGGTTATAAAAATATTAATTTAAGGTATAATCAAGGTATCGATTTGCCTTCTGTAAGTCAGTTACAACCTGTTGAAGATTTTAGCGACATTACACATATTCGCGTGGGTAACCCGTTTTTAAAACCAGAATTAAGTCATAATTTAAGATTCGATTATCAGAATAATTTAGCCTTTCATAACATCAATATTACGGGTAACGCTAGGGCAGATTTTGTTCAAGATAAAATAATAAATTCCACCACCACCGACGACGATTTAAACCGATTTACAACCTATAGTAATACCAATGGCGATTATTCACTATCTGGAAATGTGGCGTTTTCTAAATCATATTTTAGTAAAAAGACCAATATTAATCTTAATGTGCGTTTAAACGGAAGTTATAAAAACACGATATCTCAACAAAACGGTATTTTATTTACCGCTAAAACAACCAATATTAGGCCATCGGTTTCTTTTAAATATTCCTATGATAAAAAGGTAGATTTTAGTGCAGCCTATAGTTACTCGACTACCGAAAGTGTTTTTGATACCGATGTTTTTAATGGCAATGACTTCTTTGTTCAAAATTTAGATTTTGAAGCATCTATATTTTTCTTAAAAAATGCGTTTCTAACCAATAAAGTGTCTTACCGTTATAACAGCAGAGTAGGCGATGCTTTTGATGGCGATGCTGTATTCTGGAATGCTGGTTTGGGTATCGAACTTTGGGATAATCAGGCTACTTTAACTTTGGTTGGTTACGATATGTTGGGTAAAAATAATGGCTACAGACGTACCGTTACAGAAACCTATATTCAGGATGTAGAAAACAAAATTTTAGAGCAGTATTTCATGCTTAACTTTACTTATAAATTCGGAACTTTTGCAGGTCAAAAAATGAATGTAAACGGTAATCGTGGAGGTGGTCGCGGTTATAGAGGTGGCGGCGGACGTGGGTAATTAACGCTTTAAGCTTAAAGTAACATTAATTTTAGTTAGCTATAGTATTTAGTAATGTCCTTGTTTCAAACATTACTATGATTTATAGTTTACATATTTTAGCACTAGAGCTATATAATAAAGGATTTAAAACTACAATGAAAAAACAGATACAAAACTTAACACAATATCTTATAATTTAGTCGTATATTTGCATGCAATTATAATTATAATTGCAACATGACTGCACACGAAAACAAAATTGTCGGAGAAGGTTTAACTTATGACGACGTTCTATTAGTTCCAGCTTTTTCTGAAGTACTTCCAAGAGAAGTAAATATACAAGCAAAATTTACACGAAACATTACTATTAATGTACCAATTATATCCGCTGCTATGGATACGGTAACCGAAAGTAAAATGGCTATTGCCATGGCGCAAGAAGGTGGTATTGGTGTATTACATAAAAATATGTCTATTGAGGCTCAAGCACAAAAAGTTAGAAAAGTAAAGCGTGCAGAAAGCGGAATGATTATAGACCCTGTTACTTTGCCACTTACAGCAAAAGTTAAGCATGCCAAAAAGTATATGGCGGAATATAGTATTGGTGGTATTCCAATCGTGGATGAAGACGGGACTTTAAAAGGTATTGTTACCAATAGAGATTTACGTTTCGAGCACGATAACAAAAGACCAATTGTTGAGGTAATGACAAGTGAAAACTTAGTAACTGCATCCGTTGGAACTTCTTTACAAGATGCCGAATTAATTCTACAAAAACATAAAATTGAAAAGTTATTAATTGTTGACGATAACTTTAAATTATCTGGTTTAATTACGTTTAGAGATATTACGAAATTGAGTCAGAAACCAAATGCTAATAAAGACCAATATGGTCGTTTGCGTGTTGCAGCAGCATTAGGTGTTACAGCAGATGCGGTTGAAAGAGCAGAAGCTTTAGTAAATGCAGGTGTGGATGCTGTTATTATCGATACAGCACACGGACATACCAAAGGTGTGGTTGATGTTTTAAAGGCCGTAAAAGCGAAGTTTCCTAAATTAGATGTTATAGTTGGAAATATAGCAACAGGTGCAGCAGCCAAATATTTAGTTGAAGCAGGTGCCGATGCTGTAAAAGTTGGTATTGGGCCAGGATCTATCTGTACAACTCGTGTAGTTGCAGGCGTTGGATTTCCTCAATTTTCTGCAGTATTAGAAGTTGCCGCAGCTATAAAAGGAAGTGGTGTGCCGGTAATTGCAGATGGTGGTATTCGTTATACAGGTGATATTCCTAAGGCTATTGCTGCTGGTGCAGATACCGTTATGTTAGGATCGTTATTAGCAGGAACAAAAGAATCTCCTGGAGAAACTATTATTTACGAAGGTAGAAAGTTTAAGTCGTATCGTGGAATGGGATCGGTTGAAGCTATGAAAAAAGGTAGTAAAGACCGTTATTTCCAAGATGTTGAAGATGACATTAAAAAACTAGTACCAGAAGGTATTGTAGGTCGTGTACCTTATAAAGGTGAACTAAACGAAAGCATCCACCAATTTGTTGGCGGTTTACGTGCCGGAATGGGTTACTGTGGTGCAAAAGATATTGAAACACTTAAAGAAAAAGGACAGTTTGTAAAAATTACTTCTAGCGGAATTAATGAAAGTCACCCGCACGATGTTACTATTACAAATGAATCGCCTAATTATTCTAGATAGGTTTCGTAGTAATACATTAATATGAAATAAAAGCTACACCGTTTGGTGTGGCTTTTTTGTTTTGGAGCGGTTTGTTTATTGTTTTTCAAAGATAAGAAACCGTTTAAAATGTTTTATATCCGACGTAAAACGAAGTTAGTATTATTTAAAATTAGAAGTAAACCAAAGGGTTGTTATTAAGAGATATACCAACATGTTTTTTGTTGAAACACTTTTTGTTCTTTTCGTATTTGTTTTAGCATTCAGCAACTAATTCCTCTAGAGTAAAACAATACGGTGTTCTAGTCTATAAAAGCATACTATTTACACGTATTTATTTTTAAAGTACTATATCTTTGCAGCATGCAATCTAAAGTTCTTTTTATTACGCCTCCTTTTACACAGTTAAATACTGTGTATCCTGCAACGGCATACCTTAAAGGGTTTCTTGAAGAACACGACATAGATTTTACGCATTGCGATTTAAGTATAGAACTTTTTACCTCTGTTTTTAGAAGTGATTTTCTGCGTTCTATTTTTCAGGAAGCAAGAGATTTAGAGAATTATCATTACCCAGAAGTGAGCAAAAATAAAGACTTGTATATTTCTAGAGTAGATGTGGTTCTTGGCTTTCTTCAAAAACAAGATATTAAAACAGCAAACAAAATATTAGATCCTCAATTTTTACCATTGGGGCATCGCTTATCTAAAGTGAATACTACCATTACATGGGAAGCTGGAGATATTGGTGTAATTGATAAAGCAAAGCATTACGCCACGCTTTTTATTGAGGAAATAGGCGATTTTATTCAAGCCAATGTAGATGAGTTTTTTGCATTTACTAAATATGCTGAGCAAATAGCCACTTCGGCCAGTAGTTTTGACGACTTAGATACCTTCTTAAGTTATCAGCCAACTATTATAGAAGAGGAAATGCTAGATATTTTAGTTGCAAAAATTGAAAAGGAAAAACCCAATTTAGTTTGTTTTACCATTCCTTTTCCTGGTAATTTATTTGCAGCTTTACGCTGTTCTCAATTTATTAAACAGCTTTTTCCAGATATTCACGTCGCTTTTGGTGGTGGATATTGTAATACCGAATTACGTTCGCTTAAAGATTCTAGGATTTTTGAATTTGTTGACTTTATTTCTTTAGATGATGGTGAAGGGCCATTACTTAAAATTGTTAGTTATCTAGAAGGTAGAGTAGATGCTAATCAATTAGAACGCACTTTTGTATTAGAAGATAAACAAGTGGTTTACAAGAATAAAATTCCGAATACCATTTACCACCATAGAAATTTGCCTGCGCCAGATTATTCAGGCTTGCCTTTTAATAAATATGTTTCTTTTTTAGATTTAGTAAACCCGATGCATCGTATGTGGACAGATGCCAGGTGGAATAAACTAACCATTTCTCATGGTTGTTACTGGAAACAGTGCTCGTTTTGCGATGTAAGTTTAGATTATATTGGGAATTACCAAAATACAACAGCCGAAGATTTAGTAGATAAAATTGAGAAAGTCATTAAGGATACCGGAATTACTGGTTTTCATTTTGTAGATGAAGCTGCGCCACCAAAAATGCTAAGGGCTTTATCCAGAGCCTTAATTGAAAGACATGTGAAAATTACATGGTGGACCAACATTCGCTTTGAAAAAACATTCGATTTCGAATTATGCGAGGTCATGGCAAAATCGGGTTGTATAGCTGTAACTGGAGGTTTAGAAGTCGCTTCAGATAGATTATTGGCTAAGATGAAAAAAGGTGTGGATATTGCACAGGTTACGCGAGTAACTAATAATTTTTCTAAAAATAATATCATGGTTCATGCGTATCTTATGTATGGATTTCCAACACAAACCGAACAAGAAACTATTGATTCACTAGAGGTAGTAAGGCAATTGTTTGAAAGTAATTGTATTCAGTCTGCATTTTGGCACCAATTTACAACCACTATTCACAGTCCTATTGGTAAGAATCCAGAAGCCTTTGGAATTGAAATTACAGGACCCGTTTTTGAAGGTTTTGCGCAAAACGATTTATATCACGTAGATCCGCAAGGCGCAGAGCATCCTAAGTACACAAAGGGTTTAAACTTAGCATTACATAATTATTTAAATAGTGCAGGTTTTGAAGAAGAATTGCAAAACTGGTTCGAATTTCCTGTTCCTGCACCCACTCATCCTAAAGGTTTAATTGAAAGTTTTTTGTCTTAGATAGTATCTAGCGATTCGTTTGATTTTATTTTTAGGAATGTTCGTTTAACGTGTTTGTATATGGTTTGTTGCGTGGTTAAGCAACTAAGTTAACAAATAAAAACCGAATAGAAAATCCGCGAGGATTTTCGTAAGTAGGCTAGAACTAGCAATAAATTATATACGGTGTTGGGCATAGTTTTTTTCTATTAAATTTAAATATTTGTCTTGTTCATTTTTGTCGATAAAATAATTGACAAAACCAGTAATTGCTCGTGTAAATTCAGATAAATTTAATTCAAATAATTCATCAGATTTTTTTTCGGTTTTGTCAAAAATATTGTCCAAGTCCACTATTTTGTAATCTATATCAGATTTTTTTTCGTTTCTAGAAGAGCCAAAGAAATATGAATCATATTCTATTAAAATATCATTTTCTGTTGTTCTGATTAAATCCTGAATGCAATCTTCTAAAAAAAGATTAAAATTTAATATTTCAGATAACCTGTTACGATATCTATATTCTTCTATTTCTGGTGATTTTCTGTTTTTTTTCTGATTTTCATTTTTTAGAATGCTATTACTTAATTGATGTATTTGTTTAAGAGAATCGGAATAAAGGCTATTGTGTGAAACATAAATCCAATCATTTAAATAATTCAGGTCTTCTGTTTTTATACCATTTTCTCTGTTTTTACTGTATTTAATGGCTGTATTTAAAGTAGGCAATTTCAATTTTTTGATTAAAGAATAATTATAAAGATAATTTTCTATTTTGCTTTCTGAATTGAATTTTGGAATTCTAAACACAAAATGTTTTGTTTTTAGAGTGTTTTCAAATCTATAGATATCCCAATTTCCTCCTTGACCAATATGTTCCAAATGTAGTTTTTTACTTAATTTTATTAATTATCTTATTAGGAACAAAATAAAGATTATTCCTTGTCCTTGAACAAGCAACGTAAAATTTATTCCGAGTTATATTTGATTTGAAATTGATTAAACCTCCTGATTTAAATTCTTTTAAAAGTTCATCGTTTATTGCAATACAAACATTGTCAAAACCAAGTCCTTTACAAGCTCCCCAATTATCAGAACGACATTCATAATTATAATGTCTTGTTAGAAAAAGTTTTACAATATTATCATCTTCAAATATTTCTTTTACGTTTTCTTTATTTTCAATTAGTTCACATTCTGTAATTCGATTTTCGTTTGATTCTATTTCAATACCTATTCTATTTTGAATGAAATCGCAAGTAGTTTTGCTACATCTACGACTTTTAATTAAAGTTGAATCATCAAAAATAAAGCCTGATGACTTAAATCGCTCTTTGAATTTATCTAAACTACTATGCAAAGATTGATTTGTTTTTCTATCTCTACTCGTATCAAAGGTGTGTTGGAAAAAATCACCAACTAGAAGAAAATTTACATTTGCTTGAGCTAGTTCTAGCAAGAAATTAAAATCATTACCTCCAAAATCTTGTATTTCATCAAATAAAACATAATCATAATATTTCTCAACTCTTTCTTTGACTTCTTGAAAATGATTTTTGTCTAATAATAATTTTGAAATTCTGTTGTGATATAAGTAATTGTTTTTAGTGAAAAATGAAGTGTCAAAAAAACTTTTAGGATAATTCCAAGTTATTCCTTTAACGTTATGTTCATCAGCAAAGAATGGTTTATAACAGAATGAATATAAAAACGAAAAATAATTTTTAATCTTAATGTTCTTAGGTAGATATCCGAATTGATTTATAACTTCATTTTTAATACTTCTAATGCCACTAATAGTATAAGTTACTAAAAGATATCTTTTTTCTAAATCGAGTTCTTTTACTATGTGATATGTTTTCCCTGAACCTGCTACTGCTAAAATTAGTTGTTTATCCATTCAAATGCTTTTTCAATGTATTCGGGAATTTTCAAATCATTAGATTTATTTTCTAATAATTGAAATGCTACTTCTGCTTTATCTTTAAGCATATATTCTTGAACAGAGAGTTTTCTTCTTTTAGTTGAAAATAATTCTTCACAAATTTCAACGTTATCTTCATAGATACAGATTTCAAACGTATATCGTTTCTCATCTTTGTCTGCAAAAACAGATATGTTGTCAATATTGTATTTAGAGTATCTATTTGTTATTTTCTCCTTGTAATTTTTATCATTATCCGTTATTACTGCTGTTTTTATATCTAAAAGTTTTGCTATGTCTAGATATCTAGGAAAGCTTGTTCCTCCAACAGAAATAACGTGAATATTGTTTTCAATTAGACTCTTATTCGTTTTCTTTTTATAAAGTGCCTCAAGTAAAATAAACTCAGCATCTCCTTCTACAAGAATTACTTTGTCCGATAATATGAATTCTAAAATATTATTGTCTGGTGCTTTTATAAAAAATTTAGCGGTATCCTCAGATAAATCTTCTAACTTAATTCTATTTTTAGAACTACTATTTAATAATATTGACTTTCTTAAATCAAGTCTAGTGCTAACTAAATCACTATGTGTGGCAACAAATATTTGCTTACCTGTTGAATTTACAACTTCTTGAATAAGATTTTTCATATTGGTATGACTCAAATGATTTTCAGGTTCTTCTAAAAGAACAGCATCAAAGTCTTCTGCAGATTTGCTTAATGCAAGTGATGTTTTTATTATAGATTGTTTTCCTTTTCCTTTATTATCAATCGAAATATCTCCTTCGTAAATAATTAAATCACTCTCTACATTTGATTTAGAATTTGATTTAATTGCAAATTTATAATCATTCTCTAACCGTTCATTTATGTTTTTAAAAGCCTTGTTTTTAAAATCTTCTTTATGGTTTCTGTATTCGTGTTGGTGTTGAAATTTTTCGGAAGTATTTAATAGTTTACTATTATATATGTCCTTTACATATTCTTTCATAGCATACTCATTACTTGTTAGTGAGTTGTCTATTAATATATGTTTTAAGTGTTTATTGTAACCATTATAAGGTATGTCATTAAATGTTGTGAAGGATATCGAGTAATATTCGAAAGGGAATAAACATTCTGTTTTTTTAAGCACATCTTTTATAGATTCGCTATATTCCTCATTTGGTTTACAAACTAGTCTAACTCCATCATTAGGTTTTTTATCGAGATTGTTATTGCCGTTAGTTATTTCGTTGTTTTGTTCATTTAAATAGAGTTCAACTCTTAATTCGGGCAATTTGTTAAGATTTCTATCAGAATTAAGAAATTCATTAATAACTTTGGTGTTAAATAAAGAATCGAGACCAATGGTTTCTACTTTATTTCTACTTCCCCTCATAACTAAATCTAAGGCGGTTAGAATAGTGCTTTTTCCTGATTCATTATCTCCAATTAGAAGATTAATTTCATCATCAAAACTGACTTCAAATGTTTCAAACTTTTTAAAATTTAGTAATCTTATTTTTTTGATTATTTTCATATGTAGTGTTCAGTTCGAAATTATGCCCAATGTTTTTACGGATATGAAATCGTTTTAATGTTTTATATCTGACGTTAAACGAAGGTAGCTGAAATTTTTTACAAAATCAAGTTTGAAATTTAAATGAATGTGTGCAGAAATCAGCTTTAGGTTTTAAGCGATACCAATGAATATCAGGTTTTAATATCCCATAACGGTTTGTCTTTTGGATGGCTTAAATAATTTTCATAAAAAAAGCTACACCAAAATAGTGTAGCTTTTTTTTGAATGGTATTATTTCAAAAAACCATGAAATTATACTTATTCTACAGAGATGTTAAATACAGCTTGAATATCTGTTTCTCCTCCTGCATTTGTAATATCGCCGTCACTAACACCCGAAGCACTTTTATTAGGTTCGTGTCTTAAGGTAATAGTTAATGTTCCTGTTCCTGGTGTTGCACTAGTTGTTAAAGTAAACGCTAAACCAACAGGGTTGCTATCTTCATCAAAATCTTCGTAAGTAAAAGTTGCAAGACTGTTAGTTACTTGGTAGAAAAATTGGTGTTCGTCATCTTCTTCTTCAATTTCAACATTTATCGATTCGGCAGGCGATTCCGTTTCATTTAAAAGAGAAAGTGTTCCGTTATACGTTGTATTGGCCGCTAAAGCTCCAGATACAGTTACTACAGGTGCAGTTGGTCCGTCGCCATCTGAATCTCTTGTTTGTAATGTAATAGTAGAACCATCTGTAGTTGGCACTAAAGTAGCAGTTAGGGTTGTTATAACTTCTTCTTCGTTTACTGGTTCTGGGTTATCATCGTCGTTAGAACATGCAGTAAATACTAATGCTGAAATAAATAATAGTGATAAATTTTTTAAAGTTTTCATTCTTGTGTTTTTTAATTATTAATAATTTATTTTTAATTGTAACATAAAATTTCTTCCTAAATCATCGGCAAAATATCTTAATCTGTTAAGGTATTCTCTATAAGAAGTATTAAAAATATTTGTAATATTAAGACCTATATTTAAATCTGTTTTTTCAAAAAGTTTTACTGTAATATCACTTTCAAAATGCATTAAATGATAGGTAGGAGGTGGTGTGCTAATATCTAATAATACAAATTCTTCGGTGGTTGGAATAAACACCTCAAAATTATTATCAGGATAATCGTTTTGCTTTAAAACCAACTCGCTTTGTAATTCGGCATTAAAATTCAGCCATTTTTTATTTGAGTATCCTATAGTATTAACCGTTTTAAAAGAAGGCATATCAATTAAGGCTTCTTTTTTAGTAACATCCCTACCTTTTATAAAAGCCGTTTTGTTATTTAAAAACCAGTCATCATTAAATTTATAATTAGCACTTACATCTAAGCCATATAACAAGGCATTAGTTTGTTCATACTCCCAAACAGGAAAAGCACCTCTTATGGTTAACTCTGTTCCTGTAGGTTTTATAAAAATATAATCGTTAATATGATTTAAATAGCTTTCTAGATTTACGGACAGTGTCTCATTTTTAAACAAATACGACGTACCAATACGATTTGATGTTTCTTGTTTTATACGTAAATCGCCTAATTCAATTCGTGCAGCAGAGTGGTGTAAACCATCGCTAAACAACTCGGAAGGGTTTGGCGCTCTGTTTGCTAATCCGTAATTAAAAATCACAGAGTTATTAGCATTAAATTGATAGGTAATTCCGGCGGAAGCCGAAACATTATGATACGTAAGCACAGGGTTTGCTAAAAGTTGCGTACCTAAATCATCAATTACAATATCGGCAAAATCCTCATCGTAACCGCGTTCTTCCCAACGGCTTGTTATGTAAAACTTTTTGGCGTCTATTTTACTAAAGTCGTAACGTAAGCCAAAATCTAAATTGGTGTTATCGCCTAGTTTAAAATCTGTAATGGCATAAACTCCAAAATCATATTTGTCATAATCTGGGATTAATCGTCTCACACCAGTTTCTGGGTTTGCAAAATTGTTTTGGAAACCAACGTTTATACCAAACTTATAAATAGCATTGGTGTTAGAATCTATTTTTAAATCAGATTTTAAGGTGTGCGTTTTCAACGTTAAATCTAAAGCAGCTTTATCTTTATCGTCGCCAACACGAATATCATACTCAAACCTTCGGTTATTTTGGAAATCGTATTGCACCTCTAAGCGTCCAAATGTTTTGAAACGTTTAAAAAAATCGGCTTTAATAACCTGATGCGTTACCTCTTGTCTTGGTGCGCTAATAGCATAACTAAAATCGTCTTGAACCAGTGGTTTTTGGTTGTTTATAGCATTTACCAAATCTTCTACACTACCAATATGCGAGGCTCTTAAAATGCCTATTTCATTATTTAAGTAACTGTAAAAAATATTGAATCCTTTTTCGAAAGTTTTAAAACCTGTATTTAAGGATACTCCTTTTGAGTTCATACCCGTATTGGTTAAGTAATAATCTGGAGCTTTAAAATCGCCAAAGCGTTTGTACGATGCTTGCCCTGTTGCATACCATCCTTTTTCCCAGGATTTGGTTAATGAGGAGGATATATTATAACCGCGACCATTACTTTGGGCTCCCAAAATTGTTTTTCCGTAAAGGGAATCTTTTAAACTAATGTTTTTAGGTTTTAGCACAATAACACCACCAATAGCATCGCCACCATAAGCTAAAGCATTGGCACCTTTAATAACGTTTATTTGTCCTGCCGAATTTAAATCGATGCTAGGTGCATGTTCAATACCCCATTCTTGATCTTGTAAGCGTACGTTATTTGTCATAACAACAATTCGGCTACTATGCAAACCATTAATTACGGGTTTTACAATGGTATTACCTGTGTTAATGGACGATACACCACTTACTTGTTTTAAGGCATCACCAAGACTAAAAGCACTAAAGCGCTCAAGTGTTTTTGCTTTTAACTGTGTTTCTTGAGACGTTTTTGTGAGCTTAGAGTTACCACTGGCATCAATTTTAATTTCATTGAGTTCTTCAATATGGTGTTCCATATTAATTTCATATTGAGTATTGCCATTAATTTGAACGTTTATTCTTTTAGTCTCGCATCCAAGATGGGATATTTCGAGAGTTAAAAGTCCATTACAAAGATTGCTAATACTATAGTTTCCCTCAATATCAGATGTTGTATATCTGTCTAAGGTTTCAATATATATGGCAGCACCAGTTATTGCAGAACCATCATGGAAATCGTGCACGTTACCAGAAAGCTTGTAATTACAGTTTTGACCATAAGCAATGCCGAATAAACAACATGCTATAATCAGTATATAGTGTTTCATTACTAAATTTTAGTTTAAAAATAAATGCTATCACCATGTCTTATTTTATAAGTTTTTAAAATGAGACATGATATGATTTTTAAACTAAAGCTGGTGGGCCTCTTAAAGAGAAAGATAAAGGCCGATGATTATTAAGAAATTTGTATGTTAAATTATAAGTACGAGTAGGGGATAACGTTTGAAAAAACTCGATAAATTCTACTGGTAATTGAAAGTGATGGGTGATACTAAATTTTTGAAACTCACAATCCAAATCTACCTCATGAATATGTGTTCTATCTTCACCTAAACAAACTTTGTGATTATGGTGTTCGAAAACGTGAGCAAATTTAACAGCAGCAGGAATCAATAGCGTTAGCACCAACACAATGGTTAGTAATCTAAAAACGATATGTTCCTTAATAAGTTTCATTAATCTACAAAACGTTTTAAACCTAGTCTGCGTAACATTTTCTTTTCGAAATCCCAGAAAAATTTATGCTGACCAAATACCCAACCAAAAAATACAAGTAAAAACTGATACACTACAAATAGCAAAACAATACGAACTACCCAATAGCCTACACTACCAAAACTTTCTGTAGAGATATTAAGAAAACTTAAAATAGGCTTGCCAATATAAGATGCCGTCGATCCGGTAATAGCAAATACACAAAATATGACAACAACTTGCCAATTATGCTCAATACCCCAACGTGCTTTTAGTTTTTCCAAGTTTGCAATTTTACGCAAAAATATTAAAAGGGATTTAAATACGAGGAACAAAAGCGCCTAATCTTTGTTTATAGGTTAATTGAAAGTAAATAAAATAGTTATATAGCATATAATTAACCTCGTAGCCGTAATCTATACCAGGTTGATAATCGATTTGTAATTCGTATAAGCTAGAGTCGAACCTTTGCGGTTGTGTTACGCGTTGGTTCCATTCTATAACATATTGGTAGTTTCGGTTTTCTAAATAGGTTTGTGAGTAGTACCCACGCTGTCTAGCTCTGCTAGCTAACCAAAAGTTAAATCCGGGTTCAATTATAATAATTTCGTATTCAATTTCATCATTAGCAATTTTAACGGTATCGTTTGCTTTAAGGTTTTCTAATCGCTCGTTTGTATTAGAAGTTGCGGTTTTAGAACTGTTACAGGAGTAAACGAAAATGGTTGCTAGTAATACAAAGATTAGTTTTTTCATAATTGACACTTAGTTTTAATGTTTAAAGTAAAAGTAGTACCGATTACTTTTTAATAAAAACCAGAATGAGTTAACACGAGGTTTTGTTGAGTATTAGTGGTGCTTTTAATTATAAATTTACAAAATACAATAGGGAGTTGCGGTGTATCTGATAGAATTTAACAAAAAAAAGAGCCAAACATAAGGTTTGGCTCTTTTACTATTTTATATGTATTAGGTATCTTATTTTCCAAAAAGACCTCCTAAAAGACCTCCAATACCGCCTTTTTTACTAGCATTTCCAAGTACCATTCCTGCAACATCATCAATAACGCTACCGTCACCATCTGCATCAAGAATTTTTTCTAAGAAGCTTTGCTCTTGAGTCGCTGCGCTTCCACCTAACATACCGCCTAATAAATCGCCAATACCGTTTGAAGCACTTACGTTTTGTTGTTTAGCTTGGTTGCCTAAAACACCCATTAAAATTGGTGCAGCAACTTTTAATATGTTAGCAACAGAACCTGCATCTAATCCAGATTTTTCACCTATTATTTTTTCAACACCTTGTTGTTTTGCTCCTAAAACGTGTCCTAATATTTTTTCGCCGTCTTGTTTAACATTATCGTCTACACCACCACCAAATAATCCACCAAGATTATTTAAAATACTACCATCATGTTTTCCTTGAAGCGCACCCATAAGTCCTGCAGCACCTTCTGGTGTAGAGGCATTACGTTCCATAGCTTTCATTAATACAGGCAACGCCATTGTTAATACACTACTTGTTTTACTTGAGTCGTTTCCTGTAGAACCTGCTACTCCGCTAATAATAGTTTTTCCTAGGTCGCTGTTTAATAAATCTAAAATTCCTGCCATGATGTTTTGTTATATTTTGTTAATTAATAATTCTGAATAAAAATTGGAAGCTTAATGTACAAAAAAAGTCCCAACTTATATAGTTAGGACTCTAATTTTATGATTTGGTCACAATTTGTTTATTACTATCCTAAGATACTAATAATTTGTGATGCTAATTCTGTACCAATTCTATCTTGAGCTTCGTTAGTTGCAGCACCAGTATGTGGTGTTAACGATAACGCAGGATTCATTAATAATTGCATTTCTGGTTTTGGTTCTTTTTCAAAAACATCTAAAGCAGCTCTAGCAACTTTTCCGCTTTCAATAGCTTTTACTAAGGCTACTTCATTAAGAACACCACCACGAGCAGCGTTAGCTATAATAACACCATCTTTCATCATGTTAAATTCTGCTTCGTCAATAACGTAATCTTTTTGAGCAGGCACGTGAAGTGTAATAAAGTCTGATTGTTTTAAAACTTCTTCTTTTGAAATGGTTTTAATTTCGAAACTTACTTTTTGTCCATCAAAAAACTCTAATTCTAAATCTGTTTTTTCTAAAAATGGATCGAAAGCTATAACTTTCATTCCAGCACCTAAAGCTACTTTTGCAGTGGCTTGACCAATACGACCAAAACCTAAAACACCTAAAGTTTTTCCTTTAAGTTCGGTTCCTTTAGCATAAGCTTTTTTAAGTCCTTTAAAGTTATTATCTCCTTCTAGTGGCATATCTCTGTTTGAGTTATGTAAAAAACGAGATAAACCGTAAAGGTGTCCAAATACTAATTCGGCAACAGAGTGAGAAGATGCTGCAGGCGTATTAATAACACTTAAACCTTTTTCGCGAGCATATTCAACATCAATATTATCCATACCAACACCACCACGGCCAATAATTTTTAATCCTGGGCATGCATCAATTAAATCTTGACGTACTGTTGTAGCACTACGTACTAATAATACAGCAATATCTTTTTCGTTGATGTAGTTAATTAATTGTTCTTGCGCTACGGTTGTTGTAATCACTTCGTATCCACCTTTGGTTAAGGCATCGATACCGCTTTGTGAAATTCCGTCGTTTGCTAATACTTTCATTTATCTAAGTTAAAAGTTAAAAGTTAAAAGTTAAAAGTTCTGTGAACAATTAATAATTCAACTTATAATTAAATTTTATTTTTTGGTTTGAGGAAGCACTGAAAACTGTTACGACCTACTGCCAACTAATTTTAAGCCTTACTTTCTAATTCGCTCATTACTTCTACTAATGCTTTAACACTATCAATAGGCATAGCGTTGTACATAGAAGCTCTGTAACCACCAACACTTCTGTGTCCATTAACACCACTAATACCAGCTTCTTTAAGCATAGTTTCGAAAGTGTCTTTTAAGTTTTCGTTTTCGAGTGTGAATGTTGCATTCATGTTAGAACGATCTTCTTTGCTAGCAAACCCTTTAAATAATGGGTTTAAATCTACTTCAGAATACATTAAACGTGCTTTCTTTTCGTTTTCTTTCTCGATAGCTTGAATTCCACCTAAACCTTTTAACCACTCTAAAGTTAACATGGTTGTATATATTGGGAATACAGGAGGTGTGTTGAACATACTTCCTTTATCGATATGGATTTTATAATCCATCATTGACGGAATTTTACGAGATACTTTTCCTAAGATATCTTCTCTAACAACTACTAAGGTTGTTCCAGAAGGTCCCATGTTTTTTTGAGCTCCAGCATAAATTAAACCAAATTGAGTAAAATCTAAAGTACGAGAAAAAATATCGCTACTCATATCACAAACTAATGGAATATTAGTTTTTGGAAACGATTTCATTTGTGTCCCATAAATGGTGTTGTTTGATGTACAATGGAAATAATCATAATCATCAGGTATTTCGTAACCTTTAGGGATATAATTGTAGTTAGCATCTTTAGAAGATCCTACTTCGTACACATCGTCATAAATTTTAGCTTCTTTAATTGCTTTTGCTGCCCAAGCTCCAGAATTTAAATAACCCGCTCTTTTTTCTAAAAGATTTAAAGCGACCATTAAAAATTGTGTACTTGCTCCACCTTGTAAAAACAAAGCTTTGTATCCTTTACCTTCTAAACCTAAAAGTTCTAAAACTAACGATCTAGCATTTTCCATAATATCAACAAAAGCTTTACTTCTGTGTGATATTTCTATTAAAGATAACCCGCTGTTGTCTAAATCGACAACGGCTTGAGAAGCTTTAAGTAATACTTCTGGTGGTAAAATACTTGGTCCGGCACTAAAGTTATGTTTTTTCATTTTTTTTCTACCCCTAAACTTTCTTTTAATGGAAAGTGAATTTTCGGGCTAAATTTAATTAATACTCCGTTTTTACTATGAATCCTTAATTTTTAAAAAGGATGAAATGATATAAAATTTAAAGAAACAAAGGTGCTAATTAATTGGGTAAATTTTGTTAAATTATTAATAATTTTTTCGTCAAATTGCTAACAAAAATTCAATAGAATCTACATCATCCGCATAATCCCAAAGTTGAGGTTTTTGAGTAGCTCCAAATGCGATTTCGTTTTTATCGAATCCTTTCGAAACTATACATTGAATTTGATCTTTTTTTGAATCTAAAATTGCTTTTAATTCTGAAGCATCTTCATAATATTCATAAAATAGTGTTGCAATAGGCGAAGCAAAACTTTCATCTTCTTTTATCATGAAGAATCCGTTTTCTAACATATCAAACTCACTCATTAAATAAACAGCTTTGTTATAGTCGTAATTATTAGCATATTTTGCTTTTTCAACAATAGGGTGCCAATGGTAAATAGACTCGAAAAAGCCTTTAAAATCGTAGTTTTTAGGTACAAATAGTTTAGAAACATTTCTGCAACCTAAACCGTAATATCTAAAAATATCTTCCGAGAGGTTTTTTAGGTCTTCGGGCGTTTCGTTTCCTGATAAAACTGATATAGAATTTCTGTTTTTTCTAATTATTGAAGGTTTATCTTTAAAATAAAACTCGAAATATCGCGCCGTATTATTGCTTCCTGTAGCTATTACGGCATCGAAGTTTTCAATTTTAGCCTCTGTAAACGTTATGCTTCCTTTAAACTGAGGTTCTACATACTCCAAATACTTCGCTAAATATGGTAACAAGTGTTTATCGTTTGATGACTGCTTAACTAAAACATGATGTCCTGTTATTAAAACCGATAAAAAATCGTGGAATCCCACTAATGGAATATTTCCAGCCATTATTATAGCGACTTGTTTTGGCGTCCTATTTTCAATTTGGTACGACGATAACCACGTGCTTAAATTGTCTGTAGTTAGTGCATCAGACCAAGATTTCAGAGCAAAACTAATATTTTCTTCGGTAAACCAGCCATTGTTTTCTTTGGCTAATTTTAGTTGATGCTTAAAACCATCAAAGAATAATTCGTTATGTTCAATATTTTCGGCTTTATGGAATACTTCATTAGAAAATTGTCTTAAAAAATCTCCTAACTTTACAAAAGCATTAATTCTTTCCTGTAATTGCATCCTTTATTTGGTTATGAATAGTTTTGGCTTTATTTTTGCAGCTACAAATTTAAGGAAACTCAAATAGAGTTCTTTAATTTTAAAAGATAAAATATTACTATGGCAATAATAATAACAGACGAGTGTATAAATTGTGGGGCATGTGAACCGGAATGTCCTAATACGGCAATATATGAAGGTGCTGACGACTGGCGCTATAAAGATGGTACTAGTTTAGATGGTACTGTAGTTTTAACTAATGGAAAAGAGGTGGATGCTGATGAACCACAAGAACCTGTAAGCGATGAGCTTTACTACATTGTTCCAGATAAGTGTACGGAGTGTAAAGGTTTCCACGACGAGCCTCAATGTGCGGCGGTTTGTCCGGTAGACTGTTGTGTACCAGATGAAGATGTTGTTGAAACAGAAGAAGAATTATTAGCGAAGCAAAAATTTATGCATCCAGAAGGATAGAATAATAATTTTCTAAATATATAAGAATCCTGAGCTTTATGCTTAGGATTTTTTTATGCTATTTTTTTTTTTTTTTGAATTCAATTAAACCTTTACACAATAGCTTAGTCCAACCCCATTAAAAAAAACAGTTATGACAAGAAAATGGATGCGTATTATACATCGTTATTTAGGGTTTTTTCTAATAGGAGTAATGATTGTATACTCATTAAGTGGTGTTATTTTAATTTTTAGAAATACCGACTTTTTAAAAAGTGAAACCGTAGTAGAAAAAACAATTAAGCCAAATTTAAGCGGAGAAGCGCTTGGTCGTGCTTTAAAAATGAGACGTTTTAGAGCAGAAAAAACAGAAGGAGATATAGTGTTATTTAAAAACGGACAATACAATAAGGCTACTGGTTTAGCTAAATATACTAATAAGGAGTTGCCGTATGTGTTGGATAGAATGACACATTTACATAAAGCCACATCTGCCGAACCTTTATTTTATTTAAACGTGTTTTCTGGGGTGTCGTTATTTTTCTTTTCAATTTCTTCGTTTTGGATGTTTATGCCTAAAACTAAAATTTTTAAAAAAGGATTGTATTTTACAGCATTTGGTTTGGTGTTAACGCTTATTATGTTGTTTTTATAAAGTAGTGTTTTTACAGGAACTAAATGTTCTTTAACTTTCCTATTTTTGTTTAGATGAATACAAAGCAAGTATGTTTATTTTTAAATGGAGAGTCACCTAAATCTATTCCAGATTTAAAAAACTATAACATGGTTTGTGCCACAGATGGTGCGTGCACCTTTTTAAAGGCTAATAATATTGTACCCCATTTTATTAGTGGCGATTTCGACTCTATTAAAACCATTCCAGATAGTATTGAAGTTATACATACGCCAAACCAAGATTTTACAGATTTTGATAAAATTTTACAAATTCTGTTTGATAGAGGTTTTAGCGATATTCATGTTTATGGTGCTAGTGGGCAAGAGCAAGATCACTTTCTAGGTAATTTACATACTGCTTTGCAATGGAAAACTAAGTTGAAAATCACCTTTTTTGATAACTACGGCTTTTATTTTCTTGCAGATACCAAGGTTACATTAACACAATGTTTAGGTAAACATGTATCTTTATTTCCTTTTCCTGAAGCCAATGGCATTATTACAAGAGGGTTGCAATATGCGTTGAACGACGAATCTTTGTTTTTTGGCGGACGTATTGGTACGCGCAATAAGGCTATTGAAGATACTATTGAAATTAGCTTTAAAACAGGTAATATGTTTCTGTTTATAAACGATTAGTTTTAATCGCCTTTAAAAGCTTTCATCTCTAAAGTAGGTTCTATAATTTGTTCGTTGTCCCAAAGCGTTTTTTCAAATTTATTTAGCTGTTTGTAGGGTACAACAGAATCTTGCTTGATGCTCTTAAATTCTTCCAAGTTTAACTTGCTGTGCGATGTAAATAATAGTTCTTCCTTATTTCTATTATTGCCTTCAATTTTAAAGCTAAAACTCACCTTGTTTTTATCGCGACTATTTTCAATAAACTTAACGTCTCTTTTTACATAAAAGTAACTGCCAGAAGTTCGTTTTAAATATTTAGGATAGTAAACGTTGTTGCTGTCCCTTTCAAATAAAAGGGTGCCTTCGCTAATATTTTCTATATATTTTACGCCTAAAACAAATTTTAAATTTACTTTTTGTCCATGTCTGTTTTTATAATATTTATAATGCATTTGTGTAATGGCATAGGTATCTTCGCTAACATATAATTGCCCTGTATACTTTGCTTTTCCTTTTTTAGGAGTAAATGCGATAATATGTGTTAATTCGTTGGCATTAAATACAGCATCAGTATAGGTGTATTCATATAAATTTGTATTTAAAATAGTACTTAAAAAAGAATCTTCGAAAAATTTAGTTTGATTTAAAACAATACGCGTGCTTTTATTTAACAAAGGCACATCATATTCCTGCTTGTGTTTTTCTTGGTGGTCTTCATTTTTTAAAGACAGGGAGTCTTCTATTTTAAAGAGACCAGATTTAAGTTTATAGGTTTTTGTACTGTCTAAATATTTTAAAACAATGTTTTGAGCTTTTTCTTGTATTTGCTCGAATGAAAAATCGTTTTTAGCATCCAATAACGAAGTTGCTTTTTGAACCACTAATTTACTGCTATCTTGGTTTAAGGTGTAAAATTCGCCTTTAAAATCTCTAAAGTTAACCATATCGCTTTCTTTAATTGTTTTAGATAGCACTTTTAAACTGTTGTTTGCCGATTCTAGGTTGCGTTTTTTTACATGCGATGCCTTTTCAATTTCAAATTCTAAATTTGTGAAATCGGCATAATCGGTATCGCGCTTAAATATATGGTGTTTATTTAATGCACTGCTATAGTTAACACTTAGCTGCAGCTTTACTTTATAAATAATACTATCGGCATTTGGGTTTTTATTACTAATATAAATTTCACCAAGTTGGTTTATGGCTTCTTCAAGCTCAATAGTATAGTTAAGAGTTTTTATATCTAAAGGCGATAGCGTTTTGCTTTGGTAACCCATACAAGAAATTTTGAGATTTTGGTTTTTTGCGCCAATGGTAAAGTAGCCTTCGTCGTTAGAAATCATCCCAGAATTGTTCCCTGTTTTTATAGTTGCGTAAGGTATTGGTGTCTTAGTGTTTTTGTCTATAAGTTGTGCTGTGATATTTTGAGATATCGCATTTAAACTTACCAGTAAAATGATTAAAGTAATTTTTAATTTCATATATTATAGGAGTTATACTTAGTAAACGAGTGAAATTAAAAATTGTAACAACGCCATAAAGTTAATGCCATGTTATTTAACTTTTAATTAGCTTAAAAATATTGTAATTGTGAATGTTGCGTTAAATAATTTGATATTGTAAGATTATATTTTAATGCTTATTATAGTGTTTTTACTTTATTGAATGAAATTTTAAGTTATGAACGGAGAGAAGAATTTAGAAAAGTTAGTAAGAAGCATGAACCCTAAGTTAAACGAAGGCGAATATGTTTTTGTAACCGTGAAGCATTTTGGAGAAATTAAAAGGGAAGATACTATTTGTGAGTTTAAAGAAGAGGAGGGTATAACCCTTGTAATGGCTAAAACAAAGGCAGATGGGTTAGGTCTTAAATATAGTTTTGTAGCGAGCTGGATTACTTTAGAGGTACATTCGGCTTTAGATGCCGTTGGTTTAACTGCATTATTTGCCGATGTGTTAACTAAACATAATATAAGTTGCAATGTTATAGCTGGGTTTTATCACGATCATATTTTTGTTGATAAAAACGATGCGGAACAAGCTGTTAAGGCTTTAACTACACTTTCTAAAAGTTATTAGTACTTTGCTTTTTAGATTTACTTTATATATGAAATAAAAAAAATCCTGATAGTTGTTTGTCAGGATTTTAAGGTTTGCCTTCTTGTTCTAAACCAGTTTCATATTAATCAAATCTATTTTTTTCTAAATGCAATATAATACGTTCTTTTTAGAATAAAGAATATCCAAAAATCATAGATACTGTATTGTAGTCCGCAATCCAACCTGTGTAGGTAGCTAAAAGATCTCTCTTTGTTTGATATCTTAAGCTCAAACTGTAAGTTTCGTTTAATTTGTAACCAACTGCAATAGCTAAATTACTTGAGGTCATAATATCTAAGTCATAGAGGCTTGATCCGTCATTTCTTGTAATATCGATTGTTGAATTTGAACTAAAGTCAAATACCAAAGAAGCATCAACGAAAATTTTAGACTTTTCATTTAAAAATATATAGTGCCTTATACTTACAGGTACTTCTATTGAAGTGTAATCTAGATTAGCTATTATTTTTCCGCCATTAATATTTCTAGCGTCTGCTGATTGCTCAGCCTTAAATTTTTGGTAAGTAGGTTCTGCCACAAGTGCCCATTTATTTTTATTAAAAGGTAAAATAAATTCAGCTTCTAATCCAAACCTAATACCTGACTCCTTATCAAAATTTATGGTGCTAAAATCAGGATTGGTACTTTTTATTGATAGAGTAGAACTATAAAATTGAGGTCTAATTGTTAGATTAAATAAATCTCGTTTTTGTTTTGGTTCTAAACTGTATACTTCCTTATTATGACATGTACTATAATCATTAAAAAAATCAATCAAATCTTTTTTTCTATAATTGAGTTTTTCAACGCGATTCATTTTAAAATTTGGACATTTCAAATCATTCCATAATTGTTGTCTAAATCTATTATTCTTTCGAATATCATTATTTTCTGTTTTGTAAACTTTAAAGACTAGTTGCTCAATATTTGATACATCATTGCCATAAAAGTATCTATTTAGTTTGCCATCAATATATTGATATAAGTTAGATTTGCCTTCAACTAATACTTTTAAAAATAGAGTTTCTTTATTGAAAACAGGGTTTTTATCGGTGGTCAAGTTATTGATGTTATCATCAGATCTATCAATGTTTACTAAACTTTTTATATATTTTGAAATGTTATAAATGCCAAACTCTTTTGCGGTTTTAAAAGTTGCTATTTGGGGTTCGCTATTTTCT
This sequence comes from Algibacter amylolyticus, assembly GCF_014202225.1. Lineage (GTDB taxonomy): Bacteria > Bacteroidota > Bacteroidia > Flavobacteriales > Flavobacteriaceae > Algibacter_B > Algibacter_B amylolyticus. Next base: position 55,846 of record NZ_JACHGE010000008.1, read on the forward strand.
GATGTTTTATATTCAAATTGAGTTGGGGAGTTTCTCCAATCTATATTTTTAATTAGACAATTAATTTTTTTATCATTATTGTCAATATAATATCCTTTCTCATAAGAAATTTGTGAATAACAACTTAAGGTTAGTATGGTTATTAGTATAATTAAAAACGTTCTTTTCATCTGTTACAAATAGTTTGTGGTTAAATAGATTGACAATCAGTAGCTTGGTATTTTGTTTGGTTGTAGCATACTTTAATTGGTTATTACTAAGTAAATATAGATGTTTTTTCTTATAAATAAGGATAAAAAAAATCCTGATAGTTGCCTATCAGGATTTTTAAATTATCTAAGTTTATGCTATGCTTTACGCTCCAACAAAGCCATATAAAAACCATCGAATCCAGATTTATGAGATAGTAGTTTTTTGTCTTTTAATAATTCGAAGTTTGCTCCAGCTTCCGAAGCTAAAAAGGTTTTAACTTGATTTTGATTTTCTGAAGGTAATACAGAACAAGTAGCGTAAACTAGTTGCCCGCCAACTTTTACCATTCTAGAATATTGCTGTAAAATGTCTTGCTGAGTTTCTTTTATTTTATCTATAAACTCGGGTTGTAATTTCCATTTTGCATCAGGGTTACGGCGTAACACACCTAAGCCAGAACATGGCGCATCAATTAAAACACGATCTGCTTTGTCGTATAATTTTTTAATTGGTTTTGTAGATTCTATAACGCGGTTTTCAATATTATGAGCACCGTTTCGCTTAGCACGACGTTTTAATTCGTTTAGTTTATTGCCGTAAATATCCATTGCAATAATTTGCCCTTTGTTTTCCATTAAGGAAGCTAGGTGCAAGGTTTTTCCGCCGGCACCAGCACAAGTATCTACAACACGCATACCGGGTTGCACATTTAAAAATTCGGCTACTAATTGCGAGTTCGCATCTTGAACTTCAAAATGACCATTTTTAAAGTTTTCGGTAGCAAATACATTAGCACGTTCGCGTAATTTAAGTGCGCTTGGGTGACCGTCTATAAATTCGGTTTCAATATCTAAATCGAATAATTCGGTTTGTAATTTTTCTTTAGTTGTTTTAAGGGTGTTTACTCTTAAAATAACATCGGCTTGCTCGTTTAAAGCTGCTATTTCTTTGCTCCAAACGGCATCGCCTAATTCTTTGCGTCCAATTTCGTCCATCCAATCTGGAATAGATTCTTTTAGGCGGCGCACTTTAGAAAGCTCGTCGTAACGTCCTTTAATTTTACGTAGTGGTGTACCTTCAAAATATTTCCAGTCTGGTAATTTTATACCTTTTAAGGTTGCCCAAACGGCAAACATGCGCCATAGGTTATCACGATCAAAAGGTTCTTTAACTTCGGCAATTTCGGCATACAGGCGTTTCCAACGTACCATTTCGTATGTGGTTTCGGCAACAAAGCCTCTATCGCGAGAGCCCCAACGTTTATCGCGTTTTAATAGTTGTTGTATAACTTTATCGGCGTATTTACCTTCGTTGAAGATTAATGTTAGGCCGTCTATAACTGCAAAGCAGAGGTTTCTGTGTAATCGCATGGTATTTAAATAAGGCTGCAAAGGTACGTTTTTAAATGGTTAATTTTTAACTTGTTTACAGGTTTTAAAGTGGTTTGTTTTACACCATGGGTGTTTTTGTTTTGGCTTTTAAAATACGAGTGCTAGCAGATGTGTATTAATATGGTTTTATGTGTAATATTAGCTGGTTTGCCCGCGTTAAGGATTGCAGTGGAAAGCCCACAGGGAGGTACGACCGAGGACTTGCAACGTAAAGCCAGACCCGATAGGGGAACGCCCAAATTCGAGTTAGTCTATTTTTTTGCTTCTAGAGATATGTAGTTTTTATAAAAGCTTAACTTTGGGGTTTTAATTGACCTTGTTAATCCTGAAACTTTAGGAAGACATCTAGTTTGAAATTTTTTTTGACAGAAAACGAATTTATAGAAGGATTGCAAAACCATAATGCAAATGCGTATGGGAAGTTGTTGGACGAGTACCAGCAAAAGGTTTTTGCTACCTGTATTTCGTTTGTGCCTAATAAAGAAGATGCCGAGGATATTGCTCAAGATGTTTTTGTGGAGGTGTTTAATTCGATAGGAAAATTTAAAGGGAACTCTAAACTATCGACTTGGATTTATAGGATTACTACTAACAAATGCTTGGAGTTTATAAGGAAGCGTAACACGAAAAAGCGTTTTGCGTTTTTACAAGCTATTACGGGTAATGAGTTGCCATTGGATAAAACTAGTTATTTTACCGAAATGAATCATCCGGGTGTTATTTTGGAAAATAAAGAGAAGAGTGAGACCTTGTTTTATGCTATAAATCAATTACCCGAGGCACAAAAAGTGGTTTTTACATTGCATAAGGTGGATGGTAAAAGTTACCAGGAAATTAGCGAGATTATTGAAAAGAGCGTGTCGTCGGTAGAGAGTTTAATGTTTAGGGCAAGGAAGAATTTACAGAAACTTTTAGAAAATTTTTATAAAAATGATAATTAGCGCAAGTTTTAAAATTTTTTTGCATCTAATAATATATAACACAGAGATATGGAAACAAATAAAAACATACAAGATAAGGTTGATAGTGCGTTTAGCGCGCTTGATGCCATCGAGCCTGTAAACGTGTCTCCCTTTTTTAAAGATAAAACCATGCAGGTGTTATTTGCCGAAAAGGAAGAAAAACAAAGCGTTTGGAGTTGGTTTACACCTAAGCTGCAATTAGCGACATTGGTTTGTATAGTGGTGCTTAATGTGGTTGCTTTTAGTAAAATGGAAACCGCATCGAGTTACGATGAGAATTTAAGTGAGTTTGCCGAGTCTTATGGGTTGGTGGCTAGTGATAATGATACCTTAATATTAAATTAATTATGTCTAAAAAATTACCATTATATATTCTACTTGTTTTTTTAATTGTGGTGAATGGCTTTTTCCTCTATAATTATTTAGGTGCAGGACCGAAGAATAACGGAAAAGAGCCTATGCGTCCTAAAATGTTTTTAACAAAAGAGTTGGGTTTTAATCTGGCACAAAAAGCAAGGTTTGATGTTTTAGATAAAAAGCACCATAAACGTATGCAAAACATTAGTAGCGATATTAGAGTGTTAAAGGATGATATGTTTAATGGATTCTCTGATGCTAGTTTCGATGAATCTAAAATAATAGCATTAACAAAACTAATAGGAGAAAAGGAAGCGGCTAAGGATTTAGAGGTTTATAGATACTTTAGTAAAATTAAAGAGATTTGCACTGCAGAGCAACAGGAAACGTTTAATAGGATTTTAAAAGATGCACTTAGGCGCGGCGATAGAGGTCAGGGACCTCCTCCGGGAGGAAGACCAGGGGAGATGCGAGAGGATGGACCCGATGGCCATAGACCACCGCCACCAATGGATGGAGAGCGTATGGAACAAATGCCACCACCTATCCATTAAAACGAATTAGCTTTAAAAGACCTTCAAAATATTGAGGGTCTTTTTTTTGTGATTTTTTTAACAGAAGGCGTCACAAGTTTAAAAAAGTTATAGCATCTAAAAGTACATAACAATAAAATTTAGAAAATATGAACAAGGTATTTAAAACAGCCATTTTGGTTTTTGGAATAACATTATTTATGTCGAACAGTTCTTTTGGACAATCGGATAATAGACCTGATAGAAAAGAGCCACCAACTTTTAAGGAGTTATTAGAAGAGATGGATGCCAATGAAGATGGGAAACTTTCTGAAAAGGAAGTTAAGGGACCTTTAAAAAAGGATTTTGCAAAAGTTGATGCCAATGAGGATGGGGTTATTACAGAAGAAGAATTGAAAAATGCGCCTAAGCCAGAAAGAAAAGAAAGAAAATAACCTTAAAATTTTATAAAATGAAAACAATACATGCAATTAAACTAATAAACAAAACGGCAGTTTTTGTATTACTAACGTTCTTTTTTATAGGCTGTAATAATGATGATAATACTGTAAATGAAGAAAGTGTTGAGGAAGAGGTAGAAGTTGTAATAGATGATACCGATTTTGAAGCTACAGATTGGACCACGGAAACACACACTAAAGATGTAGATCCAAATTTTGATGAGGTTTTTGAAGATAACGCTGTAAAACGTTTAGATATAGTTATTACAGAAGCGCGTTGGCAAAATATGTTGGATGATATGACCAATTTGTACGGTACTTTTGGAGGTGGTTCTAGAGGTGGTGGTTTAACCGATACCGACGAAGACCCTATTTTTGTGCCTGCCGAAGTGTTTTATAAAGACAAAGAATGGTATAGAGTTGGTGTGCGTTTTAAAGGTAACTCTAGCTTGCAAACCAGCTGGCAAAATGGTATTTTAAAGCTATCATTTAAATTAGATTTTGATGAGTTTGAAGATGATTACCCACAAATAGATAACCAGCGTTTTTACGGATTTAAAAAATTAAGTCTTAAAAACAACTTCGACGATAAATCGATGTTGCGAGAAAAAGTAGCTGCCGATGTGTTTAAAAATGCAGGTTTAGCAGTATCTCATACAGCATTTTACACTGTTTATGTTGATCATGGAGATGGTCCTGTATATTTTGGTTTATACACTTTGGTTGAAGAGGTTGATGATACAGTTATAGATACACAATTTTCCGATGATGATGGTAATTTATACAAACCAGATGGCGACGCAGCAAGTTTTGCTAGCGGTACGTTTGATGAAGATGAATATGTAAAGAAAACAAATGAAGATGAGGCCGATTTTAGCGATGTAGCAAACTTACTTTCTGTAATAAACGATGGAACACGCAGCACCGATGCGGAAACTTGGAGGTCTAACTTAGATGCTGTATTAGATACCGATGTGTTTTTAAAATACTTAGCTGTAAATACGGTTATTCAAAACTGGGATACTTACGGTGTAATGACGCATAATTACTTCTTATATAATAATCCAGATACGAGTAAATTAACATGGATTCCTTGGGATAATAATGAGGCGCTTCAAGAAGGAAAACAAGGTGGTGCTGCCAATTTAGATTTCTCGAATATTTCTGCATCGCAATGGCCACTAATTGGTTACATGTATCAAGATGAGGTTTACAAAGCAAAGTATCAAGCTTATGTGCAAGAGGTTGTTGATGGTGCTTTTAATACCAGTACTATGCAATCCTTATATACATCGTATGCTGCTTTAATTGATGAGTATGCCACTTCAGAGATTCCAGGATATACGTTTTTAAATTCTAGTGCCGATTTTCAGAGTGCGGTAAATACATTAAAAAGTCATGTGTCTTCTAGAGCATCGGCAGTAAGTAGTTATTTAAATAATTAATATAATAATTGAGTTTGGTTTAGCTTTTTTAAAGGCCTCATAAGTGATATTATGAGGCTTTTTTCAAAAAAAAAGAATGTTGGCCACAAGTTATTGGTAAAAACAACATCTAAATACAAAGTAGAATAAATTAATAATAATGAAGATGATAAATAGATATCTAACAATATGTATACTTTTAATAGTATTATTAAGCTGTAAAAGTAATACTGGGACACATAGTCACGATTCTGAAGGCGAACATTCGCATAGCCACAATACCGAAACTCCTATTAATTATTTTGGGAACTATTCTTTAATTAACGAGGATTATGGTACTAAAACCTTTGTAACTGTTAGTGGTAATACCAGGAAAATGGTTACCAACGCATTGCCTAATCATAAAACAGGAGCTTTTCCAAACCAAGGGAATCCTAATCGTATTTCGGCACAAAATAAAACATACACCTTTCCTGTTAAACCAAAATATACAGGAGAAGCGCAGTGGATAAGAGAACCAGGAATTGCTTTAAACGGTGTAAAATTCGAGCCGGGAACTGCTGAGGTTGTGGTGTGCGATACCGGTGAAAATTATAGAGTGGAAGCCTTTCAAGATTTAATTGATTTAGGATTAGATTTTAATCATGCTCACGTGCAACCTACAGGGGCTTATCATTATCATGGGTCGCCTACTTCGGTTATCGAAAATTCAGATACAGGTCAAGATTTAGTACATGTTGGTTTTGCTCATGATGGTTTCCCTATGTATTATTCAAAAAGCGGTGCGTATAAACCGAGTTATAAACTTTTAGATGGTAATAGAGAAGGTGAGGATTGCACGTATACAGCCCGCGAAACCATTGATGTTTCTGTTGGCGGACATCACGATGGTACTTACGGTTCCGATTTTGAATACGTTGAAGGTTATGGCGATTTGGATGCGTGTAACGGGATTAATATAAATGGACAATACATGTATTTGGTAACTAATGAGTTTCCATATGTAAGTCGTTGTTTAATGGGTGAAGTTGAGCAAGAGGAACGACGCGGGCCTCAAAACAGAGAAGGAGTAAACCGACCAGGGCAAAGACCAAGCGCTACCGATATTATTAAGCAAATGGATGCTAATAAAGATGGTAAATTATCTGAAACAGAAGCTAAAGGACCATTAGCCGACGATTTCTCTAAGGTTGATGCTAATAAAGATGGATTTATCTCAAAAGAAGAACTAGCAAAAGGACAAAAACAAAATAAGGAAGGCCGACAAGGAGGGCGACCACAAGGAAATAGAAATTAATTTATAAACGAGCGCAAGTTTATTTTAAAATTAACATCTAAATATTAATAACATTAAAACACTAAGATTATGAAATACTATTTAAAGCCTTTAACTTTTATTACAATTTTTGCCTTTGCACTATTTGCTTGCAGTAGTGATGATTCTTCAAGTACTGATAATGCTAATGATGGCGACGACGATGATGAAGAGGTTGCTGTTACAGAATTGCATGCTGCTTTTGCTGCCTTTAATCAAGATGCGGTTACCGTTATTTTATCTGATGATGGTACAGAGGTTACTATAGAAACCACAGGATATCCAGATCATGCTTCAATTTATTGGGAGCCAGATAACGCGCTTTATAAAGACGAGCCAGATGTAACAAAAACAACTCAAGATACTTATATTGGTGGTGGGCAAGGTGAAGCTGCAAGTATTACCGTTGATGCCACTCCAAACTTAACGGGTGCAACTGTTGCTACGCAATTAAATACTATTGGAATTGCGGTTAGCGGGGCTTCTATATTTAATGACCAAGAAGGTATGGGAGATTTAGATCAGGCTGCTAAAAGTTTAGATTGGGCAGGAGCTCATAAAGGTCCTGGAGTATATCATTACCATTTAGAACCTACTCCAATTACTAGCAATGATGATAGTTTGGTAGGTATTTTACTTGATGGTGTTTTTATTTATGGAAGACAGTGTAGTTCTACAGGAGCTGTCCCAACCGATTTAGATGCTTCAGGTGGTCACACATCTACTACGCAGTTTACAGATGGTGCAGAAGAGTATCATTACCATATTATTAATGAGGTTTATGCTGCAGGAAATTATGCATATGCACCCGCGTATGTACTTTTTGCTGGACCATTTCAAGGATATTAAAACGTAGTAAAAATATGAAACCAATTCTTTTTCTTAGTCTCATTGCTTTTTCAATAATGGGTTGCAAAGAAACGTCGTTAAGTAAACCTGTAAATGATGTTGCTAAGCAAGTGCAGGCTATTGTTATAGATAGTGTTGAAGTGCTAAAAAAAGAATTGGTTCTTAATGGTAATAAAGGCCAATGGTTTTACAATGATAAACCGTATAATGGCTATTCTTTAAAGTATCATTCTAATGGCGTTTTAGAAGAAAAATGGGGCTTTTTTAATGGGAAAAGAGAAGGTATTGCTAAACGCTGGACTAAAAATGGAATCCTTCAATTAGAGTCTTATTATAAAAATAATAGGCTAGAAGGGGTTTATAAAACATGGTGGGAAAACGGTGTTGTTTCGGGTGAAGCCTTTTACGAAAATGGTGTTAAGCAGGGTGTAGAAAGAAAATGGTTTGCAACCGAGCAACTAAATAAATTAAGGCATTTTGTTGATGGCAAAGAACACGGTTTTCAAAAAGCGTGGTTAGCTAACGGTAAATTATATGTTAACTATGAAGCCAAAAATGGTCGAATTTTTGGTTTAAGTAGAGCGAATTCGTGTGTTAGATTAGAGGATGAAGTCGTTATTAGAAAAAAATAATATTATGAAATATCTATATATTGTAGTGTTGCTAATTTTTACAGCTTGTAAAAAGGACATTAAAAAAGAAACGGTTAAAGTTGTTGAACATAGCAGAGTAGATTATTTGCCGTATTATAACGACGAAACTTTTACGCCACATTGGTTAACCCCAAATACCGAAGAAGAGAAAGCGTTTCATAAAATTCCAGGTTTTTCATTAACAAATCAATTAGGAGAAACGGTTACTCAAAAAACGTTCGAGAATAAAATATATATAACCGATTTCTTTTTTACCACCTGTCCTGGTATTTGTCCTAAAATGACCGGTAATATGGCAAAAATTCAAGAAGAATTTAAAAATGATAAGGATGTTCTATTACTGTCACATTCGGTAATGCCAAGTACAGATTCAGTTTCTGTGTTAAAAGCCTATGCTAAAAATAATAATGTTATAGCTAATAAATGGCATTTAGTAACAGGAAGTCGGCATGATATTTATACCCTTGGTAGAGATCATTATTTTGTTGAAAGTGATTTAGGAGAAGAAAAAAGTATTGAAGATTTTTTGCATACCGAGAACTTTTTATTGATTGATAAGAATAAGCATATTCGTGGTATATATAATGGGTTGAATCGCGCTTCTATGGCGCAATTAATTATAGACATCAAGGCATTAAAAAAAGAATCTTGATTGGTTAATAGCAATTGTTTTGATGTTAAGCTTTGTGATTTATTCATGAAGCTTTTTTACTTTTATAGAAATTCGAAATTATGAAGCGTATTGTACTATTACTTTTAGGTGTTGTTGTGTTCTTTTCCTGCGGAAAAAAGGAAACATTTAAACCAAGAGATATTTCTACAGTTGAAATTGAAATACTTTTACAAGATTCTTTATTGAATGTTAGGGCAATTGAGGTTTCAGAGGTGTCTTTTTATGCAACTTCCAATGGCAGAATAGGGCCAATAATTGAAGATTATGAAATATCTTTAGGTGATTTGAATGAGGTGTTTTATAATAATGAAAGTAATAATGTTAAAGATTCAGTTTATTTAAATTATAGGTCAATAGCATTGACTAAAGAGAATGTTTTTGCTTTCAATGTTGGCTCTCCAGCCGTTTTAGTAAAAATAGAAAATGATACAACTCACAATATTGTCTACCAAGAAAACCATCCCAAAGCATTCTATGACTCTATGGAGTTCTGGAACGACCAAGAAGGTATAGCTATAGGAGATTCTACCGATGGCTGTTTAAGTGCAATTATAACTAGAGATGGTGGTAGCACCTGGAAAAAACTATCCTGTAATGATTTACCCAATGGCATCGAAAACGAAGGTGCTTTTGCAGCAAGCGATACTAATATTGCTATTGTAGGCAACAACACCTGGGTAGCTACAACAGCTGGTCGTGTTTATTATTCTCCAGATAAAGGTGAAACATGGCGTGTTTACAATACACCAATAGTTAAGGATAGAGAAACAGAGGGTATTTATTCAATTGATTTTTACGATGCGTTAAACGGATTCGCTATTGGTGGCGACTATACCAAGCCATTTAATAATGCTGCTAATAAAATAAGAACTCAAGATGGTGGTAAAACATGGAAACTTGTATCTCCAAATCAAAATCCAGGATACAGAAGCTGTGTGCAGTATATCCCGAATGGTAACGGAAAAGAATTAGTAGCTGTGGGGTTTAAGGGTATCGATTATACTAATGATTCCGGCGACTCCTGGAAACATTTAAGCGACGAAGGGTTTTATACCATTCGTTTTCTAAATGATTCGGTGGCGTATGCTGCTGGGGCAGGCAGAATTTCTAAACTAGTGTTTAAGTAAAACGTATTATCTTCTCTTTTAGGTTTTTAATCTTTCTTTCAAATGTTTTTGGTTGTAATAACATCATTAACAAGGTGGCTGTTTTTAATTTTTTTTTGGTGTTTTTTTTATTTTAATAATCAGAATCTTACATTAAAAAGACCATTTATTTCCGATATCGATATTTTATTCATGTTTTTTTTGTTAAAATTCAAATAAAATTTTTTAAACGTCAATATTACGTTAACCCCTTTATTTGTAGGCTTTTCTAATTTTTATTCCGTGTTAAATACTTGTAATACGCTCAATTATAAGTGATTGTTGATAAAATTTATTTGGATTATAAGTTTCAATTACTATATATTTGCATAACAAACGTATTAAGTACGTTTAATAAAATATACTAAACTAAACATTGAAATTATGAAATCACCACATCAAAACAAGGAGCTAAATCTGTCTGCTTCTGTTTTTAATTCAAGACAATCAAAATGTAACAAAACGCGCTTTATTCAATTAGTATGTTTGTGTGTTCTGTTTTTAGGATTTAATACAGTTACTGCTCAAGATGAAAATAACAACGACGATTACAAGGCGTTTACTGCAGGAGCACATATAAAAAACATGCATTTATGGCATGGTTTTGTAGTGCACCCAGGGGCTATGTTAGCAACTAACTTAGAGTATAACTCTAGAGATAAAAAATTCACATTTGGTTTATGGGGAGGAGCTAGTTTAACAACTGTAGATGTTGTAAATAAAAATACTGGCGAAAACGTAGGGGCTCACTACCAAGAGTTTTCATTATATACTAAATACCGTTTCTCTGACAGGTTTTTTATAGAGGCGGTTACACATAATAACTATACAGGTGTTGAAGAACGTGGCGATGTATTGCATTACTGGAGTTATGATAAAACACAAGGCTACAACTTTGTAGATCTTAACTTTGGGTATAACATTTCACCTAATACATTATTATATTTTGCTACTATTCTTAGTGGTGGCTCGGGCGATTACGAAGTGCAAGAAGATGGTTCTTTAGAGGATTCATGGACACATTACTTTGAGGTTACAAGTAAAGTTTGGGAAAAACAAGACGCTAACTTATCTTTATTTGTAGGTGGAGCTTGGTCCTTTGTAACCGATAAAACATTTTATACAGAAGGTGCAGGAAACCTTATTAATGTAGGTGCTACTTACGGTGATAAAATTAAAATAGGCAATCATAAATTACCAATAGGTGTTACAGCAATGTGGAACCCAGAAAAAGAAAAAACTGTACTTCAAGTAGATATAACCATTTTTTAGTACTTTAAAGAATATAAAATAAACTATTAACTAAATTAAGATATAAAACCATTTATTATGAAAACAAAAAACATGACATCCGTTTTAAGGCAAATTGTTAAACCATTATTTGTTTTAACCTTATTATTTAATCTTTCAAGCTGTGTAGATCAAGGAGCATCCACTCAAGCAGATGTAAATAGTGCCGAAGATACTAGCGCAAAAGTAGAAAGCGCAATAGATTTAACTGGGAAAAAAATAGGGTATGCTACGCCGTCTTTAAACGCACCGTATTACCAAGCCCTTTTGCAAAGTATTAAAGCAAGTACCGAAAAAAATGGTATGGTGTTTTTATCTGCCGATGGACAAGATGATATTAATAAGCAAGTTGCAGCAGTAGAGGATTTAATTACTAAAGGTGTTGATGCTTTATTATTAAATCCAAAAGATCCTGATGCCTTAGTAGGTGTAACAAAAGTGGCTAAGGCTGCTGGTATTCCAGTTTTTATTATCGATAGTTCTATTAATCCTTCTGCAGATTACGTAACAACTATTCAGTCTAATAATTTAGCAAATGGTGAGTTAGCAGGCGAGTGGTTAGTTAAAAAAATGGGAAACACTAAAATGAACATTGCTTTATTAAGTGGTAATGCTGGAAACCCTGTAGGAAGAACTAGAAAACAAGGACTCTTACAAGGTATAACGGAAGAACAATTAAGAACCCAAGGTAAAATTGATTTAAACGTTAAAACGCAAGCATATACAGAGTGGTCTTACGCAGGTGGTTTAAAAGCTATGGAAGATATACTAGTAGCACATCCAGATATTAATGTTGTTATTACAGAATCTGATGTGTGTGTATTAGGTGCTATAAAAGCAATAAAACAGGCAGGTAAAACGGATGATATTTTAATTGTTGCTGGTGCCGACGGACAAAAAGAAGCTATTAAGTACATTATGGATACCGATTTTTACGGATGTACTGCAATGAACAGTCCGGTGCAAATTGGAAAAAATGCCGTAGAGTATGCTATTCAATACATGAATGGAAAAAGAGATTTCAAGAAAACGTCATTTACAGCGCCATTATTAATTACAAAAGAGAATGCTGCTAAGTATTACGATCCTAAAGCCTTGTTTTAATCTTTAAAATTCAGTTTTATGAAAACTTCAGATAGTGAATACAGATTAGAAATGACCGGAATATCAAAAAGTTTTGGGGTGGTTTCGGTTCTTGAAAATGTAAACCTTAAAGTAAAGCCTGGAGAAATTCATGCTTTACTAGGGGAAAACGGAGCAGGGAAATCTACGTTAATCAAAATTTTAAGTGGTGTACACCAAAAGGATTCTGGGAAAGTGATTTTAGATGGTGAAGAAATTAGCCCTAAAAATACTCACGATGGTCAGGTTTTAGGCATTAGTGTTGTGTTTCAAGAGTTATCCTTAGTAAACGATTTGTCAGTAGCCGAAAATATCTATTTGCACAAATTAGGGTCTAGTAAGTTTTGGATGAACTGGAAAGAGATCACTAAAAATGCTCAAGATTTAATTGATTCATTAGGGTTTGATATTGATGCTTCTGCTCGAGTTAGAGATTTAAGTATTGTTCAAAAACAAGTGGTAGAAATTGCTAAAGCATTATCAGAGGACACCAAGGTTTTAGTATTGGATGAGCCAACTACGGTTTTCGACCCAACAGATACTAAAAAGTTATTTGACAACCTTTTTAAACTTAGAGATAAAGGAATTTCTATTATTTATATATCGCATCACTTAGATGAGATTTTTAAAATTGCAGATTCTGTAACTGTGCTTAGAGATGGTGTAGATACAGGAAGTATGGCTGTAAAAGATACAGATACAGACGGTGTAATTCGCTTAATGATTGGAAGAGAATTAAAAGATTTATATCCAACTCGCGATGTTGAAATTGGTGAGGTTCCTGTTTTTGAAGTTAAAAATTTAACGGCTAAAGATACCTTAGTTCATGATGTGTCATTTTCGGTACGTCCGGGAGAAGTTTTAGGAATTGCAGGTTTAGGAGGAAGTGGAAGAACGGAAACAGCTAAATTAATTTTTGGAGCTCATAAAAAGAAATCTGGAACTTTAATTTTAAACGGAAAGGAAATAAAAACCAATACGCCAGTGTGCGCAGTTGGTCACCAAATAGGATTTGTTTCCGAGGATAGAAAAGAAGATGGTGTGTTTTTACCATTATCGATTAGACGCAATATTAGCGTCACCAATTTTTCTGGTATTTCTGGTAAATTAGGGTTTATAAATGTAGCGAATGAATATAAAAATGTTTTAGAATTAATTGAGAAGTTAAACATTAAAACACCAAGTTCTGAAGTTGACGTTAAAAACCTAAGTGGAGGAAACCAACAAAAAGTAGCTTTAGCTAAATGGTTAAGTATTGATAGTAAAGTTATTTTTATTGACGAGCCAACTCGTGGAGTCGATGTTGGTGCTAAAATTGAAATTTACAACCTAATTAACGAAGTTGCCAAAAAAGGAGTTGGTGTGGTAGTAATTTCATCGGATATGCCTGAAATTATGGGTATTTCAGATCGCATCTTAGTTATGCATGAAGGTACATTCTACGGAGAATTATCAAAAGAAGAATTTTCTGAAGAAAACATTTTACGCTATTCTATTGGCGAAAAACTTAAACAAGTAGTCTAACAAAGCTATAACAAAAAACAAAAATAACAATGGCATTAACAATAAAACAACAACTAAGTAGCCCGGGTGGTTTACTTAAGTTTCTCGTAAAACATAATACAATTTTCATTTTCATATTGCTGTTAATATTTTCAGCATTAATTTCCGATGTGTTTTTTACATCAACAAACCTTTCAAATTTATTAAAACAAGTATCTGGTATAGGTATTATTAGTATTGGTATGTTGCTTGTAATTCTAACAGGTGGTATCGATTTATCTGTGGGTTCCATGGTTGCATTATTAGCAGTAACCTTTGCTATATTGGTTAATGTAGTAGTACTTCCACTGGCCATAATATTAACTATTATTATTGGTTTTGGTTTAGGGAGCGTCTCGGGTTATCTCGTGGCATATCAAAAAATGGCACCGTTTGTAGCAACTTTGGCCTTAATGACAATTGCTAGAGGCTTAGGGTTTATTTCCTCTAAAGGATCTCCAATAACCTTTAAAACTCCAGGTGGCGAATTCATGTCTAATTTTGCAAATAATTCAACTTTAGCTGTTCCAAATATTGCCATTGTATTCTTTTTAATTGTCATTTTAGCTATGGTTTTGCTTCGCTACAATGTATTTGGAAGATTAATTATTGCTATTGGAAGTAACGAAGAAGCATCTCGTTTATCTGGTATAAAAGTTAATAAATATAAATTTCTAGTTTATGCAATTTCTGGAGCTTTAGCAGCAACAGCAGCCGTAATTGTAGCTTCTAGAACCAACTTAGGATCTCCTAATATGGGTATGGCTTGGGAGCTAGATGCTATTGCAGCAGTTGTAATTGGTGGTGCAAGTTTAAATGGCGGAAAAGGTACAGCTATAAACACATTAATGGGGGTGCTTATTTTGGGTTTAATTGGTAATATTTTAAATCTTTTAAATGTGCCATCATATCCACAACAAGTAGTTAAAGGGGCAATTATCATTTTTGCAGTGTTACTTCAACGTTTCGATAGCAAATAAAAAAAAGAAATAATGACAACTTATAAATTAAATAACTTAAACTTAGAAAAGTTTAAGGAGGTAGCAGCTATTCCTAATTATAACAGGGATGCCATAAAAACAGGGATTGTACATGTTGGTATTGGAGGGTTTCATAGAGCCCATGAAGCCTTGTACACAGATGATTTGTTACATGATAAAACAGTAAAGGATTGGGGGATTTGTGGAGTGGCATTGTTAGATTTTGATACTAAAATTTACAACACTTTAAAAGCTCAAGATGGATTGTATACTTTGGTTGTAAAAGAGTTAGATGGGACACTTTCTAGACGTGTTATAGGTTCTATTGTTGAGGTATTATATGCGCCAGAAAACCCAATAAAAGTTATTGAAAAAATGGCAAGTCCAGAGGTTAAAATAGTATCCCTAACTATTACCGAAGGAGGTTATAATTATAACGAGGCTACTGGCGAATTCAATTTTGAAAACCCATTAATTCAATATGATTTAGAGCATTCGAAATCTCCAAAAACTATATTTGGTTATTTAACGCAAGCATTAAAATTGCGTAAAGAAAATGGTTTAAAAGGAATTACTATTCAGTCTTGCGACAACATTCAAGGTAATGGAGACATGACCAAGAAAATGCTAATGAGCTATATTAATGTTGCTGAACCAGAATTGGTAACTTGGGTAGCATCTAACGTATCGTTCCCTAATGCTATGGTAGATAGAATTACACCAGCAACGAGTCCTATTGATATTTCAAACCTAAAAGAAACAACGGGAATTGACGATGCGTGGCCTGTAGTTTGCGAGCCATTTAAGCAATGGGTAATCGAAGATGATTTTATTTCAGGACGACCAGCCTGGGAAAACGTAGGAGCACAATTTGTAAAAGATGTTGAGCCTTTTGAAAAAATGAAACTTCAATTACTTAACGCGGGACATTCTGTTTTAGGGATATTAGGCGCTTTAATGGGGTATGATACCATTGATGAAGTAGCTAATAATCCTATTATTAATAGCTTTTTACGGGCTTATATGAGACATGAGGTTGCACCCGTGCTTAGTGATTTAAATGGTGTCGATTTAGAAGCTTATGAAGCCTCGTTGTTAGAGCGTTTCGGGAACATTTATATTAAAGATCAAATAGATAGAATTTGTAGTGAAAGTTCGGCTAAATTCCCGATTTTCGTATTGCCAACTATAAATTCTCAGTTAAAGGAAAACGGGCATATAGAGCATGCTGCTTTTGTGGTTGCAGCTTGGGCTATTTATAGTTTAGGACAAGATGAAAACGGTAAAGCCTTATTGATTAAGGATGCTATTAAAGCAGAATTAAACGAAAAAGCTATCGCTTCAAAAAATAATCCTGTTGCTTTTTTAGAAATTGAATCTGTTTTTGGAAAACTAAAAGATTCTAAACTTTTTGTTGAAACGTATACTAAAGCCTATCAAGGTATCTGTAGTAAAGGTGTTGAAAATTGCGTTTTAGAAATTAATGCAAACATGTTAAACTATAATTAAAATGGCAAATATAACTTGTTTTGGAGAGGTGTTATGGGATGTTTTTCCAACCCATAAAAAAATAGGAGGAGCGCCATTAAATGTTGCTGCCAGATTACAGGATTTTAATAATACTGTTTCAATGGTTAGTCGTGTGGGGAAGGATAAAAAAGGACGTAAAATTTTAAAGTTTTTAAAGGGTAAAGGTGTTAATACAGATGGTGTTCAAATAGATGAAATCTTTAAAACAGGAAAAGTAAAAGTTACGTTGGATGTTGAAGGGTCAGCATCATACGATATTATGTTCCCTAGAGCGTGGGATAAAATAGAGCTTACAGATCAAGTAATTTCAATTGTTGAGAATGCTGATGCTTTTGTTTTTGGAAGTTTAGTAGCTCGCGATGTAATCTCCAGAGAAACACTGTATGTGCTTTTAAAGTTGGCAAAATATAAAATTTTCGATGTTAATTTAAGAGCTCCTCATTACACTATGGATGTATTGTGGTATTTAATAAATCAGGCCGATTTTGTAAAGTTTAATGATGATGAGATTCTAGAAATAGGAAGCAATTTAGGTTCTAAGGCGCAATCTTTAGAAGAAATTATAGCCTTTATTGCTCAAGAAACAAATGCTAAAACTATTTGTGTAACCAAAGGAGGTAATGGTGCTATTTTGTATTATCAAGATGCCTTTTATTACAATAGTGGTTATAAAGTAAATGTGGTAGATACCGTTGGTGCAGGCGATTCTTTTTTAGCTTCAATAATAACACAATTGTTAAATAAAACAGAGCCGCAAGAAGCTTTGGATTTTGCTTGTGCTGTAGGTGCTATAGTAGCAAGTAGGGAAGGCGCTAATCCAGAAATTAAACAAGAAGATATTGATAAAATGGTTAATTCCTAAGAATTTGTTTTTTGTTAATAGTGTTAAAGGCTTCATGTAAATATTCATGAAGCCTTTTTCTTTTTTAGATTTACAGTAATTTGTCATTAAATTGTTTTACACTTTCCTTGATGGTGTGGTTTCTTAAATGATTTAAATAATGAAGATATTTGTTAGTAAACACAGGATTGCTGCTCAAATCGTTAAATACCGGTTCTATTTCTAAAAATTTAACTGGATTTAGTTGCGATAAAGCCGCCATTCTAATTAAAGTATTACTAATAGAATCGACAATATTATAGGCATAACCCAAATCGTTAATACCATCGTTATATTTACACCAAGCCGCAATAATAAAAGCGATGTGGTTAATTGAATTGTTTTCTGATAGTTGAATTTTTAAGGTGGATAGAATAAAAATCGGGATTTTGGCTGAACTTTCACTACAAATCCTAGACAGGCTATCGTTAATATTAGAGTTTTTAAACCTAGAAATTAATGTGCTTTTATACGCTTTGAAAGTCATGTTTTCGGCATCTACTAAAGTAGGTGCCACTTCTTGATGCATATAGGATTTTAAAAATTGAATAAAAACGTCGTCGTTTGCTGCTTCATGTACCGTTTTGTATCCGTGTAAAGTCCCTAATATCCCTAAAATACTGTGGCCAGCATTTAAAAGCTGAAGCTTCATGTTTTGATAGGGTTCAATGTTTTTAACAAACTGGACGCCTACTTTTTCCCAGTTGGGTTTGGTTTCAAAAAAATTATCTTCAATAACCCAATTTGTAAAGGGTTCGCAAACAACGGGCCATTGGTCTTCCACTAAAAAGTTGTTTTTTAGTGCATCAATATCTTTATGTTGGGTTGTTGGAGTAATCCTATCTACCATTGTATTGGGGAAGGTTGTATTGGTTTTTAGCCAAGGTAAAAGTTCAGGTTCGTTTTTTTCAACGTAGTTTAAAAACGAATGTTTCATGGTGTCGCCGTTGTTTTTAATATTGTCGCACGACAGAATAGTACAACCACTTATACCACGAAGTTTTCTTAATTTGAAGGCTTGTGTTAAATATCCAAATACCGTTTTAGGATTAAAAGGGTTCACAACTTCTTCTGCTACCGAGGGATGTTTTTGGTTAAACTCGCCTGTAATTTCATTTAAATGATACCCGTCTTCAGCAATGGTAAACGATATTATTTTAATATCTGGGTTTGCTAAACGTTCTATAACAGCCATTGGGTTTTCGGGGCCAAAAAAATATTCTACAATAGATCCAATAATTTTGGGTTTCTGAAAGCCTGTTGGGCTTTTGGTTATTAAAGTGTAAAGGCCGTCTTGATCTTTTAAAACATTATATGTTTTTCTATCGGAATCCAAAAGGTCAATACCGCAAATACCAAAGTTAAACGCTTGATGTTTTTCTATTAACTCATTAATATAAAAAGCTTGATGAGCACGATGAAAATTACTAACGCCAATATGAGCTATACTTGTTGTTATTTGATCGCGGTCAAATAATGGAATGGATGCATTTTCCTTTATAGCATCAAGGTTTTCCATTTTTAAATATAAAGAATTTGGCATTTTATAATGGTGTTACTAGCGTTGTTTTAATTTCTTTTTAAATTTACATAAAAAATTAATGAATTGCATTGAAATTTTATGGTTTCATTGTATATTAACAGTGTGTAAGTTGAATTTTAATGCCCTCTTTTTTTAAGCATAAATGGATTTTAGGAAGCGAGATAATGTATCGGTAGATTGTGTGATTTTTGGTTTGGATACCGATGGTTTAAACATCTTATTACACAAACGTACGCTTAATATGTATAATGATAATTACCCTGTAATTGACGATTGGGTTATTTGTGGAGGTCGCGTATACATAAGTAAAACTTTAGAGGCTTCGGCTAATATAATTTTTCAAAGTAGTACAGGATATAATGTTTTTAATAGAACTCAGTTTCGTACGTACGGTAATCCTTCGCGAATAAAATCGGATAAAGATTTGCTATGGGTGCGTAGTCATGGTGTTAAAACGCAGTCTATGACTATTGCATATTACTTTACTCAGCCTAAAGATTGTATTACGGTTAATGAAAAGCATTTTAAATGGTTTCCTATTAAGGGGTTACCTGAGTTAGGTTTTGATCATAGCAAGATTATTAAAGATGCTCATGAAGACCTCATGAAAAAAATTATGGTAGAGCCTATAATTTTTAATTTAATGCCAGATAAATTTACCTTAAATGAATTGCAATTTGCTTTTGAATCTATTTTAGATATTGAGCTAGATAATCGTAATTTTAGGAAGAAGGTATTAAAGAAAATATATATCGTTCCGCTGAATGAAACTAAAAAAGGTAATGCTAAAAAGCCATCTAAATTATATGTGTTTAGCAGAGAGGTTTATAATAAGGTTACCGAAAAGGACTTTATCGTTAATGTGTAAAAAAAAAGAGGAACATTAATGATCCTCTTTTTTACGTTTTTTATATTCTTCTAACATTTTCCTTTTAAAATCGTCTTCAGCTATTTTTAAAAGTATTATTTTTTTTGGCGATAATATTTTGGTTAGCTGTTTCGAAAATTCCATTCTGGCGTTGTGTTTATCTACTTCAGTCTTTTCAAGTCGCGCTAATAGCGCATTAGCCTTTTTATCGTTTAGCGTATCTAAGCTTTCTCTTATTTCTTTACGTATTTCTCTAGATTCAATATATCTAATAGCATAATGTTGCTTTTCATATTCGTTATAAATAGGCCAAAATTGTTGCGCTTCTTGTTCAGTCAAATCGAGTTTTTCGGTAATAAAGGATACCTTTAATGATTTTATTCGTTCTCTGTTTTTATGTTGGGCTGATATGTGCAAGGACATAAACAGCACCACTATAAGTATTATTTTTTTCATTTTCTTTTTTTTTAATCTAAAATTAATGTCTCGATATCGGCATTATTTAATAGGTATTCTTCAATATTATCTTCATTAAAATTAAAGTCAATAATAATATCTTCATCAATTTGCTTGTCGCTAAATAGAGCGGCAATTTCATAGGTGCTAATGCTTTCGTCTTCTAAATAATTTTCAACGGTTTCAATATCTAAATTATCAAAAGTAGGCTTACTATCAAAAATAGATAGGTTGAATAGTAATAAAATAGCGGCAGCAATACTCGATACGTAAATTATGTTTGTTTTGCTAAACAAAGGTATAACTTTAGGTTTCTCTTCGCTTAGAGCCTTATTTAATACGCGCTCGTTAAGTGATTCAAAATAGTTGTCTGGTACTTTAAATCCAGGTGTATTGACACTGTCTAGAACAGATTCAGTATTTAATTTACTGAAAATTTTTTCTTCAACAGAATCAAAATAATCATCAGGTGTTTTAAAACCTGTAGATTTAATATTATGTAATTCTTTATTTTTCATTTTCTTTTTATTACTACTTATAAGACTAAATTAAAACGGAAAGGTTTAATTTTGAGTTAAGTAGGCTTCAATTTTTTTTACTGCTATATGGTATGACGCTTTTAAGGCGCCTTCGCTTGTTTCTAATATTTCAGACATATCCTTATATTTTAAATCTTCAAAATATTTCATATTAAAAACCAATTGTTGCTTTTCTGGTAAAGTTGCAATGGCTTTTTGAAGTTTAAGTTGAATGGCGTCTCCCTCAAAATAAACATCAGAAGTTAGGTTGTTAATTGCAAGTTGCTGAACTTCTTCATTACTTATCTTTAATCGGTTAGCTTTTTTATTTAAGAAGGTAATAGATTCGTTAGTTGCAATACGATACATCCATGAGAATAATTTACTATCACCTTTAAAATTATCGATGTTTTTAAAGATTTTTATGAAGGTATTTTGAAGTACATCATCTGCATCGTCATGCGATTTAACAATACCGCGTATATGCCAATATAAGCGCTCTTTGTAAAGTTCTAATAGAACTTTAAAGGCTTTGTTTTTATGGGTTTTAGATTTTAATTGTTCTAATAGTTGTGCTTCTTCAATCACAAATATGGTTTAAATATTGGACTATGAAATATACAAAAAGTTTAATCTGAATATTAAAATTTTTCACGAACATCTAATGTGTTGATTTTTAGCTGTTTGACTTTATTTTTATCGACGAACTGTTGTTAATAATCGATAAAATACATTTTTTTCTTGTAAAATCTATTTATCTGTTCTATATTTGTATCAGAAACCTACTTATGTTGTTAGTCGTCCCCAAGTCTAACAAAAACTAAAAAAGGATAGAAGCCCCCAAGTCTCTATCCTTTTTATATTTTAAAACAAGCTCTATTTTATTCAAAGCTTTGCATGTCTACTAGTTTTTTATAAATACCTTTTTTATTAATAAGGTCGTCATGTTTACCTTGCTCTACAATTTCACCTTTATTTAAAACCACAATGTTATCTGCGTTTTGTATGGTAGAAAGCCTGTGTGCAATAACAATTGATGTTCTGTTTTTCATCATGTTCTCCAGAGCTACTTGAACAATACGTTCGCTTTCGGTATCTAGGGCTGAGGTAGCCTCATCTAAAATCATAATTGGTGGGCTTTTTAAAACCGCTCTGGCAATACTTAATCGTTGTTTTTGTCCGCCAGAAAGTTTACCTCCAGAATCTCCAATATTTGTTTGAATGCCTTCTGGTAGATCTTTGACAAACTCCCAAGCGTTTGCAATTTTTAACGCATCAATAACCTCTTCCTCGGTTGCATCTTGCTTGCCTAGTTTTAAATTATTTATAATAGAATCGTTAAATAAAATAGCGTCTTGAGTTACAATACCTAATTGTTGTCTTAACGAGCTAGTGGTTAAATTATTAATATTTACACCATCAATTAAGATATCACCTTCGTTAACATGATAAAAACGTGTTATTAGATTGGCAATTGTAGATTTACCACTACCAGATTGCCCTACTAAAGCTACGGTTTGACCTTTAGGAATGGTTAATGAGAAGTTTTTTAGAACATACTCGTCATCATATTTAAAGGATATGTTTTTGAATTCAATCTCGTTTTTAAACCCTTCTAAATTTGTAGCATTAGGTATATCTTTAATGGGATTAGGCGAGTCTATAATTTCTTGAATACGCTCTGCCGCAGCGCCTCCTTTTTTAATATTGTAAATACCTCGTGTAATAGCTTTAGCCGGTGTTAGTATGTTATATGCTAACCCTAAATACACTAAAAATGTACTTCCTTCTAGTGTGTTTCCTGCTTCTCCAGAGAGTATTAAATTTCCGCCATACCAAAGTATCCCGGAAATCATTAAAATACCAAGTATTTCGCTGGTTGGTGATGCTAAATTTTGGCGGTTTAATAATTTATTTGAAAAGTTATAGAACCTTTGGGTAGATTCTTGAAAGCGGTTATAAAAAAGACCTTCGGCATTAAACCCTTTAATGATTCGTAACCCCGTTAATGTTTCTTCTAATGTAGAGAGAAAAGTACCTTGCTCTTTTTGTACGCGACCAGATTTTCGTTTTAAGCTTTTCCCAATTCTGGAAATTACAAAACTCATTATTGGAATAAATATAAAAACAAATAAGGTTAGCTGCGTGCTTATATAAAGCATTGCTATTATTGTAAAAATAATGGTTAGTGGCTCTCTAATTATAAGTTCTAGAACGGGGAGAAATGAGTATTGTAAATCATTAACATCGCCAGTAACTCTAGCAATGATATCTCCTTTTTTTTGTTCAGAAAAAAATGATAAAGGTAGTTCAACCGTTTTTTTGTAAACCTTATTTCTAATGTCTCTAATGACGCCATTTCTTAAAAATACCATGAAGTAATTAGCGAGATAGCCTGCAATGTTTTTAAGTATAAACATGGAGATTATAAGTCCTATAACAAAAAGTAGAGCTTTAGCTTTATCTCCACCCGTATAGGCATTCATGTGATAAATTAAAAAATCTTCACCAAAGTCTTTAATGTTACTAAGTCCTGTAAATTCTGGTTTCTTAATTGCAGCGGTAGCTATTTCCTTTCCGGAAGCATCAACATTTTTTTCGAAAATAACATCCAACATGGGCTTTAATGCAATAAACGAAAGTGTTGCAAATAAAGCATAAAACACGTTAGCAATAACGTGTCCTATGGCGTATTTTTTATAAGGTTTAGCGTACCTTAATATATTTGTAAAGTGGCTCATTAAATGAGATTCATATCTTTTAAAATGGTTTCAGCTTTTGTGTCTAGAGCTGTTTCAGTTGTTTTGAAATTTTCAATAGTATCTAATGCACTGTTCACACTAACATAAAATTTAATTTTTGGTTCTGTACCACTAGGTCTTAAAGCGACTTGACTACCATCTTCAGTGTAATAAATAATTACATTAGATTTTGGAATGTCTAGAGTTGTTATTTTACCCGAAGCCATATCTTTAGAAGTAGCAGATTCGTAATCTTCGATTTTTACAACTGCCGATCCGTTTACCACTTTAAGTGGGTTTTGTCTAGCATCAGTCATCATTTGTTTGATTTCTTCTGCACCTTCAATTCCTTTTTTAGTTAATGACACTAATTTTTCTTTGTAGAAACCATGTTCTGTATAAAGTTTTATTAATTCATTAAAGAAAGAGCTTCCGTTAGCTTTTGTAATTGCAGCAATTTCGCAAGCCAATAGGGTAGAGGTTACGGCATCTTTATCGCGTACAAAATCGCCAACCATATAACCAAAGCTTTCTTCACCACCACCAACAAAATCTAGTTCTGGGAAATCTTTAATAAGTTTAGCTATCCATTTAAATCCTGTTAAAACAATTTTGCTTTCAACACCGTAAGACTCTGCTAATTTTGTTAGCATAGGTGTCGATACAATGGTTGATGCAATAAATTCTTTTCCTTTTATTTTGCCTTCGGCCTTCCATTGTTTTAATAAGAAATCTGTCATCATTAACATGGTTTGATTTCCGTTTAAAAGCTGTAGTTCGCCATCGTTATTTCTAACTGCTACTCCTAATCTATCACAATCTGGGTCTGTACCAATAACAATATCTGCGTTTACTTTATCGGCTAATTCTAAAGCCATTTTTAAAGCAGCTGGCTCTTCAGGGTTAGGTGATTTAACGGTAGGGAAGCCGCCATCTGGTTTTTCTTGTTCTGCAACAATGTGTACATTTTTATAACCCGCACGTTTTAATGTTTCTGGAACAGCAGTAATAGATGTACCGTGAAGCGATGTAAATACAATGGTTAAATCGTCTTTTGCATTTTGTGTAGCACCTACAGATCCATTTTTAACAGAGGCATCAATAAATACATCATCAACATCTTTACCTATATATTTTATAAGATCGTTGTTGGCTTCAAATTTAATATTAGCGTAATCTAAATCGTTAATTAAACTAATTACAGCACCATCATGCGGCGGAACTAACTGACCACCATCTTGCCAATACACTTTATAGCCATTATATTCTGGCGGGTTATGAGAAGCTGTTAAAACAATACCACAGTGGCAATTTAAATGCTTAACTGCAAAAGATAACTCTGGAGTAGCACGTAAATCTTCAAATAAAAACACCTCAATTCCATTGGCCGAAAACACATCTGCAACTACTTTAGCAAGCGTTTTACTATTGTGTCTACAATCATAAGCAATTACAGCCTTTGGAGTTTCATTTGGAAATTGTTTATGTAAATAATCACTTAAACCTTGTGTGCTTTTTCCTAATGTATATTTGTTTATACGATTAGTACCAACCCCCATAATACCGCGCATTCCACCAGTACCAAATTCTAAATCTTTATAAAAACTCTCTTGAATATCTTTTGGGTTGTTTGCTATACTATCTTTTATAGTAGCTTGAGTCTCTTCATCGAAAGATGGTGTTAACCATGCGTTAATTCGGTCTAAAATTTTTGGTTCAATGTGTATCATATAGTTAGTTTTATAAAACAAAAATAGGAAATTCATTACTTTATAATGAATCAATATCAGTTAATTTGTTTCGTGTTAATTATATATTTAATTGGTCTTTAATCGTGTATCTTTTTTTGTCTGTTCTATTTCTTAAAATAAGCTCGCCTAAAAAGCCGGCTACAAAAAATTGCGTTCCTATAATCATCGTAGAAAGTGCAATATAAAACTGTGGTCGTTGTGTTATAAGTCTGCCTGCTCTATTAATAAATAGTTTGTCTATGCCCAGATAAAGTGCAAAAGCAAAACCTATAGCGAACATTATAAATCCTAAGGCGCCAAATAAATGCATGGGGCGTTTGCCAAAGCGCGATAAAAACCAAATGGTAATTAAGTCTAGAAAACCATGCACAAAACGATCCATACCAAATTTTGTGACACCATATTTTCTAGCCTGATGTTGTACTACCTTTTCTCCAATTTTTGAAAAACCAGCATTTTTTGAAAGCACTGGAATATAACGATGCATTTCGCCATTAACATCTATATTTTTTACCACATCATTATGGTAGGCCTTTAAACCGCAGTTAAAATCGTGAAGTTTTACTCCAGATGTTTTTCTAGCCGCCCAATTAAATAGTTTCGATGGAAGGTTTTTTGCAATAATAGAATCATAGCGTTTCTTTTTCCATCCAGAAACTAAATCGTACCCATCTTTAACAATCATATTGTAAAGTTCTGGAATTTCATCTGGACTATCTTGTAAATCGGCATCCATAGTAATTATCACATCGCCTTTAGCTTTATTAAAACCAGCATGAAGGGCTTGCGATTTTCCAAAGTTTCGTAAAAAACGAATACCCTTTACAGATTTGTTTTTATGAGAAAGCTTAGTTATTAAATTCCAAGAATCATCTGTACTACCATCATCAATAAAAATAATTTCGTAGGTATACTCGTAAGATAGCATAACTTTTGCAATCCAGTCGTGTAATTCGGTTAAAGATTCTTCTTCGTTTAGTAGTGGTATAACTACAGATATATGCATCTAGAATAGTTTCAAAATAAGTTTCAAAATTACGGAATTTAAACGTCGTCTGGGTTATTTTTTTTCATTGCGGCTGCAACAATAAGTCCTACAACACAAAAACCAACTATTTGAAAAATTAAGGATTGAATAACGTTGCCAATAGAAAACATATTTCCTTGTTCTTCCATCTTTTTCATGGTTTCATCTATAATATCGACTGGTACATTATAAGCTTCTAAACGCTCTATTTGAGAAACCATTACTTTTTCTTGAATTAAAGTTGCGGCTTCAGGATCGATTATATTAAATATGATAATACTAATTATAGTACTTATAACTAAACCTATTAAAATAGTTATAAAATAGGATACAAAAGAGTTTTTAAAACTTAAAAAACCACCATTGGCAACTTTTGTTTTGTACACCGAAATAATACCGAAAATTATTATTAAAGCCAATATTACTAATCCAAACCAGATCTTGGTGTATAAGTCTAAATTAATAGCATAAGCCGTAACGGTTAATATTGCTAGTGCGATGCCTAAATACAGACCATGGTTTATAGCAATGGACTTTAAAAATTTTTCCATAATATTTCTGTTTACATAATTTATTTTCTAGTTGGTATTCAAATATAGTAAAACGTTACATTTTTAAGCGAAAAGTTTTAGATTTTGAATGGTAATTTTAACTTCTTTTTTTATTTGAAAGACAGGGGATTAAAAAATCAAATAAAAAAGAATAAAAAGTATTGCACATTTATAAAAAATACCTAAATTTGCATTTCCAAAATTGAAAGTAATAAATAAAGCATTTAGCGATGAGAAAAGGTATACATCCAGAAAATTATAGAATTGTAGCGTTTAAAGATATGTCTAATGATGATGTGTTTTTAACAAAATCTACAGCAAATACTAATGAAACTCTTGAAGTTGATGGTGTTGAATATCCATTAGTAAAAATGGAGATTTCTAGAACATCTCATCCATTCTACACTGGTAAATCTAAATTAGTAGATACAGCTGGTCGTATTGACAAGTTCAAAAACAAGTATGCTAAATTTAAAAAATAAGTTTAGTCTAAAATATATTTTTAAAAAGCCTTTCTATTATGAGAGGCTTTTTTATTTTTACAAAGTTTAAAAATGTTGCATAACATAGGTTAAAAAGTAACTATAAACGAATTTAATAAGTTGAAATTAAGTTTGTTTGGTATAAATCGTAAGTTTGAAGGCATAGCTTTTAACTTTTAACTAAAACTTTAAATGAATTATATTCTATTTGATGGTCCGTCGCGTAACAACCTGTTGCCTTTTACATTTACAAGACCAGTAGCCGACATTCGTGTTGGGATTTTAACCATTAGAGAAAAGTGGGAAACGTATTTAGGAGTTACAACTACAACTGTTACCGAAGATTATCTTTCTGATAAATATCCGATGGTAGAAATGGAAGAAAACATTATGATTAATGCATCTTGTCTTCCACATAAAGAATTAGTAGAAGCCATTACTAACTTAAAAGAAAATCAAGCCATTTTTGAAGGTGAAGAGTTGGTGGCATTTTTTGCTAAAGAAGCTCAAGATGATATAAACTTCGATGATTTTGAAATTATAGAATACCAACAAGACATTATAAAAATAGAACATACTTGGGATATTTTCTCTAAAAACGGAGAAGCTATTAAACAAGATTTCAATTTATTAACAAAGGATAGAACTTCACAGGCTATTCCTGCTAGTAATAATATTATAGCTCCAGAAAATATATTTATAGAAGAAGGTGCAGAATTAGAATTTACAACGCTTAACGCCAGTAAAGGGCCAATATATATAGGTAAGAATGCCGAAATAATGGAAGGCGCCATAGTTAGGGGGCCACTGGCACTTTGCGAAAGTGCTGCTATTAAATTAGGTTCAAAAATTTATGGACCAGCAACCATAGGGCCTCATAGTAAAGTTGGTGGCGAAATTAGTAACTCCGTTATTTTTGGATATTCTAGTAAAGGTCATGATGGCTTTTTAGGAGATTCTGTCTTAGGAGAATGGTGTAATTTGGGTGCCGATACTAATAATTCTAATTTAAAAAATAATTACGCCGAAGTGCGTTTATGGGATTACCAAACACAAGGTTTTGCCAAAACAGGTTTGCAGTTTTGCGGACTTATAATGGGCGATCATAGTAAATGTGGTATTAATACCATGTTTAATACAGGTACAGTTGTGGGTGTAAGCGCTAATATATTTGGTAGTGGATTTCCTAGAAACTTTATACCTAGTTTTAGTTGGGGTGGTAACGCCGGTTTTTCAACCTATCTAACAAAAAAAGCGTTCGAAGTGGCGCCTATAGTCATGAAACGACGTAATGTTGAATTTACAGAACAGGATAAAGCTATCTTAGAGCATGTTTTTGAAGAAACGAAGCTCTTTAGGCGTTATTAATTATTAGATTTATAAGAATATCTTTTTTGTTTTAATAAAAAAAAACTTACATTGCACTAGTTGATTTGTTTGTAAATGTCCAAATTTCGTAAAGAAGCAATTGCTTTTTCTTTGTTTTTTTTAGCTGTACTTTTAATAGATATCGTTATTAAAATAAATTGGGATGCTTCTTTATTTCGTTATATTTCAAAGGGATCGCTCTCTATTTTATTAATAGGATATTACACCTTATTTCATAAAGAATCCTCTAGCGTAAAGCAGTTTTTTATGACTTTAGCCTTAGTTTTTTTCTTAATAGGAGACATCTTCTTTATACTTTATGAAATCCAATTATATTACATTTTCGCTATTTTTTCGTTTGGTCTAGCTAAATTGTTTTACGTATTTAGGTTTTCTAATCAGAGCGATTTTAGGGTAAAACAAATTACTCCTGCGCTCACTTTTTGCTTCTTGTTAATGATGTTAGTTATGTATTTAATTAACGACAATCTTAATGATTTTTTCTTCCCTACATTGTTTTACTTCTTTGTAACCACTTTATTTGTAATATTCTCTTTTTTGCGCAGAGACCATGTAAACAGGCAAAGTTATAATCTGGTAATTATAGGTGTGTTTTTTGCTTTAGGGTCCGATACTTTAGCGGCTTTAACATCATTCTATCATAGCGATATACCTTACCAAAATATAGCAGTTATGCTTTTTTATGGGGTGTCTCAGCTATTAATAGTTTTAGGTATAGTTAAGGAGACAAATATGGCCGTTGAAGAAGGTCGTGTGCTCAATGAAAATGAGCAATTCAAGGATTAATAGGCTTTAAAGTTTCACTAAACAGGTAGCCACCTTAATACCTATTTATTTTATTAAGGCTTTCGTTTTCTTTTACAATTCCAAGTACACTTCAATTATATATTCATGGTTTTATAGGCCTAAAATAGATTTTGCAGACTATTATTAAGTATTATCAGTAAAACCTAATTTAAATTATCGAGCTTATCAATGCTATTTTAGTTCATTAAGTTTTATGAAACTTTAACAGGGGCTATACTTGTCTCGAGGACGTTTATTTTGTATATTGAGTACTTGTAGAATAATCAAAAAAATAAACAAAATTTATGGCATTTGACATTGATATGATTAAGGGTGTTTACACCAAAATGACTGAACGAGTTGATAAAGCACGTAATATTGTCGGGAAACCACTAACACTATCAGAAAAGATATTGTATACACACTTATGGGATGGTTCACCTACCGAAGCATTTACTAGAGGTAAGGATTATGTGGATTTTTCACCAGATCGAATTGCATGTCAAGATGCTACAGCTCAAATGGCATTATTGCAGTTTATGCAAGCCGGAAAAACTAAGGTTGCTGTACCAACAACGGTGCATTGCGATCATTTAATTCAAGCTAAAGAAGGTGCTGCAAAAGATTTAAAACACGCCAACAGCGTAAGTAGCGAGGTATTTAATTTTTTAGAGTCGGTGTCTAATAAATATGGTATTGGTTTCTGGAAACCAGGAGCTGGTATTATACATCAAGTAGTTTTAGAAAATTACGCATTCCCAGGAGGAATGATGATTGGTACAGATTCGCACACCGTAAATGCCGGAGGGTTAGGAATGGTGGCCATTGGAGTTGGCGGAGCAGATGCGGTAGATGTTATGGCAGGTATGGCTTGGGAACTTAAATTCCCTAAGCTTATAGGTGTTAGGTTAACAGGAAAGCTTTCGGGTTGGACAGCGCCAAAGGATGTTATATTAAAAGTAGCCGAAATTCTTACCGTAAAAGGAGGTACAGGTGCTATTGTTGAATATTTCGGACCAGGAGCAACAGCTATGTCATGTACAGGAAAAGGAACTATTTGTAATATGGGAGCAGAAATTGGAGCTACAACATCTACATTTGGTTACGATGAATCTATGGAACGTTATTTACGTGCTACAGATAGAGCAGATGTTGCCGATGCTGCAAATGAGGTAAAAGCACATTTAACGGCAGATCCGGAAGTGTATGCAAACCCAGAGCAATATTTCGATCAAGTTATAGAAATTAATTTATCAGAATTAGGGCCATTATTAAACGGACCATTCACTCCAGATTTATCAACCACAGTTGGTAAAGCTATGACCGAAAAAGCAAAAGCTAACGATTGGCCAATAAAAGTAGAATGGGGATTAATAGGGTCGTGTACAAATTCATCTTACGAAGATTTGTCAAGAGCTTCATCAATAGCACAACAAGCCTTAGATAAAGGTTTAAAAATAAAAGCAGAATTAGGTATTAATCCAGGATCAGAGCAAGTACGCTACACCGCAGAACGTGATGGTATTCTTGGGATTTTTGAAAAATTAGACGCTAAAATATTTACTAATGCTTGTGGGCCATGTATTGGGCAATGGGCTAGATATAGCGACCCTAAAAACGCACCAAAAAATAGTATTGTACACTCTTTTAATAGAAACTTTGCTAAACGTGCCGATGGAAACCCAAACACACATGCCTTTGTAGCATCTCCCGAAATAACAGCAGCTATTGCTGTAGCGGGACGCTTAGATTTTAATCCTTTAACCGATAAGTTAATTAACGAAAACGGCGAAGAGGTGATGTTCGATGAGCCAACAGGATGGGAATTACCACCAAAAGGTTTCGAGGTTAAGGACAATGGGTATTTAGCGCCAGAAGCCGATGGTAGTCATGTTCAAATTTCTGTAAAAGACGATTCAGAACGTTTACAATTATTAACACCTTTTACACCACTAGGAAGCTCCATTACGGGTGCTAAACTTTTAATTAAAGCCTTTGGTAAATGTACCACCGATCATATTTCTATGGCAGGACCTTGGTTACGTTTCCGTGGGCATCTAGATAACATTGCAAACAATACTTTAATTGGAGCAGTAAATGCCTTTAACCAAAAAACAAACTTTGTTAAAAACCAATTAACTGGCGATTATGGCGGAGTGCCAGATGTACAGCGCGAATATAAAAAAGCAGGTATAAAAACGGTAGTAGTTGGCGATCATAATTATGGCGAAGGGTCTTCTAGAGAGCATGCCGCAATGCAACCAAGACATCTAGGTGTCGCTGCAGTAATTGTAAAATCGTTTGCACGTATTCACGAAACAAACCTTAAAAAACAAGGTATGTTAGGCTTAACTTTTAATAACGAAGCGGATTACGATTTAATTCAAGAAAACGACACCTTTAATTTTATCGATTTAAATGAATTTGCACCAGGTAAACAATTAACGCTAGAAGCGGTTCATGACGATGGATCTAAAGATCTTATCAAATTAAACCACACCTATAACAAAGCACAAATTGCCTGGTATAACGAAGGTTCTGCACTTAATTTAATTAAAAGGCAAAACGCATAATACATTTTACCTACGAGTGTTTCCAAAACCTTGTAGGTTTCTATACTATTTAAAAATCCAGCTTTTTAGCTGGATTTTTTTATTTAAACAAAGGTGTTATATGGGCGTTACCCGAAAAGGGTCGGGCTTTCCACTATATCTTTTTTTGCCATTTATGGCAGCAAAAAAAGGATGCCGTTTCAATCCCTAACGCAGGTATTTGCTAGCTTTAGGATACTTATCTGTTAGTTTTGTTTTTGGAAAGGTTCGTTTAACGTGTTTGTGTTATGGCTAGTTGCGTTGGCAGGAACTAAGTTAGCAAAAAGAACCGAACCATTAGGAAAATCCGCTAGGATTTTCCGAGTAAGCTATAACAAGCAATTAGTTATACACGTTGTTGGCAAATCGTGCTTTAATCTATGGTAAATCATTCCAATTAATTTTAGAATCGTTAAGCAGTTCATTTAAGTAATTTTTGTTTGAACTAATCAATGTTCCATAATCAACTGCATTGGGTAAATTTATTTCAAATAAATAATCACATTCCTTTTTTAATAAATCATATCGAGTTTTACCTTCTAATCTTTTCAAGTCAAGAAATTCAGGTGGTTTATTCTTAATCTGAATAAGCGTTATTCCATTTGGTATCTCTTCTTTTATTTGCTCAAATTCTGCTGTTTTTAATAAGAAGTCATAGGAAATCTGTCTTGCTAATACATTTTTATTAAGTTTCGTTGAGATAGGTAAGTCATATTTATTCCACGATGATTTATTTTCAGGTTCAAAATCATGAATCCAAATAAATTCAAATTCTGCTCTTAATATAAAATCTATAATTTTTTTAGAAGCAAAATCCAATATAATCTGATATGTACCTGGATAAATTTCTTTAACCGTATTTATATTTTCTTTAAAAGTGTTTTGCGTCATTAGTGAGTCTTTTTTTCTGCATGTTTGCCAATGCTTTTACGGATATGAAATCGTTTCAATGTTTTATATCCGACGTTAAACGAAGTTAGCTATTTTTTCTGACAAAGTCAAGTGTTATGTAAAATCACTAAAACTAATATAGAGCACATTATTTCTATTTTAAAAACATCAAAATTGTATTTTTGAAAAAACATCAAAAATGAATTCTAGAGCAAATCAATTAAAAGCATTCGATAGGTTATTAACCATAATGGACGAGTTACGAGCACAATGTCCGTGGGATAAGAAGCAAACCATGGAAACCTTACGCCATCTTACCATTGAAGAAACCTACGAACTTGGAGATGCCATTCTAGATAAAGATTTAGAAGAAGTTAAAAAAGAACTGGGAGATGTGTTATTACACATTGTATTTTATGCTAAAATAGGAAGCGAAACCAAAGATTTTGATATTGCCGATGTGTGTAATACCATTTGCGATAAACTAATACATAGACATCCACACATTTATAGCGATGTAAAAGTTGAAAATGAAGAAGATGTAAAACGCAACTGGGAAAACTTAAAACTTAAAGAAGGAAAATCTAGTGTTTTAGAAGGCGTTCCAAAAAGTTTACCGGCATTAGTAAAAGCCAACAGAATTCAAGAAAAAGTAGCAGGTGTTGGTTTCGATTGGGAAAAACCTGAGCAAGTCTGGGAAAAAGTAGAGGAGGAGTTAAACGAGTTTCAGGTTGAAGTAAAAGCTAAAGACGCCGATAAAATGGAAAGCGAGTTTGGCGATGTCATGTTTTCCTTAGTAAACTATGCACGCTTTTTAAATATTAATCCAGAAAATGCTTTAGAGCGTACTAATAAAAAATTTTCCAAACGTTTTCAATATTTAGAGGAAAAAGCCAAAAATTTAAATAAACCCCTAAAAGACATGACGCTTGCCGAAATGGATATTTTTTGGGAAGAAGCCAAAACAATGCAGTAACTATAACGTTTTAGTGCGTTTTATTGGTATTATCTTAACACTATCCATTTGATGGTTAGAGGCTATTTTTGTATTTTTGCACCATGGGAAAAGGAATACATGAAAAGCGAAATACACGAATCTTCAACTTTAATTTTCTGGTTTTTAGAAATCAGTCCGATAAATTCATTCCTCCTACTACGTAAGTAATCCTTAAACAGGAGTTTTACAAATTTCTTTAATATAACAAATTACTAGAGCTGTTTTTAACTTAAAACTGGCCCTACGTCTTGTTATACTTTTTTTACTGTAACATCTTTTTTCTAGATGTTAAAATACGGCTTAAATGACTATTAAAACCTACGATGCCTTTACAAGGCTATCCTTTATGGATATTAATCGTATAACAAACTTTATACACGACAATTCTGGTGATTTTAAGGACTCTAAGAGCGCCATACAAAAGGCAATAAAGTATGCTGCCAAAGAAATACCTGGACTTGGCGGTTATGTTTTTATCATGCAAAAAAATGATGATATTCTTGGTGTTGTGGTAGTAAATAGAACCGGCATGAATGAGTATTTATCCGAAAATATTCTAGTGTATCTCGCTGTAAAACAAGGTTTCAGGAAAAGTGGTATTGCTAAAGCACTAATTAAACACACCATTAATTATTGTAGCGGAGAAATTTCAATACATATAAATATAAACGATCCTGTAATAAAATTATTCCAAAAACAAGGGTTTAAAACCCGAAATATAGAATTACGATTGGATAGATTATCCTTTCAAAATAAATAAATCATTAAAAGTTAAACATGAAATTAATTCAAGTTAAAAGAGAAACAAAAGTAGAAAAAAGACACAGTATTAAAATGGGAGAACTCACCACTAAAGTAACATACGTTAAAAAATATTTATTAGGCTTACCTATTAAAACCCTACATAAATATAGAGAAACTTACTACGGTGAAGTTAAAGACTGTAAGGATTGTTTCTTGTTTGTTTAATTTTTTTTCTATCAACTAAATATATAAATAATGAAAGTACTAGTAATTGGAGCGGGTAACATGGGGCTAACTTATGCAGAAGGCATGTCGAAATCTAAACTCTTAAAAAAGAAAAATATTATGGTTTTAGATAAGTCTGAAGAGAAAATGGAAGAGCTAAGCCAGATATCACACTTTGATGCCTTTAGCGAATTGGGAGATTGTGTTCCAAAGGCCGATATCATTTTTATAGCCGTAAAACCCTATCATGCCGAAACTGTATTTAAAGCTATTAAAGGGTTTGTTAAGCCCGAGCAAATTATCATTTCTATAATGGCAGGTGTAACCATATCGACTATTAAAGATATAACGGGATTAAATAAAGTTATTAGAGCTATGCCAAATTTGCCAGCGCAAATTGGAAAAGGTTTAACCTCTTATGTAACATCGCCAGAGGTGTCTCGTATTGAAATGCTTACCGTTGAGAGTTTATTGGATACCACAGGAAAATCTGTTCGTGTCTCTAATGAAAACTTGATTGATGCTTCTACAGGAATTTCAGGAAGTGGTCCTGCTTATGTGTTTTACTTTATGCAAAGTATGATGGAAGCAGCACTACAAATGGGTTTTTCAAAAACCGATTCAACGGTGTTGGTAAGCCAGACGTTTACTGGTGCCATAGAGCTGTTTAATCAATCTAATTTATCTCCAAACTCTTGGATGGAAAAAGTAGCATCAAAAGGCGGTACAACACGAGCTGCTTTAGATTCTATGGAAGATAATAATGTAAATGAATTAATTAAAGAAGCTGCTTTTGCGGCATTTAGTCGCGCAGTAGAATTAGGAAAAGAAAATTAAAATGTATACAGAAAAAATAGTTATTAAAGTTGGT
The DNA here is from genome assembly GCF_014202225.1 of Algibacter amylolyticus. GTDB lineage: Bacteria > Bacteroidota > Bacteroidia > Flavobacteriales > Flavobacteriaceae > Algibacter_B > Algibacter_B amylolyticus. Next base: position 91,555 of record NZ_JACHGE010000008.1, read on the forward strand.
ACTAATGTAATGACCAACAGAGATAATAGAATTGTAAGGCCAGTATTAAGGCGTTTAGTAAAACAAATAGCCGAATTACACGAAAGAGGTATTATGACCATTTTAGTGTCATCGGGTTCTGTAATTGCTGGTAAAGAAGTTTTAGGATCATCAAATATAAAAGACAAAACACAACGCCGACAGGTGTATTCCGCTATTGGGCAACCAAGAATGATGCGTCTGTATTATAATATTTTTCATGATTATGGTATGAAGTGTGCCCAAGTGCTGCCTACAAAACGCGATTTTAGCCCAGGTGTACACAGGCAAAATATGATTAATTGTTGCGAAGGCTTACTAGCCGAAGGGGTTATTCCTATTGCAAATGAAGATGATGCGGTGTCTGTAACCATGTCTATGTTTTCTGATAATGATGAGTTAGCGAGTTTAATTGCACAATTATTAAATGCAGATAAGCTTATTATTTTAACAGATATAGATGGGCTTTACGATGGACATCCGGAAGAAGATAACAGCGATTTAATTAAAAATGTAGATCCTAATGAAGATTTGGATAAGTATATAAAAGACTCCAATAAAAAAGATGGCGAAGGTAGAGGCGGCATGGGTTCGAAATTAGATTATGCACAACAAGCGGCGGCAAAAAATATTCCAACTTTTATTGCCAATGGAAAAAAAGACAATGTTATAATTGATATTATGGACGGAAAAGTGGTTGGTACCAAAGTATCATTGTAAAAAAAACAAGAAAATGGAATTATTATCAGAAGATAAAAAAAATAAAGTTTTAACAAGTATGATTGGCCTTTTAGAGGAAAATCAAGATGCCTTATTAAAAGCGAATAAGAAAGATATTGAGGCTTTTAATAATGAAGATCAAGCCATGTACGATCGCCTTATTTTAAATAGTAAAAAGGTTGCAGGCATGATTACTGCAATAAAAGAGGTGAAAGCACAGGACGATCCAGTTAACAAAATTATAAGTAAAAACACGTTACAAAGTGGTTTGGAAGTGATTAATAAAACAGCACCTTTTGGTACTATTATGATTATTTATGAATCGCGACCAGATGTTACTGTTGAAGCTACAGTACTTGCTTTTAAAGCGAATAATAAAATTTTACTTAAAGGCGGTAAAGAGGCTGTACATAGTAATACGGCTATTGTAAAATTATGGCATAAAGCACTTGAGGAAAATAATTTAACTACAGATTATATTCAAATGTTAACCATGAATAGGCAAGAAACACAAGCCTTTTTAAAAGAGCCTACCGAACCTTTAGATTTAATTGTGCCTAGAGGCGGTGAGCAGTTAATAAAATTTGTAAAGGAACATGCCAAATGTGCGGTTTTGGTTAGTGGACGCGGAAATAATTTTTTGTATGTGGATGAGCATGCTAATTGGAAACAGACCATTGAGGTTATTTTAAATGCTAAAACAGATAAAATTTCGGCTTGTAACGCACTAGATAAGATATTAGTTAATAGTAAGCATCCGGATTATAATAACAAAATTAAGGAGCTAAACACCATCTTAAAGGCTAATCAAGTTCATGTTTTAGTAGATGAGGTTACCAAAACGGTGTTAACCGAAGAACAAAGTATTGATAATACTCAAATTTGGTTTCAGGAGTTTTTAGAAATGAAATGCTGTATTGGTACTGTGGATTCTATTACTGAAGCTATAGAGAAAATTAATGCCTTTTCTGGAGGGCATTCGGCTACTATAATGACCACAGAAAAATCCCAGGCCAAAACCTTTATGGAACAAGTAGATTGTGCCGTTGTATATCAAAACGCCTCGACTCGATTTACAGATGGCGGACAAATTGGTGTTGGTGCAGAATTGGCCATTAGTACAGATAAATTACACCATAGAGGTCCCTTAGGACTTAAAGAGTTGGTAACAAACAAGTATTACGTTTTTGGCGATGGTCATGTTCGTGTATAATTAAACAGTAAGAAGTAAAAAGCCTCATAATAGTAATATTATGAGGCTTTTTTATTGAAATTAAAAACGAATTTTTAATACAATTCTTTAATTTTTCTAAGCTTTGAAGTCCAAACTTTTAAATCTTCTTTATGCTTTTTTATATTGGTATGTACTTCTTTTACCAACGGGTTGTCATCATCTACATTAGTGAAAAACTGTAAGTTGTTTTCTAGTTGATTAATTTGCCCTTTTACTTCATCAATTCTTTTTCTAATAAAATTACGTTCGTTGTCTAGATTTCTGGTATCGTTCGGGTCAACTAAACTATCTAGTTTGTTTTCATACTTAATCATTTCAGCTTCCGTTTTGTCAACTTTTAATTTGGTTAACAAGCCATCAATAGATTTTTGAAATTTACCATCAATATAGCGTTTGTCGTTTGGCACTCGACCAATAGTTTGCCACTCTTTAATTTTTTCCTTAACAAGTTCGATACCTTTCTCTTTGTCTTCAGGTAATTCTAAATCGTTTAAACTACTTATAAATTCGGTCTTTTTATTGTAGGCATCAACTTGTTCTTGGCTCGCTGCATTTCTGCTGGCATGAATTCTATCAAAATAATGATTACAAGCTGCTTTAAATTGTTTCCAGATTTTATCGCTATTTTTTCTTGGTACATGACCAATTTTTTTCCAGTCGCTTTGAATCTTTTTCATTAAAGGCGTAGTGGCTTCAAAATCTTCACTTTCCTTATTGTCTTCAGCAATTTTAATTAAATCTAATTTTAACTGTAAATTTTTATATTGATCTTTTTTAAGATTTTTATAAAATGCATTTTTTTGTCTGTTAAACCTGCGTACAGCATCTTTAAATTTTGCCCAAGTAGCCTCGTTTACCTTTATTGGCACTTTTCCTGCGTTAAAAAAAGCTTCTCTTAGCGTTTCAATTGCTTTGATTCTTTTTTGTAATGCATTATGTGAATTATTTTCTTCTTTGGCAATCTCTTCAATTTTAGCAATAATCTCTAGTTTGTGCGCTAGATTTTTCTCGTAAATCTTATCTATTTCTTTATAATAAACCTGACGCTTATCGTTAATAGTTTTTGTTGCAACTTTAAAACGCTCCCAAATACTTTCGCGATGTTCTCTAGAAACAGGTCCAAGCTCTTCCTTCCACATTTTGTGAAGTTCTTGCAACTCTCTAAACGCTCGCATAGCATCATCACTTTGTGCTAATTCTTCAGCACGCTCGATAATTAATAATTTCTTTTCTAGATTGTGTTTAAAATCTAAATCTCGTAAATCTCTATTAATATTTAAAAAATCGTAGAATATTTCCACATGGTGATGATAACTATTCCATGCATTATTGTATTTATCTCTAGGAATAGGTCCTGTATTTCTCCAGCGTTCTTGTAGTTCTTTAAAGTGTTTGTAGGTGGTGTTTATGTTTTCTTCAACATTTATAAGCCCCTTTAACTCTTCAATAATTTCAAGTTTATCTGCTAAATTTTGCTTTAAGTTCTTTTCTAAACTTTTATAGTGATCATTTACTTTTTTACGGTATTGTCTGTATGCTTCCTTGAATCTTTTTTGAACAGGTGAGGAGTAGTAAAAATCTATCTCGTTTCCACCATCATTTATAAAATCTTCTTTTTTCTCTTCAACTAAAGCTTCGAATTTTGTTTTAAATTCCGAATTTATACTATCTACATGAGATTTTATAGCTTGAACCTTTTCATTCTCTATAAGCTTTTCTAATTCAATAGCTAAAGCTTCTAACGACATGGTGTCGTATGCTTTTACCTCAATAGTATGACGGTCTTTATTGCCTTCATCTTCGGCATCTTCGGCATTGGAGTCTTCAATTTCATTTAAGACCTCGTCATGATCTTCTCCATCATTTTTTTCCGGCTCGGAAGTTTGCGGTTCAACTTCGGGAGCATCAGATGTTGCTTCTTCGTTGGTGTTATCGGTTAATGGAGTAGAATCGTTATTAGGTTTTAAAGCTTCGTTTCCGTCTACTTGTTCAGGTTTATTAATATCAGACATTATAAAAAATGTTAGGGTTCGTCAAAATTACTTTCGACATTAAAGATACTAACAAGTATAGTATTTACAAAGTAGTATTACCTGTTTATTTAAGTCCCCAAATAGACCAAGATTTTTCGGCCTGAAGCCTTAGCATATTTAGGCCATTTATAATGGTAGCATTATTTTGTTTCCCTAGGTTTAAGAACCTAGTTTCCTCTGGGTTATAGATTAAATCGAAAAGTATATGGTTTTTTGTAATTGCCTTATATGGAATGTTTGGGCAATCTTGAATGTTAGGGAAAGTACCTAGCGGCGTGCAATTTACAATGATTTGATGCTCTTCGATGTCCTGCTCTGTTAAGGTATCGTAGGAGAAAGTAACGCCATCTTTTAAATTTCGGGATACGTACTGGTATGAAATGCCCATTTCGTTTAATGAATAAGCAATAGCTTTACTAGCGCCTCCTGTACCTAAAATTAAAGCTTTTTTATGATGTAATTTTATAAAAGGTTTAATCGTGTTTTTAAAGCCATAACAATCTGTATTATAGCCAATTAATTTTCCTTTTTTTGTAATCCTGATGGTGTTTACGGCACCAATAGCCTTGGCTTTTTTATTTATTTTATCTAGAAAAGGCATAACCTGCTCTTTATAAGGAATGGTAACGTTCATGCCTTTTAAGCCTTCGGTTTCTTTAATTATTGAAGGAAATAAATCAATGTTCTTAATATCGAAATTTTCATAAGAAGTATCCTTGATATTTTCATTTTCAAATTTCTTTTTAAAATATGTTCTCGAGAAGGAGTAAGATATGTCTTTACCTAATAAACCTAATTTATTCATGTTGCTTTTCTTGTTTTTTGTCCGTACCATTCCAATGCCAAAACTATTACTATTCCGAGGAAAATAAAACCAATAGCATAATAAGTTTCTGTGTTTAAACTAGGAATGAAACGTTGGTAATTTTCAATTACCTTTTGTTGGGCAGAATCTAACAAAAAATGTCCTGATTCGTCTAATTTATAAATTGTTTTTTTCCAAGGCCATACAACACCTAGTGATCCTATAATGAATCCTAATATAGCCGAAAGAGTAATGCTTTTATAATGTTTTAGGATATAGCTTAACATATGCGAAAAGGTGACTAAACCTGTTACAGAACCTAAGGTGAAAACCACTAAAACTTTTAACATTCTAATACGTTCGGGATTATCAACAAAGCTAAAATCGCCGCTTATCATTTCGGTGAATGTATCGGATAATGCATTTACAGAATCTACTAAAAGCAATACATAATTTCCTAGAAGAATAAGAATAAAGGAGCCTGAAAATCCTGGTAAAGTCATTCCAGAAACGCTAATTATTCCACAGAAAAAAACAAACCACAGGTTGTCGTTCTCTTTCGCAGGGTTTAAAAAGCTAATACCCACACCAAGCAATATGCCAATAGCCAAGGAGGTGTAAGTTTTAAAATTCCAATCTTTAAAATCTTTATTTATATAATAAATCGACCCTATTATCATGCCAAAAAAGACACTCCAAATATAGAGTTCGTAGTGTTTTATTAGATAATCTAATATCTTGGAGATACTAAAATAACTAACAATCATACCTAGAAAAAGCAGACTTAAAAAGCGACCATTAATATATTTATAAAAGCTTTTAAAACGCCCGTTAAATAATAACTTAAAGGCTGTTTTGTTTACTTTTTTTAAGGAGTAGATAAACTCTTCGTAAAAACCAGCAACAAATGCCACAACACCACCAGAAACTCCAGGAACTTTATTGGCTGCTCCCATACCTAATCCTTTTAAGATTAGAAAAATTTTATCTGTTAGTGTTCTTGTGCTTTGCATTATTTTTTGGAGCCCACGCGTTCAAGAATAAAAATAGTTAAAAAGCCGAAAATCATTAATACTATGGCGTACAACATTTGATTTGCACCTTCAAAAGCTAACGGAGTTACGCTTTCCTGTAACAACGGAACTTCTATTCCTTTAGAATCTGTGTACCATGATAAGGTTTTTTTCCAAGGCCAAACTTTGTTTAACGATCCAAAAATAAACCCTGTTAATACAGCCAAAGTAATGTTGTGGTAATGTTTAAATAGCCATTTTAAAACATGGCTAAAACTTAGTAAACCTATTACAGCACCCCCAGTAAATATGATTATTTTTTTTACATCTAGGTCGTGTATGGCATTACTTAGTGTTTTGTATGCACCAAGTATTATTAATATAAAAGAACCGGAAATACCTGGTAATATCATAGCACAAATAGCAATAGCTCCAGCAATAAATAAAAACCAAGGATTTTCGTTAGTGCCTAAAGAGGGTAATTTACTTATGTAAAAGGCTATGGCAGCACCAATAATTAGTGCGACTATGGTACCTAAATTCCATTTTGTAATTTGCTTACCAACAAAATAGATACTGGCAACAATTAGTCCGAAAAAGAAAGACCATATTAAAACAGGATGGTATTCAAGTAAATATTTAGCAAGTTTCATAAAGGAAACAAAACTAATTATGATTCCTGTTAATAGTGCTAATAGAAAATTGCCATTTGCTTGTTTCCAAAAAGCCTTTAGTCCTTCGCTAAATAGAGTTTTAAAAAGAGCTCCGTTAACATTACTAATGCTAGATATAAGTTCTTCGTAAATTCCAGAAATAAAAGCGATTGTGCCTCCTGACACTCCAGGAACAGCATCTGCAGCTCCCATGGCTAATCCTTTAAAGGAGATTATAAGGTAATCTTTAAGGTTTCTTTGCATAATATTTTATCAGAAAACCAAAGGTATACAATTGGTTACTAAAAAAAAATTATTAGCACGAGATGAACGGCTTACTTTTCAATTTGTTTAAGGATATTTTTAACCAACAGTTTGTTGGATACCTTAGGGAAAAGTTCGTCAATAATAAAGGCATAATCTTTATTATGCTTTAAAGCATTTTTAAGGTGAAAAATACCTTTATCGTTTTCCATTAAAACAAAAAACAATCCTGCTAAACGGTATTCTAGTTCGGCATTTTCTGGGTAAAATTCTACAGCTTGTTCAAAATTTAAAATGGCAGCTTGTGGTTCCCCTAATTGAATTAATAAGTCGCCACGAGATAACCACGTATTAAGTTCGTAGTTTCCAAGCTCGATCGTTTTTTTATAACCACGTTCTGCTTCTTCATAAAAACTTAAACGGTGGTTTATTTGAGAATATAACTTCCAGTAGGTTACGTTTTCAGAATCAATATTTATAGCCTTATTAATAAAGAAAAGCGCTTTTTGATAGTTCCCTTTTTTATTGTAAAACTTAGTAATGGCAATCCAGCCTTTGTCTAATAACGGGTCTTCATGAACCGTTCTGTCATAATACTGAATGGCTAAATCGTCTTTATTTAATTTTTCATAACAGCTACCAATACGAAGTAAAGCGAAAGAAGTTGGGTCGTCTAACTTAAGTGTAATTGTATAGTTTGCTATGGCTTCATCAAAGCGTTTTAGCTCTTCTAAAACTTTGCCAAGTTCTAGATATGCGCCAACAAAAGTATCATCGGAAATTATAGCGAAATCAAAAGCAGTTAATGCTTTTTCAAATTCTTTTAAAGTAACATATTGCTTACCTAGCTGATGCCAACCTACTTCGCAGTATGGATTTTCATTTAAAAAATCATTTAAATAAGAAATAGCATCTTCGTTTTGGTTTAAAAACTCAAAACAATAAATGACATTGTATAATGCCGAATAATCATTAGGGTCCGTTTTCAAACATTTCATGAAATAGGTTTTAGCCTCTTCATAGTTGTCTAAAAATAAATACTCCATACCAATTAAAGAATATAAATCAACCAAATCTTCTGCTAATTTAGCGGCTTCTTTAAGAATTTTTATGGCCTGTTCATGATCGTCTTTTTTCGAAAAAATATTAGCTTTTTGAATGTATATTTCTTCGTTGCTGGGATCTATACTATATAATTCGTCTAGCAAATCGTCTGCTTCTTGTAGCTTATCTTCAAAAATGTAAATTTCTACTTTAAAAAGTCTTAAATTAATAGATGTTGGGTGCTGATCCAAACCAAGTTTAATTGCCTTTTTAGCTAGAGCAATTTTTCCTTGATTTAGGTAATGGTGAATAATATTTTCAAATTCTTCCGAGTCAAAAAACAAAACATGGTTTGTTTTTAACATCGATTCAAACTTGGTGATAGGCAAATTGTTGTTGTCATTATGACTAAACTCCATAAGCACATTTAAAAATTACTAGTATTATAAATTTAAGCTACTATTTCTTGATATAGGCCAGATTGTATAAATGTTTTTAACAAAGTAATGAACATTTATAGGATTTACGAGTGGTCTACGGATTTAACACTTGATAATCAATGTGTTATTTTGAAGTTGTTGATTGTTGAATTTCATCTAAAACTCCAAGTATTATCTGGCAACCTTCCTTAATTTCATCGTTCGAAATAGTTAGTGGAGGCGTTATTCTTACCGCTTTGGGTTCAAATAAAAGCCAAAATAATATTAAACCAAGCTTTTCAGATTTTAGAATTAATGCGTTTGTAATTTCGGCAGAAGGTGTTAAAAACGCTAGCATTAGTCCTTTTCCTCTAACCTCTTTTATTAATGGGTGGACTAATAGCTCTCTAAACAGCTTTTCTTTTTCAAGGGTGTCTGCTATTAAATTGCTTTCTGTGATTTCTTTAAGCGTGGCTAGGGCAGAAGCAGCAATAACGGGATGCCCGCCAAAAGTGGTAATGTGTCCTAGTTTTGGATTATCTTGAAGTAAGTCCATTAGTTTTCCCGATGCTGTAAAAGCACCAATTGGCATGCCGCCACCTAAACCTTTGCCAGTAACCAGAATATCGGGTACACAGTTGTAGTTTTCAAAACCGAAGAGCTTACCAGTACGACCAATTCCTGGTTGGATTTCGTCTAAAATTAACAAGGCTCCAACTTGTGTGCATCGAGCTCTAACTTTTTCTAAATAGTTAGGGTTAGGTTCAATAAACCCAGCGCCTCCTTGTATGGTTTCTAAAATTACACCAGCTGTTTTTGTAGTTATTTTATTTAAATCGGCTTCGTTATTAAAGTCAATAAATTTTACGTTTGGTAGTAGCGGTCTAAAAGCTTGTTTGCGTTCTTCAAAGCCCATAACACTCATGGCGCCCATAGTATTGCCATGATAGGCTTTGTTTGCGGCTATAATTTCGCTACGCCCAGTAGCGCGTTTAGCTAGCTTTAATGCACCTTCAATAGCCTCGGTTCCTGAGTTTGTTAGGTATGTTTTTTCTAATGATTTTGGTAAATGTTTAGCTAGTAATTTAGTGAGTTCTACGGCTGGTTTTTGAATATACTCACCGTAAACCATAACGTGTAAATAACGGTCTAACTGTTTTTTTATAGCCTCAATTACTTTAGGATGATTATGTCCTAAAGGACAAGCAGAAACACCAGCAACAAAGTCTAAATATGCTTTATTGTTGGTATCATAAATATATGAGCCATTAGCATGCGAAATCTCCATAGCTAATGGGTGCGGGGTGGTTTGTGCTTGGTATTTGATAAAATCAGATTTCATTTATCTACGTTAATTTATTCTGCTTTCTTTTTTTGAGGTAGTACTTTTTTTGGTAAATCGGTTAATTTCTTAATTGGTTTTGAGGATGAAACATTAATTAATCTAGCCCCCCAAGCGTATAATTCAGTATTAGGTTTAATACCAGTAATTAAGCACCTAAAGCTACTTCCATCATTTTCTTTCTCCGACTCTATATCGTATTCAACCCAGTTATTTGTTAGTTCTATATTTGCTTTTTTATAAACTGTAAAATCTTTTCCCGCTTCTTGAAAACCAATGATAACATTACCTTTTCCTTTTAGCCAAATAGAAAACTTAAAGTTTCCAGTTGCCTTATTTATAACTTGTATAAATTGTCCGTTTTTATTATTGATACTCACCAATTGTTCAGCATTGGTTTTACCATTTGGAGCTGTCATGATATTTTTTGTGACAGTTAAGTTGTTTTTTGTCCATGTGGTGTGGTCAAATTCATTTTCATGAAGAATTAAATTTTCTATTTTTTCTGCTTTAAATTTATACACTCGTCTTGATGCATTAATTCTTTCTTTTAAAGATTCGTCGAAAAAATCTTCTTGAGGAACATAATCTTCTAGCCCCTTAATAACGGGTAATTCCAATGCTGGGTCGTCTTTAAATAAATCGTCAACATTCCGTGGTCTTTCATCTTCTCGCCAATCAAAACCTTTTAATAATTTTTCTTTTTCGGAGAATCTTGATTCAGGAAATAAGTTTCCATCAATTTGATTAAACCTTGTATATTCATTTATATCACCTTCGGAAAATAAAATAGAAATACTTCCAGATTTAGATTTATCTATACCTATAAGTTCTTGTTTATCGTTTCTTGCATAAAAAATAGATTGTGCATTTTTTGTAACAACAACTTGATTTAATTCATTTTTATCATTAAATAATCCGACTAACCGTTTGCCATTTATTTGATTGTATCCGTTTTCGCTAATAGTATCTCGACTAATAACAAAGGCATTTTCAAAAACTAATAATGAGTCTATTTTTTCTGATTCTGGATTTGAAATTAAATGTATGGTATCTCCAGTCATTTGATTTCCTAAATTCCAAAGAATAGGTTTTCGTATTACTGAAAACTTATCGCCTTTAGAAAGACGTGGTATATTTAATAATTTGGTGACACCTGTTTTTTCATCCGAATGAATGGAATCTGCTTTTCCACTAAGGTCCGATTTAAAAATTTTGGCGTTATAGTAGGCATTAATAATTCGGTTTTCTGGTTTGCCAGTTATCATTATTTTATCGGCATGAATATATATAGAGTCATTTTCCTGAACGGTTGTAGCCAAAGCACGTTTGGTAATAAATAAAGAATCTTTTTCCCTAAATACCTCGGCGTAATGCCCCTTGGCAATACTTTTGTTTATTGTGTCTGTTATTTTTATATTGTTGGTGGCAGAGGCAAAACTTTTATTATTATCAAAATATAAACTATCGCCTTCAATGATTCTATCATCATAGTCGATTCTTGCTTTTTTAAGCGCATAACCTACTTTATTCTCAGTATCATAAAATCCTTTTTCACAATAAGTTTTGCTTTCTTCTGTAGTAATTGTTGATGGTCCAAAAAGATAGGCATAACCAGTGTCTGAATAAAAATCGAAGTAATCTGAATTTATAGTTGATTCTTCACTAACCAAAACAACATCTTCAACAAATTGATATTTTTTTTGATCCATGTAATACCTTCCAATTTTACTTGTAATGGTACCCGATGAATCTTTTACAACCGTTCCGCCGCTTCTGTAAAATGCCTGTTGTCTTGTGCGATCCATATATAGGGTGTCTGAAGTAATGGTGGAATTTGGGTCTGTCATTACCACATCGCCACTAGCAAACGCTAATTCTGTAATACCGCTGTACTCAATATACTTAGAAGTCATATTTATAGTATCGCCTTGTTTTAGCTTTACATTACCATAAGCTTCAATAAAGTTATCCTTACTGTAATGTATAGCCTTGTCGCACCACATATTTGCACCTCCATGTTCTATATGAACCTGTTGTGCATCATCTCGAGTTAAAATTTTAGCGCCAGGGTAATTTTCATCATCAATGGTTAATTTACCAGCGTATTCTATTTTAATTTTCTTTTTTTCTTGAGCACCTGTTATTGAAACAAAACCAATAAAAAGGGTAAAAAGTAAAAGGTGTAGTTTGTTCAAAGTTTAAATGATTTATAGCAAAAATAACGATAAATATGATGTTTAAGTATATTGAAACAAAAAACGCCTCAATAATTTTTGAAGCGTTTTTTTGTAATTAATATTTCGAAAAAATTATTTTCTAAAGATTGTTTGTTTTCTATCCGGTCCAACAGAAACTATTGTGATAGGAATTTCTAATTCTTTTTCTAAAAACTCAATATATGCGTTAAGTGCTTTTGGCATTTGAGACGCTTCAGACATTTCTGTTAAGTCCTCATTCCAACCACTAAAATCAGTGTATATAGGTTCTACGTTTTCAGGTTCAATATTATATGGTAAATGTTCAATAACTTCACCTTTATATTTATAAGCTGTGCACACTTTTAATGTTTTAAAACCAGAAAGTACATCGCCTTTCATCATCATTAATTGTGTAACACCGTTTACTTGACAAGCATATTTTAAGGCTACTAAATCTAACCATCCGCAACGTCTTGGGCGACCGGTAGTTGCTCCAAATTCGTTACCTACTTTAGCCATCATTGCGCCATCCTCATCAAATAACTCGGTAGGGAATGGGCCAGAACCTACACGTGTTGTGTATGCTTTAAAAATACCAAACACTTCGCCTATTTGATTTGGAGCGACACCCAAACCAGTACAAGCGCCGGCTGCAGTTGTGTTACTTGAAGTAACAAATGGGTAGGTTCCAAAATCGATATCTAGTAAAGATCCTTGAGCACCTTCGGCTAAAATAGTTTGTCCAGATTTTTGTGCTTGATAGATATATTCCTCCGAATCGATAAACTTTAAAGATTTTAAAACTTCAACAGCTTTAAAAAATTCGGTTTCTAATTCTTTTAAATCGTATTCAATTTCAACATTGTAAAAAGCAATCATAGACTCATGCTTATCTGCTAGAGCTCTATATTTGTCTTTCCAATCACTTAATTCTAAATCGCCAACACGAATACCGTTTCTACCAGTTTTATCCATGTATGTTGGACCAATACCTTTTAAAGTAGAACCAATTTTAGCTTTTCCTTTAGAGGTTTCACTCGCAGCATCAAGTAATCTATGAGTTGGTAAAATAATATGTGCCTTTCTAGAAATCATTAATGATTTTCTGTAGTCAACATTTTGTTCTTCTAATTTATCAAGTTCACCTTTAAAAATTACAGGATCTATAACTACGCCATTTCCAACAAGGTTGGTGGCTTCGTCATGAAAAATTCCTGAAGGAATGGTGTGTAATACATGTTTTTTTCCGTTAAAAACTAAGGTGTGTCCTGCGTTTGGTCCACCTTGAAAACGTGCAATAATATTGTAGTTAGAGGTAAGTACGTCAACAATTTTTCCTTTGCCTTCGTCTCCCCATTGTAGTCCAAGTAGTAAATCTACTGCCATCTTAAAAAATTAGTTATTAGTTGTTGATTTTCTATTTCCGTAAAAATAGAGCGAGTGGTTATTAATTTCTATATCGAAAACTTCTTCGATCGTTTTTTTTATGGATTGAATTCGAGGATCACAAAACTCAATAACTTCACCAGTATCGGTAAGAATAACATGATCATGCTGTCTATCAAAATAAGATTTCTCGTAGTGTGCCTGGTTTTTTCCAAATTGGTGTTTTCTTACCAATTTACAATCTAACAGTAACTCGATAGTATTATATAATGTAGCACGAGACACACGATACTTTTTGTTTTTCATGTTAAGATATAGGGATTCTATATCAAAATGCTCTTTGTTATTATAAATTTCTTGAAGTATAGCATAGCGTTCAGGTGTTTTGCGATGCCCGTTTGTTTCTAAAAAGCTAGTAAATACGCTTTTAACAATCTCTTGATTTTTCGAATCTATATTTTCATCCATAATTCATTGCAAATTTACACTTTTTTTATAGACTGTTTAGAATATGTTGATGGAATTTTATTAACTAATTTTATGTGTCTACAAGTTTGAAAACACAGGCGTAGCAAGGCTATGTAATAAAATATTAACAATATATATTCAAAAATGTGTTTAAACAAAAACAGATGATTTTAGCTAAACCCTTCTAACTTTATCTATGCCGTTAATTTTTTTGAGTTTTTCTAATAGTTTTCTAATTATGGTATTATTCTTAACAACAACGTTAATTTTTCCTGAAAAAAGTCCCGCGTTAGTTTCAAAACTGATGCTTTTCATGTTTACATGCATGTTAGAAGATACTATTTTAGTAATATCGTTAACAAGCCCGATATGATCAATTCCTGTTAATTCAATTTTAACTAAAAACTCTTGCTGAGAGGAATCAATCCACTTAGCCTCCATGATTCTGTAAGAGTAATTAGATTGCAAGCTAACAGCGTTAGGGCAATTTTTTTTGTGCACTTTAATGCCTTCCTTTACGGTTAAAAACCCAAAAACACGATCGCCAGGTATTGGGTTACAACAATTTGCTATTTTGTAATCTAGTTTTTCTTCGTCTTTACCAAAAACAATAGAATCATATTTTAAAGTAATTTCTTGTTTTTCCAACTCCTCTTTCGAGATGGTTGTTTTTCTAGAAATTTTATTTTTAATATAACTCATTAAAGCATTGCTTCGTGACGAAGCATAGCTTTTTAACATGGTGTTATCTATAGAGCCAAGACCAATTCTGTAAAATAAATCGAGACTGGTTTTAAGCTTAAAGAAATTAACCATTTCATTAACGGAAGTTTCATCAAGCGTAATTTTTAATTGTTTTAATTTACGTCTTAGTATTTCTTTTCCGTCTTCGGCAATTATCTTTTTATCCTCCTTTAAAGCCGATTTAATTTTACTTCTGGCTCTAGCTGTTGTTGCATAATCTAACCAGTTGGGATTAGGTTTTACACTATCGGAAGTTAAAATATCAACCTGATCGCCACTATTTAAAACATGACTTAAAGGTTCGAGTTTACCATTTACTTTAGCGCCACGCGTTTTCATACCAACCTCGGTATGAATGCTAAAGGCAAAATCTAGAGCTGTTGCACCTTTTGGAAGCGATTTTAAATCTCCACCAGGAGTAAATACAAATATTTCTTTGGAGTAAAGGTTGAGTTTAAACTGCTCTACAAAATCTACAGCATTCATTTCTGGATTTTCCAATGCTTCTTGTAATCTGTTTATCCAGCTTTCTAAATTGTCTTCTTTCTCGCTACCTTGTTTGTATTTGTAGTGGGCCGCATAGCCTTTTTCGGCTATTTCATGCATGCGCTCACTACGTATTTGTACTTCTACCCAGCGTCCTTTAGGGCCCATTACAGTAATATGAAGGGCTTCATAACCAGTTGACTTTGGTGATGAAATCCAATCGCGTAATCGAATAGGGTTGGGCCTAAAGTGATCTGTTACTATGGAGTATATTTTCCAAGCAATAAACTTTTCATTCTGCGGGTCTGCGTCACATTTGTAAATAATTCGGATAGCAAACTTATCGTAGACTTCATCAAAAGTAACACCCTGGTTTATCATTTTCTTTCTAATAGAAAATATAGACTTGGGTCTTCCTTTTATATTATATCTTAAATTCTCTTTATCGAGTGAGTTTTTTATAACATCGCTAAACTGAGTTATATACTCGTCTTGTTCCTCTTTACTTTCTTTTATTTTATGAAGAATGTCGTCGTAAACCTCAGGTTCGGTATATTTTAATCCTAAATCTTCAAGTTCGGTTTTAATATTATATAAGCCAATTCTATGTGCTAATGGCGCATAAATATATAAGGTTTCAGATGCAATTTTAACTTGTTTATCCGGACGCATAGAGTCCATGGTTTGCATATTGTGAAGCCTATCTGCAATTTTTATAATAATAACCCTTACATCATCATTTAGGGTTAGTAGCATTTTACGAAAATTCTCTGCTTGTAAGGATACATCCATATCCTTTTCTTTACTTAAGGAGGATATTTTTGTTAGACCATCCACAATAGTTGCAATGGTTTTTCCGAACTTTTTTTCAATGTCCTTTATTTCATAATCTGGACTGTCTTCCACAACATCATGAAGTAAAGCCGCGGCAATAGAAGTTGCATCTAGCCCAATTTCTTGTGCTACAATTTTGGCCACAGCAATAGGGTGGAAAATATAAGCTTCTCCAGATTTTCTTCGTTGGTCTTTATGGCCGTCTAAAGCTACCTCAAAAGCACTACGAATTAGTTTTTTATCGTCGTCAGAAAGTGTGGTGTAACTAACTTTTAATAATTCCTTGTAGGCTTTGGCAATAGTAGCATTCTCTTTTTCTATAGCTTCCTCTGTCATAAATTAAAAGTAAGATAAAGAAAATTAATAGCCAACACCCAATATACTTTTTTTACTAATTTTTTTCTTTAAGAAGTTTTAAAAATTGGACTAGTTTAGTAACGGCTTTTCCGCGGTGTCCAATGCTGTTTTTTGTAGACAAATCCATTTCGGCAAACGTAATATTAAAGTTGTTTGGTTTAAAAATAGGATCGTATCCAAAACCTTTATCACCATGTTTAGAGGTTGTTATGCTTCCTTGGCATATTCCCGTGAACGTTTGTGTCTTATTATTTAAATTAAGCGCAACAACGGTTTTAAATTGCGCGTTTTTATTAGTTTTGTTTTGTAAAGCTTCTAGTAATTTATCCATATTGTTGTTGGCATCCTTTTGTTCTCCGGCATATCGTGCAGAATAAACTCCCGGAGCACCGTTTAAAGCTTCAACTTCTAGACCTGTATCGTCAGCAAAACAATCATAACCGTAATGGGTTTTTATATATTCTGCTTTTTGAATAGCATTACCTTCTATAGTGTTTTGTGTTTCAGGAATATCCTCGAAACATTCTATATCTTTTAAACTAAGTATTTTTATTTCAGAAGGAATTAAAGTTTGAACTTCTTTAACCTTATTTAAGTTGTTGGTTGCGAAAACGAGTTGCATATATAATTTTTTATACTTTCAAAAGTACTATTTATTGATTTTAAATAACAATGGAGGGTATTTATTTTTCTAAATAAAAATTTAGCACCATTTTATGATTTTTGTTTCTTTTTCTTATGTAAAAAACGTGTATATTGGGGTAATATTTAAACATTAAAAGAGAACGACTATGACAGTAAATTTTCAGTATGTAGGAGTGGATGTAAGTGAAACACTTTCATTATTCACAAAGGAGAAGTTAGAAAAATTGTTTAACAGATATGAGTTTTTAATAAATGCGGCTGTGCATTTTAAGCAAGATGATAAAGATCACGATAAAGGTAAAATTTGTAATATTGAATTAAGTTTACCAGGACCACGGATTTTTGCAACGTCGAACGAGCATAATTTTGAGGTATCGGTAAGAGAAACTATAAGCGATTTAGAGCGACAACTTAAAAAGCGCAAAGAGATATATAAAACACATTAGTGGTTAGTGGGAAGACCTTATAACCAAAAAAAAAGATGGCTGAAAATTAGTTTTAGTCATCTTTTTTTATTTAATTTTTTTAAGTCTGAGTAAGTACTGAAAACTGAGACCGCGACTGTCAATTTACCTATGGTGGTAAGGTTCGTTTTTTAAGATAGTGAAGCCTCTGTACAATTGCTCTATAAAAAATAAGCGAATCATTTGATGAGAAAACGTCATTTTAGATAAAGATAGTTTCCCGTTTGCTTTTTTATAAATGTCTTCAGAAAAACCATAAGGACCTCCAATAACAAATACAAGTCGTTTTATTCCGGAATTCATATATTTCTGTAAGTACGTTGAAAAAGCAACAGAATCGAGCTGTTTACCGTTTTCATCGAGTAATATTAGGGTGTCTGTAGGTTTAGTTTTGTTTAAAATGAGCTCGCCTTCTTTCTCTTTTTGTTGGGTTTCACTTAAGTTTTTAGAATTTTTTATATCCGGAATAACCTCTAAATTAAACTTTATGTAATGGCCCAAGCGTTTGGTGTAATCTTCTATTAAGGCCGTAAGTTGTTTGTTGTCGGTCTTACCAATTGTAATTAGTGTAATAGTCATTTAGTTGTAATCAATTAATAGTTTTTTGCTTAAAACAGTAAAGCAAGACCAAAAAAGTAAAGAATTGCTTAAATTCTAATTCAGTAGATTTTGGATCATTTTATTCAATAGACAAATTAAATATATTTTAAGTTAGAATCATAATGAGCTCATAATTGGTAACTTGAATTGCTAAAAACAATGATTTTTAAACTATTAGTTAATTCGAAATGTAAAAAAAAACATATATTCTTTATGAATAATACATTTAAATAAGAAAAAAATAGAAAATTCGTAATTGTAAAATTTAATTTAGTGAATCTATTTCTTATTTTTGCTCGGATTAACTAAAAAACTATTATGATAACACAAGAGCAGTTTGACACAGAAGTTAAGATGATTATTGAAAATGCCATTCGTGAAGATGTTGGAGATGGCGATCATAGTTCTTTGGCTTGTATTCCGGCAAACGCTAGAGGGAAAGCTAAACTTTTAGTTAAAGATAAAGGAATTATTGGTGGTGTTAATTTTGCCAAAAAGGTGTTTGCTTATGTTGATAAAAATCTAAAACTAGATGTTCGTATTGAAGATGGTACCGAGGTAACTTATGGAGATATCGTAATGTATGTTGAAGGGCCATCGCAATCTATTTTAAAAGCAGAGCGTACGGTATTAAACGCGATGCAACGTATGAGTGCGATTGCTACAAAAACTAGAATGTTTGTTGATTTGGTTGAAGGTACCAAAACTAGAATTTTAGATACAAGAAAAACAACTCCAGGTATTCGTGTGTTAGAAAAATGGGCTGTTAAAATTGGTGGTGGCGAAAATCATAGGTTTGCATTGTATGATATGATTATGCTTAAAGATAATCACATCGATTTTGCAGGAGGTATTACAAAAGCCATTGAAATGACTAAAGATTATTTGAACGAAACTAAAAGGGATCTTCAAATTATGGTCGAAGCCAGAGATTTATCTGAGGTTCAAGAAATTTTAAATAACGAAGGGGTTTATAGAATTTTGCTAGATAACTTTGATTATGAAGATACTAGAAAAGCTGTAAAGTTAATTGGAGATAAATGCCTTACGGAGTCTTCAGGTAATATTAACGAAACTACAATTAGACACTATGCCGAATGCGGTGTAAATTATATTTCATGTGGTGCTTTAACGCATTCTGTACACAATATGGATTTAAGTTTAAAGGCTATTAAGTAATTAACTTTTTTATTAACGTCTTTTACTTTTTAATTTTAATAACTTTGCTATATAGAATTATAACGCAATTTATTAATGTCCAAACCTCTTGATGAAAAACTCGATAAAATACCAGGTATTAATATTTTGGTACGGTTTTTTAAACAGATAAAACTTCCAGGACTTGAAGGGTTGTCATTTTACGATTTACTTGTGTTGTACATTACAGGTATTGTAAAAGGCGCTTTAACAACACGAGCTAGTGCTATAGCATTTAGCTTCTTTACTGCTATATTTCCTTTTTTATTATTTGTTTTAATTATTATCCCTTATGTTCCTATTGATGATTTTAAAATTGAATTTTTACAATTTCTAGAATCGTTTTTACCACCAAGTACCTCAGATTTTTTCTTTGAAAATATTTTCGAAAATATAGACCAGTCGCAACGTGGCGGGTTGTTATCTTCCGTTTTTGTGTTGTCGGTTGCATTAATGGCCAATGGTGTAAACGCCGTTTTTTCTGGATTCGAAAACTCGTATCACGAGCAATTAACTCGCAATGTATTTAAACAATATTTGTATGCCTTAGGTATAGCCTTAATATTAGCTTTTTTACTTATTTTTACCATTATTGTACTTGGATATATTCAAATATATGTAGTGCAAGAGTTGATAACTGCTTTCGAGGATAGAGGTTATCATGTAGATTCCGAAGGCGTATTTTGGACCAATGTGGTGCAGTATCTTTTCTTTGTGGTTATGGTATATATGGCAACAGCTACCTTGTATTATTTTGGAACAAGAGAAGGGCGCGAGTCTAAATTCTTTTCTATAGGAGCCATATTTACAACGTTACTTATTATATTAACGTCTTATTTGTTTGGTATTTATATTGAAAATTTTGGACAATACAACAAACTATATGGTTCTATTGGAGCGTTATTAATATTATTATTTTACCTGTGGCTTAACTCTAATATTTTATTGTTGGGTTACGAATTAAATGCCTCATTAAATAAACTTAGAAAAAGCTTTTAGTTATGAAGAATTGTATGTGTTTTATATTGTTTTATTGTTTGTCGCTAACGGTGCAATCTCAAGATATTTTAGGACAATGGAAAACGGTTGATGATGAAACGGGAGCGCATAAATGTATTGTGGATATTTATGAAGAAAACGGTAAGATTTTTGGTAAGGTTATAGAAATATTAGAGCCGTTTGATAAAAACACCTTGTGTCAAGATTGTGAAGGTGATAAAAAAGATAAACCAATTCTAGGCATGGTTATTATTAATGAGCTCGAAAAACAGGACGAATATTATAAAAACGGAACTATTTTCGATGCTGAAAATGGAAAAGAATATAAGTGCAGAATAAAGCTAATTGAGGAAACAGGAAAGCTTCAAGTTCGTGGTTATATTGCGTTTTTATACCTTACACAATATTGGATTCGTCATCAATAATTCATTTTTTTTTATAACATTAAACTATACGCCGTTTGCACTTTATAGACGTTATAATTCCTATACCGCTTCAAAAGCTATTTACGTATAGCATAACTGCTGCCGAGGCCGATTTTTTAAAAGTTGGCATGCGCGTAGCTGTTCCTTTTGGAAAATCTAAAATTTATACTGGCATTGTGTATGGCATTCATGAAAATGCGCCATCGGCATATGAGGCGAAAGATATTCAGCAAATATTAGATGAATCGCCTGTAGTAAATGAATACCAGTTAAAACTTTGGAATTGGATATCGGAGTATTATATGTGTACTTTGGGAGATGTTATGCGTGCTTCATTACCAAGTGCTTTTATTTTGGAAAGTGAAACTGTAATAGCCAAAAACAATGTTAAAACTATTGATGAGTCCATATTAAAAGATGATGAGTTTTTGGTTTACGAAGCATTGAACCATCAGTCGTCTTTAAAGATTCATGATATATCCAGTATTTTAGATAAAAAGAATGTACTTCCTGTAATTAAAAGGCTTATTGAGAAAGAGGCTATTACTGTAGAGGAAGAGGTTTACGAAAAGTATAAGCCAAAATTGGTACGTTATGTTAAGTTAGATACTCATTTTACTGCCGAGGTTGAGCTTCATAAATTGTTGGATGACTTGAGTAGAGCACCAAAACAACGGGATGTTGTTATGACGTTGTTTTCTATTTCTGCCAAAACTAAAAAGCCTGTAAAAGTAACCGATTTAACTACCGAAAGTGGGACGTCTAGCTCAATCATAAAATCTTTAATTGATAAAGGTGTACTTAAAGAATATTATATTCAAAGAGATAGAGTAGAGTATTCTGGTGAAGAAACCGAAGCTTCAAAACGACTTAATGAGTATCAAAAAACAGCCTTAACAGAAATAAAAGCGTCTTTTGAAAAACATCACGTTACCTTATTACATGGTGTAACATCGTCAGGTAAAACCGAGGTGTATGTAAAACTTATTGAAGATGTACTCCAACAAGGAAAGCAGGTTCTATATTTACTACCCGAAATAGCTTTAACAACACAGTTGGTTACAAGACTCCAAAATTACTTTGGCGAGCAGGTTGCTGTTTTTCATTCTAAATACTCAACGCACGAGCGTGTTGAGGTGTGGAATAATGTACTGCACAATTCCGCGAAAGCGAAAATAATATTAGGCGCACGCTCATCTATATTTTTACCTTTCGATAATTTGGGATTAATTATAGTGGATGAGGAGCATGAACAATCGTTTAAACAATTTGATCCTGCACCACGTTACCATGCGCGCGATACTGCTGTAGTTTTAGCGCACATGCACAAGGCTAAAACGCTGTTAGGTTCTGCTACTCCAAGTTTAGAAAGTTACTTTAATGCGCAGCAAAATAAATATGGGTTTGTTGAAATTACAAAGCGTTATAACGATGTTTTAATGCCCGATATTGAATTGGTAGATATTAAGGATAAGCTGAAAAAAAAGCGCATGAAAGGGCATTTTAGCGATAGGTTGATTGAGGAAATGCAGGAAACGCTAAGTGAAGGGCATCAAATTATATTATTTCAAAACCGGCGTGGATTCTCGCCAATTGTGGAGTGTAATACATGTGGGCACTCGCCGCAATGTCCTAATTGCGATGTAAGTTTAACCTACCATCAATATAGAAATCAATTGCGCTGCCATTATTGTGGTTATAATTCTGTTATGAAGCAAAATTGTGAGGCCTGTGGCGGTCAGGATTTAGACAATAAAGGTTTTGGCACTGAGCAAATAGAAGAAGAAGTGAAATTGCTTTTTCCTGAACATAAAGTAGCCCGAATGGATTTGGATACCACAAGAGGCAAATATGGTTACGAGAAAATAATTACTGCTTTAGAGCAACAAGAAATTGATATTCTGGTGGGCACTCAGATGCTAACCAAAGGTTTAGATTTTAGAAACGTAAAGCTGGTTGGTATTATGAATGCCGATAATATGCTTAATTTTCCAGATTTTAGAGCACACGAGCGTAGTTTTCAGCTTATGCAGCAAGTATCTGGTAGGGCAGGACGTACCGAAGAGCGTGGTAAGGTTTTAATACAGACGTATAATCCGTATCATAATATTTTGCAACAAGTATCTACCAATAATTATATAGAAATGTTTAAGGAGCAAATGAACGATCGCTATAATTTTAAATATCCGCCGGTTTACAAGCAGATAAAAATTACTTTAAAACATAAGGATTATAATAGGGTAGATACGGCATCTATTTGGTTTGCTAAGTCCTTAAGGCAGGTGTTTAAGGATAATGTGTTGGGGCCAGAGTCGCCACCGGTTGCTAGAATTAGAAATCAGTTTCATAAAAACATTTTGGTTAAAATCCCTAAACAACAATCGTTGGCAAAAACAAAAGAATCTATTATTAAAATTAATAACAGCTTTATGAGTGTAAAAGATTTTAGGTCGGTTAGGGTTATTCTAAATGTGGATAATTTTTAGTTATCTCTTAACAAATCTGTTTTTTTGGTTTTAGCCTGAGATTTAAAATAAAAGAAGCTATTATTAAAATTAATAATAGCTTCTTGATTATAAAAGGTTTTCCGTTTGTTAGGGTAGTTCTAAATGACGATAACTTTTAATGATATAGAAATTTGTAAACAAATTTTATAAATAATTCGTTCTAGACTAGTGTCCGGAATTCATTATAATTTTTTTAAAGACCTTAAATATTATTTAAGGCATCAACCAATTGGGTCTTTTTATTTCTACTTAACGGAATTTCGTAAGCGCCAACTTCAACATTTTTACTGTTAAATCTGTCAATCTTATCTAGATTCACGATGTAAGATTTATGAATTCTTAAAAATTTCCCTTCAGGTAATTCAGCTTCAAAAGATTTCATTGTAGAAAGTACTACTAAGCTGTTTTCTTCAGTAACAAGTTTTACATAATCACCAAGTGCTTCAATCCACTTAATGTCCTTAATATATACTTTACGTTTTTTAAGGTTACTTTTTACAAAAATATGTTCGCCTTCCTCTTCATTAAAGTCTAAAGTCAACCTATGTTGCTCTAAAGCTTTATCTACCGAGGTATTAAAACGTTCTCTTGTAATTGGTTTATGTAAATAATCGGTAGCATCATAGTTAAATGCTTTAAAAGCATACTCTGTTTTACCGGTTACAAAAATAATTTGGGGTTTGTTGTTTAATACGTCTAAAAGTTCAAATCCATTTAGCACTGGCATTTCAATGTCTAAAAAAATTAAGTCTACTTGATGCGTATTTAAACCATTTTTAGTTTCTAAAGCACTGCTGTACTCCGCTATTAAGTTAAGAGATGGGTGATTCTCGACTAACTTAACAATAGACAGACGTTGTATCGCTGAATCATCTACTACTACACAGTTTAAAGTCATAACATTTATATTATTTCGGTTAAGATATCGACAATAGTACGATTTTTTCGGTTAAAAACCAAAAAACATCGTTTAAATGCTTTTTTTAACATTTTGTTAACAAATAAAATAGTGCTTTTAATTGTTTCAAAAATAGGGAGTAATAATATTGTGTAATATATAGAATTTAATTATTTTTGCAGCCAATTTTTAACAATAAAAATAGATTTTTATGAATCATTATGAAACTGTTTTCATCTTAAATCCCGTTTTATCTGAAGATCAGATAAAGGAAACAGTAAAGAAATACGAAGATTTTCTTGTTTCTAACGGCGCTAAGATGGTATCAAAAGAAGATTGGGGGCTTAAAAAATTAGCTTACCCAATTCAAAACAAGAAAAGTGGCTTCTACCATTTATTTGAGTACACTGTACCCGGAGAAGTTATTACACCTTTAGAAGTTGAGTTTAGACGTGACGAGCGTTTTATGCGTTATTTAACGGTAGCGTTAGATAAACATGCTATTTCTTGGGCTGAGAGAAGAAGAGTTAAACTTAAACAAAAAGCTTAATTATGTCATCAATAGAACAACAATCAAAAGGAAAAAAAGACGGTGAAATTAGATATTTAACACCGCTTAATATTGATACAAACAAGACTAAGAAATATTGTATGTTTCAAAAGTCTGGAATTAAGTATGTAGATTACAAAGATCCAGATTTTTTAATGCGTTTTATTAACGAGCAAGGTAAAATTTTACCTCGTCGTTTAACAGGAACGTCATTAAAGTATCAAAGAAAAGTGGCTGTAGCTGTAAAAAGAGCACGTCATTTAGCATTAATGCCTTACGTAGGAGATTTATTAAAATAAAATACCGATAACAATGGAACTTATATTAAAACAAGACGTTGAAAATTTAGGATTTAAAGACGATGTTGTAACAGTTAAGAACGGTTATGGTAGAAACTTTTTAATTCCTCAAGGACAAGCGATTCTAGCTACAGTTTCTGCAAAGAAAGTTTTAGCAGAAAATTTAAAGCAACGTGCTTTTAAAGAAAAGAAAATAGTTGATGATGCTAATGTAATTGCAGAAGCAGTTAAAGCATTAGAAATTAAAATACCTGCTAAAGTTGGTACTGGAGACAAATTATTTGGATCTATAAACAACATTGATGTTGCTGCGGCTTTAGAAAAAGAAGGACAAACGATAGATAAAAAATTCATAACAGTTACTACTGTTAAGCGTTTAGGTAAATATACAGCAGTTGTACGTTTACACAGAGAAGTATCTGT
Organism: Algibacter amylolyticus; assembly: GCF_014202225.1. Taxonomy (GTDB): domain Bacteria; phylum Bacteroidota; class Bacteroidia; order Flavobacteriales; family Flavobacteriaceae; genus Algibacter_B; species Algibacter_B amylolyticus. The sequence goes on from NZ_JACHGE010000008.1 coordinate 116,583, forward strand.
TGATTTAGAATTTGAAGTTATTGCTCAAGCTTAATTAATTAACAAAAAGTTAATAAAAGCTTAAAATAAAGATAAGCCACTCTTACGAGTGGCTTTTTTTTGTGCTATTTTTGTTTGGAATAATTACTATGTGCGCATAATATTTATAGACTAACTCAAATAACGTATTCAAATGAAAAAAACAGCACTTACTTTCTTCTTACTGTGTTTTAGCGTTCTTGCATTTTCGCAGGTTACAACCTCTAACATAAAAGGATTAATTTTAGACGAAACTTCGCAGCCACTTCCTGGGGCAAACATTGTGGCTATCCATACACCTACGGGTACAAAGTATGGTGCGGCATCGAACATTGATGGTCGATTTAACTTGTTAAATTTAAGAATTGGTGGTCCTTACGCTATTAAAATATCTTTTGTAGGTTACAAGGAGCAATCATTTAATGATGTGTATTTAACTTTAGGAAAAACACAGAATATTGATATTGTTATGCAGGATGATAGCGAACAACTTGATGCTGTAGTTATTCAAGCTGGCCAAGGTACTGGTACTTTTGGTAGCGATAGAACAGGAGCCGAAACTAGTGTGGGCAGACGCGAATTAACCCGTTTACCAACTATTTCTAGATCGGCATCAGATTTTACAAGGTTAGAGCCTACTGCAAGTGGAAATTCATTTGGAGGTAGAAACGACCAGTTTAATAACTTCTCTTTAGATGGTGCTATTTTTAATAACCCATTTGGATTGGATTCTGCAACACCAGGTGGACAAACGGATTCGCAACCTGTTTCTTTAGATGCTATCGACCAAATTCAAGTATCTACAGCACCTTACGATGTTACACAATCTGGATTTACAGGAGCATCTGTAAACGCTGTTACAAAAAGTGGAACAAATGAGTTTCATGGAACTGTTTATGGGTTTACTAGAAATGAATCTTTAACAGGTAATAAGATAAAAGGAGAAGAGGTTGCAAGACCAGATTTAAACCAAACACAATATGGTGTTAGCATTGGAGGACCAATTGTAAAAAATAAATTATTCTTCTTTGCAAATTTTGAAAAAGATGAACGCGATGATTTAGGAACTAATGGCTGGACACCAAACACAGGTTCTGGTGGTATTAGTGAATCTAGAGTTTTAGAAAGCGATTTAATTGCAGTTAGAGATGCCTTATTGGCTGTTGGATACGATCCCGGAGCTTACCAAGGGTTTACACATTCGGCAAGATCTACTAAAGGTATTTTTAAATTAGACTGGAATATTAACGATAACAACCGTTTAGCGGTTATTTATAACTTCCTTAACGCTTCAAAAGAAAAGCCTGCGCATCCAACAGCTATAGCGTTTAGAGGGCCAAATGCTAATACATTACAATTTCAAAACTCTGGTTACGAAATTAATAATGAACTTAGATCTGTACAGTTAGAGTTAAATTCTACACTTTCAGAAACTTCAGCTAATAAATTACAAATCGGGTACACACATTTTAATGACTTTAGAAACCCATTTTCTACGCCAGCACCTTCTATTAATATAACCAAAGGAGGTTCAAACTACATTATTGCGGGACACGAACCATTTTCAGCGCATAATAGGTTAGACCAAAAAGTATTTCAATTTTCAGATAATTTAAACTTTTTTCAAGGCGACCATACTTTTACTGTAGGGTTTTCATTTGAAAAATTCGAATTTGATAACTCGTTTAATTTAACAAGCTACGGGTTTGATCTTTTTGGATCTGTTGATATTAATGATTTTGATGCTACAAGCTACGATTTTGCTTCACCACAAAATACATTTAATGCTAATAATGCGGTTCCTGATGGAGAAGGTTGGGCGCTAGCAGAAACTAATGTTGGGCAATTATCTTTCTATATGCAAGATGAATGGAACGTTACAGAAAAATTCAAATTAACATATGGTTTACGTTTTGATAAGCCTTTGTTTTTTGATTCTGCTCAAAAAGCACAGGATGTTATTGACAGAGGTTTTGTTTTACCAGGTGTACAATATGAAGATCCTAGCACAGGAGAATCTGTTACTATAGATAATACACAAATGCCAAATAGCGATTGGTTAGTATCACCAAGAATCGGGTTTAACTATGATGTTCATGGAGATGATACGTTCCAAATTCGTGGAGGTTCAGGGTTATTTACAGGGCGTTTTCCTTTTGTTTGGTTAGGTAATCAAATTGCTGCACCAGATGCATTTTTCCTGCAGGCTGTAGATCCAGATTATAAGTATCCTCAAGTTTGGCGTACTAATTTAGGTGTCGATAAAAAACTAGAAAGCGGATTAATTTTAACAGCAGATCTTTCATATACTAAAGATATAAATGGTGCTCATGTACAGCATTGGGGACTATCTACGCCATCAGGAACTTTACAAGGTGTGGATAATAGACCTATTTATACGGCTGCCGATATTCTTACTTTTGATGGGAACCCTGGAGATGGAGCATTTGTTTTTACAAATTCTGATAAAGGTAGAATTTGGAATGCTTCTTTAAAAGCTCAAAAAACGTTTCAAGGTGGTTTCTATACCATGTTAGCGTATAGCTACTTAAATTCTAAGGATGTAAACTCTATTGAAGCAGAAATTACAAGTGATGCTTTTGTTGGTAATCCTGCAGTTGGAAACGTTAATAACGATGTATTATCGTATTCTAAATATGGAGATACACACCGTTTTATTGGTGTTGCTAGTAAAAAGTGGAATTACGGAAATGATAAATGGGGAACAACTATTTCTACATTTTTTGAATATGCACAAGGAGGAAGATTTAACTACACTTATGGTGGCGATATAAATGGCGATGGTTCTGGATTAAACGATTTAATTTACATTCCAACTTCTGGAGATATTAGTCAAATGCAATTTTCTGGCGCAGGTGATGCAGCAGCATTGGAAAACTATATTCAGCAAGATGATTATTTAAACGGAAGACGAGGACAATATGCAGAACGTTATGGCGCTTTAGCACCTTGGAGAGGACGTTGGGATATTAAGTTTTTGCAAGATTATAATATTACGGTAGCTGGCGATAAAACAAATACCATTCAATTTAGTATTGATATCTTAAATTTTGGAAACTTATTAAATTCAGATTGGGGTATTATTCAACAACCAAACAATGTACAACCAATAGGTGTGAGTGTTGATGGTTCTGGAGTACCAACGTATTCGTTTAACGGCGATCAAGATTCTACGACATTTGGTTTCGATTCTAGTTTAGCTTCTAGATGGCAAGCTCAAGTAGGTTTACGTTATATTTTCTAAGAAAATAACATATATATTCTTAAATTTGCGCTCCTAATTAAGGGGCGCATTTTTTTTATTATGAAGTATAGTAGACTTACAAAAGAACAATTTGAAGAATTACACCAAGAATTCATCAACTTTTTAGCAACTCAATCTATAACAGCAGATGAGTGGACAAATTTAAAAGCCAATAAGCCGGATTTGGCTGAAATGGAATTAGATGTATTTAGCGATTTAATTTGGGAAGGTGCTTTAAATAAAGCAGAATATCTTGAGCATTTTGCACCACAACACATGTACTTGTTTCATTTGAAAGAAGATAAAATGCATGCTATTGTAGTTAACCTAAAAAATGATGTAGATATTACAACCCAAGAAGGCTATGATTGGTTGCGTGAAAATTTAATGGACGATAATGTCGAGTTTTTACAAGCCGATAAGGCATACTCCGATGATAAGAATGTAGATAAGTTTAAAATGATTGAACAAGGCGCTTCTATTACTAAAGGCGAATTGTATAAGTATTTTTATAAGCTTATAAATTAGCTGTAATACAAATTCAGTTTCTATTTAAGAGACTGCCAAGTTTTTTTCTGAGGAAAAACACCTAATGACAATTGATTAATTATTTTTGTTATTCCTGCTTAGGCCGGAATATACGTTATAAATATATTTTATTAATTATTAAAAAGATACCTGCTTTTGCAGGCATAAATATGGCTCAAAAACCAAGCATCCCAAAAGGAACCCGAGATTTTAATCCAGAACAAGTAGCAAAACGAAATTATATTTTTAACACCATTCGTGTTGCTTTTGAAACTTTCGGATTTCAACCTATTGAAACACCAAGTTTTGAAAACTCAGATACCTTAATGGGTAAATATGGTGATGAAGGTGATCGATTGATTTTTAAGATTTTGAATTCTGGTGATTATTTGAAAGATGTAAAGAACGACGTGATTAATTCTGCAAGAATCAATGCTTCATTTGGAATTTGTTTTGAAGCACTTAGATTAGAGTTGGAGAAAACGGTAAATATTGGGCATCGGTACGATCAATTATTGAATTCTTTTAGTTCAGTTTTAACTAACAGAAACGATACTCAATATCTGATAAGATTTTTTGAAAAAACAAAAGAAGAGTTTATTTCATTTTTTGAAGAAATTAGGAAGTATCATGGAGAAGAAAAATCTATAAAGATAATAGGTTTTAAAAACAATTATTATTTTAGTTTTTTTAAAGAATATATAAGTGAGTTAGAAATTTTAAATTCCAATAAAACAGTAAGTAAGATTTCGGAAAAAGCATTACGCTACGATCTTACTGTGCCTTTTGCACGTTACGTTGTGCAACACCAAAACGACATAGAATTTCCGTTTAAGCGTTATCAAATACAACCTGTTTGGAGAGCAGATAGACCACAAAAAGGCCGTTTTAGAGAGTTTTTTCAATGTGATGCCGATGTGGTTGGAAGTAAGTCGTTATGGCAAGAGGTGGAGTTTATTCAATTATACGATACGGTTTTTTCAGCATTAAAATTAGAAGGTGTTACCATTAAAATTAATAATAGAAAAATATTATCTGGTATTGCCGAAGTTATTGGCGCTAGTGATAAACTTATCGATTTTACGGTAGCTTTAGATAAGTTGGATAAAATAGGCGAGGAGAAGGTAAAAGAAGAAATGCGTGCTAAAGGTATTTCAGATGAAGGCATATCGAAATTACAACCTTTATTTACGTTGTCTGGTTCTTTTGAATCTCAAATTGAAAGTTTAAAATCAATATTAAATACTTCTGAAGAAGGCAAAAAAGGTATTGAAGAATTAGCCTTTATAAATACAGCAATTACAGAGTTAGGTTTAACAACGGCGGCATTACAACTAGATGTAACTCTTGCACGTGGTTTAAATTATTACACAGGTGCCATTTTTGAAGTTTCTGCTCCGGCTCAAGTAAAAATGGGCTCTATTGGTGGCGGTGGTCGCTACGACGATTTAACAGGTATCTTCGGGATGAAAGATGTGAGTGGTGTAGGTATAAGTTTTGGTTTAGATCGTATTTATTTAGTGCTTGAAGAATTAGGATTGTTTCCGGAAACGGTAAATAAAAACGTTGATGTTTTATTTATAAACTTTGGGGACAAAGAAGCTTTGTTTAGCTTAAAAGCGATTAAACAATTGCGTTCTCAAGGTGTTAATGCCGAACTTTATCCAGATGCTGCTAAGATGAAGAAACAAATGAATCACGCCAATAAGCGCGCCATTCCTTTTGTGGTTTTAGTGGGCGATCAGGAAATAGAATCGAATACTTATACTTTAAAAAATATGATTTCTGGGGAGCAAGATAAGGTGTCGTTAGAGGCTTTAATAGCTCAAACTAAAAAGTAAAAAGTCCTGAATAGAAATTCAGGACTTTAAATAAGTTAAGTTTCTGATTTATAAATACTAACTTAAAATTATGAATATAAACTCAACTTATTATTTTATGAAAACCTTTTTTGATACACTTCCGTATTCAGAATCTATCTTTAAAATATAATTACCCGGTGTTATTTGCTGCGTATTATATTCAAGATGATTTTGTGTGGTGTTAGCATGATATTTAAAAAGGGTTTGTCCTAAAATGTTTAACATTTCAATATTTTCAATTTGTTTAGATTTAGGATTGTTTATTACAATGTTTGCCTTTTCGTTTGAATAGTAAACTTCAATTTGATCCATGCTATTTTCTACAATATCCAATGTATGAGCTTTTTCAAAAGTAAGTTCAAACCTATTTAAATACTCTCCAGCTTCAAGGTATGCTTCATATTTACCTTGGCTTAAATCATGATAAAGATCTAATGCTTTGTCATGTAAGTATAAGTCGAAATCTGCAGGAGTATTTTTTATTTCATCTATCTGTATGCTATTATAGCCGTCGGTTTTAGTATGTATTCCTAATGGAATAGAGGATTGTTTTGTAAATGCGTTAACACCTTGTATGGTATATTTTTGATTGTCAATTAACCAATACATATCATCTGCTTGAGTGTCTATATATTTTGAGTCGTAGCCCCAATCGTATCCTGTACTAGCGTTTTCATCAACAGTAACTAAAAGTTGTCTTTGTAGGCCGCCTACGGAGTTAAAACCAATTCTTAATTTAGTTCTAGGATCTTCGTTATTCTCAGTTATATTTTTTGTTGATGTGTTTTTTCGTGCTAGAACGCTTTTAGAATAATAAGCACGCTGACTATTATTAAATTTAATATGTCCATTAGTTTCTGCTGTGGCATAAAAACCCTGTCCAACAGGAATATACCTGCTAGGAAGTTCTATTTGTGTACCGCCAGTTGAAAAGACACCTTGATCTTCCGATTTTCCTGCTGCTGGTACTGCTCCAGAAAGTGAGTATGTAGCATAACCACCTTGGTATTCACTAGCAATATGAGAACCGCCACCCCAATGTTTCCAGAAATAAAGTGTGCCATCTGTTGCGCCTTCACCATCAATAACCGATTTGTTATCTTGAATAAATTTAACAGCGTCAATAGCCGAAGGGTAGGGGTTGCCTATTAAATAATCGTTACCCGCATAAACAGGTAAACTAATTTCTCCATTATTCGGTTTTCCCTGTAATACATAATCTTGTACCTCTGTTATAGTTCCCGTTCCAGGACCTTTCATTGTAAAGCCTTCGCCAGGAGAAATATTACCTGTGCTTCGCACTTGCTGCCATGTGGGATATTTGTCGCTTAGGCTGTTATTATATTTCCAAATCCAGTAATCTGCCACCGACAATGGAGAGATAATACCATTATATCCTGTACTTATAAAAGTGATATCTTTAAATATATCTTTTACAGTATATGGATTGTTTATGGAGCTATTGTTTGGTTTTCCAACTGGAGATGACCAATAATTATAAGTATACGTATCAGCAGTACCTTGAATGTTTTTTTCCAATATACCAGAGCTAGTTGGGTTTAATGTACTTGTTGATGTTTGGATAAGTTGCGAGTTGTCTTCTAAATCTAAAACGCCATCGAGAGCTAAATACCAGGTGTTAATTAGGGCAGAATTATTACTGATTTTTAATGTTTTATTATTGTCAATTATTAAACCTGTTGTTTCAACATTTGTGTCAATTTCCAAATCGCCTTTTATTTTAATAATGGCATGGCTTGGTATTTTAGTGTTTATATCTAAATGCGTTCCATTTTCCCAATTCTCTGGGTTTTTCCAATTTCCTTGGCTGTTTATGCTCGTTACATAGGGTAGAGGAGCTGTGAAATCTTGTCTGGTTTGGTCGAGCTGTATATTGTTAATTTTACCAGCTCTACTATTACTAGATAAATCTATAACATTTCCATTTTCTATATTGGCCATATTATAATAAAGGAGTAAATCGCTCCATAATAAACCTTCAATATCTTTCGGGATTATAGAGCCCCTAATCTTACCGTTACTGTTTTCAATTTCTTGATTTATCTGTTGGTGTAGTTGGTTGTCATTTAAAGCTATATTGAAAACTTTCGATTCATAAATAGAGCCTTCAAAATAGTCGTTTTGAGTTTTAGAATTTCTACCTATTTCAAAATCATAAGTATTCCATTCTGTACGGTTATTTAGTGTGTTATTTAATAAATCATCATGACTGTAAGTCCAAATGTCGTCACCATTTAGATATAGTTTTGCGCTTCCCGAATTGCTATCATATTTTAAAGCGACATGGTACCATAAGTTCTCTTGTAAAAAGTACTCCGATAAATCTGGTGATTCAATTGGATTGCCCTCATTTGCCTTAATGTGCGCACGTAATTTTTTGTTTGAATCGATAGACATATTAAAATTAGGTTGCCCAATAATATGTCCACCATTAGATTTTTTATCTAATTTAATCCACGACATCATAGTAACTTCTTTTTCCCCATTAAGAAAAGGAGCGGTACTAATGTAATCGTCTTTACCATCAAAATCTATAATTTGTGGCATACAGAAATTAAAATTCCCTAATCCTGTTGCGTGCGGTAAGTTATGGTCGCAAGTATCGCAATCTTCCCATAAAAAAGTTACACTTTTAATGTAGTTTGAGTTGGCGTAGTTAACACCTATTATAGCATTATCTCCAGATATTTTATTTGAAATAGCATTAACAATACCGGTGTTGTTATTTGAAGTATAAGAAGGAGTATTGGAATGCGTGAACTCTGGGTAAATGGTGTTACCGTTTACGTCTTTACCTGTAAAAGTATATTTATCGCCATTAGAGTTCCATTTGTTTATATGATGAACATCGAAAGAAAACGCATAAACAGGTTGACTAAATGTTATTGTACATGTAATACCTGGACCCGAAAACCCATTGGATAATAAATCGATTCCTTTATATAAATAACTAGATTGCGATCCTACTTTAGGGGTGTTTCCATACCAAAAACCTAAAGTATTTGTTTCGCCCGCAAAAGTAACTGTAATGTCTGTACCCGAATTATTGACATTGGTGTAGGTGTTTGATAGTTTTCCTGGTGGCCAGAAATTATCGTTAGCTATGTTTGTAGACCAATTTAAATTATAATTTTGTGCACATGTAGGGGCTGTGTGTACTTGAGCATATGTTTTTTTGTTGCTAACAAAGAGGGATAACACTAAAGATATAATTATAGCAAAATGCTTCATGGTTAAGTGTTTGTTTTGGCTTTGTAATTAAAAATGTAATTACTGCGCCGATTTAGAATTAATTAATTTTTTTTCTAAAAATTTGGGAACACGTTGAAGTGTTTAAAATAGCCCTAAAAAAAAAAGGGCTATTTTAAAGGTTTAATCCACCAATACTTTTTTCGAGATTTTGTTTTTATCAGTAGTTAAATTGATAATGTACACTCCAGAATGAATTTGCTTAACAGGAAATTCAAGATAGTTTTCATTAAGTTTATCATTTTCTGCATTTAGTTTGAAAACAGATTGACTTAATATATTGTGCATTTCTACTGATTTGATGTTCAGTAATTTTGGGTTGTTAATTATTAAGCTTTCTTTATTGTTAGAAAAATATACTTGAAGGTCTATTTCTTCAATATTTTCAACGCTTAAAGCCTCTTGGTTAGAGAAGGTAAGTTCAAAACGATCTTTATATTCTCCTGGAGTTAATAATATTGTAAACGCACTCTCTTGTAAATTATGATACGTGTTTAATTCTATATCATGAACGTATATGTTTTTGCTAGAGTCAATGTTTTCTAAATTATCAATACTTACTGTAGCTAAACCTTCTTTTGTTATTTTCATGCTAAACGGAATGTTTTGAGTTTCATCAAAGTTATTTACCGCTTGTATTAGTAATTTCGAATCTCCTAGACTCCAATACATATCCTCGAGATTATCTTCAATAAGTACTGCGTCGTACCCTAAATCAAATCCGTTAGTCGTACTTTGGTCTACACCCGTTAACAACTGACGGTGATATCCACTTGGAGAGTCGAACATTAATCTTATTTTTTCTCTTGTGTCCACCGAACTGTTAGTATTGCTTTTAGCTTTTTTAGTGCCTTTAAAGAATACTGATCCTGAATTACTTCCGGATACGGTTTCTTTTTGGAAAATTCGTTGTCCATTTTTAAAGTTAATATCTCCATCTTCAATAGGTTGTGTTAAGCCTGTTACACTACCATCGTCTGATGAAACAAAGAATCCTTGCCCAACAGCAATATATCTTTCTGGAAGTTTAGAGCCAGAAGCGTAAGTAGCATTAATCCTTGAATCTGTAGATATGGCAACAGTACCTCCCATTAGAGTATAAACGGCATATCCACCTTGATAACTTGATAAATTATGACTGTTTACTGCAAAATGATCCCAGAAATATAAAGCGCCATTTATAACATTTTTACTATTGTTACCACCATCGGCAGTATGAATATTGTCTTTTATAAATTGGTCGGCATCTATAGCAGACGGGTATGGGTTACCTAATAAGTATGCATTTCCTGCAGTAATAGCTGTATTGAAGTCTCCATTGTTTGGCTGACCTTTAAAAATATAATTTTGATCTGGCGTAGCTGTTCCTGGGCCTTTCATAGTGAACCCTTGACCTATAGCTAACGATCCTGTACTTCTTACATGTTGCCATTCAGAATATGAGTTACTTGGTCTGTTCGTGTATTTCCAGATCCAATAATCTGCAACTTGAACAGGAGAACTTGTACCATCATATCCAGAAGTTGAAAATCCTACGTTGTCTATAATATCTGCAACGGTGTAATTTGCATTACTAGTAGTAGATACTGGCGAGCACCAATAGTTATATAAATAAGTGCTAGAATATCCTTGTTGGTCACGCTCTAATGATCCTGTACTAGAAGAATCAAAGTCACTTTGATTTGTTTGCACTAATTGTGATTCTCCTTCTAAATCTATTGTGCCATCAAGTTTTAAATAATGTGTAACTGTTAGTCCTATACCATCATTAGATGCAGTACTACCATTAACTTGTAATTTACCGCTATTAATAATTAAACCTTCTACTACACAATTTCTACTTCTTACATCTGCAGGTGTAGTACTTGTACCTAAATATACATCATGATTTATTTCAATGATATTCCAATCAATAGGTGTAGCGCCATCAATAATAGATAGTGAGTTTGGTAATGTTTGCACAGTATTGTTTAACCAAGTAGCGTCTGCATCCCATAAACCAGTACCTTGAGTTTGATATGGTAGGGGAGCAGTTTGATAATCTACAGTATCTAGATTTCTTAATGCCCCTTGGTTATCATTACCAGACATATCATCCGTATTTGTATAGGTATAAACAGACATAGGATAATATCCTGCTAAATTTGTCCAAGGTATAGTGCTTATTTCATTTTTTGTAATTGTTGTAGGTATAACATCACCATATTCTAAAGCTAGACTTACATCGTTAGTAAGTTCTTGGTTCATGATATAGCGTAATTGATCAATACTAAGTGCTGTATCCCAAACTCTCACTTCATCAATATTTCCTGCAAAATAGGCTGTTGTATTTGGATCATATCCATCTGCGGCAGCAATTAAGAATTTTTGAGATGTAGCAATAGGGGCTGCTAATGAAGTTCCGGTAGTATCAGGAACTCCATCTATGTATAAAGATGCAGTTCCACTATTGTAAATTACAGCTACCTGATGCCATTCGTTTTCAGGTATCGCTACAGACGAAGTAATAGTTTCAGAACCTCCGTTCCAAGTCATTTCTGCATTTCCAGAACCATTAATCCTTAAATCGTAACCTTCAGAAAAAGCTGCATTTCTTTTTGAAACTATAGACGCGTTAACCGTTCCTGCGTCTCTCTTTATCCATGCCGATACAGTAAACGCACTCGTATTTAAATTGATTTTGTTATCTACATCAATATAGTCATTAGCACCATCAAAATATACAGAACGTTCAGCAATTATTTGTGGGGCATATCCAAATGTGATGTATTTAGTACCATTAAAATTATAATCTGTTTCTAGATTCCCATTTCCATCATCGGTCATTACTCTGTAATCTGCAGTTGGGTCAAAAACATTTGTATCCGAGATAAACATATAGAAATGTCCGGGAGGTGTTATGTTTCTTATTGCATTTAAAGGTATTTTTACCTTACAAGTAGGAATGTCTCCGCCATTTTCAATTACTTTCCAAACACGTTGCATGGCTGTAAATGAAACAGGAGTTGATAATCCTGTAATTCCAGCACTCATATCTACTGCTACAGAAGACGAAGCAAGGTTAATGTCTGCACCGTTATTACCCCACACTAAATATTCTCTATCATTTAAAGTAGTAGGGTTCGATGATATATTTTCGTTATTTGTGTCATAAACATCAGAAAGACCAATGGTTAAAAATCCATTTGTTAAAGTAGGTCCATAGGCATCCGTTCCATCTGATTCTATATTTTGACTTCTAGATTGTTTTTGGTTTAATTCTGATGCATCGTCTCTTCCAATTCCGGCAATGTCAAAATTGTGCCCATTATTTAAACTAGCATCCCATATTACTGTACCTTGAGAATCAACATAATCTGTATCACATTCATAGTCAAAAGCTTCTTTAGAAGTTCCAAACTCTTTCAATGTTACGCCATATTTAATGGCTAAGTAACTTTGAATTTTCTTTTGATCTGGGGTCGAGTTAGGGCTAGAATAACTTGCTAACTCTGTAATTTTTCCATCTAAATAAGAACTTAATGCATGACCATTAAGTGAGAACTGGCCAGCACCTAAAACATATCTTAAATTGTCTAACTCAGCATGAAGTAAATCGACTCCGGTTCCAGTTAATCCTGTTTTTCCGGCATGATTATCAACTTTTTTACCGTTATAATATATTTCGCTAATAGCAGGAGATACCGCTAAATTAGATTTTATATTAAGTATCATTACATCTGTACCAATGTTATTCGTTGCTGCTGGAGCATAAGCTCTACCATAAGAGTCAACACCTGGAATAGCACTTCCTGAAGTACTATTGTTATATGAGCTTATTATATGTGAAATTAAATTATCGCCATTAAATCTTGAAGAAATTCTTCCAAAACCTAATCCGGTTCCATCTACACTAAAGCCTGTTTTTGTAAACTTTCCAGAAAGCGGTGTTTGTGTATTAGATGTGGTTTTGTCAAAAGTGTCGTTAGTTTTTACAACTATCCAATAGTCTTGAGTCCAGTAACCACCTTTACCTTTCATGATATTACCGTTATTTTTATCAAAATCAATAACGGGATTATAGTTGATATTGTCTGTGGTATTGTCTTTAAAAATAGGACTTGTAGACCCAAAGGCTTCAGCGTTATTATCATAAGCTTGATCGCTCCAACTTGTAATAGCAGTATTATCTGCAGTGGTACTTGTACCAACATCTGATTTTAACCAAAGTTTTAAGTTGTTACTTGCGTTTCCTGGACCAAAAGCAGGATCTGCAGGCGGTGTAATATAATCGCCTTTAACAAATATATTGTCGATAGCTACTCCATCATCAGTACTGCTTCCATCACTTGCAAAAAGAACTCTAAACCATATTCTCGGTTGGTTATTTATAGCAGTAACAGATACCGAGGCTTCTAAGAATTTAGAATTACTAGTAGAACTTTCATCATTTAAGCCAGACCAACCATGTTCATTATTTCCTATGCCGTCAACATCGTCATCATTATACCAGTTAATATCTGTTCCCTTATCTCCTAACCTTGTCCAACCAAAAATCCCTAATGGGTCAGTAGTATATTGTACTTGAACACCATCATCAGTATCATCAGTGGTATCATGTTTAATATCCATATAAAAGGTAACATTGGTAAAACCAGTAGTGGAAATAGCCGTTGGGCTAGTTAAATAGGTATAATAATTATTCCCGTAATTATTGTAGCTATTTACTCTCCAGTAGTTTCCTTCAGAAACAAGTGTAGGTGAGGTTTCATAGACCCAAGAGCCTGCTCTAAAAAGCGCAGTGCTAGAAGTCCAACCTCCGTCATTTTCATCGAAGTTTTCGTAATATATTGTATGGCTTTGTTGGTCGCCTATTTCTCCTGTTCCCTGTATGTTAAAGTTGTATGGGTTTTCATCGCTATCATTATTGGCAATAGTAATATTTGCACTTCGAACACCAATTCCTGTTGGGCGGAACCTTATTTTAAAGGTTGTAAATGAGTTGCCTGCTATGGGTGTTGTTGGATTCGCAGTAATTGTGAAATCTGTAGCATGAGTTCCGCCAATAGTTACATAAGGTGATGCTCCTGTTAAATTTATAGGTGCGGGGCCAGTATTTTTTATTGTAAAAGTTTGTGTATTTGAACTTCCTGTATTTATTGTTCCAAAATCTGTGGCATCCAATAAAGAAGGAGTGGTGTCTCCATCGCTAATACTCGTTCCATTACCTTCAATATCTATTTCAGGTAATCCCATAATTCCTGTGCCTTGAACTACAAATGTATATGGGTTTTCGTCGCTATCATTATTATCAATAGAGATTGTAGCTTGGGCATTTGTTATAATTGCGGTTGGGGCAAAGCGAACAACAAAAGTAAGATCGCTTCCTCCATTAGTAATCACGCTAGAGCTAGGTTGTGTTAAAATACTAAAGGCAGAATTACCACTAATATCAACAATTGGTATTCCTCCTGTTAAATTCAATGTAGAAGTACCAATATTTTGGATGGTAAAAGTACGGTCTATAGTTGTAGCAATTGTGGTTGTCCCAAATTCAGTATCATCTGTTGTAGTTGGAGTGGTGTCTCCATCTGCTATATTAGATCCATTACCTGTTACGTTTATTTCTGGTGAAGGTGCGTTTGAAGACCCTTGAACTACGAAAGTATATGGATTTTCATCACTGTCATTATTATCTATTGAAATTGTAGCTTGTGCATTAGTTACGGTAACGGTAGGAGCAAAGCGAACAATAAAAGTAAGATCTGTTCCTCCATTAGCAATACTATTAGCACTAGGTTGCGTCAAGATTGTAAAAGCTGCATTTCCGCTAATGTCAACAAGAGGAAATCCTCCTGTTAAATTTAAAGTAGCCTCACCAGTATTTTGTATAGTAAATGTACGGTCTCGTGTAGTTAAATTGCCAATTAATCCAAATTCGGTATCATCAGCAACTACAGGTGTTGTATCTCCATCTAAAATATCAGTAGCATTTCCTTGAATGTTAATTTCGGGAGTAGGCGTAAATGAAGACCCTTGTACTACAAAGGTATATGGGTTTTCATCACTGTCGTCATTATCAATAGATATAGTTGCTTGTGCATTTGTAACATTGGTAGTAGGAGCAAATCGAACTACAAAAGTAAGATCACTACCACCAGATGGGATAGAATTTGAAGTTGGCTGGGTTAAAATAGAAAAAGCTGCATTGCCACTAATAGCAACTAAAGGAGATCCTCCAGTTAAAATTAAAGTGTTGGCTCCAGTGTTTTGTATGGTAAATGTATAATCTAAAGTTGTACCATTAGCTATAGATCCAAATTCAGTATTGTCGGCTAAAACTGGTGTTATATCTCCATCAGTAATATCAACACTATTTCCCGTAATATTTATTTCAGGAAGAGACGCACAAGAACTTCCCGAAACATTAAAGTTTACAGATGAGCCTCCAGAGCTAGCTGAATTACCATTTTGATTTATAACTGTTGTACCTCCAACGGTTATTGTAATATTATCTGTGCCATCCCAACCATCATTGGCAGTGTCGTACATGGTAAAGTAATAATTGTTTAAATCCTCTATACAACCCAAGTTTACTGTAGTTGAATAGTTGCTGTTTCCTGTTCCTGTAGGGTCGGTAATAGAACCTACTAGGACACCACTCGGATTGAATATATCTACAGTGTTTTCTGATGAATATCGTGGCCAATTAACAGACACTATAACTTCAGAATATGTTGCTGTTAAAGAATTTCCTCGTATAATAACATCATCAATAGCTATGTCAGAACGATAATAATCTCCAGTATTTGATGTTGTACCACGAAAGCGGACTTGAATTGTACTTCCAGTATATGCAGAAAGATCTAAATTGTTGGATAAATTATTTCTCCAAGGAGCATTATTATTACCTTGTTGTTGTCCCGATATAGTTGTTAAAACACTCCATCCACTACCGTCATTAATTTCTACATTTAAATTTCCAGTATTGTTTCCGTACATGTGGTAGTAAAAAGAAAGCGTAGGGTTTATGTATCCTGATAGGTCAATAGACGGGCTAGTCATTGAAGCCTCTTTAAAGAAAGCGTTTGTCCCTGACGATTCTATAAAGGCGTAGTATGTACCAGAATTTGGTACGTTTGGTCCGGTGCCATTCGAAGGTGTTGCGTTGAAACCTCCTTCCCAAAACATGCTGCCTGAAGGACTTGTTAATGTCCAACCATTAGTATTTATATCAAAGTTGGTTTCAAAACCCTCTGAGTATATTGCAGTTTGAGATAGTAAAAATGAAGAAAAAAGTAAACAACATACCAATATGTTGTTTTGTAACAAGAATGTAATTTTTTTCATGAGAGGTTAAATTTTTAGCTTGGGACTAATTAATATGGGTCAAAAGTAGATTATAACTCCATGAAATACAAATTTAATCGATGAAATGCATTGTAAAATTATAAGTTATTGATTTTCAGTGTATTAAAAATAAGTGAAATTTGTGTTTCGAGTATTTGTTAATAATGAATCCTCTTTATTCTTGCTAATTGTTTGTTTAGTACATAAAAAAAAGGCTGAATTTTATTTAAAATTCAGCCTTTTCATTTTAATGTAATATGATTTTAATTCTTTATCATTCTTTTATAAGTTGTTGCACCTGATTTGATATTTATAATTTTAAATATGTAAGGCGCTTGATTTAGCTTACTTAACCCTGTAACTTTTACTTGACTATTTTTAGAAGAAAATTTTCTGTCGAATACTAGTCTTCCATTTAAATCGAATACCTTAATATTAAAATCGCTATTATTTAGGCTTGAAGGTAACTGGATGTTCACATTATCTTTGAATGGATTTGGTGTAACAGCAATAAGATTTATCTCTTGAGTGCTGTTATCCAATGTTGTTTGGTCTGAACCATCACAATCTTGATCAATACCATCGTTTGTAACTTCTGGAGCTCCAGGGTAAATGGTGTTATCTGTATCATCGCAGTCAGTGTTGTTTGTAATATATCCCGTTGGAGTAGAACAATCAAGTACAGAAATGCTTGGGTCACCAAAACCATCATTATCGTTATCTCTATAATATAATGTTCCAGTACCGTTATCTATTACCTCCCAAGAACAAGTTGTGTCATTAAACGTAGCTGTTTCATAACATTCGGTAGTAGGTTCTGTAGGTTGTGTACCTGTTACTTCCCACGCACAAGTTGTATCGTTGAAGCTTCTAGTTTCCCAACATTCTAATTCGGTAGTAGGTTCTGTAGGTTGTGTACCTGTTACTTCCCACGCACAAGTTGTATCGTTGAAGCTTCTAGA
>NZ_JACHGE010000008.1:133911-219854 GCF_014202225.1 Algibacter amylolyticus
TTGTATCGTTGAAGCTTCTAGTTTCCCAACATTCTAATTCGGTAGTAGGTTCTGTAGGTTGTGTACCTGTTACTTCCCACGCACAAGTTGTATCGTTAAAGCTTCTAGTTTCCCAACATTCTAATTCGGTAGTAGGTTCCGCAGGTTGAGTGCCTTGGTTTTCCCAAACACAGGTAGTATAATTATATGTATAATTATCCCAGCAGTTAGTTTGGGTAGGAGCATCTTGCTGAATTACTGTCACAACAGCAACACAAGTGTGAGTGTTACCAGAATCACTTGGATCTGTAGCTGTTAATGTTACATTGTTTGTGCCAATATTTGCACATGTAAAACTAGAAATATCAATAGATAAATCTCCAAAGCTAGTTCCATCATCAAGATTTGCTGCGGTTATAGTTACGTTGCCTGTAGCATCTAATGTAGCATCAATATTTTGACATGAAGCTATAGGGTCATTTGACTTAATATTGATTGTGTAATCCTCAACTTCGCCATAATTAAATGATTCACAAGGGTCATTAGCAAATTCACCTGTTATGTTATAATACTTTTGAATAATTCGCATTCTAGTTGTGCCAGCTAATGCATTACTAGGAATTGTAATATTGCCAGTAATAGGACTTGTAGTAGATGAAGGGTTGCTTAAAACTTGTTCTCCAGAATCTGTAAAATCACCATCCTGATTAAAATCTATCCAAACAGATGTAGCTAATTCATATTGAGTTCCTGTATAATGTTTAGAAATCGATATTGTTTCAGTACTACCTGTTGGAATTAAATTATGACTTAACGATGTAAAATTAGAATAGCCTGAAGTATTACCAGTAGAATTATTATCTATAGATCCAAATGATACATTATCTATGTAGAAATATGTACCATCGTCACCGTCTGCAGAACAATATGAAACTGCTGTTGAAAACTGTGTTGAAGCTGAATAATTAGAATTGTTTACACATTTGCTACGCACTTGAACGTCATAATTTGTTGAATTATTTAGTCCTGTTAAGTTATGAGTTGTTGTTGATATGTTCAATACATCTATCCAGGTACCAGAAGTTGATTCTTTGTATCTAAGATCGTAAGTTGCTGATGGGGTATTGTCCCAATTTATTGTTGTGCTAGTACCTGTTATACTTGAAGCTGAAACATTCGTAGGAACATCTGTTACACAAGGTATCTCTAAACTAATTACTTTGAAATCATCAAAACTAAATCCATCAAAAGTAGTTGGATAGCCATCTGCTCTATTATTACTGTCTGAATCAAAAACAAAACGAAAACGAGCATTTGTTGCACCTAATAAAAAACTATTTTCTGTGGCATCTATTGCTATCTCTTCCATGACCCATTTATCCATAGTATCGGCATCATAAACTAAACCAGCAGAGGCTTGATTATTTTTGTCGTTAGTACTTTTACCTGTACTTGTGTTAGAGCTGTAGGTGGAAGTATATCTATTAGTCGCTTCGCTAGCACCGGGTTTAGTGTATTTACCGCAAAGCGGGATCCATGTAGAACCATCTGTAGAACCTTGAATTTGAGCGAAATCAAAATTTCGTTCTAAATCCCATTTTGCGAAAAATTGAATTACTGATGCTGTTGAACTAGATAAATCTATTGTAGAATTAAGTGTTAACCTTCTATTAGATTGACTATTTGCATATGAACCAGATGGCGCATAAGAAATAGCTTTTGTACCCGAATAGGCATCTGTTGTTGTTCCCCAAGTGCCTCCAGAAGCTGTCCAATTGGTTAAGTTATCTGTATCAGGGTTATCTTGGAATAATACATTAGGGTTAAAAGTTTTTATAATGTTAGCTCTATACATGACATAGCCATCATCATTAGTAACAGTAATTTCAAATTCAATTTTTTCATTATCTACTATAGATGTTTTTAAAGCATAGGGTACCGAAATAGTTCTTTGCTCTAGTTTGTTCCAACTACTTTGAACAGAAGTATAAGGGGCGTCATTACTTAAATCGAAAGTAGAAGAAGTAAATCTGATATTATTGTTAGGGGAAATTGGAGCTATACTTAATGTTATATCTCCTAATGTTTGTCCTAAATATTCTAACCCAAATTCTAAGTTACCTGCAGTAGCTGTAATATCGCTAGAATTTAAATCATGAAACTGAGCAAACTTTCCGCTATGGTATGCATTTACAAAATTCATTCTTACGGCTCTTTGAGCTATATCTACAATTTGTGTTGCACTAGGCCAAAACGTACCTTCACTACCGTCATGTGCTCCGTTTTCAGGAGCTAAGGCTAAAATACCTTGTCCAGAACCGTTAGATCCGTTTAAATCAGTCGCTCCACCAAGCATCCAATCACTCATGTCGCCGTTTGCAATTGTTAATATATCTGGAGCTTCACCGTAAATATATCTGTTAAATCTAGTCATGTCATGACAAAACTTATGATATTCAGCTTCCCTTCCTGATGATGGTGCACCTGGGTAACCGTTGTATGAGTGAGGTATTAAATTTGATTGAGCATGATGATTCATGGCTGTTTTAAATTCTCTAGTTGCCGAAAAGTTTCTAACAATTTGAGTTTCTGGCTCAGAAAAAGCAGAAGGGCCTCTGTAAGTACCACTACTTTGTGTTCCAGAAGAGCCAACACCACCATTGGCATAAATGCTATGGCTTCCCCAAAAATAATCGTAATTTCTGTTTAAATCAACACCTCTTACGTTATTGTTACCTGTGTTATAAGGTCCTAAGTTTTTACGTTGATAACCACCACCAGATGGTGCAATTTGCTCATTCCACATTAATCCATCTGGATTAGCTACAGGAATAAAATACATTTCATGATTATCCACCAAATTTTTAATCCCCGTATCTGTGTTATAATTTTCTAATACATACCACATATAGTAAATCAAGTTCATCATAGAACTTACTTCTCTAGAGTGTGTCATGCCAGAGTATAAAGATTCTGGTTCGTTAGGTTCATCTGTATCTGGATTGTCAGATATTCTTACATAATATATAGGTTGACCGGCCCATGTATCATAAGTGCCGTTATTAGTATAAGAATTACCGTGGGTTACAGTCCCAGGAGAAGCATCTGTTTTTACGGATATTAAATTAGGATATAACGCCCGCATCTGGTCTAGTTCTGCTAACATTTCACTATATGTTAAACATCCCATCATACTTCCTAAATTGAAGTTGGTTGGTACGTCCCAGTCTACTTCTGTACAGCCTTCATATTGAATAAAGTTATTTATACTTTTACTTTTAGTACTTAAGGATTTATTAGCTAATTTTTTAGCTTTTTTTGCTTCTAACGCAGCTTTAGCTATAGGAAGTTCTATTTCGTTTTTCTTTTTATAATATTCAATTAGATCTTCTACCATAATAGTATATGGTATATTTTGTTGATATAAAGCGTCTAATTCTCCTTCACCTAGTTCTAAAATTAAACTATTGTCTTTAAAAATTGCGCCACAGGCTAAATCAATACCAGCAACTTTAACTTTTAAGAGTTGGTCTTTAGTTGGATTGTTTATTTTAATTCTCTTTGCGCTAATATTTTGAGAGAATGTAAGTTGCACCATTAACAATAGAATAGCACTTAGTAGAGTAATTTTTTTCATCAGATTTAGGGGATTGAATGAATTTGTGGGGCGAATATAGGATAATAATTGAAATATCATCCATGAAGTGCTAAAAAAATCGATGAAATACATATTTTTATTTGATTTAGGTCATAAAGTACTACTCTTATGGCATGAATAATTAAAAACGAATTAATGATTTACAATCTCATTATCAAACAGATGAAATTGCTGTATTTTGATTTAATAATTGCTGTATTTCATATTTAGATAGGTGTAGAGCAAAATAAGTACCATATTGAGTCAAAATTTAGGAAGACTACGGTGTTTTTTTGTATTACTATTGTACCATATTGTAATTACCATAACCGTATTATGAAATCAGATCAAAAAATATTAAAAATTCACGAGAAGGATAATGTTCTCGTTGCATTGGCAGATTTAAAAAAAGGAACAGAAGTTGTTTACGACTCAAAAACTTATGTTTTACAAAACGATATTCCTGCTAAGCACAAATTTGTAACCGAAACTTTAGCAAAAGGAGATTTGGTTTACATGTATGGTGTTCTAGTTGGTAAAGCTAAAAAAGATATCGCTAAGGGTGATATGATTAGCACGACCAATCTAGTGCATGATACCGAAAGTTATGGTGTGAACGATACTAACGAAAAAGAAGTTTGGCTCGCTCCAGATATTTCAAAATTTGTTAATAAAACATTTAATGGATACCATAGAGGAGATGGCAAAGTAGGTACAGAAAACAATTGGTTAATTATACCATTAGTTTTTTGTCAGAATAGAAATGTGGAGGTTTTAAAGCAAGCTTTAGTTGAAAAATTAGGTTACGGAAAAAAACAACATTTAGGATTAGATGTTGATGCTTTAATTAGCGATTATAAATCAGGAGTTTCAGCGGAAGCAATTTTAGAAAAGGATATTTTAAAAGAAGGTGAAGATGCTTCTAAAAACATGTTATTTCCTAATGTAGATGGTGTAAAGTTTTTAACCCACGATGGTGGTTGTGGTGGTGCAACTTCAGATGCTGTAACCTTGTGTAACTTATTAGCAGGTTATATTAATAATCCTAATGTAGCAGGAGCAACAGTATTAAGTTTAGGTTGTCAACATGCGCAGGCAAGTATACTTCAAGATGCCTTATCAAAAATGGCATCAGCTAACACAAAACCTGTTTATGTATTAGAGCAGCAACAAAGTGTTTCAGAAAAAGAATTATTAGCAGATGCTGTTAAGCACACCTTTGTAGGGTTAATGGAAGCAAACAAGATTGAAAGAAAACCAGCAAGTCTATCTAAACTAGTTATAGGTTTAGAGTGTGGTGGATCTGATGGGTTTTCAGGTATTTCGGCTAATCCAACTTTAGGTTATGTGTCCGATTTAATTGTGGGGCTTGGTGGTGCAACCGTGTTATCAGAATTTCCAGAATTAAACGGTGTGGAGCAGGAATTAATTAATCGTTGTACAGATTCAGAAAAAGCAAAAAAGTTTTCTCATATTATGTCAACTTACAACTCTAAAGCAGAAGCTTTAGGTGCAGCATTCTCAATGAATCCTTCACCAGGAAATATAAAAGATGGTTTAATTACCGATGCTATAAAATCTGCAGGAGCAGCTAAAAAAGGCGGAACATCGCCAGTAGAAGATGTTTTAGATTATACCGAGCAAGTTGTAAAACCTGGTTTAAACTTATTATGCACACCAGGAAACGATGTGGAATCTACAACAGGATTAGCGGGCTCAGGGTGTAATGTTATTTTATTCACAACAGGATTAGGTACTCCAACCGGAAACCCAATTACACCCGTTGTAAAAGTATCTACCAACACTAAATTATTCAATAAAATGAATGATATTATTGATTTTAATACAGGTACTATTATAGAAGGTGAAAAAACTATTGAACAAGCTGGCGAAGAATTATTGGATTTTGTAATTGAGGTTGCTAGCGGAAAGCAAACGAAAGCAAGACAACTAAAACAAGACGATTTTATTCCATGGAAACGCGGCATGTCTTTATAACATATAAACTACAAAACTAATTAAATAACCATGACAAAATTTAGTTTAAAAAACAAAGTAGCCCTAGTCACGGGTGGCGGAAGCGGTATAGGTAAAGCCATATCGTTAACCTTTGCAAAACAAGGTGCAGAAGTACATATTTTAGATTTTAATCTAGAAGCTGCACAAGACACTGTTAATGAAATTGAAGCTTTAGGCGAAAAAGCAGCAGCTCATAAATGTGATGTCGCTAATCAATCTAATGTTGAAAATATTGTAAAGTCAATATCAGATAAAGGTACTATCGATATTTTAATTAATAACGCAGGTATTGCTCATGTTGGTAATATTGAAGCTTGTGAAGAAGCCGATTTAGATCGTCTATATAACGTAAACATAAAAGGTGTTTATAATTGTATTAAAGCGTGTTTACCAGCTTTAAAGAAAACAGGTAATGGTGTTATTTTAAACCTAGCATCAATAGCATCAACAGTTGGAATTAACGATCGTTTTGCATATTCCATGACTAAAGGAGCGGTTTTAACCATTACATATTCTATCGCTAAAGATTTTATTAAAGACGGTATTCGTTGTAACTGTATTGCTCCAGGTCGTGTACATACGCCTTTTGTTGATAATTTTATAAAAAATAATTACCCTGGTAAAGAGGAAGAAATGTTCGATAAATTATCAAAAACACAACCAATTGGTCGTATGGGTAAACCTCAAGAAATGGCAGATTTAGTACTGTTTTTATGTTCGGATGAAGCTGGGTTTATTACAGGTTCAAACTACGCTATTGATGGTGGATTTGTAACATTAAACGGAAATTAAAAATACTATATAAATTTAAAGACTTAATAAGATGAAATTAATAAGATTTGGAGCAGTAGGAAGTGAGCAACCAGGTGTACAATTAGAGGATGGAACAATCATCGATGTATCGGCTTTTGGAACAGATTATAATGAAGAGTTTTTTGGAAACGAAGGTATTGAAAAGCTTGAAGCTTGGTTGAAAGACAACCAAAAATCTTGTCCAATAGTTGGTGATGATGTACGTTTAGGAGTACCATTAACAAGACCATCTAAAATTGTTTGTGTTGGTTTAAATTATGCGCAACATGCAGCCGAAGCTGGTATGGAAATACCAAAAGAGCCTGTTTTGTTTTTTAAAGCGACGTCTTCGTTAGTAGGTCCAAATGATGATGTAATTATCCCTAAAGGTGGCGATAAAACAGATTGGGAAGTAGAATTATCTATAGTTATTGGGAAAAAAGCATCTTATGTTGATAAGGCTGATGCTTACAATCATATTGCTGGTTATGTGTTACATAACGATGTTAGTGAGCGTGCTTTTCAATTAGAGCGTTCAGGACAATGGTGTAAAGGAAAAGGTTGTGATACATTTGCGCCTGTAGGACCATTTATTGCTACTAAAGATGAAATTAAAGATCCTAACAATTTAAATCTTTGGTTAAAGTTAAATGGCGAAGTCATGCAAAATAGTTCAACTTCAGATTTTATTTTTAATGTGGAGTATGTAGTGAGTCACATTAGCCAATTCATGACCTTATTACCAGGAGATATTATCTCTACAGGTACTCCATTTGGTGTTGGTTTAGGTTTAACACCTCCAGTATATTTAAAGCCTGGTGATGTTATGGAATTAGGTATTGAAGGTTTAGGTGTGTCAAGACAAGTTTGTAAGGCATACACTAAATAAATAATTTTTTTTAGTTACAGAAACATGAGTCGTCAAATGGTGTCTCATGTTTCTGTTTGCTAAAAGCTCAATATTATTTTCTTGTTTTCGGGTGTTTAAAGATTATTAGCCTCCGGAAATTCATCTGTAAATAAGCATTGTTTTAAATATTTAATTTAAGAAAATATTATATCATGATTATTGATTCACATCAGCATTTTTGGATTTATGATGCAGTTAGAGATAGCTGGATTGATGAAACTATGAGTGTTATTAGAAAAGATTTTCTTCCTAAAGACTTAAAACCTATTTTAGATGCTAATCATGTAGAAGGGTGTATTGCTGTGCAAGCAGATCAATCAGAAAAGGAAACCGAATTTTTACTTCAATGTGCAGAACAAAATCCTTTTATAAAAGGTGTTGTAGGTTGGGTAGATTTATGTGATGATAATGTTGAAGCACGTTTAAGTCATTTTTCAAAAAACAAGAACCTTAAAGGCATACGTCATATTGTACAAGCCGAAAAGGACGATTTTGTTTTAGGTGAAGATTTTCAACGCGGTATTAGTAAACTAAGTACCTTTAATTTGGTTTATGATATCTTGGTGTTTCCAAGCCAATTGGAAAATGCTATTAAATTAGTTGAAAAATTTCCTGACCAAAAATTTGTACTCGATCATATTGCAAAACCTCAAATTTCAGAAGGATTAAACGAAAAATGGGTAAAAAATATTAAGCAGTTAGCAGCATATAAAAATGTAGCGTGTAAAATTTCTGGAATGGTTACCGAAACCGAAAATTTTAATTGGACACCAGATCAATTTACGCCGTTTTTAGATAGTATTGTTAATGCTTTTGGAACGGATCGTATTATGTTTGGATCCGATTGGCCGGTATGTTTATTGGCTGGCGAGTATAAAAGTGTATTACAACTAATTGAAAATTATTTTATTGATTTTTCCAATGAAGATAAAAAATTGATCATGGGAAGAAACGCCATAAAATATTATAATTTATAAACTAAATAACCGTAAGAATGGACTTAAATTTAAAAGATAAAGTAATAATAGTTACCGGCGGATCTAAAGGTATAGGCTTAGGTATAGTAGAATCTCTTATTCGCGAAGAAGCTATTCCTGTAATAATTACTAGAAATAAAGCGAGTGTAGATGAGGTAATCGAAGTATTTAAAACCCAAGGTACAAATATTACTTATGCGTTGGCAGAACTTACAGATCCAGAACAATGTAAAAATGCAGTTCAATCTGTAGTAGATAAACATGGTCGTATAGACGGGCTTGTAAATAATGCTGGTGTAAACGATGGTGTTGGATTAGAAAGTGGCGATTACGAAGGATTCATGTCGTCATTAAAACGTAATGTCGTTCATTATTATTTAATGGCGCATTATGCTTTACCAGAACTTAAAAAGAGTAAAGGTGCTATAGTAAATATAGGATCTAAAACGGCCGATACTGGTCAAGGCGGTACATCGGGTTATGCAGCTTCTAATGGAGGAAGAAATGCCTTAACTAGAGAGTGGGCTGTGGAGTTGTTGCCATATAGCATTCGTGTAAATGCTTTAATTGTTGCAGAATGTTACACACCATTATACGAAAAATGGATTAGTACGTTCCCAGATAAAGAAGAAAAATTAGCAGCCATTACAAAGAATATTCCATTAGAAAATAGAATGACTTCTGCTGAAGAAATTGGAGATACCGTAGCTTTTTTACTATCTAGTAAATCGAGCCATACAACAGGGCAGTTATTGTATGTGGATGGCGGTTACACACATTTAGATCGTTCCATTTAATAGTAAAAAAACAAGAATTACAAACTAATACTAAACCAATAAAATATAATGAGTAATATAACAAAAACACCTGTTGTTTCTAAAAAAGTACTGGTGCCATTTATCTTGGTAACTTCTTTATTTGCATTGTGGGGATTTGCTAATGCGGTTACAGACCCTATGGTAAATGCCTTTAAAAAAGTTCTAGAATTATCAAATGTACAAGCCTCTTGGGTGCAAATGGCGTTTTACGGTGGTTATTTCTGTATGGCTTTACCAGCAGCTATGTTTATGAGAAAGTATTCTTATAAAGTCGGCGTTTTAATTGGTTTAGGTTTATATGCTGGTGGGGCTTTATTATTCTATCCAGCAGCTATTACCGAGCAATTTTGGTTTTTCTGTTTAGGCTTATATGTTTTAACGTTTGGTTTAGCATTTCTTGAAACTGCAGCAAACCCATACATTTTAGCAATGGGCGCAAAAGAAACAGCTACACAACGTTTAAATCTAGCGCAGTCTGTTAATCCTGTTGGTTTAATTGCAGGGTTATTAGTGGCTAAATATTTTGTTTATGATAAGTTACAGTCGGATGATATTGCAGACTTTAGCGCCTTAGATGACGCTAAAAGAGCTATGATTAAAGTAGCAGATTTAGCTGTTATTAGAGATCCTTATGTGGTTCTTGGACTAGTTATACTAGCTGTTTTTGTGTTGTTTTTGGTTAATAAAATGCCACAATCTAAAGAGGAAGGTGTTATGCCAAGTTTAGGCGATACCTTTGGTACGTTACTAGGAAACAGCAAGTATGTTTTAGGTGTTGTAGCTCAAATATTATATGTGGGTGCTCAAATTATGACCTGGACTTATATTTATCAATATGCAGAAGCTATTGATTTAGCCAACGCCGATGTTGTTGGATATGAGAAAATTGATGTATTCGCATACCAATTTATAGCATTCGTATTGTTTACCGTTGGGCGTATTGTAGGTACTGCCATGTTGCGTTTTATGAGCTCTGGTAAACTATTAATGTTTTTCGCAATTTTAGCAGGTGCTTGTGTGGCTAGTGCTATGTTTATTGAAGGAATAGTAGGTTTATATAGCGTTGTAGGAATCTCATTTTGTATGTCTTTAATGTTTCCAACTATTTACGGTATTGCTTTAGGCGATTTAACCGAAGAGCAATCTAAAGTGGGTTCTGCAGGATTAGTAATGGCCATTGTTGGTGGTGCACTTTTACCTATGTTACAAGGTATGATTATAGATGCCGGGGGTAGTGGTGTAGCAGATACCAAAATAATGGGTGTAGCCGAGGTTAATTTCTCGTTTGTACTACCGTTAATTTGCTTTGCTTACATAGCGTGGTACGGATTTCATGTATTTAGAAAACATGAAGAAAAAGCCGTTTAAAAAATTAAAA
Organism: Algibacter amylolyticus; assembly: GCF_014202225.1. Lineage (GTDB taxonomy): Bacteria > Bacteroidota > Bacteroidia > Flavobacteriales > Flavobacteriaceae > Algibacter_B > Algibacter_B amylolyticus. The sequence goes on from NZ_JACHGE010000008.1 coordinate 144,422, forward strand.
ATAGTATTATGAAAAAGTATTGTTTTGCTTTAGATTTAGTGGACGACCCTAAATTAATAGCCGAGTATAAGGCATACCATGAAAGTATTTGGCCAGAAATAACAAAGAGTATTACAGATTCAGGTATCGAAAATCTTGAAATTTACTGTATTGGTAATCGTCTGTTCATGATAATGGAAGTTAATAAGGAATTTTCATTTGAAAAGAAAAGTGCCATGGACGAAAACAATCCAAAAGTGCTAGAATGGGAAACATTAATGTGGAACTATCAGCAAGCACTTCCAATGGCTAAAAAAGGCGAAAAATGGTTGCTAATGGATAAAATATATCAATTATAAACATAACACTTTCTTGAAACTTCAGGCTCAACTGGAACTTAAAAAGACGCTGGTTTGTAGAAGTAACAAGAACTATAATCAAATAACTATTATCTCATGAAATTAACAATAAACCCTAAATATCCTTCTGTAACGGATTTAAGAAAAAGAGCCATGGTTAAAATGCCAAAGTTTGCTTTTGAGTATTTGGATGGAGGTTGTAATGAGGACATTAATTTAGATAAAAACCGGTCTGATATTCAGAAAATTGAATTGATGCCACAATATTTATCGAAGTTTGATAAATCGAATTTAAAAACCGAATTGTTTGGGCATACCTATGATGCACCTTTTGGAATTGCTCCAGTTGGTTTACAAGGTTTAATGTGGCCAAATGCACCAGAAATTTTGGCAAAAGCTGCAGTGGAGCATAATGTACCGTTTATTTTAAGTACGGTAACAACCTCTAGTATAGAACGTATTGCAGAAATTACTGAAGGTAAATCGTGGTTTCAATTATACCATCCAGCCGAAGAGAAAGTAAAAAGAGATTTACTAGATCGATCTGCAGCAGCAGGAACAGATGTGTTGGTTATTTTAGCCGATGTGCCTACGTTTGGCTATAGACCTCGTGACGTTAGAAACGGATTGGCTATGCCACCAACAATGAGTCTTAAAAATATTCTTGAAGTTTTTAAAAAACCAGATTGGGCTATTCAAACCTTAATTCATGGGCAACCAGCGTTTAAAACTTTAGAGCCTTATATGCCAAAAGGATTAAACCTGAAGAAATTAGGGGAATTCATGGATGTTACATTTTCAGGCCGTCTTAATACCGATAGAATTGCGTCTATAAGAGACCAATGGAAAGGGAAATTAGTTATTAAAGGTGTTGTAAGTGAACAAGATACTCAAAAGGCTATTGAGCTAGGTGTTGATGGTTTAATTGTATCAAATCATGGTGGTCGTCAATTAGATGCTGGACAATCTACTATTGTACCAATGACACACTTAGCCAAAAAGTACAAAGGTCAAATTAAAATTATGGTAGATTCTGGTCTGCGCGGTGGTCCAGATATAGCACGTGCTATGGCTAGTGGTGCCGAATTTACGTTTATGGGTCGTACGTTTATGTATGGCGTTGGAGCTTTAGGAAAGCAAGGTGGCGATCATACCATTTCTTTAATGAAAAGAGAGTTTCAGCAGGTTATGGAGCAAGTATGTTGCGAAAAGGTAGAGGACTTACCAAATCATTTAATTTAAAGATTTAAGGTGTTAAAAGCATAAGCAGTTGTTTGATTAGCTTATGTTTAGTATTAAATAAGAAAAACCCAAGGCTAAATGTCTTGGGTTTCTCTTTTAAATAAATATTAATTATTAAATTGGGTAATAATTACCCGATTGAGTAAATAGGTCTCAAAATAAGATTTGTATTAAATTTTTATTTATTTGTTAAGTAGTTAGAATCAGGAGTTCTAATAGTATTTAAGAATGAGATACAAATGGGGCATAACCTTTGAAATTAAGTGTGTCTGTGTTTTGTAAGATGGTATAAACACTTTAAAAATAAAACTTTCAGAAAATAGCGATGAGTAAAAGAAAGGCAATTGTAGAAAAGGCAAATCGAAATTTTAGAATCACAAAATATGTAGTTTATAAGGAAACAGCTCTTGATGTTCGCGAGCAATTTTGGTCATTTTTAGGGGCGTTTATTGGCATAGGCTTTATTGCTTTTATTCAATCTCAACAGTTTAACAGGTTAGAAAATATACTTTTAATAGGTTCTTTTGGCGCCACTAGTGTATTGGTGTTTGGTGCCATACAGAGTCCGCTAGCACAACCTCGAAATCTTATTGGAGGCCAAGTAATATCGGCAATAATAGGTGTAACTGTCTATAAATATTTACCTAATGTAATTTGGTTATCGGCACCATTGGCAGTAGCACTATCTATAATAGCTATGCAAATAACCCGTACCTTACATCCACCAGGAGGAGCAACAGCCCTTATTGCTGTTATTGGTACAGAAAAAATAACAGCTTTGGGGTATTTATATGTGTTAACCCCGGTTTTAAGTGGAACAATTATATTATTTGTTGTAGCACTTATTTTTAATAATTTAACACAATATAGAAGTTACCCAACAAACAGCAGGCTAACACGAGTTTTTAGAACTAAAAAAAGAAATGAGTAAAGAAACTGAAGAGGCATTAAAAGAGCGTATAAAGGAGTTAACATGCCTTTACGAAATATCGTCAATCATAGAAGGTGCAGAACTCGAATCGATTGAAAATGTTTTAAAAGCGTTCGCTTTTAGTTTAAAAAAAGCCTTTTTATATCCGGATGCTACCGATATATTAGTGGGTAATGGCGAATTAGTAATTTGCACCAATGCGCTTACAGAAGGGCGTCCTAAAATTGAATCTAATATTCGAGTTTTTAACGAGGCAAAAGGTAAAATTATAGCAAGTTTAAATGGAGCCAATTTAACTCAGGATGATTTTTTAAAAGAAGAACAGCAATTACTAGATAACGTAGCATTAAAGGTTGGTAATTTATTAGAGCGTATTGAAATTCAAAAAAGCGAAGCTTCTTTAAAAAGGCAAATGGAACATGCCGATCGTTTAAGTATTTTGGGTGAAATTACATCAGGAATTGCTCATGAGCTTAATACGCCTTTAGCTAATATATTAGGGTTTGCAGAGTTATTGAAATCGGATTTGGAAGGCGATAAAAAAGTAGCTTCAGATTTAAATAAGATTATAGATAATGCTATTTTTTCAAGAGAAGTTTTAAAAAAACTATTGTTCTTTTCTTGTAAGATGCCTCAAGAAAAGAAGCAGGTTAACTTGGTTCCAAATATAAAAAGTGCTATTAATTTGCTGGATGCTACCTTTAGAAAGGAGAATGTTAAATATGCTATTAAAATTAGTGAGGAAGAATTATGGCTAAAAGCAGATCCTATTCAACTCACTCAAATAATTTTTAACTTGTTAATTAACGCTATTTATTTTTCACCAAAAGAAGGTGTAGTTACTATTGAAGCATTTCAGAAAAAGACAAATGTTATATTAAAAATCTCTGATGAAGGCAAAGGACTCACACCAGATGATTTAGAGAAAATATTTCAACCCTTTTTTACTACAAAACCTATGGAGGATGGCTCCGGACTAGGTTTAAGCGTTGTGCATGGTATTGTTGCATCGCACAAAGGATCTATTGTAGCAGGAAATAATCGAGACAAAGGCGCTGTGTTTACGGTGACTTTACCAAAAATGTAAAATATGCAATTACGTAAAGAAAACATACTTATTGTAGATGATGATATCGATATTTTAGAATTATTACAACGTCATTTACAATCCTGGAATTATCATTCTTATAAAGCGGTTTCGGTAAAAGAGGCGGTTACTATTTTACGCGATACTAAAATAGATTTACTTATTACCGATTTAAAAATGCCCGAAATTGATGGGTTCGAGCTTATAAAATTTGTTTCAGAACATTATCCTAAATTACCAAAATTGGTGGTTACAGGCTATCCATCGGTTCAAGATTCCCTTTCGGCTATTAAATCTGGAGCGGTCGATTATCTAACAAAACCATTCACCAAAAACGAATTAAAAGAAGCTATAGATACTTCCATGTCTATCACGGAAGAAAAACGTGATAAAACCATTGTGCTTTCCGAAGAAAAAAACAAAGCATACGGCGAAATTATTGGTAATTCAGAAAAAATAAATGATGTCATTCAAATCATTGAACGCATTAAAGATAATAAAGCCACAGTATTAATTAAAGGAGAAAGTGGCACGGGTAAAGAGCTTGTGGCTCGGGCTATTCACTATCAAGGTAAATTTGCTAGAGCTCCTTTTATTACTGTAAACTGTGGTGCAATACCTGAAAATTTACTTGAGGCCGAATTATTTGGCTATTTAAAAGGGGCGTTTACAGGGGCAGATACTAATAGAAATGGATTTTTTCAGGCAGCCAATGGCGGAACTATTTTTTTAGATGAAATAGGAAATGCATCCTTGGCAGTGCAAGCCAGACTTTTACGTGTTTTACAAGAAAAAGAGGTGGTTAAAGTAGGTGCCCAAAAGCCAGAAAAAATTGATGTTAGAATTATTGCCGCAACAAATAGCGACTTGCGAGAAATGATAGGTAACCAAACCTTTAGAGACGATTTGTTTTATAGGCTAACCGTTATAGAGATTGATATTGCAGCCTTAAAAGAGCGTAAGGACGACATACCTTTGCTAGTAGATAAGTTCTTGTTTAAATACGGCGTAGAATATAAAGACCGATTTATTAAAATAACTCCCGAAGCTTTAGATGTTTTAAAGCGTTATAACTGGCCAGGGAACATTAGGGAATTAGAAAACATAATACAGCGTGCCGTAATTATGTGCGATAAGCTTATTGGTGTCGAGCATTTACCAGAGCATATTAAATATACCTTAGAGTTTTCAGACGACACCTTGCAGCCTCTAAAAGTTATTGAAAAAAAATATATAGAAAAAGTGCTTCGTGCCGCCGGTAATAATAAAACTAAGGCAGCAAAAATTCTTCAAATAGATAGAAAAACGCTTCGGCAAAAACTATCTAACTAACTGGTTTATTGGTGGTACATTTTTCTTCAATCGGGAAATTTTGTACCACCATTACTTTTTAAGCTATTTATTTCTATGTCATGTAAACCCTTTTAAATAAAGGGTTTCTTTGTTTTTAAGCGCGTTTAATTTGTTTTTGGGCACATCTTTTGTCTTTGGTATTAGGAGTTTGGTTAGTGTAAAAGTGATTTTTATAAAATAGTTAAAGATCATTTTAAACTATCCAAAAGTTAATTAAAGTCTAATATTAAAAACAAGTTATTTATGAGAAAGTATGTTTTAGCAACAGTTATTGGTTTAGGTGTTTTAACTATGAATGCCCAAGATGTTGGTAGTAAATCTGTAGCCGTTGAAAAAGGAGATGTAATTGAAATTGGTAACCCTTCAACATCAGAGTACAAACACATTAAATTTCCACGAGCTAATTTTATAATTAAAAGAGGCGGAATAGCCAATTATAAAGGTGCTTTAGGTGAAGAGGTCGTTGTAACTAACGTAGGTGATACCAAAAATGGAGTAACTAAAATAGACGTAAAACGTAAAGACGGTAAACGCTTTTTTAATACAGTAAATACTGTTACAATTAATTTTGAAAAGGCCTTAGCTGCAAACGAAATTAAATTATAATTCATTAAAAGGATTTAGCTCTAAAACCCATTAAAAATTATGTTTTTGGGCACTTTTACTTAGCAAGTGTTTGTTTAATAATATTTTATAAAGATGAGATACGGCAGTTTAATACTAGAAAAAAAGGAGTTTGTTTACGTAAAACAGATTCTTAATATCACTGGGTATTCATGCGATTTTGAAACAAAAAAATCATTACGAAAACTTAGTGAAGAACTTAAGGAAGCACATATTATTGATAATGCCGAAATGCCTAAAGATGTTATTCGCTTAAACAGTAAGGTTACATTGATTTTTGATAATGGCTTGGAAAAAACATTTCAGGTTGTGGCTCCAAAAAATAAAGATGTAAGTAAAAATAAAATATCTGTTTTGGCAACCATGGGAGCAGCTTTACTTGGCTACTCGGAAGGGGATACCATTTTATGGGATTTCCCTACTGGGAAGCAACAACTAAAAATAGTAAAAGTAGAGCAAGAAGAGACTTTTAAAGATTTAAATCCAGTTATCTAATACCTATATTATGAAAATAGAAAGAGAAAAAATATTTAAAGATGATTCTGATGTGGATATAGCACATAAAATCAATACTATGGAATTGGATAACTGGATTAATCATTTAACCTACATAGAAAAGGAGCTTACTAATCTCATTGGAATATATGGCATCAGATTAAATGAAAAATTAGATGGCGACCGTATTTTAAATCGATTAGTTAAAAAGCAAGAAGAAAATAAAACCCTACTTAATGCGCTAAACGGATATGCCATGAAGCGTACTAAAATAATAGAGTGCGATGATATGCAATGCGATATGGTATACATTACAGAACACGAAAGTTACCGCCGTAGTTATCTCTATCATTTAGATAAATACAGAAGGGTGAAAGATGAATTTTTTAAAGAAGTACACGACGAGTTTTCACTTTTAAAACCAATTTAAGGCCAAATTTTGAGCTCCGTTTTATTACATAAAATAGATAATCAAAGGCGACTTTGTATTCAAAAAGATTTAAAAGAATTAAATCTATGGATGTATACATTAGAGGAATTTAATAATGAACTAGATAGTTGCCACATTTTAGAAAAGCAGCTTATACATAATGCTTCGGTGTCTAATTTAATTAAAGCACTACGGCGAAAAAATGTTTTAAGCATGGCTTTATTCTGTAAATACAATCAGGAATTAAAAGACGAATGGGAATATGGAAAAACGGACTATGATGTAGCTCGTGCTAAAGTGCATGAAAAGAAACGTGAGCAGTATATGCTCTTAATAGAGGAGTACAGCGCGTTTAAAAAACACATTTATAAATTGTTGATGCGATATCAACGTAAATAATATAAAGCCATGAAAAAGATTTTAATTCCAACAGATTTTTCGCAAAATAGTTATCAAGCCATTGATTATACTATGAAGCTCTTTAAAAATGAAACATGTGCTTTTTATTTTCTAAACACCTATTCTTACGATTCTCATGGTTTAAATGCTATTGAAATGCTTCAGGCAGAAGATGATTGGTTTGATAAACCTAAAGAAGAATCTTTACAGCATTTAGGTGAATTGTTAGAGCGATTTACAGGAGACAACGGTAACATAAAACATAGCTATCATGTTATTTCTGAGTATGCTAGTTTGGTTGAAGGTATTGAAAAACAGGTTAAAGAAATTGGTATAGATTTAATTGTGCTTAAAGGTGAAATAATAGTTAGTAAAAATGTAAAAAAGATAATTGACCAAGTAAGAACATGTGCTATTTTAATAGTACCATCGGCTGCATCAATTCATAAAAAATTAAATTTAACCATAACGTCAACTTTTAAACAAGCTGTAAGAACTTTAGAGGTAGATGCGTTTTTAAATATTTTAAGCAACACCAATTGCGATATAAATATTTTGGTTTTAGATGAAGAAGAAAGCATAACGGCTGAAGTGAAAAACAACTTAAAATTGTTTGTTAATCACTTAGAGAAATTCCCTAACAGCTCCGTTCAGGTAGAATACATGAAAGCCTCTAGGAGTATAAAGGATTATGCTATAACGCACCTTAATAGTATTATGTGTATTACAGATAAAAAACCTGGTTTACTCCGTAAAATAGGGTTAACCCAATCTAAAGCTATTTCGGTTTTAGAGAAAATAAGTAAAAATCCTGTTTTAGCCATTCACCAATAATCCAAATATGAGGTATTGGTATTTATAGGAGTGAATAAATTTAGTTAATTTTTTTTAGTTGTATTGAAACTTGATTCTTATGTTATGTTTCAAGAAAGCACCCAAGAGGTTGAGTCTTGGGTGTTTCATTTTTTATAGCTCTAACTAAACTGGCTCCTAATTGTGGATTAACGATTAAGTTATGTCGTAGTAATTCGTTATAAAAATCTCCGTTGTAGTGTTAGTTTAAAGTCTATTTAGAGACTATAGTTTCCAAATTGAATCGAAAAGAAGTGTAAACAATGTTACAATTGGTACATTTACAATTTGTAATTTTATGGTTTTGAAGTAAAATTCAATTCTAAAGTTAAATAATGATAAATTAAATAATGAGGAACCTATTTTTATTTTTCGCACTGTTAACTGTCTTTGTAGGGCGTTCGCAAGTTTTAGAACCAGTAAAATGGTCCACTTCGGTCGAAAAAATAGCAGATACAGAATATGTGTTAATATCGAAAGCAACTATAGATTCTGGTTGGCATTTATATTCGCAAAACGTACCACAAGATGGTCCGATACCAACAACATTTACTTTTAATGATAGCGAAGGGCAAATTCAGTTAATAGGTAACACCTCAGAAGGAAAAGGGCATACCGTTAACGATCCTGTTTTCGAAATGACTATTAAGTTTTTTGAAAACACGGCAATCTTCAAACAAAAAATTAATGTAAAAGGAGATGTTTCAATAGTGCAAGCTTTTGTAGAGTTTATGGTTTGTGATGATGCACGATGTTTACCACCAACCGAGGTCGATTTAGAATTTAAGCTTTCCGAAGCTACCGCAGGAGTAGATACTCTTACTGCCAACACTACCGAAAAGGTACAAAAAGAGGTGTCTCAAGCAATCGATTCTAGTTCAGAAAAAGGCATTTGGTCTATCTTTTTTATTGCGTTTCTTTCCGGGTTTGCAGCCTTATTAACGCCATGTGTTTTTCCAATGATTCCAATGACGGTGAGCTTTTTTACAAAGCAAAGTAAAAATAAAGCAGTAGGTATTAGAAACGCCATTATTTATGGTATTTCAATTATTGCAATTTATGTTTTGCTAGGTATATTGGTAAGTTTAATTTTTGGTGCCGATGCACTAAATGCCTTATCAACCAACGTGTGGTTTAATATTATTTTCTTTGTTTTATTAATAGTATTTGCTGTGTCATTTTTGGGTGCCTTCGAAATTATGTTACCAAATTCTTGGGCTAATAAAGTGGATTCTCAAGCAGATAGAGGTGGCTTAATTGGCATCTTTTTTATGGCGTTGGCCTTAGCTATAGTATCTTTTTCGTGCACAGGACCAATTGTAGGTACTTTGCTGGTTGAAGCTGCTTCTGGAGGAAGTCAAATAGGACCAATTGTAGGTATGCTTGGTTTTTCGTTAGCTATAGCCTTACCATTTGCCTTATTTGCAGCCTTTCCGGGTTGGTTAAATTCGTTACCAAAATCTGGTGGTTGGTTAAATACAGTAAAAGTTGTTTTAGGGTTTTTGGAGTTAGCCTTAGCATTTAAATTTTTATCGAATGCCGATTTAGTTTTACAATTACATTGGTTAGAGCGCGAAGTGTTTATAGCCATTTGGATTGCCATATTTGGAGCTTTGGCCTTTTACCTTTTTGGTAAAATACAGCTACCTCACGATTCGCCATTATCACATATTTCGGTAGGGCGTTTAAGTTTAGGACTTATTGTTTTAGCATTTACTATTTATATGATTCCTGGGCTTTGGGGCGCGCCACTTAATTTAATAAGTGCATTTCCACCACCGCAGCATTATAGCGAGTCGCCTTACGGTGTTGGTGGAGCGTCTGCCGGTGCTCATGGCGATATTCCTGATGGCGCTCACCTTATGCCACCACATAATATTTTAGCATTTAACGATTACGATAAAGGTTTGGCTTATGCTAAAAAAGTAGGAAAGCCGGTTATGATTGATTTTACGGGGCATGCTTGTGTAAATTGCAGAAAAATGGAACAAAATGTTTGGGTAAAACCTAATATTTTAGAAAAGTTGAAAAATGATGTGGTTCTTATTTCGCTTTATGTAGATGATAAGAGAAAGTTGAATGCAGATGATGTTGTGGAGTCTAAACTAAAACCAGGAAAAAAACTAAAATATATTGGTCAGAAATGGAGTGAATTGCAAACCATTAAATACAAAACGAATTCGCAACCATTTTATGTGTTAATGGATCATTCTGAAAATAATTTAATAGATCCTGTAGCGTATACGCCAGATGCTGAGGTGTATAATAAATGGCTAGAAACAGGTATTTCTAACTTTAAAAAGTAGAATGATTTAGTTTTGTAGTTTTAAATCCGTTCTTTAGTAATCAAATAAACCTAAATTTATAGCTATGGAAATTTATGAGCTTGTAACAGTAACCGATAAAATTCTTAATGACTTTAAAAGCTTAATACCACAACTTTCTTCTAGTTGTGTTTTACCAGAAAAAGAAGATTTGGAGGCTATTGTTAAATCTGAAAACACGGTACTTTTTGTTGCCGAAGAGGATGATAAAATATTAGGTACGTTAACTTTAGTATTTACTAAAATCCCAACAGGAAATAAAGTTTGGATTGAAGATGTTGTTGTAGATAGTGCTGCAAGAGGCAAGGGTGTTGGTAAAGCATTAACCGAATTTGCTATAGATTATACGTTTGATAAAAATATAAATAGTATTAATTTAACATCTAGTCCAGAGCGCGTAGCTGCTAATAGGTTATACCAAAAAATAGGTTTTGTAAAAAGAGAAACCAATGTGTATAGACTAACAAAGCATTAGTTTTAAGGTAATTATTGGTTATAAGTTTTGAAAAGTAGCATAATATTTGGATGAAAGGTGTTTTTACAATCATAATTTCGTTTTTAATTGTTCATTTCTCAAATGCGCAACATACAGCTAGGTTTCTTGAATTTATAAAAGATTTAGAAGTAGTTAGTTGTGAGGCGGACACTACATTTTATAAAAATGGTAAAGTAAGGAGGATATCCTGTAGGACGACTTATGAGTATAATTCAGATAATTATTCTGTAGGAACTGGAAGAATCGTTCAATATTATAAAAATGGACACATCGCAAATGAATATTGTTTGGATAATTATGGAAATATAAAGAGGATAGAAATCTTTAACCGAAAAGGTAATAAGGTTGAAGATTACCTTACGACCGAAATAGATTCAAATGCTAAATCATTGGATGAGTTTCTTGAATCTCACGACCATATCAGTTATAAAACATTTAGCCAGTTTTATAGATTTTCAAAAAAAATGGAAACTTACTTTTTATATAAAGAAGGTCAAATAGTTAACGGGAATAAAAATGGAGTTTGGACAACTTATTATGATAACGGAGAAATGAAAAAAGAAAAAAAATATTAAACACAATGTAAAGTATTGTATTACAATAACACATAAGTTAATTCTAAATTAGTGCTATTGTTTTAGGCTTTTCTCAAGCGATTTTAGCTCGACTCCCAATTCATTAAACATACCTAAAATACTGCTTATTTTTAATTCTTCTTCGGTGTATTCTTGTGTATTAATGCTACAAGTAAACTCCCAAAGTTCTAGAACTTCATCAATAGGTACGCTATAACCGTTATAGGTTTTATTGTCTGATATTAAAAATAACTCCCCGTTAAAGTCAATATTATTCATAACACGCTTATAAACCATACCATCATTTAAAGTAATAAGCACATAGGTTTTTCCGCTTTGTATTTCGCTTCTGTTTTCAACAAAACGGCCAATAACAAACGAGCCATCTTTCATGGGTAACATAGAGTCGCCTTTAATAGGAAATGCACGGTGTTTTCCTGTAGGTAAAAAAGGCAGTTTTATTTTTTGAAGTTGTTCAATATACTCAGGGTCATCATAACCAGATAAATATCCCGCCGACGCTTTTACAGGAACAACTTCTATTAGGTTTTCATTGTCGCTATCAACAGCTATCGGGAATAAAACACGCTGGTTATTTAATTCTATAAACGAAAAGTCTTTGGCTTTAGTTAAATCATTTCTTAGTAAAATATCAATAGGTATTTTAAAATAATCGGATAGTTTAATTAGAAATTCTATAGTTGGTGCCGAACGGCTTTCTTCGTAAGAGCCTATGCGCGAACGACTAACCTTTAACTCTTCCGAAAGGCCTTCTTGAGATAGCTTTTTAAGCCCTCTTAAATGTTTAATGTTTTTTGATATAAAACTCATAATACTACAAATGTAAGCAATAATTACTTAAATATGTAGTTAATTTTGTGATGTGAAAAAAAATATTTTACATCTGGATTTAGATACCTTTTTTGTGTCATGCGAACGCCTAATTGATAGCCGATTACAAAAGCGCCCGTTATTAGTTGGTGGCACAGGCGATAGAGGTGTGGTGGCAGCATGCAGTTACGAAACTAGGCGTTTTGGTGTGCATTCTGGCATGCCTATGCGTATGGCAAAACGCTTGTGTCCGGAGGCAGTTGTAATACGTGGTAACTCATCAATTTACACCAAGCATTCGCATTTGGTTACAGAGATAATCAAAGAAAAAGCACCTGTTTTTGAAAAAGCGAGTATCGATGAGTTTTACGCCGATTTAAGTGGGATGGATAAGTTTTTTGGGAGTTACAAATATGCTTCAGAATTAAGACACACCATTATAAAAGAAACAGGCTTGCCTATTTCCTTTGGTTTATCGGCTAATAAAATAGTATCGAAAGTAGCTACAGGAGAAGCTAAACCCAACAATCAATTACGAATAGATCATGGTTTTGAAAAATCGTTTTTAGCACCATTATCCATAAAAAAAATACCATCGGTAGGCGATAAAACGTATCAAATTCTGCGAAACTTGGGTATTGATAAAGTACGTGTTATACAGCAAATGCCTGTAGAGATGTTACGCAGTGTATTAGGTGTAAATGGTGTTACCATCTGGAAACGCGCTCATGGTATTGATAACCCACCTTTAATTCCTTACCATGAACGAAAATCGATATCTATAGAGCGCACTTTTACTAAAGATACTATTGATATGGTTAAGCTACGCACCACCATTTTTGCTATGGCCGAAAACCTAGCATACCAATTACGACAAGGCAATAAGTTGGCTGCATGTATTAGCGTTAAAATTAGATATTCAGATTTTAACACCTATTCTAAGCAAGTTAATATTCCTTATACCAGTGCCGACCATGTTATTATTCCTAGAGTGTTAGAGTTGTTTAATAAACTATACCAACGGCGTTTGTTAATTCGTCTTGTTGGCGTAAAAATCAGCAATTTGGTTAGTGGCAATTACCAAATTAATTTATTTGATGACACCGAAGAGATGCTTAGTCTGTATAGTGCTCTAGATACTATTCGTAGTCGTTATGGCGCGTTAAGTATTCAAAAAGCAGCATCTATTGGCGCTAAATCGGTAGCAAGCTCTCAAAATCCATTTAATGGCGATCCGCCTATAATATTAGCACACCGTAAACAATAATGTATACCAATTGTCATTCATATTATTCGTTGCGCTATGGTACGTTTTCTGAAGTCGATTTATTAATGCTCGCTAAAGAAAACGGTGTCACTACATTGGCATTAACAGATATTAATAACACATCGGCATGCTTAAATTTTGTTAGACAATCTCAAGCGTTTAACATAAAACCTGTAATTGGTATTGATTTTAGAAATGGCGCTAAGCAATTGTATGTGGGTTTAGCTAGTACTAATTTAGGATTTCAAGAATTAAATAGCTTTTTGTCAGGGTACGAGCATAGTAAAACAGCACTACCAGAACTAGCTCCTGTTTTAAAAGGCACTTCTTTTATTTATCCTTTGGAGCGCGTTATGCAACTAGAAAAAGAAGAGTTTCAGGATAATGAGTTTATTGGTGTTTCGGTGACCGAACTTAAAAAATTGCCGTTTTCAAATTATAAGTCGTACACCAATAAATTAGTCATTCAGCAGCAAGTTACCATAAGAAATAAACGCGATTTTAATGCGCATCGTTTATTGCGTGCCATAGATAATAATACCCTTTTAAGTAAGTTACAAAAAACCGAAGAGTGTGGCGAACACGATGTTATGCTTAGTGCAAACGATTTACGAAACCTATATGCCGAATATCCGCATATCATTTCAAATACAGAAAAACTATTAGATAGCTGCCATATTAATTTTGCCTTTGGAAAAGATCGCGTGTCTCAAAACCAAAGTGTATATCTTAACTCGAAAGAAGAAGATTATCAGTTTTTAGTAAAACTCTGTAACGATAATTTGCATAAACGCTATAGTAAACCAGATGCTAAGGTAAAAAACAGGTTAGAAACAGAATTAAAAACAATAAGGCAAATGGATTTTGTGTCTTACTTCTTAATTAATTACGATATTGTTAGTTACTCAAAAAGTAAAGGCTATGTGCATGTAGGGCGAGGTAGTGGTGCTAATAGTATTGTAGCTTATATTATAGGAATAACCGATGTGGACCCCATAGAATTAGATTTATATTTCGAGCGATTTATTAACCCATTTAGAGCATCGCCACCAGATTTTGATATTGATTTTTCGTGGAAAGAGCGCGAAGATGTTACCAATTATATTTTTAAACGATTTAAAAACGTATCGCTATTAGCAACCTATAACACGTTTAAATATAGAGCGGTAGTTAGAGAGTTAGGAAAAGTATTTGGGCTACCAAAAGAAGAAATTGATAAGCTAAGTGCAGATAAACACGGGCAGAATAAATTAGATGACATTTCGCAGCTTGTTTTAAAATACGGCGATTTAATAAAAGGGTTTCCCAATCATTTAAGTGTGCACTCCTGTGGTGTGTTAATTTTAGATAAACCCATACATTATTATTCGGCTACCAATTTGCCTCCAAAGGGTTTTCCAACGGTACAGTTTGATATGATTATTGCCGAAGATGTTGGCGTTTTTAAATTCGATATTTTAGGACAACGAGGTTTAGCAAAAATTAAAGACACCATAGATATTGTAAAATATAACAGACCCGAATTGCCACCTATAGATATTACCCAGGTTGAAAAATTTAAAAACGACCCTAATATTAATGCGCTTTTAAAACAGGGTAAAGCCATTGGCGCATATTATGTAGAATCTCCAGCAATGCGTGGTTTAATGCAAAAACTACAAACCCAAGATTATATTGGTTTGGTGGCGGCTAGCTCTATAATACGACCAGGTGTTTCTGGTTCGGGCATGAAAAAGGAGTTTATTATTAGGCAACGTTATCCTGAAAAACGCAAAGAAGCAAACCCCATACTTTTAGAAATTATGCCTGAAACCTATGGTATTATGGTGTATCAAGAAGATGTGCTAAAAGTAGCCAATAAATTTGCTGGTTTAGACTTGGGTGAAGCCGATGTGTTAAGGCGTGGTATGAGTGGTAAATTTAGGTCGAGAGCAGAATTTACGGCCGTAGAAGAGAAATTTATTAATAATTGTAAAACTAGAGGCTATCCTGATGCGCTTACCTTCGAGGTTTGGGACCAAATAAAAAGTTTTGCGGGTTATGCTTTTGCTAAAGGACATTCGGCATCTTACGCGGTTGAAAGTTACCAAAGTTTATACCTTAAATGTTATTTTCCTTTAGAGTTTATGGTGGCTGTTTTAAATAACGGAGGCGGCTTTTATAGTCCCGAACATTATATACACGAAGCAAGAATGTGTGGCGGTATTATTGAAGCACCTTGCGTTAATAGCAGTGAGCATCCTAATACCATAAGTGGCAAAACTATTTATTTAGGTTTTGGCTACTTAAAAAGCTTAGAAATTCTCACTATAAAACGGTTGTTAACAGAACGGCAATTTAATGGTAGTTTTAAATCCTTAGACGATTTTATAGATAGAGTATCTATTAGCATCGAGCAGTTGACTATACTTATTAGAATTGATGCCTTTAGGTTTACAAAACAACCTAAAACCGAATTGTTATGGCAGGCTATTTTTAAATTAAACGCCAATAAAGCTAAAACAACACAATCAAAATTATTTAAGCCAAAGCATAAACAGTTTAATTTACCAAGTTTAAAAACGACATGGATTGAAGATACTTATGATCAAATGGAACTACTCGGTTTTCCGCTTTGTAATTATTTCGATTTAGTAAGCGATGCTTTTTATGATCATATTAAAGCCAAAACCATGAATCTATACGTTAATAAAATAGTATTGCTATATGGTGTACTTGTAAACACAAGGTTTCATAAAGGATCCAACGGCAAACGTATGCGCTTTTGTACGTTTGTAGACCAAGAAGGTGATTATTTCGATACCGTACATTTTCATAATGTAGTAGAAAAATATCCTATAAACGGTTTGGGTGTGTACGCCTGTTGCGGTAAAATATCAGAAGAGTTTGGTTTTTGCAGCGTAGATATTCAATGGACAAAAAAACTATCGTTGTTACCAGATCCTAGAGGTGAGACTTAAAAAAAAGACTTATTGCATCAGTCGTTTCCTTAGCACGCGCCAAACATCTGCATTATCCTGTTGTGGTATTAAATAAGATTCAAGTTCTGTTTCGTTAGTTATTTGTGCTGTATTTTCAACAAAGCCGTAGCCTAAATACACACCATTTTTAATAAGTACAAAGGCATCTTCCTCTGGATGGCGTCCTTTTTCTTTAATCAATTTGTTTTGAGACGTTTCTATAGCGTGTTGTATCGCGTTTTTTACACGTTGGTTGTATGTGTTAACAGGTTCGTTATCAAAACAAATACCTTTACATGTTTTAATTGCAAAATGCGAGCATTGGCTAACGCCTTCTTGTAGGTGGCAGTATTTAGGGCATAACTCGAACTGCATGCATAAACGCTCTAAAAACTGTCGGCACTCGGTAATATTATAAAAAATAAGCAAAGGGTTGGGTGTTGCTTTTAAAGTATTGTATGCTAAATGGGTAATGCCTTTGCGGTCCTCGAAACTAAAAATGGCGTAGGCTTTAGGTTTTCTTTTCGAGGCTTGGTTGTACTCGGGGTAGTAGTGTTTAATTGCGGCGTCTTCCATTAAAAGAGCAATAAGTTCGCTACCAGATAATTCAAAATCTATATCGGCGGTTTCTCGGCAAAGGTTTAGTTCTTTTTCCGATTTGTTATAAAAATGCCCCAACACACGCTTTTTTAAATCTTTAGCTTTGCCAACATAAATAACTTTCCCTTTTTTGTTCTTAAAATAATAAATACCAGGGCTGTTTGGTATAGCGTTAAACACGGCGTTTGGTAAATGTGGAGGTAAAGTCCCTTCTTTAGACGATTTTTTTAGAAAACTATCAAAAACGGTTTCGGCATTTTCAGCTTTTAGTAGCATTTCAAAAAGGATAACGGTAGCTTCGGCATCACCACGAGCACGGTGCCTACCATTAATAGGTATGCTCAAATCGGTACAAATTTTACCTAGACTATACGATTTATGCCCCGGAATCAACTTCCGCGAAAGCCTAACTGTACATAGTTTTTTTCGGTTAAATTCCATACCAATCGCTTTAAACTCGTTACGAATGGCGTTATAATCGAAGTTTACGTTGTGTGCAACAAAAATAGTATTCTCGGTAATTTTTAAAATATCTTCGGCAAGCTCTGTAAAAGTAGGAGCATGGGCAACCATACCATTATCTATACCCGTTAATGCTGTAATATAGTCTGGAATATGGGATTCAGGGTTTATTAAGGATGTGAATTCGTCAATAATTTCAGCGCCATCAAATTTAAAAATAGATATTTCAGTAAGTTTATTGCCTTGACCCGTAGTCTCAACATCTATAATCGTGTACATAATTTTTGCGCAATTTATTTAGGGTGTAAGTTATTAAACTTATTATTGAATGTTTGTTAAGACGCTTAAATAAATAATAAAAAATTTTAATAGTAAAAAACCTACATGAGTCAATCTCTAGCCCATCCGTGGTCATTTACTAGGTTATGTAATTATTGAGATAAACACTTACTATTAGTATAGTTCGAGTCTAATTTCTTATCTTAATTTTTCTAAGTATTTTAGGGTAGTATAAGTTGTGTTAAAATAGTTTTTCTGCATATAAAAAAGATTTTAAAACATATATTTTTTTAAATTTAACTTATATCCGAATTGTTAGTTTTAGTGGGGTATGTAGCTGTTTTTTAGCTCGACTTTTTATTGTAAATAAGTCAATATTATTAATAAATGTATTTTTTACATTTTTTTTTTGTAATATTGTAATGTACTTATAAATAATGCTTCATATCTATTTGAAATTTTGTAGGATGCTAAGCGGGTTTTTGTAAGAAATTAAGTGTTATTTTTTTAGTCATTGCATAAAATATGTTTTTACTAAACTATTTAGAGTAATTGTTAAAAGAATAATAAAATAATGTTAATATATTAGTTAGAGTTGGAGCATATTAAGATAGAAAGGGCAAAATCTTTTTTACTTAATATTTCCAATTTAAAACAAGTATCAACCAGATTTTAGAGATGAAAAAACAAAATCCTTACACAAAACAGCCTGATTTCAGTTTTAAGTACGTTCTTAAAACAAGGCTCTTTGTATTACTGCTTTTTATTTCCCAACTAACTGTTTTGGCTCAAACAAATCCTCAAGAGATTATTACTGTAACCGGTACAATTACAGAGGCAGAGTTAGGCCCGGTAATAGGAGCTAATATCCTTCAAGAAGGAACCACAAATGGTGTAATGACCGATTTTGATGGTAACTTTACTATTAATGTGCCAAAAAACGCAAAATTAGTAGCGAGTTATGTTGGTTTTGCTACCCAAACTATAAATGTTAATGGTCGTACAGATATTAATATTGTAATGGTTGCTGAAACTGCTGCTCTTGAAGAGATTGTTATTGTTGGATATGGAAAGCAAAGGAAAGAAAGCGTTGTAGCATCTATCGTGCAGGTTACTGGAGAAGAGATATTGCAATCTGGTGGTGTATCTACCGTTGGTCAAGCATTAACAGGGCGTATGCCAGGTGTTGTAACAGTATCTTCTTCTGGACGTCCAGGAGATGAAAGTCCAAAAATATATATTCGAGGGCAAAGTAGCTGGAATGGTAGCGGACAACCATTAATTCTTGTTGATGGTATTGAAAGAACCATGAATGATGTTAACTCTAATGATATTGAAACCATCTCTATTCTTAAAGATGCTTCTGCAACTGCGGTATTTGGTGTAAAAGGTGGTAATGGTGTAATTCTTATTACTACTAAACGAGGAAAAACAGGAAAGGCTCAACTTTCTGTTAGCGCGAGTTCTACAATGAAGTCGCCATCAAAATTACCACAGAAATATGATTCTTATGATGCTATTTCTACGGTTAATGAGGCTATAGAACGTGTGGTTTCTATTAATGAAGGTGCTTGGGGAGATTATACTCCAGTAAATATTGTAGACAGATATAGAAACCCAACAAGTGAAACTGATCGCTATGTATATCCTAACGTAGACTGGGTAGATGTTACTCAAAAAGATTTTGCAATGGACCATAAGGTAAACCTTTCGGTACGCGGTGGTACAGAAACTGTAAAGTATTTTGGTGGACTTGGTTATCAACATGTAGGAGATATATTTGATGGCGCTTCTTTTGATAATGGAAGAGATTACGCGCCTAGTTTTGATTATGATCGTTTCAACTTTAGAAGTAATATAGATTTCGATATTTCGAAAAACACACGTTTATCTGTAAACCTTTCTGGGCATTATGGTATTCAAAACGGTAACGAAGCAGACAATCAATTGCTTTATAGTAGTATTTATAATTTAGCACCTAGTTTATTCTATCCTATTTATCCTGATGGAACTTACGGACGTACAGTTGTTGAAAATTACGAGTTAGCGAATCCAGCCGTATTACTTTCAGCTAAAGGTGCTACTAAAAATCATAGAGTTCAAGTAAATACAGATTTTATACTTACCCAAAAACTAGATTTTATTACAGAAGGTCTTTCCGCGAAAGCGTCTTTATCTTACGATAATAATTTTAGAGGAGAAGCTGGTGTTTATGAAGGTGGTCCTTCTGGAGGCGATAACGTAATTTATAAAGTTTACCTTACTGATGGATCTCAACAAATAGTTACGCCACAAGGAACTAATCAATTTGATTATGTAGTGCAACCATGGACAAGAAACTCATTACAAATACAAGATTGGCAAACGACTAGAAGATTATTTTATCAGTTTGCATTAAACTATGATAAAACATTTGATAAGCATACTGTAGGGCTATTAACATTAATGAATAGAGAAGAGTATGGTGATGGCGATGTTTATAAAGCACCTAGATATAGAGAAGATTGGGTAGCTAGGTTAGTTTATAATTATGATAACCGTTATTTTTTAGATGTTAACGGTGCATACAATGGTTCTGAGAAATTTGGACCTGGTTATAAATTCGACTTCTTCCCCTCGGCAGCAGTAGGTTGGACTATTAGTAACGAATCCTTTATGGAAAACGTATCGTGGGTAAATAAGCTTAAGTTACGTGGTTCTTTTGGTATTGTTGGTGATGATCAAGCCGGAAATAGATATTCTTACCTGTCTCAATGGGGAAGTGGTGGTACGTCGTATATGAACAATGCAGACCTTTGGAGTAATCCATCTCCATATACTACGTATAGAGAGTTAGTAATTGGTAACCCTGATTTGCAATGGGAAACTTCAGAAAAAGCTAATATAGGTTTTGAATTGGGACTCTTTAATAATATGTTTACTGTAGATTTGGATTTATTTCAAGAAAAGCGATACGATATTATAATCCCTACCGAGTCTAGAAGTGTTCCTTCTTTCTTTGGTTTTGATCCTGCCGATGTAAACCTTGGTAAAACAAGAGTTAGAGGTATGGAACTTGCCTTAAATTTTAAAAAGCGTTTAACCGATAATTGGAATGTATCGGCAAACTTTGCTTATGCCAATGCTAAGGACGAGATTTTATTTAAAGAAGATCCAGAGTTAAAACTAGACTACCAGAAAGCAGCAGGTTATCCAATAGGTCAAAATACAACGGCTATTCAAGGCGACATGTTGGAATCATGGAATGACGTTTATGGATCTTCTCCTGTAGAAAATAACCAAGGTTCGGCAAGACCGGGATCTTATGATATTATCGATTATAACGGAGATGGTATAATTAATGGCGACGATAATGTACCTTATGGTTACCCAACACGGCCACAAAATACATATAACCTTAATTTAGGGGCAGACTATAAGAATTTTTCATTTATGGTTCAATTTTATGGTGTTAGTAATTCAACAAAAGAGTTTCAAGACAGAACATTTGCCGCTAGTACACCATTGTTTTTTGAAGATAAAGCAGATTACTGGAGTGTAGATAACCCTAACGGAGTAGAAATTCTTCCGGGATATGGTGGTACCTCGGGTGCTTTCGATCCCTATAGAAATTGGTACGATGCTTCTTTTGTAAGATTACAAAATATGGAGGTTGCATACACGTTTGGTTCAGATGAAGGTAGCCAATACAGAGTGTTCTTAAACGGTAATAATTTAGCGTTTTGGTCTGATCTTCCTGATGATAGGGAAGAGAATGTCGGGAATCAATCTGAATTTAGAGGGAATTATCCAATATTTAAAAGGGTGAATTTAGGAGTAACAATTAATTTTTAATTAAAAGATAATGAGAAATTTATATAAATTAATAGGTCTATTTTGTCTTGTAGGAGTTATGAATTCCTGTGAGGACTATCTAGATAAACCTCAAGATTCTAATCTTACCATAAATGAGGTTTTTAAGAACTTTGATAGTTCGCAAGGTTTTGTAGAGGAAATGTATGCTATGATTGTCGATTATTCTTTGGCCTTTTATGCAAACTACCCATACTACGGAGAAGATTCTGTTGGTGTAGAAACTTGGATTTTCGATTATTCTGCAGATGAAGGTAGATATTGGGATTGGCAAGGAAATACATTCAATTATTTTAGCGGAGGGACCAATACGTCTTCTGGAATTCCTTTTGATAGAAGTTCATTATGGCCAAGTAGTTGGGCAGGTATACGAAAAGCAAATATTGTTATTGCTAATGCAGAAGATTTAATGGTAGATGCAAACCAGCAAGAAATTGATGCCATTTTAGGGCAAGCCTATTTTTTTAGAGCCTTTTTTCATCATGAAATTATGAAGTTTTGGGGGCCTATGCCATACATCGATAGAGTATTAGAAGATGATTGGAGAATAGAAAGACCATCAGAATGGGCAGAAACGGCTCTTAAAATAGATGAAGATTTTGATAAAGCCATTGCCTTATTACCAGAAGATTGGGACGACGCTAGTTGGGGGCCAGGAGTTCAAACAGCAGGTACTAATTTGTTTAGAATTACTAAAGGAGCGGCTTTAGCTTTAAAAGGAAAAAACTTGTTATTTGCGGCTAGCCCGTTAATGCAAGGTAGTAGTGATACTTATGGCTATAATGAAGAACTTTGTAAACTTGCAGCCGATGCGTTTGCTGAGCTCATACAGATACCGCGTTACAGATTACAAGAATGGGAAGATTATGAAGATGTTTTTTACGATCCTAGTGGACTTTACCCAGACTCAACCGAGTATGTATTTGGTCAAGCCGGATCAGTAGGTTGGTTTGGTGGCTATTTAGCCGACTCTTGGCAACTTGGAGCGCTCAATGGTGCAAACGGTATAAATTCTCCAACACACAATTATATTCATAACTATTTTGGAATGAAAGATGGTTTGTCTTGCGACGCTAGTCCTATTTACGACCCTAATGATCCTTGGGTTAACAGAGATCCACGTTTTTATAAATGGGTTGTTGTAGATGGCGACCAGCTAATCGATAATTTAGGTGCAGCTACTGGTGAAGATGAGGTAAATAGATATGCCGAGTTTTACGATGGCGGGGCGCACAGGCACCCAGGTAAGAGTAACGGAACTAGAACAGGTTATGTAGGTAAAAAATGGTATCCACAAGGGTATAATAAATATGATAATCAAAGTGTGTTTTCATGGAGACTTCATGTTAGATTAACAGATGTATATTTAATGTATGCAGAAGCAGCTGTTATGGGATATGGTATTGACGGAAAGCCAGCAGGATTTAATCTTTCTGCTCTAGATGCGATAAATGCCATTAGAGAACGTGCAGTACCAGATGGAAGCTTAAATGTAAGTGCAGTTAATTTAACAAGCCCTAATGTGTTTATGGATGAAATTCGTAGAGAACGCGCCGTGGAGTTGTCTTGGGAAAATCATAGATGGATGGATATTCGAAGATGGAAAGTAGGAACAGATATGAAATATAGATTAAAAACAGGAATCCGATTCGATAGAAATTCAAGTGGTAAACCTATTAATTTAGTAGAAGAAGTAATAAGAACTAAGGTTTTTGATGAGAAACATTATTGGCTACCCCTTCCTCAAAACGATACAGAACTGTATCCAGGATACCCACAAAATCCAGGATGGTAATACTTAAACTTGTTTTTTTTATTAGATAATAACAACCAATTTATGAAACACCTTATAAAATATAAAAAACCGCTATTATGTTTAGGAAGCTATATGCTACTATCCTTCTCATTATATGGACAAAACCCTCAAGGAACAGATTCTATTGCTAATAACAGTATTGATTTGGCTTCTAAAGTTAATAAAGAGATTGACTTGGGTTTTCAAACCGAAAAAAATAGTCAAGTCGTAGGTGCTGTCTCTTCAATAGTACCCGATCAATTTTTAAAGTATGATAATACTCAATGGGTAAGAGATGCATTAAATGGCAGAATTACAGGACTTAAATACAGCGATAATATTCGTGGATTAGGCGGTGCTATGATTGTTGTGGATGGTATTCCAGGACGATCTATCGATTTGTTAAACATGGAGGAAATTCAAGAAATTACAGTCTTGAAAGATGCTAACGCAACCACTTTATACGGATCTATGGGTAAAAACGGTGTTATTGTTGTAAAAACAAAACGTGGCTCTGCTAAAACTGAGTTTAATGTAAGTGCTAGTACAGGTTTTAAAACAGCAATCTCAATGCCTAATTATCTTGGTTCGGCAGAGTATATGCAATTTTACAATGAAGCACGTGCAAACGATGGTTTGAGTCAAACGTTTTCAGACAATCAAATAGCAAATCACGCTAGTGGTGTTAATCCCTTTAGATACCCAGATGTAGATTTGTATTCTAGTGATTATTTTGGTTCACTAGCAACCTATTCCAATGTAATTGGTGATTTTTCAGGAG
This sequence comes from Algibacter amylolyticus, assembly GCF_014202225.1. Lineage (GTDB taxonomy): Bacteria > Bacteroidota > Bacteroidia > Flavobacteriales > Flavobacteriaceae > Algibacter_B > Algibacter_B amylolyticus. The sequence goes on from NZ_JACHGE010000008.1 coordinate 168,395, forward strand.
CTAAAGACGACACCAAATATTATATAAACTTTGGTTTTAAATCTGATGAAACCTTACAAAGCTTTGGAGATAATGATAAAGGAACAAAACGTTTTAATATAAGAGGTAATATTGATTTTAGAATTAATAATTGGATTAAAAGTAGTTTGGATGCTATTGCTATTATTGAAGTTAATAAAAGCTCTTTAACAAATTTATACGATGCAGGACGTACATTCAGACCGGATCTTTACGCGCCTTTACTGCCTATTAACTTAATAGATACAGCCAATAATCCTAACTTAATAGGAGTTTTGGAGGCCGCTAATAAATTTAATGGATTTATATTAGGTGGTAACCAATCTTTTAATAGCAATGTTCCAATAGCTTCGGTTTTAGCAGGAGGAAGACAAACTAGTATGTCGCGTATAAGCCAAGTTAATAATTCAATCGATTTTGATTTAAGTTCTATTACCGAAGGTCTATCGGCAAAAACATATTTAAGTTTTGATTTTTATAACCGTTATAACTTAACTGTAAATAATAATTTTGCAATATATCAACCTACTTGGAGTAATGAAAATTTAATTACCAATTTAGAAAATGTGGGCGATACAGACCTTAAACAGTTAGAGCAAAATGTAGAAACTAATATTTTTACAATTAGATATGGCTTTTTTGGTATGTTAAACTACGAAAAGAAATTAAACGAAAATCATGCGTTTAAAGCCTCTTTATTAGGATTTACTAACAGCACTCACACTAAATCGGTAACGCAATCTGATAAAAACACGCATACTGCTTTAAGTTTAAACTACACACTTAACAATAGGTTTTTGTTCGATTTAAATACGTCTTATGTACATTCGGTTAAATTAGCTGAAGGAAATAGAGGTAAGTTGGCACCTACCTTAGGTTTTGGCTATATCTTGTCTGAAGAACCTTCTTTAAAAAACATATCGTGGTTAAACTATCTTAAATTACGTTCTTCTGTTGGCGTTATTTATTCCGATTTGGGTGTTCCAGGATATTTCCTTTACGATGAGTTCTACCAACAGAATGCAGGCAATTATAAATGGGGAGATCAGTATGGTACAGGATTTCAAAACGGATACACTAAAATTGAAAGAGGTCAGAATTATGATTTAGGAATGGAACGAAGAACCGACTTTAATGTTGGGTTTGAAGGACTCTTTTTTAATAAATTATGGGTGGAAGCCAATGTGTTCCGCTCTGTATTAGATGAGCAAGCAACTTTGGCATCAACAGTATTTCCAGAATATTATAATACGTTCCGACCATATTCAAATTTTAATGCAGATAAGCGTTCTGGTTTTGAGTTGGGTATAAATTATTCAGATAAATTTGGTGATTTAGGTATGGATATTGGAGCTCGTGTATTATATACGGCGTCAGAAAGAACTAAAGTAGATGAAGTTTATGATGATGAATATCAATATAGAAAAGGTACATCTATTGATGCGTATTGGGGATTAAAATCGCTTGGCTTTTTTGGTGTAGATGATTTCGATACAGACGGATCTTTAAAGGATGGTATTCCTGTTCCAGAATTTGGAGCAGTACAACCTGGAGATTTAAAGTATAAAGATATAAATAATGATGGTGTAGTTAATGCACAAGACGAAGTTGTTATAGGAAGATGGGATGCACCATGGACTTTTGGGTCGGACATTAAATTGAGCTATAAATCCTTTACATTATTTACCTTATTAACGGCTCAAGTGGGGAGTGATGGTATAAAATCAGATAGTTATTACCAACCACAAGGCGGCGATAAATATTCTGAAGTGGTTAGAGATAGATGGACAGAAGCTACGGCAAGTACAGCTACTTTTCCACGATTATCATCTTTAGAGAATACCAATAATCATGGTAGAACATCGGATTTCTGGTTGTACGATGCCAGTAATTTCAAAATTGAACGTATACAGTTAACGTTCGATTTTCCAAAACAATTGGTATCCGATCTAAATATGCAAGATTTTAGTATATATGCTAGTGGGGCAAACCTATTAATGTTTTCTAAAACCAAAGACATACAGCAATTAAGTTTAAGTTCCTCACCATCGTACCGTTATTATTCATTGGGGCTTAGAGCAAAGTTTTAACAATATAAATTAAATCTAGACATGAAGATTATTATAAAACATACATTCGTTACATTGATGCTGTTATCTTTTGTGGCATGTAGTACTTTTGAACCCCTAGATGAAAATCTTGCTGGTGATGAAAGATTGAATTTTGACCCAGCATTTGCTGAAGGTTTATTGTTAAATGCCTACGAGGGTATGTCCAATCAACTATTATTTAATGATTCTGCTACCGATGATGCAGTAACCAATTACTTAAGCGGTTTCCGTAGAATGGCTACAGGCGAATGGAATGCCAATTACGCTGTGTCTAGTAGGTGGGGACAATATCAATACGTGCTTTATATTAACAAATTTCTTACTGTAATTGATCAAGTGGAATGGAAGTTTGATGATGAAACAAATGATCTTATAAAACAACGTATGTATGGAGAAGCTCTAGCAATGCGTGCATTAAGACATTTTTGGATACTTCAAGAACATGCAGGAGTTGGCACTTCAGGTAAACTTTTAGGTGTACCCTATATTACCGAGTTTTTAGATAAAGATGCAGATTTTAATATTCCAAGACCTGAGTTTGCTGAAACTTTCGAGAAGATAAATAACGATTTTAATGAAGCATTAGAATATATTCCTATGGATTGGGATGGAGATATCTCGAAACAACCAGCACGTTATAGCACATCAGATGTTAATAGATACGAATTTATATTTGGAGAAACTCAAGATGGTCGTATAAATGGCCGCATTATAAAGGCTTTTCAAGCTAAGTTAAATCTTTTAGCCGCAAGTCCAGCTTTTTTAGATGGCTCGGGAGATTATTATCAAAAAACTAGCACTATACTAGCAGAACTTCTTAACGACAATGGTGGTATTAGCGGATTAAACCCAACAGGGCACTACGATTTTTATGATTTTAATATTGGTACAAAAGTTTTTCCAGAAGTACTTTGGAGAGAGAATGTAGCTAATACATTTACTTGGGTAGAGCAACAACATTTTCCACCGTCATTGAATGGTGAAGGTCGCCTTAACCCAACTCAAAATCTAGTGGATGCATTTCCAATGATAAATGGAGAACCTTTCTCAAAAAATCATCCAGATTATAATCCCGCAAATCCATTTCAAAATAGAGATCCTAGGTTAAGAAGATATATTTTATACAACGGAAATGATTTAGATAGTAGAATTGTTAGAACTGGTGTTGGCGGTGGTGCCGATGAAATAGATAAAGTACAGTTCCGTTCTACTAGATCGGGTTATTACCTTAAAAAATTATTAGATCCTAGTGTAACCATTAGTGCTAACGGAAATATTTCTGCATCAGAAAAAATGAACGTATATTTAAGGTACACCGATTTGTATTTAATGTTTGCCGAGGCGGCTAATGAATTGGGTGGACCAGATAATATGGTTAACGGTTTATCTGCAAGAGCAGTAATAGGAGCTATAAGACAAAGAGCAGGACTTCATGCTGCAGATACCTATTTAGCAGGAATAACATCTAAAGAAGCTATGCGTACACTTATTAGAAATGAGCGTAGATTAGAGCTATGTTTTGAAGGGCATCGTCTATTCGATTTACGCCGATGGAATATGTTAGATGATTTAACCGATATTATAGGATCTAAATATAATGGCTCGCAATACGAAGAGTTTGTGGTGGAACCTAGGTTATATCCAGACAATGCTAATTATGCGCCAATACCACAAAGTGAATTGGTAAAGTTTGATGCTATTGAGCAAAATATAGGATGGTAACGTATTAATCTTACCAACAAAAAGAAATAAAAAAAAATGATGGTGATTGTAAAATCCCACTTAAGATAAATGATTAATTGTAAATTTTTCGCCCGATGAATACAAGAAATATAGTATTATTAATAAGTGCGCTAATCGCAATATCGTGTAGCAATTCTGAACCAGAATTTGATGATTTTGATGTTATAGCAACTTATTTTCCATATCAAACACCTGCACGAACCCTTATTTTAGGGAAGTACGATCAAGGTTTTAATGACACTGATAATGATTATAACTTTGAAATTACGGCGCTTATGACGGGGATACGTAGTAATGATACACAACGAAGTATCTATTTTGAAGTAGATAATAGTTTATTGGATAATGTAGATAATGTAAAAGCACTTCCGCCTGCATACTATACCATGGAAAGAATTAGTCCGGTTGTTATACCATCGGGAGATACCAAAGCACGTATAAAGGTGCAATTACGTGATGAGTTTTTTGAAGACCCACTTTCCTTTGGAGCCGTAAATACAACTAACTATGTTATTCCTTTAACAATAACAAGGGCAGATAATATTGATAGTATTTTATCAGGCTCTAGCGTTTTACCAAACCCTGATAGAGTTAATCCTGCAGATTGGGATGTATTACCAAAAGATTATACACTTTTTGGAATTAAATTTATGAATAAATTTCATGGGAACTATCTTAGAAGGGGTGTCGATATGATAACTGCACCAACAAGTTCTATTGGCAGAAGATACCATGGAGCAAACGTAGTTGATGATGAAGTAATGCTTGTAGAAACTACAGGGTTAAATAAAGTTAAATTAGAAAACTTAATAGGTCGAGGTGAGGAGTCAAGCCCTGGTAATATTGAAATGGAGTTAACATTTAATGATGATGGTTCTTGTACAATATCGAGTTATGACGGTGATCCTAATGGTATAACTGGCTCAGGGAAATATGTAGAAGACGGCGATGCTTGGGGAGGAAAGTCGAGAGATGTTATATATTTAGATTATACATATACCGATCCAGATTTTAGTGAAACCCATGCTGTAAAGGATACCCTAGTAATTCGAGATAGAGCAGCGGTTTTTGAAGAGTTTGTAGTAGAGCTTAAAGAGTAGAATCAAGAAATAAAATAAACTATAATAAACTTAAATTTTATTCATTAACACTTAATTATTCAAGCAATTAAGTTGAATGTCTCAAAAATTTTTCGATTATTAAAAATATTAAAACAGATGAAACAAATAATTAATTTTTCAAGCTCTAAATTCTTAGCTTTATTATGTGCATTTGGATTTGTTGTGCTTTTTAGCGCTTGTGATAGCGATGATGATGCGTCTTCAAATATTGAGAGAGTTTCCATGAAAACATTGCCGCAATTAGATTATATATTAGGAGATATGCTAAATTTATCCGATTTAGTTATTACTCTAAATAAAGGTGGCGAAGATATAGATATTCCTTTTAGTGCTTTTGCTCAAGAAGGTATCACCACCGAACCAGAAAATGGTACAGTATTAGATTTTTCGAATGAAGCCATAACTATAAAAATTGGTGAAACAGGAAAAGGATTGGTACAGGCCATAACCATTACAAACGAGGTTACTGCCATGGAAATTAAAACAGAACCTAAAACAGATTATTTCTATAACCAAAGTTTAGACTTAACGGATATGGTAATTACATTTACCTATGAGAACGGAGATATTGCAGATTTACTATATTTAGATGTTAGAAAGGATTTAGAAACGGTACCTGCTAACGGAACAGCGATTGATTCGAATACCGATGTAAGTATAACACACCTTGCAACAGGACTAAATATAGTTCAAGAATTAAATCTAACTACATTTTTTCCTAAAAGTGCTGTACTTGTAAGCGGACCAACAAAAACAGAGTATTCAGTAAACGAAATATTAGATCTTTCTGGAACTGTTATTCGATATACTCAGATTAATAATAGTGAAGCTGAAATTGGAGCTGAAGATTTTGAAGCATTAGGTATTACTGCTAACCCTTTAAATGGTAAGCCAATAAGTGCTGTAGTTACCGAGGTAAAAGTTAAACACAGATTACCAGGTACCGAGGTAAGCTTTCCTATCGTGGTTAACCCATAGAATTGAAATAAGTATGGAGGTGTAATGAATCAATAACAGGTTAAACTTTTCGAGAATCTCTTTTTTGTAAATATGCCCAATTTTCTTTTTATGGAAAAGTTAAACTTTTTTAGAAATTTTTTATGTGCAATTTGCCTAATGTCGGCATCATGTCTATACGCACACGGGAGTTTATCTAAACGTATAAAAGAGAAAACGATAGAAATTGGGAAGCATCCAAAAAATGCTATATTATATTTTGAACGCGGATTCTTGTATCAACAACATGAAGAGTTTAATAAAGCTATTAAAGACTATTTAAAATCAGAAAAATTAGGTAACTCAAGCAACCTGCTGAACTATAGAAAAGCTCAAAGCTACTTTAAAAAGAATAAATTTAAGCAAGCATTAGAGGCTTCAAAAGTTTATTTAAAAAAGGATAGTGTAGATGTTAAGATTAACAAGTTGCATGCTCAAATATTAATTCAATTAAAAGACTATCAAGAAGCCTTAAAATATTATGGTTATTTTATTAATAATACCATAGATATTAATCCAGACGACGTTATCGAATATAGCCAAATTTATCTGGCATTAAACTCAAATGATTATCCAAAGGCGCTCGAAGTTATTCAATCTGGCTTAAACAAGTTGGGTAAAAACACATTTGCACTCCAATTACAAAAATTAGAATATTTAGAAGCTTCACTTAAAATAGAAGAGGCTATAGAGCAATACAACTATTTTATATTAAGTACAGATAGAAGAGAGTTTTGGTATTATAACAAGGCAAAGTATCTATTTGACAACAAGCGTGTTGAAGGTTCTAAAATAGCCCTTCAACAGGCAAAAACAGCTATAGTTTTATTAAATGAAAAGTTTAGAAATACATTAGCAATAAAAAAACTACAAAATGAAATCAATACTCTTGAAAATAAATTATCAAATGAAAATTAAACCTATTGTATATGTTTTTTTATTGTTTGTTTCTGCAATTACATTTGCACAAAACTCAATAACTTTGGTTAATCCTCCAACTACCGTTACGGCAGATACCGAGGTCGCTATTACTTTTAATTACACAAAAAATGTAGCTAGAGCGCATGCATACATCAGATTAAAAGATGCTAGTGGTAATTTAACCGAGGTTAATCAAATAGTAACGGATAATTCAGGAACCTTAACATTAGACCTGCCAATACCGGCATCGGCACTTGGTTCTGGTTATAGTTATCAGGCACAAATATTTAATCCGGATGCGGGTTATGCACATTTGGCTACCGAAAATTTTCCAGGTGTAACCGTAGTAGCAGGAGAAGTACCACCAAATACTATAGTAATGACTAATTATCCAACAACGGTACAAGCGGGTACATTTGTAAATGTTACTTTTGATTATACTAAGGATGTAGAACGTGCACATGCTTTTATTAGATTTAAGGACATAAGCGGAAACCTAACAGATGTTAACCAAATAGTAACCGATAATGCAGGAACATTAACTTTAAGTCTAGAAATACCTTCAGGTTTATTTCCTGGGTCTAGTTACAGCTACCAAGCCCAAATTTTTAATCCAGATGTGCCGGATGGTTACGTGCATTTGGCAACACAAAACGTAACGGGAATAACCGTAGAATCGACGCCGTCTCCTGGCGAGCGTATCTCGGTAGGTGATAATTGGAACTATTATGATGCTGGAAATGAACCAACAGGCAACTGGAAAATTGCTGCTTTTGATGATTCGTCTTGGGCGTCTGGTAATGCCGAATTGGGTTATGGTGAAGGAGATGAAGCAACGGTTATTAGTACTGGAGCGCTTACCTCGTATTACAGGAAATCTTTTACCGCATCAACAGACGATGTCTCTTTAAAATATTTAGATATGAGTGCCTTAAGAGATGATGGTATGGTCGTGTATATTAATGGTACAGAGGTGTGGCGAGATAATATGCCAAGTGGAACTATTAATTATAACAGTTTTGCAACTTCTGCAGCTACAGAAGGTATATGGATTAATAATGTAATAGATAATCTTTTAGTTGATGGTACAAACGTTGTAGCTGTCGAGATCCATCAAAATGGAGCAACAAGTTCTGATATTAGTTTTAATTTTCGCTTAGAAGTTAGAGATGAAGTTCAAGCAGAATTAACAAGAGGCCCTTATTTACAAAAAGGAAGACCAGATGCTATTACTGTAAAATATAGAACCAATACCAATACAGAAACTATTATTAATTACGGTACGTCTTTAGGGGCTTTAAATAGCACGGTGTCTAATACAGCAGTAAATAGCGATCATGAAATTGAGTTAACAGGTTTGCTTCCAAACACCAAATACTACTACGAAATAGCAAACAATGCAGGTGTATTTGTTTTAGAGTCTAGCGATATGTTTTTTAAAACAGCGCCAACTACAGGTACAGATCAATTTGTAAGAGCATGGATTTTAGGAGATGCTGGTACCGGGGATTTAAATCAGAAAAATGTTCGTGATGAATATTATGATTATGTAGCAAACGCAAGTACAAACCCTAACCAAACAGATATGATGTTATTTTTAGGGGATAACGCTTATAATAGCGGTTTAGACAACGAATATCAAATAGCACTTTTTAATATTTATAAAGAGCAACTAAAGAATACGGTAGCATGGTCTACACTAGGAAATCATGATGGGTATTCGGCAGATTCAAATACGCAAACTGGGCCTTATTACGATATTTTTAGTTTTCCAACGGCAGGAGAATCGGGAGGTATACCTTCGGGAACAGAGGCGTATTATTCTTTTGATTATGCCAATATTCACTTTATAGTATTAGAATCTTATACCTTAGATACCAACGAAAACCAAATGGCTTGGTGTACGCAAGATATTCAAAATACAGACCAAGACTGGATTGTGGCTATATTTCATCATCCACCTTACTCTAAAGGATCTCACGATTCAGATTTTGAAGCGCCTCTGGTAAATATGAGAAATAACTTTTTACCAATTTTAGAGGCAAATGGTGTCGATTTAATTTTGAGTGGTCATTCACATTCATATGAAAGATCTTATTTTATAAATGGACATTACGGACTTTCTGATAGTTTTGATATAAGTTCACATACGGTTGGTAGCAATGGAAATTTATCTGGTAAGGCAGATACTGCAGATGGTGCTTACCAAAAAACAGATACAGAAAATCCAGGTGCTGTATATATAACTACAGGATCTGCAGGTAAAATTTCTGGAGGAGATTTAGATCATAATGCTATGTATGCTTCTTTAAATGAATTGGGTTCATGTGTTTTAGAAATAGAAGACGATGGCGTCGATGGACAAAACTTAGTAGTTAAATTCATTAACGATAATGGTTCTGTTTCAGATTACTTTACAATAAATAAAACGGGTATTTCACTTTCTACAGAACAAAATGTAGTTAATAGTTTAGATACTATTGCATATCCTGTTCCTGTTAAAGGGCTTTTAAATATTAATGTAAAACCTAGTGAATCTTTAAAGGAGGTTAAAATTTATAATGCGGTGGGTAAACTTGTTAAATCAAGTACACTTAGTAAAATTAACGTAAATGCTATGCCTGCTGGAATGTATGTGGTGCATATTATTACAGATAAAGAAGAGTATTATAAAAATATTGTAGTGGAGTAAAATAGGGTTATAAAGCTACTTTACTTTAAACAAAACGTAGAGCAATATTCGAGAAATAAAAAAGAGGAATAAATTAATTTATTCCTCTTTTTTTATGATTAACAGTAAACTTTATAATAACTATTTCTAGTTTTTATATGGCATTACTCAATGGTAATGGTTTTGTTAAGTCTAATATCTTCAGCAGAACTACCAATCATTATTTCAAACTGTCCTGGTTCAACTACATACTTTAGGTCTTTGTCCCATAAACCAAATTCATTAATAGGAATGGTAAAATTAATTGTAGTGGTTTCAGAAGGTTTTAATTCTACTTTTTTAAATTCTTTTAAAACTTTTACAGGAGTAGATACCGAACTAATTTTATCGTTAAAATAAACCTGAACAACCTCTTTACCCGTTACTTTACCTGTGTTTTTAAGCTTTATAGATAGGTTTAAGTTGCCATTCATATCTAATTTTGTGTCTTGTACTTGTAAATCGGAATATTCAAACTGCGTATAACTTAAACCATGTCCGAAAGGAAATAATGGATCTGGAGAAGAAAACACATAATCTCTTCCTGGTTTTTCTGGGCTACCCGGATTTCTATAAAATCCTCTAGCAGATGGCTTATGGTTATAAAATACAGGAACATGGCCCACACTTTTAGGTACACTTACTGTTAGTTTTCCAGATGGGTTTACATCGCCAAATAGTACTTTAGCAACAGCAGTTCCACCTTGTTCTCCTGGGTACCAAGCTTCAACAATTGCTGGGATATGGTCTTTTTCCCAAGCAATAGAATAGGCTCTTCCATGCACCATTACTAGCACAATTGGTTTTCCTGTTTTATAAATAGCTTCTATAAGTTCTGGCTGTACACCAGGAGGTGTTAACGTTGTTCTGTCAAAACCTTCGCCAGAAGTAGGGTAGTCGCCTGGAATATCTTGGCCCCAGCCAATTCCAGATAAAACACTACTTGTACCACCAATAACTAAAACAACAACGTCGCTTTTTTCTGCAGCTTCAACCGCAGCTTGAATTTGGCTTTTATCATCACCAACAATGTCACACCCTTTAGCATAATTTACTTCTATGGTGTTGTTTGCGTATTGTTTAATACCATCTAGTATTGTTACTCCCGAAGCGTTATCTTTGGTATAGCTATAATCGCCATATTGTACTTGATGCGCATTTGGGCCAACAACAGCAATAGACTTTAAGGTATTTGCATTTAATGGTAATAAGCTATTTTCGTTTTTAAGTAGTATAATAGATTCTTCGGCTATTTCTCTAGCTAGATTTACAGCTTCTTCGGTATGGATAAGATCAGAAACTTTTTTAGGGGCTTTGTAGGGTTTATCAAATAAGCCAGTTTTAAATTTAACGGTTAGTATGTTACTAACGGCTTGGTCTATAAGTTTAATATCTACTTGTCCTGTTTTTACTAAATTGGCTAATTCTGAATACGCAAAAGTCTTAGGCGCTTCTAGGTCTACACCAGCTTCAATGGCGCTAATAGCAGTTGCGGCTGCATCTTCTGTAATTTTATGAAAATAATTAAGCATGGCTACGGCCTCGTAATCTGAAAACACATAACCTGTAAACCCAAGTTCGTTTCTTAAAACATCCTTCATTAAATAAGTGTTGGAGTGCATTGGTATACCATTAACCTCATTATAGGCAGGCATTAACGAGTATATATTAGCTTCTTGTATCACTTTTTGAAATGGGTATAAGTGCAAATCTCTTAATTCTCTTGGGCCTATATTATTTGGTCCAAGATTAATACCAGCAATAGGAGTACTATAGGCTACATAATGCTTTGCAGTACACATTAATTTACCATCTGGTATGTGTGTTTTTGTAACTTCAGGATCGCCTTGCATACCTATAACAAATGCTTTTCCCATTTCGGCTACTAAATATGGGTCTTCACCAAAGGTTTCTTCGGCTCTACCAAATCTTGGATCTCTAGATAAATCGAAAATTGGAGATAAAGCTTGATCTACACCAGACAGACTAGCCTCTTGTGCTATAGTGGCTCCCATTTTTTTTATTAACTCTGGATTCCATGTGCTTCCTTGTCCTATAGTTTGCGGAAAAATAGTCGCTCCAAACGCCAACTGACCATGTAAACATTCCGCTATTTGTATGGCAGGTATACCTAACCTTGTGTTGTTTCGTAAATAATTATCGCTTGCTTCAGATAATTTAGAAATTATATCTACTCCAATAAACGGACTTTCAAGCGTACCAATACTACCACCTTTAAATAAAGAGTCTAATGTTTTTTCGCTAATATTGCCTTTGTCGTCATATTTTATATGCTTTAGGCTTAACATATTCATTTGCGAAATTTTTTCATCAAGTGTCATGCGTCCCAAAAGATCATTTACACGAACTTCCACCGGTAATGTGCTATTTTTATAAGGTAGGTTTTTTGTCTTATTTTTTTGAGCACTACAGGATGCAAGTATTAAAAAATAACTTGCTACTGCTACAATTGTTGTTTTAGTATTCATAGGAGTTTTTAAATTTAATTATCGAGGTTTTAGTCCATTTTTACAGGTGTTACGGGCTTTAAAATAAGCACTAAACACCTCTCTAAAATCTTTTTTTATAACTTTCAAATATAAAGTGTATAAAATACACTATATTTGGTAAATATAGGAAATAAGAATACATTTTTCCTTTAAAAATATGAATTAATTTACCTGAATTTAAAAAGTGATGATTTAGATTTTCAATACTCTATTTGAAATATTTGAATTATAAAAACGATTAATATGATTAAATTATATAGCGCTTCTATTTTCTTTATATGCTTATTAAGCAGTTTCAGTTTTTCACAATCTCAGAATGATTGGGAGAACCCAGAAATATTTCAAATTAACCAAGTATTACCGCATACTAATTTAATGCCCTTTAATACCTTAAAAGAAGCTTTAAGTGTAGATAAAAAATCATCTTCAAATTTTACCAACCTTAATGGCGTTTGGAAATTTAATTTTTCAGAAAATTTAGAAAAAGCACCAGCAGACTTTTATAAAGATAATTATAACCATAAAAAATGGGATAATATAAACGTGCCTTCAAATTGGGAAATGGAAGGGTTTGGGTACGCTATGTTCAGAAATATTGGTCAGCCGTATGCGTCAAAACCGCCTTTAGTACCAAAAGAATTTAATCCTATTGGGTCTTATTACAGAACGTTTACATTGCCTAAAAACTGGAAAGAAAAGCAACATTTTTTGCGTTTTGAAGGTGTTCAATCGGCATCTTATGTTTGGGTTAACGGGCAAAAAGTAGGGTATAATCAAGGTGCCATGGAACCTGCAGAATATGATATTACACCATATTTAAAAAATGGTAAAAATAGTATAGCTGTAAAAGTACTTCATTATAGTGATGGTTCATATTTAGAAGATCAAGATACATGGCGACTTGCCGGTATTTTTAGAGATGTATACGTTATGTCTACTCCAAAAACACATGTACACGATTATTACATAACAACAGATTTAGATGAAAGTTATAAAGATGCCACTTTAAATATTGAAGCCTTTGTAACTAATTTTAACAATGAAAATATTAGCAATCATGCTATTCGTGCACGTTTATTTAACGATAAAAAGAAGGAAATTTTATCTGAAACTTTAAATGTTAATACAGGAAATAAATTAGCGAACGGGCCTTTAAAATTCTCAGGTTCATTTTTAGTTAATAATCCTAAAAAATGGTCTGCAGAGCATCCTAATTTATATACTGTAACCTTAGAGCTTATAGATGCTAACAATAAAGTTGTAGAGGTTTTTAGTCATAAAACAGGTTTTAGAGAGGTTGAAGTAAAAAATAAAGCCATTTATGTTAATGGAATGCCTGTAAAATTAAATGCTGTAAATAGCCATATGATGCATCCAAAAACTGGGCATGCAATGGATGTAGAGATCATGCGCAAAGATTTAATTTTAATGAAGCAGTTTAATGTTAATTGTGTTAGAACGAGTCACTACCCACCAAATGTGGAGTATTTAGATTTAGCCGATGAATTAGGCATGTATATTATTGATGAAACTGGTGATGAAGCGCATAGTAACATTTATTTATCTAGCAGACTAGAGTGGAAGGAACAATACTTGGACCGTATGCGAAAAATGGTATATCGAGATAGAAACCATGCCTCGGTAGTAATTTGGAGTGCCGGTAACGAAAGTGGCCCTGGAGATAATATTTGTGCACTAATTGCCGAAGGAAAACAAATAGACCCAAGTCGTCCGGCATGGATGTATGGCGGTAATAGCGATGAAAATCCTAAAACGAACCCTATTAAATGCGAAGATATTGTTGGTCCGCGTTATGTAACACCATTTACTCTTAAAAAACGGTTTGCATTAGGCGACGACCCTAGACCATCCTTTATGGATGAGTATTTATCGGTGGCAGGAAATGCACTAGGCGGACTAGACGAATACTGGGATGTTATTTATAAATATCCACGCCTTACAGGTGGTGCCATTTGGGATTGGGTGAGCCCAGGAATAGATTCTAGATGGCGAACAACACCAGATGCTTCTCCTAACAATGTTACTGCTTCCTTAATGAATAAAGCACTACTAAAGGATGGCAAGTTTGGTAAAGCGCTTTATTTAAGTGGACACGACGACTGGTTGGAAGTATATAGAGATCCAGCTTTAGATATTTTAAATGATAAACTAACCTTATCCTTTTGGGTAAAGCCAGAGCAATACAATGGTGATGCTTATTTTATTACTAAAGGGAATTATCAATATGGTATTTTACAATCGAGCGATACTAAAATTCAATTCTACATTCATACTGATAATATAGTTGTTTTGGAAGCCAATCTTCCAAATAATTGGTTAGGTAACTGGCATCAAGTGTCTGGTATTTACGATGGCGAAAACTTAAAGCTTTATATCAATGGCGTAGAGGTGGCTTCAAAAGCTGCAATGGGCAACATAATTAATGGGCCTTACCCTGTTAATGTTGGAAAGTCTGCCGAAATTATTGATAATCATTTAGGTTATCTAACACATACAACCATCGATAATGTTAGAATTTTCAATAAAGTAATTTCTGTTGAAGATTTAAAAAGTAATAGCGAGTCGCTCAAAAAAGAAGCATCACTTTGGTTAGATTTTGAATCTGAAACAGATGAATCTCACTATTACAGCATAGGTTTACCAGGAAGAACTTATGGTTTGGTATGGCCGGATAGAAGTGTACAGCCCGAATTATGGCAGTTAAAAAAATCGCCACAACCTGTCGAAATTAAGCTTGTTAATTTAGAAGCAGGAGATGTAGAAATTTTTAACCGTTATTCTTTTACCAATTTAAATAGTTTAAAAGCGCGTTGGGCTTTAAAAGCTAATGGAGAAGAAGTGGAGTCTGGATCCATAAAAATAGAACTAGATCCGTTACAAAAGAAATTATTTAATATTCCCTACAAAACAAAACACTTTAAGGAAGCAACACATTATGTTTTAGAGTTAAGTTTTGCTCTTACTGAAGATAATACATGGGAGAAGAAAGGCTTTGAAGTAGCTTGGGAACAATTTGAATTTCCATTTATAGAAAAGAAACCTGTAACATTAGAAAGCCAAGGAGTGTCTGTAGCAGAAAACGCAGATAATATAGTATTTAAAGGTGCCGATTTTACGTATACATTTAGTAAAGAAAATGGATTGCTGTCGTCTTTAATTTTTAAAGGCAAAGAATATTTAAAACAAGGACCTAAATTTAATATTTGGCGTGCTCCACTTGCAAACGAGTTGGATGCTTGGGGAACATTCACTACCAAAATAGGACATGAACAAGATGGCATGGGGCAAAACATTGCAAACGGATGGTATGCCTTAGGTCTAAACAATCTAGAACATGAAGTTGAAACCATGGAGATTATTAAAAACAAAAATAGTGTCGGTTTAAAAGTGGCTGTATTGGCTACAACAAATCACATTAATAATGCTGCTACTGGTTTCTTTAATATATTTAATTATACCATTTCAAATGAAGGCGAGATAAGCATAAAAACAACAGCATCGGCAGAAGGTGAGTTTACGCATTGGATTCCTAAAATAGGACTACAACTGCAATTGCCAAATACGTTTCAAAATATTAAATGGTATGGAAGAGGACCTTATGAAACCTACCCAGACAGAAAAACTGGAGCAAAATTTGGAAGTTACGAAACTACGGTAAAAGACGATTATGTACCCTACATTATTCCGCAAGACCATGGTAATAAAACCGATGTGTATTGGACTTCTATTAGCGATAATAGTGGATATGGATTATTAATTAATAGCAATGAAACATTTAATACAAGTGCACAAATGTATGATACGGATAATATGACGCGCGCTTACTACCAGCGTCAATTAAAAGATGTCGATTATGTAACCTTAAACTTAGATCACAAAACTTCTGGAGTAGGAGGTACAGCTATTTCTATATTAAATGAGTATAGAGTGCTTCCTAAAGCTTATGAGTTTACCTTTTATATAAAACCGTTTAAAAATTAATGAGACCAACCATTTTTTAGATACTCTCTCTCAATTTACTTAAGGGTTTACTGCGTAATATTTTACCAAGTAGACCCTTTTACTTTTTTAACTTATTTCTACAAGAGGATTTTTATGTTCAGATAAAGATTACACTTTAGTATGTTGATTTTACTAGCATAAACAGGTAGTCGATATTCCCTGTTGAATATTTAATGTAAAAACTACACTTTTTGATTTTTTTTTTCTATATTTAACAATGTTAAGTAGTTAGGTCATGTGTTTTATAAAAGAATCAAAGAACGTTTTTTTAGGTTTATTTATAATTCCATATTTATTGTTTCTTTAGTTTAACAATATAATTAGTAGCAATAACTAGCACTAAAAACGAATCTAGTTTATAATGTGAATTAGAATTGTTTTTATACCGTTACCAGTAAAAATCATAAACCCTAAGAAAAATCAATTTACATATGTATTACATACCGTAGTGTAAATAGTAACCTTTTATAAATTTTATTAAAATACTAGAATAGTATTCATTGGTTGTTTACTAATGAATAAGGGATATTTACTTGTCTTTTTTTAAGTGTGATTTTTACACTTTTATTCAATAAGTTAAAGTAAACTAATTCTCTAAATGATTTAATCCTTTTAAAACCAAGGTGTCAATTTAAATGTAATGACACCATAATATTAACCCTAATAACATAATATGCCTATGATAAAATAAAGCGTAAACAAAAAAGAATAAAATGAAAAATGAAGAATTAAAATTAATTTAATATTTAAATAGTAAAACAAACTTATGAAAACTAAATACTTATTAATATTCTTTGGAATACTTTTTTCAATGGCTATTCAAGCTCAAAATAGTATTACATTATTAAACCGACCAACCTCCGTAGTAGCAGGAGATTCCATTGATTTCACCGTCAATTACACTAAGAGTTTTTCTACGGCAAGAATTATGGTTAAATTCCATGACACGAATACCAATAGCCAACTAGAATTTGATATTATCTCTGGTATAACCGCTAATTCAGGAACTTTAAATTTTAAAGTTTTAGCACCATCAACAATTGGTACTAATTATGAAATTAGAGCACAGTTATTAGAAAACTGGTCTGGAAGAGCCGATGATAACGGAGCAGTATCAGTAGTAACAGGGGCATCACCACAAGCAAATAGTGTAACTATTTTAAATCGTCCTACTTCAGTTACGGCTAATGATGTAATAACTTTTAATGTGAGTTATACCAAAGACTTTCCAACCGCTAAGTTATTAGTGAAATTTCAAGACACCAATACAAATAGTCAACTAAACTTCGACATTATATCTTCTATTACTGCCAATTCAGGAACCTTACCTTTAACGGTACAAGCACCTGGTTCGGCTGGTACAAATTATGAAATTCACGCACAACTATTAGAAGGTTGGGGCGGAAGAGCCAGCGAGATTGCTGGCGTTACAGTTACAACAGGTACACCGCCGGGAGGTAATAATACACTCGCAATTGTTAACACCCCTGCAGATCCTATTAATAACGGAACTATTAGAACAGTAAACGTACAATATAGTGCGCTTCAAGCAGGTAAAATAGAGGTTGAAGTACGTGACAACCATGAAGTAGGACCTAATGATATCATCATTGGAAAAGCGTCAACAAACATAACTTCTGCAGGTAGTGGCACTGTGCCAATTAACTTAGTAATTAATAACGGTAATCCAGCAGCTGTAAACCTTCTTCGAGTACTTATGTACGACACTTCTGGATCGTTAGTTTCAGTGCAAAATATTCCAACGCAACAGCTTAATAAAGGCGATGGTGTTATTACTTATAGAGGACAAATAGGTTATGAAAATGGGCGTTGGCAAAACGAAAAATTTGCGGAGGCTTTAGGCAATGGTTATTATAGCAACTGGTTTGTTAACGAAAATTGGCAAGGTGATATTACGGCTAAATTTGGACCTGCCGAACAAGCATCTTGGGTAGAATGGGATAATAATGGTTCTTCAGGAGGGCCTTATAGTCATTCTGAATTTGATATTAAAATTCAAAAATTTTCTTGGCATAATGATAAAGATAATGTAGACCGTGGTTATCCAACTAAAATAGCTTCGCTATCTAATAATGTAACCTGTACGGCAACAGGACAATGGGGACCTAATAGTGAAGGTCGTACATTTTTAAACATGACCGCGTGGTTATACGATAAATCAGGATCTATTGATAATACTTTTAAAAGATCGGATATTATTGTACATACTTGGGATAATTCTGGAAATTTAGCGCAAAAGTATGCCGCAGATCCTAATGATAATTTAGAGCCATTGGCTAATATTACCAGTGGAGGTATTACATATCATGTGTTAAAAAGAAATACAGGCGGATATGGTGAGGAAGCAACCTATAATTTAGTGCCAACTAACAATCCTCGAGATGGTATTTGGCAAACCACTTTTAGTACAACACCTTTTTCTGTATCAATAAGTATGAAAGATATTTTACAGAAGTTAATAGTTGTTGATGCCAATAGTAATTTACCAGTTTTAACTAACCAATGGTATGTTCATGGTTTAGAGTGGACATATATAGGGTCGTCTGGAGATACGGTAGGAGGAGCGGTTATACAGGACAGTAAAGCTAAACTAACTTTAACTTCTTATACTATTCCAGATTTAAATGCTTCATCTTCTAAACCAGCTGGTCCAACAAAAGCGACTAAAGAGGAGACTATCGATTTGGAAGAAATGGTATATCCAAACCCTTTTTCAGATTCATTTACTTATAGATATAACTCAGAATTTAAAGACGCAGTTAGCTTAGAATTATTTTCAATTGATGGAAGAAGAGTTAAAGTAGTTACCAACACCAACAAAAACTCTAATAGTATAACATTTAATACAAGCCACTTAAGTAGAGGTATGTATGTGCTAAGAATTAGTTCCGGGAATGCTATTAGAACAAAAAAAATAGTAAAAAAATAATAGTTAATTTGTAAAAAAAAGAGTCGCTTAATTAAGTTTAAGCGATTTTTTTTATGTTAAAAATCCGGGTAATTAGAGTTTTAGTAGGTAAGAGATTTAAAATTTTGTTTTATCTGCAATGCAGCTAAGATTTATGTTAAAGCATGAATTTATGAGTATTAGTAATTATAAAAGGCTTAGCTTTAGCTTAAAAAAAATTAATCCACGCATATTTCTAGAAATTATTTACATTTTATTTTAAGTGTGCAAGTTACATTTAAATAAAAAAGTGTATATTTAACAAATAAAGAGATTGTTTAAAAAAAATAGTGCCTATGAATATATTAATTGAAGAGAAAAACTAATTACTAATTTAAAACAAACAAAAATTATGAAAACAAAAATACTATTACTATTTACTGCAATACTAATGTCATTGTCATTGCAAGCACAGAATTCAATAGCGATTGTTAACCCTCCAGCTTCCGTAGAAGGAAACACGAATATTGATATTACCTTTGATTATACTTTAGCAGAGCTTGGTCATGCATTTATAAGGTTTAAAAATGCAGATGGAAATCTTACGGCAAGTCCTGTTTATGATTTGCCTGCAGGTTCTGGTACTTTAACTGTATCACTTGAAATACCTCGTTCGTTTAATGGAGAAGAATTACCTCTAGATAATTCTTACAGCTATCAAGCACAGTTGTTTAATTCAAATTATTCGGCAACTTTAGCTAGTGTAGATTATAATGGCGTTACGTTAACGGCAGCAACAAATTTTATAGAATTAACTAGTTACCCTACAACAGTAAATGCTAATTCTACTGTTGATCTTACCTTTGATTATGCTACAACAGGACCTAATGGAGGTGATTTATGGGTATTTATTAAGTTTCGAAACGGAGCTAATGGAGATTTGACTCAGGGTAGTAAGAAATTAACTTCAACTTCAGGAAGTGAAACCATAAGTGTTCCAATACCAGATGAAGCATTAGGGAGCGACTATAATTTTCAGGCACAATTTTATGATTTGGGTCCACAAGGAAATAATTGGTCTTATTTCGCAGCCGATACTGTTGAAGGAATTACTTTAGAAGAAGCAGTGGCCCCAGCTAATGAAATAATGATGACAGTTGCTCCTACAACGGTTGCAGCAGGATCAGACGTAAATGTTACTTTTGATTATACAACAGATGTGGTTAATGCGCATATTTTTATACGTTTAAGACAAGGTACTACTAATTTAACCGATGTTAATCAAATAGTAACCGCTGGCTCAGGAACTTTAACATTACCACTTCCTATACCAGGTGATGCCTTAGGTGGAGGTTATAACTATCAGGCTCAGATATTTGATATTGATACGGGGTATGGTTTTGTAGTTGGTGAAGATATATCAGGAGTTACAGTGGATCCAGCACCAGCAAATACAGTTGCTATAAATAGTGTACCAAACCCTGTATTGATTAGTTCAGAACAGGATATTACAGTTAGCTATACTAAAGATATAGCTGAAGATCTTTTTGTAGTGCTAAGAATTTTAGATGGTGCTGGCAATGAATTGGATGCGGAATATGGTCAAGCAATGGGGGCTTCTGGAGATATAGCAATGAGTATTACAATTCCTGAAACTGAAGCTGAAGATTATAGCTTTAATGTGCAGCTTTTGGATGTAACAAGTGCTGTAATGTACGAGAAAACCTATAGAGGGATAGTGGCTGCTACGTCGTTAAGTGCAGAAGATTTTAAATCAAACTTTAAAAATCTATCTGTTTATCCTAATCCATTTAACGATTCATTTTCTTATAAATTTGATGATAATTTAAGCGATCCGGCACGTGTTGAAATTTACACAATAGACGGTAGAAAAATTAAAAGCCTAATAAGTGAAAATAGATCTTATGGTAATTCTGGTACTGTAAACACAAGTCAGTTAAGTAGAGGACTTTATCTTGTCCGTATTTCTTCAGGAGAACTACAAGGTACTAGAAAGCTTATTAAAAATTAGTTGTTTTATTAGTAGTTTTAGTTTAAAAGTTCGTCTAAATACATATTTAGACGAATTTTTTATTAAAAAAACAGGGTGATTTAATTTAAATGTGTATATTACACTTAATTAGATTAAGAGGTGTCATTTTATGTTAAATGTTAACTGCTTTTTTAAATACTAATTATAAAAAAAAAGAAAAATTATGAAAGTAAAAGTACTATTACTATTTAGTGCAATACTAATGTCATTGTCATTACAAGCACAGAATTCAATTGCTATTATCAGTCCTCCACCTTCTGTCGAAGCAAATACACATGTTGATATTACCTTTGATTATACTTTAGCAGAAGTTGGTCATGCATTTATAAGGTTTAAAAATGCAGATGGAAATGTTACGGCAAGCCCTGTTTATGATTTGGCTGCAGGTTCTGGTACTCTAACTGTATCACTTGAAATACCTCGTTCGTTTAATGGGGAGGTTCTACCTCTCGATAATTCTTATAGCTTTCAGGCACAATTGTTTAATTCAAATTATTCAGCAACTCTTGCAAGTGTAGATTATCAAGGCGTTACCTTAACTGCAGCAACAAATTTTATAGAATTAACTAGTTCCCCTACAACAGTAAATGCTTCTTCTACTGTTGATCTTACTTTTGATTATGCGACAACAGGACCTAATGGAGGTGATTTATGGGTATTTATTAAGTTTCGAAACGGAGCTAATCAAGAATTGACTCAGGGAAGTAAGAAATTAACTTCAACTTCAGGAAGTGAAACCATAAGTGTTACAATACCAGATGAAGCATTAGGGAGCGACTATAGTTT
This sequence comes from Algibacter amylolyticus, assembly GCF_014202225.1. Lineage (GTDB taxonomy): Bacteria > Bacteroidota > Bacteroidia > Flavobacteriales > Flavobacteriaceae > Algibacter_B > Algibacter_B amylolyticus. Next base: position 190,295 of record NZ_JACHGE010000008.1, read on the forward strand.
TCAGGCACAATTTTATGATTTGGGTCCACAAGGAAATAATTGGGCATATTTCGCAGCCGATACTGTTGAAGGAATTATTGTAGAAGAAGCTTTAGCTCCGGCAAACTCCATAACAATATTAGACCCTCAAACAACGGTTTTTACTGGTAGATTGATTGATTATGATTTAAGCTATGTTACCGATGAACCTGCAGCCTATGCATTAATACGCTTTAAAGGGCCATCTGGTAATTTAGAACAAGCCTTTCAGGAAGTAACAGAATCCGAAGGAACCGTTACAGTAAGTGTACTATCTCCTGAAACTGCAGGAACTAATTATAGCTTACAAGCACAACTTTATACTAAAGGTTGGGCAGAGTTAGATACTTATGATCTTGCTGGAATTATCGTAGAAGAATATATACCAACTGGAGAAAATACATTAGAAATAGTTAATACATCAACAGATCCTATTAATAACGGAACACTAAGACAGGTAGATGTAAAATACAATTTATTGCAAACCAGTAAAATATTAGTTGAGGTTCGCGATAAAGAAGACCCTGCAAGTGGTAAAAAAATTGGAGATGTTTGGATAGAGTTACCAGCAGGTAATGATACCGTTACACTAGATTTAGTTGTTGATGCTGGTTTTCCTGGTGCAACAAACCGTATACAAGCCTTGTTATTTGAAGGCGGCACGTCTTGGGATCCAATTTCAATACCAGAAATTCCTTATTTATTAGTAGGTGAGGGAGACGGAACAATTACTTATAGAGGGCAACCTTTTGTAGGCGATGGTACTCAAAACAACCTTTTTTCTGAAGATTTAGGTAATGGCTATTACACTAACTATTACATAGCTAATGGATGGGAAGGCCCGTTAAAAATGAAGTTTGGTGCTTTTGGTACACCTTCATGGATTGAATTTGAAAATCAGAATACTTATGCTCAAGGACATAGAGAATTTGATATTAAAATTCAAAAATTCTCATGGCATGAGGATAAAGATTTCTTTACAGATAGAGGATACCCAACAGCTTTAAAAGATATAGACTTTCCGTTAGAATGTACTTTAGAAGGGCAGTGGAGTGCAGGAAGTGGAGGTAAAGGTCAAGTTAATATGACGGCTTGGGTTACCGAAACTGGAGATATGTCGGGTAATAGAATTGATGTAATTGTTCATGCCTTTGATAATGGAGGAAACTCTAGAGTTAAGTACGATAACGAAGAAGGTAGGTTTAGAAATATTGGCGAGTTTACTGCCAATAATGGTTTAACGTATCAAATTTTAAGAACCTTACCTGGCTCTTTAGGAGAGGTGGCTTCTTATAACTTAGTGCCAGATGCTATAGTGCAGGAAGATCCAAGAGCAGATTATACTACAGAGGTGATAACATCTACTATCGATATGAAAAATATCATGGATAATTTAATAGCTAAAGAAGCGGCTTACACAGGGTCGCAAGGACAAGTTGCAATTAATAACGATTGGTTAATTAATGGATTAGAATGGACTGTGGTTGGACAATCAGAAAATTTAGACTCTGAAGGGATAATGATTCCTAGTGGTCATGGTAAATTTACATTTATTGATTATACTATTCCAGATTTAGTAAAAACATTAAGTGCAAATGATTTTGATTCAAAGCTTAAAAACTTATCAATTTATCCTAATCCATTTTCAGATTCATTCAACTACAAGTTGGATGCTCAATTAAGTGAACCATTACGTGTGGATGTATTTTCTATTGATGGAAGAAAAATAAACACTAACACAACCTCTTACGGTAATAGTGGAACAGTATATACAGGACCATTAAGTAACGGCATGTACCTTGTTCGTATTACTGCAGGTAATGTTCAAGAAACTAGAAGGTTGATTAAGAATTAAAAAAAATAATCAAATAAAAGTTAAAGGTCGTCTAAATTAACATTTAGGCGATTTTTGTTTTTATAAGTATTGTAATTTAATATAAATGTGTATATTACACTTATATTTTAAGTTGTTTTTTTGGATGATAAGTAATTATAGAAAAATAAATACTTATAATACTAAAGCCATTTAAAAGGTAGACTAATATTAATAAACAAAAACAAAAACTATGAAAACAAAATTACACTTATTATTTTTCGCTGTATTATTCTCTTTAGGTATACAGGCGCAGACTATTTCTGTTACAAGTACACTTCCATCAACTATTGAAACTGGTGATGCCCTTGATTTTATTACGGACTACAATACTGGTGGTGTAACACCATATTCATTAATTGTAAGATTATATGAAAGTGATGGTACTACAAGATATGGAAGTGATCAGGGTGTGGTAAACCTTGTAAACGTTTCAGGAACAGAAACAGTAAGTATAAATGCACCGTTAGTTGCAGGAGATTATGTGGCTAAAGTTTTTCTTGAGGACCCTAGCGATTACTCCAAAACTTTTGCACCAGATATACCTTTAACAGTTACCCCTAAAGTTGTTTCAGTAAAAGATTCTTATTCATTTAACACAGATGGTGACTCTGAAGGATGGTTAATAGGAACTACTGGTGGGGCAAACCCAACAGCTAATGTTACAAGTGGAGCCATAGTAATTAATCGTGGTTCTGGAGCGTGGGGTACTACTTATATTGAGCAAAGTGAGTATAAATTAGATCCTACAGTGCATAGCTATGTGCATATTACTTATAAAAATTTATCAAAACCAAATGAAAATAATGAAATTGGTTTAGATTGGATTACATCTGGTGGCGCTAGGTCTACAGAAGTAAATCTTCCTATTGAAACAAGTGATTGGAGTACTCCAATGGCTGATTTTAAAACCGTTAGTTATAATTTGGGAGATAATACAGAATGGATACACTCAGGCATGTCTGTGGTTGCAGATGCAACTAATTTTAGATTGTATATTCGTGAAGCTGGAGGAAGTACTAAATCTGGTGATTTAGAAATAGATTCTATTATTTTTAATGATGTTCCTCCGTCAACTTTAACTAATAATAAGCTTAAAACAAACTTGAAAAGCGTATCAGTTTATCCTAATCCGTTTAAAGATTCATTTTCATATCAATTTGACTCTAACACGAGTCAATCAGTAAATGTAGAGTTATTTACAATTACTGGTCAAAAAATTAAAGACATAAAAAATGCTACTATTTCTAATAATAGAGGTACAGTTAATACCGAAAATTTGAGTAAAGGTATGTATCTAGTGCGTATTTCTTCTGGAGATATTCAAGAAACCAAAAGACTAATAAAGAATTAATAGCAAATTTAGTTAAGTGGGTAAAGTCGTTTATTTAATTATAAACGACTTTTTTGTTTTATTAATTAAAGTATGACTTATTAAATTTAATGTAATTCTAATAGTTTGGTTATAATAATCAAAAAAAGCTATTAAAACAAGCGAAACCTTTCTCCGTAATAGCGTTCCAGTAAATGTTAGTTATCTAAGTACAGGGATGTATTTGTTGCGTTTTTCTTCTGGACAGTTTCAGGGAATCAAGATTATTGATAAAAAAAGGCATTTTTATTGTTTTTGTAATACATTTCAAATTTAAACCTAAGGTTTTTCTTTAAAAATGTTAAGGAATGTTAATATATATGTGGATTTTACACTTATTTTTAAGATATTTGAAGTCTATAGAATAGAAATTATTTTTGAGCTAAACTTTTTAATATGTTAAACGATTACAGTAAGGAAGATAAAGTCCTATTAGCAGTAGATTGTATAATCTTCGGTTTTGATGGCGAAGATCTTAAAATATTACTAATTAAAAGAGACTTCGAGCCAGAAAAAGGAAAATGGTCTTTAATTGGTGGGTTTTTAAAGAAAGAGGAAAATCTAGATAAAGCAGCCATACGCATTCTAAACCACCTTACTGGTTTAGATAATATTTATATGGAGCAGCTGTATACCTTTAGTAAAGTAGATAGAGATCCGGCAGAACGTACTATTTCTACAGCATATTATGCCTTAATTGATATTGAGTCGCACAACAATGAATTTACTAATGTAGAAACATCAAAATGGTTTAGTTTAAAAAATGCTCCAGATTTAATTTTTGATCATAACAGAATGGTAGAAAGGGCTGTATCTCGATTAAAATACAGAACAAAGACTAAGCCTATTGGGTTCGAGTTGCTGCCAGAAAAGTTTACAATGCTACAACTTCAAAACCTTTATGAATCTATTTTAAATGAAAAATTAGATAAAAGAAATTTCACGAGTAAAATAAATGCTTTGGATATTCTAATCAAGCTAAAAGAAAAGGATATGGGCTCATCCAAAAAAGGTTCATATCTATATACTTTTGATGCAGAGAAGTATAATAAAAAGCTAAAAGAAGGCTTTGTATTTAAAATTTAAATTTTTTTTAAACCCTGAAACATTAGTTTCAGGGTTTTTATTTTATTGTAATTTAGTAAGTTATCGCTATTTTATCCTCTCCCGATTGCTATGATGCATACCTGTTTTATAATATTATAACTAAAACATAATATTTAAAAGTGTAAAAGAAACACTTATAGAAATAAAATGCTATATTTGTTAAAATATACATTGAGAAATGAAAAAATATGTCATCGGTTTAGATTATGGATCCGATTCTGTTAGAGCTGTATTAATTGATACAGATAATGGGGTTGAGGTAGCCTCAGATGTACATTGGTATGAGCGTTGGAAGAATAATTCGTATTGTAACGCCAGTTTAAATCAGTTTAGGCAGCATCCTCTAGATCATATAGAAGGTTTAGTAAAGACCATTAAATCGGTGGTAGAGGAAAGTAAGATTGATGCCAACTTAATAAAAGGTATTTGTATAGATACTACAGGATCGTCGCCTATTCCCGTAAATGAAAACGGAACACCACTAGCATTAACTAAAGGTTTTGAAGAAAACCCTAATGCTATGATGGTACTTTGGAAAGATCATACAGCTATAGAAGAAGCTAATGAAATTAATCGTTTAGCTGAACATTGGGGCGGACTAAATTTTACTAAATACGAAGGTGGGATTTATTCATCTGAATGGTTTTGGGCAAAAATATTACACGTTATTCGCGAAGATGAGGCAGTTAAAAATGCAGCCTATTCCTGGATGGAACATTGCGATTTAATGACTTTTTTACTTATTGAAAATAAAGATTTAAAAGCATTTAAAAGAAGTCGATGCGCTGCAGGACATAAAGCTATGTGGCATTCAGACTGGAATGGTTTACCACCAGAAGCGTTTTTAAACCAATTAGATCCATATTTAGGAGAGTTAAGAGCAAATTTATTTTCTGAAACCTTCACATCAAACGAGGTAGCAGGAACCTTAAGTAAAGAATGGGCAGAAAAATTAGGACTTACTACAAATACTGTAATAGCAGTTGGTACTTTCGATGCACATGCAGGTGCCGTTGGAGCCAAAATTGAAGAACATGCTTTAGTGAGAGTTATGGGAACTTCAACTTGCGATATTATGGTGTCTTCTCACGAAAATATTGGGAGTAAAACTGTTCGAGGTATTTGCGGTCAAGTAGATGGCTCGGTAATACCAGGCTTGGTAGGCTTAGAAGCAGGACAATCTGCATTTGGCGACCTACTAGCGTGGTTTAAAAATGTTTTGTCATGGCCAATTGATAACTTGGTGTTAAACTCTGCTATTCTAGATGAGAGTCAAAAAAACAAACTAAAAGAGGAGATTGAATCTAATTTTATAAAAGTATTAAGCAAGCAGGCGGAACAAATTCCTTTATCCGAAAGTATTCCAACAGCTCTAGATTGGATAAATGGTAGAAGAACGCCAGACGCAAATCAAGAGTTAAAGGCAGCATTATCCAATTTGTCGTTAGGCACAAAAGCACCACACATTTTTAAGGCATTAGTAAATGCTATTTGTTTTGGAGCTAAAAAAATTGTTGAGCGATTTGAGGAAGAAGGTGTTGCTATTAATAGCGTTATAGGCATTGGCGGTGTGGCTAGAAAATCGCCATTTATTATGCAAACGCTAGCTAATGTTCTTGATAAACCAATAAAAATTGCAGCTTCAGATCAAACACCAGCTCTTGGTGCAGCCATATATGCTTCTGTTTCGGCCGGTATATATCCAACAGTGCTTGAAGCAAGCCAAAAAATGGGAAGCTATTTTGAGGCTACTTATTATCCTGAAAAGGACAAAGTAACAACATATAATAATTTGATGGAATCCTATAATGAACTGAGTTCTTTTGTTGAAACGATCACAAATAATAAATAAATGAGTACCAATTACAACGCATTAAAGCAAGAATGTTACAAGGCTAATATGGAGCTAAACGCACTAGGTTTAGTTATTTATACATTTGGTAATGTAAGTGCTGTTGATAGAGATAATGGTGTTTTTGCTATAAAACCAAGTGGTGTACCTTATGAGGAATTAAGGCCAGAAGATATTGTTATTTTAGATTTCGATAATAACGTTATTGAAGGAAAGTTACGTCCATCTTCAGATACAAAAACACATGCCTATTTATATAAAAACTGGTCCGATATTGGAGGTGTAGCGCACACACACGCTATGTATTCTGTAGCTTGGGCTCAAGCACAACAAGATATTCCCATTTTTGGAACAACGCATGCTGATCATTTAACTTCAGATATTCCTTGTGCACCACCAATGAGTGATGCCTTAATTCAAGGAAATTATGAGCACAATACAGGTATTCAGATATTAGATTGTTTCAAAGATAAAGGACTTTCTTATAAAGAAACCGAAATGATTTTAATTGGAAATCATGGTCCCTTTGCCTGGGGCAAAAATGCAGCAAAAGCAGTTTATAATAGTAAAGTTTTAGAAACTGTAGCGCAAATGGCAACCTTAACCTTACAAATAAACCCAAGCGCATTAAGATTAAAAGATTCATTAATAAAAAAACATTACGAGCGTAAGCATGGAAAAGATGCGTATTACGGACAGTAAAATAGATAGAACAGTTATGATAGATATTTCACAAAAACAAATATGGTTTGTTACGGGAAGTCAGGATTTATATGGTGATGAGACCTTAAGACAAGTAGCAGAAAATTCACAAAAAATTGTAGAAGGTTTTAATGAATCTGCGCTATTACCAATAAAAATTATTTGGAAACCAACCGTAAAATCGCCAGATGAAATTACAAATATCTGTCAGGAAGCTAATGCCGAAAAAAAGTGCGTAGGTATAATTACCTGGATGCATACGTTTTCGCCTGCTAAGATGTGGATAAAAGGCTTAACAATTCTTAATAAACCGCTATGCCATTTGCATACACAGTTTAATGCAGAAATTCCTTGGGAGTCTATTAATATGGATTTTATGAACCTGAATCAATCTGCACATGGCGATAGAGAATTTGGTTTCATGATGAGCAGAATGCGAAAAAAACGCAAAGTGGTTGTAGGGCATTGGCAAAGTGAAAATGTTCAGAAAAAATTGGGAATATGGTCTAGAGTGGCATTAGGTTGGGATGAATTACAACATTTAAAAGTGGCTAGAATTGGCGATAATATGCGTGAAGTTGCGGTAACCGAAGGCGATAAAGTAGCGGCGCAAATGCGATTTGGCTTTTCTGTAAATGGTTTCGATTCTTCAGATGTGGTTAAGCATATTAACAAAGTTTCAGATAATGAAATCGAAAAATTATTAGCCGTTTACGAGGAAAGTTACGATTTAGCCCCATCACTTCTTAAAGGAGGAGATCAAAGAGATTCTTTAATTGACGCAGCCAAAATAGAATTAGGATTACGTGCATTTTTAGACGAAGGCGGATTTAAAGCCTTTACCGATACTTTTGAAAACTTAGGCGAATTAAAGCAACTACCAGGTATTGCGGTACAACGTTTAATGGCCGATGGTTATGGCTTTGGAGGTGAAGGCGACTGGAAAACGGCTGCTATGGTAAGAGCTTTGAAAGTTATGAATGTTGGTTTAGAAGGAGGCGTTTCTTTTATGGAAGACTACACGTACCATTTCACACCAAAAAAATCGTATGTTCTGGGGTCTCACATGTTGGAAATCTGCCCTAATATAGCAGAAGGTAAACCATCATGCGAAGTACATCCTTTAGGTATTGGAGGTAAAGAAGCACCTATTAGATTAGTGTTTAATACAACTCCAGGCGACGCTATAAATGTATCTTTAGTAGATATGGGGAACAGATTTAGGTTAATTGTAAATGAAGTTGAAGCTGTAAAACCTATGGCCGATTTACCAAATTTACCTGTAGCTAGAGTATTATGGGATGCAAAACCAAGTTTAGAAATTGCTGCAAACACATGGATTTTAGCCGGTGGAGCACATCATACCGTGTATTGTCAATCTGTTAACACAGAGTACATGGAAGATCTTGCAGATATAGCGGGGATAGAATTACTTGTTATTGATGAGAGAACTACTATAAGAGATTTTAAAGATAAAATTAACGCCAACGAGGCTTACTATCATATGTTTCAACAAGGATTATAATTGAAATATTAAAGGTGTGGGTGTTTATTTATTCGGTTTAATTGTTTTTTTTTTTTGAAATTTCAGTTGAATAATTAATACGGATCGCTTTAAAATAAGGACTTATACTATAAAATTAATTTTATCATATTATGAAGAATCATCTTTTTTTATCTTATATATTTATTGTTTGTTTCGGGTGTATTATTTTAACGTCTTGTGAAACGAAAAAGCCAGCTATCCCGCGGGATTTAGCAAAGCAACAGGTTATTCCAAAACCTATTTCTGTCACTGCTACAGGAAGCTCTTTCGAGATAGAAAGCAACACTTTAATTCAATATCAAACTGAAGAATTACAACCTATAGCTACCTATTTAGCAAAATTGTTACGTTCTGCTTCCGGATTTGAAATCCCAGTTAATATCGAAGATTCTGAAAAATCTTTAAATACTATATCTTTAAAATTAACAGACAGTATTTCTACCAATGAAGGTTATGAAATTGAAACTAAAGAAAGCGGTATTGTAGTTAAAGCGAGTATGCCTGCCGGAATATTTTATGGTGTACAAACCTTACGTCAATTATTGCCTGCAAGTATTGAGGCAGCAACCAAAACTACCGATACACTTTTAGTTGCCACAGGAACTATTAAGGATAACCCGTCTTACGGGTATCGTGGTGCTATGTTGGATGTATCTCGTCATTTCTTTGGTGTAGAGGATGTAAAACGCTACATCGATTTAATTTCCATTTATAAAATGAATCGTTTGCATTTGCATTTATCAGACGATCAAGGTTGGCGCATAGAAATTAAATCGTGGCCAAAACTAACAGAAATTGGAGGAAGCTCAGAAGTTGGTGGTGGTGAAAGCGGTTTCTTTACGCAAGAGGAATATAAAGGTATTGTAAACTATGCTCAAAGCAGGTTTGTAACCATAATTCCAGAAATTGATATGCCAGGTCATACCAATGCTGCATTAGCATCTTACCCCGAATTAAACTGTAACGGTAAGGCTCCAAAGTTGTATCATGGTACTAAAGTTGGTTTTAGTAGCTTATGCATAGATAAAGAACTTACCTATAAATTTATTGATGATGTTATAAGAGAGTTGGCAGCATTAACTCCAGGCGAATACATTCATATTGGTGGAGACGAATCGCATGCAACAACCATGAAAGACTATATCCATTTCATGAATAAAACCCAAAAAATTGTGGCGAAGCACGGTAAAAAAGTAATTGGTTGGGATGAGATTGCGCATACAGAATTGTTACCAACTTCCGTCGTGCAATATTGGTCTAGAAAAGGTGAAAACGCATTAAAAGGTGTTGAAAAAGGAGCAAAAATATTAATGTCGCCTGCTAAAAAGACTTATGTGGATATGAAATATGATTCTATTTCTAGAATAGGGTTAAACTGGGTAGGATATACCGAGGTAGATAAAGCGTATAATTGGGATTTAGAAACCTATGAAAGCGGTATTTCTAAAGACGATATTATTGGTATTGAAGCACCATTATGGACAGAAACGGTTCAGACTATGGATGATATAGAATACTTAGCTTTCCCTAGAATAATGGGAATTGCAGAAATAGGATGGACACCAACAGAACTTAGAAATTGGGAAGAATATAAAGTAAGATTAGGAAACCATAAAGATAGATTAGATGCTCTAAAAATTGATTTTTATCCATCTAAACTAGTGCCTTGGAAGTCTGCTGATATTGAAAAAACAAACGATACAATTAAACAATAACATAGTTAAACTTAAAAAAATAAACACTTAAATTTTAATTCGCGCTTAATAGCTATTCATGATTAACTTTAAAAAACACAAACTTCTACTGTTACTTGTTTGTTACGCAGGTTTGTCCTTTGGTCAAGATAATAAATACTTTGATTCTAAGTTTTTTGTCAATGAATCAGATACTCTTAATTATCGCATATTAATGCCAAAGCATTTTGATGCTTCTAAACAATACCCAGTTGTACTATTTCTTCATGGAGCAGGCGAAAGAGGAAATGATAACGTTGCACAATTAACGCATGGTGGTGCCTTGTTTGCCTCAAAAAAAAGTAGACGTCATTTTCAATCCATCGTTATTTTTCCGCAATGCCCAAAAAATGACTATTGGGCAAATGTACAAATCGATAGGTCATCAAAACCTATAAAGATTGATTTTCCTTTAAATTCTGAGCCAACAAAACCAATGGCATTAGTATTAAAATTAATGGAAGATATGGTGGCTAAACCTTATGTAAATAAAAATAAAATATACGTTGCTGGTTTATCTATGGGTGGTATGGGAACCTTCGAAATCTTACACCGCAAACCAGAGTTGTTTGCTGCAGCAATTGCTATTTGCGGTGCTGGAAATCCAGAAACGGCAAAAGCCTATGCTAAAAGTACACCACTTTGGGTATTTCATGGCGCACAAGATAAGGTTGTAGATGCACAACAATCTGTAAAAATGGTTAGTGGGATTTTAAAATATGGTGGGAATCCAAATTTTATATTATACGCTAAAGATAATCATAACAGTTGGGATACTGCTTTTGCTGAACCCGAACTTTTAACTTGGCTATTTTCAAACACAAAAAAATAAGAACATGAATAGACTAATTAAGCCTACTATAATTACTGCGTTATTACTAGTTGGGTTTGGTTGTAATACAACTAAAAGTACTTCTACAAATAATTATTCTACTGTGGTAGAGTCTCCTTTTAATGCTAAAATAGACTCATTAATGAGTTTAATGACACTAAAAGAAAAAATAGGACAAACAGTAATGTACAGTGGCGATTTAACGGTTACTGGTCCAGTTGTGAGTAACAACAATCAAAAGTATGTTAAAGAAGGTGCTGTTGGCGCTATGCTTAATGTGTTTTCGGCAAAAGCAACTAGAGATTTACAAAAACTAGCAGTCGAAGAAACCCGTTTAGGTATTCCGTTATTGTTTGGCTACGATGTTATTCATGGCTATAAAACTATTTTCCCTATTAATTTAGGATTAGCAGCAAGTTGGGATTTAGAAGATATTAAAAAAGGCTCGCGAATTGCAGCACAAGAAGCCTCGGCAGTTGGTATTCACTGGACGTTTGCTCCAATGGTAGATATTAGTAGAGACCCACGTTGGGGAAGAATTTCAGAAAGTGCTGGTGAAGATGTGTATCTAGCTAGTAAAATTGGTAAAGCGTATGTTCAGGGTTTTCAAGGCGACGATCTATCTAAACATAACACCATTTTAGCCTGCGCAAAACACTTTGTTGGTTATGGAGCGGCTCAAGCAGGGCGCGATTATCATACCGTAAATATGGGGCAAGATGAACTTTGGAATGTTTATTTTCCGCCGTTTAAAGCTACCGTTGATGCGGGTGTAGAAACATTTATGACAGCCTTTAACGAACTTAACGGTATTCCTGCAACAGGTAACAAATACATTTTTAGAGATGTTTTAAGAGATGAGTGGGGCTTTAAAGGCTTTGTAGTTACCGATTATTTTGCAACCAATGAAATGGTAGTTCATGGTTATGCTAAAGACCGAAAAGAGGCTGCAAAATTAGCTATTGAAGCTGGTGTAGATCAAGATATGATGAGTAATGCTAACCATTTATACTTAGAAGAATTAGTAAATGAAGGCCAAGTGGATGTAGAACTTATAAACGATGCTTGCCGAAGAGTTTTACTAACCAAGTATAAGCTAGGTTTATTTGATGATCCTTATAGATATAGTGATGCACAGCGCGAAAAGGAAGTTATTTACAAACCTGAGTTTTTAGAAGTCGCACGCAAATCGGCAGCTATGGCATCGGTATTGCTAAAAAACGATAATAAATCACTTCCATTAGATAAAAATCAAACCATTGCACTTATAGGTCCATTAGCAAAAGATAAAGAAAACATTATTGGAAATTGGGCCGCCGAAGGCGATAGAAAAGGAAAAGCTATTAGTGTGCATCAAGGTATACAGGAATATTTAAGCGATTCTAAGATTGTTTTCGCAAAAGGCTGTGAGATTGAAGGTGAAGATGAAAGCGGTTTTAGTGAGGCTATTAATGCCGCTAAAAGAGCAGATAAAGTGGTAATGGTATTAGGTGAGGATTATGATATGAGTGGTGAGGCTGCCTCTAGAACCAATATAAAATTACCTGGTAGTCAAACCCAATTAATAAAAGCTATTAGAGAAGCGGTTCCTAACAAAAAAATAATTCTTGTTTTAATGAATGGTCGTCCATTAGATTTATCTGAAGAAGATATTTTAGCAGATGCTATCTTAGAAGCATGGTTTCCAGGAACTAGTGGTGGTTATGGTGTAGCCGATGTATTATTTGGAGCCTATAATCCTTCAGCTAAATTACCTGTAACGTTTCCTAGAAATGTAGGTCAAGTGCCTATTTATTATAATATGAAACGTGCCGGACGACCAATGAATCCCAATAATCCAAAAGAAGATTATACCTCTATTTATTTAGATTCACCAAACAGTCCGCTTTATCCATTTGGTCACGGTTTAAGTTATACAACGTACCAATATTCCGATATCACATTATCATCTAAAACTATTGGTTTTTCTGATACCTTATCGGTTTCGGCAACTATAACAAACACGGGAGATTATGATGGTCATGAAATTGTTCAACTGTATATACACGATAAAGTTGGAAGCCTTACTCGTCCTGTAAAAGAACTTAAAGGATTCAAAAAAGTCTTTATAAAGAAAGGCGAAAGTAAAACCGTAAATTTTGATTTAACCGTTGAAGATTTAAAGTATTACACTGCCGATATGAGTTTTAATGTAGAGCCTGGTGAATTTCAAATAGCTATAAAAGGATCTTCAGATTTCGATTTTAAACACAAATTTACATTGGAGTAATTTATAAAACTAAGCGACTTTCAAAAAACAACACTTAACCTCAAATAAAAATAAAGACTATGTCAAATTCACAAAACAATTCAACTAAAAACAGCACTTTGGTTCCTATAATTATTATAGCCGGCCTTTTCTTTATTTTTGGATTTGTAACATGGATTAATGGAGCGCTTATTCCTTTTATGAAAACCATAAATGAGCTTACAGATGCTCAGTCTTATTTGGTGGCATCGGCATCATATATATCGTTTGTGGTAATGGCATTACCTGCGTCGTATATCTTAAATAAAATTGGATATAGAAAAGGCATGTCTTTAGGCTTAATCATTATGGGTATTGGCGCCTTAGTTTTTATTCCTGCGGCCGAAGCAAGAACATATTGGGTGTTTTTATTAGGTATTTTTATTCAGGGTGTTGGCATGACTTTATTACAAACCGCATCAAATCCATACATTACCATTTTAGGACCAATAGAAAGTGGAGCAAAGCGTATTGCTATAATGGGTATTGCTAACAAAACAGCAGGAGCATTAGGTTCATTAATTTTTGGAGCCTTATTATTATCAGGTATAGATAAAGTAAAAGAACAACTAGGAACAGCAACAGCCGAAGAAAAAGGAGTTTTACTAGATACTATGGCCGATAGTGTTTTTATGCCTTACTTAATAATGGCAATAGTATTATTTGTTTTAGGTGTGTTAATTAGAAAAGCACCGCTTCCAGATGTGGAGGCTGAAGAACCAGAAGTAACCGCACCGGGTAAAAGTACTAAAACTAACATTTTTCAATTTCCCCACTTGTGGTTAGGGGTTTTAGCTTTATTTGTGTACGTTGGAGCAGAAGTTATTGCGGGAGATACTATTATCTCTTACGGAATTTCACTAGGGTTTACAGGAGAAGAAGCAAAATATTTTACAACTTACACGCTAATGGCAATGGTAGCAACCTATGCCTTGGGTGTGTTTTTAATACCTAAATATGTTAAACAAAAAACAGCTTTAATTACTAGTGCTGTTTTAGGGATTATTTTTAGTCTCTGTATTTTAAATACAACAGGTTTTACTTCCATAATGTTTGTGGCAGCTCTTGGGGTAGCCAACGCATTAGTATGGCCTGCTATTTGGCCTTTAACCTTAGATGGCTTAGGCAAGTTTACCAAAACAGCTTCCGCGTTACTTATTATGGCTATTTCTGGTGGAGCCATTATACCACCTCTATACGGTAGAATTGTAGATGCCAATACCCAAGAATTAATGGCAGAAGGTGTGCAAAATTCCGACGCCATAGCAACAGCAGCAACCAGTAGCTATTGGATTCTTATTCCTTGTTATGCTATCATTCTGTTTTTTGCGGTTTGGGGACATAAATTTAAAAGTTGGAGTAAAAACTAAAATAAAAAATTAAAGCAGTAGTAACTATAAAGAAAAAAAACATGTTAAAAAGTAATATAGACAAAGCAACAGGTTTCGAAAAACGATTTGAAAATATAGGCACTTTAGTTTATGAAAGTTCAACAGAGGCTTCAAAAGCAGTTGCTAAAGAAATTGCGGCTTTAATACGCGTAAAACAAACTCAAAAACAGCCTTGTATATTGGGTTTAGCGACAGGGTCTTCTCCAAAAGGTCTGTATGCAGAATTGGTGCGTTTACATAAAGAAGAGGGTTTAAGTTTTAAAAATGTAATATCATTTAATTTAGATGAATATTACCCAATGGAACCAGACTCTGTAAACAGTTATGTTCGTTTTATGAAAGAACAATTATTTAATCATGTCGATATTTTGCCGGAAAATTATCATGTGCCAGACGGTTTATTATCCAAAGAAGATATAGCCAATTATTGTGATGCTTACGAGGCAAAAATAGAAGCTTTAGGAGGTATCGATTTACAGGTTTTAGGTATTGGAGGTAACGGACATATTGGTTTTAACGAATCTGGATCTTTACAGAATTCTAAAACACGTTTAGTAGCTCTAGATCATATTACTAGAGTAGCAGCAAGTGGCGATTTTTCAGGATTAGAGAACACACCAAGAACAGCAATTACTTTAGGTGTTAAAAAAATAATGGAGGCTAAAAGAGTTATTCTTTTGGCATGGGGAGAAAGAAAGTCTAATATCATTAAAGTTTCAACAGAAGGTGAAGTAACTAGCCAAGTGCCAGCATCTTATTTGCAAGAGCACAATAATGCAACTTTTATTTTAGATCAGGCAGCAGCTTCAAAACTTACTAGAATAAACAAACCATGGTTAGTTGAAAAAATTGAGTGGACCGATAAACTCATTAGAAAAGCGGTTTTAAATTTAGCTTTAGATTTAAAGAAGCCTATTTTAATGCTTACCGATGCCGATTATATTGAAAGTGGTATGAGTGATTTATTAGCAGACTCTGGACCGGCTTACGATATTAATATTAAAATATTTAACAGGCTACAAAATACTATTACAGGTTGGCCAGGTGGTAAACCAAATGCAGACGATAGTAAACGACCAGAACGTGCAGAGCCAGCAAAAAAACGTGTTTTAATTTTTAGTCCACACCCAGATGACGATATCATTAGTATGGGAGGCACTTTTAAAAGATTGCATGAGCAAGGTCACGAAGTACATGTAGGCTATCAAACATCAGGAAATATTGCTGTAGCAGATGATGAGGCTCTGCGTTTTGCAAGTTTTGTTTGCGATTTCAATGATAAATTTGGAATATCAAACACAGAAGCAGAATCTATTTATAAAAAAGCAGCTCAATTTTTAAAGAATAAAAAATCTAGCGAAATTGATACGCCAGAAGTTAGATATATTAAAGGATTAATTAGAAAAGGAGAAGCAAGAGCGACATGTCATTTTATTGGTATTCCAGATGAACAAATACATTTTATGGAATTGCCTTTCTATGAAACTGGCGCTATAAAGAAAAATCCAATTGGTATAGGTGATGTAAAGATAACAGTCGATTTAATTGATAAAATTAAGCCACATCAAATATTCGCAGCGGGCGATTTAGCCGATCCACACGGCACTCATAAAGTGTGTTTAGACACTATTTTTGCGGCTGTAAGAGAGTTAAAGCCTAAAAAGTATATGAAAGATTGTTGGGTTTGGTTATACAGAGGTGCATGGCAAGAATGGGGTATCGATGAAATAGAAATGGCAGTGCCAATGGGACCAGACCAAGTTTTAGAAAAACGAAAAGGAATTTTTAAACATCAATCTCAAAAAGATGGTGTTGTATTTCAAGGCACAGATAGTAGAGAGTTTTGGCAACGTGCAGAAGATAGAAACAAGGAAACAGCCGATTTATATGATGACCTAGGTTTATCACATTATGCAGCCATGGAGGCTTTTGTAAGATGGCATTATTAATTCGTTAAACGTGATTTGAAATGAATTCATTAGAAATCAAATTGGAAAAAAATATAGAAATTTTTAGCGAACATGTATATCTCTTTAAACACAAAGAAGTGGTAGAGATTAACACGAAAGCTACTTATAATAAATTTATTAATTGGGTTTCGGGTGAGTTTGATTTATTCATAAAAAATGAATCAGAATTTCTAAAAGTATATTTTCCAAATGGTTGGTTTAGCATTAAAAATTTTAAGGGCGAAAACAATCAGGAAGTTATAGAGATAAAGGTTGAAGGTAAGTCTGAAAAGGCTTGCAAAGAAGTTGTAAAGCAACTTAATAGTGTTTTTAATCATGTGCTTCGTTTTAGCCAACTTTATGAAATTAAGGCTTAGAATGAGTTAATAAGATTTGATTTCTTAAATCAGAATTATAAGAAGTAAATTTAATATGAAAAAAACAGTATTAACATTAGCATTACTGCTGTTTTTTGCATTCTTATTTGCTCAAAAACCTTATAAAGGAGGCGAGGTTTTTTCCAAAGAAAAAGTGTTATACGGGAAATTTGAAATGCGTATGAAAATGATAAAAGGTAGTGGTATGCTATCTACGTTTTATACCATTGAACATAATTCTGTTGAAAAGGATTATTGGGCAGAAATTGATATTGAAGTATTGGGTAAAAATAATGCTCAAATAATGTCCACAAATGTATTTACTAATGGTTTAAATGGTGATTTAAATCATAGCGCACAAGAAGTGAACCTTGAATATTCATTAGCCGATAATTTTCATATTTATACTTTAGAGTGGACACCAGATTATATTGCTTGGTTTATTGATGGTGTAGAATATAGAAGGAAAACGGGCAATGTGGTAAAACACATGAATGTCCCACAAAGCTATAGGTTTAACGCATGGATATCTTCCACACCAGAATGGGTAGGCATTATTAACGAAAAGGCTATGCCTGCTTATCAATATGTGGATTGGCTAGAATATTACAGTTTTAACAAATCTACGCATGAGTTTACTAAGCAATGGCGTGATGATTTTTATTGGTTTAACCCAATACGTTGGACAAAAGGCTATTGGACTTTTGATGGTAATGAGGTTGATTTTAGAGCTGAAAACGTGTATACAGAAAACGGAAATTTAGTTTTATCCATAACCAATCGAAAACAGTCATTAAGCATATTTGAGTAATCCTTTTAAAAAAAACACTAATACTTGATTTTTAAAATCAATGAACTACAATTAACTATGAAAAAAATAGCAGCATCATTTATATTTCTACTTGTTTTCACATCATTATATGCACAAAAACCTTATAAAGGTGCCGAGGTATATTCGAAAGGAAAAGTGCTATACGGGAAATTTCAGATGCGAATGAAAATGATAAAAGGTAGTGGTATGTTATCTACCTTTTATACCATAGAGCATTACCCAGGAGGTTCAGATCCGTATTGGGCAGAGATTGATATAGAAGTGCTTGGTAGAAACAACGCAGAAATAATGTCAACTAACTTATTTATTAATAACTCGAATGGAGATTTGAGCTATAGTGAACAGCAAATACCGCTTAATTATTCGTTGGCTGATGATTTTCACATTTTCACTATCGAATGGACTCCAAATTTTATTGCCTGGTTTATTGATGGTGTAGAACAAAGAAGACAAACAGGCGCGTATGTAGACCATATGAATAGAGCACAAGGCTACCGTTTTAACGCTTGGATATCTAGCAGTCCAGCTTGGGTAGGAGCAATAGATGAAGATGCAATGCCAGCCTATCAATATGTAGATTGGCTTGAATACTACAGCTATAATGGATCAACGCAAGATTTTACTAAGCAATGGCGTGATGATTTTAATAGTTTTGACGCCTCACGTTGGGCAAAAGCAGAATGGACGTTTAATGGTAACGAGGTCGATTTCGTAAAAGAAAACGCTTATATAGAAGATGGTAATTTAGTTTTAGCTATAACCAATCCTAATGCTTCTTTAAGTTTAACAGAAACCTCTATTCCACAGTCCTTTAATGCAAATTATTTGGCTGCTAATAATGAGATTGCAATTACAAGTTTAAACGCTGGTAATTATAATACGGTATTATATGATTTAACGGGAAAGGTTGTGTTTTTAAAAAAAATGAATACCTCTAAGTTTTCAATTCCTTGTTCAACCATTCAAAGTGGTTTATATATTATTCGTATTAGTGATGAAGATAAAATGTTCAGAAAGAAAATCTTTGTAAGATAATCTGAAAAATTAAAGTAGATATTAACTAAACCTGAAGACAAAAAAATGAAAAATAAAATTAGATTATTTGTTTTGTTTATTTGTATATCTACAAATATTTCAGCTAAAGAATATCATGTGTCAAAGGAAGGTAACGATTTAAACAGCGGTATTTTACAAAAGCCTTTTTTAACTATTAATCAAGCGGTCCAATTAGCATTTCCGGGCGACACTATTACTGTTCATGCAGGTACATACCGCGAATGGATAAAACCAATAAGAGGGGGTAAATCCGAATTAAAAAGAATTGTTTTTAGAGCAGCTCCAGGAGAACTTGTCGAAATTAAAGGCTCTGAGGTTATTAAAGGCTGGAAAAAGGAAAAAAATGGGGTTTGGAAAGTCGTAATTCCAAATGCTTTCTTTGGTGATTATAATCCATATCAAGATTTAATTCATGGTGATTGGTTTATAGATAACGATCGGCCACATCATACTGGAGAAGTTTTTTTAAATGGAAAATCGCTTTATGAAAAAGAAAGTATTGAGAAAGTAAATAATCCTGTTGCTATACAAGACAGTTTTGATGCTATAGGATCAACTTACACATGGTATTGCAATAGTAATGAAACCCATACTACCATTTGGGCGAATTTTCAGGGAAACAACCCTAACAAGGAACAGGTTGAAATAAGCGCAAGAAAAACCTGTTTTTATCCGGAAAAACCAGGGTTAAATTATATAACCATTAAAGGGTTTCATATTAGTCAAGCCGCTACACAATGGGCTGCTCCAACCGCCGAACAAGTGGGTATGGTTGCAACGCATTGGAACAAAGGGTGGATTATTGAAAATAATGTAATTAGTAACTCAAAATGCAGCGGGATTACCCTTGGTAAAGAGCGTGGTACGGGGCATAATACTTGGACAGCCGATGTGGATAACGTTAATAGAGATGGTAATATACATTTTATAGAAGTGGTTTTTAAGGTGCTTAGAAACAATTGGGATAAAGCGCATGTAGGCTCGCATATAGTTAGAAATAATACCATATTTAATTGCGAGCAAACTGCTATTTGTGGTAGTATGGGCGCCGTATTTAGTACCATTGAAAATAATCACATTTATAATATTTATACTAAACGTCAATTTAAGGGGTATGAAATGGGCGGTATAAAAATTCATGCTCCTATTGATGTTTCCATAAGTCATAATAGAATTCATGATTCTGGGCGTGGTATTTGGTTAGATTGGATGGTACAAGGCACTAGAGTGAGTGGGAATTTACTGTATCGTAATGATATGGACGATTTACTTGTTGAGGTAAGTCATGGACCTTATATTGTAGATAATAATATTTTGCTATCCAATACAACTATAGTTAACTGGTCGAATGGCGGAGCGTATGTAAATAATTTAATTGCTGGCGAAGTTAAATTAGTAACCGATCAAAATCGATTTACGCCTTATTTTTTACCTCATTCTACTAAAATGGCAGGAATGAATGTAATCCTTGGAGGAGACGATAGGTTTTATAATAACATATTTACAAGACCCCAATCTAATAGTATTATTGATGCTTACAAAGATTCTAAATTCCCTGTTGCCATAAATGGAAATGTTTATTTCACTCCAGAGGAATTTCATACTAATAATTCAAATAATGAAATCTTTTTGAAACACAATTCGGGTGTTGAATTAATTGAAAAAGAAGAAGAGGTTTATCTTTCTTTACATAATGCATTTTTAAAGCATAAAGTATCATTAATTACTACTGAAACATTAGGTAAAAGTAAAATTGTAAAAACTGTTTTTGATAATCCAGACGGCTCAGAAATTAATTTTGATCTTGATTATTTTGGAGTGAAGCGTTCCAATAATAATATAACGGCAGGACCATTTTTAAAGGTGAATTTAGAGGACGAGCTAATAAAAATTTGGAGTAATAAGAATCTTAAGCTATGAAACGGATTTAAGCTGGAATACTTGAAAATACAAACCTCTAACATTCGTCAAGAAAATATAGATTTAAACACCATAGAGTTTCAATATGTTTTATAAAGCATACTAAAACTTCTACAATAATAGAGATAATTATATAGCGATCAACCAAATAATTCAATTTCAGGAAATGAAAAAAAGAGTATCAGTATTACTACTAATTTATGTGTTTATTTTCAGCTTTACGTCTTTAACGACTGTGTTTTCGCAAGAAAACAAAGCAAAAACAGAATTTCAGGTAAAAGGTTTTCATCTCGATTTACGCATTCAAGTCATGACTCCAAAAGCCTTAAAAAGTTTTGCAAAAGAACTTGCTGGTTTTGGTATTAATACATTGATTTTAGAGTGGGAGGCAACCTATCCTTACGAGAAACATGCTACTATTTCAAATGAATTTGCATACACTAGAGTCGAAGTAAAATCGTTTATTGATTATTGTGAAGGCTTAGGAATTGATGTTATTCCGCTGCAACAGTGTTTTGGTCATGTGGAGTATATTTTACGTAACGAACGTTATGGTCATTTAAAAGAAGATTGGAAAGAAATCTCTCAAGTATGCCCATTAAAAATAGAAGATAATAAAGCACTTTTTAAAGATCTTTTTAAAGATATGGCTTCTATGCACAACTCAGATTATATCCATATTGGAGGCGATGAAACGTATTTGTTAGGACATTGTAACGCGTGTTCTGCAAAAGCAGAAGAAGTAGGTAAATCTAAATTATTTGTGGATTACATGACCACAATGAGTGATATTATTTTGGAATTAGGTAAGAAACCCATTATGTGGGCAGATATTGTTTTGGAACACCCCGAGGCCGCAGACGATTTATCTAAGGATATTATATTTATCGATTGGAATTACGGCTGGGAAACCAATCATTTTGGAGATGTTGGAAACCTGCAACAAAAAGGATTTACCTTTTGGGGCTCTCCGGCAATACGTAGTAGTCCAGATAATTGGTACATTACTAATTGGGATAAGCACTTTAATAATCAACGCGATTTTATACCGTATTCTAGAAATGCAGGTTATAAAGGAATGGTTATGACATCGTGGTCTACTTCAGGAATATATGGGCTTACCGTTTGCGATGAAGGCTACAAAGTATTGGATATGCAACAAATAAGAAATGTATACCCATTATCTGGCTTTAGAATATTAATTGCATCTTATGCCGAAGCTTTAAAAAATAAAGGAGCCATAGATCCAGAACGTTTTGTTATAAGTTATGCTGCGGAAAGGTTTGGATTAAACGAAAAAGATGTTGCAGAATTATGGAGAGCACTTTCAATATCTCGCGATCTTATTTTTAAAGGAAAGCCTTTGGCTGAAATAATGGCTAATTCTAATACTGCTCATGAGATTTTTTATAAGCTAAAACCTTTAAAAAATAAAAAAGAGTTTGAACACTATAGATTAATTAATGATTTGCGTCAATTTTATTTAGCAACTTATCAAATTGAAACTATGTATAATTCAGTTGAATTTTCAGTGGGTAATTTAGAGGACTTAAAGCCTAAACTGGAAGCCTTAAAAATAGAGTCAAAAAAGTTAGATAAACGATTTAAAAAGTTGCACCAAGGGTTTTTATACGATTCAGAAATTGAAGATCAAAACAACATTAGAAACCTAGCTTTTAATATACTTTACAATAGAATAAATAAAACAAGAAACTAAACGCCATTAAAGAGATAACTTAATTACTTAAGCTCATTATTTATGCAATACTGCCATAAACGGGTGTAATAAATGAGCCATTTAAAAAGGACTTGGCATCTAGTTGGCTTTGTAGTATAACACCTTTAGGCTGTGTTTCTAATAACCACTGAATGGATTGTACTAAGGGTGCCGCAGTTGTTGTTTGTATGGCGCGTAATGTATGTTTGCCAACTTGTTGCGGTTTTATATAGTTTGCACGTTCTTGTCTGCGTAATATGCCTTTGGCATCTTTACCTTCAACAGCTGCATAAATAATTATTTGGTCGTCCTCAACATTAGGGATGTTATTTATCATAATATCTTGCAGTTCAGAAATAGGATTATCGGTGCTTTTTAAACCTTTTAATTGGTTTTCAATCCAAGCGTAATGTCCAGGGTGGCGTAAGGTTTTATAATCTAGATGCTTCACTTTTCCGCTTAAAGCATCAGGAAGATCGGCGGCACCTCCAGAAGTAAGGTCGTCTTCGTAAGTAATGCCATTAATAATAATACGGCTTCTTTCCGAAAGGGCAGGACGCGAAGCTTTTTTATAATCTCTAATAACAATGCAATCCTTTAAATATTCGGTAGCCACACCAACTGGACTCCAAGTAAACCCATAAAAATGAGGTGCAATGGCATGATTAGTAAGAGCGCCCACTTTTAATTCTAATTTTTCAACGCGATCTACTTCGTGTTGCTTACAAAACTCTTGATACATAAAATGTGCCAACACATCAATATAACCAGGCGCTAAACCCGTTTGCAAAACAAAACCTGTTTTAGCATGTTTCGCTAAATCTATAATTTGGTTGGTCTCCGCAACATATTCGGTAAGGTTAGCATAATAGAGATTGTTGGCGTTGGCAAGTTTTGCCATGGTTGGCGCTAAACTACCAGGTAAACAATCTAGAAGTGCATCGGCATTTTCAAAAATCGTTTTTGCATGGTCCGAAATTTCTAAAGGATCTAAATGAAACCCAACGACTTTACAAGGTTTTGCGCTACCATTCATTATCCAATTAGCCACCTTTTCGGCTTTTGTAAGGGTACGGTTTCCAATATAAATAGTTGGTGTTACTTGGCTCCATTCGGCTAAAATAAGTCCTGCTGCTTCGGCAATACCACCAGCGCCTGCAATAATAATATTATAGTGCGTTTTCATATTTAGGTGTAATGAGTTGATGTACACTAATTTAATGATTATTTGATGAGTTTTATTTATTTCGGGTATAATTTATTTATCCTATATTTTATAATTCCTTTAAATGATTTCCTACTTGCTGTTTTGAGGTTTACAAATTAAACCACAGTATAGGTTTTTTAATTTTGATGGAAAACCTAGCAAAAATTAGCAGAAGTTACTTACTAATAAGATTTAGTTAGTATTTTTGAGACATGAGAATAAAAAAGTCATTCCTTTTTTTTTGTTTATACTTCGCTTGTTTTACAACCGCCTTTAATCAAAAAATATTTGCACAAAAGGTGGCAGATAGTTCTCTATACTATTACAATCTGGTGGTAAATCCTAAAAAAAGCACCGACCTTACTTTAGCATTTAGTTTTTACGAAAAAAGCAAGAAGCAGCATGAGTTGGCTGGCGATACCCTAAAGGTTATTAATGATTTAAGATTTATGGCTAGTATTCAAAAAAAGCTTGGTTTTTTGTATGATAGCGAATCTACTTCTATTGAAGCTTTAGATATATTAAATACTGCTAAAACTGACGATAACGTAATAAAATCGAAAATTGGTGTTTATAATCATTTAGGGATGATTCAGCGGGAATATAGTAATTATGACGAAGCTCTTAAATTCTACAATAAATCACTACAATTGGCTACTAAAACTGCAGATAGTCTTACCATTCTTAATAATATCGCCAATATTTATTTAGACCAGAATAAGTTTAACCTGGCTATTGCAGAGCTAAGTACAGTTTATAAAAACAGTTTAAGATTACAAGATAAAAAGCAAATAGCACGTGCTTTAAACAATTTGGGGTCGGTACAAGCAAGAATTAATGCGCCGGAAGCTTTAAGTAATATGCTAGAAGCGTTAAGAATTAGAGAACAGATAAAGGATAACATTGGTATGTATTCTAGTTACAAACATGTGTCTAGATATTATCAGGACAAAAATAAAACGGCCACCGCTTTAAATTATGCCAATAAAGCCTATAACGTTGCAAAATCCATTAACAGTGCCAATTATGTTAATGATGCTTTATCACAACTTATCGATTTGGATAAAAACCCAAAAGTAGTTGAGTATAAAAGGTTATCAGATAGTCTTACACAGGCCAGAAGACTAGGCGAAAATAAATTTGCATCGGTTAAGTATGAATCTTCAGAAAATATTAGAAAAGCTCAGGAAAGCGAACTTAAATTTAAAACCAGTCAATTAGAAAAGGAAAAAGAAGAGCGTTTAAAGTTGCTTTATATGTCTATTGTTGGCTTAGTAACCATATTGGCAGCTGCCACTTATTTTGTTTTAAAATCTAGACATAAAAAGGAAAAGTTATTACAAGTTTATCATACCGAAACTAGAATTTCAAAAAAGGTACACGATGAGGTTGCTAACGATATTTATCATCTCATGACTAAGATTCAGAGCAACAATACCATACAAGAAACGGTTTTAGACGATTTGGAACATATCTATTCAAAAACGAGAGATATCTCTAAAGAAAGTAGCCTTATAGATTTTAATAACAATTTTAAAGACACCTTAGAAGATTTGTTTTTAGCCTATCAAACAAATGATTTATCCATTGTTACAAACGGACTACATACCATTAATTGGGAGACGGTTTCAGACTTGAAAAAAACAGCTGTTTTTCGTGTGCTTCAAGAGTTATTAACCAACATGAAGAAGCATAGTAAAGCGTCCATTACCGTGCTTAAATTTCAAAAAAACAATGCTTATTTAGAAATTAACTATAACGATAATGGTATAGGCACTACCCTGAAAAAGCATAATGGTTTGCAAAATGCGGAAAACCGTATTGTATCGCTAAATGGAACGATTACCTTTGATTCTGAGGTTAATAAAGGATTTAAAGTGAAAATTACGATTTAAGATATGTTTAAAAAGGTTTTGGTTTCTGAGGATATGGACGATATTAATAAAGGTATCTATAATACGTTGAAGGAATTGGGCGTGCAACAAATAGTTCAAGTTCAGTATTGCGATGATGCTTATTTAAAAATTAAAAAAGCAATACTTGACAATGAGCCTTATGAGTTGTTAATTACCGATTTATCTTTTAAATCGGACCATAGAGCACAACGATTTACCTCTGGAGATATGCTTTTAAAATCCATAAAACAGGAATATCCAGATTTAAAAGCTATCGTGTATTCTGTTGAAGACAGACTACAACGCGTAAGAACACTTATTCAAGATTATAAAGTAAATGCATATGTATGCAAGAGTAGAAGAGGATTGGTGGAATTAACTAAAGCTATACAAGCCATTTTAATCCATAAAACGTATTTGTCGCCAGAAGTAAATAATGCCTTAAAGCCTAAAAACAATTTAGAAATTGAAGATTTTGATATTAAGTTGTTAAAGCAATTATCGTTAGGCTTGTCTCAAGAGGAAATTAGTAATTATTTTAAAGAAAGGCATATTTCTCCTAGCAGTTTAAGCTCTATTGAAAAAAGATTAAATAAACTTCGAATCCAGTTTAAGGCTAATAATGCCATTCATTTGGTGTCTATTGTAAAAGATTTAGGTCTTATTTAATAATATTTAACTGCTTTACGGGAAACAGTAATAGGAATATACCATGCCTAGGTATTATTGTATTGCTATTAATTTGCTTAATCAGCATTAGGGGGGTAACTAGAAAACTCTGTACGTCTTTTGTACAGGGTTTTTTTATGTTTTACATAAAGCTTAACTAAACATGTAGATCTGACATTTTCAATTTTATAGTACAGATATATTAAACTGAAGTCTTACGGAATTCCGTAAGTTTTTTTATACGTAAGAGTGTATCTTTGCAGTACAAACCTAATAATAAATAAGCATGACGAGTTATTATGTAAATAAAAAGGCACAAGCAAATGGAGATCATGAGGTACATAAACGAGGTTGTTCCTTTATACCTAATGAAGAAAACCAGGTGTATTTAGGTTTGTTTAATAATTGTCCGGACGCCATTAAAGAGGCTAAAAAACACTATGGACAAACTAATGGGTGTTATTATTGTTCGGCTTATTGCCATACCAAATAGTATTAACTTACTAGTAAAGATCTGGTTAAAATAATGGTTCCCGCAACCCAAAGTATTAACGATAGTAGTCCGCCTATAATAAGAAAGTGCTTAAACTTATAGAGTCCTGTGCCATAAATTAAAGTATTGGTTTGGTAGCCAACTGGGGTGAAAAAACTAAAGTTTGCACCAAATAGTACAGCAAGTATAAATGGTTTTACATCAAGATTAAGTCCTGCAGCTAGCCCTATAGCAACGGGAGTTAATATAATTGCAGTGGCATTATTGCTAATAAAACCGGAAAGTATCATGCTTATAGCGAGTAAAAGGCCAATTACAATATATGGAGGTTGGCCCGTAAGTATGGCTTGCAATTGGTTACTTAACCAAAGATCTGCACCCGAGTTAGTCATGGCAATACCAAGCGGAATCATACCTGCCAATAAAAATATAATTTGCCAATTTACACGATGGTAAATGTTTTCTAGAGAGATTAGCCTAAAGAGTAACATGGCGGCTACACCAGCCAACGAAGCACTTAAAATAGATAATACACCGCTTGCAGCTAACCCTACAACCATAAGCAAGATGACTAATGCTGTAATTTTACGTTTGGTTGTTATGTGTTGTCTGTATTCATGCTGATTTAAAATAACAACATTATCCAAAGCCCTAAGTTTGCCAATTTGTTGCTCTTGTAACTCTATTAATAATCTGTCGCCCGGTTTTAATGTTATATCCTTAATACTTTTTCTAATTAACCTTTCGGTAGTATTTCTAAGTTTTTTTCTCTTTTTTATGGCAATAGGGTAGGCGCCACCAAGTGACATTTTTCTTATGTTTTTTAAGGTTTTTCCAATAAAGCCTGAACCCGGTAATATAAGCAGTTCTACATAAGTCATATTACTAATAGTGCTGCTCAGATTTTCATCTACTTCGGCATTTTTAAGTTCCCTTTTTTTATCATTAATAATTAAATCGTGGTTTTGAATAATTCGGTTTATATATTCAAAAGAGCTCATAAGCACAAGATTATCATTCACCTTAATATCTATGTACTTACCAGGAGCATTAATAACTTTTTTATTTCTAATAAGTTTTAAAGGTGTAGCGAGTTCTTCAGAAATAAATTCTATTTCAGAAATATTCTTTCCAATTAAATCTGAAGTTTCCGAAACTGTAACCGAGAAAATATAACTTTCAATATCATAGGTGTTCTGTAAATCATCTTGTTTGTCCTTCGGAAGAAATTTTGAAGCTATAGTCATAAAAACAATGCCAATTGCTAAAAATACCAACCCGTAAGTACTAAACTCAAAGAACGAAAAAGTTTCTACACCAGCTTTTTGAGCCACGGAGTTTACAATAAGGTTTGTAGATGTTCCCATTAGCGTACAGCTACCACCTAGTATACCTGCAAATGAAATTGGCATGAGTAACTTTGATGCCGAAAAATTATAACGTTCTGCTAACTGACTAATTATTTTAAGAAATATAATGACCACGGCAGTTGTACTTATAAAGGACGAAATACCAGCCGAAACCAACATAAAAACCGGAGTTAACAATACTAACGGCAGTATTTTTAATTTTTTAATGAGTTGGGTTAGCCAATCAATTACGCCATTATCTTCTAAGCCAGTAGCTATAATCATGAGTGAGAGTATAGTAATTACTGCGGGGTTAGAAAAACCACTAATGGCTTCTTCAGGCGTTGTAAGTTGCAATAAAACCAGAGCAATTATAATTAAGAAGCCAATTTTGTCAACAGGGAAATACTCTGTTATAAAAAGTATAACCGTACAGGCAATAATTACAAAAACTAATAAAATAGAAGGTTCCAAATATAAATTGTAATAAAAAATGTATTACTAAAAATAATCAAAAAGTAAGCATGAAACACGAATAGGGAATCATTTATTTTTTGCGGTTAATCGAATTATGTTATTATCTAGTAAATGGTTTAAATCGATGAATTTTTGGTGCCTGTGTGTGTCTATTTTAGCTGAGTTTAAAACAAAAAAAAGCCAAGAATAAAATTCTTGACTTTTCTGGTTTTAATTGTAGCGAGAGCGGGGCACGATCCCGCGACCTCTTAGTTGAAAATTCTTAGCGGTGTGGAGTAAAAATCATTATACTATAGTAACACACACACTGATTTATAGTTATTTAATAATATTTGATGTTGTTTTAAATCAAGCAATATCAATAAATGTTATGTCTGTGTGGTACCTAAAATGTTTGTCTTTTGGATATTAAATATTCTAAAAATGTGTCATCAGTAAAAGCAGTTATAAGAACCAAACCTAATTCTTCTAAATTCTTTCGAAAATTTCTTTTTTAGGGTCTGGAGGAATGGAGCAACTATTAAAACGAGTATTCTGTCTTGTTTTAGTTTGTTCAATTTAACTTCCCAGATCTGAATCTTTAATATTGTATGTACCGATTGTTCGTAACATCTTAATTCCATTTTTTTAAGGACATCATAGTGATAATTGAAAAAGATGCTACGAATTTTTATTTAAAAAATCAGCATAGTACAGGATGTTATAAATAACGCAAAGGTTTAACATTGTTGAGTATAATGATTTATGAAGGGTTTCAAACATTATATTAAAAAAATAAAAATAGTATAATTAGGAGCACAAAAATGAGTTGTCATTTAGGAATAGATATAGGAAGTTCTTCCATTAAAGCGGCTTTAGTCGATTCGGAAACAGGAAAAAGTTTAGGAGTTGTACAAGAGCCTAAAA
>NZ_JACHGE010000009.1 GCF_014202225.1 Algibacter amylolyticus
GATGGACTTACAGATTGTGAAGAAACAACAGGATTAGATAATCCAAACACACCATTAGATCCAGCGGGAGTAACAAGTGATCCAAACGATGCTTGCACGCCATTTACAGAAGCAGGAGGTTGTACGCCAATTGCAAATGATGATTCTGTTACAATTGAAGCAGATGTGGATACAATAATTAATGTAACAAACAATGATACAGATCCAAATGGTACAATCGATGTTACAACAATCGATTTAGATCCTTCAACTCCAGGTAAACAAACAACGTTTACAGTGCCAGGAGAGGGGACTTATACAGCAAATCCTGATGGAACGGTAACTTTCGATCCAGAACCAACATTTGCAGGTACAGGTACGCCAGTAGAGTATACAGTGGAGGATAACGATGGAAACATTTCAACTGTAGCTACTATTACAGTAACGGTAACAGCGTGTCCAAATTCAACGGATACAGATAATGATGGCTTAACCGATTGTGAGGAAACAACAGGAATCGATGATCCAAGTACACCACTTGATCCAGCAGGAATAACAAGTGATCCAAATAATGTATGTGATCCAATCGCAAGTAGCCCATTAACGGATACGGATGGTGATGGCCTTACAGATTGTGAGGAAACAACAGGATTAGATAATCCAAACACACCATTAGATCCAGCAGGAACAATTAGCGATCCAAACAACACATGTGATCCAATCGCAAGTAGTTCGTTAACGGATACAGATAGCGATGGTTTAACAGATTGTGAGGAAACAACGGGATTAGATAACCCTAACACACCTCTAGATCCAGCAGGAACGATAAGTGATCCAAATGATGCTTGTGCACCATTTACAAATGCAGGAGGTTGTACGCCAATTGCAAATGATGATACGGTATCAACAGAACCAGATACAGATGCGGTTATTAATGTAACAAATAATGATAGCGATCCGAATGGTACGATTGATGTAACGACAATAGATTTAGACCCTGCAACACCAGGACAACAAACTACGTTTACCGTGCCAGGAGAAGGAACTTATACAGTAAATCCAGATGGAACCGTAACCTTCGATCCAGAACCAACATTTACAGGTGTAGCAACACCAGTAGACTATACGGTAGAGGATAACGATGGTAACATTTCAACAGTAGCTTCTATTACAGTAACTGTAACAGAATGTCCAAATGGAACGGATAGTGATGGCGATGGTTTAACAGATTGTGAGGAAACAACAGGAATTGATGACCCAAGTACACCACTTGATCCAGCAGGAACAACAAGTAATCCAACTGATGCATGTGATCCAATTGCAACTAGTCCATTAACGGATACAGATGGCGATGGTCTAACAGATTGTGAGGAAACAACAGGATTAGATAATCCTAATACACCATTAGATCCAGGAGGAACAATAAGTAATCCAAACGATGCTTGTACGCCATTTACTGATGCAGGAGGTTGTACACCAATAGCAATAGATGATGAAGCGATTGCAAGTACAGATACTGATGTTATAATTGATCTGACAGATAATGATTCAGATCCAAACGGAACTATCGATGACACAACAGTAGATTTAGATCCTGCAACACCAGGACAACAATCTACGATTACTGTGCCAGGAGAAGGGATTTATACAGATAATGGCGATGGTACAATAACCTTTGATCCAGAAGCAGGCTTTACAGGCTCATCAACAATCACTTACACAGTAAATGATGAAGATGGTAACCCAACAAATGAAGCTACAGTAACTGTAACAGTTCAGGATAATCCAATTGCTCAAGATGATGTTAAAGAAGACAATGCCTCAGGGACTGCAGTTACACTAAATGTAATAGCAGATAATGGAAAAGGAGAAGACAGTGACTCAGATGGAATAATAGATCCATCAACAGTTACGATAACCACACCAGGAGCTACAGATAGCGATAGTGATGGCGATAATGATACCTTAGTAGTATCAGGAGAAGGAACTTGGATCCTTGATGAGGCAGGAAACTTAACGTTTACACCAGAGTCAGGCTTTACAGGAAACCCTACGGCTATTACTTATACTGTAGAGGATAACGAAGGGAATGAGTCAAATGAAGCAACAGTAACTGTTACTTACATAATGGTTAGTGACATTGCACCAATAGCAGAGGATGATGAGGATTTAGCAAACACACCAGGGTCTACAGTTATTATCAATGTAACTGAAGATAATGGCAATGGAGCAGATTCAGATGAAGATGGTTCAGTAAGTGTAACTACGGTAACTATTACAACACCAGGAGCTACAGATACAACAAGCGATGGTGATAATGATACCTTAGTAGTAGCTAATGAAGGAACATGGACATTAGACGAAGGAGGAAACTTAACGTTTGTTCCAGAAGCAGGCTTTACAGGTAATCCTACACCAATAAGTTATACTATTGAGGATAACGATGGTAACGTTTCTAATGAAGCAACCGTAACAATAGGCTATTCATTATGTCCAAATGGAACGGATAGTGATGGCGATGGTTTAACAGACTGTGAGGAAACTACGGGAATCGATGATCCAAGTACACCACTAAATCCTGAAGGGAAAACGAGTGATCCAAATGACACTTGCGATCCAATTACAACGGGTTGTTTAGCTTTAGTTGAAGTAACAAAAACGGCTAACGTTTTAAATAGTTCATTAGGAGGAGAGATTATATATACTATTGTAGTTCAAAATACAGGGGATATATTATTAACTGATATAACGTTAGTAGATACCTTCCTTAATTTTAGAGGGGAAACAATTTCTTTAACTGAAGAGCCAAGATTTGATAGTGCAGATCAAGGAAGTGATGAAGGTACATTACGTTCCGGTGAGTCAGCTACCTATACAGCTAGTTTTACTATCGATCAAGATGCGATAGATTCTGGAGGAGTTAAAAACAGTGTATTTGTTTCTGCTTCAACAAAATCGTCGGGTATTGTAACTGATGATAGTGATGATGGTAATGATTCAGATGGAAACTCAGAAGATGATTCAACAGATACAGAATTAGATTGTTTAACTGTATTTAATGAGTTTTCACCTAATGGTGATGGAGAAGGAGATACTTTAGTTATTAAGTGTATTGATAATTATCCAGATAATAAATTAGAAGTATATAACCGTTGGGGTAATATAGTGTATGAGAAGAAAGGCTATAGTAGTAGCGATGCATGGGATGGAACATCTGGAGGAAGAGCTACAGTTAATTCTTCTGAACAATTACCAGTAGGAACATATTACTATGTATTAGATAAGGGAGACGGAAGTAAACCTTTAGCAGGATGGTTATATATAAACAGATAATTTAAGTAAACGACTAAAAAAAGATTAAAAATGATACAAAAATCATCATTAATAAAAGGTTTAATTTTAGTAGTGTTTACTGCACTATTAAGTTTAGATATACAAGCACAGCAAGACCCTCAGTTCACGCATTATATGTATAACACCATGAGCGTAAACCCTGCTTATGCAGGACAAAGAAGAGTATTAAGTGCTACAGCTTTATACAGAACGCAATGGGTAGGTCTAGATGGAGCTCCAAAAACCGTAACTTTTGGAATTCATTCTCCATTAAGAAACGAAAAATTAGGAATAGGTTTAAACATAGTTAGCGACCAAATTGGACCTGCAGAGGAAACTAGTATAGATGCTAATTTATCGTATTCGTTTCCCGTAAATGATAAGGATTTAAAGTTTTCATTCGGTGTAAAAGGTGGTATTCATATCCTTGATACCGATTGGAGCAAAGGTCGTTATCAAGATACAGATCCTTTATTTCAGGAAAATGTTAACCTTATATCTCCAACAATAGGAGCAGGATTATATTTGCATTCAGAAAAAGGGTATTTAGGGTTATCGGTTCCAAATATTATAAGTACAGAACATTACGATGATTTCGAAGAGTCTGTAGCAACAGAACGTTTACACTATTTTTTAATTGGTGGATATGTATTTGATGTTAGTGATAATACTAAGTTAAAACCAGCCTTTTTAGTTAAGGGTGTTTCAGGAGCACCAATTATTGCAGATCTATCAGTAAATGCCTTATTTAACGAAAAATTTACTTTAGGATTAGCTTATAGATGGGATGATGCCGTTAGTGGTTTAATAGGTTTTCAAGTTAGCCCAGAAATATTTTTAGGATATTCTTACGATGCAACAACTACCGGATTAAATAATTATAATAGTGGGTCGCACGAAATTATGCTAAGATTTGAATTACAAGAAATAGCTAAAATTTTATCACCAAGATTCTTCTAAAAAAAACTACAGACATGAAAAAACAGATATACATACTTTCTATATTAGGTGCTTTGGTTTTTAATTGTGCTTTTGCACAAAAAGTAAAATCTTCAAGAAAGGCTATAAAAAAATATGAGAATCTAGCTTATGTAGATTCTCGAAATCAACTTTTAAAATTAGCTAATCAGGATGATGTTTCGCCAGATGTTATTGAAAAACTAGCTAATTCATTTTATTTTAATAATGAAATGAAAGATGCTGTAGTTTGGTATGATAAATTAATGGCGTTTAATTTGCCCACGGAACCTGAAAATTATTATAGATACGCCCAAGCACTTAGGGCTGTTGAAAGGTATGACGATTCAGATAGAGTATTAAAAAGTTTTGCAGCCATTCGATCTGAAGATTCAAGAGTTTTAGAGTTTTTGAAAAAGCCCGAATATGTAAAAGCGATCAATGAAATTTCAGATGATTACGAATTAGTTAATTTAGACATAAATACAGCATATTCAGATTTTGGAACGTCAACTTATAATGGACACTTAGTTTTTGCTTCTTCAAGAGATCAAGATGAGAATATTTATAAATGGAATAATCAGCCGTTTTTAGATTTATTCGAATTAAATGATAACGGTAGTGTTTCAGAAGTAAATGGCGATGTAAATACAAAGTACCACGAATCTTCTACTTCATTCACAAAAGATGGTAAAACAGCTTACTTTACGCGAAATAACTTCCACAAAGGAAAGTTTAAAAAGAATGATAACGATATTCATGGCCTAAAAATTTATAAGGCAACTTTGGTTGATAGTGTATGGACAAACATTGTGTCTATGCCTTTTAATGATGATCAATATAACGTGGCGCATCCTGCGCTTAGTCCAGACGAGAAGCAATTATATTTTGCGTCAGATATGTTTGGAACTCAAGGTGCTTCAGATATTTTTGTTGTCGATATTAATGAAGATGGTAGTTACGGAGTGCCTAGAAACTTAGGTCCTAAAATTAATACGGAAGGAAGAGAGAATTTTCCTTTTGTTAGCGAAAACGGAACGCTTTATTTTTCTTCTGATGGACATCTTGGTTTAGGAGGTTTAGATGTTTTTAAAATTGCTGCCAATAACATTAATGATGATTCTTCGATGATTCAGAATATGGGAGAACCAATTAATAGTCCTAAAGACGATTTCGGATTTATTATAAATGATGAAACTAACAAAGGTTATATTTCATCAAATAGAGAAGGCGGTAAGGGAGATGATGATATTTACAGTTTTGAAAGACCATCTTGTTTAAGGGATGTTGCTGGAACCGTAGTTAACAAAAGAACGCAAATGATTATTCCTGATGCCGATGTGTTTGTTTACGATTCTAATAGAAACTTGCTTCAAACCTTTAAAAGTGATGCATCGGGTAACTTTAGTTTTAACTTAGACTGTAAGGAAAGAACGTATTTAATAGAAGCCAAAAAAGATAAGTATAAGGAAGATTTTATAGACTTTACTGTTAAACCAGGACAAAAGGCTGAGTTAGAGTTAGAATTAAAACTAGATCCGGAAGCGGCTACAATTGGAACAGATTTAGCGTTACTGTTAGGGTTAAATCCTATTTATTTCGATTACGACAAATCATACATTCGTCCAGATGCCGAAATAGAATTAGCTAAAGTTATTAAGTACATGAAGGAGTACCCTAATGTAAAAATTGATGTACGTTCACATACCGATTCTAGGGGTAAAGATGCTTACAACTGGGCGTTATCAAATAGAAGAAATAAATCGACAAGAGCTTATATTATCGAAAAAGGTGGCATATCTTCAAGTAGACTAACTGGTCAAGGATATGGCGAAACACGTTTAGTGAACCACTGTAACAACAGCGTTAAATGTTCTAAACAAGAACATCAAGATAATAGACGTAGTGAGTTTATTGTAGTTTCAAATTAAACACAGTTACAAACTAATATAAAAAGCATCTAAATTTATTTAGATGCTTTTTTCTTTTAACAAGATTTACCAAGTAATTATTTTGTTCGTATTTTTGTTGTCTATGGAGGAAGAAAAAGTAATACTTGTAAATGAACAAGACCAACAAATAGGGCTAATGCCAAAAATGGAAGCACATGAAAAGGCCGTATTGCATCGTGCATTTTCAGTTTTTGTTTTTAATGATAAAAACGAGCTCATGTTACAACAAAGAGCATTTAATAAGTATCATTCTCCTGGACTATGGACCAATACCTGTTGTAGCCATCAAAGGGATGGAGAAAGTAATATTGAAGCAGGTAAAAGACGTTTACAAGAAGAAATGGGGTTTGTGGTTAATTTAAAAGAATCTATTTCATTTATATATAAGGCTCCATTTGATAATGGATTAACAGAACACGAATACGATCATGTGTTATTAGGCCATTACAATGGCGAACCTATATTAAACCCAGATGAAGTAGCGAGTTGGAAATGGATGCCGTTAGAGGCTGTTAAAGCGGATATAGTGGTACATCCAGAAGCATATACAGAATGGTTTAAAGTTATTTTCGATAAATTCTACGAACATATAAATATAACCTCTTAAATGAAAGTTACAGTTAGCAGAAAAGCACATTTTAATGCAGCGCATAGGCTGTACAGAAAAGATTGGAGTTTTGAAAAAAATGACGATATATTCGGGAAGTGCAATAACCCCAACTTTCATGGTCATAATTACGAACTTATTGTGAGTGTAACTGGCCAAATAGATAAAGAAACAGGGTATGTTATAGATATGAAAGTTTTAAAAGATATCATTAAAAATAATGTTGAAGATGCTTTCGATCATAAAAATTTAAATCTAGAAGTACCAGAATTTAAAGATTTAAACCCTACAGCCGAAAATATAGCTGTCGTAATTTATAATAAAATTAAGCCTGAATTAAGTGATAATTTAGATTTAGAAATAACACTTTACGAAACGCCAAGAAATTTTGTTTCGTATTCTGGAAATTAAAATGATTTATTAACCAAGCATCAAAAAGAGAATTCTTATTTTTGCTGAAATATTAAAAAGAGATTATAATGGCAAATGTTAGAAATTTAAAAAAAGATATAAATTACGTTTTAGGAGATATCATTGAAGCGGTTTACGTTTGGGAATACTCAAATACAGATAAAGACACAAAATCAAGCGAGGCTATCATAGATGAGGCTATAGCAACTTTTGATGCCTTAATAGTTAAGGTAAATGAAAAAGATGTAGAGAACCCTAAAGCGCATTTTAAAGCGATAAATGCAGAACTTGAAAGCAAGGGACGAGAATTAATTGAAAAAATTAATAAACTTGGATAAAATTTTTAACTGAGTGCTTGCAAATTTAAAATTTGCGTTTATATTTGCACCCGTTAAAACGCCGATGTAGCTCAGCTGGCTAGAGCAGCTGATTTGTAATCAGCAGGTCGTGGGTTCGAGTCCCTCCATCGGCTCAAAAAAAAAGCTTTCCATTTTGGAAAGCTTTTTTTATTCTAACTATTTTGATTTTTAAAATTAGTTGCTTTTTTCGGCAGCTTTAATGTCTAAAATGAAGTTATCCAATTCTTTACCATATTTAGAAGACTTAACTTTTGATGATAAGGATTTATTAATGGTATCTAATAAATCAATTCTAGCATTGTATATTTCTGTTAACGCTAAATAGGGAGCAACCTCGCTATCTTTATTATTTAAGGCAAAATTTACGGTGTATAAATATTTGCGTTTAACGCTGCTTTTAGCTTCATTTCTTAATTTACTGAATCTAGCAGTGTCATTTGCTTGTTGAGCCTCAAATTGCTCCTTTATCACTTCTAAATTTCTATTATTCATTTTAGAAATAAGTGTTTTATATTCCTCCATGACTTTTTGTTGTTCAGAACCCTTAATATCAACATCAAAAGCAAAGTTTTTTAAGGTTGTATTAATTTCGGTTATGCCTTTATCTGCAAAAAATGGTATTCTATCTGTATCTTTACTTTGCTTATCTAAGTATAAAAAGTATACTTCAGGTTCTTCTAAATCACTATGCAATTCAATTTTAGGATTACCATTTACCAAAATAGAGTCTACAGTAACTAATAAAGTATCCTGCATTTTCTTTAAATATACGGTGCCTTTCTTTAATCCTTTTATGTTAGCAATTACTGTTAAATCACTCTGATCTTTTCCACAAGCTATAAATAATAGCGTTAATACTATAATTGATATTTTTCTCATTGATATTTTAAATAAGTTGATAAGGACAAATATCAAACAATTAAATGGCTTTTACTAGTTACCTTTTATTAAAATGTTTTGTTAAATAAATCATAAAAGAACTCTAATTTAAAATTTGGCACGAGGATTGTAATATACTAATCGTAATTACAATCGTTAAAAATGTTTATTGAGTGGTTACTTTAAACAGAAGATTAGTAATTCATATTTTGGTTGGTTAGTTAGAAAAAAAGCATTCTATTTAGGATGCTTTTTTTATGATTTAAACTCATTATTTAGAGAATTAAAATGTTTTTAAAAGTGTATTTCATCGATAAAATTGATTATTTCAACTTTAAATGTTAAAATTTAATGTATTTCAGCGATTTATAGTGTTTTTAATCGATTTGATAAGTTTATTAATTATATATTTGGAGTGTACTAAATAACACACTTTTTAGTTCAATGGATTAATTAATTAATATTTGCATTATGTTGATAAATTAGGAAACCCCAAATCTAGATTCATAATATAAAAAAGCAAATTGAAAGAAAACCGAGTTTGAGGGAACTCGGTTTTTTTATGCAATAATTCGAAATGTTAAATTAATTCGTTTTCCAATAATTTTTTTAGTTTTTGGTATCTGGTGTAGCCAATTGTCTTGAGTTTCGCCTTGCATTAATAGCAGGCTACCATGTTGTAAATTTAGTTTTGCTTTAAGCGATTTATCTCCCTTGTGTTTTAAATTAAAAACACGTTCGGCACCAAAAGAAACCGAAGCTATTATAGGGTTTTTACCTAATTCTTTTTCATTATCGGCATGCCAACCGTTACTATCATTGCCATCTCTGTATAAATTGGCTAAACAACTTGTAAATTTTACTTTTAAATGCGATTCAATTTTACTCTTAATGAGTAATAAATCATCATTAAAAGGATATGGCTGCATGGTTATATTGCTGTATTTGTATGTATTTGTGTTATTGGCGTAAAAACAGGTTAAACGAGGTTGTAAATGTGTTTTTCCGTAAATGGTTATTGAATCTTGTTGCCACTTAACATAATTTAGAAGGTTTTTAAAAAAATTAGTGGCTTCACTGGCATTGAAAAACTCCGGGTAATAGGTTATTTCGGCGTCTTTCAGATTTAAATTTATATCACTTTTAAAAAGCATATTCTTTTATTTTCTAAATTAGCATAATTCAAAATTAAAATGAAGTATACCTTAGTTTTTTTATTCTGCCTTATTTTTCAAAATATGTTTTCGCAACTACCTGAAGGTTTTGTGTATGTTAAAGATATTATTCCGGATTTAGGTGTCGAGTTACGTTATTTTACCTCTAATAATTTTGTAGGAAAACCAATTAATAGTTACCAATCTAATAAGCTTATACTAACGGAACAAACTGCACAGGCTTTAAAAAAGGTCCAAGAAGCATTGCAAGAACAAAATTTATGTTTAAAGGTTTATGATGGCTACAGACCTCAAGAGGCCGTTAATCATTTTATAAGTTGGGCTAGAGACTTAAATGATACCATAATGAAACCTCAATTTTATCCAGAGGTTAAAAAACGTAATTTATTTAAATCTGGATATATATCTTCTAGATCTGGGCATAGTAGGGGAAGTACGGTTGATTTAACAATAATTGATGGAAATACGGGAATACCTTTAGATATGGGAAGTCCATATGATTTTTTTGGAGAAGAATCTTGGGTGGCCTATCCAAAGCTTACAGACACTCAAAAAGCTAACCGACAATTATTACAAACCGTTATGTTGAAATATAATTTTAGGAATTACTCTAAAGAATGGTGGCACTTTACTTTACGATGGGAGCCATTTCCTAAAACGTATTTTGATTTTCCGGTGGAATAGTATTAGTGTATAATCCTATTAATACCAGCGTTTCTTTTTCTTTTTAGAGGCTTCACTTTTACGTCCTTTTCTGTGTTTACTGCCTGTTTTATTAGAGGTATGTATAATTGGTTTTGCTTTAGGATCTAGTGGATACGGATGGTCTTCAACAACATCTAATTGTAGGCTAATAAGTTGTTGTATGGCTTTTATGTAGTTTTTCTCATCTGCCGAACAAAACGAATGTGCTATACCTGTGTTTCCTGCTCTAGCGGTTCTACCAATACGGTGTACATAGGTTTCGGGAACATTTGGCAAATCGAAATTTATAACCGCATCTAATTCGTTTATATCAATACCACGTGCAGCCAC
Organism: Algibacter amylolyticus; assembly: GCF_014202225.1. Taxonomy (GTDB): domain Bacteria; phylum Bacteroidota; class Bacteroidia; order Flavobacteriales; family Flavobacteriaceae; genus Algibacter_B; species Algibacter_B amylolyticus. The sequence continues at coordinate 10,688 of NZ_JACHGE010000009.1, forward strand.
ATCGGTTGCAATTAATATGTTAACCTCGCCTTTTTTAAATCGTGTTAAGGCATCTTGTCTTGCAGTTTGACTTTTATCACCATGAATACTATCGGCTTTATAATTGTTTTTTATAAGCGTTTTTTCAAGTTTATCTACACCATATTTTGTGCGTCTAAAAATGATGATATTTCCTTTAATTGTGTTTCGTAATAAATGTAAACACAATTCTATTTTTTTAGGTTTTGGGACAAAGTATAATAACTGAGCCACATTTTTTGATGTTGAAGAATTTTGGGCAACCTCTACGCGCTCCGGATTGTTTAAAATAGAATTCGCTAATTGTTCTACTTTATGCGGAATAGTTGCCGAAAACAATAGGATTTGTTTTTCTCGAGTACATAAACGCTCTATTTTTCTAACATCGTCAATAAAGCCCATGTCTAGCATCAAATCAGCTTCATCCAAAACTAAAGTTTCAACGTAATCTAAATTAATACTGTCTTGTTTATGTAAATCGAGTAAACGACCTGGAGTAGCAATTAAAACATCTACACCTTTTTTTAAAACTTCTTTTTGTGGTTCTATTGATGCGCCACCATAAACTACAGTGGTTCTTAAGTTGGTATAAGAACTGTAGGTTTTAAAGTTATCTTCAATTTGAATGGCTAATTCTCGCGTAGGACTAACAATTAAAGCTTTAATGGTTTTACCTTTTTTAGGAGCATCTTGCTGGTCTAATAGAGATTGTAAAATAGGCAGTGCAAAAGCAGCCGTTTTTCCCGTTCCGGTTTGGGCAGAAACAATAACATCCTTATGCTCCAAAACAAGAGGGATAGTTTTTTCTTGCACTAAAGTAGGGTTATCGTAACCAGCTTCTGCAACGGCACGTAAAATAGGTTTGCTAATTTTTAAATCTTTAAAAGACATCTGTAATAGTTTGTTGCAAAGATATAACAAACCAAACCAAAGCTACTTTAAAAACTGTTTCAGTTTGTCTCTTTTTCGTTTGGGTATAGCATCATTGGTTAGTATGCATTCAATATGCGCCTTGTTTTTTTCTTTACTGTATAGTAAATTAAAGAACTGATGTGTAGTTAAACTGTTTTTAGCTTTATCAATTAACTCAAAAGTGTCGCCTGCTTTAACAGAACCTGCTTCTAAAACACGAATATATGTACCCGGAAAACCATGATTAATAAATTGTTTCAGGATGTTTTGATTGCCAAATTTAACACCCAATTTAAAACAAGGTTCTCTAGGTTGTGTAATTTGAATAAGCGCTCCACCTAATTTATAAATATCTCCAATATGGATTTCCTTTTCATTTAAACCAGAAACGGTTAGGTTTTCACCTAGCATACCATAACTCCAATCTAAATTAGGATATAAGTTTTTCCAATACTCATAATGATCTTCAGAAAATAAATAGCAGGCCTTAAACTCGCCACCATGATGTTTTCTATCTGTTACCTCGTCGCCTTTAACGTCTGTAGTACCAAGAAAAATAGGTTGATTGGTAGGTGTTTTATAGATGCCAGTAACTACTTCTTTCCCATTCCAGATAATGGTTGTTGGTTTTGCTATATTGGTAGCGATTATTTTCATTTAGGCTTTATTGAAAAGGGTTTTAATTTCAGGTTTCGATAATTCTATTAGAGTAAAAATACCTAAAACGATACCTAGAATGCCAGTAAGACAATTTACTACGGCTATTACAAATACAAAATTATAGTTTTTTAGGTTTTTAATATATTTTGAAGCCAATAAAGTTAATACACCAATGGTTATACAAAATAATAAACCGATACCGCCAATTATAGCGAAAATCCAGCCAAAATTAAAAGGAAGTTCTGTGTTAGTATCGCTATTTTCAGCCATCGCGCCAATTAGGAACCCCAAACAACCGTAAATAATAAATACAATTGAAAAACATAATGTTAGAATGCCCTTTACAAGGTATAAAATCCTGAAGGTATTTAAGTTGTTTTTTGCAGCTTCCATTTAAGCGGTTTTCTTATTGATTAGTTAAGTGATTGTTACTATTTTTAATACGACAGTTTACTTCCTTAAATTCACAATCCGTTCCAACAGCGTAGGATGCGAATAATGCATAAATACATAAGCCGGATGTGGTGTTAAATTACTCAAACTATTTTTAGATAGTTTTTTAAGCGCGGTAATTAATGGATCGCCTTTATAGGTGTTTTTTGCATAATCATCGGCTTGGTATTCAAATTTTCTAGAAAACAGATTCATTATTAATCCTGTAATTTCAGAAATAGGCGCGTATAGTAACCCAAAAGCAATTAAACCAATATGAAAACTAGGCGTTGTAACACCTAAAGCTTGCGATAATATAGGATTTGAAATAAATAAGGATAATATAAAAAGTGTAAATCCTGTTAATAGAATGAATGCAAATAGGTTAAAAATAATATGTTTCTTTTTATAGTGTCCAACTTCGTGAGCCAATACAGCTACAATTTCTTCGTCATCCAAATCATGTATTAATGTGTCGTAAAGGGTTACGCGTTTTTCACTTCCAAAACCAGAAAAATAGGCATTGGCTTTTGTACTTCGTTTAGAGCCATCAATTACAAAGATTTTATCTAGCTTAAAACCAACTGTTTTAGCATACGCCGAAATTTTATCGCGCAATGTCCCATCTTCTAAAGGGGTTTGTTTATTAAAAAGGGGCACAATAAGTTTGGAGTAAAACATATTCATAAACAACGTAAATACAGCTACTAATGCCCAAGCGTACAACCAAAAATGCTGTCCAGTAGCCTCATAAAACCAAATTATTAATGCTAAAATACCGCCTCCTACAATGGCCATCATGAGCCAACCTTTTATTTTATCTAGAAAAAAGGTTTTTACAGTTGTTTTATTAAATCCAAATTTTTCTTCAATTACAAAAGTGCTGTAATACGAAAAGGGTGTAGTTAAAATATCGCTGCCAATCATAATAATACCAAAGAAAATAAGCGCAACTATAATGGAGTTTTTACTGTAGGTTCTTGCAATATTGTCGACAACCTCGAAACCATCAAACCATAAAAAGCCTAGCGTTAAAATTAAGGAGAAGGTAGATGTTAATAAGCCAAATTTATAGTTGGTTGTTTTATAATTTTGCGATTTTTTATATTCTACGTCATCATAAACATCTTGTAACTCATCAGGAAGTGAATCGTTATAATGTTTTGCATTTAAGGCGTTTAGAATTTTATCGATAATAAAACTTAGAATAATAATTATTAAAATGATGTAAAATAGGCTTTGGGCATCCATAAATATTATTCTAAGTTTTAAAATTTTTAATTATTTAAGTAGGATCTTTTTTGTGATTCCTCCTTTATTAGTAGTTATTTTTAAAATATAAACTCCGGTAGAAAACGTATTTAAGTTATATGAACTTAAATCCTTAGTATTAGGAGTTAGTTTTTGCTGTTGACCTAAAATAGAATAGACCGAAACATTTGTAATTACAAGGTCTGCTGGTTTATTTATGTTAAGCTGTTTGTTTTTGGAAGTATAAACGCTTATTGTATTTTCTAGGTTAATTGCTTGTGTTGATAAAGGCAGACCTTCATAAACTTGAACATCGTCAATTAACACTTTATACTCAGAGCCAATTCCTGACGGTATAACGCGTATAGTGGCTTCAAAATCAGTTTTCGTTTCGGTTGGTGTATATTGTGTTGTAACGGAGTTCCAATTGTTATCTTGAATATTTGTACCATGAAGAAAAGGATTTGTTGACGAATAGAAACTAAATTCTATATTATCATTGGCATCAAATTCGGTTCCTAAATATTTGTAGCTATACGATACGGTGTAAGTTTTACCAGCTTCAAGAGGAATATCGGCTAATGTAAATAGCATTAAATCACTAAATCCAGCAGTAAACTCCACACTGCTTGCCCCTTCAACGAAATCTGTGGTGTTTTGGTTAAAAGTACCAAAGTCACTAGAAGAAGACCATCTGTTTGGCGTACTATTAGGGTTTGGGTAATCTTCAAAACCTCCATTGGTAACTAAATTAGGGTTTTGGGCGTAGCTAAAAAACGTAAAAGTTAAAAAAATAACGAGTAATTTTCCTTTCATATGTAATAGTTTTAAGGGATTAATTACCTGTAAAAATAATTAAAAATCTTGTTTTAAAAGAATGAGAGAAATTTATTATTACTTATGAGAAATTGTAGCTTTTTGGTTGCGGTTCTTTTTGTTATAAGCTTTGTTATATAAGAATTATGAAAACTTTCTTTGTCTTTTAGCTTCAAAAATTAAAATTCCTGCAGCAACCGAAACATTCATAGAATCTATCTCACCTTGCATTGGTATTATAATGTTTTTAGTAGCATGATTGCGCCACTCGTCACTTAAACCCGTAGCCTCGGTACCCACAACTATTGCGGTGGGTTTCGTGTAATCTTGGGTATGGTAGGCCACCGATTCTTGTAAAATAGCACTATAAATATTAATGTTATTCGCTTTTAAAAAGGTAATAATCTCGGTGGTTGTTCCAGTGGCTATTTGGTTAGTAAATACGCAGCCAACGCTAGAACGTATAATGTTTGGGTTGTATAAATCTGTTTTTGGGTTGGCAATAATTACAGCATCTACATGCGCTGCATCTGCCGTTCTTAAAATAGCGCCAATATTACCCGGTTTTTCGGGTGCTTCGGCAACTAATATTAAAGGATTATCGTTTTTAAACCTTAAGTTAGATAGTTCGTTTTCTTTGGCTTTTGCAACAGCTAGCAAACCTTCGGTAGTCGATCTATAAGCTAATTTTTCATAAACGTCCTTCGATACAGCAATGGGGTTTACTGTTTCGGGAATAAGACCCTCAAGTGATTCAGCAGGAAATAAATCAGGATAAAACAAAACGGTTTCTACTTCATAACCACCTTTTAATGCTAATGTAACTTCACGAATACCTTCTATTAAAAACGTGCCTGTTTTTTTACGTTCGCGCGACTTGTCTTTTAGTTGAACAAGTTGTCGAATTAGTGAGTTTTGTGCGCTTGTTATTTCTTTCATAATAGTAAGACAAAAGTAATCGTTTTTATTGTAATGATATTCCCTTAACTTCGTCAAAGCTTAAAATCTAAAAAATATTATGAAAAAAATCATACTCTTAGCACTTACAATTTCAATATTCGCTTGTAAAAACAAAACGGCAACACCTGTTGTAGATTATACCGAAGAAACTCTTGATGTTACCACAAGTATATACCCAGAAAATATTACAAAAGTTTTTGAAGCTCATGGAGGTTTAGATAAATGGAACGCCATGACAACTTTAGCGTTTACCATGGAAAAACCAAATGGTTTGGAAGTAACCACCACGAATTTAAAAAACAGAAAGGCTTTAATTGATACCCCAGATCATGTTATTGGTTACAATGGCGAAGATGTGTGGTTGCTAAATAAAAGCGATAAACCATATAAGGGCAAACCAAGATTTTACTATAACCTAATGTTTTATTTTTATGCGATGCCGTTTATTTTGGCCGATGATGGTATAAATTATGAAGATGCAGAACCATTAGTGTTTGATGATGTTGTTTACCCAGGAATTAAAATTTCTTACGAAAACGGTGTTGGCGAATCTTCAGACGATGAATACGTGCTGTATTACAACCCAGAAACTTATAAAATGGAATGGTTAGGCTATACCGTAACATACTTTTCAAAAGAAAAAGGAAGCGAACTTCATTTTAGACGTTACAACAAGTGGCAAGAGGTAAATGGATTATTATTGCCAGAAAGCATAGTAGGTTATAATTACGAAAACAATAAGCCAACAACAGCAAAAGGAGAAACTAAGTTTATAAATGTTAAAGTAGACGCAGAGCCTCTTGACGATGCCGACTTTGAAGCACCTGCTGGCGCACAAATAGTAGATTAAGGGACCAATAAACCTTTTGGTCCAATGGCTAAATTATTGCCATCACCAGGAAATTTATGTGCAATTTTCAGTAACTCTTTACTTAAATAAAGTTTTTCTGAGGTCGAAAACGCAAAATTTCTGTTTATATGTCGCCCATCGTCTTTAGTAAAGTTGGTGGTTAGCGCATTATTTATGTCAAATAAAGAAAAGGAGTCTTTATTCAAACTTGTGTTTTGGGTAAAGGCTTTTTTAATATTAGGGTATTTCAGCAAAATTAATGGCGGAAGGGCAGTTTCATCTTTATTTATTTGCTGTGCAAATGTTTGGTTACACAAAAAAAGAGCAAAAACTATTAATACTGTTTTCATAACTTAAAATCTTTAAGGGTAACTAAAAATACACTTTTTTAAAATGAAAACCATAAAACAGGCTAAGTATTTGTAAGTGAAAACGCTAACTATAAAATAATACAGCTAAAATCATTAAAAATAGCCTATTCTGGCGTGTTTTCAAGGTAGTTAACAATAAGGGCCACCACATAATTATAACTTTGCATGCCCTTGCTTTGTCTGTTAGCCTTCAAAAAATTGCCATAAAAACTTTTAAAGTAAGGTTCTACAGGGTTTTTATGGGCTTCCCAAAAATCTCTAACTTCCTTATAATTTTTTAAAATCCCTGTATTTACACTACAAATAATGTCTTCATAAAGTGCCTCATCACGTCTGTAAATTTCGTTTAGGCAAAAGCGTAGCGCAAAGGTGTAGCCCGAATATTTAAAATAAATATTGTCATGGTTTGTGGTAGCCATAAAAGCAATAAAATTAGCCTCGTTTTCGGCAGCAAAACCTAATTGATGTGCAACTTCATGCGCCGAAGTAGTCGAAAATTTAAACACCGGAATCAAGCCATCTACTTGCGCCTCGTTGGTTAACGGATTTAAATAGCCGCTAAAACCCATATACGTTAACGGGTAGCTATAAATCGATTTTTTTAAACTTGTAGGGCTGTAATTTAAATCTGGAAACTGCTTTTTTAAATTATCATAACCGGCAGGCACCATCTCAAAAATAGCAGATTTACTTAGTTTTATTTCAGCTTTTAAGGTGTCGTTTTTAGTAATTTCAAAATGCAAAGCATTCGCCTTTTCAATAAGCGATTTTGTAACCTTTGCTAATTGTTCGGTGGTGTAATCATGCTCTAAATTCAAACTTTTATGCAAGGGCAATCGGTAGTAATTTAAACCCCAAAATAAATGGAACGCCATATACACAAAGGCTACGGCAGCAAAAATATCAATCAAATAATTTTTGGTGTCCTGTCGTAAACGCTTTCGGTTTTTATAAAACCATCGCAGCATATAAATGCCAGCAAAAGTATATAGCAAATCGCCAAACGAAAACGGCATCCAACCCAAAGTAAACCTAAATATTTTAGAAATTACAGGATACAAACCAGTGCTATAATACCGCTCCACAACATCAGGATAATTAGCCGCGAGTTTTACCAACAAAATTTGCGGAATCAACGACAATGCAATTAGTGTTTTTTTCTGTTTCAGCATCTTCCAAAAATAATAAAAATTTGTACCCTAGCGCAGTGGTTTGTCTATTAAGGTTTCTTCCTGCTTTACGTTATATCTTTCTGCGAAGCAGTCACTAATATGTTTCGGGATCTCTTCAAGTATGTGTCATATTTGCTAAGGTATGGTGTTTTAAAACAATGTCGCAGAAAGGATGCCACTTCAATCAGGAGTAGCTGCCAAAGTCTGTGCATTTTTACTACCTTTATAACTGATAAAAAAATGGAATTATATTGGAAAAAATAAACAAAATTATAATTATTACTTCGATCTTCTTATGCACAAACATTGTGTTTTCACAAGATGCTTCAGAAATAAACGAAATCTTCAAAAAAATTGAACTTTTAATAGAACATGACCGTAGAATTATAGACAAAAAAGTTCATATTACAATATATAACCGCCCTAAACCTAAATCATCCGAAATATTTGTTAGAACTTTGGATGCCGATGATGATTTTAAACATTGGGTACGCATTGCCCCAGATTATACAATTAAAATTTCTAAAAGTGAATGTAAAAACATAGAGGAGCAAATATTATCTATGGATTTTAATACTTTTATAAAACTTAATAATAGCATAGGAATGCATGGCTATAAATGCCAACTTACTTATGGAGATATGATGAGCTCAATTTCATTAAATGCCTGGAAACCTACTAGTAAAACAGAAGAAAGGCAGTTGCATGCGTATTTAAAAGTATGTAATATGATTTTGGAAAAAGCTGAAATGGGAGTGTTAGAATAATAAAGAATTAAAACATAAAGAAAAATGAGCCAAGAAATAAGAGAACTACAACCACAAGCCATTTGGAATAAATTTGCCGATTTAAATGCGGTACCGCGACCTTCAAAAAAAGAAGAACGCGTTATTGCTTTCATGAAAGATTTTGGTAAAAACCTAGGTCTAGAAACTATTGAAGATGAGGTAGGAAACGTTATTATAAAAAAGCCAGCAACCTCAGGAATGGAAGATCGAGTTACCGTGGTTATGCAATCGCATTTAGATATGGTGCACCAAAAAAATGGCGATACTGTTTTCGATTTTGATACCCAAGGTATCGAGATGTTTGTTGAGGGCGATTGGGTAAAAGCCAAAGGCACCACACTTGGCGCCGACAATGGTTTAGGGGTTGCAACAATTATGGCAATTTTAGAAAGTACAGATATTCCGCATCCAGCAATTGAAGCGTTATTTACTATAGATGAAGAAACCGGAATGACGGGTGCCATGGGATTAAAAGGCGGTTTACTAACTGGTGGTATTTTATTAAACCTAGATACCGAAGAAGATGATGAAATAGGAGTAGGATGCGCAGGAGGAACCGATGTAACTGCAACAAGAACTTACGAAGAAGAGGAAACACCAGAATTTAAAATAGGTTATAAAGTTTCTGTAAAAGGATTACAGGGCGGACATTCGGGAATGCAAATTCACGAAGGCTTAGGAAACGCCAATAAAATAATGAACCGCGTGCTTTTTGATGGTTTTGAAAACTTCGGATTACGAATTTCAGAAATTGATGGCGGTAGTTTACGTAACGCTATTCCTAGAGAAAGTAATGCTATAGTTGCTATTGATGCCATACACGAAGATGCTTTTTTATTAGAAATAGCCTTACTATCTACAACCATAAAAAAGGAGTTAAAAACCATGGAACCCGATTTAGAAATTACTATTTCTAAAACAGATACGCCGGCTAAAATCATGGATTTAGGTGTGCAAGAAGGGTTAACAAGAGCCTTGTATGCGGCCCATAATGGCGTGTATAGAATGAGTGCCGATATTCCAGATTTGGTAGAAACCTCAAACAACGTAGCACGTGTAATTGTAAAAGATGGACACATTAAAATTGGCTGTTTAACGCGTTCTTCAGTAGAGAGTTCTAAAGTCGATTTAGCTAATACTTTGCGTTCTACTTTCGAGCTTACGGGTTGCGAAGTGGTATGTTCTGGCGATTATCCAGGATGGGCACCAAATATGGATTCGCCAATTTTAAAGGTCATGGAAAAAATCTACGAAGATTTAATTGGCGAGAAACCTCATGTTGCTGCATGTCATGCAGGTTTAGAGTGCGGTATTCTAGGGCAAAATTATCCAGAAATGGATATGATTAGTTTTGGTCCAAACATTAAAGGCGCACACTCACCAGACGAACGTGCTCAAATATCATCCGTTCAAAAATATTGGAAGTTTGTTTTAGAAATTTTAAAACAAATTCCTAAAAAATAAGGACGCCGTTTTTTGGTTAATATCTTTTATTAAATTTCACAAAATCAACGACTTAAATTAAGTGTTTTAGTTTTGTTAAAGACTATCTTTGCGCAAAATTAGTAGATAACTATTTTTTCAATTTAATAAAAGATAAAATTATGAATGCAATATTCACAGATGTTAGTTTTCAAAACATGACGGATGTAGCAAATAGATATGGTATAAGTGTTAATTCGGTTACAGATTTAACCTATAACCTTATGGCTAGCAATGGCTCCATGGCACAATTTAATATTCCGGAATTAGGCGGAGGTGGTCAATGGATGCAGGGTGGTATGACTATGGTAGGCGATATGTTTAATTATCAACTAAAAGCTACTGTAGATGGGCTTTGTATCGAATTATCAAATTTAATTCATCAAGGTGCTATTCAATACAAACCATTACCAAAACCTAAAAGCCATAATCAAAATGGGTTTCAAAATGGTGTAAGTGGCAATTGGTGGGGCGATTTAGGCTTTCCTAATTCTACCGGAAGTCAAAACAATACAAGCTACGCTATTTTTAATAATATAAGACGCCTTGCTATACAGCAAAATGGAAAAGTAACAGTTTTTGATACGTTAGATAACCAAATAGGAGGTGTAGGCCAGCAGCAAGGTGGAAATTATTCTGTATCGTTTACAAGTCAGTATGGTAACGTAGATTTAAATACCTTACCAATTGTTACGGGAGGGCAGGAGGTATCTAAACCTGTGCAAGAACAACAGCACGTTGATAACGCTATAAATAATCAACAACAACCTGCATTTGTAGAGCAAACTGTGGCACCTGCTCAAACGGAAGTAAATAATACAGCTTTTGAAGAAGATATTTTTGTTAAGATAGAAAAGCTAGCAGCCTTAAAGGATAAATCTATTTTATCGGTTGAAGAATTTGAAAATAAAAAAGCAGAATTGCTAAGTCGTTTATAAAACGAATCTAACAATAGTAATAAAGCTCAATAAACTAAGTTATAATCTAGTTTATTGAGCTTTTTTTATTCTTAAATCTAAATAAAAAGAGTTGTTAGCAATTTTTAAGATATATTTTTTAATGCTTCAATAATCTCATCTGGTTCAGAGCGTGTTCTGTAATCAACATTAACATAATCCCAGGTAACAACACCTTCAGAATTTAATACAAATGTAGCTGGAATAGGTAATATACTGCCGTTACCATTATTTATTTGGTCTAAATCCAGGTTTCTGTCTGATCGCATATGTTCCATTAAAAACTCTGGTACCTCCCAAGCAACTCCGTATTGTTGCGCTACTTTGGCATCTTGATCGGACAATACAATAAATTCCATTTCACTAATTTCACTTTTTGTCAACGATCCGTCGGGTACTTGCGGACTTATAGCAACTAATGTTGCGCCTAATGCGTGGATTTCACTTAGTTTTGCTTGTAAAGCTCTAAGTTGTAAGTTGCAATATGGACACCAGTCGCCACGATAAAACGTAACAACAACAGGGCCTTGTTGTAATAAATCTTTTAATAAAATAGGTTTTCCTTCCTGATTAGGGAGTTCAAAATTTGGAGCCTTTTGCCCAAATTTAATAGCATCACTTCCTTGTTGGAAAGCTTTTGCTTTACTAATAATATCATCAACGCCTTTCATGAACTCAGGTTTTGCTTTTCTTCCTGCTTCAATTTTAGCATCGGTTTGTGCTTTTAATTTTGTCATTGTCTTTTTAATTGCTATCCTTATCAGGTACAGGGTCGTATCCAGAGCCACCCCAAGGATGACAGCTAAAAATACGCTTTATAGCTAACCAGCCTCCTTTAAATAAACCATGCTTTTGCAAGGCTTCTTTAGTGTAATGCGAACATGTTGGATTGTATCTACACGTAGCAGGTGTTAATGGCGATATAAAAGTTTGGTATACTTTTATAATAAACAAAAACGGTGCTATTAGTAGTTTTTTCAAAATATGTTTTTGTAATTCTCTTTAAGGAGAGCATCTTTTTAAACGTTATGGAATGTTCGTTTATTCCTGCAGGAATAACAATACTATTTAGTTTACGCTAAACGTTGTGCCATCTTTTCCGTCTTTAAGCTGAATACCAACTTCTGCTAATTCATCACGAATTTTATCAGACATTGCAAAATCTTTATTAGCTCTAGCATCTTGTCTTAATCGTATTAAAACGTCAACAGCACCTGAAAGTTTATCGGTTCCAGAATCGCTTTTTGTAGCATTTTCAAGACCTAGAACATCAAAAACAAAACTATTAATCGTTTCTTTTAATAGGTTTAAATCTTCGGCAGATATTGTAGCTTGACCTTCTTTTATTTGGTTTATGTATTTAGCAGCTTCAAATAAATGCGCGATTAAAATTGGTGAGTTAAAATCATCGTTCATAGCATCATAACATTTCTGTTTCCATGCCCGAATATCTATTGAAGATGTTGCAGATGCTTTTAAACCATCTATAAGGTTTACGGCATCCATTAATCTATAAAAGCCTTTTTCGCTGGCTAATAAACCATCGTCGGTTAAATCTAAAACACTACGGTAAGAGGACTGTGCAACAAAAAAGCGAATAACACTAGGGCTATATGCTTTACTAAAAAATGCGTTGTTTCCAGATAATAATTCATCTGGATTAACGGTGTTTCCTGTAGATTTAGACATGCGTTGTCCGTTTAACTCTAACATATTGGCATGCATCCAATAGTTAACAGGGCTAACACCAATGGCTGCTTCGTTTTGTGCAATTTCACACTCGTGATGCGGGAATTTTAAATCCATTCCACCACCATGAATATCAAATTGATCGCCTAGATATTTAGTGCTCATAGCAGTACACTCTAAGTGCCAACCAGGAAAACCATCACTCCAAGGCGAAGGCCAACGCATGATGTGCTGAGGTTCGGCTTTTTTCCAAAGGGCAAAATCCTGCGGATTCTTTTTATCGCTTTGTCCGTCTAGTGTTCTTGTATTGTGAATTAAATCGTCTAGCTTACGTTTGCTTAATTTTCCATAATCGTTAGTTTCATTAAACTTATGCACATCAAAATATACAGAACCATTAACTTCATAAGCAAATCCGTTATCAATAATTTTACTTATTAACTCAATTTGCTCAATAATATGTCCGGTTGCTGTTGGCTCTATACTTGGCGGTAGAAAATTAAAAGTTCTTAAAACATTATGAAAATCTACAGTATAACGCTGTACTACTTCCATAGGTTCAATTTGTTCTAAACGCGCTTTTTTAGTGATTTTGTCTTCACCTGCATCAGCATCATTTTCTAAATGGCCAGCATCAGTAATATTTCTAACGTATCTTACTTTATAATCTAGGTGTTTTAGGTATCTAAAAACCATATCAAAAGACATAAAGGTTCTTACATTTCCTAAATGTACGTTACTATAAACGGTAGGACCGCAAACATACATGCCAACATGACCTTCGTTAATGGGTTTAAATATTTCTTTTTTACCAGTAAGTGAGTTGTATAATTTAATCTGTTGTTCTTTGTAAAGCGGCATCACTGTTATTTGTTAAGTCGTTAGCTGTTTAGTCGATTCAGTTTAGTCGTTTGTCGTTTAGTAATGAAGCTGATTATTTCTTATCAACTTAACGTCTTCACGACAAAATATCAAACAAATTAAAACTTCGTGTCTAATTTAATATAATCTAGAAATTCGCGACGTGTCTCCATATCTTGAAATTTTCCTCCAAATTCTGAAGTTACCGTACTACTTTCAATATCGCGAATTCCTCTAGAATTTACACAAAGGTGTTTTGCATCAATAACACAAGCCACATCTTTAGTGCCTAAAACGTTTTGAAGTTCTCGAACTACTTGAATTGTTAAACGCTCTTGTACTTGTGGGCGTTTTGCAAAATAATCTACAATACGATTCATTTTAGATAAGCCAACTACAGTGCCATTGGATATGTAAGCAATATGAGCACGACCTACAATAGGTAGTAAGTGATGTTCGCAAGTTGAATACACCGTAATGTTTTTTTCAACAAGCATTTCGCCATATTTATATTTATTATCGAAAGTAGAAGCGCTTGGTTTTTTATCTGGATTTAATCCTCCAAAAATTTCATTAACAAACATTTTTGCTACGCGGTTAGGCGTGCCTTTTAAACTATCGTCTGTTAAATCTAAACCTAGGGTTTCTAGGATATGACGCACATCATCCTTAATGATGTCTATCTTTTCTTCGTTGTTTAATTTAAAAGCATCGCTGCGCATTGGTGTGTTTTCAGAAGTACCAATGTGATCGTTTCCTAATGCGTCAAAATCTTCTATATTACTATCAAAAGCCATGATTTATAAGTCAAAATTTAATTTGCAAAGATAAGCATTTCACTTTTTGTTATCCTTTATGTTTGCAAATATTTAAGATACTGTTATTGTTCCTTATTTTTCTTATAAAATTCTCATAAAAAAAGCCTGAACCTTAGTTCAAGCTTTTTAAAATATATTAAAAGGTTGTTATATATTGAAACCTAATGTTAATGTAATATTAGAGTTTCCTCTATTAACATTTGCGGTTTCAATTAAACCTAAATTGTAAAGTGGTGTTTCGTCTTCACGATCCCATTTATCATAGGTTAAATCCAGTTTTGTGTTTCCGAAGTTGTATCCTAAACCTAATGAAAATCCGGTTAAATCGCCAACTGTAATACCATCTTCATAAGGACTTTCTTCAAAACGGTAACCACCTCTAAAGCTTAGTTGTTTTACTTTATATTCTGCACCAAAACGATAGGTTGAGGCGTTGGTTAAAACATCACTTATCCCTTCATTTAAGTCCATGTAATCGGCATCGGGAGTGAATTTTGTTTTACCATAATTTTTATTTGAATAATCGAAACTAATTAAACCTTGAGTTCCAAAAACGTAAGCTAAACTTCCTGTAATTTTTGCAGGTGTTTGTAATTTGTATCGCGGGTAAACATTTACAACTCCTGGATTAATAACTTGTGTTGCATTAGAACCGTTATCATCTCTTACCGTTGCTAAATATTGCGTTGTTTCCTCTTCAATAGTATACCAAGTAGGCGAGTCGTAAGTTACACCGGCTCTAAGTTCTGGTGTTAACTTAATAATACTTCCTAATTGAAAAGAAAACCCATTACCTGTAGTCGATAAATTATTTTCAAATTCAACAGAGTTTACTATTGATCCTAGGTTTGAATTGTTTTCAAATAATAAAGTTGATCGTTGGTAATCAATAAAATGAGAATTTAAGTTAATACCTAAATATAAATTATCTTCATATTGCGTTGCAAGGTTAAAAGATATTTTTCCGTTATAACCGGTAGATACATAAGAGTAATTATGATTGAAATTTCCTGCTGAAATGTTTGAGGAATATAGGGTGTTAGCATCGTCGTCAGGATTATCTGGTTCTAGAATAAAAGATTCATAACCTAAAAAGGCTTGTTGGTTGCCAAAGCCATAAAAAGATCCGATGTCTTGATAAGCTATCGATAAAGATTCATCTGGAAAAGCTGATATTTCATCTAGCCTTAAACCATCAGCATAATCATAAAAATAACTTGCTATGGAGTTGCTGAATTGTCCGTCGTCATTAGTATTTAAACCTCTAGCATTCCAATTATCATCAAAATTGTTTGTTCTTTCATAAGCAATTCCGAAAGTGAACTTTTTCCAAGCAGAACTTGTGTTACGGTTCTCAAATACAAAGACAGCTCCTCCTTGATTAATATCAAAATTAGATGTGTTTGTATCTACCGTGTTACCAAAATAGTTGGTTGAGTTTTCTAAATCGACGTTCGACCCAGAAAAGGACGCATGGCTTCTAGCAAAAACAGCAGAACCTGCGGGGTTAGCACTTACCGCACTCATGTCGCCACCTAAGGCTCCAAAAGCGCCACTTAATGCTCTGTAACGAGCGGTTCCTTGAATTTCATTTTGCGAAAACCTTACAGCGTCGCTAATATCTTGTGCGTAAATTGTTGACATAGAAAGTAAAGCTATGCCTAGTAAATTTAACTTTTTCATGTGTAATTTTTTATCTTTAAATAAATAAGATTAACGTCTTCTTCCACTGCTAGAAGATCTTGATGAGCTACTTCCGGAGCTTCTGCTACTACTAGATGATCTAGATGCAGTACTACTACTTGATCTAGACGAGCTGCTACTAGGAGTATACGTACTTGTTCTTGATGGTGAAGAACTAGACCTTCTCGCTGTACTAGACGATGAACTACGAGTTGTTGTTGGCTGTCTGTAAACTGTACTTGAGCTTCTTCGTGATACTGCAGAAGACGATCTTGCTGTAGAGTTTGTAGAAGGCGTTCTTGTTGCGGTAGAGCGTCTTGTTGTTCCTGTAGAAACTCGTGTTCCATTAGGATTGTAAGTTCTTCTAACTGTTGATGCTGTTGAGCTTCTTGTTACACCAGTATTAGCGCTATTTCTTGCCGATGTGTTATATCGTGAAGATGTTGCTCTATTTTGTGTACTTACCGAGCTACGTCTGCTTAAGCCACTGTTATTGGTGCTAGAATAGCTGTTTCTTCTGCTATTACTGTAAGCTGTTGTACGACGGTTGTTATAGTTATTGTTGCTGTAGAACCCTCTGTTATAGCCTCTATTGTAGCCTCTGTTATAAAAACCACGATTATAGCCCCAACCATAGTTGTAAGCAAAACCGCCATAAAAACCACCGCCATAATAAGGTGGGCAATAGAATGGATTGTATATACCACCATAGCCCCAGTTGTTCCAGCCGCCACCGTAAAAGCCGCTATAGCCCCAACGGTTCCAGCCATTATATCCGTAACCAAAACCACCGTTCCAACCCCAATCGTTCCAACCGTTGTTTATATAGTTTATAGTTACGTCGCTTGGATTTTGACCCCAACCAGCATAACCTACATAATCATTAGCTAAAGGATCTGATTCGTTGTAATTTTCACTTTCATAAGAATCAATGTCTGTAAAAATTTCTTCTTCGTATCCAATATTTTCAGATTCAATAGATTTTGTTCTAAAATAGTTTTGGTAGTAATTACCAGTGTTTTCATTTGTCGTTGCAACAACTTGTTCTGTTTGTTGAGTTTGTGGAGCACCGCCATAAATTCCGTCACTGTCCACACCAACGTATTGATAAGAACCGCAAGAAACAAGCCCAAACGCTAACCCAATTAGGGTTAAAAATGGCACTTTTCCTTTTATGTAGTTGTTAAATTGCATATCTCTTTAATTTTATTGTTGAACATCACAAAAATAGTTAGTTTTGCTGAACTATTTCTCTTTTTAACATAGTCACAATATTTGTGCCAAAACAAAGATATGAGCAAAAAACTTACTAGTAGATCGGAAGATTATTCAAAATGGTATAACGAATTGGTTGTCAAAGCAGACCTAGCGGAGAATTCTGCGGTTAGAGGATGTATGGTAATCAAGCCGTATGGTTATGCAATTTGGGAAAAAATGCAGGCAGAATTAGATAAAATGTTTAAAGAAACAGGACACCAAAACGCCTATTTTCCTCTTTTTGTGCCTAAAAGTTTGTTTGAAGCCGAAGAAAAAAACGCAGAAGGTTTCGCTAAAGAGTGTGCCATTGTAACACATTATAGATTACAAAACGATCCTGATAAACCAGGGAAATTAAGAGTAGATCCAGAAGCGAAGTTGGAAGAAGAGCTAATTGTAAGACCAACTAGTGAGGCTATTATTTGGAATACATTTAGAGGCTGGGTACAATCCTATAGAGATTTACCATTATTAATAAACCAATGGGCCAATGTGGTTCGTTGGGAAATGCGTACACGTTTGTTTTTAAGAACTGCTGAGTTTTTATGGCAAGAAGGGCATACGGCTCATGAAACAAAACAGCAAGCTGTAGCTGAAGCTGAATTAATGAATAACGTATACGCCACGTTTGTAGAGAATTTTATGGCTATTCCTGTTATTCAAGGGTTAAAAACAGAAAGTGAACGTTTTGCAGGAGCAGATGAAACCTATTGTATTGAAGCCTTAATGCAAGATGGTAAAGCTTTACAAGCAGGAACCTCACACTTTTTGGGTCAAAATTTCGCGAAAGCATTCGATGTTAAATACGCTAATAAAGAAGGTAAACAAGATTACGTTTGGGCAACTTCTTGGGGTGTGTCTACACGATTAATGGGAGCGTTAATTATGACGCATAGTGATGATCATGGTTTAGTTTTGCCTCCTAGTTTGGCACCAAACCAAGTGGTTATTATTCCTATTTATAAGAGTGATGAAGATTTAGAAGCTATAACAGAAGTAGCTAATAGTATAATTAGTGATTTACGCGGAAAAAACATTTCTGTTAAATTCGATAATAGAACAACACATAGACCAGGTGCTAAATTTGCACAACACGAGTTACAAGGTGTGCCATTAAGACTTGCTATAGGTGCAAGAGATTTAGCAAATGGAACGGTTGAAATCGCGCGTAGAGATACGCTAACAAAAGAAGTTGTAACGCTAGATAGTTTAAATGATAAAATTGAAGGACTTTTAAAAGACATTCAAAACGATTTATATAAGAAAGCGTTAGATTTTAGAAACGATCATATTACCGAAGTAGAAACTTTTGAAGAATTTAAAACAGTATTAGAAACAAAAACAGGGTTTATTTCTGCGCATTGGGATGGTACTATTGAAACAGAAGACAAAATAAAAGAGCTTACCAAAGCAACAATTCGTTGTATTCCTTTAGAAGGGAAGGAAGAAGCAGGAATTTGTGTGTTTTCTGGTAATCCTTCGAAACGTAGAGTATTGTTCGCAAAAGCGTATTAATTGATGTTGAAAAAGGGAACTAAATAAAATTTTTTGAAAATATTTTATTTAGTTCTTGCAACATTTAAAAATAGTTGTATTTTTGCATCCGCAATGGAAACGTTGCAAGTTATTTGAAAATATTTTTTGCAAGTTTAAAATATAGTTTTATATTTGCGCACTCAAAATAAAATGGCCCGTTCGTCTATCGGCTAGGACGCATGGTTTTCATCCATGTAAGAGGGGTTCGATTCCCCTACGGGCTACAACTAAAAAATTAAGAAAAAAACAAAATGGCAAATCACAAGTCAGCATTAAAAAGAATTAGAAGTAACGAATCTAAACGTTTAACTAACAAGTATCAGCATAAAACAACTCGTAATGCTATTAAGAAATTACGTGAGTTAACTGATAAGAAAGAAGCAGAAACTATGTTTCCTTCAGTTGTTTCTATGTTAGATAGATTAGCTAAGAAAAACGTTATTCATGCTAACAAAGCGGCTAACCTTAAGTCTGGTTTAGCAAAACACGTTGCTGCACTTTAATTACATTTAAAGTTAGAAAATACTTAAAGCTTCTCAGAAATGAGAGGCTTTTTTTGTGCATTGAATTTTATAATGCAATCTTTGTGAAAACGCAAGTATAAACTTTACAAAATAAGACGGGTATTAGTTCATGGAAAACAACTCCAACTTTTCAACATATTTTAATAAAACAAGTAAAGCCTTTAATTTAGAATATTTTCTTTTATTCACTTTGTTATTTTCTATTACGGCGTGTACTTCCAAAAATTACGAAGAACCTAAAATAGCTCTTGATCAATACTATATTGAAAAAGGGTTTGCATTGCATGTAGCGGCATCCGAACCTTTTATTGAAGCTCCTGTTACCATGGATTTTGATAATAAAGGTCGTATGTGGGTTGTTGAAATGAAAGGGTATATGCAAAATCTTGCTGGTACTGGCGACCATATACCAAATGGAACGATAACCATTTTAGAGGATTTAGATCAAGATGGTGTAGCAGATCACTCTAAAATATTTATGGATAGTTTGGTGCTGCCTAGAGCTATTGCACATGTTTATGGGGGACTTTTATATGCCGAACCACCAAATCTTTGGTTCGTAGATATTCAAAATGATAAACCCGTTAATAAAGTGCTGGTAGATTCGTTGTATTCTGATGGCGGTAATGTGGAGCATCAACCAAACGGACTTATGATGCATTTGGATAATTGGATTTATAATGCAAAATCTAATTTCCGGTATCAACTTAAAAATAATCAATGGATTAAAGCCCCAACGACGTTTAGAGGGCAATGGGGCATTACTAAAGATAATTTTGGGAGACTGTATTATAACACCAATTCTAGACAGTTATTAGGCGATTATGTATTGCCAAATACCGTTGTTAAAAACGAATTTTATAAGCCTAAAAGTCTTTTAAATAAAATACTCACCGAAAATCAAAGGGTATATCCATTACATCCAACAGCTGTAAATAGAGGGTATCAAAAGGGAGTTTTAGATGCCGATAGTTTATTAATAAATGTTACTTCGGCATGCGGGCCTTTAATATATCGTGGTGATAAATTTCCTGAGGACTATTTAGAAAATGCCTTTATATGTGCGCCAGAGGCTAATGTAGTTAAGCGTAATGTTTTAAATGTTGAGGCAGACAAGGTAACGGCAGAACAGGCTATTCCTAATAAAGAGTTTATTTCTTCAACCGATGAAGGATTCAGACCCGTTAATTTGTTTAATGGACCAGACGGTAATATGTATGTTGTAGATATGCATCGTGGTATTATACAAGATAAAGCGTTTTTAACCCCGTATTTACAAAAGTTGTATGCCAAAAAACAGTTGGATACCATTATTGGTATGGGGCGAATTTTAAAGGTAACTCATACCAGCAGTAAACAAGATGCATTTATTAATGTAGAGGAACAAAGTGTATCTAAATTGGTAGACCTATTAAAACATAAAAATGGTTGGATACGCGATAGAGCACAGCAAGTGTTAATACAAAAAAATGAGCCAAAGTCAATACCCTTATTAAAAAAGATACTACACGATGAGACTAGTAGCGCTGTGAGCAAATTACATGCTTTATACATATTAGATGGTATTAATACGCTTAGTTATGAGGTTTTAGAAAAGGTTCTATATTCAGAGCAAAGTGCCAATGTTATAAGTCATGCCATTCTTTTAATGGAGCAGTTTTCGAGTCAAGATCGAACTATGTCGATAGCTAAAATTGTAAAACATTTAGCTTTAAAAAATAATCCTACTATAGATTTGTATGTTTTAAGTGCTTTGGGAGATTGGATGGCGTTTTCAAAGGATCTATTATTTCCTTTAGTGCAACAGTTATCTTTAAGGTATAAAGACCAGATAAGCTATCAAGAAGCTTTTATAACGAGTTTACGAGGCCATGAAGAAAGCTATAAAGCCTTTTTAGGTGAAACATTAAAAGCTACGGAACACAATGTAATTGCCAAAATATTAAATACCACCATTAGTAATAAGGCTAAAAATAAACAAAATAAAATTTTTACCACGAAGAAGGCGCAAGTAGATAATAGAATTGCTGGCTATAATATATTTAGAAATTTATGCGCTACTTGCCATGGCGTAGAAGGTGAGGGGATTGAAAGTTTGGCGCCACCATTACAGAATTCGGAATACGTTACAGAATCGTCTGAACGTTTAGCGCTGGTAATATTACACGGTTTATCTGGTCCAATACATGTAAATGGCGATTTGTATGAACTAAATATTGCTATGCCAGGTTTAGCAAATAACCCTGAGTTTACCGATAAAGATATACATAGTATAATTCAGTATCTGCGCAATGCATTTCCTGGCAAGTCAAAAAACATATCTATTGATAAAATAAAGTCTTTAAGAGAACAAAAACCTATTGATGGTTTAGGTTTTACAGAAGAGGAGCTGTTAAAAGTAAAATAAAATGAAAAAAAATATCTGCAATTAACAACTTATGATTCAATAAAAATTTAAATTTGCAATTATAATAAGTTTAAAAAACACACCCTCTTTTGGAAAATAAAAAAGCAATAAAATTAATCGACAAGATTCTTAAAAATTTAGATAAGACAGGAATTAATACGGATACACTAATTGACGATATTAAGGAATTGAGAACGTATGCTTTAGAGGCACAAATTCCATTAGTAGTTAAAGTGCTTAGGTTAACTTACGAGCATATTGAAGCTACTGAGTCTTTTATGATACCTATGCCAGATGATGAGCCTATTGAGGAAGATGCTGAGGTTGTAGCTAACGATGAGCTTGCACCTGTTGAAAGCCTTAAGTATGTAATTGCACTTATGAAAAACCTTAACAATAAAGGGAATATTGCCGATTTAAAAGAATATAGAGATCTTTTAAATAGTTACTAGATAATTAGTAAACTATATGCATAAAAATGAATCCTGCCCATTGGCGGGATTTTTTTTTTGCATTAGCCCAAAGGGTAGACTTTTAATACTTTCAATAATCTTAAATATTACGTTTTAATCCGTAACTCGATTTTTAAGAGCGCAAACTAACACGAAACAGTTTCCCTCCTAAAAAGGAGGGATTAAGGGAGGTGTAACCAAGAGAATCAAAAAAATCTAGACGTTACCATTTAAAAACAAGCCTGATATTAGTTATTTAAAACCGTATTTAGCAGATTTGCCCGCGTTAGGGATTGAAACGGCATCCTTTTTTTGCTGCCATAAATGGCAAAAAAAGACCTGCCTGCCGGCAGGCAGGTATAGTGGAAAGCCTGACCTAAGTGATCCTACAAGGTTTTGAAAACCTTGTAGGTATAAGCGTGGTAACGCCCAAATATCAATACAATTATTTATACACTCGAATTAACCCAAAAAAAAGCCTTAATATAAATATCAAGGCTTTTAGTTATTTTGAAAATAAGAGGTTTTTTATCCGTTCATAGAAATTAAAAACTCTTCGTTATTTTTAGTTTGTTTGAAACGCTCGTTAATAAATTCCATAGCCTCTACAGGATTCATATCGGCAAGGTATTTGCGCATTACCCACATACGTTGTACGGTAACATCGTCTAATAAAATATCATCACGACGTGTACTTGACGAGGTAAGATCGATAGCAGGGAAAATACGACGGTTAGATATTTTTCTATCTAATTGAAGCTCCATGTTACCGGTTCCTTTAAATTCTTCGAAAATTACTTCGTCCATTTTAGAACCTGTTTCGGTAAGTGCTGTTGCTATAATTGTTAGAGAACCTCCGTTTTCTATATTACGAGCAGCACCAAAGAAACGTTTTGGTTTGTGTAATGCATTGGCATCTACACCACCACTTAATATTTTACCAGATGCTGGTTGCACCGAGTTATAAGCTCTCGCCAAACGTGTAATGGAATCTAGTAGGATAACTACGTCGTGTCCACATTCTACCAAACGTTTTGCTTTTTCAAGTACAATGTTGGCAATTTTTACGTGCTCGTGTGCTTCCTTATCGAAAGTAGAAGCAATAACTTCACCACGAACATTACGTTGCATATCTGTAACCTCTTCTGGACGCTCATCAATTAACAAAATCATTTGATAAACCTCTGGGTGGTTTGCTGCAATGGCGTTAGCAACATCCTTAAGTAACATGGTTTTACCCGTTTTTGGTTGCGATACAATCATACCACGTTGCCCTTTTCCAATAGGAGCAAATAAATCCATAATACGCGTAGAAATCGTACTTTGACGTTCTGCTAAATTAAATTTTTCTTGAGGAAATAACGGTGTTAAATGCTCGAAAGCAACACGGTCTCTCACTACATTTGGGTTTTGACCGTTAATTTTACTTACTTTAATTAATGGAAAATACTTTTCACCTTCTTTAGGAGGTCTTACATTTCCAAAAACAGTATCTCCAACTTTTAAACCAAATAAACGGATTTGCGATTGAGATACATAAATATCATCTGGAGATGATAAATAGTTATAATCAGACGAGCGTAAAAACCCGTATCCATCTTGCATGATGTCTAAAACACCTTCACTTTCTATAATGGCATCAAACTCGTAATCTGGCTCACGGTAGCGGTTTCTGCTATCTTTATTCCCTTTATCAATATTACCGTTTTTTTGGTTTTTATGTTGGTTTTTGTTTTGGTTATTTTGTGGCCTAGGATTAGGTTTTTTAGTATCGTTTTTTGGCCTTGGGTTAGGCTTATGTACTGGCTTTTTTTCTTCTTTAGCTTGTGGTACTTCTGCCTTTTTAACTTCGGCTTTAGGAGCAGCAACAGCTTCAGGTTTACTATCTGCAGCGTTATCTGTTGTTGGTGCTTTTTCGGCAGCTTTAACAGGTTTTTGTACGCGCTGTCTAGGTTTTCTTGCAGCCTTTTCTGCAACTGGTTCAGCTTTAGTTTCTGGTGTTATTTCTGGAACTACAGCTTTAACAGCTTTAGGATCGGCAGCTTGTTGATCGAGAATTTGGTAAACTAAATCTAATTTTTTTAATGAACGGTATTTCGGAACGTTCAATTTTTTTGCAATCTCCTGTAAATCAGTGAGTTTTTTCTCTTTTAATTGTGAAATTTCAAACATTTATGTTTAATTGGATATTTTATTGAATACTAACGTGAGTAATTCTGAAATATGATTTTTAAAATCTTGAAGAATTAACCGCTTGTAAGTGCGGTTGTTGTGAATTATTACTGCAATAATACAACTTTATTTTATTTTTTATCATTAATTCTATTATTTTTGCGGTCTAGTTATTAAAAAAAGTATGCTACAACGTATTCAAACTATATACCTATTATTGGCTTCAGCAGTATCTGGAGGTCTTATTTTTGTTTTCCATTTATGGATTACAGATAGTGGTGTAAGTGTGTTTGCAAAAGACGAATTACTGTATTTAGGGCTATTTTTAGCTTCGGCAGTACTATCGTTGGTAACCATTTTTATGTTTAAAAATAGGAAGTCTCAATTTGTATTGGGGCGACTTAACATCATATTAAACTTTATTTTACTAGGATTTTTCGTGTATCAATCACTAAATGTATCTGGAGAGACGGCGGTTTCTGAGAAAGGTATTGGGATGCTTCTCCCTATTGTTTCTATCGTGTTATTGGCATTAGCCAATAAGGCCATCAAGAAGGATGAAGAACTTGTAAAATCTGTTGATAGGTTACGATAAACCTAACATCTTAGTAGTATTAGTGCGAAAACCCGAAGCGAAAGCTTTGGGTTTTTTTGTTTGTTATGTCCTCTTGAAGGGACTTTAAGGGTGTTTTTAGTGAGAACCTAAATCTCTTGAAGAGATAAAACACTCCATTCTATGGTTTACTTAGGTTCTTTTTGAGCACAAAAAAAAGCCTAGAGTTATCTCCAGGCTTTTAAATAAGTATCTAATATAGATGTTACTTTATCTCAATAAGCTCCAAGTCAAATACTAAATCATGTCCAGCCAACGGGTGGTTAGCATCAACAATAATATGATCTTCTTTTACTTCAGCAATACGAAACTGTACTTCTCTACCATTTTCATCTTTCGATGCTAATCCCATTCCAACTTCAGGAGCCATATCCTGTGGTAATTGTTCCTTTTTTACATCGTAAAATAACTCTTTACGCACCTCTCCATAAGCCTCAGCAACAGGAATATTAATAGTTTTCTTTTCGTTTAATTCCATCGAAATAATACCTTTTTCAAAACCAGGAATTAACATACCCTGACCTAAAGTTACCTCTAGTGGTTCGCGCTCCAACGAGCTATCAAAAACCTGTCCGTTACCTAATTTCCCTGTGTAATGTACTTTTACCGTATCATTTTCTTTTACTTGACTCATAAATAATAATCTTTTCTGTTTTTTAAAAGCGCAAAATTACAACTAATCAAGCGAATACGCATGCTTTTTTTAAAATTTGGGCGCTACCCAAGGGTCGGGCTTTCCAATACAAGTCCTCGCACCTCCATCGTCGGGCTGTGGGCTTTCCTTTTCAATCCCTAGCGCAAACAACTGCCAAAGCAAGTTTTTAGCCTAATTTAATCTATATTTGCAAATGTTTAGGTCATAAAATCCTAGTTTTAGTGTCTTAAGGTTTTGATTTTAAGAAAATTAGTCGTTACTTTATAGAACAGATTCAAGACGAATCTGTTTCTTCCTTATTTAATTACATAGCAGTATTTATATCGCTTTCAGAATTTTAGTTCTTAAGGCGATAAACTAATGATTACGAAACATTTTACCGCATAGTAAAATAGATTCAATACCATTAAAATAGTGTTATTATGAAATCAAAACAACTTATTATTTTAGTATTAAGCATCTGGTTTAGCGCTCAATCCTGTGTAAGCACCCGGGTTGAAGCCACTCCACATGATGCCAATGTTGTAAATCTAGAATGTCACGAAAAATCCAATTGGAGTTATTTGTGGGGTTTAGGCAGCGTTAAACGTGTCGATTTACACCCAGATACCGAAGGTGTAGAATGTCCTTGTCGCTCCAAAGCCATAGCATGGGTAGAAGTTAAAACCTCATTAACCGATTTTGCATTAAGCCTTGTTACTCTTGGTATTGTTAATCACCGTAAAGTAAAATATGGTTGTGCAAAACCAAGTGATGGAGAACAGGACTTTTAACCTTTAAAACCTCAAAAAATGATACCAGAAGGAATAGACAGATTGCCTATTGGCTCGTGGACTAACAAACATGAAAACTTTACGCATCAGCTAGAAGATAATGCGTCCTTTTCACTTTATAACCCACCAGGAGCTTCGGCTAGAGCACGTTACTCGGCAACTACTAAAAATTTTCAATGGCTAATTAATCATGCCATAAACAATAACCTTAAACTTCGGGCTTTGGGTAAAGGTTGGTCGTTTTCTAAAGTTGGGGTTACAAAAGGCGGTTTGGTCGATACGGTTTCTTTAAACTTTTCATTTCAGCCCAAACAAAAGCAAGTCAGTCCGCAGTACGCACAAACGCCAGACGATCTATATTTTGTGCAATGCGGTGTTGCTATTTACGAGTTAAACAATAGGCTGTCGCAAAAGCGACCGCAACGCTCCATAAAAGCATCGGGTGCCAGTAACGGGCAAACCATTGCGGGAGCTTTGTCCACTGGAACCCATGGCGCAGGAATTCATGTTGGAGCCATTCAAGATGCCGTTGTAGGGCTGCATATTATAACTAGCGAAGACAAACATATTTGGTTGGAGCGCAAATCGTATCCAGTAGCTTCGCAGGATATGGTCGATTGGTTAGGGGCAGAGTTTATTTCAAACGACGACCAATTTAACGCCGCATTAGTAAGTTTTGGAAGCTTTGGTTTTATACATGGAGTCATGATAGAAACCGAACCGCAGTTTTTGTTAGAAGAACACAGAATAGGTAATATCGCTTACAGCAATCCATTAAAAAAAGCTATGGAATTATTAGATGTAACCGATCTTAACATTGCTGCTACCGATGGTAGTACAGACCTTTATCATTTTGAGGTGTTATTTAATTTACACAAATTTGCACCTAACAATACCGAAAAAGGTGCCTTTTTAAAATATATGTTTAAACGGCCTTATCACGATGGGCATCAATTTTTAAAACGACCAAACGAGTTTTCCTTTGGCGAAGATTTACTAGGCATTATTTCAAAGCTGTTGGACGATTTATCGCCCGTCTCAGATTTAGCAGTTCCGCCTTTGGTAAATGTTATGTACAAAAGAGCATTTGCACCACAAGATGTGGTAACCGGTACCATTAAGGAAATTTTTAATTATACCAAGTTTTTAGGTAAAGTGGCTAGTGCTGCCATGGGAATAGATATTAAAGATTCGGCCAAAGTAGTGGAGCTAATTATGGAGGTTAATAAACATACGCCTTTTCCTGGTGGTTTGTCTCTGCGTTATGTAAAAGGGACTAAGGCCACCTTAGGATTTACAAAATTTGATAATACCTGTGTTTTAGAAATGGATGGTATAGACGGACAAGTAGCCAGAAATTTTTATACAGCCGTTTGGAACAAAATGGAGCAACAAAATATTCCGTACACGTTGCACTGGGGGAAAATCAACTTTAATTTAAACGAAAACCTTATTAGAAACATGTACGGCAACACAGCAGTCGATTCTTGGATTAATGCCAGAAACCAACTCATGTCCATACCATCAATGCAAGTTTTTAGTAACAAGTTTATGCAAAACTGTGGCTTAAATAAAATTCATCAAAGCATCACCTAAAAGTATTAAACCTCTTTTGGGTGTCTCACAGGAAATTCAATAACCTCTAGGTTGTCAATTTTTTTGCCATCAATTGTAAAACGTAGCATCGTTCTAACTTTATGAAAACCATGTTTACCTACGGCACCAGGATTCATATGGATTAGGTTTAGCTTTTTATCGGGCATTACTTTTAAAATATGCGAATGTCCGCAAATAAAAAGTCTTGGTGGGTTTTGTTTTATAGCGTCACTAACTCTAAGGTTGTACTTAGGTGGATAGCCACCAATGTGCGTAATCCAAACATCGACACCCTCGCACATAAAACGGTTATGTTCAGGGAATTCTACGCGTACTTCAGCATCATCAATATTACCATAAACACCGCGTAATGGTTTTAAAGCCTTTATGGCATCCGTAACTTTTAAGTCGCCAATATCTCCGGCATGCCAAACTTCATCAGCCTGCTTAGCATACTTTAAAATATCTTTATCAATATAACTATGTGTGTCCGATAGGAGGAGTATTTTGGTCATTAATTATAAATGTATTATCAATTGGTAAAGTTATGGATTATTGGCTTAAACTATAACAGGCTGATACTCATGGTTTTTTTTTTTTTTTTGAATTTATCAGAAAAAAAAGATAAATTCGTTTATATTGCATCATTAATGAAACTTGTTTTCACTTTAATATTTTTATTCTTTTTTTTGAGCACTGTTTTTGCTCAAAAAGAAAAGGATACTCTGTTCAAAATTTGGCATAACCAGGCGCTTCATGATTCTATTAGGTTTGATGCCGTGACCAATTTAATTGAAGATTATTACCTATTTACAAAAACCGACAGTGCACTCGTTTTAGGACGGCAAATGTTAGATTTAGCCAAACAGAAAAATAGTAATCAATTTCAAATTGATGCTAATATTTTAATGGGTAAAGCTTATCGTTCCGGCAATTTATATTTAGAATACGACGATTATATTAATGCTTTTAAGGCTTTGCAAAAATCTCAAAAACACTATAGAGATTTAGGGGATAAATTAAATGAAGGCTGGAGTGCAACTTACCAAGGTTTCATATTTCAAACTTTAGGCGATTATAAAGAAGCTGAAAAGCAACATTTAGAGCACTTGCGATTAAGTGAGAAATATGGAATTAAAAGAAGTATTTCTGGGGCTAATGGAAACTTAGCTAACGTTTATAGTAAGATGGGCGATATTCCAAAATCTATAAAACATTGGAAAGAGGCCATTAAAATATCAAAAGAAATAGGTCTTGAAGAATATGCAACTGTTGGCACTGGTTATCTGCTTTCTTTATATATAAAGGAGCAGCAATACCCCGAAGCCATTAAATATTTAAATGAATATAAACGGTTACAAAACAATTTGCAACTCCTAAATATGCAAGAGATTTTAACCTGAATATTCTTTTATGGCAATGTCAAATAGATTATGGATTTAAAAAATATAATAGGGCTTTAAGGGAGTGTGAAGCTTGTTTAAAAATTTACAATGCTAATAATTGGAATCCTGAGTCCGATCTTTTAAAAAGTCTTTACGAGATTAATAAAAAATTGAATAGGCCTGCATTAGCTTTAGATTATTACGAAAAATATCAAGTTTTAATAAACGATAAAAAAGAAGATAAGGCTAGAACAGAAATTCAAAATATAATTTTTAATAACCAATTAGCTGCCGATAGTATTGCTCAAGCACAAGAGAAAGTGCTATTAAATTTAGCGTATCAAGAAGATTTGCGTAAAAAGAATCAAGAAAAGAATCTGTTTTTAATTATTGGGTTATTTGTGTTGTTAATTGCTGGTGCTTATTTTTTAATTTCAAGGAAAATTGCAGCCAATGAAAGTAATAGATTGAAAGACATTAACCAGCTAAAAAATGCTTTATTCACAAATATTACACATGAATTTAGAACGCCACTTACCGTAATAAGAGGTATGACTAGTAATATTAAGTCCGATTTAAAAAACAATAAGCAATACACCAAACTTGAAAACGACGTCGATATTATTGATAGAAGTAGTGATGGTTTGTTAAATCTAATAAACGAAATGTTAGATTTAGCTAAGATTGAATGCGGACATGTAAAGTTAAATTTGGTTCAAGTGGATTGTATTCCTTTTACCAAATATTTAATTGAAAGTTTTCATTCTCTTGCAGAAGAAAAGCATATTAATTTTTTGGTTGATTGTAAATTGGAGCGTCTTCAGATGGATTTAGATATTAATAAATTTACAGCCATAATTACCAATTTAATTTCTAATGCTATTAAATTTACAGATCAAGAAGGTAAAGTTAGCCTTAGAATAGAAAAAGTTGAAAGGAAAAATATATCCTATTTCCTTTTTAAAGTAAATGATAATGGTTTGGGAATTTCAAAAGAGGAGCAACAATATATATTTGATAAATTTTATCAAGTAGATAACTCAACTTCAAAATTAGAAAAAGGATCTGGGATTGGATTAGCGCTAGCAAAGGAGTTTGTTGAATTAATGCATGGATCCATTTACGTAAAAAGTAAGCTTGGGAAAGGTAGTGAGTTTGGTTTTGAAATACCTATTACAAATCACGCCAGCCCATCAGAAAATCCTGAGGTCATTTCAAAATCACATCATACCAAAGTTAAAAGTGATCCAGCAATATTAGATGATAGTTTAACACCTAATGCCATTTCTAAAAATGTACCTTTAGTACTTATCATTGAAGATAATGTGGATGTAACACATTACATTAAAACCTGTTTACAAGACAACTATCAAATTATGTATGCACCAAACGGAAGTGTAGGTATAGAGATGGCACTTAAAAAAATACCCGATATTATTGTTAGCGACGTGATGATGCCTAAAAAAGATGGTTTTGAAGTTTGCAAAACCTTAAAAACAGACGAACTTACCAATCATATTCCTATCATTATGCTTACCGCCAAAGCTACTTTTGAGGACCGATTAATAGGTCTCTCACATGGAGCCGATGCTTATTTAACAAAACCATTTAAGAGAGAAGAATTGTTAACGCGCATAGATCAATTAATTCTGTTGCGTAAAAAAATATTGAGAAAGTTTGAAAAAACAGGGTTAGACAGACTGCTTGATAAAAACGTAAAAAACTCTGAAACAAAATTCCTTAATAAAATTATTACGGTTATTCATGATAATATATCTCAAGGTGAATTCGGACCTTTAGAGCTAGCCGCTAGGTTGGGTTTAAGTGAATCGCAATTATATAGAAAGTTAAAAGCGACAAGCGGAAAATCTACGGCACTTTTTGTAAGGTCTATTAAATTGCAAAAAGGAAAAGAATTACTTGAAACTACAAAAAAATCAATATCAGAAGTAGCATATGATGTTGGGTTTAATGATCCTTCTTATTTTAGTAGGGCTTTTAAAAAGGAGTTTGGTAGCGCTCCAAGTGCCATTTCAAAATAGTTTAGTGTAAAGCCTTATTTACAATGGCTTTGGTAGCCAAAAACATAACTTTAAATTCTTGATTTTTTAATAAACTGTCCTAGTTTTTGAAGAAATAGTACACGCCATAATTTAGAATATCTCCTAAAATTGTACTGTAATTAAAAGCTGTTTTTTAACAATTAAATTAAATATTATGAAATCAAGATTAGCATTAGTAAGTGTTTTGTTTTTAGCATTATCTGTATGTAGTTGTAAGGCACAAGCAGATCTTATCAACGATGAATTCCCTGAAGCAAAACAAGAAGTTATGGAAACCTTTGGAGCCATTGCACAAAGTATTAAGGATGGCCATTTAGACAAACTTATATCGTATCATGCCTATGGACCTAAATTTACCGAGTTTAAAAATGGAGAACCACGAAACGGTGATGTTGACAATGAAGCGCATGAGCGTAATGTTTTTGGAGCAGTTACCGAAGTGATAAAATTCGATGCAAAAGATTTACAGATTGCGGTTTATGGTGATGTTGCAAATCTTACGTTTCATTCCGATTTTCAATTAAAGTTTGGAGAAGACTTAGTAGTAGTAAACGACCAAATTACATTGCTTTTTGTGAAAACTAAAGCGGGCTGGAAAATGGTTCATGAGCATCACTCACCATTAAATAAATAGTGAAAATTTATTTTTAAGATTTGCCTGTTGTGTAAAATAATTAGTTTGTTTTATGCAACAGGTTGTTTAGTTTTAGAAGCATACCTTTTATAGCTTGTTACAAAGCAGCAATAATTTCAATATATAAAAGGCTGCTTAGTAAATTATAAATACTATATAAATTTAGAAAATGTTTCTAAAAATTAGAGGCTATTTGATTTGAGCTCTAAAATAAGGAATATATTAAGTGTTTTTAATGTAGATAATCGAAATAAATGCGAATCAGTTGATTTTATGAAATTAAAAAATTAATTTCGTTGAAACGTTGTTTTAGTCGTTTAAGTGCGTTTAGGTAAAAAATATATTTATTATGAGGAAGCTAATTTTAGTTTTAATATTATCATTTTTATTAAATAGTTGTAGTAAAGATGAATCAAATAAAGATAAACCAGAAGTAGAGCAACAAACAGAAATTAAAGAAAATACCGTAGTTATAAATGACGAAAATTCTAATATAGTAAGTACTGAAGAAGATTTGTCAAATGGAGTATATATTATTGAATTTTCTGGAGACCTACCGGAAATATTTGAAAACAATATTATTATTGGAAGTGAAGGAGAAGGCTTTTTACGTAAAGTAATTAGCGTAACAACAGAAAATAATAAAATTACTTTAGAGACTACTCAAGCAAATTTAGAAGATGTTTTTAGAACTGCTAAAATTGAATTTACAACAGATTTATCCAATAA
The DNA here is from genome assembly GCF_014202225.1 of Algibacter amylolyticus. Lineage (GTDB taxonomy): Bacteria > Bacteroidota > Bacteroidia > Flavobacteriales > Flavobacteriaceae > Algibacter_B > Algibacter_B amylolyticus. Next base: position 43,203 of record NZ_JACHGE010000009.1, read on the forward strand.
TTCTTCAAAATCAAGTAATACTAAATTCTCTAGTCGTAAAGTTAATTACTTAGCAAAAGGAGTTGGCTTAACTAATGAAGGTTTTGAGTTTGATTTTTCAAATACAATTCTTTATGAAGCAGGTGATTTAAAATTTGAAATTAAAGACGGGAGTGCTGTTTTTAAACCTAATTTTTTCTTTAGAGGGGATTATGATTTTTTTGAAGGTTTAAAATTTATAGATTTTAGTGTAAAAAACTCTAAACTTGAAATAGATACTAATTTATTTTTGTCTGCAAGTAAAGGAATTAATCTTCCTAAATTTTCCACAACCTTAGCGGATGTTGATAAAAAAATTAATTTAATTTTGGGTGGTGTTCCAGTGGTAATAATAATTAATACCGTGCTTGTGGCAGAATTAGAAGCTAATATAGATTCTAGTTTTGACTTTACAACAGGTTTTATAAATGATTACAATCTCTCAACTAGCGCAAAATACGAAAATGGTAATTGGTCTGGGAACTTTGATTTATCGCCTACTTTAACTTCAAAACCAGTTGATATAAAAGGCGAAGTTAATATTGCTCAAAACTTAACCATTACTCCAAAAGTTAGCCTTAAATTTTATGGTGTAATAGGTCCATATTGCGAGCCTAAAGTAACGGAAGATTTTAATTTTAATATTTCATCACCTGCATTAGATTGGGATGCAAACTTAAAAGCTGGATTAAAAATAACCACAGGAATTGATATAACTATATTTAGTAATAAGGTAGCAGATTTTAAACGTTTAGATAGTTTCGAAGAAGTTTTATGGAGTGCTCCCGAAAATTTAGAAATAGTTTCAGGTAATAATCAGGAAGGAGTTAAGGGCTTAAATTTAAGCGAACCGTTAAAAGTTAAGTTAACTGATTTGAAAGGCAATTCTTTAAAAAATCTGCCAGTTTATTTTGAAATAACAGAAGGTAATGGAAAGTTAGATAATGAAACTGTAAGTACAGATGATGATGGATTTGCTGAAGCAATATGGACATTAGGAAATAATACTGATTCTCATACTGTTGAGGTTAGTGTAAAAAAAGCAAATGGTACTAAGCTTAAAGATACCCCAAAATCGTTTACCGCTATTTCGGGCGAATTTAATATTTTCTCTGATGCACAAGTTGCAAAAGTTATTTTAGAGGCCAACGGAATTGATACTAGTAATGCTAATTGGGAGTCTAAAGAAGAGGGCCTTATTTTAGATTTATTAACAGCGCATAATTTTGGTGTAGATTATAAAGAAAATGGGTTTAGAATTAGCAGTTTTGATTTGTCTAATAAAGATATAACAAACATACCAGAAGAATTAGGGAATCTTACAGAAGTGACATATATATCGCTTTCACATAATAGTTTAACAAGTTTGCCAGAATCTTTAGGTAACTTAACAAAACTAATTACTCTTGACTTAGAATATAATAATCTAACTAGTCTGCCAAACTCAATTGGAGACTTAACTGTTCTGAGAACTCTTATTCTAAATAACAATAAATTAACTTCACTGCCAGAATTAATAGTAAATACCAACTTAAGTGGTATTGTTAATATGAATAATAATAATTTATCGAGCCTCCCTGATGAATTTGGAAAATTAACTCAAATTTCTAAACTTAAACTTGATAATAATAATTTGACTTCAATTCCAACTTCTATATGTGACATTACGGAGTTAAGAGCTCTTGGTTTAGTAAATAATAACCTTACTTCCATTCCAGCATCAATAGGAAACTTATCTCAATTGACAGATTTAGGTTTAGGCGCTAACAAGCTAACCTCTATTCCATCAACCATAGGAAATCTATCGGAATTATTAAGAATTAGTTTAATGGAAAATGAACTGACCAGTTTACCTGATACTATGGGGAATCTCAATAAATTAACAGAAATTAATGTTTTCTATAATAACATATTAAGTGTTCCGGCTTCTTTAGCTAATATTGACAATATTCAAGCTTTTTATTTTGGCTATAATCCAAATTTAAAATGTCTCCCCCAAGCTATATGGGATTTACATGAGAGAGAAGCTAATAAAATATCAATTCATACATCTGATACATTGATAAAAGGAGATGGAGATGTTGATTGCAGTGAATAATAAAAGAGCAATATTGAAAAGACTTTAAAGTAAACCTACTACACATAGAATATCTGTAAATTTAACACCAACCCTAGCAAACCCTCCCGCGTTAGCGATTGACGTGAATAGCCCACAGCCCGACGTAGGAGGTGCGAGGACTAGCAACAAAAAGCCCGACCCTTTTCGGGTAACGCCCAACTTCTCTATACAAAACAACTTTGTTCTATTACAGGAAGTAACACTAGTAATCTTTTAATATTTAATTAAGAAGCCACGCTTTATAGGAAGCGTAAATCTAGTTATCTTTGTGTCTTGATAAAAACAAAAGTGTTGCGGTATTTTGTAGAACTTTCTTATAATGGTAAGGCGTACCATGGTTGGCAAATTCAACCTAATGCAATAACAGTACAAGAGGTTGTTGAGAAGGCTTTAAGCACCTTGTTGGGCGTGCCTATTTCCATTATGGGTGCAGGACGAACGGATGCTGGTGTGCATGCAACACAGCTATTTGCACATTTTGATACCGATATTGTTTTTAATACGCCTAAGTTAATTTATAAGTTAAATTCTTTTTTACCTACCGATATTGCCATTCGCGATATTTTTAAGGTAAAAGCCGATGTTCATGCTCGATTTCATGCCTTGAGTAGAGCGTATGTGTACCGCGTAGCAATTGAGAAGAATGTGTTTAATGTGGACCATTGTTTTTATGTAAAACATGCTTTGGATGTGGATAAAATGAATGCCGCTGCGAAAATTTTATTTGAGTATAAAGATTTTCAATGTTTTTCTAAGACACATACCGATGTTAAAACGTATAATTGCGACATTATGCAAGCTGAATGGTTGGTTAAAAATGGCGAATTGCATTTTGTAATTAAAGCTAATAGATTTTTAAGAAACATGGTACGGGCCATTGTAGGAACCATGATTAATATTGGACTTGGTAAAGTTGAGGTTGAAAGTTTACATACCATTATAGCCTCTAAAAATAGGAGTGAAGCTGGGTTTTCGGTGCCTGCACATGGTTTGTATTTAACAGATATTGAGTACCCAAAAGATATAAAATTATAAATGAGTAAAACGAAAGAAAATATATTTGATTTTAAGCTTTTTAAGCGCCTTTTTGAGTATATAAAACCTTATAAAGCCGTGTTTTTAGGGCTTAATATATTGGTGGTTTTGTTGGCTATTTTTAGTGCAGCAACGCCATATATTACTAAATACGCCATAGATGATAGTATTGGGAACAGAGTGGAAAAAGACTTTTTGTTTTATATTATTTTAATGCTTGTGGTTTTGATTGTGCAAACTGTTTTTCAGTTGCTATTTATTTATTATGCGGCTTGGTTGGGGCAAAATTTGGTAAAGGATGTGCGTGTTAAACTCTTTGACCATTTACTGCGTTTTAAAATGAAATATTATGACAACTCTTCGGTTGGCCTACTTATTACTCGTGCGGTAACCGATATGGAACGTATTGCCGATATTTTTGGACAGGGTCTATTCATGATTTTTAAAGATTTATTGACTATGGTCGTGGTTTTTGGAGTTATGATTTATATAAACTTTAAGCTTAGCTTAATTGTTTTTATAATGATGCCATTGTTGGTTTATGCCACAAGAATTTTTCAGAAGTATATGAAAAAGGCCTTCGAGGAAGTGAGAACTGAAGTTTCTAACCTAAATAGTTTTGTACAAGAGCGCTTAACAGGAATGAAAATTTTACAATTGTTTACGCGTGAAGATGTCGAGTATAAAAACTTTAAGGAAATTAATGAACGCCATAAAAAAGGTTGGATTAAAACGGTGTGGTATAACTCTATATTTTTTCCTTTACCAGATTTATGTGCATCAATAACAATTGGTTTAGTAGCTTGGTACGGTGGTTTAAAGATTGTTTTAGCAGATAGCACCATTACCCAAGGAGACTTGGTTGCTTTTGTTATGTTTATGCCTTTACTGTTTAGACCGTTGCGCCAGATTGCAGACAAGTTTAATACGCTACAAATGGGCATGGTAGCTGCTACTCGTGTGTTTAAAGTAATTGATACAACATCGCAAATTGATGATCATGGTACACAAGTTCCAGAATCGTTTAAAGGGAATATAAAATTTGAAGGCGTGCATTTTAGCTATGTTGAAGATGAAGAGGTGCTTAAAGGTATTTCTTTTGATGTGAAGGCAGGCCAAACGGTTGCCATAGTTGGTGCTACAGGAGCAGGGAAATCCACTATTATTAATTTACTAAATCGTTTTTATGAAATTGGCGATGGAGTTATTAGTGTTGATGGTATTGATATTAAAAGTGTGACTTTAGCCGCTTTAAGAAATCAAATTGCTGTGGTTTTGCAAGATGTGTTTTTGTTTGCAGATACCATTATGAATAATATTACTTTAGACCATCCAGAAATTACCGAAGCACAAGTGTACCAAGCTGCAAAAGATATTGGGATTCATGATTTTATTATGAGCTTACCAAATGGTTATAATTACAACGTTAAGGAACGTGGTGTTATGTTATCTTCGGGGCAGCGTCAATTAATTTCGTTTTTACGTGCCTATGTTACCAACCCAAGTATTTTGGTGTTGGATGAGGCTACATCGTCTGTAGATTCGTATTCGGAACAACTTATTCAAAATGCTACCGATAAAATTACAAAAGGCAGAACATCTATTGTAATTGCGCACCGTTTAGCAACTATTAAAAAAGCAGATAAAATTATAGTAATGGATGCTGGTGAGATTGTAGAACAAGGTACCCATAACGAGCTACTAAAAAAAGATAACGGCTATTACAGGAATTTATACGAGGTTCAATTTTTAAAAGAGGAAGTGGCTTAATATGTGCTTTTTTATGGCGAGTGAAGCTTGATTTAAAGGCCTTTATTTTAATTCACCATTTAGTTGCATCACTATCGCCATAATTATGCCTATACCCATAGTTAGTACTACAAATGCAATTGTAAATAGAATTATAAATAGAAGGGTTTTTAGTACTATTTCTTTAAAAGTTAAGTTGAAGAGTCTTTTAAGAAGATAGCAATGATAAAGTAGGGTTGCTATATAAAAATAAGTGCTAAACGCTAGATAGTAATTAGCGTTTATTACTAAAATTAAAAGCCCTAGAATTGCTGAAAAAATAGAATATAGAGACATGCTATACATGTAAATTACCAAATGCTCGGTAAAATTGTATTTTTTCTTATTAAATAATATCCAAGAAATAATGGCAAATAAAGGAATCAGTGAAGCGTAAATAAGCGATGAATAATCCAACGAAAAATCTGATGAAGACGCTATAAGATCCTGCGAAGCTTTATCTGAATACATGGCTGTGCTATCAAATAGGTTAGAAACATCTAAAGCATTTTTATAGAATTTTCTAATAATAAAAATAGTAAATCCGGTAAGTGTTAAAGAAATTCCGAAAAAACTGATAGGATTGATATACCGCTTTCTAACACCTTTAACATAACTATCAATAACCTGTTCTGGTGCTTTAATTAAGCAGATAATGGTCATAATTAAAGTATTGTCGTAATTGAAAAAAGTTTCACCCAGATGTTGAGCTATATTTTTTAAAGTTAACCGATTTTTAATGACTTTACCACCACAATTATGGCAATAGATACTTAATTGGTCTAGGTTAGTATTACAGTTTTTACAATTCAAATTATGCTAAATCGGTTTTAATCATAGTGGTTAACTCTGTAGTGTCTTCAAAAACAACAAATTCACCATCTTTAAAATAAGAAATATGTCCTGTTTCTTCACTAACAACTAAGGCTAAGGCGTCGGTTTTTTCGGTAACTCCAATAGCGGCTCTATGGCGTAAACCAAAACGCTGCGGAATGTTTTTTTCGTTATTTACTGGAAGAATAACACGCGTAGCTTTTACAATATTATTGCTAACCACAATAGCACCATCGTGTAAAGGGCTGTTTTTAAAAAAGATACTTTCAATTATGGGCTGAGTAACTTTTATATTCATTTCGTCTCCAGATTGCGATAAGAAATCTAAGTTGTTATTACGCTCAAAAACAATTAATGCTCCTGTTTTAGACATGGACATTTTGTTACATGCCGAAACTACAGCATCAATATCGGTTTCGTTAGTGGTTTCAGTTTTTAAAAAGTTTATTTGCTGAAAAAATTTACCACGAGTTCCTAAATTTGTAGATCCTACCATAAGCAAAAACTTCCGTATTTCTGGCTGAAAAACCACAATTAAGGCAATAATGCCTACTTTCATAAAGCCACCAAATATGCCGGTAAGAAGCTCCATGTTTAGAAAATCGGTTAGCATCCAAGCGCCGTAAATTATAATAATTCCAATAAAAATATTAATGGCAACGGTGCCTTTAATAAGTCGGTAAACATAGTAAAGTAGCAGTGCTACTAGAATAACATCTATAATATCGACAAGGGTAAATTTTAAAAGGTCTTTAAAAATATCCAATGGAAAGGGGTTTTGGTAAATTTAGTAAAAAAGGGTTAATTAAAAATAATTTCGTGATTTGATATTTCAATATTTTCTAGATTTAATTTAGACATTAAAGCCTTTATTGTTATATAATCTTGAAAACTAAGACTGTCATAAAATTCTAAATACAAAAGAGTTTTTTCTAATTGAAAAAGGTCCTTAATAGTCTTTGCTAATGTTTCTTTTGTTGTTTGTACAATATTGTTGTTGGAGGTTATTATTTTTATGTCCTTTTGGTTAAGGATAACAATATTAGCGTGGGCCGTTTTTAAGTCTTTAATATATCCTTTTTCGTCTGTAACATAGGCCACATCCGTAAAATCAATAAATCCTAAATTCTTTTTACTCGTGTCATTACAAGTAAAATAGTTTTTAACGCCTTCCTTTTTATGGCTAGAATTGGCCTTTTTATCTTGAAGGTATTTTATATGCGGAATAACTTGTTTAAGCGTTAAGCGTTTGTCAATATTAATCAACCAATTTGTAGTGCTTATTAGATTTTTTCGGTTTAGTTCTACACTATCGGTTTTAGTTTCATCATAAAATAAGTAACCAGGAGAAACATCTAAGATTTCTGTAATTTCAGAATGATTAATCTCTGTCAGTAGCACAACTTTATCATTTTCGCAGGAAAAGAAAACAGTTAAAAGCAATACGTATATTAGGTTCTTCATAATCTAACAATCTAATAATCTGGTTAATTTTATACATTCCATAGCTTCCTTAACATCATGCACTCTCAAAATAGAAGCGCCTTTTTGCAACGAAACTGTATTTAAAACAGAGGTGCCGTTTAAGGCTTCTTTGGCTGAGGTTTCAAGGGTTTTATAAATCATAGATTTTCTAGAAATACCTACAAGTAAAGGCTTTTCAATTATTTTAAAAAGCTCTAATTGATTTAGCAATTCAAAATTTTGCTCTAAAGTTTTAGCAAAACCAAAACCAGGGTCTATAATAACATCTGCAATACCTAAATCTTTTGCTTTAGCTATTCTTTCAGAAAAATAAAATAGCACATCTTTAACCAAATTAGTATAATTGGTCTGTTGTTGCATGGTTTGCGGAGTGCCTCGCATGTGCATCATAATATACGGTACACGCAGTTTCGCAATAGTTTGCAGCATATGGTCGTCTAACTTTCCAGCCGAAATATCATTTATCATGCAAGCGCCAGCATCAATACAAGCTTTTGCTACTTGACTTCTAAAAGTATCTATGGATAGTAAGGTTTCTGGAAACGCTTTTAAAATTAGGTTTATAATTGGGATAATACGCTTTAACTCATCGGTCTCACTAACATGGTCGGCATTGGGGCGCGAACTATACGCGCCAACATCAATAAAGGTAGCGCCTTCGTTAAGCATTTGCTCAACGTGTTTTAAAATTTCAGCTTCGTTTTTATGCCCACCACCATCGTAAAACGAATCTGGTGTAACATTTAAAATGCCCATCACTTTTGGTGACGATAAATCAATAAGTTTGCCTTTGCAATTAATTGTCATAATCTTAAAATTCCAGTATCAAATTCCAAACCTAAAACTTTAAATTTGAAACATCAAAGGTAGTCTTCAAAACTTTAAACCTTAAACTTTTGAACTTTAAACAATTTAAGCGAAATTTACGCAAAATTGAAATTAGTTCACCATATATGCAAGATACTTCAAAACAATATGATGCCGTAATAGATACCTGTAAAAGTTTATTTATTAAAAAAATGAGTGATTACGGAAGCGCCTGGAGAATATTAAGGTTGCCATCGTTAACAGATCAAATTTTTATTAAGGCACAACGTATTAGAGGCCTACAGCAAAATGAAGTTCAGAAAGTTGATGAAGGACAAGAAAGTGAGTTTATTGGCATAATCAATTATTGTATTATGGCTTTAATTCAATTGGATAAAGGTGTTGTTGAGCAGCCGGATATGTCTACCGAAGAAGCTACAGCACTTTACACCGAAAAAGCAGCCATTACAAAACAGCTTATGGAAAATAAAAACCATGATTATGGCGAGGCTTGGCGAGAAATGCGTGTTAGTAGTTTAACCGATTTAATTTTACAAAAATTATTGCGTGTTAAACAAATTGAAGATAATAAAGGAAAAACTTTAGTGAGTGAAGGTATTGATGCTAATTATCAGGATATGATTAATTACTCAATTTTTGCAATGATTCATTTAAATGAAAAATAATTAATAGGTGTTTTGGACAACAGTTTCCCTCCTAAAAAGGAGGGATTAAGGGAGGTGTTCAATTATCATCTTCACTTGAATTAAAAATTGTTGTAGTTTCTATTCAAATAGGAAAACACCAAGAAATATATAACTTAAATTAAAAAGATTCCTGCCTTCGCAGGAATGACAAAATTTATGAAAACATTAGTAAACATATCAAGAATCCTAGTAGGTGTATTATTCATTTTTTCAGGATTTATAAAACTTAACGACCCTCTTGGATTCTCATATAAATTACAAGAATATTTTAGTCCAGATGTTTTAAATATTCCGTTTTTGGAACCTTATGCGCTTATAATTTCCGTGTTTGTTGTGGTTTTTGAGGTAGTATTAGGTGTATTTCTTCTTATTGGTTACAAACCAAAATTTACCGTTTGGAGTTTGTTATTAATGATTGTGTTTTTCACCTTCTTAACATTTTACGCGGCTTATTTCGAAAAAGTAAAGGATTGCGGCTGTTTTGGCGACTTCATAAAATTAAAACCTTGGGAAACCTTCTGGAAGGATGTTGCTCTTTTAGTGCTAATTGTAATCCTTTTTATAGGTGTTAAGCACATTAAACCAATTTTTGGAAACCTTGTAACCACTGTAATAGCATTGTTAGGGTTTATTTTAAGTTTGTGGTTTGGTTACCATGTATTAATGCATTTACCAGCAATAGATTTTAGAGCCTATGCTATAGGTAAAAATATTCAAGAAGGTATGCTTGTACCCGAAGATGCACCAAAACCCATTCAAGAATACAGTTGGAAATTTAAAGTTAACGGCGAAGAAAAAGTTATTAAAACCAATGGCTCTTATCCATCTGTAGAAGGCGATTTTATAGGTGTTGAAGCCAAAGTGATACAAGAGGGTTACACGCCACCTGTGGTCGATTTTTCTATTGAAACAGATACCGACGATTTAACAACGCACTTTTTAGAACAAGAGCACTTGGTAATTGTTGTGTCTTACAGTTTAGAAAGTATCGAGCAAGGAGGCGCTTTAAAATTAAAAGCATTGCAAGATGAAGCAAGACGAAATAATTATCAAATTATTGGTTTAACAGCTTCTGGGGAAGATGCTAAGCAACGTATAAACGAAGCCTACAACATAGATTTTACTTGGTATTTATGCGATGAAAAAGCTTTAAAAACAGTAGTGCGTTCAAACCCTGGAGTTTTAGAGTTAAACAAAGGTCTAGTTAAGCAAAAAGTACACTGGAATGATATTGAAGATTTAAAGTTGCCTAAAGTTAAAAAGCCAGTGGAGCCAAAACAACAAGAAGATGTAATTGCTTATTTTATAAATGATATACCTTCAACAAAAGAAGAAGTAGAGGCTATAGATTCAGAAAAAATTGAAAGCATAAATGTTATAAAAAATGATATAGCATTAACAGAATATAATACCGAAAATAATACAACATTTAATGGTATAGTGGATGTTAAGCTAAAACCTTAAAAATTATTAATTGCTAATCAAATAAACTTTATTGATAAACTACTTACTAAATAAAATCTTTTACGCGCTCCTCACATTACTTGGGGTGGTTACTGTTATTTTCTTTTTATTTAGTGTGCTTCCGGGAGATCCTGCTCAAATGATGATGGGACAAAATGATGATAGCGAGCAATTAGCTATAGTCAAGAAAAAGTATGGTTTCGATAAGCCAATAAGCACCCAGTATTTTTATTATTTAAACGATTTGTCACCTATATCGTTTCATTCTAATAATTCCGAAGATTACACATTCTTAAGCGATGGGAAATATAGCGCAACCCAATTATTCACATTAGGAAACACTACAACGGTTTTAAAGGCACCATATTTAAGAGAATCCTTTGCAAAACAAGGAAAGCGCGTTAGTCAGGTGTTATCAGAAACACTACCAAATACCTTTGTGTTAGCAGTATCAGCCATTATAATCGCCATTATTTTAGGTGTTTTATTAGGAATTGTTTCTGCATTGTATAAGGACGGTTGGCTCGATAAAACCATTCAAATATTCAGCACGTTTGGAATGAGTATTCCGTCGTTTTTCAGCGCGATTTTATTTGCGTGGTTCTTTGGCTATTTACTCCACGATTATACTAATTTAGAAATGACAGGTAGCCTTTACGAACTAGACGATTTTGGCGAAGCCATGCATATAAAATGGAAAAATTTAATATTACCAGCAATTGTACTAGGTATTCGTCCGTTAGCAGTGGTTATTCAACTTATGCGAAACTCGTTGTTAGAAGTTTTTAATCAAGATTATATAAGAACCGCTAGAGCAAAAGGGTTAAGCGAATTTCAAATTATAAAAAGACACGCCGTTAAAAATGCTTTAAATCCTGTAGTTACAGCAATTTCAGGATGGTTTGCTTCTATGTTGGCAGGAGCCGTATTTGTAGAGTATATTTTTGGTTGGAACGGTTTGGGTAAAGAGATAGTAAATGCATTAAATACTTTGGACTTACCGGTAATTATGGGCTCGGTGTTAATTATAGCCGTTATGTTTGTAATTATTAATATTTTTGTCGACATAATTTACGTGTGGTTAGATCCAAAAGTGAAATTAGAATAATTTCCTACTCAGGCTAAAACCGCTTTAAAAGCACAACATGAAAAAAATAATATACACGCTTACTTTATTAGTAAGCCTATTAAGCTGTAACTCGCAAGAACCAATGCAATTCTCAGAGAAGGCTTTAAACGATTCTTTTATAAACCTAGACGGTAATGAAACAACCTTCAAAAGCATTTTAGAAACGCATAAAGGCAAAAATATTGTGATAGATATTTGGGCATCGTGGTGTAGCGATTGTATAAAAGGGATGCCCAAAGTAAAAGCATTACAAGAACAGTTTCCAGATGTAGCCTATGTGTTTTTATCACTAGATAGAGGGCAAGATGCATGGAAAAGAGGCATAAAAAAATATAATGTAACTGGCGATCATTATTATTTACCAAATGCTAAAGATTGCGATTTTGCAGATTTTGTAAATATTAGCTGGATTCCTAGATATATGCTAATTAATAAAGCCAGCGAAATCGTTGTATTTAATGTTATTGAAGCTAACGACGATAAGTTGATAGAAGCATTAAAAAAATAGTTATTTTTGTTCTATTAGCAAATATTAATTTTAGCTTGTTTAGTATAAAATCTAGAATATTAAAACATTATGAGAAAACAAATTGTAGCCGGTAACTGGAAAATGAATAATGATTTAGCGCAAACCGAAGCGTTAATAGCGGCATTAAAAAAGCAAACAAAAACAACCGATGCCGAAGTAATGGTAGCACCAACAGCAACTAACTTATGGCAAGCATATAATTCACTTAAAGGTGTTAATATAGAAGTTATAGCACAAAATATGCACTTTGCAGAAAGTGGTGCTTACACTGGCGAAATTAGCGCAGCTATGTTAAAAAGTATCGGTATTGAAACGGTTATATTAGGCCACAGCGAGCGTCGTGAGTACTTTAACGAAACCGACGAGCTTCTTGCCAAAAAAGTAGATGCAGCTTTAGCAAAAGGTATGCGTGTAATTTTCTGTTTTGGAGAAGAATTAGCCGATAGAAAAGCAGGAAACGAAGAAACTGTAGTAGGACTTCAAATTAAAAATGCATTATTCCATTTAGGAGCAGCAGATTTTCAAAACATTGTTTTAGCTTATGAGCCTGTTTGGGCCATTGGAACAGGCGAAACTGCAAGTCCAGAGCAAGCGCAAGATATGCATGCGTTTATTAGAAAAACATTAGCCGATAAATACGGAAGCGATGTTGCCGATGAGGTTTCAATCCTTTATGGAGGTAGCGTAAAACCAGCAAATGCCGAAGAGATTTTCTCTAAGCCAGATGTAGATGGTGGATTAATTGGTGGTGCTGCACTTAATGCAGACGACTTTTTTGCTATTGTAAACGCATTCTAGTAAATTTAAAATAATAAAAGTATTATCTAAGGGTATTCCCTAGTTTTTAAAAACTAGAGAATGCCCTTAAGTTTTTGGTTTTAGTTATAGTTAGCTTGCAGTTAGCTATTTATTAATTAAAACCAATCCTCATGAAAACTTTAAAATTACTTTTATTAATATGTTCTTCTTCGTTATTTGCCCAAGTTCCTGCAAATAACGAATGTACTAATGCAGAACCTATTACGATACCCACTGCTTCAGCACTAGTAATTTCACCAAACTTTACCGAAGCAACCGAAACTCTTGATGCTTCATGTAACACAGCGTCTGTAAATAATAAAGATTTATGGTATACATTCACTATGCCTATTGAAGGTATATTACGTATTAGTAGTACTTCGGTAACTAATTATTTTACTATTTATGATACCTGTGGTGGCGCAGAAATTGAGTGTAGTAAAGATGATTCTTCTTTTAATAGTTTAACAAACGGAAACACTTATCTTTTAAGGGCTTCTTATCAATTTGACAATGGTGGAGCTTTTTCGCTTCAAGCTTTAACTGCTGCAGCTAATGATGAATGTACAAATCGAGAGACAATTTCCATTAGTATATCAAGTTTTACACAACCTAATCCCGATTCTAGTTATGCGTCTAAAAGTATCGAGGCTAGTTGCGATACTGCTAATAATCTATATTTAGATGTGTGGTACGAATTTATTATGCCTGTTAATGGTAATGTTGAAGTAACATTTTCCAATAATAAACAAACCTTTACTCTTTATGATGGTTGTACAGGCAATGAGTTGCAATGTTTTTCTGGTATTGGATTATTTGAAAATTTAAGTCAAAATTCAACGTATATTTTAAGGGTTGCAGAGCGGTCGACTGAAGTGGGTACTATGAATTTTAGGTTGCAAGCCTATGCATTTGCATTAAATAATGATTGTGAAAACGCTGAAACTATTAATGTTGAGACACTTAATTCTAATACCTACCAAACAGATTTAAGAGCAGCCAATGAAAGTTTAGACTCCACCTGTGAAATAACAAGTGATACTAATTTCGATTTGTGGTATAATTTTACAATGCCTGTAATAGGAAATTTAAAAATAGAACAATTGTCTGGACTTGATACTGTAACACTTTATGATAGTTGTGGTGGCACCGAAATTTCTTGTCAGTCGGGTTTGCAAATTATCTCTGGGTTAGTTGAAAACACTAATTATGTAGTAAGGATTGCTTCCATTTCTCCAAAAAACATACAACCTAGATTTCAGGCGTTTGCCAAGGCAGAAAATGATGAATGTGGTGCTAGTGAAACGCTTTCTATAACTACAAACGATTTTACGCAATACACGGTAGATGCTAGAACAGCGACCGAAAGTCTTAATAGCTCATGCGATACAGATTCAGACATTAATTTAGATTTGTGGTTCGATTTTGTAATGCCAGTAACCGGCAATTTACAAGTTTCTGGCACTACATTTCATTTAAAGTCGACATTATACGATGCTTGTTCTGGTAATGAAATAGGGTGCTTTCAAGGTAACGGAACCTTTTCAAATTTAATATTAAATACAACTTATAAGTTACGGGTTTCACAAAAATTGAACGATTCCAATTCGCGAAATTTTAGACTACAAGCCCTTGAAAATATTTTTAATGACGAATGCTCTTCACCTCAAAACATAGTAGTTCCTACAGAGGGTTACATAACAACTACAACCAATAATGGGGCAGCCACCAATAGTATAATTACGGCTTGCGAACCTCCAAGCGAATCGCTTACTGTACAAGATGTTTGGTATAGTTTTACCATGCCAAGTACTAATGATATTGAGATTAGTCACTTATCTGAAAATGTGTTAGGGTATTATGCTTTATTCGATGCTTGTGGAACCACAGAGTTACAATGCTTTACTAATAGTGGGTTTTTTCCTAATTTAACTCAAGGAAATGAGTATTTATTAAAGGTTGGTAATCTATCTTCTCAGTCTGGTATTTTAAGTTTTAATATGTCTGCGCAACAAGTAGCGTTGGATGTAAATTCAGTAAGTATTAAAAATTTAAAGCTATATCCAAACCCTACAACCAATGTGTTTCATATAGAGCATTCAGGGCAAATGAATTTACAAAACCTTTCTGTTTTAGATTTGAACGGCAGGGTAATTAAATCGGTTAAGTTGCATGATAATATGAAAACTATCGATATTTCAAGTTTGCAACCTTCTGTATATATAGTGGTTATTGAAGCAGCTAACGCACGTTTAATTAAGCGTATTATAAAACAGTAATGTGTTTTTGTATCTTTAGATAATTAACAAAATTGAAATGAACTTCCAATTATTTCTTTTAATGCTAGCATGTCTTTTATCCAGCGTTTTAAATGCTCAAGATAAAGAGAACGCTTATTCTAAAGATAGTTTAAAAGTGGTTTCATTACTAAATTTAGGGTATAAGCTAGAGGCTAAAACCCCGCATAAAGCTATTTCAACGTATAAAAAAGCGGCTAAAATTAGTGAATCTATACATTTTAATTTAGGGAGTTTTAGGGCCTATAGTTATACTGCCATTGTGCTTAGTGATTTGGCATTGTATGACTCTGCCATATATTATAATAAAATAGCATTGCCTTTTGCTAAAAAAATAAACTATGAAAAAGGTATTGCAGCAACCTATATAAATTTAGGGAATACCTATCAATTTTTTGGTAGATATGATAACGTGGTAGATAATTATATTAAGGGCATTCAAATATTTAAAACCATAGCAGATAGTTCAAGTGTTTCGCAATCATATCAAAACTTAGCTGCTCTTTTTAGTGCCATTAATCGGCATGATAAAGAAATTGAGTATTTGGAATTAGCGTTAAAAAATAACCCTAAAGATAATAAGGTTCAAAAAGGAATGATTTATGGCGATTTGGGTTTAGCGCAAACTAAATTACAAATGTTGCCCAATGCTTTAGCGTTTTTTAATAAGGCCGATAGTATTTCTAGAATTGTATCTAATAACCGTTTAAGTTTTTTTGTGTCAAGAAATTACGGAGAATATCATCTATTAACTCAAGATTATAAAAAAGCCATTCCGTTTTTTGAACAAGCACTTCAAATTAATAACGGTATAAACGACGAGTATTATCGTGCAGAAGTGCTCTTCAAATTAGGAGAAGCCTATTCTAACTTAAAACGCTATCAAGCCTCTAAAAGTTATTTGAAAAAAGCCTTAGAGTTTGCCAAGAAAAATAATATTAGAGAAATTCAAGAACGTGTTTATTTAGAGTTGGCATATATAAGTAAAAGTCAAGGTGATTACAAAGATGCTTACACTTATAAAGAATTAAGTTCTAAGTTTTCAGATTCGTTAAAAAATGAACGCTTCATAAAACAAATAAATGTGTTGGAAGCGCAATTTAAATCCAAAAAGAAAGACAACGAAATTTATGAACAACGATTATTATTAGCCCAACAGGAAAGTATTATAAATAAAAAACAAATGCAAAACAATATAGCAATAGGTTTAGCACTCTTGTTTTTAATTCTCTCTTTGGCAAGTTGGCTTATTTACAAACAACGGCAAAAACGAAAAGATCAAGAGTTATTAGTCATTAAAAACGAAGCACAAATAAATTCATTAGAGTCTTTAATAGAAGGCGAAGAAAAAGAGCGCCTAAGGATTGCTAAGGAGTTGCATGATGGCGTAAACGGTGAACTTTCGGCTATTAAGCACAAGTTAAATACCTTGTTAGAACTTAATAATAAAACCATTGAGGAGGCTGTTATAATGATTGATAAATCCTGTGAGCAGGTGCGAGCTATTTCACATAATCTAGTACCACCAGTACTCGAAAATTTTAATTTAAAAACGGCCATTGCAGATTATTGTTCCAATATGAATAATATCCACGAGCCAAAAATAACATTTGATTTTTTAGGGGATACCTTGAGTTTATCTAAATTAACAGAAGTCAATATTTTTAGAATTACACAAGAATTGCTTACCAATAGTATAAAACACGCTAAAGCAAAAGAGATTAATGTCCAGTTAAGTTTTAGAAATAATATTATTCAACTAGCTGTAGACGATGATGGTGTGGGGTTTAATACGTTAAATCTAACATCTAATGGTCTTGGTATTTCCAATATAAAAAGTAGGGTGGCATTTTTAAATGGAGAAATTGATTTTGTATCTTCGGAAAGCGGAACATCCGTAAATATTCTAATAGATATCACAAAATTCAATCATGATTAAGGTTTCAATAACAGACGATCATTATGTAGTGCTTAAAGGCATTGAATCCCTTTTAAAGGATGAAAAGCATATTAATGTTATCTCCATTCATGAAAATGCAAAAGACACCTTAAATGCCTTTAAGGTTAATGAACCAGATATTTTGTTTTTAGATATTAATCTACCAGATATTAATGGTATAGAACTCACAAAAACCATAACAAAAACATTTCCAAAGGTTCGAATTATTGCCTTAACCAATCATGAAGACGTATCGTTTGTAAAACGTATTTTAGATAATGGAGCATTTGGGTATCTTCTTAAAAATGCACACAAAGCCGAATTGTTAGAAGCCATTTCTACCGTTACTAAAGGCGAAAAATTTCTTCAGGAATCCATAAAGAAAAAAATTTTAAATCAGTCTTTAGGAAGAACAGAAAATACTGCGTTTCAGCCTAAACTTACAAGAAGAGAAACCGAAGTTTTAAAGGCTATTTTTGAAGAATTAACCACGCAAGAAATATCAGAAAAACTATTTATAAGCCCAAAAACTGTAGAAGCCCACCGCATGAATATTATGAGCAAGCTAGGAGCAAAAAATAGCGTTGGTATTATTAAAATAGCTATCCAGAAGCAGTTATTGTAAATACATTTTACTTATCTATTAATGATAAAAAACACACTCTTTTAAATGGAAAAAGATATTTGGTGGTGCATAGAGATGACTAGTGCAATTTATAAAGTAATAAACCTTAAATTTGCAACTTAATTTAATTTGCAAATGTCCAATACAATCTACATAGGTTACTATTTTAAAGTAAAACCCATACAACCAGCAGTCGAAATACTAATTGCAGAACTTGGTTATGCAGGTTTTGAAAGTTTTGTAGAAACCGAGGAAGGTGCTACAGCTTACATTCAAAAGGAAGAATGGAATGAAAATATTCTTGATGATATTCAAATTTTAAATTCTGATGAGTTTGAAATTACGTTCACTTTTGAAGAAATAGAACAAACCAACTGGAATGAAGAGTGGGAGAAGAACTTTAACCCTATTGTAGTAGACAACGTTTGTGCAGTTCGTGCGCCTTTTCATGACAAGTTCGATACCCAATACGATATTATTATCGAACCCAAAATGAGTTTTGGCACAGGGCATCACGAAACTACGCACATGATGATTCAGCATATCTTGAAGAATGATTTTAAAGATAAATCGGTTTTAGATATGGGATGTGGAACCGGTGTTTTAGCAATTTTAGCAGAAATGAAAGGTGCCAAACCTATTGATGCTATCGACTACGATAATTGGTGTTACCTAAACAGTTTGGAAAATGTTGAGCGAAATAATTGTGAAAATATTACAGTAATTGAAGGCGACGCGTCAGTTTTAAAAAATAAATACGACATAATAATAGCCAATATAAATCGTAATATTTTAATGCAAGATATGGAGACTTATGTGTCTTGTTTAAATAAAAATGGTTTGCTGTTTCTAAGCGGATTTTACGCAGATGATATCCCAATGATTCAAAACGAATGTGAAAAACATCTGTTAAAATTTGAAGAAAAACTGGAAAGAAACAATTGGGTATCGTTAAAATTTATAAATTAGTAGGATTATTAATCCCCAAAGATTATTAAATTATGAGTACTAAAGAAAAAGCATCAGAAGAATTATTACTAGAAGAAGCCGTATTAACTCAAAATGAGATTGTACTGTTTAATGATGATGTAAACACTTTCGATCATGTAATTGAAACCCTTATTTACGCCTGCGAGCATACTGCAGAACAAGCAGAGCAATGCGCAATACTTGTGCATTACAAAGGAAAGTGCACAGTAAAAACGGGAGCTTTAAAAGATTTAAAACCGCGCTGTTCTATGCTTCTAGAAGCAGGTTTAAGTGCAGAAATCGTATAAAAAGGCTGCCTCAAATTTAATTGGTTATTGAGAGTTAGTCAGTACAAAATTAGTTAGCAACCTTTAATATTATTGTATTCTTCCAATAGCACAACTCACTAAAGACTTCGCTTTTGTAGTAAAATTATTTTTATTGCCAACCACAGGATATCCTATTTCATTTAAAGTGTTTTGCACTTTCTCAATAGTACTTTCCTCGTTGTAGTTAAATGATACCGTATTACTATCAATATTTACTTGTACATCACTAACATCTTCTATGCTAGATATTTTTTTTATAATGGTGTTGGCACAACCGCCACATTTTAAATTTTGTATTTCTAAGCTTGTATTCATAGTGTTATCGCTTTTATGGTTTATAATGTGCTAGGGCAAACATAATTTGTTACAGGTAAATCGCTATTTTTTATAGCGCCAAAACCACCAGCAATATCAATTAAATTATCAAATCCACGAGCTTTAAGAATGGAAGCTGCTATAATAGAACGATAACCGCCAGCACAATGTACGTAATACGTTTTATCTTTATCTATAGCTTTCATGTTATCGTTTATATAATCTAAAGCAAAATGCTGCACGTGATCGCCTTTTAGGTGTTCAGATTTATATTCGCCATCTTTTCTAACATCTAATACATTACTAGATTTGCTGTCGTAGTCCTTAGAAAATTCATCTACAGAAATAGATTTTATAGATTCAACATCTTTTCCTGCTTTTTTCCAAGCTTCAATGCCGCCTTCTAAATAGCCTAAAGTATTATCGTAACCAACACGCGATAATCGTGTTACGGTTTCTTCTTCCCGCCCTTTAGGCGTTACAAGTAGTATTGGTTGTTTTAAATCGGTAATTAAGGCGCCAACCCATGGTGCAAACCCACCATTAATACCAATAAAAATGGAATTTGGTATATGGGCTTCAATAAATTCTTTTTCTGTTCTAACATCTAAAACTAAGGCACTTTCATGGTTTGCTATGTTTTCAAACTGTTGTGGATCTAATGGCGTATCTCCTTTTTTTAATACATTTTCAAAAGAATCATAACCAGATTTGTTCATCAAGGCATTTTTTGCAAAATACTGTGGTGGCGGTGCAATACCGTCTAGTACTTCTTTTACAAATTCGGCTTTGGTCATGTTTGCTCTCAAGGCATAATTAGTTTTCTTTTGCTCGCCTAAAACACCTACGGTTTCTTTGCTTAAATTTTTGCCACAAGCAGAACCCGCTCCATGTGCAGGGTAAACAATAACATCGTCTGGAAGTGTCATTATTTTTTCTCTTAGCGAATCATATAACATAGCTGCTAAGTCTTCTTTTGTTAAATCGGACTTAATCGCTAAATCTGGTCTGCCTACATCACCTAAAAACAAGGTGTCTCCCGAAAAAATAGCATGTTCTTTTCCGTTTTCATCAAACAGTAAAAATGTAGAAGACTCTAAGGTGTGGCCTGGTGTGTGTAGCACTTTAATAACAACATCGCCCAATTTAAACTCTTCGTTATCTTTTGCCGAATGAATATCGTAGCTAGTTTCTGCTCCTGGACCATAAATAATTTTAGCTCCTGTTTTTTTAGATAAATCAACGTGCCCGGAAACAAAATCGGCATGAAAATGCGTTTCGAAAATATACTTGATTTTAGCATTTTCTTTATTTGCTTTATCAACATATTGTTGGGTTTCGCGTAAAGGGTCGATAATAGCTACTTCACCATTAGATTCTATGTAATAAGCCCCTTGAGCTAAACATCCTGTATATATTTGTTCTATTTGCATTCTTATATTTTTTTATCATTCCCTGTAAGGAAGGAATCTATTTAATTACTTATTCTACTTTACTAAAGTACAAAACCTTAGCATTTTGGTTTGTAACATTTATTACGGATCATCCTATTTTAACTCTTTATAAATTATGTAAACAGCCATTATTAAAACAAAATACCCAAAACTCGTTTTAAGCTTTTTTCCACTTATAAATTTAGAGAGAAATACGCCAATAATAATTCCTACTATTGAAATTAGTGTAAACACCAGTAAGAAGGTCCATTCTATATCTATAGTTTGCACATCGCCAATAAAACCTATTAGGGAATTAATAGTTACTATAATTAAAGATGTACCAACTGCTTTTTTCATTGGTATTTTAGCCCAAAGCACCAATGCAGGGACATATAAAAAGCCACCACCAGCACCAATTACACCTGTAACAACACCAATAGTTAAACCTTGGATAAAGGTTTTGTAATAAGGTTGTTTTACAGAAAGCACCTCCTGTGTTTTATCTTTTTTAATCATGGAATAGGATGCAATAATCATAATAATTGCAAAAAATATCATGAGGCCCATACCTTTAGTTAAACTGAAGTCTCCAACAGTAAAAAGAGTTTCTGGTATATTAGGAACTAAATAACGACGTGTTAAATACACGGCTAAAAATGATGGGAATGAAAAGGCTAATCCTGTTTTAAAATCTACTAAGCCTTTTTTATGTTTTTGGAAAGTACCAACCATAGATGATGTTCCTACAACAAACAGGGAATAGGCTGTTGCAATTACAGGATTGTACCCTAAAAGGTAAACCAAAAGCGGTACGGTAAGTATAGAACCACCACCGCCAATTAGTCCTAAAACTAAACCAACAATTAGTGCGCCTATATAGCCTAATATTTCGGTTGTTCCCATTGTTTAGTGTGGTAGTTTTTTTTGTAACAGTCCGTAAATAAATGTGCCTAACACCGCCGATGCAATTACAATAATCATGCTCCAAACACCAGTGCCCAAAAGAATATACATAGGGCCAGGGCAAGCGCCTATTAAAGCCCAACCGAAGCCAAAAATAGTACCGCCTATAATATATCGTGCTAATCCGTTGTCTTTTTTAGGGACATAAATATCTGCGCCTTTTATACTTTTTATATGGCCTTTTTTAGCTATTTGTAAAAATAAAATACCCGATGCTATGGCTGTACCTATAATGCCATACATATGAAAGGATTGAAACCTGAACATCTCGTAAATGCGGTACCATGAAACGGCTTCTGATTTTACTAATACAATACCAAAAAATATGCCGACTAATAGAAATTTTACTGCTTTCATAGTTTTAAAAGATTAAGGGTAAAATAAAATTAGTCATAATTAAACCGCCAATAAAAAAGCCTATTACGGCAATTAGAGATGGTTTTTGTAAACTACTTAAACCTGTAATGGCATGACCGGAAGTGCATCCGCCAGCGTATCGTGTACCAAAACCAACTAAAATGCCTCCAACTATTAAAAGTATTAAGGTTTTAGGCGATGATAAGGCCTCTAAGCTAAACATTTCGTTAGGCAATAATGTGGCTCCTGGATTTTGGAAGCCCATGTTTTTAAGCTCTGCTACGGTGTTAGGGTTTAAATTTGTACCGCTTGTATTGGATAGAAATTTTACTGCTATAAAACCTCCAATAATGGCACCGAGTACTACGGTTAAATTCCATAATTGGTCTTTCCAATTGAATTTAAAATAGTCTGAAAACTTATCTGCTCCTGCTATTGAGCACATTGTGCGTAAGTTGGACGACATACCAAATGTTTTGCCAAAGTAGAGCAGAAATGCCATAACTAGGGCTATTAGTGGGCCTGAAACATACCACGGCCAAGGGTTTAATATAAATTGCATACCTGATTATTTAATGCGAATTTACATTGAAGTTTACCTTTTTATGTAATAAAGGTTACTTAACGATGGTTAACTTGTTGATTTTTAAGGAGATGTTTTTTAAAGAGTACTGGTTTATTGGGGCTTGCACTGCAAATAGCATATGGTTGCGCTAGGGATTGCAATGGAAAGCCCACAGCCCGACGTAGGAGGTGCGAGGACTTGTAGTGGAAAGCCCGACCCTTGGGTAGCGCCCAAATAGTTTAAATAACGACTATTTTATTTCGGCCTAATCTTATTTTGTTTTCGTTTTCTAGTTTTTTTAGTAGCCTTGAAATTACAACGCGCGAGGTGTTTAAATCTTCGGCAATTTCTTGGTGTTTTATGGAGATGGTTTTAGTCTCATCTACCATGGCTAGGTTTTTTAGGTACTTATACAAACGCTCGTCCATTTTTAAGAAGGCAAGACTGTCTATGGCTTCTAGCATTTCGTCGAAACGGATTTGGTAGCTTTGTAGAATGAAATTTCGCCAGCTTTCGTTGTTATGAAACCACTTTTGCATGTTTTGTACCGGAATGAGAATAAGTGTGGAATCTTTTTCGGCTACGGCTCTAATTTTACTTTTTGTGGTGCCTAAACAACAGGTTAAGGACATGGTGCAGGTATCTCCAGCCTCCAGAAAATAAATGAGTAGTTCGTTGCCCTCGTTATCTTCTCTAATAATTTTAATATCGCCGGTTAATAGTAAAGGAATGTAATTCAAGGTTTGATTAATATCAATTATGATATCATCTTTTTTGAAGTTTTTTAATATTCCTTTTTCGGAAATCTCTTTAATTAAGTCGTTATCTAGGGTATGAGCAAATTTTTGCTCAAGTAAATTGTTAGCCATACCCAAAAATAATAATTTTAACTTGGATAATTAGGATTTTAATGATGCTTACTTTTTTTAAATTAAAAATGTGGGTATGGTTTAACATGAAGAACAATTGTTGTCTCCTTTTTTTACACCTAGTTTTACTAAAATGGTTTCCAGTAAACACCATTTTGTAAAGGCAGACTGAATTAAGTTAACCCCTATAAATACCGTAAACCACATAAAGTTTGGACTTACGTAAACGGATAGCACAACGCTTAATAATACCATGGTGCCCACAATAACTCTAAAATATGTATTTAACATTTTAATTAATTTTTAAGTTTATATAAATTTTTCGATAGGAACAACAACCGCTTTTATAGGATTGTTGGTTTCTAAATTTGTATTAAATTCTGTAATGGCTTGAAACAGTAAATCTATATGTTGATTATCTGTAAATGAAAAAAACATGCTAGATTCATTTCCGCCTTTTTCGGTAGGAAACCAATTGGTGGTCATTAGTAATGATGATCCGTTTTTATGACCATCGATATCAGAACTGCTATAGTTTTCAATATTTGCTTTTTTAAAGAGCTTAGAAACTTCTTTCTGAAATTGCTCTACGGCTGTAACTATTACTAATTTCATTTTTATATTATTTAGTTGTTAGTTCGAGTGATTCCGAATACTTTCGGAATTGTATCGAGAAGGTTTTAAAAGACTTCTCGGTACGATTTTCTAGCGAAAATCACTTTAAGTGACAAAAATTTATTTATAATTCTTCTTCTCTATCATATAATAAACTAGTGGAACAACTAGCAATGTTAATACGGTTGATACAATAGTGCCGCCCATTAACGATATGGCTAAACCTTGAAAAATAGGGTCGAACAGAATAACAAAGGCTCCAATAACAACGGTTCCTGCTGTTAATAAAATAGGGGTTGTTCGTACTGCTCCAGCTTCGATAGCTGCTTGTTTTAGCGGCACACCTTCGGCTGTTCTAAGGTTTATAAAATCGATAAGTAATACCGAATTTCTAACCATAATTCCTGCTAAAGCAATCATACCAATAAAAGAAGTTGCAGTAAAAAATGCGCCCATAAGCCAGTGCCCTAGAATGATTCCTATAAGCGATAAAGGAATAGCAACCATCATGACAATAGGTGCTTTAAAGTTTTGGAACCATCCTACAATTAAAATATAAATTAAAATTATAGCGCCTAAAAAGGCAATGCCTAAGTCTCTAAAAACCTCTAAAGTTATTTGCCATTCGCCATCCCATTTAACGGTGTAATTATCCTCGAATTCGGGCTGCCCTAAATACATTTCGTTTAATTGGTAACCTTTTGGTAATGGAATTTCTTTTAACTTTTTTTCCATGCCAAGAATAGCATAGGCAGGACTTTCTAAATCGCCAGCCATATCTGCCATAACATAAACCACACGTTTTTGGTTTTTATGGTAAATACTTTTTGCAGCAATAGTTTGAGAGATATTTACCAAGTCTGAAATGGGTACCATATTACCCTGTTTCGATTTTACTTTTAATTGTGAAATATCGTTAATTGTAGATTTCTCTTTTTCATCTAGAGCCAAAACTAAACCAATTTGGTTAACAGCATCCTCGTCGTAAAGCGTTGTAATGGCTCGGTTAGATAAGGCCATATTCATGGTGTAAGCAATTTGCTGAGGTGCAACACCGTATAACATGGCTTTCTCTTTATTTATATCAAATTGATACTCGATTTGGTCGTCTTCAACCATCCAATCAATATCAACCACATCGGCTGTGTTTTTTAATATATCTTGAACGCTGTTTGCTACTTTTATTTGCTCTTTATAATCTGGTCCGTAAATTTCTGCAACAATGGTAGATAGTACTGGTGGTCCTGGTGGCACCTCAACCAACTTTACATTGGCATGATACTTTGCTGCAATTTTTTGTATATCTGGACGCATTAATTTGGCGATATCATGACTTTGCGCAGAGCGGTCTTCTTTGGCCAATAAATTAACTTGAATATCGGCCATATTAGATCCGCCACGTAAATCGTAATGACGCACTAAACCATTAAACGTTATAGGCGCAGAGGTGCCAACATAGTTTTGGTAATTAACAACCTCTGGTCTGTTAGCTAAGTATTGAGCGATTTCTTGGGCTACAACACCGGTGCGCTCCAAAGTTGTGCCTTCTGGCATATCTATAACCACCTGAAATTCATTCTTGTTATCAAAAGGTAACATTTTTACAGCAACCGAGTTGGTAAAAAATAAGGCCATTGTACCCAATAAAACGGCAAAGGTTCCTAATAAAAATAACCATCGTTTGCTTTTGCTCTCTAGAAGAGGTCTTTCAAACCTGTTATAAATTCTATAAATAAGCGTGTCTTCAACAGCTTTTTCAGGTTTTTCTTCTACACCCTTTTTATCTTTCTCTCTTAAGAAAATATACCCCAAATAAGGTGTAATGGTTAAGGCTACAAATAATGATAAAATCATAGCAATAGAAGCTCCAATGGGCATTGGTGCCATATATGGGCCCATTAAACCAGATACGAAAGCCATAGGTAACACAGAGGCTATAACTGTAAATGTTGCTAAAATGGTAGGGTTTCCAACCTCATTTATTGCATATAATGCAGCTTGTTTAAAAGGTAAGCGTTTCATTTTAAAATGCCTATGCATGTTTTCGGCAATAATAATAGAGTCATCTACCACAATTCCTGTTACAAATACCAAAGCAAATAAGGTAATTCGGTTTAGCGTGTAATCCATCATATAGTAACTCAATAAGGTTAAAGCAAACGTAATTGGCACCGATAAAAACACAACCAATCCACCTCGCCAACCCATAGCCAACATGACCACAATGGTTACCGCAAAGATAGAGCCAATAAGGTGTAGTAATAATTCTGATACTTTATGAGACGCCGTTTCGCCGTAGTTTCGTGTAATTTCTACATGCACATCATCAGGAATTAATGTACTGCGTAAATGCGCTACCTTATCTATAATTACCTCTGCAATTTTCATGGCATCGGCACCTTTTCGCTTAGCAACCGAAATAGTTACTGCAGGATATTCCGATTTGTATTTTGCCGATTTTTCAGCGCCTTTTCCAAACCCTAAACTCACATAATTTTGTGGTACTTCTGGTCCATCTATAATGCTAGCAACTTGCTTTAAATAAATAGGTTGATTTTGTTGCACGCCAACCACTAAGTTTTCAACATCGGTTACAGAGGCTAAAAATTTGCCTGTATTCACCAAAAATTCGGCGTCGTTTTTATTAAAACTCCCAGAACTTAGTTCGCTGTTGTTAGCTTTTATCATTTCAGAAACTGATAAAAAATCCAAACCACTTGCCGCTAATTTATCTTTATCTAAAACCACACGTAACTGGCGGTCTCTACCACCAATTTTATGCGTAATAGCTACATCATTTACCTTTTTAATTTCGGCTTCCAGTTCTTGAGCCATTTGGTTTAATTGGAAATCGTCATAATTCTCGCTCCACAAGGTTAAACCTAACATAGGCACATCGTCAATAGCACGAGTTTTTACCAACGGAAATGTAACACCAACAGGCATTTGGTCCATGTGTTTGTTAATCTCGTTGTACATTTTTACAAACGAGCGTTCAATATCTTCGCCCACATAAAACTGCACGATAACCATGCCTTGCTCTTTCATGGACGTAGAGTACACATATTCCACACCTTTAATATTCGATATTAATTGCTCTAAGGGCTTAATAACACGCGATTCTACTTCGGTAGGACTTGCTCCAGGATAGCCTACAAAAATGTCTGCCATGGGCACATCAATTTGCGGTTCTTCTTCGCGCGGAATTAAAAACGAACTGTACACACCAACCACCATAAAAACAATCATTAACAGCACTGTTAACTTCGATTGCATAAAGATTTTGGCAATTTTACCTGCGATTCCTTCTTTCATAATTATTACTATTTTTCATTACCTCGAAGGAGGTAATCTTTATTTTTTGGGCGTTTTAACAGGCTATCCGTTGCAATCTTTTTTTGCCATATATGGCAGCGAAAAAAGGATTTCCACTGCTATCCTTAACGCGCTTAAACTTGTGTTATTTAATCTTCTTTATAAATACCTACAAGGTTTTTTAAACCTTGTAGGATACTGAAAACAGTAACTTAATACTGCCTACTAAAAACTGATTTTAGCCCCATTGTAAAGTTTTCCTTCAGCCGAAACAATGTAAGCTTCGTCGGCGTTTAAACCCGATAATACTTCCACTTGATCTCCAAAAGTTCTGCCTAGGCGCAACCAACGTAAAAACGCTGTATTACTTTGGCTTACCGTATATACGCCAGATAGTTGTCCTTTGGTTACAATAGCATTGGTGGGTATTAAAACCATCGATGCTATAGCCTTACTTTCCACCGGAAACTGTACGGTTGTAAACATGCCAGATAAAATATTGGCGTCGGTTTTATCTAAATCAATTTTTACCAAGTATTGTCCACCTGTGTTTTTGGCAGAAGTACTCACTTCTTTTACCGTTCCTTTTAAGGTTTTATTAATCGATTTAACTAACACATCTACTACTGATCCTTTTTTAATCGACGAAATTTCCGTTTCGGGCACCATGGCCATCACTTCAAAATTTCCAGGTGTTTCAATACTTATTAATGGAACACCAGGATTTGCCATATTACCTGCTTCTACATTTTTACTAGTTATTGTGCCATTAAAAGGCGCCGTAATATTGCTATACGTAAATTGCGCGTTAATTTCGTTTTTCATTTGTTTAGCCGACTCTAACCGTGCTTTTGCCATATTAAAATTGGCAGTCATATCATCCATTTCTTTTTGAGAAGCACTGTTGTTGCTAAACAAACTTTTAAACCTATTGTAGTTTTTTTGTGCATTCTCAAAGGCTGCAGTTGCTTCGGTAATACCAGCATTTACCTGCGCACGTTTAGCTTGTAAATCTGTATTGTTAATGGAAACCAATAACTGACCTTTGCGAACTTTATCGCCAACATTTACATGTACTTTATTAACGTAACCCATCATTCTAGTACTTAAGTCGGCACTATTAACCGCTTGAGTTTTTCCACTTACAGATAAAAAAGGGTTATTGCCGTTTGCTGCCACTTTGCTTGTTTTTACACGTATTTCTGCCGTATTATCTGCAACTGTTTTTTTCTTGTCGCTACCACAACTGGCTAATAAAAGCGCTATGGAAAGTGTTAGGATGGTATATGTTTTTTTCATTGGATTTGTTTTTGTGTTTTATTGAAGAATACCGAAATTTTTTAATCTATATTCTTAATTCTATCGTCTTAATACTTTGCTCTTAATACTACTTTCTACTTATTCTGTAGTTAAAAATTGTAGGTATGCTTGTGTGTAATTGTATTCAAAAATGGTTTGGTAATATTCAAGTTGTTTTTGAGAATATTGGGTTTCGGACATTAATAAATCGGATGTTTTTTCTAAACCTTCCTTAAACCTATTGGTTCTTATTCTTAAAGATTCTTCCGATTGTTCCAAGGCCAATGCCGTTAGTTTTAATTTGTTTTCAGCATCTAAAAATGCACGTTTTGCTTTATTTAATTCTAAATTACTTTGCGATACGTATTGTTTGTATTCCAGCTTCGATTTTTCAAATTCAGCCTTACTTTTTTGGGCTTTTCCAAAACGTTTCGAGCCTTGAAAAATATCCCAACTTAGTTGTGCTCCAAATAAGTATCCGTTAGCATCACCCTGGAAAATTTCATCGTCATATAACTCATAACTACCAAAGGCATTTAAACGCGGTAAAAAGGCCATTTTATCGGCTTTATTCATAGCTTCAAAAGCATTAGTTGCTAATTGCATCGCTTTAATATCCGACCGATTTTCAGAAACCATTTTATCTTCAAAAGTAAAGGTTGTAAGGGTTAAATCGTCTGTTGGTGTGTAAACCACGTAGCTTTCATCATTCATTAAAAAAGATAAATAATTTGAAGCATTTTGCACATGACTCTTAGCGGTTTGTAACTGGTTTTTAACTTCGGTAACACGTACCTCAACATTTAGTACATCTGCACGTTGTAAGTAGCCTTGTTTAAAGCTATCGTCTGCTAATTTTTTATTAGCGTTTGCAGCTTCTAGGGCTTTCTCTAACACATCAACAGCTTTATAAGCTAATTGTAATTGCATATAGGCTTTATCAACTTCAAAAGCTAAATAATCTTGTGTACGTTCTGTTTTTAACGCCATGGCTTGCATTTTCGACTTAGCAGCTTTACGCTGAAATACGCCATCTAAATTTAGTAATGGTTGCTGAATTTCTAGCTTAGTTGCAAAATTTTCGATTTGTGAAGGATCGTTTAATAGTGCAGGATTAAAATCATTCTGCGTTAAAATTTCTTGGTTTAACTTAGAGCCAAAAGCCATTAAAGGATTTGTAGTTGCAATAGCAGAATGGCTAGCTGTAATATTGGGTAAAAACACTGCATTAGTTTGACGGTAGTCCGCTCTGGCTTGCTTAAATACTTCCTCAGAAATTTTAATGCTTGTATTGTTTTCTGAAACTCTAGAAAGTACATCCAATTTCGTTATTGGTATGATGTCTTGTGCTTTTATGCTAAAACTAAAAGCAAAAAGGAATAGAGTTATATAAATATGTTTTTTCATCAATTATTTAATTTAACACAAATGTACAAGGGAAGACCACTAGTGTACGTAACATAAGTTACCCATGGAAAAGTTGATTATCTTAAAAGATTGTTGTGTGTTTAACTTTGCTTAACTTATTTTTACAAACGGTATGGATTCATTAACACAAATAGTATTAGGAGCTGCAGTAGGCGAAGCTGTTTTAGGTAAAAAAGTTGGAAACAAAGCGATGCTTTATGGCGCCATTGCAGGAACTATTCCAGATTTCGATGTATTTGCTTCGCATTTTACAGATACCGTTTCTGCACTGGCCATACATCGTGGTTTTACACACTCTATTGTGTTTTCTGTGCTTTTCGCGCCTCTTTTTGGATGGCTGGTATCGCGTTATGAAACTTATAAAAGTTTTAAGGACTGGTCGTGGTTATTCTTTTGGTCGTTTGTAACACATCCTATTTTAGATGCCCATACCACTTGGGGAACGCAATTGTTTTGGCCTTTCGATTTACGATTAGCTTTTAAAAATATATTTGTAATCGATCCTTTGTACACCGTTCCTTTTTTAGTGTTTTTAATTTTAGCTATGCGCCAAAAACGCACTACAGCAAAGCGTCGGATTTACAATAGCATGGGGTTAATAATTAGTACCACTTATTTGGCAATAACCTTACTGTTAAAGTGGGTTGCATACACTAAATTTGAAGCTGCTTTAGATACACAAAATATAGCGTATTTAGATATTGATACTAGGCCTTCGCCTTTAAACACCATACTTTGGAGTGCTAATGTGCAAACCGAAAACGCCTATTTACTTGGTAATTATTCGTTTTTTGATTCGCAACCCATTACTTTTGATAGCTACCCTAAAAACCATGAGTTATTAGGGGATTTGATTGAAGATGAAAGCGTAAAACGTATGATTGCTATTACCGAAGGTTGGTACACCATCAATAAAAAAGATGATACCCCTTATTTTAACGATTTACGATTTGGTTTGATGAGTTTAGAGCCTAACGCTGAAAACTTTGTTTTTAAATTCAGGTTAGATGTGGATGCTTTTGGCAACGTCATTTTTACAGAAGAACCTAAAGATAATGGGGATGCTAAAAAACTGCTAACCGAATTATGGCAACGCTTAAAAGGAAACTAATTTAAAATGGAATACTTTTATAGGAGGCTTACCTAAGGTTTTTCAAATTTTAAATATTTTACAAACAAAACTTAAAAATTTATGGATATTACAGCTGCATATACAGACCTATATCAAATAACAATGGCGCAGGTCTATTTTGTTACCAAACCAAATGGTAGGGCGGTATTTGATTATTATTTTCGTCATAATCCTTTTGGTAGTGGCTATTCCATATTTGCTGGGTTAGAAGATGTATTAGATATTTTGGATTCGCTTAAATTTTCAGATTCCGATATCTCTTATTTAAAAGAAAAAGGATTTGAAAATGAGTTTTTGGAGTACTTGAAAAATTTCAGTTTTAAAGGCAATATTCGATCTAGTAAGGAAGGGGATGTTGTTTTTCCTAACCGTCCTATTTTACAAGTAGAAGCCAATATTATAGAAGCACAAATAATAGAAACACTGTTACTTAATATTCTTAATTTTCAAACCTTAATTGCTACCAAAGCGAGTAGAATTCGCTATAGTGCCAAAGATGCTATATTATTAGATATGGGCTTGCGTCGTGCACATGCTACAGGTGGATATTATGCCTCTAGAGCTGCAGCCATTGGTGGATTTGATAGTACTAGTAATGTAAAAGCAGCAGAGGATTACAATATCCCATCTACAGGAACCATGGCGCACGCTTTTATACAGAGTTATGATAACGAGTTAGAGGCCTTTCGTGATTTTGCTCGAATACGCCCTAAAAATTGTGTGCTTTTAATTGATACATATAACACCTTAAAAATAGGGCTACCAAATGCCATTACAGTGGCTAAAGAAATGGAAGAACGCGGCGATAAATTATTCGGAATCCGTTTAGATAGTGGCGATTTAGCCTATTTATCTAAAAAAGCAAGAGCCGTTTTAGATGTTGCTGGTTTACATTATGTAAAGATTGTTGTGTCGAATCAATTAGACGAAATTGTAATTAAAAGTTTAAATGAACAACATGCGCCTATTGATGTTTTTGGTGTAGGAACCAATCTCGTTACAGGAAGACCAGATGCTGCTTTGGATGGTGTTTATAAATTATCGGAATTTAATGATGCGCCTAGAATTAAACTCTCTGAAAATATTATAAAAGTATCGCTTCCTTTTAAAAAGCAAGTGTATAGAATGCTGGATGCCGATGGCATGTTTTATGGCGCAGATGCGGTTGCTATTTACTCGGAAGGCGAAGTAAGCCAAATGGAACATCCTTTTGATATAACTAAGCAAATAGATATTAGTGAGCTTAAAAAAGAGCCTTTATTAGAATTGGTTATGGAACATGGTAAACGTGTGGCACCGGCTAGAACGGTTACCGAGATTTCAAAATATTCGCAATCGCGTTTAGATAAACTACCTGTTGAATATAAGCGTTTTCATAACCCGCATATTTATAAAATAGGACTTAGTAGTAAGCTTAAAAACGAACGAAATAATCTCATTAACCAGCATAAAAGTTAAATATGAAAACACTTTTAGTCATTGATGTACAAAATGATTTTATTCCTGGAGGATCACTTTCCGTGCCTAACGGCGATAAAATTGTACCGGTAATAAATAGCATAAAAGATACATTTGATTTGATAGTAGCCACACAAGATTGGCACCCTAAAGAGCATTCTAGCTTTGCTGTAAATCATGACGGTAAATCGGATTTTGATCGTATTGAGTGGCGCGGTAATATGCAGACTTTATGGCCAGAACATTGTGTGCAAGGTAGCGTGGGAGCAGAGTTACATCCAGAATTGGACACCACAAAGTACGAGGCTATTTTTAGAAAAGGAACCGATAAAGCTATTGATAGTTATAGTGCCTTTTATGATAACAACCATTTAAAAGCAACTGGTTTAACTGGCTATTTAAAGGAAAAAGGAGCGACCCAACTGTATTTTTGTGGTTTGGCTTCAGATATTTGTGTTTACTTTTCTATATGTGATGCTGTTAAAGAAGGATTTGACTGCTATTTTATTGAAGATGCCTCTAAACCTCTAGATGTAGAAGCGTTTGAAGCTATAAAGTCTAAGATGCTTGCAATGGGTGTTAGGATTATTACTTCAGAGTCTTTGTATTACTAAAACAATATTAGAATAGCATTAGCTTCTCGCGCCACCATGACCTCCAGCTACAATAATCATTATTTTTAGACTTAAATAAATGAACTTGAAAAACTGAATGATGGGATTCATCATTTTAAATCTTTGATATTTTGATATTCTTTGAGTCATTTTATTTGTGTTTAGTTTTCTAGTTTTTTGCAACCAGTTGTTGTGACAGTTTACTATTTATTACTCAGGAATCAGCCACCAAAATGGTTTCATTTTAGCTTTATAAATAAAAGCGTAATGTAAAGCCAATTTTAGCCAATGACCTGCTAAACCTATTTCTCCAAAGGTTTTGCCTAATTGTCTGCCTTGTGTTTTTGGGTATTTCTCATAATCTGGAACAATTGGATAGGTTGTAATACTAACACCACTTCCTTTTGTTATTCCATAACCAGCAGAAGCAATACACGCTGCGCCCATATTTCCCATAGACCCTTTGTGATGTAAAGATTCTTTTCCTGTTTTTATAGAATCTATAATGTTATCTGCAACTAATTTTGCGGTAATACCAGAAGGCATTCCTGTTCGTGGTGGTGCTGGTGAAATAGGCGTCCCGTTTTTACTTGTTCTTGGTTTAGAAATGGCGTGTGGAGGTGCAAATGCAATTCCGGGTGCAAAAATGTTTTTGTAACTCGGGTTTTGATAGGTTTCTGGCCAATCTTTTACAGACCATTCTTCGTATGGTTTTGGTGTGTAATCTGCATCAACAATCATAAACCCTTTAAAGAGTTTTTCTGTAATGTCGTTTTCATTTTTATCATAAGCTTTAAAACCATGACCAGAAAACGATGGGATTAACATGGCAAAATCGTAAGTTTCAGTTTTATATTCACCGTCAAGCGTTTCGTAATGCGCTAAACCATCTTCTATTTTATTAACGCCAGCTCCAAGAATCCATTTAATGTCTCTGTCTTCAAAAATCATTTCAACCATTTCATGAGATTTCATGGTCATGCTTCCGTAGCTTAATAACATACCATCCATACCAAAATCGCCTAATTGATATTCGTTAGAAATCCAAGTGACTTCTGCCATATCTCGCACATTGTGTTTACATAACTCTTGCTCTACATTTAATATATATTCAAAAGCAGCACCTTGGCAAGTCGATTTTGCGTGTCCTGTACCAATTAGTATTTTAACTTTTTTACCCGATTTCATTTGCTCAATGACTTCCTTTAAACCTTCCCAAGCATGGTCTGCGTGAGAATATGTGCAAACAGAATAGGCTTTATTTTTACCCGGAATTAAACCTGGAGTGGCTTCAAAGTTTAGTTTTGGACCTGTAGCATTAATTAAATAATCGTAAGTTATTTTTTCTTGTTGGCCTTTATTTTCTCCTACTACATATTCCGATAATACATAAGGTTTCTCTTCGGTTTTATCGCCTTCAGGAAAAAACGAAATCGCTTTGGCTTGTTTATAATCAATGCCTTTCTTTTTATATAATGGTGCTAATGGGAAGTAAATTTTATCAGACTTCATTTGTCCAATGCCAACCCAAATATTAGAAGGAACCCATTGGTAATTACTATTAGGAGACACTACAACAACCTCGTGCTTTTTTGATAATTTTCTGCGTAAATGAGTTGCTGCTACATGGCCAGCAATTCCCGCTCCTAAAATGACTATTTTAGACATGTTTTACAATTTGATTATTTTAAAATGATATGCGATTAAAGCATGAAAAAATAAATATACTATTTTGATTATGTGGTAAATAGATGGCTTTAGTCGTGTTGTAAAGGTTGTGTTTTTTTACGAGTTAAATAGTAACTTTTGTTACACAAAAAAAGCAGCTAATTAGCTGCTTTTTTGTTTATTTTATTTTCTATGTGTTTTGTGATAAAGAGTCCTAAAATGCCACCTAGAATAGAAACTATACAATTAATTAAAAATAATCCAATATGAAAAGTTCCATTTTGCATTATCGACCAAGGATCGAAGCCTAATCTTCCAAAAGATTTGATTAGTAAAACGCTTCCAAAAACACCAATTAAAGAATTTCCCGTTAATCCGAAAGAGTATTTTTTATTGAAATATCCAAAGGTATTAGCCGCAATAATGCCAATAAGAATACTTATTAATGAAATTAAAGTCCCTGTCATAATAGTTAGTTTAGACTAGTGTCCGTAATCCATATTGTCAACTTTTCCTCCCATTAGTCTTTTTTGAACTATAAAGTAAACAAGTAGAAGAATAAAGCCAATAATACCCCAAGTTAACGCTACAGATAATCCATACTCTGGAGCTGCAGTGTTGTATATTGTTAAAGGTTCATTAACCGTATTAACCGACGGTAATATTACCGGAAATAAAGATGCTAAGGACGATGTGATTCCGCCTAAAATCAATAAGGTTGATAATAAAAATGCGTGGCCATCTTTTTTAATTCTTTTTATAAAAAACAAACCAATTAAACCTGTAAAATAAATAATAGGAAATACCATTAATAATGGTTTTTCAACAAAATTATTTAAGGAATTCGGATTTACTATCTGCCATAAGTATAAAGAGAATAAGGTAAGTGCAATTAATACAATATTCAGCTTAAAAATAACACCCTTAAGTTTGCTGTTTATAGATGAATTAGTTTTTAAAATAATCCAATTGGCACCATGAATGGCCAAGGTAACTACGGCAATTAAGCCAATAACAAGGGTAAACCAATCAATAACCCCAGGATGTTCTGTTAATGGACTAAAACTGCTATTCCATAATGGTAGAAAAAAGTAATGGCCTTCGTGAGCAGAAATTCCATTTTGAACATCTCCTAAATTTACACCTCTAACAATGTTTCCCAAAGCAATACCAAAAAACAGGGCTAGTAATAAGCTAGAAACTCCAAATGAGGTATCCCAAATGTCTTTCCACATTTGATATTTAAATAGCCCTCTAAATTCTAAACCAATAGCTCTGAAAATTATTAACCAAAGGACGATAATTAGTGGTAAATAAAACCCACTAAAAACAGACGCATAAAAGGTAGGGAAGGCCATGAAAAGCATACCGCCTGCGGCCACTAGCCAAACCTCGTTAGAGTCCCAAAATAGACCTGCTGATTTTGCAATGACTTCTTTGTCTTTTTCTTTTTTAGCGAAGAATAAATGAATGATTCCGGTTCCAAAATCGTAGCCGTCTAAAATAAAAAATATTGCTAAAACAATAGCTATTGCTATATACCAAAATACTTCCATAATTAATGTGTTTGAGGTGTTGGACCTTGATTAATAGTTTTACCGACTAATACTAAAAATAATAGGCCTAATAGCATGTACAAAGCAACAAAACCAAGTAAAGTAAATAATGTATTCCCTGAAGATACTGTTGGCGAAATACCATCGCTAGTTTTTAATAAACCGTAAACTAGGTAAGGTTGTCTGCCTAATTCTGCAGTATACCAACCTGTTAGGTTAGCTATATAAGGGAAAGGCACTAAAAACATAATTGTCCAAAGTAATGGTTTTATAGTATATAGTTTTTTTCGCCATAAAAAGAATAAAGCTAGTGCCATAACACCAATAAAAATAGTACCCAAACCAACCATTATATGGTATGAATAGTAAAGTGCAGGAATATTACTTGGCAACTCTTCTTCTTTAAATTGATCCATTCCTGGAATTTGTTTATTCCAGTCTTGATGCGTTAAAAAGCTAAGTATATTGGGTACAGCAATTTTGTTGTCTAATTTTTTATCGACCATATTGGGTTGCCCAATAAGAACAATTTCAGACCCAGCTTCTTCTGTTTCAAAAATACCTTCCATAGCTGCAAAAGCTGCGGGCTGATGTTCTGCGACGTTTTTAGCATTCCAATCTCCTGTTGGGAAAGCAACTAATATACTTGAAACTAAACCGAAAATTACGCCTGTTTTTAAGAAGAGTTTGCCGTATTCTACTTGCTTATTTCTTAGCACGTAAAAAGCGCCTATACTAGCTACAACAAATGAAGACGTTACTACTGATGCTATTTGATTATGTAAAAATGCAGGTAAAAGCCAAGGGTTTGTAAAAAGATCTCCAAAATTATTAAGTACAAATTTTCCGTTTTCTAATATTTCATAGCCTACAGGATGTTGCATCCAAGCGTTTGTTGCTAAAATAAACCAACCACTTGCCCAAGAGCCTAAAAAGACTAAAAAGCCAGTTAAGAAATGAAGTTTTTGTCCCATTAACTTTTCTCCAAAAATGAATAAGGCTAAAAAAGAAGATTCTAAAAAGAAAGAGAACATCCCTTCCATGGCTAAAGTCTGACCTATAATACTACCTGTTAATTCTGAAAACTTTGCCCAATTGGTGCCAAATTGAAATTCCATTGGAATACCTGTTACAACACCCATGGTGAAATTAACAGCAAAAATTTTCATTAAAAATTTTGCAGCATTATTATATTTTTCAATTTTAGAGAGTAAATATTTACCTTTAAGAAAGACTATCAATAAAGATAATCCCATGGTTAATTGCGGAAATATATAATGAAATGTGATAGTAAATGCAAATTGCAATCTATCGTAAAAGAGCATGTCTTCCATATATTGATATTTAGACCATAAAAATACGACATAGAGCTTTAAAACTATGTAACTTTAATTACAAAAAAGCCTCTAATTAGAGGCTTTTTATGAAAACTTGAAAAAGGGTTAATTATTTTTTTAATATAGTATCTAAAACTAAATTTTTATCCAATTTTTTAGTACAGAAAAACCAATCTTTACAGTCTAAATCCTCGGTAGACGTCATGCGTTCTTCGGCAACGCCACAAGATCCTGCAGGAGATACAATTACATCATCTCCAGGATTCCAATCAGCGGGAGTAGCTACATTAAATTTATCTGAGGTTTGCATAGCTATTAATGCTCTGTAAAGTTCATCAAAATTACGACCTAAGCTTAAAGGATAATACATAATAGCTCTAACGGTTTCATTTGGATCAACAAAGAAGACTGCTCTTACTGCTTGTGTTTTGCTTTCACCTGGTTGAATCATACCGTATTTTTTTGCAACCTCCATCGAGATGTCTTCAATTAAAGGAAATTTAACTTCTATGTTCTTCATGCCGTTAAACTCAATTTTATCTTTAATGGTTCTTAACCATGCGATATGGCCATATAAACCATCGATAGATAAACCAATAAGACTACAGTTTGCCTTTTCAAATTTTTCCTCTAAATGCGCAAACGTCATAAACTCAGATGTACATACTGGTGTGAAATCTGCTGGATGACTAAATAAGATAGACCATTTGCCTTTATAGTCAGAAGGATAATTAATTTCTCCTTGTGTAGTTACGGCTTTAAATTCTGGTG
Organism: Algibacter amylolyticus; assembly: GCF_014202225.1. GTDB lineage: Bacteria > Bacteroidota > Bacteroidia > Flavobacteriales > Flavobacteriaceae > Algibacter_B > Algibacter_B amylolyticus. The sequence continues at coordinate 81,773 of NZ_JACHGE010000009.1, forward strand.
CCTTGTCTCCAATTCTTGGCATTGCAAAAGTTTCTTGTTGTGCTGTTTCTAAAGTATTCATAGCTGTATATATTTATTATGTTATATTGTAAAATTAGGGTATAACAGCTTAATTTATTGTAACAATAGTCACTTAAGTGATACCTTTTGCCTAGGCTTTTCTAAGCGCTCTCATTAGTAAGATTTATGTACTAATTAAGCACAAAAAAAAAGCGCAAAAAATGCGCTTTAAAGCTAAAAATTAGTCACCATATTGAATTACCTCTCTTCAGTGGTATCCTTGTTGTTTTTTTTGCCTCCCATCATAAAGTTAATCAAAATACCTACTAAGGTTAGGCAAACCAGAGCGAAAATAGCAATCATTATTACGCCATTACTCCAGTTATATAATGCTATGTTTTGAGTTATCATGTTTAAAGTATTTAGTCGTTACTATAAAGTGTAAATGTATTAACCCTAGTTTTTATTAAATATGATTTTTATCAGTATAATCATCTTAACTTTTTAGCATGAATTTAATAAAGGTTAAACTTAATCTTTGTTAAAGGTAATGCTCCAAATACCTCTTACTTCATTTACATCATAACCAATTGCTTTATCCAAAGGATATAAGGTTTTAATTTTTGAAAATGTTGTTCTGTTTAAAGTTTCGTTTGGTTTTCCGTGACATTGAAGGCACATTGTGTTTGTTGTAATTGGATAATACACCGTAACATTATCATCTAGTTCCTTTACAATAGGAGTTGCTTCTTTATTGTTAGCAATAACTTGTTTAAATTCATTAATATATTCTAATTCTTCTTGGTTAGCCTTGTTATTGGGGTTTCGTGGTTTGTCTGATAGGCGTTTAATGCTAGCATTGTGTACAATAGCCATACTGTCGGTAAGCGGATAAGCACGTTCGTTACAAAACGTTAAGGCGACCAAAGTGCCTTTGTTTTGAATGGTTCCCATAAGGTTTTTGCCTAAAACCGCTTTAGTTGTTAATGCATACCTTAACCCACGTTCTGCATATGGTAAATCTTCAAAATTAGTTTTGGCTTTTTGATTTTGCATGCCTTTCCCATTTCCTTTACCGTTGCGGTTGCCTCTTTCATTATTATAATGATCTTCAAACCATTCTGGCTCTTCAATTTTATAATCGTACATGTATTCTGCTATTTTAGCAATGGTTTCTTCGGGATATGCTTGTTTTGGCATAACTCCAAAACGCTTTACTGCGCCATACATTTTAGCGTCTTCCGCATTCGGGTTTTTAATCCATTCTTTTATAGCTGTTATAAACTCTTCTTTAGTGGTATTATCACCTATGTAGTGCTTTTTAATGGCAATCATTGGAGGTCCAATTCTATTGTTTTGTGGAGCTGTAGGGCTATGGCAGACATAACAATTGGTTTCCATTAATTGTTTACCGGGATTTTGCGAAGCATCTTCATATTTATCGATTGCGTTATATGCCTTGTTTTTTGAGTTATTACAATTAAAAAAACAAGTGAATAGGAGTAGTGTAAGGAGGAATATATTGCGCATTTTACTTTTTTGTTTAAAGTTAAGTATTGCATAATTACCTGATTGTAACATTAGTTACTTAATTGTTTTTAAGACTTATAAAAGCAATTTTTAAAATTTATTTAAATAGAAAGAAAAAATTTGGTTGTTTTTTATAAAAAAATGTATATTTGCACCCACAAAAAAGGCCTCGTGGCGCAACTGAATAGCGCACTTGATTACGGCTCAAGAGGTTACTGGTTTGAATCCAGTCGAGGTCACGAAAAATTCAACACCAGTTGAAAATAAAGCAAGCTATAAAATATAGCTTGCTTTTGTTTTTTAAAGCCTTTTGATCTTATTGATTTTCAGTATTAATCTTATCCAAAAGACACTTTACCCGAAATCTTAAATTATTATCTGTTACTTAAAGTAACGCAAACTATCGTTATTTACTTAGCTAATTCTAATTTTTAAATGCGATCTCTAATCCGTATTAGATAGTAAAAAAAAAGTGATTACATTGAGTAGCAGCCACAACTTAAGGACATATAATTAATTAACGGGCGTATGGGTTTCTGTTAGATATACATACAGTAGAATGTTTTAAGTGTTTTTAAAACACTTAATTAAAATAAAGTTATATATTGTAGGCTATAGCCAAAGCATTCGTAATAATATAGATATGAAAAAAGCATATACGTTAATTTCAATTGTTTTATTAATTATTGTAAGTTCTTGTACTAAAAGCACTCCAAAAGTTTTTACTGAAGCTGATATCAATATTATACCTAAGCCATTGGAATTAACCCTTAATCAAGGGGTGTTTCAATTTTCAAATGATACAAAGTTTGTCACTGCAAATAGTGCGTTAATAGCTGCTTCTAGGTATTTAATTAGCCAATTAGAAAATGCTGCTGGATTTAAAGTTGAGGTGGTTAAAACGGCTCCAAATAGAAATTTCATCCAATTTATAACCGATGTTAATTTAGAAGAAGAAGCTTATAAATTAGTTGTTACTACTAATAATATAACTATTACTGCAAAAGACAATGCTGGCTTCTTATATGGTTTAGAAACTTTACGTCAATTATTACCCACAACAATTGAAAGTTCGCAGTTGGCTAAAGTTACTAATTGGATTATACCTGCCGTAATTATTAAAGATAAACCTCGATTTAAGCATAGGGGATTTATGTTAGATGTGTCTCGCCATTTCTACGACATCGATTTTGTAAAACAGACTATCGATAGGTTGGTTATGTATAAAATGAATGTTCTGCATTTGCATTTAGTAGACGATCAAGGTTGGCGTATAGAAATAAAAAAATATCCTAAATTAACCGAGGTAGGTGCATCCAGAAATGGAACCATAATTGGGCATTACCCCGGAAGTGAAAATGATAATAAAGTTTATGGTGGGTTTTTTACACAAGAAGATATAAAAGAAATTGTTACATATGCAACTGAGAGAAATATAACTGTTATTCCAGAAATAGAATTGCCTGGTCATAGTAGTGCAGCTATTGCTGCTTACCCTTATTTAAGTTGTTTTCCAGATGAGCCAACACATGTGCATCAAAACATGATGTCTGAAACATCCAAAAAGCTACAGGAAAATGGACAAATAAAAATTGTTCAGGAATCTTGGGGGATTTATAAGGATATTTATTGTGCTGGTAAAGATGATGTCTTTTCTTTTTTGGAAGATGTGTTGGATGAGGTTATGCCGCTATTTCCTTCCAAATATGTTCATATAGGTGGAGACGAAGCCATAAAACCTCATTGGGAGGTATGCCCAAATTGTAAAAAAAGAATGAAAGATGAAGGGCTTAAAGATGTACACGGATTACAAAGCTATTTTGTAAAACGTATAGAAAAGTATATTAATTCTAAAGGAAGAAAAATAATAGGTTGGGATGAAATTTTAGAAGGAGGCTTAGCGCCAGAAGCTACTGTTATGAGTTGGAGAGGTACAGAAGGCGGATTAGAAGCAACGGCTCAAGGACATGATGTAATTATGACGCCGGCGTCGCATTGCTACTTTAATCAATACCAAGGCCCTAGAAGTGAAGAGCCCTTAGCCTTTAATGCTTATACACCACTAAGTACGGTTTATGAATTTGATCCGGTAGTTGAAGGCATGACAGAAGCTCAGGCAAACCATGTTTTAGGAGCTCAAGGTAATTTATGGTCCGAATATATATCTACCAACAAGGAAGCAGACTATATGACATTTCCAAGACTAGCGGCGCTATCTGAAGTACTTTGGAGTACAAAAGAATCTAGAAGTTGGGAGGACTTTACAAAACGACTACATTCACAATTTGAACGCTATGATTATTTAGGAATTAATTATGCTAAAAGTATTTATTTAGTTACCTCTAGGTCAATAGCTAATCTTGAAGAAAACTCATTAAGTCTATCTTTAAGTAATGAATTTCCTAACCCTGATATTCGTTATGTTTTAGGAGATAAAAATATTCAAAATAACGCTATAAAATATACAGATACTCTTAAGATTGAAGAGACAACAACCATAAAAGCATCTTTGTTTAAAGACGAGAAACCAATTGGTAAAACTTTTATCGATACTATTAAAATTCATAAAGCTTTTGGTAAAGCCTTAAAATTCAAGTCCTCTTTTAGTGAAAGTTATCCGGCAGACGGACCATTAAGTTTAGTTAACGGCATTAGAGGTTCAAAAAATTTTCGTGATGGCCAGTGGCAAGGTTGGTTAGAAGAAGATATGGAAGTTGTTATCGATTTAGAAGAGCAACAACCTATAAAAGAAGTGTTTTTAGGTGCCATAGAAAATTTTGAATCAGGTATTTATTTCCCTATTGCTGTTGCCGTATTTGTTTCAAATGATGGAGCTGTTTTTAATGAAGTTGGAAAAATAGAACGTAGTTATAACAGAAGTTCAGGGAAAGATTTAATTACTTTTAAAATTAATTTCAATGAAGTAAATACTCGTTATATAAAAGTAATTGCAACTAATTTAAAAAAGTCGCCTACACATGGAGGAGGCGCTTGGTTGTTTGTGGATGAAATACTAGTTAATTAAGCCAATCTAATAATCAGGTTTAAATTAGTTATAACATCATACTATTGCTATTCTAAAATCTAGATTTTAATAGTTATTATTGCTTATTTGTATTCTAGTTTTAATTGCAGCTGATAGTTGCCTTATTTACATAATTAAAGTGAGTGCTTAGTAGTTAACACATAGAGTTCTATTCATCTCATGTCTTATTTTCTTATTTATTTAGAATAGGATTTCAATTCATCATACAAATTTTACAGTTCGGTAATTAAGAGTTTTTGAAGTTGCCCTTGTAGTGCACCTTTGCGTTATGTTACTTGTTTTTCAGTAACTCATTAAAAAAATCGAACAGTAAAATTACATTCATCATGAAAAAAATTACCATGATCCTAGTGGCGATAATCAGCCTACAAGTATCGGCTCAAACCATTATAAGCGGAACCATTCTTAATGCAAAGAACGAACCTGTAGAAGGTGCTAACGTTTATTTAGAAGGTACGTACGATGGCGCTACTTCTAACGAAAAAGGGGCCTTTTATTTTGATACCCCAGCAAAAGGAACCCAAACTTTAGTGGTTTCATTTTTGGCTTACGAGCCATTTACAATTGTTGGCGATGTCACTTTTATGAAAGCTATAGAAGTAAAATTACGAGAAGATGTAAGCGCTTTAGATGCCGTGGTATTATCGGCAGGAACATTTTCGGCAGGCGATAACAGTAAAGTAAATGCTTTAAAACCTCTAGATGTAGTAACTACTGCCAGTGCATTAGGCGATTTTGTAGGTGCTTTACAAACCTTACCAGGAACTACAACGGTGGCCGAAGATGGCAGGTTATTTGTAAGAGGTGGCGATGCTAACGAAACTCAAATTTTTATTGATGGTATTCGTGTATTTACGCCCTATTCTCCAACTACTAATAATGCACCAACACGTGGTAGATATTCGCCTTTTTTGTTTGATGGCATTACGTTTTCAACTGGAGGATATTCCGCCGAATATGGGCAAGCCTTGTCGAGTGTTTTACTTTTAAATACAACAGATGAGCCCGATCAAGAAAAAACAGATATAGGTATAATGAGTCTTGGTGCTACGCTTGGTAATACGCAAAAATGGAAAAAGAGCGCTTTAAGCGTTAATGCATCATACATAAATTTAACACCTTATAATACTATTTTTAAAAGTAGAAATGATTGGATAAAGCCTTTTGAAACCGCATCGGGTGAAGCTGTTTTTAGAAAGAAAACAAACTCTGGCTTGTTTAAGCTTTACGGAGCTTTTGATGCTACTAATTTCGAACTTACTCAAGATGATATTAATGAGCCAGAAGGGGCATATTTTAAACTTAAAAATAATAATTTTTACCTAAACGGATCGTATCAAGGTGTATTAAATGATACTTGGTCTTTTTTTAGTGGTGTTAGTTTAACGCAGGCTAAAAACGACTTAAATATAATTGAAAGCAAGATAAATAATCATGAAAAGTCATTGCACGCTAAAATGAAATTTAAAAACAGAATTAGTAACCGTTTGAAACTTTATTTTGGAACAGAATATTTTGGAACTCAATTTACCGAATCGTATAAAGATGCTTCTGTTGTCCATGAAGATTATGGATATAATAATAACATTGCAGCCGTTTTTGCCGAAGCCGATATATTTATATCTAAAAATTTAGCGCTTAAAACTGGGCTACGTGGCGAGTATAGTGCAATTTTTAAAGATTTTTCTATGGCACCACGAGTTTCGGTTGCTTATAAAACAAGTAGCAAAAGTCAAGTATCTCTCGCTTATGGTAATTTTTATCAAAACCCTTCAAGTAATATTTTAAAGTTTAATACAGACTTAAAAGCAGAAAATGCGTCGCATTATATTTTTAATTATCAATACAATGGCGATAGAAAAATTTTTAGAGTCGAAGGCTATTATAAAAACTATAGTAATTTAGTTAAGTATGATACCGAGTTCACCAATTTTAACAGCAATTATACTAGCAATGGTAGTGGTTATGCCACAGGGTTAGATTTGTTTTGGCGAGATAGTAAAAGCATTAAAAATTTCGATTATTGGTTAAGTTATTCGCTTTTAGATACCCAACGCGATTACAATAATTTTCCAACAAAAGCACAACCTAATTTTGCAAATACGCATAATGCATCGGTTGTGGGGAAATATTGGATAGATTCATTGCGCAGTCAAGTTGGTATGAGTTATAGTTTTGCTTCGGGCAGGACGTATACTAATCCTAATAATACAGGTTTTTTAAACCATAAAACAAAATCATTTAACAGCTTAAGTTTAAATTGGGCCTATTTAATTAGTCCTCAAAAAATACTCTATGCCTCTGTAAATAATGTGTTAGGATTTAAAAATATTAACGGTTACCAATATGCCAATGCGCCAGATTTAAATGGGACTTTTAATAGACGTGCTTTACAACCAGCAACCGATCAGTTCTTTTTTGTAGGGTTCTTTTGGACTATTAGTGAGGATAAAAAGAGCAATCAGTTAGATAATTTATAGCATTTAGTATTGGAGACGGGAGAGGTTTTATAAGGATATAAACTTCATCATATTCTACATTTTGTTCTTTCTCCATTCTAATTGCTTTTTCGCGAAGCTTTTAATCTTCAATATCTTGAATGCTAAATCCTCTAGTTCTCATGTACCTTCTGTATGTTTATTCTTTTCTTTATTCTATTGCGAAACTGCCTTTAAGCCAACAATAGATCCTATTAAAGTGATGATAAAAAATAACCTTAAAAACGTAGCAGGTTCTTTAAACACAAGTATACCTATCAAGACCGTTCCAACTGCTCCAATGCCTGTCCAAACGGCATAAGCGGTTCCAATGGGTAATGTTTGTGAGGCTTTAATTAATAGGCCCATACTTATACCGCACGTAATAATAAAACCTAAATACCAAAAACACATGTCGATTCCGGTAGTTTCTTTTGCTTTTCCTAAGCAAAAAGCGAAGGAGACTTCAAAAAGTCCAGCGATTATTAATAGAATCCAATTCATTCGTTTTTAGTTTATTTATTTGGAAAATGAATTCAATATTTCCATAGCTTTATCCGTGTCCTTTTTATCAACAAAAATATGATCGTGATAATAGGCAGCAACAACATTGCAGCTAATTCCGTTTTTAGATAGTGCATTGGAAAATGCAGATGTTAAACCTACGGCTTCTAATGAGGAGTGTACGGTAAGTGTAATCCAAGAGGCAACAAAAGAGTAGTCTAAATTTAGTTGGTCCGCGATTTCTCTTTTAGCAACTATAGTTATGCTTTCGTCTTCTTTAAAAGTCATAATCACTTGACTGATATTTATACTATTTAGATTTTTCGTTTTGCAAAACACAAATTCACCCACGTTGTGTTTTGGTTTCATTGACTTTAAAAGAATGTCTAGTTGTTTTTCTCCGCTCATTTTTACTTTGTGTTTTTTGCTAGTTTTTGCAATTCATTTAAGGTGGCTTTACCAACGCTATGAGCAGATTGTGGATTCTGACCTGTTACTAATCGTTGGTCGGTAACTACGTGTTTATTAAAGGGAGCAGATTTCTCGAAAATAGCACCACGCGCTCTTAATTGATCTTCTAATAAAAAAGGAACGACATCCTCTAGTTTTACTTTTACTTCTTCTTCATTGGTAAATGCATTTACTTTTTTACCATCTACAAGATATTTTCCGTTACTTAATTTAATGTTTACAAGGCCAGCAGGTCCGTGACATACCGCGCTTATTACGCCGTTGTTTTCGTAAATTTGTTGTGCAATTTCTGCAATTTCCGTGTTATTTGCAAAATCCCACATCGCACCATGACCACCTGCATAATGTATGGCTACATAGTCTTCCGGATTTACTTCACTTGGCTTTTTAGTGTTTTCAATTTTATTGCGATACGTGTTGTTATCCCAAAATTTCTTATTGATAGCATCAGTCATATCGAAGGCATCTACAGGAGCTTTTCCACCTTGTGGACTCACAAAATCTATATCGTAACCAGCGCTGTGTAAAACATCCCAAGGATGAGAAACTTCACCAAGATAATAACCTGTTTTTTCTCCAGTATCTCCTTTTTTACTATGGCTTGTAACTACAAATAATATCTTTTTTGCGACTTTAGTTTCTTCTTTTACAGTAGAATTGTCCGATTTGTTTTTAGTGTTACAGCTTATAAGTAATGCTATAAACATGAATAGATAAAGAGGCGTTTTAAGTTTTTTGATAATGTGCATATTTAAAATGTTTTAAAGTTAATTTTAAAATCATTCTTGCTTAATAAATAGTAAAATAAAATTACCCCGTATAGCAAAGAATAATAGAGCACAAAACTCTTAAACATTTTGCAGAAACTATTTAACAAATGATAAAAAAAGAAAGCTTATTATATCTCTGCGCGAATTCTACTTAAACTAACTTGTGTAATGCCTAAATAAGAAGCGATATGGCCTAATTGTACACGTTTAATTAAGTCTGGATTGTTTTCTAGAAGTTCTATATAGCGTTCTCTAGCTGTTCCTAATTGACGAGAAATAAGTCGTTCTTCAGTTTTAATAAGTTCCTGTTCGGCAAACCTACGTCCCCAGTTTGCTATATGTATGTCTTTTTCAAAAAGCTTCTGTAATTTTTCAGTTTTTAGCTCGTATAATTCACACTCTTCTAGTAGCTCTATGTCTTCGTAACCTTTTTGATTGGTAACATAGCTTTTCATTGAAATAACGGGGTCTCCTTCTTTCCCGAACCAAAATGTAATTTCATTATCGGTGGAATTGGTATAGGCGCGCACAATTCCTTTTTTAATAAAATAAATACTACTTTCAATTTTGTCGGCTCTTAATAGAACATGTTTTTTAGGAAAATTAATTTCTGAAATACATGCTTTAATTATCGATTTTGAAGTTTCAGGTAAAGGATATATGTTGTTCAGAATTTGATCTATAATCATTGAATGCGCTTTGCCTGTGTGGTAAAGGATAAACCTTGTTGTCCTTTAGTAGAATTCATAACACCTTCAAATAAAGGTTCTGGACAGCCTTTCGGGACTTTCCATTCAAAAATAAAATTAGAGCCTGTGCCACCAGCAACATCGGTTTCACCAATTATAATTTCGGTGGTTTCCATAGGTCCTAAATAAATTGGATCTTTAAAATAGGTTTTTACAGGTGCTCCATGAGAATCGTAGTAGTTAGCCTTTAAAAGGTATATGGTGTCTAAATCGCTGGTGTTTCTTAAGCTCACCATAACAGTTAAATTATGCGTAGTATGCTCAGACACACTATAAATTTGAGAATATATAGATAGGTACGATTTACCAAATTCTAGAGAATCTGTAGTCTTTATATTTGCCTTACGTTTCGACCAATTTTCATGATGAAGCGAACTAACTTCTTTCGTTTCATTACAACTTAAAATAATAAAGAATAGAGCGAGCGAAAAATATTTTAGTTTCATTTTAATGCGATTTTATTCAAATGCTGTATTACAAATATAACACACCCTACCTAGAAACGTTTATGCATGCGGCATGAAATTACTTTTTTAACTCATATTTTAAAGGGCGTTAAACTTTAAAATCAATAATGTTTGTCATATTAAATTAAAAGGGGGTCAATTTTAAGATATGACAAATATCATAGTTGATTAATTGAAGATACAATAATTTTAGGGTATTGAAATTGAGATGACTTAATAAAGTATTAGCCATCTATTAAAACTAAATGTTATGGAAGTTAAAAAAAATCCAAACCTAGACATAGGACGAAATAGTAGTATTTATTTTGCTATCGGACTAAATTTAATGTTGTTTTTATCTTGGCAGGCTATAGAATATAGAACTTATGATAAAGTAGAGTCTAATATCGATGTTGTAGAAATGGAAGATGTAGTAGAAGAAGAAATTCCTATTATTGCCATGAGTACGCCTCCGCCACCGCCACCGCCGCCACCTGCGGCTATTAGCGAATCGGTTGAAATTGTAGATGATACTGTTGAAATTGAAGAAACTATAATTGAAAGTTCAGAAATTGATCAATCTGATGCTATTGAAGAGCGTATTGTATCTGTTGGAGATGTGGTTGTCGATGAAATAGAAGAGGACGTTCAAGTAGCTTTCGCTGTTATAGAAGATGTACCAGTATTTCCTGGTTGCGAGGGCTTATCTAAACAAGCAACTAAAGACTGTTTTCAAAAAAAGATGTTAGCGCATGTAACTAGTAATTTTAATTACCCACAAGCTGCTTTAGATTTAGGTATTCAAGGTCGAGTTTCTGTAATATTTGTAATAGATAAAACGGGATACATAACCGGAATTCGCTCTAGAGGTCCAGATCAAATATTACAAAAAGAAGCAGAACGTATTATAGGTAAATTACCAAAAATGCAACCTGGTAAACAACGTGGTAAACCTGTAAAAGTTGCATACGCTGTACCTATCTTCTTTAAGTATGATGGTGGTTAGTAGTTTTTAAATTTGTGACTATTTCAATATAAAAGAGGTTGTTTGATAACATATCAAGCAGCCTCTTTTGGTTGTTTGTTAGTTGTATTTTACAATTCAGTATTAAAAAATTACAATTCGGTAAGTTGGTTTTTTAAAACCTTTAGTTCTGTTGGATATTTGTTTCATCAATTTAAAATAATCAATCATGAAACAATTATTTATTATCGCAACACTACTAATTTCTGGATTAGGTACTGCACAAACAAACTATGAAAAAGGTATGCAAAAAGCCTTTGATTTATGGGCGCAAAACCAACCAATTGAAGCTTCTAATTTGTTTGAGCGTATTGCACACGCAGAACCAGATAATTGGTTACCGCCATACTATGCGGCTCAAATTAATATCCTGTATAGTTTTGGCGAAAAAAATGAAGATGTCCTTTCTGCGAAACTTAAAAAAGCTCAAAATTTAATTAATGATGCTACCGCAATTTCAAAGGATAATCCAGAGATTTTGGTGCTTCAAGCCTTATTACACACGGTTTGGGTTACTTTTGATGGTGCAACCTATGGTATGACCCTATCAGGAAAAGTTATAGAGTTGTATACCAAAGCAAAACTAATAGATCCTACAAACCCTCGTGCTGTATATTGTAAAGCAGAGTGGGATATGGGCGGAGCAAAATATTTTGGTCAAGATACAACGCCATTTTGTAAAGATTTAGAGCATGCCACAGAACTTTTTGCTAACTTTAAACCAGAAACAGCATTTCACCCAAATTGGGGAGCAGATAGAGCAAAAATGTTGTTAGACGCTTGCGAGAAATAAAACCGATTAGATAAAAACCATCATGATAAAATCAAATAAAAATATCATTATCACTGTAGTAATTGGCTGTATCATTTTTGCTATTGGCAATCTAATATCGGGTGGTTTTAATTTTAAAACGGTAACAGAATTTTTAGTCAACTTTAGCTTTTATCAATTGTATTCCTTTGTATTAGGCTATTCTAATATGTTTTTTTTCGATTATATGGAACGTCGCAACTGGAAAAAAAGCGATACCATAAAGCGGGTTGTTATTGGCATTATTGGGTCTACTGTTATAACATTAATTGGCCTGTTTGCTTTAAGAGCATCAACCGCTGTAATTTACGATGGTATTTCGTTTTCAGAGTTTCTAGCCAACGAGCACTTTAGGTTTTATCAATTTGGGTTATGGATCACCCTAACCATTGTTATTATTTTTCATGTTGTTTATTTTTATAATAAGTATCAGCAAAACAAAATAAAAGAGCAAAAAGTAATTGCAGGAACGGCAAGCGCTAAGTTCGATGCTTTAAAAAACCAATTAGATCCACATTTTCTATTCAATAGTTTAAATGTTTTAACCAGTTTAATTGAAGAGAACCCCGTAAATGCTCAAAAGTTTACAACATCCCTATCCAAAGTGTATCGCTATGTTTTAGAGCAAAAAAACAAAGAACTGGTAACGGTAGACGAGGAGTTAAAATTCGCCAAAACCTACATGTCGCTGCTTAAAATGCGTTTCGAAGACAGTATTATTTTCAACATGCCCGAAAACGCATCAAACCCAGAAAGCAAAGTCGTGCCATTATCGTTACAATTACTACTAGAAAATGCAGTAAAACACAATACAGTTACCTCTAGTAAACCATTGCAAATTAGAATTTACGAGGACGCGGGTAATTTAATAGTCGAAAACAACTTACAACCCAAGCAAATAGTGAAAAAGAGTAGTGGTGTTGGCTTAAGCAATATCATGCAACGCTATGGTTTATTAACCAACAAACAAGTAAATATATATAAAGAAGCAAACCGTTTTGCAGTGTCAATACCTATGCTTACTAAACAAATATCAGTTATGAGAAACGAACCATCCACATCAAAATTAGACGACAGTTACATGCGTGCATTAAATCACGTCGACGAGCTAAAAGGCTTCTATTACAGCCTAATATCTTACTGCTTAGTTATTCCCTTTTTAATCTTTATAAATTACCGAACTTATTGGGGTTTCCAATGGTTTTGGTTCCCAATGTTTGGTTGGGGCATAGGCTTAGCCATACAAGCCTTTAGAGTATTTATAAACGACGGTGCATTTGGCCGAAACTGGGAAAAGCGTAAAATGGAAGAGTATATGCAAAAAGATAAAAACGATTGGGATTAAAATACTGTAGTCATGCAAAATAATTTAGAAAACGAAATTAATAAAAAGCAAGAGCAGGCGCGCCAACACATCCAAAACATAAAAGGTTTTTACCAGCATCTTGTTGCCTATATTTTATTTACACCGTTTACCATTTTTATAAATTACAAAACCTATTGGGATTATAAATGGTTTTGGTATTCCATAATTATTTGGGGTATAGCGGTAGCCATTCATGCACTTCGAGTTTTTGTGTTTAAAGATACTTTAGGCTCAAAATGGGAAGCACGCAAAATAGAAGAGATTATGCGAAAAGAAGAAAACAAATGGGAATAACAACTCCAATAATACACAACGCTATGCAAAACGCTAATATAGAACCATTCACTAAAAACAATCACGATAAAGAGCAAGCCTATATACGAGCCAAAAAACGCGTAAAAGCGCTAAAAGGTTTCTATTGGCACGCGTTCTGGTACATCCTAGTAAATATTTTTTTAATAGCCATGATAGCCATAAACTCAAGCAGTGCCCAATTCTGGCAATTTGGTACCTTTTCAACCGCTTTTTTCTGGGGTATTGGTATCGTTTTTCATGCCATAGGCGTATTTGGTAAAAACCCAATATTTAGTAAAGCCTGGGAAGAAAAAAAGATAAAACAATATATGGAAAAGGATAAAAAACAGTGGAAATAAAATGTGGCTTCAAGTATTTAAAAAGACTTTAGAAGTTGGGCGCTACCACAAGGGTCGGGCTTTACGCTGCAAGTCCTCGCTCCGTACCTCCGCTGTGGGCTTTTCGCTGCAATCCCTAGCGCGGGTAAGTCTGCAAAAGGCAGAGTTAACATTCAGTTAGCCTTTCCATACAGGGCTTAAATCCTTGTTGGTGTTTAAAAAAAGAGATTTGCAACAGGAACATGATAAAAAAATAAAACAAAAACCAATGAACGTAATAATAATAGAAGACGAAAAACCATCAGCAAGACGCTTACAACGTATGCTTCAAAGTCTAGATTTAGAAGCTCAAGTCATGTTGCACTCCGTCGAAGAGTCCATAAATTGGTTTCAAAATAACCCGCATCCCGATTTAATTTTTCTAGACATTCAATTAAGCGATGGCTTATCTTTCGAGATTTTCGAAGCTATCGAAATAAAATCGGCCATCATTTTTACCACCGCTTACGATGAGTACGCACTGCAAGCCTTCAAACTAAACAGTATCGACTATTTGCTAAAACCTATTGATGACGACGATTTAGCTACCGCAGTAAAAAAATACCAGGAACGAGCACCGCAAAAGCAAGCCGTAACCCTCGATTTTAACGATATTAAAAAATTATTAATAAACCCTTTAGATCGCGAGTACAAAAAACGATTTTCGGTTAAAGTAGGGCAGCACCTAAAACTTATAAATATAGACGAAATAGAATGCTTTTATAGCGAAAACAAAGGCACCTATGTACACACCGCCGAGGGAAGAAACTATCTTTTAGATACCACCTTAGATAATCTAGAAAACGAGTTAGAACCCAATACCTTTTTCCGTATTAACCGTAAGTTTTTTGTAAACATTAATGCCATAAAAGATATGGTGAGTTATACCAATTCGCGTTTGCAAATAAAATTAAACTCGTATAACGAGCAAGATGTTATTGTGGCACGAGAGCGGGTTAAGGATTTTAAAAATTGGTTGGAGTAACTCGAGTTTTTAGTGTACATTTTAGTTTCAACTACCAGTCAAGTAAAATACATGTATAAAGTTTAAAACACAAACAGATAAAACCATTTGTGTTTTAAAACATATTATTTAATAGAGTACTAGTATTTATGTTCTTGAATGTAAACCAATAGCATTACCATCTATATCTTGTAATATAGAAACAAAACCAAATTCTCCAATGGACATTTTAGGTCTTATAATTTTTCCACCTGCTTGTTCAACCAGGTTTTCTTCGGTTGTACAGTCTTGCGATTCAAAATAAATAACCGTGTTGTTACTACTAGGTACAAAATCTTTTTTTTCTACTAAGGCACCAGTAATGTTTAACCCTTTTGGATCGAATGGGAAACCAGATTGTTTTCCAAATTCTGCAGGAAAATCAACAAGTTTTATATTAAAAACAGTTTCGTAGAATGTTTTAGCTTGGTTTAAGTTAGATACATGGATGTCGAACCAATTTACAGGATTTACATTTTTCATATTATTTGCTTTTATATTTTGTTGCGTTATTGCATTACAAAGATGCTACGACTTTAAAATATAAAATTGTAAAAATGGGACACGCTTATTTTTTGCCGTCAAAAATTAAAGACATTTTTAAATGATCGCCGTAAAACTCCTTAGGTGTTAAACCTGTAAATTCTTTAAAATCTTTTATAAAATGAGCTTGGTCGAAATACTCATTTTCGTAGGCTAAATCGGTAAGACTTGGCACATCTTTATTTAATAGTGTTTTTAATGTGTTTTGAATGCGGATGGTTTTAGAGAGTTGTTTAGGACTTAACCCTATGGTAGATGAAAATTTACGGGTTAACTGCCTTCTATTAATGTTATTTTGTTTGGAGAGTTCTGTTACCGAGAATTGTCCATTGGTCTCAAAAATGGTTTCAACGGTCGATTTTACAATACTGTCTATAGTATTTTTATCTGTTAACCGCTTTAGGAGGAATGCTTCTGCTAACTCAATTCTTTCGTTGGTATTGTTGGCGTTTAAAATGTTGTCTCCTAACTCTTGGCCTTATTTTCCAAAAAGTTCTGTTAAGGGTACCGCTGTGTTTTGAATATCTTTAATAGCAATGTTAGCAAATGGAAAAAAGCCGTTAGGTTGAAACCGAACTACAAATGAGCCCGTAACACCTAGCGGTTCTACAACATAAGGTCGTGTAAGTTGCCCTATTAAAAAACAATGTGGTAAAATAATACTTTCTTGGTTGTTTGGGTGGTGGCGGTAAGTATCGGCATAATGAAAAATGAGTTTCATGGTACCATCTGGAATAATGGTATTTTTTGTAGGTGTGTTTTCTGGTGCACTCTCTAAAGTCCAATAACACTTTACCCATTCTGCCAAATTTTCTTGTGGTTCAAATATTTTGTGGTTCATAATATTACTCTTAGAGCTAAGTTAACAAAAGAAAATGAGTCTTAGTTTTAGGTTATAAAAAAACCACCTTGTTTTCACAAAGTGGCTTTTATTATTTCCGCGAAAGCGAAAACGTAACCTTATAATTAATCTACTTTTTTAAACCGAAGCGTTTCATTGCCATTTACATCGAAAAAAGTTAATATTAAGTTTTCTCTTTTATAAGCTGTTGTATTGGCTAAGGCTTTGTTGTAACTTTCGGCTTCAGTGCTATTTGCGCACATTTTTTTTGTGGACGCCATTACACCAAATTTTATTGTTTTATCTGTTATGTTTTTAATTTGGCCTGAGTAATTGTTACAACCATCTGTACCTAAAGCTTGTATTTTAGCAACGTTAATCTCTAAATTTGGTCTGTTATTAGTGTTTGAAATGGTGGTGCTGTTAATGTGCGTAGCGGCCCAAATATCATGTAAAGCCATTTTTGGGTCTTTCTTTTTTTCTAAAACTTTAACTAGTTTGTAGGCTATTGAAGATGCATCTGCAGGTGTATTAGTTTTATCTTTAGGCGTTTCGGTAACTTCAATTTTTTGAAGATAACCAAATTCAAATTCAAAATTTTCAATAGGAGCGTAGAAGTAGCTCCATTTGGCATCTTCTAAATTAGTGCCCTTATAAACTTGTAAGCATTTTGTTTTACCTGCCCCAGCATCGCAATCTGCTTTTACACTATTTACCCAATAGGTTACGGTTGCTGTTTCTTTAGTGCTACAAGATGTGCTTAAAATAGTTAAGAATAGAATAACAGTAAGTGATTTTAATAGTTTCATACGGTTTTTTAATTTTTTAAAGCGGCAAAGGTCTTAACTTTTATAAAAATTGAATGTTAAAGGTTTTATAAACTATGGCATAAAAAAACCACCTTGTTTTCACAAAGTGGTTTTTATTATTTCCGAGAAAGCGAAAAGATATATGGTTTTTGTTTATTAAGCGCCCTGTTTTTTAGGGTTTGCTGCAAATAACCTATTTAATCATTTCGTAACTACGTTTAATAAAGTTTGTTAACTCTTCGCCTTTTAATAGGCCTTGAGATAAACGTGCTAAATCTAAACTTTGTGTAATTAAACGATCTTTATCTTCTTTAGCTTCGGTAGCCAAAATATCACTCACTAACTTAGAGTTTGTATTTACAATAACATTGTACATTTCTGGCATGTTACCAAACATTTGCATACCTCCGCCTCCTGAAGCTTGCATTTCTTTCATTCTACGCATAAATTCTGGTTGCGTAATAGTAAAAGGTGTTTCTGTGCTATCCATAGCTTCTAATTGCACTTGGAATTTATCAGAAGGAATTACAGATTTTAATAACTCATCTAAGGTTTTAGTTTGCTCTTCATCTAATTTAGAAATTGTTGTTTCATCTTTCTTAATTAAATTATTTACATGATCGCCATCTACACGTGCAAACGTAATGTTTTCTTTAGTGCTTTCTAATTTCTGGATTAAATGCGATACAATTGGAGAATCCAATAATAACACTTCGTAATCTTTAGCTTTTGCAGACTCAATGTAACTGTGTTGCGCATCTGCATTTGATGCATAAAGGATAACTAACTTACCATCCTTATCGGTTTGGTTTGCTTTAATTTTATTGAATAACTCATCGTAAGTGTAATACTTGCCATCTACCGTTGGGTATAAGGTGAACGCTTCAGATTTTTCGAAGAATTTATCTTCAGAAAGCATTCCGTATTCAATTACAATTTTAATATCGTTCCATTTAGCTTCAAAATCCTCACGGTTACTGTTAAATAACGATTTTAATTTATCGGCAACTTTTCTAGTAATGTAAGACGAAATCTTTTTTACAGCACCATCGGCTTGTAAATAAGAACGCGATACGTTTAATGGAATATCTGGCGAGTCAATAACACCACGAAGCATGGTTAAAAACTCGGGTACAATGCCTTCAACATTATCGGTAACATATACTTGGTTTTGATACAGTTGAATTTTATCCTTCTGGATTTGCATGTCGTTAGACATTTTTGGGAAGTATAAAATACCAGTTAAGTTAAACGGATAATCAACATTTAAATGAATGTTGAATAACGGCTCTTCCATTTGCATTGGATACAATTCTCTATAGAATGCGCTATAATCTTCATCCTTTAAATCTGCTGGTTGTTTTGTCCAAGCAGGATTTGGGTTGTTTATAATATTATCAACCGTTATTTTTCTGTGTGGCTCAGTCGTTTCTTTACCATCTTTATCTGTAGTCGTTTCTGGTGTATGCTCAGGATCGTTAATTTCCTTAGTTCCAAATTTAATTGAAACTGGCATAAACTTGTTGTACTTGTACAACAACTCAGAGATGCGAGACTCTTCTAAAAACTCAGTAGAATCTTCGGCAATATGAAGTATAATTTCTGATCCTCTATCAGTTTTATCAGAAGCTTCTAATGTAAATTCTGGCGATCCGTCGCAAGTCCAATGTGCAGCAGGCTCATCTTTAAACGATTTAGTAATAATTTCAACCTTTTCTGCAACCATAAATGCAGAGTAGAAACCAAGACCAAAATGTCCAATAATTCCAGAATCTTTAGCCGAATCTTTGTACTTATCTAAAAACTCTTCAGCTCCAGAAAAAGCCACTTGGTTAATGTATTTTTCAACTTCATCGGCCGTCATACCTAAACCTTGATCGATAATATGAAGTTTTTTACCTTCCTTATCAATCTTAACTTCAATTACAGGATTACCATACTCCACTTTAGCATCGCCAATATTGGTTAAATGTTTAAGTTTTAAAGTAGCATCTGTTGCGTTACTAACTAGCTCGCGTAAAAATATTTCGTGGTCGCTATACAAGAATTTTTTAATGAGTGGGAAGATATTTTCTACCGATACATTAATGTTTCCTTTTGTCATAATATAATTTATTTGTCATTCCCTCGAAGGAGGAAATCTGTTTAACTTAATTTTTTATTTACTGTAAATGTAATAGTCAACAAAAATGCCAATTGACTAAATATGACAAACTGACACACCTTTTTTCTTTGGTAAAAGTAAATTATAAAGAAAGCCTAAATGCCAAATCTTAATCTATGCGGTTTTGGGAATTTTATTTCATTTGGAATTTTACCGTTTAATTTTGTACTTTGTTAATTCATTTAGAAGGTTTCCGTCTTCGCGGAAATAGAAATAAGACTAAAACATATGTACAATTCAAAAATAATAGGACTAGGTAAATACGTGCCAGATAATGTAGTAACAAACCATGATTTATCTAAAATGATGGATACTAACGATGAGTGGATTACCGAGCGCACTGGTATAAAAGAACGTCGTTGGGTAAAAGAAGGCTCTGGAGATACAACAGCAACAATGGGTGTTAAGGCCGCAAAACAAGCCATAGAGCGCGCAGGAATAGATAAAGACGATATCGATTTTATAATCTTTGCAACCTTAAGTCCAGATATGTATTTCCCTGGACCAGGAGTGCAAGTACAACATGCTTTAGATATTAAAACCATTGGCGCCTTAGATGTTAGAAACCAGTGTTCTGGCTTTGTATATGCTATTTCGGTGGCAGATAATTTTATAAAAACCGGTATGTATAAAAACATATTAGTTATTGGTAGCGAATTGCACTCTCACGGATTGGATAAAACCACAAGAGGTCGAGGGGTTACCGTAATTTTTGGCGATGGGGCAGGAGCTGCCATTTTAAGTAGAGAAGAAGATAATACAAAAGGTATTTTATCTACGCATTTACACTCTCAAGGCGAACATGCCGAAGAATTGGTGTTAGTAGCTCCAGGAATGGGAAAACGATGGGTAAACGATATTATCGCAGATAACGATCCTAACGATGAAAGTTATTTTCCTCACATGAATGGCCAGTTTGTATTTAAAAATGCCGTAGTGCGTTTTAGCGAGGTTATTGTAGAAGGTTTAACAAAAAACAACTTACAAAAGGAAGACATCGATATGTTAATTCCGCATCAAGCCAACCTGCGTATTGCTCAATTTATACAAAAGAAATTTGGTTTGCGCGACGACCAAGTGTTTAATAACATTATGAAATACGGTAATACAACGGCCGCTTCCATTATTATTGCACTAACCGAAGCTTGGGAAGAAGGAAAAATAAAAGAAGGCGATAACGTTGTTTTAGCCGCCTTTGGTAGTGGCTTTACATGGGGAAGTGCCATTATAAAATGGGCTTAAAATAAATATTTGGGCGTTACCACAAGGGTCGGGCTTTCGCAAGTCGCTCTCTGCGAGGAGCTCCAACAAATGCTCAATCCCTAACGCATTATCCGCCAAAAACAAGCAGCTATACCAAGGTAAAACTTATCTATAAATATAAAATCAAAAAACCCGAAACATATAGTTTCGGGTTTTTCTAGCTATTAATCAACTCCAATTAACACTTAAATGAAGAATTATATGGTGGTTAGACGTTGCATTTATAAATACATTACAAAGCGTATTTCTTATTTGATTTTAATGTCATGAGATAAAAAAAACTCGAAACAAGTTTCGAGCTTTAATTATATGAATCTTAAACTACGAATTTGTTTTTGTAGACGACTAACTCTAAAATAATTACGTTTTCGCTAATTGGTTAGATTACATATTATACGTTTAACGTAAAAATATTGTATGTTATTGTGCTGATTTTCAAATTTTAACAAATTTTTTAACATTTTGAAAATACACCATCCTAAAAACAAAATCCCTAAACTAGATGTTTAGGGATTTTTATTTAATAATCGTACAAAAAATACTAACCATCAACTATTATGCAGATTATTAAATGTAAATATTACATAAAGCCGCCACCACCAGATTTGGTGTCGTTTTCTCTTTGCTTTCTTTTTAACGCGCTGTAGTTGTTACCTCCAAACCTATAAGAAAGCGCTATATTCCAAGTATTGCTTTCCCAGTTAAATCCGCCAATATTAGGAAACGGTGTGCTGCCTTCAAATTCGAATTTCATAGTGTTAAAAATATCGTTATAATTAAAACTAAGTGTAGCTCTGTTATCCTCTAAAAAGTTATAGCGCATACCTGTATTAACCATATACATAGGTTCTCTGGTGAATTGAAGACTTTCTTCTTCGCCTCTATACATTGCAAATAAAGAAAAACTTAATTTTTTAGATACTTTAAAATTGTTAAATGCTCTTACATTCCAAATAATAGTTTCAACCTCGTTGTTTTGCTTCAAAATATCATTTACGGTTGCATTTTGTATGTCATCGGTATTTAAAATCTCTATAATGCCTTGTTGCCTTTGCGAGTATAAATCAAAACTACCATTTAAACTCCACCATTTAGTTGGTCGGTAATTTGTAGATAACTCGAAACCATATGCCGTGGTGTTATCAAAATTGTCATAAGATAAATTCGAATTACCAGAGGTTATATTGGTTCTATCTATAAATACATATCTATTAATGTTGTCCTCAATAATTCTGTAAAAAATCCCTGCAGTAATACTCCCTTTTTCTAATTGTCTTGTATAATTTGTTTCAAGAGAGTTTGTGAATTGAGGTTGTAATTCGGTATTTCCAAAAGACGATAAACGCGGTGTGCTCCATTCTCTAATTGGGTTTACTTGCTGTAAGCCTGGGCGGTCTACACGACGACTAAAACTTAATTGATAGGAGTTTTTTTCGGAGGGGTTGTAAGTTAAAAATGCCGATGGGTATATTTGAAAATAATCATTTTCAAAAGGAATAAATTCTGTGCTAGCATCGCTAAATGTTTTTAAAGCATCGGCGTTTACGTTAACCTGTTCTGCTCTAATGCCAACTTGATAGTTCCATTTTTCTAATGTTTTTCCGTAGGTAAAGTACGCCGAGTATATGTCTCTATTGTAATCAAAACCGGTACTTGGTGTGGGTATAATATCGCCTTCGCTAGAAAACGTTTGCCCTGTAGACATGTAGTCGATATTGGTGTTAAATAAACGGGCTTCAAGTCCTGCTTCAATTTTGGTTTTGTCGTTTACAGGTTTTACATAATCAATATTTACTGTGGTTTGTTGGCGTTGTGTGTCAACATTATCAACATAGTTAGTAGGGAAATCAAAATTAAAGAAATTGAAATTGGCAAGTTCGTCATTTTCAAAATCGTTGTAATCAATTTCAATATCTAAGGTTTCGTTTTCATCTGTAAATTCATGCTTGTACGCTAAGTTATATTGTCCAGAATTGTTACCAGAAATATTATTAAATAATTGGCTTTGTTTAAGCGATTCGTAGCTTATTATGGCACTTCCAGAATTATTACCGTTATAAATATTTTGGTTGGTAAAAAATGAAAGCGTGTTTTTATCATTCACATAAAAATCGACGCCAACTTTATATAAATGCGATGTTCCACTGTTTAAAAATTTAAAGTTTTGTAACGAATTATCATCCAAACGCAATATCGATCCAAAATTATCGTATTTACCTACGTTATTTCCGTAGTTTCCATAAAAATTGAATTTACCATTTCTGTAATTCATATCTACAGAGCTATTAAATTTTGCAAAAACCTCATGTGTTAATCCTACATTAAGGTTACCATTAAAACCAATTTTTGTGTTTTTATGTAATTTAATATTAATTATACCACTCATGCCTTCAGGATTATATTTAGCCGAAGGATTTGTAATTAATTCAATTTCTTTAATAGATGTAGATGGAATTTGTTTTAAAAGCTGTGCAATAGGTACGTTACTTAATTTGCCATCAACCATAACACGCACATTTTCGTTGCCGCGTAAGCTAATGTTTCCCGATTGTTGATCGATACTAACCGAAGGAATATTATTCATAATATCGCTAGCGCTAGTTCCGGCGGTAGTTAAATCTTTTCCAACGGTAATTACTTTTCGGTCTACCTTTTGTTGTATGGTCGATACTTCGGCTACTACGGTAACAGCGTCTAAACCTTCGGCAGCTTCTTCAAGTAGAATAGTACCTAAGTTAACATTGTAATTGTTTTTGCCAATGGTAATAGTTTTATTTACTGTTTTATAGCCAATGTACTGTATGCTTACAATAATGTCGCCTTCGGGTACTTGGTTAATAGTAAAGGTGCCATCGTCTAAACTTATACCTCCTGTAATGTTGGCGTTTTTTGCATCTTTAATTATAATATTTACATACGGTAAGGGTTGGTTTAAAGTAGCGTCTAATACAGTACCAAATACGGTTCCTGTTTTATCAATTTTGGGATCTGTTGTTTTGGCTTGTGCTATGGAAATGGAAAATAAAAAAGCACACAAATAAATTAGTGGTCTCATAATGGTGGTTTGATTTTTGATTGATGTTTCTTAGAAGACGTCAAAAATTAAGTTCTGTTACCGTAATTAAGTAAAATTAACAGTCTTTTAACAGTTTATAGATATATGAATAGAAAAACACTGGTGCTTGGGGCATCATTAAAACCACAAAGGTATTCCAATATGGCTATTAAGCGATTGGTTTCAAATAAAATAGAAGTGGTTGCTTTTGGTTTACGTAAAGGAGAAGTGGCTGGCGTAGAAATAGATACTGAGTTATTGCCATACAAGGATGTGCATTCTGTTACCTTGTATTTAAATCCAACCCGACAACAAGAATATTATGATTATATCGTGTCTTTAAAACCCAGTCGTGTTATATTTAATCCTGGTACAGAAAACCCAGAATTATATAGCATTTTAAAAGCAAATAATATAGCTTTTGAAGTAGCTTGTACCTTAGTGTTACTTTCTACGAATCAATATTAAACCTAAAAAAGTTATTAAACCATTTATAGGTAAAATTTCCCAATGAAATTTATAACTTCCTATAACGCTTTCTGGTAAAGAGGTAATTGTAAATGTTATTAGTATAGAAGCTAACCCAACTAGCCATACATATTTGTCTTTAATTTGGTAATTAGTAATAATACCAAATGCAAACAAACCAAGTAACGGCCCATAAGTAAATGTGGCAAATTTAAAGAGGTTGCTTACTACATTTCCCTCCAAACTATTAAAAATAATAACTACAATTATTAGCAAAATAGAAACACCAATATGCACTTTTTTACGGAGTGGCTTTTGGGCTTCTTTAGGTAGTTTTTCAATGTTTAAAAAATCAACAGAAAACGATGTGGTTAAAGATGTTAATGCGCTATCAGCACTAGAGTATGCTGCAGCTATTAACCCAATAATAAAAGTAACGCTTAAAGCTGTACCTAAATTTTGATTCATGGCTATTTCAGGAAATAATAAATCGGTTCTTACTCTGCCATCAACAACTGGTACTTGCAATCCAAATTTATCAGCATAAATAAATAATAATGCGCCTAGAGATAAAAAGAAAAAGTTTACAAATATAAGTAGCGTAGCCATTGTAAACATGTTTTTCTTGGCTTCGGTAGGAGTTTTACAAGTTAGATTTTTTTGCATCATATCTTGGTCTAAACCAGTCATAGCAATAGCTATAAAAATACCACCAATAAAATATTTCCAGAAATACGTTGTCGCATTAGGATCGTCAAAAAAGAAAATTTTTCCTTTAGCAGAAAACTCCGGGGAATTTAAAAATTCAACATAGGTCCAATCTAATTTATCGGTAATTAAAAAAATAGCAACACTTACAGAAGTTAACATCGCTAGAGTTTGTAATGTGTCTGTCCAAACAATCGTTTTTATACCGCCTCTATTTGTATAAATCCATATTAAAAGAATGGATATAACTACCGTAGCCCAAAACGGAACGCCAATATCTTCAAAAACGATATACTGCATAGCTAAAGCCACTAAAAAGAGCCTAAACGAAGCTCCCGTAACACGCGATAGTAAAAAGAAAAAAGCACCAGTTTTATAACTGATTACACCAAAGCGTTGTTCTAAATATTGATAAATAGACGTAACATTAAGTTTGTAATAAATAGGAAGCAGAACAAATAATATAAATAGATATCCTACAAAAAAACCAAGAACCCCTTGCATATAAGCAAATTGTTGACCTTCTATCATACCGGGCACCGAAATAAAAGTAACCCCAGAAAGTGAGGCACCAATCATACCAAAAGCAACTAAATACCATGGAGCCGATTTGTTAGCTTTAAAAAAAGCCTCGTTACTGTCCTCTTTACCAGTAAAATAGGAGATTAAGATTAAAACAACAAAATAAGCTGCAATAAGTAGCATGATTTGAGTAGCCGTCATAATAATAAATGATTTTTTAGTTTTGAATGTACAAATATAAATCGAAAAAAGGGTTTTAGTTTTTTATGACGGTTATATTGCTGTTAGTAAGTGTAATTTAAATGTGTAAATAACAAATAATATATTAAAAGTGAGGTTTAAAATTAGCGATTTTGATGGCTAAATAGTAATTTCGCCGCTATGGAATTTTCTTCTAAACTTTTAGAACGTGCAGTTAACGAAATGTCACAGTTACCAGGTATTGGTAAGCGTACGGCATTGCGTTTGGTTTTGCACATGCTAAGGCAACCTAAAGATCAAACTTTAGCCCTGTCTGAAGCACTACAAACTATGAGGAGTGAAGTTAAATTCTGTAAATCTTGCCATAATATTAGTGATGTTGAACTTTGTGAAATATGTGCCAACCCAAAACGTAATAAAGATATTATCTGTGTTGTTGAAGATATAAGAGATGTTATGGCCATTGAAAACACGAGTTCCTTTAGAGGTGTGTATCATGTTTTAGGAGGTAAAATATCTCCAATGGATGGTATTGGTCCACACCAATTAAATATAGAATCATTAGTAAATAAAGTAAAAGAAGAAAAGATTAACGAACTTATTTTTGCATTAAGTTCCACAATGGAAGGCGATACCACTAATTTTTATATATTTAAACAAATTAAGGATTTCGGTATAACAACATCTACAATAGCCAGAGGGATTTCGGTGGGAGATGAGTTGGAATATGCCGATGAAGTTACCTTAGGACGGAGTATTGTAAATCGCATTCCGTTTGAATCTTCAATTAAACTATAAACTAAACTAAATTTGAAACTCTCAATAGTTATATTAAATTATAATGTAAAATGCTTTTTGGAATTATGTCTTAAAAGTGTTGAGGCCGCAATTTCAAATATAGATGCCGAAATTATTGTGGTAGATAATAATTCTACAGACACTAGTTGTGAAATGGTTAAATCTAAATTTCCCAATGTTACTCTTATAGAAAATAATGAAAACACCGGTTTTTCAAAGGGCAATAATATTGGTGTTACTGTTGCAAAAGGAGAGTATTTATGTATCCTAAATCCCGATACTGTTGTAGCCGAAGATACTTTTATAAAGTTATTAGCCTTTTCTGAAACTAAAAAAAATCTGGGTATTGTAGGTTGTAAGTTAATTAATGGAAGAGGCCTGTTTTTGCCAGAAAGTAAGCGTAAAATACCTTACGTTATGGCATCCTTTAAAAAAATGCTAGGTAATTCAGAGGATTATTATGCTAGTAATTTAGGCCAAAATGATATTAGCGAAGTTGAAATATTAGTAGGTGCATTTATGTTTTTAAAGCGCGCTGTATATATGGATATTAATGGCTTCGATGAAGACTATTTTATGTATGGCGAAGATATAGATATCTCTTATAAAGCCTTAAAAAAAGGCTATGTAAATTATTATTATGGCAATACAACCATTCTTCATTTTAAGGGAGAAAGTACATTAAGAGATAAAAACTACGCTCGAAGGTTTTATGGAGCAATGCAAATTTTTTACAAAAAGCACTTTAAGAAAAATATGTTATTCGACTTATTTGTTTGGGGTGGTATTTATATTGTTTATTTGTTTAGAAAGCAACATATAAAGAAAATTAAAAGGGTTTATAAATATGTGTTTATCTCAGATAAGATTAATGAAGGGCTTGAGCAGGTTTTAACAAAAGATGTACTTTTAAGATCCGACCTTAAAAATATTATTAAAGAATCTGAAGTTATTTTCGACGCTAATGTTTTAAGCTTTAAAGCAATTATTAGTTTTATCGAGACCAATAAACTAGATAAATCGGTTACGTTTAAAATATTACCTAAAAATTCTAATTTTATAATAGGTAGCGATGACGGAATGAGTAGAGGTGAAGTTATTAGTTTTAACTAGTTTTATTGTATATTATAAGGCAAATTGTTATTTTTTTTGATAATTTTGTAAAATAAAAATTAAAAACAAGCATTACGTTATTGATATGGCAAAGTTTGAGCTTAAGTTACCAAAAATGGGAGAGAGTGTTGCAGAAGCAACCATAACATCTTGGTTAAAAGAGGTTGGTGATACTATCGAAATGGACGATCCTGTATTGGAAATAGCAACCGATAAAGTAGATAGTGAAGTGCCTAGTGAGGTTGATGGTGTTTTAGTGGAACGTTTTTTCAATGTTGATGATATTGTTCAAGTTGGACAAGTGTTAGCTATAATAGAAACTGAAGGTGAAGATATTAATGCTAACGAAAATCTTAATGGAGAAGAAAGCGTTGAGGTGTTAGATGATAATGAAAAAGCAGCTGTAGCAGAATTAGAAGAAGCTGTAACTCTAGCTAAAGAAACTGTAACTCCTGCTGTAGTATCAAGTAGCGACCGTTTTTATTCGCCGTTGGTTAAAAATATAGCTAAGGCCGAAGGTATTTCGCAAGCGGAATTAGATGGTATTACTGGAACAGGAAAAGATGCTCGAGTTACTAAAAATGATATTTTAGATTACATAAAAAATAAAGGAGCAGGTCAACAAACCAGTACTATAAAATCAGAGCCATCGGCAGCTACTACTAAACAGGTAGAACAACCTAAAGCAGAAGAGCCTAAAGCAAAACAACAAGTAGCGATTTCTAGTGGCGAGGACGAAATTATACACATGTCTAGAATGGGCAAGCTTATTGCGCATCATATGGTTGAGTCTATAAAGACCTCGGCACATGTACAGAGTTTTATTGAAGCCGATGTTACTAATGTTTGGAATTGGAGAAAGAAAGTTAAAGATGGTTTTATGAAGCGTGAAGGGGAAAATTTAACCTTTACACCTATTTTTATGGAAGCTATCGCGAAGGCTTTGCGAGATTTTCCAATGATGAATATTTCTTATCAAGACGATAAAATCATTAAAAAGAAGAATATTAATTTAGGTATGGCCGCGGCTTTACCAGATGGAAATTTAATAGTCCCTGTTATTAAAAATGCCGATCAGCTTAATTTGGTTGGTATGACAAAGCAAGTTAACGATTTAGCAAATAGAGCTAGAATAGGTAAGTTAAAACCAGACGATACTCAAGGCGGTACATACACTGTTACAAATGTGGGTACTTTTGGTAGTATTATGGGGACTCCAATAATTAACCAACCTCAAGTAGGTATTTTAGCATTAGGAGCTATTAGAAAAGTCCCTGCAGTTATTGAAACCCCAGAAGGCGATTTTATTGGTATTCGTTACAAAATGTACTTGTCACATTCTTACGATCATCGTGTCGTAAATGGCGCATTAGGTGGCATGTTTGTTAAAGCTGTAACGGATTACCTTGAAGCTTGGGATGTGAATAGAGAGATTTGATTTAATGCTAACTAAAATTAATTTTAGATTTTTGTTTTTTTTGCTAGCAACCATGTTTTGCTACGTAAAGGCATTTTCTCAATCTGATACCATTTACTTAGACGAACTTGACAATACTGTTTCAAAAACAAAATTCTACACCAAAGAGCAATCCTCAATTTATAGTGGAACAAGGTATTCTACAGATACTTTGGTTTTGCAAACACTTAGGTTAAATTATGTGTATGATAAAATGCCTCTTTACTCTAAAGAGCGTCTTTTTAATTTTTTGTCATCTAATTATAAATTAGATACCACAAAAACTATAGTCATTCATTACACAAATACTTTAAAGAATCCCAAAGATTACCCAAATAGAACACCCGTATATAAATTTGATAGCTTAAATAATACTTATAAATTGCTTAAACACCATAATGCAGGAAATCTAGATCTTAATCTAGGGATATCTAGGCATATGCACGCACAAAATTACAGCGCTATTATGTATGGTTATAAGCAATGTATTAAGTATCATAGAAAAAAGAAAGAAGAACTAAGTGTACTGCATCTTTATGCTAAAAACGAAGGTTTTCCTTTGGAAGAAAAGGGTTTAGAATGGTACTTGGATAAAAATCAATTTATTAGAGGCTTTTTTAAGAAATTTAACATGGTGTTTAACATTGTAATTATACAGCCAAACGGGGAGTTCTATGCTCAATATTCGGGCTCTAAATATGACTACGATACTGTAATTACGCCTTATAAATGGGGCGTTCATAAAACAGAGTTTCTACGTGAAATCGAACTTTTAAATGAAGATTGAAAGTAATTAACGTTGTAAATGTAATCTCTTTTTCTAGTAAAAAATATACAACGCGATAAGTATGGCGTTAATAGCCTTGTTGAAGTTTAATAATTTATTCTATGTGGTTTTTTAAAGCCTCTAAAAGTTCTTTTTTAGTTCTTATTCCTCTATAAATGGCATCTTCAATTTTTAAAACAAATACATCTTGCTGTATGTTTTCTGCTGATTGTCCATTGTTTTTAAGTGCTTTTAAAAGTAAATCTTGGTCGTTATTAATATCCTTGACATTATAGGCTACTTTGTTATTGTTAAATAATAATTTAGTGTCCTCGCAAATTTCGCACGCGTCAGATTCAAATAAAGTAATGTTTGCTGTTTTTAAAGCCGCATCAAAATTTATTTGCATATCGTCGTTGTCCTTTCTAAACTTTAAATTTGTGCTTACCTCATTTACAATAAATTGATGTTCGTAATTCCCCTCAGAACTAGCCAATTTAATAAGGGTTAACAAATGTACTTCGCTATTAGCGCCTACAGGCTTTAATACAGGTCGGTTACTGCTACGTCTATAATCATTAGTAGTAACACGCAAGAATACTACATATGGAATAGTATCTGTGTTTTTGGCGTAAAGCTCTAAGCGTTTTCCGTTTTGCTTTTCCACAAGCGTAACATTCTCAGGATTTGCACCTTGAGCAAAGCCTAAAAAAGATGTTAAAAAAATGAGTATAACTAAAAAGAAGCGATTAAATTTCAATTTCATAGGTAATGCAAAATTAAACAAATTTTAAAAAATTATATTTGCAATAAACATACCATAAAAGTAATGCAATTAAACCTAAAAAGACCCATCTGTTTTTTCGACTTAGAAACCACAGGAATCAACATAACCAAAGACCGTATAGTAGAAATTTCTATATTAAAAGTATTTCCTAATGGCACCGAAGAAAGTAAAACATGGTTGGTAAACCCAGAAATGGTTATACCCGATGAGGTTGTGGCTATTCATGGTGTTTCCAATGAAAGAGTGGCAAACGAGCCTACTTTTAAGGTTCTAGCTAAGGATATTTATAATATGATTAAAGATTCCGATTTAGGAGGCTTTAATTCTAATCGTTTTGATATTCCGTTATTGGCAGAGGAAATGTTACGTGCCGGAATAGATTTCGATATGAAAAGTACTTTGGCAGTCGATGTTCAAACTATTTTTCATAAAATGGAACAACGCACGCTAAGTGCTGCTTATAAGTTTTATTGCGATGAAAGTTTAGAAAATGCCCATAGTGCAGAAGCAGATACCAAAGCGACTTACGAGGTTTTAAAAGCACAATTAGATAGATACGATGACCTAGAAAACGACACCAAGTTTTTAGCAGAGTTTAGTTCTCGAAAAAAGTTTGCCGATTTTGCAGGTTTTATTGCCTATAATAAGGAGGGTGTAGAGTGTTTTTCTTTCGGAAAACATAAAGGTAAATTGGTTACCGAAGTTTTAGAGAAAGAACCAGGATATTTTGGTTGGTTGCTAAATGCCGATTTTCCGTTGTATACTAAAAAGGTGCTAACAGCTATAAAGCTTAGAAGCTTTAATAATAAATTGGGTTAGTTCACAGTATAAATATAATGCGTAAATTAGTACTTAATCAAAATTACGTTCATTTTTGTTAGGTCTTATTTTCCTTCAGGTAATCCTCGTAAACAAAAACGCAACTAATTTTATACTATGCCGTTGGCTGCAAATAAATAAAGCCAATTATGCAAAGAATATTGCGTGTTTGCTACGTTTTATTTCCTTCGGAAAATTATTGCGGGCAAATACGGTGGCCATTATTATTGCCTAAATAACGAAAACTTGCGCAAATTAGGAAACTACATAATCTTTCGTTATATGAAATACAATGCTTTTCTTTCCTACAACCATACGCAAGATACAGACTTAGGCACAAGCCTTGAAAAAGCCCTTGAGAAATTTGCTAAACCCACATTTAAACGTCGTGCATTAGAGATATTTAGAGACGCTAACGATCTTCCGTTAGCTTCAGATTTAGGCGACAAGATTAGAGTTGGTCTTGAAGGTTCGGATTACTTTATTTGTATGGCAAATAAGCGCTATGCCCAATCCAAGTGGTGCCAGCGCGAAGTGGAATATTGGCTAGAGCATAAAACTATTGAAAAGTTTATAATCGTACTTACAGAGGGTGATATTTTATATAATGAAGATACCAACGATTTCGATTGGGATGTTACAACGGCACTTCCAAAAAGTTTGTCGGGAGCATTTAAAGGAGAACCTTTTTATGTAGATTTTAGAGATTTAGATCCGGAGGAAGAATTACATCTCGACAATCCAAAATTTAGATCAAGATTGGTGTTGTTAGCGGCTACACTTCATGGTAAATCTGTAGGCGCTATGGAAAGTGAAGCCGCAATACAGCATAAGCGCACCATGCGAATAAGAAATGCTGCGATAGGTATTTTAAGTATGCTTTTAATTATTGCTATTGGAACCTCCTTTTTTGCAGTACATAAAAAGAATGAAGCTTTACTTTCAACTTATATTGCAAACTCTCAAGCCCAACTAAATGAAGATCCTACCATATCTTTACGCCTTGCAGAAGAAGCCTTTCATTTTGCTAAAAAGAAAAACTTTTCCACCATAGGCGCCAAAGAACAACTGATAAAAGTATTTTACAGCGGCTATGGTTTTTACCAAGATCTATCTGTAGACATGCCGGATGTTGACAAACAAGAAAGCAACAAATATGAAAACACAAACAATCCTTTATATAATGACGTGTTAAGAATTACTGATTCCATTGGAACAACAATTAAAAACGATGTTTACGTTTCTAATCAATCTGATTTATATATTAATGAACGAACACGAAGTGCTATTTATGTTTTATCTAGCCTTACCATCGAGCATTCTAAAATTTACTTTATCAATTTAGGTGTTTATGGTTACACTATCACCGAATCAAATATCATATTGCCAGGTTTTAATCTTTATACAGGCTATGTTCAAGATGTTGATATATCAAAAGATGGTACGAATACTTTGCTTGGAGCAGCCAACGGAAAAACGGCTTTAATAGAAAATAATGGGTATAAATACATGTCCAATCGAAATAAATTTAAAGATAGAGCGCTGTATAAGTCCACCGATGATTTTCCTGTTCGATATGTGTCCTTTATAATGAATGATGAATTTATTGCGGTTGCTAGTTTTGACAGTAAATATGAAAATGGTATTCGTAAAGACAAAGAAAAAACCATGTATTATTACAAAAAACTACCGTTCCCTTATATTGAAATAGTAAATTCAGAAAACGACTATGATAATTTATCCTTAGATGGGAATTTTTTCATGGAACCTGCTGATAGCGAAGCTGAATATTCATTTTATAAAGCACAGGCGTTAAAAACTACAGAGCATGATATAATCGCAGAATTCCCAGAAGGTAAAGGTATGCGACTTACAAACATTTCTAGTCCAGATAAGGCGTTCTTTGCTAGTTACCAAGGGGTTTTTAATGCCCATAACGATTTACTTATTGCATTTTCTATAGATACTATCGATAATCCTGCAATTACTTTATGTTTCTCTTTGGATAGTAAATTTGTGAAAGTTAGCTACATGGATGGAGTACAGCGTATATTTTCTTTAGATCCTGATTTTATTATTAATAGATTTAATGATAAAGTTATGGGTCTAGTAGCACCGTTAAGTGATGCAGATAAACAAAGGTTTTTTATTTCTGATTAATATTATCACTAGGATAATTATAGAATCTAAATTAATAAGATATGATTTGCAGGTAAAAATTGTAAAATTTAATTTGTATTAGCTAGCTGTTACTATATGATTTATAATCTGCTAAGCGCTTTCTCATCATCAATGGTTTCTAGAAAACCTTAGCTACCAAGACCAATTACTAAGCATGAACGTTTTTTAATTTAGCTATTTTAATTCAAATTTTAAAAAGGTAAAATGGTTATTTCCAGAAATTCATAACTTCTTCAAATTCTTTTGTTTTATTATATTTTTTGAATTGGGGATCGTTTTTAAAATATTTCCAATGGTAGGAATGGCCGTTTGCTGCAGCTTTTAGTAAATAATTATAAAGCTCTGGAGTTTTATCTATCGAGGCGTAATATTGTGCCAAAGCATAATCTACTTCTCCAAATTGGTAATTGGCTCTTAGGTTTTTAATAGCACTAATATTTTTATTGGCTTCGTTTTGGTTGGCTTGTTTAAAGTTACAGATTGCCAATTTTGTTAAAATGTCAATGTCCTTCGGGTTTATTTTGTGCAGTTCTTTTAAAACTGTTTTGGTCTCAGTAAAGGCTTCCTTGTAAAACAAAGCATTTGCAAGCATCTTTGAATCTAGTGTTTCTTTTGGGGCATTTATTATCTTATCGAAATATTCATGGGCTTTGGTTTTTTCATCTTTCAAAAGATATTCTTTTCCTGCTTGCAGGTATAGTTCTTGTGTTTCAGCTGGGGTTGAAGTAATTTTAATTTTTCTTAAAAAGGCATTTAAAGCTTCTGTTTTGTTGGCTCGAACATAAGCTATTACCAATGGTTTGTTTAATAATTTAGCTTGGTCTTCTTTCTGTGCTTTTTCAATGCTTTGAATGGCTATTGTGTTTTTACCCAATTCAATATCTGAAAATGCATTTACATAAATACGTTGTACACAATCTGAACAATTTTTAAGATTCATGCTGTCCATATTAATTGCTTTAAACATTTCTGAAACATCTTCTGGTCTGTTAACGTATTGTAATGCAACAACCATTGCAGTTCTGTTTGTTTTTAAATCAAATGGCGCTATTTTATATTCTTCTATAATGGTTTTGTAAACCGTACGGTTGTCTCCTTTTAAAAGGGCTTCGTACATGTTAAGCAAATTTAGCTGACGTTTGTTAGTGTAAGAGTCTGGTTTTATTAGTTTTAATAAGGAGTCAGATTTTTTAAACTCTTTAATGTTGTAGTAATGCCCAACCCGTAAAACTTTAGGTTCAAAATAGTCTGAATCTGCAGCAATGGCATTGTTAAGTAAATTTATATATTCTTGGTTGTTATTACTATATTTTGCTTCAAGCAGATATTTATAAGCGTCGTATTTTGGTGGTGTTTTTT
Source organism: Algibacter amylolyticus (assembly GCF_014202225.1). Taxonomy (GTDB): domain Bacteria; phylum Bacteroidota; class Bacteroidia; order Flavobacteriales; family Flavobacteriaceae; genus Algibacter_B; species Algibacter_B amylolyticus. The sequence goes on from NZ_JACHGE010000009.1 coordinate 116,494, forward strand.
GGAGCATCAATCCTTTTTTATCTTCTGTAATAAAATATCCTATTACAGATTCATTTAAATCTTCAATACATTGTATTGGGTTATTCTTAGAGCATTCTGAAGGTTTAAAGGATATAAGGGTTTTATTAGTAATACCATCGGTTATCATTGCTTTAAAAAGCATTTTACCGTTTTGTAGATAAAAATTCCCCGAAATAATTTTACTAGGTTTTAGATATTTTTTTATTAGCACACTTTCGTCTTGAGCAGTGCTTTTACCTTTTAAGCTGGTTTTGTACTCATCAATTAAATCTTGTGTAATTACCTGTGCTACTCGGTTTTCGGTAATACCATGGATTATCCAGTCTGACGCCATTTTGCTAACAATATCATATTGAGAATCGCCTGTATTGTTACCAAATTTTAAAACAGCTATTTTGTTACTGCTTACTATTTCTGGTAGAGGTTCATTATTTTCTTGAGTGAAATTTTTATTAATAATAAGAAAAACGGCAATGGCACAAAGCGAAGTAATACCTGCTAAAAATGAAAAATAGGTTTTTTTAAAGGCGGCCTTGTTTGTTATCTTTTCTTCGTTTAGCTCAGTGTCTATTTCAGATTTTAGAACTGGTAAAATTTTAAATTTCCATAGAAAAAAGATATACAGCGGAAAGCAAAGCAGTAAAATAACAATTAAAATGGTAACAGATTTTTCAGGAAGTCCTAAAGGTTGCCAAGTTATTGAGAGTACCTGCAGAATAATCCATGCAGATACAATATATATAGACAACATTTTAAATACTTCCTTTTCCTGGCACTGATTAAAAAAGGATTTTATCTTCATATTAGTTGGTTGATGTTGCTAAGTTACTCAAAATCAAACATCCATTTAAAATTTGTTCCAGGCAAATTAATTTATTATCCATTAAATCGCTATATTTAGTTATTGTTTAATTTAATATTTTACATTATGCCAACACCACCAAATACAGAGCAGCCAGATTCGGCTTCAAACAATCAAGAAACACCCCAAAAACCAAAGCCAAGGGTAATACCAAAACCAGGGGCCGATATTCAACCAGGTTAATACAAGTATTGCTAACTAAAACTACACATAACAAACCTCTTTAATTTAGGGGTTTTTTTGTTCTAAATTTTTTATGAGACGGATGTTGTTAAAAAGGAGAGGTTTTTTGCTTTTTATAATATTAATGGAATGTTCGCCTTTGTAAATAAACTTATTTTAATTAAAAACGTTTTACAACAAGGATGCAAATATTTAAAATAAAAGAAATTCCTTATTCTAAAAAAAAATCAAAACCATAAATTTGCAAAAAAGAAAATGTTGCTGTGTGAGAACTAACCGTTACAAGCTAACCCGCGTTAGGGATAGAAGAGGAAAGCCCACAGCCCGACGATAGGAGGTGCGAGGACTTGTAACGAATAGCCCGACCCTTTTCGGGTAACGCCCAAAATAAATTTAATAATACATGAAGCTAATTTGCATAGGTAGAAATTACACCGAACATATAAAGGAGTTGCAAAACGAGAAACCAACAGATCCTGTAGTGTTTTTAAAACCAGACACTTCTATTTTGTTAAAAAAACAACCGTTTTTTATTCCAGATTTTTCTGATGATGTGCATTATGAGGTTGAGGTTTTGGTGAAAATTAATAGAGTAGGGAAGCATATTGATAAAAAATTTGCTGGTAAATATTATAATGAAATTGGGTTGGGTATTGATTTTACCGCCCGCGATTTACAAAGTACATTAAAGGCTAAAGGGTTGCCTTGGGAGAAAGCAAAAGCTTTTGATGGCGCTGCGGTTATAGGCAAATGGATAGATAAAAAGGAGGTAGCTAATATTGACGATTTTCAATTTTCTTTAAAAAAGAATGAAGATATTGTACAAAATGGAAATACAAGCCATATGCTTTGGAAAATTGATGAATTAATAGAATATGTGTCAAAATATTTCACTTTAAAGATTGGAGATGTTATATTTACAGGCACACCAGCAGGAGTTGGCAAAGTTTTTGCCAACGATAAGTTAACTGGTTTTATAGAAAATCAAGAAATGTTTTCAATAACTGTAAAATAAATGGAACTACATTATAAATTATTTAGGGTACGTGAATTAGCCGATAACGACGAAAGTTTTATTGCGGCTTTAGCCGAAGCTTTTTTAGAAGAAGTTCCTATTGATGCTGAGCGTTTAAAAAATGCTGTGGCAGCAAAAGATTATCAAGAAGCTTACCAAGCAGCACATAAAATGAAACCGACTATAGATTTGTTTGAGCTTGGTGTATTAGATAAATTAATTGAAGTGCAAGATTGGGGCAAGTTTACTAAAACCGATGAGGATGTTACGGCTCAATTAAACATTGTACTTACGGCAGTAAATAAAGCTAGTGCCGAAATGAAATCTGATTTTAAACTATAATGAAGGCAGAAATAATCACTATAGGTGATGAACTTTTAATTGGTCAAGTTGTAGATACCAATTCTGCTTTTATGGCAAAACAGCTAAATAAAATAGGTGTTTCTGTTTTTCAAATTACTTCCATACAAGATGATAAGGCGCATATATTACAAGCCTTAGCAGATGCCGAAAACAGAGTAGATATTATAATATGTACAGGTGGTTTAGGCCCAACAAAAGACGATATTACTAAAAAAACCATAGCAGAGTATTTTAATGATACCTTGGTTAGAGATCAATCGGTTTTAGAAAACATAGAAAACATTTGGAAACAACATGTAAGAACGCAGTTGCTTCAAGTAAATAAAGATCAAGCCTTTGTGCCAAGTAAAGCCAAGGTGTTAATGAATAAGTTAGGTACAGCTCCTGGCATGTGGCTAGAAAAAAACGATAAAGTTTTTATTTCTTTACCAGGTGTGCCTTACGAAATGGAAGCTTTAATAGAAGAGCAAGTTGTACCTAAATTAAAAGTTAAATACAATTGTCCTTTTATATTACATAAAACATTATTGGTTTACGGTTTAGGCGAAAGTGCCTTAGCTGCAAGAATTGAAGCTTGGGAAGATGCTTTACCCAAACACATTAAATTGGCATACTTACCCAATTTAGGGAAAATGCGTTTGCGTTTATCCACTTCTGGGTTTAACGAAGTCCAATTAAAGCAAGAAGTACAAGCGCAAATAGATAAGGTTATACCTTTAATACAAAAGGAATACGCTGGTTTAGAGGATGAGGATGGCTCTGTAGAAGTTGTAATAGCAAAACAATTAACTAAGTTAGGAAAAACCTTAGCCATTGCAGAAAGTTGCACAGGCGGAGCAGTTGCCGAACGATTTACAACACATTCTGGAGCATCGGCATTTTTTAAAGGCGGTATAGTAACTTATGCAACCGAATCGAAAATTAACATTTTAAAGGTTCCAAAAGCAGAAATTGATGCGCATTCTGTAGTAAGTTTTCAAGTTGCCGAGGCTATGGCAAAAAATGCACAGCAATTATTTCAATCGGATTATGCTATTGCAACAACCGGAAATGCGGGACCAACAAAAGGCGAGTCCGATGCAGAGGTAGGAACGGTATTCGTTGCTATTGCTAGTAAAACAGGCGTTTATTCCGAAGGATTTAACTTCGGAAATTCTAGAATAAAGGTCATAAATAAAGCCGTAAATAAGGCGTTGGAAATGATGCTAAAAGAAATTTTTAAAAATTGATAAAAATATGGTTGTCAGATTATAAAGATTTTATATATTTGCACCTCGATTTTAAGCAACAAAGAATTTAAAGTTATATACAATGTCAAGAGTTTGTGAACTTACAGGAAAGAAGGCCATGGTTGGAAACAATGTGTCTCATGCAATGAACAAAACTAAACGCAAGTTTCATGCGAATTTAGTTAAGAAACGTTTTTACATTCCAGAAGAAGACAGCTGGATAACTTTAAAGGTTTCTACATCTGCGTTAAAAACTATCAACAAAATAGGAATTTCTGCAGCAATTAAAGATGCAAAATCTAAAGGATTTTTAAAATAATAGCTGTATTTAATAAGAAAAAGACATGGCAAAGAGAGGCAATAGAATACAAGTAATCTTAGAGTGCACAGAGCACAAGGAGTCTGGAAAACCAGGAACTTCAAGATACATTACAACAAAAAACAAAAAGAATACGCCAGATAGAATGGAGATTAAAAAATTTAATCCTATCCTTAAACGTATGACAGTTCATAAAGAAATCAAGTAAAAAAAATAGATCATGGCAAAGAAATCAGTAGCATCATTACAAACAGGATCTAAAAGATTAACAAAAGCAATAAAAATGGTTAAGTCTCCAAAAACAGGAGCTTACATGTTTGTTGAATCTATTATGAATCCAGATCAAGTAAACGACTTTTTAGCTAAAAAGTAATAATCCTTGTTTCAAGATATTATAAGCTGCTTTCTATACGAAAGCGGCTTTTTTATTTTATATTTATATGCCATAATAACAGGTATTAAGTTTTTGGTAAGGTAATTGACTCTAATTTTTAGGGCGTTACCGCAAGGGTCGGGCTTTCCGCTGTATCTTTTGCGAAAAAGCAAAAGGATGTCGCTGCAATCCCTAAAGCACTTTGTAGTTAATATTAACCAACCAACAAGAAAAATGAGCTTTTTTAAAAAAATATTTTCTTCAGAAAAAAAAGAAACCCTAGATAAGGGATTAGAAAAAACTAAAACTAGCTTTTTAGGTAAGCTAAGTAAAGCTGTAGCAGGAAAATCTAAAGTAGATGATGATGTTTTAGATAATCTTGAAGAGGTTTTAGTATCTAGCGATGTAGGTGTAAATACAACTTTAAAAGTAATAGAACGTATTGAGGCTCGTGTCTCTAAAGATAAATATTTAGGTACCGACGAACTAAATAAAATATTACGCGAAGAAATTGCGGCATTATTAAGCGAGACAAATTCTGGCGAAGAAACCGAATACACAATTCCTACTTTACCAAAACAAGCCAACGGAACCAAAACACCTTATGTGTTAATGGTAGTAGGCGTAAATGGTGTTGGAAAAACAACAACTATAGGAAAACTAGCATATCAATTTAAAAAGCAGGGTTTAAAAGTAGTTTTAGGTGCAGCCGATACGTTTAGAGCAGCAGCCATAGATCAACTTCAGGTTTGGGCAGATAGAGTAGATGTACCAATGGTACGTCAAGATATGGGCAGCGATCCTGCTTCTGTAGCGTTCGATGCTTTAGAGTCTGGTGTAAACCAGGAGGCAGATGTTATTATAATAGATACAGCTGGTCGTTTACATAATAAAATAAACCTAATGAACGAGCTTACTAAAGTTAAGCGTGTAATGCAAAAAGTGGTTGGCGATGCGCCACACGATGTTTTATTAGTTTTAGATGGTTCTACCGGTCAAAATGCATTCGAGCAAGCAAAACAGTTTACAGCGGCAACCGAGGTAACAGCTTTAGCAGTTACAAAATTAGATGGTACTGCCAAAGGTGGTGTTGTAATTGGTATATCAGACCAGTTTAAAATACCTGTAAAATATATTGGCGTTGGCGAGGGTATTGAAGATCTTCAGGTTTTTAATAAATTCGAGTTTGTCGATTCATTTTTCAAATAATAGGTTTTGATTCTCGCTAAGGTGGGAAATTCACGATATTACTTCTTACTTTTTAAAATTTCCGCAAGCGAAGTCGTGAATGTCATGCTAATTAATTAGTGCATTAATTTTTCCCCATAAATCATTATCAAAAGTAGAAAGGGCAAAGTTATCCTCATCGGCAGCTTCTCCCATGCGTATTACAACTAGATTTTTACTAGGCACAATATATATTTTCTGATCATTCTTACCCAAAGCAGCAAACATATCATCGGGAGCATTTGGTATAAGTTTGCCATTAAACTCTATTTGCGACTCTGGTAAATGATAGCTGTCTTTTCCATTTAACCACCACATATAACCATAAGCTTTATTTATATTTTGAGAAGTATTTGTAGCATCGGTTAAAAATTCTTGAGGTATAATTTGAGAATCTTCCCAAGTACCTTGAGCAGCAATTAATAGACCAAAGCGGGCCATGCTTCGTGTATTACTCCAATAAACACTTAAGTCTCCTAAATTTATCCATTGCCCTGTCATACCAATTTTGTCTCTCAGCTTACTGTTAAAATAATCGGACCAATCTTGGTTACTTGCGCTAGCAATAACATCTTGCAATTTTACATATACATTGTGGTAGGACCAATGTGAACCCGCATCGGCGAGGTATTGTAAGTTTTCTGAAGATACATCATCACCTAAACTATCATCCAACCCAGAATTCATGGATAATAAATGTTTACATGTAATTAAATTTTCTTGTTCTATGGTGGCGCTTGTCCAGCCTGTTCCTAAATAATCAGAAACCATATGCTCTATATTTAGTAAACCTTCATTTTGAGCAATTCCAGTAAGCGTTGTAGTTAACGTTTTGCCTGCGCTTGCCCAATACCATGATTTAGAGTTGTTATGGTCATTCATGTATTCCTCCAAAACAATTTTTCCGTTGTACAGAATCATAAAACTTTTAGTGTTTTTTTCTTCTAAAAAATCTAGTAGAGGTTGTAAGTTGTTTGTGTTCCAATTTAATTCTGCTATAGTGGTGCTTTCCCAATAGTCACTAGTGTTTTCAGGAAAATACATGGTATCTGGAGTTAATTCTTCTTCTTTTGCATTATCTTCAGAAGTATTAGAGCAACTATTAAAGAGAAGTAGAAAAACTATAGAATAATAAAGTATAGATTTCATCTTGTTTTTGTTGTTAGACGATTGAATTTTAATAAGGTTTAATTATGTATTCAAGGTTTTACTATTTTCTTGTGCAGGGTTTAGTAAGGTATAGGCATAATAGATTAGAAAATATAAACCAAAAATATAAAAAGTACGATTAATTGTAAATAATATATTAGAATCAAAGCTATAGCCTAAAATATTTATTATGTCAGACAGAATGTACAAGGTAACAAAAACAACAAAATAGCTGGGTATTTTATCCGTTACCATATTAAGCCAAAAGGTAACGGTCGCTAATAATATATGTGCTGCACCAAGACTATATATGGCTATACTACTATATTTTAGTGTGCCAGTATAATAATCCACTAAACCGTTTATGCTGTAAATTAAATAGATGTTTAAAAGAATTAAAACCACCATAATTATGTACAATCCAAAGTTATGATATGTTATTGTTTTATGCTTAGGGTAAATATGTATGATAAAGAAAATATTAGCAAATATTCTAAATAAATGAAGCCAAAGCCTTAGCATGGGGCTTTCATAATCCAAATAGCAAATTGAACTAAAGACTAAAAAAATAAAACCTAAAAGTAAAGTGTAATTTCTTTTAGCGTATGGTAAAAAAAAGAGGAATAATATAGAAGTGCTAATAATGTTTACTATAGATAGTGTTAATCTTTCACAAAAAATCACCACTAACCCATTTACTAAAATGAGCAATAAGGTTACTATTAGCGCCTTTTTATTAAATATAAACATTGTTTGGGACAATTTTACTTGTAAATATAATAAAATACTTACGCAATTGTATTTTTTATCCATAAATTCTTTATCAATAGATTAGCTCTAAGGTAGTTTACTCTTCAAATCATTTGTTATCTTTGCGCACTAATTTTAAGCTATGCGCACAAAAACTCTTAAGAAGAACAAAATTAATGTAGTAACCCTTGGTTGTAGTAAAAATGTTTACGACAGCGAAGTGTTAATGGGGCAGTTAAAGGCCAATGGAAAGGATGTTGCTCACGAAGAAGAGGGGAATATTGTTGTAATTAATACCTGCGGATTTATTAATAATGCCAAGGAAGAAAGTGTAAACACTATTCTTGAGTATGTTAAGAAAAAAGATGAAGGTGAAGTAGATAAAGTTTTTGTAACAGGTTGTTTAAGTGAGCGTTATAAGCCAGATTTAGTAAAAGAAATTCCTAATGTAGATGAGTATTTTGGAACCACGGAGTTGCCAGGACTTTTAAAAGCTTTAGGTGCCGATTATAAACACGAACTTATTGGAGAGCGTTTAACAACAACCCCAAAAAACTATGCATATTTAAAAATTGCTGAAGGTTGCGACAGACCTTGTTCGTTTTGCGCTATTCCAATTATGCGTGGGAAACATAGAAGCACACCTATTGAAGAGATTATTATTGAAGCTGAAAAATTAGCAGCTAATGGCGTAAAGGAATTAATTCTTATCGCTCAAGATTTAACCTATTACGGATTAGATTTATATAAAAAACGAAACTTAGCCGAATTATTAGAAGCTTTAGTAAAGGTAGACGGTATTGAATGGATTCGATTACATTACGCTTTCCCTACAGGATTTCCATTAGATGTTTTAGATGTTATGAAACGCGAGGATAAAGTGTGTAACTATTTAGATATTCCGTTGCAGCATATTTCTGATGATATTCTTAAAAGTATGCGTCGTGGTACAACTAAAGAGAAAACTACAAAGTTAATTTCTCAATTTAGAGAAGCTGTTCCAGAAATGACTATTAGAACAACACTTATTGTTGGGTATCCTGGTGAAACTGAAGCACATTTTCAAGAATTAAAACGATGGGTTCAAGATATGCGTTTTGAACGTTTAGGATGTTTTACCTATTCTCATGAAGAAAACACACATGCTTATAATTTAGAAGATGATGTTCCAGAGGAGGTAAAAGTAGAAAGAGCAAATCAAATTATGGAAATTCAATCTCAAATTTCATGGGAATTGAATCAACATAAAATTGGACAAGTACTAAAGGTAGTTATCGACAGAAAAGAAGGTAACTATTTTGTTGGTAGAACTGAATTTGACTCACCAGACGTGGATAATGAAGTTTTAATTGATGCGACTAATACCTACCTAAAAACAGGAGAATACACAACTGTTAAAATTATTGAAGCAGAAGATTTTGATTTGTATGCCGAAGTTGTAACAGCGTAAAAGTATTTTAAACAAAGGTGTCATCTTTTACAGTGGTGTCTTCGAGTGTATCAAAATTATAGAGGTTTCTGTCTAGTAAATGAGAAGGATACACGTTTTGTAGAGCATTCATCATAACAGAACTTCTATCAGGAAAATCGGTTTCCCAATCGGCAATCATTTGTTTTACCTTTTTACGTTGTAAATTCTCCTGCGAGCCACATAAATTACAAGGAATTATTGGGAAATTCATGTAGTTCGAATAAGCTTCTATATCACTTTCTTTGCAAAAGGCTAAAGGTCTTAAAACAACTAAATCGCCAGTATCGTTTTTAAACTTTGGTGGCATGGTTTCAAGCTTTCCTGCAAAAAAGAAATTTAATAAAAATGTTTCTATAATATCGTTTCTATGATGACCTAAAGCCAGTTTGTTACAACCTAAATCTTTGGCTGCTTCGTATAATGTGCCACGACGTAATCTAGAACACAAGCTACAAGTTGTTTTGCCTTCCGGGGTTTTCTCCATAACCACCTTATAGGTGTTTTTTTCTATTATTTTATAATCAACTCCTAATTGGCTTAAGTAAGTTGGTAAAATGGCTTCAGGAAAACCAGGTTGTTTCTGGTCTAAGTTAACCGCTATAATCTTAAAGGATATTGGCGCTACTTTTTGAAAATGTAACATCATTTGCAACAGTGTATAGCTGTCTTTTCCTCCAGAAAGACACACCATAATAGAGTCGCCATCTTCAATCATTGAAAACTGTTTAATGGCTTCGCCAACTGCACGATGTAATTTTTTTGTAACCTGTTCCTTGTTTTCCATGAATGCAAAAATATTATTTAATTGGATAATATCGAATATTTTAATCTTAAAGAAATTCTTTATTACTTTTGGAGAATACCTAAATAATAAGCATTGAGTTTTTTAGAAGTACTTAAAAAAATAGGAGAGCAGCCAATACAGGTTATAGATGCTTCAAGATATATTCCGTTAGATTTATCTGAAACCAATTCTCAGCTAAATACTATCGATGTGTCATCTGCAGAAAAGCTTGGAGATTATGTAAATAGTGTAATATCGAAAGGTCAGGCGGAAGTGGCTTACGGTGGCTATTTAGAAGTTAGAAACATTTATAAGCGCAGTATTCATTTTAATAATCAAGCCGAGAGCGAACGCAATATTCATTTAGGTGTCGATTTATGGTGCGTAGCAGAAACACCAATTTATGCACCTTTAGATGGCCGTGTGCATAGTTTTAATAACAATACCAATTATGGCGATTATGGTCCAACTATTATTTTGGATCACCATTTTAAAGGCATGGTATTCTATACGCTGTATGGCCACTTAAGTTTAGCTTCTATAAATAGCTTAAAAGTTGGAACCGTTTTTAAACAAAATGAAGAAATAGCAACTCTTGGTGATGCTTCTGTAAATGGCGATTATCCGCCACATTTGCATTTTCAAATAATTAAGAATTTAGGAGATTTTAAAGGCGATTATCCCGGAGTTTGTAATAAAAACGATTTGGAATTTTATAAAGAAAATTGCCCAAATCCAGAGCTTTTACTAAGCATCAAAGGCTAATTTGTACTTCAATTAAAAGTACTAGAGTTTTTACTGATAAGCGGCCAAAATACTAGCAATTTTATTTAAATCTGTTTCAACTATTTCCGTTTCTGGAGCTAAAGGAAACCTTTGTTGTCCTGGTCTGTGTACAAAAGCTGCGCGCCAACCTGCCCAAAGTGCACCTGCAACATCCCAACCATGGGCTGCAATTAGCATACAGTCCTCAGGTTTTACGCCCATTTTTTTTGCTCCCCAAAGATAGGTGTCTGTAAATGGTTTAAATTTTCCGGTAGACTCAACACTAAGCATGTCATCAAAATAATCCGTTAATCCAGCATTTTTAAATTGATTTTTTAATCCATCTTGCGATGAGTTTGTAAAAGCTGCCAATTGGTATCCAGCGTCTTTTAAAGTAACTAAAGTATCCTTGACTTCGGGGTGTGGCCGTAGGTTTTGCATAGAATCTGTAACAATGTTCCGAGCCTCATTTTCAGAAATTGTAATGTTATGGTTTGCTGCTACCATTTGCAATGCAGCAGCACCTATTTGTCCAAAAGAGTGATACGTACCACTTGCCGAAACCACTAACGAATACTGTAACATTGTTGTAAACCACAAAGGGAGCAAATCCTCTTTGCCGCCTAAAGCTTTTCCAATCTGCTTTTTCATAGTAGACAGATCTAAAAGCGTTTCGTTTACATCAAAAAAAAGTACTTTAGGTTTCAAAGGTGTCATAGTATTCGTTATTTAGGTTTACTAGGTATCAATTCTTCTTATATTATGCATTAGCTTGTTCCGCTATTAACTCGGTTAGTACTTGCTTAAATGTATCTACAGGTTGCGCGCCAGTAACAGCACTTTTTCGATTAAAAACAACTGTTGGCACCGAATTTACTCCTAAGTTTTTCCAATAGTTTTGGGTTTGCCGTATTTGGTAACGCGCGTCTTCATTATCTAATTGGGCTAATGCTTCGTCTGCATTTAAACCTACGTGCATTAAGGCTTCTTTTAAAATATTTAGATCGGACACATCTTTACGGTCGCTAAAAAACGCTTTAGTTAGTGTCATTTTTAATTCGGTTTGCTTACCAAAAGCTTTAGCATATTCTAATAAAATATGGGCATCGAAAGTATTTACCATACGCATGTCGTCAAAATAATCGAATTTAAAACCGAGTTCTTCTCCAACTTCAGTCATGTGTTGTTGAGATTCCTTCTGCTGTTCTAAAGTAGCCCCATATTTTTCTGCAATATGTTCGGTTACATTTTGACCTTCAGAGGGCATATTAGGATTCAATTCAAACGGTTGCCATTCAATTTCAATTTGGTCTTCAATACCTAATTCCTGAATGGCTTTTTCTAAACGCTTGTAGCCAATGGTACACCAAGGACATACAACGTCTGATACGATATCTATTTTTAATTTTTCTTTCATAAGCTTAAAATTAATAAACCTTCCGTAAATACGGAAGGTCTACTGCTATTAATCAAATTTAAATTATTAAGAGTTTACTTCTTCTTTAGACCAAGCAAATTTTTCAAAAGCGGCATCTACAGGTGTGTTTGCAATATGATTTGTGTAGTTACTTATAGTTTTTTGCGATAATCCTAAAATGATATCTAAAACATGTTTTTCTTCATAACCAGCTGCGTAAAAGGTGTCTAAATCTGCTTGCGATACGTTACCACGATTTCTAACAATAGTTAAAGTCATAGTACGTAAGGCTTCTAATTTAGAATTTTCTAAAGGTGTTTCGTTACGTAAAGCTTCAGTAATAGCATCATCAACTTTCATCATTTTTGCAATACCTGTGTGTGCAGGAACACAATAATGACATGCATGCTCTACGTTAATGGCTTGCCAAACCACAGTTAATTCTTCTTCGTTAAATGAAGATTGAGTAAATAGCTCATGTAAGGTTTGGTATGCTTTTAAAATTTGTGGAGAACCCGCTAAAACACCGTGTAAACCAGGAATCATACCGTATGCTTTTTTAGAGTTTTCTAATAAAGGTTTTGCTTCCGTTGGAGCCGTTTCAATGTCGTGAATTTTTAAAGTTGTCATAATTTTTATTTTATATTTATGTTAATTATTTCTAAACGTTCGTTTAGTTATTGTGTAAAAAAAAGGGTTATATGTTTTTGAAAGTCATTTCAATATAATCTTCAATTTCTTGTGTTGTGTTTACTCTTGCTGCTGCTGCTAAACCATGCTTTGCTAATAGTAAATAGTTAGCTTGTTTTAAAACAGTGTCTTCAGTTTTGGTAGAATCCATCTTTAATTTTTCAATAATGATAGATTTTAAATTATCCATAAAAGAATCCATCTGCTCTTTGATTAATTCGTCTTCAGTTTCAGAAAATTCATTATAAGTGTTTGTTACAAAACAGCCTTTTAAATGGTCGTTTTTAAAATTAGAACTTACAGAATCATAGAAAAATTGTTTAATATCTTCAATGCCCTTAGTTCCGTTTTTAAACTTTTGTAAAACATCGTTTACTCTAGATTTATACTGTTTTAAACTTTCTAGAAACAATCCATGTTTATTGCCAAAACTAGAATAAATGGAAAACTTATTAATGCCCATTTCTTTTTCTAACATTTGCATAGAGGTTGTCTCATAGCCGTTTTTCCAAAAGAGGTGCATTGCTTTTTCAAGGACTTCCCCTTCGTTATATTGTTTGTTTCTAGCCATTATTATGTTTTACACTACAAAACTAACCAATCGTTTAGTAATAAAAAAAGATTTAACATTATTTTAGTTTTTTGAGAATGAAAATAAGAATGCAATCTATTTAACAGCGTGGTTAAAAACAAAAAAGCCACTCTGTTTTAAGAAAGTGGCTTTAAAAAATATGTGTTTAAAAATTAAGACTTTGTAGCCTTAACTGTAACTTTTAATTCCATATCGTCATTAATAAATTTATCACCTAAATTATCAAAAATAGATTTAGAACCATATTGTACATTCCATTTTGTACGGTCTATAGTAAAGGTTTCACTAGTAAGTGTAATAGAACCATTTTCATTTGTAACCGTTACAGGAAACGTAACATTGTTTTTAGTTTCTTTAAGTAATAAGTTACCAGAAAGCATTGTTTTACCATCTACTTCTTCTAAACCAGTTATAGTAAAGGCAGCGTTAGGGTGTTTTTCAACATCAAAGAAATCGGCATTTTTTAAGTGACCAACTAATTTAGCGTTTCCTTTATCGTCTGCAGGAATGTCTAAAACAGTAATAGAGTCCATGTTAATAATAAATGAACCTCCAACAATTTTACCGTTAGTAACATCTAAAATACCATTTTCAATAGCAATAGTTCCATTATGTGATCCTGTAGGCTTGTAACCTGCCCATGTAATAGTAGATGCTTCTGTGTTAACCGTATACTTTTCTGCATTTACTACTTCTTCAACAGCTTCGGCTGCTGTTGTAGCAGCTTCTTTTGCTTTGTCTTTACAACTTGTTGCTGTTATAGCTAATGCTGCTACAAATAAAATCTTTGCAATATTCTTTTTCATTTTAAAATGTTTTAATTGTTATTGTGTAAAATTAGACAATACCAATCAGAAAAAAAATTATAATTATTTTAATGACATTATGACATTTTTATAATAATGGCAGTACTTTTGCCAACTTTAATTTAAGATTGAAAAAATTGAATTTACCATGAGTAATAAAGAAAATAACGATATAGAGAACGAACAAGTGGAATCTACCCAAGACCAAGCAGTTGAGGTAGAAGCACAAGTAGAAGAGCAAGTTGAAGAAGAACTTACCAATGAAGAAAAACTTGAAGCTGAAGTAAAGCAAGAGAAAGATAAGTTTTTAAGGCTATTTGCAGAGTTTGAAAATTATAAAAGGCGTACAGCTAAAGAACGTATAGAATTATTTTCTACAGCAAGTGAAGGTGTTATGAAAACATTATTACCTGTTTTAGATGATTTTGAGCGTGCTTTAACACATATCGAAGACGATAAAGAGGCTGAAGAATTACGTAAAGGTGTATTATTAATTTACCAGAAATTAATAAAAACGCTTGAGCAAAAAGGACTAAAGCCTATGGAAGTTAAAAAAGGCGATGTTTTTAATGCCGATAACCACGAAGCTATAACGCAAATACCAGCACCTTCTGATGATATGAAGGGGAAAATTATCGACATCGTTGAAAAGGGATATCTTCTAGGAGAAAAAGTAATTCGTTTTCCTAAAGTAGTTATAGGGCAATAAAAAGTATTAATAATTAAAAAATGTCCTTTCTTTTTGGAAGGGTAGGAACAGGAATGGCTAAAAGAGATTTTTACGAAATATTAGGGATTAATAAGGGTGCAACTGCAGCCGAAATTAAAAAAGCTTATAGAAAAAAAGCAATTGAATTTCACCCTGATAAAAACCCAGATGATAAAGGAGCAGAAGCTAAGTTTAAAGAAGCAGCTGAAGCATATGAAATATTAAGTGACGAAAACAAAAAAGCACGTTACGACCAATACGGACACCAGGCTTTCGAGAATGGTGGCGGTGGCGGCGGCTTTGGTGGCGGCATGAATATGGACGACATATTTAGTCAGTTTGGTGATATCTTTGGAGGCGGCGGAGGCGGTTTCTCTGGTTTTGGCGGTGGCGGTGGCCAACGTCGAGTTAAAGGGAGCAACTTACGTATTCGTGTAAAATTAACTTTAGAAGAAATAGCTACTGGAGTTGAGAAAAAAATTAAAGTAAAACGTAAAGTTCAAGCACCAGGAACTACTTATAAAACATGTTCTACATGTGGTGGTTCTGGACAAGTAACAAGAATTGCCAATACTATTTTAGGTAGAATGCAAACCTCGGCACCTTGTAATGTTTGTGGTGGTGCGGGACAAACTATCGATAAAAAACCTAGCGATGCAGATGCACAAGGTTTAAAAGTAGCTGAAGAAACTGTATCTATTAAAATACCTGCGGGTGTTGTTGATGGTATGCAACTTAAAGTTTCTGGTAAGGGTAATGAAGCTCCTGGAAATGGAATTTCTGGAGATTTAATTGTTGTTATTGAAGAAGAAGCACATGCAAAATTACAGCGTGAAGGCGATAATTTACATTACGATATGTATGTAAGTTTCCCTGATGCTGTTTTAGGAACATCAAAAGAAATAGATACCGTAACAGGAAAAGTGCGTATTAAGGTTGAAGCTGGAGTACAATCTGGTAAAATTTTACGCTTACGCGGAAAAGGAATTCCAAGTATAAACGGTTATGGTAAAGGCGATTTATTAGTACATGTTAATGTATGGACGCCAAAAACATTGAATAAACAGCAAAAAGACTTTTTCGAGTCTATGCAAGATGATGAGCATTTCTCGCCAAAACCAGAAAGCTCTGATAAATCATTTTTTGAGAAAGTGAAAGATATGTTTTCTTAAAAATAGTTATA
This sequence comes from Algibacter amylolyticus, assembly GCF_014202225.1. Taxonomy (GTDB): domain Bacteria; phylum Bacteroidota; class Bacteroidia; order Flavobacteriales; family Flavobacteriaceae; genus Algibacter_B; species Algibacter_B amylolyticus. Next base: position 132,402 of record NZ_JACHGE010000009.1, read on the forward strand.
TAGTGATTAAAAAATCCGCTTTTAAGCGGATTTTTTTTGTTTATAAAAATGGGAGGTATTTTATTAAAACTTGAAATATCCGTATAAGTTTACAAGTTATTTTGGTGATTATCTAGTATTTGTATTGAAAAAAAACTATATTTGAATATCACTAATTTATTTTAGTGATAATTTTTCTTTTTCATAGCAATTTTTTTCCCATCCTTAATTTATTGAGGGTGGGTTTTGTTTTTTAAGTAAAACATAGCTTTTAGAAGACTTTAAGTCCTGCTAAAAATGCTAAGTTGATATAATTCTGAATTTAGTCACAGGCTTTTCATTAATTTATAAAGCTTGTATTATAATAATCATAATTATTAGTAAAAGCATCAAGCTTCTATTACAACATTTAATATATTTACGGTCTTACAGTTAATTAAAAATTCAAGATGAATAACTTACTTGAGGTCAATAATGTTTCTAAGTATTTTGGAGATTTTAAAGCTTTAAACGACGTTTCGGTATCCATACCTAAAGGAAGTATATTTGGTCTTTTAGGACCTAATGGCGCAGGAAAAACAACGCTAATCCGTATTGTAAATCAAATTACAATGCCAGATTCTGGTTCGGTAATTTTAGATGGCGAAACGCTTTCTCAAAAGCATATTATGGATATAGGCTATTTACCAGAGGAACGTGGCTTATATAAATCTATGAAAGTAGGTGAACAGGCTATTTACCTTGCACAATTAAAAGGTTTAAGTAAGGCCGAAGCTAAAAAACGTTTAAAATATTGGTTTGAGCGTTTGGAAATTGGCGATTGGTGGAACAAAAAAATTCAAGAGCTATCAAAAGGGATGGCGCAAAAAATACAATTTGTTGTTACGGTATTACACGAACCTAAACTTTTAATATTCGATGAGCCATTTTCGGGTTTCGATCCTATAAATGCCAATTTAATTAAAGATGAAATTTTACGCTTACGCGAAAATGGAGCAACCGTAATATTTTCAACCCATAGAATGGAATCGGTAGAAGAGTTGTGCGATGATATTGCATTAATTCATAAATCGAATAAAATACTGGATGGTAAATTGGTTGATGTAAAACGACAATTTAAGATTAATACGTTTGAAGTTGGTATTCGATCAAACAACCAAATAGCATTAGAAAAAGAAATCTCCGAAAAGTTTAGTGTTTCAAAGGCTAATTTTAAAACCTTAGAAGATGAGCTTAAGTTAAATATAAAAATAAATCCGGACGAAAATCCAAATGATTTATTAAACTATTTAACTCAAAAAGGTGAGGTATCTCATTTTGTGGAGCTTATTCCTAGTGTAAACGATATATTTATTCAAGCTGTAAATAATAGTTAATAGTATGAACCATTTACCACTTATTATAAAACGAGAATATTTAACTAAGGTTAAAAACAAATCGTTTATTATTATGACGTTTTTGAGTCCGTTAATCTTTATTACGTTTATAGCTGTTGTTGCTTATTTAACGCAATTAAATAACGATAAAGTAAAAGTTATTTCGGTTTTAGATGATTCAGGATTAGTGCGTCATGTGTTTAAAAGCACCGAACATACGTCTTATAATAATTTAGAAGGCATGTCGTTAAATGACGCTAAAGCTTTGGTGCAAGAATCAGAAGGCTACGGATTACTATATATATCTAAAGTTTCAGAAGGACCAATAAAGTCTAAAAATGTAACGTTTTATTCAGAAGAGTCGCCATCAATTACTTTAATTTCAGCAATAGAAAATAAAATTCAAACGGAATTAACCCTTCAAAATAGAATAAATGAAGGTATAGATGTAGAAAAGTTAGAAGCTTCAAAAGTTCAAATTGAAATAAATCAAGAAAGTTTTAAGGGTGAAAAAACATCGAAAGTAGATAGTGTTGTAAAATTAATTTTTGGAGGTGCAGCTGGTTATTTGCTTTTTATGTTTATCATTATTTATGGTAACATGATAATGCGTAGTGTCATTGAGGAAAAAACGAGTAGAATTATTGAAGTTATTATTTCTTCGGTAAAACCTGTACAACTTATGTTGGGTAAAATTATTGGAACCTCGTTAGCTGGTATATCGCAATTTGTAATCTGGATTATTTTAGGCGGTGTTTTAATGACGGTGGCATCGTTTGTTTTAGGCGTAGACTTGGCACAAATGCAAACACCACAGCAGCAAATGGTGGAACAAGCCATGGCAACTCCAGAGATTAATAGTGAAATTCAAAACATTGTTACGGCATTTTTTAACTTGCCTTTGCTTAACTTAATAACGGCATTTATTTTATTTTTTATTTGCGGTTATTTACTTTACAGTTCGTTGTATGCAGCTATTGGAGCAGCTGTCGATAATGAAACCGATACCCAACAATTTATGTTACCTATTTTAATGCCATTAGTTTTGGCTGTTTATATAGGTATATTTACGGTTATTGAAGATCCTCATGGCACAGTGTCTACAGTATTTTCATTTATACCATTTACATCGCCAGTGGTTATGCTTATGCGTATTCCTTTTGGCGTGCCCATTTGGCAACAAGTAGTATCTTTGATTATATTAATAGGTACATTTATGCTTACCGTTTGGTTTGCTGCAAAAATTTATCGAGTAGGTATTTTAATGTATGGTAAAAAACCGAGTTATAAGGAATTGATTAAATGGATTAAGTATTAAAATGAATCAAAGTATAGGAAATTTAGAAGAAACTATTAAGGAAAGCTCAATTTGGGAGAATATTTCCGAGTTTTTAAATCTGCACTACGATTTTAGTAAAGATATAAGTATTTCCATTAGGGATGTTATCGTTATTATAACTGTTATTTTTATTACTACGGTATTACTTAAAGTTGTTTTAAAAATTATTACAAGAAATTTACCAAACGAAAATAAAGGAAAATTTAATGTGGTTTATGGCTATTTTAGGTGGTTAATATACCTTGTTATTTTATTAATTACGTTAAATAGTTTAGGTGTTAATGTTACGGCTGTTTTTGCGGCATCGGCAGCGTTAATGATTGGTATTGGTTTGGCATTACAAACGCTGTTTCAAGATATTATTTCGGGAGTATTTATTCTTATAGACCAAACGGTTCATGTAGGCGATATTATTGAGTTAGAAGGCAAAATAGGTAGAGTTGAAGAAATTAAGTTAAGAACTACTAGGGCCACAACTATAGATAATAAAGTGCTTATTATTCCAAATCACTTATATTTAACAAATAGCTTGTACAACTGGACTCAAAACGGAACATCAACTCGAGAAAGCGTTACAGTTGGTGTAGCTTATGGAAGCGATGTGCAATTAGTTAAAAAGCTACTTTTAGAAGCCGCAAAAAAACAAAAAGATGTTCTTAAATTTCCAGAACCAACGGTGCTATTCACAAATTTTGGAGACAGTTCATTAGACTTTAAAGTGGCCTTTACCATCGATGATAGTTTTAATGCGCGTATTCCGCAAAGTGAAATTCGATTTGAAATAGATAGATTATTCAGAAAACACAATATAACCATACCATTTCCGCAAAGAGATGTTCATATTTTTAATCAAAAAGAGTAATACAAAATCAAGACCATTACATTTAAAAATAGAATTAAAGTTGTTCTAAAATACCTGCTTATTTTAGGAGGTTTTGCATGTTTTCAATTCTCAAATGCGCAACTTACAGATTTAGCACGTTTGGAGTATTCCTTTATTCCACAAAGTAATTCTGAAGATCAATATACAAGATTAAGAGCGCTTGTAAATTACCCTATTAAAGTTAAGGAAGATAATTATTTAATAGTAGGCGCAGAGTATAATCGTATTTTACTTAATTTAGAAGACGGTTATGATTTTGATGTTTCTAGCCTAAACAAAATTCACGTTATCGATTTAAATTTAGGTTATACCTTTAAATGGAACGAAAGTTGGCGGTTTGGTGTAAAAGTTAATCCTCGAATAGCTTCTACGCTATCTCAACCCATAGGTTCTCAGGATTTATTTATTAATGGTGGTGCCTTTTTTATAAACGATAAAAGGAAAGACGAGAATTTAAAACGTCCGTATCGCTTAATTTTAGGGTTAACTTATAATGCTACCACGGGTCTCCCGTTTCCGTTGCCTTTTGTTAGTTATTTTAGAGAAATAAACGAAAACTGGAGTTATAATGCAGGTGTACCAAAGTCTAATTTAAAATACACGTTTAACGAACGCAACATCATGCAAGTTTTTGTGGGGTTAGATGGATATTTGGCGCACCTTCAAGATGCTACTATTATAGATGGTAAAAAAACAGAGCATATATCATTATCTGTTGCTATTGGAGGATTAGGGTACGAACATTGCTTTACAAAACATTTAGTAGCTTACATGTATACAGGTTATACTTTTAGGTTAAACAATGTATTACGTAATAAAGATAGAGATGAAGTTTTTAAATTTAACACGTTAAATGCTTTTTATTTAAGAACAGGATTAAAATTTAAAATTTAAGTATGTCAAAAATTTTAGTAATTGAAGATGAAGCAGCAATTAGACGCGTGCTTGTAAAAATTCTTTCAGAAGAAAACGAAGCCTATAAAGTAGATGAAGCAGAAGATGGTTTGGCAGGTATTGAAAAAATAAAAGACGAAGATTTCGACTTAATACTTTGCGATATTAAAATGCCAAAAATGGATGGTGTCGAGGTGCTAGAGGCTGTTAAAAAAATAAAGCCAGAAATTCCAATAGTTATGATTTCTGGTCATGGCGATTTAGATACAGCAGTAAATACAATGCGTTTAGGAGCTTTTGATTATATATCGAAACCGCCAGATTTAAACCGTTTATTAAATACCGTACGCAATGCTTTAGATAGAAAAGAATTGGTTGTCGAGAACAAAATTCTTAAAAAGAAGGTTAGCAAAAAATATGAGATGATTGGCGAAAGCGATGCCATATCTCAAATAAAAGATATTATTGATAAGGTTGCTCCAACCGATGCGCGTGTGTTAATTACTGGACCTAACGGAACAGGAAAAGAATTAGTAGCACATTGGTTACACGAAAAGAGTACACGCTCTAAAGGGAGTTTAATAGAAGTTAACTGTGCAGCCATACCAAGCGAGTTAATTGAAAGCGAATTGTTTGGTCATGTAAAAGGCGCGTTTACAAGTGCAAATAAAGACCGTGCAGGAAAATTTGAAGCCGCTAATGGTGGTACTATTTTTCTAGACGAAATTGGCGATATGAGCCTTTCTGCCCAAGCCAAAGTATTACGTGCATTGCAAGAAAGTAGAGTGCAACGTGTAGGTAGCGATAAAGATATTAAAGTTGATGTTCGTGTAGTAGCAGCAACCAACAAAAATTTAAAAAAGGAGATAGAAGAAGGTAGGTTTCGAGAAGATTTATACCACAGACTAGCCGTAATTTTGGTTAAAGTTCCTGCCTTAAACGATAGGCGAGAGGATATTCCGTTATTAGTAGAGCATTTTTCAAACAAAATAGCTAGCGAGCAAGGAACAGCCAAAAAAGGCTTTTCAGATAAAGCTATAAAACTGCTTCAAGAGTACGATTGGACCGGAAATATTAGAGAACTTCGTAACGTAATAGAGCGTTTAATTATCCTTGGTGGTAGCGAGGTAAGCGAACAAGATGTAAAGCTATTTGCATCAAAATAAATTTAAAATAAAAGACACATGCAAGTAGATAATTATAAAGTAACATCAGCCATTAGTCTTAAAAAATCGGTAACAAAAGTTGTTGTAGACGATGCCGAAAAGGAACTTAAAAAAGTTCGTAAAAAACTAGGTAAACTTCAAGACACCCTTTATGCACACGGTAAATATGCTGTTTTAGTGTGTATTCAAGGTATGGACACCGCCGGAAAAGACAGTTTAATTCGCGAAGTCTTTAAAGATTTTAATGCACGGGGAGTGGTGGTTCATAGTTTTAAAGTGCCAACCCCGTTGGAGTTAAAACACGATTTTTTATGGCGCCATTACATCGCACTTCCGGCACGCGGTAAGTTTGGCGTTTTTAACAGAACGCATTACGAAAATGTGCTGGTAACACGTGTACATCCAGAGTATGTAATGGGCGAAAATATTCCGGGTATAAACACCGTAAACGATGTAAACGATGCCTTTTGGGATAAGCGTTTCGAGCAAATAAATAACTTCGAGAAGCACATTGCCCAAAACGGAACCATAATTTTTAAATTCTTTTTAAACCTATCAAAGGACGAACAGAAAAATAGACTTCTACGTCGCCTTAATAAGAAAGAAAAAAACTGGAAATTCTCGGCAGGCGATTTAAAAGAACGCAAATTATGGGACGAGTATCAAACCTATTATGAAGAGGCTATAAACAGAACTTCTAAACCGCACGCACCTTGGTTTACTGTGCCAGCAGACGATAAGCCATCGGCACGATTCATAATGGCAAAAATCATGTACGACACCTTAAGCACATACACCGATATTAAAGAGCCAGAATTAGACGATAAGGTTAAAGCCAACATCGAAATGTACAAGCAAGAGCTAAGTAACGAGTAGGTTTTGGGCGTTTTAACACGCTTTCACTACTCAATCTTTTTTGTGTATTTAGTTTTTTCGTAGCATTAAAAATAGGTCTTTTATTTAAATATTTACCTCATTTATAAGGTTTTGGCAAACACAAAAAAGGATTTCAAACATGCCGTTCAATCGTTAACTCACTTGCCCCATGCTATTAACACAAATTTATGGTTCTGTGTAATACTTGATTTTAAGGAAATAGTATCTTTAAAAAAAATAACACCATGAAACGAATACTTCTAATTTTAATAGGAATTAGTACTTCAATTGGCTATTCTCAAACCGATGCCGAGGTTTTAAGGTCTATATATACACAATCCTTAACAAACGGAAAAAGTTACGATTGGTTAAACCATTTATCCAATCAAATTGGTAGCCGGTTATCGGGTTCTCTGGGTGCAGAACGCGCTGTAGCTTATACCAAAGAGGAGTTAGAAGCCTTAGGATTAGATAAGGTGTGGTTACAACCCGTAATGGTTCCAAAATGGGTGCGTGGTGCAAAAGAATTTGCCTTTATAGAAACCGAACCAGGTAAAACCACTAACGTTAATATCTGTGCCCTTGGTGGCTCTGTAGCAACCCCAGCTTTAGGATTAAAAGCCCAAGTGGTAGAGGTGCATAACTTTCAAGAATTAGAAGCTCTAGGTACTGAAGGCGTACAAGGTAAAATAGTATTTTATAATCGCCCCATGCAAGCCGATTTAATTCAAACTTTCGATGCTTACGGTGGTTGTGTTAACCAGCGTTACCAAGGCGCAGTAGAAGCTATAAAATATGGTGCTGTTGGTGTTATTGTGCGATCTATGAATTTACGAATGGACGATTTACCGCATACAGGAAGTATGACCTATAATAATGTACCGGTCGATAAACGAATTCCGTCGGCAGCCATTAGTACAAACGATGCAGAGTTATTAAGTACCATGTTAACCCTCGATAAATCTATTCAATTTTATTTCAAACAAAATTGTAAGCAACTTAAAGATGTACAATCGCATAACGTAATAGGCGAAATTACAGGAAGCGAATTCCCAGACGAATATATTATTGTTGGCGGCCATTTAGATTCTTGGGATTTAGGTGATGGCTCTCACGATGATGGTGCAGGCGTAGTGCAATCTATGGATGTTTTACGCTTGTTAAAAGCATCTGGAATTAAGCCAAAACGCAGTATTCGTGTGGTATTATTTATGAACGAGGAAAACGGATTACGCGGTGGTAATAAATATGCCGAGGTTGCCAAACAGAAAAACGAGAATCATATTTTTGCTCTGGAAAGTGATGCGGGAGGCTTTACACCTCGAGGTTTTAGTTTCGATTGTAGCGATGCTGCTTTTAGTCAAGTATTAAGCTGGCAACAACTGTTTAAGCCTTATCTTATTCATTATTTTGAAAAAGGAGGTAGCGGAGCAGATGTTGGTCCTTTAAAAACAGAATCTAATGTTTTGGCTGGTTTACGTCCAGATTCTCAGCGTTATTTCGATCATCACCATGCTAGTAACGATACTTTCGATGCTATAAATAAACGCGAACTTGAACTAGGCGCTGCAACAATGACATCTTTAGTGTATTTATTCGATAAGTATGGCGTAAACCCTATTTCTAATAACACATCAATAAAAAACTAATGCTTTTCAGGTAAAGTTTAGGTTTATGAGAACATCACTTTTAATACTCAACTTACTTTTTACCACGGTTTTTATGGCGCAAATAGAAGAGGAACTACCTTTTTATGAAATTCCAGATAACCCGGAAACATATACAGCAGGAACCGTAGCAGCAAGAACAATTGATGGCTTAGGCTTTCGTTTTTATTGGGCTACCCAAGGTTTAAGAAACGAAGATTTAAGCCATAAAACTTGTGCATCTGGAAGAACTTCTGCCGAAACTATTGCGCATATTTATGCGCTTTCAAAATTTATTAGAAATAGCATCTTAGTAGATAATAAGGACGAAAATAGGACCGAGTTAAGTTTTAAAGACCAGCGTAAACAAACCTTACTAAATTTAAAACTAGTATCCGATGTGTTACGCGATACCAAAACACCATACAATCTTGAAAGCTCCGAGATTCCTTTCTGGAATATCATAAATGGCCCAATAGAAGATGCGTTGTGGCATTGCGGACAAATTGTTATGTTACGTCGCGCTTCAGGAAATCCTTTTAGCTCTGATGTAAATCTATTTAAAGGTTCATTAAAAAAGTAATATTTAAGCCTTTTTATTTTTCTTAAATCTTAGCACTAAAAACACGAGAGATAATACAGCTATACATACTATTGTTGTTATTATTTCATTTTTACCAAGGCTAGATAAAAAGTAAGCAATAATGCCCATGGCTAAAATGGGTACTAAAAGACCGCCAGGAATTTTAAAAACATCGTTCTGCTCGCTATCAGATTTACGTAATTTAATAACAGATACCGCAACACCAAAATAAAGTATTAACATAGAGCTACTGGCAATGACTGCCAGTTGTTCAAAACTACCAGAAATAGCAAAAATAAAGCCCAAAGTGGCATGAGTTATAATGGCTATATAGGGCGTTGCAAATTTTTTATGGATTTTAGAAAGTGCTTTTATAGGGATAACGTTATCTCTAGAAAGGGCATAAGCTATTCTAGGGCTATTAAGTATTGTCCCGCTCATATAACCAAACATGGAAATTACAGCTCCAATAAGTAATAAGCTGTAACCAAAAGATCCCATAACTACTTTGGCTGTTTCGGCAAGTGGCGCCGCTTTAAAGTTAGGTAAGTTAGCCCCTAAAACACCTTGCGAAACGGTTTGTATTAAAACATATAGTATCACAACAACCGAGATGCTAATTAAAATGGCTCGAGGTATAGTGCGTTTTGGATTAATAACTTCGCCACCCACAATAATACCTGTTTCGCAACCTTGAAAAGCAAAGAATAAAATAAGAGAGGTTTCTCCTAATGTTTTTATACTCGGCATATTTTCAATATATAAATTACTAATAGTAACATCTTTAAAACCTAATATAATAAGTAGGAGTAAGGGAATTAGTTTAATCATGGTGTTAAACTTTACTAAGCCAATACCTTGTTTTAATCCAATAACATTAATGTAAACTAACCCATAAAAAAGGATAAATAGAAATAAAAAACGTGGCCAGCCTTCAGCAAAAATAGGATATGCAGTGCCAATAATGTTTACTAATGCGTTTGATACGGCTGCATCGGCAAATAAATTACTTCCAATGGCAAAAGTGCCAGCAATAAAACCGGCATAATCTCCAAATGCTGTTTCTATGTAGGTGTACGGACCGCCAGTGTTTGTTACTTTGCTTCCAGCTTCTGCAAAACACAGCATAACCATAGCCATTAGAAAACCGCAAAACAAATAGGCTATTATACTAGAAGCTCCCATATAACTGGCAACAACAGCAGGCAATACAAAAATACCAGACCCAACAATAATATTAATTATGTTGGCAGACAACCCTAATACGCCAACGCGTCTTTTTAAGCCTTCTTCTTTTTTTATCATATTTAACTTATAAAATTATAGATAGCTTAACCACCATTTGTCTTTATTGGTAGCCTTATAAATCATATATTTTTTTGATGGATAGTAAAGGAGCGCAATTACAAACATCCAAACCATATAAACAACAAATAGCGAATAACCATAATTAATTAGTTTAGCGTTCTGGAAGACTTCTTTTGTTAAAATCATGTCTTGCCAATTTCCTCCAAAAAGGAGAATGCCTAATATAGCTAGAACATGGATAACTAAAATGTGAAGGAAGTAGTAAAATAGTGGCACACGACCAAAAACTAAAAGGAAATCACTTATTTTGTTTTTAGTGTTTTCTATAAGATATAGAAAAATTAAAGCAGGACCAATAGTAATTAAAATGTATACTAAAGATGGTGGGTATTTGGTGACTTTAAAAAAGGCAAATACCGTTTTTGTAGTGGTATCTTGTACTGTCCATGGGACTAAATCACCATAAATATTAATGCCTCTAATTATAAAGAATAATACAATGGCTGTGGTACCAATAGCTAATAGATATTTTTTTCTGAGTTCTGCTGAAAAACTGTTTTGGTAAAGTTTACCAAAACAATACCCTAATAAGATCACCCCAAACCAAGGCAAAATGGGATAAGCAAAGGCAAACATAGTATTATTAATTACTAAAAACTGTCGTTGGTGTAAAATATACCATAATATAGATGTTGTGCTTGTGCCCGTAAAAGTGATGCCGTCCAACAAATTATGTCCTATTACTAGTATAATTCCCAGCGCTAGTATAGCTTTAAAAGGTAAATAAATAGTAAAAGCTAATAGCATCATGCATAGGCCAATAGCCCAAATAACCTGCAGAATAATAAAACTGTAACTAACATCAAACTTCCATAAAAAGTTATTGACTATCAATGCTAAAAGAACCAACCAAATGCCTCGTGTTAATAAAAACTTGAATAATTGATTCTTAGTTTTTTTTGCACCGTATAAAAAAGCAGAGGTGCCGGCAAGAAATATAAAAACAGGGGCACAATAATGGGTTATAAACCTAGTAAAGAATAAAAAGGGTGTAGTGGTTTCTAAATTCATTGGGTCGCTAAAAAACGAACCGTAATGGAAATAGTCCCTAACATGGTCCAAAGCCATAATAACCATAACTAGACCTCTTAATATGTCTATAGATTCTATGCGCTTTGTTTTAATGTGCATGTGGTTTTTTATCTCCTTTAATGTATGTTAAATTTCAATTTAACATACAAGTCTTTTTATTTATGCTATTAATAAAAAAGACGTAGGGAATAGGTATAATATTAGATAAAATATTGACTATAACCAAATGTTTTAAAGTATATATAATATATAAGGTGCTTGGGTAAAAAAAAAGCCTCCAAAATCACTAAGATTTTGAAGGCTTTTTTTAAACCTTAAAAAGTTAACTTTTTAAGGTTTCTGCTTCCATTTGCTTTCGTAGTTGTTTAATGGTTAGGGTACTACCATCATGACTCCAACCTGGTGCACCAAAAGCATACATAAATTTATGGTACCAGTTTTTAGATTTCTTCATATCATTCCAGATATCCTTGTATTCATGGGTTAAAATAACTAATGGGTTATATGAGTTTGGAGCGTGTGTTACACCGTATTTTATTTCAATATTTTCATCTAGTTCTTTCCAGGTACCAAACATTTTATCAAAAATATTTAAAAAGCCACCATGGTTTTTATCCATATACTCTAGATTTTGAGCGTGGTGTACTTGGTGCATGGTGTGTGTGTTCATAAATTTTTCTATGAATCCCATTTTTGGAACATAAACAGAGTGCAACTGAAATTGCCAAAGCGCTTCTATACCTAAACAAACGACTAGCATTTCTGGGGGAAAGCCAATTGCGGGTATCCACATATAGAAAAAGGGCTTATAAAATATAGTAAACCAACCGTTTCTTACGGCCGTTCCTAAATTAAAATTGTCTGAGGAATGGTGTACAATATGAGCTGCCCATAAAACACGAACATTATGGTTTTGCCTGTGAAACCAGTAATAACTAAAATCATCTAATAATTGGCAAATTAGCCAGATATACCAAGCATATCCAAAGGATTGCCAACCCATAATGTTCATACGAACACCATCAACTAAAGGGTTAAAAACTTCATAAACATAATTAAAAAGTACTATAGCTGCAATAGTTTTGGTAAGTGGTGCTAAAACGGCAGAACCTATACCCATAGTAAGGCTCGCCATTAAATCTTTATTATCGTAAAGCTCTTTACTTTTTTTATCTTTTCTATGATGTCTGCTATATGTAAATTCAAGAAGTATGAGTCCAAGAAAACAAGGTACACCGTAAACGAGAGGGTTTGTAAAATCCATGAAATTATAATTTTATCAAAAATATAACGATTTTAATTGTAATGCTTAATAAGCTTCAATTTATTTCAAAAAAAATGGCTTTAAAACAATTTTTGAGTTTTAAAGCCAGTAATTTATTTTCAGAAAGCTATTATTTTGCTAAAACAGTTTCTTTTTTTGAAGTGAAGTCAACTTCAACTTGATTATTTATAATGTCTTCAAAAGTTTCTCTTTTTCTAATCAAGTGCGCTTCGTTATTATACCACAAAACTTCAGCAGGACGGAATCTAGAGTTATAATTACTAGCCATAGAAAAACAATAGGCTCCAGCGTTTTTAAAACTTAAAATATCACCATCATTAATTTCATTTATACGCCTGTTATTACCAAATGTGTCGGTTTCGCATATATAACCAACAACCGTGTAAAAGCGCTCTCTTCCGTTAGGGTTAGAGATGTTTACAATATCATGGTGTGAGCCATAAAACATAGGGCGAATTAAATGATTAAAACCAGAATCTACTTGAGCAAATACAGTTGAGGTAGTTTGTTTTACAGCATTCACTTTAGTTAAAAAGCTACCAGATTCGCTTACTAAAAACTTACCAGGTTCAAAGGCTAAGGTTAAATCCTTTCCGTAAGACTTACAGAAATCATTAAATCTTGCCGATAATTTTTTCCCTAATTCTTCAATATTAGTTTCTATATCTCCTTGTTTGTAAGGTACTTTAAAACCAGAACCAAAATCGATAAATTCTAAGTTTTTGAATTGTTTAGCAGTATCAAATAAAATTTCACTTGCATAAAGAAATACTTCAATATCTAAAATATCACTTCCAGTATGCATGTGTATACCGTTAATTGTCATTTTAGTGTTTTCCACAATTCTTAAAATATGAGGTATTTGGTGAATAGAGATACCAAATTTAGAATCTATATGACCTACAGAAATATTAGCGTTACCACCCGCCATAACGTGAGGGTTAATACGAATACAAACAGGAACTTTTGGGTGTTTTGTTCCAAATTGTTCTAATATAGAAAGGTTATCTATGTTTATTTTAACCCCTAATTTTGCTGCTTCTTCAATTTCATCTAAAGAAACGCCGTTTGGAGTAAATATAATTTGATCTGGCGAAAAGCCTGCAGCCAATCCTAATTGCACTTCTTGTATTGAAACCGTATCAATACCAGAACCTAAAGACTTTAAAAGTTTTAATATCGAGATGTTAGATAATGCTTTAACCGCATAATTTATCTTTAATTTTTTTACATTTTTAAAAGCAGACGTAAGTCTTTTGTATTGGTTTTCAATTTTCTCAGCATCATAAACGTATACTGGACTTCCAAAATCTTGTGCAATTTTTAGCAACTGATTATCTAACATGATTCATTTAATTTTTGTCAAAGATATTTGTTTGATTTCAAAAAAAAATAAAAAAATAAAAAATATATCAAATTAAACATTTTGTTAATTATTTAACAGTTTTAAATCTGTTAATATTTTTTAAATGTTTTCGTAAATAAATATTAGGGTAAGTAAACGCTATTATTTACATTTGTGAATCTTAAAAAAGAAGCCATATTATGAATTTACACGAATATCAAGGTAAAGAAATATTAAATAGTTTTGGAGTACGTATCCAAAGAGGTATCGTAGCACAAAATGCTCAAGAAGCAGTTGCTGCAGCAAAACAATTAACAAGTGAGACCGGAACAAGCTGGCACGTAATTAAAGCACAAGTACATGCTGGAGGACGTGGAAAAGGCGGAGGCGTTAAGCTTGCTAAAAATTTGCAAGAAGTTGAAGAAATTGCAGGTCAAATAATAGGTATGGATTTGGTTACACCTCAAACTTCTGCTGAAGGTAAGCGTGTGCACCAAGTTTTAGTTGCCGAAGATGTTTATTACCCAGGTGAAACTGAAACTAGTGAGTTTTATGTATCTGTTTTATTAAATAGAGGTACAGGACGTAATATGATTATGTATTCTACTGAAGGTGGAATGGATATTGAAACTGTTGCAGAAGAAACACCACATTTAATATTTACTGAAGAGATTGATCCTGCTGTTGGTTTAGTGCCATTTCAAGCAAGACGTGTTGCTTTTAACTTAGGTCTATCTGGTTTAGCATTTAAAGAAATGACAAAATTTGTTACTAATCTTTATACAGCATATGTAAAATCGGATTCTTCTTTATTTGAAATTAACCCGGTTTTAAAAACGAGCGATAATTTAATTATGGCTGTTGACGCTAAAGTTACTATTGATGACAACGCATTATACAGACATAAAAATTATGTTGATTTACGTGATGTACGTGAAGAAAGCGCTATTGAGGTTGAAGCTGGAGAACTAGGTTTAAACTATGTTGATCTTGACGGAAACGTTGGTTGTATGGTTAACGGAGCTGGTTTAGCAATGGCAACAATGGATTTAATTAAGCAAGCCGGTGGAGAACCAGCTAACTTTTTAGATGTTGGTGGTACTGCTGATGCTGCTCGTGTTGAAGCTGCATTTAAAATTATTTTAAAAGATCCTGCTGTTAAAGCAATTCTAATAAACATTTTTGGAGGAATTGTACGTTGTGATCGTGTAGCACAAGGTGTTATTGATGCTTATAAAAATATGGGGACTATAAATGTGCCAATTATTGTACGTTTACAAGGTACTAACGCTGATATCGCTAAGGAGTTAATTGATAACTCTGGATTAGATGTTATGAGTGCTACAGAATTTCAAGAAGCTGCTGATAAAGTACAGCAAGTATTAGGATAAAAGTTAAGGGCTAAAATTTTTAACACTTCAATTATTATATAAAAAAAGAGCAACATTTAAATGTTGCTCTTTTTTGTTTTTATAAATAGTATAGATATTTCTATTTTTTAATATCCTTTATATTCTTTGGTTTAGAGAACTTACTTCCCTTTTTAGGATCAAATTTTGGTTTACCCTTTTGCTCTATTTTTTCATTTTTCTTTGGCATTGGACCTCTAAGATGAATAACAAGTCCGTTTAAAAAATTACGCAATATTTGGTCGCCACATTCCATATACTTTGGATGATCTTCTTTTCTAAAAAAAGCACCTAATTCGCTTTTAGTAATTCTGAAATCTACAAGCTCTAAAATTTTTACTATTTCGTCGTCTCGCAGCTTTAAGGCTACTCTTAATTTTTTTAAAATGTCATTATTTGTCATTGTTGCTTTTTTGTTTTCTTAAGGCCTATGCATTTCATCGATTTTGAATTTTGCTGAATGAAATACTAACGTTTTTTACATGTTGTAAAGATACCTTAAAAAATGAATTTTTAAAGGATACGTTTTTAGAGCTAGAATTTGTAATTATGTTTCTGAAATACAGTGTGTTACTGTGGTGGTTTATATGCTGAATTAATGGCTTCTAAAAAGATAAAGTGCAATTTTATTAGTTTAATAATTCATTTTATTGACGAAACCAATAAAAATCACGATTAAAAGCCTACTGTTTTTCGATAAGTTACATTAAATCCACGATTATTTATGAACCCCTTCTGTGTAACTTTATGTTATAATTAATTCATCCCTTTAAGAAAACCCTCAAAAACCCTTAATAATGGTAAATAGAGTAGAAAAATTAAGCCTTTTGTCAGAAATGATCGCTTTTGCAAAGTATGATAAGGATATTAAACGCATAGAATATAACTTTTTACTAGGAGTGGCTAAGCAATTAGAAATCTCTCGTGATGATTTTGACTATCTGTTAGATAATCCTGTATCGTATACACATTTAAAATCGCATAGCGAACGTATTGTTCAATTTCATAGATTAGTATTACTATTAAATATTGAACAAGAAACCAATGAGGATAATAATTCTGCTGGCGTAATCAAGTTATATAATTTTGGTTTACGTATGGGGTTAAGTCATGAATCTATTACCAAAGTATTATACTTAATGGAAAGTTTTCCTAATAAAATAGTACCACCTGATGTTTTGATTGATATTTTTAAAACTCAATACAACTAACACATCGTCTCTCTCCTTTAATTTTAAAGGTTTACTATAATAAGTGTTCATTATAATTTACAAAGGTGTTGCTTATAGAAAGCTAAAAGTTTATACTTTTAGCTTTTCTAGTTTTTCTTGGTAAGCTTTAATCTCATCTCTAAGTTTTGCAGCGACTATAAAGTCTAAAGCTTTCGCAGCTTCTTCCATTAGTTTACGTCGTTCTCTAATTTTCTTTTCCAGTTCGGGTTTGCTTAAATATTCACTTTCTGGTTCGGCAGCTTTTAGCGCTTCAAGTTCATAACTGTAAGTACTTACCGAGTTTTTAGAAAGCACGTTATCTAAACTTTTATTTAATGCGGTAGGAACGAGGTTGTGTTTTGTGTTGTATGCAATTTGTTTTTCCCTTCTATATTCTGTTTCGTCAATCGTTTTTTGCATGCTTTTAGTAATTTTATCAGCATACATTATAGCCTTGCCATTTAAGTTTCTAGCGGCTCTACCAACAGTTTGGGTTAGCGAACGTGCAGAACGTAAAAAACCTTCTTTATCGGCGTCTAAAATGGCTACTAGCGATACTTCAGGTAAATCTAGACCTTCACGAAGTAAATTAACACCAACCAAGACATCAAAAAGTCCTTTTCGTAAATCTTGCATGATTTCTACACGCTCCAAAGTATCAACATCACTATGTATATAACGACAACGAATTTGAATTCTATCTAGATATTTGGTTAACTCTTCTGCCATACGCTTAGTAAGTGTTGTTACTAAAGTACGTTCGTCTTTTTCAATACGCTGTTGTATTTCTTCAATTAAATCGTCAATTTGATTTAAACTTGGGCGTACTTCAATAATAGGGTCTAATAAACCTGTAGGACGGATAACTTGTTCAACAAATATACCGTCAGATTTTTGTAACTCGTAATCTGCAGGTGTAGCACTAACATATATTATTTGATTTTGAATGGCTTCAAACTCTTCAAATTTTAATGGCCTATTATCCATGGCAGCAGGTAATCTAAATCCATATTCAACCAAGTTCACTTTTCTGCTTCTATCACCTCCATACATGGCGTGAACTTGAGATATAGTTACGTGACTTTCATCTACAACCATTAAATAATCATCTGGAAAATAATCTAATAAACAAAAAGGTCGTGTTCCTGGTAAACGACCATCTAAATAACGCGAATAGTTTTCAATACCCGAGCAATAGCCTAATTCGCGAATCATTTCCAAATCAAATTCGGTACGTTCTTTAAGACGTTTAGCTTCTAAGTGCTTACCAATCTCTTTAAAATAATCATGTTGTTTTACCAAATCGTCCTGAATCTCTTTTATAGCGCCTTGTAAAACATCGGGCGAGGTAACAAACATGTTTGCAGGATAAATAGTTAGTTGGTCGTATTTTTCAACAACTTCATTGGTTTGAATATCAAAGGATTCAATATCTTCAATTTCATCTCCAAAAAAGTGAATTCTAAAGGCATCATCAGCATAGCTAGGAAAAATATCAACGGTATCTCCTTTTATTCTAAAGTTTCCGTGTCTAAAATCGGCTTCGGTTCTAGAGTATAAACTTTGTACTAATTGATGCAGTAATTTGGTTCTTGAAATTTCTTGATCTCTTTTTAAAGTAATAACGTTTTTTTGAAACTCAATGGGGTTTCCAATACCATAAATACAAGAAACAGATGCAATTACTAGAACATCACGACGGCCAGAGAGAAGAGACGAAGTAGCGCTTAAACGCATTTTTTCTATTTCTTCATTTATAGATAAATCTTTTTCAATAAATACTCCCGAAACAGGGATGTATGCTTCTGGTTGATAGTAGTCGTAATATGATACAAAGTACTCAACGGCATTATTAGGAAAAAACTGTTTAAATTCCGAATACAATTGGGCAGCTAAAGTTTTGTTATGCGCCAAAACCAAGGTTGGCTTTTGGACCTCCTCAATAACATTAGCTACCGTAAATGTTTTTCCAGAACCCGTTACACCAAGTAGCGTTTGGTATTTTTCGCCAGAAGTAATTCCGTTAACTAGCTGTTTTATCGCTTGTGGTTGATCGCCGGTTGGTTTAAATTCCGATTCAATTTTAAACTGCATATGCCTTTAATACTTTAAGTGTCTAAATTACTTAAAGTTGATGGAATTAGGAATTTAACCGATGGAAATTTAATTTTTATCGTTTTAAAGCGAAGTGGCCAGAAAACGTTCTACCATCATCTAACTTAACCTGAAACCAATAGTCGTTATTAGGCAGTATATTGCCTTTAGAGGTGCCATCCCAACCACTGTTACTTACCAAAAGTTGCTTAATTAATTTCCCATAGCGATCATAAATATAAACAGTTGTATTAGGCTGAACTACATTGTTAACTCCTTTTATTCTCCAAAAGTCGTTCACGCCATCACCGTTTGGTGTGAAATATTTAGGGTAGCCTATAACGGAAATATCTAAAGTTGAAACACCACAAATGTCATCTTTTATGTGAATGGTATAAAACCCAGGTTTTACGTTATTAAAAGTAGCTTTGGTTTGGTAGTTTATAAATGGTGAGTTTTCTTCTTGCAACGCATACTGATAATTTCCGTTACCTAAATTTGTGGTATCTATAATTACAGTATTGTTATCTGAAAGATCTTTAATAGTAACAGCATCTTGGGTTATTACTGCTTGTTGAGATGCATCTACAAAAATACTTAGGGTTTTAGTACAGTTTGTTCCATCTGTTTTTGTTAATGTAATATTATATATTCCTGCTTCAGAAACCGAAATAATTTTATTGTTTGATACAAATTGATTTGTGATTGTACCATCTAAACTAGAAAACACCCATTCGTAGTTGAAACTTTCCGTAATATTAGCTTCAAAAGGTTGTAAATCGATAGCGAATGAAGGATCTGAAGAACAAACAAGTCTTGGTGTATCTACCGTAAATTTGGGTAGTGAGTTAACAATAAAATTTATAGTTGTGGTTGCTGTACAGGTATTATTCTCGGGGTTTATTACTTCGGCAATAATAGTTTGCGTTTTAGAGTTTAATGGATTTGGCAAGTTACTTTGGTTTGATAACAAGTTCCCATTTTCGTTGGTATAGGTGTAATAAATCTCCATACCGGTTTGACTCCCTAATATGGAAGCGTTAAATGCAGAAGTATCGAAAGGGTAGAAGCCATCGCTATCGTTATCTCTAGCGCTTCCGTCGCAAACAATTAGGTCTGGAATGGTGTTGACAATAGGCTGTGCATCTACAGTAAAAGTGAGTATTGTTTCATCAAAACAAGGACCATCTGGAGCAGAAGTAGCCTTATTACTTACTTGAACGGTAATAGTTTGCGAGGCGGTAAGAAACGGGTTTGGTAAAGGACTAGATAAGGCTGTTCCGTTTTCATCAAAATAAGAAAACGTAAAATTTGCAGGGTTTAGGTTGCCTAAAATATCATTTTCTATTTGTGTGGTATCAAAAGGGTATTTACCATCGCCATCATCATCACACTGTCTTGCTATAGTTAATGTGTTTAATTCTGGTAATGGCTCTACGGTTAATAATATATGAGCACCTAAAGCTAAACAGTCGTTAGATAAGGCACTATCCACTCTAACATATATATATTGAGAATTAGGATAACCAATATTTCTATAATTTGAAGGGTCTGTAATTTCGTTAACTTCGGCTAAAGCGTCAACTTCATTTCTGTAATAACGCGGTGGTAAAGTAGATTGTCCCGGAGGTGTAAAACTTATAAAAGAAGCAGTTACACTACTAAAGTCGAAGTTTGCAATACCATCTCTATTGTCGTTATTGGTGGTGTCGTTGCCATCAATATCGAGATTATCGTCACATTGATTAAAATTTAAAATATATGTTGAAGGTACTACAGTAGTAGAAACATTTATTTCAATTTGAGCTACAGCAGCGCATCCGCCTTGAGATTCTACACGAGCCCAAACTAAATCGTTACTAACAGTTCTGTTTACAAAACTTGTGGGATTGCTAATATAATCGGTACTTGTAATGTCTCCTAGAAGTGCTGAAGATTGCGTGAGGTAATATGAAAAAGTTTCATTTGATGCATTGGTAGAAATTGCGGTATTAGCTTCGGTTAAATTAAAGGGACTAAAGCCTAATGTTGAAAGATTATCGTCATCGCATTGTACTAAAATTACTGTTGGGTTGATTTTTGGTTGCGCATTTACTAATAATAAAACTTCATCTGTAAACGTGATACATCTAGTACCTGTGCTGTTTAACCTTGCTCTAAACCAATTATTGTTTAATGAGGTTGGCACATTGGCGATGTTTAAATCGCTAGATTGTGTGCCACTAAAATTGCCTGTATCTGTTAATGGTGTCCATGTTATTTTATCGGGGCTTGTTTCCCATTGCATAGTTCCGGCATCTGTAACCAAAGAGAAAATGGCTAAAGATGATTCACAAGCGGTAGTGTATTCGGGTTGTTTGGTTATGCTTATTCGTGTTGCGGTTGAGTAATCGGAATTTGGTAAGGTGTAACCATCAGAAGCATTGATAACTACTCCATAATCATCAACAACAGGGGGTGTGTCTCCTAAGTAGAAATCATTATTGCCATCGGAAAAACCAGCTTCAAATACATCAGAGCAGCCATCGCCATCTGTATCTTCATCGATATAACTAAATATATTATCAGCATCTAAATTGTCTAGTAAATAGCCTATTTGATTGCTGTCGGCAGACGTTTCTGCATTGTCGTCCCAACCATTTAATCCAATTGTTGAATTGATATTATCAATTATGCCATCCATGTTGGAATCTAATAATCCGCTTCCAGATTCTAATACATCATAAATACCATCATTATCGCTATCCAAATCATAAAAATCGTAAACGCCATCGCCATCATAATCTAAAGGAAAGATTGAAAAGAACACATCATCTAGTCCATTTTTATCATTGTCTATTCCAGACAAGGCAATCTGTGAACCTCTATATTCTATACTATCAGGAATACCGTCATTATCAGAATCTAAATCAAATTCGTCTTTAATACCGTCTAAATCATGGTCGTTTTTAAAACACTTTAATCCAATATTTGCCGAAAACGTAGAGGCTGTTGTTATGTTTTCTAGTTTATGAATAAAAGAAAATTGATCTACTTGATTTGCTAAAAACTCGTATGGAATCGTTCCAATGGCGTTGGGGTTGGGTTTAAAATGTATTTCGGATCCTGAAATACTAGTTACTCCAGTTTCAAAAATACCATCGAAATTTGAATCAACCAGAAGCCTGTCACTAGGATTAATAAGGGTGATGTTTTTATTAACAGGTAATACTTTTACAATATAAAACGCGCCATCTACATTAGTGAGTGTCGCTGTAATGTCTTCATAAAACTTAACATTAACGGGTTCGGTAAATGTTATATTGTATTCATTTTCGGCATTATTATCTTGCGGAATTGTACTGGTAATATGTCCTGTAGACATTAAATTTATAGTGTTAGTGCCAGTAGTTGTACGGTTTAAAACAGTGGTGTTAGTTGCTATGGTGGTGTTACTTGTGCCATCTTCAAACCTAAGGATAGGCGAGCTAGTATTTGACAAATCAAGAATTACATCACCTCGCGATTCTGTACAGTTTAAAATGCCATCATTGTCATTGTCAATATCTATATTATCAATAATACCATCATTATCTCTATCATCGGGGCAAACGCTAATAGGTATTTCTATAGATTCTAATTCTTCTCCTGTACATGTAATAATGCCTACCAATTTATATTTCCCCGGAAGGGTAGGTGTAATGCTTGTTGTGGTAACTAACAAATCGATAAAGCCTGAGCCAGAACCATCATCAAACAGCCACTTAAAACTATCAAAACTTTGCGTATTGGCCGCTTCTAGAGTGATGTTAGGTATACAATTTCCTAGTGTCGCAAATTGTGCATCAAAATTAATTTCTGGTGCCGATGGAAAACCGGAGTAAAAACTTCCGGAAGTGGCTGATCCATTATAATTAAAGTAGGCGCAATATAACTCATCATCACTTTGTACAGCTATATTTCCTGATAGCCCTTTTACCTTATAGGTTATATAATCGGGTTTGCCATTTACAGGATTGGAAGCTGCGCTAATAGGTGCACCGTTAATGTTAACTGTAGCACCAACCTTAGTTACTATTGAAATTCCCCCACTGTAATTGGTGTTTCCTATGTTATTTATATTAGCAATATTATCTAGATTACCACGCGTTTCGCAACTTAAAGGCGGTACAAAAAACAGACCTTGGTTGGCCTCATTTGCAGAACCATTATTGCCTAAACCGCCAACGCCTTGGTAAGCAAATGCGGGTTGAGATGTTTCTACGTACATGTTTCCATTGCTGTTGTATTGGTTGCCCTCAATAACGTAATAGTCTCCCGCGTTAATGGAAGTAATAGGTGCATTTCCATTTATGCTTACGGTTGTATTATTTGAATGTGCAACAATTAAAACATTTTCCCAAGCGTTATCGCCATCGCCACGAACAAAAATATATTCTGTTCCAACTTTAGACACATCTACAATTTGATCAATACCATAATCTCTACCGTTACCAGTACCAAAACTACCGTTTGCGGAACCACAATTAACAACAATGGGTTTATCCGAATTTACCAAGCATCCAATAAGGCCATCTTGATTAATAACAGTGTCGTCGCTATGAGTTGCTAATGTGTAGCTTTCACCCTCGTTTAAAGTTATATTTATTGGTGTTGCTCCTGAATAATTGGTTATTTGTAGACCGCTTGGTAAATTACTAAAGTTAACAGAGGTGTTATCTTCGGTTGCCATTACCGAAACAAAGTTTAAGTAATTATCACTAGGGTTTGCATTGGTAAAACTGCCTACACGAAAGGTTGTGCCTAAAGCAGATAGTCCTTTACTAACTAAGGCCCCTGCTTGAGCACCTTCACCAGCATTCATCCTAATAGAAACATAAATAGGAGCTTCTGCTTCTATAATATAACCTCTGTTATTTGTTACCACACTCGACACTGTTGATGGTATAAAAAGTTGACCATATCCTGTGCCTACAGTTATTTGCTGAGGTAATGCATTTGAAACGGTACCAGTAATATAATTTGATGCAGGTTGCCCTAAAGGAATAATGGTATAAGGTACGTTAGAATTGTTGGGTGTTGATATATAAATATATTGGTCTTCTGGATTGGCATTACCAAAAGCAGCACTCGTTAATGGGGGTATATAATGCGTTTTGCTTAATTGTGCGAAACCTTGAAGGCTTAACTGAATAATTAGTATTGGAAGTATAAATTTTAAAAACTTCTCAATGAGTAAGACTTTATACATAAGGGCCAATCGAATTGAAATCGCATTACTAAAATATGCTTTTTTAATAGTGTTGGACTTAAAAAAAGTATAAACGTTTAATATTAATTTAAAAACTTTCTAAATGCTATTCTAAAATGAATTTTTAACTAGTTACCTTTTTAAAGCAAAATGACCTTTAATATTAAATGTTTCTCCATTTTGAACTATATCTGCAGAGAACCAATAATCATCCGAAGGCATATTTTGGCCATTAAAAGTGCCATCCCAACCAATGGAATTATAAGGTAGCATTTTTAGTAATTTTCCATGTCTGTTGTAGATATATACTTCGGTACCTGGTAATTGATCTGCTCCAATAATGTGCCAAGTATCATAGGCGTTATCATTATTTGGTGTTACAAACTTAGGAATGTCAAAAACAAAAACGGGCTGCGAAATATCCATACACCCATTTAAATCTCTAACGGTTACAAGATGGCGCCCAAATGACACATCGTTAAAAATATTAGATGTTTGTGGTTCGCCACCATCTAATATAAAAACATAGTCGCCAATTCTGCCATTATTAATTTCTACAGTAATTCTATTAGGGTCGGCAAAATTAACTGTTGATGTAAGTGTTATTTCTGCTTCTTCCGAAGGGATTACCTCAAAGTCATGAGTTGTACTACAGTCCGATCCAACCGCGTTTGGCCTCGTAACAGTAACAGAGTAATTTCCAATGTCTTCTGGAGCAATTATTATTTCGCTTGTTCTGGCTCCGGTAGACCATAAATACTGGTCTCCAGGTACACCGGTATCTGCGACTACAAGTAGAGGTTCGTCATTACATAATGGAACGATTTCTTCTAAAGGAATTTCTGGTTTTGGATTTACCAATAAATCAAATTGTGTGGTGTTAAAGCAGCCAGTAGTTCTGTTTTCTAGTCTTACAAAAATAGTTTTCTCCGTTGAAGACCTGTAATTATTGGAAAGCGCATCGGTTTCAGTTTCGGCATTATCTAAATTGTTGTAAAAAGTAATGCTATGATTGGAAGCCGATAAACTACCAAGAATGGCATTGTTATTATCGGTTAAATCGAAATCCTGTTCGCCATCAAAATCATCATCACAAATAACTAAATCTGCAGGTCTATTAGCCGTTGGGTTTTGATTTATTTCTAATACAAATGATGTTACAATTGGACAACTTGTAATAATATCTGAAATTCTAATGAAAATTTCATGGCTACTAGCCGTATAGTTAAACGTATTGCCTATAGGAGCCACATTATCAATAGCTTCTTGTTCTGTAACATGATATGAAATAGTTACTAGAGTAGGATCGTCAACCACTAGGCTATCCACATCGGTTAAATCATAGGTTTTAGTGTCGTTATCGCAAATAGGAATATTATTTACCGTATTTATTACAGGTGGTAAATCCACATTTAATTCTATTGGCACTAAAGTGAAACAACCTGTTAAGGTGTTAGTAATTTTAATATAAACGGTTTTTGCTTCAGAATCAAGACTTGTTGGATCTGTTATTTCATTGGAATTATCTAACCCATCATCATGATTAATATCGGCTATGTCTTCAAAATAATTAATGATGAGGTTACTTTTTACACGATCTAATACTTCAAAATCTGCCGATCGTGTATCCAAATTATAAACCGTTAAATCGAAATTAGCTATACCAGCCTGTGTAGGCGCACATTCTGTTATTGAAGGTGTGCCAACTAAAATATCGGGAGCCGAAACAATATTCATTCCTAATTCTTCTACAACATAACAAAAAGAGGCACTACTTTCTATTCGTATATAAATACTTTGCGGGTTTGTTACGTTAGTGTAAGTAGAGGATAACGGATTTAAATTATCCATAGCATCCTGAGGTGATGTATGGAAAGTAATGCCTAATACATCTGGCGAATTTGTTTGGATTTCAGCTTTTTTATCGTCTAAATTAAATTCGAAAAAGCCATCGTTTGTGGCATCATCACAAACTAAGAAATCAATAATAGGGTCGTATACAGGATCTGGTGCTACCTGTATTTCAATAGATCCAGTATCAAAACAGGTTTGGTCTGTTGTATTTTCAACTCTAACATATACGGTTCTAGAATCGGAATTATAAGGTGTGTCTGCGCCTTTAGGAAGGGCATTTACTATGTTTCTGTTTATTGCATCAATTTCATCCTCAAAGTAGTAAACAATTTTGCCGGTTTGTGCGTTTAAAACTTCTTCATCTATTTCAGATAAAATAAAATCAGCAAAATTATCGCCATCGTCTTCACAGACTTGAAAAAGGATATCTGTTGGGATAATTGGCAAAGTATTTATTATGGCTTCAAATGAAACTATAGAAGTACAGTTTGTATCTGTAATAGCGTTTTCTATACGAATGTAGATGGTTTGAGTATCTGTGTTGTATGCAGCACGTTCCGATTCTGGAATAGCCTCGGTAAGCGTGTTGTTGTTTGCAGCTTCAAGATCTGTAAAAACATCAATATTTAATCCCGTTCTACTGGCTACGGATTCGTCTATTTTATCTTCAATATTTATAATATAGAATCCATCATCGTCGTCATCACATATAACAATGTCGTCTGGTTGGTTAGAGGATGGAGCAACCAATACTTCTATTTGAAATGGGTTAACGGTGGCACAACCCGTATTTACACTTTCTAATCGAGCATAAAGCGTTTCAGTAGAGCTTGTGTTGTTGTAAAATGGTGGTAGTTGGTTTGCAGTGTTATTCGTTTGGGCATCTGTTTCGTCTGCAAAATAAGTTACCGTAAAATTAGTGTTTCCGCCAGTTACTGTTTCATCTAAGGAATGTAAATCTATACTTGCAAAGCCATCATCATCATCATCACAGTAAGGCACAGTTACTTCTGCAAAAAGTAAAATAGGATTTACTAAAAGGTTTATTTCAGTCGATTCAACACAACCTCCACCAGCAATACTTACGTATAAAACTTGCGGACTTAACGCAGGGTAAGGCACTGTTTTATCAATGGCATTAACACCATTATCACGGTCATCTTCGTCTTCATAAAACGTTACTGTAATAGAGCTAGGTAAATCGTTAGCTATAAAAGTTTCAACGGTGTTTAAATCGAAATCTAGGGTATCTGTAGAATCACCATTGTCATCACATAATGCAAAATCTCCTGTATCTGTACCTGTTAATAATAAATTGGTATGAATTTCAAAAGGCACAATGGTTGGACATCCTGTGGTATCGTCTACTATTCTTAAATAAATAGTTCCAGAACCTGGTTCTGTTACGGCGTTAGTGTATTGGTAGTTTGTTTCGTCTGCAATGGCATTAATGTTCATTTCGGCATCGTTAAACGACTGATGAAAAGTGGTTGTTACACCGGTTAAACCATTTAAAACGGCGGCAATTACTTCAGTTAAATCAAAAACAGCGCTTCCATCTAAATCCCTATCGCAGGCATCTAAGTATTGTGTGTCTCTATTTACAATTGGGCTTATGGTAATATCTACATCTAATGTTGTTGTGGTAACGCAACCAGTTTCTGTATCAATAATTCTTACATAAACTAAGTCTGGTGTGCTTGAGTTGATATATGGAGTAGGTATTGGGTTTGCTCCAGTGCCAACATCCAAGGAATTATAATGGTATGAAACCACTAAGTTACTCTGACCCGAAGTAATTTCATCATTCTTTTGTGTTAAATCAATAACCGCAAAACCGTCTGGATTATCATCACTGTCGCAAATTTCTAAGGTTGTAGGCTCTACAATATTTGGTAAAGGGTTAACAACTAAGTTGAAGGTTGTATATGAAAAACAATTACTATCAGAATCTTGAACGCGTACATAAATAGTTTGAGGGGAAGATGTGTTTTGTATTGGTCCCGTAATTGGGTTTATGTTTAGTCTGGCATCACTATCTGATAAATGATAACTGAAAGCGTAATTTGTAAAAGGTGCATTTGCTGCAACTTCTCCATCTTTTATACTTACGTTAAAGGTTTCAACGCCATCACCACTAAAATCGTCACATAATTGATAGTCGGAAATAGCATCCATAGGTTCCTCTGTGTTTAGAACAACTTCTACTTCGTCTGTTTCTACACAAGTACTTCCATTTATTGGTACAGCTACTTCAACGCGGTACGTGCCATCTAATATTGCTGTGTATGTTGGGCTAACTGCACCAGGAATTAAAATATCGTTTCTGTACCATGCGTAAGATGCTAGAGCGTTTTCTAAATCGGCATCTAAAGTTACAGAGCTGGCACAAGTGCTTATATCTTCTCCTAAGTCTAAAACTTTAAAACTATCACCTTCTATAAATACAGCAGAATCGAAGGTGTAATCGTTTTGATCTGCAATTACTAATTTAATATGATACGTTACATTAGGCGTAATGCTACCTGCAGCTGTTAATACCGTTGTTCTGCCATTGTAATTTGTATCTCCAAGATTGTAACCGGCAAAATATTGTTCGTTTTCTGGGTTACAATTTAAAGTCCCTGAGTTGGCACTAACATTATGAATAGTACTTGTATTAACAGGCGTGGTGGTTCCGGGAACAACTGCTATATTTTCATACGGGTCGCTAGTTCCTGCTTCTTTAATTAGAAATGCAAATCCGTCGGAAAACTGACAGGGATTAATACCGAAGTATTCTTCTGAAGCTAAAATGTAATTAAATTGAAATTGATTAGATATTGAAACAAAATCGAACTCAATAGATGTTGCATTTATGGTATTTGTTATTCCTAGAGCAGCTTCTAAATCTGGATCGGTACCCCAAGTTGTAGCCCCTTCGCTAAGGGTAGGTGTTCTTAATGAATTTCCGCCGGAAGTAGCACCGCCTGTAGATAGCATGATCCCATTTTCAAAAGGGAAATTAGATCCTCCTTTTTCAAAAAAAGCATAACTATTAAATCCGCTTGGAGCTCCGTTAACCGAAGAACTGATGTTTGATATGTTTACACAGCCATTAACTAAATTATCTTGAATTAATGATTGTAGACCAACATTATCATTTACAGTGATTTGTTGAGAAAACCCAATAGCTCCACAAAAAAACAAGGTAAATATGATGAAGGAAATCGATCTCATAACTGGTAGTAGCTTTCTAGTTCTTTTTTTTAGTGCTTATTAAGCATTTTGATGGGGTGAAATAAGGCCGAAAATAGATGTTTTTTAGATGAAATGCAAAATTAATCAGATAAAATGCAGTTTTTTTTGATTTGAAATAGACTGACTTTTAGTTTATTAGCGAAAAGTGATTTTTGTACACCCTACCGTCTTCTAGTTTAACTGAAAACCAATAGTCGTCGCTAGGTAGAACTTGTCCGTTTAATGTACCATCCCATCCTTTTTCGGTAGCTGTAATCTCTTTTAATAGTTTTCCAAACCTGTTATAAATGTATACCTTAGATTCGGCTTGAAATTGATTAGAGACTCCTAAGATTTGCCAAGTGTCATTCATACCATCGTTATTTGGGGTAAAATATTTAGGGAAACCAATTACGGATACATTTTCATTTACAATACCGCAATCATTTTTAACATCTTTAACTGCAACTTGGTAAATTCCTGGATATATGTTCTCAAAAAGGTTACTATCTTGAAACGGCTTTATAGTTAAATTATTGCTATCAATTAAGCTATATTGATATGTGCCTTCTCCCGAAACCAAAACGGTTATCGTGTTATTTTGAACCGCATCGGTTACATTAAATGCGGGAGCGCTAAATGTTGCAATATTAGATGCTGCAACAGTAACTGTTCTGGTTTTCGAGCAGCCATAAGTTTTGTCTGTAACTGTAACTGTAAACGTGCCTACAGTATTTATTTCTGTTTCATAACTAGTATCGCCATTAGACCAGCTAAAGTTGTAATTGTTAGGTGAACCATTTATAGGTCCAGCATCAATAGATACGGTATTCGGGAAATCATTTAAGCAATAGTATTCCAAACTTTCAGTTTCAATATTTGGTAAAGGATTTACTGTTAGTAAAACATCGCTAATCCCGTAACAGTTATTAGCATTTTCAACGCGCGCAAATATGGTTTGCGAATATGGTTTTGTATTAGTGTATATTCCTGTTATGTTGTTAGACTCAATTAAGGCATCATCATAAGTTTCAAAATAGGTAACGTTTAGTCCTGTTGGTAAACCATTAACAATATTAATATTTGCGTCGTTTAGGTTAAAAATATGAAAACCATCTTCGGTACCATCATCGTCGCAATGCATTAATTCGGTATTGTTAGCATCGGTTACGCTGGCTTGCAGAGTTAACTCAGAAAAACTACTACAACCCGAAGTGTCGTCTATTACTTCAACATAAATGGTTTGAGGGTTTGATGTGTTTGGGAAATTGTTGCCATTAACTTCAATAGTTCTTGCCGAATCTGTATAGAATTTAAGAGATCGATCTAGAATGCCACCTGTTAAATTATTATGAGATTTGTTGAGGTTGAAAACGGTAAGGCCATCGGTAGTTCCATCTTCATCACATTGTAATAAGGTGTCATTGTAGGCTTCCGGATTAGGGTTTAAGCTCACAAAAGCTTGTCCTTCTAAAACACCACAATTTCCGTCGTTAAGATCTATAAAAACTTCATAATTTCCTGTGGATGATACTTCAATATCATGCGCTGTGTTTGATAAAGGCGTTTTATTTACTGTCCATATATAGGTAGCACCTGCAATATCTGGAGCGCTTAAAGTGTATTTATCGCCATCGCAAAGGTCTAAAGTTGAAGATCCTGTTCCGTTATTTATAATATCTACTTTTTCGTTAAAGAAAGATTGAATGAAAGGAGGCAAGCCTTGTGATGATAGGTTAGGAGATACACTTAGTCCGTTATGTTCATAATCGCAAGCAATACCAACAGCGTTAGGATTGTTTATAACACCAAGATTAGATAATCCTAAGTCGTAAGTAGCACTTAGAGCTCTATAAATTTTTCCGTTTGGACCAAGCTGTAAACCACCTCTGTATAACGATCTGCTATCTATAACAACTTCCGAACTTTGAACATTTCCGGCTAGAAGCTCATATTGCAATAATACTGAGGTATGATTTGAAGGCACATTTCTATTCGCACCATTATAATCGTTTGAGGCATGTACATAGAGTAACTCACTATTTGGTGAAAACTCTATACCATACGGGAAATTACTGCTACCACTTACAACTACGCGATCAAGATTTGATACTTGACCCGTTGCCGAATCAAAATCGAATAACAATAGCCTGTCGTTAACATTGTTAAAAAATCTATCAGCCGAAACATTAGCACAAGCCATTTTTTTTCCGTCGGGAGAAATTTTTAAATTTCCTCTATAGTCATTTATTGCTAAAGGAAAAGTTGATTTTACAGCTGTGGTATTTATACCAAGATCGCTTACCTCGAAGGCATGAAAAGTATTATATTCTTCTAGTAAACCACTTTCTGATGCAAATGCAAGCACCCAAATGGACTTCGTTTCACAGTCTTTTACTACGGCTGATAATTTTTCGGAACAATCTTGAATTAAATTTACGTTTTTTGTGATAACAGCACCAAGGCCTCCACTTAACGTCATGTCTACCTCGGAGTAATTAAATCCATAGTGCGGTTCATCAGGATTATGGTCGTCTACAGTAAAAACATAATATATATCTGGTGTATTAGGCTTAGGAACTATTATAGCCGATTGCGTACTAGAAGGATCGCCATTTAGCCCAGAACCATTGGTCATTACACCATGGTTTTTATTCCAAATGGTTATGCCATCTGTATAAAATAATAAATTCCCGAAGCTATCTGAAATAGCCGCAGAACCTTCGTTAGTAAATAATTGGCCATCATTTAGTGCCGAAACCTCTCCGTTTATTTGGTTAAAGTTAATACCAGCTCCATAACCAAAATACCAATTTGAAGCTTCAGCCTGCGAAAAAGAAGATATACTTATTACACAGAATATTACGAATAATATAGTCTTTTTCATTTTTTGTAGCAATTGCTACCAAAGGTATTATAAATCTCGGTTTTTTAATAATCTATACGATAAAAAAACGAAAAGCGCTGTCCAACCCATTACAATGGCTAATTCGTACCAATGCACAGCGTAATCATAAATAAGTTCTCCTTTGTTAGGAAATTTAGTCATGGCTATTCTTTGAAACGGTTGGTCTATTAAATTATACATAGATTTTAAAGGAAAGAAATCCTGAATATTACCAGCTAAAGCAACATCAAATTGCCAAGATAATAACCCAAACAGTATCCATTCTGTAATAAATAGAATGAATAAGAATGCTAATGCAAACGCCGACCGTTTTACCAACATACCTAAAAACAAACATAAACTAAAGAAACCTATGAGTTTTAATAGGTAAGCAAATAGAAACTCGATTTCACTAAAAATTATGGAAGCCTCGTTATAACTAGAATAATATAAGCCAATACAAAATGAAATTAAACCAATTATAAAGGTTGAAACCAATGAAAAGAATACAATAGTATAAAACTTAGAAAGTATAAATTCCTTTTTGCTTAATCCATCAATAAGGTTTTGTTTAATAGTTTTATTGCTGTACTCATTACCAATCATGCTCACTACCACAATAGCAAAAAAGAACTTAAATTGAGACGCGAAAAATGTTGTTAAGTGCCAAATAATAGGGAAGTTGAAAATACCTAGTTCACCTAATTCTAGCGTAAAAAAACCAAAAACATTAATTTTTAGGGATGATAGAAGTATCACGAAAAAGGGTAAAATAAAGGATACGAATATGAGTATTTTGCTCGTTCTATTTAGTAATAGCTTTTGTAATTCTAAATTTAAAAGTCGTAACATTAGGGTTAGTTTTGGTTGTTGTTATCGGTTAATTGTAAAAATTGTTCTTCTAAACTTTCCTTACGCTGTACTAAATGTGTTAGAATAATACCTTGGCTAAAAAGGTATTTGTTAAAATCTTCAGATTTCATAGGTTCATTTAAAAAGGCGGTAACTAGTTGGTCTTCCACTTTAATTTTTCCAAAAGAAGGATTGCTTTCTAACAATGTAATTAATTCGGTTTCTTTATTCGATTTAAGTTCAAAAAAGCCATGACTAGAAATCATTTCATCAACCCTACCAGAATACAGTTTTACACCTTTACGAAGTACTACAACATGCGAGCATACTTTTTCAACTTCATCTAACAAATGCGATGCTAATAATATAGTCGTGCCTTTAGCGGCTATTTGTTTTATTATTTTTCTAATTTGATGAATACCTTGCGGGTCTAAACCGTTGGTAGGTTCATCAAGAATTAATATTTCCGGATCGTTTAATAGGGCAGAAGCTATGGCTAAACGTTGTTTCATACCTAAAGAATAGGTTTGGAACTTACTGTCTTTACGTTCTAAGAGCCCAACAACGTCTAGCTTTTCGTTTATTTTGCTAAGCGGAACATCTTTAATTTTACAAACCAATTTTAAGTTTTGTTCTGCCGTCATGTACGGATAAAAATTAGGGCGCTCAATAATGGCACCTACTTTTTTTAAGGCATCATGAGTTGAGGTGTTTCCATCAAACCAATGGAAATCGCCTTCGGTTTTATTAACTACATTTAGCACAATGCCTAATGTTGTAGATTTCCCGCTTCCGTTTGGCCCTAAAATGCCGTAAACATTACCTTTTTTAATGGTAAAGGATAAATTTTTTACTGCTGTTAAGTACCCGAATTTTTTGGTAAGGTTGTTAATTGAAAGTATAGTATCCAAACTAAAAGTTTTTTGGGCCAACCTAAAAAGTTAGCTGTGGTTTGTTATTTTAGTACGACGAATGTATGCCGTTTTTGTTACACCCATATCAATAAAAACATTAAATTTGAATAAGTAAGATACCTATGCAAGATTTAAAAATATCAAAGAAGAAGCCATCATTTCCTATAACGCCTAAGTTACACGAGTATTTAAGCGAATACAACAGAAATATAAAAATCCCTATTTTTTATGATGATTTGTTGCGTTTTCAAGGTTCTATTGTGGTTTATGATAAAGATGATAACGATACGTTATGGATTCGGGTGTATTATAACGATTATGAACGTGAGGAAATTGATGCTGCCTTAAAAAAGGTATATACCATATTTCATTCTGATGGTAACGATAGTGTTTTGCCGTTTTTAAATGTTGATGCTATTGATTTTTGCACCTTTGGAAACTCCAAACCATTTAGAATAAAAGTTAGAAATATTTTGAATGATAATTACACGTATTTTTATGTTAAAACAGCCGATTCTTCTAGGATTTATGGTTTAGAGCTAGAACATATGTTATCGCCTTACAACCTAAATTATTTGGTGTATAAGAATACATTAATTGAAGAACATATTGCAGGTATTCCTGGAGATGAGTTTATAAAGAATTTTTTACCAAAATGCGATAAATCTGAAAAATCTCAAATAGCCAAAGAGTTTGTTAAGTTTAACGAACGTTGTATGATTAGGCTTTTAGGCGATATGCGATCGTACAATTATGTTATTGTACCAACTCACGATTTTGATCATGTGGTGTATAAAATAAGAGCTATAGATTTCGATCAGCAGTCTTATGAGGGGAAGTTTAATATTTACAGACCGCAATTTTTTAAAGAAAACTATGAGATGGTGCAATTGGTTTCCAACAGCATGCAAAAACTGTCTATAAACCAATATAAAACTGAGGAGCGCTCTATACTAGTAAAACGCTTAAAAAGTTTTCATGATCGTATAGATGTATTATTAGATTGTATGGGGGAAGATGCCATTTCAACGGTTGATAATATCGATTTATTAAAATATAAGATATTTGAATACACGCAAGACGTTAACTTTAAACGTTGCGAAAATATGGGCCAAATTCTAAAATACTCATTGGAGTTTTTAACCCGAAATTACGAAAATGTAAATATTGAGAATTTAAGAGAGCAACGAAATACTAATTCCAGTTTTCGTTAAAATCTAGGTTGTCATAATCATCTAAATCAATCTCGTCGTTAAACTCGTTATACGGATCGTCTTCGTCTGCTTCAAACACTTTTTCTGGGGCAGTATCAGGTACTTGACCTTGCACAAACATAAGGTTAGGGTAATCGTTGCCTTCGGTTTCTTCAACAATTTCAGCAAGTTCAACATAAAATGTCCACATGCTCATAAAGTCGTAAACGTATATTAGTTTTGTTTGTGCTTCATGAACCACACTATCTAAAGATGTTTCGTTCATTAATCGCGCAGAACCATCATCACTTAAATCAAATAAAGAAATTTCTTCACCTTGTTCCCAAATATCGTTACTTAAATAAAACGAAGCCATTTCACTTCCATCAAACCCAAAAGATTGTGTAACTATATTGTGTAAATCTTCAAGGGTATCTGTTTCACGAATTTCTAAATCGCGAAAAATATCCTCTTCTGTATCATTATCTAAAATAACTCTAAATCTATAAATCATGGCAAGCAAATTATGCTACAAAGGTAGCTTTTTTTTAAATTATTATAAAAGAATTCCACGAGTCTAAACTCGTAGTATCCGTTAAAATTGTCATTCCCGTGAAAACGGGAATCTTAATAAAGTTATTCTTTACTTACTAAATCTATGAAGCGTAAATGTCATGGCGCTTAACAGAAAAAAGGCTCCTATTTGATGGGCAACACCTAACCAGAGCGGAACAGCGTATATTATGGTTAAAACACCCAGCAAAAATTGAACTCCTACTAGAACTAACAAGGTATTTATACCTTTACTTTGTAGTGTGGTAAGCGTTAATTTGCGCGATTTAAACCATAATACTAAAATAGAAATAACAACTAAATACGCTAAAGTTCTGTGAACAAATTGAATACCGCTTGGGTTTTCAATAAAGTTCTTGTAAAAAGGGTCAAGAACGTACACGGTATGATGTATCAACTTATTATCATTCATTAAAGGCCAGTGGTTATGCAGTAAACCGGCTTTTAAACCAGCTACAAACGCACCATAAATAATTTGAATGATAAGCATGATATAACTGACTATTATTAGTTTTCGAAAGGACTTATTAATTGTTTTTCTATTCGGAAAATATAGGTCTAAGGCTACCCAAAGTGTAGCTGCAAAGGTTAGGAATGCTGTTGTTAAATGTGCTGCCAAACGAAAATGACTCACATCTGGCATATCTACCAAACCACTTTTTACCATATACCAACCTAAAAAACCTTGAAAGCCTCCAAGTATTAATAATACAACACATTTTTTTATAGTGCTTTTGTTAAGTTGTTTAGTCGCTAAAAAGTATAAAAACGGAATAATGAATACTAGGCCAATAACTCGACCAATAAGTCTATGTAACCATTCCCAGAAATAAATACTTTTAAAATCCTCTATGGTAAAATGCGAATGTAATTTTTGGAACTCGGGATATTGCTGATATAAATTAAAAGCTTCTTCCCACTCGGCATTATTTAATGGCGGAATGGTGCCCGTTATTAATTTGTAATTTGAAATGGATAAGCCAGAATCAGTAAGTCTAGTTATACCACCAACAACTACCATAATAAAAATTAATACACACCCGGTAAGCAACCAATAGATTACTTTTTTGTTGTCTTTTTTCATATTAAATTAATGCTTTATTAAAACATATACTATTTTCAATAGTTGCATATTGTCCGTAGTTAGGTATAACTTGATACTTATTTTTTTTATAAAACTGCACAGCTTCTATTTGTCTTTTTCCTGTTTCTAGAATGCATTTTTTATATCCTAATTCTTTTGCCCAATCCTCTAAACCTTTTAAAATTTTAGTAGCAAGACCTAAGTTTCTGGTTTCTGGCCTTGTAAACATGCGTTTAACTTCTACAGTATTTCTGTCAACCGCTTTAAAAGCACCACAACCTACTGGCTTGTTGTCTATATAGGCTACAATAGTGTTTTTAAGAGCGTCTATACTGTTGTATTGATGGTAAAAATCATGCTCATCGCCATCAACTATAGTTAAATATGCATCTAGTTGAGATACCAAATCTTTAAAGTCCTTGTTCTCTGAATCTGTTTTAACTAAATGCATGCAACTGTTTTTATTTTAGCGCTGTGTGTTTTATATATTTTTTGTATTTGCCACTTGCAATCCTAAACGTTTTCCTTCCTTTAGCATTAATTGAAATGCCGCTTCATAGTCGTTCGGGATAGTACCTTCTAGTATAGCTTCTTTAATACTTTCTTTTATTAAACCAATTTCGCGAGAAGGTTTAAGGTTAAATGTTTTAATAATTTCTTCACCAGATATTGGCGGTTGAAAATTTCTAACATGATCGCGAGCTTCTACTTCAATAATTTTTTCACGAACAGTTTTAAAATTGTTATGGTATTTGTTGAATTTTTTAGGATTCTTAGTTGTTATATCTGCTTCACATAGCGTCATTAAATCTTCAACATAATCGCCTGCATCAAAAACCAAACGACGCACTGCCGAATCTGTAGCCGTATCATCGGCCAAAACGATAGGACGAGAGCTCATAAATACCATTTTCTGAACAAACTTCATTTTATCATTTAATGGCATTTTTAGTCTTTTAAACAAATGATAAACCATTTTTGAGCCTTCAAATTCATGTCCATGAAAGGTCCATCCTACTTTTTTACTAAACTTTTTGGTTGGCGCTTTTCCTATATCGTGCAATAAGGCTGCCCAACGTAACCAAAGATTATCGGTGTTTTCGCAAATGTTATCGACTACCTCTAGGGTATGATAAAAATTGTCTTTATGGCGTTGCCCTTCAACCTCGTCAATACCTTTTAGGGCTGTTAATTCTGGTAGGATGTGTTTTAATAACCCTGTTTTTTCTAGTAATAAAAATCCTTTTGATGGTTTTTTGCTTTCAAGAATTTTATGAAGCTCGGTAACTATACGCTCGTTAGTAATTATTTTTATACGAGCGCTATTAT
Organism: Algibacter amylolyticus; assembly: GCF_014202225.1. Lineage (GTDB taxonomy): Bacteria > Bacteroidota > Bacteroidia > Flavobacteriales > Flavobacteriaceae > Algibacter_B > Algibacter_B amylolyticus. The sequence continues at coordinate 170,023 of NZ_JACHGE010000009.1, forward strand.
TAGTTATAGCTTCCAGCGATTTTGCTTCTATAATAAAATCTAGTTGCGTAGCAAACCTAATGGCGCGTAACATACGTAACGGGTCGTCACTATAAGTTATATTTGGGTTTAAAGGTGTTTTAATGATTTTATTTTCTAAATCATTTACACCATTAAAGGGGTCTAATAAATCTCCAAAAGCATCTTCGTTTAAATTTAGTGCTAGTGCGTTTATAGTGAAATCTCTTCGGTTTTGATCGTCTTCTAAAGAGCCATTTTCAACAGAGGGGTTTCTACTATCTTCTGTATAAGATTCTTTTCTTGCACCAACAAATTCAATTTCAATATCATCATGCCTTAGCATAGCCGTACCATAAGTTTTAAAAACTTGTACTTTGGTTTTAGTAGGTAGATTTTTAGCAACTTGTTTAGCTAATTGAATGCCATCTCCAATAGCAACAATGTCTATGTCTTTAGCATCACCACGTTTTAAGAGAAAATCGCGAACAAAGCCACCTATTACAAAAGATTCTAGTTGAAGTTCTTTTGCCGATTTTGATATGATTTTAAATATGTTATGCTGAAGTGCTTCTTTGTAATTCATGGTTATATTTGAGCGTTTACTCTCGAATAATTTTTACAACATTGCTGTTACTAATCTTTATAATTGATGAGGGTTTATTGCAAATTTTTTCGTGCTGCAAATTTACTACATAATCAACACCTTTTAAAATCTCATCGCTTATTTCTTTAAACGATTTTGGAGTTGGCGCACCACTAATATTGGCCGAGGTAGAAACTAGTGGTCCATTTAGTTTTCGCGACACCCAATAGCAGAAATCATCAGCGGGAATTCTTATAGCAATACTGCCATCATCAGCAATTAAATTATGTGCTAAATTTTTGGCATCGTCATAAATAATAGTAGTTGGTTTCTCTGCAATATCAATTATATTTAAGGCTGTATCGGGTACGACTTTAACAAATTGTTTTAGCATTCTATCATCGGCCACAAGACATATAAGTGCTTTAGAATCTATGCGATTTTTTAAATTATAGACCTTTTTAACGGCTTCCGGGTTGGTGGCATCGCAACCAATTCCCCAAACCGTATCTGTGGGGTAGAGGATAATGCCGCCGTTTTTTAGGATTTGTAGTGTTTTATTGATTTCGTTTTGCATATATATTGTTATAATTCAGCAAAACTAATAATAACGCTTTAAATGTAAAGATTTATATTTGTGTTAAATTATAGTTAATATATGATAAATGTCTCAAAGTCTTTTTTACCTAATCAAGAAGAATATCAAGCACACCTAAAGAAGTCATGGGATAAAATTTGGATTACTAATAGAGGAGAATTAGTGAAGTCTTTGGAGCTTCAGGTAAAAAATAAATTTAATATTACGAATATGATTGCTACTACAAATGGTACGTTACCATTGCAGATAGCAATAAAAGCATTACAATTAAAAGAAGAAATAATTACAACCCCTTTTAGCTATATTGCTACAGCTTCAAGTATTGTTTGGGAAGGTTGTACACCTGTTTTTGTAGACATTGATAAAGAAACCTTTAATATTGATCCTTCTAAAATTGAAGCTCACATTACTAGTAATACTACTGGTATTGTTGCAACGCATGTTTTTGGAAACCCCTGTAATATAACCGCTATTAAAGCTATTGCCGATAAATATAATCTTAAAGTTATTTATGATGCCGCACATGCTTTTGGTGTTGAATATAAAAAACAATCTATATTTGAATATGGGGATGTAAGTACTTGTAGTTTTCATGCTACTAAAATTTTTCATACAGGTGAAGGTGGAGCAATGTTTTCTAAAAATAAAGAGTTGCATGATACTTTGTATTATCATCATAATTTTGGGCATGATGGTCCTGAAAAATTTCATGGTTTGGGTATTAATGCCAAAATGAGTGAATTTCAGGCAGCCATGGGATTAACCATATTACCTTATTTTGATGATATTTTTTATAGACGAAAGCTTTTGTACGATAGATATTTGAATCATTTAGAAGATAATAAAGATTTGGTTTTTCAAAAAATTAAAAAAAATGTACTTTATAATTATGCGTATATGCCTGTAGTTTTTAAAAATGAAAAACAATTATATGAGGTTAAGAAAGCCCTAAATGAAAAAGATATACATCCAAGGCGGTATTTTTATCCAGCATTAAATACAGTTGATTATTTAGGTGGGCAAAACATGCCTATTGCGGAAAATATAGCTAAGCGTATATTATGTTTGCCTTTATATTTTGATTTAACAGAAGATCAAGTGGATGCTATTAGCTTAATTATTAATAAAACAATCTAAATGAAACCAACTATATATTTAATTGGTGTTGGATATTATACGGAAGTTATAATAGAATTGGCTAGAGATTGTGGTTATCAAGTGGCAGGGTTATATCATTATAATGAGGATCGTGTTGGAGAAATAGTTCTAGGTGTAAAAATTATAGATACCACTAAAGCGCTTTTTAGTGGTAATATAAAAGGTAAAAAATTTGGCGTTTCTGTAGGAGAAAACAATACTAGAGAGTCAATTTCAAAAACAATAAGGAGCCTTGGAGGGGAAACACCTAATTTGATACATCCAAAAGCAGTTCTAAGTCCATCTGTAGAAATTGGTGTTGGATGTTTTATACACGCCATGGCTATTTTGCATACAGCAACTAAAATTGGTGATGATTGTATTGTGAGTTCTGGCTCTATGTTAGGACATCATGCTAGTTTGGGTAATGTTTGCTTTATGGCACCTTTTTCCTTAGTTGGTGCTTATAGTACCATTGGTGAGCGTGTTTTATTTGGATTAAATTCTTTAATTCTACCTAATAAGTTAACACTTGGTAACGATTGTATTGTTGGTGCTAAAGCAAACGTTACCAAATCATTTGATGCTAAAACTACCTTAATAGGTAGTCCAGCAAAACCGTTAAAATCTAAAAAGTAAAATTTGAAACCATTATTAAGTATTTGCTGCACATCGTATAATCATGAAAACTATATTAAGGAAACTCTTGATGGTTTTTTAATGCAAAAAACCAATTTTCCTATAGAAATTTTAATTCATGATGATGCTTCAACCGATAGGTCTGCGGAAATTATTAAGGAATATGCACAAAAAGATGGTCGGATAATAACGATACTTCAAACCGAAAATCAATATTCAAAAAAAATCAAACCATGGCCCAATTTTCTTTTTCCAATGGCAAAAGGTAAATATTTAGCACTTTGCGAGGGTGATGATTATTGGATAGACCCTTTAAAACTTCAAAAACAAGTGGATTTTTTGGAAACACATAGCGATTTTAATATTTGTTTTAATGCTTCAAAAATTTATATACAAGATACAAATACTTTTAAAGAAGATCCTTTTAGAGGAAAATTTCCAGAAATATTAACTATCAAAGATTTAGCACGTAAAAACTATATAAGAACCAATACTGTTGTTATGCGAAATAATTTTACGTTACCTGAGTGGTTCAATCAATTACCGTTTGGTGATTGGCCTATGTATCTAATTATGATAAAGGATAATAAGGTGAAGTATATTGATGATGTTATGGGGGTTTACAGAATTCATAGTGAAGGTGTATGGTCTGGAAAAGATAAAGCTAAAATGATTGAAATGACGTTAATAGGCTTAGATATGCTTATTAAAAGTAACATATTACCAGCTCATATCAACAAGATTCTTTTAAAGCGTTACAGGAAGTACGCATTTAAAGCTCAAAAAGAAAAATTTAGGGGCTATCTTAAAAATCGTTAAAGCATAGTTGTTTTGTTAAAAGTATCATATCTAATATGCTGATAATATGTGTTTTATGGGGGGTGGAAGGTGGAAAACAATTCTAATTGAGCACACTTATATCCGAAATTAAGTAAAAATTGTGAGATTGCGTTTTAAAAGCTCTATAGAGCCTTCTTTAAATAAACCTTACATGAATTGACGATAACTTTTTGTTTCCTTAAATCATAAAAAGTAGGATGTTCCAAGGTTTTCCGTTTAAGAATGGTTTTTATGAATTTTTAAAAGCTCGTCATACATTTTCTCTGTAATAACCTCTTTTGTAAAGTTCTCCTTTAAATGCTTAAACCCATTTTTAATAAACTTTTCTTTTTGTTCTTTATTCTCTAAAACAGTTAATACCGCCTCAGCAAAGGATTCTGGGTTTTCTTTTTCGCAAAGCAAACCTGTTTGGTTATGGTTTACTACTTCAGGAATACCAGCCGCATTGGTGGCTACAATAGGCACGTGGCTAGCATAAGCTTCTAAAAGAACACCTCCTGTTGGCTCTAGTTTTGATGTGAACAAAAACAGATCAAAATCAGCAAATATTTCAGGAATATCGTTTCTAAAACCTAAAAATAAAATGTGGTTTTCAAGCCCTAATTCTTTAGTAAACGCCTTTATTTCATCTTCCATTTTACCAGTACCAATTAATAAAAATTTAGCGTTTGGTAGTTTATCTTTTAAAATACTTACTGTTTTTACAAATGTAAAATGATCTTTAAAAGGCACAAAGGCCGATATGTTGGCTATTAATTGTGTGGTGTGAGGTAAGCCTAACTCGTCATGTAGTTTGTATGATTTTGAAGTGAGCTTAAAGTCATCCAAATTTGTGGCGCTTCCAACAATTGAAAATCGCGAATGGTCTTTTATTGATGGTCCTAGAACATCGATAACAGCCTGAGAAACACAAATAAGTTTTACTAAATGCTTATAGTTGTATTTCCATTTACGTAATGGATTAGTTGCTATGTCCTTTATTAAGGTTCTAAAAAATACCAATGGTGTTTTCTTAATGGATAGGAGCGAAGCAATAACACATAAGGTATGTGCGGTACTATTATGGATTAAAACCAAATCGATTTTTTCTTCCTTTACAACTTGTTTGATTTTTTTTATCCAACTTCTACTATATTCCGATTTTAAAGGAAGCGCATGGACATTATAATTTTTTGAAGCCGCAATTTCAGCTAATTTGGTTTCGGTAGGGCAAATTAAAACTTGATGCTCTATTTTACTATCGAAAGCGTCATAATAATAAACAATTTGCTGTTCATGACCGCGCCATACACTAGAAGCTGTTATTTGAAGTAATCTCATATAAATTTGTATTCATCAAATGTAAAATAATATATCTAAATTGTTGAAACTTTATAATAAAAAACGTAAAATATTGTAATATTGCGGTATGAAGAATTCAGTAATTCATGATCATTTTAAGCCTTATAAAACGGAAATAGATAACTTTATTTTCAACTTTGATAATGAAGGAGAAGATTTTGGCAATCAACAGCGTAACAGTTTAAAGCTGTTTACCTTAAATGATAGTTTGGTAAATATTAAGTCCTTTAGAATTCCCAATATTGTAAACCAAATTGCTTATAAATTCTTCAGAAAAAGTAAAGCGGAACGCTCTTTCGAGTATGCTAAAAAACTTACCGAATTAAATATAGGAACACCACAGCCAATTGCTTATTTCGAGTTTAAAACGCCTTTTTTATTCAAAAAAAGTTATTATATAAGTGAGCATTTAAATTACGATATAACTTATCGAGAACTTACTACAGATTTTAATTATCCAGATCATGAAACTATTTTACGCGAGTTTACAAGGTTTACTTATAAATTGCATGAAAATGGTATTAATTTTTTAGACCATTCCCCAGGTAATACTTTAATAAAGAAAGTCGATGGAAAGTATTTGTTTTATTTAGTTGATTTAAACCGAATGGAATTTAAAGCTATGAATTTTGAAACGCGAATTAAAAATTTTGCTCGCTTAACAGTTCATAAATCTATGGTTGAGGTAATGAGCGATGAATATGCAAAATGCTCCGGTGAAGATTATAATAAGGTATTTAATTTAATGTGGCAAGAAACTGAAGACTTTCAAGCTAGATACCACCGAAAGAGACGGTTAAAAACCAAAATGAAATTCTGGAAATAACTCCATTAATTTTAATCGTTTTGTTACTCGTGTTAAAAATAAATTCCAATTGTAATTAGTTTATTTAGAGGAGTGATTTTGCAAATCAGGAAGACTGAAATGAACGATTTTCATTCATGTGAAAATTTATTTTAGAAAATTCGTGTCTAGGTATAAATTAAATTATTTTTGATGCTATGAAAATTGAAGTATCTGTAATTATTAGCACATACAATAGTCCTTTGTGGTTAGAAAAGGTTTTATGGAGTTATGATACGCAGACTTATAAAAATTTTGAAGTTATTATTGCAGATGACGGTTCAGGCGAAGAAACTATGCAACTTATTGCTTCTATAAAGAACAAGTTGAGTTATCCTGTACAACATATTTGGCATGAGGATAATGGTTTTCAAAAAACGATTATTTTAAATAAAGCTACTATTTCGAGTAAAGGTGATTATTTAGTTTATACAGATGGAGATTGTATTGCTAGAAAAGATTTTTTAGAAGTACACGTGGCAAATAGAAAGGCGGGATGTTATTTATCTGGTGGTTATTTTAAATTGCCAGAACACATAAGTAAGTTAATTTCTAAGGACGATATTTATAATCAATCCTGTTTCGACATAAAATGGCTTAAAAAGCATGGTTTAAAATCTTCTTTTAAAAATAATAAATTAACAGCTAGGGGTTTGAAAATGAATATTTTAAATTTTATAACTCCAACTAAAAGCACTTGGAATGGCCACAACTCTTCAGCATACAAAAAAGATATTCTTAATGTAAATGGCTATGACGAACGTATGCAATATGGTGGTGAAGACAGAGAATTAGGAGAACGTTTGGTAAACGCAGGAATGAAGGCTAAGCGCGTTAGGTATAGTGCGATATGTTTACATTTATATCATGAAAGAGGTTATGTAAACCCAGAAATGATAGCAGTAAATAAGTCTATTAGGTTAGTAACAAAAACACAGAAATTAACAAAAACGGCTTTTGGAAATCAGCGTGTTAATTTTTCTAATTCTTGATATCTAAAATAGACACCATAAGCGCTTAAATAACATATTTGAAAACCTTCTTTACCATCTAAAATACCCAACCTAAAAATGTAATTAGTTACAAATTTAATTACAGGGCGTAAGTATAAATGGTATGGACTCGATTTTTTACCTTTATTAAATAGTTCTAAAGCTTTTAGCTTAGCGTAACGTTCCATTTTAGATTTATAATGAGCAGAGCTATCAAAGCAATAATGTAACATCGTGTTTTTAAACAATTTGCTTTCGCCATCAATTTCAGGCATTTCATGTACAATTTTATCTTCAATATAATTTACTGTTCCCTTTTTAAATAACCTATAAGTGGTATCAGTTTGAAAGCCACTAAAACGAATTCTTTTCTGTTTAAAAAAATAGAGGCGTTTAACCATAAATGCAACACTATCTTTAGGCGTGTTTATTGCTTCTAGGATTTCATTTTTAAGAGGTTCAGTAATACGCTCATCTGCATCAATAAATAAAATCCATTCGTGGGTCGCTTGTTTAAGAGCGTAATTTCGTTGATCAGCAAAGTTTTTAAATTTCCGTTGTATAGTTTTAACGTTCTTTAATTGCTGAAGTTTTTCAAATGTGCCATCGGTACTAAAAGAGTCTACTACTATAATTTCGTCGGCAAAATCTATATTTTTAATTACGCTCTCAATGTGTTTTATTTCATTAAAAGTGATTATTAAAGCCGTTATGTTTTGCTTGTTTTTCAAAAAAAAAGTCAGGTTAAAATTATTTAGTAAAAGGGCTGTTATAACTTTTAAGAGTAAAGTAATTTAAGCGTTTTCTAATTTTATATTTTCGAATTAGATTTAAAGGTTTCTTTTTAAGGTGGTTTTTGTTTTTATGTAAAAAATCGATGGTTGCCGTAATAACACGTTCGGATGACTTTCCATCAAAATAGGGGTGTAAATTATTAATGAAATCTTCTATGTTTTTAATCAAACTATTAGGGGCGGTTAATGCTTTTTTAAATGCAGACTCAATAGCATTTGTTTCTGTAACATTTATTAAATAATTGTGATTAAACGTGTGGTTAAAAGTAACTACAGGTTTTTTTTGTAATAAAAATTCTTGAATTGCAGAAGTGGTATCTGCAAACATGATATCCGATTTTTTAAATAGCGGAATTAAATTAGTGGTATCAAAAAAGGTGAAATTTTCACCATTTAAACTTTGCCATTTCAACTTCAATTCTTCTGGTAACTTAGGATGCATTACCATTAAAAAGTTATAATTCCCTTGCCTTGATAACTGTTTTATTTCGTTAAAAACATCATTATTATAAGCTAAACTTAATCGTTTAGTAAAAGTTGTAGCAATAAGTATAGTTGGTGTTTTGGAGTGGTTCTTTTCCGTTATAGGAAATAAAGGGTCAACCTTACTCCAACCTGTTTCTACAATATCAAAATGCGGATGCTTAGGTTGTTGTAATTTAAAACCGTTTGTACTCGAAGGGCCTTGTGTACAATACAAATCAAAGAAACCTCTAATTCTAAAATGAGCTTCTCCGTTATTTTTTTCCGGACGTTTAAAAGATAAAAATCCATGAAATATCTGAACTTTTATACCCGAAATAAAATCTGGTACATCATCTGTAGCCGCTAAAACGATATCAGGTTGGTAATTTATAACTTCTGTAATATCATTTAAAACATTTTCCTTGAGGTTTAAATCAGGATTATTTTTATCAAGATCACTAAACCATTTAACTTCATAACCTCGTTTTAAAATCTCTTGTTCCAAAGGGTTACCAATAGGAATGGCGTAACTATAAGATATGTAAATTAAAAACTTATAACCCATTGGTAGTTATTTATTTAAAAAGCTAATTAGCTTTGGTTTTATGTACTCTGGTTTAAATTTTAAATAATAGGCTTCTATATTTTTTTTAGCCAATGCGATATCATTTTCAGAATATGGTATAAAATCTGAAATGTGAATTGCTACATGTTGGTTGTCACTTTCTACATCTCCAAACCAATTCTTTTTATTTAAGTAAGGCGAAAATATAGTGAAAGTTTTAATACCTAAAGCTTTTGCCATATTGTTAGCACCACCTTCATTACCAATTAGTGCTGTACAGTGTTTTGTAATAGCTAAAAATTCACGTAAACTTTTACCAAATATATCAAATAAAATATGTTGTTGTGTTATTTGGTTACAAGCATCAAAGATGGCTTTAGCATCTTCTCTCTGTTTCGGAATATAATTAAAAAGTATTCGAGAATCTGGTTTTTGCTCTACTATTGTGTCTAGCAATTGGGCCATATAATTTTTAGGGTAGGTTTTATTTTCGCTACTTCCTAAAACACTTATCATATATAATGGCTTTGTTAGATCTATATTATGTTTGATTAAATATAATTTAGCGTCCTTAATCTCGGTAGCCGTTAAATAAATTTTTGGTGTTATAGTATTAAAATTTATTTGAAGGGGTTCTAGAAGTTTGAATCTGTTTTCAAAGGCTAGACTAGAATTGTTTTCGGGGTGTTTTAAGCGTTTAGTTGTATGGGAGTAAATAAATGCTGTATGCTTTTTATAGTAAGCACTTTTTATTTTAGATTTAACAAATAGGCATATTAAAGCACTACTTATTTTTCCGTAAACATCTATTACAGCATCATATTCTGCTTTCCGTAATGTTTTTAAAAAAGCAAAAAACTTTAGTTCACTTTTTTCTATTTCAGGTGTAATAAAAATAAAATTGTCTATAAACGGATTATTCTCAACAACTGGGTAGGTGTGTGTGTTTATTAAATAATCCAATTGTGCTTCAGGGAATTTATGGCGAAGACTTTCAAACAATATGCTACTTGTAAGCACATCGCCAATCATTTTTTGTTGAATTATTAAAATTTTCATCCTAGCATCAAATTACAAACAAAAAATCCCAAATTCCAACTTTTAACGTGTTGGAATTTGGAATTTAGTTTTTGGAGCTTTAAAATTTAAACCGCAACACTGTGATCACGAAGTGCATCGTTAAGCGAAGTTTTCTTGTTAGTACTTTCTTTACGTTTTCCAATAATTAAAGCACAAGGTACATTGTAACTTCCAGAAGGGAATTCTTTTGCGTAACTACCAGGAATAACTACCGATCTTGCAGGAACAACACCTTTATATTCTTTTGGCTCATTACCAGTAACATCAATAATTTTTGTACTCATAGTTAATACAACTCCAGCGCCTAAAACAGCTTCGGTTTCTACACGTACACCTTCTACAACTATACAACGGCTACCAATAAATGCGTTATCTTCAATAATTACTGGAGCAGCTTGTAAAGGCTCTAAAACACCTCCAATACCAACACCACCAGATAAATGTACATTTTTACCAATTTGTGCACAACTACCAACAGTTGCCCAAGTATCTACCATGGTACCTTCGTCTACATAAGCTCCAATATTTACATAACTAGGCATTAAAATAGTACCTGCAGAAATGTAAGCACCGTGTCTTGCAACAGCATTAGGTACAACTCTAATACCACGCTCTGCAAAGTTTCTTTTTAACGGAATTTTATCATGATATTCAAAAATGCCTGCCTCTAAGGTTTCCATTTTCTGAATTGGGAAATATAAAACAACAGCTTTTTTAACCCATTCGTTTACTTGCCAACCATCTGCTACTGGTTCTGCAACTCTTAACTCGCCTTTATCTAATAAATCTACTACGTGTCTTATTGCTGTGGTGGTCTTTTCTTCCTTTAAAAGATCTCTATTATCCCAAGCGCTTTCGATTGTTTGTTGTAATTCAGTCATTGCTATAATAATTTTTGGCAAATATAATGGCTATCATTTAAAAAGGCGTTTAAATTGAATTTTTTTAAGTAAAAAAGCTTCATAAAACAATTAGGAAAATGCTGTTTTTAAGATGAAATACATATATACTCCTAGAAATGCAGACAAATAATAAATTGCAGTGTGGTTTTGTGTTTTTTAGCGTTTAAATTGGTTTTTGGTCTGTTTATCGTCAAAAACATGTCGGTTCTCTTATAAACGAAAATTCGTGGCGTACGACTAATTTTTTGTAGTTGAACATGGTTGTGGTTATATATTTGAACCATCAAACAATGATAAACACAATGAAAACTAATTTTTACATCTTATTCATCTTATTATTAAGCTTCTCTTTAGGAAATGCACAAAGCACTAATGAAGTTGTAAGTAATGATACTAATGTGATAGTTTCTGTATCAAACGAAACAGAAGTTTCTACTGTAAAAAATGATTCATTATTAATTGATGCCTCTCAAATAAACGAAACAATTGCTCGTAGTTCTAGCGATATTAGAGTATATTTAAATCGCAAAAGAAAAGTAAGTAATATCAATTTACTTTTTAGAGAAATGAATAAAGCTACTAGAGCATAAACGATAATGTTCAAATATTAATAATTAAGGTTAAATATCGAAAAAGGCTGTCCACTAGGATGGCCTTTCTTGTTTTATTAAGTTATTTTTGAAAAAAAAATATGTCAAGAATTTTAGCAATAGACTTTGGTACTAAAAGAACAGGAATAGCTGTTACAGATGAGTTACAAATAATTGCATCGGGTTTAACTACAGTTAATACTAAAGAGTTAATTGTATTTTTAAAAGACTACGTGGCTACAGAAAGTGTTGAGTTGTTTTTAGTTGGCGAACCAAAACAAATGGATAATTCTGCTTCCGAAAGCGAAGTTCATATTGTAAAGTTTCTTGCTAAATTAGAAAAAGCAATCCCAAACATACCAATTAAACGTGTAGACGAGCGCTTTACATCTAAAATGGCATTTCAAACCATGATAGATAGTGGCTTGAAAAAAAGCCAGAGAAAAAACAAAGCATTAATTGACGAAATTAGTGCAACACTAATTCTACAGAGTTATTTATATTCTAAATAGCTAAACAAAAAAGAGAATAAATTTTTATTAAATACAAAGCATAAACTATAAGTATTGTATTTTTGCAAAGAATAATAATTTAGAGAATGATTTTACCTATTGTAGCTTACGGAGACGCCGTTTTAAAGAAAAAAGCAAAAGATATTACTAAGGATTACCCCAATTTTGAAGGGTTGCTAGAAAACATGTTCGAAACCATGTACAATGCTTATGGCGTAGGTCTTGCGGCCCCTCAAATAGGATTGCCTATTCGTATGTTTTTGGTTGATACTACGCCGTTTTCAGAAGATGAAGATTTAAGTGAAGATGAGCAAAAAGCGCTAAACGGATTTAAACGCGTTTTTATTAATGCTCAAATTACTAAAGAAGAAGGTGATGAGTGGGCTTTTAACGAAGGTTGTTTAAGTATTCCAGACGTTAGAGAAGATGTGTTTAGAAAACCTAAAATTACTATTGAATATCTAGACGAAAACTTTAAAGCACATAAAGAATCTTTTGATGGGTTAATTGCTCGAGTAATTCAGCATGAATACGACCATATTGAAGGTGTTTTGTTTACCGATAAGTTATCGAGCTTAAAAAAGCGTTTAATAAAAGGTAGACTTACTAACATTTCTAAAGGGAAAATAAATGTAGACTACCGCATGCGATTTCCAGACCAAAAAAAGAAACGATAATATTTGCAATACATCAATAAACAGTTGATATTTGTCTCTTTCAAAAAATAATTTATGAGCTTAGAAAAAGTAATTTCAATTTCAGGAAAACCAGGGTTATACAAATTAATTACCCAAACAAGAGGAGGTTTTGTAGCAGAATCGTTAATAGATAACAAACGTATTTCGGTTAGTATGCAAAACAATGTAAGTGTATTAAGTGAAATTGCTATTTATACATTAACCGAAGAGGTGCCTTTACGTCAAGTTTTTCAAAGTATTAAAGAGAAGGAAAACGGAGAGAAAACATCTGTAAAGCCTAAAGACAGTAAAGATAAATTAGAAGAATACTTCTTTAATGTTTTACCCGATTACGATGAAGATAGAGTGTATGCTAGCGATATTAAAAAAGTAATTCAGTGGTATAACTTATTGCAAGAGCATAACATGTTAGATGGTTTAGAAGCTACAGAAGCTGAAACTGTTGCAGACGAAGAAGAATAAATAAAATAAATAATTACAATTAAAACCTTCAAATCTTGAAGGTTTTTTTATGCGTTTTTGTAAGGTGTTATAAAAAATTACGACCAGTTAGTACCTAACAAAACTATCTTACATAATGAAATCTCTCTGGTTCTTTGACGATGTAAACCTATTTAAGGTACTTTGTCCGCATAAGTTTAAAGCCTATAAAAAAGGTCATGATTTTGATGCCTATAAAAAGAAAGACTACATCTACTTTGAGGAGGATTCTGCAAACAAAGTATATCTAATAGAAAAAGGAAAAGTAAAAATTGGCTATTACAGCGAAGATGGTAATGAGGTTATTAAAGCCATTTTAACTCGTGGCGAAATTTTTGGAGAAACTGCTATTCTAGGTGAAGAAAAGCGAGAAGAATTTGCCCAATCTGTAGATAATAACACGAGCATTTGCCCTGTAGGAGTTAATACCATGCATAATTTAATGCGAGACAATCAAACCTTCAGTTTAAAAATATATAAGGTTATTGGGTTTAGGCTCAAAAAACTAGAACGACGATTACAGCTTTTACTTTTTAAAGATGCAAAAACTAGACTTATTGAGTTTTTAGACGAGTTATGTTCAGATTACGGATACGATTGCGAAAAAACGGGCGATAAAATTATTCATCATCCATATACTCAAAAAGATATTGCATCATTAATAGGTACATCAAGACCCACTTTAAATATTCTTCTAAACGAATTAAAGGAAGAAAATATCATTCAATTTACTAGAAAAGAGATAAGAATCCATCATAAAACGGCTTAATGTTAGATAGCTAACATTTTATAAAACATAGGTGATATATTTTTGAAGTATAAAATAACTAAAATAAATATATCATGATTAAAAAAATGTTTTTAGCAGTATTAGTGGCAGGAGTTTTTGCCACTTCTTGTAGTAATGATGACGACGGAACCGTAACATCAAGATTAAATATTTCATTAGATGGATTAGAAAATTTAGGAAACGACTTTGTCTATGAAGGATGGATAATTGTTGATGGGAATCCGGTGTCTACGGGCGTGTTTACAGTAGATGATAACGGAAATTTATCTGAAACTAGTTTTTCAATTTTAAAAGAGACGCTTGATGCAGCAACAAATTTTGTATTAACCATTGAACCAGCAGTCGATCCAGATCCAGCACCAGCAGAAACTAAATTGTTAATTGGAGATTTTTCAGGAGATTCTGCAAATGTAAGTTCTGCGGGCATTGTTGCAGATTTTGCTTCCGTTTCCGGAAACTATATTTTGGCAACTCCAACAGATGAAGATGATACTAATGAGTCTAGTGGTGTTTGGTTTTTAGATAACTCTAGTGGCTCTGCCGTTGCAGGTCTTGATTTACCAACCCTTTCGGCGGGCTGGAAATACGAAGGATGGGTTGTTTTTGATGGCACTCCGGTATCAACTGGCACGTTTTTAGATCCTGCTATGGCAGACGATAATGCAGCTACTTCACCTTTTAAAGGTAGTGTAGGTAACGGACCAGGGTATCCAGGAGAGGATTACGTAATGGGTACTGCCACAGGAGTAACATTTCCAACGGATTTAAAAGGTAAAACGGTTGTTATTTCTGTAGAGCCAAGTCCAGATAATAGTGCAGCGCCTTTTACTTTAAAACCATTAGCGCATGTTGTACCGGATAACGCAGCCGACCATACTGTAATTTCTATGGGAACAGGTCCTGTAACTATTTTAACAGGTACAGTTACTAGATAGACCTAAACTTTTTTGTTAGATTTAAGGCATGGTTTCAATTATTGAAACTGTGCCTTATTGATTTAATATATGACATTGAATAAAAGTAGAATAAAGAATATTGTTTTTTTCGTTTTAATTGGGGCCTTGTTATTGGCACAAACTCGAAAACCTATTCAAATACTAGTAAATAAAGGGTTTGCGCTTTTTGCTCCGTCTACAATTGATGCTTCAAACCTAAGTACAATAACAGATTATAAATGGCTATTAAAAGGTGAAAACAATACGAACTTTAACTTTACTACAACCAAGAACAAAGTCGTTTTGCTAAACTTTTGGGCCACTTGGTGTCCGCCGTGTATTGCAGAAATGCCTAGTATGCAATTATTGTATGAGGATTATAAAGATAAAATAGAGTTTGTTTTTGTTACCAATGAAGATTTTCAAACTACGCATAGCTTCCTAATTAAAAATAAATTTTCATTTAGTTCGTATAAAGCCATTTCCAAATTTCCTGAAGTTTTTAATGTTTCTAGTATTCCTAGAACATTTCTAATTGATAAAAAAGGAAATATAGTAATTGATAAAACAGGCGCTTCTAACTGGAATAGTGAAACCGTTAGGGAGACTATTGATACTTTGCTTAAAAAATAAATAGCTATGCCATCTAAATTTTTCGTAAATTTTACTATAATTTTATTGTGTAATTAAAAACAAATAGCAAATTGAATATAGTTGTATTAGACGGTTTTACACTTAATCCAGGAGATTTAAGTTGGGAAGGTATTGAACAATTTGGTGATGTAGTTGTTTATGACAGAACAGGAAATAATACCAAAGAAATCGTAAAGAATATTGGCGATGCCGAAATTGTTTTTACCAATAAAACACCACTTCCTAAAGAGGTATTAAAACAAGTGCCACAATTAAAATATATTGGAGTTTTGGCTACCGGTTATAATGTGGTAGATGTAAATGCTGCCAAAGATTTGGGTGTTACAGTTGCTAATGTACCTACTTACGGTACTCAGGCTGTAGCGCAATTTACCATGGCTTTACTGCTAGAGTTGTGCCATAATGTTGGTAATCATGCCGCTGCTGTAATGGATGGGGAATGGACGAAATCTAAAGATTTTTGTTTTTGGAATTCACCACTTATAGAGCTAGACGGCAAAACTTTAGGAATTATTGGTTTTGGTAAAATTGGGCAAGCTACTGCGAAAATAGGAGAGGCTTTTGGCTTAAATATTGTTGCCTTTAACCGAAGTAAAAATCCAGATCTAGAAACAGAAACTTGTAAATATGTGTCTTTGGATGAATTACTAGAAACATCGGATATTATTAGTTTACATTGTCCGCAAACCGATGCTACAACAGGAATTATCAATAAAACAAATATTGATAAAATGAAAGATGGCGTAATGATTATAAACACATCTCGTGGCGGGTTGATAGTTGAAGATCATTTAAAAGATGCTCTAAATTCAGGAAAGGTGTCTGGAGCTGCAGTCGATGTTGTTTCCTCGGAGCCTATTAAGGCAGATAACCCGTTATTAAGCGCTAAAAACTGTATTATTACACCTCATATTGCTTGGGCATCAAAAGCATCTAGAAACAGATTGATGCAAACTGCTGTTGAAAATTTAAAAGCTTATTTAGAAGGAAAACCTATTAATGTGGTTAATAAGTAATTCGTTTTTTAAACATTTAATTATAGTGTTTTAAAGAATGCCTTTATAAAATTCCACGAAAATAAAGAGCTCATTATTTTTAATTCTTCAACGAAAGTGGATTCTTCGTCTAAAAAGCGAAACATAGTTTGAATGCTGTTTTTATCATAAAATTTTTCAAAAATCCATTCGCCTTTATAATTTTCATCCTTTAAAACTTTTAAAAATATCTTATCGTAAAACTTGAAGCGGGCCTTAAAAAGCTGTTTAGATGGCGTGTTGTTTGTTTTAATATTTTCAATAATTTGAGCTACTTTTTTTTCGGTATGCTTAAAGGAATAGCCTGTAGATCCTTTAACCCAACCACCACCTGTACCAATTTTAGTTACTTTTTTAGTATTAAATTTTTCAAAAGGAAAAGTAGTCATAGGTATTTGGCCGCTTTCCGTTTCAGTTATCGTATAACGTTCAAGTTTTAAATACTTCTCTATATATTGTTTTATATAATTATCATAAGTTTCTTCAGAAACTATATTGGAGGTGAAATAGGTGAATTCAACTAAGGCTTCGGTTTCAGAAAATGGTAATACGTATGTAAATGTGGTTTGCTCGCCGTCTTTCAGTCTGTAATCCATCATGATAATCCTGTTTTTATCGAAAGTGTTTTTATCGGTTTTAATAACCCATCCCTTAAAATGTTGAATTATAGAAATGTTTTTTTCTGAATGTATTGAAAAAGACTCAGGAATTCGACTGTCAAAAACATGAGAGGCCGTATAGATGTTTTTTAAAGTAGAAACACGTACATTTTGATTTTCCTGTGCCTCCGTCACCTCTTCTATAATGAACGTAAAATTATCTTTTTTCGAGAGCGTGCTAATTGCATGCTTATAAAAGTCTATAGAGCGTATTGATTTATAGCTGTAAGGTTTTAAGGTTAAATCAATGTGTTTATTTGTTGTAATAACTGAAGCTTTAGCCCACGAGTTATGGGGTAAATGGTTCCATGCTGACGGTTCGGTTTCCCAAAAGCTCCAGGTTTTATCGTTCGTATCTTTTCTAGAAGGATCGATAAGCGCTATGCTTTTATTTTTAAAATAAGAATCGGATGCTATTTTTAATGCCAATTGTAAACCAGCCAATCCATTTCCAATAATAATATAGTCGAAATGGGTTTTACTCATTGTTAATGCAAGTTGGGAAATCTATTTTTTAAAATATTTAAAAGGGACAAACAGCATGCCAAAGCATTCTCCATCTTCTTTTCCTAAATGCTTGTGGTGCATTTTATGAGCGCGTCTTACCCCTTTTGCATACCAATTGTTGGCGTTTCTAAAAAGTTTAAATCGTTGATGGATAAAAATGTCATGCACTATAAAATAGGAAAGGCCATAAGCAAAAATACCTAAACCTATAGGTAAGCCTGCCCAAAAGCTTGTATGTTTCCATAGTAAAAAGAACCCTATACTAACTACGGCGTAAAATATAAAAAAGGCGTCATTTCGTTCAAACCAACTATCATGATCTTTGTGGTGATGATCTTTGTGTAAACGCCATAAAAAACCATGCATCACGTATTTATGTGTAAACCATGCCATAAATTCCATGAACAAATAGGTGCCTATAAATATGAGTATCCAATACAAAGTTTGCATGTTGTAATTTTACATTAAATTTAATTGATATTTTACGTAACTACGCATTAAAAGTTCTATTTTTTTCGGATTAGAAACCCGAATTCTAGAATCTTTAATTTTAAGCGCTGGTGTTTTTTTAAGCTTTTTTAATAGTTGACTGTAATACCTATACGCCATAAAAACGCCAAATTTAGCTTCGATAGGTAGTTTTTTAATACCGCTTAATCCTTTTTTAAAATCGGCTTCAATATCGTCAATAATACATTGTTTGGATGTTTCGTCTAGATTTTTTAAATCGGTATTGGGGAAATAGGTACGGTCTAAACCTTCAAAATCGGCTTTTAAATCTCTTAAAAAATTCACTTTTTGAAACGCAGAGCCAAGAGACATAGCAGTGTCTTTAAGCTCGTTAAATTTCTCTTCGTTTCCATTTACAAAAACGCGTAAACACATTAAGCCAACTACATCGGCAGAACCATATATGTAGTCTTTATATTCGTTTTCGGTTAAATAATTGGATTTATGTAAATCTAACCGCATGCTTTTCATAAAGGCATCTACAAACGACTTGTCAATGTTGTATTTATGAAACGTATGTTGAAAAGAATTTAATATAGGGTTTAAACTAATTTTATGCGTTAATGCTGATTCTAAGTCTTCAGAAAATTTATTGAATAATAATTCTTTATCATAATCATGAAAAGAATCAACAATCTCGTCGGCAAACCTAACAAAGCCATATATGTTATAAATATCGGCACGAATGGACTTGTATAGCATTTTTGTAGCCAAAGAAAACGATGTGCTATAAGTCTTAGTTACAAGCTTACTGCTGCTGTAAGAAACGGTATCAAATAAGGACTTCATACTAATAGTTTATGGTGTTTTGTTACTAAATCTGCTACTAATTTTCCAGAGATTAACGATGGTGGTACACCTGGTCCAGGAACCGTTAATTGTCCAGTAAAAAATAAATTATCTACTTTCTTACTTTTTAGTTTAGGTCTTAAAAAGGCGGTTTGTAACAATGTATTTGCCATTCCGTAAGCATTCCCTTTGTATGAGTTGTAATCTTTTATAAAATCGTTAATACAAAAGCTTTCCTTAAAAATTACATGATCTTTTACGTTTTGAGAGGTTAGTTCTTCAAATCGTTTTATAATTTTATTAAAATAGGTTGCTCTTAATTCAGGAGTATCTTCTAGTCCTGGAGCTAATGGTATTAAAAATATACCGGCTTCTTTTCCTTCTGGCGCTACATGCTCATCTGTTATACTGGGAAAGCTCGCATAAAAAAGCGGATTTTCTGGCCATTTGGGATGGTCATAAATAGCTTTTGCATGTACATCAAAATCTACATCAAAAAACAAAGTGTGATGGTTTACGTTTTTTAGTTTCTTGTCGAATCCTACATAAAATAGGAGAGAAGAAGGTGCAAAGGTCTTCTTCTGCCAATAGGACTCCGTATATTGTCTTAAAGATTTATCAAGTAAGGTTTCGGTGTGGTGGTAATCTGCACCACTTACTACAACATCAGAATAATATTTTGTTCCTTTCGATTCTATACCTATTGCTTTTTTGTTATTTACGATAATTCTATCAACAGAGTTTTCTGTTTTAATAATAACACCAAGTGATTTTGCTAACTTTTCAATGGCTAATATAACTTGATACATCCCTTTTTTAGGATGAAATGTGCCGAGTCCAAAATCGGCATAATTCATAAAGCTATAAAATGATGGCGTATCACTAGGTTTAGCGCCTAAGAATAATACAGGGAATTCAAGTATTTTTACTAACCTATCATTTTTAAAAGACTTTCTAACATCTTTTTTTATGGTGCTAAAAAACTGATTTATCTTTTTAATAGTAGCCGGTGTTATTAGCTCTAGAGGCGAGACACCAGGATTGTATACTAAATCTTTAATGGCAATATCATAATTGTGTTTAGCTTGTTCAATAAACGTTTTAAGTTTTTTTGAACTTCCAGGTTCTTCCTTCTCGAAAGCTATTATAATTTTTTCCAAGGTATCTTCTATGGTAATAAAATCGTCCTTACCAAAGTAAACGCTATACGCTGGATTTAATTTTTCTAAAGTATAGTAATCGGAAGGTTTTTTATTGAAATCTGAGAAGAAACGCTCAAAAACATCGGGCATCCAATACCATGTTGGACCTATATCAAAAGTGAAACCTTGGGTTTGTAGTTGTCTTGCACGACCACCAATGGTTTTGTTTTTCTCGAAAATTGTTACTTCGTAGCCAGCTTTAGCTAAATAGCATGCTGATGCTAAAGAGGAGAAACCAGAACCTATTATATTTACAGTTGTTTTCATATTGTTTAACAAATTTAGTTAAAAATTAAACAATATTAAAATTTTTATAAAGGTTTAACTAAATTTTCAATTGAATTAAAGATAGATATTTTTTCCGGAATATTTTCTACATGCACATCAGAAAATTTTTTACCTAAAAGCATGAGTCTGGTGTTTTCCTTATTTAAAATTAAACTTTTAAATTTATCTAAATAATCTTGAATGTCTTTACTTTCCGGATATACTGTAAAATAGGATACAAAAGTAATTTCATCGAAGAATTCAAGTAAATTATTTAAGTTTTCCATAGGTACACTTTCACCAAGAAAAATAGTATGGTAGCCTTTACTTCTAAGTTGGTAATTAATAAATAGAAGGCCTATGTCATGAATTTCGTTTTCCGGAAGGAATAAAACAAAAGTACTAGTACTTGGTTTGGGCTCTAATAGTTGTAAACGTTCTGTGTTTATAAGGATTTTTTGTTTTATAAGTACCGATATAAAATGCTCATGAGCTGGAGTTATAGTGTTTGTTTGCCAAAGCATGCCTATTTCTTCTAGCAATGGAAGAAATACAGAATAGAAAATTTCGCTAAATGTTTTTGAATCTAAAAGATTATTATAAGTGCTATAAAATAAAACTTGATCAAAGTTTATCATAGCCATTTTTAGTGCGTTAATGGAGTAGTCTTCGGCGCGAGCTCTAGAGGCTATTTCTCTAACTTTAATAGGGATTTGTTCGGGTTTAAGGTCTGCAATCTTCGAAATTTTTAATCCATTATTATTAAGGTAAGATATATTTAATAGTTTTTGAAAACTAGATAAACTGTAGTTTCTAATATTGGTGTCAGATCTTTGTGGACTAAGTAAATTATAGCGTTTTTCCCAAATACGAATGGTATGTGCCTTAATTCCTGTAAGGTTTTCGAGGTCTTTAATACTAAAGTTAACTTTAATGTTGTTCATCTAAAATGAATTTAAGTTAAACAAAAGTATGTTTTTTTAATGTGAATTCTCTAATTTTTAGTAATAAAAAGTATATTTCGAAGTAAGAGTAGGAAAAATTGTAGTGTTGTTTTTGGTAAAAAAGTGCGCACGAGAAGATTCGAACTTCCACATCCTAAAACGGATACTGGCCCCTCAAGCCAGCGCGTCTACCAATTCCGCCACGTGCGCATTATAAGGATGGCAAAAGTATAAAAAGTTAAGCAATATAGGGTAACTTAATTTTTCCAAAATAATTAAATAATTTAATCTTTTGAAATGTGGGGTTTTTGGTTGTATGTAAGCGAATTACTGTTTAATAAGCCAATATTTAGTTGGTTTACTGTGGTTAACGCAATTTAAAAAAGTTTAATTTGCTATTAGGACTTGGAAAAAATAAGAGATTAAAATAAAAAAGCCTGAAACTAATGTTTCAGGCTTTTTGTTTGTGACCGGGCTGGGGCTCGAACCCAGGACCCTCTCCTTAAAAGGGAGATGCTCTACCAACTGAGCTACCAGGTCATTATTCCAAACTAACATAACATGTGTTTTTGTTAGCGGGTGCAAATATAGTACCTATTTTTAATTATGCAAGGATTTTTTAACTTCAATATTTGGAAACGGAATTTGAGGCACGTGGAACCTAAGTTTGAGTTTGAATATTTAGAATAAAAATATTAATAAAACAGATGTCTTGAGCTTTAATAGGGAGGAGGTAAATAGAAAAGAGTTAAAAATATAAAAGCCCGAAACTAAAGTTTCAGGCTTTCTGTTTGTGACCGGGCTGGGGCTCGAACCCAGGACCCTCTCCTTAAAAGGGAGATGCTCTACCAACTGAGCTACCAGGTCATTATTCCAAACTAACATAACATACGTTGTTGTTAGCGGGTGCAAATATAGTACCTATTTTTAATTATACAAGGGTTTTTTTAAATAAATTTTTGTTTTTTTGCACTCGGAATACGTATGTTTTTAAGAATCAATTTATAACGAGAAAATGATAATTATTTTAATAGGGTATATGGCATCTGGAAAGACGTCAATTGGAAAGAAATTAGCAAAAAAATTGAATTATAATTTTCTAGATTTAGATGATTTTATAGAAGAAAAAGAAAATATGTCGGTTAGTGAGATATTTAAAACCAAAGGAGAAATCTATTTTAGAAAGCAAGAAGCGCATTATTTAAAAGCTTTATTGGAGTCTGAAAATAACACTATTTTATCAGTTGGTGGAGGAACACCGTGTTATAGTGGTAATATGGATGTTATTTTAAAATCAGAACATGCTAAGTGTATCTATTTAAAGGCCACATTACCAACATTGGCAAATAAACTATTGCTAAAAAAAGCAAAACGTCCTTTAATTTCTCATATAGAAACTATAGAGGAGATGACCGAGTTTATAGGGAAGCATTTGTTTGAGCGCTCTCAGTATTACAGTCGAGCTGAAATTAAAGTTTCAATTGATAATAAAACTAAAGATGATGTTGTCGAGGATATCGTTCTTCAACTATTCTAAAACAGCACTAAACACCTTACCTTCTAAAACCACGTCTATATGTTCATGTAGCGAGGTAGATAATGAAATACCCTTAAAATCTGCTTTTACAGGGTATTTTTTATGGTTTCTATTTACTAATACAGCTGTTTTAAATTGTTTTAATGGCACATTTAAAAAGTGTTTTACACCATAAATTAAAGTGGTGCCAGAGTTTAAAACATCATCCACGAGTACAATAGATTTGTTTTTGTATTCTTCTTCTTTAATAGATGTTTTTACCTCTTGCCAAGGGTGTTTTTTATCAATACTAACTTTACAAAGTACTGGTGTTATATCAGATATTTTTTGAAGTACAGTTTTTAATTTTTTTGCAAATACATAACCATTCTTGTCTATTCCAGCAAGAACAACCTCTTTTTCATTAACATTACTTTCATAAATTTGAAAGGCAATGCGTCTTATTTTATGGTTAATTTCGTTGTGATTAAGAATAACATTAGTCTTAACAGTCATAATTTTGGTTATATAAATTAAAGGTTAAAATTACTCATTTTTATTTGTTTATTATATTTTATTCGGCGGTCAAATTTAACAGTAATATAAATTATAGTAAATAGTTATATATCAGTTATCGTTGTTTCATCTGTATAATCATCAATATCTCGTCTATCTTTTTTAGTAGGTCTTCCAGTTCCTTTTTTTCTATAATAGTCTTTAGAGTATTTTAAAAGTTCCTTGGCCTCAAATTGTTCTTTTGGTGTAATATCTGTTCGGTAAAGGTCTACGAGTTTTGCTCCAATTCTACTTTCTGGAATATCATTAACCTTTATCTTATAATTTATTTGTTCCTTTCTTAATTGAATAGTGTCTAAAGGGTAAACCTCGCGGCTAGGTTTAACAACATCATCATTCACCCTAACCTGTCCTTTTTTGCAAGCAGTTGTGGCTATTGTTCTTGTTTTATAATATCTAATACACCATAAATATTTATCTACACGCATATAATTAATGTGTTAAAGGGCGTTAATAATGTTGTGCAAGATTATATTAAAATTGTATCTTGCAGCCTCAAAAATACGTAATAATGAGTTTAAGAAAAATAGGTTTTTTTATATTAAGTTTTGTTTTAATATTTTCTTCTTGTAAGAAAGACGACGATAATGGTAGTACAACTGTTACCATTGAAGTTGCCGATAGAACAGAACAACAGGTTATAGACGATTCTTTATTAGTTGATTATTTAGAAAGACACTATTATAACTCTAGTGCTTTTGGCGACTCTAATACCAACCCAAGTCTTGCTGATTTAAATATAGAAGAACTTCTAGATGGAGAAACTTTAGAAGATGGTAACACGTTGCTAGGCGATTTATTAGATGTTCCTGGTTCTGCATTAATTACTAAAACAGTTGAATATTTAGATACAGAATACAAAATTTATATTTTGAAATTAAATCAAGGTGGAGGGGCTGATTCTCCAAACTTTTCTGATACAGTTCGTGTTAATTATGAGGGGTTTACTCTAGAGAATAGTGTATTTGATAGTGCGGCTACCCCTGTAGATTTTGATTTAACTTCGTTAATTCCAGCTTGGAGAAAAGTTCTTGTAGATTTTAACGTAGCAGAAGGTTTTATGGATGGAGACGATGGTGTTGTTAACTTTACCAACCGTGGTGTAGGTGTTATGTTTTTACCTTCTGGATTAGGTTATTTTTCTGGAGCTACAACGGGTATTTCTTCTTACTCACCTTTAGTATTTAAGTTTGATTTGTTACAAACATTTGAAAATGATCATGATTTTGATGGTATCCCATCGTATCTTGAAGATTTATATAAAGCAGATGGTACACCAGGAAGCGACGGTGAATACACTGTTAATTACGAAGATTTAACAGATGAAACTGATGATGATACTGATGGTGATGGCTTTGCAAATTATGGTGATTCTGATGATGATGCCGATGGTGTATTAACTAGAGACGAATTACAATCTAATACCTATGTAGTAGATACTAATAATGGTGACGCAGAACCAACTTTAGATGATACCATGGAGTTTGAAGTAGGGAGAACTGAAGTTGAAGGTGTAATTACTATTAAAACTTTAAAAATTGTAGATTCAAACGGTAATAATATTGGAGATCATTTAGATGCAGATATTATAGAAATAAATAATACTGACGATTACTAGTAAAGCAACAACACTTTATAAAACTAAAAAACCTCGCAAAAGCGAGGTTTTTTAGTTTTATAAGAATTGCAATTATTAAAGCAACAACGATAAACTTAAAATAAGCTGATCTGGTCTTGTATCTAGTCTATCCACATTAATACCATTGTTACCTATAAATGTGGCTTCGTTCTCACTAAATCCGCGTTCGTATCTTAAATCTATTCCTAACTTTTTAAAGTTAAGAGCAATTCCAAAGTTTAAGCCCACCGAAAAATCTTCTTCTACATTATCTATAGTAATACCTTCAAATTCGGTATCTAAAATGTATTGTAACGAAGGTCCTCCAAAAACACTAATTGGCCCTAAAATTTTTATACCAACCAAAAGCGGTGCATCTAACTTTTGCATACTAAACGTGTCGTCATTATAATCACTTTTTGTGCTGGTATAAACTACTTCTGGTTTAAAGTAAATGTCTTCTCCAACTTTACCAAATAACCCAATATGATATCCTACATTTCTATCTGGGTTGCTGTAATTATCGCTAATAGATTCAAAATAATCGCCATTAGCATTGTAATTTAGTCCACCTTTTATTCCAATACCTTGCTGTGTTTGAGCCATTGCAGTTATAGGTAAAGCAATAGCAGTAATTAAAATTAAAAATAGATTTTTACTCACGCCACTATAATTTTTAAAGTGGTCGTGAAAGTTTTGTAAACTTTTCATAATGTTCGTTTTTTTAGATTTCATTAACAGTAACAAAAACGTTGCCAAAAGTAATTTATTTCGTTTTTAAGCTATCATTTTTGTTTTTTAGTATTCATATACCTTATTTTCAAATGGTAAAATAATACAAATATTACGTATTTCTAAAATAAAAAAACTTATTACTTGCACTTATTTTATTTGGTAATGGGTATTCTATATCTTTGCCGCTTTATACTGTTGAAATAATGAAATTCGAATTACTAGCAAAAGACGCTCAAAGCAAAGCAAGAGCAGGGAAATTAACTACAGATCATGGTGTTATAGAAACGCCTATTTTTATGCCAGTAGGTACTGTAGCAACAGTAAAAGGAGTGCATCAACGCGAATTGAAAGATGATATAAATCCCGATATTATTTTAGGTAATACCTATCATTTGTATTTACGTCCTCAAACTCATATTATAGAAAAGGCTGGCGGACTTCATAAATTTATGAATTGGGATAGAAATATTTTAACCGATTCTGGAGGTTACCAAGTCTATTCTTTATCGGCCAATAGAAAAATTAAGGAAGAAGGTGTAAAGTTTAAATCGCATATTGATGGAAGCTACCATACATTTACACCAGAAAATGTAATGGAAATTCAACGTTCCATTGGAGCCGATATTATTATGGCTTTTGATGAGTGTACACCATATCCATGCGACTACAATTATGCAAAACGATCTATGCACATGACGCATCGTTGGTTAGATAGATGTATAAATCATTTAGAAAAAACACCTTTGAAATACGATTATAACCAAGCGTTTTTCCCTATTGTTCAAGGAAGTACATATACAGATTTACGTAAACAATCAGCAGAATACATAGCAAATTCGGGAGCTGTTGGTAATGCTATTGGAGGACTTTCAGTAGGTGAACCTGCAGAAGAAATGTATGCCATGACCGATGTAGTGTGTTCTATTTTACCCGAAGAAAAACCAAGATATTTAATGGGTGTGGGTACACCAATCAATATTTTAGAAAATATTGCGTTAGGTGTAGATATGTTTGATTGTGTTATGCCAACTCGTAATGCTAGAAATGGTATGTTATTTACAGCGCATGGAAGCATAAATATTAAAAACTTAAAGTGGGCAGACGATTTTTCTCCTATTGATGACATGGGAATTACTTTCGTGGACACCGAATATAGTAAAGCTTATTTAAGACATCTATTTACTGTTAATGAGTTGTTGGGTAAACAAATAGCAACAATACATAATCTAGGGTTTTATTTATGGTTGGTTCGAGAAGCAAGAAAACATATATTAGCAGGAGATTTTAGAACCTGGAAAGATAAAATGGTTAAACAAATGGATAACCGTTTGTAAAACATAAATAGATATTAATTATTTAAGCGTTATTGATATCTTTTTTTTGAAGGAAAGCAAAAAATGAAAATACTTGATTGGTACATATTAAAACGGTATTTGTTTACTTTTACCATGTTGCTATTATTATTTATACCAATAATGATAACAGTTCACCTTGCTGAAAAAATTGGTAAAATACTTGAAAACGAAGTGCCTTTTGGAGAGGTAATGGCTTACCTATTAGATTTTACTATTTACTTTAGTTATTTACTTTTTCCTCTTTTTCTATTTATTTCTGTAATTTGGTTTACTTCAAAATTAGCTAACAATACAGAGGTTATTGCCTTTTTAAGTTCTGGAGTGTCATTCTCTAGGTTTTTAAGACCATATTTAATTGGAGCTGCTATTGTTGCTGTTTTTTCAATAATTCTAGGTTTATATTTAGCACCTAAAGCTAGCGAAGGTTTTAACGATTTTAGTTATAAGTACTTTAAAAAAGGAAAAAGCGCTGTCGATAACACCAATGTGTTTAGGCAAATTAATGACAACGAAATTATTTATGTTAGTAATTTTAATGTGAAAAACAAAGTAGGTAATAACTTTACTTTAGAGCATTTTGAAGATAATAAACTTAAATATAAAATTACAGCTAGTAATATTAGATACTTGCCCGAAGATACTATTTATAGATTAACAAACTATTTAAAGCGTGATATTGGAGAACACGAGGATGAAATCGAAGTTCTAAGAAGAAAAGATACATTGTTCGCTTTTGATGTCGATGAGCTAATCCCTGAAATTTATGCTGCCGAAACTAAAATGTATGGCGAGCTTAAAGAATTTATAGATAAAGAAGAAGCAAGAGGATCCTCAAACGTGGGGCGTTTTAAATTGGTATTATATAGAAAATGGAGTTTACCGGTTTCTGTTTTTATCTTAACTATTATTGCTTTGGCGGTGTCTTCAAAAAAACGACGTGGTGGAATGGGCGTTAACTTAGCTATAGGTATATGTATTGCTATGGTTTTTGTTTTTTTTGATAAAATCTTTGGTGTTATGGCAGAGCAATCCGATTTCAGCCCAATTATTGCGGTATGGTTTCCTAATATCTTATTTGGTATTTTAGCAGCATATATGTTGTATAATGCTAAGCGATAAAATAAAAAACTTTCTTCACCTTCACCTTTTAGTTTTTATAGCAGGTTTTACAGCTATTTTAGGTGAAATAATAACTATTACGGCTATTCCTTTAGTTTGGTTTAGAATGGTAATGGCTACCGTGTTAATTTTTATTTATGTTTTATTAGTTAAAGTTAAACTGAAAATAACTTTAAAATCGTTTTTAAGCCTATTTGTGGCTGGAGTTATTATTGCATTACACTGGATTACCTTTTTTGGGGCCATCGATGCCTCAAATATATCCATAACATTAGCCATGTTCTCAACAGGTGCTTTTTTTGCATCATTAATAGAACCTATTATTTATAAGCGTTCCATTATTTGGTACGAAATACTGTTTGGCGTTATTGTAATAATAGGAGTGTTCATTATTACACAAAGTGAAATAAAATACCTTACAGGAATTGTTTTAGGGATTTTATCGGCCTTTTTGTCTTCGTTATTTGCTGTTCTAAACGGTCATTTTTTAAAAAAACATTCTGCAACTGTTATTTCCTTTTACGAGTTTATTAGTGGCGTAGCATTTATTAGTATTTATATTATGTTATTTGGCGAAGGGTTTACCAAGGATTTCTTTATTTTAAGCCTATCAGATTTTTGGAGTTTGTTCATTCTAGCTTCTGTTTGTACGGCCTATGCATTTATAGCTTCAGTATATATAATGAAAAGCATAAGTCCTTATACTGTGGTATTAACCTATAATTTAGAGCCTGTTTATGGTATTGCAATGGCCTTTATTTTATTTCCAGAAACAGAAAAAATGAGTACATCATTTTATTATGGAGCACTTGTTATAATTAGTGTTGTGCTTTTAAACGGGATACTTAAAAACAGTAAAAAGTTAAAAAGAAAGACGCCATAGCCCTTAAACAAAATTAAAGTTTTTATATTTGCCATCTAACTAAAGCTAATAGCCAAAAAAGAAATTCTTATGGAATATTTAGAATTTGAATTGCCAATAAAAGAACTAGAAGACCAGTTACAAAAGTGTAAGGTCATTGGAGATGAAAGTGAAGTTGATGTTACAGAAACTTGTAAACAGATTGAAAAGAAGTTAGCGGCTACTCAAAAAGAAATTTATAAAAATATAACACCTTGGCAGCGTGTACAATTGTCACGCCATCCAGAACGCCCATATACTTTAGATCATATTAAAGCCATTTGTGGTTCTTCTTTTTTAGAATTACACGGCGATAGAAGCTTTAAAGACGATAAAGCAATGATTGGTGGTTTAGGTAAAATTGGGGACCAAAGCTTTATGTTTATTGGTCAACAAAAAGGTTTTAATACTAAAACAAGACAATATAGAAATTTCGGGATGGCAAATCCTGAAGGCTATAGAAAAGCTTTACGCTTAATGAAGTCTGCCGAAAAATTTGGCATTCCTGTAGTAACGCTTTTAGATACTCCTGGTGCTTATCCTGGTTTAGAAGCTGAAGAGCGCGGACAAGGAGAAGCTATTGCTAGAAATATTTTAGAAATGACACGCCTTAAGGTACCTGTAATAACTATTGTTATAGGAGAAGGAGCTTCAGGAGGTGCATTAGGAATAGGAGTAGGAGATAGAGTTTTAATGTTGGAAAACACGTGGTACTCTGTAATTTCGCCAGAATCTTGTTCTTCTATTTTATGGAGAAGCTGGGAATATAAAGAACAAGCTGCCGAAGCGTTAAAATTAACTGCTACAGATATGAAAAGACTGAAGTTAGTTGATGGTATTATAAAAGAACCTTTAGGAGGTGCACACAGAGACAGAGCAAAAACATTTAAATCTGTTAGCGATGCCATCGTGAAAAATTATAATGAGTTAAAAGACTTATCTCCAAAAGATTTAGTAGCACAACGTATGGATAAATATGCTCAAATGGGCGTATACAAAGGCTAGAACTTTTAAAACAAAATTTATTAGAAAAGACTGAGGTGAATAACTTCAGTTTTTTTATGCTTATTCACAATATTTATGACTTATTAACAGTTCAATTGTTAACGAGTGGTGAACATTGAAATACGATTATTTACCAAAACCATTTTCTTTTTAATTACTTTCGTTGCTATGAAACAACCCAATAATTTACAAGGCTATAAAGTTGATAAAAGTACTATTATCAACCTAGAAAAAGGTAAGATACCACCGCAAGCTCTTGATTTAGAAGAGGTTGTGCTAGGTGCAATGATGATTGATAAAAAAGGTGTCGATGAAGTTATCGATATTTTAAGTGCAGATGCATTTTATAAAGAAGCCCATCAACATATCTTTGAAGCTATTTTTCAGTTATTTGAAAATAGCGAGCCGGTCGACTTATTAACCGTTTCTACGCAATTAAAGAAAAACTCAAAACTAGAATTATCTGGAGGCGATTTTTATTTAATTTCTCTTACTCAAAAGGTGTCTTCTTCTGCACATATCGAGTTCCATGCACGTATTATTTTACAGAAATTTATTCAGCGTAGTTTAATTAAAATATCAAGTGAGATTATTGAAGAGGCTTACGATGAAA
The DNA here is from genome assembly GCF_014202225.1 of Algibacter amylolyticus. Taxonomy (GTDB): domain Bacteria; phylum Bacteroidota; class Bacteroidia; order Flavobacteriales; family Flavobacteriaceae; genus Algibacter_B; species Algibacter_B amylolyticus. The sequence continues at coordinate 200,812 of NZ_JACHGE010000009.1, forward strand.
CTAGAGATGTTTTCGATTTATTAGATACAGCAGAATCCAAATTGTACGAAGTTACACAGGGTAATATTAAAAAGTCAAGTGAAACTGCGCAAGATTTAGTAATTCAGGCTAAAAAGAAAATTGAAGAAATTTCAAATAAAGAAGGTCTAAGTGGAATTCCAACTGGTTTCAATAAATTAGATAAGTTAACTTCTGGTTGGCAACCTTCAGATTTAATTATTATTGCTGCACGTCCTGGTATGGGTAAAACAGCTTTAACATTATCTATGGCTAGAAATATTGCTGTAGATCAAAATATGCCAGTGGCATTTTTCTCTTTAGAGATGGCTTCTGTACAATTAATTACCCGTTTAATTTCAAGTGAAACCGGGCTTTCTTCTGAAAAATTAAGAACAGGTAAACTTGAAAAACATGAATGGGAGCAACTTAACGTTAAAGTTAAGGGCTTAGAAAAAGCACCATTGTTTATTGATGATACGCCATCACTTTCTATTTTCGATTTAAGAGCAAAAGCACGTCGTTTATCCTCGCAACATGGTATTAAATTAATCATGATTGATTATTTACAGTTAATGACGGGTGGTAGTAATCATGGTGGAAACCGTGAACAAGAAATATCGATGATTTCTCGAAACCTTAAAGCCTTAGCAAAAGAACTTATGGTTCCGGTTATCGCACTTTCGCAGTTATCGCGTGCGGTTGAAACTCGTGGAGGAAGTAAACGTCCGTTACTTTCAGATTTACGTGAATCTGGAGCGATCGAGCAGGATGCCGATATTGTAAGCTTTATCTTTAGACCAGAATATTATAAAATTGACGAATGGGATGATGAAGAGCGTTCGCCAACCGAAGGTCAAGCCGAATTTATTGTAGCAAAGCACCGTAATGGTGGTTTAGAAAATATTCGTTTAAAGTTTATTGGACACTTAGGTAAATTTGATAACCTAGAAGATTTTGATTCACCATTCGAGTTTCATTCTAAAATGAATGCGGCCGCTAATGATGATACTTTTAAAACAGATAATTTTAAAGCAAGTCCAGATCAAGCTTTTGGAAGTTCGTTTAATGATGACGATGATAACGAAGTACCGTTTTAATTATCGAAGAACTTAAATTGAATAACCTTAATTCCTTTCATTTTTTTAAGTGAACGTGGTTCTAGTTGTAGCGGTATTTTTTAACATCTAATATTTTTATAAAATTTTTAATCAGGCATATTTTTTGAGTATCTTTCAACCTATGAAGAAAGCCCTATTCATATTAATAATATTCTGTTCTACACAAATGTTTGCGTCTTACATCCTAATTCCTATGGATGTGGAAAGTCAAAAAAATCATTTAAAAGCATACGGAATAACGTATTGGACACTCAATAAACAGCTAAAGGTAAAATGGCTACTTAATTATAAAGGAGGTTCTTTTTTGTTACCAGATACCGAATCTATTCAGCGAGAATGCCAAATTAGGGGCGTGTCTTTCGAGGTGCTTTCTAATGCTAAAGCAGAACAAATTTTAGCAGACATAGCGAGCCCAAGTCAAAATATGGAAGCTGTGGTTTTAGAAAAAGCTCCAAAAATTGCGGTTTATACACCAAATGGGAAGCAACCTTGGGATGATGCTGTTACTATGGTTTTAAAATATGCCGAAATTCCTTATGAAACCGTATACGATGAAGAGGTTTTAAACGATGGTTTGTTACTTTTCGATTGGTTGCATCTTCACCATGAAGATTTTACGGGACAATACGGGAAGTTTTACTCGCAATATCGAGCGTCGTCATGGTACATAGAAGAAAAAAAAGCAGCTGAAGCTTTAGCTCAAAAATTAGGATATAGTAAAGTGTCGGACGAAAAGTTGGCCGTAGCATTAAAAATTAGAGATTATGTTGTAGGTGGTGGTTTTATGTTTGCCATGTGCAGTGCGACTGATAGTTTTGATATTGCACTCTCTGCAGAAGGTATTGATATTTGCGAACCTATGTTTGATGGCGATGGTAGCGATGCGGGCTATCAAAACAAAATAGATTTTAATAAAACCTTTGCATTTAAAAATTATATTCTAGAAACAAATCCAAAAGTTTATGAGTTTTCATCCATCGATATGACGAGAAAACGTAAGATTCCTAAAACAACCGACTACTTTTCTTTAATGGAATTTTCAGCTAAATGGGATCCAATACCAACTATGTTATGTCAAAATCATACGGCCTTAGTAAAAGGTTTTATGGGGCAAACTACATCTTTTAATAGAGAAGAAATAAAATCTAACGTTTTGGTACTTGGTGAAACTAAAATAAATGGCGAAGCCAAATACATCCATGGTATAAAAGGGAAAGGTTTTTTTACATTTTATGGTGGTCACGATCCGGAAGATTACCAGCATAGAGTAGGGGATGCTAAAACCGAATTAGATTTGCACCCTACTTCACCAGGTTACAGACTTATTTTAAACAATGTTTTATTTCCTGCCGCAAAAAAGAAGAAGCAAAAAACATAATCTATGTTATTATTCAATAATGTCTAGGGTATCCATTGCGTTTTGAATCTTATTTTTTTGTTCGTTATAAGTGTTTATGGCAAAATCGGTATCAGGAATGGTTTTAGCCATATTTAAATAGTTTTGCTCGTTGGCCAAATCGCCTAAACCAAAACAGGCTTCTGCAAGTGTAACATAAATCCACTCTTTATCGCCTCTGTTTACAAACTCTGGAGCTTCCACAATTTTACTCCACTTGTTTAGTAACGCTTTCCATATTTTTTTGGCTTGTCCGTAGTTGGCATATTTATCAAATTGATCTGTACTTAAACTAGCTTTTATAGTGTAAAGAAAAGCAACGTTAATACCATTGTAATAATCTTGTTTTACGTAATAGCCTCTTTCGTAAAAATGGATAGCTTCATTTAAAAACGATAAATTTTCTTTGTTTTCGTAAAGCCTTTTGTTAATGGCGCCCAATAAACCTAATGTTTCGGGATCGGTAGTGGTTTTTGGATTAAGCGATTCTAATATTTTAAGAGCCTCTTTTAAAGCTTCTTCTTCCGATGGTTGTTTGGATTTATAGGTCGTTAATGCAAATCGTTGAATAATAAAACTATCATTGGGTTTGCTCTTAATGGCTTCTTTAAATAAATCTTTGGCAAATTGGAATTCCCTAGCCTTTGTTTTACGTTCGGCCAGATCCAATAAATCCGAAACTGAATGGCTTTCGCTTTTAACGGTTTCCTCTATTTTTTCAATCTCATTTTCCGAAAAATTAGGCGGTTTTAAATTTGGTAGAAAGGTGTAAATAGGGCTGTCAGTTTCAGGTTTAGACAAAAAGCTTTCGACTTGTATTTTTAGGTGTTTTTGAAACCTTACAACTTCAGAATACCCAATATCCGATTCTAAATGTTCGTAAAAATGAACTAGAATATGGTTTACATCAAATGGTATGTTAACCTTGTTTTCGGCAATTACAATAGTTGTGTTTGGTCTTAAGGCGTGCCTAACTCCCAGTTCGTACAAGGCATTGGCATTTAATGTTGAAATGTCTGCTACTACAAAATCTGCTTTAAATATACTTTCATACATTTTTACATCTATTACGCCAGATTGCGGCAAATCGCAGGATCTGAAACAAAAAATATCTAAGTCTTCAAAAACTGGTTTAATAATGCTTTCAAAGGTTTTATCGAGATTTATGGTACGTCCCGTTTCAAAATCGGTTTTCGTTCCAAATCCAATGATTACAAAACATGTTTTTTTCATCTGTTAATTTTTATAGCTCTTAATGCCGTTAGTCTATAATTATATAGGTTGTTTGAGCTCTTGTTATATTATACAATATGTTCTGGTTTAATTTGAATTGCAGCGGACTTAGAGCCTATTTCGTACAACTTATCTTTATTTTTAGAATCCGACATTTCTCGAAGTGACATCAGGTCTATTTCAGTATAATTCAATCCCAACATATTCATTTCTTCTTTTTCAAGCATAACATTGTATCTTACATAACTTAAAGCGGGTTTTGGAGTGAGTAAATCGTTTTTTAAATCTAATATTTCAGAATCTATTTTCCGCGGAACCGGGGAATTTGAAAGATACTGCAATATCGTTTGGTTTAGGTAATTGGCATCTTCCATAAACATTTCGGGTATTAAGGTAGCCCAACCTAAAAGTCCTTTTTTTGAAATTTTTTCGGCATTATAACGTTTTGTGAAAGTTCCGGTTCCTAACGATAGTAGAGATAGGTTATCTTCACCAGTTTCCCATTTATAAGGATATTCCTTTAAGGTAGCCACTAAAAATAATTGCAATGCGGGATTGTTTGCTAAACTAACTCCACCGTCAATAAAAGCTCCAATCTCTCCATTTCCAACATCAATTTTCTGAGGAATAAAATAACTTGGAGCTGCCGCACTTGCACGTATTACATTTCTTAGTAAAATGTCTTTATTTTGCTCGAAAAACTTTCCTTCAGGATGGTTAAGAATAGGCCAGGTACTTAGGGTATCGGCACGTTTGGTAACACAACATAACCCTGTTTTTATTTTGTCGCTTCCCATTGTTATGTCTCCAAATACTTCTTTTAATGCGTTTTCAAGAGGCTTAAAATCAAATTCTGCTTTATACCGTTTTAAGGGGTTTAAGAGCCAGCTTCTTTTTACACCAAAAATTTTATCTCCAATATTTAGATACAAATCTTTAATCTCTGAAGCAGTCATGCCAATGGCCAACCCAGATGCAATTATAGCTCCTGTAGAAGTACCCCCAATTAAATCGTAATACTCACATAATTTAAGATTTGGGTTTCCTTCCCGTTCGCGTAAAATGGTTTCAATACGTTCAAGGAAGCCAAGTGTAATAGCGCCTCTAATGCCGCCACCATCTAAAGCTAAAATTCGTTTTGGTTGATTGTTACTCATGTGTTTTTAATTTTTAAATGTTATGCAGGTTTATTTTAAGACAGGGAAATGCTTTAAATATTTTTAATTTGGATAACGTACTTGTACCCATGCCGCCAAACCTTCATATATAACATCTACTACAAAAACGATTTCACCTGAATAAATAATGTCGCCGTTAAGGCTAGCATTTGTATCATAACTAGGCATTGAAGTCCAAACTTTGGAATTGGTAAGCGCAATAATAAAATCGTTTGGCCTAGGAAAGTCATCTATAGCTGTTTCATCTATACGATTAAAATAGCGTTGCGTGTTATTTGCATTTGTGTATGGGATGTAGCCAGACTTTACTAATAATTTTTCTATTGCATTTGCAGCTTTCAAATAATGCTCGTTTCCTTGGCCGTATGTAGAGACGTAGGTCAAATACATTTGTAACGTATTTGTTTTCACAGCCAAATTCCAATCTGCATCATATACTGTGGAATTTACTTCTTGATAAGGGGTAACGGTATCGTAATCACCTTCATCCATAGAGCCAAGGACGAATAAAAATACTAGAAAACAAAAAATGATAGTAATTATAGCTCCAATGATAATTACCGTTGTACTACAACCAGAACTTTTAGTTACTTTATTTTGTTGGGCCTTTAAAATTTGGGCTTTTTGTTGCTCCTCTCTCTGTTGTTTTTCTTTTAGCTTTTCTTCTTTTAATTTAGCTTCTGCTTTTACTTGCGCTTCCCGTTTGAGTTTTTCTTCTTCCTCTTTTTTCTTCTGTTCGTGGTTGTCAACTTCTACAGAAATATCCGATAGTTTTTCTGCAACTTCGGTTTCTAAATTAAGAGCTTTTATAAGACTATTAATACCTTTTTGGTGATCCTCGGTAAAATTGGCATATTGAAAACGGCGTAGCCTAAAAGGAATTTCGCAGGCTTCCATAAGTACAGGAACTATTTTTTTGTTTTCCTCAAGGGCATAAGAAACCTCATCCATTACGTTATGGGACATTACAGAGCTGTTGGATAAAATAACTAAAAGAACTGGCGAGGTCTTTAACGCTTTTTCAATGGATTTGTCCCAGCGCGCTCCAGGGTCAATGTCTAGTTGATCAAGCCAAATGTCTGCACCAGCACTCCTCAGCTCTTTGGCGAGATTCAATACAAATTTTGAATTATCTCTACTGTAGCTAAAAAAAATTCTTGAAGACATGATTTATATTTTTTTATTTACTATAGATAATTTTTACCCAAATAGTGCTACCGCTTTTAATTACATCTGTTACTCGTACTTTTTCACCTTTTTTTATAACGTCACCATTTCTAGCAGAGTTTGAATGCACACCAATAACGCCTTTTCTAACATTTCTTGCTTGTTTTGCTATAACAATGTCTTCTTTGTTGGGGTTTCCTCTGTCTTCATTAAAGCTGAATTCTCCATTGACATCTTTCCAAAAATATTTTAAAAATAAACTGTTACCATTGGATTCTTTATATTGAATAAAGCCTTCTTTTTCAAAAATTGAATCTATGGCTGTGTTGGCTTCATCAAAATGCGGGTTATCTGAACCGTATTTTTTCATGTAATTTAAATACTCATCAATAGAGTTCGTACGTGCTGCAAAGGCCCAATCTGCATCATAAATATTAGTAACAGGTTTTGGAGGAGCTGCCTTCGCTATTGAATCTTTTATGACTTCTAGATTTTTAATAGAATCTCTTTCTTTAATAGAGTCTCTTTCTCTAATGGAGTTTGCTTTATTAATAGAGTCTGCTTTTCTTACCAAATTTAATTTGTTAATGGAGTCCGCTTTTTTCACGGAATCTGCTTTTGTAAAAGCATCTGCCTTTTCTATACTCGTTTTTACAAGTTTTTGGTTCTTATCGCCTGGGGCTGAATTAAAAACTCCCGAAAAGTATAATATGCCACATAACAAAACGATAGCACCTATAGCATAGTAAACTGTATTGTTTTTGGATAGAGTAGGAGTTGTAGGTTGCTGATAGGTATGGGTTATGGGTTTGGTATGGGCGGTAGTTTCTTTTTTTTCTTGGATTTCCTTTTTTATCTGTTCTGCTTTTTGGGTTTCTGCGGCTGTAACATTACTGCTATTTGATGCTGCTACATCAACCAATTTAGATGCGACATTTTGCTCTAAACCAAGGGTTTTTATTAAGGCATTTATTCCTTTTTTATGGTCTTGACTAAAATCTGCATATTGCAGACGTCTTAGTCGGAATGGGATATCGCAGGTTTCTAAAAGTACAGGAACCACTATCATGTTTTCTTCTAGGGCAAAAGAAACTTCGTCCATGACGTTGGTAGATTCTACAGAACCTTTCGATAAAATAACTAATAGGGTATTGGAATCGGCTAATGCTTTTTCTATGGATTTATCCCAACGTGTCCCTGGTTTTATGTCTAGTTGATCCAACCAAATATCGGCTCCTGCTAATCGTAAATCTTTAGCGAGATTTAACACGAACTCCGAATTATCACGCGAGTAGCTGAAAAAAATTTTGTTTTTTGACATGTTTATATGTTATATTAATATTAGATTAAAATTTGTGCTATTAATTAATTCTAATAATAAGTATATCTATAACAGGTCGTAGGTTTCTTTAAAAATTGAGTTATCGCATGGGTACATCTCACCATGTATACCAATCATGAGCCAATCGTTTTTTTTACCTTTCATTATGCCTTCCATGGTTTCTACTTCAAAAGGCTCTTTTATTTGAATGCAATTTACAGGAATAGGCTTCTTTACCGCTTTTTTGAATTCCAATTCTGGAAGCTTACCTTTTGTAAATTTGAGCATCTTATAAAATTTTAATTAATTTACGACAAAAATTTCAATTTTAAGAATTTAATGTACTCATCATCAATGTTTTCCGTGTTCATCATGGTTGTGTAGGCAGTAAAAGCATTGGTGTGGATGGATATTTTTTCTCGAATTCCAGCCATTTTTGAGGCCTTAGCGTAATAAGCTTTAGAGGTTTCCAAATCGCCTAAATATAAATTAGCTTCCCCTAAGGTGGCAAGTTTCCACATGGTGTTTAGCGGTATTTTTTCGGTTGCATCAATGGCAAGTTGTGCATAGGTTTTTGTTTGGTTATAATCTTGATTAATAAGTAGGTTTAAAAAAGCTAAATTAATGGCGTGGTAATATATTTGGTCGTAATTTTTGTTTTCGTTAGCAATTTCTAGTGCTTTGCTATAAAACTTAAGAGCTTCATTACCATCATTAGAAGTAAAATCGTTTAAATATTTTCGTTTATATCGTCCAGCCAAAATACCTAATAAGTTCGAATTGTTTTTGGCCAGCGGATGTGTTTTTAATAGGCTTAAGGCCTCTTCGTTTCTGCCCATGCCTTCTAATGCAAAAATTAATTGTTCAAGTCCACGTTTATCTATATGTTCTATTATTGGTAAAAGTTTGTTTATTACGGTATTGTATTGGCCAAGTAAAATATTTATTTCTTCTTCTGAAGTGTATGTGTTAGAAAATGAGTTATTTGTAAGTGTGTTTTTTATTAAAGTGTAGGTATCATTGTCTTTTTTTAATTGTTTAACCATTGAAAAATGAGTGCCAGCAACCGTTACGCATTCTTCTGGGTTAAAAGCGCTAAAGTTCGATTTTGTAGATACAAATTCATCGTGGGTTGCAGAAACAACTCTTAAGGTAAACGGATAGCCACTTTTAAAATGTTGCTTCCAATCGTTTCTAAGGGTTTTTATAAAAGGGGCGTTTTTACTTAAATCTTTTAAAATGGTTTGCCACGCGTTATTTTTTGTAGATTGTTTTAAGCCATTATTGGGTGTTCCAAATAAAAAAACATGGCTTATTTTATCTCGCAGACTTTTATCCAAATCTAAAATAGCCCGTTGTACAACCAATCCGCCCAAACTATGAGCAACAATGGCTATGCGGCTGTATTTACCAAATTTATGTTTAACCGATGTTTTTAAATAATCGGTATTAATATTAATGTCGTTTTTAGAGGCCCAAATGCTTTTTCCAAGTTCGGGATGCACATTTTTACTGTATCCAAGAGGAAACATATCCCATCCGTCTAGTTTTTTTTCTTTTGCCAAATAATTTGGTATGTTTCCAAAACTTTCAGTGGCATCTCCTGAAAATCCATGTACAAACAAAATAACATTGTTAGCAGTTTCGGTTTCCTTATATACAGTAATCAGTTCTTTTTGTGTACTTTTATCTGCTTCAATGGCAGCGGTAACGGTTTGGTTTATTATGTTTTTTGAATTAGTTGGAATGCTACTTAATATGAAATCGTCATAAATTTGAAGGTTGGCATACGGATTTTGAATAGGGTTGCGCTCTGGTACTTTTTTAAATATATACTGCACCACTTCAGAAATCCTCACAAAAGGTTCGTCAAAATGGTTTTTGTGCTTTCCTTTTAAAACTTCAATTAAACATTTTGTATATAGGCTGTTGCTGTCCCCTTCTAAAATATACGAAAGTTGGTTTTCTCTGCACGATGAAACAATTGACATGCCTTGTCCATCGTCAATACGCTGCGCCAAACCATCGGCCTGATCCAAATGGTCTTCTGGGTTTTGGGTAGATGCGTTTTCAACCGATTTAGTCATTCCAGCGGCATGACAGCAATCTAGAAAAAAGATTAAGCGTTTGGATTTTATTTGGGCTATTTTTTCTCTTAACTCTTCAGCTTTTACCCAAGTGCTTTCATAGTTTACAGGATCAAAATTATTTGGAACTAAATAAAATTGTTTCCAAGGTTCGTAAAAACCACCATGTCCGGAATAGAAAAGCATAACGGAAGAAGATGGGGCCGTTTTTTGTATTAATTCATCAAAAGCATCCAATATACCTTGTCTTGTGGCGGCCTTTTCGGTTAAAAGTATAATGTTTTCAGGAGGATAACCAGCTAGTTTTTCATCGGCCAAAATATTATATATAGCCTTGGCGTCTTTAACAGTAACAGGTAAATCGTTTCCAATTCCAATAAGTAAAGCGTAAGCATTTTTTAAAGTCGACATAAGTTATGTTCAATTAAATTTTACATTATTGTATAGTGTTTTTACCTCGTTTACTTGTTGTTGGCTTATTGATGAGTCTGCCGAATTAATTATATCTAAAATGGCCGAAATTAGTTTTTCGTTATTTATACTTAATACACCAGTTTCTTTAAGTTTGTCGCTTAGCATGATGCTTGTTAAATTTTCGGGATCCACCGTATTTGATTTTGCTAAAGACACCAATTGGTTTTCTAAATTTACTTTTAAATCTACTAGTTGTTGGTAGGGTGATTTAGAGCCATTTGGTGTAATGGAAATTTGAGGAGCCGATTTAGAAACAGCATTGGGCTGTATGTTTTGTAATAGTTGTTTTGCTTCGGTTAATTTTTTTTCGAAAGTTAACGAAAGTCCAGTACGGTCTGCTTTAATAGAACCTAAGCGCTCAAAAGTTTTTGCTAGATATTTCCGGAATAGAAACAGAATAATAAGCAGGGTTAATGGCCAAATGAGAATTTCTACTAACTTAACAATAAGCTCCAAAGTATTGGGTTGTTGGATTAGTTGTTTCATTTTTTATAAATGTTGGTTTATAGTTAACGCTATTAATCCATAACATTTTTAAAATATTCTGTATGTTTTTAGGGGAGAAAAAAAGGAGATTTATAAATGTTGTTAGGGTTTATAAATTTTATCTACAACAGGTTTAAGTAAATTATCTTTGGTTTTAATTATTAGTTAATCGCATCTATATTAATACATAACAAATATTCAAGTCTTGCAAAACGGCATAGATTGAATCATTTATAAAAGCATTAAAATTTATTATTTAATTTTGTGTGCCCTTTATACTCATACTATGTAAGCTAAAATTTTGTTTAAGTTACATAATTTTAGTAATATAGTATATAAGTGGGGTGTAAAATTTAGATTCTTTAATTATCCCTTTAACATATACTAATTTCAAATAAGGCACTTTTTCTGTGTTTAAAAATAAAAATATAATACTATGGCATCTAAAAAAGCAATTATAAAAAAAATACAAATTGTTTTAACTAAGCATTTCGATTCTCCTCAAGCTGCTTTTAATTTTTTTGATAAAAATGGAGATGGTAAATTGTCTAAAGCTGAAATTGTAAAGCTTTTAAAGGAAGCAGAAATTAGTGGTTTTATTCGAGGCTTAGTAGGCTCTACACTTATTAGTGGTTATGATAAAGATGGAGATGGTGAAATAAACTGGAAAGAATTTAAAAAAGCAATAGCAGAAATGGCAAAAGATATTGATTAATTCTGTGTTGCAAATATGAAGTGGTTCCAAAAAGAGTTAAAACTTAAAGTGTTTAGTAGAGGTTTTCATTTAATTACAGACGACATTTTACATGCTATTCCTGAAATTAAAGAAATAAAAATAGGGCAGATGCAGGTGTTTATTAAACATACGTCTGCTAGTTTAACCATTAACGAAAATGCAGATTTCACCGTAAGGTTGGATTTTGAGAGTCATTTTAATAAATTGGTTCCAGAAAATGCACCATATTACAAACACACCTATGAAGGTCCAGACGATATGCCTGCGCATATTAAAGCATCACTACTAAGTACATCTGTGCAGATACCAGTTACAAACGGAACACCCAATTTAGGGGTTTGGCAAGGTATTTATTTATGTGAACATCGCGATTATGGTGGATCAAGAAATCTTGTAATTACAGTTTATGGCACTTAACGTTTAGCTTTTATTAGTTTATCTAAAATGTATTCCACACCAAAATTATCGTTACTTTTTGTTTTATGGTTGGCTATGGCTAACACATTATCATGAGCATTTTCCATGGCGAAGCTATAGGTAGCTAGTTTTAGCATTTCAATATCATTATTGTAATCGCCAAATATTAAAGTTTCATCCTGAGAAATATTATAATTTTCCTGTAGCATGTTTATAGCATGACCTTTATTTGCTAAATCATCGGAGATATCAACCCAGTTTTTTCCCGATACTTTTATTTTATAATGCGATTCAAAAGGTTTAAATACGGGGTAAATATACTTTTCAGAATCTTGAGAGTGGTATAAAGCTATCTTTATTATATCCTCTTCAATCTCTTTTATATTTTCAATTACTGAATGGTTAGGATAATACTCTTCCAATGTATTTAGTAAACCATTGGATATAGATTTTTTACTAAAATAAGCTTTTGATGGCGTACAATAAACAGGATGAATGTGGTTATTGCTATCTATTAAATGTACTAACTCAATTAAGTTATTGGTTTCTATAGGCGTTGATAGTAAAAGCTTGTCTTTATTAATAACAATGCCACCATTTTCGGCAACAATTATAATATCATCTTTTATGGTTTGTAGCTTTTCTGTAATGCTGTAATAAGGTCTTCCACTTGCAGCGACAAACAAAATGTTGTGTTGTTTTAAAGATTTAAATAATTCGAAAAATAAGGGACTAACTTCATGTTTGGAGTTAAGTAAAGTACCATCCAAATCGGTAACAACAAGTTTTATGTTCGATAAATCCATAGGCTAATTTTAATATTAATTATGTTCTTATGTCATTTTGAGTGGTAGTTCAACTAAAAAATGTATCGAGAACTAATATAAGTACAAAAAAATCCGATTCTTTCGAATCGGATTTTTTATTAAGCGAATAATATGTTTTACAATAGGCTAAGCGCCTTATTTTACTTTGTCAACTACGGCTTTAAAAGCCTCAGGGTTATTCATAGCTAAATCTGCTAAAACCTTACGGTTTAATTCAATTTCATTAGCTTTTAATTTCCCCATAAATTGAGAATAAGATAAACCATGTAATCTGGCTCCAGCGTTAATACGCGTAATCCATAATGCACGGAATGTTCTCTTTTTTGCTCTACGGTCTCTGTACGAGTATTGCATCGCTTTATCAACCGCATTTTTTGCTACTGTCCAAACGTTTTTACGTCTTCCAAAGTAACCTTTTGCTTGTTTAAGCACCTTTTTTCTTCTGGCTCTTTTGGCTACAGAATTTACTGATCTTGGCATAATTTTAAATGTGTTTTGTAGTAGGCGGTCAAATACATGACACTTTTAATTGAGCCTAACTCCAGGGTTTATTAATTGTTTTAACCGATTAAAACGAATGTTACTTTAAACGCATCATTGTTTTAATGTTATCCTCATCTGCTTTATGTACTAAACCATCATGAGTTAACTTAAGCTTACGCTTTTTAGACTTCTTTGTTAAGATGTGACTCTTAAAAGCGTGCTTTCTTTTAATCTTACCAGTACCTGTAAGCTTGAAACGCTTTTTGGCACTCGATTTTGTTTTCATTTTAGGCATTTTCTTTTCCTAGTTTTTAATTATTTCGCTTAATTATTTTAGTGCTGTTGGTGTTTCAGCATCTTATCTTTATTCTTATTTACACTATCAACTTAAGTTAATGTAGTATTCAGAATTAAATTTTATTACTTTCTTGGAGCAATAAACATGGTCATACGTTTACCTTCTAATCGAGGCATTTGTTCAACCTTGCCATATTCCTCTAAATCTTGAGCTAACTTTAATAATAAGATTTGCCCTTTTTCTTTAAATATGATCGAACGTCCTTTAAAAAATACAAATGCTTTTAGCTTTGCACCTTCTTTTAAGAACTTCTCAGCATGTTTCTTTTTAAATTCGTAATCATGATCATCTGTATTAGGACCAAAACGAATCTCTTTAATAATAACTTTAGTCGCTTTAGACTTTAAAGCTTTATCACGTTTCTTCTGTTCGTAAAGAAACTTTTTATAGTCCATAACTTTACAAACAGGTGGGTCAGCATTTGGAGAAATCTCCACTAAATCTAACTCTTGTGCACTGGCTACTCGCATAGCGTCTCCTTTGGTGTATATTCCAATTTCTACGTTGTCTCCAACTAGACGTACTTTTTGAGCAGTAATCTTCGAGTTGATTTTATGCTTATCTTCTTGCGAAACCCTTCTAGGTTGCTGTCTTCTTCTAATTGCTATGGCTTTATGGTTTTAAATTAAACTTATTATCTTTTTATGTATTAAAACGTTTTCAACGTTTTTTTAATGTCTTCTTTTATTATTTCAGAGAAGGCTTCTACACTTATCATGCCTAAATCTTCTCCACCGTGTTGTCTTACAGTTATTTTGCCTTCTTGCTCTTCTTGCTCCCCAATTATAATCATATACGGGTGTTTTTGCATTTCGGCCTCTCTAATCTTCTTACCTATAGTCTCATTTCTATGATCTACAAGGGCGCGAATTTCGTCATTTTCTAGCAAATTTAAAACTTTTTCAGAGTATTTTTCATATTTCTCACTAATTGATAATATAATAGCCTGAGTTGGCATTAGCCAAAGCGGGAAATTACCTCCAGTATGTTCTAGCAATAATGCTACAAAACGTTCCATACTTCCAAAAGGAGCTCGGTGTATCATAATTGGTCGGTGCGACTCGTTATCACTACCTTTATACGTTAAATCAAAACGCTCTGGTAAGTTGTAATCTACCTGTATGGTTCCTAATTGCCAACGTCTTCCTAAAGCATCTTTCACCATGAAATCTAACTTAGGGCCATAAAAAGCAGCTTCACCTTCTTCAATAACAAAATCTAAACCTTTATCAGTTGCAGCATTTATAATAGCTTGTTCGGCTTTTTCCCAGTTTGCTACATCACCTATATATTTGTCTGGATTTTTTGGATCCCTTACAGAAACCTGTGCAGTAAAGTTTTCAAACCCTAACGATCCAAATACATAAAGTACCAAATCAATAACATCTTTAAATTCTTTATCCAATTGTTCTGGCATACAAAACAAGTGAGCATCATCTTGAGTAAATCCACGTACACGGGTTAAACCATGTAATTCGCCACTTTGCTCGTATCTATATACAGTACCAAACTCAGCATAACGCTTAGGTAAATCCTTATAACTCCATTGGCTACTATTATATATCTCGCAATGGTGTGGGCAATTCATAGGTTTTAATAAAAACTCTTCGCCATCTTTAGGTGTTAAAATGGGCTGAAAACTATCTTCACCATACTTTTCATAATGTCCAGAAGTCACATAAAGCTCCTTTTGTCCAATATGTGGTGTAACTACCATTTCGTAACCAGCTTTTTTCTGTGCAGCTTTCAAAAAATTTTCTAAACGCTCACGTAAAGCAGCACCTTTAGGTAACCATAAAGGCAAACCTTGTCCAACTTTTTTCGAGAATGTAAAAAGCTCCAACTCTTTACCTAATTTTCTATGGTCACGTTTTTTAGCTTCTTCCAACATGGCTAAATACTCCGTTAACTCCTTTTGTTTAGGAAAAGAAATTCCATAAACACGAGTTAATTGAGGTTTGTTCTCATCACCGCGCCAATAAGCACCAGCAACACTCAATATCTTAACCGCTTTTATAATACCAGTATTAGGTATGTGGCCACCACGACATAAATCAGTAAACGTAGAGTGGTCGCAAAACGTAATCGTGCCATCCTCTAAATTCTCAATCAATTCAGTTTTAAAAGCATTGTCCTTATATAAGGATAAAGCATCCGCCTTCGAAACCGCTCTTAAACTAAAGTCATGTTTCCCACGCGCAATCTCTAACATTTTAGTTTCAATAGCTTTAAAATCCTTTTCAGATACCGTATGCTCACCAAAATCTACATCATAATAAAACCCATTTTCAATAGCAGGTCCAATGGTAAGTTTCGCGCCATCATACAATTCCTCAATAGCTTGAGCCAAAACATGGGCACTACTATGCCAAAAAGCAGTTTTACCAGCATCGTCTCTCCAGGTATATAAAACCAAAGAGCCATCCGTTGTTAATGGCGTAACCGTTTCTACAGTTGTACCATTAAAACTCGCCGAAATAACATTTCTAGCAAATCCCTCACTAATGCTTTTTGCAACATCCATTGGTGTAACGCCTTCGTCAAACGTTTTCACACTACCATCAGGTAAAGTAATATGTATCATAAATTAAATTGAAATTCGGGTGCAAAGATAATGAGTATAAAAGTATAAACAAACCAACACTATATATATATAGGTATAAATTTTTAAATAGGGCGTTACCCAAGGGTCGGGCTATCCATTTCAAGTCCTCGCACCTCCTTCGTCGGGCTGTGGGCTTTCCATTATTATCCCTAACGCGGGTATGTCTGTAATGGTCTAGCTAAACGATTAACAATAAGTGAATCCTTTTATATAAGTACATTATAAAAACTGAATCTTTTATCCTGTTTATTAAAGGAGTAAGCTTAACATACATTATATGGAAGGTTGGGAGGGAGGTAAGCTTGTTCTATACAATAAAGCTAACCAATCATACTAGTATTAAGGTAGAGTAAATAATAATGTCTATCACCGTGTATTATGTATATGTAATTAGGAGGCTATGCGCTATATAATAACAAGAACGATTAAAAACTTACCTAGTCTCATATAAATACAGTCTAGATCAGATAGGTATAATATGTAATTGTAAAGATAGATTAAGGGACAAAACAAGTAATATCAGGGTAAACAATTCTGTAAAACATAAAAAGAGGTTAGGGGTTTTTTATAAAGTGTTTTTTTTGTGTTGTAAATAGCAGTAAATAAGTCTTTTAAAGGAGTGGTATTAAAAAAGTAAAAAAAAGATAAAAAAAGTCATTGTCAAAATAAAAAAGGATAGTAAGTTTGCACCCCGTTAAAAACGCAATAAGTGTTTAAGGGAACGTTCATAAAAGGTTGATTAATGGTTTTAGAAAGGTTGAAAAAACTTTTCAAAAAAAACATCAAAATCACTTGTAAGAGTTAATAAAAAGGTTGTAGATTTGCAGCCGCTAAAAACGGTAATTATCGCAGATAGCAAAACGCTCATATTAAAGGTTTGGATGTTGTTTTTAGGAAGTTAAAAAAAACTTTTTAAAATAAATCAAAAAACTATTGTGAGAGTTAAAAAAGGGTTTTATATTTGCACCCGCTAACAAGGAAACGAGTTAACAAAAGAGAAACAA
>NZ_JACHGE010000010.1 GCF_014202225.1 Algibacter amylolyticus
TTTACTAAGGTTCCTGGATCGGTAACTGCAGTGTCATCATCAGCTACTGGTGGTTGATTTACTGTTACTGTTACATTTCCTACATCTGTTAATCCGTCTTCATCTTCTAATGTATAATCTAAATCTACACTGGCTACTCCTGTTCCTGGTGTAATATCCAAAGTACCATCTGGTTTTAGAGTTACTTCCGTTCCATCGGTTAAGGTTACTGGTGTGTTAACTGTTAATGGAATAGCTACTGTTGGTGCTGCTGGATCAAAAACTTCGGTAATTACTAAGTTGGAATTTAATCCATCTGGATCATTATCACCATCTAAAGCATTTACATTTACTAAGGTTCCTGGATCGGTTACTGCTGTTTCATCATCGGCTACTGGTGGTTGATTTACAGTTACTAAGATGTTTCCAGTATCTGTTAATCCGTCTTCATCTTCTAATGTATAATCTAAATCTACACTGGTTACTCCTGTTCCTGGTGTAATATCCAAAGTACCGTTTGGTAATAAGGTCACTACCGTTCCATCGGTTAAGGTTACTGGTGTGTTAACTGTTAATGGAATAGCTAGTGTTGGTGCTACTGGATCAAAAACTTCGGTAATTACTAAGTTGGAATTTAATCCATCTGGATCATTATCACCATCTAAAGCATTTACATTTACTAAGGTTCCTGGATCGGTTACTGCTGTTTCATCATCGGCTACTGGTGGTTGATTTACAGTTACTAAGATGTTTCCAGTATCTGTTAATCCGTCTTCATCTTCTAATGTATAATCTAAATCTACACTGGTTACTCCTGTTCCTGGTGTAATATCCAAAGTACCGTTTGGTAATAAGGTTACCGTAGTACCATCTGCTAATGTTTCTGTAACACCTTCCGATAATGGAATCGCTACTCCTGGGTTTGATGGATCAAAAATCTCTGTGATCGATAAGTTGGAATTTAATCCATCTGGGTCATTATCACCATCCAATGCGTTTACATTTACTAAGGTTCCTGGATCGGTTACTGCTGTTTCATCATCGGCTACTGGTGGTTGATTTACAGTTACTAAGATGTTTCCAGTATCTGTTAATCCGTCTTCATCTGCTAATGTGTAATCTAAATCTACACTCGTTACACCTGTTCCTGGAGTAATATCTAAAGTACCGTTGGCTAATAAGGTTACCGTAGTACCATCTGCTAATGTTTCTGTAACACCTTCCGATAATGGAATCGCTACTCCTGGGTTTGATGGATCAAAAATTTCTGTGATCGATAAGTTGGAATTTAATCCATCTGGGTCATTATCACCATCCAATGCGTTTACATTTACTAAGGTTCCTGGATCGGTTACTGCTGTTTCATCATCAGCTACTGGTGGTTGATTTACAGTTACTAAGATGTTTCCAGTATCTGTTAATCCGTCTTCATCTGCTAATGTATAATCTAAATCTACACTCGTTACACCTGTCCCTGGAGTAATATCTAAAGTACCGTTAGCTAATAAGGTTACCGTAGTACCATCTGCTAATGTTTCTGTAACACCTTCCGATAATGGAATCGCTACTCCTGGGTTTGATGGATCAAAAATTTCTGTGATCGATAAGTTGGAATTTAATCCATCTGGGTCATTATCACCATCCAATGCGTTTACATTTACTAAGGTTCCTGGATCGGTTACTGCTGTTTCATCATCGGCTACTGGTGGTTGATTTAAAGTTAGAGTAGCACAATTAACCTCACTGATACATTCATTATCATCATATGTAATTAGTAAACAATACTGAGTACCATCTAAACCAGTAACATCAACAATACTTAATGTGTTTGTATTTTCCCCTGAATAATTAGTATTCGATGCAGCAATTGCAGTAGACCCATCAGGATTTGGCGTTCCTATATGCCATTCATAATTTATACCACTTGTAGAACTTGTACCTGATCCATAATCTGGAACCCTATTAGATACTGGACCAGTAAAAGTAGTTGTATTATCTGCACTCACTGGGGTAATAGTAAAAGACGTACCTGATCCTACATTAACTGACTGATCCACTAATGCTGCAGCATCTACAATAACTTGGCTAGCCGTAGTCACTTCAGCAGAAGTATCCTGCGGGCTACCTGAAACCGTAGGCACTCCATTAGTCCCAACAGGACTATCTAAGCTATCATCTGTACCTGGATTCACCAAATTCGCTGCTGTAAAAGCCCCTTGACCTTCAATAGCATCAGGACAACCATCGTTATCACTATCAAGATCCAAATTATCAGAAAGTCCATCGCCATCTGTATCAGGACAAATTAATACAGAGGTCTCTATAATTAAAGATGTTAATGTATTTATAATATTTTCTCTAGCTCCATTTTGAGCCAAATCTTCAAACAATAGGGTTGCTTCAACGAAAGGAGAATCTGCAATGAAAGTGGCACTTGCCCCATTAGTTTCTCCACCTACTGTACCTCTAAGTAAAGAAGATCCTACTCCACCTCTAGTAAGAAATTCTTGGTTAGAGCTTCCACCTACAGATATATTATTAGCTGCATCTCCATTTTCATTATTAGTTATTAAAGCACCTGTTGTTAAATCATATGACGCCATATCACCAGAGTCTACCTGCCATGTACCTGGTATTGTAAATGCTATAGCATCTGTTGGACTTGTAGCGTTGTTATCTCTATCATAATCATCAAGTGTTGGTAATTGTATCCTATCTATCGCAATTGTAGAAGTAAAAGTTATGGCACTTTCTAATACGGCAAACTCGCCAGGGTTTGTTCCTCCATCACCGTCTAAAGCTTCAATTACTGGAGATGAACCCGCGGTAATAGTTACACCACTTGCTTCTGTAGTACCTGTTGAACCATAAAAATATAATGGATTTGTAGCCGTACTTACAGTTATAGTTTCTTGATTTCCATCAACGGTTGCAGTAAACACCAATGTACCTGCAGAAGACAATGCCTCATCATAAGCAAAACTAACAGTGCTTCTTCCCGTACATTCGTCCAAATCAAGGATACCATCATTATCGTTATCTAAATCACAGGAATCAGATATTCCATCATTATCAATATCAGGATTACCTGAAGCAACCGCATCACACTCATCAACCACAGTAATTTGTAAATTACTTCGATTAGAACTAACTCCTAAATCATCTTCAACAGAAAACAAAATAGAAGCATCACCAATATAATCTTGCTGTGGTAAGAAAATAACATTTCCTGTGTTATCTACCGTATAAGTACCAATACCAGAAATTACTAAAGGAGTTCCAAAAGAGCCTTGATTAGCAGGGTTACTAGGATCCCATAATCTCACCGTTGAAACATCCAAATTACCATCCGGATCACTTGACCCTGGCAAAACATTTTTAGAAAATGTTGAATTTGAAGCTATTACATTCCCTAAATTATTTATAACCACAGGAGGATCATTAACATCTACTGTGTTTTCTGTATTAAAAGTCACCTCTCCTAAAAAGCTAATAGAATTCTGCCTATCATTACTATCATTAGAGCTACCATTTCTAAATTTTACTACACTAATATTAGTATAATCCACCCTAACAACATATTCAGTATTTGCAGCATCTATTCCAGCAGCAAAATCAACATCACTTTGAAACCTTGTCCAAGCACCATTTTGCGACACCACTAATTCTGTAGTTGGAGAAGCACCACCTTCTATAGTATATGAATCTGTTACAATAACCTCTAAATACTCAAAACCGTCAACATCAATAGCTTCAAGAGAAAAATTATCAAGTCGTGCCCTTATTCCTTGGTCATTAGCATCGGTTACAGAACCATCTAATACAAATTCAATTTGCCACTCCACATAACCATCACCCGCACCAGTATTTACGGTTGGCTCAAATCTATCATCTTCACCTAAAGCAGAATCTACAGTAAATGAATTAGCTGTTGCTTCCTGCGTATTAACCTTATTCACAATAGTTACAATAGCGTCAATAAATACTCCATCTGAAGAAACCTCTATATTTTGATAAATATATTTAGCCCCGACCTGTTCAGCTCCAGCTCCGTTAGCCAAAAGTGTTGGCCCTTGAGATAAGTTGAATGTTGGCTTAGTTTGTGCAGCAAGATTATTAATGCTTAGTAAACATAACGTTAGTACTAAAAAAACACCTTTTAGTAAGGATACATAGACAGATAATTGAAAAAACTTCTTAAATGCTCTTATTTCTAGCTTAGAAATAAATAATTTTAATTGAGTAAAATTTATCATATTAAGGGAAGGGTGAATTATAAAAACAACTTTTTATTTTGGATATAAAAATAGGCATTTGAGAGAAAAAATTATAGTGCAACAATAATATTACAAGAAAAATACTACCAAAAGTCAATTTTTAAGCTAAATTATAAAAAAATATTAACATATGTTAACAATTAAAAATAAATGTATACTCAAATACACTTAAACATCATTGCTAATATTATTGCAAAAATGATGTTTGGAAATGAATTATCATGAGATTAAACCACGCAATTACTACTCAAAATTTGGTTTAATTTAAATCTAATAATAACCAATACACTACTAAGACACAAAATCACAAACGAAAGTCACAAAAATCCTTTATAAAAAGTATATTTGCCAAAATTTAATTTTATGTCTTTTTTAAAAGAAATACAACGCAGACGAACCTTTGGAATTATTTCTCATCCCGATGCTGGTAAAACTACATTAACAGAGAAACTATTACTATTTGGAGGTGCAATTCAAGAAGCTGGAGCAGTAAAGAGTAATAAAATAAAAAAAGGTGCTACCAGTGATTTTATGGAAATAGAACGCCAGCGTGGAATATCGGTAGCTACCTCTGTATTAGCTTTTGAATATAATGGCATTAAAATTAATATTCTTGATACACCAGGGCACAAGGATTTTGCTGAAGATACATTTAGAACACTAACCGCCGTGGACAGTGTTATTGTTGTAATTGACGTTGCAAAAGGTGTTGAGGAGCAAACCGAAAAACTAGTAGAAGTTTGCCGTATGCGTAACATCCCAATGATTGTATTCATAAATAAAATGGATAGAGAGGGAAAAGATGCTTTCGATTTATTAGACGAGGTTGAGCAAAAACTAGGATTAAAGGTAACACCTCTTAGTTTTCCTATTGGGATGGGCTACGACTTTAAAGGAATCTATAATCTATGGGAGAAAAACGTTAATCTTTTTAGTGGTGATAGCAGAAAAGATATTGAAGAAACAGTTGAGATTTCAGATTTATCTTCAGCAGAATTAGATAAATTAGTAGGACAAGAAGCCGCTGATACTTTAAGAGAAGAAATTGAATTAGTAGAAGGTATTTACCCTTCATTTAATAAAGAAGATTACCTAAATGGGCAACAACAACCCGTATTTTTCGGTTCTGCATTAAACAATTTTGGGGTTAGAGAACTATTGGATTGTTTTGTTGAAATTGCCCCAAAACCAAGGCCAAAACAAAGTGAAGAACGTCTAGTTAAGCCAGACGAAAATAAATTTAGTGGTTTTGTATTTAAGATACATGCCAATATGGATCCTAACCACCGAAACAGGTTAGCATTTATAAAAATTGTATCTGGCGAGTTTAAAAGAAACACACCATACTTGCACGTACGCCATAACAAAAAAGTAAAATTCTCCAGCCCAAATGCTTTTTTTGCTGAGAAAAAGGAAATAGTAGACATCTCGTATCCTGGTGATATTGTTGGCTTACAAGATACCGGAACATTTAAAATAGGCGATACATTAACAGAAGGCGAAGTATTAAATTACAAAGGTGTACCTAGCTTTTCTCCAGAACATTTTAGATATATTAATAATGCCGATCCTTTAAAATCTAAACAACTATTTAAAGGTATAGACCAATTAATGGACGAAGGTGTAGCTCAATTATTTACATTAGAGCTAAACGGTAGAAAAGTAATTGGAACCGTTGGAGCCTTACAATATGAAGTAATTCAATATAGACTAGAACACGAATATGGTGCTAAATGTACCTACGAAAACTTGAATGTACATAAAGCATGTTGGGTAGATCCTAAAAACTCAAAAAGTGCAGAATACAAGGAATTTGTACGAGTAAAACAACGTTTTTTAGCAAAAGACAAGCAAAACCAATTAGTATTCTTAGCAGATTCTGCTTTTTCATTACAAATGACGCAGCAAAAATATCCAAATATAAAACTACATTTCACTTCAGAATTTGAGTAATATTAGCCAAAATTTTAGGCTAAATATAAAATTGAAACCTTATAACTAAAGGGCTATATAACAATTATAAGCCCACATATAACAGTCAATCCCAAATTGATACAGTATGAATATTGAATATAAAACATTTAAAAACAAAGAAGTAACGGTAACTTACGACCCAAGAAAATGTGAACTATCTGGAACTTGCTCCAAAGAACTTTCGGATGTATTTAGCGATAGCATAATCCCTTGGGTAAATTTAGAAAACACAGAAACCGAAAAAATAATTAAACAAATAAAAAAATGTCCTTCAGGTGCTTTAAAATTTCGGTTAAGAGAAAAAGCAACGTATTAAGTATATATCTTTGGTACAAAAATGGAAGTGAAACAGAAAAATACTTAAATTAAAACGATTTAAGACCGTTTCGTAAACCATCCTAAACAAGTACATGTAAATTTAATTAAACTCGATTAAAAGTATATTTATGAAGGTCGGCTTCTAAACCACTATAAGGTAAACTTATTGATAAATTATTTTATATAAATAATTTATATAATAAAGGAAATTTCAATTTTTTTTATATATCAGATTAAAATTAAATAAAAAAAGCAGGACGTATAAATTTATACGTCCTGCTTTTTTTAGCAATAGATATTAATTTCCTTTTAAAACACAAAAAATAAAATTGTGTTCTCCACTAATTAAAAAAACATGCTTGACCCGTTGGTTCGAAATTCAAAGGCATTGGTGGTTGCTCAAACAAAACATTTTGAGCACCACTTTTAAGAAAAACTATTATCCTCCACTACCCTTGATTATGCCTGACCTGTTGGTCCGAAATTCAGTGGCATTGGTGGTTGCTCATAATCTTTGATTTCACCATGGGCATTTTCAAATCTTGTAACATTTTCACCTAATGCCTTCAATAAACGTTTAGCGTGCTGCGGTGTTAATATAATCCTAGATTTAACCTTGTTTTTGGGAACACCTGGCATAATATTTACAAAATCCACTACAAATTCTGATACTGAATGGTTTATAATAGCTAGGTTAGAATAAGTACCTTCGGCAACTTTTTCGTCTAGCTCAATATTAATCTGTCCTTGTTTTGGCTTATCTTTTTCTTCTGCCATAATAACGTATTTTTTAAGTATTAAAAAAGCCTTCAAGTATAATATACATGAAGGCTTTTAGTTTTATAAATTCCCGCCTTCTTGCCTGCCGGCAGGCAGGCGCGGAAATAAAATTTAATTGTAATTCAATTCTTGTTTTACTTGCATCATTTCATCAAACTCTTCTTTAGAGCCAACAATAATATCAGAGTAACTTCTCATACCTGTACCTGCAGGAATTCTATGTCCTACAATTACATTTTCTTTCAATCCTTCTAAAGAATCAACTTTACCAGCAACAGCGGCTTCGTTAAGTACTTTAGTTGTTTCTTGGAAAGAAGCAGCAGAGATAAATGACTTCGTTTGAAGTGACGCTCTTGTAATACCTTGAAGTATTGGTGTAGCAGTTGCAGGTTGTGCATCTCTTGCTGTTACCAATGCCTTATCTTCTCTACGTAAAATAGAATTCTCATCTCTTAACTCACGAGGCGAAATAATTTGTCCCGCTTTAAGGTTAGATGAATCTCCGGCATCTTCAATAACTTTCATTCCAAAAATATCATCGTTTTCTTTGATGAAATCTGCTTTATGAGCTAATTGATCTTCTAAGAAAATAGTATCTCCAGAATCAATAATTCTAACTTTACGCATCATTTGTCTTACAACAACTTCAAAGTGCTTATCGTTAATCTTCACACCTTGTAAACGATATACTTCTTGTACTTCATTTACTAAGTATTGTTGAACAGCTGAAGGGCCTTTAATATTTAAAATATCGTTTGGTGTTATAGAACCATCAGATAATGGCATACCAGCTTTTACGAAATCATTTTCTTGTACAAGAATCTGACTTGATAACTTAACTAAGTATTTCTTAACATCTCCTAATTTAGACTCTACTATAATCTCACGGTTACCACGTTTAATTTTCCCGAAAGAAACTACACCATCAATTGCACTTACAACTGCTGGGTTAGATGGGTTACGCGCTTCAAATAACTCAGTTACACGAGGAAGACCACCTGTAATATCACCTGCTTTAGAAGATTTACGAGGTATTTTAACTAATATTTTACCAACACTAATCTTATCACCATCATCAATCATTAAGTGGGCACCAACTGGTAAGTTATAAGAACGCATTGTTTCTCCTTTAGAATCTTCAATATGAAGCGTTGGAATAAGCTTTTTATTTCTAGATTCAGAAATTACTTTTTCTTGGAAACCTGTTTGTTCATCAATTTCAACTTGGTAAGTAACACCTTGCTCAACGTTTTCATATCTTACTTTACCAGCAAATTCTGAAACGATTACACCATTATATGGATCCCAAGTACACACCACATCACCTTTACTTAATTTATCACCATTCTTTATTTGAATAGTAGAACCGTAAGGAATATTATTAGTACTTAAAACAATACCTGTTTTCTTATCAATAAGTTTAAGTTCAGATGTTCTAGAAATAACGATATCTGCATCATTTCCTTCGCTATCTTGACCTTTAACTGTTTTTAAATCTTCTATTTCAGCAATACCATCAAACTTAACAGCTAAATTGTTATCCTCTGAAATGTTACCTGCAATACCACCTACGTGGAATGTACGAAGCGTTAACTGTGTACCAGGTTCACCAATTGATTGTGCAGCAACTACACCAACAGCTTCACCGCGTTGCACCATTTTACCGGTAGCTAAGTTACGTCCATAACATTTAGCACAAATACCTTTTAAAGCTTCACAAGTTAATGCTGAACGTACCTCTAAACTATCAATAGGAGAAGCTTCAATTGCTTTAGCAACATCATCTTCAATTAATTGACCAGCTGATACTAATAACTCATCAGTAAGCGGGTCTACAACATCATTTAATGACACACGACCAACTATTCTTTCTTGTAATTTTTCAACTACTTCATCATTCTTTTTCAATGCTTCAACTTCAACACCTCTTAAAGTACCACAATCTTCAGTATTGACAATAACATCTTGAGATACATCTACTAAACGACGTGTTAAGTAACCCGCATCGGCAGTTTTAAGAGCCGTATCCGCAAGACCTTTACGTGCACCGTGAGTAGAGATAAAGTATTCTAAAATTGAAAGTCCTTCTTTAAAGTTAGAAAGAATTGGATTCTCAATAATAGATCCACCTCCTGCTGTAGATTTTTTAGGCTTAGCCATTAATCCACGCATACCTGTTAACTGACGAATCTGTTCTTTAGATCCACGAGCTCCAGAGTCAAGCATCATAAACACCGAGTTAAATCCTTGTTGGTCTTCTCTAATACGTTTCATTGACAATTCTGTCAATTCAGCATTTGTAGATGTCCAGATATCAATAACTTGGTTATAACGTTCGTTATTTGTAATAAGCCCCATGTTATAGTTTCCAGTAATACCGTCAACTAAACCATTAGCTTTATCAATCATACTTTGCTTTTCTGGTGGGATAATAATATCACCTAAACTAAATGATAATCCACCTTGGAATGCAAATTTAAATCCTAATGTTCTAATACTATCTAAGAAATCAGCACATTCAGGAACAGATGTTGCCTTAAGAATATCACCAATAATATCTCTTAAAGATTTTTTGGTTAATACTTGGTTGATGAATCCTGCTGCTTGTGGCACGTGTTGGTTAAATAACACACGACCAACAGTAGTTTCAACAATCATTCTGTCTAACTTACCATCTTCATTAATATCAATAGTTCTAACTTTGATACCAGCATTTAATTCAACCTTTCCTTCATTAAAAGCAATCTCTACTTCTTCTGGAGAATAGAATGTTAAACCTTCACCTTTTACTTTTACCTCTGCAGTAGAAGTACGTAACTTAGTCATGTAGTATAAACCAAGTACCATATCCTGAGAAGGTACAGTTACTGGCGCACCATTTGCTGGATTTAAAATATTATGAGAGGCCAACATTAACATTTGACACTCTAATATTGCTTCTGGTCCAAGTGGTAAGTGAACTGCCATCTGGTCACCATCAAAATCGGCATTAAATGCCGCACATGCTAATGGGTGTAATTGAATTGCTTTTCCTTCAATTAATTTTGGTTGAAAAGCTTGTATACCCAAACGGTGTAAAGTAGGCGCACGGTTTAGTAATACCGGATGTCCTTTAAGAACATTTTCCAAGATATCCCAAACCACTGGTTCTCTTTTATCTATAATTTTCTTTGCAGATTTTACAGTTTTTACAATACCTCTTTCAATTAGTTTCCTAATTACGAAAGGCTTGTATAACTCAGCTGCCATATTTTTAGGCAATCCACATTCAAATAATCTTAATTCTGGACCAACAACAATTACAGAACGTGCAGAATAATCAACACGCTTACCAAGTAAGTTTTGACGGAAACGCCCTTGCTTACCTTTAAGTGAATCTGAAAGTGATTTTAACGGTCTGTTAGAATCTGTTTTTACAGCTGAAGATTTACGAGTGTTATCAAATAATGAATCAACCGATTCTTGTAACATACGTTTTTCATTACGTAAAATTACTTCTGGTGCTTTTATCTCAACTAATCTTTTAAGACGGTTGTTACGGATAATTACACGACGGTATAAATCATTTAAATCTGAAGTTGCAAAACGACCACCATCTAAAGGCACTAACGGACGTAATTCTGGCGGAATAATTGGCACCACCTTCATAATCATCCACTCTGGTCTGTTTTCTCTATTAAGATTTGATTTACTCAACGATTCAACAACTTGTAAACGTTTTAAAGCTTCTGTTTTACGTTGCTTAGACGTTTCAGTATTTGCTTTATGACGTAACTCGTATGATAAAGATTCTAAATCAATTCTTGCTAATAAATCTATTAAACACTCAGCACCCATTTTAGCTAAAAACTTATTTGGGTCTTCATCATCTAAATACTGATTATCTTGAGGAAGTGATTCTAATACATTTAGGTATTCTTCTTCAGTAAGGAAATCCATTTTTTGTAATGGTTCGCCTTCTTCATTTTTAGCATTACCTGGTTGTATTACTACATAACGTTCGTAGTAAATAATCATATCTAATTTCTTAGATGGTAACCCTAATAAATAACCTATTTTATTTGGTAAAGAACGGAAGTACCAGATATGAGCTACAGGAACCACTAAATTAATGTGCCCTACTCTATCACGACGTACTTTCTTTTCTGTTACTTCTACACCACAACGGTCACATACAATACCCTTGTAACGAATTCTTTTATATTTACCACAAGCACACTCATAATCCTTTACAGGACCAAAAATACGCTCACAGAACAAACCATCACGTTCAGGTTTGTGAGTTCGATAATTGATAGTTTCTGGTTTTAAAACCTCACCTCTAGACTCTGCTAAAATAGACTCTGGTGATGCTAAACCAATTGAGATTTTGTTGAATCTCTTAACTGTATTTTTATCTTGTTTTCTTGCCATAATAAATGGTTGAAATGAATTTAATTAATTAACTACTCCTCTAATCTGATGTCTAAACCTAAACCTTTCAATTCGTGCATAAGTACGTTGAATGATTCTGGTAAACCTGGATCTGGCATTGGCTCGCCTTTTACGATTGCTTCGTAAGTTTTAGCTCTACCAATTACATCATCAGATTTTACAGTTAAGATCTCGCGTAAAGTACTTGATGCTCCATAAGCCTCAAGTGCCCAAACTTCCATCTCACCAAAACGCTGACCACCAAACTGTGCTTTACCACCTAATGGTTGTTGTGTAATTAATGAGTAAGGTCCAATAGAACGTGCGTGCATTTTATCGTCTACCATGTGTCCTAATTTCAACATGTAAATCACACCAACTGTAGCCGGTTGATCGAAACGTGCACCTGTTCCACCATCATATAAATATGTATGACCGTATCTTGGTATTCCTGCTTCATCAGTCAAAGCATTAATCTGATCGATATTAGCACCATCAAAAATTGGAGTTGCATATTTACGATCTAATTTTTGACCTGCCCAACCAAGAACAGTTTCATAAATCTGACCAATGTTCATACGAGATGGTACACCAAGTGGATTTAATACAATATCAACAGGCGTTCCATCTTCTAAGAAAGGCATATCTTCTTGACGAACAATACGTGCAACAATACCCTTGTTACCGTGACGTCCTGCCATTTTATCACCTACTTTCAACTTTCGTTTCTTAGCAATGTATACTTTAGCTAATTTGATAATTCCAGCTGGTAACTCATCACCTACAGAGATTGTAAATTTCTCGCGACGTAATGCCCCTTGTAAATCGTTCTCTTTAATTTTGTAGTTATGAACTAAATCTGCAACTAACTTGTTAGTATGCTCATCAGTTGTCCATTTACCTGACACTAAATGCGCATAATCATCAACAGCATTTAACATTTTAAGTGTAAACTTTTTACCTTTTGGTAATACCTCTTCACCTAAATCGTTAAAAATACCTTGAGCTGTTTTACCATTTACAATAGCAAATAGTTTTTCAACTAAAACATCTTTTAACTCGTCAAACTTTCTATCGTATTGCGCTTCTAAAGCTAAGATATCATCTTTATCTTGTGCTCTTTTACGCTTATCTTTTACCGCTCTTGCGAATAATTTCTTTTCAATTACAACACCATGTAATGAAGGCGAAGCTTTTAAAGATGCATCTTTAACATCTCCTGCTTTATCCCCAAAAATAGCACGTAATAATTTCTCTTCAGGAGTTGGATCAGATTCACCTTTTGGTGTAATCTTACCAATTAAAATATCTCCAGGTTTAACTTCGGCACCAACTCTAATCATTCCATACTCATCAAGGTCTTTTGTAGCCTCTTCAGAAACGTTAGGAATATCGTTTGTTAATTCTTCGTTACCTAATTTAGTATCTCTTACATCAAGAGAATACTCATCAATATGAATCGATGTAAAGATATCTTCACGAACTACTTTTTCAGAAATTACAATCGCATCCTCAAAGTTATACCCTTTCCAAGGCATAAAGGCTACTTTCATATTTCTACCTAAAGCAAGTTCTCCTTTTTGTGTTGCATAACCTTCACATAAAACTTGTCCTTTAGTTACTTTATCACCTTTAACAACGATTGGTTTAAGGTTAATAGAAGTTCCTTGATTCGTTTTACGGAATTTCACCAATTGATATGTTTTAACATCAGAATCGAAGCTTACTTTAGCTTCATCTTCAGTACGATCATATCTAATTTGAATTTCTTTTGCATCAACATAAAGTACTTCACCATTTCCTTCAGCATTAATTAACACTCTAGAATCTGATGCTACTTGACGCTCTAACCCTGTACCAACTATAGGAGCATCTACTCTTAATAAAGGAACAGCTTGACGCATCATGTTAGATCCCATCAAGGCTCTATTCGCATCATCATGTTCTAAGAACGGAATTAACGAAGCCGATATAGATGAAATTTGGTTTGGTGCAACATCTGTATAATGCAGCTCATTAGGATCAATTACAGGGAAGTCACCTTCCATTCTTGCAATTACCTTATCATGTAAAATTTTACCGCTATCATCAACATTTACCGTTGCTTGAGCGATTAATTTATCTTCTTCCTCTTCTGCACTTAAATAAATTGGTTCGTTTTTAATATCTACAACACCATCTGTTACCTTTCTATAAGGTGTTTCAATGAATCCCATAGAATTCACTTTAGCAAATACTGAAAGTGAAGATATTAAACCAATATTTGGTCCCTCTGGTGTTTCAATTGGACAAAGTCTTCCGTAGTGTGTATAGTGAACATCACGAACCTCAAACCCTGCTCTTTCTCTAGATAAACCTCCTGGTCCAAGAGCTGATAAACGACGCTTATGCGTAATTTCAGCTAATGGATTGGTTTGATCCATAAATTGAGATAACTGGTTTGTACCAAAGAAAGAATTAATTACAGACGATAATGTCTTAGCATTAATTAAATCGATAGGTGTAAATACCTCGTTATCACGAACGTTCATACGCTCACGAATAGTACGAGCCATACGTGCTAAACCAACACCAAATTGAGAAGATAATTGCTCACCTACAGTACGTACACGACGGTTAGATAAGTGATCAATATCATCAATCTCTGCTTTAGAATTGATAAGCTCGATTAAATATTTTATAATAGTAATGATATCTTCTTTGGTAAGCACTTGCTTATCCATTCCGATATCTAAACCTAATTTTTTGTTCATTCTGTAACGACCTACCTCTCCTAAAGAGTAACGTTGGTCTGAGAAGAATAATTTATCTATAATTCCACGTGCTGTTTCCTCATCTGGCGGCTCAGCATTACGTAATTGTCTATAGATATGTTCAACAGCCTCTTTTTCAGAGTTTGTTGGATCTTTTTGAAGCGTATTATGAATAATAGCATAATCTCCTTGTTCATTAGATTCTTTATGTAAAAGAATCGTTTTAACTTCAGCTTCAAGAATTTCTTCTATATTTTCTTTATCAAGAACCGTATCACGATCAAGCACAATTTCGTTACGCTCGATAGATACAACTTCTCCAGTATCTTCATCAACAAAATCCTCATGCCATGTATTTAATACACGCGCAGCTAATTTTCTTCCTAAGTATTTTTTTAATCCAGATTTTGAAACTTTAGCTTCTTCTGCTAAATCAAAAATCTCTAATATATCTTTATCACGCTCAAATCCAATTGCACGGAAAAGCGTAGTAACAGGTAATTTTTTCTTTCTATCAATGTATGCATACATCACCTGGTTGATGTCTGTAGCAAACTCAATCCAAGATCCTTTAAATGGAATAACCCTTGCTGAATATAATTTTGTTCCATTGGCATGGAAAGACTGACCGAAAAATACTCCTGGTGAACGGTGTAATTGAGATACTACTACACGCTCTGCACCATTAATACAAAACGTACCAGATGGTGTCATGTAAGGTATAGTTCCTAAGTACACATCTTGAACAATGGTTTCGAAATCTTCATGTTCAGGATCGGTACAATATAACTTTAACCTTGCTTTAAGCGGAACGCTATAAGTAAGTCCTCTTTCAATACACTCTTCAATGGCATATCTTGGTGGATCTACGAAGTAATCTAAAAATTCTAAAACGAATTGATTACGAGAATCAGTAATTGGAAAGTTTTCCATGAAGGTATTATAAAGACCTTCATCACCTCTTTCTTCAGATTTTGTCTCTAATTGGAAAAAATCCTGGAAGGATTTTATCTGAATATCCAAGAAGTCTGGATAATCTGTCTTATTTACAATAGACGAGAAATTTAATCTTTCAGCTTGTGTTGATAACATCAATGGACGGAATTTTGATTAAAAAATAGTGATAGTGCTTTTAAACACTAGTTAAACATTAAATTATGTATCCATAGTTTAACGCGATTTTGCAATTTATTTTTGCTATATCATTATATACGCAAAATGGTCTAGGTGTTATCCCGCTAGAAGCGGGATATACCTAAACCTTTGTATTATTGAGTAGTAAAGCTTACTTAAGCTCAACCTCAGCTCCAGCCTCTTCTAAAGATGCTTTTAATGCTTCAGCTTCATCTTTAGTAACACCTTCTTTGATTGCACTTGGTGCATCATCCACTAAACCTTTAGCTTCTTTTAATCCTAAACCAGTTAATTCTTTAACTAATTTTACTACAGCTAGTTTAGAACCACCTGCCGCTTTTAAGATTACATCAAATTCAGTTTGCTCTTCAGCAGCTTCTCCACCACCAGCACCAGCAGCAGCAACAGCTACAGCTGCAGCAGCAGGCTCGATACCATACTCATCTTTTAATATAGTTGCTAACTCATTTACTTCTTTTACAGTAAGGTTAACTAATTGTTCTGCGAAATCTTTTAAATCTGCCATTTTTCTATCGTTTTAATAATTTTGTAATAATAATATAATTGTAATAAAGTGCGTACTGTTTAATACTATTCTGATCTCTCAGAAAGTGTTTTGATAAGTCCAGCTATAGTTCCTCCACCTGATTTAAGTGCAGAAATAACGTTTTTAGCAGGCGATTGTAATAATCCAACAATCTCTCCTATTAACTCTTCTTTAGACTTAATATCAACTAACATGTCTAACTGATCATCGCCAATATAAACTGCTTCCTCAATAAAAGCTCCTTTTAATAAAGGCTTCTCTGATTTTTTACGGAAGGTTTTAATTAACTTAGCCGGTGCATTACCAGTTTCAGAATACATCACAGATGTATTTCCTTTTAATACTGAAGCAAGGTCTCCAAAATCTCTATCTGAAGCTTCCATTGCTTTTTCAAGTAATGTGTTCTTAACAACTGCCATTTGCACGTTTGCTTTGTAAGCAGCACGACGCAAGTTAGAAGTAGTTCCAGCATTTAATCCTGAAATATCTGCTAAATAGATATTTGAGTTATTAGCTAATTCTGCAGTTAATTCCTCAATTACTTGTGATTTTTCTTCTCTAGTCATAATTTGAAAGTTTTAACTTAATTAACCAATTTTAGGATCAATAGCTATACTAGGGCTCATTGTAGAAGACATAAATATGCTTTTTACATAAACACCTTTAGCGGTTGTCGGTTTCAGTTTCATTAATGTTGTTAATAATTCATTTGCGTTACCCGCAATTTTATCAGCACTAAATGATGCTTTACCAATAGCAGCGTGTACAATACCGGTTTTATCAACCTTAAAGTCAATTTTACCAGCTTTTACTTCGCTAACTGCTTTAGCAACATCCATAGTTACTGTTCCTGTTTTAGGGTTTGGCATTAAACCACGAGGACCTAATACACGTCCTAAAGGACCTAATTTACCCATAACACTTGGCATAGTAACAATAACGTCTACATCTGTCCAACCACCTTTGATTTTATCAAGGTACTCATCTAAACCAACGTAATCTGCTCCAGCTTCTTTAGCTTCCGCTTCTTTGTCTGGTGTTACTAATGCTAATACTTTCATGTCTTTACCAGTTCCGTGTGGTAATGAAACCACCCCTCTAACCATTTGATTAGCTTTACGAGGATCTACTCCTAAACGTACTGCTAAATCAACTGATGCGTCGAACTTGGTATTGGTAATTTCTTTAATTAAAGCTGAAGCTTCGTTTAAAGAATAAACTTTACCTTTTTCAATTTTTGCTAAAGCCTCTTTTTGCTTTTTTGTTAATCTTGCCATTTTTTAATGCTTTAATAGATTAAGAAGGGAATTGCCCTGTTACGGTTATACCCATCGATCTTGCTGTACCAGCTACCATTTTCATAGCAGACTCGATAGTAAATGCGTTTAAATCTACCATTTTGTCTTCTGCGATGGTTTTAACCTGATCCCAAGATACTTTAGCTACTTTTTTTCGGTTTGGCTCTCCAGACCCTTTCTTCACCTTTGCAGCTTCTAATAATTGAACTGCTGCTGGTGGAGTTTTAATTACAAAGTCAAATGATTTGTCTTTGTAAACAGATATAACAACTGGTAATACTTTACCTGCTTTATCTTGGGTTCTGGCATTGAATTGCTTACAGAACTCCATGATGTTAACACCTGCAGCTCCTAAAGCGGGTCCAACCGGTGGCGATGGATTCGCAGCACCTCCCCGAACTTGTAACTTAACTACTTTACCTAATTCTTTTGCCATTTTTAATAATTTAATTTTTTGATGTTATCTTTCTTTTGGAAGCGAAAGACTCATCTATCGTAATGTAACACTATTATACTTTTTCAACTTGCATATAACTTAATTCTAATGGTGTTTTTCTTCCGAAAATCTTAACCATAACTTCAAGTTTACGCTTTTCTTCATTAATTTTCTCAATAGTTCCATCAAACCCGTTGAAAGGACCATCGATAACTTTAACTGTTTCTCCTTTAGTAAAAGGAATTGCAACATTTGCACTTTCTTCAACTGAAAGCTCATCAACCTTACCTAACATTCTGTTAACTTCAGATTGTCTTAATGGCACAGGATCTCCACCTTTAGTTTCCCCTAAAAAACCAATTACATTAGTAACCGATCTAATAATATGAGGAACCTCTCCAGTTAAGTTAGCTTGAACCATAATATATCCAGGAAAGAATGTTTTCTCTTTCTGGATTTTTTTTCCGTTACGGATTTGAATCACTTTTTCTGTAGGTACAAGTACTTGATCAACATAATCTTCTAAACCTAAACGAGCAATTTCATTCTCGATATAAGTTTTGATCTTGTTTTCCTGACCACTTACTGCACGAACAACGTACCATTTTTTTTCACTTACTTCAGACATAAATTCTCTTTTTAACTAATCGATTGAAAGTAAGCTGTTATAACTTTACTAAAAACTGTATCTACACCCCAAATAGCAAGTGAAAATATAATAGAGAATACAGCTACCAAGATTGTTAAACTCTGCGCTTCAGCCCAAGTAGGCCACGACACATTATTTTTTAACTCTCCGAATGATTCTTTAATATAGTTTACTAATCCAGCCATGACGTTATTTTATTTTTAATCTAAATTGAAATGTTACTCAATTCTTTGTTGCACGGGCGGAGAGACTCGAACTCCCGACACCTGGTTTTGGAGACCAGTGCTCTACCAACTGAGCTACGCCCGTAAATACAAGTCAAGGTATTCCAAATAAACGGAATACCTTAACTTATAATATTTATTTAAACTTGTATTAGTCTAATATTTCAGTTACCTGACCTGCACCAACAGTTCTACCACCTTCACGTATAGCGAAACGTAGACCTATGTTCATTGCAATTGGCTGAATTAACTCAACAGTAATAGTTAAGTTATCTCCAGGCATAACCATTTCAACACCATCAGGAAGCGCAATGTTTCCAGTTACGTCAGTTGTACGTACGTAGAACTGTGGACGGTAGTTGTTATGGAATGGAGTGTGACGTCCACCTTCTTCTTTTTTAAGGATATAAACCTCAGCTTTAAATTTAGCGTGTGGAGTTACAGAACCTGGTTTAGTAATTACCATACCTCTAGAGATTTGAGATTTCTCAATACCTCTTAATAAGATACCAGCGTTATCACCAGCTTCACCTCTATCTAATATTTGACGGAACATTTCAATTCCAGTAATAGTAGAAGTTAATTTCTCAGCTCCCATACCAATAATTTCTACAGGATCTCCAGTGTTAGCAACACCAGTTTCAATACGACCAGTTGCAACAGTACCACGACCAGTAATAGAGAATACATCCTCGATAGGCATTAAGAAAGGCTTATCCATATCACGTACAGGCTCTTCGATCCAATCATCACAAGCTTGCATTAATTCTAATACAGTATCAACCCATTTTTGCTCACCGTTAAGTGCACCTAAAGCAGAACCTGATACTACAGGACCATTATCACCATCGTATTCATAGAAAGATAATAAATCTCTAACTTCCATGTCTACTAATTCTAATAGCTCTTCATCATCCACCATATCAACTTTGTTTAAGAAAACAACGATACGAGGAATTCCTACTTGACGACCTAATAAGATGTGCTCACGAGTTTGTGGCATAGGACCATCAGTTGCAGCAACTACTAAAATAGCTCCATCCATCTGTGCAGCACCTGTTACCATGTTTTTTACGTAATCGGCGTGACCTGGACAGTCAACGTGTGCGTAATGACGATTTGCTGTTTGATATTCTACGTGTGAAGTATTAATTGTAATACCTCTTTCTTTTTCTTCTGGTGCGTTATCAATTTGATCAAATGATCTCGCTTCCGAATAACCTGCATCAGCTAATACTTTAGTAATAGCAGCAGTTAAAGTTGTTTTACCGTGATCTACGTGTCCAATTGTACCAATATTTAAGTGTGGTTTTGAACGATCGAAAGTTGCCTTTGCCATGTTTTTAAATAATTTTAATCTTAGTTATATAATAATATTAGTGTAATCTACTTTTTTTTACTCTTAATAGAGCCAATGACGAGAATTGAACTCGTGACCTCTTCCTTACCAAGGAAACGCTCTACCCCTGAGCTACACCGGCGTAAAGTTTTTATTCCCTATTCTTCCAAAACAACCATCTATATGTTGCTATCTATGAAAGAAGAGATTCCTGCCTTCGCAGGAATTTTAGAGCGAGAGACCGGGTTCGAACCGGCGACATTCAGCTTGGAAGGCTGACGCTCTACCAACTGAGCTACTCTCGCAATTTTAGATAAACTTACGCTTATCAAACTTCAATATTTCAAGAAAAATAACAAAAAAAGTTGTGGGGAGAGCAGGATTCGAACCTGCGAAGACGTAGTCAGCAGATTTACAGTCTGCCCTCGTTGGCCGCTTGAGTATCTCCCCAATTAACTTTATTTCAATATTTTAAGAACTTGAGCCGATGGAGGGACTCGAACCCACGACCTGCTGATTACAAATCAGCTGCTCTAGCCAGCTGAGCTACATCGGCTTTTCAAGATTTTTTTTACTAAAAAACCACATAAAAAAAGCCCGCTATTTCTAACGGACTGCAAATGTATAGATTTTTTACATTATTCAAAACATTTTTTAATAAATTTTATTATAAATGTGCTCTTAATTTTTCTTTTCGCTTTTTTAACTGCCTTTCTAGAGACGCAACTGCCATATCTGCGCCCTCTTCGAACGTTTTACATTGCTTCTTTACAACGAAGCTATCACCGGGTACACTTACTTTTGCTTCAAATATTTTATTTTCTTTATCACTTGTGTTTTCTAATTTTAAAAAAACTTCCGATTTGATAACTTTATCATAGAACAAATCTAATTTATCCATTCGTTGTTGAATAAAGTCTATCAATTTTTGATCTGCATTGAAATTTACTGATTGGGTGTTTACTTTCATACTCGTTTTTTTTGGTTAGACAATAACTTTAAATTCTATTTTTTACTTCTTGGGTGTGCATTAATATGCACTTTTTTCAATTCGGCTATACTATTATGAGTATACACTTGTGTGGAAGCTAAACTGGAATGTCCTAGAAGTTCTTTAACAGCATTTAAATCGGCACCTTGATTTAACAAATGCGTAGCGAAGGAGTGCCTAAGTATATGGGGACTCTTCTTTACTTTTGAAGATGCCAAACTAAAATACTCATTTATTATTCTGTAAACAAGTGTTTCGTATATTTTAACTCCTTTTTTTGTTAAAAATAGCTGCTGGCCATCTATAATGCTATCTATACTTTTTCTAAAACTTAAATAGGTTTCTGCGGTTTGCACTACAGACTTTAATAACGGCACAATACGTTCTTTATTTCTTTTACCTAATACTTTTAACGTATTATTATGTAAATCTAAACTGCTTAGTTTTAGCTCTACCAATTCTATTCTTCTTATACCGGTAGAATAAAATAACTCTATAATAAATTTATTCCTTACGCTCTCAAAATCGTTTGCCGAGTTTAAATAGTCTAAAACAGATTCTATTTCGGCCTCAGAAAATGGCACTTGTATTTTTTTACTTGTTTTTAATGCTTTATGTTTTGATAGCGGGTTTAATTCTATATCGCCAGTTTTTAATAGAAATTTATAAAAGGTATTTAATGCCGATACTTTTCGGTTTATGGTGCGGTTAGATATTCCTTTTTCCACTAAGGTTACAATCCAATTTCGTATTTGTGGGTAATTGACCTGTTTTATAGAACTTGAATCGTATTCGTTTTTTATAAATTCTGAAAACTCATTTAAATCGTTTTGGTAGGCGTTTACTGTTAACTTGGAATAGTTTTTTTCTAATAGTAGATAATCTGTAAATTGAGTGAAGGGCATATTAACTTATGTTGAACTATGAATATACAATAGTTTTATTTAATCTGAATTTATTGTGATTATTTTTTTAACATGAATTTCATGAATCGTTTTATGCGTGTCTGTAATTATTTGAAAAACCCTTTTTGAAACTGTTGTGTGAATGGGCAGTAATGTTCTTGCACTAATATTCACTGAGATTTACTCCTTTCTTATTAGCTATCAATTCAATTTGAATGTTTTAAAATTCTATTAACAGAAATAGTGTTAAACAAAAAATCCCGCTATAAATAGCGGGATTATTATGGTTTTAAAAAAGTGAATTACACATTTTCTGCATCTCTTAAACTTTGAATGTATTGTGCTTTTTTTATTAGCGCTCTACGTTCAACAGAGGGTTTAGTGAACTGCTTACGTTCTTGCAACTGATTTTTAACCGTTGTTTTAACAAACTTACGTTTGTAACGTTTTAACGCTCTTTCTATATTTTCTCCTTCTTTTACTTGAATTTTTAACATAGTGTCTTAACCTCCTCTCTTTTAGAATTTTCAGGCCGCAAATATAATAAGTAATTTAGAATTTGCAATTGTTTGTATTGGTATTTTTTACGAGATTTTAATTTAGAATTATAATTAGTAAATCCTTTATATAAACGCTCCTAACACAATTTCTAAACTGTAATGCTTTTACAAGGATAAATAAGTGCGTTAGGGATTGAAACGGCATCCTTTTTAAAATAGAGAAGCAATGCATTTAATTTAAGGTAAAAAACAAATGGATAGCCACGACAATCTAAATTCGTTATTACCTTTTAAAAAGATATAGTGGAAAGCCCGACCCTTGGGTAACGCCCAACTTCTCGATACCATTTCGATAAAAAATTTAAGTTACTAGAAGTGACTACAATTATGTTGCTGGCTTATACTCTTTTTTGTCTATTATTATTTTAGCTAAAATTTCGCGGAGTATCTCGGAGGTTCCGCCACCTATTGGCCCTAGCCTACTGTCGCGCAGGAGTCTTGCCATTGGATATTCTTCCATGTAACCATATCCGCCTAAAAATTGTAGGCATTGGTAAATAACCTCGTCGGCCATTTTGGTTGATTTTAATTTAGACATGGTAGCCTCCTTTACTACGTACTCGCCATTATTTAACCTTGCGGCTATGGTGTAGTTAAAGATTTTGTTTACCTCTAGATCTGAATATAAATCTGCGATGCTGTGGCGTAAGGCTTGAAATTTATCGATAGTTCTACCAAATGCTTCGCGTTCGCTCATGTATTTTAGTGCGTACTCTAGTGCGAATTCTGCGCGCGCATGGGCGTTTATTCCCATTATTAAACGCTCTAGAGAGAAGTGCTGCATGATATATGAAAAGCCTTTATCCGCTTCGCCCATAAGGTTTTGGATTGGTACTTTTACATTATCGAAAGCTATTTCGCCAGTATCTGATGCGCGCCAACCTAGTTTATCTAGTTTTGTAGCAGATACTCCTGCCATATCGCGATCTAGTACAAATATACTTATGCCTTTATTACCTAGTTCTGGTGTTGTTTTGGCAGCTACTATTAAATAATCGCTTAAAACACCGTTGGTAATAAATGTTTTTGAGCCGTTAATTACGTAATGATCGCCTTGCTTTACTGCTGTTGTGCGCATTCCTGCTACATCGCTACCGCCAAAGGGCTCAGTTATACACAGACAACCTATTTTATCGCCTGCTATACTTGGCGCTAAATATTTTTGTTTGATAGCTTCATCGCCTTCGGCATTTAAATGCGTCATAGCTAAATACACATGTGCCCAAATTGCGGCTGCAAAACCGCCAGAGTTTATTTTTTGAAGTTCTTCGAGTAGAATAACAGTGTAGAATAAATCTAGATTCATGCCTCCGTAGGCTTCTGGATAATTGATACCAAAAAAGCCCATATCGCCAAATTTCTTCCAGATAAACCTGTCGATTATACCTGTTTGCTCCCATTTTTCGATATGTGGAACCACTTCTTTTTGTAAAAAATCTTGAAGGCTTTTTCTAAAAAGATTGTGTTCTTCGCTGAAGTACATGCTATTCATTTATTTTTCTTTTTCGAAGTGCAAATATAATTCAATTATCTTGATTTTATTTAAAGGGAAGTCTTTTACTTTTTTTAATTGATTAATAGAATTAAACCCTTCCATTAATATACGTTGCTCAATAATACTGTGGGCTAGATCGTAATCGATATGCGGAATGGTTACCAAATCATCTACCGTGGCGGTATTTATATTGAGCTTTTTAATTGCTTTTGGTGTTTTTACTGTAAACTGGTTTGTTATGTTTTGAATAACTTCTGGCGTTAACCCATAAACATCGTGCAGCTGAATATCGGTAATAAAACCGCCAACGGATTTATTTCGATATTTAATAATACGGTCTGACAACACCTTGCCTACTCCATTTACTTTTTGAAGTTGTTGGGCAGTTGCTGTGTTTAAATCTTGTTTTTGAGCGTAGGTTTTGGGTTTATTACTATAACTATTTGAAGTGTTATCGCTAGCTTTATAATTTGGCTTGGGATTGGTTATCCATTCTGGGAACTTAAAAAAAGGAGCCATTGCATTTAACAATGAATCTGAAACTTTTGTAACCTCTTGAAACTGCTTGGTAGAGTTAATCCATTTGTTTTGTTTTCTAAACGCTAACAGCCTATCTATTTCTTGGCTATTCATACCTAATGAAGCGCCTTTAAAATCTGTTATATAATTAGGATTGAAAGGGTATATTTTGGGTTTTCGGGCTTTTATCTCTACTTGTTTTAATGAATCTATTTCTTTGGTGAAATTTGCTAATTCCAATTGATCGACTTCAATATGGTTTGATTGAAAACTAATAAAAAAATAAGCGCATTGGCATATTACAATAAGAATAAGCAATAAAAAAATCCCATTTCGTTGTTTTTTAGAAAACGTAAAATGGGATTTCATATATTTTAATTTTAATATTTATCTACGAATCTATCGCCTCTTTTTTAAGGTTGATAGCATCTAAGTAACGTTTTAATTGTTTTTTAACCACTGGGAATAATAAGAACAATCCAACCATATTAGGGAAAATCATAGCAAATATCATTGCATCAGAGAATGACCAAATAGAGTTCATACTTGCTGCTGCACCAATTACGACAAAGGTTAAGAATAA
This sequence comes from Algibacter amylolyticus, assembly GCF_014202225.1. Lineage (GTDB taxonomy): Bacteria > Bacteroidota > Bacteroidia > Flavobacteriales > Flavobacteriaceae > Algibacter_B > Algibacter_B amylolyticus. Next base: position 25,175 of record NZ_JACHGE010000010.1, read on the forward strand.
AATTTTATAAACTAAATCTGCTACTTTACCTCTACCAAATAAGAATTTCCAAGATTGTAATCCGTAATACGACCAAGAGATCATAGTTGATACTGCAAATAACACTACTGCAATAGTTAAGAATACATTAGAATACGGTATATATTGTGCAAAAGCTTGCGATGTTATTCCGGCCCCTTCATAAGGTAAACCATCAATATAAATAGCTCCAGAACCATCGCCTCCGTACTCGAAGAAACCACCTAGGTTAAAAATAACGATAACTAAAGCCGTCATGGTACAAATTACAACCGTATCGATAAAAGGCTCTAATAAAGCTACTAAACCTTCGGAAGCAGAATATTTAGTTCTTACTGCGGAATGCGCAATAGATGCCGAACCTGCACCAGCCTCGTTAGAAAAGGCAGCACGCTGAAAACCTACTAATAAAACACCTATTAGAGAACCAACTCCAAATGCTGTAGGGTTGAAAGCTTCTTTAATAATTAGGCTAACAGCATCATCAATTAAAGTAAAATTACTTAGAATGATATATACACATGCTACGATGTACATAATAGCCATAAAGGGCACTACTTTTTCTGTTACCTGAGCGATACGTTTAATACCACCTATAATTATTACACCGACTAAAACAGCCAATACAAGTCCTACAATAGCTCCTGCAGCGGTACTTTGCCAGTTGAATAATTCTTTAATTACAATGGTTGCTTGATTAGATTGTGCAGCGTTACCACCACCAAAAGAACCACCAATACAGAATATTGCAAAAATACCTGCTGCAATTTTTCCTATAGTTTTAAAGCCTCTTGCTTTAAGTCCTTTACTTATGTAATACATTGGACCACCGTAAACGGTTCCGTCTTCGCCAACATCTCTATATTGAACACCTAAAGTACACTCTACAAATTTTGTTGACATTCCTAGTAATCCACAAACTATCATCCAAAATGTAGCTCCAGGACCACCAAGCGCAATAGCTAAGGCGACACCTGCAATATTACCATTACCAACAGTACCAGAAACAGCTGTTGCTAAGGCCTGAAAATGGGACACTTCACCTTCTGAACTTTCATCACGAATAGTATCTACAATATCACCATCTACCGCTAAATCATTTTCAACACTTATTAAATGCTCTTCTATATCAACATTCGATAAATCTTGACCTTGAGCAATACCGCCTTCACCGTAAAGTTCTTTAGCACCATGCTTTTCTATATCTTCATATTTCCCTCTTACTGTACTAATAGCAGTCCAGAAATATCGAATGTTAGGAAATCCAAAATAAATTGTGAAGAATAAAGCACTTCCTACTAAAAGGACTAAAACAAAAGGAATGGTATATACATCGTCTTGATATATAGGAAAGAAAATGACATCTGTAAAAAATTGTGCTACTGGAGCAAAAGCTTGGTCTATTTTTTCATCTAGACCTAATTCTTCTTCTTGGGCAAAAGTTAAAATTGGAATTATTAATGTTAATATTGAAAGAAGATATTTCTTCATAAGGTAGTTGTTAGTTAATTTTTTATTGAAAGATTCTTATTAAAGATAAGCAAGATGCTAAAAAAAATTGATTTTTTAAAACTATGGTTGTTAAAAAAGCAAATACGCTAATCGATATCGTACTCATTATTTAGTGCTTCAATCTGCTCCGGACGTCCTAAAACAATCACTTTAGAGTTACGTGCTAATGCCATATCTGCCTCAGGATTAACTACATATTCACCATTCTCATCTTTATAACCAATAACGGTGCATCCTGTTTTTCTTCTAAGGTCTAAATCTTTTATTGTTCTAGGCTTAGTAGAATCATAAAATTTCTCTACAGCAATTTCCTCTATGTTAATCCCTGACTTTCCTACAATAGATAGATTATCTATAAATTCCATTAAACCAGGAACCACAACTAAAGATGCCATGTGGTCGCCACCAATTTTGTCTGGTAATATTACATTATCGGCACCCGCAAATTTTAATTTATTATAAGACGACTCATTTGATGCACGACTAATAATGTTTATATTACTATTTAACTGTCGTGTAGAAAGCACCACAAATAAGTTGTCGGCATCGTTTGGAAGCGCAGATATAAAACAAGATGCTCTATCTACTCCTGCCATAACAAGTACTTCATCTTCATTAGCATTTCCAATTACATAAGGCACATCGTCGAGCTGTAAACGCTCCTCCAACTCTTTATCTTTTTCAATAACAATAAACTCTTTATCGTGAGCCTTAAGTTTTACGGCTGCTTGCCTACCGTTTCTACCGTAACCACAAATAACAATGTGATTTTTAAAACCATCCATCTTTTTTTGCATCTTCTTCTGTTTTAATTCTACTACGTCATTTTTACTTAAAATGTATTCGGTAATTACAGATAAAGCGTAACCCACTATAACTACGCTAGCCAAAATTAAGAATATTGTAAAAATCTTTGATTGATCATCTAAAGGAACCACCTCGCCAAAACCCACGGTTGTCATGGTTATAACAGTCATGTAAAGCGCATCGACTAGCGAATAGCCAGAAATCATTACATAACCAAAAACACCAATAAGCATAATAACAACCAGTAGAAAAACGGCTGTGTAAATTTTTGTTCTAAAAAACTTAATTAGTGGATTCATAAATCAAAAACCGATGAACGTTTAGTATATATTAAATCCTTAATACGCATCCAAAAGGCTAAAAACATATATAAGGCAAAACCAAAACCCACGGTTACAAAAGTTATATACATAAATGATGTTCTAACCACTTTGGCTCGAATACCAAAACGATCGGCAATACGTTGGCAAACGTAGTAGCCATGTTTCTGAAAAAACAATAATGGTTTATAGATATTGTTCATGCTGCAATTTAATACTAACTTTTTTAGTTTAAAAGTTTATACCGGTAATTGTTCTAGTTTTGGTATTAAAATCGATATCTTAAATTATATCGCACCATTTTAGTAATTCGCCTAAAAATGAAAGAGTAGTTTTTTATATTCCTAAAACAATATTACAATTTAGTCATTGATAAGTGCATTTCCTATGGCACATTGTAAACATTTATGCTTATCGCAATACTCAGTTTTTAATTGAATTAAGGCTTGAGAATCTATAGAAGATTTGGACACTTTTTTTAAAGCATTAAACGCATTTACAATACTATTTTTTTCTGAAGCCAATAGTGATGCTATTTCTAAAATTTCGGAATCTATTTCTTGACCTTTTTGTTTTGCGTAACTAAATTTAATAGGCAGAATGGTATTTATAAGCAATAAGTCTATAAAGGACTTTGAAAGCGTTTTGGTTGACGCTTTAGATTCCTTTTGAAAGGTATAATGGGTTTTCCAAAACTGGGAGGTGGACACTTTAAAAAGATTGTAAAAGTCCTCTAATGTGTTTCCTTCGATAAGTTTAGAAAACAAATTTTGATGTGCAGCGTACAAACTTGCCAATTGCGACAGCCTTATAGTTGGAAAGTTTGGTGGGCGTAATCTAAAAAACTGAATGGGCAACACATTAGAATTAGTCAGCTTGAATTTTACTTTTAAAAACTCATACTCTTTTTCTAGTCCCGAATAGTATGCGTTTTGAACATCTTGGTTTAATAATCCTGCTTGCCCAAATAACAAAGCTTCTAGAACTTGAGGGTTGGATTGTGTTTTTCTAACAATAGAGAAATCTATGGATTGAGCTAAACTAAAAAAGGAGTCGCCGTTAACTTTCAACCCAAAGTTTTTAGTTAGCATTTTAAATAGTACGGCCTCCCAATCGTTATTTGATGCCTGCAGAAGCGATTCTATGGTTTCAGATTTTCGTTCTAAGCGTTCAAAATACAAACGTTCTAGCCAATTGGTTAATACAAAAGCATCAGTAGCACCAAAATCATTTTCGCAGTTAATCCATTTATTCTCTTTAGCAAACAGTCTTTTATAATTATTTAATAAGGCTTCATCTATAACATCTTTTAAAACAAGTGTTGGTATGGGGGTATTGTTGTTTCTGAATACTTCGGTATCATCTTCCCAAACCACGTGCAGAATAACATTATCGTAAGCCGGATCTTGTTCATGATTATGTAAAAACCAATCTGATGCTTTTATGTGAATCTCAACATTACCAGCCCAGAGTTGCTCTCCTATTTTAAGTTTAGCATTAAAAAAATCTGAGCCCGAATTATAATTATGCTGCCCTACAGAAGTTACTACAACAGGTTCGCCTGCAGTAGTTTTTAAATTATTAATTTGAAATTTTTTATGTTTCCAAATGTAGTGTAGGAAGTCTTCTCGCATACTGAAAGATAAAATACCGATTTAAATATACCAAATTCAAATTGGTTATTTATAATTTAGCATAATTAAAAGATGATACGCCATGGAACAATTAACGCTCACTACACCTGCTCTTTTATTTTCGGCAATTTCCTTAATTATGTTAGCCTATACCAACAGATTTATTGCCTACACAGCAGCTATAAGAGATTTGTATGATAAGTATCAAAAAAATCATGATAAGCGTTTTTACAAACAAATTAGGAATATTAAACACAGACTATACCTTACTAGATATATGCAAATTTTAGGTATTACCAGTTTACTGTTTTGTGTATTAACTATGTTTTTAATTTACATACAACAAAACACCATTGCTGTTTGGATATTTGGGATGGCTTTATTATTACTTATTGCCTCGCTTATGCTTTTAATTGTAGAAATTCAAATTTCGGCAAAAGCCTGGGAAGAACATATTAGTGATATTGAGAACGACTAATAAAATCTTGCTATTCTACTTCTTCTGACTTTTGATATTTTAAAAAAGGTTGTTTTAATAAATGGGGAATGCTTCCATTCTGTTTTTCGTTTGGAAAAACATCAATCCCATAAATAATCTTATCGGTATCTAACTCTTTATAGGTTCCAAAGAGTCTATCCCAAACCGAAAAAATATTACCGTAGTTAGAATCGGTATAAGGCATTTTATAATGATGATGCACCTTATGCATATCTGGAGAAACAATAACGTAGCTAAGTAATTTATCTAATTTTTTTGGCAATTGAATATTAGCATGATTAAACTGTGTTGCCACCACCGACAATGACTGATATAACAACACCAAACCAATTGGTGTACCCACTATAAAAATTCCGGCTAGTGTAAAAACATACCGAATAACACTTTCCAGAGGATGGTGTCTATTGGCTGTTGTAGTATCTACATTATGGTCTGAATGATGCACCAAATGTACCATCCATAGTGGTTTTACTTTATGCTCTATTAAATGCGGTAAATAAGCACCAATGCAATCTATTAAAAACACCCCAAGAATACCATATAGCCAAACAGGCATTTCTGGCAACCAATTTAGAATACCAAAATTATTAGCCATAACCCAGTCTGACGATTTTAAAAACAAAAAGGCTAAAGGTAAATTAACAAGAATAGTGGTTAAGGTGAAAAATATATTAGGAACAGCATGTTTCCATTTTTTATATTTAAAACCTATTAAAGGAATAATGCCTTCTAAAATCCAAAAAAGAGTTAAACCTCCTATAATAATTAATCCTCTGTGGTGGGTTGGAATGGTTTCGAAATAGTTTAAAATAGCTTCCAAATATTTAGTTTTTTTCTAAATATACTACTTTATTCTTTTCTTCATTTCTTCAACTATATTAAAAGCGGCAGGACAAACGGCCACATTCTTTAAAGTGAGATTAGATATTTGCTGAAACTTTTTTCTATCGGTGTGTGGAAATTCTCGGCATGCCTTAGGGCGAACATCGTAAATAGAACAGTAATTATCGGCGCCTAAAAAGGTACAAGGCACCGTTTGCAAAACATAATCATTATCCTCATCGACACGCAAAAACTGACTAATAAATTGCTGCGTTTTCATTTTAAAATGCTTAGCAATTCTATCTACATCTTTATCTGTAAAAAGTGGACCAGTAGTTTTACAACAGTTTGCACAGGCTAAACAATCGGTACGTGTAAATTCATCATCATGCAAATCTTGCATGATATAGTCTAAATTTTTAGGCGCCTTCTTTTTTAGCTTGGTAAAGAATTTTTTATTCTCGTTATGTTTATCTTTGGCCAGCTTTGGAAGATTGTTAATAATGTCTTGCATGGCGCAAAAATAGTGTTTTTTATCATTATTTCGCTTTCGCGGAAATGAAATGAGATTAGCCTTATTTAAAGAAATTAATAAAAGATTCCCTCCTTCGAGGGAATGACAAAATAGCGATATTGATGAAAGACCTTTTCGGGCGTGCATTATTAGATTACCAAAACGGAAATTACACTGAGGACATTACAACATCCACTAACATTTCGGATGAAGATGTGCTACCGCTTCCCTATTTATTTAGAGATTTTAAAGACATGCCTGCATTAGAGCAAAAAGCTTTAAAACTCTGTAAAGGTTCTGTTTTAGATGTAGGTTGTGGTTCTGGAATTCATAGTTTGTATTTACAAAAAAAAGGCTTTAAGGTTAAAGCTATCGATGTATCGAAAGGTGCTATTGAAGTGACTAAACAACGTGGTGTTTTACATGCTGAAGTTTTACCCCTTTTAAACGAACAGAACACGTTTGATACCATTCTACTTTTAATGAATGGCACCGGTATTTTTCAAGAATTAACTCAGGTATCTAAATACCTAGCGCATTTAAAAAGTCTATTAAATACTAACGGACAAATTTTAATTGACTCTTCGGATATTAAATACATGTACGAAGACGAAGATGGTGGCTATTGGATGGATATGAATTCGAGCTACTACGGCGAATTGGATTATTTTTTGAGTTATAAAGGCGAAGAAGAAACAACTATGAAGTGGCTGTATTTAGATTTTGAAACCTTAAAACTGGCTTGCGAAACTCTAGATCTTAAATGCGAATTGGTTTTAGAAGGAGAGCATTTTGATTACTTGGCTAGAATTACAGCTTAGTTAACATCCTTTACAAAGTAATGCGCTGTTGTGCCTTGGCCATAAACAAAGGTGTTTTTATTTAGCTTAACTATTTGCTCTGACACAGTACCGAAAGGATATACCATTTCTATAAAAAATACACCATCTATTAGTTTTATGTTTACCGCAGCTTGATCGTTTTTAACTAATCGTCCTATTTCTGTGTGTTCTGCTTTTGGTGGTAAGTTTAATTCTTCTAGAACCTCTACAAAACCTGCGTCTTGATTAAACCAAAACCTATAGGTTTTGTTAGTATTGAGAGCTTTTAATTTCCATTGGCCGGCTAATGTGCTTTTAACACTATCTATACTTTGTCCGCATTCTAAATTTTGAGAGAATCCATTTATGGATAGAAACAACGCTATAACGACTAATTTTTTAATAACCTGATGTTTTTAATAACACTACAAAACTAGTTAAATTCTAGCTACTGTTTGTACTTTAAGATTGCTTGGGCTTAATGACCTTGGTGCAAGCCCGCGTTAAGGATTGCAGTGGAAAGCCCACAGCCCGACGTAGGAGGTGCGAGGACTAGCAACGGAAAGCCTGACCTTTTGCGATCCTGCAAGGTTTTGAAAACCTTGTAGGCATGAGCAACAGGTAACGCCCAAAATAATGTTATAACCTTATAATGTTTCATGAGATTCCCGCCTTCGCGGGAATGACAAAAAAGGACCTGTTTAAAAATCGAACTTATATGTTGCTCCTGCTAAAAACTGAATGCTTTGTACCGGGAAATTCTGCCATTTTTGGTAGGCGTTATTTGCCATATTATTGGCTTTTGCAAATACCGAAAATTGCTCGTTTATATGATACCCTACGTGTACGTTGGCATCGAAAAAACTATCTAAAGTTACGGTTAAAGGCGCGCTATTAGTTATACCATCGTTTACAAAATATTGGTCCTTACGCTCGCCTGTGTAATACAGATTGGCTCCTGCAAACCAATTTTCGTCTATTTGATAATCGATAAATAGGGAGCTTTTTATGTCTGGTAAATTCCAAGCTTCGTCCTGGTTATCGGTAGTATAAGAGAAGTATTCGGCTTTTAAACCTAATTTGAAATTACGGTTTACATCGACATTAATTTCGCCGGCCACACCAAAGGTATCGATGTTATCGTAAACAATACCAAAGGAGTTACCATAGGTGTAGTCTTGATTTGTTGCTGTGATGTCGTTGTTTCTATACAAGGCCCTATTTCTATCGGACACATAACGGCCGCTTACATTATAGCTCATATTGCTAGAAAGTTTCCCTTTTAAGCCAATGTATGCATTGTACAACTGATCGGTTGGTGAGATTGCTAATGTTGGTGATACAAATGGATTCTGGTTTGCAAAACCGTAATACGAATTAATAATTAAATCGCCCTTTACACCTGCATAAGCAATTACAACATCGTTTACTACGCGGTAGGTTGCCGATACATTTGGATAAAAGTAAAGGTTATTATCGCCAGAGGCTTTGTCGTTTAAATAATTTAAAGACACCCCGATATTAACGGTTAAATCGTCTTGTTTTAATTGGTAAGTTGGTGTTAAGCCTACTTGAAAGTTACCATAGTCGATGGCGTTAGTGCCATCATAATTTGTATCGAAAGCCCCACCTAGATAGTCTATTTTAAAATCGGTTGAAATTTCGATATCTCGTATGGGCACATCTACTTTTGCTTTGGCTGTAAATCTGTTTTCGCCAGAGCCTTGGTTGTCTGAAAAGCGTCTAAAAAAGACACTTCCTGAGTTGATGTATGTATCTTCGAAGGTAACATCGCCTCCAAAATGTGCATTAAAAAATGAATGGCTACCATCCATATTATCCGATTTGGCTTGAGCGACATGTGATTCAGGTACACCATACCAATTGTATAATTGATGTTGGAAACCAGCCTCGGCCTTCCATGATAAATCTCTTAACTGACTTGAGTAATTGATGTTAATTTTTGAATCGGAAAAATTATTATCGAATTCCACATCCTCTATACCTGTGGCAGAGGAGTGATGACTTACATAACCGCCAATATTTTCGTTACGACTTAGTGCTTGATTTAAATACACCTCACCCAAAATAGTGGTATAACTCCCTACGCCCAAAGTAGCATAATTATCGTATAATTTTGTTGGTGCACGTTTTTCTACAACGGCCGCTTTACCTTTTGCCGGTGTAAATGTAGAGGCCACAGGGAACGAAAATATATTGTACTTAATATCCTTTTTTGTTTGGGTAGTTTCATCGTCTAGAGACGGCACTTCCTTTACCTTAAACGCATCTGAAATTGTTGGCACATAGGGTTTAACAACATCAATAACACCTGTATTTATGGTATCGTTTTGAGTTCTTTGAGCAAACCCAAAAGTGATACTTAAAAAAAGAACAACGGTTAATATATATTTAATTTGCTTGCGCATACGTATAGATTTTTTTTGTTTTACGATTGATGACATGCTTAGGTGGTTTTAAGCATAACATGTTAACTTCTTATTAAAATTAATCTTCTGGTAAAATTGATGAATTTGTTTTTGCTTCTTCCTTCTTGATTTTGCTTAATTCGGTTTTTGCCTCTGAAACCACATCGTCGAATTCTGAGAAGTTTTGAATAACACTTTCTAGAATATAAGTGGCCTGAAACGCATCGTTTAAAGCATAGTAATTTTTAGCCATAAGCACTAAGCCTTTGGCGCTATAATATTTATACCCCGAATAATCTTTAGCTAATTTTTGTACCGTAGTATTTGAAGCCTCATGCTTACCTTCCTTAGTTTTAAAATAAGCATTGTAATACAAGGCTTCGGCAGCTGTTTCGCCAGTAGCAACACCTTCTACATTTGCATAGGCTGTTTTTGCTTTAGCTTCGTTATCCGTTTTAATTGCCGAACGTGCTATAATAATATGTGCGTCGCCTTTAATTTTATTATCGATAGTAGAACTCGCCAATACTTTTTCGGCGTAAGCCACAGCATTGTCATAATTTTCTAATTGATAATTGGCTTTCATTAAATTAGATTGTGCGAATACAATATTTTGCGGGTAGTTAGCTTCATTTTCCAAACGGCTTAAAATAGGAATGGCTTTATTCCAACTTTTACTTTCCAGATAAAATTGCGATAAACGCGTTAAAGCTTGTTCTGTAAATTCGTTACGACTAGCATCGGCAACATACTTATAATGCGGTGCTGCGTTTTCTAATAAATCCTTTTTGTAATACAATTGCGCCACATAGAAATGCGATTGCAAAGCATGTAAACCATTAGGAAATTGATTTAAATACCCATTAAATTGTTTTATAGCTTTATCGGTATTGTTATCTAAATATTGTTTTTCGGCTGCTTCGTAGGTTGCGTTATCTAAATCGGCATCGGTAACCTCGACATAATCTAATTTTTTTACCCAATTGGCATAATCATCTACACGACCTAAATCGATATAAATTAAACGCGCTGTAGATACCGCTTGAACTGCTTCTGGCGTTCCTGGATAGTCTCCAGCTACTTTTTTAAACTTGGTTAAAGCATTTTCATTTTCGGCGCCATTATAATACACTAAACCTTGACGAAGCAATGCTTTTGGCACAAAAGAGCTCATTCTATACTCGCTTGCTAACTGATTATAAGCTGCCATACCTTTGGCTGTATTATTGTCTTTTATATAAGAATTACCTAAATCGTAAAGCGCATCGTCTCGTAATTTTGATTTTGGATAATCTGAAATAAATTGTTGTAAGGCCTTAATTTTAGCCGATGTTTGTCCCGCATACCCGATACTAATTGCTTTTTGAAATGCAGGGTAATCTGAATCAATTTTATTTAATTTAATGGCATTTTCGTAGGCAGAAATAGCACTTTGGTATTGGCTAGACACAAAATAACCATCGCCTAAACGTAAATAAGCATCATTCAATCTTAATTGATCTTCTCTTTTATTAGTGATGAAAGTATTGAAGTATTCTGTAGACTTATCGTAATTTTTTAATTTGAAATAAGTGTAAGCGAGATTATAATCTAGATTTTCAAACTCGGGAGTTTCTGATGCTTGGGCCTGTTGTTGAAATTGTTTGAATCCAATTAAAGCATCGTCGTAGTTTGTTAAATTATAATCGGCTTCGGCCTTCCAAAATGTTGCTCTTGCCGTGTATTTTTGATCTTGAGATTCTTTTAAAGATGCATCAAAAAGTGCTTCTGCTTCTTGATAATCGCCTTCGTTATACAACTCTAAACCTCTATAAAAAGCTACTTTTTGATAGGCTACTTTATTTTCGAAACTTTTTTTACTTTCTAATAAGGCTAAAGCTTCTTTGTAATTTTTTGATGTAATGTACGAATCGATTAACAGCGTTTCTATTTCATCCTTAAAACTGCTATCTGGATATTTTTCTAAATAGCCTGCTAATACTTGTGGTGCCGATTGATAAGGATTACCAATTTCGTAACTAATTTTAGCGTAATTTAACCAAGCATCCTCTTGAATTTTTAAATCGAAATTCATTTGCGATGCATTTCTAAAAGCGTTTAAAGCTTCCTGCTTTTTGTTTAGGTTCACATAACTTTCGGCTAAATGGTAGTAGGCATTTTGAGCAATTGAATTGTTCCCTCCTACTATTTTATTGAACTCGGAAATAGCGTTTTCGTAATCCTTTTGTTTATAATAGGCATATCCTAATTGATAAAAATCGGTATTACTCCACTTGCCCTTTTTTCCTTTGTATTTGGTTAAATACGGAATAGCCTCGGCGTATTTTTCTAAATTAAAATAGCTTTCTCCTATAATTTTAGATAGCTCTGAAACTTCGTTAGCATCACTAGTTTCTAACCGGTCTTTAGCTAATTTAATAGCTTCGTCAAATTTTCCTAATTTAAAGTTTAAATCGGCTTGATAGTAAGATAGCTTTTCTTTGTATTGTTCTTGGTCGCTTACTTGCTCGAAATACTCATTGGCTCTATCATAATCGTCACCCTCATAAGCCATAAAACCAATATAATATTTAGCTTGAGAGCCAAATTCTTGAGAGTTTTCAACTTTACTTAAATACTTTCTAGCATCTTTATATTGCTTAGTTGTAAAGGCTGTATACCCATTATTAAAGTAAAACTTTTCGCGTTCTTTTCCGCTTAAAGCTTGTTCATCAACCTTATTATACCATTTTCTGGCATACGAATATTTGGAGTTTTCGAAGTAATAATCGGCTACATCTACGTAGGCGGTATTCCTTTTTGTGCTTGTAGGATAGTCTTCTACAAAATTCTCAATTAATTGATCTGCGTTTTGTTGGTTTAAACGCACAGCGCAATTAGCAATATAATAGGCGCAATCGGATTTTAAAACATCTTCAGTAGTTGTTTTTTTAACCGTACTAAACAAGGATTGGGCAGCATTATATTGTTGATTATTGTAAAGCGATAATGCTTTTTGATAATCGACTAAATTACTTGTATATGTTGCAGATTGCTGAGCTATTACTTGAAAACCAAAACTTATAGCTACTAGTAATGAAACGATACTTTTCTTAGTCATTTAGGATTCGTTTTTTAATTTAAAATCAAAGATAAATTAATAACGTAAAAATCGTGCCATAATTATAATCAAGTTAACAAATGTTTAAAAAAATGAATGCAAGGAAATGATAGAATATTGAATACAGTAGACGGAATAATCGACAATTAAACCAATTACCCATTGCCATTAGACTTTTTTTATTCTTTTTACGTTAAACTTTTACTTTCAAGTTTTAAATAATACATTTACATCAGTAACAAAATCTTTAATTACCTTATGTCAAATTCCATTTTACAATTAAAAAACGCATCTATTTTTCAAGGAGATAGCTTAGTGTTATCCAACGTAAATGTAGAAATAAACAAGGGTGATTTTGTTTATTTAATTGGAAAAACAGGAACAGGTAAGAGTAGTTTTATGAAAACACTTTACGGCGATTTACCTTTAACTGAAGGTGAAGGCCATATTGTTGATTTCGATTTAAAAAACTTAAAAGAAAAAGACATCCCGTATTTACGCCGTAAATTAGGTGTGGTTTTTCAAGATTTTAAATTACTTACGGATAGAACAATTAACGATAATTTACTTTTTGTTTTAAAAGCGACAGGTTGGAAAGATAAGGACAAAATGAAAACCCGTGTAGAAGAGGTTTTAACCAAAGTTGATATGAAAACTAAAGGTTTTAAATTTCCGCACGAACTTTCTGGAGGCGAGCAACAACGTGTTGCTATTGCTAGAGCTTTGTTAAACGACCCAGAACTTATACTTGCCGACGAGCCTACCGGAAATTTAGATCCACAAACTAGTGTTGAAGTTATGGAAGTACTTCAAGATATTAATAAAAACGGAAATACTATTTTAATGGCTACACATGATTACGCATTGCTATTAAAATACCCAAGTAAGACCTTAAAGTGTGATGAGAATCAGGTTTATGAAGTGGTGCAACGTAAAAACTAACTATGCTTTCAATACTTATACCTGTTTATAATTATTCTATTTCAAGCTTAGTAACTGAAATCTATAAGCAAGCAACTGATGCTAAAGTTAGCTTTGAAATTATCTGTATTGAAGACGGATCAACCAAATTTGTTCAGGAAAACAGAGCGATAGTGGACAGCCTAAAGCATGCCTCTATCATAGTGTCTAATAAAAATAATGGTAGAACAAAATCTAGACAAATACTCTCGGAGCATTCAAACTTTAATTGGCTTTTATTTTTGGATGCCGATGTAATGCCAAAATCTGATAAATTTATTATAAAGCATCTTAAAAATATTAACTCCAACTACGAAGCTATTTATGGTGGCTTTGCTTACAAAAATATAAAACCACAAAAAAACAAAACCTTACGGTATAATTTTGGCAAAAATTTTGAAGAAGTTAATGCTAAAAAGCGCAACTTAAACCCTTATCAAATAGTTATTTCCGCGAATTTCCTTATTAAAAAGGCAATTTTTTCTACTCTAAATTCGCAAATAAAAATAAAAAGTTATGGTTTAGATAATTTTTTTGGAGCACTACTAAAAGAAAACAAAGTTAATGTCCTTCACATAGATAACGAAGTTTATCATTTTGGAATAGAAAACAATAAAATATATTTAAACAAAGTTCAAGAATTCATAACCACCTTATTAAAGCTTTACAACGACCGTATGTTTTTAGAGCATAGCAACAAATTACTTTCCCTATTTGTAAGTCTAAAAAAATATAAACTGAATTTCTTGCTAAGTTTTTTTTACAAGTTGTTCAACAAAGTAATGGAGCGTAACTTGATTGGTTCTAAACCAAATATGTTTATATTACAACTATACAAGTTATCATATATCTGTTTCAAAGATTTAGATTATTAACCATGTCTGTAAAGCCATTTTTCTCTGTAGTTATACCATTATATAACAAAGCCGACTATATAGAGGCTACCTTAAACAGTGTCCTTAACCAAAATTACAAAAACTTTGAAATTGTTATAGTTAATGATGGGTCTACGGATACCAGTTTAATGAAGGCTAAAACGGTTCTTAAACAATTTAAGGAAACCACATTCATAGAACAAGAAAACAAAGGCTTATCAGCTTCGAGAAACAAAGGCATTTCTGTTTCTAAAGGTGCTATTATTGCATTATTAGATGCTGACGATTTATGGCATGTTGATTATTTGGAAACCATTTACATTTTATATAAAAACTTTCCGGAAGCCTCATTTTACGGAACAGATTATCTGGAAAAACATAATGCGTCAAAAACTATTGAAACTAAAAAAAACATTTCTCCTTCCTTAAAAAATCATAGCTTTTTAATTGACGACTTCTTTTCGTTAAATCTTTTTCAACCCATAATTTGCCCGAGTAGTATGGCTTTTAAAAAAATATATAATCAGCATAGTTTATTTGATGAAATGATAACTTATGCTGAAGATGTAGATTTTTATTTAAAAAATTTAATTGCACACAAACTAGCATATTGCTACACGCCATGTGTAACTAATTTGCATAACGTTCCTAACCAAATAACCCAAATTGGAATTAAAAACAAAACATTACCTAACCTCTATAAGTATGAAAAAAGAAACCCAAATGATGTATCTTTAAAAAAATATTTAGATTTTAAACGTTACATGTATGCTAATCAATACAAAATAGATCAAGATACATTAACCTTTAACAAACTAACAAAACGTATAAACCTCGAAAATTTATCTACCAAACAAAAAATTCTTTTAAAAACACCAAGACTATTATTATTACTTTTAGAGTTTATAAAAAAAATGCTTTTAAAACAAAATATTAGAGTAACATCATTTAAATATTAAGAAAATATTCTTCTTACCTGTAGTTTATATTATGTTAATTAAAAATTTTAATACTCACCTAATAACCTCTTAATGAAAATGGGTTCTAACATAAAACTATCTGTACATCTTATTACCTTTAATAATGAAAAGCACATTAAAAACACTTTAGAATCCATTCTGAAACAAAAAGTAAATTTTAATTATGAAATAGTTGTCGGAGATGATTGTTCCACCGACAACACTTTAAAAATCATTTTAGATTACGAAAAAAACCATCCAGATTTATTTAAAATAAAAAAAAACAGTAAACAACTAGGTATTTTAAAAAATTTTAAAGCCACATTGGACCGATGCAACGGTAACTATATTTTTGACATAGCAGGAGATGATCTTTTAAAACAAGATTGCGCATTACAAAAAATGGTAGATGCTCTATCCAAAGATAGAAACTTAGGTTTTATTGATAGTGGATATGATGAGCAATTCGACGCCATTAATAAAACAATAAAATTCAGGAATAAAAACAACCAAACTTGCAATACGAACGACTACAAAACACTAATACTTACTGGCCAAATTTACCCTATAGGCATTTGTTACAACAAAGAACATTTATACAATTATGTCGATTTTGACAAATACATAGAATTGGGTATTACAATTGAAGACTACCCTATTCTAGTGGATTTAATTATGAATACTTCTTTTAGCAGGATAAATGAATCCTTACATATCTATAGAATTCACAACACATCTTACAGTCATCAAAAAGATTATAAAAAACGACTAACCCTAAATAAACAGATGCTATTTTTAGTTAACTTTTTTAATAAAAAATACAATTTCCCTTCTGAAATTTTATCGGATTACAAAACAAAATCGCAAAAAAACAGACTTTATTTAGCAGGTTATTTTGGAGATAAATCTTTAGGAAATGAAATGTATAAGAAGTTAAAACAGAAGAAAACACCCTCGGTTATTTTAAACTACTTATCAAGTCAAAATTATTTAATAAGAAAACTACACTTTTTGTTCAGAAAGATAAAGTAAGTAATCGGTGAAATCACTAATATAATCCTCCTCTTTATACACCTCCGAGGCAACTACTAAACAAACTGCTCCGGAAGAAAAATTTTCAAGCTCGCGCCAAATACATGGGGTTATTAACAAACCTTTTGCCGGGTTATTTAAAGTGATTCTTTTTTCTTTTGAAGCATCTTTAACTAACACATCAAAACTACCACTTAAAGCTATTAAAAACTGGCTCAAACCTTTATGAGCATGTCCACCTCTGTGAGAACCACTAGGAACATCAAACAAGTAATAAACACGTTTAATTTCAAATGGTACGACATCATTTTCAATAACAGCCAGAGTACCTCTTGGATCATGTATTTTTGGTACATCTAAAATTTCTAAATCTTCAATATTTATAATCATATTACTTTTTACTCCTATTAAAAACAGACTTGACTGAAAAATGTATTATTATTAGATATAATAAATAACGTAAAAAATGTGCAAATACTATTCCCTCAACGCCATTTTTTTCAATATAATAAACTCCTAGCACATATAGTAATAGATACGAGACTACTTCGGTTGCTATAAATAACTTCCATTTATTTTTAGATATTAACTTATAGGCCATTACAACCGATATGATTTTAACAAAATCGCCAATTAATTGCCATTTAAATAACCTCTGCATAGGCAGAAACTCTTCAGTGTACAAAAGTTTAATTATTGTAATTCTAAAAAAATACATGCCAATAAACAAAATTATAAAAACAGGTAATATGAATTTAAGTATGTGTATTAACTCACTTATGTAATTACTATATTTTTCAATTTTAGCATATCTAGGTAACACATATAAAGAATAAACACCCGCCATAAATGACAAATAGTAACTAGATAAACTAGACATTGAAGTCCAATAACCAGCGTCTTCTGTAGTAAGTTTATTTATCAAATAATTTCTTAATTGTATATCGACCAAATTACTTAATACAACAGCCGTAAAGGACATTACAAGAAATCCTCCTAGCTTTATCTTGAAAATTTTACAAAATTTTATTCTTGCTTTAAGTAATAATACAACCTCTTCTTTTGCAAATATTAATAATCCTAATAAGTGCAAAATGGGTGTTAAGATTACCGCTAACACACCACCAGATAATTGATAATAAGAAACCAAAAAAATAACCAATAAGCTAGACAGCGTATATGTTGAAAATGAAAGAACAGTTGCCTTTATATAATTGGATTTACCATTAATTATACTAAAACACAAATTGTAAATAGCAGTAAACGGCAAGGTGAAGGAAAGAATTTTAAATAAATAATTATAATTAGATGTTTTTAATAAATAATTACTCCAAAATGTGGCACCAAAAAACAAAATTAAAAATACAATAACACTACCTAATAAACTATAAGCAAGAGATGTACTATATAGTTTTTGTAATAACCCCCTTCTGTTTTCTAATTTAGCTTGATACTTTACCACACCCTGATCTACTCCAGCTGATGAGGCCATGCCAAATAATGCTAAGGCATTTTTTAAATTCCCCATTAAAGCAATACCATCAGGCCCTAAAAAAATGGCTATTATTTTTTGAGAAATAATTGCTAAAACAGACCTTAAAATTACCCCTAGTGAATTAACTGAAAATAATTTTACGAGAAATAAATCTTGATATTTTTTAAACCACATCAATTAAAATTATTTAATGTTGAAACAATTTTATTAATTTCTGCTTGGGTAAGTGTTGTGTAGAACGGCAAACTTAGTACTGTATTGCATATATTTTCAGTAATTGGCAATTCCAAATCATTAAACTCCGTAAAACACTTTTGTTTATGAATCGGAACTGGATAATGTATCATAGTCTGAATCCCATGTTCTAATAAGTAACCTTTAAGTTTATCTCTATTTTTACATCTAATAACAAACTGATGATAAACTTGTTGACCCGAATTACATTTTTTTGGCAGTACAATCTGCTTTGACATTATATGTTCTAAAAAATAATTAGCTAATTCCTGCTTTTGCTTATTTATATTATCCAAATCGGATAATTTAATCCTTAAAAACGCTGCTTGCATCTCATCTAATCTTGAATTACACCCTTTAAAATCATTTTGATATACATTTAACCCGCCATAACTTCTTAGTCTTTTAATAATTTCATGTAATTCTTTATCATTAGTTGTTATAGCTCCAGCATCACCTAAGGCACCTAAATTTTTAGTTGGATAGAAGCTAAATGCAGCAATAGTAGATAGGTTACCCGCTCTTCTTAAATTTTTAAAAACGGCACCATGAGCTTGTGCCGCATCTTCTATAAGTAGTAGATTATGTTTTTTTGAAATCTCTTCTAAAGATTCTACATCAAATAAGTTACCATACAAATGAACCCCTAAAATCGCTTTAGTTTTTGAGGTTATATAGGCTTCTATACCTCCTGTATCTATATTATAAGTGTCTATATTAGGCTCGACTAAAATGGGTTTTAAACCTGATTCACTTATAGCTAAAACTGAAGCTATAAAGGTATTAGCAGGGACTAAAACCTCATCTCCAACCGCTAATTTACCCTGTAATTTAAAGGCTTCAAATATGAGTTTTAAAGCATCTAAACCAGAACCAACTCCTATACAATAGGAAGTTCCGCAATATGCCGAAAATTCGTCTTCAAATTTAGACACCTGTTCACCTAATATATACTGACCAGTTTTTAAAAAATTGTTAAAAACGTTTTTAAATGCATCTTCATACTTCGCATTAACAGCATTAAGGTCTAAAAACTTTATCATAACATAACGTTTTTTAAACTAGGATGATTTTTAACTTGTATTTCATAAAAATCATGAACTATCCCAGACGCACCAAAACTTTGTTTCCAATTTAACAACCCTAAATTTATATTTTTTCCCTGATTTTCGTTTGAAATTCCAAAATCAAAATACAATTTTTCTTTGTAAACATCGGTAATTAATCTATCAATTAAAAAATCTAAAGCTCCCTTTTTTATAAGTTTATTGGTTGCAATATATTGTAAATGAGCAACCTTACCTGTTTCAAAAATTGTACATCCTGCCAACAACTCACCTTTATCAAATACATTAAACTGCCTTATATTATCGGGAAAAGATTTGTTTAAAGAACTTATTTCTGTTAGATTATGCACAGGTAAAACACCAAATGTGGTCTTTAGGTTAGGAACTAAAATCTTAGTCCAAAATTCCTTAAAATTAGTCGTTTCTTTAAAAACCAATCCGTGTTTTATAGCTTTTTTAATTTCTCGATTTCTTAGTTTGGAGTAAGCTTTTACTTCATCCAATTTTATTGTCATAGACAAATCTCTTCTAAATAATTTTGCTTCCAAAATAAATAAAAGATACTCTAATTCGTTAGCTAATTTTTGGTGATATATTTTTGGGACTTGTTTAATTATTAACTTTTCAATTTTTTTAATTGAAAGGTATTCTAAAACAGTTTCTAGTGCCTCAAGAACCAAAGAAAAAGGTATTTTATCTGGCAATAACAGCCCACCGTAACTTAATCCTTCATGAGAGGTTAACACATTATTTTTAATGTTAGCCGGCAACAAAGCTATTAATTTGTTGTCTTTGTATATTAGCAAAGAATAATCTTCAAACCTATCTGAATGATACTCCATATAATCCCTATGAAATAGGAAAGTAGAGTTTTTAGAAAGCATTAAAAAGTTATTCCATTCCTCATAGAATTCTTTCTTATACTTTTCTATACGGTAAGTTTTCAAAGTTTTTATCTTTTTTCTAAAACAACATTATTGTGTTTATCAATAAGTTTATAAACAGATTCTAAAAAAAATGAACCATGCCTTACATTATAACTAGAATCTTCTTCCAAAGATTTTAAATATGTTGAATTTTGACTTAAAGCCGAAAACAACACTCTAAAAATGTTTACATTTGTTTTTAGATCTTTATCATAAGGAAAAGCGTCGATTTCATTCCACTTGATAGCTACTAAATTACTAAAAACAGATCGAACCAATTCTTCTTTCTCCACCATAGCTAACTCTGTAAAACTGTTAAGACCTACCCAACCGCCATGATCTGCAGCTACTATAATTATTCCATTAGGATCATTTTTAGAGATTTCAAGAACAATTTTTTCAATCCAATCATTGGTTATATCAATTTTTGCTAGATACTCCTTTCGCTCTGCTTCTACTCTATTTTTTTCTGCTTTAAAATGCACATGGTGTGGTAACAATTTTTCAATAAAAAAGAAATTAGGTTTTTTGCTATCTTTTGATTTATTAAAAATATTTCTAAAATCTTTAAAAACATCCTTTTTTACATTATTATCATTACTAAAATAAGGAATTTCACTATAATCTATATTATAATAATCGTATGATTTATTCGGTCTGTTTTGTTGAAAATACTCATCTTCAACGATAAAATGAGTTTTATAACCATTACTTTTAAAAATATCAATAACGGGATTCTTTCCAGCTATAAAATCTCTTGTAAAAACCATATCCCATTTAGGATTTATTACATCTCCAAAATAATGATGACGCATAATAAACATAGATGAATTAGAAGATAAGCTTGCCGGGTAGTTACTCCTAAAATCGTCATAAACCTTAAATTCTTTTTCCTCCAACCATTTATACAAGGAACTTGAAAAATTATATAATGAATCTTCCATTACTGAGCGACCAACATACCCATCTGGCTGAATCATATATACATTTGGGGTAGTTACAAATTTCGCATTTAATATATCGTCCTTTTGTTCATGCCAATTATTCGGCATTAAACTATAAGACAAGTTAACCCCGCATTTAATAAACGGAATACCTGCCATAACTAGTATTAACACTAAAACTTTCCAATAATGATTAGCTAAATAAATTGCACCTATAAAACCTACAATAACTGAAATTAATAAAAGTTTCCAGTTGATTGCTAAAAACATAGCTTGAGATACTAAAATGGCACTCATAACAACTGAAAAGAAGAAAAAGAAGGAATTTATATACTTAGACTTATCCCTTAACTTAAGTAACAAACACGTACAAAAACATGCTATTGAGATGGGAATGAAGAGAAAGAAAAAAGAAAAGAACAGTAAATGTTCCCAAGAATTAATTGAGAAATAATTATTAGAATAATAAAACAAAAAGGGATAAATACCAACAATAAAACCAACTAGTATAGGACTTTTGGCTTTATTTTTAAAAAATTCAAATAATCTATTCATTTTTTCTCTTAAAAAAGAACATTACTCTTTTTGTGTTTTTAATTGGTAATTTATAAACTAAATCAAAATAATTAAAATATGAATTCTCAAAATTTTCAATGTTATAAGCATCAAAATGTTTACTAAAATCACCTTTTCTTTTTAGTAAGTATGCAACCCAAGAATCGTCTCTTTTTGGGAATTCAATAATTAAATGTTTTGAAAAAGTTGCAAAAAATTCCGCAGATTTATCGAATGGCACATTCCCAGATAACGACATATGATGTATTAAAGCTAAAGCTAATGTTACATCCGGAGAAAAGGCCGCTATACGGCTTATAAAGGAATCTCTTTCCTTATTATTAAATCCAATAGCCGGAGTTGGGCTTAAAACATCTAATACGAAAGGCAAAACATTAGTTTCTTTATTCGTTTTTAGTGTCTTATAATTATAATCTACCGCATTATTATCAATATCGCAAACAAGAGCCGTTTCTAACTTAGACTTAATTTCCCTAACAAAAGTGCCGTCATTACCTCCTACATCTATTAAGGTTTTTACATGTATCTCGTCTATCCACTTATTTATTATTTTCGATTTTTCATTAAATGCATCAACAGCATAATTGGTTTTATCATAATATTCTCCCCATTCACTATCTTCTTTTAAACTTAACTTTTTAATATAATTATATAAACTTTTAATAATATTTATTTGTCCATTTTTGGAAAGCGCTACCTCCTTATCGTTAACCTTACTGTCTTTACTATACTTATCTTCATACTTAGCTAGCAAATGAATATTTGAGTATAAAAAAGGATTTAATTTAGTCTTGAATGGTAGCATAGAAGACAACAATTTTAATGGAATTCCATCAATAAAACCAGTCATTAATTTTAATGCATCAGCACCATGATATCGAGCTAAAACTAATGGGCCTAAAAAATGCTCTATAAATTGTTTAAAACTACGCCAAGGTGAGTTTTCTTTATAAAAATCAAAAGACAAGGTATCTACAAATATGGCCTTCCCTTTATAGAAAGTAATATTAAATGCCGAAGCATCTTTTAATGAAAAGTTATTTTCTAAACAAATTTTTTGAAGTTTAAGAGTAAGTAGTGCAGCTTCCTTATATTGGTTAAAACTCCATTCATACGGATAAGTAAAAAAAGGAATTTTTTCGGGTTTAATAATTATTTCTGTGGCATTTGAAGCAATTTCCTCATGCTCAATTAACAGTCCTAGCTTAAATAATTTCTCGAAAAACTCATTTTCTTTAAGAGCTCTATATTGCTTAAAATAAATAGGATTAACTACTCGTTTTACAACATCTTCATCTAAAAAAACATACCCTGAAGAATCTCTAAACGATGCAGGATGAAATTGTTTCTTAATCACGTTTTTCTTCTTTTTCTGTATTTAAGTCGTCATCTATTTCTTCAAAAAGATGATCTTCTTTCACTAAACCAAAAAAGCTTTTAATTTTATATAATAAATTTTTTGAAAACAACAAGACTCCTGCTACTCCTGCAACAATAGCCTGAATAATCATAGCCCCTAAACCTGGATCGAAATACAAAAAATTCATCATTTTTTTTGTAAAAATAGTTAATTTATTTAACTATAATTATAAAACCCTGCTATTTTATATTAAACGAGCTAACTACTCTCCTTATCGACATCCACCCCAAACAAAGAACTACCAAAAATAAGAAGTATAATACCATAGTACATAAGATAACTCACAAAATGAGCAATTACAGCACCTTCAACATTATCGTATAAGTCAATAAAATACACACTGGTGGTATATAAAATAACAACTAGAAAAGCTTCGGTTAAAATATAGTGCCAAAACATTTTTTTAGCTAAAAACTGATAAGCTATGACAATAGATAATATCTTAACAAAATCACCTAAAAGTTGCCAGAAAAACAAATCTTCCACAGGGCTAAACTCATCAGAAAAAACAATCAAAACAATTATATGTCTCAATACATATATTAGCAATAAACCAACCAGCATTATAGGTATTATAGTTTTATAAAAACTTAACACTTCCTTTTTAAAGGCTTTAAAACCATTAATTTCGGTAAATCTAGGCAAAAGGTATAATACAATTAAAGAGCTTACAAACATTAAATAATAGTCTGATATTCTTGTCATAGCCTCCCAAAAACCTGCGTCCTTATATCCTAAATTGTCAATTATATAAGACCTAATTGCAATAGTAACAAAAGGCATTAAAACCGCTGTAAACAACCCCATTAACGAGTAAGGACTCAGCTTTTTTAATACACCCAAACTTACATTACTTAGCTTAATCTGGCTTATTAAACTCTTTCTATTAATAATACCAACTAGCGTAATTAAAAATATAAGTGATTCTGCTATAACAACCGATATTAAGGCACCATCAATTTTATTCTGAAAAATTAATAGTAAAGCTATGGCGACGCTTAGCACCTGACCAATAATATTAATTATAATTAGAATTTTATATTTTGAAAACCCATTCATTATAGAAAAGGAAAACATATTAAGCGAATAAAAAGGAATCACTATAGCAAAAATTCGAATTACATAAGCATAATCGTTGTATGTTGGAAAAATTATAGTATTTATCCATTCTGCTTTAAAATAACAAAAGAAAGAAACCATTACGGTAGCAATAAAACCAATGTAATAGCTCGTAGAAAGTGTTCTACTAAGGTTTAAGGTATCTTCTTTAAATTCTGCTATGTATTTAACTATCCCCTTATAAAACCCTAAGGTCGCCACTGTTTGAAAAGCACTAACAAAATTTCGTAAATTACCTATTAAGGCTAAACCTTCGGCACCAATAAAAACAGCAATAGCTTTTGAAGTTAATATCCCTCCTAATATTCTAGTAAATACCGAGGCACTTTGCAATGAGGCAATCTTGACTAAAACCTTATCGTTTATATATTGTATTAATTTTCCCAATTAATAGATAATTACCTTTTTTATTTGACCCACCAAAACGCGTTTAAATTATATAAACGTTTTATAGAACCAATTATGTTTTGTGTTAATAAGATCTAACCAAATATACAAAATCATTTAAGGTTTAAAAGTTTAATTTATAAAACCTAGCTTTTATTACTAAAAACTTATCATTCAACGTGTTTTATTCAAGACAATTAGGACTAACCGTATGTACAGTGGCTTTTAATAAAGCTGTTATAATTACAAAAACAAACTGCTATAAAACACAAAAGGTAAACACCTTGGGTGTTTACCTTTTGTAATTTATTTACAGGTTTAATAAAATATGAATATAAACCTGCTAAATGTAAAAGTGTTTCTAAATTTATATAGTCTTATTTCTTTTACGGTCTACTTCAGATAACCAAATTTTACGTAAACGTAAGTGATTTGGTGTAACCTCTACGTATTCATCTTTTTGGATATATTCTAAAGCTTCTTCTAAAGAGAATTTAATTGCTGGTACAATTTTCGCTTTATCATCTGCTCCAGAAGAACGTACATTACTTTGCTTTTTAGCCTTAGTAATGTTAATATTCATATCATCCTGACGAGAGTTTTCACCAATTACTTGGCCTTCATATATATTCTCACCTGGCTCTACGAAAAACTTACCACGATCTTGTAATTTATCAATAGAATAAGGAATTGCTGTTCCGTTTTCCATAGATACTAAAGATCCCGAAATACGTCCTGGAATAGCACCTTTTAAGGGTTGGTATTCTTTAAAACGGTGTGCCATAATAGCCTCACCTGCAGTTGCCGTTAGTAATTGGTTACGTAAACCAATAATACCACGCGAAGGAATTAAGAATTCGCAAATCATACGATCTCCTTTAGCTTCCATACTTAGCATTTCACCTTTACGTAAAGTTACAAACTCTACAGCTCTACCAGAAACAGTTTCAGGAAGGTCAATAGTTAACTCTTCAATAGGCTCACATTTAACACCATCAATTTCTTTAATGATTACCTGTGGTTGTCCAATTTGAAGCTCATAACCTTCACGACGCATAGTTTCAATTAAAACCGATAAGTGTAATACACCACGACCAAAAACCATGAATTTATCTGCACTACCAGTTTCACCTAGTTTAAGTGCTAAGTTTTTCTCTAATTCTTTTTCTAAACGATCTTTAATATGACGAGATGTTACAAACTTTCCATCTTTACCGAAGAAAGGCGAATCGTTAATTGTAAACAACATACTCATTGTAGGCTCATCAATAGCAATAGATTTAAGTCCTTCAGGATTTTCTAAATCAGAAACAGTATCTCCAATTTCAAAACCTTCAACACCAACAAGAGCACAAATATCTCCTGTTTGAACACTATCTACTTTTTTACGTCCAAGACCTTCAAAAATAAAGACTTCTTTAATTCTACTTTTTACAATACTTCCGTCACGTTTAACCAAAGCAATTTGTTGTCCTTCAACTATAGTTCCTCTTTGTACTCTACCAATCGCAATACGACCTGTAAAAGAAGAGAAATCTAAAGATGTAATTAACATTTGCGTTGTACCTTCTGGAAATACAGGAGCCGGAACGTGCTCAATAACCATATCTAATAATGGCTCAATATTGTCAGTTTCATTTCTCCAATCGTCACTCATCCAGTTATTCTTAGCCGAACCGTAAACTGTTGGAAAATCTAACTGCCACTCTTCAGCACCTAGTTCAAACATTAAATCGAAAACTTTTTCATGTACTTCATCAGGCGTACAGTTTTCTTTATCAACTTTGTTTACAACCACACATGGTTTTAAACCTAAATCGATCGCTTTTTGTAATACAAAACGCGTTTGTGGCATTGGCCCTTCAAAAGCATCAACCAATAACACAACACCATCGGCCATGTTTAATACACGTTCAACTTCACCTCCAAAATCGGCGTGACCTGGTGTATCAATAATATTAATTTTTGTTCCTTTATAAACAACAGATACGTTTTTAGAAGTAATTGTAATACCTCTTTCACGCTCTAAATCATTATTATCAAGAATTAAATCACCGGTGTTTTCGTTTTCACGAAACAATTGACAGTGATACATAATTTTATCAACCAACGTAGTTTTACCGTGGTCAACGTGTGCAATAATTGCAATGTTTTTAATAGTAGCCATATTATAGTGCCTTATTTTAAGCCTGCAAAGGTACGCTATATTTAATTTTAAATCTATTTAATTTAACATTTTACTAGCATAAAAAGTTAATTATATGTTATAATCATAATTTCAAAAAACTAATTTCCTAATTTTTACGTTTATTAAAGTACAGTCTCTCTAAAAAAACAGAATTATGAAAAGCATATCCAATTATACAAAACTCGTTCCATACCTATATTTTATTGCCATTACAGCCTATTGGTTCACTGTAGTAAATCGTACCGAAGGTTTAACAGCATATCCAATTCTATTATTTGGTATTCCATTTTTATGGCAAATATTAAAGCCAAGTAAAAAATTAAATTTCACATTAGGCATCACATTTGTGTGCATTTCGTCGTATTTAATTTTAGCTTTCGTATCAGATATGCTTCAAATTGTGTCCGTTTCTTACCCAATAAAGCAATTTATGGTTTACGGCGGTCTTTTTATTTTCGCAAGTTTTGCTATGGCACTCTGGATTATAAAAAACAGTTTAACCAAAAGCGTTTAAAACCAAGTTACCTACAGTAATACAATAAGTTGGGCGTTACCCAAAGGGTAGGGCTTTCACTACTCGCTCCCTCCTAAGGTCGGGGAGCTTAAACAGGCCATTCAATCCCTAACGCGGGCGTATCTGCCAGCAATAATCAAAACCCAAAACAGTGGTGTTTTATTAAAACTCATTTTCGTAACTTTGCAGCCTAAATTTTATAGCACATGCAACTTAGCGAGGTACCAAAAATAAAACATACAAATTCCAATAACTTTTTTCTATTATGTGGTCCATGTGCCATTGAAGGCGAAGATATGGCAATGCGTATAGCCGAAAAAGTAATTACAATTACCAATAAACTAGAAATCCCTTATATTTTTAAAGGCAGTTTTAAAAAAGCAAACCGCAGCCGCATAGATAGTTTTACTGGTATTGGCGACGAAAAAGCCTTAAAAATTCTTAGAAAAGTATCCGAAACTTTCGATGTTCCTACAGTAACCGATATTCACGAAGTTTCAGATGCTATTAAAGCAGCCGAATATGTCGATGTGCTGCAAATACCAGCATTTCTAGTACGCCAAACCGATCTTGTAGTTGCAGCAGCAAAAACAGGAAAAGTAGTCAACCTAAAAAAAGGACAATTCATGAGTCCAGAGGCCATGAAGCACGCCGTACAAAAAGTAAAAGACGCCGGCAGCAACAAAGCTTGGATAACCGATAGAGGTACCATGTTTGGGTATCAAGACATGATTGTCGATTTCCGTGGTATTCCAACCATGCGAAAAATCGCACCTACTGTTTTAGATGTTACCCATTCACTACAGCAACCAAATCAATCGGTTGGAGTAACTGGCGGACGCCCAGATATGATAGAAACCATTGCCAGAGCTGGTATTGTAAATAATGTAGATGGTTTATTTATAGAAACCCACTTCGATCCTGCAAATGCAAAAAGCGATGGTGCCAATATGCTACATTTAGATAATTTAGAAAAATTATTAAGCAACCTAGTAGCCATCAGAAAAACGGTAAATTCTCTTTAATAGTTCCCAAATTATGACATTCCAAATATTAAAGCCTTATTTAGGTTTAACCTTATTTTTGCTTTCACTTAACCTCGTAGCACAAGACATTCAACCCTTAAAATATACAGCGTCCAATAAAGGTAAATTCTTTGTTAGTTGGGGAGGAAACAGAGAATCCTTCTCAAGATCCGATATTCATTTTAAAGGTGAAGATTACAATTTTACTATAAAAGATGTCGCTGCAAAAGACAAACCTAAAGGTTGGCATATCGATTATTTAAACCCAACACGTATTACCATACCGCAAACCAATGCCAAAATAGGTTATTTTATATCAGATAAATACACCGTTTCTTTAGGTTTAGACCACATGAAATATGTCATGCACAGAAACAGAAACCAAACCGTAGATGGTTACATAAATTTACCCGCCACCGAAACCGGTTCGCAGTTCAATGGCACTTACAATAACGATGAAACCTTTATTTCCGAAGATTTTTTAATGTTCGAACACACTAATGGTCTAAATTACATCTATACCGAATTTTCTAGATATGACGATATTTCAAAACTTTTCAATATCCAAAACACCGATAAATTTCAAATAAACATAACCGAAGGTTTAGCTGGTGGTATTCTATATCCAAAAACAAATACAACACTTTTACAAAAAGAAAGATACGATGAGTTTCATTTAGCAGGCTATGGGGTGTCAATACATGCTGGACTTAACTTCACGTTTTTTAAGCACTTCTTTATGCAACTCGATTTAAAAGGTGGTTATATTAATATGCCTGATATTCGTACTACAAGCAATACTGCCGAAAGCGCATCGCAACACTTCCTTTATTTACAACGTGTTATTGCTTTTGGAGGTATTTTCAGGATATAAAATACCTAAACAAAAACTAACTTAAATCACCCCTTCTAAGTAATTTAGAATCGTTATTAACTACCAGTGTTCTCTAACTAAAACCACTATTAGTTTATTTAAAATAGTATTTTACTTGTCACTAAAACAAATACTATGGAAAATAATACACGAGGAGGCGACGCTCCTGTTAAATGCGAATTAGAAGCGAATAAAAATTATGCATGGTGCACATGTGGCCATAGCGAGAACCAACCGTTTTGCAATGGCGCTCATAAAACAGCAAAGGCAACAACACCTTTAATTTTTTCGGTAGAAGAAGAAAAAACAGCTCACCTTTGCACCTGTAAACTAACTAAAAATCCGCCGTATTGCGATGGTTCTCATAACTAAAAAGCGTTATATCAAATAAAAAAAAGCGTTAGTTTCTTGCTTTGAAACTAACGCTTTTTTCAATTAGCGAACACTGCTAATTATATTTACTCACATACTGGCACCGTAAAAGTTACTTCAAAAATACGCGCTTCTGCAATAGTGCTTGCTTCTCTATTAAGCTTCATTTTTAACACCGCTATCACTACAATCTTTACTTGGAACCACCTAAAAAAATGTAAGCTAATACATAGCCTACAGTAATTTATTCATTTTAAATATTTATAGATTTAGCGACAACTGTATTATTTTAAAAACTGCCTTTACAGTATTATAAGCGTTTATTTACTTATTGTAAAACGATTTTCCTTTTTGCTTTTTTGCTTCTTCTAAAATGGCAATAAATATGGCATCGTCAATGTCTTCTAAAGATGTATAGCGTAGCGATTTAACTACTTTACGGTTTTCGCTAACCAAATACGTATCAAATTTATCGAGGTATGCCGAATGCCAAAACCCAACATCGACAAATTGTTTTTTATGACTCGCATTTAAATAACACATGGGAGTTTCACCTAAATAATAACAAGGAATTCGCCATTTATACTTTAATTCAACCTCCGGAATAGCATGTTCAATAATCACTTGAATATGCATTAAGATGGAACGATAAGGTTCTGGCTGGTTTAGGATATAGTCTTCCGCTGGATTCATTCGTAAATTTAATTAATAATAAATTTTAACAAAAATTTATAAAGCAAAAGTCAAAAATTATTATTTACTTTGCAATTCAAAGTACTTTTATATGGAATCAAAAGATTATCTAAAAGACATAAGCGAAATTAAAAACATGATGAATAAATCATCTCGTTTTATTTCTCTTAGTGGGTTATCGGGCATACTTGCAGGTATTTATGCTTTAATTGGAGCGGCCATTGCGTATTGGCTAGTAACTACATCGGTTAGAGGTTATTTAATTTTAGATGGCGCTATATTTAAAATATGCTTATTTATATTACTCATGGTAGCATTTTTAAGTATCGTTACAGGAATTATATTAACAACCAAAAAAGCTAAAAAACACGGAGCCAAAATTTGGGATGCCACCTCAAAAAGGCTGGTATACAATTTTTTAATTCCTATGGTTGCCGGTGGACTTTATATTATAATTATTCTTAGCCAAGGCAAGTACGGACATACAGGTGGTTTAATGCTTATTTTTTATGGCTTAGCACTTGTAAACGCTTCAAAATACAGCATTGGCGACATCCAATATTTAGGTTTTATTCAGGTAGCTTTAGGACTAATTGCGGCACTGTATCCTGGGTATGGCTTTTGGCTTTGGGTGCTAGGATTTGGGGTTATGCATATTGTTTATGGTACGTGGATGCATTTTAAGTATGATGTTAATAAGTAAGTGGTTTACAGTCGCAGTATTCAGTAACTTTGAACTTTAAATTAATTAGATTTCTGCCTACGCAGGAAATAATATGAGTATAATAACCAACATAAATAAAGCATTCGACCATCGTATTAGATTAGGCATCATGTCTATTTTAATGGTAAACGAATATGCCGATTTTAAAATGCTAAAAGAACTTTTAGAAGCTACCGATGGTAATTTGGCTAGCCACACCAAGGCCCTAGAAAAAGCCGAATATATTAAAGTAGAAAAACAATTTATTGGCAGAAAACCAAACACCCGCTACTCTACCACAAATTTGGGCAGAGCAGAATTTAAAAAGCATATTAGCGCACTAGAAAAATTAATAAACAAACAATAACAATTTTTTTATCATTTTACTTTGAATTTCAAAGTACTTTAAAACAAAATCAAATGGAAACACAAAACAACAATCTGCAGCAAAACAAATTTGGGCATTGGCTTAAAACTTCAATAACAGCAAGAATGCTCATGGTCGGGTTTCTGGTTATCATCTTATTAGTCCCATTATCATACATTAATAGTTTAATAAACGAAAGAGCCTTTAGGCAAAAAGATGTGGTAAACGAAATAAATAAAAAATGGGGAAACGATGTTTTGGTTTACGGTCCCATTTTAAAACTCCCTTATAAAACATACAGCGAAACCAAAACCTTTAACGAGAAAACTAAAACTTATTTTAAAGAAACACAAACGCATATTAAGTATGCTTATATATTTCCAGAACATCTCAACGCAACAGTAGATGTAAATTCAAAAACCTTAAAACGAGGTAACTTTGAGTCGGCTGTATTTACTACAACAATGGACTTTACAGGAAACTATATTCCTGTAGATTTAACGGCAAAAGGCATTAAACAAGAAGATATTGTTTGGAACGAGGCTTCCATAATTATTAAAACCTCTAACTTAAAAGGCATAAAAAGCGAAGTACAAATAAAACTAGAAGACAAAGCATACAGTTTCGAAACTAATTTTAATCAAAACACTAACAGCCGTCTCGATGTATTAGAATCTGCGCTAATTAAAAACGAAGATTTATTCAAAACAAAAAATACGCCTTTTAGCTTCTCCATGACCTTTAATGGCAGCCGCCAAATAGAGTTAATTCCTATTGGAAAAACCACAACCATGCATATGAATTCCAATTGGGCAGACCCAAGTTTTATGGGTAACTACCTACCCAACGACGAAACTAAAAGCATTACAAAAGACGGTTTTAAAGCCGATTGGAAAATATTACATATAAACAGAGCCTTCTCGCAGCAACACCTAAAAAGCATTCCTAAACTAAGTCAGTTTGCTTTCGGAACAAAATTTATGGTCATGGTAGACGAATACCAAAAAAGCGAACGCTCTGCCAAATACGGTTTTCTAGTTATTGGGCTTACCTTTTTAGTATTCTTCCTAATACAAACCCTTAGTAAAATACACATTCACCCTTTTCAATATTTAATGATTGGGTTGGCGCTAACTATGTTTTACACGCTATTAGTATCCCTATCGGAGCACAGTAATTTCCTAAAAGCCTATGTAATTTCTGGCGCATCGGTAATTGTGCTAATCACTTTATATTCAAAATCTATATTAAAAACCTTTAAGTTTCCAATATTTATCGGGCTATCGTTAACAGGATTATACGCCTTTATTTACGTTATTATTCAGTTAGAAAACTACGCCTTATTAGTTGGCAGCATTGGCTTATTCCTAATACTTGCCATCGTTATGTTTGTATCTCGAAAAATAGATTGGCACAACGGTTAATTGATATAATTTAGTATGTGGGCGTTACCCCGATCCCGATAGCTATCGGGAGGGGTCGCGCTTTATTCGTCATTTTCTATTTTAAATTAATGAACATATGAATATAAATATTTCACTACTCGCTCCCTCCTACGTCGGGGAGCTCAGACAGACCGTTCAATCGCTAACGCAAAACCCAACAACATGAAAAACTTGATAACAACCAGTAAAACCATTGCAGTTTTAAGCTTTGCCATAGGCACGATTTTGTTTGCTTTACAACTCTACTTTTCAAATTCATACAAGCTAATTTATCCTGGTATTATATTTATTATTGTTGCTGTAATAATCAATACAATAGCTCTACTTGGCTTATTATTTGGACTAATTGACAATAAAAACAGAAGCGAGTTATTACAAGCCACAGGCCTAGTATTAACCAACATTCCAATAGCATTTTTGTATTTCTATATTTTAATTGAAACCTTATGAAACTCAACAAAACATATTTACTACTAACTATACTCCTGTTTACAATAGAAACGCTTATAGCCATTTACCTAAAAACGGGTTTTATTAGGCATACTTTTGGCGATTTTTTATGCGTCATCTTACTTTACTGTTTTTTTAAAACCTTTATAGAAGGCCATCATTTTAAAATTGCAGTAATAGTTTTAGCTATAGCATTTACCGTCGAGTTTTTGCAACTCACCAATTTTCTCGAACTATTTAATTTGCATAACAACCAACTAGCAAAACTCATTTTAGGCAGTACGTTTCAAATTTCAGATTTAGTGGCTTATTCACTTGGTATTATAAGCGTAATAATTTTAGAATATAAAGTTTACAAACTATGGATTACATAAAACAGCTCTTTTTGTCCCGATTTAAAACATTTGCTTTAGTTAGCATTTCCATACTATTTAGCATTTTTCTACTCATGATTAGAATGAAGTTAACCTACTCTTTTTTCTACTTGTTTTTAGTATGGAATTTATTTTTAGCCGTTATACCATTTGCCATAACCACATATTTAGTAAGCCTTCCCAAGCTTAATAAATATGTGTTTATACTTTGGTTTTGTATATGGCTGCTTTTTTTACCCAACGCGCCATACATAATAACAGATTTATTACATTTAAAAGTAAGTACCACCCATTTGCTATGGTTGGATATTTTGGTAATTATGGCCTTTGCATTAACCGGTATCATGCTTTTCTATTTGTCTATTAACGACATGAAAACCATGCTACTAAACCTAACAAATAAAAAGACGGCAAAATACATAAGCTCAACTACCATTTTCCTCTCAGGATTTGGTGTGTATTTAGGTCGGTTTTTACGCTATAATTCTTGGGAAATTTTAAGTAACCCTAAAGTTTTATTTATAGATATTTTAAATATTGCCATAAAACCATTTGACCACCAAGAAGCCTGGTTATTTACAATACTTTTTGGTGCTTTTTTATGGCTCGGGAATTGGGCTTTTAAAACGTTTTACTCCAACCCATCAACATAATCTTGTAAATATGAAAAACGCTCGGTTAATTTTCCATTTTCGGTAATTTTGGCACGTTTAAGAATGCCATCGGCATCGTTATTATAAAAGGCTGGAATAACGTGTTTTAAAAACATCTCGCCAAAACCTTCGCTGGCATCTTGCGGAAGTTCGCATGGTAAATTATCGACTGCCATTACGGTTATGGCGTTGTCATTTTTAAAATCTATTTCGATTTCGGTGTCTGGATCGTAGCCATAAATAGGATCTGCAATGGTTGATGCTTTTAGTGTTGTTGCTACTGGTCCATCGACATCGCAACTTATATCGGCTACTACTTTTATGTTAAAATCTGATGACTTTACATCGCTTCTAGTATACAAATATGGTGCACCGTCGCCATAAAAATGTCCGGCTATGTAATAATCGGTTACTTTAGCAAATCGCATAAAATCTGAAACGTACTCCTGTGGATTATCGAAAAAATCTTGGTTATCAATTAATTGTCCGTCTTTACGTTTATTATAGTCTAAGACATCGATTTTACAATATACTGGCTCGTTAAAGGTGTTATTTAAATAGTCTTGCACAGAAACACTTTTAATGTGCATGGCATCTAGCATTTCTTGAGCGCCGTTTGCTACTTTTCCGCTTCCAGTTAATAGTATTTTTATGTTTGGTATTTGTAAATTATTGAGCTCGTTTATTAATGCAGCTTGATTTGGTAATGGGCCTGCTTTAGGTAAATTCCAGGTATTATATTTTAAACCCCAAGCTCTAAAACCATTATAAGCACCAACAATGCCTGCATATCGCCCAAAACCTATTAAGCGAAAGCCTTTATTGCTAACTATAGTTTCGTGGTCGTAGAGTTCTATATTTTTTTCTAATACGGCTTTTAATAGCTTACGGTTATAGGGTTGCTTTTTTATGGTATGCGAGAAGAAAAAGTATTTTTTGTTTGGTATTAAGGCATCGATTGGGACTTCTTTTACGCCTAGCATGACATTGCAATCTGACACATTAGTGCTTACCTCGAACCCCGCATTTTTATATTCTTGATCTGAAAACACACGAATATCTGAGCTTTCCACCTTAAAAGTAGCATTGGGAAATTGGGTTTTAGCTTGTTCTAATTTGGTTGGTGAAAACACCACACGACGATCTGGTGGATTTTTACGCTCTTTTATAATGGCAAATGTGATACTCATATATTGATTTTTTACTGACAGGGATTGCTTTGGTATAAATTTTGAACTAAATGTACTAGTTTTGGAGTGGTATACAAAGTTTTTTGATAACTTTGCTGCCCGCGTTAGGGATGGAGGCTTTGTTGAAGCTCTTTTTGTGTTGTTGCACATATGCAACACAAAAAAGCGACTGCCGAGAGCCCGACCCTTTTGGGTAACGCCCACTTCTAGATACATCCCGAAATAAATTCGGGCCACTCGAAGTGACAACTTTTACTATTTTATTTAAATTGGGGTCGACTGGTTTTGACAGCGAGATTAATTGAACGGTAAGCACGTCGTGTAATGGCATTGAAACACGTTAAAGGCTAGACCAAATTTTAAACGGCGAGAATAACTACGCTTTAGCAGCATAATTCGAATTATAGTAGAATTGGCCTAGGTACACAAGGTGTACATGCTTTATGTCTCCGGAAAGCCTTGATTGACGGCGTTCCATTTTGAGGCATCGTAAATGTCAATATAGTTTAAGTAGTGCTTTGATACTTTTACGAAACTAAAGAAGCTAAGTTATAAGTGGGTTGTCTTTAACCAGCTTATAATCGAAAACCCAAGAAAAGAATAAACGTGTAGAAAGCTCTTTGGTTACTTGTTTGGACGAGAGTTCGATTCTCTCCGACTCCACTTAAAAAACCCCGAAAACGTAATGTTTTTTTTGGGGTTTTTATTTTAAGCCAACATTTTTAAAGGACTAACTTCAAATTACAAAATGTTAGACAAAATATCTTCTGTTTTCTTACTGGAGATTTTATAAACATACAAGCCATACCAAGCTATAAATAGAAAACATAAAAGGGGCAGTTTAAACGAGATATTAACTTCGGGCATTCCCATAATTTTAATATCTGCAACGCCATTACCGCCTTGGTCAATAACTATACCTTGTAGCTTTGGCATTAGTGCACCTCCTACAATGGCCATAATTAACCTGCAGATCCTACTTTAGAATGCTCCTCGGTTAAATCCCTAAGGCAATACCATATATGGTTGGGAACATTAAAGACATAACTATTTTAATGCTTCATTTTCTTTTTTCCTTAACTTACAATACTAAAACAATATTTAGAGTTAAAGGTTTATAGACTTAAAAAAACAAAAAACATATCAAATTTTGTGTTTTTTAGACTACTTTTGTGTATCATAGCTTAATACTACTGCGAAAATGAAA
This sequence comes from Algibacter amylolyticus, assembly GCF_014202225.1. GTDB lineage: Bacteria > Bacteroidota > Bacteroidia > Flavobacteriales > Flavobacteriaceae > Algibacter_B > Algibacter_B amylolyticus. Next base: position 61,700 of record NZ_JACHGE010000010.1, read on the forward strand.
GAACAAGTAAAAGATGAGACTCCGGAAAATTTGAATGGTAAATTTAATTCTGCTAATTCAAAAATTGACGCCATTAAAGAACTTATTTTTGGTGAAAATATTCAGGCATACAATTCGGAATTTGAAGCTTTAAAAGCTGATATTATTGCTAAAAAAGAGGAACTACAAAACTTAATGAGTGCTGTAGAATCTGAAATTTTACAGAATATAGATACCTTAAGTACAGATATTAATATTAGAATTTCTGATCTAGAAAAATCTGTTGAAGATAAGCTAGATAATCTTGATGATAAAAAAGTTAACCGAAAATTACTAAGTGAGCTTTTTATTAAATTGGGAGAGAAAATTAGTGACTAAACACTACTGCACTAATGAATCAAGATGAAAAACTAAGTATCATTAAAGATATTCTGCTTACAGACGAGCGGGAGTTTACTTCATCTATTGAAAAAAAAATTAAAAGTCTTGAAAAAACTATTAATGAAAAGGAAAAACTTTCTAATAAAGTAGATCCAATCATTGATGACAAGCTAAACAATTTTATAAAGGAAATTCCTAAAACCTTAGGACCAACCATAACCAAAACTTTAAAGGAAGAAATTAAAAACTCGCAAGATGCCGTTGTAGAAGCTCTTTTCCCTATTATAGGAAAAATGATAAAGCGCTACATACAGCATGAAATGAAGTTATTATCCGATAAAATTAATACACAGGTTAATAACACATTTTCTTTTAAAGGTATTTTTAGAAAAGCGAAATCTAAAGCATCTGGTGTTAATGAATCCGATTTAATACTACAAGAACTAAGCAACACTAAAATAGAGCAAGTTATTATTATTGAGAAAGGGTCTGGTATTGTTTTAGCAGAATTTTCTAAAAACAAAACAACAGATGAAGATATGGTTGCCGGTATGCTAACCGCCATTAAAAGTTTTGTTGAAGATGCCTTTAAAAAAGAAAGCCAGAACTTACAACATATAGATTACGACCTTTACCATATTCATCTCCAAAATTTTTCTTCTTTTTATATTGCAGTGGTTATATCCGGAGCATATAACATTATTTACCAAGACAAATTAGAAGATAAAATACTAGATTTTACAAGTAAACAAAAAGTGTCAGATATTTTGAATAACAAAGAATTAATAACCCAAAAACTAGAAGATTTCTTTAACAATGATAACATCTAAAAAAATTGTTTTAATAGGTCATTTTGGGGTAGGAAAAACATCTTTAATTAGACGTTTTGTTGAAAACACATTCTCCGAAGATTATAAAGTTACTATAGGTGTTCATATTTCTAAAAAAACTATAGAAATAGCTGAAGACGAATCTGTTTCCTTTATTATCTGGGATTTAGAAGGGCAAGATGATATTAAAAAAACTAGAGTATCATACCTACTTGGTACACATGCCTTTATTTATGTTTTTGACCTGTCTAGACCATCGACCTTTGAAAACTTAAAAAATGAAGTTAATTACCTGCATGAAAATTACTCAAAGACTCCCCTAAAAGTTGTAGGAAATAAAGTAGATTTAGTTAATAAAGAATATTTAGCGCAATACAACGATAAATTTGATGATTTGGTCGATTTGTTTGTAAGTGCTAAAAATGGTAGTAGGGTTGAATCTCTTTTTTCTAAATTAGCTAAAGAGTTAATTTAAGGGCCATGCTAGAAGGGTATAAAAAAAAATATCACCAGAACAATTTTCAATACATTTTAGTAGATGATTTTGGCGCTGTCCTAGAAACGGATAATAATCTTTTTACGGTGCAACCCAAATCGCTTTTACAAGAGTGCCACCCGTTTTTTGAAATATTAAGCGGTTTACTTCAAGTGAATGATGAAACTTTTGAGTTTTCATGTATTAATCTCGATTTCGAGAATGAAATTCTTATTGCTGATATTACTATTATTTCTCAAAACAAAAACGAAAACCTTGTTATTTTAGAGAATTTAACAAAACACTATAACAATTACCAACTTACTGCCCAAACTAGAAACGAATCCATTATAAACTCTCAGGTTTTAGAGTTAAAAAACGAGTATTTGCTAGAAAAAGAGACCTTTAAAAACAACTTTATAGCAAACTTTAGCCATCAACTAAGAAATCCTATAACGGCGTCCATTATTTTTAGCGATTTACTTATTAATAGTAATTTGAGTGCCGATCAAAAAAACTACTTGGATATCATTCAATCTGCAAATAAAGATTTAAAAACTAGAATTGAAGATATTCTAGATATTTCGAAAATTGAATCTGGTAAATTAAGCTTAAACGAGAAAGTTTTCGACTTTAGTAAACTGTTAAATGATATTATTGCAGGCTATAAAATTTTGGCTAATAATAAAGGATTAGAATTTAATTTCAACCTAGAAGAAGGGCTTCCAGAATACGTTAAAGCAGACCAATATAGATTAAAACAAATTATTGCTAATTTAATTACCAATGCTATTAATAACACGCATGCAGGAAGCATCACTTTAAATGTGTCGTTAAATTATGTTCGTGCTAAAAAGGCTAATATTCACTTTGAAGTTATAGATACTGGTATTGGTATTGAGGCCTCAAAAATCGACACTATTTTTGAAAGATTTACCAAATTAGATGCTGCAGCTCGTAACGATAAGCGTATTGGTTTAGGCCTATCTATTGTAAAGTATTTAATTTCTGAAATGCAAGGCAACATTAATGTTGAGAGTGAAGTTAATGCAGGATCAAAATTTATATTCAACCTTAGTTTTAAGCTTTCAAATCACAACGAAAGCATAAAAGAAGAATTAATAAAATACCAAGTACCTAAATTAAACAAGAAGTATCATATTTTACTTGTAGAAGATTCAGAATTAATACAACTTACTATTTTAAAAATACTAGCTGCAACTGGTCATTTTTACATTAATATTATTTCTAAAGGTGAAGAATTGGTATCAAATATTATTAATAAAGATGTCGATTTAATTTTATTAGCTAATACCATTCAAGATTTTTCTGCAATAGACTTAGCTGCTTCGGTTAGAAATCTTTCAAGGGAATATAAAAAGACACCTATTATTGTTTTATCTACACAAGCCTTTAAAGAAGATTTAAAAAGCTTTAAACGGGCCAAAATAAATGATGTTGTTACTAAACCTTTTGACGAAACCATTTTATTAGAAAAAATCTACAATAACCTTAAATAACCCAAATATTATTTTGGCGTTTAAAGGCGTAACTTTTTGTAATCTTCAGGCGTATCAACATCAAACAATATAGTTTTAGAATTCGGTGTTAAACCAATTACGCTTTTATAATTTTTAATTAAAAATAATTTAGCTCCCTTATCGCCTTTCAACGCTATAAGCTCATCGTAATACAAAGCTGGAAATAATGCAGGAACGCCTTTTCCATTCTCATAATTTGATGCCACTATTTTTCCTTTGTTATTTTTAAAACAGTCAATAATTTCATTAATATAGTTTGATTCTACCTGCGGTTGGTCCGCCAGTAAAAACAAAACACCTTCCGGCAAACGCTTTAGCGTTTTAAGATAACTAACAGCTACAGATATACTAGAACTTAAACCGAGTTCCCATTTTGGGTTATTAATAATTGTAACATTACTACACGTCAATGCCTTTTTTAAAACTTGTGCATGAGCTCCAAGCACACAGCTTACATGACTAGCATCTGAAGCTAAAGTTTGCTTAATAACATACTGTAATAAGGTTGAGTTTTTATAAGGGAGTAATTGCTTTATACCACCCATTCTAGAACCTTGTCCTGCTGCCAATATTACCACTGCAATATCCATTACAACTGGGTATGTATTTTACCAGATATGGTTTTAAGGCTAGTTGCCTTTTTATTTCTAATGGTAGCTAAAATTTCAGATAAAATAGATATTGAAATTTCCTCTGGAGTAATAGCACCAATATTTAATCCTGCAGGACTATAAATACTATTTACAAACGTTTCTTTTAATTCTGGGATATATTCGAATAAATCATTTTGAAGTTGATTACGTCTTTTGGCAGATCCTAAAACACCAATATATGGCAACTTGCAATGTTGCAGTTTCATTAAATAACTTAAATCTTGAGCAAAATTATGAGTCATTAAAACAACAGCACTATTTGTATCTAGAGTACTCGTATCAAAATTTTCAGGAGTATTGGAGGTTACCGCAACAGCTCCTGGAAAATCGCTAAGCGTCTTTGGGTCTTTAATTGAAGATATAACATGTATATCCCAACCCAAAAGCGCTGCTGCTTTACACAGCTTAACAGCATCGTGTTCGCCACCAATAATTAGCAACTTAAAACAGGGTAATAGAGTTTGCTTAAATACTTTTAATGCATGGTTAACCATTGAAACACGCTTAACAGATGAAAACCTAAATTTTGTATGTTCACTAAAAGCAAGTACCGAGTAAAAATCACCCTCAACATCATCTTTTTTTTCGTAAAAAGAAGATAGAGTCATAGATTCTCGCGCTTCTAATTTACTTCTAAATATTGTGTAAAATTCATCTGAAATTTTAAAAGTTTCTAAAAGGATATATAGCACACCTTCGCAACCTAAGCGGTAACGACCATCGTAGGTCATCATTTTAGAAACTCCTGTTTTAAAAACAGATTGAGCACCACGCTGTACTTCCTTTTCTACACAACCGCCGCTAACTGCGCCAACCATGGCACCGTTGCTTGACACCAACATTCTAACACCAGGCCGCCTATAAGAAGAACCATCCAAATCCACCACCGTAGCAAGAACATTTTTAATGCCTAATACCTGATTTTTTCTAGCTTCTTGGACTATAAGTTTTAATTCGTGCGTCATTCAACTAAGATAGAAAAAGAATTTTAATATTAAATAGCTATTTATACCACAGCAACCTAAATCCTTGTTAAAAAAAAAGCTCCAATGTTTAAAACATTGGAGCTTTTCTAGATGATAGAAATACTTAACTTACTTTTTGCTTTTCTTTCATCTTTTTTAACAACATTAACTCATGTTGAATCTCTTCTTTTCTTTCATTAAATTTTCTTACGCGCTCGTCGATTAACTCTTGATTTTTAATTCGAGCTTGACGCCTAAGCTGTGCTTTTTCTAACTCTTTCTGTTGTTGTTTTTTCTGGTTCATTTTCTCTCTGGCTACAGAAAGATATGAAAAACCATAAATACTTAAAAACAGTAGTGCTATCAGTCCTAATATGATATAACCGTTTTCCATCACTTGAATATTTTAAATTGCTATTAATACTAAAAAGGTAAACTTTATTTAAAATTACACAATTATATATTTTTGTGAAAATTAAAAAGATAAAGTACTCAAAAAATAGTTGAAAGAGCAAAACACCGACGAAATACACCTTGTTTACACGCTATTAAGGCTTGGTTTACTATTTATTTACCGTGTTATTTATCTTACTCCAATGACTAATTCCGCCTTCCAATTCGTAAATATTTTTAAAACCTAAGGCTTTAAAAGCAGCAACACTTTTTGCACTTCGTTTACCAGAACGACAATAAATAAAAACGGACTTACTAGTATCTAATACCGCAATAGATTTTTTAAATTCATCCGATTTAAAATCAAAATTTAAAGCGTTATCAATATGTCCTGTATTAAACTCGTTTGCAGTTCTAACATCTATTAATTGAACTGGTTTTTGATTTAAAGAATCTTGAAATACTTGTGGTGTTAATTTAATAGAATTGGCACCTGGTTGCGATTGGCAACAAGTAAAAATTAGACTTAAAACAAAAAGTTTAAGTATTAAAAATTGCTTCATAAAACCAACAATATATTACAAATCAACTACATCGCCAGTCCATTCCAACATACCACCTTCAAGGTTATATGCATTTTCAAAACCTAGTTGCTCCATAATTTGACATGCTTGTCCGCTTCTATTTCCAGAACGACAGTACACGTAGTAATTTTTGCTTTTATCAAGGTCTTCGATTTCGTTAATAAATTCCTGACCTTTATAAATATCTATATGAATGGCGTTTTCAATAATTCCATCAGCCACTTCGGCGTCCGTTCTTACATCCAGCACAACAGCATTATCATCTTTTGCTAATTGCTCTACCCATTCTTCTTGTGTTAAATCTTCCATGTTTTATTTAAATATTGATGTTATACAAAATTAATATAACTAAACGTATAGACGAAAAAAAATCCGAAGTATTACACTTCGGATTCCTTTTAAAATTAGTATTCATTATACTTTAATTCCACAACCAATAGCTTTCGTTACTTTTTGCTCAACGTCTTTACCATCTAACAAGGCATCAACTGCGTTTTCAACAAACTTTACTTTTACTGCCGATGCATCACTATGGTTATCATCAATAGCGCCAATATACTTTACTACATTACCTTTATTAGTTTTCTCGAGCACATAAATATGTGGTGTTTTAGTAGCTCCAAATTTTGGATATACATGTTGACCTTCATCCATTAAATAAGGAAACGTAAAGCCCTTCTCTTCTGCACTTTTTTTCATTGCTGGTAAAGCATCTCCGGGTTTTGTCTTTGGGTTATTTGGCATAATAGCTATTACAGGATAGCCTTTAGGTGCATATTTTTCATTTAAGGCTTGTATCCTGTCTTCATACATCACTGCAAATGGGCAAGTGTTACAAGTAAAAGTTACTATAAAGCCTTTAGCATCTTTATAATCTGCCAAAGACACCATATTTCCATCAATATTTTTCAACGAAAAATCTTTGGCTACATCACCAATACCATAACCATTACTAGTTGTATTGTTTAAAGTAAATGCACTTATAAAAAGCACAAGAATTGCTGCCGGAACTAATTTTATTAACTTTTTCATATTATATCTTAATTTAAAAATTGATTAACTTCTTTATCTAATTCTTCGTAGTTAAACGATTGCTCATAAAACTTACTAGTTTCATTCTTATAAATAACCGTTGCAGGAATGGAACCAGACCAACTTTCATCCACCTTAGGAATCCAAGTATTCATGTCGGGATCATCCAAAACAATAACTTTCGATTTTAAAGCTTTCTCTTTAATAAAAGGCTTCAGTTTTTTATCATACATATGCGGAAAATCTAAACTCACCAAAATCACCTCAACATTTTTATTCTTGTATTCCGTATTTAACTTTTCAAAATAAGGCAACTCCTTAACACATGGTGCGCACCAAGTGGCCCAAAAATTAACGACATAAATTTTATTGTCTTTTTTATTTAAAAATTTTTCAAAACCTGCAAAATCATAAATTTCAAGTTCAACATCGGCAGTGTTTACTGTATGGCTTGCAACGTCCTTGGTAATTTCTTCATTTACCGGAGTTGTTTTACTATTTTCCTTGCAACCTGTCATTAAAAGAATGACAATAATTAATACGTTTAGCTTCATAAGTATAAAATTAATTAATACTTCTTTGCATTTCTTCTAGTTTAACAAACTTTTATGTAAAAAACGATTCAAAGTTTTGTGTAAAACTATTTTCATCTTTATATTTGAACCAATTAAAACAAAAAAATGAACTCAATTTTAAATAATACTTGGTGGTGGTGCTTTCGAAACTAATCTTCGTGAAGTAAATCCCTAGTATATTTAAAAATTAAAATATTCAAAAGGCTTGTCATTCACGACAAGCCTTTTTTTATATAAAAACAAATGAAAAAATTCAGTCTTTATACCCATCACAAACGCATTTTAACAGATACCATTACACCAGTAACGGTATATTATAAAATACGCGATAAATACCCAAATAGTATTTTATTAGAAAGTGGCGATTACCATAGAAGTCATAAAAACTTCTCATACATTTGTTTTAATCCTATTGCTACAATTAAGGTGGAAAACGAAGTGATTTCAGAAACATTTCCAGACGGCAGCACCACAACTTTAAACATTACTAAGGATGTTAATGTAGCGGACGAAATCCATAAGTTCACTAAAAAATTCGATACCAAAACCGACGAGGATTTCAAGTTTATAAACAACGGTATTTTTGGTTACACCGCTTACGATGCTGTTCGGTATTTCGAAGATGTTCAAATTAGTAAAAAAGACGACTCGGTGGTTATTCCAGACATGTACTATGCCGTTTACAAAAACATCATAGCCATAAACCACTTTAAAAACGAAGCCTATATTTTTGCGCATTGTTATGAAGACACCGAAAATAATATCGATGAAATAGATAAGCTTATCAACATTCAAAATTTTGCATCCTATAATTTTAATGTAAAAGGCGATATAAAATCTAATTTAACCGACGATGAATTTAGAAACCAAGTTGAAATAGCAAGAAAACACTGCCAACGCGGAGATGTGTTTCAATTGGTATTATCAAGACGTTTTTCTCAAGAATTTACGGGCGACGATTTTAATATTTACCGCGCCTTACGAAGCATAAACCCATCGCCTTACCTATTCTATTTCGATTATGGCGATTTTAAAATATTTGGCAGCTCGCCAGAAGCACAACTCATTGTCGATGATGGTTTAGCAGAAATCCACCCCATTGCCGGAACCTTTAAACGCACAGGCGATGAGCATGAAGACGAAATTTTAGCCGAAAAACTTAAAAACGACGACAAAGAAAACGCAGAACACGTTATGCTAGTCGATTTAGCACGAAACGATTTAAGTCGCCACGGTAGCGGAGTAAAAGTGGTAACCTATCGCGAAGTTCAGTTTTTCTCCCACGTCATTCATTTGGTAAGTAAAGTAACAGGACAAAAACATAAGGAAACATCAACCATGCAAGTCGTGGCCGATACCTTTCCAGCAGGAACCCTAAGCGGCGCGCCAAAACACCGTGCTATGCAACTCATAGAAGATTACGAAAAAACAAGCCGAGGCTACTACGGTGGCGCCATTGGTTTTATGGATTTCGATGGTAATTTTAACCACGCCATAATGATTCGTACCTTTTTAAGTAAAGACTATAAATTAAACTGGCAAGCCGGCGCAGGATTGGTATCAAAATCCAATCAAGAAAACGAGCTGCAAGAAGTATATAATAAATTAGGCGCATTAACTAAAGCTATTAAATTAGCCGAAGATATTTAAAGTATGGGCGTTACCACAAGGGTCGGGCTTTACGCTATATCTTTTTTTGCCATTTATGGCAGCAAAAAAAGGATGCCGCTGCAATCCCTAACGCAAGTTAGAAGTTAGAAGTTAGAAGTTAGAAGTTAGAAGTTAGAAGTTAGAAAGGTTTTAAAACAAGTTGAAGAATAAAAATAATTTAATAGAAAATCAAGTCCTAATTCAATTCAGAGAATTGATCGTCAAGACGCAGAATAGATGAAGAAAAGCTGCGAAAACAGGAGAACGGAGTTCGACGCGGAGTTTTCAAATCGGTTTTCAGTTTTTACTGAAAAATTCCTTGGCTTGATCTTGATTTTTTGGTTCGTTTTGTATCAAGACAAAATGAACAGAAGTATAAAAAGATTAACTAAAAATAGATTCCTGCCTACGCAGGAATGATAAACAGATGAAAAAAGTATTAGTTATAGACAATTACGACAGTTTCACATACAATCTGGTACATTACCTAGAAGATTTAAACTGTAATGTAACCGTAGTAAGAAACGACAAATTAGCTTTAGAAGATGTAGAAGCTTTCAATAAAATTGTATTGTCGCCAGGTCCTGGAATTCCAGACGAAGCCGGTTTACTAAAAGCTATCATAGAAAAATATGCACCAACAAAAAGTATTTTAGGTGTATGTTTAGGTCAGCAAGCCATTGGCGAAGTCTTTGGCGGTTCACTTATAAATCTAGACGATGTGTATCATGGTGTAGCCACCAATGTTACCATTAGTGTAGACGACGAATATATTTTTAAAGGCTTAGATAAAAACATCGAAGTAGGCCGTTACCATTCATGGGTGGTAAATCCCGAATTACCAGAAAGCTTAGAAGCCACCTCATTCGATGCAAACGGACAAGTCATGTCTTTAAGACATAAAATTTATGATGTAAGAGGCGTGCAATACCATCCAGAATCTGTTTTAACACCAGATGGTAAAAAGATATTAGAGAATTGGGTACAAAACTAGTCGCAGTATGCAGTGGCAGTAAACAATGCTTACTCGATTGAAAAAAGTATAATTAAATAATAGATTCCTGCCTTCGCAGGAATGAAGGAAAATGAAAGATATACTCAAAAGATTAATAAATCACGAAACCATCTCAAGCGAAGAAGCTAAACAAGTTATCGTTAACATATCCAATGATATGTATAACCCTAGCCAAATAACATGCTTTCTATCGGTTTTTATGATGCGAAGTATTACTATACAAGAGTTAAAAGGTTTTAGAGACGCCCTACTAGAACTATGTTTACCAATAAATCTTTCCGATTTTAATGCCATAGATATAGTAGGAACCGGTGGCGATGGCAAAAACACCTTTAACATCTCTACCCTATCTTCTTTTATTACGGCAGGTGCAGGTGTTCATGTATCTAAACACGGTAATTATGGTGTATCATCAACATCGGGATCATCCAATGTTATGGAGCATTTAGGTGTAAAATTCTCTAATAATGAAGATTTCCTAAAACGCTGTTTAGACCAAGCAGGAATATGCATATTACACGCCCCTTTATTTCATCCAGCCATGAAAAACGTAGCACCCATAAGAAGAGAATTAGGTGTAAAAACATTTTTCAATATTCTAGGGCCTTTGGTTAATCCATCGTTTCCTAAAAACCACGTACTAGGTGTTTTTAACTTAGAGGTTTTAAGGCTATATAGTTTTTTATATCAAAACACAGATAGTAACTATAATATCGTTTATGCCTTAGATGGTTACGACGAGATTTCATTAACAGGAAAAGCAAAAATTATTTCAAATCATACCGAAAAGCTTTTCTCTCCCGAAGATTTAGGGGTTGCAAAAATAAAACAAGAAGCCATTTTTGGTGGCGATACTATAACAGATGCAGCAAATATATTTGTTGATATCATTAGCGGAAAAGGAACCGAAGCACAAAACAACGTCGTTTGTGCCAATGCAGGATTAGCCATTGCTACATCAAAGCAAATTTCGCATCAAGCAGGTTTTGAAATTGCAAAAGAATCTCTGTTTTCTGGCAAAGCTAAAACGAGTTTAGATAAATTGATTGAATTAAGTAAATAGTTAGAAGTTAGAAGTTAGAAGTTAGAAGTTAGAAGTTAGAAAGATTAAAATATAGACTGAAAATAAAAAGAACATAGCAGAAATTAAACACCCAAGTTCGGACACCGTCCGAATCATCAATCTGCAGAAATAATGAACGAAGGAATGGAGTCGCAAAGCGCAGCTTTAAGCGCGCAATTCCGAAAGTGAATGGTGCTTTAGCAATTTCCTCAGATTGATATGATTTTTTGGTTCGTTTTGTATCAAGACAAAATGAACATAAAGAAAAGAAAGAATGAATATACTAGATAAAATAACACTTGATAAACGCAAAGAAGTTGAGCTTCGCAAAAGCCTAATTCCAACCTCTCAATTAGAACAATCTGTTTTATTTGAAAGACAAACTGTATCGTTAGCAAACAACCTACGCCACAGTAAATCTGGAATTATAGCAGAACATAAACGCCGTTCGCCATCAAAATCTGTAATTAACAACAGTTTAAATGTGCAAGATGTAGCAAAAGGGTATCAAGATGCAGGTGTTTGCGGTATGTCTGTTTTAACCGACGGCAAGTATTTTGGCGGTTCGCTAGACGATTTACTAACAGCAAGAGCAAGTTGTAACTTACCTTTACTAAGAAAGGAATTTATAATAGACGAGTACCAAATGCTAGAAGCTAAAGCTTACGGCGCAGATGTTATTCTACTTATTGCAGCAATTTTATCTAGAGATGAAATAAAACAATTCTCTGAGTTTGCTAAAAGTTTACATCTAGATGTACTTTTGGAAGTGCATAACGAAGAAGAGTTACATAAATCTATTATGCCAAGTTTAGACATGCTTGGTGTTAATAACAGAAACTTAAAAACCTTCGATGTTAGTTTAGACACGAGTAAAAGTTTAAGCAGCCTTATACCAGACGATTTTGTAAAAGTATCGGAAAGTGGCATAAGTAATATTGAGGCTATAAAGGAATTACAACCTTATGGGTATCAAGGTTTTTTAATTGGAGAAAACTTTATGAAAACAGATAACCCTGGAGCAAGTGCAACCGAATTCATTAAATCTTTAGAACAATGAAATTAAAGATTTGTGGCATGAAATATCAGGATAATATCAAACACGTTGCAACATTGCAACCAGATTATCTTGGATTTATATTTTATGAAAAATCTGCGCGAAACTTTGATTCTGAAAGCATTCCTGACATAGACGAAGCTATCAAAAAAACAGGGGTTTTTGTTGATGCCACATTGGAATTTGTAATAGATAAAATAAACAAGCACAACTTACAAGCTGTTCAATTACACGGCAACGAATCTCCTGAATATTGTAGTACACTTAAATCTGAAAAGGTCGAAATAATAAAAGTGTTTTCGGTAAAAGACGAATTCAACTTTGAAAGACTAAAACCTTATGAAGCGGTTTGCGATTTCTTTTTATTCGATACAAAAGGAAAACATCCAGGAGGAAACGGTTATACCTTTGATTGGAATTTACTAAGCGATTACCCATCAACAAAACCCTTCTTTTTAAGCGGTGGTATTGGTTTAGAAGAAATAGAGGATATTAAACAGTTTACAAATAGCAAAGCATCAAAATACTGTTATGCTTTGGATGTAAACAGTAAGTTTGAAATTGAACCCGGATTAAAAAACATTGAAGCATTAAAAGCTTTTAAAAAGAACCTCAGCGAGGTATTAGATTATAAAAAAGAACATGTTATGAATTATAACGTAAACGAAAAAGGCTATTACGGCGAATTTGGAGGTGCATTTATACCAGAAATGCTATACCCAAATGTAGAAGAGTTACGCCAAAACTATTTAAAAGTTATGGCAGAACCCGATTTTATTAAGGAGTTCGATCAACTTTTGAAAGATTATGTTGGTCGCCCATCGCCACTCTATTTTGCTAAACGTCTTTCGGAAAAATATAACACCAAAATATATTTAAAACGCGAAGACTTAAACCACACTGGTGCTCATAAAATTAATAATACTATTGGTCAAATTTTAATGGCCAAACGCTTAGGCAAACACCGTATTATTGCCGAAACTGGAGCTGGACAACATGGTGTTGCAACAGCTACTGTTTGTGCTTTAATGGGCTTAGAGTGTATTGTTTACATGGGCGAAATAGATATTGCTAGACAAGCACCAAATGTGGCTAGAATGAAAATGTTAGGCGCAAAAGTAGTACCAGCATTATCGGGAAGCCGCACGTTAAAAGATGCTACCAACGAAGCTATTCGCGATTGGATTAACAATCCTGTGGATACACATTATATTATTGGTTCGGCTATTGGTCCGCACCCATATCCTGATATGGTTACTAGGTTTCAGTCGGTAATTTCAGAAGAAATTAAATGGCAATTAAAAGAACAAACAGGTAATGAAAATCCTGATTATTTAGTGGCTTGTATTGGTGGTGGTAGCAATGCTGCAGGAACCTATTACCATTATTTACACGAACCAGAAGTTGGTATTATAGCCGTTGAAGCTGCAGGTTTAGGTGTAGATTCTGGCGAAAGTGCTGCAACATCGGTTTTAGGTAAAGAAGGTATTATTCATGGTTGTAAAACCTTGTTAATGCAAACTAAAGATGGACAAATTACAGAACCGTATTCTATTTCGGCAGGATTAGATTATCCTGGTGTTGGCCCAATGCATGCGCATTTAGCAAAAACAGGACGTGCAGAATTTATGGCTATTACAGATGATGATGCTATGAATGCTGGTTTAGAACTTTGCAAATTAGAAGGTATTATTCCGGCTATTGAAAGTTCGCATGCTTTAGCCATTTTTGAACAGAGAAAATTTAAACCAAACGATGTTGTTGTAGTTAGTTTATCTGGTCGTGGTGATAAAGATTTAAACAACTATATAGAATATTTTAAAATATAAATAGATGACGTTATTACCGCGTTAGGGATTGAACGGCATGTTTGAGCTCCCCGACTTTTTAGGAGGGAGCGAGTAGTGAAAGCCCGACCCTTGTGGTAACGCCCAAAAAATTAATTAAAATGAATCGTATTCAAACCAAATTAGCCGAAGACAAGAAGTTACTGTCTATATATTTTACAGCTGGATATCCGAACATTGACGATACCGCAACTATTATCGAGAATTTAGAAAAAAACGGTGTCGATATGATTGAAATTGGCCTACCGTTTAGCGACCCGTTGGCCGATGGACCAACTATTCAAGCAAGTTCTACAGCTGCTTTAAAAAACGGCATGACCACCGAAGTGCTTTTTGAACAGCTAAAAGACATTAGAAAAACAGTAAATATTCCCTTAATTATTATGGGATACTTTAACCCAATGTTTCAATATGGGGTTGAAGCTTTTTGCAAAAAATGCCAAGAAATTGGTATTGATGGTTTAATTATTCCGGATTTACCTGTTGATGTTTACCATGAAGAATATCAAGCCATTTTTGAAAAATACGGCCTTATAAATGTATTTTTAATTACACCGCAAACTAGCGATGAGCGTATTCATTATATCGATTCTATTTCTAACGGATTTATTTATATGGTGAGTAGTGCGAGTACTACCGGAGCGCAATCTGGTTTTGGAACCGTGCAAACGGAATATTTTGAGCGTATAGGTAAAATGAACCTAAAAAACCCACAGGTTATTGGTTTTGGGATTAGTAATAATGAAACGTTTACACAGGCCACGCAATATGCCAAAGGGGCTATTATTGGTAGTGCTTTTGTAAAACATGTTACTAATAATGGGGTAAATAGTATTGATACATTTGTAAATTCAATTTTAAATTAAACCTATTTGAAACCACTTAAGGATCTTAGAATTGCCATACTACTTTGCCTTACTTTAGGACTAGCCCCTTTTTATCCAGAACCGCATGTTTGGGGAAAGTTAAAATGGGTTTTTGGAGGAGCACATGGTATGGAGATTAAAGATTGGTTTGATTTACTAATGCATGGATTTCCTTTTTTACTCTTATTGTGGGTAATTGCTTTAAAACTATTAAATAATGCATCCTAGAGCTAAGGTCTTACTAGCATTAGAAATACGTAATAACATCTTAAAGAGAAGACTTGGTATATTAAATAACTTTGTTGAATCTATATTAAAATAAAAATGATACAACCGGAAAAAATAGTAATAATTGGAGCTGGATTTGCAGGCTTAAGACTTGCTCAAGATTTAATGAACCACCCCAATTACGAGGTGTGGTTAATTGATAAGCAAAACTACCACCAGTTTCAGCCTTTAATGTATCAAGTGGCTACCGCGAGATTGGAACCCGCTAGTATTTCGTTTCCGCTGAGAAAGGTATTTCAGAAGGCCAAAAATGTACGTATTAGAATTACAAAGGTTACTGAAATTAATTTTGAAGACCAATTTGTAAACACACCAATAGGTGATTTTAATTACGATCATTTAGTAATTTCCATAGGTTGTACTACAAACTATTTTGGCAATAAGAGTATTAAAAAATTTGCCTACCCAATGAAAACTATTCCTGAAGCCATACAGCTTAGAAATAGAATTCTTCAAACTTTTGAAGATGCTTTAAACACCACAGACCCAAACAAACTTCAAACTTTATTGAATTTTGTAATTGTTGGTGGTGGCGCAACTGGAGTCGAATTGGCAGGTGCTTTAGCCGAAATGAAACATAACATTTTACCTAAGGATTATCCGGATAAAGATTTCTCTAAACTTAAAATTTATCTGCTGGAAGGTAGTCCAAATACCTTAAGCCCTATGAGCGAAGGCTCACAGAAAATGTCGCAAGAATATCTTGAAGAATTAGGTGTTAACGTAAAAACAAACACGTTTGTAAGCGATTATGATGGCTCTGTAGTGACTCTGAATTCTGGTGAAACCATTAACTCTAAAAATGTTATTTGGGCAGCAGGTGTTACCGGTAATATTATAAAAGGTTTCCCGGAACAATGTATAACTCGTGGTAATAGATTAATTGTTAATCGACATAACCAAGTTAAAGGTTTAAAGCAGGTTTACGCCTTAGGCGACATTGCCTATATGAGTACACCAAATTACGAGCACGGGCATCCGCAAGTTGCTGGTGTAGCGTTACAACAGGCGGAGGTTTTAGCTAAAAACCTATCTAAACTAAGCGAAGGTAAACCCATGAAAGACTTTGAGTATAAAGACAAAGGCTCCATGGCAACTATAGGTAAACGGAAGGCTGTAGTAGATTTACCTAAATTTAGTTTTCAAGGTAGAATGGCTTGGTTTACATGGATGTTTATTCACTTAATGCTAATTTTAAGTATTAAGAATAAACTCCTTATTTTCATGAATTGGATGATTAGTTATTTTAATAACGACAGTACTTTAAGAATTATAATGAAACCTGCTGCTACCAAAGTAAAGGTTAAAACCAAAACAGAATAATGCCACTAAATATTGTTTTAATAGAACCAGAAATACCTAATAACACAGGTAATATTGGCCGTTTAGCATTAGCTTCCGGATCACATTTGCATTTGGTTAAACCATTTGGTTTTGAAATTACTGATGCGCGTTTAAAACGTGCTGGATTAGATTATTGGCAACATTTATCGGTTACTTATTATGATAATATTGATGAATTCTTTAACATCAATAAAGATAAAACCATGGCATTTCTTTCAAGCCACGGCTCTAAAAACCACTGGGATATTCCTTTTGAAGATGATATGTTTTTAATATTTGGAAAAGAGTCTGTTGGCTTACCTAAACCACTTATAGAAAAGCACAAAGAACAGCTTTTTAAAATTCCTTTATTTAGTGAACATATAAGGAGCTTAAACTTAGCCAATGCTGTTAGTATTACTGTTTACGAAGCTTTGAAAAATATTTAAACGGCTCATTAAACCTTTTTTATTTTTTTTAGTCTAATTTGACAGTACTATTACTAAACAAATTAAAAAATTAAAAAAATGAAATTAAATACAGTAAAATTAGGTATGTTAGCATTAGGGTTATTTGGTTTTTCTATAACTATGTCTGCTCAAGAGAAAAAGGAACCTAACTTTGAAAAAATGCTTAAAAGGTTTGATGCTGATGAAAATGGATCGGTATCTCTAGAGGAATTTAAAAATGTAAAAAGAAAAAACGAAATTCCTGCTGAAAAATTAGAAAAACAATATGCCAAATTAGATGCCGATAAAGATGGGGCGGTAACTTTAGTAGAACTAAAAGAGAACTGGGGTAAAAGCAAAGGAAAAGGCAAAGGAAAGAATAAGAAAAAACAAGACTAGTTTTTAAAATTTAAAATTACAAAAAGGCTCAAGTTATAACTTGAGCCTTTTTATTTTTAGTACATTAAGGTATTACTAATTAAACTACATTTACAAAAACCAAATTAGAAATTATGAAATACCATATCGTTATTAATAGTGTAAAAACTGTAGATGAGTTAAAAGATGCTTGGAGTAATCATGATATTATTCAGTTACTGAACCGCTTAGATTTTCCGGATGCTGCAAATTCGAAACCTGAAGAATTAAATGATTTATTAGCCATGGCTATTTCAGATTTTGAGCCTAACAAAGCTGCGGCTATCCTACTAAACTATAAATTTCATGAACGTTTAAGCGACAATCAAATTGAACAAATTTCTCATGAAATGTTACTAGACAAAATTTCTGAAGAATACGCAGATATTTCATTTCATCATGAATTATTTAACGTAAACCAACTACTTCACAAGGCGTATAATGGAACATTTCCGAATGCTAAAGCAACTATTATAGAGTTTGAAATTACACCTAACAAAGAAGTTTCTAAAGAGGTTGCTTTAAAAGCTCTTAGTGTTTCACTCGCAAAAAGTAACGTCATTAAACGTTTGTTTGAAGACCAGCTTGCAGGTAAAGAAGCATTTGATGAAGCTGAACACATCGCTTGGGATTTAAAACCTACCACTGAAAATGGCTATATTTTAATAACCTCAGAATATTGGATAAGTAGAGATGAGTTTATTGAAGCTGAATTTGATGCTAAAATCATCGATTTTGAACCTGAAGAAGATGAGTAGATTACCTCCTGTTCTTAAGCATTTTTAAATACATATTCTCAACCTTAGTTCTTGCCCAAGGCATTCTGCGTAAAAATTTTAAGCTAGATTTTACAGTAGGATTATCTGTAAAACATTTAATTTTTACAACAGTTCCCATATATTCCCATCCGTAATGCTCGACCAAATCATTCATAATTTGTTCTAGCTTTATACCATGAAGTGGATTATTTGGTTGCGATTCCATTATAAATTTTCAACTAATTTTTTAATTTTAACAGCCTTTTCAAAATGGTCTAATTTATGGGTTTTAATCCACCATGTTGCAGCTTCCATTAATAGTTCTGGGTTATCATTTTTATTCTTGAAAAAAGCATAGAAGGATACGCCAACACCGTCTCCTTTCGAGGCAATTTTTTTGTCGCAAACTTCTATGATTTTATCTTTAAGAATCTTGTTCATGTATACTATTTGCGTCTTGCGCTATTGCTGCTTCTAGACTTATTACTTCTACCTGAGTTTTTACTAGAACCACCAGAATTGTTATTTCTAGGTTTTCTGTTTTGACGTCCTTGACCTTGTTTTATAGGCTGCGTTGATGCATTTGGGTCGGGTTCGAAACCTTCTACAATTTGCACTGGCAATTTCATATCAATAAGCTTTTCAATATCTCTTAAAAAACTAGTTTCATCGGCACTTACTAAGGATATAGCTTCACCTTTAGCTCCTGCTCTACCCGTTCTTCCAATACGGTGTACATAATCTTCAGAAATATTAGGCAATTCAAAATTAATAACATGCGGTAATAATGGAATATCTAACCCACGTGCTGCGATATCTGTAGCCACTAAAACACGTACTCGACCACTTTTAAAACCCGCCAAAGCTTTTGTTCTTGCGCCTTGACTTTTATTTCCATGAATAGCTGCTGCTGTTATTCCTGATTTAATCATCTTTTCACAAAGCTTATTGGCACCATGTTTTGTTCGGTTAAAAACCAAAACTTGTTTCCAATTTCCATCGGAAATTAACTTAATAATTAAACCTGTTTTTAAGCCTTTAGCAACACGATATACTTTTTGTGAAATCGCTTCAACAGTTGTATTCTCTGGAGTAGCTTCAACTTGCACAGGATGGTTTAAAATACCATGTGCTAATTTCTTAATATCCTTGGAAAATGTAGCCGAAAACATCAAATTCTGACGCTTTTCTGGCATAGATTTTATAACCTTTTCAATATCTCTTAAAAATCCCATGTCTAGCATTCTATCTGCTTCATCTAAAACAAATATTTCTACGCGTTTAAGCGATATAATACCTTGACTTTGTAAATCTAATAAACGTCCTGGAGTAGCAACTAAAACATCGACACCTTGACGAATAGTTGCTGCTTGTGGTTTTTGGTTTACGCCACCAAAAATTACAGCACTACGTAAGTTTAAAAACTCACTATATTCTCTAACATTAGCATAAACTTGTGCCGCCAACTCTCTTGTTGGTGTTAATATTAAAGCACGAATGGGTCTATATTTTTCTTTCGGATTTTCAGAAAGTATATGTAACAATGGTAATGTAAAACCAGCTGTTTTTCCGGTTCCTGTTTGTGCAGATGCTAGTACATCGTGCCCTTCTAAAACTGGAGGAATTGCTTTTTGTTGAATTGGACTTGGGGTTGTGTATCCTTTTTTGCTAATTGCTTTTAGCAAGGCTTCGGATAAGCCTAAAGATTGAAATGACATATAGTGTATTTATGAAGACCCTTTATTGGGCATTTGAGATAACAAAACATAAATGCATTTTACCTCCTTCTTATTATTAAGGTACAAAGGTACAGCTAATTTTATCATTATTCTTTTTCGTAGCTTGACATTGTTATAAAAAATGTCGAACTTCGTTTAACATAGGATATATATCATTAAAACGATTTCATATCAAGTCGTTAGCAATAATAAAAAATGAGATATAATAATCATATCGAATTACAAAAAACTGAATTTGAATTCAAGGAATTTGTTATGTTGAATCTAATTTATCCCGAAATTGAAGGCTTAAATGGATTGAATGAGGAAATGCTAATAGAAGTAGATATTGAATTTGAAATTGATTCAAATAATGTTCCCAAAAGCATTCTAAAAGCAAAACATTTTAATGGAATACCAAGAATGGTATCTTTCAAGAAAGAATTACTTAAAATACAATATGATTTATTTTTCGAGGAATGTATTAGAATAATTGATGCCTTTAAAAATTGGAAACAACATAAAAATGATAACCAATATAAAAATATCAAATTCTATAAAACAATTTATTTCGCTTATCATTCTGAATATTTTAGCAATAAAAAGAGCTTTGTTATAAATCCAGACATTAAACCATATTTCAAGGTTAAAAATGAAAAATATGAAAGAATTATCAATTGTAAATTTGGTTGTGATGGAGTTGCGAATTTATTATGTATAGTGGAAAAAAACGGAGAATTATCAAATATTGAAATAATCGGAGTTAGTGGAAAAATATCAAGTGATTTTGCAATAAAAGAATTGAAATCATTAGGCAATCTTGAACCTGCTTCAAAAAACGGAAAAAAAATAAGAACACAAATTGATTTATTAATTTATATTTAAAAATTATTATTGCCATCAACATGTCGTAAAAATTACTAAATTAGTGCTTAACAAGCACTAGTAGCATCTTTGTAAACGTCCATTTTACTAAGAAAAATAGCGGTTCACTTAAAACGGCATTTTCAATACAGAACAACCTTAAACGAACCCTCTCAAAAAAACTCACTATACTGCATCACTCGAAAATCGAAGGTATTAAACTCAGGATTTTTAGCCTTTAACTGTTTATAAAGTGCTATTCTACTTATTGAAATATTTGCTGCTCCAGAACTTGAGGTTAACGATACCGTTTTAATAATACGTTTACCATTACCACCATCCTGTTGGTTATTCGGCATGACAAATTCATGAATTCGTGGTACTTCATTTTCAACTACATCTAACTTTAAATTATAAGTCTTTAAATGCCTTCGGAAAAAATATTCGGGTCCGTTTTTACTATTTCCACCTGTAAACAACAGTGTATTAATATTTGGATATTTTTTTAAGTAACCAACAATATCGCGAAGTTTAATATTTGTCATACCTAAATCTGAAGAATCTATTTTTTCGCGTTCAGCACTAGCCACAATATCACAAACTCCAATTTTATGCTTTTTTAAAAATGCTTTTCGTTGTTCAATAGCTTCACTCGAACTATCGTATCGCAAACCTAGATTATGGATTTTATCGATAAATAGCCAAAGGGAATTATAATAACTTCCGTAGCAAAAATCGACATCCTTTTCTAAAAGATCTCCGGTTGAAAATCTTGGAGGTGGTAAGGTACCAACTATCAATTTTGTAGTGTCTTTTTCAATAAAAGGTTTGTAGGGGTGCTTATGAATGAACATCTATTTAACTTGTATTTCTGCTTTAAAATGGCTATATTAAAATAGTTAGATAAAGATAATGAGATTCCCTGTTTTATGGGAATAAATAAAAATTAAATTATTATGGGAAAAGGAGATAAAAAAACAAAACGAGGTAAAATAAACAGAGGTACTTTTGGAGCAAGACGACCACGAATTAAAAAGAAACAATCTGTTGAAAACAAAATTAGCATTGGTGCTAAAGCCGAAGCTAAATAATTAATTACAACACTAAACGCCGTTTAAACAAAAAATAAGTCATTTATCGGTAATATTTTCTAGTTCAGTTTTTTATTATATTTTTGGTAAACCAAATTGGTTTACCAATTAAACATAACATCTAAAACCAAACTAAATGAAAACTATTCAAAACCAAAACACTTTGTTTAAGACGTATGTCTTCAAAACTTGCATTTTTACATTGTTACTTCTCTGTACCAATGTATTTTCTCAAACTACTTATAATATTGAAGATCCAGAGGATCTTAGGAATGTAATTTACCAACCCGGAGATGTTATTATATTAAAAAACGGTGTTTACACTACCGATGAGCGTATGAGATTTCTTGGTTCTGGTACAGCAGAAAACCCCGTTACATTTAGAGCAGAAACACCAGGTGGTGTAATATTTACAGGTGGGCCACGATTAACTATTGGTGGCGAATCTGATAATACAACAGGTGAAAAAATAGCCACGGGAGAATATCTAATCGTAGATGGTTTTCACTGGAAAGGTGGTTATGGTGCTAGCAACTTTATTGAATTTAGAAATGGTAATGATTATGCACACCATAGTACTATACAAAATTGTGCTATTGATGGATTAGGCATTGAACCAAGTGAGTTAGCAGAAGATTTAGCAGACGAACAAATTACAAAACACAGATGGATTGTTTTATATGGCACCTACAACACTGTAATTAACTGTTCTTTTATGAATAAAGTGAGTGCAGGAGCCATAGTACTTGGTGAGTATTCATATAATGCATTTCCCGTAGTACCTGATGGCGAGCCAGAAATTAACAACAGTTGTGCTGTAGTTGGTCATACTATAATGAATAATTACTTCTATAATTTCGAAAAAATGACAGAAAAATATGGAAGAAAAGCTAATGGCGACGAGCTGTCTAATGCTGGAGATAGCGAAACCATACGTATAGGAACCAGTTCATATCAAATGGTTAATAGTGATGCCGTTGTAAGCAACAACTATTTTGTTCAATCTGATGGTGAAAACGAAATTATCACTAATAAAAGTAAAGGAAATACTTATACAAACAACACATTTAGAAGATGTAGAGGATCTTTAGTGCTTCGACATGGTTCTAATGCTACTGTTGATGGGAACTACTTTTTAGGAGAAGATGTTGACGGTACTGGAGGCATTCGAATTTCTGATAGCAACCATACGATAACCAATAATTACATTCAAGATTGTATTACAGTTGTTGATTTTGCTAAATGGAATAATGGTGTAACGTTTATAGGTGGTGGTGCTAATGCTGATGCTGACTGTGCTTCTGATAATGTTTCGAACGGTTATCAAAAAACAGAAAATATTATACTTTCTAATAACACGATTATGAACACGAATTCCCCATTGTTTTATAATGTTAATACAGATAACAATAATGATGTAAAGGGAACAGTAGCAAATAATTTAATTTATTTTGCAGCGGGTAACCCTAATGTATCACCTGTAATTTCTGGTGACGAACCTACTTCTTATTCAAACATTGGTTCAACATTAACTTATACAGGAAACGTTTATAACGGCACAACATTAGGAGAAACAAACTCTGGTTTCTCTGAAGAAACGGGAATTATGGCAAATGTAAATAATGAAACTTTTACGTTTTCAGGAAGTGGGTCCGAAGGAAAAGGAGCAAATATGGGCGCCTATGAACCAACAACAGATGATATGGTTGGTTACGGCATTGGAGCTTGTTTTATAGATTATACTGGCGCTAGTATAATTGATGGTAATTGTACTATTGAAGTCGTAGAGTCGTTAACTGTTAGTAGTTTAGAACCACTAAGTCCAGATGCTGCTAGTTACGATGTTACTGTAAACGCTAATGTAAGCTGGACAGCATCCGCTAACGATGACTGGATAACAATAGATACTAATTCAGGAACCGGTAATGCTACAGTGTCTGTTTCAGTAACAGAAAATGCCGACACAACAAGTAGAACTGGAACGGTAACTTTTACTCAAGATCCAGGAGGAGATGATATTGAAAGAACGTTAACAGTTACCCAAGAAGGTGCTGAATTAACAGATTTGTACGATCTAATTAATACCGGAACTGGTTCTGTTGGGGA
Source organism: Algibacter amylolyticus (assembly GCF_014202225.1). Taxonomy (GTDB): domain Bacteria; phylum Bacteroidota; class Bacteroidia; order Flavobacteriales; family Flavobacteriaceae; genus Algibacter_B; species Algibacter_B amylolyticus. Next base: position 85,620 of record NZ_JACHGE010000010.1, read on the forward strand.
TAAAGTAACGGTTCACTCTTTTTCTAAAGAACAAGGTCCTAACCATCCAAGCCCGAAAACAAATTACGCAGCTAACACTTTAGATAAAGATAATGGAAGCGTTTGGGCTGCAGATGATGGCGCTGTTTTACCAGATGATTATAAAGGTGTCGGCGAATATATAATTTATGATTTAAGTACTATTCACAGCCTTGATTTGATTCAATTTACTACGACTAATAAATCTGATTCATTTGGGTATCAAATTTGGGTATCGACAACAGGAACTGAAGATGCGGATTTCTCAATGATATTACCAACTTCTGGCGATTTATTATTAACGGCAACGGGTACTACAGATTTTAATACTTATGAAGTTGATACTGAAGCTCAATATATTAAACTAATAGGCTTTGGAAGATTTAATAGCACAGGCGATACACGAAAAAGTCAATGGAACGCTATTGGAGAAATAGAATTTTATGGCTCAGAGAGTTTATCTGTAAATGATAACCAAATGAGCAATCTAAATATATATCCTAATCCTGCTAAAAACAGCATTAGCATAGAGCATTTAAACGCTACAATAACATCGCTAAGTATTTACAATATACAAGGTAGAAAAGTTTTAGAACAACCTTTAAAAAATTCTGATTCTAAAATAGAAATTAATATTTCATCATTGGTAAATGGACTTTACCTATTAACTATTAAAGATGAAAACGGTGCACAGGCTTCAAGAAAAATAGTAGTTTCAAAATAACACATATTGTATTACCAATTCCTCGTAATACATTATACTAAACATAAAACCCCTTAATTAATAGTAAAACTATTTTTAAGGGGTTTATTTATTTTTAAGATCGTTATTGCAATTCTTTTAACAGCTTCCCAACCTCTAGAATCGTTGCTCTGTAAAGTCTTTGGTTTTGTTTTGTCATGTGGCTAGACTCGGTAGAAATAGCATTCAAAATATCTTTAGCATCCTCCGTTTTCTTATTACTTATCAAAAATTTAGCTAATATTAGGCGCTCTTCATAAAAAGAATATCTAATATCAATAGTTCTTAAATTAGCTTCGGCAGCGTCCAATTTGCCTAATCGCTCTAAGGCTAATCCGTATAAAAACTGTGTTCTAGATTTTTTAAATTCGGTATGATTTTTAATGGTTTCAGCATAAAAAACAACCTGATTAAAATCCTGAATATTAAAATACGCTTCAATAAGTTGCTTGGTAACGTAAGAATTATTTTGAGATGTATCCTTTAAAGCTTCTTGGTATTGCGCAATTGCCTTATCAAAATCTTTAATTTCCAAATACGCATCGGCCAGATTTACACGGTTTTGGTAAGAGTCCGAAAATTCTAATCGGTTTTCTAAATCCTTAATCTTTTTTGAAGGATTAATTACATGAGTCAGATTTTCCGTTATTTTTTCGGCATCACGCTTATTATAAACTTGGGTTAGTAAATAGATCGCACATCCAATAGGTCCTAAAAACAGAATAATAAACCACCAATAAAAGGCATTTCTATTGGTATAGAGATGGTATAAACAATACGCTTGAAGTGCAATTATTAAGTAGAAATACATTAAATTTTTAAAGTTATAAAATTGGAATGCTGTGGCAAGGTCTCACTAAAACTACCTTGTAAAAACTAAATCGTTAGCTTTAGATAGCTCATCGCTAAAACCGTAATCCATATAATTAAAGCCTTTTAAATCGTCCATAGTTTGTGCATTAGTATCTACAATATAACGCGCCATGGCACCACGAGCTTCCTTTGCAAAAAATGAAATAATTTTATACTTACCATTTTTAAAATCTTTAAAATTGGCAGTTACAACTGGTACTTTTAATGTTTTGGTATCTATGGCTTTAAAATATTCGTTACTCGCTAAGTTTAAGAACAGCTCATCGTCCTCAAGCTCTTCATTTAAGGCTTTTGTAATGTCTTTTTTCCAAAACTCATAAAGATTCTTATTTTGACCCACTTTTAATTTTGTACCCATTTCTAATCTATATGGTTGCATTAAATCTGTAGGTTTTAAAACGCCATATAAACCTGATAATATACGCACTGTACTTTGTAGGGTTTCTAATTTTTCTTCCGGAATGGTGTAGGCATCTAAACCTCGGTACACATCGCCGTTAAAAGCATACACTGCTGGTCGCGCATTTTCTGAAGTAAAAGGGGTTTCCCAATCTTGATTACGCTCGTAATTTAATTGCCCTAAAGCATCAGAAATACTCATAAGCTTAGACAAACTTTTAGCCGATTTGGTTTTAAGTAGTTTATTTAAACGTTCGGACTGCTCCAAAAATTCTGGCGTTGTATGTTTTGCCGTTGGTAACGGACTCTCAAAATTTAAAGACTTTGCTGGTGATAATACTAATTTCATAATTAATGCTATTTTTTATTTCTGCTAAAAGCAGAACTCTCAATTTTTCTTCCTTTTCAAATTTACAACTACTAATTCACTTAAAAGTTTTAGTCTTAAAATTATTTATGATACGACTATAAATAGAATTGATGTTTTTATCTTTACTTAAAACTTAAGAAAATATTATGGAAGTTATAAAAGGAAAAAAAGCAATTATTACAGGTGGCAGCAGAGGACTAGGAAAAGCAACAGCTATTGCGTTAGCTAAAGAAGGCGTAGATGTCGCTATTACAGGCCGAAATGAAAACACCTTAAAAGAAACAGTAACAGAATTAAAAGCTTTAGGTATTAATGCGACTTACGCAGTTTTTGATGTTAGTAATTACCAAGATGTACAAAAAGGAATTAAGAAACTTATAGCAGACTTAGGCACTGTTGATATTTTAGTAAACAACGCTGGTATTGCTGCTTTTGGAACTTTTAACGACATGAAAGTTGAAGATTGGACTCAAATCATTCAAGTAAATGTTATGGGTATGTATTATGTTACCAAAGAAGTATTGCCACATTTAATAGAAAAAAATGAAGGTGATATATTAAATGTATCCTCAACAGCTGGTTTAACCGGTAATGCGCAAACCTCGGCATATTCAGCTTCTAAATTTGCTGTAATTGGTATGTCTGAATCTTTAATGAAAGAAGTTCGTAAAAACAATATTCGCGTGTGTACTTTAACACCAAGCACCATTGCAACAGATATGGCCCTAGATTTAGGAATAACCGATGGTAACGAAGAAAAGGTTTTGCAACCTGAAGATTTTGCCGAATTAATTGTGGCTGGTTTAAAATTACCTAGAAGAGCCATGTTAAAAGGGGCTTCTTTATGGTCTACTAACCCTTAATATAAGGAGGTATTTCAATTATCAAAACAGATTAAAAACCAATATTTTAAAATAAAATTATGCTAAAAACACCAGTAATACATCCAACCATTATGGAAGCGTTGGCACGATCAGGTCATTTTGCTCAAGTAGTAATTGCAGACGGTAATTTACCTGTTGGCGCTATGGCTGGTCCCAACTCAACAACCGTACACCTTAATTTTAAACCTGGTTTATTAGATGCCCTTACCGTTCTTGAGGGCATATTAGAAGTTTGCCCAGTGCAAGGTGCCATTGTTATGGAAAAACCAGCCGAAGCTAGCGCAGAAATACATGAAGTCTATAAACAACTTTTAGGAGACGTAACTTGGGACGAAATGGAACGTTGGGCATTTTACGATAAAATTAGAGATGTTAATACCACTTTAATTATTCAAACAGGCGAACAGCGTCGTTTTGCTAATTTAATATTAACTGTTGGTGTTGTAAAAATGGCAGAAGAGAGTAACTTTTAATATATAACTTTATAACCAACTAACACAAAAACTATGAAAGCAATACTAACTGCAACTAGAAAACGATTGTTTTTAATATTGCTTATAGCTACGTTAATTGGTTGTAATTCAAAAAACAAAAATTCTATATTAGACATACAAAAAACAACTTCCCAAAAGGTCTTTTCTGCTGTTATTGATTCTATCAATTTAGAAATAAACAACGGCGATTATGGATTAGTTGACCGCTTTATGATTATTCAAAATGACTCGGTATTGGCAGATTTTAAATATAAGCAAGACTATGAAACCATAGTTAAAAAATACGACACAACAAATCATCAATACAATTTCAATAATACAGATTGGCATCCTTACTACAAAAACAGTGAATTGCACACGCTTCAATCTGTAACCAAAAGTATTACCTCTATCCTTTTAGGTATTGCGTTGGATTTAAACAAGGAATATAATGTTAGTAGCAAAGCTATGCCTTTGATAATTGGCAATAATATTACCCTTAAAGATGAACACAAACAAAATATATCGATAGAAGATTTATTGACGATGAGAAGCGGATTACAATGGAATGAAGAGACCGACCATAATGATACAACAAACGACTGTTTTAGGCTAGAATCGAGCGATAATTGGATTGATTATGTTTTAAGCAAGCCCATGGAGGCCACACCAGGAACAAAATTTGTTTATAATGGTGGAGCAACAGTGCTTTTAGGTAAAATAGTTAGAACTATTACAAACAAGCGCATAGACCTATGGGCAGAGGAAAAACTATTTAAACCACTTGGTATTACCGACTACTATTGGAAAGAAACACCTGACGGAGAAATTGACACGGAAGGAGGTTTATATTTAAAAGCAGAAGATTTAGCTAAAATTGGTTCGTTGCTTTTAAATAAGGGAAAATGGAATGACACACAAATTGTATCTGAAAGTTGGGTTACTACATCGACAAGCCCTATACTTAAAGATGTAAAACCTAAATGGCGACGAGACATGGGATATGGCTATCAGTGGTGGATTCCAGAATATTCTGTTGATGGTAAAACACGTATTTATGCAGGCAATGGATATGGAGGTCAATATTTAATGATGGCACCAGTACACAACCTAATAATTGTTTTTAATGGTTGGAATATTAATAGTGAACCTAAAAAATCAACTTGGAGCGTTTTACAAGACAGAATACTTCCGGCTCTTAAGATTAAATAATGGGGTTTAACAAAGTCTATAAGCAAGTGTTTTTCTAGACTATTACTAGTTTGAAACAATTCCCTATTAAAAAGCGCTGAAATACAAACGGCCTATAGCCCAACATAATTAGAACAATAAACACACCCGCGTTAGGGATTGTAACGGCATCCTTTTTTTTTGCCATATATGGCAAAAAAAGACCTACCTGCCGGCAGGCAGGTATAGTGTAAAGCCCGACCGCTTCCCTGATCGAAGTTGAAGGGTGCGGTAACGTCCTAATCTCGAAACATCCGGATAAAAAAATGGGGACACTCGAAGTTACAACTATATAAAATAATTTGATAAGATTCCTACCTTAACAGGAATTACAGATCTATTATAAATCTTGATTTTTCGTATAATTACGCCATTTCTCTATACACTGCTGCATATCCTCTGGTACAGGAGTTTCAAACTGCATAAACTTACCCGTAGTTGGGTGCTCGAAACCTAATGTTTTGGCATGTAATGCTTGTCTTGGTAATATCTTAAAACAATTATCTACAAACTGTTTGTATTTGGTGAATGTGGTGCCTTTTAATATTTTTTCGCCACCATAACGCGCATCGTTAAACAGCGTATGCCCAATGTGTTTCATGTGTACACGTATTTGGTGCGTACGGCCAGTTTCTAGTTTACAGGATACCAAGGTTACGTAGCCTAAACGCTCTATAACTTTGTAGTGGGTAACAGCTGGTTTGCCTTTATCGGCCTCATCATCAAAAAACACAGTGTTCTGTAATCTGTTTTTTGGATGGCGACCAATATTGCCCTCTATAGTGCCTTCATCTTCCTTCATATTACCCCAAACAATGGCAACATATTCGCGCTCGCTAGTTTTATTAGCAAACTGCGCCGATAAATGTGCCATGGCTTTTTCTGTTTTAGCAACCACTAAAAGTCCACTTGTATCCTTATCAATACGGTGCACTAATCCTGGGCGTTCGCTAGAGTTGTTTGGTAAATTATCGAACCTATAAATTAAAGCATTTATAAGCGTCCCCGAGTAATTACCGTGTCCTGGATGCACAACAATACCGGCTTCTTTATTAACCACCAACAGGTCGTCGTCTTCGTAAACCACATCTATATCAATATCCTCACCTACCAATAAATTCTCAAATGGTGGGTGCGATAACAATACTCTAATTTTATCTAGGGGTTTTACTTTGTAGTTTGCTTTAACAGCCACATCGTTAACAAAAATGCTTCCTTCTTTGGCAGCAGCTTGTATTTTATTTCGAGTAGCGTTTTCAACAAAATTCATTAAATATTTATCAATACGAAGGGGCGTTTGCCCTTTATCTACAGTAAATGCATGATGTTCGTAAAGATCGTTTTCGTCTGGTAATTGCGGTGTATAGTCGTCCATAGTTACGGTCGGTTTCCATTACCAAGCACTAAATCTATAACCGAAGTTTTGGCTAATTTATCGCCAGCATTAAGTGTTTTTCCTTTGTGACTAAGCTTTAAAACCATGTCTTTTCCAATATTATCAACATAAGTTATTTTACCAATTTTAAACCCTAAGGCCTCTAAATTTGGTTTAACCTGTCTAAATGTTTTATCTATTAATCCCTCTGGTATGTTCATTTTTCTGTAGCCAGATGGGTTAAGCGTAATGTAAATTTTTCTATCTTTTTTTACTTGTGTTCCTACTTGCGGATCTTGCTCTATTACCGAAAACTTAGGGTAATCCGGGTTGTAATTTGCCGAATCCTGAATTTTCATTACCAAGTTATTATCCTTCAATTCCATTTCTGCCACACTAATGGATTTACCAGTAAGCTGAGGCACGGTTTCAAAATCACCATGATTAGTAGTAATATTTAACCATTTTAACATGATAAAACACAAGACTACTACAGCTACTACGGCGAGTAAAATTTGTTTCAAAAAAGTTTTACTGGTTATAAATTTTATAATGCTCATGTATAGAATTTTCGATTAGGCAAATATATAAAAACAGAACTGTTTTTTCTTTTGCAATATATATGATATTTTAGCTTAACTAATAGTAACTCAAAATAAGTACGTTTTATTATTAGTTTTTGGTTGTAAGTTCACAAAATTAGTTTTTTTAATGTTATGCAGCTTCAATAGATTTCGATATTTTATCTTAATGCTATCAATAAGTTGAGCGTTACCGCAAGGGTCGGGCTTGAAGCCTGTCTTGAGCGAAGTCGAAAGGTTGCAAGTCCTCGCACCTCCTACCGTCGGGCTATGGGCTTTCCGCTGCAACCCCTAACGCGAGCGTGGTGTATAAATTAGATATTAAAGCTAAAGATTGTGTTATCAACAAATAAAATAAGAAAGACATAAAAAAGAGACTCCCTTCTACAAGGGAATAACAAAATACTAAATATGAAAAACATCGCCATAATTATGGGTGGGTATTCTAGCGAATACAAAATCTCTTTAACCAGCGGAAATGTAGTTTACGAAACGCTAGACAAATCAAAATACAAAGCCTATCGCATACATATTTTTAAAAACAAATGGGTTTACGTTAACGACGAAAACGAAGAATTCCCAATAGACAAAAACGATTTTTCTATAAATGTCGGTGCCTTTAAAATAAAATTCGATTGTGTTTTTAATGCCATTCATGGCTCACCAGGAGAAGATGGGTTTATGCAAGGCTATTTCAAACTACTAAACATTCCACATACCAGCTGCGATATGTATCAAGCAGGTATTACCTTTAATAAACGCGATTGTTTAAGCGTTTTAAAACCTTACGGTATAAAAACAGCCGAATCGTTTTATGTAAACCTTGGCGATACTATTAACCCAGATGCTATTGTTGCAAAAGTAGGACTACCTTGTTTTGTAAAAGCCAATAAAGCTGGGAGTAGCTTTGGAGTATCAAAAGTGCATAAAAAGGAAGATTTACAAATCGCCATAGATGTAGCTTTTAAAGAAGACAACGAAATCATTATTGAGTCTTTTCTTGAAGGTACAGAGGTTTCAGTTGGTGTTATTACATATAAAGGCGAAACCAAAGTATTGCCTATTACAGAAATTGTTTCGGAAAATGATTTTTTCGACTACGAAGCTAAGTACCTTGGTAAATCTCAAGAAATTACACCAGCTCGTTTAACACCCGAGGAAGAAGAGAAAGTAACCAAAGAGGCTAAAAAAGTTTACGAAGTTTTAAAAATGAAAGGCTTTAGCCGAAGCGAATTTATATTTAAAAACGGCGAGCCTCACTTATTAGAAATGAATACCATTCCTGGATTAACTAGAGAAAGTATTTTACCCCAACAAGCAGCCGCAGCAAACATATCGCTAGCCGATTTGTTTGATAGCGCCATAGAGGAAGCCCTAAAAAGCCATTCTTAAACCCTTTGTAACAGGAGGAAAACAACAATAAATAATTAATTTAATATAACTAAAACTCATGATTTTTTACGGCACAAATTCCTCCAGATTAAAAGATGGTCAATTACCAAATGTTACTTGTCCTAATTGTCAAACTCAAACATCTATGACATATAGTGTGTTTGGTAAATACGCTTACATATATTGGATACCAATTTTTCCAATGGGTAAAGTAAACGTATTAGAGTGTAATTCGTGTAAACGTACGTTTAAATTAAAAGAGCTTCCAGAGCAAATACAACGCAAATTCGAAACCGAAAAACATACTGGTATTCCAATTTTACATTTTAGTGGTTTAGCTATTATTTTATTAATTATAGCTTATTTTACATATTCGACCTCTAAACACAAAGATGACGAAGCAAATTACGTTAAAGATCCAGCAATTGGCGATGTCTATTCTGTATTATCAGAAACAAAAGGGCAATATACTACCATGAAAGTAACTGGTGTAACTAACGATAGTGTTTATGTTATATTTAATAATTACGAAATTGATAAACGAAGTGGAATTAATAAAATTGATAAGGCTGAAAATTACGGCGATTTAATTGATGGCTACACAAAAGAAGAAATAGTATCTTTATATACAGAGAAAACTATTTATAACATAGATAGAGATTAAAAAGAATCCCGCCTTTGCGGGAATGACTAAAAGCAATTTTATGAAACGAGCTTTATTTCCGGGGTCTTTTGATCCTTTAACCTTAGGACACGTAGATATTATTACACGCGGTGTCACACTTTTTGATGAAGTTATTGTAGCCATTGGTGTAAATGCCGATAAAAAATATATGTTCTCTTTAGACGATAGAAAAAGCTTTATTGAGGAAACTTTTAAAGACGAACCTAAAGTTAAAGTTGTTACATACAAAGGTTTAACAGTAGATTTTTGCCACGAAATAGGTGCAGAATTTATTTTAAGAGGATTACGAAATCCTGCCGATTTTGAGTTCGAGAAAGCTATTGCTCACACAAACAGACATTTATCTACCATTGAAACAGTATTTCTTTTAACCGCAGCAAGAACTTCGTTTATAGCATCGTCTATTGTTCGTGACGTTATTAGAAATAACGGCGATTATACCAAGTTGGTCCCCGATAGTGTTCGTGTAAAGCCATAACCCGTTACATGAATGTCTTTTTAAAATTAAAATACTATTTATTAGTCGTTGTAATTGTTTTAACGTCTTGTAACAACAAGAAAACCGATACAACAAAAACCGATTTTTGTTCTAAACTCCAACGGAACGATAGCCTATCGCTGTCCAAAGCATTAGCAGAATTTGCACCTATAATGCAAGACAAAACGGGCGCTTATGTGCTTGAAGATGGCAGTGGATCCATGGTAGCTAGAGCGTGGTTAACCGAATATGCCGAAAAAACTATCGATATTCAATACTTTATATTCTCGACAGATAATGTAGGTTTAATTGCTTGCGACTATTTAATTAAAGCTGCCGACAGAGGCATTCAAGTCCGCATTCTGGTTGATGATATTATGGTTGAAGCCGATGCTCAAGACATTTTAACCTTTAATTCTCACCCAAACATATCGGTTAAAATATATAACCCTGGTGTAAACTTAGGTAAAAACATTTTTCAGAAAATAGGAAAATTTGCAACAGATTTTAAGGCCGCCAACCAACGCATGCATAACAAAACATTTATTGTTGATGATAAGGTGGTTATTACTGGAGGCAGAAATATAGCTGATGAGTATTTTGATTACGACCACGAATATAATTTTAGAGATAGAGACATCCTGTTAATAGGAAAAGAAACGAAAACAGTAAAAACATCTTTTGAAACCTTTTGGAATAGCGAATTAAGTATAGATGTTACACATGTAATTAAGGACATTCCTGAAAACATACTTGAAAAAAACAGGTTTGACAATCTTCATGAATATGCCTGCAACCCAGAAAATTTTTGGCCACAAGTTAGAACACGTATTGAAAATTTACCCGAAACTTTTAATACCATTAAAAACTCTGGCGATTTAGTTTGGCTAGATCAGGTTCGTTTTATTTCTGATATGCCCGGAAAAAATGATGGCGAAAACGGTTTAAGTGGTGGCGGCATTTCTACATCGGCACTTATAAATTTGGTTAAAAATGCTAAATCTTCCATAGATATTCAAACACCGTATTTAATTACCTCGAAAACCTCCAGAGCGTTATTTAAAGCTGCCGTAAATCGAGGGGTAAACATTAGAATACTTACCAACAGTTTATCTAGCACCGATAATGTAGAAGCTTTTAGTGGCTACCAATCCAGCAGAAAAGATTTGCTAAAAACTGGTGTTAGAATATTTGAATTTAAACCAGATGCCGAAGAACGTAACAAAATCATGACTGGAGAACTGCAAGCCACATTAGAGTATGCGCCTATTTTTGGACTACATGCCAAATCGATGGTTATTGATGGTGAAACTACAGTTATTGGCACTTTTAATTTAGACCCCAGAAGTGCTAATTTAAATACGGAATGTATAGTAGTTGTAGAATCTAAAAAAATATCGGAAGGTGTTTTAAAAGGCATGAACATAGAATTTAAGCCTGAAAACTCTTGGGAAACGACTATAGATTTTAATCCGGATTCTGAGGTTAGTAATTATAAGCGTTTAAAAACTTGGACGCGAAAAGTGATTCCTAATTCTATATTGTAAACCTCTGTTTACAATCACAGTTTTCAGTTTTAGCTGTTTTTTGGAAATATTATAAATATCCCATTTAACTTAATTTCTCTATATTCTATTTTTTTCCATCAACTGCTCCACTTCTTGCTTGCAACTCCAAAATGTAACATTTCTCAGATATTGTTTACTAATAAGTAAACAAACCATCTAAGAAACCATGCTACACAACTTTACATATGTTCTTTTTAAGCTGAAACTGATACAACCATCTCAAAAAGCAATACGCTTTTGGATGGATTGTGAGGATACAGATAAATTGGAGTTTGCTTTAAAGCATGGCAACTACAAAACAAGAAAATTAGCTGCTGAAGCTTTAGAGCAAATAGCAAAACCTTGTTCTATTCCGGCCCTATTAAATTGCATTAATGATAAAGTACAAAATGTTTCGGTGGCTTGTTTAAATGCTTTAGAGCGCATTTCCCCTAACGATGAGCTTATAAAAACCATTGTTAGAAAGCGTTTTAATTGGGTAAATGAAATTCGAGAAAAACGGGCTAAATACGAAGCAAACAAGCATGTAAAACACACCATTTACCGTTGGAGGCGTACTAGTAAAGAATCGTATGATCGGGTTAAGGAACAACTGAAAAAGCCTATAAGATGATGTATTAGGTAATTAATGTTAAGCTCTTACATGTTACTGTAGGTTCTTGGTAGTACTTGTTGAGTTTTATGAATGTATTTTATTTAAAATATATGAGATAAATAAGATTTCCAATACCTACAACACCCGTTAAACATCCTAATATAAAATCCATTTTAGTGGCTATAAAAGTAAGCTTATGTTCAATTTTACTTGCTACAGTAGCGTACAACGCATACAAAGTAAATGAGCCTATGGTAGAACCTATGGAAAAGTAAAAGCTATTTTGCAACGAATACTCAAAATACCCCAACCCTATTAATAAAGAAATGGATGTAAAATAAAATGGAATAGCAAACGTATTTAATAGCGACATACCTATACCGTGCATGTATGCTTTAGACTTTTCTATTTTTACTTTTTTAACCTGTTTGTTAGACGTAAAATACAACCTAAAAAAATTAATTGACAATAGTATAAGTATAGCTGTTCCTATTTTTTGAATAAGAGTTATGTATTGGGAATTTTTCATTAAAATACTTGAAAAATAAGCTCCTATATTAGCCTGAAAAAATAAAACTGTAGCAAAACCGCCTATTAAATAAAAAGCCGATTTCCTGCCGCTTTTTAAGCTAAACTTAACTACTGTTAGATTTAAAAAACTAGGTGTAATACTGCCCGAAGAGGCAATTATAAATCCAAAAAATAAGCACGTAAAAAAAACCATAATTTATATCTTAAAGCAAAGTAACTACTTAAGAGTATAAAAAATTGACTCGTTTAAGGTTAAGTTTAACCCGATAGGTTTAGATTTAAGTTAGGCTATTTTTTGAATTGGCGTTATGTAACACTTTCTAGACACAAAAATGACTGGTTACTGAAAACTGACAACTGCGGACTAGTTGCGTTAGGGATTGAACGACCTGTTTGAGCTCCCCGACTTTTTGGGAGGGAGCGAGTAGTGAAAGCCCGACCCTTGCGGTAACGCCCCAATTATTGTCATCATTAAAAGATAGAAATTACCTGTAGCGCAACGTCCATTAAAACTTATATTCCGAAAGTCCTTTTGGGAATGCTTCTGGGTTAGCGGCTAAGTGGTAGCGAGGATCATCGACATCTTCGATAATAACTTCTCTAAACTTAGGGCTTGATTTGTAAAGCAATATTTTACAGTCTTCGCTTAGGTGTTTTAACTTGATGGTTTTGCCTGCGGCTTCGTATTTGTTAACGATATTGAAAATGGCTTCGAGGGCAGAATGATCACTTACTCGAGACTCTACAAAATCTATTTCGATATGATCTGGATCATTTTTAACATCGAATTTTTCGTTAAAAGCCTGAATTGAACCAAAGAATAATGGCCCCCAGATTTCGTACGTTTTTGTTTTACCATCTTCTGACAGACGCTTTCTTGCTCTAATTTTTTTAGCGTTTTCCCAAGAAAATACTAATGCTGAAATGATAACACCAACGAATACAGCGATGGCTAAATCGACAAATACAGTTACTAGAGATACGGTTATAAGCACAACAGCATCGGACATTGGGATTTTCTTTAAAATCCTGAAACTTGACCATGCAAAGGTTTCGATAACCATCATGAACATAACACCTATTAAGGCTGCAATAGGTACCATTTCGATTAATTTATCGGCAAAAAGGATAAAAGATAATAAGGTTACTGCCATCATGATTCCTGATAAACGACCACGACCACCAGCGTTAATGTTAATTACAGTTTGCCCAATCATACCACAACCACCGGTTCCACCAAATAATCCAGAAACTATATTTCCTGCACCTTGCGCTACACATTCTTTATTTCCGTTTCCTCTTGTTTCGGTAATATCATCGACTAAATTCATAGTCATTAATGTTTCAATTAATCCAACCGAAGCCGCCAAAAATGCAGGCAAAGCGATAAATTTTAAGGTATCTAAATTAAATGGTAAGTTTTGCCATAGCTCGATATTAGGCGTTGGAAACTCGCCTTTTAAGCCAGTTCCGCCACCTTCAATAATATAAGACCCTACCGTTGAAACATCCATATTAAAACCTATAACTATAAGGCTGGTTACTAATATAGCTGTTAATGCAGCTGGTAACTTTTTTGTGATTTTTGGTAAGCCCCACATTATCCCCATGGTTAAAAGCACTAAACCAATCATGGTGTATAACTCTGCTCCTTGCATGTATGTACTTACATATTCTTTAACTCCTTCGGGAGATACTTGTAAAGATTTATGCGAAAACATTTTTACCTGTGCCATGAAAATAACAATAGATAAACCGTTAACAAACCCCATCATTACTGGATGTGGTATTAAACGAACAAAACGCCCTAGCTTAAAAACACCTGCTAAAATTTGTATGATACCCATTAAAATAACACAGGCCATAAGGTAGAAAAAACCCATATTTTCGATAGGTGTATCTAATAACATACCTTTGGTATGCCCTTCTGCAATCATGCTAACAAAAATAACCGCTACTGCACCAGCTGCTCCAGAAATTAAACCTGGTCTACCTCCAAAAATAGCTGTAATTAAACCAATAATAAATGCTCCAGACAAAGCCATTAATGGGTCTATTTGAGCTACAAAGGCAAAGGCAACCACCTCTGGGATCATAGCTAAAGAAACGGTGATACCACTTAAAATATCGTTTTTTGCGTTAGCAGAGCGTTTTCTGAAAAATTCGGTCATGATTCTTTTTTTGAAGCTGCAAATTTACGCTTAATATAATGGTAGGCAAGTGAGAGGGATTATAATTTAGTTTTATGAAATTATAACGTTTTCGTAAGTTTAGGCTAATTTCTTTTTAAGCCAAATAAGCGCTTCTTCTCGATCTTCAAACAGCTTAGTTGTTTTGTGAATGGAACCACTAACATTTAACAGGGTTTGGGTAGACATAACACCTCCACTAGTTTGCGTTACTACTGCCATGTGCTCTATTTCTTTTAAATTACAAATCCTTTTTTGAGCACTAAAAGTATATGTGTAAGAATTCTTTTTATTTACCAGCAGGCCACAAGGTGCCATTAAATGGTTAAGCACAAATTTATGATATTCATCTACCAAAGTATCGTCCATTACCACGCCTTGATTAACGATAACCTCTGCTAAATTATTTTGAATAATTATAATCGAGCCAAATGATAATTTAAAAATGCTCATCGCTTCATAGTATAAGCGTATTAAAATAAAGACATAGCTTTACAAGCTAATAAGAAATTTACTAAGATAATCATTTTACTTAACAAGTCCATCAACAATAATCTGCTGGTAAAATAATGCCCCATTAAACTAGTAATTTAATATTTGCATAAGAATTTTTTAGAGCTTCTCTTCTTAGCTCTTCATTTAACCAAGCCACTTTTGTAATCCCTTCGTTTTGTTGCGCTTTTAACTTACCCTCGTAGGTGGTTTTCATTTCAAACCAATAGGTAACCTTAATTTTATAACTGCCGTTACGCTTGAAAATATGATATGTGGTATCTAGTTGTTTTACAATCTCTAAATCTTTAACACCTGTTTCTTCCTCTACTTCGCGTATGGATGTTTGCTCAATACTCTCCTTTTTTTCTGTTTTTCCTTTAGGTAAATCCCACTTATCATTTCTATAGATAAAAAGAATGTCTCCATTAGCGTTATAAACTTTACCGCCACCAGCAACAACGTTAGGAAGTTTTTTTAAAAACTTTTTTAATAGTTTTTTCGGATTTTTATGAATGAGCCTCACCTCACTTAATTCCGTTTTATTAAGCTTCTTAATCACCTTATCCATATTTACTGTTTTTAGTAAATAATTTTTAAAGTTAGTTTCCTCTTCAGCTACGGTGGTTAATATTATTGGTTTATCACCAACAAAAATTTTATACATGGTTTGCAATATCTAATAATTTGGTATTGTAAAAATATCATTTTTAGTTACATATAAACCATTGTTGAAAAAAATAATTTTATTAATATCCTACAGTTGATATAAATTTAAATTTATCCGTAATTTTGTATTATGATTTTTGACAAAGACACAGCTAAAAAAACCGCCGAAGTTTTATTGCAAATTAATGCCATAAAACTCAGTCCTCAAGAGCCTTTTACATGGGCATCTGGATGGAAATCGCCAATTTACTGCGATAATCGCATTGTTCTATCTTTCCCTACCATTCGAAATTATATTCGCGAAACTATGGGTAAATATATTGAAAGAGAGTATGGCAAACCCGATGTTATTGCCGGTGTAGCCACAGGCGCTATTGGTATAGGCATGCTAGTTGCAGAATATTTAGGTCTACCCTTTATATATGTAAGACCAGATGCAAAAGGACATGGTAGAAAAAACCAAATTGAAGGATTTGTAGAAAGCGGACAAAACGTAGTAGTTGTTGAAGATTTAATAAGCACAGGAAAGAGCAGTTTAAATGCTGTTAAAGCCTTAAAAGAAGCAAACATTAATGTAAAAGGAATGGTTGCTATTTTTACTTATGGTTTTGCCATAGCTGAAGCAAATTTTAAAGAAGAAAACATACGTTTAAATACGTTAAGTAATTATGATAATTTACTTGAAGAAGCTTTAGAAACCAATTATATTTCTGAAAAACAACTAAAAACGTTGTCTGAATGGAATACCAACCCTAGTGAATGGAACGCTATTTGATATAAAACGAACGTTGTTAAGTTATGAAGTCGTTTAGATTATCAACGAAGCAACGTTACAAATAACAACTTTACAACATTATGAAATTAGAATCCCCGAAAATTAGCGTTAAAAAATCTCCAGAAGATGTTTTTAACTTTTTAACAGATATAAAAAACTTTGAAACGTTAATGCCTGAAAACATCAGCAAATTTGAAGTTTTAAGTGAAGACAAGTTTTTATTTGCCTTAAAAGGTATGCCAGAAATTGTTTTAAAAAAGAAAGAAGTTATACCTCCAAATAAAATTGTTTTAGGAGCTGCTGGTGGAAAAATAGATTTTTCACTAATAGCTAATATTGTGCAAATAGATGCCGAAACAAGCGAGGTTAAACTCGATTTTAATGGCGATTTTAATCCCATGATGGCAATGATGATTAAAAGCCCAATCACAAAATTTATTGAAACGCTGGTAACAAGTATCCCAAAATCTATTTAATACAAAAGGGTAATTTCTTTTAAATCGAATGCCTTCAATACATCATCTTCTAACAGAACTTGAAGGTAGCCAGCATCAGAAACACTTTTTATAAAACCAGAAAACATAAGGCCTTCAGCATTTTTAAATGTTGAAGGTTTATTTTTTCTAAACAATTGTGCTTCATATTCCTCCTTAATACTTTCATATTTTTCATCTTTTAAAATCAAAAAGTAAGATTTAAGATTACTAATCATAACCTTAAGAATCTCGTCAACATCAAAAGTTTTGTCTGTAATTCTTTTTAATGAGGACGCTTTAGGTAAATTTTCGAAGGTTGTTTGATTAACATTTAGTCCAATTCCTATAATTGAAGCATTAATTTTATTCTTTTTTATGACATTTTCAATTAAAACGCCACATATTTTTTTGTCTGCTGACAAAATGTCGTTAGGCCATTTCACACTTAATTTAGGGATTTCAAACGATTTTAGAGTTTTTAAAAGTGCCAATGAAGTTATCATACTAACATAAAACGGATGCTCTAATGGCATATCAGATAAATCTTTAAACACACTAAACATCAGATTCTTACTAGCTTCAGAACTCCAAACCGAACCTCTTTGCCCTTTTCCTTCTGTTTGATTTTTTGCGGTAACTACCGTGTAATCATCAATAAATTCTGTGCCACCTAACGCTTTTAAATAGTTATTAGTTGAATCGATGGCATTAAGTTTGACTATACGCATATAAAGGTTATTAACAGTACTCTAAAATCTTATGAAAATTTTAAAGTATAAAGAACTAAAAAAATAATAACTTTGCACAAATTAATTATATTTAATGGCGAAAGAAAAAATAAGCGCAGACCAATTAATATCTGTAATAATCAGTGGGATTGAAGATGTTAAAGGAAAAGAAATTAATATTCTAGATTTAAGGGAAATTGAAAACACGGTTTGCGATTACTTTATTATTTGCGAGGGAACTTCAAATACGCAGGTAAACGCTATTGTAAATTCTATCCAAAAGAAAGTAAGTAAAACTCTTAAAGATAATCCTTGGCATACCGAAGGTGCAGATAATGCAGAATGGGTATTAATTGATTATGTAGACGTTGTGGTGCACGTATTTCAAAAACATATTAGAGAATATTATGATATTGAAAGCCTTTGGGGTGATGCAAAAACAACTGTTATAGAAACGAGTTACTAAAAAGAACAAATGGCAAACGAAAATAAAAATTTAAAAGATAAAAAGCCTAAATTTAGTCCGTATTGGATTTATGGTATACTAATAGCCCTTTTCTTAGGGTATCAATTATTTAGTGGTGCAAGTTATCAAGACGCAAATAAAACAACGCCTTCAGACTTTTTTAAGTATTTAGAAGATGGCGATGTGTCGCGTATTGATATTATTAAAAACACACGAGTTGCAAAGGTATACTTAACTAAAGATGCTTTGGAAAAGGAGATTCACAAAAATTCTAAACCTCAAACATTTATTCCATCGGCTACCATATTACCAAACTACAGATTTGAATTTGGTGATCTTCAAAATTTCGAAAATCAGTTAAATGAAAAAACAGCAGATTTAGCTACTAAACCTGTAGTAACGTTTGATACCGAAACAAACGACTGGGGCAATTTACTAATGGGTATCCTTCCTTTTATACTATTAATAGGTGTTTGGATATTTATTATGCGTAGAATGTCTGGTGGTGCTGGCGGAGGTGCTGGCGGACAGATTTTCAACATTGGAAAATCTAAGGCTAAACTTTTTGACCAAAACACAGAAGTTAAAACAAGCTTTAAAGATGTTGCTGGTTTAGAAGGTGCTAAAGAAGAAGTTCAAGAAATTGTAGACTTCCTTAAATTTCCAGAAAAATACACAACTCTTGGTGGTAAAATTCCAAAAGGAGCCTTACTGGTAGGACCTCCAGGAACCGGTAAAACCTTATTAGCTAAAGCTGTTGCGGGTGAAGCTAAAGTACCTTTCTTCTCATTATCTGGTTCAGATTTTGTTGAAATGTTTGTTGGTGTTGGTGCATCTCGTGTTAGAGATTTATTTAAACAAGCTAAGGAAAAATCGCCTTCAATCATTTTTATTGATGAAATTGATGCTATTGGTCGTGCAAGAGGTAAAAACGCCATGTCTGGAAGTAATGACGAGCGCGAAAACACATTAAACCAATTATTAACCGAAATGGATGGTTTTGGTACCAATACAAATGTTATTGTAATTGCTGCTACCAACAGAGCCGATATTTTAGATAAAGCACTTATGCGTGCTGGTCGTTTTGACAGACAAATTTTTGTTGATTTACCAGATGTTCGCGAACGTGAAGAAATTTTTGAAGTGCATTTACGTCCTTTAAAAAAGGCTAAAAACTTAGATTTAGATTTCTTATCTAAACAAACTCCTGGTTTCTCTGGAGCAGATATAGCAAATGTTTGTAATGAGGCTGCCTTAATTGCTGCCAGAAACGGAAAAAAAGCTGTTGATAAACAAGATTTCCTAGACGCTGTAGATAGAATTATTGGAGGTTTAGAAAAGAAAAATAAAATAATAACACCAAGTGAAAAACGCGCAGTGGCATTCCACGAAGCTGGACACGCCGTTACAAGTTGGATGTTAGAGCATGCTGCACCACTAGTTAAGGTAACTATTGTACCTCGTGGTCGCTCTTTAGGAGCTGCATGGTATTTACCAGAAGAACGTTTAATAGTGCGCCCAGAGCAAATGCTAGACGAAATGTGTGCTGCTTTAGGTGGTCGTGCTGCCGAAAAGGTGATTTTTAATAAAATTTCTACAGGTGCATTAAGCGATTTAGAAAAAGTAACAAAACAAGCTAGAGCTATGGTTACCATTTATGGTCTTAGCGAAAAGGTTGGAAACCTTACTTATTATGATTCTTCAGGGCAAAGTGAATATGGATTTTCAAAACCATATAGCGAACAAACTGCAGAATTAATTGATAGAGAAATTTCAGATATCATTGAAAAACAGTATCAACGTGCTATAGAGTTGCTTGAAGCTAATAAAGATAAGCTTACACAACTTGCCGAAGTACTTTTAGAAAAAGAAGTTATTTTTAAAGATAACCTTGAAAAAATATTTGGAAAGCGACCTTTTGAAAAAGAAGTAGCTTTAAATACAAAAGAAACCATAAAAGACGAAGAGGAATAAAACTCAAACATCTTAAATTGTTAAGCATTTGGTAAAAATCTTAAATTAATCGCAGGGTTAATTTAAGATTTTTTATATTTGATGAACCTCATCGAATTTTCAGTTAATAGCAACACATTAAATGAGTCTTTTTAGAAAAATTTTTGGTTCTAAATCTGCACGATCAGAAGAAGAATTAAAATCTGACAATAGAGGCAAATACATGCCTGAGATTAAGCTACCAATAGACGAAAGGTTTACTATAAACTTTAAAGCTAATGGCGGCAAGTTTCTGTATTGCGAAAATTTAAATGAAATTTATAAAACTTTAGAGTACATTATTGAAGAAAATGACTGGCAAGAAGAGCAAGTCCTTTTATTAGATTCTGAATTATCAGCTAAGTTTAAAAATTCTAATTTACTCCCTACCAAAAAGATAAGTGACGCCACTTTTTTCTTAACAACTTGCGAAAACTTAATAGCTAACGATGGATCTTTACTAATTTCATCGAAACAAATTTTCGAAAAGAAACTTCCCGAACTACCTTTTAACTTTATTGTGTTCGCTACAACAAGTCAGATTGTAGATAATATTGGCGAAGGCTTACGAGGTATAAAGTCTAAAAACAAACAAAAGATTCCAACAAACATTACAACAATAAAGCATTTTAAATCTGGAGATAAAAAAGATTTTTTAAGCTATGGAAGTAGCGCGAAAAACTTATACCTACTACTTTTAGAAGACTTATAGGATGAAAGAAACTCTGACACGATCAATTTCTGGAATAATCTATGTTTCGTTGTTACTTATTTGTTTATGTTTCGAACAAGCTTTAATTGGTCTTTTCTTTGTGTTCGGCATTATTTGCTTAGGCGAATTTAAAAAGCTTATTCAATTAAAAAGCTACATCCCGTATATCATATTTATTTTACTCTATGGTGTTTTCGCGTATTGGGAACCCGTGTTAAATACTCACGAAGGTTTAACTGAAGCGGTACAAATCTTAATGGTACTTTCCATATTTGTAAACCTATTTTTAATAAAAGATTTATTTTCAACACGAAGTATTCCTTTATTTGCTACTAAGCGCTATTTATTAACCACATTTTATGTGTCTAGTGCTTTTGTTTTTTTAATTTTAATTGCAAACCATTACGAAAACTACAACCCCAATATTGTTTTAGGAACATTTTTACTCGTTTGGGTTAACGATTCCTTTGCTTACCTAGTTGGTAAAAATTTTGGCAAACAAAAACTTTTTGAAGTCATATCTCCAAAGAAAACTGTCGAAGGATTTCTTGGAGGATTATTCTTTTCGTGCGTAGCAAGTTATTTTATTGCTACCTTTACACACACATTAGGAACTACAAGTTGGTTAATACTAAGTATAATTATTAGTGTATTTGGTACTTTAGGCGATTTAATAGAATCTAAATTTAAAAGACAAGCAAACGTTAAAGATAGTGGTGTTATAATGCCTGGTCATGGTGGATTATTAGATAGACTAGACAGCATATTTTTTGCAGCGCCATTTATATATTTATTTTTAAGAATTTTGAATTATGTTTCATAAAGAAGGTCATAAAATTATAGTCATTACTCTACTTATAGTTGTAGGCGGTTATTTATTAGCTGATAGTTTTATAGAGACTACTTGGCTAAGAACCATTATTATGCTTGTTTTATTAGTGTTTTTAATACTAATTCTTCAGTTTTTTAGAAACCCAAAAAGGCTAACACAACTTAATGACGAACAGGTTATTTCGCCTGTAGATGGTAAAGTAGTTGTTATTGAAGAAGTTTTTGAAAAAGAATATTTTAAAGAAAAACGATTACAAGTTAGCGTATTTATGTCTCCAATAAATGTTCATGTTACGCGTTACCCTATTGGAGGAAACGTAATTTTTAGCAAATATCACCCTGGTAAATATCTAGTAGCGTGGCATCCTAAAGCAAGTGAAGAAAATGAGCGTACCACAGTGGTTGTTGAAAACAAAACATATGGTAAAGTGCTACACAGACAAATAGCAGGCGCTTTAGCTAAACGTATAGTTAATTACTCGAAGGTTGGTGACACTGCGGTTCAAGGTGGTGAATCTGGATTTATAAAATTTGGGTCGCGTGTAGATTTATATTTACCTTTAGACACTAAAATTAAGGTAGCGTTAAACCAAAAAGTTAAAGGAGGCGAAAGTATCATTGCAGAAATTAATGAGTAGTAATAAATTAGACATAGAATTTCAAGAAGCTGTAGCAAGAGTAAATGCGCACAAAGAGCCTTTTCCTGCAGATACGCTTTTAAAGCTATATGCTTACTACAAAAAAGCAACTAACGACTATGGACGTCCAAAAAGCAAAAAAGAAATAATTAATGCGTTTAAAACAAACGCTTTATTTCAGGCCAAGGGACTTGCTGAAGATGAAGCTAAACAAGCTTACATTGATTTGGTAACAAATTACTTTTTATACAGAGAATAGTAGTTTTTACTAGCTCTTAAACTAGATTTTAAATTTAGTAAACCCTGTACTCCTTTATTACAACTTGATTATGAAAAACATTCTATTCATACTCTTCCCTATTTTATGCTTTCAAATATCGTGTAAAAACAAAATAAGTCTACCCGAAAAGCAATGGACTAACCACAACTTACATGAGTTGAATCCAAAAGTAGTTGAACAACAAAACTTTTCGGAAATAGAAATTGAAACCAAAATAAACACAAGTATCCAAACCCAAATAAATAAAGGCATCTTAGTATCTAACATGAAGGTTCCTTTTAATGAAAAGACATTATATTATTTAGGATTAATACATCCTAACACCTTAAATCTATTTTCTAAAAACCAAATTACTGACCAAAAAGCTCCGGAACTAAACAAAAAGCTTCACGTTTATAAGTATGATTACTTTTATATTTCAACTGAAACAAATGAAACCGTTAGTCAACAAAATGTGTACTACGCTTTGCGGGCCATTAACATTCTAAAATACAGATATCCCCAAGCCTATAACCGATTAATTAAAAATACTATGTTTGGCCCAAAGCCAATGCCAAGTGCTGGTTTTAATTACTTAAATACCAACCAAGCTATTTGGATAGGTTTTAACAAAAACCCTTCAGCTATTGCATCAAACAGATTGTATTTGATTTTAGATGGCTATGCAGACACCAATAAAACTATAGATTTATACAGAAATATTGCTATAGTAAATATTGATAGCGAAAACATTTTAGGGCATTTAAACTTAGGGAGCAAACCTATTTATGGCAATAGTACTGCCAATAAAAACAGAATGGACTATTTAAAAGAAGGTTTAGTGGAAAGTATTTTACATGAAATGCTGCATAACTATATTGATTATGCCCACTCTGCACTACCAGAATACAATGTGCTATATAAGATGCGTAGTAAGACTAACTTTAATAATTTTGAAGAGATTATGGTCCTAAACACTTCGCTTTCTTACCTGTACAGAAAAGGAGGTTTTACTAATAAAATTAGGGATTATTACTACCCAAATACTTTTGATGCCAACGTAACTAATTTAAAACACAGCGGACTATTTGAAATTTATTTTAAAAGTGTATTTAATAAGCAACCTTATAATTTAAGAGAAGATTTAAAACTAAGCCTTTTAAATTAAAACAGCCATGATATTTAAAACACCATGGCTGTTTGCAATGTATATAAAATTACGTTTTTACGTATAAGCTTATTACTAACCTAAACTAGCCAAACTCGTTTTTAAAGTTTCTATTTTAGCTAAAGCATCTGCTTCTTTCTTCTTTTCGCTTGCTACGACTTGCTCTGGTGCTCCGGCAACAAAACGCTCGTTAGAAAGTTTCTTTTGTACCGATTTTAAGAATCCTTCAGTATAATTAAGCTCTTCGGTTAATTTCTTGATTTCTGCTTCAACATCAATAGCACCAACCATTGGAATAAAGTACTCATTTGATTTTACTCTAAAGGTTAATGCACCTTCAATAGCTTCAGAAACCGTTTCAATACCCTCTAGATTTCCTAGTTTAGCAATAACGCCATTAAATGTTGTATTTGATTTTTCATTATTTATTACTGAAAAAGAAATAGCATCTTTAAAGGCTATATTTTTTTGTTTACGAATGTTTCTGATGCCCGAAATAACTTCAGATGCAAATTCAAACTCGTTAATTAAGGCCTCGTTAATTGGTTTAGCTTCTGGCCATCTAGAAACAATTAAAGCTTCTTCTGGTGTACGTTCTGAAATATACTGCCAAATTTCTTCCGAAAGGAATGGCATAAACGGATGCAATACTTTCAAATTATTTTCGAAAGCTTCAATAACCGATGCATACGTTTTTGCATCAATTGGTTTTTGATAAGCTGGCTTAATAATTTCTAATAACCATGAAGAAAAATCGTCCATGATTAATTTATAAATAGACATTAAAGCATCGCTAAGTCTGTATTTACTAAAATGATCTTCAATTTCAACTAAAGCTTTTTGAAACTTAGCTTCATACCACTCCAACCCTACTTTTGCAGTTTCTGGTTGCGGTATAGTTTCATCAATTTCCCAACCTTGAATTAATCGAAAGGCATTCCAAATTTTATTTCCGAAACCTTTTCCTTGTTGGCAAAGGGCTTCATCGAACATTAAATCATTTCCTGCTGCTGAACTTAATAACAAACCAACACGAACACCATCGGCACCATATTCTTCTATAAGTTTTAAAGCATCAGGGGAATTCCCTAAAGATTTACTCATTTTACGGCGTTGCTTATCGCGAACTAAACCTGTTAAGTAAACATTTTGAAAAGGCTTTTCATCTTTATATTCATATCCAGCAATAATCATACGTGCCACCCAGAAAAACAAAATATCTGGACCTGTTACCAAATCGTTAGTTGGATAATAATATTTAATTTCTTCGTTTTCAGGATTACGAATACCGTCAAAAACACTCATTGGCCATAACCAAGATGAGAACCAAGTATCTAAGGCATCTTTATCTTGAGTAAGGTTACTGGCTGTTAGTTTTTGGTTATTGGTTTTTTGTTTTGCTTTTTCTAGAGCGACTTCAATACTTTCGGCTACTACAAAATCTTCTTTTCCGTCTCCATAGAAATATGCAGGAATTTGTTGCCCCCACATTAACTGACGCGAAATGTTCCAGTCGCGAATATTTTCCATCCAATGGCGGTACGTATTCTCGAACTTTTTTGGGAACAATTTAATATCATGATCTACTAAAACCGACTTAATGGCAGGTTTTACTAGCTCTTCCATTTTTAAAAACCATTGGTCGCTTAAGCGTGGCTCAATAACAGCCTTAGTTCTTTCGGATGTTCCTACTTTATTTATATGTGTTTCCGTTTTAACTAAAAGACCGCTGTCTTCTAATTCTTTAGCTATTTCCTTTCTTACTACAAAACGATCTTTACCTTCATAATGCAACCCAAAGCTATTTAAAGAAGCATCTTCATTAAAAATATCTATAACTTCTAACTTATGCTTATCTCCAAGGTTCTTATCGTTTTCATCGTGTGCAGGTGTTACTTTTAAACAGCCTGTACCAAACTCTACATCTACATATTCGTCTTCAATAATAGGAATAACGCGATTACAAATAGGCACAATGGCTTTCTTTCCACGTAAGTGAGAAAAACGTTCGTCTTCTGGGTTAATACATATTGCTGTATCTCCAAAAATCGTTTCAGGACGTGTAGTTGCAATGGTTAGCGTATCTTTACTTCCTTCAATTTTATACTCTAAATAGTAAAGGTTACCCTGACGCTCTTCATGGATTACTTCCTCGTCGGACAAAGTTGTTTTAGCCTCAGGATCCCAGTTAACCATACGGTAACCACGATAAATCATGCCTTTTTCGTATAAATCAACAAAAACCTTTATGACAGCTTCACTCATGTCATCGTCCATGGTGAATTTTGTTCTATCCCAATCACAAGAACACCCTAATTTTTTAAGCTGTTCTAGAATTACACCACCATACTCGTCGGTCCAATCCCAGGCGTGTTTTAAAAACTCATCGCGAGACAAATCATTTTTATCAATACCTTGCTCTTTTAACTTAGCAACTACCTTGGCTTCTGTAGCAATAGATGCGTGATCTGTACCCGGTACCCAACATGCATTTTTACCTAATAAACGCGCACGACGTATAAGTACATCCTGAATGGTATTATTAAGCATGTGCCCCATGTGTAACACGCCTGTAACGTTTG
Source organism: Algibacter amylolyticus (assembly GCF_014202225.1). Lineage (GTDB taxonomy): Bacteria > Bacteroidota > Bacteroidia > Flavobacteriales > Flavobacteriaceae > Algibacter_B > Algibacter_B amylolyticus. The sequence goes on from NZ_JACHGE010000010.1 coordinate 111,791, forward strand.
GTGGCGGAATTACTATGGTATAAGGCTCTCTTTCATCTGGTGTTGAATGAAAATAATTGTGTTTCATCCAGTAGTCGTACCATTTACTTTCTACCTGATTTGCATCATATTTTGATGGGATTTGCATGCTTTGGAATAGTTTTTGAATATTGATGTGCAAAAGTACTCATATTTCTTTTTCTATAAAAACTATATGTGGTAATTGAAAAGTTGAATAACAACTAATTTTAACACCTATTAAACATTGATATAAAAATGTTATATGTACTTTTAACCGTGTTGAATATGTTAACACTTACGCATTACGTCTATTATTTTTGCAGATTATAGGAAAAGTGAGTATGTTTGGCAAGGTTTTAGAGCTATAAAAAAAGAATACACTCAATTAATTTTGGGTATTAAAATTAAGAACACTTTAAAAAAGATAAAATCATGAAACAATTAATTACTATTTTATTTATCGGATTAATAAGTTTTGGTATAAACGCTCAAGCAAAAATTGAGTTTAAAGCGGAAACTATCGATTATGGAACTATAGAAAAAGGAGCGGACGGCGTTCGTGTATTTGAATTTACAAATACAGGAAATGAGCCGCTAATAATATCTAACGTTAAATCATCTTGTGGTTGTACTGTACCTTCTAAACCAGATGGTCCAATTATGCCAGGAAAAACAGGAGAGATAAAAGTTAAGTATGACACCAATAGAGTAAATCCTATTAGAAAAACAATTACTGTAATGTCTAACGCAGATACACCAACTGTTGCCTTAAAAATTAAAGGTTTAGTTGTAGATACTAGTAAAGCAAGTGTACTTGACAAAACAGAAAAAAGTATTGTAGAAAACTAATAGTTGCTATAAAGTATATAAGAGGCTTGATCCAAATGGTTCAAGCCTCTTTTTTTTTACAATAAATTTTTAAGTTTAAAATTAAAACTGAGAACCTCATCATCCCTATCTACAACCACCCTTATTTTTTTGCCTTCTTCACCATAAAACATAAGCATAATTTGTTGCAATGTAAACTGATGACTCCTTTTACCATTTATACTTAAAATAACATCTCCAATTTTTAAACCAGCTAATGCGGCTGGAGAGCCCGCTCTTAACTCCACTATAGAATACGCTGGTATTAATGAAATAGTTACTGCATTTGAATATACCAGTTGGCCTTTCTCAACCTGTGGTTTACTGGTTGATTTTGCATCGCTCCTTTTTAGTTCCTTTACTAATCTAACACCATTATGAGCTAGTTCCACTCCGCTTTTATTATAACTAAACGGCTCTTTAAACTTATTGTTTTTTTTAAGAATCATTTGTGCCTTCCTGTAATCAAAAATGATATTAAAGCGCTTTAAAATATTACCAGATATACTTCCGTTTCTATCTTTTATTTGTTTCGCATGAAAAATATTTTCGGTGTTAGGGAAAGCCACATTTGCGTTTTTAAGTACAAAACGTTTTAACGTTAAGGCTTCAATTTTAGAACGCTTACCATAAACACTACCATTTAAACCATGACCAAGAAAATCGTTAAAATAATTTTCTCCACACTTAATACCTAGCGCATCATCTTCAAACAGCCATAAAGCATCACTTCCGCCAGAATCTAATAAAAGCTTTACGGGTATATTTTTATTATCTATGGTAACCTCAACATTTACATAAGGCTTTCCGTTATAAAACTCTAAATTAAACTGTTCGCAGTTTTTACACTTTTTATTTTGATACGTTTCTGGGCTTGTTAATCTTAAATAGGTTTTGGAGTAATTTATTTCGACAATTAAATCTTTAAACAAATCAAACCCCATAATACCATGAACAGCAAAACCTAACCTAGGAGCAAGATTTAAATTAATATTATAAACGGCATATAAATCCTGATTCCATTTTACAGCATCACCTATCTTAAAAACATTATTAGTTGACTTTAAGGCTTCAACAGACTCTCCTCCTCCTAAGCCTCTTAACATAATCGTCTCGGTGTTTTTAATTTTTAAGGTATCGGAAACATTTAAAAAATTAAAAATTATAGGTTTGCTAACACCGGTATCTAATAGAAATGAAAGTGTAACGCCGTTAATTTCAACAGGTATAACAATTAAATTATTAATTAGTTTGAATTTTATTTTATCTGATTGCTTTCTATTTTGAACCACAAACTTATTCTGGGAATAGCTTGAAACCCCAAAAACAAAGAAAATTACCACAAAAACAAAACTTTTATTCATCATTAAACCGATTAATAGCATAATCAATTTACAAATCTTTAGTTTAGCAGTATTATTTACCGCTATTTTTTTAAAAAAATTAAGATTTTTTTTATAAAATTTGTAGCTTAAAAAGAAATAAATGCCAACAATATCTAAAAAAGGGCATGATATGCCTGCTTCACCAATTCGAAAGCTTGTACCTTATGCAGAACAAGCTGTAAAAAACGGAAAAAGCATATACTACTTAAATATTGGTCAGCCTGATATAAAAACACCAGAAGTTGCATTAAATGCAGTTAAACAAAACGATATTGAAATCTTATCGTATTCAAGGTCTGAGGGCTCTGACTCTTACAGAAAAAAGTTAGCAAAATATTATAACAGTCATAATATAAAGGTAACATATGAAGATATTATAGTTACTACAGGAGCAAGTGAAGCTTTACTTTTCTTATTTAGCAGTACTATGGATCCGGGAGATGAAGTTATTATTTCAGAACCATTTTATGCTAATTATATTGCATTCTCTACAGCTTCGGGAGTTAAAGTAGTTCCCGCAATTTGTGATATAGATGATAATTTTGCACTTCCGTCGGTTAAGGCTTTTGAAAAACTAATTACCCCTAAAACTAAAGCCATTTTAATTTGCAACCCAGGAAATCCAACAGGTTACCTGTATTCTAAAGAAGAAATAGAACAACTTGCAGAAATTGCTGTTAAGCATGATTTATTTTTAGTTGCAGATGAAGTTTATAGAGAATTTGTTTATGATGGACATAAACACCACTCTATCATGGAAGAAACCAATATCGATGAGCATGCAGTAGTTATAGATTCTGTTTCAAAACGTTACAGCATGTGTGGCGCACGTGTTGGTTGCTTGGTTACTAAAAACAAACTAGTTAGAGAAACGTTTCTTAAATTTGCTCAAGCTAGATTAAGTCCACCAACCTACGCACAAATAGCTAGTGAAGCCGCTTTAGATACGCCACAAAGTTATTTTGATGATGTTATTGAAGAATATGTTGGTAGAAGAGATATACTAATTAGCGAACTTAATAAAATTGAAGGTATAAAAGTAGCCAAACCTAAAGGTGCTTTTTATTGTATTGTTGAGTTACCTATTAAGAATTCCGATCATTTTGCAAAATGGCTATTAGAAGAATTCCATATAAATAATGAAACGATAATGGTTGCACCAGCCGATGGATTTTATTCGACACCTGGCACAGGCCTAAACCAAATTAGAATTGCTTACGTACTTAATAAGGAGAGCTTAATTAAAGCTGTTTATATTTTAAAAGAAGCTTTAAAAGTTTATAAAGACTAGTGCAAATACAAAATAACATATCATTAAAGCCATACAATACTTTTGGTATTGATGCGCATGCAAAACACTTCGTTTCGGTTAATAATTTAGAGGATTTAAAACATATTCTATCTTTAAAAAACCAACCTAACAAACTTATTTTAGGAGGAGGCAGCAACATGTTGTTAACCCAAGATTTTGATGGTCTTGTTATCCGTATAAATTTAAAAGGCATAAAAATTATTTCTGAAAATGAAGATTCAGTTAAAGTACAAGCCAATGCTGGCGAAAATTGGCATGAATTTGTGCTTTGGTGTATTAATAATGATTTTGGCGGTATTGAAAACCTGTCCTTAATACCCGGTAACGTTGGCACCGCACCTATTCAAAACATTGGTGCTTATGGGGTTGAGCTAAAAGATATTTTCGAATCTTGCGAAGCCGTTGAATTAAGCACTCAAAAAATAAAGTCTTTTTATAAAGCAGATTGCAATTTTGGCTATAGAAATTCCGTTTTTAAACAAGAAGCTAAAGGAAAATTCATCATTACAAGTGTTACCTTTAAACTATCAAAAAAGGAGCACAACTTAAGTATTAATTATGGCGCAATTACCTCTCAACTAGAAGCAATGCAGGTTAGTAAACCAACCATACAAGATGTTTCAAAAGCGGTAATAAGTATTAGAGAAAGTAAGTTACCAAACCCTAAAGAGATTGGTAATAGCGGAAGTTTTTTTAAAAACCCGGTAATTTCTACAGCACATTTTAATACGTTACTTGAAAATTTTAAAGACATACCAAGTTATCCTATTTCACAGGAAGAAGTTAAAGTTCCTGCAGGTTGGTTAATTGAAAAAGCAGGCTTTAAAGGCAAATCTTTCGGAGCTTATGGTGTTCATAAAAACCAAGCATTAGTGCTTGTTAATTATGGCAATGCAAAGGGTATAGATATATTAAACCTTTCTAAATTAATCCAGAAAACGGTAATGCGTATTTTTGGTATTTCAATTGAAGCAGAAGTAAATATCTTATAATCTCAAAAGAAATTTCTAACTTTGAGAAAATATTTAGCCACTAAAAGCAACTATAAAAACTAACCATCTTGATTTCACCAATAGAAAAGCAAATAGTTACTTTACTTCAAAATAGCGATAAGAAAGCAATTAGTTTGCTTTATGAAAACTATGCTGATGCCTTATTGGGTGTTATAAAGAAAGTAATTGCAGACGATGATACGGCTCAAGATGTGCTTCAAGAAACATTTGTTAAAATTTGGCGATATGCTAAAAAATACGATGCTAGCAAAGCAAAACTATTTACTTGGTTATATAGAATTGCCTATAACTCAGCTATTGACAAAATTCGATCGCAGAAGAATAAAACCAATAATGAAGTCCAAATGGAAACTTCAACCGTATATAAAGTAACATCCAATGAACTAAATCAGGATGTTTTGGATATAAAAAAACATTTAAGTAGCTTAGATACAAAATACCAAATAGTGATTAACGCTCTCTTTTTTGAGGGCATGACGCAGCAAGAAGCTAGCGACGAATTAGAAATCCCATTGGGAACCATAAAATCAAGATTAAAAATAGGATTACGTGAATTAAAAAAAATTTACGATCCTCAATAACCAAAGTCATGAATGAGAAAATAAATACTTTTTTAAGTTCTGGCCTATTAGACAAATATCTATTAGGTGAAACCACTCCTGCAGAAGCAGAAATGGTGGAGTCTTTTATCGCAAGATACCCAGAAATCGAAAACAACTACAACATGATGCAGCACAACCTAGAAGTGGTTGCTAAAGCTAATGCTGTAGAAGCACCTAAAGCCATCTTAAATTCTATTTTAGATGAGCTAGACGATACACCTGTTGTTAATTTAAATAGTCCAAAAAAGCATAAGAAATGGTTTAAACTTAGTATTGCAGCTAGTGTTGCAGCATTAATTTTTGCTGGATCTTCTACTTATTTTTATGATCAAAATCAAAAACTACAAAGCGATACCGTAGTTGTTGATGAAGAGATTGAAGATTTAAGAAGCGACATTGCCAAAAACAATGCCATGCTAGACAAAGTAATGAGACAACTTTTAAAGCTTAATAACCCTGAAACTGAAAAGTACATTATTACAGGAAATGAGCGCGCTAAAGACTTAAAAACTGTTGCTTACATTAACCCTAAAGAAAAAACATCTATGATAGATGTGGTTTCTTTACCAGAATTACCAGAAGAACAATGCTACCAAATATGGGCAGAGTTACAAGGTAAAATGGTAAACCTAGGTATTTTGGATAAAGCAGACCGAAAATTAAGAAACATACCTTATATGGAGGATGCTCTTGCTTTAAGTATTACTATAGAGCCTAAAGGCGGTAATGCTGTAGCATCAACCGAAAACTCTGTAGCCCAAATTAGTTTGCATTAAATTACAATTTACTGAATATATTTAAGCCTCATTTTACAATGTAAAATGAGGCTTTTCTTTTTTAAAGAAATTCTAAATTCTTTATTCTAATCTTTACTGAATAATGCTTTATGTATTAAACCAGCAACTATAGCACCCGCTATTGGCGCAATCCAAAACAACCAAAGTTGACTAGTAAACTCACCTCCTGCAAATAGCGCTTGACTTGTCGAGCGAGCTGGATTAACTGATGTATTAGAAATTGGAATACTTATTAAATGAATTAATGTTAAAGCTAAGCCAATTGCCATACCAGCAAAACCTTTAGGCGCCCTTGGATAAGTGCTTCCTAAGATAATTAGTAAAAAAAACATAGTTAGCACAAACTCAGTGACTAAAACCGATATCATTCCATAACCTCCAGGAGACAATTCGCCATAGCCATTGGCCGCAAAACCACCAATATCGGTAAAATCAGATTTCCCGGAAACAATTAAATATAATACGCCTGCTGCAGCTATAGCCCCAAAAATTTGAGAAACAATATAACCTAATAAATCTTTAGCCTCAAATTTCCCTCCAGCCCACAAACCCAATGAAACGGCAGGATTGAAATGCCCTCCAGAAACATGACCAACAGCATAAGCCATAGTCAAAACAGTAAGACCAAAGGCTAACGACACTCCTACAAAACCAATTCCTAGCTCAGGAAATCCGGCTGCAAAAATAGCACTACCACAACCTCCAAAAACAAGCCAAAAGGTTCCAAAAAACTCTGCGAATAATTTTTTCATAATTATAAAATTTTATTTAGTTAATGAAATCAAACATGTAAACATCTTATTATAAGACCCTAAGATATATAATAGTCACATAAGTTTACCTGACAATTCTTTTAAAAACTATAAACTAAAATCTTATCTTTGCACAAATAATTACACTCTCAATGAAACTTTTTTTAATTACCATTGTACTTTTAGGAATAGGAATAGCTGGAATAGCTATTAAAATTTGGGCTAAAAAAGACGGTAAATTTGCCGGTACTTGCGCTAGCCAAAACCCGATGCTTAATAAAGAAGGAGAATCTTGCGGTTTTTGTGGAAAAACCCCTGACCAATATAGCGACTGTAACGAACCTCAACATTCCTAAAACTTTATGGGGTTTCTTGATTTTGTATTCTACGGTTTTATAGCCGTAGTAATTATTCAAGTTATTTTTTATCTTTTTTTATTTGGAAGTTTTACGTTCTTAAAACAAAACAAAAGTACAGCTAAAAACTTAGCTGTTTCCGTTATAATTTGTGCTAAAAACGAAGCCGAAAACTTAAAAAAATTCCTTCCATCCATCATAAATCAAGATTATAAAAATTTCGAAATAGTTTTAATTAATGATGCTTCATCAGATGACACCTTGGATGTTATAGAGCATTTTGCCAATGTACATAGCATTATTAAAGTCGTTAATGTTAAAAGTATTGAAGCCTTTTGGGGAAATAAAAAATACGCATTAACTTTAGGTATAAAAGCTGCAAAAAACGACTACCTTTTATTTACAGATGCCGATTGCAAACCTGTGTCTAAATATTGGATACAAGACATGACAGCTCATTTTGACAGTAAAAAATCGATAGTTTTGGGTTATGGCGCCTATGCTAAAATTAAAAATTCGTTTTTAAATAAACTCATCCGTTTCGAAACTTTTATTACTGCCATAAACTATTTTTCGTTTGCAAAAGTGGGATTGCCCTATATGGGCGTAGGGCGCAATTTAGCGTATACTAAAAAAGCTTTTTTCGATGCAAATGGCTTTATAAACCATATAAAAATTAGATCTGGTGATGACGATTTGTTTATAAACCAAATCGCAACTTCACAAAACACAGCAATCAGTTTTAACAAAAATAGTTTTACAGAATCCATTCCAAAAACAACCTATAAAAACTGGTTTAAACAAAAAAGGCGACACGTATCTACCGCCAAACACTATAAAATGAAGCACAAAGTGTTACTTACACTTTTATATGTTTCAGCTTTTTTATTTTGGCTATTTGCTATAACTTTACTAACACCATTATTTAATTGGCAGATTGTATTAGCTTTATTACTTTTTAGAATTGTAACTCAATATATAATTTTAGGAATGGCATCAAAAAAACTAGGAGAGACAGATTTATTGCTATTACTTCCTTTTTTAGAAATCTTTTTAATTATAGCCCAATTAACTATATTTATAAATAATATAATATCAAAACCTAATCATTGGAAATAGAGGAAGCTATTTTGCGAGCCAAAAAAAATGACCAAAAAGCATTTAATTACTTATTAGATACTTATTGGGATAACGTTTATGGTTTTCAATTGAAGCGAACAGAAAATGAAAATGATGCCGAGGATATTACTATTCAAACCTTCTCTAAAGCATTCGATAAAATTAATACTTTCGATGAAAACTATACTTTTAAAACATGGCTAATAACCATATCGAAGAATATTCATATCGACTTATTAAGAAAAGAAAAAAACTCCATTGCTCAAGTTATTTCAAAAGATAACCGAGAACTATTTCAGGTTTTAGATGAAACACCTTCCGCAGAAGATAAATTAATTACCGATCAAAATTTAGCCAAATTACTACGCGACATTAAAAAGCTAAAACCACATTATCAAGAAATTATAAACTTACGCTATTTTCAAGAGTTTACTTATAAAGAAATTTCAACCGAACTTAATGAACCTATGAGTAATGTTAAAGTAAAATTACTTAGGGCAAAAAAGCTATTAGCTGAAATAATTAGAGGAAAGTAATCAAACTAAACACATCGTCATTTAACGTTATTAAAGTCTCCCTCAGCCCGCGGAATCCTTGAACCGTTTTTAGCATCCCAAAAAAATTAAATAGTACAGGTTTGCAAACCAAGTTGGACAACTATTTAAAAGAATACTTTGTATCTTTGCTATCTACATTTTAGAGATATGAATACCGAAACAAAATCGAATATATTACCAGAACGAATAGCTAAACCAAAATGGTTACGTGTAAAGCTTCCAACAGGAAAAAAATATACGGAGCTTAGAGGTTTAGTAGATAAATATAGCCTAAATACTATTTGTACTTCTGGAAGTTGTCCAAATATGGGCGAATGTTGGGGAGAAGGTACTGCCACATTTATGATTTTAGGAAACGTTTGCACACGCTCTTGCGGATTTTGTGGTGTAAAAACAGGCCGACCAGAAACGGTAGATTGGGATGAGCCAGAAAAAGTTGCACGATCTATAAAAATTATGCAAATTAAACATGCTGTTTTAACAAGTGTTGATCGTGATGATTTAAAGGATATGGGAAGCATAATGTGGGCAGAAACGGTTAAGTCGGTTAGAAGAATGAACCCAAACACAACACTTGAAACACTTATACCAGATTTTCAAGGAATTGAAAAACATATTGATAGAATTATTGACGTTGCGCCAGAAGTAGTATCTCATAACATTGAAACCGTACGCAGATTAACACGTGAGGTTAGAATACAAGCTCAATACGACCGTAGTATGGGTGTTTTAAAATATTTAAAACAACAAGGACAACGCAGAACAAAATCTGGGATTATGCTTGGTTTAGGCGAAACCAGAGAAGAAGTTATTGAAACGCTACACGACCTTAAAGCTAATGATGTTGATGTTGTTACTATTGGTCAATACTTACAGCCTAGTAAAAAGCATTTACCAGTAAAGCAATTTATTAATCCAGATCAATTTAAGGAGTACGAAGAAATTGGATTAGAATTAGGTTTCCGTCATGTTGAAAGTAGCGCATTAGTAAGGTCATCTTACAAGGCACAAAAACACATAAATTAATATATGATTAATGTTGCCATAAATGGTTTTGGCAGAATTGGTAGACGCGTTTTTAAACTACTACAAAACCATGAAACTATTCAGGTTGTTGCTATAAATGACTTAGCCGATGCTAAAACGTTAAGCCACTTACTTAAGTACGATAGTGTACACGGTGTTTTTAATGCAGATATTTCACATGATGAAAACTGTATTATTGTTAACCAAAAACGTATTTCACTATTAAATGAAAACCACCCGAGTAATATTAACTGGAAACCATTTAATATTGATTATGTAATTGAAGCTTCCGGAAAATTTAAAACAACTGCCGATTTGCAGTACCACATAACTAATGGAGCTAAACAAGTTGTATTAAGTGTACCTCCTCTAGAAGACGATATTAAAACTATAGTATTAGGTGTAAACGATTCCAGTATTGATGGTAGCGAAACCATAATATCAAACGCATCGTGCACCACTAATAATGCGGCACCCATGATTGATGTAATCAATAAACTATGTGGTATTAATCAAGCTTATATTACAACGGTACACTCCTACACTACCGATCAAAGTTTACACGACCAACCCCATAGAGATTTACGACGCGCTAGAGCCGCAAGTCAATCTATAGTGCCAACAACAACAGGCGCAGCAAAAGCATTAACTAAAATTTTCCCGGAACTCTCCAATGTAATTGGTGGTTGTGGTATTCGAGTTCCAGTTATAAACGGTTCGTTAACCGATATTACATTTAATGTAAAGAAAGCTGTAAGTATAGAAGATATTAATAATGCCTTTAAATTGGCTGCCAATAAAAATTATAAAGGCGTTATAGAATATACAGAAGATCCAATCGTTTCTATTGATATAGTTGGAAACCCTCACTCTTGTATTTTTGATTCGCAAATGACCTCTGTAATTGGAAATATGGTGAAAATTATAGGGTGGTATGACAATGAAACAGGGTATTCACAAAGAATCATCGACTTAATATGTAATTTATCGGCAAAAAAGTGTCTTTTATCGATAAAATAATTATATTTGTCAGCGCTATTAACATAAAATGCCTAGAACAAGAAACTTTATATTCATTTTTTACCTACTCCTCAGTATCACTGTTTGTGGACAACAAACTATTGAAGAGGATCCTGAATTGGTACAAAACAACATTAATTATTGGATTGTACAATCTAAACTTGAGCTTGAAAATTTCAATTATTTTAAGGCTAAAAAAAACCTAGACAAAGCATTAGAGCTAGCTACAAAAGCCGAAAACAAAAAAAGTCTTGGTATTATTTATGCCGTTAAAGGTAAAATTGAACTTGTAATAGAAGAAGAAGATAACGCCATAAAATCGCTTAATAAAGCGATTGAAATCCAGCGCATTATAAACGACAATGCAAACCTTGGAACTTCATACAAAACGTTTGGCGATGTTTATTTAGCAAAAAAAGATTACTATTCGGCACTGGACTCTTATACGGCAGCAAAATCAAAATTTCAAGAAGAAGATTTAAATCTTGAGTTAGCTGAAACGCTACTAGCCGAAGGTAAAACATACTACGAGCTAAAAAATTATAAAAACGCTAGAGATATTATTGAGCAAGCCCTAGCTATGGCTAAAAAGTACGACTTTTATAATCTACAAAGCGAAGCCTTAATTAATCACGCTAAAGTTTACAACAAATTAAGTAACGACGAAAAAGCTTTAGAAGCCGTTTTAGAAGGACTGCGAATAGCAAAACACTACAAACAAACTAATGTTAGCAATCAAGGTTTACTTATTGCTAGTGATTTATACAATAACTTAGGAAACTATAAGCTTTCTAGGGACTATTTACAGAAACACATACATTTATCAGACTCTATTAGAAGTCTTACAAAAATTAAGTCTTCAAGAACTCAAAAAACAGAATTTAGACTTAACGCTGAAATAGAAAAAAACAATGAAATCGTTCAAAAATTAGAAAAAGCAGAAGACGATAAAAACCTAAATGCTTTTATATCTATTTTAAGTGTTGCTTTAATTACTATTCTAGCACTTTTAACCTTATCGCTTTATAAAAACAATAACATTAGGCTTAAGACTAATAATATGCTTCATAAAAAAAATGGAGAACTTATTATTGCTAAAGAAAAAGCCGAATTGGCATCAAAAACTAAAGCAAACTTTTTATCAACCGTAACACACGAACTTAGAACACCATTATATGCAGTTACAGGTCTTAGTAATATGTTGCTAGACGAAAACCCTAGGCCAGAACAAGTACAGCATTTAAAATCGCTTAAATTTTCTGGAGATTATCTTTTAACATTCATAAACGATATCCTTCAAATAAATAAAATTGAAGCTAATAAAGTTGATGTTGAACCTGAATCATTCAGCTTAAAAAAGAAAATAAAGAACATTATTTTAGCGCTTAACAATTCAGCCTTAGATAATAATGTAAAAATTCATTTAGAATACGAAAAAGAACTTCCTGAATTCTTTATTGCCGATCAATTAAAGATTTCTCAGATTTTAATAAACCTAGTTGGTAATTCAATTAAATTCACCAAAAACGGAGATATCTGGATTCGTGTTTATAAAATTGAAGAAGAAGGCAAAATATACACACTTCGTTTTGAGGTAGAAGATAATGGTATTGGTATTAGTCAAGAAAAGCAAGACCATATGTTCGAAAGTTTCTCTCAAGGATCTATTCAAATTAATCGGAAATACGGTGGCACTGGTTTAGGTCTTTCTATTGTAAAAGGTTTAATTGATATTTTAAAGGGTAAAATTTACGTAAAAAGTGAATTAAAGAAAGGAACAACATTCTACTTTGAAATTCCTTTAGAGCAAACAAACATTAAAGAAGCAGAAGAAACAAAAGTGGCATATTTTGATGGTAACACAGACGATATAGATTTATCGAAAGTTAAAATCCTGGTTGTTGAAGACAATAAAATCAACCAAATGATTACCAAAAAGATTTTAACTAAGATGGAACTTAAATGCGATATCGTGGACAATGGTGAAGAAGCCGTTGAAAGAATTCGTAATAATGATTATAATATTATCCTTATGGATATTCACATGCCAGGTATAAGTGGTATGGAAGCTACCAAGCGTGTTAGAGAGTTTGATAAAGACCTTACCATTTTTGCTTTAACAGCAGTAACCATTGAGGATAAAATGCAAGAATTTGACGAAGCTGGTTTTACAGACATTATCCCTAAACCATTTAAGCAAGAAGAGTTCGAGAAAAAACTTTACAACGCCTTAACAAATAAAAATAAAGCGCCAGAAGCTAATGCTTAACAAAGGCTTTAATTAGAGTATTTAATTTATCTGCGTCATCAATATTAACCGCAATAGGTAAGTAAAATAATTTCTCTTTTAAACTATCGTATTGTTTCAGTCTCATGTAGTCTTTTTCGGTGGTAACTATAACCTCCTTTTGCGCTAAATTTTCGATATCATTTAATGTGAAATTATAATGATCTTTAAAATTTAAATGTTCAAACTTCAAGTTTTTTTCATTCAAATAATTCACCAATGGTTTCGCATTTGCTATACCTGTAACCAAAGTAAAAGGTACTAAGTTTTCAATATATTCGGTTTTATCTGCAGCTATTACAGATTTAGCATAATCAATAGTGCTAAAAAAAACATGTTGATGCGTTTCAGGGCTAATACGTTTTACAATATTACTTTTTTCACTTGCATTTAAACCTTTAGGGCATTTGGTAACTATAATAACATCGGCTCTTTTCGATCCACTTCTTGGTTCTCTTAAATTACCAGTAGGCAAAACAATATCCTTAAAAAAAGGATTCGCATACGTAGATAATAAAACATTAAATCCAGCACTAACCTTTCTGTGCTGATACGCATCATCTAGCAGTATAACATCAGGCTTTTCATTTTGCAGTATTTCAATACCATGTTTCCTATCTGCATCAACAGCAACTAGAATAGAATCCTTAAACTTAGTATAAAACTGAAAAGGCTCATCGCCAATAGTATCTGCCGTCGCTGCTGTATTTGCTAATTGAAAGCCTTCTGTTTTACGTTTATACCCTCGACTTAGCGTAGCAACTTTAAAATCATCTTTTAAAAGTCTAATTAAATATTCAATCATTGGTGTTTTTCCCGTGCCACCAGCACTCAAATTACCAACACAAATAACAGGCAACTTATACGACTTCGATTTTTTAATACCTAAATCGTATAATTTATTTCGCAACCAAGTCACCATGAAATAAATGGGAACAACGGGGAATAATAATTTTCTAATAATATTCATTACTGCGAAATTGTATTTAAGCTCGAAATATAATTATTAAATCAAAGAAGATGTAATAACACGCTAAAAATAATTAGTTAAGGTGAAAGTAATTATTTTATCTTTGAATTTAAACACAAATTAATATGATTATACAGGACGTTATAAATCATTTAGAAGCGTTGGCACCTTTAGCTTACGCCGAAGATTTCGATAATGTTGGCCTTTTAGTAGGCAATAAATCCAACAAAGTAACAGGAATACTAGTTACCTTAGACACTCTCGAAGCTGTTGTAGACGAGGCCATTGAGGCTAACTGCAACATGATTGTAAGCTTCCACCCTATTATTTTTAAAGGCTTAAAAAAAATAACAGGCAAAAATTATGTGGAGCGTGTAGTTTTAAAAGCCATAAAACATGATATAGCTATTTTTAGTATCCATACAGCCTTAGATAATGCGCAGCATGGTGTAAACGACATGATTTGCAACCAATTACAACTCACAAACAAACGCATTTTAATACCGCAAAGCGCTACCATAAAAAAACTAACCACCTACGTGCCCAAAAAAGAAGCCAACCAACTAAGAACAGCCCTGTTTAACGCAGGAGCAGGTAACATTGGTAATTATTCCAATTGCAGTTTTAATGTAGAAGGTCAAGGCACTTACAAAGGCAATGAAGATGCTAACCCAACCCTAGGCAAAAAAGGAGAAAACCACACCGAAACCGAAACAAAAATTACGGTAACCTTCGCAAAACACCTGCAAAACAACATTTTATCCACACTGTTTAAAACCCATTCTTACGAGGAAGTAGCCTATGAAATTACAACCATAGAGAACAAAAACCAGAATATTGGTATTGGTATGATTGGCGAATTTGCCCAATCCATGCACGAAAATCAGTTTTTAAACCATTTAAAAACAAAAATGAATACAAAATGCGTAAGGCATTCCGCATTATTAAATAAAAACATAAAACGCGTGGCGGTTTTGGGCGGCTCCGGAAGTTTTGCCATTAACGCAGCTAAAACCGCTGGTGCTGATGCTTTTATAACCGCCGATTTAAAATATCACGATTTTTTTTCAGCCGAAAACACCATACTTTTGGCAGATATTGGACATTACGAAAGCGAGCAATACACAAAAAATCTTTTAGTAGCTTATCTTACAAAAAAAATTACTAATTTTGCAATCATTTTATCAAAGATAAATACCAATCCTGTTAAGTATTTTTAAAGTATGGCTAAAAAGAAAGAAGTAACTGTTGAAGAGCGTTTAAGAGCTTTATACGATTTACAACTCATCGATTCACGAATTGATGAAATTAGAAATGTTCGTGGAGAACTTCCTTTAGAAGTTCGAGATTTAGAAGATGAAGTTGCTGGGTTAAACATAAGATTAGAAAAACTTATATCTAATTTAGAAGTAGTAGATAACGATATCGTTGCGAAGAAAAACTCAATCGAGGAATCTAAAGCTTTAATAAAAAAATATAGCGAGCAACAAAAAAACGTTAGAAATAACAGAGAATTCAACTCTCTTACTAAAGAAGTAGAATTTCAAGAATTAGAAATTGAATTAGCTGAAAAGCACATTAAAGAATTCAAAGCACAAATAGAGCAGAAAAAAGTTGTAATTTCTGAAACTAAAGAGCGTTTAAAAGAGCGTGAAAACCACCTAAAGCACAAAAAGAGTGAGTTAGATGCTATTTTAGCAGAAACCGAAAAAGAAGAACAAGCTTTAATAGGTAAGTCTGAAGATTACAAAAAGCAAATCGAAGAGCGTTTAGTTAAAGCATATACTAGAATTAGAACAAACGTAAAGAACGGATTAGCAGTTGTTGCCATCGAAAGAGGAGCATCTGGAGGATCATTCTTCACCATTCCACCACAAGTACAGGTAGAAATTGCTTCACGTAAAAAAGTAATTACAGATGAGCATAGCGGACGTATTTTAGTCGATGCAGAATTAGCTGAAGAGCAAAAAGCAAAAATGGCAAAAATGTTTTCTAAACTATAAGTCATTTTAAATACACATAATTAAGCCTTCAATTAATTTTGAAGGCTTTTTTTATACCTAATAATTTGGGCGTTACCCTAGGGTCGGGCTTTCCACTACAAGTCCTCGCACCTCCTTTGTCGGGCTGTGGGCTTTTCGTTGCAATCCCTAACGCGGGTTAGTTTGCTGTTGATAATCCTTAGCTTCTAGTTTGCACATACCAATAAAATTTTAAAACAACATTAACAAAAACCATTTAAGGTTTCATACATTTATACGTCTAAACAAAGAAAAATTAATGAAAAACATCATTCCAATATTAGCCTTAACCCTGTTTTTTAGTTGCCAAAATTCAGCACAAACATCAAAAAAACAAGACGCCGTTATAAATGCAGACCCCATTGAAGTCCCTATAAAAAACGGAAAAGCTAAAGCTTACTTTGCTAGTGGATGCTTTTGGTGCTTAGAAGCCATTTACGAAAGCGTAAAAGGCGTTGAGGAATCGATCTCAGGATATTCCGGCGGACATACCAAAAACCCTACCTACACCTCAAGCAACACAGGAAAAACAGGACATGCCGAAGCTGTAGAAATTATTTACGACCCAAAAATTGTGAGTTTTGAAACCTTAGTCGATGTTTATTTTGCATCGCAAAACGTAACCCAAGTAAACGGACAAGGTAACGACCGCGGGTCGCAATACCGCTCTATACTTTTTTACCAAAACGAAGCACAAAAGCAAATCATATTAAAGAAAAAAGAAGCATTAGCAAAAAAGTTAAATGTAACAATTGCAGCCGAAGTGTATCCTTTTCAAAAATTCTGGATAGCCGAAGACTATCATCAAAATTACGAACGCTTACACCCAAACCACCCATATATACAAAATGTATCGGTACCAAGATTAAATCGATTTAAAGCAAAAATGCCAGAAGTTTTAAAAGACAAGCATTAGCATTTAGTTTAACACAAATAGTTTCTTAAAACCTCGCAAAACTGGCCAATAAGCTATTTTTTCGAGGTTATTTTATTTAATATTACATAACATACCAATTACACCCCCTAATTGTGCCAATTCCTCCCTCTTAAATATCAAAATTTAGCGGTTCCTTTAAAATCAGATTTTTTACCACCACTTGCTTTAACAGTATAAAGCTTAAAAAATCTATTATTAACAACCTAAACTAAATTATGACATTTAAAACCACCATTATCTTTACCCTATGCTGCTATTGGATTATTTTAAACTTAAACGCACAAACCTCATCTAACATAACCATTAATTACGCCCAAGATTTAGGAGAATCCAGGCAAGTAGCTAGTGGCTTACTACATGGTATAAGTGCAACCCATCCTGCCCAATATTTAATAGATGGCATAACAATTAAAGCTATAAGAGGTGCAGACTACTACCCTAACTTACCAAGTTATTTCGAGCAACCAACCTACGACAGGGCTATTGCAACAAACGCTAAATTAATGATAGGCTTATATTACCATAGAGACCCAGATCAATTTTACCCAAGCGAAAGCACTTACGAGGCTTGGTCAAACATTTGTAAAGACATTTATAACGAAGCACAAACTAGAAATCTAGATGTGTATAGTTGGATTACCTGGAACGAACCACGCTTACAATGGGGAAACAGCGCAAGCAATAGACTCCGTTATTTTAAAGCCCACGACGTGGCTTACAAAGCCGTAAAGTCTATAAGCCAACAGGCCAAAATCCAAGCCCCAGAAGACCATGCTTACAATTTTGGGTTTATGCAAGAGTTCCTAACGTTTTGCAAAACCAACAACTGCTTACCCGATGTTTTAGCGTGGCACGAGCTGTCTGACAACCCAATAAATATAGAAGCGCATTGTTTAGAACTAAAAACCTGGATGGAAAACAACGATATTGAACCTATGCCTATGGCTGTAACAGAATACCAAGGATCCTCATACTCCAACAATAACACCTCTATACCAGGTGTAAATGTGTATTATTTAGCTTCGATGGAAAGAGCTATAGCGCATGGCTTTGAATACGGCCTGCATTCCTGCTGGACTCGCACAGGAGAAGACCCAGATTTTATAGCAACCCTTGCAGATATGGCAGATCGAGACCACGCCAACTTACCTAGAGGTCTTTGGTGGAATTACAATGCATATAAGAACATGACAGGAAGAAAAGTTGGTGTAAGCATTATTGGTGCGAACTCAGATGCTATTGCTAGTAGCGACGAACAAATGAAACGTTCGGTTATTTTAATTGGTACAAGAAACTACACCACGCCCCATGATGTAGCGATAACCCTAAACAATATACCCGAATATTTAAAGCATAACAATAAAGTAAACATTAGAGTAGAACTTATTACGGATGCTATGATATTAACAAATCCTGAAACCGTAATTACTAACAATTATACTGTAAACAACAATTCGGTGTCATTAGTCTTACCACAAATGGCTGGTAAAACCGCTTATGCCATATATGTGTCGCCGGCAACCAATGATGCTAACATAACAACCTACCAAGCCGAAAACCTTACCGTTAAAAGAACTTACACCACAGGAACACCACATTACACCATAAATGAGACTAACGCTAGTGATGGAGCCGCTGCAGTTTTAGAGGCTAATGCAATTGGAGATTTTGTGGAATACACCATACCATCGCCCGGAGCCGGTGTATATAATTTAAAAGCTTTGCTTAAAGGCGCTACAAGCCATGGTTTTGTGCAATTATACATTAATGGAAAAGCAACTTGCCCGCCAGAAGATTTTTACAATCCCACAACAGGCTATTACACAAACGACTTTGGTAATATTGAAATAGGACCTAACGACTTAAATTTAAAATTTGAGGTAGTTGGCAAACACCCTAATTCATCAAACTACACGATGTTTTTTGACAAATTCGATTTAACATTATTAGGCAATACACCAACTGCAAGTGCAACCGACTTTTCCAAAAACAACAATTTAAAAATTTACCCTAACCCAACAAATAGCACCTTAACCATTGAAACAAAAAACATAACTTTCGATGCAAATTCTAAACTTCACCTATACGATAATACAGGTCGCGTAATAATTTCAAAAACACATACAAACAAAGTAAACCACCTAGATATAAGCAACTTATCACCTGGTATTTATTTTATAAAAGTTACTAATACGCACAAAACTTTAATAAAACGAATTACCAAAAAATAAAATAACTCTACTTTTTACTTTGAAGGCTGCTACATTTTTGATGCCTTCAAAGTAAAAATTAAAGGATACAATTTATCGTTGCTTACAAACATCCCAGAATCCGTTTTTGTTAAATTTGGCAACACATCATAAGGGCTTTCATCAAACTCCTTTAGATATTCTATTTGCAATCCAGCATCGGTTAAAGCATTAATCACTTCGCTTAAACCATGGTTCCAACCATATTCTTTACTTATCATTTTAGAGTTTTGGTTAGCATATGTGCCTTCATATTCTTCATAAATAACCTCGTCTTGCATATAACCATATCGCATTACGGGTTTATCATTTAAATAATCGAACATCCATACTATCGGATGAAATTCAGCTATAAAAAATATACCTCCTTTTTTTAAACGTTCAGCAATCATTTTGCCCCAAGGTTTTAAATCTGGCAACCACCCTATAACGCCATAAGTAGTATAAACAATATCGAATTCTTCCTTTACAAATTCCGAAGTATCCAAAACATTACAACAAACAAATTCTGCGTCAAGCTTTAATTCATCATTTAATTGTTTTGCTAGCTTTATACCCTCATCACTCAAATCGACACCTGTGCACTTGGCTCCCATCCTGCTCCAACTCAAAGTATCTTGCCCAAAATGACATTGTAAATGCAATAGCGATTTTCCTTTTACATCTTTTAAAGCCTCTAATTCATAAGGCATTAAAGAGGATTTCCCGTTTTTAAAGGCTTCTAAATCATACATATCACTTTTAGCATGAGTTTTTACTTTTTCATTCCAGGTGCTTTTATTCGTATTAAAATATTTATCGTAGTTACTCATTTCCAAATGATATCTTTGTAAAAACTCTAAATTATGAAAAAAATATTAGTAGCCGTTTGCCTAATTGCATTTAGCCTTTCCTGTAAACAAAAGGAAGAAAAAGCTATAAAAGAAATAAGTATAGCTCAAAAAATAGCTAATGCACATGGGTTTGAAAATTGGAATACTGTTTCTGAAATTCAGTTTACCTTTTTTAATAAAAGAAGTTGGGTTTGGAAACCAAAAACTAACGCTGTTACGCTAATTACTGAGAAAGACACGATAAACTATAATAGAAAAGCCTTAGATAGTTTATCTGTAAAAGCCGATAGAGCATTTATAAATGATAAATTTTGGTTACTTATACCGTTTCAATTGGTTTGGGATCAAGGCACTACAATATCTAAACAAACTACAGCACAATCACCAATACACAAAATACAGCTTAATAAAATAACGCTTACCTACCCAGATACTGGCGGTTATACACCAGGTGATGCTTACGATATTTATTATGATAACGATTTTATAATTAAAGAATGGGCCTTTAGAAAAGGAAATGCCAATACCACTGGACTTATAAACACGTTTGAAAACCACCAAGATTTTTATGGCATTAAAATAGCATTAGATCATAAAAAGGCAGAAGGCAACTGGAATTTAACCTTAACAGGCATAAAAATTAAAAAAGAGTAATTTTTTTATTAACTAAAACATCTAAACTACAGTTTACCACGTATATAAACTATAAGAGTTATTTTTCCGCTATATGCGTCTATATATATTAAAGCGCTTCAATCAAAGGTTGAAGCGCTTTTCCTTTTTAACGAAAATCTACTTACGACATAGCTAGTCCTTTATAATTTGTGGTTATAATATTCTACAATAAAATTTAAATCCCTGTTTTAGCCTTTAAACTCAACCTTAACATGTTCGCCATCGCAATACGGTTTATTGTTTGATTTCCCGCATCTGCAAAAAGCAGTGGTTTTACTTTTAATTTCGGTCCCGCCATCTTTCTTTAATACCTTAAGAACCCCATAAACCAATAATGGTCCGTTTTCTAAAACCTCAACTTTAGTTTCCGCAATTTCAGTACTAACAGCATCTTTTTCAGCGTTCAAATAATAACTTAAAGCACCAGTAGGGCATTGTTTTACTTGATTTATTATAGCATCAGTTTTAGCAGCGTCAATTTTAACCCAAGGTCTTAATCTTGGTCGAAATACTTCTGGCAACCCTTTGGCACAAATTGCAGAATGAATACACTTTTCTGCTTCCCAAACCACGGTAGTTTCTCCGTTTGAATATTCTTTTATTTTAGCCATAACTAAAAGTTTTTATTAAATATACAAAAAAATAGTGCCTTTTAAACTTCTATAATTCGGGTTCATTCCTAAATTTATATTCCTTATTTTTGTTAGAAACCGAAAACTAAATCACTTTGTTCAACTACAAATTAGGTCTTGATTACGCTTTACTACAGGACCAAACCGATCTATTAAAAACGTACCGAGATCAGTTTCACATCCCTAAAGATAAGCAGGGAAACCCTTGGATTTACATGACAGGAAACTCACTAGGACTGCAACCCAAACAAACGTCAACTTACGTAAACCAAGAGTTAAAAGATTGGGCAAATTTAGGTGTTGAAGGACATTTTGAGGCGAAAAATCCGTGGTTACCATATCATGAGTTTTTAACCGAAAACATGGCTAAAGTTGTAGGCGCAAAACCTATTGAGGTGATTGTTATGAATACGCTAACGGCCAACTTACACTTTATGATGGTATCGTTTTACAAGCCTACCAAAACACGATACAAGATTCTTATTGAAAGTGATGCTTTTCCTTCTGATAAATATGCCGTAGAGTCGCAACTTCGCCATCATGGGTTCGATGATAAAGAAGGTGTTGTGTTATGGAAACCAAGACAAGGTGAAGACTTACTAAACTATGAAGATTTAGAACATATCCTTAAAGAACAAGGCGATGAAATTGCGCTTATAATGATTGGCGGTGTTAACTATTATACCGGTCAGTTTTTCGATTTACAACGTATTACAAACCTAGGCCACAAACATGGTTGTAATGTCGGTTTTGATTGCGCCCACGGCGCAGGAAACGTAGCATTAAACCTCCATGATTCCGGAGCAGATTTTGCCGTTTGGTGTACTTATAAATATTTAAATTCTGGCCCAGGAAGTTTAGGTGGCTGCTTTGTACATGAGCGTCATGTTCACAAAAAAGACTTAAACCGTTTTACAGGATGGTGGAGCCATAATAAGCAAACACGTTTTAGAATGCGCGATGAGTTCGACCAAATGCCTGGTGCCGAAGGTTGGCAATTAAGTAACCCCCCCATTTTATCGATGGCAGCAATAAGGGCCTCGTTAGATATGTTTAATGAAGTTGGATTTGAAAACCTCATTAAAAAATCTAAAAAATTAACAAGCTATTTCGAGTTTTTAATTAAGCAATTAGGCGAGGACACTATTAAAATTATTACGCCAAGTAACCCAGACGAACGCGGTTGCCAACTATCTATTCAAGTGAAAAACGCAGATAAAACATTACACAATAAATTAACCGAAGCTGGTATAATTAGCGACTGGAGAGAACCCGATGTTATTAGGTGCGCTCCTGTTCCGCTTTATAATTCATTTGAAGATGTGTATCGATTGGTTGAGAAGTTGAAAGAAATAACATAAGAGCACAAATACCTTTATTTATTTTAATGAATAATGGAAGGCCGATAATAACAACACATACTAAAATCATAAGGTTCTCGAGAAGGGGAAGAATGACAAAGATGAAAGATACGCAACAAAACATATTAATTATAGGCGCTGGATTATGCGGTTCACTTCTAGCCTTACGTTTGGCACAAAGAGGCTTTAACGTAAACGTTTACGAAATGCGCCCAGATTTACGAAAAGTAGATATTTCTGCAGGACGCTCTATTAATTTAGCTTTTTCAGATCGCGGCAATAAAGCCATGAAATTAGTTGGTTTAGAAGATAAAGTAAAAGCACTTTGCATCCCTATGAATGGCCGCATGATTCATGATACACATGGCAATACCTTCCAATCTAACTATAGCGGTAGGGATTATGAATACATCAATTCCATTTCGCGTGGCGATTTAAATGCTTTACTTTTAGATGAAGCCGAAAAACATGACAAGGTAAATATTCAATTTAATTGCAAATGTAAATCTGTTAATTTTAAAAATACAACGGCTCTTTTTAAAGGTTATATTACAAAAAAAGAATTTATTGAGGATGCCGATGTTATAATCGCAACAGATGGCGCAGGTTCTGCATTGCGTAAAAGTTATTATTTAGGAAAAAAATTCTTGTTTAGTTTCTCGCAAGCTTATTTAACCCATGGTTATAAGGAATTAAGTATTTTACCAAAACCAAATGGCGATTTTAAAGCCTATAAAAACGCGCTTCATATATGGCCTCGTGGCAGTTTTATGCTTATAGCCTTACCAAATTTAGATGGTAGTTTTACCGTAACACTATTTTTAAGTTATGAAGAAGGCCAATACAATTTTAACAATTTAACTACCAAGGAACGAGTTCTAGAATTTTTCCAAAACGAATTTCCAGATGCCTTAGCTTTAATGCCAAACCTTTTAGACGACTTTTTTACTAACCCTACATCGCCTTTGGGTACTATAAAATGTTCGCCATGGCACTACAAAGGCAATACATTATTAATGGGCGATGCCGCTCATGCTATTGTTCCTTTTTACGGTCAAGGTATGAATGCTTCCTTTGAAGATGTTGTGGAGCTAGACCAAGTACTAGATCAAAGTTTAAAAGATTGGGAAACCATTTTTAAAACTTACGAAAGCAACCGTAAAAAAGACACCGATGCCATTGCAGATTTAGCTATCGATAATTTTCATGAAATGAAAGGTCATGTTAATCAGGCCATATTTCAAGAAAAGCGTAAATTAGAAATGGCCTTAGAAAAAGAATTCCCAAATGAATATGCTTCAAAATACTCTTTAGTAACATTTAATGAACATATAGGTTACAGAGAAGCAATGTTAAAAGGACGAGCACAAGACAAAGCTATTTTAAATTTACTAACCGATGGCTTAATTACTAGCAATGACGATTTAAAGCTCGTTTTAAATCGAGTAAAGCAAGAAACCGAAGCCATTCTAGAACATGATAGAATAGCTGGATTAACATAAACAGAAAACTTAGCCTTCCTAAAAAAAGGAACAGTTGGCTTTAAACAACAAAAACTCAAATTCCCACTTTGAGTTTCTCTCCTTTGGGAGAGGTTAAGAGGAGATAATCATGGATTTAAAATTAAATAATAAATACGCATTAGTTTGCGGAAGTACACAAGGCATAGGTAAAGCCACAGCAATAGCTTTGGCCAACGAAGGTGTTCATGTAACCCTTGTAGCTAGAAACAGAGAAAAACTAAAAGCTGTTTTAGCCGAATTACCAAACCATAGAAACCATAATTACATTGTTGCAGATTTTCTAAACCCAAGAGAACTACAAGAGCAACTAATTAAATTTATTGAAAAAGAACACGGCTTCCATATTGTTATAAATAATACAGGAGGCCCAAGAAGTGGAGAAATTTTAACAGCTAGCTTAGAAGCTTTTGAAAATGCATTTACCATGCATCTTAAATGCAATCATTTAATAGCTCAAGCTACCATTCCGTTTATGAAAGAAGAAGGTTTTGGTCGTATTATTAATGTGATTTCTACGTCGGTAAAAGAGCCAATTCCTGGTTTAGGTGTTAGCAATACTATTAGAGGTGCTGTTGGCAATTGGAGTAAAACTTTAGCTACCGAAGTAGCTGAATTTGGTATTACAGTAAACAACGTACTTCCTGGTTTTACAGAAACCGAACGTTTAAACGAAATAATTAAAATTAAAGCGAACATTGAGAACCGTGCTTTAGAAGATATGGCTGAAATAATGAAAAATTACACGCCTGCTAAACGTTTTGCTAAACCGGAAGAAACTGCTAGCGTTATTACCTTTTTAGCTAGTACGCCTGCTGCTTATGTTAATGGTGTTAATGTTCCTGTTGATGGTGGACGAACCAAATCTTTGTAATAATTTAACCTTTATAACTTTAATAGAATTTGAGCGGTTTGTATATTAGTAACGAATTTGCGTTAAGGATAGAAGCGGCATCCTTTTTTATGAATTTTAGAGTATTTGGTAAACGGTAATTTTCTATAATTAATTGTTTTAAATTAGATACTATACAAGTGAAACATAAAAAAGATATAGCGGATAGCCTGACCCCTGTGGTAACGCCCAAAACATAAAACTATGAGTAACCTAACATCGCCTATAAATTTTAAAGCTTGGATTGAAGAAAATAGACACCTTTTAAAACCACCAGTTGGAAATAAAGTGGTGTGGAAAGATGGTGATTTTATTGTTATGGTTGTTGGTGGGCCGAATAACAGAAAGGATTATCATTATAATGAAACGCCAGAGTTTTTCTATCAAGTTGAAGGTGATATTGTATTAAAAATTATTGATAAAGGCACGCCTAAGGATGTCCATATTAAGGAAGGTGATATTTATTTGCTACCTCCAAAAGTGCCACATTCTCCGCAACGTGGAGCTAACACTGTTGGCTTGGTTATTGAATACAAACGACCAGAAGGTATGCGCGATGCGCTACTTTGGTTTTGCGAAAATTGCGTAACCAAACTTTATGAAGAGGATTTTACAGTTGAAAATATTGAAACCGATATGCCTAAAATATTCGATAAATATTATGGCGATAAGGAAAAACGAAGCTGCCCTAATTGTGGTGAGGTTATGCAACCGCCACAAAAGGTTAAAATTGATTAAAATTATAAACTTTTAAAGATTCCTGACCTCTCAGGACCTATACATGAAACGTAAATTACGAATAAACGGTCATTCTCATTTACTACCTTACCCGGAGCAAATTCCTGAATTTATGCGTGAAAAAGGCATTTTTTGGGTGGATAAGGATAGAAAATTTATGCTTCAAAAGGATTGGAAACGCCCTGTTACAGATTCCAGTTTTTTCTTAGATGAAAAGTTAGAATGGATGGAGCGTAATAAGTTAGATCATGCTGTGGTTTTAAATTTATCGCAACTTTATGGTAATGGTTTACGCGTTGAGGAAATGAAAAAAGCTTTGCGTTTTCAAAACGATTTTAACGCAAAAATGCAGCAAGAAAACCCAAGTAAATTTACTTGCGGCTTTGTGGTGCACCCTGCATTTATAAGAAGTGCGTGTTGGGAAATTGAACGTTGTGTAGAACAGTTAGGACTTCAATTACTTTGCCTTCCCACCCATTACATGGATACTATTGGCACATGGCGTTGTATTTTTGATGAAGAGAATGAGCCTATTTTTGAATTGGCAGATAAATATAATTTGGCTGTTGAAGTTCACCCTTACGATGGCGAAAAGTTTATTAAACTAGAGAATACCTCCTGGCGTTTTCACCTTATTTGGATGCTTGCCCAATGTGGCGATGCATATCATTTTTTTACACTTAATGGCTACCAAGATAAATTCCCGAATATGCGAACTTGTTTTGCTCATGGTGGACAGTTAGCACAAATTAACTTAGGCAGACGTATTCAAGGTTTTGATGGCAGACCCGATTTATTTGAAGGCAAACACCACCCAAGAAAAGCCGTAGGACATAAAAACATATTTTTTGACACGCTAGTGCATGATACAGGTGGATTAGAGTTACTTATTAGAAATCATGGCTCTAAACAGGTTATTATGGGGCTTGATGACCCTTACCCGTTAGGCGAAATGGAAAGCGATAAACAATCGTCGTACCCAGGAAAAATACTAGACTTAGCTGTTGACAGAAAAATTATTAATGAAACTGAGTACGATGATATTTGGGAAAATAACGTTATACAATGGCTGTGTGGTGATGACGAAAGCGCCAAAGAAAAATTGATTAAAAGAATTTTAAGTTAAACCTGCAACCATATTTTAATTTTGTCGGAATAACTCCTGCCGGAAGTTACACTAAACAATCCTTTATTATTCAGTTTAAAAATAAATCGACTGTTGAAATATTTCTGAACTTCTTCAACATAATTCGTATTAATTATAAATGCCCGATGAACTCTTAAAAAGTAATCGGGTAACTGTGTTTCAAGTTGGGTTAACGATTTTTCGGTTAAAAAAACACCTTTATTTGTAACTATACTCACGTATTTATCATTGGCTTCAAAATATATGATATCCTCTAATTTTATAAAAATCAGTTTATCATCTTTTTTTACGGTTATTGAGGTCATTAGCTTTTCCTTCTTTTTAGCCGATAATTCTCTAACAACTTTTAAAATATCTTGTGAAGCATCTTTGTTATTGAATAATCTCAACTTAGCAATGGTTTTCTCCAAGCGTTCCAAACGCACAGGTTTTACCAAATAATCCACACTATTCGTTTCAAAAGCCTTTAGAGCATACTCGTCGTGCGCTGTACAAAATACAATTAACGGTATTTTATCTAATGCTTCGATTAATTCAAATCCATTGATTACTGGCATCTCAATATCCAAAAAAATAAGGTCTGGTTTTAAAACCTCAATCTGTTGTTTAGCCTCACCGCCATTTATTGAAAACCCAACAACATTAATGCTCTCAGGAAAATTTAAAAGCAACTTTTCTAAACGTTTTCTGGCTAAAGGCTCATCGTCAATTATTAAGGTTGAATACGATTTATTCATCTTAATTTATATTTTTTATTGTGATTACTATTTCTTTTTTAGGTGTATTAGTCCAACTTAAATCTGCGTTTTCCCCATAACTTAAACGTAACAAATCGAAAACCGTTTGCAAGCCATGACCACTAACCAATCCATCTGGGAAATCAGGACCATTATCATGGACCGTTATAGCAATATCTGAATTATTTCTAACAATTTTCAATTCAATCTCTCCATTATTTCCAATTTTAGAAATACCGTGCTTTACAGCGTTTTCAATAATTGGTTGAATAAGAAACATTGGAATTTCTATAGCTTCCAAACTTTCATCAACACTAATATTGAAAGATAAGCGGTCTCCAAAACGAATTTGTTCTACTTCCAGATAATTTTTAACCATTTCTACCTCATCGCCAATGGTACTGTTCTTTTTTCCTTTACGGTTGATGGTGTATTTAAATAAATCGGATAAAGACAATGCCATTTTCTCTGTTTTTTCAGAATCCGTTTGTGCTAAACTTGCTATAGAATTTAAGGCATTATATAAAAAATGTGGATTTATTTGAGATTGTAATAATCTGACTTCAGCTTGAGCATTGGCTGCTTTTAGCGTACTTAATTCTATGTCTTTTTGTTTCACTAAGTTTTCTGAAAAGTGATCTAGGTATAATAAAACACCTCGTCCTAATGAAAATAGAAAAGCCCATGTAACAGGAGAGCGAAATCCTAAAAAATAATCATAAGATTTAATCCAGTTAATATGATAAATTTTATTCCATTCAATATCGGATAATATGATTGGAAATAAAAACGCTGGAACTAAAAAAACGAACAATGTGAAACTTGTTTTTAATACCAATTGAGTAGTAAAACTCATTTCTCTTTTAACAATATACTTATCAAATAGCCATAAAAAGAGTGCAATAAGAACTACACTTGTAAACCAAACCAAATAGCTAAACCAAAATTTTTCTTGATTAAAAGGTTTTCCCGTATTAAAAAAATAACTGTCAACAAAATTCATTTCAATAATACATATATAGCCTATGAAAATAGGCACAAAATAGCTTAAATATTGAAATCGATATTGTCTCTTGTACAGAATACCAAAAGATAAAAAAAAGAATACCATAGTCAAAATAGCACGCGTCCAATTGGCCAATAGCTTAGTTTTTTCTTTATCTACAAGATTATCAGCAGACCACCTTGGATATGCCTTAAACATATAATTTCTATAATCTTCAACCAAAGTTGGTGAATAGAATTTTTGCAGTAAAAACTTATCATATTCAGTAAAATCAAGATGCCATGAAGACGCTTTATTACTATTCAGCATCGCTCCTACAACTTCAAACTCACGATTAGTTCTTTCCTTAAACAGGTTTGCACATGATATCATTCTAACTAAATAGAACCTCATCATTTCCATTCTTTCTTTTACAGTTTGGCTTTTATGAAACTTAAAAGTAAATTGTCGACTATTTGAGACATAATTTCTTTTTTTGACAAGTGGACCTCTTGTTCGTCTATTTACCAATTTCGATCCAAAATAATTAAGACTAGCCGTTTTCAAGAACCTTTCATCATATAATTTATAGGCTTCTTTTTTTGATTCTACTTCTGTAATCCAAAGAGTTAAAGCACGCCCCTTTAGTTTAGAAAACTTGACCCCGTTTACTTCTTTGGGATCATCACTTTGAGAAACTCTTAATGAACTAGCACCTGTGTAGTTTCTAAAATAATCAATATCCTTGTCGGGTAATACGCCCCTTAGCTCATCAAAAACAGACATTAAAGCTGTACTGTCTGGAGAATGAGCATTTACTAATTCAATTAATATAGGCCCCGAATAACTATGAAAATTTTGAGTTTCGCATTCAAAAAGTCGTTCCTTTACATATTCCCATTTATCATCCTTTGGTAAATCTGGATTGTTGTTCTTACGGTTTTGACTTTTACTAGAACCTGATATTACAATAACAGGAATACTTATAAGAATAAGAGCAAGTAAAATGAATCTTTTCATGATTGTAAATTTAACTATTTATAAAGCTCAAAGAAACTTGTTAAGATTTAATATTGAAACTGATTTCTGACGAACTGCATATATAGTTTCTAAATTGCATTGAAATTAAAGCAGATATATTAAAAAGTGATACTTTTGATAATCTTAACAATTTAATTAATGCATTTTATAACAGAAGAATTAGACAATTACGTGGTTGCCCATTCTGAAAACGAACCAGAATTACTACAACAACTTACGAGAGAAACCTACCAGAAAATTTTACAACCTAGAATGTTAAGTGGGCATTATCAAGGCAGGATTTTAAGCATAATTTCTAAATTGGTAAACCCTAAAAACATTTTAGAAATTGGAACATACACAGGCTATTCGGCATTATGTTTAGCAGAAGGCATGCAAAATACTGGAGAATTACATACCATTGATATTAATGAAGAACTAGTAGATTTTCAGAGGAAATATTTTGATAAATCTAATTACGGACATCAAATTAAACAGCATTTAGGAAACGCTTTGGATATTATTCCTAAACTCGATGCAACTTTTGATTTGGTTTTTATTGATGCCGATAAGGTGAACTACTCTAATTATTTTAATGTTATTATAGATAAGTTAAATACTGGCGGTATTATTTTATCGGATAACGTATTGTGGAGTGGTAAAGTGCTTGATACCACCTTTAAAAAGGACGATGTATCTACGCCAGAATTAATTAAGTATAATGCGCTTTTAAAAGAGGATAAACGTGTAGAAACGGTTTTATTACCTATTAGAGATGGCTTGACTATTAGTAGAAAGTTATAAACGAAAGTAGGGCGTAACACCTATAAAAAACAAAGGGCTAACTATGATGAAAATTTTATAACGCGAATACCATCATCATTACCCTTAGTCTTACTTATTTCAATTAATTTGTTAATAGTATTAAAGAACAAATCATTATCAAATGGTTTGGTAATAATATCATCAAAACCTTTATCGAGTTTATTTAACATTAGCTCATCTTTACTAGACGCCGTTAAAGCTATTATTGGAATTTGATTATTAAACTCTCTAATCTTTAAAGTAGCCTCGTTTCCATCCATTAAAGGCATATTAATATCCATTAAAATTAAATCGTATGTGTTGTTTTTAAATGCTTTTAAAGCCTCTAAACCATTCTCAACAATATCATACTGAAAGTTCTCTTTTTTGAGCAAATTACCCGTAACAATTTGGTTTATTTTATTATCCTCCGCTATTAATATTCTTAAGCTCTCCGGACTATAAGAAGTTAAAACATCTTCATCTTTTTCACTTTTTATTTGCTCGATAGCGTTGGTATCTATTTTAAAACTTACCACAAAACTGAAAGTAGAACCAACACCCAATTCACTTTCAAGCTCAATGGTACTATTAAATAATTTAACGATTTTACTAGCTATAGAAAGCCCTAAACCTGCACCTTGATAACCCGTATTAGAATTTTCGTTTAGTTGAATAAAATTATCAAAAATAGAACCTTGTTTCTCCTTAGAAATTCCTGGACCGTCATCTACAACCTCGAAGGCAATCAATACCTTTTCGCTATCTATTTCCTTAAAATTAGCTTTAATGGAAATATTTCCATTTTGGGTAAACTTTATACTATTACCTATTAAATTGAATAAAACCTGAGACAACCTTAATTTATCGCATAGGATAAATTCCGGAATACGCTCGTCAATAAAAATATGCATTTGGTTATTAGACTCACCTAAACTATAATCAAAAGAATCTGTTACGTTTTGAATGAGTGATCTTAAATGCACCGTCGTATTATTAATTTCTAGCTTTTTAGACTCAATCTTACTGACCTGCAACACATCGTTTATTAGGTTTAGTAAATAATCGCCAGAATACTTTAGTGATTTTAAATATTTAACATTAGCCTCGTCTAGATTACTATTTTCTAGCATTATAGATGTTAATCCCACAACACCATATAGTGGTGTTCTTAATTCGTGAGATACGTTAGAAATAAATTTAGATTTTAATTCTGAAGATTTTAAAGCATCATTTTTAGCAATTTCTAGTTCAGCATTTTGTTGCTTCAGAACATCTGAAAGTCGACGTTTCGCTACATAGTATTTGTATAAAATAAGCAGAGTAGCTAATAATAAAATTAAGGCTATAATAATTATTAAGTTGATTTTTTTGACTTTATCGGCAATTTTTAATTGGTATAACTTCTCGCTATTTGCCAATTGAGCTTCATTTTTATACGTTGCTAATAAAAACCTAGATTTATAAATAGCGTTTTCTTTTACTTTTTCTTTATTTAAAAACTCATCTTTAAACTCATCATATTTTAGCAATGCTAAATACGCTTGTTCTTCGCTATCTGTGGCGGAATACGAAAGTGATAAACTTTTATAAATCTTACTTAAAAGCAACGAAGTATCGTCGTTCGTAGCATGCTCCCTGTTTAAAAAATCAATGGCTTTGTTAAACTTTTCGTTCGCATTATTATAAAGTTCCTTTTTAAAAAAATTAACGCCGTATATGTAATTGAAGTAACCTGTTTGATAATTATTAGAAAACGTCTCCTTATTAATAATATCCTCAGCACGTAAAAGATTGACTTGGGCTTCCTCTAAGAAATCATTTTCTATGTAGAATTCGGCTAGACCTATTCGTATTTTAACCAATAAGTTTTCATATTGACTTAGGTTATAATTCTCATTAGCCAAATATTGGTTTTTAGAGATATGGTCTAAAGCATTTTTAAATAAATCAATAGTTGTTTGCGATTCGTTTTCATCTTTGGTAAGTGTAGCCAAATTTAAATAAGCGTTGGCTATTAAATAGTTGTCTTTTATAGCCTTAGCGGCTTTTAACATGGATGAGTAAGAATCTTTGGCATTTGCATTTTCATGCATTAAGCGGTAAATATTTCCTAAATTTAAATTAGAAATGGCTATACCATAATTATCACTTATGGAATCTGCTATTTTTTTAGCTGTATTAAAGCCATTAAACGCTTTAACTATTTTACTTTCATTATAAGATTTTAAAGCCGAAGAGTTAATACTGTCAATTTGCTTTATAGCCTCCCTTTCATTTTGACTATATGTCAAAAAAGTAAGCGAACAAAAAAACAATAATAGGCTTTTTTTCATTTTGAAATACATTAACGATTTGGGATTTTCAAGATACCCCTAAATGCACCATATAGCTTAAAAACTCGTTAAACCAACAATAAAACACGATGAAACGCATACCCCCAATCGACAAAATACTAAAATTTTCGTTTTACTGAACCTGTGAAATCTTCTAAATCTTCTTTTACTTTATCCAATTCCTTTTTAACATCCTTGGTAATACTTGTGTCGATTCCGCTTTTTTCGGCCGTTTTTGTTATTTCGTGTTTTATATCGTTAGTGGCATCCTTAAGGGTTCGCATACCTTGACCTAAGCCACGAGCTATTTCGGGCAACTTATCTGCCCCAAAAACCATAATAGCGATAAACAGGATAAATGCTATTTCCCCGCCGCTAATAAATAAGAATGTTACTTGTAATATCACAGCACAAATATACTAAGTTGTTTTTATTATTCCATTTAAAATTAATGGAATAAAAAAGCCGATTTTAAAAAAAATCGGCTTTCACAAAAATTAATTTCTATTAATTATTTACTTTATTCTTAAAAGCATCAAATTTATTATCCTCAGCTTTTCTAGGCCAAGAATTATTAGATGTATCAACATCCGCCGTTTCTAGGTCTGGATCAATAGCTAAGCCCGTAATACGCTTGTTTGTTTTAAACACTTTACTAACCTCCTTATCATTATACCTCCAAATTTGCGCAGGATACGTTTTTCTTTCGGTTGTTCCATCTTCATAAGTAATATCTAAAATAATAGGCATTACTAATCCTCCTGGTTTCTCAAAAACAACTTCGTAAAAATACTTAGGTGCCGCTGATTTCAACTTTGCTTTTTCAGCTTCTGGCAAGCTAGCAATATAGTCTGTTAAAAATTTAAAATCCGATACGCCTTTTGCATCTTGAGGTATATCTCCATTTTCAGCTTCGGCATAATACACTAAACGATCTTTAAAATCGTCTAAATTCATATTATACTTTTTAGCTGTTTCTTTGGCCGTTTCTGTTGGCTTATCGGTTAAGTAAAACTGCTTAACTTCTTTAACTCCAATATCTGTGTAATCTGTAGTGTAAAACCAACCTCTCCAAAACCAATCTAAATCCATTGCCGAAGCATCTTCCATGGTTCTGAAAAAATCTGCAGGTGTTGGGTGTTTAAACATCCAACGTTGCGAATAAGTTCTAAAAGCATAATCGAACAATTCTGGCCCCATTATAGTTTGTCTTAACATGTATAAACCTGCTGCCGGTTTAGTATAGGCATTAGGACCAAATTGATATACATAATCGCCATGAGACATTATTGGAGAAATATGACTTTGATCGCCTCCCATGTAATCTACAATATCTTTAGGTAGGTTTCCTGTTATAAAATTAGGATCGTAATCTAATTCTGCAAGCGTTTCAACAAACGAATTTAAACCTTCGTCCATCCAAGTCCATTGGCGCTCATCACTATTTACAATCATAGGAAAGAAGTTGTGTCCTACCTCATGAGTAATAACACCTATCATACCTCTTTTTAATCGTTCAGAATAACTTCCATCAGGATCTGGTCTTCCGTAGTTAAAACAAATCATTGGATATTCCATACCCTGTCTTTCTGAATGTACAGATATAGCTTTACTATAAGGATAATCGAAAGTTAGTTTAGAATACTCCTCTAAAGTATTAGCAACCACACGTGTAGAATGCTCTTCCCATAATGGATTTCCTTCTTTTGGATAAAGGGAAATAGCCATTACAGTTTTACCATTAATATTAACTGCCATAGCATCCCAAATATATTTTCTTGAAGATGCAAATGCATAGTCTCTTACTTTTTCTGCTTTAAAATGCCATGTTTTTTCTTTTGTACTTCTTGATTTACCTGCCGCAACAGACTCCTCTTCAGTAACAATAAAAACAGGATCTTTAAATGATTTTTCTGCTAATTTTAAACGTTTTTGATGCTCTTTAGATAAAACATCTTTTGGATTTTGTAATTCTCCGGTTGCTTCTAAAATATGATCTGCAGGCGCTGTAATTTTTACATCATAATTTCCAAATTCTAAAGCAAACTCACTACGACCCCAGAATTGCATATTCTGCCATCCTTCAACATTATCATAAACACAAAGTCTTGGAAAAAACTGCGCAATAGTGTAGTTGTTATTTCCATCAGGAAAAGTTTCTAAACCAGAACGACCACCATCAACATTAATGTCGTTAATATTATAATGCCACTTAATACTGAATTTAAATACAGCACCTGGCGCTAAAGGTTTTGGTAAATTAATACGCATCATGGTGCGGTTTATGGAATGTGATAATGGGGACCCATCGTCATTTTTTACATATTCAATATTAAAACCACCATCAAAACGTTCTTTTAAGTTGTTTTTAGTAAACATAGTTGGACCGTTAAAAGGCGTTTTAAAACTTTCAGGATTGGCATCTGGTGTTTTAGAATCTTTAGCACGCATATTTTGGTCTAACTGTATCCATAAATACTCCAAATGGTCTTTAGAGTTATTATGATATGTTATTTTCTCGTCGCCAAAAATTTGGTTTGTATTTTCATCCAAACGGATGTTCATTACATAATCTACCTGCTGTTGCGTGTAAGCATGACCTGGAGCACCCGAAGCATTTCGTGTTTCGTTTGGGGTTGCCAAAAGGTCTTTCATTTGTCTAAACTTGTTTTGATCTGTGTGTCCCTGCGGTTTTTCATTATTTTGCTCTTGAGCAAAAACACCTGAAAAAAGGAATACAAAAGATAAGAATAGATAAGCGTGCTTTTTCATATTAGTTTTTAGTTTTATTAGAAAAAAATGTGTCTTTCGTAATTTTCGTTAGAAGATTGTTACAAAATGTCGTCGAAAATACTAAATTATACAATCAATTTACATTGTTTTAGTTAAAATTTAACAATGCACTAGTATTATTTGAAGTTAAAATAAAACTTTTAGTTTTAGAATTAATTTTAGTTTTTACGATATTTTGCTGATCCTCTTGATAATCTAATAAAATGGAATTGGTAATTGAAAGCACATCAATATACTTTACATGCTCCACTTCAAGATAACACCTTACAATATCGCCATCATAGGCTTTACCTATAAAATTAAATAAAACAGGTTTATCGTTAATTTTTATTTTCAATTTAGATTGCAGATAGATATTCATTAAAGAATCAGTTTCTTTAGGCTCATCCTTTACTGCTAATATGATATTTTTATCATAATTTGACCGCAGTACGCTTTCAAAATCGTCAATAAAAATTCTAGAAATTATTTGGAGAGATTCCTTTTCCTTTACGTAATTAACTTGCGTAACGCTTATATAATATTTATGCATTGTAGTAAATGCAAAAAGCGGAAGCACTAAAAGAATGATTAAATATTTAAAAACCTTCATGATTAAAATTTATAGACCACTAAATTACTTTATTGGAAATCAAAAAGCATTCCGAAGTTAATTAATTTTTATTGTCTTCTAAATTAGCTAGGTATTGCTTGTACTTCATTCTTAAAAAAATTAAAGCCTTAAAGTCTGTTTGGTTTTTACAATGCTTAACAAAATTAGGATCGTCTGCACAAAAGTAGAAAAAATCGGCTTGTAAGCTTTCGTCTAAAGGGTTTGAAGCAAAAAAATCACTAGCCAACCTACCTTTTATAGTTTGCATTAAAGATTCTTTTTCTTCAATTTTAACTCTATTTTTCAGCATTTTGGTTCTGCCTGTAATAGCATTAATTAAAGGCGCAATAGAAACCGAACCTCCTACTCCTCCTAAAGAACCTCCTGCTTTTGGACTAAACTTAGAGGCTTCACTTAAACGGCGTTCGCTTTGCGTAGCAGGCGTACCTGTAAAACCAGGAATACCAACATCGTAAAAATCAATAGGCGCATTGGCATCCATATTTCTAATATCAGAAAACAAATCGCCCGTTAATATTTTACCAACAATAACCTCGTCTAGTTCGTTAATATGCTCATTTAAAGTTACAAAAATAGCCTCGTTATCTATTATGGTTTGCGTTACAACAACCTCTTTTAGTTTGTATTGTATGGAAGAAAACGTTAATGTATCGCTTAATTTTGCAGGAATTTTAAAGTGACCATCTATATCTGTTATGGTAAAAGCTTGCGCCGTATTATTAATAACATGAATGTTTTCTATATCACCATTACTTGCTATCCTACCCAATAACTCTATGGTTTGAGAAAATGCCTCTTGAAATCCAAATACGCCAACAACTACCAAGAGCGTTTTAATTTTTAACATGCTGAGTTTTTAAAAATTGTTCTTTTTGCTTTACTAAAAACTCTATAAGTAGAATTCTATTTTCGTCCTTAAAAAGGTCTGGCTCAATACCATTATTTTCAACAAAAGCAACATAGGCATTAAGCTTATCTTCAGGGATTTCAAAAAGTTCTTTAAGGTCGTTTAAAGAATACACACTAAATATATCCTTTGGCTTTTGGTAGTTATCGCCAACAAACACCTCTTTGGTAAGTTTTAAATCCTTTTTAGATTTTGTTAAAAATTTTAGAATTTTAAATAAATCGGGCTGGTATTTTCTTGCCCCAGGATCGATTACAGATGTTAAATGATCTTGAATTACAGAATTATCAAATGCCTTATCTACATTATACTCAAAATCGACATCCATATTTCCCATATCGAGAATCATAGGTTTTACGGTTTTAACTTGAGCAATATCTGTACCCATATTTCCTGTTAACCCAGACGAGAGTGTTACGGCATCCAACTGGTTAACTTGTTCTACTAGTTGTATTTTTAGTGCTTTTGATGCTATTATAACTTCATCAATAGTAACGTGTACCGTTTGGAATTGTAATGCCGAAATTTCTATTATATCATTTAAAGCTACATGTAACTTAAATCGTCCTTCAACATCTGTAATCGTCCCTTTGTTAGACGATTTATTAAAAACCGTTACCGCCTCAATATCATTGTTTTTTGATAGCAAGACGCCACTAACCTCTACCCTGTTAATAGCTTGACTATAACCAGGAAGTGCTAGTAAAATAAGAAATACAAAAAGTAATGTTCTACTCAAATTGAATTAATTAGAGCATAAAGAACGGATATCAATTCTTAAATAAAATACAAATAGCTTTTAATGTTTTGTTAAAAACTAAAAGATGAATTTAGTTTTTAGAATCTAAAAACGCTATACTTTTCTTGTTTAGTAGCTCAAGAAAATCCATTTCCTTACCATAGTTAAGTAGCGAAAAATCGAAGTTATCACTTTGCACGTATTGTATAAACTCCTCAACACGATGTTCTGGAATATTAAAGTTATCAATTAAAAATTCCGACCCAAAATAATATTTAACAGCCTCAATTGGCACATCGGGTACACCAGCCTTCTCCTTATCTTTAACTCCGCTTCTAAATAAAGGTAATAACAATTGGTCTACAACATTAACAATATTTAAACCATTAATCATGGGTAAATGTTGCCTATCAATTGCAATATTTTTGGTTGCAGTTTTATAATCCTTTTCAAAATTATATTCTTTACTGTTTTTAACCCCAAAATATAAAGCATCTAATTGCGGCTTAAAAGGCGTTGTATCTTCTAAATCTTGACTTAAATTACCCGAAAGCCCGTCTTTAATAACAATAACCTCATCTAGTTTATTAATCTCTTCAATTAAAAAGAGTTTCATTTTTCTAGATTTCATTATAGCTTCATTAACCTTAAAACTAATATTTTGATACTGCAATGCACTAACTTCAATATTATCATTTAAAGTTACTTTTAAAACAAACTCTCCTTTGTTATCAGTAATGGTTCCCACATTTGCCGACGCATTAAAAATAGTAATTCCAGACACATCACTACCCTCAACAATAAGTTTTCCAGATACTTCTATTCTATTCGTATTTTGTGCCACTACATTTAGGGCACTTAAAAAAGTTAAAAAGAGAATAAATTTTTTCATATTTTTTTACTTTGAAAATACCACTTTTAATTCAATTTTTAAAACAAATTAAACGAAATCTTTACCAAAACCAATTATTGATTAGTTTTACAAAAAACACCAATTATGTCATGCGAAATATAATTATAGCAAGCACATCTACCATCTACGGTAGCGGATATTTAGAATATATTACCCAACCCCTAAACGTCCTTTTTAAAAACGCAAAAACCATCCTTTTTATCCCCTATGCACGACCTGGTGGCATATCGCACGACGCTTATTCAGATATTGCAAAACAAGCATTTGCCAATCTAAATAAACAAGTAATAGGCATCCATGAATTTAAAAATCCTATCGAGGCCATAACCAATGCCCAAGCTATTTTTGTTGGCGGCGGCAACACCTTTGTACTTGCAAACCAGCTCCACAAAAACAATTTAATAACCCAACTTAAACAGGTAGTACAAAACGGCACGCCCTATTTAGGCACTAGTGCTGGCAGCAATATTTGCGGCCTAAGCATAAAAACCACCAACGATATGCCCATTGTATATCCGCCAAATTTTAACGCCTTAGGCTTGGTGCCTTTTAATATAAACCCACATTATTTGGACCCCGACCCAAACAGTAAACACAAAGGCGAAACGCGCGCAACCCGCATAAAAGAATTCCACCATTACAACACTCAACCCGTAATTGGGCTAAGAGAAGGCAGCTGGTTAGAAGTAAAAAACGATTCCATTATATTAAAAGGTGACCTAACAGCACGAATTTTCGAATACAACAAAACACCTTACGAAGTAACTCCAGAAACCGAGCTTAATCAATTAAAATAATTTGGGCGTGCCCCAAGGGTCGGGCTATTCGCTACAAGTCCTCGCACTTCCTTCGTCAGGCTGTGGGCTTTCCACTACTATCCCTCACGCGGGCAAAACTGCCAAAACCAATGCATAAAAAAAAGCTTCATCGTTATGATGAAGCTTTTTGAGCGAGAGACCAGGTTCGAACTGGCGACATTCAGCTTGGAAGGCTGACGCTCTACCAACTGAGCTACTCTCGCCTTTTTTAATTCCGAGTGCAAATATATAAACAGTTTCCGCTTCTGCAAGAAAATTTAAAGCTTTTTTATAAAATGATACCCTAAAATTTTAAAGTCTTCATTAAAATAAAACTTATGCGACTGATAATTAGAAACATAAGTATTTAATTCCATAGTCTCAAAACCTTTACCCAACACGTAATTATAGATCCATTCAAAAAACAGCTTCCCTAAACCTTGCCCTCTATACGCATCATCAATAAAAACATGATCTGGCTCTACACTTCTGCCAGAGTAATGCCTTGTGCAATACCATAATCCGCAAACTCCAACAAGTTTATCGCCATCATAAATTACTGCGCATTCATAGTTTTGCACAATCATTTCATTAAAACGTTGTTCTAAAATAGTTTCAGACACCTTATAATCATTCAACTTATAAACCAAAGGGATTATTAAATTAATGTTTTCATTTTCTAAAATTTTAAATTCAAAAGCCATAAACTACATTTCAATTAAGGTAATACTTTTCAAAAATAGTTTTAAATTTGATAAGCTAACACAAAAACTTAATACACCATCAACCCTAACCTAAACATAAAGCAAATAAGCGCCCAAGAAACGCATGCTGTTCGTCATCCCATTTTAAGAGCAGGAAAACCTATAGAATCCTGTATTCTTCCAGGCGATGATTTAAAAACCACGCTCCACTTCGGGCTTTTTACAAACGATAATTTAATTGGCGTTTGCTCGTTCTTTAAAAATTCAAACCCTAATGTACCTTCCACAAACCAATATCAATTGCGAGGTATGGCTATTTTAAAAACCTACCAAGGTCAAG
This sequence comes from Algibacter amylolyticus, assembly GCF_014202225.1. GTDB lineage: Bacteria > Bacteroidota > Bacteroidia > Flavobacteriales > Flavobacteriaceae > Algibacter_B > Algibacter_B amylolyticus. The sequence goes on from NZ_JACHGE010000010.1 coordinate 152,547, forward strand.
GTTTTGGAAAAGTTATTTTAAGCCATGGCGAAAAATTTCTAGGTAAAAAGAGCATAAAAATAATTTGGTGCAATGCTAGAGAAGTGGCCGTTCCTTTTTACCAAAACAACAATTATATGCCAATAGGTAATGCATTTAATATTAAAGATATTGGTTTACACTACGTTATGTATAAAATCCTTTAAAGCAAAGTGACGAAACTAAAAATTAGGGGTCATAACTTTATACGCTAAAATTTTGTAATTTTAGTTACTAAATAATTCAAAATGAGAAGTAAAAATCTTAAATTCCGATTACTTATTGGTGTAGCAATAGCCTTATTTTTTGTATTTAAAAGATGCAGCCAAAGAGAAGAAAACCCATATACTGGACGTATGCAAACCATATCTATGGCTGCCGATGAGGAAATTGCTATCGGCTTACAAAGCGCTCCACAAATGGCACAACAACACGGAGGTTTACACCCTAACACACAATACCAAGCACTAGTTGATAACGTTGGCAACAAGTTAGTAAACAACAGTATAGCTAGACAAACACCATATAAATACGAATTCCATTTATTAGCAGACCCTAATACCATTAATGCTTTTGCTTTACCTGGCGGTCAAATATTTATAACACATGCTCTTTTTTCTAAACTCGAAAACGAAGATCAGCTTGCTGGTGTGTTAGGTCATGAAATTGGTCACGTTTTAGGCCGCCATAGCGCAGAACGTATTGCCGAAAGTGAGTATTGGCAAGGTTTAGCCACTGCTGGCTCTGTTGGTGCAGATATGGGAGGATTAGTAAGTGGAATTGGTCAAAACACCTTATTAACAAATGGAAGAGACGATGAGTTGGAAAGCGATGAACTTGGTGTAAAATTTATGCTTAAAGCGGGATACAACCCTAGAGAAATGATAGGTGTAATGGAAATTTTGAAAGCTGCAGCAGGCCCCAATCGTGTTCCAGAAATGCAAAGTACGCATCCAGATCCGGATAACAGAATTGAAAAAATAGAAGAAGCTATCGAGAAATATAAAAATCAATAACTAAAAAAAATTGATTGAAATTAGAAACACATCTAATCTTGTCTTAAAAATATAAATAAAAAAGCCTCGAAAATCGAGGCTTTTTTTTGTGAGTGACTAACTCAAATAATTATATGTTTTATAATTATTTTCTCTTTTTAGCTTTTTTAGCATCATCCAATGCTTTAACTAATATAACTTCGGCATCTATAGCTCCATGTAATTTTGCATATTTTAATGCTGTTTTATTCTTATCGCACTTGGCTTTTAAATTAGCACCATGTTTAATAAGAAGCTCTAAAATATCAGTTCTGTTAAACTTAGCGGCATACATAATAGGTGTCATACCATTTGATTTTTCATTAACATCTGCACCTCTGCTAATTAATTTTTGTACCGTTTCTAAATCGCCTTTAGCAATAGAAACACAAAATGAATTCACTTTAAAATAAGGTGCAGCCTCATAACTTACGTTAGTATCTACTGGTGTTGCATTTACAATTACTAATGAAAAGCATAATGCGATTGCGGAAATAATGATTGATTTTTTCATGATGAAAGATTTTAATTTTGATTATTGATTTATGTTTTTTGATATACTTAAGAGACGACGCAAAACATTAAATGTTACAGAAAAAAGTATCTAAAAATAATTTTAACGTTTGTTTCACACATTTTTAACGAAATCGTTTTCTTAAAAAATTAATTGTAGAAACCTTAATAAATAAGGCTTTTCAGAAATACTTTAGGTTCAATTAATAGTAAGTTTCTTATCTTTGTCTAGTTTTAAAATTTTAAGAAAAAAGATGAACAAAAAAGTTATTTTAATGATTCTTGACGGTTGGGGAAACTCTCCAGACCCAAAAGTTTCTGCTATCGATCATGCCAACACTCCATTTATAGATTCTTTATATACTAAATACCCTTATGCAACCCTTCGTACAGATGGTTTACATGTTGGATTACCCGAAGGCCAAATGGGTAATAGTGAAGTTGGACACATGAATTTAGGTGCTGGTAGAATTGTATACCAAGATTTAGCAAAAATTAATTTAGCTATTGAACAGGATACCTTAAAAGATGAAAAAGTGTTAGTTGACGCTTTAAAATATGCATCAGATAACAATAAGAACGTTCACTTTTTAGGTTTATTAAGTGATGGTGGTGTTCATGCACATACCAAACACTTAAAAGGTTTTATTGACGCAGCCAATAAAGCAGGCGTTAATTCTTTTGTACATGCTTTTACAGATGGTAGAGATGTAGACCCTAAATCGGGTAAAGGTTATGTTGAAGATTTAGAAAACTATATCGAAGGCACTAAAACTAAAATAGCAACTATTACTGGTCGTTATTACGCCATGGATAGAGATAACCGTTGGGAACGTGTGCATTTAGCTTACGATGCTATTGTAAATGGAGTTGGTACTAAAACAGCAAACCCAACAGAAAATATCCAAGCTAATTATGATAACGATGTTACCGACGAGTTTATTAAACCACTTATCGTTACAGATAGTAGCAACGAACCTGTAGCAAAAGTAGAAAAGGATGATGTTGTTATCTTTTTTAACTTTAGAACAGATAGAGGTCGGGAATTAACCGAAATGTTAAATCAAAAAGACTTTCCAGAATACAACACGAAAAAAATTGACTTATACTACGTAACAATCACGAATTATAGTGATGCATTTAAAGGCATTAAAGTCATTTTTAATAAAGATAATATTACAGAAACACTTGGTGAGGTACTTTCTAAAGCTGGTAAAAAACAAATTAGAATTGCTGAAACTGAAAAATACCCACATGTTACGTTTTTCTTTTCTGGTGGACAAGAAACACCTTTTGAGGGCGAATCTCGTATTCTTAAAAACTCACCAAAAGTAGCGACTTACGATTTAAAACCGGAGATGAGTGCTTACGAATTAAAGGACGCGCTTGTACCAGAACTAAAAAAAGGAGATGTTGATTTTGTTTGCTTAAACTTTGCAAACGGCGATATGGTAGGACATACTGGTGTTATGGAAGCAGCAATAAAAGCTTGTGAGGCTGTAGATGCTTGCGTTAAGGATGTGGTAACTACCGGTTTAGAAAATGGGTATACTACACTACTTATTGCAGATCACGGAAATTGTGAAACTATGATTAACCCTGATGGATCACCTAACACAGCACATACAACAAACCCTGTTCCTGTTATTTTAATTGATAACGACCTTACTGAAATTAAAGATGGTGTTTTAGGAGATATGGCTCCAACCATTTTAAAACTTATGAATGTTGAACAACCTGCTGCTATGACTCAGCATGCGTTGGTATAATGAAGCACAGAATTTTATTTATTAAAAAATGAATTTTAACGAAAAACTTATTATTGCAGTCGACTTTGACGGAACAATAGTTGAAGATGCTTACCCAAGAATAGGCAAGCCTATGCTATTTGCTTTTGCGACTTTAAAAAAACTGCAAGAGGATGGGCATCGTCTCATTTTATGGACCTATAGATGTGGTAGTAAACTTGATGAAGCTGTTAAGTTTTGTGAAGATAACGGAATTCGTTTTTATGCTGTAAATAAAAGTTTTGCCGAAGAGGAATACACTAATGATGTGAGCAGAAAAATTAATGCCGATTTATTTATTGACGATAGAAATATTGGGGGTTTCCCTGGTTGGGGTCAAGTATATCAAACGTTAACAAACTCTGCACCTCCAGCTGCTGAAAAGAAGAAAGGATTTTTCGGCTTATTTAAGTAGCATCACTTTAAGTATCTTTGAACCCTATTTATTTTATTTATGATTATTGTTAAAACCAAAGAAGAAATAGAGTTAATGCGCGAGAGTGCATTAATCGTGTCTAAAACCTTAGGCGAAATAGCAAAAGCTATTAAGCCAGGTGTTACCACACTAGAATTAGATAAATTAGCCGAAACTTGCGTTAGAGATCACGGTGCTATTCCTGGTTTTTTAGGGTTATATGATTTCCCTAATACGCTATGTATGAGTCCTAATCAACAAGTGGTACATGGTATTCCAAACGGAACGCCATTGGCTGAAGGCGATATCATATCTATTGATTGTGGCGCTCTAAAAAATGGCTTTTACGGCGATCATGCTTACACCTTTGCTGTAGGTGAGATTGATGCTGAAACCGAAAAACTTTTACAGATTACCAAAGAATCTTTATACGTAGGTATTAAAGAATTTAAAGTAAACAATCGTGTTGGCGATGTTGGATATGCCATTCAAAAATATTGTGAAGATCATGGTTATGGCGTTGTTAGAGAACTCGTAGGTCATGGTTTAGGAGCTAAAATGCATGAAGATCCAGAAATGCCAAACTATGGTAAACGTGGTAGAGGTAAAAAGTTTGTAGAAGGTATGGTGGTTGCCATTGAACCTATGATTAACATGGGAACACATCGCATTAAACAACATAGAGATGGTTGGACAATTACGACTTTAGACAATAAACCATCTGCTCATTTTGAGCATGATGTTGCCTTAGTTGACGGTAAACCAGAACTACTTTCAACGTTTGCTTATATCTATGAAGCTTTAGGTATTGAAAGTAATGAAGAAGAGGAATTTAGACAAAACGCCTTAATCTTATAACATAGATGACCGTAGAACTTTTAGAAAAAGAGTTAGCACCATTAAGAGCAGAATTAAACAATCATAAATTATATAGCGCTTTATCTTCCATAGAAGATATAAAAATTTTCATGCAGCAGCACGTATTTGCTGTTTGGGATTTTATGTCTTTATTAAAGGCGTTTCAAAACAATTTAACCACTACTACGTTACCGTGGGTTCCTGCAGCAAATCCTTCCACCGCACGTTTTATTAATGAAATAGTGTTAGGAGAAGAGAGTGATGTTAATGAATTAGGACAACCTAAAAGTCATTACGAAATGTATTTAGATGCGATGCGTCAAATTGATGCAAATACATCTCAAATTAAAGATTTTGTTTCTTACATTCGAGACAAACACTCCATTGAAAACGCTGGACATAAGGCAGGTTTAAATGTAGCTACCTTAGAATTTATTTCGTTTACCTTTTCTATAATTGCCAGTAACGAGGCACATAAAATAGCTTCTGCTTTTACATTTGGACGAGAGGATTTAATTCCAGATATGTTTTTTCAAATTATAAATCAATCTCAAACAAACGAAAACTCCTATAGTAAATTAACGTATTATTTAAAGCGTCATATTGAATTAGATGGCGATGAACATGGCCCTTTATCATTAAAAATGATTGAAGAATTATGTGGTAACGATTCAACAAAATGGGAAGAGGTTTTTGAAGTTGCTAAAGATGCTTTAAAGCAACGTATTACACTATGGGATAGCATTTATAATTTAATTTCTAATACCATTGCCGTAGAAGCATAACGTCCTTGAAAAAACTTTTTAAATTAATATTAAATATTATTCCAAGACCATTATTAATTAGGTTGAGTTATGTAGCGCGTCCTATTTTAGCGGTCTTTTTAAAAGGAAATACATTTACAGACCCTATTGATGGTAAGAGTTTTAAAACCTTTTTATCTTATGGTTATGGTACGCAACGAGACAATGTACTTTCACCTTCTACCCTATCTTTAGAGCGCCATAGATTACTGTGGCTATATTTAAAAAATGAAACTGATTTTTTTACGGCTCAAAAAAGTGTGCTTCATTTTGCTCCAGAACAATGTTTTTTAAAGCGTTTTCGAAAACTAAAAAACTTAAATTACACTACAACAGATCTACTATCTCCTATTGCAGATGTAAAGGCAGATATTTGTAATCTTCCTTTTGAAGATAATAGTTATGATATTATTTTATGCAATCATGTTTTAGAACATATACCGGATGATACCAAAGCTATGCAGGAACTTTTTAGAGTTATGAAACCCGGTGGTTATGGTATTTTTCAAATTCCACAAGATTTAAATCGGGCATCTACGTTTGAAGATGATTCTATAACCGATAAAAAGGAACGCGCAAAAATATTTGGCCAATACGACCATGTTCGTGTTTACGGCCGCGACTATTTTGATAAACTTCGAAGTATTGGTTTTAAAGTTAAAGAGGTGGATTATACCGCTTCGCTTTCCGCGGAAGCGATAACAAAATATTGCTTAGCTAAAGGCGAAATTATTCCTGTAGTTTACAAATAACATAGTTTTTAAAACTAAATAAAATGACACAACACATCATACTTGCTACAGGAGCTATTTTTGGAATGCTCTCTGTTATTTTTGGAGCTTTTGGTGCTCATGCTTTAAAGAAAATTTTGTCGGGCGAGCAACTACAAAGTTTTGAGGTTGGGGTAAAGTACCAAATGTATCACGCCATAGTTTTACTTGCTTTAGGATTAAATCCTGAATATACCACTAGCGCAATATATGTCTGCTTCACACTAGGAATCATCCTTTTTTCTTTTAGTATTTATGGTTTAATACTATCGGATGCTAAAGGTAAAAAAATGCGGTTTTTAGGACCAATAACACCCATTGGCGGCTTGTTATTAGTAGCCGGATGGTTGCTACTACTACTTAATGTACTTTAAAATCAAGTTACTCTGGAAATCCGTTAAGCGATAAAGTTTCTAGTTTATTCTCATCGTTTTCGAAAATTAAAAATACTTTTAGCTCTGGATGCTTTTCTAAAAATGTTTTTATTCTATCGATACCCATAGCTTTAAAAGCCGTAGCATAAGCATCAGCAGTCATACAAGATTTTGCTATTACCGATATACTAAGCAAGTTCGTTTTACTAGGATAACCCGTTTCGGTATCGATAATATGAGCATATCTATTACCAGCTTCGTCTATTTTAAATTTTCTATAGGTGCCAGATGTTGCCATGGCTTCGTCTGTTAAAGTAACGGCTCTTAAAATAACTTGTTCTCCTTCAAAATTAGGCTCCTCGACCCCAACTTTCCAAGCACTTTGCTTTTTTGTATTGATGCCCTTAGCTCTTATTTCTCCACCAATTTCAACTAAATAGTTTTCAATATTTTTTGACTCAAGAAATTCACTAACCACATCAACCGCATAGCCCTTAGCAATAGCATTAAACTCTAAATATACGTTTGGGTTAGATTTTCGTATAGTGTTTTCGTACCTATATGTTTTATCGTAACCCACATATTGCATTAAACTGTCAATTTTTAGGCTATCTACTTTTTCAATAATATTTTCTGCCCCAAATTTCCATGCATTAACTACATTGCCAATTGTAGGATCGAAAGCACCTTCAGTTTTACCAAAGATTTCTTTTGATGCATCGTACACCTTCATAAAATGACCATCGACTTCAAAAGCTTCATTTCTATTTAATTTTGATATATCCGAATTGGTTTGATAGGTAGATAACGATTTATTAATAACCGCAAACAAGCTATCCAATTGTGTTTTATAAATTCTATTAGAATTATGAATTATGGAATAACTCGTTCCAAATACAGAACCAGTTAAGGTGTTATTTTTAGTTTCTTTTTTACAAGAGAAAACAAGAGCAAGTAATACTATAATTACTATTTTTTTCATAAAAAATTAAGGTCCTTTTCTAATTTAAATTGGTTTCTAAAACCTGAATACCATTGTACTCTAATAAATAATCTTGATTTAAATAAATGGGATGTTTTTCACCCTCAGGATTACCAATGCCAACGCCGGCATATAACACCTTAGCATCTTTGTCTCTAGCATGTTTCTTAAAAGATTCCATCCAAACCACGTCGTAATTATTAGGGTTTTCAGGTAAAACTACAGCACGAACAATTACAAAAAAGTATTGTTTATTTTTATCTATACAAACAAATTGCGGGTGCTTTTTAAGTTTGCTATTTATAGCTATAAACTCGAAACCACGCTGCTCTAAATCTTTACCAACATGATTCATGGCGAGGTTATGCAATTCTTGTTCTGTTAAAGGTTTACTCATGCCACAAAAATAATATAATTGTTTAGAGTGTTAATGAGATTTAACGTTGTTTCGATATAGAGTTAAATATGTCCTTTAAAACACAAATTGCCAGAATAACTTCGCTTCATTGCGTTAAAAAAATTAACAAATATTGATTTTTATGTGATAATTACGATGGCAATTGCTAATCCCCACAAAGATTACAAAAACAAAAATATTAATATGATGAAGACAATAAAATAGTACAGCAATTTCGTTATACACCTTTTAAACACTCTTTCTTACCATGAGAAAAAACGATAATGTAGTATATAAACGAAATATTAGTCATTTGATAGTTTAGTATTTGATGTAAAACGAATTAGTTGTATATTTCTTACAATCCTTAAAAAGAAGCAATAACAGAGATAAACTAAAAACATACTGAATTGTAACGGATAATAATTAGCCACTTTAAAACCAATTGATAAGCAACTTTAATTTAGTAATTACAAAAATGTCTATTACATTATTATTCAAAAATTGAAGTAAACCGTACTCGTAAAAAAAACTATCGTCCAATGAAAAAATCACTTATTATAATAGTAGCCCAAATAATTAAATATTGAAAGATAAGAGCAACATATCGCAAGAGTTACTAGAAGTTATAGAGCGCTACATAAATGGTGATTTAACGACCCAAGAATTGAAAGATTTTAATCAACTTCTTGATCTTGACCCTGAATTTAAAATTCAGGTTGAAGATTTTAAAACCATGTTGGAAGGCAATAAAAAACAATCCTTAAAAAAACAGCTTGATAGTTTAAATAAAGAGGTGCCTGAGAGTAAAGCTAAAAAACAGCCCAAGAAAAACGAAAAATTTTCAAATATTAGAAAGTTAGCCGCAGCCTTAGCTATTGTAATAGCTGTTACAGGAATTTGGTATTTTAGTACACCCATAAACGAAAAAATTTATACAAACCATTTTAAACCAGATCCTGGACTTCCAACAACCACCAATAATTTTAGTAATGTAAAATTTTATGATGGCATGGTAAATTACAACCAAGGCGACTACAATTTAGCCATAACAAATTGGAGCACTTTGCAACAAAGAAACCACGAAAACGACACTTTAAACTATTATATAGGAGTTGCACACTTAGCTAATAAAAATATAATTGAAGCTATACCTTATTTAGAACATTCAATTGAAGCGGAAGATAGTTTCACTTTTTTGGATAGAGCTTACCTGTATTTAGGCTTAGCTTATTTAAAAGAAGGCAACATTGAATTAGCTAAAAAATATTTAAATATAAGTGAAACACAAACTGCCAAAAACATATTATTAGAATTGAAACCTTAAAATTGCTTTAGTAATTAATAGCTATTCATAGTTTATATTTAACGGTAAGTCTAAACTTTTTTAATTATTTAAACCTTACAAATTTAGAGCTACCGAACGTGTAATTGGAAACAGGAATTATCGCATCATTTTCTAAGTAATACCAAGGTGAAATATTAGAGTTTTCCAAATTTTTAACTAAATGAACACTTTGGGCAGGTGTATTGCCCTGAAACAGTAAAAACAACTTCTCCCCTTTATTATTTATAACTTCATCGCAAATCATAACAATATGACCTGGAGAGCCGCCTTTTATAAGCATATCGCCTATCTTTAAATTTGTAGCATCAGTAATTTTTGGAAGTTCATTATAAAGGGACAAGGTTCCAGAATACATATAAATTAAATTCAAATACTTATAAAAATTTGCTTTGGAATTATTTTTTGAAGCTGTTTTATGAAACGATACCTTATTACCTTGTACTTTTGGCCTATAACCATCAGCATATTTAGACCACGAGCAATAATGGCCGCTAGTAAAATTAAAACCAATTTCATATTGCCTGTTTTGCTCCCAAAGGTATTCGCTACGAATTCTAATTAATGCATCTGCACATTGTTGCAAACCATTTTTTGGAACAGGAATTTCTAAAACTCCAATATGCCCACCTTGCCAGAAATACGCAGTGTTATCATAATTAATAATTTTGGTTCCGAAGGGTTTTAGTTGGTAATTACGTAGGTATTCTTGAAAGGAACCTTTAGGATAATGTACCCTTTTATACCCATAAGGAATATTAACTCTAGATTTTATTGTTAAACTATCCCTATTAATTAAACTTGGTTTTTTTAAAGCTGAAGCAAAAGTATTTATTGTTTTCTTAACTGGTTTAAACTGCATAAATACAACACCTAATAACACTAAAACAATAGAAACTCTTATAATATTTTTCATCATTAAAATAACGTTGCTAGAGTATTACTTCGTATTTCAGAGATAAAACTTTAAGAGTAATTTAATAATTGAACCATAATATTTTATTAACTTTAAGTAAAACTCTACGTTATGAAAACTACAGCTCGTCTAGAATCGGCATTAAAAAAGCTATATACAGCTTTTCACAATAATACATTAAACCCAGAATGTTGTAGGCAATGTGCCGTTGGAAATATTTTAAATAATATGGATTTCTGGAAGCATTTATCAGATTCTCATGGAGATTTAGCACTGAACTATGTTGGGAAAATACATGAAACTTTAGGACGTAAATTTAATGGCTATGCGCCCTCGGAATTACTTAAAATCGAACATATATTCCTGAATGCTTGTGGTTATAAATTACCACTACATTATAGAAATGAAAAACCCAAAAACCCAACGGATAAGGATGTTTTGTTTAACGGTCTTACAGCAGTAATAACTTATTTATGTGAATTAGATGAAGTCGCTAATGTTATGGACTACACAAAACTATTGGAGATTGAAAATGGAACTCCAAAATATGCTTTGAGTTAACCGATATAAAACTAAAATTATATTATAAAAAAAACCAACACATTATGTGTTGGTTTTTTATTTATATTAAAACACTTTAGACTATCCTCCAAAGTCATCAAATCGAATATGCTCATCTGGAATTCCAAAATCTTCACCCATTTTCTGAACGGCTTTGTTCATTAATGGAGGTCCACAGAAATATAATTCTATATCTTCTGGCGATTCGTGTTTACTTAAATAGTTGTCTATTACACAATTGTGAATAAACCCTACGAATCCATCACCCGGAGCATCTATATCTTCTTTTACCTTCCAGTTATCTTCTTCCATAGGTTCAGATAAAGCTAAGTAAAATTTGAAATTAGGAAACTCTTTTTCTAATTGTTCAAAATGATCTAAGTAGAATAACTCACGTTTAGAACGTCCACCGTACCAATATGTAACTTTTCTACCTGTTTTTAAGGTTTTGAATAGGTGATATAAGTGCGAACGCATTGGCGCCATACCTGCTCCACCACCAACGTAAAGCATTTCGCTATCAGACTCATTAATGAAGAACTCACCATAAGGTCCTGAAATTGTTACTTTATCTCCTGGTTTTTGATTAAAAATATAAGACGATGCTACACCTGGATTTACATCCATCCATCCGTTTTTAGCACGATCCCATGGCGGACAAGCCACACGTACGTTTAGCATAATTTCACGTCCTTCAGCAGGATAAGAAGCCATTGAATAAGCTCTTTCTACTGTTTCGGTGTTTTTCATTACTAAAGGCCATAAACCAAATTTGTCCCATTCTGTTTGAAACTTATCTGGAGTTTCATGTTCTTCTGGGTGAGCTGTAATATCCATATCAGAATATTTAACTTCACATGGTGGGATTTCAATTTGAATATATCCACCTGCTTTGTAACCCATATCTTCAGGAATTTCAACAACAAACTCTTTAATAAAAGAGGCTACGTTATAATTACGCACTACTGTTGCTTCCCATTTTTTAATACCAAATACTTCTTCAGGAATGGTAATATTCATGTCTTGTTTTACCTTAACCTGACAAGATAAACGCGCTCCTTGTTGTAATTCTTTTCTTGAAAAGTGAGGTGTTTCTGTTGGTAAAGCCTCACCTCCACCTGATAATACATGACACTCACATTGTATACAAGTTCCACCACCACCACAAGCAGATGGTAAGAATATTTTTTGCGCACCTAGAGTTGATAGTAAACTACCACCCGATGCCACTTCTATTTCACGTTCGCCATTAATTGTAATTTTTACTGGTCCTGATGGCGATAATTTTTGTTTTACAAAAAGTAACAAACTAACAAGTATCAACGTAATTACTAAAAACGCTGCAACTGTTACTATAATTGTTCCTGATGTTCCTGCTGCTAAAATCATATTACTTTACTATTTTAGTATTATCAGCTAATTCCTTAGCCTTTTCAGTTTGTAATTCGTCAACTTGTTTAGCTGTTTCTGTTGCTGGTTGCTCCTCTTCATCACCTCCTGTTAACATACCACCAAAACTTAAAAAACCAATACCCATTAAACCTGTAATGATAAAGGTAATTCCTAACCCTCTTAAAGGTGCTGGCACATTACTATATCTAATTTTTTCACGAATAGCAGCAATTGCTAAAATGGCTAAAAACCATCCTATTCCTGAAGATATACCGTAGTTAAAGGCTAAACCTAAAGTTTCAATTTCACGAGATTGCATAAATAACGAACCACCTAAAATGGCACAGTTTACAGCAATAAGAGGTAAAAAGATACCTAAAGAGTTATACAGTGATGGAGAAAACTTCTCTACTACAATCTCTACTAATTGTACCATAGTTGCAATAGTAGCGATAAACATGATGAACGAAAGAAAACTTAAATCGTAATCTACATATTCTTCACCTAACCACTTTAAAGCTCCTGGTTGTAATAAATACTGATCTAATAACCAGTTTAATGGTACTGTAATTGCTAATACAAATATAACTGCTGCTCCTAAACCAACCGCAGTTGCTACCTTTTTAGATACGGCTAAGTAAGAGCACATTCCAAGGAATACTGCAAATACCATGTTATCTATAAAAATCGATTTAAAAAATAATTCTATATGTTCCATATATATTTAAGTTTTCAGTCTAAGTCTCAGTTTACAGTTACTCACTGCCTACCGCGACTGCAAACTGCATACTAATTAATCTTCTATTAATGCTTTATTTCTACTACGTTGAACCCAGATAATTAATCCTACTACTATAAGAGCCATAGGAGGCATTAACATAAATCCATTGTTTTCGTAACCAATAGCGTACACTCCTGTTTTCTCGATAGGATCTCCAAGTACAGGAATACCAAATAAAGTTCCCGAACCTAATAACTCTCTAAAGAAACCAACAATTATAAGAATAACTGCATATCCTAAAGCGTTACCAATACCATCTAAGAAGGATTTCCACGGGCCATTAGCCAAAGCAAAAGCCTCAAAACGTCCCATAATTATACAGTTGGTAATAATTAAACCAACAAATACAGAAAGTGTTTTACTTAATTCGTAAGCAAATGCTTTTAACACTTGATCTACTACAATTACTAAAGCAGCAACTACAATAAGTTGAACAATAATTCTAATTTTTGATGGAATGATATTTCTCATTAAAGAGATTACAACATTACCTACACTTAACACAAATAACACAGCAATTCCCATTACTAGAGATGCTTTAAGCTCTGCAGTAATTGCTAATGCAGAACAAATACCTAATACTTGAATGGTAATTGGGTTGTTATCTGCTAACGGGTCTGTTATTAACTTCGCATCTTTTTTTGAAAGTAGTCCCATATTATTTTAAAGTTTTAAAGTAAGGTAAATACAATTTTAAATCTTTCTTGATCATGGCAGAAACACCATCACCAGTAATAGTTGCACCAGCTAAGGCATCAACTTCATAATCGTCTTTTATTTCGTTTTTAGGATCGTTATTACCTTTAGCAACCGAGATACCTTTAAATACTCCAGCTTCGGTTAATAAACGTTCGCCATAAAAATCGTCCATAAAATAACGTTGTTTTATGTTTGCTCCTAAACCAGGAGTTTCACCTGCGTGATCAAAAAACGTACCTTGAACAACCATATCTTTATCTAGAGCAACATAACCCCAAATGGCATCCCAAAGTCCTTTTCCTCTTATTGGTGCTATATAAAATGTTTTACCATCTTTTTCGCCAACAAATAATGGTAAACGTCTTGTACCTCCGTTTTTACCTTTTGCTTGTTCTTTTTTAATATCAATTAAGTAAGCTTTATCATCTTCTTTAGCTACACCATTTTCAATAACTAATTGTTTTGTGATGTATTTAGAAAATTGTTCTGCTACTTTATCTGTTCCAATAAAAGCGATATCGCCAGTACCTTCATTTTCGTTAACGCCCATAGCATACAGAATATTCTGTTGCTTTTCCATACGTTTATTCTCGTCAATATTAGGTCTTAACGATGATGCCGTAAACGCTAATAATGAACCTACAACTAATACCATTGCAACAGCAAAGATTATAGTATATGAGTTTTTATCTGTATTAACTGCCATAATTATGCTGTTTTAACTTTTACACGTTTCATTCTTTTCTTCACGTTACCTTGTACCACGTAGTGATCGATAGTTGGTGCAAACACATTCATTAATAGAATGGCTAACATAACACCTTCTGGATACGCTGGGTTGAATACACGAATCATAATAGAAATAAATCCTACCAAGAAACCGTAAATCCATTTTCCTTTGTTTGTTTGCGAAGCCGTTACAGGATCGGTAGCCATAAACACGGTACCAAAAGCAAAACCACCAATTATTAAGTGTTCCCAAAAAGGAGCGCTCATTAATCCGTAAAAATTACTGCTTTCTGTTATCCATCCTGAAGCTACCACTTGATTAAAGATTAATCCCATTACAATAGCACCAATTACAGATGATAACATGATTCTCCAGCTTCCTATTTTAGCAAATACTAGAAATAAACCACCAAGTATAATAAGTAAGGTAGATGTTTCTCCTACAGAACCAGGAATAAATCCTAAGAACATATCGGCAGTAGAGTAAGCCACTTCTTTACTTTGAGCTAAAGCCCCTAAAATAGTTTCTCCAGAAATAGCATCTAGGTTTTGACCCGCAGCAATAGCTTGATCTCTTTCAACCGCACCATGTACCCAAACTTTATCACCACTCATCCAAGTTGGATAAGCAAAGAATAAAAAGGCTCTAATGGTTAAAGCTGGATTAAGAATATTCATTCCTGTACCTCCAAAAACTTCTTTACCAATAACAACACCAAATACAACTGCAACTGCTAACATCCATAAAGGAATATCAATTGGTACAATAAGAGGCACTAACATTCCTGTTACTAAATACCCTTCTTCTACTTCGTGTTTATTAATAATTGCGAAAATAAATTCGATAAGTAAACCAACACCATATGATACAATTACTAATGGAATGATTTTCCAGAAACCAACCATAAAATTATCTAGTGTCCAAAACTCTGCACTAAAAAGACCTCCTGTTACAGATTGAATTTCGCCCAAAGCTAAGTGATGCTGATATCCTGCATTAAACATACCAAATAATAAACATGGCACCATAGCCATAATTACCGTGTTCATGGTACGCTTTAAATCGTCGGCTGCCTTAATATGAGTACCATTATGTGTGGTCTCGTTTGGCAAGTATAGAAACGTATGAAGCGCATTAAAGGCAGGAGCCATTTTTTTACTTCTATACTTTCTTTTTAATATGTGTAATTTATTTTTTAAACTCATTACCCTATTTCTTTAATCATTAAGTCTAAACCTTCTCGTATAATTTTTTGATGTGGTTGTTTAGACACACATACAAACTCAGTTAAAGCAAAATCTTCAGGCGCTACTTCGTACATTCCTAAAGCTTCCATTTCGTCTAAATCTTGATACATACAAGCCTTTAATATTTGCATAGGGAAGATATCCAAAGGAAAAACCTCTTCGTAAGTTCCTGTAGTTACAAACGCTCTATGCTCACCATTTGTATTGGTGTTTAGGTCGTACTTTTTCTTTGGGTTTAACCAAGAAAACGTTAATGCTCTAGAGGTAGACACTTTATTAAATACTGGCTTATTCCATCCAAATAACTCATAATCATCGCCTTCAGGAATTACAGAAACCACGTTGCTGTAAAAATCTAAACTTCCATCAGGACGAATTTGTTTTCCTGTTAAAACATTACCAGAAATAATACGATCGTTACCTCCTTTAGATACGCCTTTATCGTAAATTAAAGTTGCAATTTCGCTACCAGCAATTGTTTTAAAGTATCTTGGTTTCTCTACTGAAGACCCTACTAAAGCTACAATACGCTCAGCATTAAATTTTCCAGTTAAAAGCAACTCTCCTATAACAACAAGGTCTTGAGCGTTAACCGTCCAAACTACTTCTCCTTTATTAACAGGATCTACTTTATTAATTAGAGTACCAACATTACCAGATGGGTGTGGTCCAGAAACCTTATGTAAAGTTATACCGTTTAATCCTGCTAGTGGCGAATTTGCATTCTTACCAACAGACACGTGTACTTTACCTTCGGTTAACTTTCCTAAAGCAGAAACAGCAGCTTGCAATTCGGCTTCTTTACCCTTTAAGGTAAAGTCCAAATCGGCAGCTAATGGTGCACTTGCATACCCCGAAATAAATATCGCTTTTGGCGATGATGCAGGGTTAGCAATAACATCATACGGTCTTTGCTTTACAAATGGCCAACAGCCAGCAGCAAGCAAATGTGCCTTAACAGCTTCCGGTTTTGCGGCATCCACGTTAAACACTCCGAAGTCCTCAAAAGCTTGAGCTTTATCGGCTTGAATCTTAATGGCATCGATACGCCTTTTTGGTCCACGAACCACCTCAACTATTTTACCTGAAACTGGCGATAAAAATTTTATTGCTTCTTCAGATTTATCGAAAAACAAGACACCTCCAGCCTTAACTGTAGTCCCTTCTTTTGCAACAAGTTTTGGTATTACGCCGTGAAAATCTTCTGGCCTTATGGTGCAGTAGTTACTAATAACTGCCTGTTCAACAGTTTTTTCAGCTTCACCAACAAGTTTAATGTCCAGACCTTTTTTGATACGAATGTCGTTTGACATATTTATTTTATTGAAATTAGTTGTCTAAAAATCGGTGCAAAAATACGAATAAATAGCGAATTTGATAAGCAAATTAAGTCTTGAATGTTATTTATATTTATTCTAAATAAAAGATTTATCTTAGGCACAAAATTTGCTTATATTTACACAAAACACGCAGAATGTCTTTCAAGTTTACCTTATTACTCCTTTGTTTTATTACTGCTGGATCACTTTACAGTCAAGTAGAAGAAGTGAATCCTCCAGAGCACATAAAGTCTATTACTTTTAAAAGTAGCAGTAGCGATTTGGGCGAACTTCCTGTAATCGAACTAGGAAACACCTTTTATTTAGAGTTTGATGCCTTGGTAGACGACGAACCCGATTTTTACTATAAAATTGAACATTTTGATTACAACTGGAAACGCTCTGTCCTTATTAAATCTGAATTCATGCTCGGTTTCGATAATTTTAGAATTCAAGATTACACCAACTCGTTTAATACCTTTCAAATGTATTCGCATTACAAGTTGTCCATTCCTAACGAGCAAACCAAACAACTAAAAGTTTCGGGTAACTACATGATTTCAATTTACGACTCTTATAATGAGTTGGTATTTTCAAGAAAATTCATGATTTATGAAAATATGGTTACACCAGGAATAGCCATTAAAAGATCTAGAGATATTAGCAATATAGAAACCACACAAACCGTAGATATTGAGATTGCTACAGGACCACAGGTTAATAACCCACAGCAAACAGTAAAAGCTTTAATTATTCAAAACAGCAATTTAAACACAGTTATTTCAAACCTAAAACCGCAATACACTTTGGGCAACACCTTAATATATCGTTACACTAAGGAAACTGCTTTTCCAGGAGGAAACGAATATTTATTTGTAGAAACTAAAGATGTTAGAGCCGCCACAAACCGCATACAATCCATAGCACTAGAAGACCTTTACCAGTCCTATTTATTTACCGATGTTGCAAGGGCCGATGTACCGTACACCTACAACCCAGACATTAATGGTAAATTTAAAATTGTCGCTATAGACAAGGACGATGTTTCCATAGAGGCCGATTACCTCGACTTACATTTTACTTTACAGTACCCAGAAATGTATAATGGCGAGCACATTTACATTTATGGTAATTACAACAATTACGCGCTAGATGAAACTAATAAAATGACTTTTGACCCTGATAGAGAAATCTATAAAAAATCCATGAGACTAAAACAAGGTTTTTATAACTATAAATATGTAGTAGTAAATAAAGACGGTACTTTAAATGAAGGTGCCATAAGTGGCAACTTTTGGCAAACCGAAAACAGCTATAAAGTTTTGGTTTATTACAGAAATTTAGGTGCCCGTTACGATCGTATTATAGGTTATAACGAGGTATCATCGACCAACATAACCAACTAAATCGCATAAAACACGCAAAATGCCGTTACTATTTTTAATAGCAATTGGTTATTTAACAAATTTTGATGTCTAAAATTGCATTTCATCTAATTTTTACATCAAACTCACTAAAATTTACATTAACCGCTTAATATTTATTATTTTAGCAACCGTTAACACTTTGCACACCAATGGTTCAACAAGTTACAAAAGGAATAAAAATTTCGGTCGAGACCACTTTCGAAGGTTCATTTTATAAAAACTATAAAATACAATACGCCTTTGGATACACGATTACAATCGAAAACCAGAGTAAAGACTCTGTACAACTTTATGCGCGCCATTGGGAAATTTTAGACGCATTAAACAACGTAGAGACTGTTTCTGGCGAAGGCGTTATTGGTAAAAAACCAGTGTTAAAACCAGGCGAATCGCACACCTACTCATCAGGATGTTTACTAACATCACCTTTTGGCGCTATGCAAGGTCATTACAGCATGGTAAACTTTACAACCACTCAAAAATTTAAAGTTACCATCCCAACATTTAAGTTAAGCGCACCTTTTGCTATAAACTAAAAAAGTATTGCAAATCACACTTTTGTGTAGTGTAGCAATCTCCAAAAAGATCCATATTTACAGCACTATATTATTTGGGCGTTACCACAAGGGTCGGGCTTTCCGCTATATCTTTTTTTTAAGGTTAAAGCGAGGAGTGAGTCACATTGCTAACTATTTAATATTTAGTTGAAAGCTAACTAATTTTCTTAGTTTAAAAAAAAGGATGCCGCTTCAATCCCTAACGCGATAGTAACAAGAATAACAATATTGAATAGGAATTAGTTAAACCTTCCGATTAAACCTAAAAACAACATCACGCTGTTTCACTTGAAAAAATTTACAATTTGAATAATGAATAAATTCGTAGTCTAAATTAACATCAAACGTATCATCTTCAACAATAAAAACAGCATCACAATCTATGTTGCCATATGGCGAAATTCGCCTAAATCGATATTCACTTTTAGTTCCTAAATCATGTAATTCAAACCAAGCGCCAGCAGCAATACCAGACAACCATTGCGCCTTATCATGTAAACCATCAATATATTTTACCTCTTGCGTTCCTATCAAATTAACTTTATGATCTTTAAGTTTATCTAAAAAACACCGAATGTTTTCACTTTTTTGAGTGCCTTTAAATGCTGAAATCTCGCCAGTTTCAGAAACCTCGTAAGGAGACGCTTCCGTATCAGCAAGCAATACATTACCCACTGTACTTGGTGTAAACCATTTCGATTTTTCAAGACGCTTCTTAATTTGAGTATCGGTTACCGAAGCTATTAAAGTATCTGTTACAAAACGGGCACAATTACAGGCATCTTTTATAAATGCGGCATACCGTATAAAATACTTATTTTGCATTTTAGTTATATGTGCTCTCGCCTTTTTATAATTAACAGCACCACAAACCGAAGCCACCAACTTACCATCACCATGGGTAAGTTTAGGATGCGTTGCTAAAAACCCTAAAATAGCATCTAAGTTTTTTATTTGGCCATCCCTTTGGCTATCAGGATCAATATCGGCCTGTATTGGAAAGTGCAACTCGTTATCGGTATCGCTACCACGAACTCTACCATTAGGTTCTGGCGTAATATAACGACCAAAATCATGATATTCTAAAACACCTGTATCCTTATTAATTAAAACCAATGCGGCATGACCTGCACGTAGATAATTGGTTTTACCAACCCCAACATATTTTAAAAATGGAGAAAACCATTCTTCAGAAACCATAACAATAGTATCCGGATAAGCCAATGTTAAAATAATACCTGTATTATCCATTAACAACTTCGGGTAGATTGAAGGTTTTTGTAGCTACTTTATTGTTCTCAAGACTTTCATAACGCATACCAACACTATTGCCTTGTTTGTTTACTTGTGTAATACTTGTGGTTTTTACAAAACCACGATCCATAACTACACCGTAATCTAAATTGTTTTCATCTTTTTTACTGTGGAATGCTAACATTACCTCTGCATTAAAGGCTTCAAGGTGTTCAAACCAAATTTGGCGTTCCTTTTGCATCCCTTCAGAATATAAGGTTGAAGACGACCAAATTCTCGACTCTAAAGGCAATGCTACAAAGTGTTTGTATTTACCATCCCAAACCAATTCGTAGAATTTTAAACCCGAATTCCAATCTGCAATAACCATTGTAAAAGGTTCTATATCCTCAAGATTATAAGCTTCAACGGTTGGCACAATAGTTTCACAAACCATAAAATCGTTAGCTACAATACCTCTACTTTTTCTGTAGCTAGCTTTCCTTTCGTGTTTTTTAAAACCACCATTAAGTACGCACACTACCCGATTATTTTCACTAACACCTATCCATGTGCCTCCTTTTATATCTTTTGGGAATAACAAGGTCTTTCCTTTAACGGTATAAAACTCTGGCACTAAGGATAATCTATCTGGCGCTTCGTCTCGATTAGAGGTTAACACAAAATCATTATTTCCTATTGGTAGTATTGTAACTGTACACATATAAAAACATAGTCTTAAAACACTTTGGCAACTTACAAAATATAAATAAAATTTAACTTGCATTTAAGAAGGCTTCCTTTTAATTTATCATTTAATTATTCTTAAGTTTGTATCAGATTTACTGAAAATTCAATAACAAAAAATCAAATATCATGGGAAAAGGCTTTTTTAATGTGCCAGTTGCGGTTAACGAACCTGTAAAATCTTATGCTCCTGGATCGCCAGAGCGTGATGCAGTTCTAAAGACTTACAAGGCAATGTTTAATAGTAAAGTTGATGTGCCTTTATATATTAACGGTAAACATGTGGAGTCTGGAAACACCAGAACCATGTCGCCACCGCACGACCACAAGCATATTGTAGGTACGTACCACATAGCAGAACAAAAGCATATTGACGATGCCATTTCTACCGCTTTAGAGGCTAGAAAATCGTGGTCGCTAATGCCTTGGGAACAACGCGCAGGAATCTTTTTAAAGGCTGCCGAATTAATTGCAGGACCTTACCGTGCTAAAATAAACGCAGCAACTATGATTGCGCAATCTAAAACCATACATCAAGCAGAAATAGATGCTGCCTGTGAGTTAATAGATTTCTTGCGTTTTAATGTTCAGTTTATGACTGACATTTATATGGAACAACCAGAAAGCACAAGCGATGCTTGGAACAGAGTTGAATACCGTCCGTTAGAAGGTTTCACCTATGCAGTTACACCATTTAACTTTACTGCTATTGCCGGAAACTTACCAGCATGCATGGCACTAATGGGTAATGTTGTAGTTTGGAAACCTAGTGACAGCCAAGTATATTCTGCTAAAGTTATTATGGATATTTTTGAAGAAGCAGGTGTGCCTCCAGGAGTAATAAACATTGTGTTTGGAGACCCCGTAATGATTACCAATACGGTTATGGCGAGTCCAGATTTTTCAGGATTACACTTTACGGGTTCTACATTTATATTTAAAGAGCTTTGGAAACAAATAGGAAACAATATACACAACTATAAAACCTACCCACGTATTGTTGGTGAAACTGGAGGGAAAGATTTTATTGTTGCCCATAAATCGGCCAATGCAAAACAAGTAGCTACTGCAATTGTACGTGGAGCTTTCGAGTTTCAAGGTCAAAAATGTAGTGCGGCTTCAAGAGCTTATATTCCAAAAAGTTTATGGAACGCTGTTAAAGACTTCGTTATTGAAGATTTAAAGTCTTTAAAAATGGGATCGCCAGAAGATATGAGCAATTTTATTACTGCTGTTATCCATGAAGGTTCTTTTGATAAACTAGCAAAATATATTGATGGCGCTAAAGCCGATGCAGATGCCGAAATTATTGCTGGTGGTAATTATGATAAAAGCAAAGGATACTTTATTGAACCTACCGTTATTCTTGCCAAAGACCCAAAATACACAACCATGTGTACCGAACTTTTTGGACCTGTAATTACCATTTATGTTTATGAAGATGACGCTTACGCGGAAACCTTAAAACTAGTAGATGAAACTAGTGAATACGCCTTAACAGGTGCCATTATTTCGAAAGACAGATATGCAGTTACACAGGCTACTGAAGCTTTACAAAATGCCGCAGGAAACTTTTATATTAACGATAAACCAACAGGTGCCGTTGTAGGACAACAACCGTTTGGCGGAGCCAGAGCGTCTGGAACCAACGATAAAGCAGGTAGTGCACAAAACTTATTGCGTTGGGTATCGCCAAGAATGATAAAAGAAACTTTTGTTACACCAACGGATTACAGATATCCTTTTTTAGGTGAATAAAAACCTTAAAACAAGATATTTATAAATTTTAAAACCCTAAGCTTTGGCTTGGGGTTTTGTTTTTTGTACAAAAAAATAAATTATATTTACAGGATAACAACGATTAAAAAGCTGCTTTATTCTGAGTTGCTTTTGGGATATGAAACGGAGAAGTGATTTTGTAACGTGTTAGCCTTCATTAAGACCAACATTTAGCCAAATGATAAAATTTTTTAGAAAAATTAGACAAAGATTGCTAACTGAAAACAAATTCAGTAAATATCTACTTTATGCCGTTGGAGAAATTGTGCTTGTTGTTATTGGGATATTAATAGCCTTACAGATTAATAATAACAATAAATACAACGAACAAAGAAGTTTAGAGCAGGAATATCTATTGTCTCTAAAAGCAGAATTTGAAACAAACCTGAATAAAATAAATGCCTCTATTCAAGAAAATGAACAACGAATAGAATCACTCGATAATCTATCTACCCTATTTAACAAAAACGTCCTTGACACGATAAATAATCAGGCAATATCGCAAATGTTTGCCCCTGTTCTTGGTAGCCAATTAAGCTATTTACCTTCAACAGGAGTTTTAAATGACATAATTAGCTCAGGTAAGCTTAATATCATTTTGAATAAAAGCTTAAGGCAAAATATGGCATCCTTTGAAAGTTCATTAGATTTTTTAAACATTCAGCTAAATGAAGCAAATTTTTATGACGATAATTTACGCACTCTTTTATATAATAAGGGAAGTGTGCGAAACATTATAAGTGATATAGGATTTATGGATTTTGAAAACGAGTCGATTTCCGGAAAAGTAAATAACAAGCAGATGTTCAAATTAGTCGAATTTGAAAATTACCTGTTCGGTTATCAACTGTTGGCTAAAGCCACGAATGGACCAAAGTTATTTGGTCGCATAAAAGCGGAAATAGAAACCATACTAAAGTTAATTGAGCTAGAACTGAAGAAATAAAGAAACCACAAAATGGTTTATAATTAAAGGCTAATTCGAGCTTGCTTACAAAAATCCTAACAGATTTTCTATTCGGTTTTTATTTGCTAAATTTAGTACTTAATAAATCATGTAACAAACCATACAACAACACGTTAGGCAAGCTAAAAAAAAATGAAATTCGATAGTAAAAAAGACATATTATTCAGTTTAATAATTCTTGGAACTAATGCTTTTCTGGTTGGAATCACAATAATTGGAGTTGCAAAAGGTGAAATGAAAAAAGAGGAGTATTGGACTTTAATTCTGATTTTGGCTGTTGTTGGACTCCTCTTTTGGCTGTATTTGGGAACTCATTATGAATTGAACAAGAAAAACGGTTTGATTTACAAAAGCGGACCGTTTAACGGAAAAATAAGCGTTGACCGAATAACAGAAATTGTAAAAGGAAAAACGCTTTGGGTTGGATTTAGACCTGCCACTTCAAGAAAAGGGCTGATTGTGAAATATGACAAGTACAACGAAATCTACATAAGCCCGAAAACAAATGAATCATTTATTGAAAAAATCTTAGAACTGAACGGACACATAAAAATCACGGAATAAGAAACCCACCAACAACTATGTTAAACCATTAACCCCTAGCTAAAAAACATGAATTATGAAGTATTTTAGTAAAGCCAGCTCATCTTCAAAAAACAATGGTTCCATACAAATTAAAGCATCGGAAATTGGTTTTGGAACAACACCGGAATCATCTGATACTTTACCAAATCCTGCAGAATTGTTTTTAGGTTCATTTTCATCATGTATTCTTAAAAATGTTGAACGTTTCTCTATTTTAATGAATTTTGAATACTCGCAAGCAGAAATAACAGTTAGCGCCACTCGCCTTGAAAAACCTCCAAGAATGGACGATATTTATTATGAATTAAAAATTTATAGTCAAGACCAAAATTTAAATATCAACTTACTTAAAAAGAATATTGAAAAGTTCGGGACCATATTTAATACAGTTAAGGCTTCCTGCTCTGTTAATGGTGATATTAAAAAAATACCAGAATAAAACAGCAATTTCTTTAAATAAATATAAGACCGACAAGTAAGTGGCTTTATGAATTAAAAAGACTTCCTTAAACTGGGCTAATTAAAAATTCAAGCCCAACCTATACCCCAAATTACATTCAGGGTATAAGTAACGCTTCACTTCAAAAAATAAAAATTCTTAGGGCTATTAATCTGCTATTATTTTTTTGCTAATGTTCCCAACTTCCGAATTAATATCTATAATATACATACCCGTATTTAATGGTAGGTAAATAGATTTATCTTCTGTTGTGTTTAACTTTAATGTTTTAATTTCTTGTCCTAATAGATTATAAACCGCAAGGTCATTAACAAGGTAATTGCTCTTATTAATTATATTTAGTTGCTTAGTTTCGTTAGCATAATACACTAAAATTTTATCTGATTCTTCAACACTATTTTCTACACTTAAAAGGGTATTATTAAACACTAACTTAAAGCGTTCTGTATATTCTCCTGCTTCTAAATAAAGCTCGAAAGCGTTATCGTTAATAGGAAAGGTTTCATTGGTTGTTAAATCTTTAATATAAACTGGTGTATTTTCAGCTAGATTCTCTAAAGCTTCTAATTCAATTTTTACTAGACCTGCTTGTTTCACATTTAATCCTATATCATACTCTTGTATATCATTAAATTTATCGACACCTTGTATAACCAACTTCTTGTTTTCTAACACCCAATACATATCTTCTACACAAACATCGACCATAAAGGCATCATAACCAACATCGAAGTTTTTAGAGGCGTTAGTATTAGCACCTAAAATAATTTGTCTGTTATAACCCATTGGTGAGTTATACCTAAGTTTTATTCTTGGTGTATTGTCTTTATGAACTTGAACCTTATTATTTTTAGCATTAGCCGATTTAAAAAACAATGATGATGTTCCATCTTCTTTTGCAAAAACACGCTGACTATTTTTAAACACAATGTCTCCACCATCTACTTTTGTTAGTGTGGCTCCGTTATCATTCTCAAAACCATCTAACAAGGTGCTCACAAAGAATCCTTGATTTACACCAATGTATTCTCCTGGTACTTTTGTACCTATGCCTCCAGTTGCATTAAGTCGACTATCATTAGCTATTGCTGGCGCTCCGCCAATTAAATTTCTGGTTGCGTAACCACCAACATATTGTGCTAAATTATGTGAGTTTTCTTCTCCAAAATGATCCCAAAAATATAACGCTCCGTTTATAACAGTTCCATTAGGATTTGTTCCACCGTCGGCAACACTTAAATTATCTAAAATAAATGCCTCGGCATCTATAGCTGATGGATAAGGGTTTCCTATTAATCGATCTACCTCTTCGGTAGAACTATCTAACGGTAAGGTAATGTCTCCATTGTTTGGTAATCCTGTAAACACATAGTTTTGCATGGTTGTAATGGATACACTTCCAGAAGTTCCTTTCATGGTAAAGCCTTCTCCTGCCATTAAAGGTGTTGTTTCACTAATTTTCGCCCATGAGTTATAAGAATCGGCAGTACCATAAAATTTGTATAACCAATAGGTGCTTATGGTTTTTGCCAAACCTGGTGGAGGTGGCGTTCCGCTTCCATCTGGCGAACTACTAAAAAGTAAGCTCTGATAAAATGCTGAAAATGAACCATCATTTAAAACATTAGATATAGTATGATCGCCATTAGCCGAAGCCATTCCTGTACCTCGTGTTAATGTATTACCGCTAATTGGCCCTACTGATGATGACCAATAATTATAATTATAACCATTAGCTGTACCTTGTTGATCTCTTTCAATAAAACCACCACTATCGGCATCAACAATACTACCTTCTTTTTGTATTAATTGAGACTCACCAATTAAATCAATTACACCATCCAATTCTAAATAATGCGAAATGGTTAAACCTTGTCCTGAATTTGTTTCGTCTTGAAATCCTATAGGATCTGCAATTGTAATTACTCCAGCGGTTTGTATTAAACCTAAAAGTGTAATATCTCTATCTCCTGAAGATATATTATGTGCCGTTTCAACAATATTCCAATCTATAGTGGTAACACCATCTAACCCTAACGAATTTGGAATAGCCATATTAGCACTATTTAACCAACATCCAGCGGTATCCCATGTTCCATCGGCAGCAGTAACATATGGCAATGGAGCAGTTTGCTCATCGATTAAAGTTTTATCCTTGTTTAGGTATTTTAATCTTAAAAAATAACGCTCGTCTGTTAAACCTTCAATAGTAGAGCCGTATAATGAGTTAAAATCATAATACACTCTTAACCTACTCCAAGGAATCGAAGCTGTTTCGTTACATGCAGAAGCTTGAGGAATAATTTTTCCGCTAACATAATCGGTTCCGCTATCATTAAATCGTTCAATTTCTTGATTCATTAAAAAACGAACCTGATCGTGAGAGAGCGCAACATCCCAAATATAAACTTCTTCAATACTTCCTAAAAGGGGATTAGTAACAGTATCCTTATCAATATACAAGGCTCCAATACAATAGTTATTATAATTTGGAGTAGGATGCACAATATTTTGTACAGATTTATCAAGGATACCATCTATGTACATTAATATAGTTCCACTATCAAAAATGTAAGTGGCTTGATGCCATTTCCCATCATCCAGAACCATATTTGAAGTATATTTAGGAGTCACATTATCGTCCATATACACCTCAATATTACCGCTACTATTTAAACGCATTTGGAGTTTTTCACCTTTAGCCATTAAGGTTCTATTACTAGCGTTTGCTGAACATTTAATCCATGCGGAAATTGTAAAGTTGTCTACATTTAAGTTAATTTCAGACTCGCCCACTAAATAATCGCCCGCTTCAATATCAACCGTATGTTTTTCTGATAATTTTGAAACCTTACCAAAAGTAAAATATTTAGTACCGTCAAAATCATACCACGTACGAAGATCTAAACCTGAATCTGATGATCTTAGCGGAATAACATCAATAATATCACCATCGCCAAAACTAGCATTATCGGCTACAATTAAAGCATACTCCTCGGTAGCAGTTTTTGAAAACCCACTAAACGCTGCCGATGGGATTGAAACATATACAGTTTCGACATCGCCATTAACATGCTCGTTCGATTCAACTATTTTCCAAGTTCTGTCTATTCTTGTTATTGCCGTTGTTATGCCTGTAGCAACCGTTACTGTATTGGTACCTGAACCTGTAAATGGCCCGTTATTGTTTCCCCATACTATAAAATCGCCATCCTTTTTAAACTCATTGGTATTTAAATTGTTAGTAGCAAAAACATTCCCTAAACTAATAGTTACCTCATTATCAAAGTTTAACGTTTTAGATTGTTTTTGATTTAAATCTGATATAGAATCTTTCCCTATTCCTGCTATATTGTAATTAAAGCCAGAGTTGGTAGTAATATCCCAGGTTTTAGTACCGAACGAATTAATATAATCTTTTTCTGCTTCTATATTAGAGCCTAGAGTAATCCCGTACTTTATACCTAAATAGGATTCTATTTTATGCCTATCGGTATCTGTAACCCGTTCTGCATATGTAAATATTTCTGCAATACGACCATTTAAACTTCCTTGAACCCCCATGTTTCTACCAATCCAATATTCCGAACCATATACGGTAAAAGGCGCTACAACCTCTGTAATTCCAATGTTAAGATATGGAATATCATTAACTGTACTTGTAGAAACAATATCTGAGTTATAAAGCAACTCTTGCGCAGAAGCTGTTAAATTGTTTCGAACGTTAATAATTCCTGGTTTATCATATGTCACAGTAGCCTCATCTGCAACTCCATTATAAAGCCCTAATGGCAATGACAAAGGAATACCTTGATTATAGGACAGTACTTCGTTACTAAATTCTCCCGAGTAATCTCCAAAACCAACACCTGTTATATCTCCTGGCAAACCAGTAACCGTACCAGAAAAAATAGTGCTTCTTGACGATGCAGATGTTATAGGTGTATCGGGTATCATTACAATAAAAATGTCTTGACTATAAAACCCATCGCTAGAATTTTGTAAATATTGCTCTAACGAAGCTCCATCATTTTCAAATTTTATAACTGGGTTATAATTAATATTGTCTGCTTCGGTATCCAAATAAGTTGGTTGTTTATCAACTATAGGTTGTGTGGCATCTTTACCATTTGTTCCTAAATCTGCCCAAACAGATACTTTAGATGCTGTTTCGGTTACACCTCTTGTCGATTTTAACCAAAGTCTAAATTCAGCAAGAATACCACCAGGACCAGGAATACTAAAATCGTACAATTCTGCCTTTACTGTAAAAGTAAAAGTTGTATTACCAGAATTACCTACACTAATTACACTTGTTTGTGTTCCCGATCCTGTAGCAGGGGCCGTAAAAGTTACATTAAACGCAATGGAATTATAAGGATTAATATTGTTTGATGGAATTGGAGACATTGAAGAGGCTACAAAATCGCCATTAGAACTAGTTAGAGAAAGTACATCTAAATTACAGCTACCTATATTAGATATAACATAAGTTCTAGTTATTGAAGTTCCTTTATCTACAATACCAAAAAAGGTGCCATTTAAAGCCGATGTTACGGTATCGCCATGGTATATATCTGCATAAGGACTTCCTCCTAAAACAAATATTTCGGGCGATGCATTTATTTGAAGTGTAAAAGTAAAGTTTGCTTGGTTACTAATTTCTATAGTTACCAATGTACTTTTAGCACCACATGAAAGACTTGTAGTTTCAACCTCAAAATCAAGAAATTTATCCCCTCCTAAACAGGTTAAAGGTTTAATATTTGTGGCAGGACTATTAGGAGAAACGTCAAAATCTGAAGTATTAGAGACATTAACATCTTGAATTTTTAGATAATCACAATTAGCAAGCTCAAGGTTGGTAATTCTAAAATCTAAACTATTACCTTCTGTTATACCTATGGTTGATCCTTCTGTTATAATTGCGCCTCCAAGAACTTCAACTTGGGCGACTTGGGCTTTACCAGATAAACTGAAAAAAGAAAAAATTATTAATAAAGTAAATTGTAAAAAATGGGTTGGCAGTTCTCGTCTCATCATCATAATCTTTTTAGGTTATTGTAATACTGAGAGACTAACTACCTTACAAAAAGAAGCTATGCAAACCTACATTTTATTTACGATATTGTGTTGATATTTTCGATGAAACGCAAAAATAAAATATTTTTGTAGGCTTAATCTTTCTGTTTTATTGCATTTCGTCGATTTATCGATAAAATAAAAATATGTTAAAAGTTGGCATTTTCAATTTGAAAACACTTCTGTTTAAAGGTCTAAATTTTACGTTAAACAATATTCCAGAATTATAAATGAAACTCCATATCGTAGTATTGATTTTCGATTGAATTATTTAAAGTACCACAGGAGTAAAAAAGAAAGACTAGTACCTTAAATAAAAACTCATAAAATATACACCAACCATTAAAAGGACATCCTTTTTAGAGAAACATCCTCATTATTATGTCTGTTTTTTTTGTAAATATTTTTATTTAGCAATAAAATTTAAATTATCTTCACTAAGATTTCTTGAGACAAGTAAAACGGCATGTTATTTGTGGATAAAATTTTAATGATGAAAAAACTAATACTCCTTATTATTGTCGTGATACCGTTGCTTAATTTTGGACAAGCGAAAAAGGTATTGAGAAAAGCATTAAGAACTACAGATCTTAATGAAAGAATAAAACTACTTAACCAAGTTATAGACGAAGAGCCTAAAAACTTAGACGCCTACTTCTATAGAGCTACGGCCAAAAATGATTTGGGCGATTATAGTGGAGCCATTGTAGATTACTCTAAAATTATTATTGTAGAACCGGATGCCGATACGTATTACAATCGTGGTAACTCCAAATACAGCTTAAAAGATTTTACAGGTGCTAAAGTAGATTATGCTAAAGCCTATATGCTAGATGAAAATTTTATTGATGCCTTGTATAGTTTAGCCTGTGTAAAATTGGATTTGGGTGAATTTGATAGAGCTATAGACGATTTTACTACTATTATAAAACAAGTTCCGGACAATCCTAATATTTATGCTTTACGCGCCATAGCGTACAAAGCCGTCGAAAAAAACACTGCTGCCGTTGAAGATTATTCCATGGCTATTGCTTTAGACCCTAGTGCCGATAACTATTATAATAGAGGTGCTTTTTTAATGGATATTAAATATTTTGAAGAAGCGCAAAGTGATTTAACACGATCGTTACGACTTAATAGAAACAATGCTTTTGGCTATTTTTATAGAGGCGCATCGAACTTATTTTTAGGGGCGTTTGATAACTCCATTTCAGATTTCACAAAAGCCATTTCTTTTGACACCATGGATTTTGATGCTTACCTAGGTTTAGCCATGGCATATCTTAAAAATAATGATTTGGCAAATGCTAAAAAAGCTTATGACAGAGCAAACGCAATTCTATCGTTAAACAATGTTAATAATATTGAGCAATATGCTAATACGTACTGGTTTCAAAACCAATACTATTATTTTAATAATGTAATTATTGAATTAGCGAAACTTAAATAGCGCCCTAGGTAAAATAAACTAGCCTCTATATTTAAGCGGTAAGTGTACTACTTTTTTGGTTTCGTAGAAATCTTCCTCAAAATAATCGCTTAGGTTATAAATGGTTGTGGTTCTATAATCTTTTAACTCTTCAGTTAAATCCCCTCCTTTTAAATATAAAATACCGTTTTTAAGGTCGTGGTTTTGGTCTTTAGCTATTTTACCTTTGATCCAATGTACAAAAGTTGGCATTGCAGCTACGGCTCTACTTATAATAAAATCGTAATTCCCTTTAATATCCTCTACTCTACTATGTGTTGTTTTCACATTGGTTAAACCTAATCCAGCAACAACCTCATCGACAACTTTTAACTTTTTGGCTATACTATCTACCAAATGAAACGAACACTCCGGAAATAAAATAGCCAAAGGAATACCAGGAAACCCCCCACCAGTACCAACATCTAACAATTTAGTACCTGGTTTAAACTCCATAACTTTAGCTATACCTAAACTATGTAACACATGGCGCATATATAACTCATCAATATCTTTACGAGATACCACATTAATTTTCAAATTCCAGTCTTGATATAGGTCTTCAAGCTTGGTAAATTGTTCTATTTGGTGTTCTGTAAGGTTAGGAAAATACTTCAAAATGAGTTTCATCTGCAAACTAATATTTCATTAAATAGGTAGGATGTAAATCGCATAATAAACAACTCAATTTGCATTAAGATTTTAGTTATGCTCATTTCATCAATGTTAAATTTTCAACAAAAGTATACTTTTTACACACATTTTTTTACAAAAAAACGTTATTACTTCAAATGGTTTATACCTATCTTTGCCATAGGTATGAGAAGCAATTTATATTTTTATCATATTTAAATACAATACAATGAATAAACAAGCTCTTTCTTTTTCAAGAAAAGATCCCGCAAAGTTTTTTAAAACACTTAACAAGCGTGTAAACGATTACTTTAAGGAAAACGAAATAAAACGCACCGGAAACTGGAAATTATACATTAAAGCCATAGTAATGTTCTCATTACTTATTGTGCCTGCGGTTTTAATTTTAACTATAGATAGCCTACCAGGTTGGGCACAATTACTAGGAATGGTAATTGTTGGAATAGGTATGGCAGGTGTTGGCATGAATGTTATGCACGATGCTAACCACGGCTCTTTTTCTAGCAAAAAATGGGTTAACAAATTAATGGGAAGTAGTATTTACATACTTGCCGGTAACGATTATAACTGGAAAGTACAACACAATGTTTTACACCACACATATACCAACATTCAAGGACACGATGAGGATATTGATGCGGGTAGAATCATACGTTTTTCTAAACATGCTAAATGGTTTAAAATTCACAAATACCAAAAGTATTATGCTTTCTTTTTGTACGGTTTATTAACTGCAAATTGGGCTGTTACAACAGATTTTATACAAACTTACAAGTACCTTAAAAGAAAATTGGCTTACGGTAAATTACCACATCCTGCAACACAATGGACAAAGCTAATTATTGGTAAAATAGTTTACTATAGTATTTGGGTGGTTTTACCAATTTCCCTTGGTTTTGCTTGGTGGGAAGTTTTAATAGGCTTTCTTATAATGCATTACACTGCTGGAATAATTTTAAGTGTTATTTTTCAATTAGCGCACGTTATGCCTAATACAGAAATGCCATTACCAGATACAGAAGGTAACATGAAAAACACATGGGCTATTCACCAATTATTTACAACATCGAATTTTTCTCCTAAAAGTTGGATTGTTGAGTTTTACACAGGCGGATTAAACAGACAAGTAGAGCATCATTTATTTGCTAATATTAGTCATATCCATTACAGTAAAATTGCTAAAATAGTTAAGGAAACTGCACAAGAATTTAGTTTACCTTACAATGAATATAATACGTTTATGCAAGCTGTTGCAGAGCATTACAATCAATTAAAAACGCTAGGACAAAAACCAAGTTTAGCTTAATTATACACTTACCGATTAAACAAAAAAACTAACAATGCAATTACTATCTGATAGAATTTTAAACATGGCAACGTCTGCTACTTTAGCAATGGCAGCCAAAGCAAGAGAACTTAGAGGCGAAGGAAAAGATATTATTGGTTTAAGTTTAGGAGAACCTGACTTTAACACTCCCGATTTTATTAAAGACGCTGCTATACAAGCTATTAATGATAACTACAACTCGTACACTCCAGTTGATGGTTACGGCGAATTAAAAGATGCTATTATTACTAAGTTTAAGCGCGATAACAATTTAACGTACACACCCGCTCAAATTGTAGTTTCAACTGGAGCAAAACAATGTTTAGCAAATATTGCCGGCGTTATGCTTAATGAAGGCGACGAAGTACTTTTACCTTGTCCATACTGGGTTAGTTATGCAGATATTGTAAAGCTTTACGATGGTGTACCTGTAGAGGTAAAAACATCTATAGATACAGATTTTAAAATGACTGCTAGTCAACTTGAAGCAGCTATTACACCAAAAACAAAAATGATTTGGTTAAGCTCTCCTTGTAACCCAAGTGGATCTGTTTATACTAAAGCTGAATTAAGAGCATTAGCAGACGTACTTGTAAAGCACCCAAATATTTATGTGGTTTCAGATGAGATTTATGAACATATTAACTATGGTGAAGGTCATGCAAGTATGGCTGGATTTGAAGATATGTACAACAATACTATTACAGTAAACGGTGTTTCTAAAGCATTTGCAATGACTGGATGGCGTATAGGTTACATTGGTGGTCCAGAAAAAATTGCAAGAGCTTGTAACAAATTGCAAGGACAAATGACAAGTGGTGCTAACTGTATTGCTCAACGTGCAGTAATTACAGCTTTAAACGAGCCGCCTTCTCGTGTACAATACATGATAGACGAGTTTAAAGAGCGTCGCGATTTAATATTAGGATTAGTAAACGATATTGAAGGCTTTAAAGCTAACACACCAGATGGTGCGTTTTACATTTTCCCAGATGTTACTCACTTTTTCGGAAAAACATTACGTGGTAAGAAAATAAACAATGCTACCGATTTTTCTTTATACCTATTAGAAGAAGCCCTTGTTGCAACCGTAACTGGTGCAGCTTTTGGAAATCCAGATTGTATTAGAATTTCGTATGCCGCTTCGCAAGAACAAATTATCGAAGCCATTAAACGTATTAAAGAGGTTGTAAGCTAGTCATACCTCTTTTAAATATTTAATTCAGACCTGTTAAGTTTTAAAAAACTGACAGGTCTTTTTTTTGGATAATACGTTAACATAAAGTTTTTGGGCGCCTGCCTGCCGGCAGGCAGGTTACCACACCCTTCGTCTATACTCAGGACAAGCTGTCAGGCTTTCCGCTACAAGTCCTCGCTTCCGGATAAAAAATCTGTCGCTGTGGGCTTTCCACTGCAATCCCTAACGCGAAATACCTCACCAATTTTAAAAATCGGTGAGGTATTTTAATTTAACAATTACCTGTTTCTAATATTTGATAACAAATTACTTTTCTCATTGTAACAAAAACCAAAATAAGGGGACGATAACAAAAAGCAATAGTAAAAACACAACTAAGTATTTAATTCTTGCTTCTCTATGTTCTTTTTTAAGTCTTTGCTTAATTTCAATTAATTGCTCTGGTGTAGCTTGTGGAAACTCTTTTAGTTCAATATTAGCATAACTACCTCCTAAAGCGCCTTTCTCTCTTCGTTTTGATGTAAGACTCCTATTATTCTTTAATGAAGTAATTGCCGCCATTGCAGATCCTTCTCCTCCCATAATTTCTAAGTTTTATACTATTATATATACTATCGCTGAGACTAAAAGAGGTGTTAATAGTAGTGTAAGCGTAAATTCTTTTAATACAGTATTTCTATTATCTTGTTGAGTCCTTAATCTTATGTTCTCTAATTGCTCTGGAGTTGATTCTGGCAAATTTAACCGCGGACTTTTTGACCAATCGAAACCTCCCAAAGTTTTTCTAAACCTTCTGCTTTTATCAAGCATGATAGATTTATTGCTTTTAATTGTGGATTGAAACGATTCACCGAAAGGCATAATAGATTTTTTTTGATATAATCTTACCTATTAATAACAAGATTATCATTTCTTATATGTAGCATTTTTCTATAAAATGTTACAGTGTTTTGAAAGATTTATTATTAAAAGCCCTTAGAAAAAAAGTAGGATATAGCAGAAATAAATATAAATAGCAGACAAACCCGCGTTAGCGATTGCAACGGAAAGCCCACAGCGACCTTTTTGGAGCGAGGACTTGTAGAGTAAAGCGCGACCCTCGTGGTAACGCCCATATAACTAAAGACAAAATATTATCTATTACGCCAGAAAAAAGGTGTAAGTAAAATAAGAACCGTAAACAGCTCTAAACGCCCAATAAGCATTAAAAAGGATGCCCACCACTTACCTAATGCTGGTAATGCGGCATAATTATTTACGGGTCCGAAATCGCCTAATGCAGGACCTACATTTCCTAAGGTTGAGGCCGCTAGACCCACGGAAGATTTAAAGTCGATTCCCATCATAGAGAACACCAACGCCCCAATAATAAACGACAACATATACAGGATAAAAAACCCTAAAATATTGAAAACGATATCGCCAGAAATAGCACGTTTATTATAACGCACCGGAATAATAGCACTTGGGTGCAGTGTACGCTTAAACTCTAAAAAACCGTTTTTAATAAGTATTAAATGACGTACTACTTTTACACCTCCAGAGGTACTTCCGGCAGAACCTCCTAGGAACATGAGTCCGAAAAAGAATACCACTAAAAAGGGTGTCCATAAGGTATAATCGGCCGTTACAAAACCGGTTGTTGTTATTACAGATATGACTTGAAACAGCGCGTGCCTAAATGCACTTTCTGCACGCCCCCAAACCATTGGATGCGCTATACTAGATTGCGATATATCTGCCCTGAAATAAATTATAACTGCTGCTATTATTGTAAAAATGGCCACAAACTTAAAGTAGAGTTTAAACTCCTCGTCTTGGATGGCTTTTTGCACTTTGCCTTTAAATGCAAAGTAACTAAGTACAAAGTTTGTACCTGCTAAAAACATAAAAAGGATAATAATGTATTGAATAACAGGATCTCCATTCCAGTAGGCAACACTAGCATTTTTAGTAGAAAACCCTCCTGTAGATAGTGTACACAAGGCATGATTTATAGCATCGAAAAAGGACATGCCGGCAAGCTTTAACAATAAGGTTTCTGCTGCTGTATAGCCAAAATAAATAAGCCATAATCGTTTGGCAGTATCCGTAATTCTGGGATGCAATTTATCTGCACTTGGTCCTGGTGCTTCGGCTGCAAAAAGCTGCATACCTCCAATACCTAAAAGTGGCAATATGGCAATGGCTAAAACGATAATTCCCATACCACCAATCCAATGCGTCATACTACGCCAAAACAACACCCCTTTAGGCACCGCTTCAATATCATTTAAAATAGAAGCGCCTGTCGTTGTAAAACCTGACATAGTCTCGAAAAAGGCATCTGTAAAACTTGGAATACTTTCTGTAAAAATGTAGGGTAATGCACCAGATAAAGACATTATAATCCACCCGAAACTAACTACTATATACCCTTCGCGTTTATTCATTTCTTTACTATGATCTCTAGTAAAAAACATGGTAATAACACCACTAATTAAAGTAGCTAAACCTGAAAGAAATAATTGAAACGTAACACCATCCTTATAAATTAAACTTACTAATGCCGACAGTAACATGAAGCCACCATTAAATAGCAAGAGTAATCCCAAAAAATGGAAAATGATTTTATAATTAAGTTTCATGGACTTTCTCACTATTTTAACGGAATAATTTTTCGACTCCTTTAATAGATTGTAATAAACTACAAACTACCACTCTATCGCCTTCTTGAATTTTAAAATCACCTAAAGCAATTTCACCTTTTCCGTTTCTAACCACACCGCCAATAATTGCAGAACGTGGGAAATCGAT
The DNA here is from genome assembly GCF_014202225.1 of Algibacter amylolyticus. Lineage (GTDB taxonomy): Bacteria > Bacteroidota > Bacteroidia > Flavobacteriales > Flavobacteriaceae > Algibacter_B > Algibacter_B amylolyticus. Next base: position 189,768 of record NZ_JACHGE010000010.1, read on the forward strand.
TTTTTTAATATACTTATTACAAATGGCCGAAGAAGCTTTAACCTCAAATTCTAATAATTCGGCATTCATATTACTAAGCTTCGTCATGGCAACCACTTGCCCTTTTCGTATATACCTAAATATATTATTGGCAGCTAAAAGCTTTTTATTTATTAATGTTTCTATACCCACCGAATGAGACAACTCGAAATAATCCATATTCTCTACAAGCGCCACCGTTTTCTTTACACCTTTAGATTTAGCCACTAAACAAGACATAATATTGGTTTCAGAATTAGCACCTACGGCAATAAAAGCATCCATACCGCTAATATTTTCTTCGTCTAATAAATCTACATTTCTACCATCACTTTGTATTACTAAAACATTAGGCAAATCGTCTGCAATATCAAAAGCACGTTCTTTATTAGCTTCTAAAAGCTTTACGTTAAATCCTTTATTACTTAAATCTCTAGCTGTTTTATAACCAATTTTACTACCGCCCAAAATCATAACGTCTTTTATCTCGTTATTAGCTTTACCGGTTAGTTTACAAAGCTCTTCGCCTCCTCCTTCCGAAGTAATAAACACAACATTATCGCCTCTTTTAAACTTGGTATCTCCTCTAGGGATAATGGTGTATTGCGTACCAAAACGTTGTAAGGCTATAGGAACAAAATGGATTTCTGGAAATATCTTAGCTGCTTCTTTAACCGTTTTACCCACAAAAGCTGCAGATCTTGATAAGTTTAAACCTATCATAGTTAATGCCCCACCTTCAAATTCGTAACTATCATTAAAAGACGATTGTTTTAAAGACAACTCAATTTCGGCAGCAGCCAACGATTCAGGAGAAATTAACTCATCAATACCAAATTTGGTAAAACCAACCTCATCTTTATGATGTATAAACTCGGTATTAGTAATTCGCGCAATAGTTTTTGCTGCCCCTAATTGTTTTGCTAAAACACAAATAGTAATATTAGTAGTTTCGCTTGCAGTAACAGCTATAAAAAGCTCGCAGTTTTCTACACGCGCTTCTTTTAAGATAGCTATTGAGGTGGAATCGCCTCGAATAACTTTAATATCTAAATGCGTATCGGCGTAGGCTAAACTTTCTTTGTCGGTATCAATTAAAGTAATCTCTTGAGACTCGTAAGACAATAATTTTGCTAAATGAAACCCAACTTCACCAGCACCAGCAATAATTATTTTCACTCGTTTAATTTTTTATAATGGTATGATTACAAATAAAAAACTGAAGCCTATGTGATATACTATAGTGCTTAATTTATTTTTTCTTATTCATAAAAAAGTACCACAAATATACTATAAAATAGAACTTCGATCATAAAGGGGCATTAATTTAATTATTTATAATCCTGTTATGTTTAACTTTTCTAATAGTTTATCTTTCCCTCTAGTGTTTCTATTTTATATTTTTGCTTCGGATAACCTAAACAATTTATTTTGACTTAATTTGATATATTAAAGTAAAAATAAATTATGTAGGTTTGCATCAAAATTTTTAAGATTTGACAAAAGTAAAGCCATACAAGGACAGCGACTTAGGTAAAAAAGAACAGGTAACAAAAATGTTTGATACCATATCGGGAGATTACGATGGGTTAAATCGTGTAATTTCTTTCGGCATTGATATTAAGTGGCGAAAAAAGGTCGTTAAAATAGTTAAAGAAGCTAACCCAGATTCTATTTTAGATATCGCTACAGGAACAGGAGATTTAGCTATAAACCTTGCCGAAACCAATGCAACTAGAATTGTAGGTTTCGATATTAGTAGTGGCATGCTTGAAATAGGAAAGCAAAAAGTAACTAAAAAAGGTTTAGACTCTAAAATAGAAATGATTTTAGGAGATTCTGAAAATATGCCTTTTGATGATAATTCTTTTGATGCTATAACGGTTGCTTTTGGTGTTAGAAACTTTGAATCCTTAGAAAATGGTTTAAAAGAAATTTACAGAGTACTTAAACCCAATGGTACTTTTGTTATTTTAGAAACCTCTATGCCAACAAAAACACCGTATAAACAAGGTTATAATTTTTATACAAAAAACATACTACCTTTAATAGGAAAAGCATTTTCTAAAGACAGAAGTGCTTATAAATATTTATGCGAATCGGCATCTGTTTTTCCTTTTGGAGAAGCATTAAACAATATTTTACGTAATATTGGGTTTATAAATGTTGAAGATTTTCCACAAACTTTAGGTGTGGCAACAATTTATAAATCATCGAAGTAATTATATGAAATACCTTTTTGCATTAATATCATTTCTATTTATCGTTGAAACCTCTAACGCTCAACTTTTTAAAAAAGAAAAAGTTAGTTACGATGCCAACCAAGGTCGAGGATCTACAGATAACAACCTACTACGTTGGGGCTATTTTTTAGGTATTAATAGCTACGATTTTAATTTTGATTACAAGAACGATTTAAGAGATATTTATGTAAAAAAGAGTCCCGGTTTTAGTGTGGGCTTAATAGGAAACCTGAGAATTAACGAGTTTATAGATATCCGTTTAGAACCAGGTTTATTAATTACAACACGAGAGCTTTATTACAGTCCGGAGTGGTTTCAAGGTGAACCAGATGTTAAAGATTCCGATTTTATTAGAGAAGTAAAATCAACCTATATACACCTTCCGCTTTTACTAAAACTATCTACAAAACGCATTAACAACTTTAAACCTTTTATTGTTGGTGGTTTTTCTACTGCGCTAAACTTATCTAGTAACGAGGATAACCCAGAGGACAATAAAAACGGACAATTTAGAACTACTAAAAGCTCATTGTTTTACGAACTAGGTTTCGGTATAGACTTCTATTTGTATAATTTTAAATTCACACCGTCTATACGTGGTCTTTTTGGAATTAATGACGAACTAGTAAGAGACGAAGATCCTAACAGCCCGTGGACCTCTAATGTTGCAAATATGCAAACGCGAGGTGTTTTTGTTAATTTCACTTTTCAATAAAAAGCTTGTTATAAACTTTATATACCGCTAAGTTAATTGCAAACTGCTATTTAAGACTGTGTACTTTTTTTTAGCCTCTTCTAAACTCGCTCAATAAAATTGCAGTTGCTGTTGCTACATTTAAACTTTCTGTGGCCTGCAATTCACCAAATCTAGGAATGGATATTTTTTCGGTAATAACCGCTTCTACTTCTTTGGATACGCCATTGGCTTCATTACCCATTAATAATATTCCGTTTTTAGGCAATGCACTTTTATAAACATTTTCACCTTCCATAAAAGCACCGTAAACAGGTAAATTACTCCCTTTTAAAAACGGAACCAAGTCTATATAATTTACATTAACACGTGTTATAGAACCCATAGTAGCCTGTACAACCTTGGGGTTAAAACGATCTACAGTTTCTTTACTACAAACTAATTCTGTAACTCCAAACCAATCACACAATCTAATAATAGTGCCTAAATTTCCTGGATCTCTAATGGCATCGAGTACCACAATTAAACCAGTCGTATCAATAGGCTTTGGCTCTGGCATTTTAAATACGGCCAATGCTGTATTTGGCGTGGTTAAAAAACTAATGCGTTTTAATTCTTGATTGGACACAATAACTTCCTCTTTGGCATCAAAATTGAAAGTCCTTGTAGTATATAATTTGTAAAGCTCTAAATGAGATTGTAACAGTTCGGTTATTGTTTTAACACCTTCAACAACAAAAAAACCATGTTGTTGTCTATATTTTTTTTGCTTTAAACTCGTTATTAATTTTATTTGACTTTTAGAAAGCATGCAAGTATTATAATTTTTTTATAAAGAAAAGAAATTATTGACAAGATACATCAACAGACTACTTATTTAAATATTTTTTAAGATTAAAATAATGTATTTTTGATGCTTGAACTAAGTTAGTTTATTGAATCTAATCGTTTTAACATATCACTTTTAATTTAATTATTACGCATTTGAAAAAACAACTCTCCAATATATTACGCCTTACACTAGTTTTGGGTTTCCTTTACTCCTGCGATGCTACAAAAAGAGTTGCTAAAGATGAACATTTACTTACAGAAACTTCTATAATTGTAAATGATAAAAAAAACAATACCGAAGAGATAAACAACTTATTATATCAAACAACCAATAGAAAAATTCTTGGCACACCCTTAAGATTACACATTTATAATACAGCTAGACCAAACAGAGATTCTCTTTTTGAAGCTTGGTTAGATAAAAAACCAAATCGTAGAGCGAGACTTGAGAAAAAGTACTCTAAAAAGCAAATTGATAAACTTAAAGAATCCGCTATTGGATTTAATAATTGGCTAAAAAGAACAGGCGAAGCTCCCACCATTTTAAGCGAAGAGAAAACAAAACGTTCTACCAAACGACTAGAAGATTACTACTTTAATAATGGTTGGTTTAATGTAAAGGCCAACTATAATATTGAAAGGAACGATAACAAACGTGCTAAAGTTGACTATACCGTAAAAACCGGACCCGCATTTTTAATTGATTCTATAGCAAAAACAGTAAAGTCGCCTATTGTCGATTCACTTTATAAAAAAATTCAGGATAAAGCACTTATAGTTCAGGGCGAACAATACCGAACTAGTAGTTTTGAGCAAGAACGCGAAAGAATTTCTACAGAATTAAGAAACTTAGGTGTTTACCATTTTAATCAAGATTACGTTACCTTCGAAATGGATACTATTGGCACCAATAAAAAGGTTAACGTTGGGATAAAAATTCAAGATAGAGCTATAAGAACTGCCGATTCTATTAGACGCGAACCCTTTAAAGTATATTACATTGATGATGTTAATATTATTACCGATTATACTTTCGAGAACAGAAACAAACCGTTTCAAGATTCTATTTCGTACGGTGGTTTTAAGCTATTTAGTTATGGCAAAATGCGTTTTCGACCTAAGGCACTAACCGATGCTGTATTTATTTCTCCGGGTAAAGTATTTAGAGATCTAGATAGAACGCGTACTTACAGTTATATCAATCAGCTTCGCACCTTTAAATATCCTAATATTGAATATTTTGAAAATCCAGATAACACATTAAAAAGCACTATTAGATTAACCCCTTTAAAAAAGTTTAATTTAGATTTTAGTGCCGATGTGTCTCAAAGTGATATTCAAACCGTTGGCTTCTCATTAAACCCAAGCTTACAAATTAGAAATATTTTTGGAGGAGCAGAAACCCTAGCAATATCTGGAATAGCATCTATTGGAGCCTCAAAAGATTTGAGGGAAGATGGTGACCCATTTTTTGATATTAATGAGTTTGGAGCCGATTTAAAATTAACCATACCAAGAATATTTTCACCTTTTTACACCGAAAATATTATACCTAAATACATGTCGCCTAGTACAAGTATTGGTCTAGCAACAACAAGCCAAACCAATATAGGATTAGACAAGCAAACCTTTAGCGGCAATTTTAGCTACAATTGGTACCCTAATAAGCAAGTTAGTAACCGCTTAGACCTTTTTAACATTCAATATGTAAGAAACCTAAGAACCGAAAACTACTTTAGTATTTATACGAGTTCCTTTAATAGTTTGGAGAATATAGCACTAGAAAGTTACAACACACCATCGGAGTTTATCGAATTGGACGGCAATGAAAACGAACAGCTTATAGAGGAAAAAGCAGATGAGTTTATCGACTTGGTATTAAGCGATACAAGCTATGAATCAACCAATGCTAGCGATTACTTAACCGTTAGTAACATTGACGAACGTAAAAAACGACTAACAGAAAACAACCTTATTTTATCTTCGGCCTTTAGTTTCACACAAGATAATCGTACAAATCTGGTAGATAACGATTTCTCTATTTTCCGTTTTAAATTGGAGTTAGCGGGTAATTTATTGGCAAGCACCTCAAAACTGTTAGGGCTTAATAAAGATAGCGACGACAGGTATGAGTTGTTTAACGTCGCCTATTCACAATACGTAAAAACAGAACTAGATTATATAAAACACTGGGATTTAGGTAAGAAAAACACCTTAGCAACACGTGCCTTTTTTGGTATTGCTATACCCTATGGCAACTCTAACAGTATTCCGTTCTCAAAGAGTTTTTTTGGTGGTGGACCTAACGATAACCGTGCATGGGCAGCTTACAGCTTAGGCCCAGGAAGTTCAGAAAGCACTAACGAGTTTAATGAAGCCAACTTAAAACTAGCTTTAAGTGCCGAACAGCGCTTTAATTTATTTGGCAATTTAAACGGCGCTTTATTTGTAGATGCTGGTAACATTTGGAATGTACTAGACAATGTAGAAGACGACAACGCAACCTTTACCAGCCTTAGCTCCTTAAAAGATATTGCTGTAGGTTCTGGTTTTGGTTTACGCTACGATTTTAGTTTTTTCGTATTCCGTTTTGATATAGGTTTTAAAACCTACGATCCATCTTATACAGATCAAAACCGATGGTTTAACGATTATAACTTTGCCAATGCGGTATATAACATAGGTATAAACTATCCATTTTAAGCAAATTATACCATTTTACACTATAACGTTTTAGTGTGATTTTTGCTGTTTCAAACCATAAAACATCTATAAATCATTTAAAATTTGATTACTTTTGATACTTAAGTAAATTCAAAAATTATAATAAACATAAAAATGGGACACAACATAAAACCAGGAGTAGCTACAGGAAAAGAAGTTCAAGAAATCTTCAATCACGCTAAAGCAAACAATTACGCTTTACCAGCTGTAAACGTTATAGGGTCTGATACCATAAATGGTGTTTTAGAAACAGCTAGAGATCTAAACGCTCCAGTAATCATACAATTTTCAAACGGTGGCGCACAATTTAACGCAGGAAAAGGTTTAAGTAACGACGGACAGAAAGCTGCTATTGCAGGTGCAGTTGCAGGTGCAAAACACGTGCATACTTTAGCCGAAGCTTATGGTGTTCCTGTAATCTTACATACTGATCACTGTGCAAAAAAACTATTACCTTGGATTGATGGTTTATTAGATGCTAGTGAAATTCATTATAAAGAAACTGGAAAATCATTATTCAGTTCTCACATGATTGACCTTTCAGAAGAGCCAATTGAAGAAAACATTGAAATTTGCAAGCAATATTTAGAAAGAATGTCTAAAATGGACATGACTTTAGAAATTGAGTTAGGAATTACAGGTGGTGAAGAAGATGGTGTAGATAATACAGATGTAGACGATTCTAAATTATACACACAACCAGAAGAAGTAGCTTACGCTTACGAAGAATTAAGCAAAGTAAGTCCTCAATTTACAATTGCAGCTGCATTTGGTAATGTACACGGTGTTTACAAACCAGGAAACGTAAAATTAACTCCAAAAATATTAAAGAATTCTCAAGAGCATATCTCTAAAAAATATGGTGTTGAGCATAATCATATCGATTTCGTGTTCCATGGTGGATCTGGATCTACAGTTGAAGAAATTCGCGAAGGAATTAGCTACGGTGTAATTAAAATGAATATCGATACAGATTTACAATATGCATTCATGGAAGGTATTCGTGATTACATGGGAGGTAAATCAGAATATTTAAAAGCACAAATAGGAAATCCTGATGGCGCAGATGTTCCTAACAAGAAACATTACGACCCAAGAGTATGGTTACGCGAAGGTGAAAAAACTTTTGTAGCTAGATTGAAAAAAGCTTTCGAAGATTTAAATAATGTAAACACTTTATAGATTAAAGTCAATTTACATTAAGCATATAAAAAAGGTTCTGTATATTACAGAACCTTTTTTAGGTTTACAAGCCTAAACTTAAAGTAATTATACCATAATAATTAATAAAAGTATAAGGGCGTTACCCCAAAATTAAAAAAAAGTTTAATTTTGTGGTCAGGCTTTCGGCAGTCGCTTCCCGATAAAAAATCGGGCGAGCTTCAATAAATGCCTCAATCCCTAACGCAATTGGCACTTCCGCAAAAGCAGGAATGTCATGAAACAAACTAAATTTTAAAAAGCTTTCCTTACACAAGGGAATACAAAATCATAAGTCACTATGTCTTGGTTTAAAAGAAAAACAAAAGGAATAACAACAACTACCGAAGAGAAAAAAGACACCCCAAAAGGGTTGTGGTATAAATCTCCAACAGGTAAAATTGTAGATACAGAAGAGTTAGAAAAAAACTTTTATGTAAGTCCAGAAGACGGTTACCATGTTAGAATTGGTAGTAGAGAGTATTTTCAAATCCTTTTTGACGACAATAAATTTAAAGAATTAGACGCCGACTTAGAATCTAAAGACCCGTTAAAATTCGAGGATACTAAAAAATATCCAGACCGTTTAAAAGCGGCTCAAAAGAAAACCAACTTAAAAGACGCCGTGCGTTGTGCCGTTGGAAAATCTAAAGGAAAAGATATTGTAGTGGCTTGTATGGATTTTTCATTTATTGGAGGTTCTATGGGTAGTGTTGTTGGCGAAAAAATAGCCAGAGCAGCAGATTATGCTTTAAAAAAGAAATTACCTTTAATGGTTATCTCTAAATCTGGAGGTGCTAGAATGATGGAAGCAGCATTGTCTTTAATGCAATTAGCAAAAACATCGGTAAAATTAGCACAATTAGCAGATGCAGGATTACCTTATATTTCACTATGTACAGATCCTACCACTGGAGGAACAACAGCATCGTTTGCTATGTTAGGAGATATTAATATTAGCGAACCAGGAGCATTAATAGGTTTTGCAGGACCACGTATTGTAAGAGATACAACAGGTAAAGAATTACCAGAAGGTTTTCAAACCTCAGAATTTTTGTTAGAACATGGTTTCTTGGATTTTATAACACTTCGAAAAGATTTAAAAGACAAGGTTAACCAATATATAGATTTAATATTAAACCAACCTTTAAGAGATTAGTTTAAAAACTACATAAAAGAAGCCTTATTAACAGTGTTAATAGGGCTTCTTTTTTTTATAATAATTGTATAATTATTTTAAACCACTAGTATTACTTTCTAGCACAAAGGTTGTTGGTCTTTTAAAACACACCGAAAACACGGTACCTATCCCAACTTCACTTTTTACCTTTACATGGCCACCTAAAGCTTCTATATGCGCTTTTGTTATAAAAAGACCAATACCCAAAGCATCATCGTTGTAATGGAATGTTTTATACATTTGGAACAAGGAGTCTCCAAACTTATCTAGATCAATTCCTAAACCATTATCTTCTATATGAAAAGCAACATGATCGTTTTCTATTTGGCTAGACAATTTTATAACGGTATCTCGAGTTTGATCGCGGTATTTTATAGCATTCGATAAAAAATTAAGTATTATACTATCTAAATAAGCAGGTATGGCATTAATTAAATGATCCTTATCTACATGGTTTTCTATTACGCAATTTTTATTTTTTGCAATAGCGCTTATATTATAAATAGCTTGACTTACAAAGGTGTATAGGTTTAGTGCTTCTATTTTATTTTCGTCTACCGATTTAATTTTTGCTATTTCGGTAAGATGAGAAACCGTTTGGGTTAAGTTTATAACAGACCCTTTTAAAAGCTCGAAATTTTCATCTTGCACTAAATCATGCGCTTCTTCTTCTAAAAAAGAAACTAACGTACTTAAATTAGAGGTATGTGTTTTTAAATTATGGGTCACTATATCGGCAAAATTAGTTAATCTGTTATTTTGCTCTTGTGCCAACTCTAGTAAAATTTTTAATTGAGACTTACTTTCCTTACTACTTGTTATATCCAGAATTTGAGCTATAAAGTATATAGGCTCTCCATGATCATCTCTTAATAAAGACACCGATATTAAAGCCCATACAATATTTCCGTTTTTATGAAAATATCTTTTTTCTATTTGATATTTATCTATTTCGCCTTTTATTAAAAGTCGCATATTTTCAAGGTCGATATTTAAATCCTTTTTATGCGTAATTTGCTGAAACGATAACTTATACAGTTCTTCTTTTGAGTAGCCTAAATAGGTTGCTAAACTATCATTAACCTTTACCCATTTACCTTTTAAACTTACAATTGCTAGCCCGCCATTAGCAAAATCGAAAATATTTTTGAATAATTGTTCTTTTACAACGCTAATTCTATCAGGCATATAGGATAAATTTGTGTTTACTAAAAATAGCCTTTTTTTTACAATTATTGAAATCCTTACGTTATTAATTACAATAGTTATAAAAAAGATTTTTTACATAATATTCTAAACATTAAATTATTCACTATATTTGCCGCTCGAAAGAAAAACTTTCGTGTACATAAAAATCATTTACAATAATATTAGCATGTATTTATCAAAACAAGAAAAAGAAGAATTGTTCGCAAAACACGGTAAAGGAAAACACGATACTGGTAGTGCAGAAGGACAAATTGCGTTATTTACGCAAAGAATTGAGCACTTAACTGCTCATTTAAAAACGAATCGTAAAGATTACAACACTGAGCGTTCGTTAGTAATGTTAGTAGGAAAAAGAAGAAGCTTACTTGATTACTTAACTAAGAAAGATGTATTAAGATATCGTGCTATAGTTAAAGAATTAGGTTTAAGAAAATAAACTTAAATATAAAAGACCACGTTTTTATAACGTGGTTTTTTGTTTTTGCGTTAGGGATTGTAGAGGAAAGCCCACAGCCCGACGTAGGAGGAGCGAGGACTTGAAACGTAAAGCCCGACCCCTTGTGGGTAACGCCCAAATTATATAACTCGAGCGTAAGAGTTTAAATAACGCATTTAGAAGAAGCTAGATCCTGAAACGAGTTCGGGACTAAAGGTTTTTCATTGGTCAAGAGACATTTAATTGTCGCACACACAACTACACACAACAACACAACGACCATTGTTTAACATGATTTAGGCATGCATATGCTTGAGTTACAAGAAAAAATTTATGATTCCAAAAGTTTTTAAAGAGGTTATTGACCTAGGAGACGGTAGAGAAATCTCTATCGAAACCGGAAAATTAGCAAAACAGGCGCATGGCTCTGTTGTTGTTCAATCTGGAAAATGTATGCTTTTGTGTACTGTTGTTTCCAACTACAGACAAGCAGATGTTGATTTTTTACCTTTAACGGTAGATTACAGAGAAAAATTTGCTGCTGCAGGACGTTACCCAGGAGGTTTCTTTAAAAGAGAAGCACGACCTAGTGATGGAGAAGTTTTAACTATGCGTTTAGTGGATCGTGTTTTACGTCCGTTATTCCCGAAAGATTACCACTCTGAAACTCAGGTGATGATCCAGTTAATGTCTCATGATGATGATGTTATGCCAGATGCTATGGCAGGCTTAGCAGCTTCGGCAGCTATTCAATTATCAGATTTTCCTTTTGAATGCCCAATTTCTGAAGCTAGAGTTGGTCGTGTAAACGGTGAATTTGTTATTAACCCAACGCGTGCTCAATTAGCAGAGTCTGACATCGATATGATGATTGGTGCTTCGGCTGATTCTGTAATGATGGTTGAAGGTGAAATGGATGAGATTTCTGAAGAAGAAATGACTGAAGCCATTAAGTTTGCTCATGAAGCTATTAAAGTACAATGTGCTGCTCAAGTTGCATTAGCTGAGGCTTTTGGTAAAAAAGAAGTACGTGAGTATGAAGGTGAAAGAGAAGAAGCTGATTTAGCTGCTAAAATTCACGATATGGCTTATGATAAAGTATATGCTATTGCTAAAGCAGGTTCTGCTAAGCACGAGCGTAGTGCTGCATTTGCTGAAATTAAAGAAGAAATTAAAGCTAGTTTTACTGAAGAAGAACAAGCTGATTTTGGTGGATTAATTTCTAAGTATTACAGTAAAGCTGAAAAAGCTGCTGTTAGAGATTTAACATTAAATGAAGGTTTACGTTTAGATGGACGTAAAACTACGGATATTAGACCAATTTGGTGTGAGGTTGATTATTTACCTTCTACACACGGATCTTCTATATTTACACGTGGTGAAACTCAAGCTTTAGCTACAGTTACTTTAGGTACAAGTAGAGAAGCAAACCAAATAGATATGCCATCGTTTGAAGGTGAAGAGCGTTTCTATTTACACTATAACTTCCCTCCTTTTTGTACTGGTGAAGCTAGACCTATTCGTGGAACATCTCGTCGTGAGGTAGGACATGGTAATTTAGCGCAACGTGCATTAAAAGGTATGGTTCCTGCAGATTGCCCGTATACTGTACGTGTAGTATCTGAGGTATTAGAATCGAACGGATCGTCTTCTATGGCCACTGTTTGTGCTGGTACTATGGCTATGATGGATGCTGGTGTGCAAATGAAAAAACCTGTTTCTGGTATTGCTATGGGATTAATCTCGGATGCAGATTCTGGAAAGTACGCTGTCTTATCTGATATTTTAGGTGATGAGGATCACTTAGGAGATATGGATTTTAAAGTTACTGGTACTGCAGATGGTATTACGGCTTGCCAAATGGATATTAAGGTTAAGGGATTATCTTACGAGATTCTTGTAAATGCTTTAAAACAAGCGCGCGATGGTCGTTTACATATTTTAGGTAAAATTACCGAAACTATTGCAACGCCAAATGCAGATGTTAAAGATCATGCACCTACTATGGTTTCTAGACGTGTTCCTAACGAATTTATTGGAGCGTTAATTGGACCTGGAGGAAAAGTGATTCAGGAAATGCAAAAGGAAACAGATACTACTATCGTTATTAACGAAGATCCTGTTACCGAAGAAGGTATTGTTGAAATTTTAGGTGTTGGTAGAAAAGGTATTGATGCTGTTATGGCAAAAATAGATTCTATTTTATTTAAGCCTGAAGTTGGTAGCGTTTACGAAGTAAAAGTTATTAAAATGCTTGATTTTGGTGCTGTTGTAGAATATATGGATGCTCCAGGAAACGAAGTTTTATTACACGTAAGCGAATTAGCTTGGGAACGTACTGAAAACGTTACCGATGTAGTAAATATGGGCGATGTATTTGATGTTAAATACTTTGGTATAGACAAACGTACACGTAAAGAGAAAGTATCTAGAAAAGCACTTTTACCAAAACCAGAAGGTTATGTTGAAAGACCACCGAGAGACTCTTCTAGAGATAGTCGTGGTGGACGCGATAACAGAGGTAGAGATAATCGTGGACGCGATAACCGTCGTGATGATCGTAAACCTAGAGAAGATAAAAAGGAAGATTAATTTCTTTTACTAATCTATAATATATTAAAGCCTGTTTCTTAATTGAAACAGGCTTTTTTGGTTTAAAAAAAATAAATTGGTTGCAGAAAATTTTTACATTTATAAAAAAATTGTAATTTTATACAACTATGACTTCAATTACCTTAGAACCGCTTACTCATAATTCTAAAAGTTGTGTGGCTATAAAATTTCCTTATAACTTTAAAACCAAGGAATATATAAAGACGTTTAATGGCGTTTACTGGTCTAAGACACATCGTACGTTTTACATTTACTATGATGAAGTACGGCTAGAAGACCTTAAAAACCATATTACAAAAGGCGGTTTAGCCTTGATAAATACTGGTAAAAATGAAACTGTACCACGTTACAGAAAAGGCGCTAAAATAGAATTGGCTCCATTAAATGAAGAAAAAACTTTAGTATACCGGCATTTTCTTAAATTTTTGAAGGGCAAACGGTTTAGCGATAGCACCATTGCCTCTTACGGCGGTTTTATTCTAGAATTTTTACGTTTTACTGGCCAAAAACCTGTAAATGATCTTAACGAAAATGATGTAAGACATTATATAGAATGGGCGGTTAGCACCCTAAATTACGCTATTAGTACACACAGACAAATAGTAAGCAGCATAACCCATTTTGCATACTTTTATCCTGCATGTTCCATAAATACCGAAAAAATTTACATGCCTAAAAAGGATAAAAAGCTACCGGTTGTTTTAAGTATTGAAGAGGTGTTATTACTCATTCAGGTAACAAAAAACTTAAAGCATCGCGCTATAATAGCCATGCTTTACGGCTCTGGTTTAAGAATAGGCGAACTTATAGAACTTAAGCTTAGTGATTTTGATTTTAAACGTAAACAACTCTATGTAAAGAATGGTAAAGGCCGTAAGGACAGATACACAACAATTGCAGAAAGCCTTTTTCCTTTGTTAAAGAATTACCATAATACGTATAAGCCCAAAGTTTATTTTATAGAAAACCCCAAAGGAGGTACCTATAGTGCCCAGTCTATTCGTTCTTTTTTAAAAAGAAGCGTAGAATTGGCTGGTATAAACAAAGCTGTAACCCCGCATTCCCTAAGGCATAGTTATGCCACACATATGCTAGAGCAAGGTATAGATATACGCTATATACAAGAACTTTTAGGACATTCTAGACCAGAAACTACAATGATTTACACTCATGTTACCAGAAAGGATTTGCAAGAAATAAAAAGCCCACTAGATAATGTTGTAAAAAAATTATCTTTACAGGATAACAACGACAAAAAACTAACGATATCCTGATTTATTTACGGGATATGAAACATAAACGCAACTATATAACGAGTTACCTCTAATTACGCACTCACTCAAATCCAAAAAAATCTGAATTGAAAAACGCGGAATTAATCACTCAAAATCTGAAATTATTGAGTGACGGA
>NZ_JACHGE010000011.1:0-11573 GCF_014202225.1 Algibacter amylolyticus
ACATGGACGGTAACTGATGGTTCTGGTAACACAACAACTTGTGAGCAAACCGTAACCATTATTGATAACATCGACCCAACATTCGTGGAATGTGCAGCGCCTGTATCTGTAAATGTAGATGCTAACGGATGTACTACAGATATTGCAAACATTGACCTAGGAACACCAACAGTTGATGATAACTGTACGGAAACAACCGTTACTAACGATGCGCCTGATGCTTTCCCGCTTGGAGATACCATCGTAACATGGACGGTAACTGATGGTTCTGGTAACACAACAACTTGTGAGCAAACCGTAACCATTATTGATAACATCGACCCTACATTCGTAGAATGTGCAGCGCCTGTATCTGTAAATGTAGATGCTAACGGATGTACTACAGATATCGCTAATATCGACTTAGGAACACCAACAGTTGATGATAACTGTACGGAAACAACCGTTACTAACGATGCGCCTGATGCTTTCCCGCTTGGAGATACCATCGTAACATGGACGGTAACTGATGGTTCTGGTAACACAACAACTTGTGAGCAAACGGTAACCATTATTGATAATATAGACCCTACATTCGTGGAATGTTCAGCGCCTGTATCTGTAAATGTAGATGCTAACGGATGTACTACAGCTATTGGAAACATCGACTTAGGATCGCCTATTGTAGATGATAACTGTACCGAAACAACCGTTACTAACGATGCGCCTGATACCTTCCCTCTTGGAGATACCATCGTAACATGGACGGTAACTGATGGTTCTGGTAACACAACAACTTGTGAGCAAACCGTAACCATTATTGATAACATCGACCCAACATTCGTGGAATGTGCAGCGCCTGTATCTGTAAATGTAGATGCTAACGGATGTACTACAGCTATTGGAAACATCGACTTAGGATCGCCTATTGTAGATGATAACTGTACCGAAACAACCGTTACTAACGATGCACCTGATACCTTCCCATTAGGTGATACTATCGTAACATGGACAGTAACTGATGGTTCTGGAAACACAACAACTTGTGAGCAAACGGTAACCATTATAGATAACATAGACCCAACATTTGTAGAATGTGCAGCGCCTGTTTCTGTAAATGTAGATGCTAACGGATGTACTATAGATATCGCTAATATCGACTTAGGATCGCCTATTGTAGATGATAACTGTACCGAAACAACCGTTACTAACGATGCACCTGATACCTTTCCATTAGGTGATACTATCGTAATATGGACGGTAACTGATGGTTCTGGAAACACAACAACTTGTGAGCAAACGGTAACCATTATCGATAATATAGACCCTACATTTGTAGAATGTGCGGCTCCGGTTTCAGTGAATGTAGATGCTAACGGATGTACTACAGATATCGCTAATATCGACTTAGGAACACCAACAGTTGATGATAACTGTACGGAAACAACTGTAACTAACGATGCACCTGACACCTTCCCGCTTGGTGATACTATCGTAACATGGACGGTAACCGATGGTTCTGGAAACACAACAACTTGTGAGCAAACCGTAACCATTATAGATAACATAGACCCAACATTCGTGGAATGTGCGGCTCCGGTTTCTGTGAATGTAGATGCTAACGGATGTACTGCAGATATCGCTAATATCGACTTAGGAACACCAACAGTTGATGATAACTGTACCGAAACAACTGTGACTAACGATGCACCTGATACCTTCCCATTAGGTGATACTATCGTAACATGGACAGTAACCGATGGTTCTGGTAACACAACGACTTGTGAGCAAACGGTAACCATTATTGATAACATCGATCCAACATTCGTGGAATGTGCAGCGCCTGTATCTGTAAATGTAGATGCTAACGGATGTACTACAGCTATTGGAAACATCGACTTAGGATCGCCTATTGTAGATGATAACTGTACCGAAACAACCGTTACTAACGATGCACCTGATACCTTTCCATTAGGTGATACTATCGTAATATGGACGGTAACTGATGGTTCTGGAAACACAACAACTTGTGAGCAAACCGTAACCATTATCGATAACATCGACCCAACATTCGTGGAATGTGCAGCGCCTGTTTCTGTGAATGTAGATGCTAATGGATGTACTACAGATATCGGAAACATCGACTTAGGAACGCCAACGGTTGATGACAACTGTACCGAAACTACAATCACAAACGATGCACCTGATACCTTCCCTCTTGGAGATACTATCGTAACATGGACGGTAACCGATGGTTCTGATAATACAACAACTTGTGAGCAAACGGTAACAGTAATTGATAAAATCGACCCAACATTTGTGGAATGTGCGGCTCCAGTTTCTGTCAATGTAGATGCTAACGGATGTACTACGGATATCGGAAACATCGATTTAGGAACACCAACGGTTGATGACAACTGTACCGAAACTACAATCACAAACGATGCACCTGACACCTTCCCTCTTGGAGATACTATCGTAACATGGACGGTAACCGATGGTTCTGGTAATACAACAACTTGTGAGCAAACAGTAACAGTAATTGATAACATCGACCCTATCTTCGTAGAGTGTGCTGAACCTGTAACCGTAAGTATTGATGCTAATAAATGTACTACGAATATTGACAATATCGATTTAGGTTCACCAACTGTTAACGACAACTGTACAGAAACTACGATCACTAACGATGCCCCTATTGATTTCCCTCTTGGAGATACTATTGTAACATGGACAGTAACTGATGGTTCTGGTAATACAGCAACTTGTAAACAACTAGTAACAGTAGAAGATAACGTAAATCCAGAATTTGTTGAGTCGTTACCAGAAGATGGTACTTATGAATGTGATAGCATACCAACGCCTGCAGTTTTAACCGCATCAGACCCTTGTGGTAGGGTGGATGTTAAATTCACTGAAACTAAAATTGATGGCTCTTGTAGCGGAAACTATATTCTAGAACGTAAATGGGTAGCAACAGACCAAAACGGTTTAATTACAGAGCATACTCAAACTATAACGGTTCAAGATACTAAAGCACCACAACCAACAATAAACATTGAGCCTACTATTTCAATAAACTGCGATAATATTCCAGAAGTGCCAGAAGTTGAATTTATTGATAATTGTTCGTCTGGTGTTAACGTTGAATTTACTGAAACAAATTCTTTAGATGAAAATAATCCTTCTGATTATGAAATAGTAAGAACTTGGACAGTATCAGATGACTGTAATAATGAGCAAATATACACGCAAACCATTACCGTAACGCTAATAGACTTCGTTTCCTCAATAGACGAAAGAGCTTGTTCTGATGATGGAATCATAGATTTAAATGACTATTTAAGCAATTCTGATTTAGGCGGTAAATGGACGGTTATTGAAGGTAATGCTATTCTAGACAATAACATATTTGATCCTGAAAATGTTGAATTAGGAACTTATGTATTCAGTTATCAATTTACTGATGGAGGATGCTTAAATGCTGTTGAAGTAAATTTAGAAATTCATGATGAATGTATTGTGTTTCCTTGTGGAGCAGAAGACGTAGTAATATCAAAAGTTGTTACTCCAAACGGCGATGCTTACAATGAATTTTTCAAAATTACAGGTGTTGAAAATTGTGATTTCGTTGTAGAACTACAAATATTCAACCGTTGGGGAGCAAAAATTTATGACAATTCCGATTACAAAAATAACTGGAATGGGTTTGCACATAGCGCGTCAATTGGTAAAGCCGAAAAAGTTCCAAACGGAACATATTTCTATATAGTAAATTTAAAAAATAGTGGATTAGAACCTTTTGCTAAGGCATTTTATGTAGGTACTAAATAAATCTAAACAAACTATGAAGTCAATAAAGTTAAATATATTTATTTTTATGCTAGCAAATTGCTGGGTTGGGTTCGCTCAACAATTACCGCAATTTACACAGTATATGTATAATACTATCTCTATAAATCCTGCTTATGCAGGAAGTAGAGAAACCTTAAGTGTTGTAGGTTTACACCGAAGCCAATGGGTTGGATTAGAAGGCGGGCCAACAACTCAAACGCTATCTGTTCACACCCCTTTAAGAAATGACAGAATTGGTGTAGGTCTATCCTTTATAAATGACCAATTAGGTTATGAAAATTTCTCATACTTATATGGTGATTTCTCATATACCCTTCCTGTTGGTGAAAAGCATAAATTAGCTTTTGGTATTAAAGGTGGTTTTACACAATATAGTTTAGATCAATCCTTACTAAACGATACTAGTGATCCAGAATTAGCAAATGCCGTTAACGATCCCTTTTTTGACGATGTTTCAAACAGATGGAGTCCTAATATTGGATTAGGTGTATTCTATCATTCAGATAAATGGTATTTAGGCCTTTCCGCTCCTAGAATTTTAAACACCGATTATAACAATGGCAAACAAGGTGAGTTAGATTACATCGCGCTAGAGCGAATAAGTTATTATTTTACCGGTGGCTACGTTTTCAATTTAAACGAATCTACAAAATTTAAGCCTGCTATGCTGCTTAAAGCAACAAACGGTGCGCCACTATCTTTTGATATAACAGCAAATTTTTTATTCAACGAAACAGTTTGGTTAGGTGCCGCATATAGAGTTAACGAATCGGCTGCCGCTTTAGGTGGTATTGCAGATTTTCAAGTGTCTAAACAAATACGCTTAGGCTATGCATACGAGTATCCTATTTCCGATATTAGACCTTACACTAGCGGTACACACGAGATATTATTAATGTACGAATTATTTAAAAGTAAACGTATTAAATCCCCAAGGTACTTCTAAAACATTTTACTATGAAAACAAATTTTTTTATACTCTTTTTGTTATTTTTTACTAGTACAATTATTGCCCAAACTAAACTTGCCGATAAGTTTTATAATAATTATGGTTTTGTTAAAGCAGCCGAATTATATGAAAAAGCAATCGAAAATGGTGATGAAAGCGAGCATAATTTAACACGATTAGGCGATTGTTACTATAATAATTCTAACTCAAAGCAAGCTATTTTTTGGTACGAAAAAGCAGCTAGCAAATATGAAATTGATGCAGAACACTTATTCAGATTTATACAATCTTTAAAAAGTTTAGGCAACTATGCTGAAGCCAATAAATGGATGAAAAAGTTTGTTGAAATCCAAAATAATGATAGCCGCGCCAAAAATTATGATATTGGTAATCTACTAAAATATGATGAGCTTAATAAAGTTGAAGACTCGTTATCTATAAAAATACAAAATCTAACTATTAATTCTGAAAATTCAGATTTCGGAACATATATTTATAAAAATGAGCTCTATTTTGCTTCGGCAAGAGATACAGCTAAATCTAAAAAATATGGATGGAATAAAGAACCTTTTTTAGACTTGTATCAAGTTTCAGTTAAAGAAAAAGGATTTGAGTTAAAATTCTCCAACCCTATTTTAATTGATTCTCCAAATATAAATTCAGATTATCATGAATCAAATGTGGCCATTACCAACGATGGAAAAACCATGTATTTCACTAGAGATAATGTTACAAAAAAGAATAAATTAAACTTTGATAAAAAAGGAACAACACACTTAAAAATATATAAAGCTACTTTGATCGATAGTAAGTGGGATAACATTATTGAACTTAGCATAAATGACGAGGTATCCTCTACCGGACACCCAACATTAAGTCCAGATAACAAAAAATTATATTTCGTTTCAGATCGCGAAGGCGGATTAGGTTATACCGATATTTATGAGGTCAATATTTTAGGAAACAATCAATTTAGTAAACCTAAAAATTTAGGGCCTAAAATTAATACAGAAGGCCGAGACATGTTTCCTTTTGTTAGCAAAGATAGTACCTTCTATTTTTCTTCTGACGGAAGATTAAATTTAGGTCTTTTAGATATATTTAAATCTAATTTTATTAAGGATAGTTTAGCAACACCTAAAAACATTGGAGCACCTTACAATAGTGGTTTCGATGACTTCGGTTTCTTTATTGATTCTGATAATCAAAATGAGAGAAGTTATTTCTCATCTAACCGACCAGGAGGAAAAGGTAACGATGATATTTATACGGTGTACACTAAAGTTTGCTCGCAATTAGTTAAAGGTGTAACTAGAGATAGAAAAGACAACCAACCACTAGCCGATGTAACTGTTAAACTTATTGATGAAACGGGTAAAACTATTGAAGAAGTAGTAACTACCGAAAACGGAGAATATCAATTCACTCTTAAATGTGAAAAGAAATACACTATTACCGCAAAACTTATAGCGTATTCTGGAGACCAAGTAACTATTAACACCAATGACAAGGACGGAAACGTTATTGAACAAGATTTGTATCTTGAGTCCTTAATACAAGGAAATCAAATAGTAATAAACCCTATTTATTTTGATTTTAATAAATGGAATATTAGAACAGATGCACAATATGAATTAGAAAATATTGTAGATGTGTTAAGGGTAAACCCTACTATGGTTATTAAAATTGAAGCCCATACAGATAGTCGTGGTCGCGATGCTTATAATATGACGTTATCAGACAAACGAGCAAAAGCTACTAGAGATTATATCTTTTCAAGAGGTATATCAAAAGATCGTATAGAAAGCGCTATTGGTTATGGTGAAAGTCAATTATTAAACAAATGTTCTAATGGTGTTAGATGCACAAAAGAAGAACATCAAATCAATCGTAGATCATATTTTTACATTTTAAAAAAATAAATAAAACTCTAGATATTAAATCTTTATAATATTCAAATTCTGGAATACCTCAATTATAATGTAAATTAAAAAGCCATATTAGCTTTTAATCGAATTTATAAGTGCTTTGCCATGAATATTTGACCAACTAGTTACATATACGTTTTTTTGTATCACCTACTAACAAAATCAAATTATATGAACCCAAATTTACTATTTACTGTAATATTCTTTTATCTAAGAAATAGTATTCCCTCCCTACTTTGTATCCCTCAAAATTTGTTTTTAATGAAAACTACTAATTATCAGAAGTAATATCTGGTTTTAATAAATTTAGGTGTAATAAGAAACTTAAAATCATGAAAACTAAAACGGCTCTTAAATTAAATGTGTGTGTTTTAATTAATGATTTTTATAAACATTTAAATATTTTGAAACTATATATTATTAAAGATGCTAGTTTTTCATTTTTTACTAAGCAAAGTATTTTAATTAATACTGAAGTAGCAAAAAGCAAGATTTCAAAAATAACTTACTATAAAAACATATTAATTAATTAGTTAATTAAAGGCTTATGATAACGTCTACCACATATATTAAACGCAATCAATTAATTTTGGCGCTCCTTTTTTTATTTAGCGTGTATTCTTATGCACAATTAAAACATCCTTTTGAGCCACGCTATAACGAGTCTATTAATGGCGATTTTGCAATGATTGCAAATAATACGGTTTCTAGACATGCTACAAACCCATACATTTTAGAAGGAAATAACAATAATTTCACAAATTTAGTATATGTCGATATTGATAGTTTTGACGACACTTTCAACTCGAGTAATGCCACGTTTAAAGCACCAATAGCCGATTCTAAATGTCTAACTATTAGACAGGTTTATTTATATTGGACAGCATCAGACTTTGAGCCCGATCCAAATGACCCTTTCTCTGAAAATCAAGAAGATTGGGATTTTAACGATGTAAAATTAATGCTACCGGGCCAAACCAATTATACAAAATTAACTGCCGATGAAGTAATATACCGAGGACGAGATGATAATGGCGATGGTACTGCCGACGATCATTTTAGTTTTGATCCTTATGTGTGTTTCAAGGATATTACAGATTTTGTTACCACCGAACTTTTAGATAAAAATATTTCACCGTATGACACCTACCAAGTAGCCAACGTTGAGTCTAGTTTAAAAAGAAATGATGAACATAATGACGACCCAAGATTTAATGTAAGTAATAGTGGTGCAGGTGGATGGCAAATTGTTTTTGTATACGAAAGTCCAACGTTACCATTAAAAAACATATCAATTTTTGATGGGTATGCTCACGTTTTTAGTGCTTCTGACGACAGAGATCATGAAGTCGAAATAACTGGTTTTACAACGGTGCCGGCTCCACAAGATGTTAATGTAAATATACTTTTTGGTGCTATAGAGGGTGATAGAACATTCCTTGGAGACAGGTTGCAAATTTTACCTCCTTCTTCAGCAACGTTTATGGATTTAAC
Organism: Algibacter amylolyticus; assembly: GCF_014202225.1. Lineage (GTDB taxonomy): Bacteria > Bacteroidota > Bacteroidia > Flavobacteriales > Flavobacteriaceae > Algibacter_B > Algibacter_B amylolyticus. The sequence goes on from NZ_JACHGE010000011.1 coordinate 8,206, forward strand.
AACTGGTCCTTTAACCCCTATTAGAGCAGGCAATAACTTTTTCAATAGTCGAATTACCCATAATAATTCCAATTTTATAGACAGAAATCCAGCAAGTACAAATACTTTAGGCTTCGATGCTGGAATTTTTGAATTAAATAACGAGAATAATTCTTTAATAGGTAATAATCAAACGTCTACAACATTAAATATATCAACAACACAAGAGTCCTATGGTCTTTATTTATTAGGACTTTCTGTTGAAGTTTTCGAACCAAAATTAGGACCTATTGAAGTTACTACCGACGTATCTAGCGCAGCTCAAAACCCTGGAGCAACTATTACTGGAAATTTTGTGGTAGAAAATAAGGGTAACGATGATGCTATAGATGTTAGAATATATACTACGCTACCTCCTCAACTTACAGTAGATTTCCCAATAACAAATTTACCTACTGGAGTAAGCGCTACTTATGATTCCTCAACAGGATATTTAGAATTTACAGTGGAAGATTCTTCTGTAACTTCTAAATCGATTCCTTTAAATGTTGATTTCAATTTAGTAATAAAAGATGAATGCTATTTTTTAACAGAAAATTGCGACACACAATTTGGTTTACAATTTACTGCCAAATACAGGGGTGTTTTAAACGATGTTACTCAAACAACTACTAGCTCGTCAGTAGTTGAATGTGGTGTTGGAAACAACGATAGAACCATTATTAACGTAATTAAACCGACTGTAGATTGGCAAACTCCAGAAGATTCTTTAAATAGAACCATTGAATGTAATGATGTAAGTGCACTATCTGATGCTCAAGCTTTGCTTCCTGATGTAGATGCTTCTTGCACTTTTTCAATAACGGAGTCCAGAGGCTCTTTTGTAGCAGATAATTCATGTCCAGATACTGGAACCATTACAAATACATGGTCCTTTACAGATGAATGTAGTAATACTACAAAAGAATTTACTCAAATAATTACAATTGAAAGCTCAGCAACAATTGTTATTCCCGATGATGGAGGCGCAACTGTTAATTGTTTAGCCAATGCCACAGAATCTTTTACAATACCAGAAATAACAGATTCTTGTGGTAATGTATTACCACCATCAGCTCCTGTAATTACAGATGCACCAAGTCCTTTAGATTGCGACGGCACTAGAACTTATACTTATACGTTTACTGATTGCTCTGCCAACTCTTATGAGTGGGCTTATATTTATACTATAACAACTCCAACTTTTACAATACCTGATTTAGATGGCGCGCTTACTGTTGAGTGTATTGATGATGCCGATGGTACAACTATAACTTTACCTACTATTCAAGATGTTTGTGGAAACGAATTAACTGCCTCTGCTCCTGTTATTACAGAATCTCCTAATCCTCTTACTTGTGAAGGTAATAGAACTTACACATATACATTTACCGATTGCGCAGGTAATTCAGATGAATGGGCTTTTGTTTATTCTATTAGCACACCAACTTTTACAATTCCTAATGATGATGGTGCGTTAACAGTTGAATGTATTGATGATGCCGATGGCACGACTATTACATTACCTACCATACAAGATGCTTGTGGAAATACATTAACCGCTTCGGCTCCTGTTATAACGGACTCAGCTAACCCTTTTGATTGTGAAGGTACAAGAACTTATACCTATACATTTACTGATTGTGCTGGTAATTCTGATGAATGGGATTTCGTCTATACTATTGAATTAAATGCTTTTACTTTACCTGCTAATGGTATCGAAACTGTTACTAATTTAAATGAAGCTGTAGAACCTACTCCACCAACAGTAAATGATAATTGTGGTAATCCTATCACACCTTCAGAAGCTGTAAAATCTGAAACGCCAGATTGTCAAGGTTCAGTAGTCTACACATTTACGTATACCGATTGCGCTAATAATACTGCAGATTGGACGTACACGTACACCATAGAATTAGCACCTTTTACAGTACCTGAAAACGAAACTTCAACGGTAGATTGTATAGCTCAAGCTATTGCTCCAACACCTCCAACGGTTAACGACGCTAATGGCGATGAAATTACACCTGTAATGACTAGTAGTACTGCTCCTGAGTGCGAAGGTGATTTAATTTATACTTTTACCTACACAGATTGTGCTGGTAATACTGGTATTTGGGAACATACTTATTCTATAGTAACTCCAGCTTTTACAATTCCTGATTTAGATGGCGCGCTTACTGTTGAGTGTATTGATGATGCCGATGGTACAGCTATAACTTTACCTACTATACAAGATGCTTGTGGAAACGAATTAACTGCCTCTGCTCCTGTTATTACAGAATCTCCTAATCCACTTACTTGTCAAGGTAATAGAACTTACACATATACATTTACCGATTGCGCGGGTAATTCAGATGAATGGGCTTTTGTTTATACTATTAGCACACCAACTTTTACAATTCCTAATGATGATGGTGCGTTAACAGTTGAATGTATTGATGATGCCGATGGTACAACTATTACATTACCTACCATACAAGATGCTTGTGGAAATACACTAACCGCTTCGGCTCCGGTTATAACGGACTCAGCTAACCCTTTTGATTGTGAAGGTACAAGAACTTATACCTTTACATTTACTGATTGTGCTGGTAATTCTGATGAATGGGATTTCGTTTATACTATTGAATTAAATACTTTTACTTTACCTGCTAATGGTATTGAAACTGTTACTAATTTAAATGAAGCTGTAGAACCTACTCCTCCAACAGTAAATGATAATTGTGGTAATCCTATCACTCCTTCTGAAGCTGTAAAATCTGAAACTCCAGATTGTCAAGGTTCAGTAATTTATACATTTACCTATACCGATTGTGCTAATAACACCGCCAATTGGACATACACCTACACCATAGAATTAGCACCTTTTACAGTGCCTGAAAACGAAACTTCAACGGTAGAATGTATATCTCAAGCTATTGCTCCAACACCTCCAACGGTTAACGACGCTAATGGCGATGAAATTATACCTGTAATGACTAGTAGTACTGCACCTGAGTGCGAAGGTGATTTAATTTACACCTTTACATACACAGATTGTGCTGGTAATACTGATATTTGGGAACATACTTATTCTATAGATGTAACAACTTTACCTACGGTTCCTGAAAACCAAGAATCTACTGTAGTATGTCTTACCGATGCAACTCAACCAGCAACACCAGCAGTTAATGATGCTTGTGGAAACCCTATTACTCCAGTAATTACAGCAAGTGCAGATCCTGATTGTGAAGGTCAAAAAATATATACATTCACTTATACTGATTGTGCTAATAACGAAGCTGTTTACACATATACCTACAACATAGAAGTACCTGATGCGCCTATTGTTCCAGATAACGAAGGTT
>NZ_JACHGE010000011.1:11664-110088 GCF_014202225.1 Algibacter amylolyticus
TATTACTCCGGTAGTTACTGAAAGTGCAAACCCTGAGTGTGAAGGTCAAAAAATATATACCTTCACCTATACTGATTGTGCTGGAAACGAAGCGGTTTATACCTACACATATAATATTGAACTTACAGCTTTTGTTTTACCAACTAATGGTATCATGATTATCGATAACATTGATGATGCTGTAGAGCCTACTCCACCAACAGTAAATGATAATTGTGGTAATCCTATCACGCCTTCTGAAGCTGTAAAATCTGAAACTCCAGATTGTCAAGGTTCGGTTATTTACACGTTTACGTATACCGATTGTGCTAATAACACAGCAGATTGGACATTCACATACACCATAGAATTAGCTCCTTTCACAGTGCCTGAAAATGAAACTTCTGGTGTAGAATGTATTTCTGAAGCTGTCGCTCCAACACCTCCAACAGTTAACGACGCTAATGGTAATGAAATAACACCAGTGATGACTCAAAGCACAGATCTTGCTTGTGAAGGAAACAAAACATTCACATTTACCTATACGGACTGTGCTGGTAATACGGATATTTGGGAATACACCTATGAAATTAATCTTACAGAATTACCTGTTGTTCCAACGAATGCAGGTTCTACCGTAAGCTGTCTTACTGATGCTATTTTACCAGACGCACCAGTAGTTTCTGATACATGTGGAAATGCAATTATTCCAACAGTTTCACAAAATCAAGATCCAAATTGTGAGGGTGACAAAATTTACACCTTTACGTATACAGACTGCGCTGGTAACGAATCAGTTTATGTATATACCTATACAATCGAAATACCAACCGCACCTGTAGTACCAGAAAATGCTAGTTCTACCGTAGAATGTCTTGCTAATGCAACTATTCCTGAAATATCTGAGGTATTTGATTCTTGTGGAAATGTGATTACTCCTGTAATTACAGAAAGTCCAGATCCAGACTGTGAAGGTCAAAAAGTATATACATTTACATATACAGATTGTGCCAATAACATTTCTGTTTTCACATATACTTATACTATTGATGTAATAAATGCACCAGTGGTTCCTGATAGCGACGGTTCTATTGTGGAGTGTATTGAAGATGCTACACAACCATCAATTCCAGATGTAACAGATCCGTGTGGAAACGATATTACACCTGTAATAACACAAAGTCCAAACCCAGATTGTGAAGGTGATAAAGTTTATACGTTCACGTTTACAGATTGTGCTGGTAACGAATCTGTTTACGTTTACACTTATACTATTCAAAAAACAGCTCCAGATGCACCTATTAACGAAAGTACTACTGTTGAATGTATTGAAGAAGCTTTACAACCAACAGCGCTTGTACTAACAGATGCTTGTGGAAATAACATAACTCCTGTTATAACTGAAAACGAAGATCCTGTTTGTGAAGGTGAAAAAATATACACCTTTACCTATACCGATTGTGCTGGAAATGAAATCGTTTATACATATACATACATTATTAAGGATAACACGCCTCCAGTAATTTCAATACCTGAGAGTGTAACCGCAGAATGTAGTGATGATTTTTCTCCGTTAACACTTGATGAAGCTACAGCTACAGATAATTGTGATCCTAATCCTATTATCACTTATAACGATGTAAGAACAAATGGTACATGCAGCGGTGTTTACACTATAGTTCGTACTTGGACAGCAACAGATGCTTGTGGTAACGCAACTAGTAAAGATCAAGTAATATCTATAGCAGATACTATTGCTCCAACATTCGATCAAGAAACACTACCTGGATCTATTGTTGTAGAATGTAATGATATTCCATTACCGGAAACTTTAACAGCTACAGATAATTGTGGAATTGCAGTTGTAACCGTTCAAGATGAAAGAATTGATGGAAACTGTCCTTACAACTATGTAATAAAACGTTCATATATTGCAACAGACGATTGCGGTGTAGCAAACATACATGTTCAGAATATAACAGTACAAGACACAACTCCTCCAGTTTTTGTTGAAGATTTACCAAGTCCGAATATTGTTGTAGAATGTGATGCCATTCCAGAAGCTATTATATTAACAGCTACAGATACTTGTGGTAATGCTACAGTAAGTGTAACTGATTCTAGAACTAACGGAAATTGTCCTAGCAACTATACCATAACACGTAGATGGGTAGCAACAGATGACTGCGGAATAACAACAACACACACTCAAAATATTATTGTACAAGATACTACTGCTCCAACGTTTGTGGATGCTTTACCAGAAAACATTACGGTAGAGTGTGATATGATACCAGAAGCATCTACAATAACAGCAATAGATAATTGTGGTGAGGCTAAAGTAACAGTAAGCGATGTTAGAACTGATGGTAATTGTCCATCTAATTATATAATTGCACGTACTTATTTAGCAACTGATGAATGTGGTTTAACAACGCCACATGTTCAAATTATAACAGTTCAAGATACCACTGCTCCAATTCCTACATCAGACTTTGAAGAAGTTCTTGATGTAAGTTGTACGGATATTCCAGAAGCACCAGAAATGACATTTTCCGATAATTGTTCTTCAAATGTTATCCAAGAATTTACTGAAACTAATACATTTGATGAAAGCGTAATAGCAGATTACCAAATTATAAGAACATGGACAGTAAGCGATGCTTGTGGTAATCAAGAAGTTTATACACAAACATTAAACGTAGCCCTAGATGAAATAATAAATGAGGTTGTTGCCGAAGATATTTGCTTTGATAATGGTGTTGTAAACTTAGATGGCTTTTTATCTAATGAAGTAACTGGCGGTTCTTGGGAGCTTATAGAAGGTAGCCCGGTAGCAACAATAAACGGAAGCATCTTCGATCCTACTAATTTAGACAGTGTTTATTCTGAAGAATTTAATCCTAATACCGAAGGTATTCAGTATATCTTAAGACACACAGGTTTCCAATCTGGATGTTTAAATATCACGGATGTAATCATGGTTGTAGATGCTAAATGTAGAGTATTACCTTGTGGTGAAAAAGACATTAGTATCTCTACAGCAATAACGCCAAACGGTGATAATTTCAATGAAACATTTGATATTGAAGGAATAACACTTTGTGGATTTGTTGCCGAAGTTAAAATATTTAACCGTTGGGGTGCATTAGTTTATGAATCTAATGAATATACCTTAGGAAGCGAAAGAGAAGGAAACGCTTTTGGTGTATTCGGAAAATGGAATGGATCATCAACCAAAGCATCATTTGGTAACAATGGAAAATTACCTAATGGAACTTATTATTATATCATTAATTTAAGAAATAGTGGATTGGACCCAATTACTGGTCCTGTATACTTAGGAACCAAATAAAACTTAACCTATGAAGTTTATTAAATTTAATATAATCGCTATTGTAATATTTAGCAGTACAATTGGAGTTGCACAACAACTACCCCAATTTACCCAGTACATGTACAACACTATTTCAATCAATCCAGCCTATGCAGGAAGTAGAGAAGTTTTAAGTGTTGTAGGTTTACATAGAAGTCAATGGGTTGGTTTTAAAGGCGGACCAATTACTCAAACCCTATCGGTGCATACGCCGCTAAGAAATGATAGAATTGGTTTAGGTTTATCTTTAATTGAAGATGATTTAGGCCCTCAAAATTTCACATATTTATATGGAGATTTTGCATACAATATCCCAACAGGAAGAAATGGTAAATTAGCTTTCGGTTTAAAAGCTGGATTTACACAATTTAGCTTCGATACTAATTTTAGACTAGATGAAGATAACCAAAATGATCCTTTAATATATGGAACTGAAGATAGATGGTCTCCAAATATTGGTGCTGGTGTATATTGGAGTACAAACCGTGTATACGCAAGTTTATCTGCCCCAAGAATATTAAATAATGGTAGTAACAATAACAGATCATTCGAAGCTTTAGATAATATAAGTTATTATTTTACTGCTGGTGGTGTTATTGATCTTACAAAAAGTATTAAATTTAAACCAGCTACTTTAATTAAAGCTACTAACGGAGCTCCTGTTTCATACGATTTAACTGCTAACTTCCTATTTAGCGAGAAATTTTGGATAGGTGGTTCATATAGAATCAACGAGAGAACAGCCGCTATAGGTGGCATTGTCGACTTTCAATTATCTAGACAATTACGTGTTGGTTATGCTTATGAGAAACCAACATCAGAAATTGCTGACTATACAACAGGAACACACGAAATTTTGCTTATGTATGAGTTTAAATTCTTAAGTTCTAAACTAAAATCACCAAGATATTTCTAATCCTAACTTATCTATGAACACTAAAAATTACATATTAGTTTGTATGGCTTTATTATTAAGCCTATCTCTGTTCCCTCAACAAAGAAAACAAAAGAGAGCAGACACTTTATTTAATAAATTTTCGTTTGTTAAAGCCGCAAAGCTTTACAGAGAACTTGTTCAAGATAACTACAATAGAAATTACGCTACAAGAAAACTTGCGGATAGTTACGCCCTTTTAAGAGACCCAAGAAATGCGTCTAGATATTATAAAAGTGCCGTAAAACAAAAAGATGTGCCTGTTGAATATTATTATAAATACGCACAATCGCTACGTGGTATGAAAAAATACGACGAATCTCAAATTTGGCTTCAACGCTATAAGGATTCGGGAGGTGTTGTAGATACCGATGATTTTTCAAAAGATCTTAATTTTATAACCAGTGTATTTGGAGCAAAACAACAATACTTTCTAGATCGTGTGCGCTTCAACTCAAAATATAGTGATTTTGGTGCTTTTGAGCATGATGGCTTAGTATACTTTGCCTCTTCTAGAGACGAAGGTGTAGCCATTAAGCGCTTATATGGCTGGGATGAACAACCTTTTTTAGATATTTATGTAACCAAAGCGGGTTCTAAAAGAAATGTAGATCACACCGCAAAATTAAAAGGTGATATTAACTCTATCTATCACGATGGTCCTGTTACTATTACTAAAGATGGTAAAACCATGTATTTTTCTAGAAACAACTTCAAAGACGATATTGAGCTGAAAGATAAAAACGGACTTACAAATATGAAAATCTATCGCGCTACAAAGGTGGATAGTTTATGGACAAACGTTGAGGACCTTTCCATAAATAGCGACGATTATTCAACACAACATGCTGCTTTAAATGTTGATGAAACAAAATTATATTTCACATCGGACAGACCAGGAACACATGGTGGATCGGATATTTGGACAGCCGATATTGCTCCAGATGGCTCTTTAGGAAATATTCAAAACCTGGGAGATGTTGTTAACACAGAAAAAGCAGAAGGATTCCCGTTTATAAATAATGAGGGCGTTTTGTTCTTCTCTTCTGATGGTCATACAGGTTTAGGTTTACTAGATATTTATGCTGCCATTAAAGGTGAAGACGAAGAAAGTATTGTCGATGTTATTAATCTAGGTGTTCCTGTAAATTCTAATAAGGATGATTTTGCTTTTTCTATGAATCAAAACGGAATTACTGGATATTTTGCTTCCAACCGCCAAGGTGGTAGAGGAAGTGACGATATTTATGCCTTTCATAGAGAACCTGCCCTACATGTAGAAGGCGTAGTAACAGATGCTATTAACACCTTCCCTATTGTTGGCGCCAAAATTACTTTGTTTGACGAGAACGATAATCAGATTGCCTTTATGGAAACTGATGACAACGGGTATTTCCAAATAAATATTGATAGAAACCAAGATTATAAAATTGTTGCGAATCAAGATAAATACATTGAAGATTATAGAGAATTTACTTCAAAAGATTTACAAACCGAATTAACTTCTATTGGTGCCAACTTATTACTTAACCCAGTTCAAGATGTTGTTAAACTTGCTGAAATAGATTTAAACACTATATACTTTAATTTCGATAGTCATATTATTAGAGCTGATGCTGAAGCACAATTAAATAAAATTGTAAGTCTAATGCAAAATGATTATCCGGAAATGGTAATCCGTATTGAATCGCATACCGATTCTAGAGGTACATTATCTTACAACGATAAACTTTCAATTGATAGAGCCAATAGCACTTACGAGTATTTAATTTCTAAAGGTATTGATCCTTCTAGAATTACAGAGCATCAAGGTTTTGGTGAGCGTAAGTTGACTAATGGTTGTCAAGATGGTCAAAAATGTGAAGAAAAACAGCATCAATTAAACAGACGTACACAATTTATAGTGGTAAAAATGGAATAGTTAATTTACCGCTATACCGATTAAATACTGCCAAACCATAAGTAAGTGTTTGGTAGTATATATTTTGAATATTTTTTTTAATTAAACAATACCCCAAATGAAATTAAAAAACTATATAGCAACAGTATTAATGCTGTCAATTACATTGTGCACTTATGCACAAAATGCGCAGCAACAAAAAGCCGATAACCTATTTAATAATTTTGCTTTTGTACAAGCCACAAATGCGTATCATAAATTAATAAACCAAGGTATTAATACAAACTATGCTACAAGACAATTAGCAGATAGCTATTCGTATTTAAGAAACCCAGATAGCGCGGTAATTTACTACGAAAAAGTTATTAAGCAAAATAACGTACCTACAGCCTACTACTATAATTACTCACAAGCCTTACGTGGTGTTGAAGACTACAAAACGTCTAGAACTTTAATGAAACAATTTAAAGACGCTGGTGGTGATATTGAAGAGGCACGTTATCTTAAAGATTCAGATTTTTTAAATGCTATTTTTAACGCAAAAAAACATTTTACGTTAAAAGATGTTAAGTTCAATTCTAAGTACAGCGATTTTGGTGCCTATAAACATGGTAATAAAATATATTTTACATCGGCTAGAGATAAAGGTGATATAAAAAAGCACATAAATGCATGGGATGAAGAACCTTTTCTTAATATTTATGCCATTAATGCAAACTCTAACGATACCCTTATTGGTAACAAAGCCAAATTAAAAGGTCGCGTGAATTCGGTTTATCATGATGGTCCGCTTACCATCACTAAAGATGGAAAAACTATGTATTTTTCTAGAACAGATTTTATAAAAAATGTTTTAGGTCGTAATGGTAATGGTATATCGAACCTTAAAATATATAAGGCTACCTTAGTAAATGGAAAATGGAAAAACATTGAAGAATTACCGTTTAACAGCAATCATTTTTCTAATGGACACCCTGCTTTAAGTGAGGATGAGACTAAACTATATTTCGCATCGGATAGATCTGGAGGACATGGTGGTTCAGATATTTATTATGTAGACATATATAATGGGACTTTCGGAAAACCTCAAAATCTTGGTGCTACAGTAAACACAAGTAAAAATGAAAAATTTCCATTTGTAAATAGGGAAGGCGCTCTTTTCTTTTCTTCTGATGGTCACCCAGGATTAGGTTTACTAGATATTTACGGAACTGTTGCAGATGAAAATAAAAATATCGTTAGCGTTATAAATTTAGGAACACCTGTTAATTCGAGTAAAGACGATTTTTCGTTTTTTATGAATGAAGATGGACTATCTGGTTATTTCGCGTCCAATAGAAAAGGTGGTGCTGGTAGCGACGATATTTATGCCTTTGAAAGAGTTTCTACATTAGAACTTGAAGAGACTAAAAATGAAACTGATTTAGAAATAGCAGAAGACAACACAATTTCTACAGCACCAAGTAATACTCTTAAAACAGAAAGTATAGAAGACGTTAGCTTCTCTCCTATTTACTTTAATTTTAATAGTGCTTCTATTAGAAATCAAGACAAAATAGCTTTGGATAATTTAGTAAATACTATGCTAGATGTATACCCAAATATGAGTATTGACATTGAATCGTTCTCTGATGCCAGAGGTACGGAGACTTATAATGATATGTTATCTCAAAAAAGAGCAACTAACGTTTATAACTATTTACTATCTAAAGGCGTACTAGCCTCGCGTATTACAAGTTATATGGGATACGGAGAGAAAAATTTAATAAACGACTGCAATAGTGCTAAAAAGTGTACTGAAGCACAGCACCAAGAAAATAGACGCACAGAATTTACTGTTCAAATGAATTAATTACACTTACAAATAGTTAAAATACCATTAAAGCCTAAATAGTTTTTATGGTTTTTTTATTCCATTGATTTGTTCGTTGCATTATAATTCAGTTTTAGTAACGTTTAAATAGGGACTATTTTAATTACCTCTGCCATTCTTTTTAAACAAAAGGAAGGTAATCCACTAAACAGTATATAAAACCCTGCTAAACTTTCCATAATTAATATATGAAACAAAAAAAACAGTAATAAAATGTACCTTATCTAATATTCAAGCAGAAAAAAACCTCTCAATAAATCGAGAGGTTTTTAGATTTGGGGCTATCAATCATAACCAGTTTAAAACATATTTAAGCTATTAAATTACTCTATTAAAAAGGTTATTTCTTTATAAAAATATTAGTGTAATACCATCTTCCTTCTGCATTCTTCTCTGCCGATACATCAAAATTGGTGTAGTCGCCTTCTAAATTATCTTTGTGTGCTTCACTTTTTAACCATGCTCTAACAACAGACTCGGCAGAACTGTATCCAAATGCTACATTCTCTGAAACATTTTTGGCTCCAGCATTAGCCTTTAAATATTCACTACGCGTAAAAAAGTTATGATGCGATACTTCTCCGCTGTCTACCATGTAATCTGTATGGCTGTAAGCTACAGATTTTACAATATTCATTTCTGATAAAGTATTTAAACCTAAAGACGATCTATGAGTATTAATAAGTTCTAAAATTTCAACTTCAATAGCTTTAGCCTCTTGTTGCACAAGACTCAATTCTATTGCTGAAGATTCGTTTTCATCGCTTTCTGTGCTACAAGAACTAAGCGTTAATAAAGCACATAAGACTACTACAGGTAATTTTGTAAATAACTTCATAGGTTAAGTTAATTAGATTTGGAGTTGTAAAATTAACCCTATACTATGAAATAATTGTTAATAAAATGTTAAAATCGATGAAAAACATGCATTTCATCGGTTTTTTATGTTTTTAATCGTTGAAACGCAATTTAAAAACTTAAAAACATGTACTTCATCGTTGATTTAAGGAGATAATCGATTTATCAACCAATTATAGTCCTCTTGAAGCTGATATCGAATACGATCATGAAGTCTGTTTGGACGCCCTTGCCAAAATTCAATTTCTACTGGTTTAACCATATAGCCGCCCCAATAATTTGGTCGCTCAATCTCTTTACCCGTATAATCTGTTTCTAAATCCTTCAGTTTATTTTCTAAAAATGCTCTATTAGGTGCAGGTTCACTTTGGTTTGACGCTATAGCTCCTAATTGACTACCTCGTGGTCTAGATTCAAAATAACCATCGCTTAAATTGGGTGCAATCTTTTCGGCTTTCCCCTTTATTATTATTTGCCGTTCTGCTCCATGCCAAAAAAAAGATAAACAGACATTAGGGTTAGCAGCAATAGCCTTACCTTTTTCACTATTATAATTGGTGTAAAATATAAACCCTTCGAAGGTGAATTTTTTAAGTAAAACTACCCTGTTTTTAGGAAAACCATCTAAACCTATAGTAGCTATAGTCATAGCATTAGTTTCATCTTCTGTAAAATGTTTATCTACATCATAAAACCACTTTTGAAATAATTCCATAGGGTTTTCTGGCACGTCATTTAATAACAGCTCGCCTTTTTCGTAAGATTTTCTATAATTACTTAAATCCTTTTCCATAGACTGCAAATTAAATCATTTTTAAAAAATCTAGTAAACATTTTTATATTTTTTAATATTCTCATTTATAAACAGTTGTTGTATGAAAAAAAAAGGTCGTGCATTTCAGCGTTTATAAGTGTTAAATTATGATAGAAACAAGCAATTTAATATGCTCTTGTTTGTCAAATTCAGTAATTTCGCAATCCCTAACTACAGTTATGACTATAGAAAAATATTCCTTTTTTAAAGCCTATAATTTTACCAAATTAGAAATGCCTTTTGGAAATTTTTATTTGTGTGATAAATTTTGCATTTCAGAACTAAATGAAGGTATTCATTTTGAATGGGAAAACATTGTAGAGGTTTTTGATAAAATTCAAAACTTTTATGGCGAAGGTGGCAAGTTCGCATATATTTCAAATAGAATAAACCACTACTCCATTGACCCAAGTAATTGGACAAAAATTGAGCAAAGTAATTTTTATCCTTTTGCTAGCGCAATTGTTATATATAACAACTCTAGTTATATGAATGCTTCAATAGAAAAAAAATTCACGAATATAAGTATTAAGCGTTGTATGTCTTTAAAGCAAGCTATAGACTGGGTAGAAAATTTAAAGGAGTTTAATTAAAATTGAAAAGTCTTACCGTCTTCTGCTAATTCTACCGTATCAAAAACAGTTTTAGCTTCATCTTTAAAAGGATTAATAGTGCCATATCGTGTAGAATAATGCCCTAATATTAAGGTGCCAATATTTGCCTGTTTTGCTATTAGTGCTGCCTCTTTAGCTGTAGAATGTTTTGTTTTAACCGCCAAATGAGCATGTTGATCTAAAAACGTAGATTCGTGGTATAATACATCCGTATCCTTTATGATAGGTACAATATCCTCTTTATACATGGTATCGCTACAAAAGGCATAACTTTTAGGTTTAGCCCCTGGTTTTGTTACGGTTTTGTGGTCTATCAAGATGCCATCTTCATTTTCAACATCAAACCCTTGCGTAAGCTTTCTATAGTATGCCACGTTTATATTGGCATCTTCAACCGCATTCATTTTTAGCTTACGTAACCCCTCCTTTTCCTTAAACAAATAACCATTAGTATAAATTCTGTGATTTAATGGAATGGTATGTACTTCAACCTTATCATCTTCATAAATTAACTCAGATTCTTTCGAGGTTAATTCATGAAAATACAGATTGTAGTTTGTCCAGGAATCGGCTAATTTCATTTGTAAAACCACAATTTCTTTTATGCCTTTGGGTCCATAAATATGTAAATCGGTTTCTCTTGTAAGTAGCCTAAACGTTGAAATTAACCCTACCAAACCAAAAAAATGATCGCCGTGTAAATGCGAAATAAAAATATGTTTAATACGGTTAAACTTAATTTTATGTTTTCGTAATTGTACTTGGGTACCCTCGCCACAATCAATTAAAAACATGTGGTTATTAATTTCTAAAACCTGAGATGTTGTATTATTTAAAGTTCGAGGCGTTGCACTATAACAACCTAAAATAGATAATTTCATAAGCTACAATTGCTTTTTATAAGTTAAGGCTTCGGCTAATGAAAATTTATTTTTAAAGCTAAACGCATACGGCGTATCCCCATATGTGTTTAAATAATCTAAACGGTGTTTAGCATCTTGAAAAGTAGGTTCGTAGCCTTTTGGCACATACCAAAACGCCATGTGCATCAGTTTCATTTTACTAAACCATTCTTTTTTTCGTTTAAAAACTTCTATATGTCCAGATTTATAAGTGTAGTTAAAAAGAGCATCTAAATTTTCCCAAACAGATAAGTTTATAATAATGGAATCATCTTTAAAAACGAAAATAGCTTCGTCTTTATCTTCATCCTTTAAACGCCAAATAAAGCCTTCAGAGGCATCTGCAATAGCATTCATTTTATCAACATTATTGACAAAATCTTGCATTATTGGATCGTCCATTGGTGCCAATCGTTTGGCTATATTTACTTCAGCTAGATGATAATGGTCCATGTTACAGCCCTAAATCCCGTTCCATAACCTCCATTTCAATAATATCGTGAGCTTCTAAAATAGTAGGTACAACTACCAATTCGTCTGGCACGGTGTCTATATCTATTTTATTGGATACTATAACGAAAGAGTGTTTTGCTGCCTTATGTGTATTAGATAAATCTAAAAATTCTACAATGTCATCTTTAGTAAGTTTATCTAAACTTGTTAAAGCCACAATTATATTATTGTTTTTATATTTAGGGTAAAGCGTTTGAAGCTTTTTAACCAACTCAATTAGCGAAACTTTTTCTTGAGTGATTATTACTGTATTTCCATCTTGATCGAAAATCATAATCTATTGTTTTATTTTAGAGGCCAACAAATAAATAACGGCCATTCTTACTGCAACACCATTTTGCACTTGGTCTAAGATAATAGATTGTTTTGAATCTGCAACATCGCTAGTAATTTCAACACCTCTATTTATTGGTCCTGGATGCATAATTGTTATTTCTTTATCTAAAGAATCTAGTAAATCTTTATTTACCCCATACTGTTGGGTATACTCTCTAGTTGAAGGGAAATAACTTATATCCATACGCTCGTTTTGCACACGTAGCATATTGGCAACATCGCACCAGTTTAAAGCCTTACGAAGGTTAGTTTCTACTTTTACACCAAGTTCATTTATATATTTAGGAATAAGTGTTTTTGGTCCGCAAACCATAACTTCTGCACCTTGCAATTGTAAAGCAAATATATTAGATAAGGCTACTCTACTATGTAAAATATCGCCTACTATAACCACCTTTTTACCTTTAACTTCACCCAATTTTTCGCGTATAGAATACGAATCTAGTAAGGCTTGTGTAGGATGTTCATGCGCGCCATCGCCAGCATTAATAATGCTTGCGTTAACATGTTTAGATAAAAATACACCAGCACCAGGGTTTGGGTGTCGCATAACAACCATATCTACTTTCATAGATAAGATATTGTTTACGGTATCAATTAAAGTTTCTCCTTTTTTTACAGACGATTGTGCAGACGAAAAATTAAGCACATCGGCCGATAATCGTTTTTCGGCAAGCTCAAAAGATAATTTTGTTCTTGTAGAGTTTTCAAAAAATAAATTGGCAATGGTAATATCTCTAAGCGATGGAACTTTTTTAATGGGCCTATTTATAACTTCTTTAAAATGATCGGCAGTTTCAAAAATAAGTTGGATATCTTTTTCTTTAAGATATTTAATTCCTAATAAGTGATTTACACTTAATTCGCTCATGGTATTTTATATTCAGTTGGCAGTATTAGTCTGCAGTTACACTCGATAATTTAAAATCTATATCTCTCTCTTTGTCGCCTCCCGTAAAATTGAGATGCACCGTTGCTTCCTTCAAAAAATCATATTGTTTCAATACGGGTAGCATACACTTAAATAATTTTTCGGCATTTTTACCATATGTAAAAAACCGTCCATGAGAGTCATCCAAAGCTATTTCATGCATATCATGATTACCTAATTCCAAAGGAATAACCCGCATTAATTTAGCATCTATTTCTTGAACAACCTCTAAGCTATCAAATTTTCCGAATTCTATAATTACAGAATCTTGCTTTTCAACTTGCTTAAAATTTAACTCATTAATTTTCAAAAGTTCCTTATTTATTTCAATCTTTCAGTGTACATATGCGCTCTACTATAAATCCTACTTTTCAATTAAGTAAACGGCATCTTCATTATCATGCTCCTTCCAATTTACTTTTACCTTCTCGTTATTAATAACATCTACCTGCCTACCTCTATAATTAGGTTGTATTGGTAAATGCCTACTAAAACGTCTATCAATTAATGTAAGAAGTTCAATTTCGTTAGGGCGCCCAAACGATTGAATTGCTGTTAAAGCAGCTCTTATACTTCGTCCGGTATACAAAACATCGTCAATAAACACAATGTTTTTATCCTCAACTATAAAATTTATTTTGGTTTTATTGGCTTCTAGTGTTTTGTCTCCTCTGCGAAAATCATCTCTAAAAAAAGTAATATCTAAATGACCCAATTTAATATCTTTAACCTTATAATCTTCGCTCAAAATTTTAGCTAATCTATTGGCTAAAAATACACCACGAGGCTGTAAACCAATAAGTACGGTGTTAGAAAAGTCGTTGTGTTTTTCAATAAGTTGACAAGCCAATCGGTGAAGAATGATGTTTACCTCTTTTGCGTTAAGTAAAACTTTTTGACTCATATTGTATCCAAACGTATTTGGAGAACAAATATAATGCAAAAAGTTAGAAGTAAAAACCAATACTACTATCTTTATTTGGGCGCACCCAAAAAAGGGTCGGGCTATCCGTTGCAAATCCTCGCTCCTCCTGCGTCGGGCTTTGGGCTTTCCTCTACTATCCCTTGCGCACTAACTACATAAGCAAAACGTAAAGTATAAAACTTGTTTACCACAATTAGCTTTTAAAAATAAAACAAATACGACTGTGAAGACTTTAGAGCTGTTTGTGTAATACGTTAAAAAATTATAACACAGAAGCCATCTATAAATAATAAGCAATAAAAAAAGCCTCTCGAAAATCGAGAAGCTTTTTAATATAGATTAATGAGATTCCTTTTTTCAAAGGATTTTTTCACGGATTACTTTTTTCCGTCCATTTTATCTTTAAGAGCTTGTAAAGCATCATTAGCATCACCTAAAGTTGGTTTTGCTTCGGCAGCTTGAGAAGCTTGCTTTTTAACAGCAGCTTTTACGTTAGCCATTTCTTCAGCTTTAAAAATTGCAGTATGCGAAGCAACTACTCTTTTAAACTCTTTGTTAAATTCAATAATTTTGAATTCTGTTTCTTCACCTTTATTAAGTTTAGAACCATCTTCTTTCTCTAAATGACGAGAAGGTACAAATGCAACGATATCTTCGTTAAAATCTATAGTAGCACCTTTATCAACCATTTCAGTAATAGCTGCCTTATGTACAGTACCTAAAGCGAATTCAGTTTCATACTTATCCCAAGGGTTATCAGTAGTTTGTTTATGACCTAAACTTAATTTACGTCCTTCAACGTCTAATTCAAGTACAACAACATCTAACTTATCACCTACAGCACAGAACTCAGATGGATGCTTAATTTTCTTAGTCCAAGATAAATCAGAGATATAAATTAATCCGTCAATTCCTTCTTCTAATTCAACAAAAACACCAAAGTTTGTAAAGTTACGTACAATACCTGTATGCTTAGAACCTAATGGGTATTTAGTAGTAATATCAGTCCATGGATCTGGAGTTAATTGCTTAATACCAAGAGACATTTTACGATCTTCTCTATCTAAAGTTAAGATTACTGCATCAACTTCATCACCAACAGTAACGAAATCTTGAGCAGAACGTAAATGTGTAGACCAAGACATTTCAGAAACGTGAATTAATCCTTCAACACCATCAGCAACTTCAATAAATGCACCGTAATCTGCGATTACAACAACTTTACCTTTTACTTTATCACCAACTTTAACCTCTTCTGCAAGAGCTTCCCATGGGTGTTTAGATAATTGTTTAAGACCTAATTGGATTCTAGATTTGTTTTCATCAAAATCAAGAATTACAACATTTAATTTTTGATCTAACTCAACAATCTCATTTGGATGGTTAATTCTAGACCAAGATAAATCTGTAATGTGAACTAATCCGTCAACACCACCAAGATCAATAAATACACCGTAAGAAGTAATATTTTTAACAATACCTTCTAATACTTGACCTTTTTCTAATTGACCAATAATTTCTTTCTTTTGTTCTTCAATATCAGCTTCAATAAGCGCTTTATGAGAAACTACTACGTTTTTGAATTCGTGGTTGATTTTCACAACTTTAAATTCCATAGTTTTGTTTACGTACTGGTCGTAATCTCTAATTGGTTTAACGTCAATTTGAGAACCTGGTAAAAATGCTTCAATTCCAAAAACATCTACAATCATACCACCTTTAGTTCTACACTTAACAAAACCGTTAACGATTTCACCAGTTTCGTGTGCTTTATTTACACGATCCCAAGCCTTAATTACACGAGCTTTTCTGTGAGATAATATTAATTGTCCTGTTGCATCTTCACGCACATCAATTAATACTTCTACTTTGTCTCCTACTTTTAAGTCTGGATTGTAACGAAATTCGTTTAAAGAAATAACACCTTCAGATTTTGCATTGATGTCAATAATAGCATCTCTATCAGAAATGTGTACTACTGTACCTTCAACAACTTCATCATCTAAAGTGTCAACGAAATTTTCAGCTACTAATTTTTCAAATTCTTTAAGTTGTAAATCATCAACTTCATCAATACCTTCTTGGTAATTGTGCCAGTTAAATTCTTTTAAAAACTTTTCAGGATTTGCTTTTGCTTCAGATACCACTGGAGCTTCTACCGCTGGAGCTTCTGTTGCTTCAACTTCAGTTTGTTTTGCTTTATCAGCCATTTAATTAATTTCTGCGATACTTTATAAGATATTCCGTGTTTTCGAAATTACCTTTTACCGCGTTTGTATTCTGTTATGTTTCAGGGATTTTAAGCGAATAACACACAGAAGTGTTATATTATTTTTAAATTTCATTCCTTTTATTATCCTGACGATTCGCTAAAAGGAGTGCAAAAATACATAATATTGATATAAATACCTAAAAATGAACAAATAAAATAGATGTGACTAATTAATAAAGGTGGTGTCTTAATTTTAGAACAATTACTTAGAAACATTTAATTAAATGCATTGAATATTTTAGTATATTGTTCACTACAATTATTTACAAATTAATATTACTAAATCATGGTGAAAGCAAAGTATCAAGACGTTTTAAACTTAGGTGAAGCGTTAAATATCCAAAACGGAGATGTATCTGAAGAGAATGGCGTTCTTAAAATAAAAGGAACTGCAAATACACAATATGAAAAAAATGTTCTTTGGGACAAAATTAAAGAAATTGGCGGTGAAAACCCAACTGATATTATGGCTAACATATCTGTAGCCGATGAAAGTGTTTTTGCTAGACATACTGTTAAAAGCGGAGAAACTTTAGGTAAAATTGCTAAACAATATTATGGTAGCGCATCAAAATATCAAGCTATTTTTAAGGCTAATTCTGATATTTTAAAGAATCCTGATGTTATTCATCCAGACCAAGAATTAATTATTCCTAACTTATAGGAAGACATTATTTATAAAACAAAAAAGCGAATCTTATACAAGATTCGCTTTTTTATTTGCCTATATTTAAATGACAAATGCTTACTCACCATCTTCAATTGTCATTTTAGCTAATTGAAGTATTTTATTGAATTGTTCATCTAGTGTCATGTGAGAATTATCAATTTCGATAGCATCTTTTGCTTTTACTAAAGGCGAATCTTCTCGATTTGAATCCATATAATCGCGTTCTTGAACATTTTTTAGCACATCTTTATATTCAACATCATCACCACGTTCAATTAATTCTTGATAGCGACGCTCTGCCCTAGTTTCGGCTGATGCTGTCATAAACAACTTAAGTTCTGCTTCTGGAAATACAACCGTACCAATATCTCTACCATCCATTACAACACCTTTATCTTGTCCCATTTCCTGTTGTTGTTCAACTAGTTTTCGTCTAACTTCCGATATGGAAGCTACTTTGCTTACAAAACTGGAAACCTCCAGGGTTCTAATTTGCTTTTCAATATTTATAGTATTTAAATACACTTCGGCAAACCCTAAAGCATCGTTAAATTTAAAATTGATTTTAATATTTGGTAACTGATAAATTAAAGCTTCCGAATTAAAATCGGTAGCGCTAATTAATCCGTTTTCCATAGCATAAAAAGTTACCGCTCTATACATAGCTCCGGTATCTACATAAATGTAACTTAAATGTTTTGCTAATTGTTTTGCTACGGTGCTTTTACCAGTTGATGAAAACCCATCGATAGCTATGGTTATTTTATTCATTTATCTATAAAGTTTGAAAGTGCCTAAAGTACTTAAAATGCCTAAAGTGGAAAAATACTAATCACTTTAATTATCCTCAGATGGGTAAAGTATTTTATTTATTTGAGTAAAACTGAATACTGCAACTGTAAACTAAAAACTTTTTTACTGTAAATCTATTTGTAAACCAAAGAAATTTGAGTTTCCTGCACTTGTATATTTGGCGTGTGTATAGCTAAATCTCATTTTATTCATTTTTATGGAAAGGCCTGCAGAGAGTCCGGAAAAATTACGCTCATCAACAATTCTTAGCTCCTCGCCTCTTCTAAAATTATATCCTAAACGAATATTAAATCCACTTTCCGGGAATAATTCTGCACCAACAATAGTATGTCGTATTACTTGACCAAGAAAACCAATTTTCTCTGAGGTTTGATTTCCAGATAAATCACTTGTTGATCGTGCTGGATTAGATGTTGCAATGGGCCACTGTTGTAAATTTTCTAAAGTAACGTGCCAGCGTATAGGAACATGTTCTAGTTTTTGAGACATTCCAAAAGCGACTTCAAAAGGTAAACGCTCATTTAAATCGGCATATGTTGTAATTTGGGTTCCTAAATTACGGATTACCAATGCCGCATTAAAATCTAAATATTCATTTATATAAATAAGACCCACATCAATAGCAGCACCAAAAGAACTATATTGTTCTAATTTTGATGTAATTATTTTCGCATTTGCACCAATATAAAAGTCTGAATAGCCTATTTGTGTAGCATAACCAAAGGATAACGCGGTTTCATTTCCCGAAAACGTTCCTGTTGAGTTGCCTTCTTCATCGTAACCATCAAAAGAACCATAATTAACATAAGTAATTCCTGTATGAAAGGTTTGTGTGCGTCTATCAACAGTATAAGCATAAGAAGCTGTTCCGTAACCAATACCGCCTAAATAACTCGTGTAATTTAAGGCCAATTGATTATCCATTTCTGCATTAATGGTAGCCGGATTAAAAAGACCTTGTGTAACATCGTAATCCACATTTGTTAAAACCTTACCTCCTAAAGCAGCTTGACGTGGCGACGATACCAAATTAAGAAATTGGTATGTAGCTTCACCTCCAATTTGTCCAAAGGAGAGTGCCGTTATAGTTAAAAAACAAAATGTGGTAATTTTTCTTAGCATATTTTCGACACAAAGTAAATGAATCTATACTAAAACGTCGGTATCTATAATTTATTTTTTTTAAGTAAAATTAAATCTACTTTAAAAATAATTTTTGTCCGATAGCTAATTTATTGCTTTTTAAACCATTTAAGCGCTTTAAAGCATCTACGCTAACACCTGTTTTTATTGATATTCCGTAAAGGGTATTTCCGCTTGCAACTACCCAAACATCAGCTTCTTCGCCTTCTTTTACATCTGTGAAATTTCTAACACGAAGTTTTTGTCCCTCACTAATAACAGAAGATTTTAATTTGTTAGCTTGCTTTAATTTACTTGCTGTAAGTCCGTATTGTTTAGCTACAACATCTAAAGTTTCTCCTTGTTGAACAACATGATAATTCAATCTTTCAATTGAATTATCGTTGTCATTTCTTCTAGCATTTACAATAGAATCGTTTCCTTTTGAATCTTTAAAAATAAATTCGCCAGTGGCTAAATTTAATTTTGCTTCTTTTCCATTATGAAGCACATCTTTATAAACCACTTTACCTTGCGCGTGTAACCCTAAATTACACACAAAAGCGATTATAAAAACAAATGCTGCCTTATAATTTTTTTGCATTTTGAACTTTTTGTTTAGTGACAGCAATATCAATAACTTGGCTCATTTCAGTTACATAATGAAACGTTAAACCCTTTAAATACTCTGGTTTAATTTCTTCGATATCGCGTCTGTTATCTTCACACAATAATATTTCTTTAATACGCGCACGCTTTGCCGCTAGTATTTTTTCCTTAATTCCACCAACTGGTAATACTTTACCACGCAAAGTAATTTCTCCAGTCATGGCTAAACTTTTCTTAACTTTCTTCTGTGTGAATAGTGACACTAAAGAAGTTAACATGGTTACACCTGCACTAGGGCCATCTTTTGGAGTTGCTCCTTCTGGTACGTGAATATGCACATTATATTTTTCGAAAACACTAATATCTATTCCAAAACTATCTGCATTAGATTTTATGTATTCCATAGCTATGGTAGCAGATTCTTTCATGACCTTACCCAAGTTACCAGTAATAGACATAGCGCCTTTGCCTTTAGAAAGTATAGACTCTATAAACAAAATATCGCCACCAACACGGGTCCATGCTAAACCAGTTACTACACCAGCAACATTATTATTTTCGTACTTATCCCGCTCCATTTTCGGGCCGCCTAATATTTTAATAATATCTTCGTTAGATACTTTTATGTTATAATCTTCTTCCATAGCAATATTTTTAGCTGCATAACGCACCATTTTTGCTACTTGCTTTTCAAGACCACGTACACCAGACTCGCGTGTATACCCTTCAACAATTTTTTCTAATTGTGGTTTTCCTATTTTTAAATGCGCATCGGTTAAACCATGCTCCTTTAATTGTTTTGGTAATAAATGACGCTTGGCAATTTCTACCTTTTCTTCAATGGTATAACCCGTTACATTTATAATCTCCATTCTATCGCGTAATGCAGGCTGAATGGTA
Organism: Algibacter amylolyticus; assembly: GCF_014202225.1. Taxonomy (GTDB): domain Bacteria; phylum Bacteroidota; class Bacteroidia; order Flavobacteriales; family Flavobacteriaceae; genus Algibacter_B; species Algibacter_B amylolyticus. Next base: position 32,006 of record NZ_JACHGE010000011.1, read on the forward strand.
GATAAACTATTAGAAGTCGCTATAAACATCACTTTAGATAGGTCGTAGCCCATTTCTAAAAAGTTATCGTAAAACTCACTGTTTTGTTCTGGATCTAAAACCTCTAACATTGCTGAAGAAGGATCGCCTTGATGTGAATTTGATAATTTATCAATTTCATCTAAAACAAACACAGGGTTTGATGTTCCTGCCTTTTTTAAACTTTGAATAATACGCCCTGGCATAGCACCAATATAGGTTTTTCTATGACCACGAATTTCTGCCTCGTCACGTAAACCACCTAACGAAATACGCACATACTCTCGTCCTAAAGCCTCGGCAATAGATTTACCAAGGGATGTTTTACCAACACCTGGAGGTCCGTAAAGGCACAGTATTGGCGACTTCATATCATTACGAAGTTTTAAAACAGCCAAATATTCTATAATTCTTTGTTTTACATCTTCTAAACCAAAATGATCCCTATCAAGAATTTTCATGGCGCGTTTTAAATCGAATTTATCTTTACTAAACTCGTTCCATGGTAAATCTAAAAACAACTCCAAATAATTTCTTTGAATAGAGTATTCTGCAACCTGCGGATTCATGCGTTGCATTTTAGCAATTTCTTTTTCAAAATGCTTAGCAACTTTTTCGTCCCATTTTTTTGATTTGGCTTTGACACGCATTTCTTCTAACTCACCATCATGACTAACGCCACCCAATTCTTCTTGAATGGTTTTCATTTGTTGGTGTAAGAAGTACTCTCGTTGTTGTTGGCTCATATCCATTTGAACTTTAGATTGAATATCATTCTTAAGTTCTAATTTCTGAAACTCAACATTCATATACTTTAAGGTTGTTAAAGCACGTGTTTTTAGCTCATCAATTTCTAAAAGCTCTTGTTTCTCATCGACCGTTAAATTCATGTTTGAAGACACAAAATTGACTAGAAATGAATTGCTTTCAATGTTTTTTATAGCAAAAGAAGCCTCACTAGGAATGTTTGGGCTTTCTTTAATAATCTCTAAAGCTAAATCTTTTATAGAGTCTATTATTGCAGTAAACTCCTTGTTCTTTTTTGCTGGTTTAGCTTCTTGAATATCTCTTATTGTAGCCGTCATGTACGGCTCTTCAGTAAGTACTTCGGCAACTTTAAAACGTTTTTTACCTTGAATAATAACGGTAACGTTACCATCAGGCATTTTTAAAACTCTTAAAATTCTAGCTACAGTTCCTGTTTCATGAATGTCCTTAGCTCCAGGTTTTTCAACCGATTCGTCTTTTTGCGCCACAACACCAATAACTTTTCCGCCTTTATTAGCATCGTTTATTAGTTTTATTGAGGCATCTCTACCTGCCGTAATAGGGATAACTACACCAGGGAATAACACCGTATTTCTTAAGGATAAAATAGGTAATGTTTCTGGTAGCTCTTCGTTATTGATTGCTTCTTCGTCCTCGGGTGTCATTAAAGGAATTAATTCTGAGTTCTCATCAAACTCCTGTAGTGACAAACTGTCAAGGGTTGTAAATTTAGATTTTTTCATATATATTTTTAGGTCAATCTGTCATTAAATACAGATTAATCATTTTTTAAATTTTTAATAATTACAGTAAAATACTGAATTTTAGATGTTTTCATTATAAAAAACATGCATATCTATATTATAATTTCAATAGCTATGCCAATTATGAAATGAAATATAATAAATTACGTTCTCTTTTTTAATTTGATTATAATTTTTGTAAGATAATTATACTAATTTAGACCCTTAAAATTTATAAATAGTATTATGATAAAATTAAAACAAATCCTACTTTTTGCGTTATGCATTTCTTTTTTTGCTTGTAGTTCTGAATCTTCAAATAGTGACGAAGAAGAAAATCAAGAAGAAACTACAGACAATACATTAGTAAAACAAATAGTTTACTATAAAAGTACAGCTGATGAATTTACCCAAACTTTTAACTATGATGGTAATAAATTAAATAGTATATCAGATAATGACGGTTATGAAACTAAAATTACATATTCAGATAACAAAGTAACAAGAATTGATAATTATGAAGATAATGAATTATTGGAGTACTTTACTGTATCTTATAATTCGGAGGGAAACCTAACTAGTTATATCAATTATTTATTTGATATTGATGGTGATGATATAGCTTATAACCAAATCTTAACTTATAATAATGACAATACTGTTGATGTGGAAGTACTACGTGGTAATTTCTCTTCTCAAACAGAGCCGATAGGAACAACAACTTACACAATATCAAATTCAAACATCACCAAGTTATCTTATGATGATATTACGGATAATGAAACATATGAGTTTGATAACAAAAAGGGTATTTTCAACAATATTTTAGGTTTTGAAGTTATCAACTTTATTAATATTAATAGTGAATTTGGTTTTGATATTTATGGAGGAAGCAACAATGTTACTAAAATAAATGACGAACAGGATGGCTGGCCTACAAACTCTGAAAGATTTGAATACACTTATAATGAAAACGGATATCCTGTAAGTTCAGAAAATTATTATAATGATGATATTTCCAATCCTAATGAAGAAGAACTTCTTGGAACCATAGAATATAACTACGAATAAAATATTTCCTATTTTACAAAACACAAAAGCCAATTCAATTACTGAATTGGCTTTTTTACTTTATATCTTCCCTAACTTCTTTAAAACGAACAAAAGCGCAATAGGAAGCGCGAGTAAAACAATCATGAGTAAATTAGTTTCAAACAACCAAGGCGACAACAACAAGGTTATTACATAACCACCAATGGCTCCACCAAAATGGGCATCGTGACCAATGTTTCCTATTTTGTTTTTCATGCCATAAATAGAATACAGCAAGTAACCAATACCAAATAAATACGCTGGTATTGGAATAGGAATAAAAAACATATAAAGGCTCATTCCGGGTTGTAAAAGTATCGCTGAATAAATAATACCACTTACTGCTCCACTAGCGCCTACTGCACTGTAATGGTATTCATTTTTATGAAAATAAAAAGACAATAAACTCCCTACCATAAGGCTTCCTAAATAAACCAGAAGAAATTGAATGGAACTTAAATTAGATATAACCACATCCGCAAAAAAGTATAAAGACACCATATTAAACAGCAGGTGTTGGGTATCGGCGTGTAAAAACCCAGAACTAAACATTCGTATCTGTTCACCACGTTGAACTGGACCAACTTGAAACTTATACTTCTCGAAAAAACCAAAATCATTAAATCCCTTATACGAGATTATAACATTTGCTGCAATAATTACTATGGTTACAATACTTAAATTACCCATAAGGTCTAAACGTTTATTCTTAAATTAATATATATTTGCGCTACAAATCTAAAACTTATTCATGCAATTTCTAGTTTATATTCTGGTTTATCCACTTTTATGGATAATATCTATACTACCATTTAGAATATTGTATTTTTTATCTGATGGTTTTTATGTTTTAGTGTATTACATAATTGGTTACCGAAAAAAAGTGGTTTATGATAATATAAAGCTTGCTTTTCCCGATAAAACAGAACAAGATATTTTAAAAATAAGAAAACGTTTTTATCATCATTTATGCGATATGATGTTTGAGGCTATTAAATCTATCACGATTTCGGAGGCTGAAATGCAAAAACGCTATGTGTTTACAAATGTAGAAGAAATACATAAACTTGAAGAAGAGCAACGCAGTATTGTTTTATTTATGGGACATTATGCCAGTTGGGAATGGATATTTATTTTACAAACCCACATAAACCATAAAGGCTATGCGGTTTATAAAAGATTAGCTAACAGATATTTTGATGCACTTGTTAAACGTATTCGTGCAAAATATAATAGCTATTTAATTACCACTAAAGAAACCTTTCCTACATTAATAAAAGCTAAAAGAGCTAATGAATTAACCTTAAATGGTTTTGTTTTCGACCAATCGCCAAAGCTTCATAAAGCCTTATATTGGCAAGACTTTATGGGCGTAGAAGTGCCTGTGCATGTTGGAGCCGAAATACTGGCGAAGCGTTTAGGTATGGTTACGCTGTTTTTAAAGGTTAAAAAAGTTAAACGTGGTTACTACGAAGCTAGTTTTACAGATATTATAAGAGACGCCAAAGACCACAAAGATTTTGAGCTTACAGATTTATATCTTAAACGTGTTGAAGCTCAAATTCATGAAGCTCCAGAATATTATTTCTGGACGCATAAACGTTGGAAACATATGGGTAAGAAACCTCAAAAATAATTTTTAGAAAAGATTAAAATCTAATTTCCAAAAATGTATTTAAAGCTCGAGTTAAGCACCTACTCTAGCAGATGGTTTAGCCCCGATTGAAACGGCATCCTTTTTTGTGAAGCTATTGAAAGACAAACCTAACGCTAATTAAGCATTATCTAAATATGTAGAGTTCCCGAAACAAGTTCGAGACTGCTTCACAGAAAAGATATAGTGGAAAGCGGGAAATAGCTTCTAAACCTGATAATTATACAGTTTGTTTATTAAATAAAAATCGGCTAAAACTAGTGCTGCCATAGCTTCTACAATAGGTACAGCTCTTGGCACTACACAAGGATCGTGACGCCCTTTACCTTGCATCTCGACAGTGTTACCAGCTTTATCGATGGTTTCGTATTTCTGGATTAGCGTTGCTACAGGTTTAAAAGCGACATTAAAATAGATATCCATACCGTTGCTTATACCGCCTTGAACGCCTCCTGAATAGTTGGTTTTTGTTGTTCCATCGTTATTGAAAGCATCGTTATGGTCGCTACCATACATGGTGCTGCCATGAAAACCACTACCATACTCAAAGCCTTTTACGGCGTTTATAGACAACATGGCTTTACCTAATTGGGCGTGTAATTTATCGAACACTGGTTCGCCTAAACCTACTGGTACATTTTTAATTATACAGCTTACAATACCACCAACGGTATCGCCTTTGGCGCGAACTTCTTTAATATATGTTTCCATTTTTGCCGCCATATCTTGGTCTGGGCAACGCACAATATTAGATTCTACTTGTGTAAGGTCTATATCGTTATATGGTGTATCTAATTTCATGGTACCAACGCCAGAAACGTAGGCTTTAATTTCGATACCTTTTAACATTTGCTTTGCAATGGCACCGGCTACAACACGACATGCGGTTTCGCGCGCAGAACTACGTCCGCCACCACGATAATCGCGTACACCGTACTTTTTATCGTAAGTATAATCGGCATGACTTGGTCTGTAACTATCCTTAATATGCGAGTAATCGTGAGATTTTTGGTTGGTGTTTTCTATAACAAAACCAATAGAAGTTCCTGTGGTTACGCCCTCAAAAATACCCGAATGAAATTTTACAGTATCTGGTTCTTTACGTTGCGTAACGATAGCAGATTGCCCTGGTTTTCTTCGATTTAATTCGTTTTGAATTTCATCTAAATCTAATTTAATTCCGGATGGACATCCATCAATAACACCACCTAAAGCAGGTCCGTGAGATTCTCCATAAGTTGTTAAATTAAATAGTTTTCCGAAGGAATTACCAGCCATAATTTCAATTTTTGGCTAAGTTAAATCTATTCTTATAAATACGAAAATGAAATCGTATTTAGCTTTACCCTTTTTTGTAGCCAAATGCGTAACAATTAATTAACAATCATCTGACATTTAATTAATTATAGCGTAATAATTACATAATACAAAAAGTTGTTATTTGTAATGTACCAATACCACCACACTTGAAAATAAAACGAAAAGTAGAAATTGCCGTAATATCCGATGTGCATTTAGGCACCTATGGCTGTCATGCCAAGCATTTATTAACCTATTTAAACAGTATTGAGCCTAAAAAACTCGTGCTAAATGGCGATATTATAGACATTTGGCAATTTAGTAAGCGTTATTTTCCTAAATCGCACATGAAAGTGATTAAGAAACTAATGTCTATGGCTTCCAATGGCGTAGAAGTTATTTACATAACTGGAAACCACGACGAAATGCTAAGAAAATTTAGCGGCACCACTATTGGAAACATCACTATTGTAGATAAGGTGGTTTTAGAACTCGATGGACAAAAAGCTTGGTTTTTTCATGGCGATGTGTTCGATATTTCTGTGCAAAATGCCAAATGGTTGGCTAAACTAGGTGGCTATGGTTATGATTTGCTTACGCTTTTAAACCGAGGTGTAAATTGGTATTTAGACAAACGCGGTAAAGAACGTTATTCGCTATCTAAACGGGTTAAAAATGGTGTTAAAGGCGCGGTAAAATACATAAATGATTACGAAAAAGTCATTTCTGAACTGGCCATTGAAAACGAGTACGATTATGTGATTTGCGGGCATATACACCAACCAAAAATGCAATATTTTGAGAATAAACATGGTAAAACCATGTATTTAAACTCTGGCGATTGGGTAGAAAATTTTACAGCTCTAGAATACCAATTTAAACGTTGGAAAATCTATAATTTTAATAAAGATAAACTAGCGCCTTTTGTTGTTTTAGATGAGGATGAAGACTTGCAAATGAAAGACTTAATTGCTGCCATAACCATTGTAGATCAAGTGGAAAAAAAGAAAAAAGTTAAAAAGCAATAAAAAAATTTGAGTTAAACTGAATACTGAAACTGCGACTGAAACTGAGACTGTTTACTGAGACTGATTACCGAAACTAAACAAGCGCTTCTCTTAAAATCGTTATTGGGTGCTTAGCCTCGCGATTGGTTCCATCCTTAATTTGATGCCTACAACTCGTTCCGTTTGCCGAAATTAAAACAGAATCTCCAGCCTTTCTAACCGCCGGAAACAAGGTCTGCTCACCTACTTGCATACTCACCTCATAATGTTCTTTTTCGTAACCAAAACTGCCTGCCATACCACAACAGCCACTTGGTATTATGGTAACTTTATAATTTGTTGGTAAATTTAATACCGCAAAACTCGATAACTGGTTACTCATAGCCTTTTGGTGACAATGCCCGTGGAACTTTATGGTTTTAGGTGCTAAGGTAAATTGCTCTGGCCTTATGTTTCCTAATTCGATTTCTTTTTGAATAAATTCTTCTATTAAAAATGTGTTTTCCGATAGCGCTTTCGCGGAAGTAGTATCGTCTGCTAATTTTAAATACTCGTCTTTAAAGGTGTATATTGCTGAAGGTTCAATACCTATAAGTGGCGTTTCTTCTGAAACCTTATCTTTAAAAAGAGCCACATTTTTATTAGCATGTTCTTTAACTTCTTCTAGCAACCCTTTTGATAAAAAGGAACGACCAGATTCGGCATTATCAATAATTTCAACATTATAATTTAAAGCCTTCAAAAGCTCTAACGCATCCTGTCCAATGGTAGCGTCAAGCCTATTAGTAAACTCATCATTAAACAGATACACCGTTTTTATATAACTATTAGATTCACTTGTTTTTTTGAAGCTTTGGTAATAAGTACTTAAATTAGGTTTCGATAGTAAAGGTAAACTTCTTTCTTTAGCAATGCCAAAAGCATGCTTTAATAATGACGAGGTGAAATTATTAGAAAACATAAAATTTGAAAGCCCCGTAGTTTTACTCCCTAATTGGTTTAGTCTATTATTAAAAGCAAACAGTTTAGTGCGCAGCGACACGCCATTTTCTTTTTGGTATTGGTATTGAAATTCGGCTTTTAAAGCAGCAACATTAACACTACTTGGGCATTCGCTAGAACAGGCTTTACAGCTAAGGCATAAATCGAAAACCTCCTTTAATTCCTCATGATTAAACTTATTAGATTTCTCCGAGTTGGTTAAAAACTCGCGTAACGCATTGGCTCTTGCTCGGGTAGTATCTTTTTCGTTTCTGGTAGCTCTGTAACTTGGGCACATGGTACCGCCAAACTCTGGTAATTTTCTGCAATCGCCAGAACCATTACATTTTTCTGCTTCTCTTAAAATACCTAAAGAACTAGAAAAATCTAGAAAGGTATCTAGTTCGGGCTCTTCCCTATTTGGTTTATATCTTAAAGACTCATCCATTGGTAAAGCATCAATAATTTTACCAGGATTAAATATATTATCGGTATCGAAAGCCGTTTTTACGCGTTTTAAAATATTATAGTTTGCTTCACCAATCATTAATGGAATAAACTCCGAACGCACAATACCGTCACCATGCTCGCCACTCATAGAACCGTTAAACGATTTTACTAAATGGGCGACATCGGTGGTTATTTTTCTAAACAAATCAACATCGTTAGCCTTCTTTAAATTTAAAATAGGACGCAAATGTAACTCGCCAGCTCCTGCATGCGCATAATAAATAGCATCTTGCTTATAGCCTTTCATGAGCTTTGAAAACTCCGCAATATATTTCGATAAATCTGGTAAAGCTACGGCAGTATCTTCAATACATGCCGCCGATTTTTTATCGCCAATAATATTACCCAATAAACCTAAACCTGCACTACGTAAATTATTTGCTTTACTAATATCCTGCCCAATAAGTTTTGGATTAGCATAACTTAAACCCGTATCGATAATTGTTTTTTCAAGCTTATTAGCTAATAGCTTAACGGCTTCTGGAGTTTCCGCACGAACCTCGCACATTAAAATAGCTTTAGGATCTCCTACTATAAACTGTCTGTTTTCTTGCTGTGTTTTATTGTGTTTTGTGCAATCTAAAATGGTTTTATCCATCATTTCGCAGGTGTACAAATCATGTTGCATAACAGGTTGTACAGCATTCAAACAACTCTCAATGCTATCAAAGTGTGCCGCCACAATAATAGCCTCAGTTGGTGGTAACTTATCTAGTTTTAAGGTTATTTGTGTGGTAAATGCCAATGTGCCTTCACTTCCAGAAAGCAGTTTACACATATTAAAATTTTGTGGAGCGTCCGTAAACACTGCAGATTTTATTAGTTCGTCAATGGCATAACCAGTATTTCTTCGGTGTATTTCTGGTTTTGGAAAATGTTTATAAATACCATCTCTAACCTCTTCCGGTTTTAATTCGTTATAAATTGTTTTATAAATTTCGCCTTCTAAGGTTTCTAGTTTAATTTTATCATGAAACGCTTCTTTAGACAATGCATTAAAAACAACTTCGCTACCATCGCTTAAAATGGTATGCATTTCTAAAACCTTATCTCGTGTAACACCATATTGTATAGAGGTTGTACCAGACGAGTTATTACCAACCATCCCTCCTATCATACATCTATTAGAGGTTGATGTATTAGGGCCAAAAAACAAACCATAAGGTTTTAAGAAATTGTTTAAAGCATCTCTAACCACACCGGGTTGCACGGTTACTGTTCGCGCTTCTTCATTAAGCTTAATAATTTTAGTGAAGTATTTTGAAACATCTACCACAATACCATCTCCAACGCATTGTCCTGCTAACGATGTTCCCGCAGTTCTAGGAATTATCGATGTTTTGTTAGCCTTGGCAAAATTTATTAGCGCTTTTAAATCATCTTCATTTTTGGGGTAAGCTACTGCCAATGGCAGTTTTCTGTAAACCGAAGCATCAGTGGCATAAATGGATTTTATTAAGTCGTCGTGATATAACTCTCCCGATAACACTGATTTTAAATGATTTAAATGCATTGCGTTAAAATATATATGATATGCGTAAATATAAACACAAAATTGGCTCTATTTTTGCTAAAGATTAAATTTTTAAAAATGGTCTTTTAACGATAAACGACCGTATATTATAACAATTAACAAAAAACAATATTTATGAAAAAATTATTTTTATTATCAGTGGCTGTATTAGGTTTTGCATTTACTTCAAATGCACAGGACATTTCGGAGAATGCTATTGGATTACGTTTAGGCGATAGCGATGGTTTAGGTGCAGAAGTATCTTACCAACGTGCATTAGGCGACAATAATAGATTAGAAGCCGATTTAGGTTGGAGAAGCTCAAATGATTATAATGCTTTTAAACTTACAGGTATTTACCAATGGGTTATGCCTTTAGATGGTAATTTTAATTGGTTTGTTGGTGCTGGTGGTGGATTAGCGTCTTTTGATGGTAAAGATGCTTTTGATGATGTTAGCGAAACGGCTTTATTTGTTGCCGGTGATATAGGTATCGAATATAATTTTGATATTCCGTTATTATTATCATTAGACTTTAGACCAGAATTAGGTTTTGGAGATTTTAGTGACGATTTAGATTTCGATATCGCTTTAGGTATTCGTTACCAATTCTAAGAATAAATAAATAAATCAATATATTAAAAGCACCTTTTTAAGGTGCTTTTTTTGTTTATGTACTTCTCGTTTTAAAGACATCTAGATCCAACTAACAACATAGTCGCTCTAATTAAACACCATTGTCGTTTACATTTAAAGGCATCATGCATCTATTTAAATTAAAAAGCACCCTAAATGCTGCTTTTTATTTATCTTAACTAAAAAAAAGGAATGAAAAACTTTGCCATTATTGGAATTGGTCCCAGAGGATTATATGCTTTAGAAATGCTCTTAATTAATTTAAACAAGGCAAACAAAAAACTAAACATCACCATTTTTGAACCTACTGCGCACGAAGGCGCTGGCCCTGTTTGGGATATAAATCAAGCTGAAAGTAATTGGGTAAACATTCATGAGCGCGCTTTAAGTGGTTTAAAAGCAAGACCTTCCTTTAATTTCGATTCAAAAATAATTAGCAGTTTCCCCGCTTATCATGAATGGTCAGAGTTTAATCAAACCCAAGAAGATTCCGATACTTTTCCGTCTAGAAAAAAAATAGGACAGTATCTGCATGAGCGCTACCTTGCTTTGGAAACCGTTTTAAAAACATCGAAGTTTTTCAAAAAAATAAATAAAGAAGTGATGGCTCTAGATTATCAGGACAATTTAATAAAGCTATCCACCAACGAAAACCAAACCTTCGTTTTTGATGCCATTTTAATTACCATAGGCCATCAACCCACAGAGCTTTCTGATGAGATGAAACAATGGAAACACTTTGCTGAAACTGAAAAAGACAACATTCAGTTTTATGAAAATCCTTATTCCGTTTGCAAATTTGAAAACCTAAAAAATCAGAAAACAAACACCATAAACATAAGAGGTTTTGGATTGGCGATGATTGATGTTATGCGCGCTTTAACAATTAATGAATTTGGATATTTTAAGGTAATTGATACACATACTTTAAAAACCGAATACGTTCAGCTAAAACCACAAAACTTAAGCCTTGTCCCTTTCTCTTTGGATGGAAATCCAATGGCTCCAAAACCATTAAAACAAGCTATTGACGATTGGTATAAACCTAATAACGAAGCACTAAGCGCTTTTAAAAAAGAGATTGAATTAGCTTCGAAAAAAGATACTACTAATGATATACACTTTCTAATACATGCTATATCTAAAATAGCTTCGCACATCTACTTATCCCTACAAGATAGAGCGCTACGACATAATTTAAATGATAAAGCGCTAAAATTTATTATTTCAAATTGGTTACAGGATAACAATTATAATCACGAGCTTATCCAAAAAACTAATATTTCTACTTACAAACTTATAGAGCGCTATATACAAATGGGGTTAGGAAAAACCCCTGTGAGTTTAGATTATTGTGTGGGTCAAGTTTGGCGCCATTGCCAACCTACTTTATATGCCTCACTCTCGCATTCCTTGTTAGATAATGAGGTTATTGAAGACATTATAAAACTCGATGATCGCAGTAAACGTTACTCCTACGGACCACCAATTGAAAGTATGCAACAAATGCTTGCCTTAGCCGATGCTAACATTTTAGTATTTGATTTTGTAGACAACCCTGACATTGAAACGACTAACAAGGGATGGAAATTAACAAATAAAGAGGGTGACACCGTATCAACCAATATTATGATTAATAGTGTTTTAGATGCGCCTCAGCTATTAAAAGTAAATGCACCATTAGTGACTAGTTTACTTAAGAATGATTTAATACAACCTATACACACGAAATTGGGTATAGGCACCTTAGAAAACGGTCAAGTAATTAGCACGATTAAAGACCATAATTTGCCCATTTTTATTTTAGGACGCTTATGTAAAGGCAGCGTTATTGGTGTAGATGCCATATTAGAATGTTTTGGTAAACGTATTGAGGATTGGGCAGATGCTTTTGTTAAAAAGGTTTAATAATAGCAACCATTTTTGTTAGAAAAAACCTAAAACAAAGGAAATACGAACTCATATAAAACAATCATTAACTCTATTGCTATTTGGCGTATAAGGTCTCATGGATTATGATTATATTGGAGTAACAGCGAAAAACAATCTAAAATTTATTGAACCTTTTTATTAAATTATGACAACACACCATATTCCGAAATCTATTGAAAATGAAGTTAAAACGGCTTTAAGTTATTACCCCGAATTAGAGCACACAAAAATCAGTTTTAAGTTTAAAAAAAACATAAAAAAATCTACCATGCAGGCTAGACCAAGCTTTGGTAGCTTTTTTAAAAGTAGAAAAAACAGAAGTTATTTAATTTTAATTAGCGAAACCTTTAAAATTTCTGATAAAAAATTTCTAACCAAACATATTCCTTCTGATATATTAATTGGTTGGATAGGACATGAATTGGGGCATATTATTGATTATCAAAACCGAAGTAAATTAAACTTAATAAATTTTGGGATAAGATATCTGTTTTCTGAAAATCATATTGTAGAAGCAGAGCGTGCCGCAGATACTTTTGCTGTAAACCATGGTATGGAAACCTATATTTTGAAAACAAAAAACTTCATATTAAACCATGCCGATATTAATGAAAATTATAAAAACAGAATAAAGCGCTTTTACCTTTCACCTGAAGAAATCATGGAATTGGTTAATACTAGAAATGAAAAACTACAAACAAATTAATTTTGCTTAACAAAAGTTTCCCATTCATTAAATTTATCTTCTCCCATTACACGTTCCATTTTTACTTGCCCACCTTTTTTCTTGTTGGCACCACTCCACTCATGAAAAACTGATGGGTTTACCAGCTTTACTTTAACACCTTTTAAAGCTTTGCTTCTAGCAACTTTATAATTTTTATTAGCTACTTTTAAAAATCCATCTAAAGCTTCGGCAACCTCAGAATTATCAAGATTTTCGGCTTCACTACCTATATACCAAAAATGATAAAATTCATCGTCTTCTCCTCGTTTAGCACAAATAGTATATTCTGGAATTTTAGTTGAGAATTTCTCTTCTAATTTTTGCATGGCATCATCCATTTTATTCACAGAAAGTTGAGAACCTACTGTGTTTAAAAAGAATTTAGTTCGTCCTGTAATTTTAATTTCGGCACGCTCAACATCTGTAAATTCTATAGTATCGCCAATTAAATAACGCCATGCGCCACTAACGGTACTCATAATTAAAACATAATCTTGATCGCGTTCCACTTGCTCCAAAGTTAAGGCAGGGGCATCTTGAGAAAGCGAACCATCTTTATTTATATATTCTGGTTTAAACGGTACAAACTCAAAATAAATACCACTGTCGGTATTTAATTGCATAGCATCTGTTTCGGGGCGTACTTGTGTAGCCACATAACCCTCGGAAGCTAAATATGTGTCTATAACCGTAACGGGTTTACCCATTAACGCATTAAAACTTTTTTCATATGGGCTAAATGCTACTCCTCCAGAAGTATAGACTTGTAAGTTTGGCCAAATGTCGTGGATATTATCTAAATTGTGGTGATCTATAACTTTTTGAAGCATCAATTCTATCCAAGAAGGAATACCACTTAAAGCACCAATATCCCAATCTTTAGCACGTTCTGCAATGCGTTGAACGCGTGCATCCCAATCGTCAATTTTAGCTATTTCTTCTCCTGGTTTATAATAATTTCTAAACCAAAACGGGATATTACTAGCACTTATTCCGCTAATTTCGCCTTCAAGGTGATCATTATTTTCCTCTAAATCTGTTGAGCTTCCTAGCATCATGATTTCTTTTTCAAAAAAATCAGCTGGCAAATCAAAATTATGAAGTGCGAATACTTGTTTAATTCCAGATTCTCTTATGGCAGAAATCATATCGTCCGTTACCGGAATTCGCTTACTAGTTTTACCTGTTGTACCAGAGCTTAATGCAAAATATGACGGATTTCCAGGCCAAGTCACATCGGTTTCACCTTTAAGCAATTTATTCCACCAGGCATCATTAATTTTATTATAATCGAAATATGGAACTGTTTTGGCAAAGGCAGATAACATGGAATCTGATTCTAAAATTTCAGAAAATTTATAATGCGTTCCAAATTGAGTGTCTTGTGCTTTTTCTAAAAGCTGTTTTAAAACAGCCTCTTGAGACGCAACATGATTGGTCTCTGAAGTTAAAGTCCCTTTTAACTCAATTACTCCTTTAATAATATTTCCTAGTATAGCCATAATCTGTTTTTATTCAAAGATCGATAAAAACAAAGATTAAAATTAGCCTAAATACAAGAAAAAGTAACTCAAAAGGATAAGTTTATAACACAAAACACTTCGCTAAAGTATCTTCATAAATAGCTTCGTATTTAGGAACAATAGCGTGTAAATCGAATTTTAAAGCTTCCTTACGTGCGTTTGCTTTAAAGGTTTTTAGACGTTCCTCATCACTTAATATATATAGTGCGTTTTTGGTCATATCGTCAACATCGCCTACATCGCTTAAAAAACCAGAAGAACCATGAATATTAACTTCTGGTAAACCTCCTGTATTACTCGAAATAACTGGTACTCCAGACGCCATAGCTTCTAAAGCAACTAAACCAAAACTTTCGGTTTGAGATGGTAGTAGAAATAAATCTGAAAAACATAAAATCTTATCGATCTCATTACTTTTCCCAAAGAATACCACCTTATTTAAAATGCCTAGTTCTTGACAACGTAATTCGACTTGTTCCTTTTCTGGTCCTTCGCCAATAAACATTAGTTTTGCAGGCATTTCCTTTTGAATGTTATAGAACACACTAATAACATCCTGAACACGTTTTACGGGTCTTAAATTACTTATATGCGTTATGATTTTTTCATTATCATTCGCCATCATACCACGTTGACAATCGGTAAAGGCATGGTTATACTTTTCTAAATCTATAAAGTTTGAAACTACCGAAATCTCATTTTTAATATCAAATAATCGAAGTGTATCGTCTTTTAGACTTTTTGAAACTGTAGTTACAGCATCAGATTTATTAATGCTAAACGTTACTGCAGGTTTATAAAATGGATGGCTACCCACTAATGTTATATCTGTTCCGTGTAAGGTTGTAACAATAGGTACTAATATGCCTTCTTCTTGTAACATTTTTTTAGCCATATATGCGGCATAAGCATGTGGAATAGCGTAATGTACATGTAATATTTCTATACCATGTAGTTTAACCATATCTACTAATTTACTAGATAGAGCCAACTCGTAAGGCTGATAATGAAATAAGGGATATTCTGGCACTGTTACTTCATGGTAATGCACATTATTGCTAATTAGCTCTAACCTAACTGGCTGGTTATACGTAATAAAATGTATTTCATGGCCACGTTTAGAAAGTTCTAGACCTAGCTCGGTAGCTACAACACCACTACCACCAAAAGTTGGATAACAAACAATACCTATTTTCATAAAATTTATTCTAAATTTTCAGAGTAAAGAAAATATAACCATAAAAAAGACACCATAAATGCTGGTCTGTTTAAAACAGTTTTTTTCCTTATTCTTTAACTCTTCTCAATTATTTTTATTAATCTTCTATAGCCTCGTAAATTAAACGTTGAATATCTGTTCTAATATTCTCCCTTAATAATAAGTTTTTACCCGCATGCGGAAACGTTCTATTTGCCAAAAACACATAAACAATTTCTTCTTCTGGATCTGCCCAAGCATAGGTTCCTGTAAAACCTGAATGCCCAAAGCTTGTCATTGAAACACAACCACAAGTTGGTCCAGAATCGCCTAATTGTGGTTTATCGAAACCTATACCTCGTCTGTTATTATTTCGGCAATAATAGCAGGTGTTAAACTTATCTACCGTTTCTGGTTTTAAATAGCGTTTACCACCATAATATCCCTTTTGCAGATACATTTGCATAATCTTAGCCACATCATTTGCATTACTAAATACGCCGGCATGACCACCAACGCCATTTTGCATGGCAGCTCCCATATCGTGCACAAAACCGTGTACTTTTTGGTATCTGTAATAATCATCAATCTCTGTAGGTACTATTTTTTTGCTACTGATTTTATGATACGGATTATACAAGGTATGATTTGCTCCTAATGACTCATAAAAATGCGATTGTACTAACTCATCTAATGTTCTGTCGTAATGGTATTCAATAAATTTCTTTAAAATGTAATAAGGAAAGTCACTATAGCGATATCTTTTAGTTTCTAGAAGCTCAGATTTTCTAATTATTTCGGGTAAAGAATCCTGATAGTCAGTTCTTAAAAACAAATCTTTGGTCACTTCTACATCGAATTCTGGACTACGAACTTTTCTATAATATTTTTTGCTAGGACGTTTTGTAACCGAATCTAAAGTGTGATAATAAAAAGGCTCCCAAGGTCTTAATTGCGCATAATGAGACAACATGCTTTTAAAAGTGATGTTTGCCTTATTAGAGTTTTTATATTCGGGTAAAACTGTAGAAAGCTTAGTGTCAAGTGTCACTATACCTTGCTCCTCAAGTTCCATTAACAATGGTAATGTGGCTAAAATTTTAGTTAAAGAAGCTACATCGTAAATATTATCGAACTCTACTTTTTCTTTACCGCTGTAAGTATGCTTACCGAAATTCTTACTGTAAACTACTTTACCTTTTCTTGCCACCAATAACTGAATACCCGGTGTCATTTGTCCGTTAACAGCATAATTTGCTAAGGAGTCTAGTTTTGCTAATTTTTTAGAATTCATACCTACACGTTCTGGTATGGTATATCCTAAATTTTTAAGCTCGTTATATTGTATACCCTCACCGGCTTTAAAATAGTTTCCAATAGACACTGGTAATGTTCCTTTAGCAGCTAAAGACCCAAAAATAAGTTGTGCCGATTTACGCTGCGCAATTTCACTGTTTTGATAGCTTACCACAATACCTTCAATATTCTCAATAGAATTTAAGCCAGAAAGTGCATAAGGTTTTACAAAAGCATCTAAAATAACAGTGTGCGATTGTGCCATTTCATTAAGCCAAATCAATTCCTTGCTACTGAATTTATAAGACTTCCAAGGATTATCATTAGATCTATGAAACCCAACAATAACGGTATTATACGGTTTTAATTTGTTCATTAAGGAGAACAAATTATCCGATTGAATTTCGTGTACTTTGGTATATTTTTTTAATTCATCAAGAAAAGGTGCTCCTGAATCGTCTCCCAGTTTTACGTAAGCAATATTTTTAGTTTCTAAACGACGTAGCGGAAGAATGTCTTCTTTACTTTTAAGAACAGTAATTGCGTTTTCAAGCAATTCTTCATATAAAATGTCGTCTTTTAATCTGTTTAAATCATTTGATAAATTGTAAAGTCCAATAGGTTCGTAATTATGAAGTCCTACTTTATATTTGGCCTTCAAAATCTTTTTAACCGAATGTTCTAAACGTGCTTCGGTAATCTCTCCTTTATTATAAGCTTCAATAATTTTAGAAACTCCTATACCTACGTTTTCCGACATAAGCATAACATCGTTTCCAGCTTTAAAAGCAGCTAAATCGATATCTCCTGTTTCGCTAAAATCGGCTGCACCTTTCATGGTTAAAGCATCGGTATAAATAAGGCCTTTAAAGCCTAAACGCTCCTTTAAAATGTCGGCTACAATATGTTTTGATAAAGAAGAAGGATAATTTTCTCGTGTTTCTAAACTTGGTACATTTAAATGTGCCACCATAACACTTGATAGGCCTTCGGTAATTAATTTCTTATAAGGATATAACTCAATGGAATCTATACGTTTTTCATTAAAACTAATTGTTGGTAAGGTTTTATGCGAATCTTGATCGGTATCTCCATGTCCCGGAAAATGTTTGGCATTCGCTAAAACACCAGCATCTTGCATACCTTTCATAAAGGCCAATGCTTTTTCGGTTACATTGTCTCTATCTTCACCAAAAGACCTGTTTCCAATAATAGGGTTTTTAGGATTTGTATTGATATCTACCACTGGGGCAAAATTAAAATGTACACCCAAGCGTTTACAATGCTCGCCTATTTGTCTTCCTGCTTGCTCTACTAATTTGTTATCTTTTATAGCCCCAAGTGTCATATTCCATGGAAATGCATACGTAGAATCTAAACGCATGCTTAAACCCCACTCCGCATCCATACCAATAAGTAATGGAATTTTAGAAAGTGATTGTAACTCGTTATTTAACCTTGCTTGCCTGTTAGGTCCACCTAAAGAATAAATAACACCACCAATATGATGGTCTTTAATGGTTTGCACCACTTTATTTTTTGTGTCTTGATCTTGATTAGACATTACCTGAACCATATACAACTGCCCCACTTTTTCTTTTAAGGTTAGTGAAGCATACACGCTATCTACCCACTTTTTTTGAGCAGCAACGTCTTTAGTTAACAAGGGATTAATTGAATTTTGTGCAATTACAGGTAATACAAATAAACATGTAATTATGGTAATATAGATATGACGCATAAAAGATTTGTTAAGGGAAATTATTAGTTATACTAGTAAACACTAATAATCATGCCAAAATAATACTTTTAAAAAGAAGATTAAAAGACTTTAAGATAGATTTATAAAGAAGTTAAAAACAATTTTTATAATTCTGCCTTAGGCTTAAGATTTTATGATGCATATTTAATACAAATACTTGAGGTAATGGTATAGCTGAATATTAAAAAATGGCACAAAAAACTAATTATAGTAGTTTTACCCACTAAAAGAAGCTCATTCAAAAAATGAAAAATTGATAATTTAAATAAGGCTTATTTAACAAAACGCCCATGCCAGCTTTCGCTTGCAGGTACTTCCCAGTTTTCTTTAAATTCTGCTATATTGTTGACTAAATTATTGAAAACAATGGTGTTTTTAGAAACCGCTTTATCCTTAGCCATTTTTCTGAAATCTGAAAGTGTTTTATGAGCAACGTATTCCCCTTGTTTGTAAGACACATTCATTTTATCCATTAAATCGACATTATAGTCTTTTTCTAATTGTTGGATAAAATGCACAGATGAATCAATAGAGCAACCTGTTGCTTTACTTACATCTTGATTTAGAGCTAATACAATAAAACGTTTGTATTTGATTGTATACCCTGCTTGTAAATCGCTACCATGAGCTGTCCAATTTCCTATAAAAATATCGAGTTTAGCTCGGATTTCTTCAAGTTCGACCTCTGAAAATGAACGGTTGGCTTGGTAAATCCAAACTCTTGATTCTTCTGGTAATGTTATAAAATCTACTAGCATTTAATTTACTTATTGGGGGTTTTAATTTTAACTAAAACTTAAATTTAGATTCCTGCTTTTGCAGGAATTTATTTTTATAAACCTTGAGCATTTGCAATTAATTCTGCAATGTCTAGAACTTGAACTTCGCTTTCTTTTTCTTTTGCTTTTACACCATCTGTCATCATGGTATTGCAATACGGACATCCGGTAGCAATAATATCTGGATTGGTTTCTAGAGCGCCTTCTGTACGAAGTACATTAATATCCATATCGCCTTTTTCGGGCTCTTTAAACATTTGCGCACCACCAGCACCACAACACAACGCTGTACGTTTATGTCTTTTCATTTCTGTTAGTGTTGCTTTGGTTTTTTGCAACACTTCTCTTGGCGCATCGTACTCGTTATTGGCTCTACCCAAATAGCAAGGGTCGTGAAATGTAATACGTTTGCCTTTATAGGTATCGTTTAAGCCTTCTAGCCTACCAGCGGCTATAAGTTGATTTATAAACTGAGTATGGTGTAGAACTTCGTACTGCCCACCTAAACTTGGGTATTCATTTTTTAAACAGTTAAATGAATGCGGATCGCAGGTTACTATTTTATTTATTTCGTAAGCGTTTAAAATCTCGATGTTTGTAACGGCTTGCATTTGAAATAGAAACTCGTTTCCGGCGCGTTTTGCAACATCGCCTGTACAACTTTCTTCGGTTCCTAATACGGCAAAATCGACATTGGCTTTGTTTAAAATTTTAACAAAGGCTTTAGTTATTTTTTTTGCTCGATCATCAAAACTACCTGCAGATCCTACCCAAAATAATATTTCGGGTTGTTTTCCTTCTGCCATAAAATCGGCCATTGTTGGTACTTTTAGTAATTCGCTCATAATATTTTATTTAATACCTACTTTGATTTTACTCTTTGCAGGATTATTATTAAATGTTGGTTGCTGCGTTAGGGATTGTAGCGACATCCTTTTTTTGCTGCCATAAATGGCAAAAAAAGATATAGCGTAAAGCCCGACCCTTGCGGTAACGCCAAATTTATTTTATTACTCTTCTTTTTTACGCAATAACATTAAATCTTGGTTATATGTTTTTACACTTTCTAGCAAGCTAGCTGGAACAATGTTATAGAATAACGGGGAATCGGCATCGTAATTAACCATAACCCAGTTGTTATTTGTGTGATTGTCCTTTAGGATAATGGTGATGCGATCTTTCATGAAAATATCGAGTGCATTATTGGTTTTAAATGTAACATCCATACCTTTTGAAGCCATCATGATTTTCATCATGGTTTTAGCTTCGTCGTCGAATTCTTGTTTATGAAAGGTCATATCCATTTTCATATCGTAAGAGACAAAAACGTACTTTACACTATCTTTTTCGTTGGTAAAAACTTCTGATAATTTATAGTTAGGTACCGTTTTGGGTATGTTTATTGAAAAATCTTCATTCCCCTCGAACATGCTTTTAAAAACATCTTTTATGGCATCTTTTGGTGCTATTTCGAATACTTTTGGATGCGTCATGTCAATAATAGCATCGTAATCCCTATTATTCATGTCTGCGAACATTTGTAGGGCTATTTCATTGACTTCCTTAAGTGCTTGTTCGTTATTTTGTGCGAAACCAAGAGCACTTAAAAGCATTACGGCACTAAATAAAAATCCTTTAATAATTTGTGTTTTAGGAGTCATAGTTTTATTCGTCTTTCCAGTTTAACCTATCCATTTGATTGTATGGCCAAGGTGCTCCGTTATTCTCGATATTAGTCATCATGTTATTTAATTCTACTGGTGCTGCAGATTGCTCCATAACTAAATAGCGACGCATTTCTAGAATGATAGACAGCGGATCGATACTTACTGGACACGCTTCTACACAGGCATTACAGGTTGTACACGCCCAAAGTTCCTCGTTTGTGATGTAATCGCCTAATAATTGTTTGCCATCGTCCTTAAACTCGCCGTTATTGGCATCGATATTTTTACCGACTTCCTCTAAACGGTCGCGAGTATCCATCATTATTTTTCTTGGCGATAATTTTTTACCTGTTAGGTTTGCTGGACATTCGCTAGTACACCTACCACATTCTGTACAGGTATATGCATTTAATAATTGTACCCAGTTTAAATCTTGCACATCGCTAGCTCCAAATTTTGCTGGCACGTCATCTTCGGCACCTTCGGCAGGAGCTGCAAATGGATCTGCGTTTGGATCCATCATCATTTTCACCTCGTTGGTTACCGCCTCTAGGTTGTTAAACTGTCCTTTAGGTTGTAACTTCCCGTAATAGGTATTTGGAAAGGCTAATAATATGTGTAAATGTTTTGAATAGTATAAATAGTTTAGGAACACTAGTATGCCTACAATATGCAACCACCATGCACCACGCTCAATAACATGCAAAGTACCTTCTGACATCCCAGAAAACCAAGGTGTGATAAATTGGCTGATTACATTACCTGAGTTTAGGGCTTGAAATTGTAAATCGGTAGCATTCATGACTAAAAAAAGCGTCATTAATACCATTTCGAAATACAAAATATAGTTACCATCATTTTTAGGCCAGCTTGTCATTTCGCTTTTCCAGAAACGTGCTATTTTTATAACATTTCTACGAATCCAAAATATAATTACTGAAATAAAAACTAGACATGCTAAAACCTCGAATGTTCCTATTAAAAATCCATAAACCGATTGTGGTAATACACTTAACCCAATACGGTGTGTACCTAATAAACCGTCGATTATAATTTCTAGAACTTCGATGTTTATAATGATAAAGCCAACGTAAACAACCACGTGTAAAAACCCAGAAATTGGGCGACGTACCATTTTACTTTGACCTAAGGCAATCATAGCCATGTTTTTCCAGCGTTGCGACTTGTTATCGCTAACATCCTTATCCTGACCTAGTTTGATATTCCTTATTAGCTTTTGTACGTTTTTAGCAAAAAAGCCAACGCCCAAAAAGAGTACTATTGCAAATAGTATGTTTGGTATATATTCCATAGTGTTTAGTTAGATTCTGGTTCTTGGTAAGGTATTTCTTTTTTGGAAAGAATTCTGGTGTAGCGGTTAGGATGTAATTTAAAATCTAATAATAGAGCCTCCAATTCGCTAGTTGCTCCTTCTAAATTATTATACAATTGATCATCCTTTAATAATTTACCCATAGTACCTTTACCATGCTCTAAATCAGCTAAAAGTGTATTAAAATTTGCTAAAGTAGATTCTAAATTTTTAACCGTTTGTCCTAAATCTGACTGCGATAATGATCCTGAAATTTTAGTTAAATCGCTTGTTGCTTTTTCCGCATTTGTTAAAACCGCGTCAATTTTAGCTTCATTAGCTAACATTAATTGGTTTAATGAGTTTGATGTGCTTTTAAAAGAATCTATTGTAGAACTTAAACCAGCTATACTTGTTTGTAGGTGTGCTTTAGTTTTTTCGTCGAAAATATCGTTTATATTACTAAGTAGTGAATCTGCACCGACCATCATAATTTCTATTTTTTCTTGTAAAGGTGTTAAGCGTTGGTTTACTAACTCGGTTAAACCTGCTTTTATAGAACCTTTTAAAACGGTATTATTTGTCGCAGTTTCAGCGCCATCGAAAGCAGGAACTATGGCAATAGCCTTACCTCCTATTAAGCCCGTTTCGTATAATTCTGCTCTACTATTTTTCGAGAATTTAAAATCGCTATCTACTAAAAGCTCTATAAGTAGTTTTCCTGAGCCATCGCCTTTAAAGCCTATTTTGGTAACCTGTCCTACAGCAAGTCCATTAATAGTTACAGGCGTAGATGGCACTAAGCCTTCAACGTTTTCGTATTCTGTATAAAACGTAAGCGATGAGTTAAAAAGGTCTCTTCCTTTAAGGTAATTAAAACCATAATATAATAATATGATGCCTAATAATACGAGTACGCCTGTTTTTACTTCTCTTGTTATTTTCAAAATTGAATGCTTTAGATAAACAAATTTAATATAAATTTAAGAAGAATGCCTCTAATTAGTTACTGATTTTAAAGCTTCGGTAAGGGCAATCTTTTTACCGTCTTTAAAAGCAACAATAAAACTTGATTTATAACCTTTGTTTTTAGCTTCACGCTCTAGCCCTTTAATACTTTCATAATCAGAAGTGTTACCATAGAAATATTTATACAATCCGCCCTCCTTATCTCTAGAAATGGTACTTAGCCCTTTAAAGTTATAAGGTTTAGTTTCTAAAGCTTTTGAACTTGCTGCTATTTGAACCTTAAAGGTAATATTAGCAGAATTACTTGAAGTTGTTTCTATTGTGCTATTACCTATTTGATAATCGCTAACATTAGTTTCTAGACTTTGCTTGTACTGTAAAATAGCTTCTTTAATAGCATTAGCCATTTGAATTTGTCCTTTACTAGAATTTAAATAAGCACCTTCGCTTTTATTTGTTAAAAAACCTAATTCGACAAGTACACTAGGCATTACCGTTTGATGTAACACTATAAAACCGGCTTGCTTTACCTTTCTGTCTTTTCTGTTTAATTTACTAGTGAATTTTTTCTGTATTAAGCCAGCCAATTGGATACTTTGGTCTAAATATTCTTCCTGACTTAACAAAATACTCATTACCGATTCTGGTGAGTTAGGATCGAATCCTGCATAGTTTTTTTCGTAATCCTCCTCCATAAAAATTACAGAGTTCTCTTTTTTAGCGACTTCAAAATTGGTTTTATTACGGTGTGTTCCTAAAACAAAAGTTCCGGCTCCATAGGCTTGCGAAGTATGCGAATCGCAGTGAATAGATACAAATAAATCTGCCTTTTCCTTATTCGCTATCTTACCTCGTACAAATAAATCGATAAAAACATCTGTTTTACGCGTATAAACGACCTTAATATCTGGATTTTTTTCTAATTCCTTTCCAACGGCTAAAACGGTTTTAAGGGCTATATCCTTTTCCTTATAACCATTTCCTAAATTTCCAGGATCTTTACCACCATGGCCAGCATCTAACACAACTACAAACTTATTTCTAGCGGTTTGAACATCACTTGTTATAAATGAAGATAATGTTAATACTATTATAAAAGATACGAAAATTAATAACTTGTTCGTTTTCATTTGATGAATACTATTTTAAATCGTTTGCAGCTTAAATCAATACAAAGCATCTTTTATTGATGCCAAAATAGAATGAACTATTTATTTGATTTTAACGGCTAAAAAAGTGGGTTTATTTTAATTTTAAATTTTTAGTTGATTATTAAATCAATCACAAAAAAATATATGTAATTTTGACTTTTCAAAAACCGAGCCATACTTTTACAAAAATACATTTAAAAGCGTTGCATACAAACAACTTTAAAATACTTTTTGCACTAAGTTTTACTGTGTTTATCAACACGTTAAGCTTTTCTCAAGATATCCCTGAAAAAGGAAAAAGCATTAACAGAACTGTTAAGGATAGTTTAGTTCCTAGTGTTGACAGTCTCGATGTTTTAAATACTTCAGAGAAAATACAGGATACCATAACAAAAGATTCTATAAAACCTAAAAAGGATTTGTTAGAAAACATAGTGAAGTATCACGCTAAAGATTACACGACTTTCAGTAATAAAAAACAAAAACTCTACCTATATAATGAAGCCAAAATAGATTATGGCGACATGAATATTACCGCAGGTAGTATAACTATAGATTATAATACCAACACCGTTTACGCTGTAGGAATTACAGATTCTATTGGAGCCTATAGTCAAAAACCGGTTTTTACACAAGGTAGTAATGTTGTTGAGCCCGATTCTATCGTTTTTAATACAGAAACCCAAAAGGCCTTAATTTACAATTCAAAAACAGAACAAGGTGAAGGTACCGTAATATCAGAGCTTACTAAAAAAGAAAACGATTCGGTTTACTTTGTTAAAGATGCAAAATATACTACTGCAAGTAATTTAGAAGATCCAGAATATTATATAAAATTAAGAAAAGCTAAAATTGTTCCAGGAAAAAAAATTGTTACTGGTTTGGCTAACTTATTTATATATGATGTTCCAACGCCTTTAGGGTTGCCTTTCGGCTTTTTTCCGCAAAGCGAAACACAAACATCGGGGGTTATTATTCCAACCTTTGGAGAGCAAAATACAAGAGGTTATTTTTTACAAAATGGTGGTTATTATTTTGCTATTAACGATTACGTCGATTTAGCTGTTTTAGGTGATTATTATACCAATGGTAGTTACGGACTGCGTTTAGAAAACAAATACAAAAAACGCTATAAATACAGTGGTAATATCGGGTTTAGATATGAAAACCTGATTACTAGCGAACGTGGGTTTTCAGACTACGCTAAGAATACCATTTATAACTTAAGGTGGTCTCACAGTCAAGATTCAAAAGCAAACCCAAATTCTCGCTTTTCAGCTTCGGTTAACTTAGGTAGTAGTTCTTACTATCAACAATCTGTTAATCAGGTAAACGTTGCTAACTTTTTAAATAATACCTTATCATCTTCTGTATCGTATTCCAAAACGTTTCAGGGCGAACCACAGGTTAATTATAGTGTAACAGCTACGCACTCTCAAAACACTAATACTGAAGAAATAAACATGACACTTCCAACTTTTCAAGGAAGCGTTGGTAGAGTTTATCCGTTTGCCTCTAAAAATGGTTCTAAAAAGGGTATTATACAGAATATAAACTTACAGTATAACATTCGTGGAGAGAACAGAATCTCGACAACCGATTCTTTATTCTTTAAAAAAGAAATGTTTGACGAAGCTAAAGCAGGTTTTCAACATTCTATTCCAATATCGACCAACTTTAAATTATTTAAATACTTTAGTGCTAGTGCTAGTAGTAGTTTTAATGAAGTTTGGACGTTTAAAACCGTTGATAAAACTTATGATACTACCGATAGAGAAGTTGTAACAGAAACCGTTAATGGTTTTGATGCTTTTAGAACGTATAACTTTAGCACCAGTTTAGGAACCACAATTTACGGTATGTTTAATCGTGAAAAAGAAGGTAAAGACGTGAAACTTAAAGCTATTAGACACGTTATTAGACCATCTATTAGTTATAACATTAATCCTGCCTTCGATAAATATTATGATACTTACGAGGTTGTTAGTGCAGATGGTTTAACTACTAGCGATGTTGATTTCACACGTTTTGAAGAAAGCATTTTTGGAACGCCTAATAAAACATTTTCAAGTTCTATGGGGATTTCTGTTTCTAATAATCTTGAAGCAAAAGTTAAAGACAGAGATAGTACAGCTACCGAGGATAAAAAAATAACCATTTTTAATAACTTAAACTTTTCTACCTCGTATAATTTTGCAGGAGATTCATTAAAATGGAGTCCCGTTCGTGTTAGTGGTGGTACGCAATTGTTTAAAAACAAAATGAGCATAAATTTTGGAGCTACTTTAGATCCTTACGCTTTAGATAATAATAACACTAGAATTGACACCTATAATATTGATAATGGTGGTAGCCTTTTTAGGTTAACCAACGCCAACATGAATGCTAGTTGGTCTTTTTCTAGTAAAGACGGCAAGAACAAAGACAAAGATTCCGACCTCGAAGAAAACAGACGTAGTGGTGGTCGTGCCGATGATTTGTTTGGTGTTTCTCAAGATTTTTCAAATCAGCAAATAGAGGATAAACGGGGTGAAAAGGAAGAAGAATCTAGTGAACTCTATAACTTTAAAATACCCTGGAGTTTTAGGGTCGCCTATGCTGTAAACTATGGTAATAGTGCGCGGCAAAATGAAATATCATCACACTCTCTTATGTTCTCTGGTGATATTGAATTGTCCACAAAATGGTCTGTAGGTGGTTCATCGGGTTACGATTTAAAAAATGCAGGTTTCACGTATACACAGTTACGTTTTGAACGTGATTTATTAAGTTGGCGCATGAATTTTAGCTGGGTTCCTTTTAGTACCAGAAGTTCTTGGAATTTCTTTATTGGTATTAAATCTAGTATCTTAAGCGATCTTAAATACGAAAAACGTAGGCAAGCCGATATTCAACTCTAAACCTGTTTAGGTTCATCATACTATTAGACTAAAAAAAACGTAAACTGAAAATTCTTTTTTTTCGGATAACTAAAAATCACACTATTATGAAAACCATTATCACAACAAAAAATGCTCCTGCTCCAATAGGACCATATAATCAAGCTATCCTAACCGGTAACACCTTATATACTTCTGGCCAAATTGCTATAAACCCAGAAACAAATGTATTAGTTCTTGACTCCATAGAAGAAGAAACTAAGCAAGTGATGCAGAATTTAAAAGCTGTTTTAGAAGCCGCAGACATGACATTTGAAAACGTTATTAAATCTTCTATATTTATTAGTAATATGGATAACTTCACCACAATAAATGCCGTTTACGGAAGCTATTTTAATGATGCTAATGCACCAGCAAGAGAAACTGTAGAAGTAGCAAGATTACCTAAAAGTGTTAATGTAGAAATTAGCATGATAGCCGTAAAATAAAAGTTAAGGCTTAATGGTGACTTGTAAACTTTTGTAATAAATCTTTAAGCCTTAAAACATCAATTGGTTTTGGTAAAAAATCATCAATACCAGCTTGTTTTGCTTTTTCAATATCCTTCTCGAATGCACTGGCAGATACTCCAATAATTGGTGTTTTACTTCTATAATATTTATCGGTTTCCTTAATGAGTTTTGTAGCTTGATACCCATCCATATCTGGCATGTAAATATCCATAAAAATCATATCGAAGTCCAATATTTTATATAGCTCCACCGCCTCTAAACCATTTTTAGCAAACGTACAATCGGCACCTTGCTTCTCTAAAAGGAATTTAATTACCTTTTGGTTCATTCTATTATCTTCTGCAATTAGCACATTAAATTTAGTAGATAATATAGGTTCGCTAGTTTCCTCAATCTTCTTAACGTTTAAAGTCTTTTTAAGCTGAAGGCTAAAATAAAACGTAGACCCTTCATTTTCTTTACTTTCCAACTTGAGCTCCCCACCCATAAAATCAACTAATTTATGCGAAATGGATAAGCCCATGCCTCCACCTCTATAATCCTTTTTGATTTTATTATCATAAACGCCATCAAAATTATTAAAGACATGCTTCACATCTTCCGCCTTCATCCCTATCCCAGTATCCTTTATATAAAAGGTAATAATTTGATCGTTATCAATACCTACAGATTGATCAACTATTATAGAAATTTTTCCCGCATTAGTGTACTTAATAGCATTATTAATTAAGTTAATTAATACCTGTTGAATTCTTTTCGAATCGGCAAAAACCAAAAACTTTCCTCTATCTTCAGATATAAATTTATATTCAAACTCCAAGCCTTTTTCCCAAGCCTGATATTCTAATATTTTAAAGAGTTGCGATAAATCGGTTTTTAAATCGGTAGTTTGCATATTCAACTCCAACTCCTTATCGTTAGATTCTTGATTATCCGAAACCATATTTACCAATTGCATCAAGTGTTTTGAAGAATATTCGGCTATTTCAACCTGTGCAGTTTGGTCGCTATTAAGTTCTGTTTGCCTTAACATGTTCAGCATACCTAAAACCGTGTTTAGTGGTGTACGCACCTCATAAATCATGTTCGCTAAATATATAGATTTTTGGTTTGCA
The DNA here is from genome assembly GCF_014202225.1 of Algibacter amylolyticus. Classification (GTDB taxonomy): domain Bacteria; phylum Bacteroidota; class Bacteroidia; order Flavobacteriales; family Flavobacteriaceae; genus Algibacter_B; species Algibacter_B amylolyticus. The sequence continues at coordinate 61,049 of NZ_JACHGE010000011.1, forward strand.
ACCTCATCCGCATGTTCTAAGCTTTCTTTTAACTCTTCGGCTCTGGCCCTAAGATTTTTTTCTACAACATCATTTTTAAGCTGATTTTTTAAAAAATATTGCAATGCCAAAACCTGTAATATGGCTAAAACAAATAAAAATATCGCAGCGCTTTGTGCATAAATTTTCTTTTCAAGGTAAAAGTATCCAATAAGTAAAATGGCAGCAATAGAGCCAAAAATGAAAAAAGATAACTTCTTTTTCATTTTTAATTGTTTTATAGACTTAGGGAATCCTTTCATTAATTAGTGCTTTTAACAAACTTATCTATAAATATACGAATTAGCAAGACTATTATTTAGAATTATGTGGTTTACTTATTACGAAAATACTTAAATTTAAGCTTTAATCATTTAATAAAAAATAGTTCTTTAATGCGCATAGAATACGAAATAAAATTAGGGTTTAAAGATGTCATGATTCGTCCAAAACGTTCAACATTAAAAAGTCGATCGGAAGTTAACCTAGAACGCGAGTTTAAATTCCTTCATAGCCCAATGACTTGGAAAGGCATTCCAATAATGGCAGCCAATATGGATACCGTTGGTACATTTGAAATGGCAAAAGCGCTATCAAAAAACAAACTTTTTTCGGCCATACATAAACATTATAGTCTAAATGAATGGGAAGACTTTTTAAAAAGCGCCCCTGCAGGCATAGAAAATTATATTGCTGTTAGTACCGGAATTGGTAAACATGATGCCGATAAACTATCAAAAATAATCATCAAACATCCTCAACTTAAATTTATTTGTATTGATGTAGCCAATGGCTATTCTGAATATTTTACAGATTTTGTTAAGCAAACACGCAGTACATATCCCGATAAAGTTATTATTGCAGGTAATGTAGTTACTGGCGAAATGGTAGAAGAGTTATTACTCTCAGGAGCCGATATAGTAAAAGTAGGTATTGGACCAGGTTCGGTATGTACAACACGTGTTAAAACCGGAGTGGGTTATCCGCAGTTATCGGCTATTATAGAATGTGCAGATGCTGCTCATGGTTTAGGCGGACAAATAATAAGTGATGGCGGATGCGCTATTCCAGGGGATATCTCGAAAGCTTTTGGTGCCGGAGCAGATTTTGTTATGTTAGGTGGTATGTTAGCTGGACACGACGAAAGCGGCGGAGAAACCATTGAGCGAGATGGCGAAAAATACAGAAAGTTTTATGGCATGAGTTCTGAAACTGCTATGGATAAACACGTTGGTGGCGTTGCAGAATATCGCGCTAGCGAAGGTAAAACCGTAGAGGTGCCATATCGTGGTAAAGTTGAAAAAACATTACAAGATATTTTGGGCGGTATACGAAGTACCTGTACTTATGTAGGTGCAGCACGATTAAAAGAGCTTACAAAATGCACCACCTTTATTAGGGTTGCAGAACAGGAAAACAGAACCTATACACAATAAAAAGTTAAGCTTATTTTTAATGGGTGAAATCTTAATTATAGTGCAAAAAATCAATTGATTTTTAATTTTAGCATTTATAGTGAGTATAAATATTAAAATGATAATTTAAGTCTATTAATTCTGAGACTTTTTAAGTGTTTTCTTAATATAAAACCCTTAAATTGTAATATCTAATAATTAAATAACAACTATGGCGTTAAAAATTGTAATTTCTCATAAAACAAAGTATAAATATGATAGACCAGTTTCATTATCACCTCATATTTTTAGGTTAAGACCTGCGCCACATAGCAGAACGCCCATAGAAGCTTATTCTATAAAAATTACACCCGAGAATCAATTTTTCAATTGGCAACAAGATCCTTTTGGAAATTATATGGCGCGTTTAATTTTTCCAGAAAAAACGACTGAGCTTACTATAGATGTGGAAATTATAGCCGATTTAAAAACCATAAATCCGTTCGATTTTTTTGTTGAAGAATACGCCGAAGAATACCCTTTTGTATATAAGGAGGAAACAAAAAAGGAGTTACTACCCTATTTAGAAATTACCGACAAAGGAAAACTGCTTCAGGATTTCCTTAAAACATTAGATTATACGCCTAGAAAAACCATTTATTTTTTAATTGATATCAATCAGAAAATATATGAGTTCTTAAATTATAACATCAGGATGGATCCTGGTGTACAAACCTGCGAAGAAACATTAGATAGTAAAAGTGGCTCATGTCGCGATTATGCTTGGTTATTTGTGCAAACCTTGCGCCATTTAGGTTTTGGTGCGCGTTTTGTTTCTGGTTATTTGGTGCAATTAAAATCCGATGAAAAATCATTAGACGGCCCATCGGGTCCCGAAGAAGATTTTACCGATTTACACGCATGGGCAGAAGTATATTTGCCTGGTGCAGGTTGGATTGGATTCGATGCTACCTCTGGTTTATTAGCTGGCGAAGGACATATTCCATTAGCCTGTACGCCTACTTTTGAAAGCGCTGCGCCTGTTACCGGAATGTCCGATGTTTGCGAAACCGAGTTCTTTTTTGAAAACTCCGTAAAACGTATTTTCGAATCGCCTAGAGTTACCAAACCTTATACAGAAGAGCAATGGAATGCTATTTACAAACTAGGTTTTAAAGTAGAAAAACAATTAGAAAAAGGCGATGTTCGTTTAACCATGGGTGGCGAACCTACATTTGTTTCTATCGACGATATGGAATCTCCAGAATGGAATACCGATGCCGATGGTCCGCATAAAAGAGAATTAGCCAAAAACCTTTCGGCACGCTTGTACGATGAGTTTGCCAAAGGCGGTGTATTGCATCAAGCACAAGGTAAATGGTATCCCGGAGAACCTTTACCACGCTGGTCTATAGAATTATGTTGGCGAAAAGATGGCAGAAACATTTGGCATAACAAGAAATTATTATCCTTGTTTGCAGATAACCCTATAGTTCCAGAAAATGCAGATATTCTATTCCTAGAAACCCTAACCAAACATTTAGGAATTACAGATACCACTATAGTGCCCACTTACGAGGATGCCTTCTATTTTATGTGGGAAGAAGGCAAACTACCTATAGATGTCGATCCTACAAAAGATGATGGTGCCTTATTAGTAAAAAACAAACTTAAAGAGATTCTTAAGGATGGTAAATCCAAAGCCGTTGGTTATGTATTACCATTAAATAACTCGATGGGAACTTGGTATACAAGCGACTGGACTTTTAGAAGAAACCACTTGTTTTTAATACCCGGAAACTCCCCTATTGGTTTACGTTTACCCCTAGATTCTTTAATACGAAAACCAGAACATGGCGAATTCCCGCAGTTCGTGGCCGATAATTTTTCCGTAAAAGGACGACTACCAAGTTTCAAAAAAACAGCGGCCACACGATACGACAATGTAGTAAACAATGGTGCTCCAATAGATAACACCTATTTTATTAGAACCGCATTATGTTCAGAAGTTAGAGATGGTAAATTATACCTGTTCTTACCACCAATGGACTCTGCCGAAATATTTTTAGACCTTATTGCTTCCATTGAAGCTACAGCAAAAAAATTAGACATCCCGGTTATTTTAGAAGGTTACGATCCTCCAAAAGATCATAGACTAGAATCCATGAAAGTCACTCCAGATCCCGGAGTTATCGAAATAAATGTACATCCTGCAAAAAACTGGGAAGAGTTAACGCATAACACCTTAACGCTATACAAACTCGCTAAACAATCCAGATTGGGTACCGAAAAGTTCATGCTCGATGGTAAGCATACCGGTACAGGTGGCGGAAATCACGTGACTTTAGGTGGTGTATCACCAGCCGATAGTCCTTTACTTCGTAAACCTAGTTTATTACGAAGTTTACTAACCTTTTGGCAACATCACCCAGGACTATCATATTTATTCTCTGGAGCATTTATTGGTGCCACAAGTCAAGCACCACGAATAGACGAAGCCCGTATGGAAAATCTATACGAACTCGAAATAGCCTTTAGTCAAATACCAAAAGATGGCGAAGTCCCATTTTGGTTAACCGATAGATTGTTTCGCCATTTACTAACAGATTTAACAGGAAACACACACCGTGCAGAATTTTGTATCGATAAATTATATTCACCAGACTCTTCTTCAGGGCGTTTAGGTATCCTTGAGCTTCGTGCTTTCGATATGCCACCGCATCCGCAAATGAGTTTAATGCAAAACCTATTAGTAAGAACGCTAGTAGCGTGGTTCTGGAAAAAACCATACGAGCACGATTTAGTACGTTGGGGAACAGAATTACACGATAAATTCCTAATCGAGCATTATGTAAGAGAAGATATCAAGGATATTGTCGAGCAACTTAACCGAGCCGGATATAAATTTCAAGAAGATTGGTTCAACCCATTCTTCGAGTTTAGGTTCCCGCTTCACGGTATGGTTCAAATCAATAATGTGCATTTAGAGTTACGTGCTGCTATCGAACCATGGAATGTATTAGGCGAAGAAATGTCAGGTGGCGGAACCGCTAGATATGTCGATTCTTCCGTAGAGCGAATTCAAGTAAAAGTCAATCATTTTATCGAAGAACGTTTCGTACTTACCTGTAACGGCGTAAAAGTACAATTAAACAGCACCGGTATAAAAGGCGAATATGTTGCTGGCGTGCGTTACAAAGCATGGAATCCGCACTCGTCGTTACATCCAACCATCGATGTAGATACCCCGTTGGTTTTCGATATTGTAGATACTTGGAACAAACGCTCCATTGGCGGTTGCACCTATTATGTGGCGCATCCAGGAGGCCGTTCGTACGAAAGTTATCCAGTAAACAGTTACGAAGCAGAATCGCGACGCATTAACCGTTTCTGGGAGTTTGGGCACACACAAGGTACCATCGAAGAAAAGGAAAGCATCATGCAAGGTGGCGAAAGCACATCAAAAGTCGAAAAACAAGAAAGCTCTAAGAAGTTTAGTTACAAAGAGCTGCCAATTAATTTCGAATTTCCGTACACGCTCGATCTGCGTAAAAAATAAAGTCAACACCATTCCTCATAGCGCGGTCATGTGTTATGAGGAATGGTTATTACCATTACATCCTTTAGTAATTTGGGCGTTACCCAAAAAGGGTCGGGCTTTCCGTTGTATCTTTTTTTGCCATTTATGGCAGCAAAAAAAGGATGTCACTTCAATCCCTAACGCAATGGTGCGCACAACCCAAAAACAGTGCAATCCCAGGCTATTTTCTTTAAATAAAAAACCATATCACATCTTTAGTACTTATAACAAGATTTTACATTAATTTTGCATTTCCATAATATCAAAAAATGCCCATTACAACTAAACCATTATTCCAGGATTACTTTTCTGATTTTAAAGGCTACGACGAGGTTTTAAAACCCGATATGTCTATTAATACAGAATGGAAAACACTGTTAAGCAAATTTTCCGAAGTCGGCACCGAAAATCTTCTCTCTAAACAAGACGAGATAAATTGGCTCATGGAAGAAAATGGTGTAACCTATAACGTGTATAACGATCCACATGGTCTTAACCGTTCTTGGGGTTTAAATGTAGTACCTTATGTTATCCATCAAACCGAATGGGAATCAACCATAGAAAAAGGTATTAAACAACGCGCCGAATTATTAAACCTTATTTTAAAAGATATTTATGGGAAGCGCGAACTAATTAAAAACGGTATTGTACCCGAAGAGGTTGTTTTAGCACACCGTGGTTTTTTACGTCAATGCGATCAAATTCAATATAAAACAGCAAAACAATTACAAATCTACTCGTTAGATTTAGCTCGTGGACCCGATGGCCGTATGTGGGTAGTTAGCGATCGTACGCAAGCGCCTTCTGGTATGGGTTATGCTCTAGAGAACAGGTATGCGCTTAACCGTGTCGTGCCAGATATGTTCGAAAATATTAATGTTAAACAACCACTTGCGTTTTTTAACGATTTAAAACAAATGCTAATTGATGCGGCTCCGCAAAACCAGAGCAACCCTAATATAGTTATCCTTACTCCTGGTCCGCATAACGAAACGTATTTCGAGCATTCGTATCTGGCTTCATTTTTAGGATATCCTTTAGTAATGGGTAGCGATTTAGTGGTGCGTAATGGTAAGTTATGGCTTAAAACACTTAAAAAACTAAAGCAGGTCGATGTGGTTCTAAGACGTGTAGACGATGCTTTTATGGACCCTTTAGAGCTACGAGAAGATTCTTATTTAGGCGTTGCAGGTTTACTAGAAGTGGTAAGAGAGCAACAAGTAGCTGTAGTAAATCCTATTGGTTCTGGTATTTTAGATAATTCGGGCTTAATTCCGTTTATGAATGCCATTTGCAAGTACTTTTTTAAAGAACCTTTAATACTGCCGCAAATTGCATCGTGGTGGTGCGGACAAAAAAAGGAATTCGATTATGTTATAGAGCATTTAAAGGATTTGGTGGTAAAACGTATAGATCGTTCTAACCGAGAAAATATTTATTTCTGCGAGTTTCTGGACGACGATGCGCTTAAAAAATTAAAAGACGAAATTGCCTTAGCACCTTATCAATTTGTGGCTCAAGAAAAAATATCCTTTTCAACAGCACCAAATTTTGTAAAAGGCAAATTAGAACCTCGAAAAGTATCCTGTCGTACCTTTGCCATTGCTAAAAAAGATGGTTACAGCGTAATGCCTGGTGGCTTAGTGCGTGTGGCAGCCGATAGAAAAAAGATATTTGTATCCAATCAACGTGGAGGTATAAGTAAAGATTTCTGGATAGTTTCAGATGCTGTTCAAAACCCGTTACGTAATTACGCTTGGGATTCGTCCTCAAACAATACTATTTCGGATATTAATGATTTATCGAGTAACACCGCCGAAAACCTATTTTGGTCGGGGCGCTATTTAGGGCGTTCTTTAGTAACCGCTCGTTATTTACGCGTGGTACTTAATAGAATGAATCAAGAGAAATCCACCACACGTAAATCAGATTCAGATACCTTAATTTTACTGTTTCAATCTATAACCAACATCACCTCTACATTCCCTGGGTTTGTTGGCGAAGGTGCCGAAGCGCGATTAAAAGAGCCTTTAAAGGAAATTTTATCTTTAATAAAAGACGAAACACGCGTTGGTAGCTTAGCACAAACCATGAATAGCTTTAACAACGCTTATTACTCGTTACGAAGCTTATGGTCTAAAGACATGTGGCGCGTTTTTGATGGCATTAAAAAACAATGGGAAAACTTTTTAGGAACTAAAGACTTTTCCATTAATAAACTTATAAAATTTCTAGACCGCATTATAACACGCCTTATTGCTTTTATGGCACTTATTGAAGAAAGCATATTAGTAAACCAAGGCTTATTATTATATTTTATTGGCTTGCAAACCGAACAATCGATGATGCATGTCGAAAAATGCCGATCGCTACTGGTTATAAACTACGAAGAGCAAGTACAATACGAAGTTTTAGAAGCCTTTTTAAACAGTAACGAAAGTCTTAATATTTACAGATACAGCTACCGCTCGTACCTTAGTGTAGAAAACGTAATTAAACTGTTATTACTAGATAAAGATTATGCTAAATCTTTAACCTATAAAATTTCACGTATAGAAAAGGATGTTAACAAACTCCCCTATTCCGAAGGCTCTAACGCTGTTGCAGCTTGTAAAGCCAAAATTTTAAAAGCACATGCTAAAATTGAAAGTTTAACTATAGAGCATCTTTTAACATTAAACGACGACCAGACCATACGACAAAATCTAGATGATGCCTTAGCCGAAATTAGCGAGCTATTGCATGAAACATCTATGGAGGTTTCAAATACCTATTTCAACCATTCGTACACTCAAAAACAACTGACCAACCAAAACTTTCCACTACAATAACCATGTTATTTCAAATATCGCATACTACAAGTTATATATATGAAGTTGGTGTAACCTTCTGCCATAATATTGCCACCATAAAACCAAAGGATATGTTGGGACAAAAAGTGGTGGATTATAAACTAGAAATTAGCCCAACGCCAACCGAATTCTCGGAGAAACTGGATTTTTTTGGTAATACCATTACGCGGTTCTCTATACAGGAGCAGCATAAAACCTTAAAAGTAACTGCGCTTAGTAAAATACTACGCGACCATACGCTAGAACCAGATATTTATAAATCGGAAAGCGGTCAAAAAATCACTTTAATAGAAGCTTTAGCAGCGCTAAAAACAGAAAATCGAGGTCATTTAGATATTAAACAGTTTGTATTAGAATCTATTTTAATTGCCAATATATCCAAAGATATTAGAGCTTACGCCGAAGTATCTTTTAAACCCAATCGCCCTATTTTTGAAGCGGCTTACGAGCTCATGGAACGCATTTTTAAAGATTTTGAGTTTAACCCTAATGTTACAAACGTAGCCACGCCAATACACGAGGTTATGGTAAACAAAAAAGGGGTTTGTCAGGATTTTGCACAAATAGCCATTGCTTGTATTCGTTCGGTAGGATTGCCAGCGCGTTATGTAAGCGGTTATATTGAAACTTTACCTCCTCCAGGAAAAGAAAAATTAGTTGGTACCGATGCTTCTCATGCTTGGTTTTCAATTTATATCCCGTCGTTTGGCTGGGTAGATTTCGATCCTACAAACAACCAAATACCAAAAGACCAACATATTGTTGTGGCTTATGGCCGCGATTATTACGATGTGCCACCTTTAAAAGGTGTTATATATAGTTCGGGAGCCAATAAAATGAAAGTGGCTGTAGACATTCGTCCTGCGGTTTAGGGTAGCTTTTATGAATTAGTTTTTTGGCTAACACAAGCATCCTCCTTATGCCGTTATACTATCTAAAACCAATTAGCTTCAATATCTATACTCTAATGTTATATTCGATACTTCATTTACTCTTACTGCCACGAGCAGGACGCTCGTGGTAGCAGAACTTTTTGATACATTATATTATTTTTTAAATATTATTTTTTTACTAAAATTAGTGCTTTCAATATTAAAATTTAGGAGATACATACCCGTTGTAATATTAATGTTTTTATCAGAAAGTATTTTAATTGTATGTTGTCCAGCAACTAAGGTTTCATCAATTATTGTATTAATTTTTCTTCCATTTAAACTATAAATTGCTATTTCAACATGTTCGCTTTTTATTAAATTAAAATTAATTGACATTTCAGTTGAAAAAGGGTTAGGATTAAGGTTAACTTGGTATTTACTTATATCGTTAATTTTTTCTATTCCTAAGTTAGATGCATTACTCAAATACATAGCAATATCTACCTGAAAGTTTGGAATACTCAAATTTAAAACACCGTTTGTACTCTCAATATTTTCATTAGAAATTAGACTACCAGAGTTTGGGTCATACCAACTTATGTCCCAAGTACTATCAGGAACTGAAAGTTGTATGCTTTTATTAATTACGTTGTTATCATGGTTTGAGTAATGATGCAGATACATCAAATACTCATTTTCAGCACCAAAACAGTAAGCTCGTATATTTGAAGTATCTATATTGCTTATTACAGCGTTTTTAGGTGTAAAGTTTTTTACATTTACAATATTCGATGTAATAAGTCCGAAGCTATTAATCCATTCTAAAGTTTCTATATTATATTCAATTCCTGTAGTAGAATTATCGCCTCTTAACCAGTATAAGGCATTCCCTCCAGAAACAAAGGCTGTCCAATAACCAATTCTATCAAAATAATGTTCAGATTCGGGTATATTATTATCAAAGTCTCCACTACCATATTCACCAATTAAAATCGGTTTTTCATAGCTATCGTAGAAATAAGAAACATCTTCATTCATCATAAAATCAATTGTAAATTCACTATCATAACCATGCCAAGGATAAACATGGAAATCAACTATTTCATTTGAAGGTAAATCATGTAATTCTGAATCAAAAGCATAGTCGAATGCCCAGTATGAAGCCGCATGCGCTCTGTTGTACGGGTCGTTATTTGTTATAACTTCATCTATAGAGTTAATCCAATCTTTTGAGGTATACTTTCCCCATTCGTTATTATATTCCCAGGCCAGTATATTTTGAAAAGCGCCATACCTGTTTACAATATATTTTACATATTTTTTTACATAGTCATGGCCTTCATCGGTTGTTGTAGAATACATGTTTGTAGGGCTTGTATAATAACCTCCGTTTTCGACACTCCAAGGGGATTGATTAAAGGTGTAAACATTACCATCATCATGAATAGTAAATAAGCAAGGATAAATATTTATTCCATTATCGGAAGCATCTTGAAACCATTTGTCTATTAGTTTCGCATTTTCAGTATCATATTTATCAAGACTACCAGAGTTTTGCAATAAGTTGGCATGTCCTTCAAATGTATTCCATTCCATAACAGGAGGCGCCCACTCTTGGTGAAACATTTGTAATCGGTACGTATTTATATTTTTTTGGGCTAAATATTGCCACATTAGTTTTGTCATATTTTCGTCGGCTGGCGATGGTGTATTGGGTATGCCAAGAAAGGCTGCTGTAACAGGAGGCGTATGCCCATTTATACCATTTATTAATACGTTTGTGCCATCACTATACTTAAAATTATATGAGTTTTCCTCACTTACTTGAATAAAACCATGATTGCTATTAGCAGGTAAACATTCAAAATTATCTGTAAACTCAAAAGTATTGGTAGGTGTTTTAAACGCTATGGAATAATTCCAAATCCCTTCCTTGGTTGGAGAAAATCTAAGTTTCCATGTGTCTTCATCGTAATAAAAACCGCCAACTTTTAAAATTTCATTATCTGGACTAGTAAATGTTCCAATAATCTCCACATCCCAAAATGGATTTGAATAATTAGTTTCATCACTATTAAAGCTAACCTCATAAATTGACCATTTTGAAACATTATTAGGTTCGGGTGTATTTAAAGTTACTTGAGATGCCATTTCTAGCACAAAACAAAATTGAATACATATTACAAACCAAATGCGTTTTAAATTTCTCATACTTTATTTATTTTAAATTATAGTATTTAATAAACGATCTCTATTATATAATTGATTTCGTTTTAGCATAGATACCGAGTGTATTGTTAGGTAGTCTCATTCGCCTTAATTGCGGTACCACATTCTAGTGTGACGTTTTTCTTCAATTGTTGCTTTAAAGAAAATCCATATAATTTAATGCTTTAACGTTCGTTTTTATTTTTATTTGGGCAAATATTTAAATCCTTTTTCGGTATCACAATTTTTATTCAAAAGGTTTTGGTTGATACTCAAATGTGGCACAACGTCTTATATAGTAACTTTTGTTACCACTTACCCATAAACTAGCTAGAATACAGCCTATTAGCCTTGTAAATATATAAACAATAAATGTAATCCATTACGTATTACACCTAAGATAAAGACCACTAGTCGAATAATTTACGCCCTACAGGGCCCATTGATTGCGGTGTAATTTCAAAAACAAAATTTGGTGTGCTAAATTCTTCTTTTGTGTGCGAAACGAAAATAATAGCCGTGTCGTTTTATTAGTTTTTTTGGTTTGCCAATTTTAAGAATAGTTTGGCAACAGCATCGGAAATTACAAGTAACTTTTTACCCTAAAAAATAGGTTAATAGTATTGTAATGGATATATAAAAGATCATCCCGTACAGCCTCATTTCCGAAGCCTGTTTTATTTTACGCTCAAACCCAAATTTTTTAAATCGTGCCATTTCCGAGACATTAAAATCTGTGTTTTCCCATTTGCTAATTTTAGCAAACCCTATAGGTATAAAAAAGAAACTTGCAGCTTCTGAATTACTCAAAGGTGCATGTTTTCGTTTCTCAATATTGTCTTCCTCAAGGTTCATTTTCCCGTATGCAATATGCAATTGTTTATTTCAGTGCTAGCGCAAGCATCTTGCTTGTGCCGTTACACTAACTTAAACCAACTTGCTTCAACATCTTTACTCTAATCTTAAAATAGATACTTTACTTACTCTTGACGTCACGAGCGGGACGCTCGCGCTAGCGGGGGCATTTCGTTATTCTTTATTCTCACAAACTTCAATCATTTCTTTATAATGAGTTTTGTCAATTTCTTTAATTAGATTCAAAATATCTTTTATAACATTTGAACCTTCGTCCATTTTATTGTCAGAGGAATCATTGTCAAAGTCTTGTGCGTGAGAATATTTGTTAATAAAACGATAGATGTATTCTTCTTTGTCTTTAAATGATGTGTTTTGAATTCCTTTTTGTAATAATTGTCTAAAATCACGTAACCTTTTAGGGTGTTTGAATCTTAGAAAAGTTTCAAGTATTTTTCTAGAAGCATTTGCAGATAAATAGGCTTTTTCTAAATCTAAAGCAGTATCATTAGAATAGGTTATTAGTTTTTTAAACAAGTAATGATATTCTGATGTATACTCTAAGAGCGTTTGGTCTGCATCTTTAATATAAGAAAACCGCATTTGATTACTATCAAAGTTCGATTCTATTGAGTAAATATTACATACGGTTTTTGGTTTGGAAGGATCTTTTCCGTGTTTTTGATTTTGCTTTTTATTTTTGGTTTCGAACCAATCTCTTACAAGTCTATAATAGTTGAAATTATGTGTTAATATAAATAGTTGTTTTGCTTCATTACAATTTAACTTTAGGTACGAATAAGAACTAAACAAGTTATTCGAATCAAAACTTGAAATTGGGTCGTCAACTATTATGGTTGTATCTTTTATTTTATTGTCTTGTTCTAATATTTTATTTATAAAATAAACAAAAGCTATTGCTGTTTTTTCTCCTTCACTTAATTGATTCCCTTTAGTGTTAGGGTTTCCATTTCTTTGTATTTTATAACCACCTTTTTCTTGTGGATCTAGAGCGATATCTTTTCTTCCCAAGAATTTCCATAAATCATTATTAAACTTTGTAGCACCAAGAGCTTCAGTAGAAATTAATGAATTCAATTGTTTGATTTCCAATTTTACTTTTTCAAGTTCTAATTGAAGTTCCTTGTTTTTTTGAATTGTTATTAGTTCAAGGTTTTTTTGCTTATAATAATCATATCTTTTAATTTCATCCTTAATGTATTCAATTTCAAGGTTGTTTTTAGCTTCTTGTATAATTGTCGAAGCACTTAAATATTTTTTATTATGGTTTTTAATTATTTCTGTTGCCTCTGTATAAAACTGAGTTAAATTCGTCACATCAAAATTTAAAATTAAAATTTTAGGAATTTCAAATGGATTTGCAGTCTTGGTTTTAAGTATTTCTTTCCATTTACCAAGTGCTTTTATTAGTTTTTCATTCTCAAAATCAATATTTTTTTTAATTTTCTCGTATTCAGCTTGATATTCCTTATAGAGTGTTTTGTGAGATGGTAATTCTGTTATTTTTACTTCATCTATCCAAGCAATTGCTTTCGATAGTTGCTCCTGTAAATTTTTGAAAGAATCACTAAAATGATTGTTTAAAGTGGAAAGACGTTGTTTAGTAATATTATTTCCACAAAAAGCACAATTGTCATCGTCTTTATGTAGTTCAAGACCTAATTTAACCCAATCAGATTTTTTAAAATCATTCTTTAAACTATCAATTACTTCTGATGTTATTTTTGAATTTAATAGTAAAATTATTTTTTCGTAGCCAGAATTTATTTGAGACAAAACTGAAAAGTCAGGTATTTCAATTTTATCTTTGTCTTGTGGCTTTATAGTTTGAGCTAATTTTTCAATTTCTTGAATAGTCAATGAAGTTTTTTTGATATTATCTATATTTTTATTTAAAGAATTTTCAATTTTCGTTTTATTATAATTGGACAAGTGTTTATCTTCAACCTCAATTAATTGAAACTTTTGTTTAATGTTTTTGGCAGATTCTGATAGGAAATTACTGTTGTTTCTTATTAAACCTTTATTTCCTTTCTTTTCTCCGTTAAGTATTAATTCATTTTGAGCTATAGACTCACTAATTTTTAATTTTTCTTTTTTCTTATCCTTTAATTTTAATATTTCTTTTTTTTTACCATCTGAAACGACAAGAATTCCTTTAATTGTATCGTTCCAATTAATGTTACGTTCTATAAAATCAGCATTGAAAACTTTAATATTAAAATCACTTTCAAATTTGTCTGATTCGGAATAAGTTTTTCCGCCTTTTTCAAAACTCCATTTTGAATCTGGGAATCTAGATATCGATTCATTTGATTCAATTAAAGAAAATAAATGTGATATCGTGGATTTACCACTACCATTTAATCCATAAAATAGATTTAGTTTATTAAAAATATTATATGTTGGATTATTCTCAATATTCTTGAATATTCCAAAATTTGATACTCCTTTAATTTTCTCAATCATTTAATTTGGTATATGTTTTTGAGTATGAGTGGTAATGAATGCCAACTCGCTATATAGCAACTTTTACTAACGTTATCCTGTTAATATATCAGGATACAGCAAATTTTTGTTACTATTACCCTCGTAAATATAAAAACAAATCATGTAATCCATTACGTATTACATCTAAGATAAATACCACTAGGCGAATAATTGACGACCTACAGAACCCGTGGGGTGCGGTGTAAGTTCAAAAACAAAATCTGGAGTAATAAATTCTTCTTTTCTGTGCGATACGTAAATAATAGCCGTTTCGCTTTCTTGGGCTATTTTGTTTACCAACTCTGAGAATAGTTTGGCATCGGCATCGTCTAAACCGTTAGTAGGTTCGTCTAAAATAAGTAAAGATGGGTGTTTAACCATGGCTCTAGCTATTAACACTAAGCGCTTATGGCCATTGGATAAAAACTGGAAGCTTTTATCTTTTATATGCAACATGTTTAACAGGCTTAACCATTGGTGTGCAATATTAATTTGCGTATCGGTTGGGTGCTTGTAAAGCCCTACAGAGTCTAAAAAGCCAGAAACTATCATGCTTTCTATGGTGTCTCTGCGTTTAAAACCGCGTAGCATCTCGGAGGTATAAAAACCTATATTTTTTTTAATATCCCAAACGGTTTCGCCACTCCCCTTTTTTATGCCAAACAAGCGCATATCTACCATATAGCCTTTTGGGTTATCCCCAGATATTAACGACAGTATGGTGCTCTTCCCTGAGCCATTGGGTCCAATAAGTTGCCAAAACTCGCCGTGGTTAATTTGCCAAGTGATGTTGTTTAGTATAGGGCGTTCGCCATAACTAACCGATACCTTATTAAGTTGTATTAACGGGTTAAAGGTTTCCTTTTGGGTTTGGTAAGGTTGTGGTAATTGGTGCGTGAAGTTTTTATGGGTTTCTTGGGTAGTGGGCACATATAGTTTAGGCTCGCCATTTTCAATAACATAAACCGTGTCTATAAACTCTAAAATATCGCGCTTTCTGGTAGAAAGCTGGATAATAATAACCTCTTCACTTAAATTGGTAAGTGTATTTTTAATTCTAGATTGTGCTGCTACATCTAAACAATCGAAAACATTATCTAAAACAATATAATCGGGTTTAGATTCTAGAATATGATTAAGTAAAGCGCGTTTACGCTCGCCTTCGGATGAATTGTTAAGGCTATTTTTGGTTGCCGTTTTAACATCGTACTGTCCATGACGCAGTTCTTGCTCTATAAACGCATTTATAATAAACTCCGAAAATATTGCGCCTTTTAAATGGTTTAAATCACTAAACCACTGGCCTGTTGTTATGGCTTTTATAAGCTCTGGCTTGCGCGCTGTATTGGATATGTAAAATGCTTTATGTTGAGGCACCCGTTTTTTAACCTATAAGTTTTGAGTATGAAAAGGAACTAAACCATCTATTGGTCTACGAATAAAATTGCCTACGGTAAAGCCCATTTCTTCTGCAACTTCTTTAATTTCTTTTTGAGCAAAAAACGCGATAGATCCTGCAAAATGCACAGGTACGGTTTTAAGTTCGTCCTTGTACTGCATAATCATGTTTTTAGCAAATACACGAATACCTTCTTTTATAAGGTTTATGGTGTACTCCGAATCTTTCTGTAAAAACATAAACTCTGCAAAGTTTGCTAGGTATGCATTAGGACTAGGTTGTTTGTATAGGTTGTATTTTATAAAATCGGCCTCCATGTTAAATTTAGCTCCAAAAGCTATCCTTACATTTTCTGGCATGTGATTAAAGTAATAATCTCTAATTAACTGCTTACCGTAGTAATTACCAGAAGCATCGTCCATTAAAGTATAACCAAGCGATATAACACGTTGGTGTAGGGTTTCGCCATCGTAATAACTACAGTTAGAACCTGTACCTAAAATACAAACCACTGCAGCCTCGGTTGGCGTATTAATAGTAGAATACACTGCTGCTAAAGTATCTTCATTAACTTCAACATGTGCATTAGGAAATACATCTTTTAACACTGTGCTTAACAATTCTTTAGCATTTTCTGTACCGCAACCAGCACCATAGAAAAAGACGTGTGTTACATTGTCTTTATTCGCTTTTAAGTCTTTACTCTTTAAGATTCTTTTCTTAAGCTTTTTTTCGTTTAAAATTGCTGGGTTTAATCCTTTGGTACGGATTTTATCCATTAATTTATTACCATCACTATCTACAGCTAACCAATCTGATTTTGTAGAACCACTATCAATAATTAGAATCATAAGTTTAAATTTTTTAAAAAGAAAATAGACCGCTTTGCTATTAGAAATAAAAACAAAGCCTTGTTTGTAACTGGGTTACAATCTTGAATTTATTACATAAAAAAATCCACAGCATTACCCTATTGAGTAATACTGTGGAAATATATAAATAAATTATTTTAAAGACCCGATATGTTGAGCTAAATCAATTAATTTAGTTGAATAACCAAACTCGTTATCATACCAAGATACTAATTTTACAAAACCATCATTTAATGCCATACTTGCGTTAGCATCGAAAGTACTTGTTTTTGGCTCTGATACGAAATCTTGAGATACAACACCTTCTTCAGTATAACCTAAAACACCAGCTAATTCACCTTCTGAAGCTTCTTTTAAAGCCGCTTTAACTTCTGCCCATGGAGCAGGACGCTCTAAACGACACGTTAAATCTACTACAGATACATCAACAGTAGGGATTCTGAAAGCCATACCAGTTAATTTTCCGTTTAATTCAGGAATTACTTTACCAACAGCTTTAGCAGCTCCAGTTGAAGCAGGTACGATGTTGTTTAAAGATGCACGACCTAAACGGTAATCTTTTCTTGAAACACCATCAACAGTTGATTGTGTAGCAGTTGCAGCGTGAACAGTTGTCATTAAACCTTCAGCAATTCCGAATTTATCGTTAATTACTTTAGCTAATGGCGCTAAACAGTTAGTAGTACAAGATGCGTTAGATACGATAGTATCAGCAGCAGTAATTTGCTTGTGGTTTACACCCATAACAAACATTGGTGCATCTGCAGATGGTGCAGAAATAGCCACTTTTTTAGCTCCAGCAGTAATGTGCTTTTGTGCACCTTCTAAAGTTGTGAAGATACCAGTACAATCTAAAACAACGTCTGCTCCAATAGCATCCCATTTTAAATCTTCTGGGTTACGCTCTGCAGTAACTCTAATTGTATTTCCGTTTACTACTAAGTTACCATCTTTAGTTTCGATAGTTCCATCAAACTGTCCGTGAACAGAATCGAATTTTAATAAGTAAGCTAAATGATCTACATCTAATAAATCATTAATTCCTACTACTTCAATATCATTTGATCTAGAAGCTGCTACTCTAAAAGCAATTCTACCTATTCTACCAAATCCGTTAATTCCAATTTTTAATTTTGACATAATCGTGTTTATAAATGTTAAGTGCTCATGATATCTGAGACACGCAATAATTCTAAGTTTATTTTAGTTTTTCCTTTAATGGCATTATCTAATGGTGTAAGCTCCATTTTACCGTTTAGTAAACCAACCATATAATTGGTTTGTCCGTTTAATAACGACTCT
This sequence comes from Algibacter amylolyticus, assembly GCF_014202225.1. Classification (GTDB taxonomy): domain Bacteria; phylum Bacteroidota; class Bacteroidia; order Flavobacteriales; family Flavobacteriaceae; genus Algibacter_B; species Algibacter_B amylolyticus. The sequence continues at coordinate 78,915 of NZ_JACHGE010000011.1, forward strand.
ACAGCTTTTACACCCATTCTACTAGCAAGAACCCTATCGAAACAAGATGGTGCTCCACCACGTTGCATGTGACCAAGAACGGATACTCTAACATCGTATCCTTCCATGTTTTCATCAACATAATCCTTTAATTCGAAAATATTCTTTCCGATTTTATCACCTTCAGCAACAATAACGATGCTTGATGATTTACCAGATTTTCTACTTCTATTTAAAGAGTCTACCAATCTTTCTAATCCTAAATCTTCTTCAGGAATAAGAATTTCTTCGGCTCCACCAGCAATACCTGCATTTAGTGCAATATGACCAACATCGCGACCCATTACTTCTATAAAGAATAAACGGTTATGCGAACTGGCTGTATCTCTAATTTTATCGATAGCTTCTACTACTGTATTTAGTGCTGTGTCGAATCCTAAGGTATGTGAGGTTCCGAAAATATCATTATCAATAGTTCCTGGAATACCCATTACTGGGAAACCAAACTCTTGATTAAATATAAGAGCACCTGTAAACGAACCATCGCCACCTACTACAACCAATGCATCAACTTCTGCATCAACTAAGTTTTGAAAGGCTTTTTTTCGTCCTTCTTCCGTTCTAAATCCATTGGATCTAGCCGATTTAAGAATAGTTCCTCCTTTATTAATGATACCTTTTACACTTCTGGCATCCATTTGTTTGAAATCACCTTCAATTAATCCTTCGTAACCGCGGTAAACTCCAACACATTCTATATTATGGTAAGCACAAGTTCTAACTACCGAACGTATGGCTGCGTTCATCCCTGGTGAATCTCCTCCAGAGGTTAAAACTGCTATTTTTTTTATTGTTTTTGGCATTAATTATCAATTTTAATAAAGTAAAATTACTAAACAAAATGCACATATCTATAGCAATTACAGTAAATTAACAACAGTTTAAAAACTATAACGTTTTAGTTGATAAAAAAAACTAAAGATTTACGAAACCGACCTTAAAAACTACTCTTTTTTGGCCGATGGCTGAATAGAAATATAATCTGGTAAGGCATTTTCTTCGGTTTTTTCCTCTTGAATTTCTAAACTAGGATTATCGTCCGTTTTAGATTTTTTAAAGAGCTTTTGAAGCAATTCCTTAAAGGTATCGAAATCGACATTATACGATAATCCGACACCTTGCGTGTACCCTATATCTTCACCAAAATTCTGGATGCTATTTTCTCTATTAAATACATTGGCGGTAAGGGTGCCTTCTTCATTTAAAAGGAAATCGATTTCCACATCGCCCGCTACCACAGTACTGGTTGCTCCACCAACAGGAACCCCAACCTTACCATTTATTAGCACACGGTCGCTAATTTGAGTTTGTAGCGTAACACCAAACCTATCATCAGTTTGATAATCTGGTCTGTTTTGTCCGGCTTCGTAATTTAAACCTACGTTAACCTTTCCGTCTTCCGATGAAAAGATGCTGTTCAAAATACCGTTTAATCGTTCGGCAATAGTTCCAGAAGCATTTAAGGCGTTTAAACCGCTTGAAAACGAGCCTGTAGATACTAAAAACAAGGCTTGTGTATCGCGCTCATCTTTAGATTCTAATCGGTAATTAAGCTCAGATTTTATGGTTGATGTTACATTAGGAAACTCAAAACTAAATTCTGGTACAGGTTGCTCGATATCGCCAGTAATAGCAATGTTTAATTCTACAGGAATACTTCTATTAATAGGATTATCTAGTAATGGCGATGGATTTGCTTGGGTTTTATAAATAGCCAACATATCGATAGTGGTGTTCTTAAGCGGATCGCCATTCCAGGCAATGGTACCACCAGGTTGTACTATAAATTGCTTTTGAATAATGCCACCGTAAGCAAAATTGTAAACCCCTTCGAATACGGCAAAATCGCCCCACATATCAAACTTTCCGTTGGTGTTTATTTCTACCAGAATACCTCCAACTCCACGTCCTTTTAAGGAATGACCCGTTTCTTTGTCGATAATAATTTCTACTTCGGCATCTTGGGTAACATCTAATTCGAAATCCAGTTCTAGTCCTTTTATTTCTTCATACACTAATTCTTCACCCATTTTACGAGCTTCTTTTTCATCTTTAGTTATAAAATGAATGTATGAGTTATCTCCAAATGACTCTGAATCGTTTAACGGGATTTTAAATACGGTTCCTTTTTTGGTTTCGCCTACTACACTAATTACCAATTGCTCGGTAGGTCCATAAATACTCGCACGACCGCCAATAAAACCGGTACCATAATATAAAGATTCTTCGGTTTCTTTGGTGTCTAGAATAAGTAATCTAGGAGTTGTAATATCTAAACCTAAATCCCATTTACCAAAATTAACATGGCTAATAGAACCCTCTAAATACCCTTTGGAGTTATGTTTGGTATCGGTTAAATTAATTTTATTAAATATAAAGCTTTGATTTTTTAGGGTTATGGATGCATTGGTATTAAAATCGTAATCCACATTTAAATAAGGCACACCTAAGCCACCGTTTTTAACAATTAAATCGCCGTTAAAATCGGGTTTCTTTAAATCGCCAATAACATTAACACTACCATTGGCTTCTCCTCTAATATTAGACAACACGCCATCTAGCAAAGGATTTAAAGGTGATAGATTAAAGGCATTAAAATCAACCTTTACATTAATAGCCGATTGTTTACCAGAAACCGAAATATCTCCTTTTGCTGCAAACGAGCGTGTTATATCGTTTTTAATAGTAGCATCTACAGTGTAATTGGTAAGCGACTCATTACCTTTTATAGTAGCATCAAAAGATCCTAATAAGAAATCGTTAACCTTTAAATCGTCTATTACAATAGTGGAATTTGGAAGATAGCTACCGTTTTGCTGTAAAATATCTAACTTACCATTAACATTTCCTGCCAAGGATAAACTATCTATATCGGGCGTTATTTTAGCTAAATCTACATTGGTAAAATTTAGTTTTATATCCTTTTGCGTAGAATCGCGAACAAAACCAGAAAACTTAATTTCTTCGTTATTATGGTTAACCCTAAACTTATCGATATCGAACTTAGATAGTTTTTTATCGAATGTTATTTTATGAAATTTATCCTGATCTTCGTTTATAAACCACTTGTAATCCTTTATAGTTATATCGGACTGTTTAAAACCAATTACCGACTCGTTAGCTTCATTTATAGTATGGTAAAAACTTAGGTTGAAGTTGTCTTTATTTCGGTTTCCTCCAGAAAACTCCGATCGCATAAATAGCGTATCGCTTACCGTTACATTAATTAGGTTAAATTTAGATATGTTGTAGTAATTAGTACTTAAACTATCAATCTCTACATAAGTATTAAATAAGGGGTTGCTATTATCGACTTGCAACTCGATATTGTTAGCAAAGTTTTTTAAGTATTTAATTTTAGGCGATTTAAAAGTGAGCTTAAAATTTTCCTCCTCGCTTTCTACACGCCCTCTAATAAACGTGTTTTTGGCAAGCTCTAATTCTGGATAAATAACTTCGACAATTTTATTGTAAATTTTGAAGTTAAAATCGATACTTTGATTGGTATCTACCTCATGCGGAATGTAGTTGGTGTAAATATGACCAATAGAATTTTCGAATAGCTTTTTTAGGTCCTTTAAAAAGAAATGACCTTTTAATTCGCCTTCAATAATATCTGGAGAGATAAACTCTACGTATCGCGTATCGTCTTCAAACCTTGATGAAATATCAAACTTATCGAAAAAATAGGTGTCGTTTTCGTTTTCGTATCTCGTTTTGGTGAAGGCTATTTTACCAACAGCATCATCAAAACTACTACTATTCATGTTCATTTTAACACGGCTTCTAAAAATAGAGATGCTATCTTTTTTAACAAAATTAAGCGCGTTTAAATTGGCATGATCTACAATAGCCTCGAAATCGTATTTTTTTACGGTTTCAGAAAAATCTACTAATCCTGTAAAGTTTAATTTTAAGTTTTTATCGCTAACGTTTAAATTTCCGTCGAAAATTTTATTCTGTAAATTTCCTGCAACTTTAATATTATTGTAATTGTACCGGTTATAAATGAGCTCGAAAACCTCTCCTTTAACTTGGGTGTCCACCTTTTCGGCAGTAAACCCTTTTCCGTTAACATCAAAATCTAAAGAACCTTTCCCGAAGTTTGGATCGTCTAAAAACACCCCAAAATCGAATTGCTCGAAAATAATCTGGCCTTTGTAATCGGCATTATCAATATCGTTAATTTTCGTGATTTCTAAGTTAGAATCTACAAAACCTAATTCGGTATCAATTTCAATATCTGCTAATACTTTTGATGATGTAATTTGAGAATTCCCTCTAACGGTAAAATACCCCAAACGATCGAAAGAAGATGGTATAGCTTCGCCCAAAACATTTGGCAATAGTGCTTTTAAGTCTTTATAGGTAGATGATAGGTTACTAAAACTACCATTCATATAAAAATTATGATCCTCTTTATTAAATAGGTTTTTAAAATTAATATCGCCATAAACTCTCGTTTTAGAGTTTGTATTTAACCTTAAATTGCTAGTATATAAATCGTTTAAAGTTCCTGTAACATCGGTACTAAATGTGGCCGATTGGTTGACGCCAAACTCGTTATAAAACGTGTTAAGCTCATCCAACAAAATCTTAGAGTCTTTAAAACTAGCTTCAACCTTAACTTTATCGACAAAATATTGTAAATCCTCTCGCGCATACAAAAACTTTAAATTACCATTTAATACCGAGCTTGGTGTTTTTATCTGCAGGTTTGCAAAGGTCATATCGGTTAAGGTATATGCGAAATCCGTCATCATATTTTTAACCTCTACACCTCTACTATCCTTAAAAGCTAAAGTGTTTATACGTGCGCTAACATCGCTTCCATTAATTAAAAAGTTAGTGGCGTTAATATTTAAATCTTCAAAATGAAGCACTTTGGTGGTTTCTTTGTTCTCATCGGACAGCATAAAAACACTGTTGTAAATAGAAACATCACTTGAGGATAGCAAAAAGTTGCTTTTTCCAGTTCTTGGGTTATCGCTTTCAAACCTATCGACAAAAACATCGAGGTTGGTTTGCTGCTCATCTTTATAGGTTTTAATATTAAAGAGCAAGTTTTCAATATCAATATCGCCAAAAACAAGATTGCCTTGGTATAAATTCCTGAAACTTAAAATAGATGTGTTTAATTCTGTAATACTTATTAGCGTGTCTTTTTTGTAGTCTTCAATGTAAATATCTTTAATTTCTATATCTCCATTAAACTGCAAACTAACTTTATCAATATTAATGTTTGTTTTGAAATCGTCGTTTAAACGTTTGGTAGCATACTTACCTAGCCTTGTCTGAATATAAGGAATAGACAGCACCAACACCAATATGATGAATAACATTAGCAAAATACCTGCTAATTTTAAAAGTATTTTTAGAAATTTTTTGATGTCCTTAAAGTTATAACTTTATTAAGAATAAACTATTTTTGCATATACGAACGCATGTAACCACAAAGATGCTTATTCGTTTTCAAAATTAACAATTATTGTGCCTAATATTTATTAATGTCTTCACAAAATATTTACATTCTAGGAATTGAGTCGTCTTGCGATGATACAGCGGCTTCTATAATTTATAACGGACGTATTTTAAGCAATGTTATTGCCAGCCAAAAAATACATGAAGAATATGGTGGTGTTGTACCAGAATTAGCTTCTAGAGCACACCAACAAAACATAGTTCCTGTAGTGCATCAAGCATTAGAAAAAGCAAGTATTACTAAAGATGAATTACATGCTATTGCCTTCACCAAAGGTCCAGGATTAATGGGGAGTTTATTGGTAGGCACATCGTTTGCTAAATCTTTGGCTTATGGCTTAAACATCCCGCTAATTGATGTAAACCACATGCAAGGGCATATTTTAGCACATTATATTGATGAAGATGGTTATAAAAAGCCACCTTTTCCGTTTTTAGCAATGACTATTTCTGGTGGCCATACACAAATAGTTAAAGTAGATCACTATTTTGATATGACTGTTATTGGAGAAACCATTGATGATGCTGTTGGTGAAGCTTTTGATAAAAGTGGAAAAATTTTAGGCTTAGGCTATCCTGCCGGACCAGAAATTGATAAACGTGCCGCTTTAGGAAACCCGAAAGCCTTTAAATTCACGAAACCAAAAGTGGACGGTTTAAACTTTAGTTTCTCTGGATTTAAAACTGCTGTGCTTTATTTTATACAGCGCGAGGTAAAGGCCAACCCTAATTTTATTGAAGAAAACTTAAATGATATTTGTGCCTCTATTCAATATACCATTATTGGCATTTTAATGGACAAATTAAAACTCGCTACAAAGCAAACAGGAATTAACCATATTGCTATTGGTGGCGGGGTTTCGGCAAATTCAGGCATTCGTAAAGCTTTAAAAGATGGCGAACAAAAATTTGGATGGACTACTTACATTCCTAAGTTTGAATTTACAACCGATAATGCCGCAATGATTGCTATTGTGGGCTATTTAAAGTTTTTAGATGGTGATTTTGCAGAGCAGAATGTTGTGGCCTCGGCTAGATTGAAGATTTAAATATGCATCAATTATATACAAAACCATTTATTTATTTTTGGTTTGCATCGGCACTAACCACACTAACAGGTTACACCTTATTCACTAAAATTCATAGTCAAAAATTAGTGTTCAATTTCCAAGAAAATTATTTTGTTATTTCCAATATTGAATTTAATATTTTTATTGGATATATTTTAGCATGTATTGGCTTAATCTACTATATACATTCAATATTCAAAATCACACTTTTTGAATATTTAACGATAAGCCATACACTATTAACCCTAGGCTGTCTTATAGTTTATTTTTTAAGTCCCATGTTTCTATTAGGCGAAAAGAAAAACTTTCCTTTATTTGATAATGAAACTTCCATTGATCATTTTATAATCATTATTGGAAGTATTGCTACATTGGTTCAACTTATTCTAATTTCTAATTCTATAATTAGCTCCATAAAATGTTTAAGGCAAAAAATTAAGTTATAAACAATATCTTCTTGAAAACTTATTGATTTTTTTTTAAATGCTCCATTTTTACTTATAAATTTGAAACCGAAATTAAAACCTACTATTATGTTTAAAAAATTACTCCTTTTACTCTTAATTAGCACAGCCTTTGTAAACGCTCAAACTTCGGTTGAAAAAGATTTAGAAATTCTAGAAACAACGGAACAGGCGGAAACCTACTTAAAAGAGAAGAAATCTAAAAAAAACAAATTAATTACCTTTAACGAAGAGAAACATAAAACAATTTTAGCTAAAGAACTCTTTAAACTTAGTATTGGAGGCAAAAAAGTTAACGACGGCGAGTTCGAAAAAACGTATTATAAAGTCGTAAATAAAACGAAAAAAAAATATGAGAGATTATCTTACATCTACTTAGATGGCTCTAAATATAAATTAGAAGAAATAAACACCCTACGCGACAAAATTATAGCTAAATATCACAATGGTGCGCCTTTCGATTTTTTAGCAAAACAATACTCTATGGATGCTAACGCTAAAAAAGGTGGCGATTTAGGATGGTTTTTAAAGGAAGAAACTCACCCCGCTTTTGAAACTAACGTATTTGGCGAAACTCATGAGTTAAACGATATCTTTAAAGTGGATGTGCCTACGGAAAATTGGTACTATGTTATTTTAAAAACGCACGAACCAAAAGAAATTTTAGAAATTGACGTTTTAAAAATAGTTGAATCTAAATTATAATGCAGCTTTTTTATAACCCATACATAACAGAAGATACCGCGCTTTTCACTTTTAATAGAGATGAAAGCAAACACATTGTAAAAGTTTTGCGTAAAACCATGGGCGACACGCTATACATAACAAATGGTAATGGTTGGCTATTTACTGCAGAAATTTCGGTGCCAAATATTAATAAATGTACAGCTAATATTGTTTCGAAGGTACTACAACCTAAACGCAATTACAGCTTACATTTGGCTGTAGCGCCAACTAAAATGAACGATCGTTACGAGTGGTTTTTAGAAAAGGCCACGGAAATAGGTATAGACAGCATTACACCTATAATTTGCGACCATAGCGAACGTAAAATAATAAAACAAGAACGTTTTGAGCGCATCTTACAATCGGCCATGAAACAATCGTTAAGTTGTTATTTACCAAAATTACACGAAGCCATTTCGTTTCAAGATTTTATCGAGCAAGATTTTAAAACCGAAAGGTTTATTGCACATTGCGAGGAAACCGATAAAAAATCATTAAAACAACAATTAAAACCTGGTTCTAACACTACTATTTTAATTGGACCAGAAGGTGATTTTTCTGTTAAAGAAATAGCCAAAGCACTAGAAAACAATTTTATTCCTGTAACTTTGGGTGAAACTAGATTGCGAACAGAAACAGCTGCTATTGTAGCCTGTCATTCGGTAGCGTTTACAAACGAATAATTTTCTATGAAATTATATTTATCTATTTTCTCAAGCCTTTTTTCTCTTTTCGTTTTTAGTCAAGATTTAGCTATTTTAAAATACAAAGGTGGTGGCGATTGGTACGGAAACCCTACAGCTTTACCAAATCTTATTAACTACTGCAACACCAATTTAAGAACTAAAATAAACCCGAAACCCGAAACCGTTGAAACCGGAAGCACCGATATTTTTCAATATCCGTTATTACATATGACAGGCCACGGAAATGTGTTTTTTAGCGACACAGATGCCGAAAACCTACGTAATTATTTAATGTCTGGTGGTTTTTTACATATAGACGATAACTACGGCATGCAGCCTTACATAACCAAAGAACTTAAAAAAGTATTTCCGGATAAAGATTTGGTAGAATTACCAAATAACCATCCTATTTTTAATTATGCTTTTAAATTTCCCAATGGCTTGCCAAAAATACACGAACACGATGGCAAACGTCCGCAAGCTTTTGGTATTTTTAATGAAGACCGTTTGATATTATTATTCACCTATGAAAGTGATTTGGGTGATGGTTGGGAAGACCCAGAAGTGCATAACGACCCCGCCGAAGTAAGAGAAAAAGCACTTAAAATGGGTGGCAACATTATTAAATATGCTTTTGAAAATTAAAGAGTTATGAAATTAAGTTACTATTGCAGTTCCCCTTCTTGTAAAAAACTAAATTACATTAAAGTAAAATCAAACAATCGTTTTGATTTAAAAACGGAGATTGGAATAGAAATTAACGAACGATGCAAACATTGTGGTAATCACACAAAAAGACATATAAATAGATTACACGCAGCCCCAAATTATAAAATAATAACTGGTGGGTTATTGTTAGCTGTCGTATTTACTATTTTGTTTTGGGATTTAGGATTTATTACAACTTTAAGCGGATCTCTTTCTATTGCGATTTGGATGAGTGAAGAAAAAAAAGCAAGCGTATTTAACAAACTTCTTATAAGGGATTAAGTTTACTTACGCCTTAATACCTATAACCGCTAACTTAATTATGCAACTCAACCACTATAACACCAATTTTACAGCAAGAACCTTCCCTATTACATTAATTTGCGATAACGTTACTAACGCACCTAATATTGGTAGTTTGTTTAGAATTGCCGATGCTTTTGGTATTGAGAAACTAATTCTTTGTGGTGAAAATATTCAATTGGGAAGAAAAATGGCAAAAACTTCTAGAGCTACTGAAAAAGTAGTGCAATATGAAATTACCGATTCTGCTTTAACGGTTGTAGAGTCATTCAAATCGAAAGGCCACCAAATACTAGCTTTAGAAATTACAGAAACTAGCACAGCCATACATAGCACTAAATTTTCAAACAAAGCACCAATAGCTCTAGTAATAGGCGATGAAAATTTTGGCGTATCCGACCCCATACTTAAGCTTTGCGATACTATTGTTCACATAAACATGTTTGGGCAAAACAGTAGCATGAATGTGGTTCAAGCCACTAACATTGCGCTTTATGAAATAACCAAACAACTGCAATAGCGATTTTAAAATTAGCCCTACACAGAATTTAAAATAATATTATATTTACTAAATGAATTCAAACACCATTTCTAAAGGTATTTTAAAGGCCATAGGCGTCGTTTTAGGTATCGCCCTAGTATTGTTCTTTCTGTATAAGATACAATCTGTTATAGGCTATATAGCTATATCTGCGGTAATTTCACTAATTGGCCGACCTATTGTATTATTTTTAGAAAACAAATTAAAATTTAAAAACATAATAGCCGTAATAATTACCATTGTGGTTTTACTTGGACTATTTGTAGGATTGGTAGGCTTATTTATTCCTTTAGTCCTCGAACAGGGTCATAATTTATCGCTATTAAACATAGAGGAGCTACAATCTAACATTGAGAATTTATACAAGGAAGTGATATCGTATTTTGATCTTCGTCAAATTGATGTAGAGAAGTCCATTAAGGAATCTGATTTAATGTCTAAAATAGATTTATCCATATTACCAGATTTTTTAAACTCGGTAATTAGCGGGTTAGGAAATTTTAGTATCGGTTTATTTTCGGTTTTATTTATATCGTTTTTCTTTTTAAAGGACAGCAGATTATTTGAAAATGGCATTTTAACTTTTATTCCAGAAAACAAAGAGTCACGATGGAAAACATCAACTACAAAAATTAAAGACTTACTGTCTAGATATTTTGTTGGCCTAATTTTTCAAATACTAATTCTCTTCATTATTTACATGATTGGGCTGTTAATTATTGGTGTTGAAAACGCAGTTGTTATTGCTTTTTTATGTGCGCTTTTAAATTTAATACCCTATGTTGGCCCATTAGTCGGTGGTTTTTTAATGATCACTTTAACCATGACAAGTAATTTAGGAGAATCCTTTAGCGATGTTATTTTACCTAAAACACTTTGGGTGCTTGTGGTATTTGCTATTGGTCAATTAGTAGATAATTTTGGGAGTCAACCTATTATATTTTCAAAAAGTGTGAAGTCGCATCCGCTAGAAATATTTTTGGTGATTTTAATTACCGGTATTTTATTTGGGGTTATTGGTTTAATATTAGCAGTACCTGCTTATACCGCTATAAAAGTGATTTTAAAGGCCTTTTTATCAGATAATAAAATAGTTAAAAAATTGACTAAAAACCTTTAATCTTTACTTTGAATAAAAACATATTAAATACTGATATTCAAAATTTTATAGAAAACAATGCGAATATCGCAATAGGTGATTTAGTCCTAAAAGGAACCGCGTTTCCGGATGTTAACACGAAACAAATCATAGAGCAAATTGAAGCCAAAAACAGATGTAAATCTAAGCTTTTTACTTGGTATTCCACTAATAAAATATACTACCCTAACAAGTTAAACATCGAGCAAACCTCGTCTGAAACCACAGCGGAGTACAAATCGGAATTAATAAATGGCGACTCTATAATCGATTTAACAGGAGGTTTTGGAGTAGATTGTTTTTACTTTTCTAAGCGTTTTAAATCAGTTATACATTGTGAGATTAACGAAAGCCTATCGGACATAGTTAACCATAATTACCATCAATTAAATATTAGCAATATTAAAACCATAAACGAAGATGGTATTGCTTATTTAGAAACTTGGAACAAGCAATTTGATTGGATTTATATCGATCCTTCTAGACGTCATAATAGCAAAGGAAAGGTCTTTTTTTTAAAAGATTGCCTACCCAATGTTCCTGAACATTTAGACATGTTGCTTAAACATTCTAATAACATCATGATTAAAACATCTCCTTTATTGGATATATCAGTTGGAATTGGCGAACTAAAACACGTAAAAAGGATTCATGTCGTTGCGGTTAATAATGAAGTTAAAGAATTGCTTTGGGTACTAGAAAACGGATATGACTCGGAAATTAGCATCAAAACAGTAAACATAAAAAAAGATAAAGAAGAGCACTTTTCGTTTCCTTTACACGAAGAAAAACTCACCGAATCAGAGTACAGCCTACCACTCGATTATTTATACGAGCCTAATGCTTCCATTTTAAAATCTGGTGCCTTTAATCAAATATCAAAACAATTAGAGATTAACAAGCTTCAAAAGCATTCACATTTATATACGAGTTCTGCTTTAATAGATTTCCCTGGACGCATCTTCACTATTGAAGCTTATATACCATATAATAAAAAAGCACTCAAACGACTAGGTATAAAAAAGGCGAACATCACCACGAGAAATTTCCCGGAAACGGTACAACAAATTCGAAGCAAATTCAAAATTAACGATGGCGGCAACGACTATTTGTTTTTTACTACAGATATGAATGCCAACAAAATTGTTTTAATCACTAAAAAGACTAACCTATGATGCTTAAAGACTTAGTTGGACACTATACCGTAGTAGGTAGGAATCAAGATGACGAACCCAATACCTATAAAGGTTCTCTAAGCTTAACGCTTGATGAAAACAACAGAATTAAAGCAAAATGGCTAATAAACAAAAACCAAGAACAATTTGGAACAGGTTTTTTTAAAGACAACATTCTTGTTATTAATTTTAACTACAAAATGGACCACAACGTTTTTAAAGGCGTGGTTGTTTATAAATGTCTATCTAAGGATGTTTTAGATGGCTTTTGGTCCGAAAAACACGGCGACCCTAATTACCTAGGTAAAGAACAATGTTTTAGAGCAGACAGCACTAAAGAGGTTATAAATTAAAAGGCTGCTTATTAAACTAAGAGCGAGGTTTATCTATACCTCTATCATAAAGCACGATACTACCAGCTACAGCAACATTTAAGCTTAATTCCGATTTAAATTTTACTAAAAAATGAGATTTCTCGATAGCTTGTTTAGACAAACCATGATCTTCAGCTCCTAACAAATACACGCATCGTCTTGGATGATGAAAGGTTTCTAGTGCCTCAGCAGTATCCGTTAGCTCCACTCCCACCAATCTAGCACCTTTAGGAAGGCTGTTAAAAAAATCATCGAAAGTATCATAATGGAAATAAGGCATTGCTTTTACAGCATCATGAGTATCGCTAGCTTGTTTTGCATAGCGATTACCAATAGTAAATATAAAACTTGCTCCTAAGTTTTGAGCAGTACGCCATAATACACCTAGGTTTTCGGGAGTTTTCCCATTCTGAATTCCTATTCCGAAAAATTCATTTTTAAAATTATCACTCATATCCAATACAGTTACAAAAAGCAATCTAAAGTATGCAAAACAAAAAAGCCTCACTAAATATAGTGAAGCTTTTTGTGAGCCCTACAGGATTCGAACCTGTGACCGCCTCCTTAGAAGGGAGGTGCTCTATCCAGCTGAGCTAAGAGCCCTCAAAGAAAACATTTTCGTTTTCCGGTGTGCAAATATAAAATTAACTATATATCTAACCAAAAGAAATGTTTATAATTTTTAGTATAAAATGACATTTAAAAAAAAATAAAAGCTATGTGCTTAATAACAGCTATTTTACGTCGTTGCTTTAACTTAAAATAGAGCAAAAAAAAATCGTCAAAAACATAGTTAATGACGATTTTTATATTAAAATCTTATATTTTTTTAGCTAAAAATCACGTAAGTACTAATTACCACAATGCAAATTGCAAGACCTACAGGTTTAACAAATTTCCAAGGGGTAACATCTACGTCTCGTGTATATTCTTGAACAAAGTTTGTTTCTCTAGGTTTCACTTTACCAATTACTAACATTAACACTACCGTTAGCACAAAGCATATAAATTGCACATGCAAGAAATGTGGTAAATCCATTTCTAATCCCTTGGACAAAATAATATATGTAACATAAAAAGTAAAAGAGAATACAATACCCGCTTTAGCAGCAATAGCAGGAACTCGCTTAGTTAAGAAACCAACAACAATCACCGTTAAAATAGGAATACTATACGCACCATTTACGGTTTGTAAGTAACCAAATAAACCATCGGATGCATAATATAAAAACGGAGCTACAAACATGGAGAATATAGCCAGAACAATACCGAATTTTTTACCCACAGAAACCACTCTAATTTCTTCTGCTTCTTTATTTATATATTGTTTATAAATATCTATACCAAATAATGTTACACAACTATTTAAAGCTGAATTAAATGAACTTAAAATAGCACCAAACATAACCGCAGCAAAGAAACCAACTAAAGGCGCTGGCAATACTTCGGCCACCAATCTAGGATAAGCAATATCGTTATTAGCAAGTACCTCTCCACCCCATTTGTGATATGCAATTATACCTGGTAAAACCACAATAATTGGTCCTAATATTTTAATAAAAGCAGCAAGCGTTAATCCCTTTTGACCTTCAGCTAAATTCTTAGCCCCCAAAGCTCGTTGTATAATTTGTTGATTTGTACCCCAGTAAAAAAGCTGAACAAGCATCATACCTGTAAAAATAGTAGCAAAAGGTATTGAAGAGTCTTCGCCACCAATAGCATTTAACTTTTCTGGATGTTCGCTGGCTAATTTAGCTAAACCTCCTGTAAGACTTCCATCGTCCGCGATAGCCATTAACCCAAATACAGGAATTAAAAGCCCACCTATTAAAAGCCCTATGGCATTTATAGAATCGGATACAACAACAGCCTTAAGTCCTCCAAAAATAGCATAGATAGAACCTATAATTCCTATGCTCCATACACATAACCAAACAGACTGCCATTCGGTTATCCCAAGTAATTCAGGAAGATTAAACATTCCGCTAATACCTAAAGACCCCGAATACAGCACAATTGGTAACAACACAATAGCATAACCCGATAAAAACAACCCTGAAGTCATAGCTTTTGTAGTGGTATCAAATCGATCTTCTAAATATGTTGGTATTGTAGAGATCCCTCCTTTTAAATATTTCGGTAACAAATACACGGCAGTTATAACCATAGCTATAGCTGCTAAAGTTTCCCAAGCCATAACCAAAATACCATCAGCATAGGCTGAACCATTTAAACCTACAATTTGCTCGGTAGATAAGTTTGTTAATAATAAAGAGCCTGCAATAACTCCAGCCGTAAGACTTCTTCCTCCTAGAAAATAACCATCTGAAGATTTTTCGTTTGTGCCTTTTGTGGCGTAATAAGCAATAACAGCAACCAATATGGTAAAGCCGGCAAATGAGAGTATTCCTAACATTATGTTTGTGGTTTAGTTTAGTTTTCTTTTTAATAATGTTTCAAATATATAGATTAATATTTAAACTATCATAGTTCAGAACAAAAAAAAACCAAACTAGTACGGTCTAGTAGGTTTTTAATTAAAAAACATTTATATTTGTATCCTATTATGATTAAAATTAAAAGAAAAATAGGAACCCCTAAGTATAAGCAGATCATCAATTCTATTGAAGACGCTATACTTACTGGCACTCTTAAAAAAGGTGACCAGATACCATCTATTAATAAAATTAAGGATGAGAACAACCTATCTAGAGATACTGTAATGACTGCCTTTAACGAACTAAAAAGTAGAGGCATTATAAAATCTATAGTTGGCAAAGGCTATTATATTAACAGTGAAAACATAAATATTAATCAGAAAATATTCCTATTATTTGACGAATTAAATTCTTTTAAAGAAGACCTATACAATTCATTTTTAGAACATTTAGGAGATAATATTCAGGTTGATATATTTTTTCATCATTTTAACAAAAACACCTTTGATAAGCTGATTTTAAACAATTCTGGAGATTACAATTACTACGTAATCATGCCTGCAAATTTAAAAAATACAAATTCTGCTATTAAGAATTTACCAAAAGAAAAGGTATATATATTAGACCAAATACAAGAAGATTTAATAGATTATCCTGCTATTTATCAAAATTTCGAAAAGACCATTTTTAATAATCTTACCAAGGCTATTCATCTTATAAAAAAATACAAAAAATTAATTTTAGTGTTTTCTGAAGATAAACAACCATTACCCATGAGAGAAGGGTTTATTAATTTTTGCACAACAAACCAAATGCCTTTTGACTGTATCGCAACACTAAAAGACAGGACTTTAACTAAGGGGGAATTATACATTATTCCCGAAGATAAAATCTTACTAAAAATCATAAAACAAATGAAAAGCGAAGGTTTATTAATAGCAGAAGATATTGGCATAATATCTTATAACGACACCTTGCTTAAGGAAATTGTAGAAGGCGGCATAACCACCATTTCAACAGATTTTAACTACATGGGTAAACGTCTAGCAAAAATGATTTTAAATAAAGAACAAACTAAAATAGAGAACACTAATAATCTAATTATTAGAAGCTCAATCTAACTAAAAATAAGGACTAATTATGTTTTCAATTATTAAAAACAAGACCTCAAATACAATTGAAATAAAATCTTTAAACAATAAAGTTTATGGGCTTATCAACCTAAATGAAGGAGCTAGTCTACAGGTGCTCACCTTAAACGGACAAGCCATAATTAAAAGTTTAGAGCCTTTGCCTTATAAAGATACCTACGCCTCTTCTATTCTATTTCCATTTGCCAATAGAATAAAAGATGGACAATACACTTACAATGACAAATCATACCAGTTTGAAATAAACCAAAAGGAAGAAAACAATGCTTTACATGGTTTGGTTTACAACAAAACTTTTAATGTAGTTGAATCTTTTACAAAGGACGATTCTGCAAGTGTGACATTACAGTATATAGAAGAAAACGAATCCATTGGCTTTCCGTACACCTTTAAAATTCAATTAACATATACATTTACCGAAACTAATTTAGAGCTTGATTTTTCAGTGGAAAACACAGACTCTAAAGCTTTTCCGTTTAACCTAGGTTGGCATCCTTATTTTGTTAGCGATAATCTATCGGAAAGTATTTTAGAATTTGATTCTTCTGAAAAATTAGTCATTGGCGAGCGCAATATTACTACAGGAACAGAAAAACTTGAAAATTTCAAATCTCTTAAAATTGAAAACAAGAAATTAGATGATTGTTGGGTTTTAGACTCTAACAGTATTCAGTTTTATACACCAAAGTATAAATTATCTATACATTCTTCGGCAAAAAACAACTTTTTACAAGCCTACACGCCTCCAAAATTAAACACTATAGCCATAGAGCCTACAACCGGTGTTTCAAACAGTTTTAATAATAACATTGGGCTAGATATTTTAAAACCAAACGACACCTATTCCATTACGTGGACATTAAATCTTGAAAACAACTAAATTATGACCAATACACTAATTAAAGAGGTTAAAACCGCATTTTTAAAGGAATTTAAAACAGCCCCGTTACTTATATTCTCTCCTGGACGAATTAATATTATTGGCGAACATACCGATTACAATGATGGCTTTGTATTTCCTGCAGCTGTTAATAAAGGGATTGCCGCAGCAATTGAAAAAAGCGACACAGGACAATCTACCGCTATAGCTTTGGACTTAGATAGCACTATCGAATTTAACCTAGACACACTTAAACCATCAAAAGAAGGGAGTTGGGAAAATTATGTTTTTGGTGTTGTTGCCGAAATACAAAATAGAAATAAAACCATAGGCAATTTTAATATTGTATTTAAAGGTAATATTCCTGGTGGCGCAGGTATGTCATCGTCTGCGGCACTAGAAAACAGTGTTGTTTTTGGATTAAATGAGTTGTTCCAACTTGGTCTATCTAAAGAGGATATGATTTTAATTTCGCAAAAAGCAGAACACAATTACGTAGGTGTTAAATGTGGAATTATGGATCAATACGCTAGTATGTTTGGTAAAAAAGACTATGCATTACATCTTGATTGTAGAACTATAAAATCGAAGCCTTACAAGATCGATTTTAAAGATCATCAATTAATGCTTATCAACACAAATGTAAAACATAGTTTATCTGATAGTGCCTATAACGACCGACGATCGGCTTGCGAGGCTATTTCCGAATTATTAAATATTAAAGCTTTAAGAGACGCTACAGAAGCCGATTTAGAAACAGTTAAAGACAAAGTTTCTCTAGAAAACTACCAGAAAGCGCTTTACGTTATTCAAGAAAACAAAAGAACTATTAAGGCTGCAAAAGCTATTAAAAATAATGATTTAGAAACCTTAGGTGCTTTAATTTATCAATCGCATGAAGGGCTTTCAAGCCAATACAAAGTAAGTTGTGATGAGTTAGATTTTTTAGTGGCGCAAGCTAAACAGAACAAGCACGTTTTAGGCGCCAGAATGATGGGTGGCGGCTTTGGTGGTTGCACCATAAATTTAGTTGCAAAAAATGAAGCTGAAGCATTTGCAGAAACGGCTTCTAAGGCATACAAAAAACAATTTGATAAAGATTGCTCTGTGTATTTCATTGAACTTTCTGATGGCACACACTTAATAAAATAAAAAAACCAACGATTTTATATTTCAAATAATGAAAAATACAGATTTACAAGATTACTCGCATAAACGCTTTAATATTTTAACTGGCGAATGGGTTTTAGTGTCTCCACATAGAGCCAAACGACCATGGCAAGGTCAAAATGAAGCGGTTAATAATGAAAAACGACCAACACACGATGAGTCCTGTTACTTATGCGCAGGAAACACAAGAATTAATGGAGAAGTAAACCCTAATTATAAAGATGTGTTTGTTTTTACAAACGATTTTGCAGCTTTACAGAACGACTCTCCTACGTTTTCGGTAAACGATGGCTTACTTGTTGCAGAAAGCGAAACTGGTATTTGTAAAGTAATTTGTTTTAGTCCAGACCACTCTAAAAGTTTAGCAGACATGTCGGCTAACGAGATTCAACATGTGGTTTTCGCGTGGCAAAGAGAATTTAAAGAATTGGCTGCCAACCCTAAAATTAATTACGTTCAAATCTTTGAAAACAAAGGTGCAGTAATGGGTTGTAGTAATCCGCATCCGCATGGTCAAATCTGGAGCCAGTCCACACTTCCTAATGAAGTAGACAAAAAAAACACACAACAATTAAATTACTATAACAAAAACAACAGTAGTTTATTGGGCGATTATTTAACACAAGAATTAGAAAACCAAGAGCGTATTATTTTTGAAAATGACGGTTTTGTAGTTATCATTCCGTTTTGGGCGGTATGGCCTTTTGAAGCTATGATTGCTCCAAAAAGGCACATGACCAACATCTTGGAAATGACTAATGCTGAAACACTACAATACGCCGAGGCTATTGCTGTAATAACAAAAGCTTACGATAAATTATTTAACACATCATTTCCTTATTCTTCAGGTATTCATCAAGCGCCAACAGATAGTAATAAAAATAGCCATTGGCATTGGCACATGAGCTTTTATCCGCCGCTTTTAAGAAGTGCATCGGTTAAAAAATTCATGGTCGGTTATGAAATGTTTGGATCGCCTCAAAGAGATATTACTGCCGAATCTGCTGTAAAAATGTTAAAAGAACTATTATAGGCGATACACATAAAGTAGGAGTTTCTATTAGATAACCTAAATAGAAACTCCTATTTTTGCACTTTTAGCAAAGTATTTCTATTTAAATGAAAACATACGAAACAAGCTTAATAGTTACAAAAGATCATATTGACGATTTAAACCACGTTAATAACGTGAATTATGTGCAATGGGTTCAAGATATTGCAAAAGCCCATTGGCAATCGAAAGCCTCAGAAGAACTCCAAACTAAATATAGCTGGTTTCTATTATCTCATTTTATAGAATATAAAAGCGCTGCGTTTTTAAATGACACCATAAACTTAAAAACATATATAGCAAAGGCAGAAGGTGTTACTTATACTCGCGTTGTAGAAATGCATAATGCGAGCACCAATAAACTACTTGCCAAATCTGAAACCAAATGGTGTTTTATAAATGCTAAAACAGAACGCCCATCTAGAATCCCAAAAGAAATTGTGGAATTATTTGATTAATTAGGTACTATTATACTAAATCATAATTTCAAAAGTTATATTTTTAGGGCTCAAATCTTAGCATTTTTAAATGACACGTTTTTTATATTTTTCACTTACTCTAGTATTTTTAATGCTTTGGAGCTCTTGTCGTAAAGACTTTGAATTCGCTCCAAGCACAGGAAGTTTACAATTTTCTAAGGACACCGTTTACTTAGACACTATTTTTACAAATATTGGCTCTAGCACCTATAATTTAAAAGTATACAATAAGAGTGATAACGATATTGTTATTCCTAATATAAGCTTAAAAGAGGGCTTTAATTCCTTATACAGATTAAGTATAGACGGGATGTTAGGCGAAAATAATGGAACATCAGGTTCCGAAGGAAAAGTATTTGAAAATGTAGAAGTTTTAGCCAAAGACAGTTTGTTTATTTTTATAGAAACCACGGTTGATATTGAAAATCAAGCTGCTACTGCCAATCAATTTTTATATACCGATGCTATTGAATTTGATACTGGTAACAACCAGCAAACCGTAGAATTGGTAACCTTAGTTCAAGACGCTGTTTTTATCTTTCCAGACCGCGATAACACCACGAAAGTAATTGATACGCTTACTTTAAATATAGCAGGCGAATTGATAGTAACCGATTTACAAGGTCGCGAATTATTATCCGATGAGCTTACATTTACAAATGAAAAACCCTATGTTATTTATGGTTTTGCAACGGTTCCTCCAAACGAAACCTTAACAATAAATGCTGGAGCACGCGTTCACTTTCATGATAATTCGGGTATCATCGTACCTAACGAAGCCTCTATAAATGTAAATGGCACTTTTAGTAACGATCAAGACCTTTTGGAAAACGAAGTGATTTTTGAAGGCGATCGCTTAGAACCTAATTTTTCCGAAACAACAGGACAATGGGGCACTATTTGGTTATTAGATGGTAGTATTAACAATACTATTAATTATGCTACTATTAAAAACTCAACCATAGGTATTCTATCTGATGGTAACCCTAACGAAACAAAAGATAAACTAACTATAACAAACTCTCAAATTTACAACTCTAGTAGCTTTGGAATTTTAGGAAGAAACACGTCAATTTCTGCCGAAAACCTAGTTATAAATAATTCTGGTTTATCTTCTTTTGCTGGAACTTTAGGCGGAAAATACAACTTCACCCACTCTACTTTAGTAAATTACTGGAACAATGGTTTTAGACAATTCCCTGCTGTTTTATTAAACAATTTTGTTTTAGATGAAGACAATAATGCAACCATTGCAGATTTAACCGAAGCTAATTTTAATAACTGTATTATCTACGGAAATGATAATCCGGAAATTCTTTTAGATGAAATTGAAGATGATAATGTAGTGTTCAATTTTAAATTCACCAATTGTTTAATTCGTTTTAATGATACGAATAACAATTATACAGGGGATAATTACAATTTTGATGACACTTTAAAATACGAAGGAAACATTTTTAATAAAGAGCCAGACTTTAAGGATACAGACTTAAACCAATTAATGATTGGAGAAGATTCTGCAGCCAATGGAGAAGGTTTAGCCGCTTTTTCTGCCCAAGTTCCTGTAGATATTTTAAACACAAACAGAACGGGGTCTCCAGATTTAGGAGCATATCAGCACGTTGCTTTCCCAGAAGAGGATTAACCTTTGTAGCCTTTTATTACAACATTATTTTAATTATCTTTAGCAAATAGCGAATCTAAAACTTAATAAGTTCCACCTTATTTACAGTTACAACTAGCATTTAGCAACCCAAAAAACTTAACCAAACTAGATTAATGAAAGCTAATTTAAATTCTGAAATTATAGCTGTTATAGCTACAAATAAGGAAGGGATAATATACCAATTTAATGAAGGTGCCGAAATCTTACTAGGATATACTGCATCAGAAATGATTGGATTAAAAACAGTCAATTCTTTTCTAGTTGAGAAAGAAGTTAAAAATTTCAAAAAAGACATTGCTTTAAAATACAACATCAAGGATTCAGATTTCGATCCTTATAAATTATTAGCTGAATATAATGGATACGATGCTCGCGAATGCACCATAGTTAAAAAAGATGGCACCACATTCATTTCACATTCTACACTAACACCTTTAATTAGCGAAAGTGGAAAAAACATTGGTTTTATTAGAATCATAAAAAACATTACCAATCAAAAAAACATTGAAGCCGACCTTTTAAGAAAAAATCAGGTTTTAAATTCTGCCGAAAAAATTACCATGATGGGAAATTGGCAGTGGAACCTTATTACCAACGATGTTACATGGTCTAGTAACCTTTATAATATATTTGAGGTAAACCCGAAGAAAAAATTAACTTACGATACGTATTTTAGTTTTGTACATCCAGATGATAGGGAACTCGTTAACATATCGGTTGCAAAATCTTTAAACGATAAGTTTTTTTACGACCTTTTGCATCGCATAAAAACAACTAGTGGTAAAACCAAAACAATCCAGCTATTAGGCGTACTTGTTACAGACAAAGCTGGCAATGTTATTGAAATAATTGGTACCTGCCAAGATGTAACCGAGCAAAGAATGGCAGAAATTAAGTTTAAAGGACTGCTAGAATCTGCGCCAGATTCTATGGTAATTGTTAATGAACTTGGAAAAATCCAGTTAATTAACAAACAAGCCGAAAAATTATTTGGTTACCAAGCCGAAGAGTTGATAAATAAACCCGTAGAATTACTTATACCACAAAGATATAATCATCATACCAAGCATCGTAAAACCTTTTTTGAAAGACCAAAAACCAGAAAAATGGGTGAAGGCAAGGAACTTTTCGGTATTAATAAAAAAGGAAAAGAAATCCCTATTCAAATTAGTTTAAGTCCGCTTAAAACCGAGGAAGGTCTTCTTGTTTCGGCCGCTATTAGAGACATTACATTTCAGAAAAAAGCAGAGAATAAAATTTTAGAAGCTAATAAAAGTTTAGAGCTACTAGCTAATAAGCTTACTTCGCAAAACGTTCAATTAGCAGATTTTGCACACATTACCTCACATAATTTACGTGCTCCTGTAAGCAATTTAAATTCTTTATTGGATTTTTACAAATCTGCTGAAACAGAAGAAGAAAGGACTATTTTATTTGATAAGTTCGAGATTGTTATTAACCATCTTACACTTACACTTAACACATTAATTGAAGCTTTAAAAACTAAAGATGGAAGCTCCAAACATATGGAGTCTTTATCATTTAACGATGTTTTAAACAAAACAAAAGAGATTTTGTCTGGTCAAATTTTAAAAACCGACACTAAAATAGTTAGTGATTTTTCAAAAAAACCAAATATTAAATATAATAAAGTATATTTAGAAAGTATTTTTCTTAATTTAGTAAGCAATGCTATAAAGTATAAATCCAAAGATAGATCTCCAGAAATTTTTATTCAATCTGTAGTTGAAGACGGCATTGAAAAACTCAAGTTTAAAGATAATGGCTTAGGTATCAATTTAGAAAGACATGGCCATAAAGTTTTTGGTTTAAATAAAGTATTCCATAGGCATCCGGAAGCTAAAGGTGTAGGTTTATTTATGACAAAAGTACAGGTAGAATCTTTGGGAGGAACAATATCGGTTGAAAGTGTAGTTAATGAAGGCTCTACATTCAATATTAATTTTAATGAATAAGAATGACTAAAACTTTAAATTTTTGTATTGTAGATGATGATGATATTTATCAATACACCATTAAAAAAACAATAAAATCTCTTGATCTGGACAATAGTGTCATGGCCTTCTCTGATGGTGAAGAGGCTTTAAATTTCATGATTGAGAATCTTAATAAAGAAGATGAACTCCCTGATATTATTTTATTAGATATTAATATGCCAATTATGGATGGTTTCCAATTTATGGAAGAATACATAAAGATTAAACCTAATTTAGGAAAGAAGATTACAATCTATATGGTTTCATCTTCAGTAGATAACGCCGATCTTGAAAGAGCGAATAAAATAAGTGAAATCTCAGATTATATAATTAAGCCTATTCAACGCGGTAGAATACAAACCATAGTGGACAACTTAATTGCAAACCAATAGCTTATATTTACTTTAAACAGCATTAATTACGCCACCAAATATTCAGCTAAAACTTTAGATATTTTTTGCCCTGTATTGCTTTCGTAATAGGAATACCCCGGCATTGGATTTACCTCAAAACAATACACATCGCCATTATCTGTAAATCTTAAATCGATACCGCTAAAATCTAATTTAAGTGCAGCACTAACGTTTACACATGCTTTTTTTATAGCGTCTGAAATTTCGAAAGGCTCCAATTCGGTTTCGCCACCATCCTTTCTAGCATAACGATAATCGACACCTGTGGTTAGTATTTTAGTGGCTATAACCTCTTTTCCTATAACATGCACCCGAACATCGAAACCAGATAAGCGTGCTTGAAATTGAACCGGGCAATATTTTATTTTATTTAACCTTTCGGTATCAGTAGGATCGAACTCTTTTACAATGGAACGTATGCCACTAATTGATTTATAAATTATAGATTTATGAGTAGCATTAAAATCCAAAACAGCTTTTGGGTTATTGGTAATTAAAGTTGGAGGCGTTTTTAATCCGTAGCGCTTAATTATTTGTGCTTGGTACGGTTTACTACTATTACTATACATGTTGCTGTGCCTATTAACAACCTTAGCATTTGCAACTTCCAACCATTCAAATAAAGATTCGTGTAGCATTTTACATTTAGCCTTAGTTTTTTCATCTTTGCCCTCCATTTCTGGTAGGTTATTTTCGCTCATAAACCGAGAATACACACTCTTAAAACTCGATAAATCATAGCTACAGTTCGACATATACAATTTCCCTCTAGGCACACCATTAACAAACTTCCAATCAATTTCGGTGTTTTCAAAATGTCTTTGATTAAAAACAACAACCTGAGCATCTGTTTCCATTAAAGCATCTTTAACTTTTGAGATTGGGCTTTCACTAGGTATACCACATAATAATACCATTTTAGTTTTCATAAATAATGTGTTTTAAAATAGCAATTAATTTAGCGCCATACTTACTAAGTTCTGGATAGGTATTGGCACTTACAAATTGGGTTTCATCCTGTTTATTTATATAAATTTCTAACAATGGTGTTTGGGCAAGCATAGAGAGTTTTATACAATGTTCAATCAAGGTTTTATTACGGCAATTTGTAATTACCTTTTTACCAACTACAAGCACAGGTTCTGTTAGTGCCATAGCCTCTGAAGATGCAGAATTAAATCCTGCTTTATAGGCAGCATTAGCCCATTGCTGTTTAGACCAAAACACACCACTTAAACTATAGCCTTTTCCTGGGTTATAAATACGTCCTTTTTTACTAACCTGGGCTAACCAACTCATCATTAAGGCATTCATTTCAGATTGTACGTACTGGCGTTCGGCCTCGTTGGCTTTATCCCAAATAGGTGCAATAGCCATTTGTGTTCTATTAAATAGAAAATTGAGGTTGCTATTGGTTATTTCTAGCCCTTTTTTTGTTTTAATATAAAACTGGTCTTCATCATTATTAATATGCTGTGTCCATTCTTCGGCCATTAGCAACTCTTCCGGACTCACCAATTCTATCTCAACATGGCTTTTTTTAAGCTCCAAATAAAGCCAAATGGCATCGCTATCTTGTGGATGACTTAATATTACATTCATAATTGGTAATTAATTAAAAACCTTAAAAACAAATAGCTACTTTGCTTTTAATATTTGTTTCTAAGGTTTTATTAAAAGTGACTAACTCAAAAATTATTTGCCGTATTACATCATACTGTCAGCAATATCCTTATTCATTTTTTCTTGCATCGCTGCAATATCCTGTTCATTAGTTAAAGCGCCCGATGATAAATCTGGCCGTAAATCTGAACCAATAAAAGCAGTTAATGCAGATAAACTTTGTTCTATTTGCGACAAGCGATCTTCAATTGTATTTCCACCAGTATTAAAGTTACCTAAACCTGGTTTATAGTTATCCGAAATCTCTCTTAGCTTATTACCACCATCAAAAGGTTTATCTAGCTTATCTGTAATAGGCTTATCTACTTTATCTGGCATAATGCCTTTATTATCTGGCAATTCCTTATAGAACTCTTTTTTAATTTCTTTTTTAAACTCTTTACTTTCTACCTTTTCAATCTTTTCAAGCTTTTCCTTTTTAATTTCCTTGTTTTCCTTTTTCTCTAGCTTTTCTAATTTTTCAGTTTTTTCAAGCTTTTCAAGTTTAATTTCTTTAGTTTCCTTATTAATATCTTTAAAATCTTTTAAAACACTTTTAGATTTAATACATAAAGAAATATTCAACTCGCTTAAAACATGCGAAATAGGATTAATGTAAGTGTAGCCGGCATCATTACCTGCAAAAAGCAACCCTATTACCTTATTATCGGCATCTACAACCACAGAACCCGAATCGCCTTTAGCACTAAATTTGGGGTTTACATTTTCATCGGGTCTTATACCAATTTGATCGGTTAAGGTTTTAACACCAATGGTGTCTCCGTAGTTAACATTTACGGTGGCATTTATAGCATCAACAAAACCTTCGGTAAATAGTGTTGTTCTACCTCGTTTTCTTACTGCCGAATTTAAAACAGCCGATGCCGTTCCTTTCACATCACCTATATCTACAATAGAACAGTCGTGCGGTCTGCCACTTAATGTGGAAATAGCACCATCTACATGTCCGCTTAAAACGGCACGTTCTAAGGCTCCTACTCTATCGGTTCCTGGCGAACCTGTATCTACACGACTTGGTTGGCACATAAAATCGCCAACACTCCATGTATTATCAACACACATAACATGATAATTACTTAATAGCACGGGGTTGTTTGTAACATTATCTTTAGCAATACACCCTAAAGTTCCTGTAAATATATATCCAGAAATAGCACGTTCTGGCCCGATGCTAATTCCGCCTTGTACCGTGGCATACGTAGTGGTATCGGCTTGTAAAGAAATGTTTTCTAGTTTTTGAGAGAACACCTGAGGGAAAACTTCCATTTCAATAACATCGGTTTTAATACCGTTTATTGTTGTTGGAATTTTATCTTTTGAAGCAACCGTTTTCTTTTTTTGTTTTACATGTACCCTAATGGTAATTTCATCGGTACGTTTACCATCTGTGTACTTATAGCCTACATCGACTCCAGTAACGCCTTTTAATTTAAATAAAGCAGCTTCGGCAGATTGCTTTTCCTTAATAATGTCATTTAATGCTTTCATTTTAATGGGGTTTTAATTCTACATAGTTTTACATTTTTAATTAATTATTGAGGGAAAATGGTTTTATATGTTACGCTAATTGCTATACCGTCTACAGATTCGGGGATGTTTAAATCTTTATTAGTTACGTTTTTAGAATTCACTAAAACCCTAATACATAAATCGCTGGTATACACACCGTCCTTTTTTAAAGATGCTATTTCTATACCTGTTACGTTAGGAGAATCTATAACCTGCGCTTGTATAGTTTTAAAAACTTCTTTTACTTTATCGTAATTTTTCATGAGTGTGTTTAATTGATAAAACCAAATTTAGTTTTAAAAACAAGGGCTTAAAAGAGGAAATAGCCTGATAACACACAAGGATTACACCCCATTTTTATAAGGGTTTTTCCTGTATTTAAATAATAAGTAACACCAATACCTTATATTTTTCCAAATTTTGAAATTGCTTTATATTTATTAATTTAGATGTTATATTATAGGCTACATGATACATTTAATAGTAGGAAATACAGGCGCTGGCAAAACAACCTACGCCAAGGCATTAAAAGAAAAAACAAAGGGTATTTTATTTTCTATTGATGCCTGGAATAAAACGCTATTTCTTGAAGATAAAAAGCCAGAGGATGGTTTAGAATGGTTTTTAGAACGCATTGAAAGAGCCGAAAAAATGATTTTAAATGTAGTAGAGCAATTGGAAGACGCTAAAACAGATGCCATTCTAGATTTAGGCCTATCAAAATTTGAACATCGAGAGAAATTTAGACGTTTTGTAAAGGCCAATGGCTACCAAATAAAACTTCACTTTTTAGATATACCAAAAGCCATTCGCCAAAAACGGGTCATGCAACGCAATACTGAAAAAGGCAACACTTTTGAGTTTGAGGTAACCCAAGAAAATTTCGACTTTATGGAAACTTGGTTTGAAACACCCGATAAAACAGAACTTGAAAATGGTATTATTATCAAGGAATAAAAAACTATTTAATTCCTAATACTTATCCAATACTTACATAAACCTCAGGCCATAGGCCTATTACCTATTTATGGTCTTGTTATTAATAAAAATGTTAAGCTTTAATTAACATTTACAGGACATCTAAACCAAATTTTCCTACGTAAATCTGGTATAACAAAAAATCAAACAAAAACCCTTAGAGATTTATGGACATACAAGTTTACCTTCGTAAAATTAATTTCATTATCAAAAAATCAATCCATTCTACTAAAACTTTTTTTCGTTATCAATTAACTCCCGAAAACTCCGAAAACAATTTTGTTTCCCTAAGCACTTTTTTATTCATGGCTTTAGGGCTTTCTTTTTTCTGGGTATTCCATAACGATTTCGAGCAATTTAACGCCAATAAATTTAGTACCACAATTGGTTATGCTTTTGGAGTTGTAGCGTTTAGTTTTATGACGTACAAAGTGTTACTATTTTTATACATGGTTTATAACTTTTTTAAATATAAACCTATTGAAGCTGTTCCAGATACCGACTTGCCAACATGTACGGTTATTGTGCCAGCTTATAACGAAGGTAAACAGGTTTATGATACTTTAATGAGTTTAGCTAAAAGTGATTACCCAGAAGAAAAACTACAACTTATTGCCATTGACGATGGTAGTAAAGACGATACTTGGACATGGATACAAAATGCTAAAGAAAAATTAGGAGACCGTTTAGAAATATACAAACAACCACATAACCAAGGAAAACGACACGCCCTTTACCGTGGTTTTAATGTAGGAACAGGCGATATTTATGTTACCGTAGATAGCGACTCTATTGTAAATACCGACACTATTAAACTTTTAGTAAGTCCGTTTATACATAACGAACAGTGTGGTGCCGTAGCAGGAAACATTCGTGTTTTAAACAATAAAAAGGCAACGCTACCTAAAATGCTAGATGTTAGTTTTGTATTAAGTTTCGAGTTTGTAAGATCTGCCGAAAGTAATTTAAACTCGGTGCTTTGTACACCTGGTGCTTTAGCAGCTTACCGCAGTACAGCAGTGCATAACTGTTTACCACAATGGATTAACCAAACGTTTATGGGTACACCATCGGATATTGGTGAAGATCGTGCCATGACCAACATGATATTAAAACAAGGTAAACATGTGCTGTTTCAAAAAAACGCTATTGCTTACACCAATGTGCCAGAGGAATATGCAGGTTTATATAAAATGTTTATTAGATGGGGACGCAGTAATGTGCGCGAAAATTTAGAAATGGCTAAATATGTGTTTACTAATTTTAGACCAGATTCTAAATTCGGAACACGTTTATTATTTATTAGTCAGTTTTCTAAAATTTTAATGAGCTTTCCGTTTTTATTTTTCATGTTATACTTTGTACTTGTACACCCGTTATTATTTTTAGGCTCTACACTAGTAACTATTTTAGTACTTGCTACATTTCCGGTATTGTTCTTTGCGCATAGATACAGATCGTTCGAGGCGTTTTGGGCTTATTCATACAGCATTTTATACACCTTTGGCTTGTTCTGGATTACACCCTACGCTATTGCTACTGCAAACAAAAGTGGCTGGCTGACAAGAGAACTAGCAGACAAAAAAGTGGCTAAGGTTTAGAAGAGTCATTTTAGTTTTTACAATTTACAAACACCAACCATAATGACACCTAAATTATGGTTGGTTTTTTTATGGAATTGCTGAAGTACCGTACAACGAATTTTTAAATTAATAATAACCATTGTAGTATTTTTTTTCTAATTTTATTCAAAATTTATTCATGAAGATAAAATTAAAAAGGAATATGAGCAACTTCGACAGAATCGTAAGATTTTTGGTTGTATTAATTTTATTAAGCGTGCTTTATTTTACAGAAATAAAAGGTTTACTTGCAATAGTAATTATTCTTATTTGCATTCCCTTTTTATTTGCTAGTGTTACAGCGCACTGTCCTTTTTATCAGTCCACCAATCTATCAACGTATACTCATGAAGATTTCGAAAATATTGATAGTTTTAAAGATACCGAATTTAAGGACAAATTGTAAATAATTCGTCTTATGTAATATAGCTTATCGGCCAACCTGCTCCGTATAGCTAACCAACTTTAAGGAATCCTATTTCTTTTAATTATAAAACATCAATTACAACAAATATATAGAGTTAAAACATGTGTTTTATTTAATATATATTTACTGTGTTTAGTGGCTTTAATCCGAATGACTTGGCATAACAATATATTTAGACTTTTCTTACATAAAAATTAATTATATTTACGGGATAATAGCGACAAAAAAGCTATTATATCCTGACTTATTTGCGGGATATGAGTAGTGAAAGTTAGTATATAACGAGTTAGCTATAATTAGAAAAAAATGAGATTACGAATCAAAAGCACAAATTTGACTTTAAAAATAATAAGTTGGATTCAACTAATTGGAGGTATTACAGGAATCGGTTTAATGGCTTATTTGATGTTAAATACAGGAGAATTAAGCGGAGCAATTCTTTTGATTTTCCTTTCTGGTCTAGCCTTATTTATCTTCTCAATATACGCTGGAAAAAGACTATTATGTGAACGCACAAAAAAAGCTGGAATTATTTTATCCGTTATAAATCAAATATTACAAATAATTCAATTCGATATTAGTGGAAATGGACTTAGTTACAGCTCAGGAATTGAGTTTCTTGTCGGAATTAAAAATAATATGTTGAGTTTCGATTTTGGAATAATTAAATCAAGTTTCAATATGTCAATTAATACAGATTCTACGGATTTTGAATTTATAATAAATTTTGCTGCGATAATTTTAATAATTGTGCTACTTGACATTTGGAAGGAATTCAGAGAAGAAAATAAAATAACTATGGCTAACAAAGAACTGAGGTAAAAAACAACTCTTTTCTTCATTAATTTGAGACATTATTAATTTAGGCTCAGAGATTCAAAATTGTGATTCTTTGAGCTTTTTTTACCACCTATTTTATCAACTATCTAGTTAATACAGAAACATATGTTTCATCATAAGGATTACCAGATTTTGCGATAGCAAAACATTGTTTTAATAGTTTAT
>NZ_JACHGE010000012.1:0-86933 GCF_014202225.1 Algibacter amylolyticus
TTCTATAACAGGTCCAGAAACGCATCGCGAATTATTACTAGGATTTAGTGATGCAACAAGTGATGCTTTTGATTATGGTTACGATGCAGAAAATGCCATAGAAACCAATAACGATTTATTATTAAGTTTTGAAGATAGGGGTATGGTTATTCAGGCTTACAGTGCTTTAACCACCGATAAGGTTGTGCCTTTAAACTTTAAATCGTCTGGAGATAATTCATTCGAAATAAAGCTAAACGAATTAGAAAATATAGACGAAAGTCAATCTATTTATTTAAAAGACAACCAAACAGGCATATATTTCGATTTAACTAAAAATGAAAGCTATGAGTTTAATGCTAGTCAAGGTGTTTTCAATAACAGATTCGAATTAGTATTTCAAAGTGAGCAGGCGAGCTTGAGTATAGAAGAATCAATAGCTTCAGAGAACTACATTTATTTTCAAAATACAGAAAATACATTATTTATTAAAAAGCTAAATAGTAATATTAGCAAGCTATCGCTAGTAAATATGCGTGGACAAGTGGTGTTAGAAATGGCAGATGTTTCCATGCAACAACTACAAAACGGTGTAGCATTCAATGGTATTTCTACCGGAGCTTATGTTGTATATATGCGTACAGAAGCAAATGAGTTGCTAACTAAAAAGATAATTGTAAAGTAATGCTTCAAATATTTGACCACTAGCCACTTTTTAGTCATGTTTCCCTCAAGTGTGTTTGCTGTTTTCAAATATTAAAATAACGTAAGAAAACTAGTAAAGTCTTTTAATTGTGACGTTTAAGAATATCTTGTGTCTAAAAAGTAAATACTATTACAGTGAAAACAAAAGAATATTTAATAACAACTAAAACGTTTGTATGATTTTTATATCGTTTAAGATTTTATTCGTTTATTGATCGATTTTTTAGTGGTTTAAGCGAAATAATAGAGTTTGTTTTTAATAAGAACCCTAATTAATTTAGTTTTACCCTCATAATTAGCTGTAACAATGATTGTTAGTTAGTTATTGCTTCCCTCAAAGCATTTTAATCCATTTTACTGTAAGTGTATTAGTATAAAAAATCCTGTTTTATGGATAGTTTTTTTATTAAACTATTTTTTAAATCATGTGTAAAATACTTAACCTACAATAATTGTAAATGGAAAAAAAATACGCTCTCTCGCCTAAACTTGTATTCGTACTTGTATTGTTATTTTTGATTGGCTTTAATGGTTTCTCTCAAGTTGAAATCGCAAGCCAACGATTTCATAACGGAAGTCCAGATTATCCCTATACGGTAGCCGATAAAGATGGTGTTTTTGCACCACCAAGTCAAACCATTTCTACTCATGTGGGTTCAGATAATTGGGATTATACGGCTACCACATCCGATGGTATTATTAGGGTTGTTAACTCTAGTGTTACAAATCCTGCTTCAGACTTTTATTGTTTGGAATTAAAAAATTATTGGGAAGATGCTCCATCTTTAGAATTTAAAGAAAGAGACTTATCCAATTATGTAAATGTAACTTTTTCTATAGCATATCAATCCTTAGGTGACCCAGAAAATAATGAAGATTTAATTTTAAATTACTCTTATCTAGATGGTGGTACTTGGGTAGATAATACCGTAGTATTAGTAGAAGGAAATTCATCTAGTTTCTTAGGGGTTCCGTATGATATAACATTGTTTAATTATTCTATTTTGGTAACCAACCCATACCAAGTTTCTATTCCAGATTCTGCTACTAAATTTAGAGCAACCATAAGTGCTACTTTTAAAAACGGGGCTAATGGTTCTGATAATTATTATATTGATGATGTAATACTAAGTGGTGAAGCAACAACAATAGCTCCAGTAGCAACTTGTAAAGGCGATTTTGCTATAGAGTTAGATGCCTTTGGAAATGCCTCAATAACAAGTGCCGATATAGATGATGGCTCTACTGTTTCTGTAGGTACAAAGTCTTTGTCAATTGATAAATCTAGTTTTACATGTAATGATTTAGGACCAAACCTTATAACACTAACCGTAAACGATGGAACACAATCAAGCACGTGTACAACAACGGTTACCGTAAATAGTTATACAGGGGCAATGGTAACACCAACAATTCCAGATACAACAACATATTGTTCTTTTACTGCTACACCTCCAGAAGATATTTCATATAAATGTAATACGGTTTCTCCAACAACCACAGACCCAATATCTTTTGATACACCGGGATCTTATAGTATTACTTGGAGGTATCAAGATTCGGTCAGTGGCGATTCAGAAACGGCAATTCAAAATATTACTTTAAATAATATTGCGGCTCCAACAGGAATAGCAGTTACCAATATTGGTGCAGATACAGCAACAATTTCTTGGAATGCACAAATTGGAGTTGAATCTTATGAAATTCAGTATAAAAAGAATAACCTGGTAAACTGGGAAACAGTAACCACAACTAATAATACTATTAATATAACCGCTTTAAACCAATTAACTTTATATGATGTAAGAGTAGGTTCTGTGTGCGGCGAATCTACTGTGTATTCTGGTATTACAAATTTTACAACGGCGGGTCATGATTATTGCGATACTAATGTAGATAATACAAGTACACGAGTTTATGTTCGTACAGTACGAGTTGGAACCATTAATAATACTGAAGGAAGACAAGCAGGTGGTTACGATGATAACACGCATTTGTCTACAGTGTTATATAAAAATGAATCACATACCTTTAATTTTTCCTTCAGAAATAGTAATTATTACAACATAGGTCATGCGGTTTGGATAGATTTTAATGGAGATGGTGATTTTGAGGATGCAAACGAACTTGTGTGGAATAACAATGGTAATTTAGATAATGCAGGAACATATCAATACCATAGTCCATCTATTTTAATTCCATCATTTGCGGTTACGGGACCAACTAGAATGCGAGTTGCAGTAAGACAAAATGGAGCCCCAGATGGTACTTGCGACGATGACTCGTGGGGAGATAGTAGAGGTGAATTTGAAGATTATACCTTAAACTTGCAAATTCGTCCAGATGCACCTCAAGAAATTGATGTTACAGGTAATGATAATCTTATTATAGATGATGCAGGTGTAACTGATATATCAGAAGAAAATAATACAGATTATGGTAAATATGATGTGTTTGAAGTGCCTATGGTAAAAACTTATAGAATTACTAATAATGGTGCAGATCCATTAACTTTAACAGGAAGCCCTTTAATTCAATTTACTAGTAATACAGGCGATTTTACACTTACACAGCCTTCAGTGTCTGTTCTTGCTATTGGAGAGTCTACCACGTTTACGGTTACTTTTAACCCAAGCACCGTTGGAGTTAAAAATGCAACAATACAAATTTTGAATGATGATTTAGATGCATCAGATACAGAAGATAATTATACATTTTATATTCAAGGACAAGGTGTAAAAAGTTTTCAAGATACAGATGGCGATGGCGTACCAGATAATATTGATGGCGATGATGATAATGATGGATTGTTAGATTCCACCGAAGACAATGCCTGTAAATCCTATGCCTATTCTAACCAAGTAGAAACCGTGTTTTTAAATGAAACATTTGGTGCTGGTTATAATAGAATTACCATAGAAGAGGCTAGTTCAGGTTCATCAACAACATATTGTTATGAAGATGGATCTGGTGCATGTGGAGGAAGCACAAGTGTAAATGATGGGTCGTATACCTTGTATTATCAAACATCTAATGGAGATGGTGTAAACCAAACACCCATTGGCGATGTTGCTGAATGGGCAGATAGAGATTGGTATGTGGGATTAGACCATACACCAGATAGTATTGATGGAGCAGAACCAGGAAGGATGTTAATTGTTAATGCAGATTACGATCCAGGTATTTTTTATCAAGCCACTATTACAGGAGTAACACCTGGGGTTGAAGTAATTTATGGATTCTCCGTAATTAATTTAATTAGAACAGACCACCCTCGTATTGGTGATATGAAAAAACCACAAGTGTCAATTGCTGTTTACGATCCTAATGGGGTTTTAATTGCAATAGAATCTTCAGGTTTAATTGAAGCAACCGATGCTAGTAACCCTGCAGGCGATTGGATAAATCTTGAAACTAGTTTCACAACTACATCATCACAGTTTACTATTCAGTTAATTAACGACCAAGAAGGTGGTGGTGGAAATGATCTTGCAATAGATGATATTTATGTAAAACAATTATTGTGTGATCAAGATGGCGATGGCGTTGCCGATTCTGTAGATTTAGATAACGATAATGATGGTATCCCAAATGTTGTAGAATTAGGTCTTGCAGATCCGGATAAAGATGCAACATTATTGGGGTCTGGTTGGGTTGATAACAACGCTAATGGTGTACATGATTCGTACGAAGGTGGTGCTCCAATTATAGATACAGATGGCGATGGGATTCCAGATTATGTGGATGCAGATTCAGATAACGATGGTATTTTTGATGCTGTAGAATATGATGGGTTAGGAGACATAGATGTTGATGGCGATGGTAAAGGAGACGGGTCTGATATTGATAGTTTTTTAATAGACGACGAGGCCGATGGAGATGGGCTTTTAGCTATAATTGATGGTAATGATTCAGATTCAGATGGCGTAGATCATGGTAGTGCAGGGTATACAACACCTTTAGATTCTGATAGTGATGGAATTCCAGATTATTTAGAAATAGATTCTAATAACGATGGTGTTTTTGATATTGAAGAAACTATTTATGTGGATTACGATACTAATAATGATGG
Source organism: Algibacter amylolyticus (assembly GCF_014202225.1). Lineage (GTDB taxonomy): Bacteria > Bacteroidota > Bacteroidia > Flavobacteriales > Flavobacteriaceae > Algibacter_B > Algibacter_B amylolyticus. The sequence goes on from NZ_JACHGE010000012.1 coordinate 4,757, forward strand.
TAGAATTGATGGATCTGCAGATGTTGATAAAGACGGAATTTTAGATAGTTTTGATACCAATAGTACGGTGTTTGGCTCTCCTAGAAAATTAGACGAAAGCTATACCTTGTATTTCGACGGTAGAAATGATTACATCTCTGAAAATCTTCCGGTAATAGATAGTTGGTCTAGCAGTACTCTAATGGCTTGGATAAAAATTGCGCCAGGGGCTTCAGGAAAAAGAAGAATAGTAGGGCAAGATAATTTTTACTTAGCAGTTAATGCAGATGGTACAGCCATTGCTACTGCTGGAGGTGTTAGTGCAAATTCAACAACAGTATTGCCAATTAATATTTGGGTGCACGTAGCAGCATCATTTAATAATGTAGATGGTAATTTTGTACTATATGTTAATGGAGAAGAAGAAAGTATTGAGACTGCAGGGACAATACCAGCAGCGGTATCAGATTTTACAGTAGGAAGAAAACCAGGTGTTTTAGGAGAAGAAAACGTATTAACAAGCGAATACTTTAAAGGTGAAATAGACGAGGTAAGATTGTTTAATGCTGGGTTATCTGAAGATGAAATTCAAAAAATGGTATATCAAGAATTAGATGATACTAATGGTTTTGAAACAGGAAAAATAATTCCTATTAATATTTCTGCTATAACAGGATCTAGTTTACAACGTTATTATAAAATGGATAAGTTTGATGCAGATATTACTTCAGAGAAAAAAGGAATTTCTACAGGTGCTAAGCTATACAATATTAAAAACGTTTATTTTCAAACAGCACCATTACCTTTTGTAACAACTACTTCGGGAGTATGGACAGATAAAAGTTCTTGGTTACATGGCGATGTTTGGGATATTGATGAGATAGAAAAAAATAAAGATTGGAGTGTTGTAAAAATTGAACATGATATTACAGCAAATCAAGATGTAAAAACCTTAGGTTTATTAATCGATTCTAATAAAACTTTAAAAATAGAAGGAGATCATTTGGTGAAAAATTCATGGTACTTCCAGTTAAACGGTGTTTTAGATTTAGAAGACGACTCTCAATTAATACAAACGGAAACTAGTAATTTAATTACTTCAGCTAACGGACGCATATTAAGAAGGCAAGAAGGAGAGGCTAATGCATTTAGATATAATTACTGGGCGTCGCCTGTAGGTGTAACCGGTGTTACCAATTTGTCAGATAATAACGCAGCAACACACAATACTAATAATACATCATTTAGTTTAGGTATGCTTAACGATGAGGCGGGGAATAATGTAACCTTTACTTCAGATTATACAGCAAACGGAAATATAAGTACCTATTGGATGTATACTTTTAAAAATGGTATTACATATTGGGATTGGGAAAGAATAAGTCCTACGGCCGAAATTTCTCCAGGTGTAGGTTTTACTAAAAAAGGTTCTGGTACGGCAGGCGCTAATCAACAGTATATTTTTGAAGGTAAACCTAATAATGGTACTATTTTAATTGATGTTATTGATAGTGGAGGAGCTGGATCTGAGGCGAATGTTTCTAAAACAAGTTACCTTTTAGGTAACCCGTATGCAAGTGCTCTGGATGTCTATCAGTTTTTAGAGGATAATGAAGGCGTTATTGATGGTTACCTGCAACTGTGGCAACAATGGAGTGGTAATTCTCACAATCTTAGTGAGTATAATGGAGGTTACGCTCAAGTTAATAAATTAGGAGCTATACGTGCGTTTCAGTTTAAAGGAACGTCCGGAAAAAACACAGGATCTCAAGACGGTACGTTGTTGCCATCACGATATTTGCCAGTAGGACAAGGTTTTCTTGCAGAAATAGTGGCAGATGGTGTAGTAGAATTTAATAATGGTCAGCGTGTATTTGTAAAAGAGAGTGATGCCGATGGAAGTGGTGAAAACGGATCTGTATTTTTAAAATCAGAAAACACTAAAGCATCTAAAACACAAACGTCAAATACAAATGAAACTGCTAATGCAATTAAAAAAATTAGATTAGAATTTAGTTCTGTTACTGGTCCAGAAACTAGAAGGGAATTATTATTAGGCTTTAGTGATTTTACCACAGATGGATTTGATTATGGATATGATGCTAAATACACCGAGGTAAATAATAATGATTTAAACCTTAATTTAGAAGGGCAAAACATGACAATGCAAGCCTATAGTCAAATTACAAGCGATAAAGTAGTAGCCTTAAATTTTGTGTCTTCGGGCGATAATACATTTGAAATTAAAATTTCAGATTTGATAAATATGGATGATTCACAAGTCATTTATTTACGCGATAATTTAACTGGAACCTATTTCGATTTAACACAAGATGTCGCGTATAGTTTTTCTTCGGCGCCAGGTGTTTTTAATAAAAGGTTTGAAATTGTATTTCAAAGCGAGCAAGAAGCTTTAAGTACAGAGGAATCTGTTATTTCAGAAAATTACATGTATTATCAAAATGCTTCAAATACATTTTTTATTAAAAAGCTACATACAGATGTTAGTAAACTATCTCTTGTAAACATGAGAGGGCAGGTTATTTTAGAGCTGGATAATGTAACGAAATCACGTTTAGAAAACGGATTGCAATTTAATAATATGGCAACAGGTGCTTATGTGGTTTACCTGCGTACAGATACTAACGAGGTGTTAACTAAAAAGATAATTGTTAAATAACATACTGCAAAAACAAAACGAATTTAAAGACTACGTTAGTGCGTGGTCTTTTTTTTTGTTTTTAAATTATAGTTAAATTGGTATAATTCATTAAATTCGCGAACTTATAAGAATTAAGAAAAAATGAGCGCTAAATTTCCTGAATACAAAGGACTTGACTTACCAAATGTAGCAAACGAGATACTACAATATTGGCAAGAAAAAAACATTTTTGAAAAAAGTGTATCTACAAGAGAAGGTAAAGAATCATTTGTGTTTTTTGAAGGACCACCTTCTGCAAATGGACTTCCTGGAGTACACCATGTTTTAGCGCGTGCTATTAAAGATATTTTTCCGCGTTATAAAACCATGAAAGGCTACCAAGTTAAGCGTAAAGCTGGTTGGGATACACATGGCTTACCAATAGAACTAGGTGTAGAAAAAGAATTAGGAATTACCAAAGAAGATATTGGTAAAACTATTTCGGTTGAAGATTATAATGCAGCCTGCCGTAAAGCAGTTATGCGTTACACAGATGTTTGGAACGACCTAACCCAAAAAATGGGCTATTGGGTAGATATGGAAGATCCATATATTACCTACGAGCCAAAATACATGGAGTCTGTTTGGTGGTTGCTAAAGGAAATCTATTCTAAAAAATTAATGTATAAAGGCTATACTATTCAGCCTTATTCTCCAAAAGCTGGTACAGGTCTTAGTTCGCACGAGGTTAATCAACCTGGTGCCTATCAAGATGTAACCGATACAACTATTGTAGCCCAGTTTAAAGCTTTAGAAGAAACCTTGCCAGATTTTTTACAAAACGAGGGCGATATTCATTTTATAGCTTGGACCACCACACCTTGGACATTACCTAGTAATACGGCATTAACCGTAGGGCCAAAAATTGATTATGTTTTAGTAGAAACGTACAACCAATATACATTCAAACCCATGAATGTAGTTTTGGCAAAAGCCTTAGTTAATAAGCAGTTTGATGGTAAGTTTAAAAGAGTTGAAGATAAGCCAGCACTTTTAGAGTATAAAGATGGCGATAAAAAAATACCATATTTTGTTGTAAAGGAATTTAAAGGTGCAGACCTTGTTGGTATAAAATACGAACAACTATTACCATATGCCTTACCAAACGATAATCCACAAGATGCCTTTAGAGTAATTTCGGGCGATTTTGTAACTACCGAGGATGGTACAGGAATAGTACACACCGCACCTACTTTTGGAGCAGACGATGCCTTGGTTGCAAAACAAGCAACACCAGAAGTGCCACCAATGCTTGTAAAAGATGAGAACGATAATTTAGTGCCACTTGTAGATTTACAAGGTCGTTTTAGACCCGAAATGAAAGAGTTTGGCGGTAAGTATGTTAAGAATGAGTATTACAACGATGGCGAAGCTCCAGAACGTTCAATAGATGTAGAAATAGCTATTAAACTTAAGGAAGAAAATAAAGCCTTTAAGGTTGAAAAATATAAACACAACTACCCACATTGTTGGCGTACCGATAAGCCAATTCTGTATTATCCTTTAGATTCTTGGTTTATTAAAATTACAGACGTTAAGGGGCGCATGCACGAGCTTAACACAGGTATAAACTGGAAACCAAAATCTACTGGAACAGGACGTTTTGGTAACTGGTTGGCAAATGCTAACGATTGGAATTTATCGCGTTCGCGTTATTGGGGAATTCCATTACCAATTTGGAGAACCGAAGATGGTAAAGAAGAAATTTGTATTGGCTCTGTTGAAGAGTTAAAATCTGAAATGGCCAAAGCAGTTTCAGCAGGTGTGTTAGATAAAGATATTTTTGACGATTTTGAAGTAGGAAATAATTCCGAAGAAAACTACGCTAAAATAGACTTGCATAAAAACATCGTAGATGAGGTTGTATTAGTATCACCATCTGGCCAAAAAATGTTTCGCGAAAGCGATTTAATTGATGTTTGGTTCGATTCTGGTTCTATGCCTTATGCACAATGGCATTACCCATTTGAAAATAAAGATTTAATTGATAAAGGCACCACGTTTCCTGCAGATTTTATCGCAGAAGGTGTCGATCAAACTCGTGGTTGGTTTTATACCCTTCACGCTATTGGAACCATGGTTTTCGATTCTGTGGCTTATAAAAATGTAGTTTCAAACGGATTAGTGTTAGATAAAAACGGACAAAAAATGTCTAAACGTCTAGGAAACGCTGTCGATCCTTTTGAAACTTTAGGAACTTATGGAGCTGATGCCACACGTTGGTACATGATTAGTAATGCCAACCCTTGGGATAACTTAAAATTTGATTTAGAAGGTATAGAGGAAGTAAAACGTAAGTTTTTCGGAACGCTTTATAACACCTATTCATTCTTTCAGTTATACGCTAACTTAGATAATTTCACGTATAGCGAAGCAGATATTCCTTTAAACGAAAGACCAGAAATAGACCGCTGGATCCTTTCAGAGTTACATACGCTAATTCAAAAAGTAGATGCTTTCTATGCCGATTACGAGCCTACAAGAGCAGCACGAGCTATTTCAGATTTTACTCAAGATTATGTAAGTAACTGGTTTGTGCGTTTAAGCAGAAGACGTTTTTGGAAAGGCGATTACCAACAAGATAAAATTTCGGCATACCAAACATTGTATACATGTATGGAAACGATTGCCAAATTAAGTGCACCAATTGCACCGTTTTTTATGGATAGATTGTATTTAGATTTAAATGCAGCCACCAAAAAAGAAGATTTTGAAAGTGTGCATTTATCTAATTTTCCAGTTTTTGATGAAACTTATGTTGATAAGTCGCTAGAAAACAAGATGGAAAGTGCTCAAATAATTTCGTCTTTAGTGCTATCATTAAGAGCTAAAGAAAAAATTAAAGTGAGACAGCCGTTGCAAAAAATAATGATTCCTATAAGTAGCGAATCGCAAAAAAATGAAATTTTAGCGGTTGCAGACCTTATAAAATCTGAGGTTAATGTAAAAGAGATAGAAGTTTTAGAAGATGCTTCAGATATTCTTGTAAAACAAATAAAACCTAACTTTAAAGTTCTTGGTCCACGTTTTGGAAAAGACATGAAAGCTGTGGCTCAGTTAGTTAATAACTTTACCCAAGCCGATATTAAAAATATTGAGCAAAATGGTATTTTAGACGTTGAAATAAACGGAAAAAGTGTTACCTTAGAACGTACAGATGTTGAGATAACATCGCAAGATATTGAGGGTTGGCTAGTAGCAAACGAAGGCGCATTAACAGTCGCTTTAGATGTTACTATTTCTGAAGATTTAAAGCAAGAAGGTATCGCTAGAGAGTTAATTAATAGAATACAAAATTTGCGTAAAGATTCAGGTTTTGAGGTTACAGATAAAATAGATGTAACGCTTCAAAAAGACGAACATATTGTAAAAGCTATTGAGGCAAACTTAACGTATATTAAAACAGAAACATTAACAAATAAACTTGACTTTACAGATAAATTGGAAGATGGTATAGAAATTGCTTTCGATGAAGTAAGTACAAAACTATTTATACAAAAACATTAATATTATGGCAGAAAATACCGTAAGATACTCAGACAAAGAATTAGCCGAATTTAAAGAGCTAATTAGCAATAAAATAGAGAAAGCAAAGCACGATTTAGAGTTAATTAAAAGTGCGTATATGAACGACCATACTAACGGTACAGAAGATACATCGCCACAGTTTAAGGCTTTTGATGAAGGAAGTGCTGTAATGAGTAAAGAATCAAACTCGCAATTAGCTATTCGTCAAGAAAAATTTATACGCGATTTAAAAAATGCTTTAATTAGAATAGAAAACAAGACTTATGGTATTTGTCGTGTAACAGGAAAACTAATTAATAAAAAACGATTAGAGCTTGTGCCACATGCTACTTTAAGTATTGAAGCTAAGAACATGCAGCAATAATTATTACTAATACAGAAATCTAAAGATTTTAAATTATATATTTGAAACGTCTCAATTATTTTGAGGCGTTTTTCATTTATATACTTTTTGTCATTCCAGCAAAGGCGGGAATTTAATTGATAAAACATGTCACTAAAAAAATCCATAATCCTAATTTTTATTATTTTACTTATCGACCAGATTAGTAAAATCTATATAAAAACAACTTTTGTACTTCAAGAAAGTATAGATGTTTTTAGCTGGTTCGAAATCATTTTTGTTGAAAACGACGGAATGGCATGGGGAACTAAAATTAGCGATTTTGTATCTTTTATTTCCGATAGAACAGCCAAAGTTATACTAACATCGTTTAGAATAGTGGCTATTTTCGGGATTGGCTATTGGCTTTACGACGCTACGGTTAAGCAACATTCAAAATTATTAATTGTAGCTATTGCTTTAATATTTGCAGGTGCTTTAGGTAATATAATTGATTCTGTTTTTTACGGTGTACTGTTTGATGATAGCTATAGTCAAGTCGCAACCTTTTTGCCAGAAGCAGGTGGTTACGATGGTTTGTTGCACGGTAAAGTTGTCGATATGCTTCACTTTCCGTTATTCGAGGTAGACCTACCCGAATGGTTTCCATTTTATGCAGGGAAACGCTTTAGTTTTTTCGATCCTGTTTTTAATGTCGCCGATATGGCAATAAGTACAGGGTTTATTATGCTTATTGTGTTTAATAAAAAGGTGTTTTCTAAGGAGGAAGACTAAATTGTTTTAACTCGAATTTTAGTTTCTTACATAAACCTATAAACCCCTTTAGGCGTTACACAATAATCCAAACCAATATCACCATCAAAAACATCGGTAATCTCAGTTTCTGCTTCAAAAAAGGACAATCCAATTTTTATGGTTTCGGGGTTACAATCGGCTAAAAATCTATCGTAAAACCCTTTGCCATACCCAACGCGATTGCCTTGTTTATCAAAGGCTAAAAGCGGAATAAACACCACTTCAATCTTATTATTGGTAATTTCAATACCATCAACAGGTTCAGGAATGTTGTATTTGTTTTTCTTTATTACGGTATTATCCGTTAGTAAAAAATGAGTCATTCCGCCAGTTTTAAAATCACTTTTAGAGATTAGTATGTTTTTGTCTTTACCCGCAAGAATGTTTAATATGTAATCGGTATTAACCTCCTTCTGTTCTGCAATAGCTAGAAAAATATGGTAAAACGAATACTCCCAAATAGGTAGTTTTAACAGCTGATTTGAAATAGCTAAACTAAAATCATCAATGTCATTTTCAGACAAATCATTACGAAGGGCTTTATATGTTTTTCGTAATTCGGTTTTAGTCATCACCCTTTTAATTTAGTAGAAATATGAAATAAAGCATCACCTTGATATACAATAGGCGATTCGTTTACATTAATAATATAGCCATTATTAGACGCTTTTACGGCATAGTTAAATTTCCCATAAGGGTCTGTGATATTACCCAAAACGTCGCCTTTTAATACAAACGACCCAATAGGAATCGAGGCTTTAAACATACCAGAATATTTAGCGCGCTGCCATTTACTATCATTTATAAAAACAGTGTCTCTTTTAGGTTTAGAAACCTTAAAGTTAGATTGTAACATACCTAAATGTTTCAATAAACGTTTAGAGCCGTTAACGCCAGAGTTGGTTACGGCATCGTCAATATGAAACGATTTTCCGCCTTCAAAAAGCAACAATGGTTTTCCTAATTTATAACAGGTTGTTCTAAAGGATTTCGATAAGTTTTTAGAGTACAAAACAAAGGGTGCGCCAAAGGCTTTAGCTAAGTTGTTTAGCTCTTTATTTTCCCTGGTGTAACGTAATTGTGGCGCATTAAATCTGCCCGAACCACCTGTGTGAAAATCAATTATCATATCCACATGTGGTATAATATCGTTTATAAGCTTATGAGCCACACGACCCGCTAACGATCCCGAAGGACTTCCAGGAAATACTCGGTTTAAATCGCGCCCATCTGGAAATTCGCGTTTTAAATTTATAAACCCAAAAATATTTATTACCGGCATACAAATTATGGTGCCACATTTAGGTTTGTTAATACCTTTAGATATAAGTTGTCTAACAATTTCAACACCATTTACCTCATCGCCATGTATACCAGCAGTAAACAATAGTGTTGGCCCTGGTTTTTTAGAGCGTTCAATAATAACAGGAATATTTACCGGTGTAGAGGTGTGTAAATTAGCAACATCAAAATTAACCTCTTTACTTTCACCAGGAGCAACAGTTTCGCCAAAAATGCTTAAGCCATTATTATTTACTTGTGTCATTTATTGTTTGTTTTTTTCTATAAAAGTAATTATCGCCTTAGCAATATTACGTCCTGTTGCCGCTTCAATACCTTCTAAACCCGGTGTAGAGTTTACTTCTAATAATAAAGGACCTCTAGCCGATTGTAACATATCTACCCCACAAACCGGTAATTTTAATGCCTTACTAGCATTCATAGCTAGTTTTAGTTCGTCGTGGTTAAGTTTTATAATGTTTGCTGATCCTCCACGGTGTAAGTTCGATCTAAATTCACCTTCCTTACCTTGGCGTTTCATAGCACCAACAACCTGCCCATCAACTACCAATGCACGTAAATCTGCGCCACCAGCTTCTTTAATAAACTCTTGCACAATAACGCGGGCTTCCAATCCATTAAAAGCTTCTAAAACCGATTCGGCAGCATTTTTAGATTCGGCTAAAACCACACCTAAACCCTGCGTACCTTCAAGTAGTTTAATAATTACAGGCACACCACCAACATGCTCAATAACCTCTTCCACATCGCGCGAATAGTTTGTAAAAACCGTTTTAGGCATACCAATTCCGGCCTTACTTAAACGCTGTAAACTACGCAGCTTATCTCTAGAGCGCTGTATGGCGTCTGATGTTACAATGGTAAAAACACCCATTTCCTCAAACTGTCTCACCACGGCGCAACCATAAAACGTAACCGAAGCTCCAATTCTGGGTATTATAGCATCTACATAATCCAAATACCTATCCTTGTAAAAAATGGTGGGTTTTTCCTTTTCAATAATAATATCACATTTCAAAGGGTCAATAACTTCAATTTTATGTCCTCTCTTTTCACCTTCATCAATCAAGCGTTCAGTAGAATATAAATTTGCGTTTCTAGAAAGTATTACAATATTCATGCTTTGTTTTTACTATTAAAATTAAACGAAACGTTTTCCAAATCTACATCAACTATAAATTTTTGCCTTAAAAATTGCCTGCCAATAAGTACAGGGAATTTCATAGCGTCTCTAGTGCTTAAAGTTAAGTTAATCTTATAAGTTTTACCAAAAAATACCACTTCACTTTTCACTTTATATCTATTTTCTTTATACCCATTGCTGCTTTTAACATCTGTACGCCAAAAGGTATCAAAAATAATCTCTGTTTTACCAAAGTTTTTGTGCACATTACTGTTAAATATGCACAGTAATGCATTGTCAACCTCAATAATTTCAGAACAATGTATGGTCGAGGTGTATGCCCCAGTATCCATTTTTACATCAATATTAAATAATCCCAGCTGCGGAAAATCAATAATATCAGTTCGTCCTAGAATTTTTTTACTCATTTTTTTAAATATGTATTTGTCACTTCAAGTGTCCAAAATTTATTCCTGGATGTGTCTAGAAGTGGGCGTTACCACAAGGGTCGGGCTTTACGTTGCAAGTCCTCGCACCTCCTACGTCGGGCTGTGGGCTTTTCTCTGCAATCCCTAACGCGGTTTAATCCGCGGCCATTGGTTTTGTCGCCATTTAAAATAATACCTACAAAGGTAGTCGCTTATATCTTTTTTTTAAAGCGGCGCAATGTATATAAATTATCGATTCAAAAAACAAAAAATAAATTTATTTACATAACATTAAATTAGCCATAATTTCTCCCCAAAAACATTAAAATAATTACCTTTACAGTAATGGATACCCCAACTTTAGATATACAGCTAAAAACATTACCAAACCAACCCGGAGTTTATCAATATTACGATAAAGAAGGGACTATTATTTACGTTGGTAAAGCCAAAAATCTAAAAAAAAGGGTGAGTTCATATTTTACCAAAACACATGATAATGGTAAAACTCGTGTTTTAGTTAAAAAAATAGCCAACATAAAGCACATTGTTGTCGAAACTGAAACCGATGCTCTTCTACTCGAAAATAATCTTATAAAAAAGCACAAACCACGGTATAATGTTTTACTTAAAGATGATAAATCCTATCCGTGGATTTGCATAAAAAACGAACGTTTTCCTAGAGTATTCTCCACACGTCGCGTATTTAAAGATGGTAGCGAATATTTTGGACCATACACCAGCGGAAAAACCGTGCATACACTTCTAGATTTAATAAGAGGCTTATACAGTTTACGTACATGTAACTTTAATTTATCCGAAGAAAAAGTAGATGCAGGTAAGTATAAAGTATGTTTAGAGTATCACTTAGGTAATTGCAAAGGCGCTTGCGAAGGTCTAGAAACCGAAGTAGAATACAATAAAAATATTAAAGCCATAAAAGAAATATTAAAAGGTAATTTTAAAGATTCGCTATCGCAATTTAAAGTACAAATGCGCGAGTATGCCGATAATATGGAGTTTGAATTGGCTCAAAAAATAAAGGAAAAAGTTGAGGTCCTAGAAAACTACCAAGCAAAATCTACCATTGTAAATCCTAAAATTAGCAATGTCGATGTGTTTTCTATAATGAGCGACGAGAGTTATGGTTATGTAAACTTTTTGCAATTATCCTACGGTTCTATAATCCGTTCGCATACCTTAGAGATTAAAAAGAAACTAGACGAAACCGATAAAGAGTTGTTAGAGTTATCCATAACCGAGATTAGGCAACGTTTCAACTCCAATTCCAAAGAAATTTATGTACCTTTTAAAGTCGATTTAGGAGAAGACTTAAAAGTAACGGTTCCAAAATTAGGCGATAAAAAACATATTCTAGATCTATCGCTCCGTAATGCTAAGTATTTTAGAATGGAGCGTTTTAAGCAAATGAAAATTGTAGATCCCGATAGACATGCCAATCGTATTATGGCACAAATGAAAGTGGATTTACGCCTATCGGAAGAGCCACGACATATTGAGTGTTTCGATAATTCGAACATTCAGGGTACGCATCCGGTAGCTGCATGTGTAGTTTTTAAAAACGGAAAACCAAGCAAGAAAGATTATCGCCATTTTAATATAAAAACGGTTGAAGGTCCAGACGATTTCGCATCTATGGAAGAGGTGGTGTATAGGCGTTATAAACGCTTGCTAGATGAAAACCAACCCTTGCCACAACTAATAATTATAGATGGAGGTAAAGGGCAATTGTCGTCCGCTTTAAAAAGTTTAGAAGCATTAGGGCTTAGAGGTAAAATAGCTATTATCGGAATTGCTAAACGTTTGGAAGAATTATTTTACCCAGACGATCCAATTCCCTTATATTTAGATAAAAAAAGCGAGACCCTAAAAATTACCCAGCAACTTCGAAACGAAGCACACCGTTTTGGTATCGAGCATCATAGAAATAAACGTAGTAAAACAGCGTTAAACACAGAACTAGAAACCATTGCTGGTGTTGGAGAAAAAACGGTAGTCGAATTATTAAGGCATTTTAAATCGGCAAAACGAGTAGCCAATGCTAAGTTAGATGAGCTGGAAGCTGCTGTAGGCGTATCGCGAGCCGAAAAGGTGTATAATTATTACCACGAGAAGTAAACAGCCTGCATCAACCTGCAAAGTTTTTAAAACCTTGTAGGTTTGAAGGAAAATAGAAGTGCTGTAATTAACTAAAACAAAAATATACTAACTTAAAATACGTTTTCAGTCATTACTATATAAAGCAAATTTAAAATCAACTTGAACATAAAATCAACCATATTAACCCTATTTATACTCGTTTCTCTTTCCGCGAAAGCGCAAAACAAGGAACCAGAAAATCATAGACCCAAAGTAGGTTTAGTGTTAAGTGGTGGCGGTGCAAAAGGTTTAGCACATATTGGCGTTTTAAAAGTGATTGATAGTTTAGGCATACAAGTTGATTACATTGCCGGAACCAGTATGGGCTCTATTATTGGGGCACTTTATGCTTCGGGATATTCGGGTAAGCAATTAGATTCTATTTTTCATGAAATAGATTTTGATAAAATTATTAATGACGATTTACCTAGGTCCTCAACAGCATTTAGCGAGCGCAGTAATATGGAGAAGTATGCACTTAAATTGCCGTTTAATAATTTTAAAATAAAATTACCATCGGCGCTTTCTAGAGGCCATAACACCTATAGTTTGTTTTTAAAATTACTAATTCACGTTAACGAGATTAATGATTTTAGTAAACTGCCTATTCCGTTTTTCTGTATTGCAACTAACGTAGAAAAAGGGGAACAAGTCGTGCTAGAAAAAGGAAATTTAACACAAGCTATTATGGCAAGTTCTGCATTGCCATCCTTGTTTCAGCCGGTAAATATAAATAAGGACATGCTTATTGATGGTGGTGTGGTAAATAATTACCCGGTTGATGAAATTCGTGCTAAAGGCATGGATATTATTATTGGTGTCGATGTGCAAGATGGGTTGGCAAATAGAGATGAGTTAACCTCGGCACCCGATGTGTTAATTCAAATTAATAACTTCAGGACCATTCACGACATGAAGTTTAAAGTCGAAAAAACAGATATTTATATAAAACCCGATATTAGAAAATTTAATGTGGTGTCTTTTGATGAAGGGAAAGAAATAATTAATTCTGGTAAAATTGCAGCGTTAAATGAGTTTGATGCACTAACTAAGCTAAGCAAAACCCCTAATGTTAACCAAAAGCTGAAATTAAAACCTATCGATAGCTTAAAAATAAACAATATTGAAATTAAAGGCAACGAGAATTATACAAGAGCCTACGTTTTAGGAAAACTTAAATTAAAAAAGGACGAAGTAATAAGTTATCAAGATTTTGCTAAAGGCTTAAATAATTTGGTGGCAACAAATAACTTTAAGGCTTTCGAGTACGAGTTAAAAAGTACGCCTGGTAAAGCGGGTTATAACATGTCTGCTACTTTAAAAGAGCGACGGGTAAATACGTTCTTAAAATTAGGACTTCATTTTGACGATTTATACAAAAGTGGCGCTTTAATAAATTTAACTAAAAAGCAGTTGTTGTTTAAAAATGATGAGGCTTCGCTAGATATTGTTTTAGGAGATAATGTGCGGTATAATTTTGAGTATTTAATCGATAAAGGATTTTATTGGAGTGTAGGTATAAGGTCGCGTTATAATCAATTTCAAAAACAAATAAGTGCACAGTTGTTGTTGGACGATGAGCAAATTACCAATTCTGGTTTAAATAAAATTGATGTAAAGCTTAGGGATCAAATGAATCAGTTTTACCTGCAAACTTTGTTTAGAAGAGATTTTTCTTTAAGTGCAGGATTAGAACATAAAAGACTCGAAATAAACTCTGAAACTATATTAGGTAATAGGCCAGATAGAGATTTTCAGTTTGAAAATACAGACTATTTAAGCCTTTTTGGAAACCTAAAACTAGATACTTATGATGATAAGTATTTCCCAAGAGAAGGAGTTTATTTTAATGGCGATTTAAATGTTTATTTAAGTGCATCAGGTTTTGTTGAAGAGTTTAAAGATTTCTCTGTGGCTAAGGCCGAATTGGGCTATGCCTTTGGAGTGTCTGATAAAGTATCCTTTAATATTAAATCGAGTGGAGGCTTTAAATTAGGCGATAAATCTAACCGAACACTCGATTTTGCTTTAGGTGGTTACGGTAACGATTTAATAAATAATTTTATACCATTTTTGGGTTACGATTTTATTTCATTAACGGGTAATAGCTATGTAAAAGCATCCTTTCTTGCAGATTACGAACTTATAAAAAAGCACCATCTTACTCTAGAGGGTAACTGGGCTAATGTAGATGATAATATTTTTGATAGCGGTGAGTGGTTTTCGCTTCCAGATTACCGCGGTTATGCTTTGGGTTACGGTATTGAATCGGTTATAGGGCCATTGCAAATAAAATATAGTTATTCGCCAGAACAGAGAGCCAGTAATTGGTTTTTTACTATCGGCTTCTGGTTTTAGTGGTTTATTGTCATTCCCAAAAGATGAACATCTTCCAATAGTTAATTCTAAAGGAATTATCAATAATTTTTCCGATATTTGTAACACTATGACACTTTTTTGGAAAGATTTATTAGCACATCTGCACTACCTCATCAAGAGAAATCCTGAGTGAGTATAAATTCTTTTGTTTCTGCGTAGGCAGGAATCTTTTTTTATTTCACTATCTTTATTAGAGTTTGAATATTAGGCTTTTAAAGCTTTTAGTGTTTGGCTTTTTATAATTTAAAACATACAAATATGCCTTTTTATCATAAATTAGGAAATATTCCCCCTAAACGTCATACCCAGTTTAGAAAACCAGATGGTACCTTGTATTCCGAGCAGTTGTTTGGAACCATTGGTTTCGATGGTATGTCCACAAATAGTTACCACGAGCAACGCCCAACGCAGGTAAAAGAAATAAAAAAGCAATACAGCGTTGCGCCAAAAATTGCTTTAAAAAATAATATAAAATCGTACCGCTTAAAGGGGTTTCAGGTTAAGCCAGAAAACGATTTTCTAGACAGCCGAAAAACGGTTTTAATAAATAGCGATTGTGCCATAATTTTGGCGGCACCAAAACAATCGACCAAAGATTATTTTTATAAAAACACCGATGCCGACGAGTTAATTTTTATCCATAAAGGCACCGGGAAATTAAGAACACATTTAGGAAATCTAGATTTTAAATATGGCGATTACTTGCTAATCCCAAGAGGAATAATTTACAAAATAGATTTTAATACCCAGGACAACAGATTGTTTATTGTAGAGTCTCGCAGACCAATTTACACCCCAAAACGCTACCGCAATTGGTTTGGGCAATTGTTAGAACATTCGCCATTTTGCGAGCGCGATATTCGCCGTCCGCAAGAATTAGAAACCCATAACGAATCTGGCGAGTTTTTAATTAAAGTAAAAAAACAAGATGATATTATAGAAATGGTGTACGCTTCGCATCCGTTTGATGTGGTTGGATACGATGGTTACAACTATCCGTATGCGTTTTCAATTCACGATTTCGAGCCTATTACGGGTCGCATTCATCAGCCGCCACCAGTGCATCAAACTTTCGAGACCGATGCCTTTGTGGTATGTAGTTTTGTGCCACGTCTGTACGATTACCACCCGCTATCCATTCCTGCGCCATACAATCATAGTAATATTGATAGCGACGAGGTGTTATATTATGTAGATGGCGATTTTATGAGTAGAAATGATATTGAGGCTGGCCATATTTCATTACATCCGGCAGGAATTCCTCATGGTCCGCATCCAGGAGCAACAGAACGCAGTATAGGGAAAACAAGAACCGATGAGCTTGCGGTTATGGTCGATACTTTTAAACCATTAATGGTAACAGAAGAGGCCATGAAAATTGCCGACGAAAGTTATTATAAATCATGGTTGGAGTAATTTTATTAGAAGCTATTTCCTGCTTTCGGCAGTCGCTCTCTGCGAGGAGCTCCAACAAATGCCTCAATCAGGGCTATAAACATCTCATATTCGTTATGAACTAAACAGCTTAACGAATAGACAACTAAACAATTTATTATGAGTAAAGACATAAAATCAGTAAACTACGGATTAGAAAAAATATTTGAAGGCGCACAAGATTTCTTGCCCCTTCTAGGAACAGACTATGTAGAATTCTATGTAGGCAATGCAAAACAATCGGCACATTTTTATAAAACGGCATTTGGGTTTCAATCCTATGCATATAAAGGCTTAGAGACGGGCTCTAAAGACTCTGTTAGTTATGTATTAATTCAAGATAAAATTAAATTAGTACTTACCACGCCACTTACCAGTAAATCGCCAATAAACGAACATATTGTAAAACATGGCGATGGTGTTAAAGTGGTTGCGCTTTGGGTTGAAGATGCTAAAAAAGCCTACCAAGAAACCACAAGCAGAGGTGCTAAATCCTATATGGAACCGGTTATTGAAAAGGATGAACATGGCGAGGTGATTAGAGCTGGTATTTACACTTACGGCGAAACGGTACACATGTTTGTAGAGCGCAAAAACTACAATGGTGCGTTTTTACCAGGTTTTCAAACATGGGAAAGCGATTACAATCCACAACCAATAGGTTTAAAATATATAGACCACATGGTTGGTAATGTAGGTTGGGGCCAAATGAATACTTGGGTGAAATGGTATGAAGATGTTATGGGTTTCGAAAACTTTTTATCCTTTGATGATAAGCAAATACACACCGAATATTCGGCACTTATGAGTAAGGTGATGAGTAATGGTAACGGACGCATAAAATTCCCTATTAACGAACCAGCAAAAGGAAAAAAGCGTTCGCAAATTGAAGAGTATCTAGATTTTTACGAAGGGGCAGGTGTGCAACACATTGCAGTTGCAACCGATGATATTATTGGTTCGGTAAGTGCATTAAGAGCTAGAGGTGTCGAGTTTTTGTCTATTCCGCCAGAGGCATATTATAGAGCGGTACCTGGCAGGTTGGAAGAGCATAGCCACGAATTAAGAGAAGATATTGAAGCCTTAAAAAAGTTAGGTATTATGATTGATGCCGACGAGGAAGGTTACCTGCTTCAAATTTTTACAAAACCAGTTGAGGATAGACCAACGTTATTTTTTGAAATTATTCAGCGAATGGGCGCAAGAGGTTTTGGTGCAGGTAATTTTAAAGCGCTATTTGAATCTATTGAGCGCGAGCAAGCCAAAAGAGGTACACTTTAATCTAAATTATATCGATCTGAAAGGTTTTTAAAACCTTGCAGGTCTTTTTCTTTTTTTTACTAAAACATGTTGGTTTAGATTGGCTCCTTGAGGGATGTGTAAAACCAAAAGTTTAATCTTTTATCGTAAAGACCATGCTTAATTCTGCACTGCGTTAGGGATAGCAGTGGCATCCTTTTTTTGCTTCCGTATATGGCAAAAAAAGATATAGCGTATAGCCCGACCCTTTTGGGAACGCCGAAAACATATTACGAATTCGTTAATTTTTAATATTGTAACACAACTATAACCTGCATTAAGGTGGCTTATAGAATAAAATTTTTATTTTTGGAACAGTAATTGTAATTTCTAGGTTAAAACAATAAAAGTAACCACAAAGGAGTTACATAACAATTACCCAAAGAGGATGAAAAATTTACTACTTATATGTATTGCAATATTAACTTTACAAACGGCATTTTCTCAGCAAGAATCGGCTTTTCAAGATGGCGAATGGTTTAAATTTAAAATGAGTTACAGCAACTGGCTTAAGGCTGGTAATGCCACATTAGCGGTTAAAGATGGTACGCTTAATGGTAAAGATGTGTATCATGTGGTTGGTAAAGGCTGGACTACCGGAATGATAAAATGGTTTTTTAAGGTTAAAGATCGTTATGAAACCTATTTTGATAAGCAAACCATTATGCCGTATAAATTTGTTAGAAATATTGATGAAGGTGGGCATACTAAGGATTTAGAGATTGATTTTGATCAAAAAAATAATAAAGCGCACGTTACCGATAATAAACACAAAACTAAAAAGGTTTTTACTACCAAGCCTAATATTCAAGACATGGTGTCTACGTTTTATTATTTGCGTAATAATTTAAAAACCGATAAGCTTAAAATAGGTGATGAGGTGCAGATTGATATGTTTTTTGATGAAGAAAATTATGGTTTTAAGTTAAAATATCTTGGCGAGGAAACAATTGACACCGAATTTGGCGATATAGAGTCTTTAAAATTTAGACCTTATGTAATGGCCGGACGTGTATTTAAGGAGGAAGAAAGTTTAACGCTATGGGTGTCAAAAGACAAAAATAAAGTACCTTTACGCATTAAGGCAGACTTAGCTGTTGGGTCTTTAAGAGCAGACCTAGAAGCATTTAAAGGGTTAAAACATCCCTTTAAAGTAGTTGTTAATAATTAAGATATTTTGAAATCTAAAATAACCGACCAACTAAACGAAAAATATAACGCTATAGACCAAGATGCAGAGGTGCATTTAGAAGGTTTACTTCATAGCAAACCCATTAATTATTGGGATTATATACAAACCGATGCCTTATTAAGCTTACAGGTACAACGTACTGTTTTTCCTGATGAGAATGTGTTTATTATGTATCATCAGGTTAATGAATTGCTATTTAAAATGGTGCTTTCTGAAATGAACCAAATAGCAGCAATAGAAAACATAGATACCGAAACGTTTACCACCAAAATAATGCGTATTAGTCGATATTTTGATGTGCTAACATCGTCATTTAGTATCATGAAAGATGGTATGGATGTCGAGCAGTACAATAAGTTTAGAACGACCTTAACACCTGCTAGTGGCTTTCAAAGTGCGCAATATAGAATGGTTGAGTTTGCATCTACAGAGTTAATTAACCTTATTGATAAGCGCTTTAGAGATGGTTTTACTATTGACGATACGTTTATGAATGCTTTTGATAATTTATATTGGCAAGCAGCTGGTAAGGATTTTAAAACGGGTAAAAAAACGTATACACTTTCTGCTTTTGAGGAGCGTTATAAAGATGAATTTATTAGATTTATAAAGCGTTATCAGGATAAGAATTTGTGGAGCAAGTTTAAATCGTTGCCAAAAGAAGACCAGGCGAGTAAAGATTTAATAAGTGCTATGCGACACTATGATTATACGGTAAATATAAAATGGGTTATGGCGCATTACGAAACGGCAAACCATTATTTAAATATTAACGGAAAAACTGCCGAGGCTACCGGTGGAAGTGAATGGGTGAAATACATGCACCCAAAATATCAAAAAAGAATATTTTTTCCAGATTTATGGACAGAGAAAGAAAAAGAAACGTGGGGAACAGATATTTAGTTTTAATACTGTGTATTGCATTTGTTTTTGGATGTAAAGACGATAAAGAACCGGTTGTAGAAGACATTGTTGAGGTTATTGAAGAGCCGGAAGAGGTTTTAGAATTTGGTTTTAAGGTAGACGACTATGTTATTAAAAGAGATACCATTCGTCGTGGCGATAGTTTTGGCGAAATTCTAGAGCGTAATAAAGTTGGGTATCCTAAAATTTTTAATATCGCAGAAAAAGCAAAGGATACGTTTGATATAAGACGACTACAAGTAGGAAAGCCTTATACGCTTTTATGTTCTAAAGATTCTTTAGAAACCCCTAAATGTTTTATTTATCAGCCTACTTTAGAAGAGTATGTGGTTATAAATTTCCATGACTCTATTCATGCTTATACCAGCAGAAAACCTATTAAGTATGTTGAAAAAACAGCTACAGGGATTATTAATAGTAATATTTCGCAAACCCTAGAAGACCAAGGGTTAAGTCCAAGATTAGCCTATAAGATGGCCGACGAAATTTATGCTTGGACCATAGATTTTAGAAGACTGCAAAAAGGAGATAGATTTAAAGTGATTTACACCGATAAGTTTATTGATGATACCATTTACACAGGTGTACACAATATAAAAGCAGCATATTTTGAGCATAATAAAGAGCCTTTTTATGCTTTTGAGTTTGTTACCGATTCTACTAAAGGCATTGTAGATTACTTCAGTGAAGAAGCTAAAAATTTACGTCGCGCGTTTTTAAAAGCCCCAGTAAAGTTTAGTAGAATATCGTCTCGTTATAACCTAAAACGACGTATTGCTGTTTATGGTTTTAAATTGCGGCCACATAAGGGAACCGATTTTGCGGCACCAATAGGTACGCCTATTATGGCAACAGCTAATGGTACAGTAATCGAGTCTAAGAAAAGAGGTGGTAATGGTAATTATGTAAAAATTAGACATAATGCAACCTACGAAACGCAATACCTGCATATGAAAAAAAGAAAATCGAAAGTAGGCGATTTTGTAAAACAAGGTGATGTTATTGGATGGGTAGGTATGACCGGAAATACTGGTGGGCCTCATGTTTGTTATCGTTTCTGGAAAAACGGAAAACAAGTCGATCCTTTTAAGCAAAAATTACCAGAAGCTAAACCTATATCTGATTCTTTAAAAGTTGAATACCTTGATTTTATTTCACCTATTAAGCAACAGCTCGATAATATTCATTTCCTAGAAGATATTTTTGAGGAGCAGAATCAACCAGAACAAACCATAAAACAAAATACTAATCAAATTTCATTAAACCGTTAATAGATATGGCATTACCAAGCATTAACCCAACAATAACTAATTCGTGGAATAAATTAAAAGCGCATTTTGACGATGTTAAGGATGTGAAAATGAAGGATTTGTTTGCTAAAGATAGCCAGCGTGCAAATAAATTTACCATTAAATGGGAGGATTTTTATGTAGATTTTTCTAAAAACAGAATCACAGAAGAAACTTTTAAATATCTGTTAGAGTTAGCTGATGATGTTAAGTTGAAAGCCGCTATAAAAAGTCAGTTTTCGGGCGAAATTATTAATGAAACAGAAGGAAGAGCAGTATTACATACGGCATTAAGAGCGCCAAAAGATGCAGATTTTAAGGTAGATGGCGTTAATGTAATGCCGGAAATATATCAAGTAAAACAAAAAATAGAAGGCTTTACAAACGAAGTTGTTAATAGCGATAGAAAGGGATACACAGGAAAAGCATTTACCGATGTTGTAAATATTGGTATTGGAGGTTCCGATCTTGGTCCAGCTATGGTGGTTGATACGTTACAGTATTATAAAAATCATTTAACTACGCACTTTGTTAGTAATGTAGATGGCGACCATGTTAATGAAGTTATTAAAAAGCTAGATCCAGAAACAACGCTATTTGTAATTGTTTCAAAAACCTTTACAACGCAAGAAACACTATCTAACGCTAATACATTAAAGGCATGGTTTTTAAAATCAGCTTCAGAAGATGCTATTGCAAAACACTTTGTGGCCGTTTCAACAAATATTAAAAATGTAAAAGCTTTTGGTATTGACGAAAACAATATTTTCCCAATGTGGGATTGGGTTGGTGGTCGTTTTTCATTATGGAGTGCGGTAGGTTTAACTATTAGTTTAGCAGTTGGCTATAATAATTTTGATAGCCTTTTAAAAGGAGCTAACAAAATGGACGAGCATTTTAAAAATGAAGATTTCGATAAAAATATACCTGTAGTTTTAGCTTTAATAAGTGTATGGTACAATAACTTTTTTGGAGCCGAAAGCGAAGCTATTATCCCGTATTCTCAATACTTAAACCAATTTGCAACGTATTTGCAACAAGGTATTATGGAGAGTAACGGTAAAAGCGTAGATAGAAACGGTAATCCAATAGATTACCAAACAGGTACTATTATTTGGGGAGAACCAGGAACAAATTCTCAACATGCATTTTTTCAATTAATACATCAAGGTACTAAGTTAATACCTGCCGATTTTATTGGGTTTGCTAAATCGTTACACGGCAATCAAGATCATCAAGATAAGTTAACATCTAATTTTTTAGCACAAACCGAAGCGCTTTTAAATGGTAAAACACGCGAAGAAGTTGTTGCAGAAGGTACTAGTGAGTCTATTATTCCTTTTAAAATATTTGAAGGTAATAAACCAACAAACACCATTTATATAAATAAGTTATCACCAGAAAGTTTAGGTGAATTAATCGCTATGTACGAGCATAAAATTTTCGTGCAAGGGATAATTTGGAATATTTTTAGTTACGACCAATTTGGAGTAGAATTAGGTAAGCAATTAGCTAGCAAAATTTTACAAGAATTTAACAGTAGCACCAATAATGAACATGATTCTTCTACTATTAATTTATTGAATTATTATAAGCAAATGTCTTAAAACCTAAGATTATTCTTAACAAAATTCCTAAAAGGCGATAATATTTTAAGTGTTGTGGCCTTTTTGCTTTTAATAAAATAACTAATTTGTTAATAATTAGTTAATATTAATACTCTAATTATACGTATTTTTGCACCGACTAATTTCAAAAAATTAATTATGAGAAGAACTACGCGTTTTTTAATGTTTACCGTAGCAATGCTGTTTTCAGTTGTTGTTATGGCTCAAAGTACAATTTCAGGAACTATTGTTGAAGAAGGGACTAATATGCCACTTCCTGGTGCAAATGTTGTTGAGAAAGGTACTACTAATGGTGTTATTACCGATTTTGATGGGAATTTTACTATCAAAACAAAATCTTCAACTGGAAATCTAGTGATATCTTATGTAGGATATGCTTCCAAAACTACTGCTTTTTCTGGCGACAAAAAATTTGGAAATATTACGTTGGAATCTAATCAATTAGGCTTAGATGAAGTTGTTATAACAGCAACTTCTTTCGCTATTGATAGAAAAACACCGGTTGCCGTTTCAACGATTAAGGCAAATGAGATTGAGTTAAAATTAGGTACTCAAGAGTTTCCTGAAATTTTAAAATCTACTCCAGGTGTTTATGCTACTAAAACTGGTGGTGGATATGGAGATTCTAGAATTAACTTACGTGGTTTTAGTTCAGAAAATGTTGCTGTAATGATTAATGGTATTCCTATTAATGATATGGAAAATGGATCGGTTTATTGGTCTAACTGGGCAGGTTTATCAGATGTTACTAGCGCAATGCAAGTACAAAGAGGTTTAGGAGCTTCTAAAGTAGCTGTACCTTCTATTGGTGGTACAATAAATATTATCTCTAAATCTTCGGATGCAGAAAAAGGTGGTAACATTAAAATGTCTACAGGAAATGATGGTTATCAAAAATACGGGATGACATTATCTACAGGGCTAATGGACAACGGGCTTGCAATTACGGCTTCTGCAGCTAAAATTTCAGGAGACGGTTATGTTGATGGACTACAGTTTAGTGGTGTAAATTACTTTTTAAATGTTTCTAAAGTAATAAATGATAATCATGAATTATCTTTTAATGTGATTGGTGCTAAACAAACACACGGTCAGAGATTTAATACAAGAACTATAGCTGAAAATAGAGCAACAGAACAAGGAGGAAAAAGATTTAATCCAGATTGGGGGTATAGAAATGGACAAGTTGAAAATATATCATATAATTTTTATCATAAGCCACAAATATCTTTAAATCATGATTGGACACTTTCTGATGACACATATATAACGTCATCTCTATATGCTTCTTTTGGAGATGGAGGAGGAAGAAGAACTCAAGGTTCTGGTAAATTTACAAATGACGATTACAGGTTAGGAGCTTCAGATCAACCTATTGATTTTGATAGAATAGTTGCAGAGAATAAAGCAAACGGAGCTTTAGGATCTACGGATGTTTTTGCTGCGAGTAGAAACTCTCACCAATGGTACGGGTTATTATCAACTTTAAAAACAGACTTAAAAGATAATTTGATTTTATCTGCAGGTATTGATTCTAGATACTATTTAGGGAAGCATTGGTATGAAATTACAGATTTAATGGGAGGTGAGTATTACCTTAATCCTAATTCAAATGATAATAATTTTAATGAAGCTCTTCAAGTAGGAGATAAGTATAACAGAGACTATACTGGAGATGTATTAAAATCAGGAGTATTTGGTCAGTTGGAATATACACTTAATGAATTATCTGTGTTTCTGTCTACAGCAATTTCTAACACTCAATATAGTAAATCGAGTTATTTAGATGATTCATCAAACCCTAATGGAAATGACTCAAAGAAAGCAAATTTCTTAGGTTATAGTGTAAAAACAGGTGCTAACTACAATTTAGATGATAAGAACAATGTTTTTGCAAATATTGGATACTTCTCAAAAGCTCCATTTTTAATTGGAAATGTCTTTATTGATAAAGAATCTGTAGAATTAAATGAAGATGCTATAAATGAAAAAGTTTTCAGTGCTGAAATAGGTTATGGTTTTAGAACACCTAGATTTAATGCAAACGTAAATATATACAGAACGTCTTGGTTAGATAAATCTGTTACGGCTAGAGTTTTAGACCCAGACAATACAGGACAGTATTTAGAAGCGAACATTGCAGGATTAGATGCATTACATCAAGGTATTGAATTAGACTTTGTTTATAGAATAACTGATAAACTTAAATTAAATGGAATGGTTTCTTTAGGAGACTGGAAATGGGCTAGTGATGTTGAAGGAGAGATTTTTGATCAATCAGGTACATCACTTAGAGAGGTTACTGTAAATGCAGACGGTTTAAAGGTTAATGATGCTGCTCAAACTACTTATGCTTTAGGATTAAACTATAAAACATTAGAAAAAAGCTCTATCTTTTTAGACTATAATTTTGCTGGTGATATATACTCTAAATTTGATATTACGAGAAGTGAAGATAGAATGAATACATGGAAGTTACCTTCATATCACTTAGTTGATTTAGGTTTTAATCATGGATTTGTTATAGGAGGATTAGATGCTACATTATCAGGAAAATTGAATAATATTTTTAATGTTGAATATATAGCTGATGCATTTGATGATGGAGATCAACATACCGCAGCAGGAGCCAAGGTGTATTATGGTGCAGGAAGAACATTTAGTTTCGGATTAAAAATTGAATTTTAAAAAAAAACAAAAAATATGAAAAAAATATTTTTATTATTAACAGTTTTTTCAATGGTATTCACTTCTTGTGATCCATTAGAAGATATTAATGCAGAAGTTGATGCGCAGGCTAACCCAATTGTTGGAGATGCTGAATATACCTTAACAGGAGATGATTACGACGAACTTGATTTACAGTATGGAAGTTTTAATTCTGAAGATGATGCTAAAGCGTTAATTCCTGAATTATTAACGGAGATGTATCCTGCATGGGGGAACAAATCATCAGTTTCAGTTGGTTATAAATTGTATGTAGGAAATGCTTTTGGCGTTAAAGATTATTATTTAGATCAAGATGATTACACTTTTAGTGGAAGTGATTTATTAGGTTTTGAAGCTGATGCTGTACCTTCAAATTATTTAGCGGATATTCTTGCAAATAGTGCTGGTTCTGCATCGGAAGGAGATTATATAGTGGCAAAATACTCACAATATACAGGTAGTGCATACGTTGTTACACCTACAGTTTCTCTTGAAGAAAATTTAGATTATGGTGCAATAAGTGCTAGTCTAACTACTATTTCGTCAGATAGCTGGGTAAACCATTCTGGAGCAGGTAATGAATTAGCATATAGTACGGAAAGTTTAACTATGGATGATTATCCTAGTTCTAATGTAGGTGGTTCAATAGTGTTATCTAACAGTGGCTCAGAAGATGTTAATACAAACATTACTTCAATCATTACATCTGGAATAGTATATTCAAGTGCCTTAATGAATTTTAGTGAAGTTGGTGATGGAACCTATTTTTTCCACCTAATGGAAGAAGATGGTAGTTTTAATTATTCAGCTAGATTGGGAGCTAAAAGCGATGGGTCTGGTAATATTTTATTCGGTATTGGTGCTAGCTCTAGTACATTAACTTATGGTACCACATCATTTAATTTAAATACAACATATTTAATCGTTACATCTTATGATACAGCTACTGGTGTATCTAATTTATATGTTTTAACTTCAGCTCTTGATTCTAAGCCTGCAACACCAGAGGCTACAAGTACTGGGAATTCTGGAAATTCTGCACAAAGAATTGGAATCCGTCAAGGTGGTGGTGGTCCATCTGTAATTATAGATGGTATTCGTGTCGCAAACAGCTGGTCGGCTATAATGAGTAATGATGATTTAGATGATGAGGTTATTGGAGATAAAATAGATCTAGAAGCGGGTTATACATATAACGGTGAAGCTTGGGTAACACCAACTGATAGATTTTACCTAATAAGTGATGAAGATTTTGATTCTATGGGAGAAGCGTCAGGACAACCAGGAAGATATAATAATTTTGGAAGCTCAACTCCTGCTGAAGATTACTTACCAACATTTTTAGGTATAAAATTCCCTTATGCTTTAGAAGGCCAAGAATTAGATGTAGTATACGACTATTTCTCTAGCTCCAGTGGGGCACAAGTACGTGGAAATTTATATACTGTAATTGACGGTAAATGGGTTGGTTATGAATCTACAATTGATACGACATTACAATTTGGTCATGATGGTACAACTTGGGTTCCAGATAATACTATTAAATATACTTTAATAAGAAATGGAGATTACGAATATATGGCGTCTCAATTAACAGAGCCAGAGTATGCAGGATTAATAGGGAACTTAGCTAGTTATGGTGATTTTGATTACAATTGGTCAGATGATCAAATACATTATGCTTTAAAATTATTTTTAGATCATTTAGATCCTGATGCCGCAGAAGGGCAAAAGTATATTTTAACATATGTTATTTATGATAATGGTGAAAGTGATTACCAAACTGGCTTTAAAAAAGAAGGTGGTGTTTGGGTACTTAATTAATCATATCTAATTAATACAATTTAAAAAGCCACCTCTTATAGGGGTGGCTTTTCTCTTTAAATTTAAAATTATGAAAAATTTTAGCCTAGTATTACTTATTGTTACATTAATTTTTAATTATAGTTGCTCGGGTGGAGATGATACACCGGAACCAAAACCAGAGCCAATAGCTAATGGAGTTTCTATTGCTGTAAATGATAATTTAATTACTATAGAAAACGCACCATTTATTATTAAAGATATATTATCAAACGATACTGTATTAGATAATGCAAAAATTACATCTTTTGATGCAACTTCAGCAAACGGAGGAACGATTACAGACAATAGAGACAACACTTACACATACACTCCAGTTGATGGGTTTTTAGGTGAAGATAATTTTAAATATACTATTTGTGATAGAGATACTCCACCAGATTGTTCTACTGCAACAGTTACAATAACTGTAACCGACGAAGGAAATCCAGTTGCCGTAGATGACGCTGTTAATGTTGATGAAAATACGAGTAAAATAATTAGCGATTTATTAGAAAATGATGATACTATTGATGACGCCATATTAACAACCATTGACGACTCTAACACTTTAGGTACTGTAATTTTAAATACAAACAGGACAGTAACTTATACGCCTCCAATGGATTTTAAAGGAGAAGACTCTTTTACATATACCATTTGTGATGATGATTTGCCGGATAATTCTTGTTCTACGGCAACAGTTATAATTACCGTGGCGGACGAAGGAAACCCGGTTGCCAAAGATGATGTAATTAATGTTTTAGAAAACTCTACTAAAATAATAACTAGTTTATTAGAAAACGATGTTGTTATCGATGGTGCTGTACTCGCATCTGTTGATGATTCTACTACTTTAGGAACTGTAGTTTTAAATTCGGACGGAACAGTGAGTTATACACCTCAAGCAGGTTATACAGGAGAAGATACTTTTTCATATACTATTTGTGATAATGATACACCAGTTAATTCTTGCGATTCAGCAGAAGTAACAGTTAGTGTTATTAGCTCAATAACTTTTAACATACCTTCAGAATTGTCAGATTATTATAGTGGTGTAATTTTTTCTGATAATGAAGATTTAATGTTCAATGAAATTTCAGAACATACCCAAGCTATGCATGCTGTAATCCTAAGTTATACGCAACGTCATGATCATTTATATAATGCTGATGCAGATTTATCAAATCAAGATAATGTAATTTTAATGTATACTGGAGAAAGTAGATATTGGCAGGAATATACTTCAGGAAACAATCCCTATGCTACTCAAACCTTTAATACAGAGCATATTTTTCCGCAATCTAAATTAAGTTCAGATATTGCCGTTTCAGATTTACACCACTTGAGATCTGCTGATGCAACTGTTAATAGTGATAGAAGTAACTACCCATTTATAGATGGTAGTGGAACCAATAAATTAATTGGCGGAACAGCGTGGTATCCTGGTGATGAATGGCGTGGTGATGTTGCTCGAATGGTAATGTATTTAAACATTCGTTACGGCGAAGATTTTAATAAGGTTGGCGGTTTAGAGCTTTTTAAAGCATGGAACGTTGCAGATCCAGTATCAGAATTCGAAGAACAGCGTAACAACGTAATTTACGCTGCACAAGGTAACAGAAACCCTTTTATTGATAATCCATACATAGCCACTTTAATTTGGGGCGGTACGGCAGCAGAAAATAAATGGGAATAAAATAAATTAAAACCGCTTTTAATCGAAGCGGTTTTTTTTATAGCCATAACCTAAAAATTGATAATCAAGATAAAATTTTGAATTAAATTTTATCATTACATTTGTTCTTCAGAAAAAAAACAGAAATAATCATGTACGACGTTGTAAAATCACTCCACTCTTATTGGGCCTATTTGGTGCTTGTTATATTAACAATAGCAGCTGTTAACGCTATAATTAAATTCTTAGGCGATAAGGAATATGAAGCAAACGATTTTAGAAAATCATTGTTTACTTTAATTGTATCTCACATTCAACTATTAATTGGTTTGGTGCTGTATTTTGTATCACCTAGATTGCAATTATTTAGTGAATCTGGTATGGGAGCAATCATGAAGGATTCTGTAAACAGATTATATTTAGTAGAGCATCCTTTAATAAATATTATTGCGGTTGCATTAATTACTATTGGGTATTCAAAACATAAAAAGAAACTAACCTCTAAGGCTAAATCAAAAATGATAGCTATTTTCTATACCATTGCATTGTTATTGTTTTTATCAAGAATTCCTTGGAGCGCTTGGATTGGATAAAATCCAAAAATAATTTATAATTCTAGACCTGTCCTGTTTAAAAACTTGGCAGGTTTTTTTATTCATTCTCTTTTGCGGAGACTTCCTTAATCAAATAGATATAAACGGGAAAATGGTCGCTAAATCCATTGCTAAAACCTCCATCAGACCAACTTCTAAAAGGATAGCCTTTATACGTTCCTGTTTTATGTATAAGAAAACGTTTATTAAAGATTCCAGCTTTATAAAACCTGAAAGAACTATAGTCTTTTTCCGTTAGTGGTTTTGTAATCATAATTTGGTCAAATAAACTCCAAGAATCTCGATATGCTGTTGTGCCAAGTCCATTTTTAAAGAAATTGATATAGGGGTTATAAACGCCTTTTAATCCTACTTTACGTTTTTCATTTTTAGCCTTTAAAATAGATTTCACACTCGCGTTATTAGGGTTGTCGTTTAAATCGCCCATAATAATCACCTTAGCATACGGATTAATAACTTGAAGCGAATCTATAATGCGTTTATTCAATTTAGCGGCAGCAACTCGTTTTGGTCTGCTTTTAGCTTCTCCTCCGCGTCTAGAAGGCCAATGGTTTACAATAATATGAATGAGTTCGCCTTCTAATTTACCGCTTACCAATAACTGATCTCTTGTGTAAATTCTCTTTTGATCTTGTTCATCATAAATTTTCAAAGTATGCGAACTTGTATGTATTGGTGTAAATATTTCTTTTTGGTAGAGCAGAGCTACGTCAATCCCTCTTATATCTGGTGAATCATAATGCACAATACCATAATTTTTTTTGAGTAACAGAGCGTCGTTAAGTAAATCTTCCAAAACAGTTTTGTTTTCCGCTTCGCAAACACCTAAAATAGTAGGAGTATTTTGGGTAATGTCTTGACCTATTTCAGAAATTACGCGCGACATATTTCTTATTTTTTTTAAATATGCTTCTCCACGATTCGCTTTTAATTCCATCATGGGGCTATACTCATCGAATTTACTAGTGTCATTGATGGTATCAAATAAATTCTCAAGATTGTAAAAGGCTACGGTATGTATTTTAAAGGATTTGTCTTGTCCGTAATGGTTCAACGAAGAAGTTAGTATTATTGTGATAATGTAATATTTTAAGAATTTCATTACGTTAATGTTGTTTTTTATAGCAAATAATTTACAAAAATTATGTCAAAGTTTGTGTTTTGTAATAAATATCGTAAATTTTATGTCTTAAAAAAGTATTCTTTAGAGATAATGCATTGTAAATTATTTATGAATAAAATTTTCCTCATTTTTTTATTCGGAATTTTCACCCAGTTTTTCCATGCCCAAAACACTATAGTTAGGGGTAGTGTATTGGATGCTTTATCCTATGAGCCTATTGAAGGTGTAACCGTTGCCATTGAAACTTCAAGCATATTTCTGCTAACCGATGTTTTAGGGGTGTTCGAGTTTAAAGAAAACGTTCCGTTAGGAGAGCAGATTCTACGAATTTCCAAAACAGGATTTATTCCAAAACGCTATCCCATTGTTGTAAATGAAGGCCAAACGGTTAACATTACAGATATGATTTTAGAACGCGACGCATCACAAACAGCAGATTTGTTTACCATAACATTATCGGACGATGAATTGAATGATGATGTTAGTGGCGCCGATAATATTTCAGGGCTGTTAGCATCGTCATTAGATATTTTTCAAAGAACCGCAGCTTTCGAGTTTAGTTCGTCTTTTTTTCGTGTACGAGGTTTAGATTCTAAAAACGGATCTATTTTAATTAACGGTATCGAAATGAACAAAATCTATAATGGCAGGCCGCAGTGGAGTAATTGGGGTGGGTTAAACGATGTATTACGGAATCAAGAATTAACATGGGGTTTAACACCTTCAAATTATAATTTTGGTGGTGTTTTAGGTACTACAAATATAAATGTAAGAGCTTCAAAAGCTAGAGCAGGAAGTCGGTTAACCTATTCGTCATCAAACAGAAGTTATACAAATCGATTAATGGCAACTCATGCTTCGGGATTATTAAAAAATAACTGGGCATATACCGTTTCTATTGGCAGACGATGGGGTAATGAAGGTTATCAAGATGCAACTAGCTATAGTTCAAATTCTTTTTTCACTTCCGTAGAAAAGAAACTTAACGATAACCATAGTCTTAATTTAACCGCTATTTATACGCCTAACCGCCGAGGCAAGTCGTCGCCAAATACGCAAGAAGTTTTCGATTTAAAAGATATTAAATACAACGAATATTGGGGTTGGCAAAATGGTGAAAAACGAAATTCTAGAATTAAGGAAGTTAATGAACCCATTATTATGTTGAATCATTATTGGAATTTAAATAATAAAACAACTTTAAATACTAATGTGTCTTACCAATTTGGTAAAATTGGGAATAGCCGAATTGATTATAATGGAACCGATTTAATTGATGGTTTTCCTCAAGGTGGTGGCGCAAACCCAAGCCCAACGTATTACCAAAAATTACCTAGTTATGCCGAACGTAATTTTCCTGATAATTTAGGTATTGCTTATGGTGCTTTAAAAGCATTTCAAAATGATGGACAAATAGATTGGAATACCATGTATAAGGCTAATATTGAAAACACTCAAAATGGCGGAAATGCTATTTATGCCCTGTATGAAGACCGTGTTGATGATACTCAGATAACTGTAAACGGTATTTTAACCAACCAAATAAATGACAATGTAATACTAAATGCAGGTATACATTATAAGGCTTTAAAGTCTGAAAATTTTGCTGAAGTTATTGATTTGTTGGGGGGCTCAACGTATTTAGATGTCGATGGTTTTGCAACGCAAATTGACGAGGCACAAAACGATTTGTTAAACCCAAATAGAATTGTGGGTGTAGGCGATAAGTTTAAGTATCATTACAACCTTTTTTCGCATGAGTTTGGGGTTTATGCGCAATCTCAATTTAGTTATAATAAAGTAGATTTTTATATTTCTGGTAGTGTAAAAAACACCGAATACGAAAGAGAGGGTATTTATCAAAACGGAGGTTTTCCCGATAGTTCACTAGGTATTGGTCATGCGCTTATATTTACAGGTTTTGGGTTAAAAGGAGGTGTTACTTATAAGTTAACCGGTAAACATGTTTTCGATTTTAATACGGGTTATATTTCCAGAGCGCCAACCGTTCAAAATACCTATTCCAATTCTAGAGAAAACCATAATACAGTTCCTAATAGTGGTAATGAAACCGTAACATCTATGGATGGGAGTTATATATTTCGATCTCCGATTGTAAAAGCTAAATTAACGGGGTATTACACTAAAATTGCTGATGCTAGCGAGATTTCTTTCTTTTTTGCCGATGGTATAGGTGGCGATAATACAGCTTTTGTTCAAGAAATTTTGCAAGGTATTGATAAGATACATCTGGGTGGAGAACTGGGAGTAGAAGCTCAAGTAACACCAACTATTAAACTAAAAGGAGCTGCGGCTGTTGGCCAGTTTACTTATGCTAATAACCCTAATTTGTTTTTATCTACAGAACCCGATGCCGAAGCGGAAGCCGCTGGTTTTATAAACGGATTTAAAGATTTTGGAAAATCAAACTTAAAAAATTATAAGTTAGCTTCAGGGCCACAAACAGCACTTTCGGTAGGTTTTGAGTATCGCGATCCGGAGTATTGGTGGTTTGGTGCAACGGTCAATTTTTTTAAGGATACTTATGTAGATGTGAGCCCATTAACCAGGTCTTCAAATTTTAATACGGATTTTGATGGCAATGTATTTAATGATTATGATGAAGATTTAGCGAGAGCACTTTTAAAACAAGAACGTTTTGATGATTATATGTCGGTGAATTTAGTAGGTGGGAAATCATGGAAAATTGGTAAGTATTACATTGGTTTTTTTGGAAGTATCAATAATTTACTAGATGAAGTTTATAAAACAGGTGGTTTTGAGCAAGGAAGAAATGCTAATTATCGCGAATTGCGAGATGATAAAGCTCTAGATACTCCAGTTTTTGGTGCAAAATATTGGTATGGCAGAGGCGCAACCTATTTTTTGAATTTGAATGTTAGACTTTAATTTAAGCTTAATTGTAGAAGTTAGTTGTGCTGCGCGTTAGGGATTGAACGATTTGTTTGAAATCCTTTTTGTTTTTTCGCAAAAAGATTGAGTAGTGAAAGCCCGACTTTTTGCGATCCTGCAAGGTTTTGAGAACCTTGTAGGTATGAGTAAAAAGTAACGCCCAAATAAAATAAAAAGTTATGAATAAATTTTTAATAGTTTTTAGCGTTTTAGTGATGCTTTTTTCGTCTTGTGTGAAAGATGAAGATTATAGCACGCCAGGTTTTTCGATTACAGAACCAAGTATTCCGCAAGAGCACATTACCACTTTTAAGGCTATAAAATCGCTTTATGAGCAGGCTGTGAATAACGGAAATACGACGGCGGTTATTGACGATGAAACCGATTTGTATATTGAAGGTTATGTGGTGTCTTCTGATAGATATGGTAATTTTTTTGAGGAGTTGATTATCCAAAATAAAATCGACAGAAGTACTAGCGACGCAGATCCTAGGCTTGGTTTTAAGGTTGATATTAATGTGAGTAGCTTATCGGATACCTATCAATTTGGACAAAAAGTATACGTGAAAATGACCGGATTAACCATTGGTGAAACTAGCGGTGTAATTACTATTGGTAAAGGAAATGCGGTTCAGGTGGAGCAAATTCAAGCCGCCGAATTTAAAGATATTGTAATTAGAAGTAATGAGATAGCAGACATAGAACCTAAAATTTCTAGGTTGGAAGATATAACTGAAGCTGATGAAAATACGTTAATTCAATTAGAGAATATGCAGCTAAATAGATTCGAAATGGGAGCTACGTTTGCTAGTGAGTCGTTCGATGAGTTTGATGGTTTACGCTTATTAGAAAGTTGCGATTCTGGAATACAAATGATTATGCAAACTAGTACGTTTTCGGATTTTAAAAGCTTAATTGTGCCGCAAGGAAAGGGCAGTGTGACAGGTATTTTTAGCCGCGATTTTAGAGACGATTTTAATGTGTTGGTTATTAATACTTCGGCTGATGTTAATTTTGAAAGTAATGAACGTTGCGACCCAATGGAATTAACATGTGGTTTAGCTGAAACATTTGGCACAGGTAATTTGTTATATGAAGATTTTGAAAACCAAAGGAATAATAGACCCATTGAAATTGAGGGCTGGACTAATTTTATGGAAACAGGAACGGAGGCTTGGGAGGGTTATTCGTCTACATCATCAAATGCATCGTTGGGAAGATCTGCTCGGTTTCAATCTAGTAGTTCTGGCGATATTAGCAATATAGGTTGGTTAATAACGCCTGCTATAAATCTAGATGCCCAAGATGGTGAAACCTTGCGTTTTAAAACTTCTAATAGTTTGGCTGATAGTAGTTATATGGAAGTGTTGTATTCCTTAGATTGGGATGGGGTTGAGGCCAATATAACTAGTGCTAATTGGGGTGTTTTACCTGCTGCTTATGTTGTTAAAGATTCCGATTCCTTTTCGGCTTGGTTTAACTCTGGTAATGTCGATTTATCTTGTATAGCGGGAACCATATATATTGCTTTTAAATACACGGGAAGTGGACAAGATACTTTTGATGGTATTTACGAATTAGACGAGATTAGTGTAGATTATAAGTTATAGTATTTAAAATACAGTAGATACATAAAACAACAAATATCTCTTAAAATTAATATAAGTTTGCTATTTATAAATAGTCATGGATAAAAGTAGAAATAACATTATTAAAGCCGATTTATATCGACATGGGGGTTTAATTAACGTGCGAGAAGGTAAAAAAATACCTGGTTTTCGATTTATGTATTACCTACGAAAAGTGTCTAATCATAAAAAAGTTTCGTTCTTAGGGATTTATTATAGGATTATATTTAGAAGGCTTACATTTAAATATGGCTATCAAATTGAAAGTACTACCTCAATAGGAGAAGGCTTTTATATTGGCCATTTTGGAACTATAGTAATTAATCGAGATGTAGTTATTGGAAAGTGCTGTAACATAGCTCATTCTACAACAATAGGGAGCGCAAATAGAGGGAAATTAAAAGGGTGTCCAAAAATTGGTGATAAAGTTTGGATAGGTACAGGTGCTGTTATAGTAGGGAATATAAAAGTTGGTAATAATGTTTTAATTGCTCCCAATTCTTTTGTAAACATGGATGTTCCCGATAACTCTTTAGTAATAGGGAACCCAGCAAAAATTATTTATAAAGAAAATTCTACAGAAGGATATATTAATTATATTCTTGAAGAAGATTTTTTGAAAAAATAAAAAAACCGCACTAAATCGTAAAATTGTGCTAATCTTAAAGATTTCACATTAACTTTGCATATAAAGTAATCAATGACCATATTCGACGCCCTATTTTTTCATTTCTTTCAGCATTATAAAATCAAAAAAAATAAGAAAGCTAATAGTATTGCTACGTTTTACGTAACGATTTTACAATGCAGTTTACTACTGCTTTTAGGTGTGTTTTTTGCTGGCTTTTTTAGGCAAATGCATGTTACTACTATGTCGGCACCAAAAGCATGGGCTTTATTTATATTGGTTTCCGTTTTTCTTTATTTTAAAAATTGGATGCAATATGGCGGAAGAAAACGAAAAGTTTTAAATGCCAAAATGCTAAAAAAGAAAAAGTTGTCTTATAATATTTGGATGCTTTGGTTCTTACCTATAGCCATATTAGGTTTAGCTTTTGTGTTGTTTCAGGCTATATAATTACTTTTTTAAAATAACATATACCGGAAAGTGGTCGCTGTAACCACCTTGGTATTTTGGACCAGCATACGTTCGGTATGGCGAACCTTTATATGGGCCTTTAAAAAGTTTTAAGAAGGGTTCATCAAAAATATTGGCTTTAAAAAATTCGAACTCGTTTTTAGAACTTCTAAAAAAATTAATAGATACTAATATTTGGTCGAAAACAAACCACTGTCGCCTGTGTTTTACCGAGCCACGCGTAAAAGAGCGCAAGGTTTCCATAGGGTTATACAAACCATAATCGTCTACTAAACGCTTAAGACTAAGGTTTTGTGGCGTGTCGTTAAAATCACCTAACACCAAAATTTTAGCATCTTCATTTTTATTTTTTAAAGTTTCAATAATGTCGCTCACTTTTTTGGATGAAGCTAAACGTTTATATTCTGTTTCTTTTTGACCCTCACGTCTAGACGACCAATGATTTACAATTACATGTACGTTTTCGTTATCTAAAACCCCAGAAACTAATAATACATCGCGCGTATAATCAGTAGAGCCATCTGGTTCTGTTAAAACGATGGCAAAAGCTTCAGAATGGGTTACTTTAAATGTTTTTGTGTCGTATAATAAGGCTACATCTATACCACGTTCATCTTTTGATTCAAAATGAATGTAGTTGTAATTACAGTTTTTTAAATGTTTAGAGGTAATTAAGTCTTTTAGTACGCTAGCATTTTCTACCTCGGCTAACCCAACTAAAGCAGGGTGTTTTCCGGTTTCTCGTCTTCCAATATTAGAAATGGCATAACCTATTTTCCGTAATTTATTATGGTAACGTTTCTGTGTCCATTTTTTGATAGATCCCGGTAAAAAATCATTATCATGTTTAAGCTTGTTGTTTTTTAAATCAAATAAGTTTTCTACATTATAAAACGCCACAGCTTGCATATCTTGGCGTACAGGTATATCTTCAAAAGGTGCTATCATAATTCAAAAATATGCTAAAATAATTAAACCCATGGTAATCATTTTTAACATTGAAAATGGAATTAAAATATTAAATATAAAATCAAGGCAATTGTGTAACTTTGTAATATGATAGAAGAGAAAGATATTTCTTTAGAACGCGCCGTGTTAATAGGCGTTATTACTAAAGACCAAAATGAAGAAAAGTCTAGAGAATATTTAGATGAATTAGAGTTTTTAACCTATACCGCAGGAGGATATGCCATAAAGCGTTTTACGCAAAAAATGGATATGCCTAATCCGAAAACCTTTATTGGTACAGGTAAAATGGAAGATGTTCGCCAATTTATTGAGGATAACGATATAAGTACCGCTATTTTTGATGATGAATTATCGTCGGCACAAGAACGAAATATTAGTAAAATATTAAACGTAAAGGTATTAGATAGAACCAATTTGATACTTGATATTTTTGCACAACGCGCACAAACAAGTTATGCGCGTACGCAAGTAGAATTAGCGCAATGTGAATATTTATTACCTCGATTAAGAGGGATGTGGACACACCTTGAACGCCAAAAAGGGGGAATTGGAATGCGCGGACCTGGTGAAACCGAAATAGAAACAGATAGACGTATTGTTCGCGATAAAATAGCATTGCTTAAAGCACGTATTAAAACCATCGATAAGCAAATGGCCATTCAACGTGGTAATCGTGGTAAAATGGTGCGTGTAGCTCTAGTGGGGTACACCAATGTGGGGAAATCTACGCTTATGAATGTTGTAAGCAAAAGTGACGTTTTTGCCGAAAATAAATTGTTCGCAACCTTAGATACCACGGTACGTAAAGTTGTTATTCAAAATTTACCATTTTTATTAAGTGATACTGTAGGGTTTATTAGAAAGCTTCCAACGCAATTGGTAGATAGTTTTAAAAGTACTTTAGATGAGGTTCGTGAAGCCGATTTGTTATTGCACGTTGTAGATATTTCGCATCCTAATTTTGAGGAGCACATTGCATCTGTAGAGAAAATTCTAGGCGAAATTAAAAGTGGTGATAAGCCAACCATTATGGTATTTAATAAAATAGATGCTTATACTGCAGAGCCTTTAGAGGAAGACGATCTAGAAACCGAACGTACCGCAAAACACTATTCATTGGAGGAGTGGAAAAGCACATGGATGAGCAAAGTGGGTAATAATGCTTTATTTATTTCGGCCTTAAATAAAAAGAATTTAGAAGACTTTAAAAAACGTGTTTACGACGAGGTTCGCGATATTCATGTTACCCGTTTTCCATATAACGAGTTTTTATATCCAGATTACAATTACGAAGACATGGAATAGATAAAACTATGTATGGCATTATTTAAAAAGTTATTTAAAAATAAATGGGTGAAATGGGGCTTTGTTGGTTTCACGTCTGTTTTAATATTTTTTGTAGGACTCTATATTAGTATTTACTTAGGCGCTTTTGGTAAAGTGCCAACATCTGCTGAACTAAGTTTTATTAAGCAAGAAGAAGCTACTCAAGTTTTAGATCAAGAAGGGAAACTTGTTGGTAAATATTATGTTTATGATAGGCAACCTCTGCAATTTGAAGATTTACCTAAACATCTTATTGATGCGTTAGTAGCTACCGAAGATGTTCGATTTTTTGAACATGATGGTATTGATAATGTAAGCTTAATGCGGGTTTTTGTAAAAAGTATTTTACTTCAAGATAAATCTGCAGGAGGTGGAAGCACCATAACTTTGCAGTTAGCTAAGAATCTATACGGAAGAAATAATTACAAACTTTTTAGTATGGTAATTAATAAGTTTCGCGAGTCTATTATTGCTAAACGAATTGAAACCATATACTCTAAAAATGAGATTCTTACCATGTATTTTAATAC
This sequence comes from Algibacter amylolyticus, assembly GCF_014202225.1. GTDB lineage: Bacteria > Bacteroidota > Bacteroidia > Flavobacteriales > Flavobacteriaceae > Algibacter_B > Algibacter_B amylolyticus. The sequence continues at coordinate 43,692 of NZ_JACHGE010000012.1, forward strand.
GGTACCTTTCTCTGATAATACTTATGGTATTGAAAGTGCCGCTCGTAAATTTTTTAATAAACCAGCGTTCGAACTTTCTATAGACGAAGCTGCTACTTTGGTTGGTTCGTTAAAAGCTAATAATTATTACAATCCTCGATTACATCCCGAGCGAAGCTTAGATAGGCGTAATGTAGTGCTTAACCAAATGGTAAAATATGGCAATATGCCTCAAGATTCGGCTAAGGTTTACACCAATAAACCATTGGGATTGGATTATAAATCGTTTAATCACGATGTGGGTATAGCGCCTTATTTTAGAGCTCAGGTTAAAAAGGAATTGGCGGTAATTTTAGATAGTATTGAAAAGCCGAATGGCGAAGCTTACGATTTGTATCGCGACGGACTTATAGTGCATACCACCTTGGATATTGGTATGCAAAAAATGGCAGAGGAAGCCATGAAAGAACATCTTACAGCGCTGCAACAAAGTTTTGAACGTTCTTACGGTAGTGCTGCACCATGGCGGAAGAATATGAAATTAATAGAAGCTACTTTAAAAAAATTACCTCAGTATAAACTATATAAGGAAGCAGGATTAACGGACGCTCAAATTAAAGATTCATTATCTATTAAACGAGATACCGAATTGTTTGAATGGGAAGGCGATACCATTAAAAAAGCAAGTGTTATTGATAGCTTACAACATTATTTAAAGTTTTTAAATACTGGTATGCTAAGCATTTCGCCTAAAACGGGAGCTATTAAGGCTTATATTGGAGGCATTGATTATCGTTATTTTAAATACGATCATGTGTCGCAAAGTGAACGTCAAGTAGGTTCTACATTTAAGCCTTTTGTTTATACTGCCGCTATTGAGAATGGCATGAAACCATGCACGTACTTTTCTTTAGCTGAAGTTACTTATAGTAATTTTAACAATTGGACACCATCAAACTCGGGTGGCGAAAATCAAGATCCACATCTTAATTATAATCTAGAAATGGCCTTGAGTAACTCGGTTAATACCATTGCTGTTAAAGTTTTAAATGAGGTTGGAATCCCGAAGGTATTGGAGCAAGCAAAACGCATAGGAATTAATAAAGAGCTGCCTAATTTACCTTCAATTGCGCTTGGTGTAGCAGAAATTAATTTAAAGGAACTAACAGGGGCTTACGCGAGTTATGTAAACGATAGTAAACCGGTTACGCCTTATGCCATTACTAAAGTTACGGATAGAAATGGTAAGGTATTGGCAGCGTTTAAACCAGAAGTATCGGAACTTGCTTTTAAAGACTATACGCGTCAGGTTATGTTAGAAATCATGCAGTCTACAGTTAATAAGGGGACAGCATCTAGATTAAGATCAACCTATGGTTTAAATAATGATATTGCCGGTAAAACAGGGACTACACAAGATAATAAAGATGGCTGGTTTGTTGGTATTACGCCAAAATTAGTGACTGTAACTTGGGTTGGAAACGATAACCAAGCTGTTGGTTTTAGAACAACAGGATTAGGGCAAGGGGCAAATTCTGCCCTACCAATTTTTGCAAAGTTTTATTCTAAACTAAATAAAGATTCCGAGTATAACGACTTAACAAGAAGTCGTTTTGAAAGACCTAGTGATCAAGTCGCTTCGGATTTGGATTGTAATGAAGAAAAACGAGATGGGTTTTTAAAGCGAATTTTTAGTGGTAAAAATAAAAAACGAAAGTTTAAGGGTAATAAAAAATAGATAAAGCAAAAAAACGCACATCTCATGATGTGCGTTTTTTGTTTCTTCGGTAAAAGAGAAGTTCTTAGAACTTGTAGCTTAAACCAAAAGTATAGTAAGTTTGTAAGTCGTTATCAACACTATCAAAAGTTTCACCAGTGTTACCTAATGTTTCAATAGAGTAGTTTAAAGCTTCTTGCTTGTTGTTTCTTAAACCAAAATCAAAACCAACACCAATCATTTTCCATAAAGTATAGCTAAATGAGTTAGTCCAAGTCCAGTTAGAGTAATCTCCAGACTTATAGCTTTGGAAAGCAGATAAGTTTGTTTTAAAGTTAATAGCTCCAATTTGTCTTGTGTAATCAGCAACAATTTTAGCACCTAAAGAAGATTCGAAAACAGAATCACCATCAGCAAATACAAAGTTGTAGTTTAATGGGTGTACAACTACTATTAAGTTTTGTACTGGAGTCCATGTTAAACCAACACCAACATCTAAATATCCAGGATCGTTAAAGTTGTCTAAAAGTGTTGTTCTGTATTCAGCTAAACCAGAAACAGCTAAGTTTTTAGCAATGTTTCTACCGTATAAAGAAGAGATGTTAAAAACATCCGTAGTAGGATTAAAGTCTTTGTCTTCGTCAGTGTTATTAGATGTATCATCTAACTTTACCCAGTTTAGGTTAGTTGTTAAACTATTTCTCCAGAAAAACTTGTCTTCAATTAAATTAGCAAAGGCATTTACTGTTAAACCAATGTTTCCAGAATTGTTGTTTGCAGCTTCTTGAGCATACCAATTTTTAAATCCAGATAAACTTCCACCAATAGTACCAAAAGCACCTTTTCTCCAACCCGGAAGCGCATCAATTTTAGCTTGTAAAGCATTTGCTTCTCCTTGAGCAGCATCTGCTATAGCTTGTTTTTCAGATTTCTGAGCTTGTAACTCTTCTTTTGTTTGTGCGTTTATAGATAAAACGCTAACAGATAATAATAAAGTGAAAAATAATTTTTTCATAATTTTAATTTTTGTTAAAAATTTTTGCAAATATACATTTTAGACTCAACTATGAACTTTTTGTCACAAAAAAATTACAATTTTTTAAAAAGGGGTACAGAAGAACACGCTTCGCCATACATGATGGACTTGGCTACGGTTTGTAACTTGTTGGCAAGCATGATGTAAGCGTTTTGCGGTACAGGTTTATTTGAACAACCTTTTATAATTATGGGTTTGTCTTTATAGTCTGAAACATCGATGGTATTTATGATGTCTTGGTAAATAGAAGTTTCTAAATTATCTAAATTTCCAACTATTGTTTTTTTAGCATAAGGCTCTAGCTGAATGCTTAAAAACATATAAGCCCAACCCGGAATTATGGCATCTGAGCTACATGTTAATGCCACATAAGCATCTTTATATTGAGACCAATCGAAGGCTTTAACTTGTGCTCTAAAATCTTTTTCTCGAAGCACAAACCCTTCAAATAGCCAGTCTTTAATATCAAATAGGACGCGATTGCCTTTAGGATAATAATCCTCAAGGTCTAAAGTAACTAGTTTGCTATTCGCTACGCGATTTATAATTTCGTCTTCCAAAAATGTAATTTGTTAAGGTGTTTTTCGTTTAGTTGTAGGCTTTCGGCTGAATTAAAGCATACCTAACTCTAACTTCGCTTCTTCGCTCATTAACTCTTGTGTCCAAGGCGGATCGAAAGTGATTTCTACTTCTGCTCCTTTTACTTCGTTAAGCGATTTTACTTTTTCCTCTACTTCCAATGGCAGTGTTTCTGCAACAGGACAGTTAGGTGTTGTTAAGGTCATCAATATTTTAACATCGTAATCCTCGTTTACGAAAACATCGTAAATTAATCCTAGTTCGTAAATATCAACAGGGATTTCTGGATCGTAAATCGTTTTTAAAACATTTACTATTTTTTCGCCTAATTCGGCAGTATCTATGGCTTCGCTCATTGTTCTAAATTTTTTTTATTTCCGCGAAAGCGAAAATGGTATTAATATTCCTGCTTTCGCAAGAACGATAAAACACATTATTTAATCTGTGTTTGGTATGCTATAGCATACATTTTTAGTTGTTTCACCATACTTACTAATCCGTTAGCTCGTGTTGGTGATAGATGTTCTTTTAAACCAATTTTATCAATAAAATCGGTATTAGCATCAATAATATCTTGTGGGTGCTGATTTGAAAAGGTACGTATTAAAATAGCTATAATGCCTTTAGTAATTATAGCGTCACTATCGGCAGTGAATTCTATTTTATCATCGTTCAATTCTGCATGGACCCAAACTTTACTTTGGCAACCTTTTATAATATTGCTTTCCGTTTTATATTGGTCGTTAATTAAGGGTAAATCTTTCCCTAAATCAATCATATATTGGTAACGCTCTTCCCAATCTTCAAACATTGCGAATTCGTCTATTATTTCGTTTTGAATGTCTTCAATACTCATAGGTTACTTTTTATACAAAAATACAATAAGTAAATTTGCTATTCAATAATTAGGCGTATGTTAATTTTTAACTGCTTGAATAATAGTATTGCTATCTACGTTTAAGTGTAGCACATTATCCTTTATAGTGTAAGCGTTAATTTTATCTAATGCTTGAAGCATAGCCGTTTCTAAAGCATTTGCGGTAGGTTCGCACATTTTTCTTGTAGATCCCATTTGGCTAAAATTTAAAGCGTTTCCTTCTATTTTATAAGTGCCGAAAAATTGGTTACAGCCAGAATGTCCTGACACTTTTTTTGTAGCTTCATCAAAACTAATAGTTAGTTTTGATGATACATTATTATGCTCTGGAAGTCCTGTAATAGTATAGATTCCTGATGGTGTTTCTGAGGCGCTTGAATTTGGGTCGTTAGTGCCGTTTTTACAAGAGTTTAGAGCTAAAAAGCTTAGTAGTAAAACAGTAACGTATTTCATGTTGAATTTAATTTGAATGTTATTTTGAAAGGTATTACAATAAATAAGCCAAAGCTGTTAGGATAGCATCATTTTTGCTTTTTTTACACCTTCAACCAAAGTATCTATTTCGGCCTTAGTATTGTAAAATGCAAAAGATGCTCTAACGGTTCCTGGAATTTTGTAAAAATCCATAATGGGTTGGGCGCAATGGTGCCCCGTTCTTACTGCAATTCCTAGTTTATCTAAAATAGTGCCAACATCGTAAGGATGTATGCCTTCTAGATTAAAAGAAATAACCGAGGTTTTTTGTTTTGAGGTGCCGTAAATTTTTAAACCTTCAATTTCTAAAAGTTTTTTTGTGGCGTATTCTAAAAGCTCATGTTCGTAATTAGCAATGGCTGTAAAGCCTACGCTGTTCATGTAATCTAGGGCTGCTCCAAATGCTATACCACCACATATATTTGGTGTTCCGGCTTCGAATTTATGCGGTAATGCGGCGTATGTTGTTTTTCGAAATGTTACTTCGGCTATCATTTCGCCACCACCTTGATAAGGAGGTAATTTGTTAAGCCATTCTTCTTTGCCGTAAAGCATACCAACACCTGTAGGCCCACAAGTTTTATGTGCCGATGTTACATAAAAATCGACATTTAGTGCTTGTACATCTGGTTTTATATGTGGTGCAGATTGTGCACCATCAATTAAAACGGCAGCACCAACTTGGTGCGCTTTTTCGATGATATTCTCTATAGGATTTATGGTGCCTAATGCATTTGAAATGTGATTTACAAATACAAGTTTAGTGTTTTTGGATAGTAATGCATCGAATTCTGAAATGACTAGTTCGCCTTCGTCATTCATAGGAATGACTTTTAAACTAGCACCTGTACGTTCACAAAGCATTTGCCAAGGCACAATATTGCTATGGTGCTCTAAGGCAGATACAATGATTTCATCTCCTTTTTTTAATAGCGATGAAAATCCATTTGCTACCAAGTTAATACTATGGGTGGTGCCCGATGTAAAAATGATTTCGTGCGCAAACTTAGCATTAAAATGTGCTTGTATTTTATGGCGTGCTTGTTCGTATAAATCGGTTGCTTCTTGACTTAAGGTATGTACACCACGATGTATATTTGCATTGTAGTTTGAGTAATAATCTACAATAACATCGATAACTTGTTGTGGTGTTTGCGATGTGGCTGCATTATCAAAATACACTAAAGGTTTACCGTTTACTTTTCTAGAAAGTATCGGGAAGTCTTTTCGTATGTCTTCTACATTAAACATGGCGGGTGGTTTAGCCCCGATTGAGGCATTTGTTGGAGCTCCTCGTATATAGTCCTTCGACTGCGCTCTGGATAAACTTTTGCCGAAAGCGGGATTAGCTTCAAAATAAAAATTTTATAATTAACATAAAGAGATTCCCTCTTTCGAGGGAATGACAAAATATGCTATAAATCGAAACCAATATTTACGCCTAATTTGTTGGCGATAATTTTGGTAATACGTTGCTTTAATTCTGGTATTTTAACTGAGCTTAATACGTTATTGCTAAAAGCAAACATTAAAAGCGCTTTGGCTTCTTTTTCTGGAATACCTCTAGATTGCATGTAAAACATAGCGCTTTCGTCTAATTGCCCGATGGTACAACCGTGAGAACACTTAACATCGTCGGCAAAAATTTCTAATTGCGGTTTGGTGTTTATAGATGCCTTATCGCTTATTAAAATATTGTTGTTTGCTTGAAATGCATTGGTTTTTTGCGCTTCTTTATTTACAAGTACTTTACCGTTAAAGACACCTGTAGAGCTGTCGTCGAAAATACCTTTGTAATCTTGGTGACTTTCGCAATTTGGCTCTATATGGTGAACTAAAGTGTTATGGTCTACATGTTGTTTGTTACCAATTATGGTAATACCTTTTAGGGTAGAATCGATACGCTCTCCTTCTTGATAGAAGTTTAAATTGTTACGTATTAATTTACCACCAAATGAAAAGGTATGTACAGATGCAAAACTTTCTCTACTTTGTTTTACGAAAGTATGGTCTATTAATGTCGCGTTTTCGTTGTCGTTTTGGATTTTGTAAAAATCGACAATGGCACGTTTATTAGCAAAAATCTCGGTTACACTATTTGTTAGTACAGGATTTTCTGCTAAACTTTGGTGACGCTCTAAAATTTGCACATGCGAGTTCTCGCCAACTACAACTAAATTACGTGGTTGTAACATAGTTGCAGACTCGTTTCCTGTTGAAAAATGTAGAATTTGTATTGGTTTTTCTACTATTTTATTTTTTGGAATATGGATATAAGCACCCTCACAAGAAAAGGCTGTGTTTAACGATGTTAAACTGTCTTTTTCGGCTGCTTTATTAAAATAGTTTTTAATAACCAATTGGTACTTAGGTTTGTTTAAGGCCGAAGACATTAAACATACATCGATACCATCGTGTGTAGTTTGCGACAGATGCGAAGCATATTTACCGTCTATAAAAACAATTTTGTAAGTATCTATATCATGGATAAAGTACTTTTTAATATCCTTAAATTCTAAGGCGTTTTCTTGTTTAGGGAAAACACTGTAGTCTTCTTTTAATATACTATTTAAAGAGGTGTATTTCCAAGCTTCTTCTTTTTTAGAAGGGAAACCTTGGTCTTCAAATATTTTTATAGCATCAGTTCTAACATCATGCACATAGCTGTCTATATCAACTTTGTTTTCTAATGCTAAAAATGACGATACTAATTTTTCTTTTAAATCCATTGTTTTCAGTTTTCAGTCTCAGTCTCAGTTTTTAGTAAATAAAAACTTTGATTTTTGACTGTTTACTTTCTATTAAAATTTTTAGTAATCAGGTTTGAGTAAGCCATTGCAAACTGCCACTGAATACTGCAACTATTTACGCGTTTACTTCTTCTTTAATCCAGTCGTAACCTTTTTCTTCTAATTCGTGCGCTAGTTCTTTACCACCAGATTTTACTATACGACCATTATAAAGTACGTGTACAAAATCTGGAACGATATAGTCTAATAAACGTTGGTAGTGTGTAATTACTACAACAGCGTTGTCTTTACTTTTTAATTTATTTACACCATTAGCTACAATACGAAGGGCATCGATATCTAATCCAGAATCTGTTTCGTCAAGGATTGCTAATTTAGGCTCTAACATAGCCATTTGGAAAATCTCATTACGTTTCTTTTCTCCTCCAGAAAAACCTTCGTTTAATGAACGTGATAAGAACTTTCTATCTATTTCTAGTAATTCAGATTTTTCACGAATCATTTTAAGCATGTCTTTTGCAGGCATATCCTCAAGACCTTTTGCTTTACGTGTTTCGTTTATAGCTGTTTTCATGAAGTTAGTAACAGAAACTCCAGGAATTTCTATTGGATATTGAAACGATAAAAACACACCTTTGTGAGCGCGTTCTTCGGCTGCTAATTCTTCGATATCTTCACCTTCAAAAAGAATATTACCATCGGTAACTTCGTATTCTTCCTTACCAGCAATAACAGAGGCTAATGTACTTTTACCAGAACCGTTAGGTCCCATTATTGCGTGTACTTCACCTGCTTTAACTTCAAGATTAATACCTTTTAAGATGCTTTTATCTTCAATGCTTGCGTGTAAATTATTTATTTTTAACATACTTTATATTTAAAATTCCAAATTCGAAATCCCAAGTGATTACTTCTGCTATGGGTTTAGAGTTTGTAGTTTATTTTTTATTCTAGTTAGTTTTCTAATTTTATAACTTTATTATCTTCTTTAGGTGTTGGTTTTACGTTTAGGATTTCCATAACTTCAACTTTGTTTTCCCAAAGAATTTTTTCGTCTTTTTGGTTTGTTATTTTCCCGCGAATTTCAATTAAAACCATATCTGTTGGTTCGCTTTTATACTGTTGGGCTTGTTTATCTAATTCTTCGAGCTTATCTGTAATTAGCACACCATAAATATCGGAATGTGTTTGCAAAACTGCAGCGCCATCGTAATACACAAATTCACCTTTTAAAAGCGTGAGTCCGTCATTTTGTTTTGCTGTTTTTTCTTCTGTTGAAGAATTACTAGTGTTTTGATTTTCAGATTTCGAATCGTTTTTACAGCTTGTTAATCCTGTAATAGATACTAATAAAATTAATAATACTCTTTTCATATGTATTAATGTTTTCAGTTAAATTGATGAAATTCCTGCCTACGCAGAAATGTCAAGAATTTTATCCAACACTTCCTTCTAAACTAATTTCTAATAACTTTTGAGCCTCAACCGCAAACTCCATTGGTAATTTATTTAATACCTCTTTACTAAAGCCGTTTACAATTAATGCAATGGCTTTTTCGGTATCGATACCACGTTGGTTACAGTAAAAAATTTGGTCTTCACCAATTTTACTAGTTGTTGCTTCGTGTTCTATTTTGGCTGTTTTATTTTTAGCCTCAATGTATGGGAACGTGTGTGCACCACATTCGTTACCCATTAATAAACTATCGCATTGCGAAAAGTTACGTGCATTATCGGCTCTAGAATTTATTTGAACTAAACCTCGGTAACTGTTTTGAGATTTTCCGGCTGAAATTCCTTTTGATATAATGGTAGACTTAGTGTTTTTTCCTAAGTGAATCATTTTTGTTCCAGTATCGGCTTGTTGGTAGTTGTTTGTTACTGCTATTGAGTAAAACTCACCTACCGAATTATCACCTTTTAAAATACAAGATGGGTATTTCCATGTTACTGCAGATCCTGTTTCAACTTGTGTCCATGAGATTTTAGCATTTTTCTCGCATAAACCTCTTTTGGTTACAAAATTGTAAACACCACCTTTACCTTCAGAATTTCCTGGGTACCAGTTTTGAACAGTCGAATATTTAATTTCGGCATCATCCAAAGCAATTAGCTCTACAACAGCTGCGTGTAATTGATTTTCATCACGACTTGGTGCTGTACAGCCTTCTAGGTAACTTACATAACTACCTTCATCGGCAACTAAAAGCGTTCTTTCAAACTGACCTGTTCCTGCTTGATTAATACGGAAGTATGTTGATAATTCCATTGGGCAACGTACACCTTTAGGAATATAACAGAAAGACCCATCACTAAATACAGCAGAATTTAAAGCCGCATAAAAGTTATCTTTTGTTGGAACGATAGTACCTAAATATTTTTTCACCAATTCTGGATGCTCTTTAATAGCTTCAGAAATACTCATGAAAATTATTCCTTTTTCTCCTAATGTTTTCTTGAATGTAGTTGCAACAGAAACAGAATCTACAACAATATCCATAGCGACATTGTTCATCTTTTTTTGTTCATCAACAGAAATCCCTAATTTTTTATACATAGCAAGTAAATCTGGATCTACATCGTCTAATGTTTTATTTGGGTCTACGGCTGTTGGTGCAGAATAATAAGCTATTGCTTGAAAATCTGGTTTTTCATAATTAACATTGGCCCATTCAGGCTCAGTCATTTCTTTCCAAACTTTAAAAGCATCTAATCTCCAATCGGTCATCCATTGCGGCTCTTCCTTTTTCTTAGAAATAGCACGTACAATATCTTCATTTAAGCCAATAGGAAATGTTTCAGATTCTATATCCGTATAAAACCCGTATTCATATTCTTTGGTTTTTAATTCTTCGCGTAAGTCATCCTCGGTATACTTCGACATATTACTTTCTTATTTTATAATGAAAATGATTCGCCACATCCACAAGTACGGTTGGCGTTAGGGTTGTTAAAAACGAAACCTGTTCCGTTTAACCCTCCAGAATATTCTAATGTTGTACCTATTAGGTATAAAAAGCTTTTTTTATCAACTATGATTTTGATGTCGTTATCTTCAAAAACTTTATCGCCTTCTTGTTGTTCTTTATCAAACTTTAAATCGTAAGATAATCCAGAGCAACCTCCACTTTTTACTCCAACACGTACATAGTCAACAGTGGCATCATAACCATCATCGGTCATAAGCTCAACTACTTTCTTTTTTGCTGTTTCAGAGACTTTTATCATATTGTTTTATTATTAAATTTAGATGTGTATTAATGCATATATTAAGACAGTTTCTAAATAGAGCACAAATATACAATATAAGTCCCTGAAAATCGAATAACCTAACATTATATTAGTATATAGTTTAATAGGTTTTTCTTATCAATAAACAATAGCTCGAATTATAGGTTGATTCGAGCGTAATAATAAGGGTAATATGATAAGTAATTTAAGGGTTTACGCCGTTTTTTTGTGAAGAAATTGAGCGGTTATTTCGCTATTTTCTTTATTGTAATAAGGTGTAATTATTCCGTTGTTTTCATATTTAAAATAACCACGACAAGACTTGCATATAAGTTCTGGTGTATTAGCATTAGCTTCAATTAGCCTGAAGTAATTATGGCCATAGGCAATGCAAAACGCATTTAAAGTAGTTTTGTTCATAAAATGAAAGATTTGGGGACTGTAAAAGTACTAAAAAACTTGTAAAATCAGACAAAAACAACTTTATTTTCGATGAAATGCATTAATATTGTAGTCTAATACGTGCTTTTATGATTTAATGGATAATAAAATCATAATCTGAAAGTGATAGTAGAAAAGCTTTTAAATCTGCTTTATCACTATCAGATAAATTAACACCACCTTGGTTTATTTTTTTCATTAAAGGATCTATGGTCGCTGAGGTTTTTAAGCCTTCGCTGTAATGATTTATAACTTCCTCTAGTGTTGCAAATCGGCCATCGTGCATGTATGGCGCGGTAAAGGCAAGGTTTCTAAGCGAGGGCGATTTAAATTTTCCGTTGTCGGCTGGATCTCCTGTTACGGCACCTAAGCCTAGATCTGTAAAGGTGTTGTCTAGTCCATTATTATGAAACGAATTGTCCGTCCAGAGTGGGTTTTTATCGCTGCCATGACAATGGAAACAATCGCCTTTAGTTTCGTCCATAAAAACGTTAAAACCATTAAGTTCATTTGAAGTTAATTCGGTTTCACCCAACAGATATTGATCAAATTTAGAGTTAGCAGAAATTAAAGTGCGTTCAAATTGAGCAATGGCTTTTGCTACTAATGTAGAATCGATATTGCTTGTGCCAAAAGCATTTTTGAATAAGTTTGGGTATTCGCTGTCTTGTTGAAGTTTTAGTTGGACATCCTTCCAGTTGCTATTCATTTCGTTTGGGTCTGAAACAGGAACAAATGCCTGATGTTCTAAACTAAAAGTATTGCCATCCCAAAAGAATTTTTCATCGTAATTCCAGGCTAGGTTGAATAGTGGCATGGAATTTCTACTGCCTAAATTGCCGTTTATGCCTTCGCTAAATTTAGCCGAATCTGAAAATGCATTTTCTGGAGCGTGACAGTCTGCACAGGCTTGGGTGTTATTTCCAGATAATATAGGATCGAAAAATAGTTTTTTCCCTAACGTAATGCCTTCTTGGGTTTGCGGATTATCAATAGGGATTATTGGCGGAATTATATTGTCTGCAAAGAGTTTTGGAATTTGCAAAGGACTTGGAGTTGCCACGTATTGTTCTACTGATTCATTTTCGCAAGAAAAACAAAACAGTAAAGCAAGCATGATATGACAAAGCCATTTTTTCAATTAAATTATTGATTCACAGATTCTAGACTAAATACATTTTGTCCGTTTTCATTCATCATTATTTGTGCAGCCGAATTTGGCATGAGTGCTTGGTTTAGTTCATTTAAATTCCAAGTGTTTGGTGTTTTAAACCACTCGGCAATATTCATTTCAATATTAAAGGTAGCATTACTAGTTATTGTGGTTGGGCCTAGGTTAACAACTATAAAGGTGTCTTGAGGGAAACTTGGGTTTTCTCCAGGATTATCAACTGCGCGAATAGCATGGTAATTAAAGCCTTGTTCTTTATTGGCATCGTTTAAAAATTTACCGTCGAATTGCATGTAATGGTAGCCGCCACCAAGCATATCTGGTACAATCCACGATGCTGTGTTTAAATCGGTATAGTTGTTCATATTATCTTCATTATTAAAGCCAAAAGTAAATGAAATATTGCTGTATTCGCCAGTTGTAACAAAGGTTGAAGGCATAAAACTTAGGTTTTCGTTATTTGTAACATCAACTAGGTTGTAGCCTTCTAAAACAATGATTTTACCATCACTTTTATGAAACGTTATTTTTGAAATGAGATAACGTAATCGCTCGATGCTTAATTGGTTCCCGTAAGCATTTGTGAATTTTATAGCGTTGAAATCAGTGTTTGTAACCGCAGTACCATCCCAATTATGATTAAAATTGAAAGTAACATGGGTTAAATCTACTTTGTCATTATTACTACATGCTGATGATAGCATCAATAAAAAAAGAAGTGGTAGGGAGATTCTTTTCATTTTATGTGATTAATTTAATTTGAATATTAGTAAATCTGAAAACCCGTTATTAGTTGAAAGATCAAAATTAGAACTACTTGTGTCTCCAACTACTATGATGCTTTTATTATTAAGCTCGACAGCGTCGTAGGCGAAATCAATTTCTGATCCTCCTATGGTGTTTTGCCATAAAAGTTTTCCGTTAGTGTCTATTTTTAATAACCATGCATCATTCTGACCGTAATTTGTGGTTAAATCGCCATCTAAACTTCGGGAGTTTCCTGCTATTATGAAGTTGTTATCTGCCGTTTTAGAAATGGATAATGCCACGTCAAAACTACTGCCTCCAAAAGATTTTTCCCAAATAAGGTTTCCTGTAGGTGTTATTTTAATAGCCCATAAATCTGCAGCACCATTGTTGTTAGAAACGTCGATATCACTACTTCTAGTATTGCCAACAATAATATAGTTGCCATCGCTAGATTTTACAATGGCTCTAGCCTCATCGGTTTGCGAGCCTCCAAAAGATTTTTCCCAGTCTAAAGTTCCGGTTTCAGATAGTTTTACTACCCAGAAATCGTAAGTGCCTTTATTGTCTTTTATATCTACATCGTTGCTATCAGAGGAGCCTACAATTAAAAAACCATTATCTTCAGTTTGAATGGCATCATAAGGTGTATCGGTAAATGAGCCTCCATAATAGTTTCGCCATTGTATTACTCCTAAAGTATTTATTTTAATGGCCCAATAATCGCCTCCGGCATGTAGAGTTTTTGAAGATTTTGAATTCGTGTTTTTACTATTTCCTTGTCCGTTGGATGCCGAAACATCTAGTACACCCGTTAATAAGAAGCCACCGTCGTTGGTTTGGATTATGGTGTTGCCTATGTCTGCGCCTAAAAAACCATAGTTTTTTTGCCATAAAATAGTACCAGAAGCCGTTAGTTTTAACACCCAAAAATCGTGAGCACCTTGGTAATTTGTAATATCTCCATCGTTACTTTTGCTAAATCCAATAACAGCATAACCGCCATCGGAGGTTTGAATAATATCGTTACCTCTATCATCATCAGTTCCGCCACAAGTTTTTTGCCACTCTAGGTTGCTGTTTTGGTCGTATTTTAGTATCCAATAATCAAAAGACTCGTTGGTTTTATTGGTGATGTCGCCATCTAAACTTTGTGTGTATCCTAAAATAATGTAGCCACCATCTGAAGTTTTGGAAATAGCTTGAGCGCTTTCGTTTTTGGTTCCTCCTAAAGATTTTACAAAACTAGTAGTAACAGATTCTGCTGCTGTTTTTGGAGATTCTTCAGTTTTAGAGCAACTAAAGCATAGTAAAGCCATGGCAAATATGCCAACTGTAATACGGTATTGCTTTGAGCGAATAGGCATAATCAGGCAATTAAGAGCCACTTTTTCTAATTATAAATAAGCCTCTATCTATATCGCTAACAATAATATTTCCGCTAGAAAAATATGGGTAAATACTCCATGCGCCATTAAACTCGGTACCATTGTTAGTAGGGTAGGTATCAAAATAGCCTATTTCTGTAAAGTTACTATTTCCTATATCAGAGATATTTAACATACGGACTCCTGCTCGGTAATTTGCAAAATAATAGGTGTCGTTTTTTACATAACCATTATGATCTATTGCAGCGCTTTCGCCATAATAATCAAAATGAAAAGAGGGATTGTCTAAATCTGTGAAATCAAAAACTATAGTTCTTGTGTTATTTCCGGCTCTAGCTTCGTCTAACTCATCCCCCAAAATAAAATATTTCATGTCTTGAGTAAACCAACCTTGGTGGGCATACCAAACATTAGCATAACTTATGGTTGAAATTATAGTAGGATTTGCTTTATCTGAAACATGTGCTATTACGACTTCGTTTTCATTGCTACCTATTAAAATTTCTTTACCTATATAATCACTATCTGGCCCATTATAAGTGACTACTTGTGCATCGTGAGAGTAGCCACCTTGACTAAAACCACCTACTGAAACTGGGTTTTTAGGGTCTTGAATATTTATAAAAATAGGGCCGCCAAGGTATGTTGAGCTTCTGTTGGCGCCTACAATATAGGCGTAACCAGAATCTTCGTTAATTACAATGTTATGCGCTTTACCAAATTCGGTAAAATGTGTGTCGGCTGTAAAAGTTTCTGGGGGATTAGGAACGTTTCGTAATCGTGTTAAATCAAATACTTGCATGCCATGATCGTCATTACAATTGGGGTCGTTTCCTAAGCTACAATCTGCAACTATAAACGCGTGGTCTTTATAAACTTTAACATCTCGCCAAGGACCTGTTGACGATGCTGTTGGGAGGATTCCTAAATAAATAGGGGCTGTAGGTTCTGTAATATCAACAAAAGCAGTGTTATGAGATGTTGCCATTAAAGCATATTCTTTTCCTGTGGTAGTATCCGTCCAGCCCCAACAATCATTTCCTGCTGTAGCACCAAAAATGGTTAATGGTATGTTTGCCATTAAATCGTAATCGTTACACGGGTAAATGCCTGCAAAACCATTTTCGCAAATAGCTAATGGTGTTTTTTCAGCATTAATAAAATCATCATCACAAAGATTTCCTATACCATCTTTGTCTTCATCTAATTGGTTTGGGTTGCTTGTAAATGGGCAATTATCAAAATCATCTAAAATGCCATCGTTATCGGTATCAATTACCGGGATTATTTCGTAAGGCTCATCATTACAGGATTGTAAAATAAAAATTAAAACGCAAACAAGTATTAGGTAGGAAAAAGGGCGTAAAACTGTCATTAGAGAATTTATTAAAAATGCTAAATAATTATTAAAGATAGTAAAAACAAATATAGCTTCTTATTTTTGCATTATGATAGAAGATAAAAACCAGCAACGAACACAATTAAGTGATCTAGGTGAATTTGGATTAATTGACCATTTAACTAAGCATTTTGAAATTAAGCAAACCTCTACAGTAAAAGGTATTGGCGATGATGCTGCTGTTTTAAAATTTGACGATAAAAAAGTAGTTGTTACTACTGATTTATTGATTGAAGGTGTGCATTTTGATTTGAGTTATATGCCTTTAAAACACTTAGGATATAAAGCGGTAATGGTTAATTTGTCTGATGTTTATGCAATGAATGCTACTGCTACGCAAATAACAGTATCTATTGCGGTTTCTAACAGGTTTCCGTTGGAAGCTTTAGAAGATTTGTACGCTGGAATAGAGGCGGCATCGGCTTTATATCAAGTTGACCTTGTTGGTGGCGATACAACCTCCTCAAATAAAGGGCTGTTAATTTCTGTTACGGCTATTGGAACTGTTGAAGGTGATAACGAAGTTTATAGAAGTGGGGCAAAGCCAAACGACTTACTTGTTGTGTCTGGAGATTTTGGAGCAGCCTATATGGGGCTTCAGGTTTTAGAGCGCGAAAAGGAAGTTTTTAAGGTGAACCCGAATAGTCAGCCAGATTTAGAATTGTATTCATATATCATTGAAAGACAGTTAAAGCCTGAAGCGAGACAAGATGTTATTAAATTACTAAAGGATTTAGATGTAAAACCTACATCTATGATTGATGTTAGTGATGGCCTATCATCTGAAATTATTCATATTTGTAAACAAAGTGAAGTGGGGTGCGATTTATATGAAGAAAAAATTCCATTAGATCCTCAAGTTATTTCAACCTGTGAAGAATTTAATATAGATAGTACAACGGTGGCTCTAAATGGTGGTGAGGATTATGAGTTGCTATTTACCATTTCGCAAGATGATTATGCTAAAATAAAGGCAAATCCGAATTTAACGGTTATTGGGCATATAAAGGAAGAGAGAGAAGGTCTACACCTAGTAACTCGAGCAGATACACGAATTCCAATAAAAGCGCAGGGTTGGAAAGGTTTTAATGATTAAGCTATACGTAGTTTTGCTTGGTTTTTAACAAGCACTTTATTTATAGGTTCGTTTTTTCTAAGTATGCGTTTGTGATGGATGCGCTCTAAAACGTCGTTTATTTCTCTAAATTTAGGTGTTAATGCTATTAAATCGCCGTTTCCGCTTGTAGTAAGTTCTGTTTTACAATTTTTACAGGCGTATTCTTTTACGTGATAGGTAACATGTCTAGATATTTTATAGTCATGCCCAAACACCTTGCAATGGATGCTTTTCATTTTACTTTCAATTAATTAATTTTAGAGAACGTTTTAAAAGTATTAAAAATCAGACCATTAAAATAATTAGTAACTAATAAATCGACGAAGAGAGGTTTTTATTCTTTAAACGTTGCGTTCTGGCGTTGTGAATTCTTTCAAGAATAGCATTTATTTCCTTAAATTTAGGCGTAAGCTCGGTTAAGCAGCCATTACTGTTTGTTGTAAGTTGTGTTTTACAATGTCTGCAAGTATACTCTTTTACATGGTAGGTTACGCGCTTAGTAACCTGATAATCATGGCCAAAAAGGTTGCAATACATTTTTGGAATTGGGTTAGGTTTTTTCATGATTTGTTAATTTGGGTTGTATAAACTTAATACAAATCACTCAATAAGTCGGTAAAAAGTAATTAAAATTCGATGAAACGCATTAAATTGTGTGAAAATTCGTGTTTATTTTCAATATGACTCATGTGTCCGTCGTTCAATTCTACAATGTTCACTGTAGTGTTTTTGGTTTGTGCAAGAAGCGTATCGTAACTTAAAATCGGGTCTTTTTTGCTAATTATAAGCATAGTCTTATACGGTGCCGAGTGGAAAACAGAGGTGCGGTTTTTTCGTATTTTCATGCCTTCTAATGCAGCTACAATACCTTGAAGTGGTGTTTGTTGTGCTTCTTGAATTAAAGTTTTAATATTTTTGGTAAATGTAGTTCTGTTATTGGGGCTAAATAAGTTGCCAATTGCTAATTGTATAAAGGTGTTGTGGTTTTGCTTTACTGCTTGTATCGCGCGATCTCTATTTTTTTTCTTTTCAGGTGTGTCTTCGTTAGGTGTAGAATTCATTAAACATAAACCCTTTAAAGCTGCTGGGTTTTTTTCCGCGAAAGCGAGTGCCACATAACCACCCATGGAATGTCCAATAATATAGAATTGCGAAACTTTTAAATGGGTTAAAACCGCTTGAACCGCTTCGGCCATAAGTTCCATAGAGTGCACATAACCTAAACAACCTGTTTTTCCGTGGCCCAATAAATCTATAGTAATAACTCTATTGTTTTGCGAAAGTATTGGTGTAAACGGTTGCCACATTGAAGCGTTTTCTAGAAATCCGTGGAGAAAAACTACGGTGTTTCCTTTGCCTTGATCGGTAAAAAATATGTTTATGCCTTTGTAGTCTAAATACATGTTTTCTTTATCTGGGGCAAAGATAAAGTCAACGATATAAATAAGCTAAGATTTTACTCTTTTAATGGCGGTAAAAGCTTTGTCGACAAATTCGTCTTCAACTAAAATAGTAAACTCGTTGGTGGTTGATAAGACTTCATAAAGTACAATGCCTTCCCAGGCTAAGCGTTTAAAAAAATGATAGTATAAACCCGCAATTTTAGAGTTGTCTTGAGGTAAATTAATACTAATTGCCGATAAGTTTTCTTGTACAGCAATAAAGGTTTCGTTCTCTAAATGATGATTAACAAAATCATTTAGACTGCTAGAAACAACTATGTTGCTTTCATGAATTCCTCTTGTAAAGGCATAAAAGAGTTTTTCTTCCGTATTAATTCGTTCTAGAATTTTGGCGTGATTATCTATTAATGTTGTTGAATTTTTTACGGTAAAATCGGTAAGGTTAGAGCGTACGGTAATGTCGCCAAGGTTTTGTATTACCCGTTTCATTTTAATGGAATTACCTAGTGTAACAGGAGGGTTGTAGCGCCTTAAAGCCATCATAATAGCGCCAGGTTTTACATCCTTTTTTAGCATTTTGCTAATAGGTTCTACTAATTCTATGGCAAGCGCACTAAAATTTATGATGTTTCTAGAAAGCGCCTCTTCTAAATAAGGTTGCGTTATTAAAATGTCTTCAACGCAATTGGATACCGTTTTCATGTTATTAAACGTCTTTGGTGTTAATTATTTAACAATTTGTGTAAAAATAACTTTTTTTTATTAAAAATATCATTGTTTAATAAATGAGTTATAGTTTTGTTACTCAAATTAGTGAAAATGAAACCGGTATGATTAAAAATAATCTCTAAAAGTAAAAAGGCTTGATTATTTTTCTCACTAAGGTTACATCTTACAGCTTTGTAAACATAGAATAAACAGATGAAAGTATTAAAATTTGGAGGAACTTCAGTAGGCTCTGTAAACAACATGAGCGAGGTTAAAAATATAATTAACGACGGAAGTAAAAAGGTAGTTGTTCTTTCTGCTATGTCTGGAACAACAAATCAATTGGTTGCTATAGCAAACGATATTAAAAGTAATGAACCTAATACTGCTATTGATAGAGTTAATAGTTTGCTAGAAACATATTTTGTTACTATCGACGAGCTTTTAAGTGATGCTCAATTAAATAATGATGTTAAACATTATGTATCAAGCGTTTTTGAACTTTTGGTTGAAAGTACAAACCAAGCGTTTTCTGAAACCTTAGAAAATAAAATTTTAGCACAAGGTGAATTGCTTTCTACTTATATGTTTAATAGTTATTTAAAACAAGAAGGTGTAAGTTCTACATTATTACCCGCATTGAGTTTTATGCGTATTGATGATTTTAAGGAACCTGATACCGATTATATAGAAAGAGAATTTGATCGTGTTTTTAAAGCGGCTGATGATGCTCAAATATACATTACTCAAGGATTTATTTGTTTAGATAGCGCTGGCGAAATCTCTAACCTGCAACGTGGTGGAAGTGATTATACAGCTACTATTATAGGTGCCGCATTTAAGGCAGAAGAAGTTCAAATCTGGACAGATATTGATGGTATGCACAATAACGATCCAAGATATGTGGATAATACAAATGCGATTTCAAACCTATCGTTTGAAGAAGCTGCAGAGTTAGCTTATTTTGGTGCAAAAATTTTGCATCCACAAACCGTAACGCCTGTTAGAAAGGATAGTATTCCAGTAAGGTTAAAAAACACAATGAAACCAGATGCGCATGGTACCTTAATTTCCAATAGTACATCGGGAGAGGGTATTAAAGCCATTGCTGCAAAAGATAATATTACAGCCATTAAAATTAAATCGGCTAGAATGTTACAGGCTCATGGTTTTTTGAAAAAAGTTTTCGAAATTTTTGAAACTTACCAAACATCTATTGATATGATTACAACCTCTGAGGTTGCTGTTTCATTAACGATTGATGATGATAAAAACCTAGATAAAATTTTGGCTGAGCTAGACAAAATTGCGTCGATTGAAGTGGATGCTAACCAAAGTATAGTTTGCTTGGTAGGAAACTCTGTTGTTAATCATCAAGATACTTACAAGATGTTTAAGATTTTGCAAGATGTAAAAATTAGAATGATTTCTTATGGTGGAAGTAATAACAATATTTCACTATTAATCGATTCTAATGATAAAATTAAAACGCTACAAAAACTAAATGATTATTTATTTGAATTAGTCACTCTGTAACATATAATATTTTAGTGTTGTAAGCAAAAGGGTCGTTTTTAAAACGACCCTTTTTAATTTTTATGAATTCATTAAAGATTCAATCTCTTCAATTTCTATAGGAATGTTTTTCATTAAATTAATAGGCTCTCCCGTGTTTTGGATAACCACGTCGTCTTCCAGTCTAATTCCGAATCCTTCATCTGGTATGTATATTCCAGGTTCTACGGTAAATACCATATTGGCTTCCATGGGTTCTGTTAGTATACCGTAATCGTGTGTGTCTAATCCCATGTGGTGGCTAGTACCGTGCATAAAGTATTTTTTGTAGGCTGGCCAATCTGGATTTTCGTTTTGAACATCGGCTTTGTCTAATAAGCCTAAACTAAGTAACTCGCTAGTCATTAGTTTTCCAACTTGAACATGGTATGCTCCCCAGTCTGTACCCGGAGTTAGCATTTTTGTAGCTTCGTTTTTCACTCTAAGAACAGCCTTGTAAACCGCTTTTTGTCTTTCAGTAAAACGACCAGAAACAGGAAGGCTTCTTGACATATCACTTGAGTAATTAGCGTATTCTGCAGCCACATCAAATAAAATTAAATCGCCAGCTTTACATTGTTGGTTGTTTTCTACGTAGTGTAAAACATTTGCATTGTTGCCCGATGCTATTATAGGTGTGTATGCAAAACCTTTAGAGCGATTTCGTAAAAATTCATGCATAAACTCTGCTTCAATTTCAAACTCCCAAACTCCAGGTTTTACAAAATCTAAAACTCTACGAAAGCCTTTTTCGGTAATATTACAAGCGTTTTGAATTAAATCAATTTCTACAGGTGATTTTACTGAACGTAAGCGCTGCATAATAGGATTGCTTTTGGCTACCGCATGCGCAGGGTATTTATTTTTTAACCACTTTGTAAATCGGTCTTCGCGGGTTTCAGTTTCAACATTTGCACGGTAATGCTCGTTGGTGTTAATATACACGGTATCGCATTGGGTCATTAATTCGAACATGATTTTCTCCATGTCTTGCAACCAATACACCGTTTTTATACCGCTTGTTTCAAAAGCTTTTTCTTTGGTTAGTTTTTCGCCTTCCCAAACTGCAATATGCTCGTTGGTTTCTTTTAAAAATAGAATTTCACGATGTTTCTCTTTAGGGCAATCGGGGAAAATTACAAGAATGCTTTCTTCTTGATCTACGCCACTTAAGTAAAAAATGTCCCGGTGTTGCTCAAAAGGCATCGTGCTATCTGCACTTATAGGATAAATATCATTGGAGTTAAAAACAGCTAAGCTATTAGATTTCATTTTAGCTTTAAAATTTGCCCTGTTTGTTTCAAAAAGAGATTTATCTATAGGTAAATATTTCATGTTAAATAAAGTTTATTTTTATCACTGATGTAAATGTATAAATAAAAAGTAGAATTTTATTTGCTATATTTGATAATCCCTCGCTATTCTTAAATAAAATTAAAAAAGATTATGATTAAAAATTTACCTTTTAGATTAATGTTTGTAGCATTAATTGTTTTAATGAATTTAACAAATGTTTCTGCTCAGGTATCGCTAAAAGAAATATCCTTAAAGGAACAAATTGATAATTCTAGTTTAGTGGTTGAGGGCGAAGTTGTTTCACAACGATCTTTTTGGGATGAAGCGAAGGAAAAAATTTATACAGCCTATACCGTAAATGTTTATAAGGTTTTTAAAGGTGAATTTGTAGAACAAGTAGAGGTTGTAGAATTAGGTGGAGCGGTTGGGTTAAATGCTTTGGTGGTTTCGCATGGTTTAAATCTTAAAAAGGGAAATCAAGGTGTTTTTACTTTATATGATAGTAATTTTAAGCTAAAAGCAACAACAAAGTTAAAGCAGTTTAAAACGTATAGTGCGGTTCAAGGTTTTTATAAATATGATAGAGATAATGATGAGGTTGCTAATATATTTGGTAAAACAAATGGTATAGAAAGTACGTTTTATAAAACGGTAACAAAACTTACTAAAACAAGTTATAAACAAGTTAAAGCTTTTAAAGCGGCTAAAGAGAGTCAAAAAAATGCTGGTGTTTTAATGCCGACAGGTATATCTTTTCCAAGTACAGCAGTTACAGCGGGAACTAAAACCGAGTTAGTAATTACAGGATCGGGTTTTGGTACAGCTATAGGTAAAGTAGGTTTTAGAGATGCCGATGAGGGTGGGGCTGTTTTTACGGATGCTTTGGACTCTGAAATTTTATCTTGGTCCGATTCAGAAATTAGAGTGCATGTGCCAAGTTTTGCTGGTACGGGTAATATTCGTGTTACAGATTTGGGAGGGGCAAGCAGTGTGTCTACCGGTAATTTAACTGTTACTTATGCTACATCAAATGCAGTGTTTGAAATTAGCGGAGAAAATCAAGCTTTTGAAGTACAACATTATAATAACAACGGGCTTGGTGGTTATACTTGGTCGTTTTTTACTGATTTCTTTCAGGATATGGTTCATCCAGGTGCTAAAGCATCCTATGAAAGAGCGTTAGAGAGTTGGAGGTGTGAAACTGGGGTTAATTGGATTGTAGATGCAAATGAAACTAATATTAGTGAAACTAGTGATGCTGAGACTAATATTATTAGATTCGATAATGGAAATGAGCTTGAAGCTGGTGTATTAGGTGTAACATATACATCTTTTGGAGGTCGTTTTTGTTCAAGTGGGGTTATTGCTTATGTAGTGGATAATGATATGGTTTTTGATAAAGAAACGAGTTGGTATTTTGGTCTTGAAAACGAAACTTTAGATAATGGGGAATATGATTTTGAAACAGTAGCGTTACATGAGTTAGGGCACGCGCATTTATTAGGTCATGTAAATGACGTTACAAACGTTATGAATTTTGAGATTTTTGATCAGGACATAAATACAACTTTAGATGTAAATAGTATAAATGCAGGGAATAGTGTGCATTTAAGAAGTACAACAAACGAAGTGTGTTTCGGAGACCCTTTAATTCCTTTAATGACAGACTATTCGGGTTCCTGTGGTTTAAGTGTCGAGGATAATACTATGGAAAATAGTATTTCTATTTACCCAAATCCAGCAGAAAACGAATTTTATATTCAATCTTCAATTGTAAATTTAAATAGAGTCGTTATTTACGATGTTGGAGGAAGATTAATTCTTGAATTGGATGTTGCAGATAATAGTAAATTAATACCCGTTAATTTAAGTGGTGTTTCTAAAGGTTTATATTTTGTTAATTTATTTTCAGAAGAATCAAATTTTATTTCTAAAAAGCTGGTTTTAAAGTAGTAATATTTGTTTATTTTTGATTTTTTATTGGTTTGTTCATTTTAATATAGTCTAAAAATGTAAATCAACCGTAAATAGGAATACAAATCTTGATGCCACCGTTAAAGGCGTGAACCAACTATTTAAAATTTTGAGAATGAAAAAGAGTATATTACTTAGTTTATTGATTATTATAAGTTTAGAGGCTTTGAGTGCTCAAATTTTGCTAAAAACGGTATCTTTAGATAAACAAATTGAAAAATCTAGTTTAGTTGTTGAAGGTCAGGTTGTTGCTAAACAATCTTTTTGGGATGCTAATCACGAAAAAATATATACCGCTAATACCATTGAAGTATTTAAAGTATTTAAAGGCGGTGTAAAATCTTATATAGATATTATTACTTTAGGTGGTGTTTTAGATAATGAAGCGCAAGTAGTGTCTCCTAGTTTAGATTTAAACGTAAATGATGTTGGGGTTTTTACATTATATGATGACAACTTAAAATTGGGGACCGCTAGTCCATCTAACAATACTAAATTTCTACCGTACGGGGCAACGCAAGCATTTTATAAATATGATTACAATAACGATTTAGCATCAAATCAATTTAATGTAAAACAAGGTATTCAAAGTGTTTTATATAAAGATATTGAAATGCGAACTAAATCTGAATATATTGAAGTAGCTCCTTTTAATATTCAAAATAAATTATCAAAAATAAATGCGGCAAAGTTATTCGATGTCGACAATTTTTTTCCAACAACTATTTCGGCTGGAACTAAATCTATTTTAACTATTTCTGGTTCAGATTTTGGTTCGATAAAAGGTAAGGTAGGTTTTAGAAATGCTGATAACGCTGGAGATAATTATGTAGATGCTTTAGATTCTCAAGTCTTAACTTGGACTGATATTCTAATCACTGTTGAAGTGCCTTCACAAGCGGGAACAGGTCAGGTAAGAATTACCCATAATGATGGCAGTAGTTTTGAAACAGTTAACGTCTTAACTATCAATTATGCACAAAACAATATAGTTAGTAATAATATAGCTTACCCTTCACAACTTGTGGACGATAATGGAAGTGGTGGTTATACATGGCAACTTTCGGCTCATTTAGCACAAACAAACGGTGTGGCAGATGCTTTTAAATTGGCTTTAGAAACTTGGAGTTGCGAAACTAAAATGAACTGGGAATTGGATGAAGTTAATGTTGTAGCCAACTTAAATGCCATTCATAAAGCGGTTAATGATAATAAAAATGTTATTGCCTTTGATAATAGCTCGAGTTCTAATCCAGATGAGGTGTTACCAGATTTAGTTCTTGGCCAAAGAACCAGTTATTATGTTTCATGCAGCGAACCTATTAATGGGGTTCCTAGTTTAGTATGGTATGTAAAAGAATTTGATATTGTATTTGATGGTGATACAAACTGGAATTTCTCAGTAGATCCTCCTTCTACGGTTCAATATGATTTTCAGAGTGTAGCTCTTCATGAGTTAGGGCATTGCAGGCAATTAGATCATGTTATTGATACTAACGATTTAATGCATTTTGATATTGCTCAAGAAGAAGTGTTAAGAAATTTAAACAATTCTAATATATTGGCGTCTCAAATAGTTCAAGATATTAGTGTAAATCAGCCTATATGTAGCCAATCTGGATTAGAGAATTATGCTACAAGCTGTTCTTTAGGTGTTGCGGAAGATGTTTTATCAGCCGGTATTAAAATGTATCCAAATCCTACAAATGGAGATTTGTTTATTAGTCATGATGATGCAATAAGTTTAGATAAAATTGTAGTTTACGATGTTAGCGGAAGGCTTATTTCTCAAAATACGAAGCCAAATTCATCTAGTTTAAAGACTATTAGTTTAAAAAATGCTTCTAAAGGAATGTATTTTGTCGATATCCATTCGGGAAATGCCGTTTTAACCAAAAAGCTCATTATTAATTAGTACTAATATTTATAAAATATTATTTTAAAAAGGAGATCTATAATTAATAGGTCTCCTTTTTTAATTAGTTAACCTATAGTCTGTTGTGAGTTTTAACAAAAAGAAAGCTAAATATTTATCAATTTCAAATATTGTTTTAAGTATTCTTAGTTTAAGTTTGTTTTAGTTATGGATAATAAATTTCTTTAAAATCATTCTAAATAAAGAAAACATGACAATTGTTATTTGTCTAAGAGTGCATCCATAACTACCTTTGTTTAAATTAAAATAACAACTTCTAAAATAATGGGCGGATTTTTTAAATCTTCGATTGGAAGAAAAGTAGCCATGGCGCTTTCTGCATTCTTCCTTATGTTTTTTTTACTTCAGCATCTTTTTATAAACATGTTATCTGTTTTTAGTCCAGATGCCTTTAATGAAGTATCACACTTTATGGGTACAAACCCACTTGTGCAATTTGCATTGCAGCCAGTATTAATTTTTGCAGTAGTATTTCATTTTGTAATGGGTTTCATTTTAGAGCTTAAAAACAAAAAAGCTAATGGTGTTGCTTATGCTAGAAATAACGGTGCAGCAAATTCTACTTGGTCTAGTCGTAATATGATTTATAGCGGATTAGTAATTTTAGCTTTTATCGTACTGCATTTTATTGATTTCTGGTTTCCAGAGATAAATACAAAATATATTGTAGGTGATATGTCTGGGCTTCATAATGGAGAATTTAGATATTACCACGAATTAGTAGAGAAATTTCAAAATCCACTTAGAGTAGGGGCTTATGTAATTTCATTTATCCTTCTTGGATTACACTTAGCACATGGCTTTACTTCTGCTTTCCAATCTATGGGATCAACAGCGGGTCGTAAAAAGAACTTACAAACATTTGGTAAAGCTTATTCAATTATTCTGCCTTTAGGTTTTATAATTATTGCGCTTTTTCATCATTTAATTAATAACCATTAATCTTAAAACTATGGCTTTAGATTCAAAAGTACCTCAAGGTCCAATTAAAGATAAATGGACAGATTATAAAAATCATATAGATTTAGTTAACCCAGCAAACAAACGTAATATTGATATTATCGTTGTTGGAACTGGTCTAGCAGGTGGTTCTGCCTGTGCTACTTTAGCAGAATTAGGATATAACGTAAAAGCATTTGCTTATCAAGATTCTCCACGTAGAGCGCACTCTATTGCAGCTCAAGGAGGAATTAATGCAGCAAAAAACTACCAGGGCGATGGCGATTCTACATATAGATTGTTTTACGATACTGTAAAAGGTGGCGATTATCGTTCTCGTGAGGCAAACGTATATCGTTTAGCAGAGGTTTCAGCAAATATTA
Organism: Algibacter amylolyticus; assembly: GCF_014202225.1. GTDB lineage: Bacteria > Bacteroidota > Bacteroidia > Flavobacteriales > Flavobacteriaceae > Algibacter_B > Algibacter_B amylolyticus. The sequence continues at coordinate 70,791 of NZ_JACHGE010000012.1, forward strand.
TAGATCAATGTGTGGCACAAGGAGTTCCTTTTGCACGTGATTATGGTGGTTTATTAGACAACCGTTCTTTTGGAGGAGTTTTAGTTTCTAGAACTTTTTATGCAAAAGGTCAAACAGGGCAACAATTATTATTAGGGGCTTATTCTGCAATGAATAGACAAATAGCTCGTGGTAAGATTGAAATGTTCAATCGTCACGAAATGTTAGATGTTGTTGTTGTAGATGGTAAAGCAAGAGGAATTATAGCTAGAAACTTAATTACAGGCGAGATTGAGCGTCATTCTGCTCACGCTGTTGTAATTGCATCTGGTGGATATGGAAATGTATTTTTCTTATCAACCAACGCTATGGGATCGAATGTTTCTGCAGGATGGAAAATTCACAAAAAAGGGGCGTTCTTTTCGAACCCTTGTTACACGCAAATTCACCCAACATGTATTCCGCGTTCAGGAGATTATCAGTCAAAGCTAACGTTAATGTCTGAGTCTTTAAGAAACGATGGTCGTATTTGGGTGCCTAAAAACATGGAAGATGTTTTAGCGATTCGAGAAGGAAAGAAAAAACCAATCGATTTATCTGAGGATGAAAGAGATTATTACCTAGAGAGACGTTACCCTGCATTTGGTAACTTAGTACCTCGTGATGTTGCCTCTCGTGCAGCAAAAGAGCGTTGCGATGCTGGTTATGGTGTAAATGCTACAGGTGAAGCTGTGTATTTAGATTTTGCTTCTGCAATAGACCGTTACGGTAAAGAGCAAGCTAAAATTCATAATATAACAAACCCTTCTAAGGAAAAAATATACGAGCTAGGACAAGCTATTGTTGAAGCGAAATATGGCAACTTATTCCAAATGTACGAGAAAATCGTAGATCAGAATCCATATGAAACTCCAATGATGATTTATCCAGCAGTACACTACACCATGGGTGGTGTATGGGTAGATTATAACTTAATGACTACCATTCCTGGATGTTACTGTATTGGAGAAGCTAATTTCTCAGATCACGGTGCAAACAGATTAGGGGCCTCTGCATTAATGCAAGGTTTAGCCGATGGATATTTTGTATTACCTTATACTATTGGCGATTATTTATCTGATGATATTCGAACTGGAAAAATTTCAACGGAAACTCCAGAATTTGAAGCTGCAGAAAAAGAAGTTACCGAAAGAATTAATTTCTTCGTAAATAATAAAGGCACGAAATCTGTTGATTACTTCCATAAGCGATTAGGGAAAGTAATGTGGGATAAAGTAGGAATGTCTAGAAACGCAAAAGGATTAGAAGAGGCAATGGCCGAAATTAAAGCTATTCGTGAAGAATTTTGGAAAGAAGTTTCTGTACCAGGAACGGCAAATGAAATGAATCCAGAGTTAGAAAAAGCAGGAAGAGTTGCAGATTTCTTAGAGTTAGGAGAATTGTTTGCTAAAGATGCCTTAATGAGATCTGAGTCTTGTGGAGGTCACTTTAGAGAAGAATCTGCTGAGTTAGATGGTCCTCAAAAAGGAGAAGCAAAACGTAATGATGAAGATTTTGCTTTTGTAGCTGCTTGGGAATATAAAGGAGAGCCTGCAGATGCCGTTTTACACAAAGAAGAATTAGAATTTAAAGATATAGAACTAAAACAACGTTCATACAAATAATAAAGACATTATGAATTTAACACTTAAAATTTGGAGACAAGCCGACTCAAGTTCAAAGGGTCAAATGGTAGATTATAAAGTGACTGAAATTTCAGAACACATGTCTTTTTTAGAAATGATGGATGTTTTGAACGAGCAGTTAGTAAATTCTGGTGATGAGCCGGTTGCTTTCGATCATGATTGTCGTGAAGGTATTTGCGGTATGTGCTCTATGTACATAAATGGTGAGGCTCACGGGCCAGATAGAGGTGTAACAACCTGCCAATTACACATGAGAATGTTTAAAGATGGCGATACCATTACAATCGAACCTTTTAGAGCAGCAGCTTTTCCAGTAATTAAAGATTTAGTAGTAGATAGAAATGCGTTTGAGCGTATACAACAAGCAGGTGGTTACATTTCTGTAAACACTTCTGGTAATACTCAAGATGCAAACTCTTTACCAATATCTAAACATGCTGCCGATGAAGCTATGGATGCTGCCACTTGTATTGGTTGTGGTGCCTGTGTTGCAACTTGTAAAAACTCCTCTGCTATGTTATTTGTAGGTGCTAAAGTATCGCAATATGCGTTATTACCACAAGGACAAGTAGAAGCGGCAGACCGTGTACAAAACATGGTTGCGCAAATGGATTTGGAAGGTTTTGGTAACTGTACAAATACTGGGGCTTGCGAGGTAGAGTGTCCTAAAGGAATTTCTTTAGATAACATTGCTAGAATGAATAGAGAACTAATGAAAGCTACCGTTAAGTAGTTCCATTTAAAATATATTTTAAGCCCATATCAACTTGTTGGTATGGGCTTTGTTATTTATTTACTATTATTGCGTATGAATAAAATTGCCCTAATTCTATTTTTTTGCTTCATTTTTCAAGGGTTGCAAGTGCTAGCTCAAACAGATTCAGCTTTAACACAGGCCTTTAATGAAAAAGACTTGCTTAAACATGTTAAATCCTTGTCTTCTGATGCGTTCCAAGGTCGAAGAACCGGTGAAACAGGCGCTATAAAAGCCCGGAAATATATTGTAAACCAATTTCATAGTGCACAGGTAAAACCTTTAGGAAAAGCGTTCGAACAAGCATTTACGTTCCGTAAAGGAAGTAAACAGTATAATGCTGTAAATGTTATTGGCCAAATAATAGGTACGGAGTTCCCTAAAAAGTATATCGTTATAAGTGCGCATTACGATCACGAAGGTATTAAGCAAGGTCGTATATATAATGGTGCAGACGATAATGCCTCTGGAGTAAGTGCTTTATTCGCTATCGCGGAATATTTTAAAACATACCCACCAAAACATACTGTTATTTTAGCTGCTTTTGATGGCGAAGAATTAGGCTTACAAGGCTCTAAATACTATGTGAATCATCCTATTGTTTCCCTAAATGATATCTTGGTTAATTTGAATTTAGATATGATTAGCCGAAGCGATAAAAATGAGTTATTTGCCGTTGGTACATCATTCAATAAGAATTTGAAATATTTAATTTCGAAGGTAAAAACGACTTCTAAAATACAATTAGTTAGCGGTCATGATGGCTTTGATGGATTAGAGAATTGGACCTATGCTTCAGACCATGCTAATTTTCATAAAAAAAACATTCCGTTTATATATTTTGGGGTTGCAGATCATAAAGATTATCACGAACCAACCGATGATTATGAAAATATTCATCCCGAGTTTTATACCGAAGCTGTTAAAACAATACTAGCTGTTTTTACAGATGTGGATAATGTTAAAACGCATTTTTAAAAATAAGCCTTTAGCTGAATTGAGCCCGAATGTATGGTGCGGCTAGTCTCCGTTTTTCTTCCAAAATAACTCAAGTTTAAATCTAAAAATTTGGTTAGCTTTTTTTGTGCTAGCAGGCTCCAAGTAAAGTTTTTTCCAGGTTGTAAACCTTCTAATAATTGATAGGCTACTGGCGTATTTGAGTTGCCTGTATAATCGTTAGAAAAGTAATTGAATTCGCCATTAATAGCACTTTGTTGGCTACTGGCTAAACTAAAAGATACGCCGTAATTTTGTTGTTTTAAAGTTTCTAAATCGCCAATAGTATTGTTTTTACTCGCGTATTGGTAAAATATATCGAAACTAGAATTGTCGTTAAATAAGTAAGATAGTTTAGGGTTAAATCTGGCCTCGTCAAAATTATAATTTTTACTAGCAAAATTTTCACTAATGCTCTCGTTAGTATCAAAAGCCGAAAGCATATTTACTAGCCAGTTTTCAGATAATTTATGATTAAAATTAAACTGATGGCTTTTTAAACCATTTTCTATAAATCCAACAGATAATATGCTACGAGTCGTGTTTTCTAAAAAAGTATAAGACGTCGTGTAACGCTGTTTTCCTCTGTTAAAAAACAATACGTTTCTAAAGTTTAATTGTAAACCCAATTGGTCTTCTTCGTTACTATTAAACGGATTCAAATTAAAATCGCCGCCTTCTCGTTTTATTTTTCTATCAATTAAATAACTGGTTTGATTGTAAAAATGCGACCAGAATTTTTTGAATTTCTTATTGGAAACCGACCATTGTGCTGGGTTTATAGTAAGCGTTTGGCTTAGTCTGTTTTGATGCGTTTTTAAATATACCTGATTGGGCAGTAGGACCCGAATGTATATACCTTGATCTTGAAATTGAGCAATTTCAAACTCTTCAAGTTCCTGAATCCCGTTTTGGTTATAATCATTCCAAGTGTAAGTACCTTGTCCGGCTTCAACTTCCACGTAAGTGAAATCCTGTTGCGCTAATTGTCCAGAATTGGTTTCAAAAATAGTATTCCATTGCACAATTTGCTTAAATAGTTTTTGGTTAAATTGTAATCTAGAATTTATAGAGTTCTCATCATCTAAGGCGTCATCTGCATTATTTAAGGTTCTGTAGTTGGCGTATAAAGATAAATTGGTGTTTTTGTTTTGAATAAGTCTGGAGTCTAAATAAAAAGTGTTGGATGTGTTTACCTTTTGCAATTCATTATTTCTAATACTATCATTTACACGGTTTTTATATCCAATTTCCGTGAAAATCTTAGTGCTATCACCAACACCAACAAACACTTCGTACGATTTAAATTTCTGACTTAAAGCCGTAAGTTCTTGTGTGCTATTATTACGTTGTTCATTATCTTCAATAGCTATTCTTGTACCAACCCAACTATGTTTCATGCTATAGGTAATACGATTAAAAGACCTTAAAAAGGTTGAGGTGTTTACATTAGAATCTGCATTTAAAAAACTAGAAGACGTATAAATATTAAACTTATTTAAAAACAGATTAGCAAAGGTAATATGTCTGTTTCCTTTAAATCCATCAGAGAAGTTTAAATGTTCAAATTGGTAATTAATGCTACCTTTTTTATAATGCGATAACCTTAAACCCGAATTTAAAAGGATTTGGTTTCCTAAATTTAATCCAATACCACTAGTGTTATCTAAGTCTAAGTTCCAGTCGCGGTTAAATTCTGGATTATATAAACCTTCAATATTTCGGTAGTTAGAACTTATGTAATCGCTATCCAAATAGGCATCAATAGTCCATAGGCTATCTTTTTTTACAAGGTTTTGATTGATATTAATTTTCCCTGCAAAACCATCGTTATTATCGTCGTTTATAGTTGAAAACGCATTTAAATCATTTTTACTACCCGAAGCCTCGAAACTAATATTCGTTTTTTCTGTTGGTGCATAACTGCCATTTAAAACCGCAATTTGTAGTTTGGTTGGGGCTACCAATTGAACAATAGGCGCGTAGTTTCCTTGGTTTACGCCAACATACTCGTAAATATTATTAATAGCGTTAATATTGCTCAAGGCATAATCCCCTAGATTGTCGCCTACAAAAGTGAATGTTACGCGGTATAGCTCTTCATCTGGATCGTTAGAAAACTCGAAACCTTCAACAGTACCAAAAAGTGTTTTTCTGTATAAAATGCGGTTGTCGTTTAGTTCATCTCGAACTTCAGACGGTGCTACCATTAACGACTTATCATCGCCAGCATTGGCAAGAATTTCAACTTGTTCTTCCGAGAGGTTTTGTTGAAGCGGTTGGTTTTTAGCATCATTTTCAGAATACACAGAAACTCCAATTTTCAATGTTTCGCTTTCATAATTTCCGCCACCATAGGCTACAAACCGCGAATAATTTCTGTCGCTATATTGGTAATCTACCGTTATTCGCATTTCGGACGTTATTGGGTAAGTCGAGTTAAATATAATTTCACCTGCGTTGTAATCTATAATATAATCTTGGTCTTCACCACGTTTTATAGGAATGCCATTTACATAAACCGTTTCGCTACCCGAAACAATAAGCACAAATAATTCGCCATTGGGGCCCTGAAGTTTGTACGGCCCTTGGTTACCCTCTAAAGCTGTAAATTGGCTTGTGCTAAATTGCCCTCTAACTATAGCGCCTGCCGCAAACAAATTGGTGCTGTTTTCTGTATCGCCTAAGTTTAAGTTAAAATTTAATCCTTGTACGCGTTTAGAAAAGCTTGAAAAGTAGGAGTTAGTATTTACCAAATCAATATCTCCAGCACGAATATTCCAGCGGTCGCTAAATAACTCTATAAATACTTGGTCGAACTCATCTAAACGTTGGCTATACCCACTTTCTTGTAACGGAATATTAGCATCTTGAATGGAGGCTCGCAAGGATACCTTATCATTTAATTTCCCTGTAATTTGAAGGTCTAATTCGCTATTTAAAACCGAATTTTGGTTATTGCCAACCGTTACACCACGCGATATGCTTCCAGAGGTTGTTAAGCCATCAAAAGGGACATAAGTTTTATCTGTATTAGGTTGCTTAAGTTTATATAAGGTTTGGCTGGTACTATTATTTTTTACAATAATGCGCTCGTCTAGCTGTTGGTAGGTTCTTGTTAAAAAGTCGGGAAATTTTAAGTAGTTTATACTTATAGAATCTGTATCAATAGCCTTTTTAAATGTTAAAATGGCGTTTGGAAAATCAACCGAATAGTAGGTGGAATCTATAACGGTGCTATCCTTTTTTTTTATAAAAAAGTAATTAGAATTGATGCTTACACTGTCAATTTTAATCGTGTCGTTTACAGCATATTTTTTAGTTTTATAGTTGGACGATGGGTTTTGCGAAAAGCCGCAAAATCCAATTAAAACTATAAGTAAGGTTATTATGTCCTTCATTAACTATGTAAACTACAATTTGTTTAAAATATTTTAGTGAAGCTCTGTTTTTAGAAGCCTTTTTGGGGTACTAAAATTAGATGGTCTAACTAATCCCGACTATTATGTCGAGATCTCAAACACTAAAACTAATATGTTAAAAAAATTAGTTAAATCTGCTATAAAATGATGCCGTAAAAGTAATGTATTATTTATTTTAGCTGAAACAATCGCTTTTTTATAAAAAGCGTATTTTTCCAACAAAAGGGACAATGCTTTTAAAATTTAAATAAAAACAAATGAAAATTATATCCTATAACGTAAACGGCATTCGTGCAGCCATTAATAAAGGTTTTATCGACTGGTTAAAAGCTGCAAACCCGGATGTTATTTGTTTGCAAGAAATAAAGGCTATGGAAGAGCAGTTGGATTTAAGCCTTTTTGAAGATGCGGGTTACAAATATAACTATTGGTATAGCGCACAAAAAAAAGGATATAGTGGTGTTGCTATTTTAAGTAAAACCGAACCTAATCACATTGAGTACGGCACTGGAATTGAGTCTATGGATTTTGAAGGTCGAAATATTCGTGCCGATTTTAATGGCGTTTCGGTTATGAGTTTGTATTTACCTTCGGGAACTAACGATGCCAGATTAAACCATAAACTGGAATATATGGACCTGTTCCAGGAGTATATAAATAATCTTAAAAAAGAGATTCCAAACCTAGTAATTTGTGGCGATTATAATATTTGCCATGAAGAAATAGATATTCATAACCCAAAAATGAAAGGCGTTTCAGGATTTTTACCCGTAGAGCGCGAGTGGATTGGGAGTTTTATAGAAAGCGGGTTTATTGATTCATTTAGATTTATACATCCTGATTTACAGCAATATAGCTGGTGGAGTTATCGTGCCAATTCGCGTGCCAATAACAAAGGTTGGCGATTAGATTATGCCATGGTTTCGCAACCCTTACAAGAAAACATAAAAAGAGCCGTTATACTGTCAGATGCAGTTCATAGCGACCATTGTCCTATTCTGGTAGAAATAGAAAATAAATAACAAACTAATGCAAAGCAACATGATTAAAAAAAGCATTTTCACAGTATTCACTCTTGTAGTATTAGCATCTTGCGTGTCTCCAAAAGTATATAAAGACCTCGAAGCCAAGTATGCCGATTTAAAAAAAGAGAACCGAAAATTATCAACCAATAACGAAGCGCTTTTAAGTGCCAAAACAGCTGCCGAAAACGAATTAAAGCAATTACAATCGGCTTACGACGAGGCCATAGCACAACGCGATAAATTACAAGGCGAGTATAACGCCGCCAAAGCCAATTTAGATAATATGAAGGCCTCTTACGATGCTTTAGAGAAAAATAGTTCAGCATCCATTGCTGCAAACTCTCAAAAAAACAGAGAGTTATTAGCGCAATTAGAAGCCAAAGAGCAAGCACTAGCAGCCGAAAATGCACGTCTAGAAAAACTTAAAAAAGAATTGGAAAATCGTTCTAACCGCGTAGCAGAACTAGAGCAAGTTATCGCATCCAAAGATGCAGCAATGACAGCGCTTAAAAATGCCATTTCTAGAGCCTTAACCGATTTTGAAGGTAAAGGGTTAACGGTAGAGCAACGCGACGGCAAAGTGTATGTATCTATGGAAAATAAATTACTTTTTAGTTCAGGAAGTTGGGCTGTTGGCTCAGAGGGTACACGCGCGGTAAAGCAACTAGGTACGGTACTTGGCGAGAATCCAGACATAGCAGTTTTAATTGAAGGTCATACCGATGATGTGCCGTACAAAGGCAACGGTATTTTAACAAGTAACTGGGATTTATCTACTAAACGTGCCACGGCAATTGTAAATATTTTACGTCAGAATGATGATATCAATCCAGAAAATTTAACAGCAGCAGGACGCGGCGAATTTGCACCGGTGGCCTCTAACGAAACCAAAGAAGGTAAGGCGAAAAACAGACGTATCGAAGTTATTTTAACACCAAAGTTAGACGAACTTTCTAAGTTGCTAAGTGAGGAGTAAAATTTGGGCGTTACCACAAGGGTCGGGCTTTCGCTAGTCGCTTTTTTGTGTTGCATATGTGCAACAACACAAAAAGAGCTCCAACAATACCTCAATCCCTAACGCATAAAAAACCGTTAAAAGCTAAAATGGCTTTTAACGGTTTTTTATCTTTACGCTAAATCGATAAAAATCATCGGTTAAAATTTACTATGAGGGTATTTAAAAGTTTATTTATAGTTTTACTGTTTTCAAGTTCTTGTAACTCGTTTGACGAAAAGGAAGTTAAGAATGAAGTATTCTCTCCTGAATTTAAAAACTATCAACTTCAAAATAACCTAGAATTAATAAATTTAGATACTATAAATACATATTCAGAGCTTAGAAAAGAGATGAGTCGAATTGATTGTTCTGGGAAAGTTGCGGGCTTAAAGTTTAGTTATAATCAAGTCCATTATAACACATTAGGATTTGCATATTGCCCCAATATAAGTGAAGATGCCTGTTATTTCACACCTAATCAGTTTACAATAAAAAACGATTCGTTTATCAAAGGTTTTAAAAAAAGGAAGTCTATAGAACACCTTAATAGAGTATTAGATACAACAATTTCAAATAAGTATAATTTTCGATATAAACAGAATAAGTTAAAACCTGCTGTGATTTTTCTCTATGTAGAAGATAAACATTCAATAGTAGTTACTAAAAAAGTTTTAAAAGAAATAATTGAGCAGTTTAATAGAGTGAATTCTGATAAATCTCCGGATTATTTTAAATATACAATTTTGTTTGAGGGTTATAGTTTACTAGATATTCCTCCGCCACCTCCACCTCCTGTAGAAAATAACAAATTAATTTTAAATTAAAAAGATTCCTGCCTGCGCAGGAATGACAAATATTAAAATATATGAAATACACAACACTACCCAACACCAATATAAAAGTTAGTAAAATATGCCTAGGTTCCATGACATGGGGAAACCAAAACACCGAAGCTGAAGGTCACGAGCAATTAGATTATGCTCTAGATCAAGGTATTAATTTTATTGATACTGCCGAGTTATATCCAGTACCAGCCACGGCAGAACGTAGCGGACGTACAAGTAAAATTATTGGAACCTGGTTAAAAAAATCGGGGAATAGAGACAAGGTTATTTTAGCATCTAAAATTGCAGGACCTGGCGATTATACGGCTCATATTAGAACCACGGGGTTTAGCCCAAGTGCCATAAAAGAAGCCATAGATTTAGAACTCCAACGCCTACAAACCGATTATATCGATTTATACCAACTGCATTGGCCAGAGCGCGATACTAATCGTTTTGGGATTAGAGATTATAAATTAGATGCTAAATGGAACGATAATTTTAATGAAATTCTTCATAGTCTAGATGCTGAAATTAAAGCAGGCAGAATAAGAAATATTGGAATATCTAACGAAAATGCTTGGGGCACCATGCGCTACTTAGAAGAATCGAAACACCATAATTTACCTAAAGTATCAACCATTCAAAATGCATATTCCATGTTAACTAGATCTTTTGAAAGTGATTTGGCAGAAGTAGCCTTAAGAGAAAATGTTGGGTTGTTAGCGTATTCGCCAATGGCATTTGGTGTGCTTTCTGGTAAATACATAAAAGGAACCGCGGCAGATGATGCCAGATTAAAATTATTCCCAAGATTCGCCAGATATAGTGGCGAAAGAGCAAGTGAAGCTGCTAAGAAGTACCTGGAAATAGCAGAAGAGAACAACATGAGTTTAGCGCAAATGGCTTTAGCTTTTGTAAACCAACGCCCTTTTGTAACTAGTACTATTATTGGAGCCACAAAAATGGAACAGCTTAAAGAAAATATTGCGAGTATAAATGTAGACCTAAGCGATGCTATTTTAGAGCAAATTGACGCTGTACATGAGGCCATACCTAATCCAGCGCCTTAAGTTTTATAAAGTTTGTTACCACTTAGCTTTTGCCTAGTGTTGGTAACAATAGCAAAATATAAGCTTTTACAATCCACTATGTGGATGTAAAAGCTTTTTGTATTTTAGAGAATGCGTAAAATATGCAAATTAGATATTAAAGCTAGTTTGTATGTTATTTCGTTTGCAACTGTTAATTGGTTGAGTTTGTTAACGGCAGTAATATACCAATTAATTAATTTTTATAAGTATTCAATTTTATGAAAGACAAAGCACTTGTATTATTTAGAAAACTATATCGCTTAAAAGATAAAATAGCCTTCTATCCGGCGCTTTTAGCTATTACAGGTCTAGTTTTTACTTATTTGATGATTTACTTGGAAGAGCGAGGTATCTCTGAATATCTTCTAGACGTATTTCCTTCGTTAGTGATAAATAATACAGAAACAGCTAGAAGCCTTTTAACCACATTTATTAGTGGTCTTATTTCTATTATGGTGTTTAGTTTCTCTATGGTTATGATTTTGCTTAATCAAGCTTCTAGTAATTTTTCTCCACGATTATTACCAGGCTTAATTAGCAACAGAAGGCATCAAATAGTATTAGGCATATACATTGCAACCATATTATATTGTATTTTTATTTTGGTATATATTGAGCCTGACAGCGATAAATATCAACTACCAGGGTTTGCAGTTCTTTTTTCCATTTTGTTTATGGTAAGCTGTCTTGCTGCTTTTATCTATTTTATTCATTCCATTTCGCAAGAGATTCAAATTAATAACATTATGGATAAAATATTTAATATTTCTAAAACCAGAATGCTATATTTAATTGATAATGAGAAATATAACAAGGATGATTTTGCGGAAACTGATAGTTGGAAAGCTTACAATTCTCGAAGGTCTGGGTATTTGCAAAATGTATCAGCAGAAAAAATTGCGAAAATAGCAAAAGAAAAAGAGGCTAAAATAGATATCGTTGTTATTAAAGGACTGTTTATTTCTGAGAAAAATACACTCTTTAAATGTGAAAATGAATTGGATGATGAAACATTAGATAGAATTCATGAACATTTCGATTTCTCTAAAAGCGAATTTATTGAAGACAACTATGTGCTTGCGTTTAAGCAAATTACTGAAGTTGCTGTAAAAGCAATGTCGCCTGGTATAAACGACCCAGGAACTGCTTTAAATGCTATTGATTATCTGTCGCAGTTGTTTTCTTTACGGATTAAAAAGAAGGATAAAAGTTTATCTTATATTGACGATTTGGCTTATGTTTCTATGGCTACTGTTGATTTTAAGGATTTAATTTTCCAAGTGATGGCAGAATTGAGAACTTATTGTAAACATGACGTCATTATTGTAGAAAAGTTGCTAACGATGCTTTTACATTTAAAAAAGATGATAGGAGTAGAAAACAAAACCTATCAAACCATAATTGATGAAGAAATTGATAGTTTGATTTCGGACGCAGAAGACGCCATTACTAATAAAAGAGATATAAACTTTATTAAGTCAATTTCTTAAAAATCAAAAAACCCGCTAACTTTAAAAGTAGCGGGCTTTTTTATAAGACTTATTTGTTTTTATGTGGTTTTTGTTCTTCAATGATTTCGGCATCATCATCTGGTTTTACATCTTTGCCTTTTAAGTAATCTGGCAATTGCATACCTGCCATGTTAAACATTTCTTGTAATGGCGGTACCGATTGGTACATACCCGAAAGAAAATTGGCTGTAGACGATTTTCCATCCTTTCCGCCACCGTTTTCCCAAACAGTAACTTTATCTATTTTAATATTTTTAATAGCCTCGGCTTGCGTTTTTACCAACTCTGGTAACTTATCTGCAATTAATAATAATACGGCATCTTTAGAGTTGTTGCCTGCAGCTTTTACAATTTGATCTAAACCTGCTGCTTGTTTGGTAAGTACTTCGTAAAGTCCTTGGGCTTCGGCTTGTGCTTTAAAAAGGATGGCATCGGCTTCACCTTTTGCACGTCTTCTAATGCGTTCTGCTTCTGCCTCAGCATCAATTTCTACTTTCTTTTTATCAATTTCTGCAGGGACAATAATATCTGCCATTTGAGAAGAACGTTCTCTATCGGCTCTGGCAGTTTCGGCTTGTTGCTCTGCTGCATAAGATTCCTCTAATGCTTTTGCGCTTTGTACTTTTTCTGACGCAATGGCTACACGTTCTGCTTCGGCTTCACGCTGGCGACGTAAAGAATCGGAGTTTGCTACCGCAATTTTTGCTGTGTTCTCACCTTCAACAGCTTGAGCATTTGCTGCTGCTACTTGCGATCTTTCATCTTGTACCGCATTGGCTTCACCAATAGATCCATCTCTAGTTTTTTCGGCAACCGATTTACGAGCGGCATTAATAGCGTGTGCTGCAGCTTCTTTTCCTAAAGCTTCAATATATCCTGACTCATCAACAATATCTGTAATGTTTACGTTAATAAGCTTTAAACCAACTTTCTTTAACTCGGTTTCTACACTTTGAGAAATATTTGTTAAAAATTTATCGCGGTCGTTATTAATTTCCTCGATATCCATAGAGGCAACAACTAAACGTAACTGACCAAAAATAATTTCTTTTGCTAGTTCCTGCACGTCTTGTGCACCTAATCCTAATAAACGTTCGGCTGCGTTTTGCATAATACCTGGCTCTGTAGACACACCAATGGTAAAACGCGATGGTACGTTAACACGAATGTTTTGCTTTGATAAAGCATTTACTAGATTAACTTCTATAGAAATTGGTGTTAAATCTAAAAACTCATAATCTTGAATTACTGGTATTATAAAGGCGGCACCACCATGAATACATTTAGCAGATTGCCCACCGCTAACTTTACCGTAAACGACAAGAATTCTATCTGAAGGACACCTTTTGTAGCGTCTTATTAAGACAATTAAAAATAAAAAGATAAATAAAACGGCTGCAATAACGGCCATTGGAAATCCAAGGCTTAAGCCTTCTTGAATAAGAGGTAACATCATAAATTATTTGTTTAGTTGTTCTACAATTAAAATGCCGTTATTAGTAACATCTGTTACCTTAATGACAGTTCCAGTTTTTAAATCGGTTTCTGAGTCTGATAGCGCTTCGAGCTCGCGTAATGAACCTTGAATACGCACATGTGCTTTTCCTATAGAAGAGCGGTTAGCACCAATAGTAAGGTAAACTTCGCCTATATTGCCAATAGCATTTTTAAAAATTAACGTGCCACTATGGTTTAGTTTCCGCATATAATAAAACATGGCTGCCATGATTCCCATCATAATTAAACCACAAATTAAAGAAACTAATATGGTGATTGGTTTTGAGAAACCGGCGTCTATACAAGCAATACCACTCCACCCAAATAGGGTGAAAAATCCAACTAGATTTTTAAAGGTTATAAATTGAAAGCCAATTCCAGTATCGGCTTCAATTTCGGCATCGGTATCTAAATCTGCCGAATCGCCACCCATAAAACTTGTTGCAATGGTGATAACGAAAATTAAAGAACCAATTAAAGCAATGCCCCAATAGATTTGTGAAAAAAGCTCCAATTTTGAAAACCACTCCATAAGTATATGTGTAAAAAATTAATGATTTAAATGTAAGACCTTTTATATAGTCCTACAATTTATTTTGAAAGTAAAAATGAAACTTTACTGTAGCTAGACCTTTTACCGGTGTAATAAGGTTTTAGTTTTACGTTCTCTTATATGTAGTGTTTCTTTTTGTTTTGTTACAGTTTGGTTTGAAATTTTTGTAGTAGTAAAGTTGAAACTTAGCACAAAATCAGGTTAGGGATAGTAGCGGAAAGCCCACAGTCGGACCCTTTTCGGGGAACCTGCCTGCCGGCAGGCAGGCGCCCAAATGCTAATCTATAGCGTAACCTTCTTTAAATTGGATACTTAATATAATGCCATGGCTATTACCTAAAGGTGAATTGTTTGAAGCGATGTTATAGGTGTAAATAAAACGCAGATTGTTAAATAAATAGATGCCTGCTAGTAAATTTACCGACGAACTGGTGCGATAACCAACGCCTATTTCGAATTTGTTTTTAAAGCTTGTTGCCAGATTAAAATCGATTTGCATTGGCGCATCCTTTTCGTGCTTAATGAGTACGTTGGGTTTTATCATGATATTCCGGAAGGCATCGCTTAGAATCCTATAACCAAAATACCCATAAACGGGTGTGCTAAGTTTTACATCTTTGTTGGTAGCCAAGGAATTGCCCATAATATTGGGAGCGGAAAAACCAGCATAGAAGGACGCATGATTAAAAAGAAAACTTAAACCTATTGTTGGTATGGTGGTGTTTATGTCTTGCGCAAAATTTGGATCGTTTGTAATGCCTAATTCGGTTAAATTATCTTGGTATTGTTGCACGCCACCAGTAATACCAAAAGAGATTACGCCCGGTGAGTAGTGTTGCCAATATGGGCGGTTACTCTCAAAATCGAAAAATATTTTATAGGAGTACGCAGCAAAAAAGCTAGTTGAGGTGGTTACCCCAATTTTATCTCGAATAAGTCCTGCGCCTAGACCCACTTTTCCGCGATTCATTTGTCCGTGGCCACTTAAGGACAGACTACTTGGGCTACCCTCGAAATCGTTAAAAAAACCAGAATTGGACAGCGAAACTTCGGTGTTTTGGGTAAGACCTGCATAAGCGCTGTTAATTATAAATGGATTGTAATTATACTCCGAAAATGTGGGTGTTTGTTGCCCAAAACTAGCGTTACTAATTAGGGAAACAACTGCAAAGGCTATTAAAGCGTAAAGTTTATTAATACTATTCATGTTGTTATTATCGCTTTATAACTACGAATCCTTTTAAGGTTTTTAGGTTGTGTGTTCCGTTTACTTTTATGTGGAAGAAATAGGTGCCGTTTGGCAAAGCTCCTGCTCCAAATTTTGTTAGTTTATTAGCTTCGCCTCGAAACACATTGGATTGGTTGTCATAATTACTAATTGTGAAAACTAAATCGCCCCATCGGTTATAGATATCAACGCTATTATTAGGGCTGTTTTCAATGCCTTTAATTTCCCAGAAATCGTTAAAACCATCGCCATTTGGTGAGAATCCATATTTAGATTCTACCAATGGTTCTGCTTTTATAGTGAATGATTCTGTTGAACAAGAAATACCATCGCCCAAAGTGTTGTATGGTGTAATGCCTACAAAAATAGTTTCATTATATGGTAAGTTTGAATTTAAATAAAAGGTTGTGGTGTTTCCAACATCTTCATTATTTAAAATATCGGTTCCTCCCGAAGTGGTTCCAACGCTTAGTTTGTAACCTGTTGCGTTTGCAATGGCATTCCAAGATAAATCTGTTGTAACGACAACATCGGTATCGCCATCCAAAGGACTTGTTAATGTGGTGCACACCGGAATA
>NZ_JACHGE010000012.1:87030-102456 GCF_014202225.1 Algibacter amylolyticus
CTTCATTATTTAAAATATCGGTTCCGCCAGAAGTGGTTCCAACGCTTAGTTTGTAACCTGTTGCGTTTGCAATGGCATTCCAAGATAAATCTGTTGTAACGGCAACATCGGTATCGCCATTTAACGGACTCGTTAATGTGGTACACACCGGAATAGTTTCTAAAGTTTCAGTGCTGAAAGATTCCTCTGTACAAGAAACAGCATCACCTTCTGAATTATACGGTGTAATGGTTACAAAAATGGTTGAAGTTTCCGGTAAATCTGAAGGCAAGTTATAGCTTGTAACATTGCTAACATCTTCATTGTTTAAAATATCGGTTCCACCCGAAGTGGTTCCAACAGTTAGTTTGTAACCCGTTGCGTTTGCAATGGCATTCCAAGATAAATCTGTAGTAACGGTAACATCGGTATCACCGTTTAACGGACTAGTTAATGTGGTGCATACTGGAATAGTTTCAGGAGTTCCTGTTCTAAAACTTTGTTCGGTACAACCTGTGGCATCGCCCACATCGTTATACGGCGTTATATTAACAAAAATAAGGCGGTTAGTTGGTAAATCGTCTGGGAGATTATAAGAGATTACATTATTAACATCTATACTATTTAGTATTTCTATACCACCTCCAGTAGTACCCACGCTCAATAAATATCCTGTAGCATTAGGTACGGCGTTCCAACTAATATCTGTGTCTATAGAAACATTGGTTGCGCCATTTAAAGGGGAGGTTAAGGTTGTGCATGTTGGTGGGACCGGAATAAGCTCTGTTGTAAAGTTTTCCTCGGTACATGTAGTGGCATCACCTTCAGCATTATAAGGTATAATGGTAACATAAAAGGTGGTGTCTTCTGCTAAATCCGATGGTAAATCATAATTTGTAACATTGTTAACATCGAAATTGTTTAAAATATCTGATGCTCCAGGGCTAGAACCCATTGTTATTTTATAGCCATCTGCATTTGCTATTGGCGTCCATTCTAAATCTGTATTAATGGCTACATCAGTGCTGCTATTTAGCGGAAGCGTTAGCATGGTACATTCCGGAGCCGTAGGTGTGCTATTGCTGCTAATAGTAAAACTTTCTTGTGTACATCCCGTAGCATCTCCTTCATCATTAAACGGAACAATAGTGACCTCTACAGTTTCACCTCCAAGAAAGTCTAATGCGAATTCGTAAGACGTATTATCATTAATAATTTCATCGCTAACAATGGTAATGTTTCCCGGTTGTGATATTACAGTTAATCTGTACCCTCGGGCGTAGCGTGCAGGTTCCCAACTTAAATTAGTATTTACAGGAACATCTGTTGCGCCATTTAAAGGCGATAATAATTGGGCACATTCTGGAAGCGGACAGTCTAAATTATCGCCATTAAAAGTCCAGAAATAAGTATCAATCATGGATTGTCTTTCTTCTAAAGCATCACAATAAGGCAATCCGTTAGCGCCTAACGTAATTCCGGAAATTAAGGTTTGCTCGGACCAAGAGATTAATGTGTTGTCGTAATTCTCTCGTGTTAATGCTGTATCGTCTAGCATATTTCTCATTTCGTTTACACCACTAATATCCCAATCGCCGAGGTATTGATTTAGTGCTGTAGCATTTTCAAAGGTAGAATACATGCTTACGTTACCTAAGTTCCATTTATCTAATGGTTGGTTAAAAGCAGTGGCATCTTTAAACATATAATTCATGTTGCTAATGCCTGTTACACGCCAGTTATTTAAAGGCTGATTAAAAGCGCTAGTCTCATTAAACATGTATTCGGTGGTGGTTACTGCTCTAACATTCCAAGGGTCAATATTTTGATTGAATTGAAGTGCGCCTTTAAACATTTTTTCCATGGTTGTTACTGAGGCCACATTCCAGGAATTTATAGGGCTATTAAATACAATAGCATCCTCAAACATAGATTCCATTGTGGTTACAAACGAGGTGTTCCAGGTGTCTATTGGCTGGTTAAAGGCCGATGCTTCTTTAAACATCTCCTCCATAGTTTGTACTTCACCGGTATTCCAGTTGTCCATGGGTTGATTATAAATGGTAGCTCCCGAAAACATAGCTTCCATGTTTGTAACAGAAGACACATCCCAATTGTTAAGTGTATTATTAAATGAGCTGGCTCCGTCAAACATATTAGACATAATAGTTACCGAACTAACATCCCAAGTGTTTATAGGTTGATTAAACTGTGTGGCATTTTCAAACATACTGTCGGTTGTAGCCACAGCACTTACATCCCAATCTATTAAAGGCGAATTAAATACAGATGCCCCACGAAACATACCACTCATATTTACCACCGAGTTTACGTCCCAGCTATTTAAGGGTTGGTTAAATGCGGTAGCATAACTAAACATGTATGCCATATTGGTTACGTTGGTAACATTCCAAGTATCTATATTTTGATTAAAACTTGAAGCCGAACTAAACATACTTTGCATATTAGTTACAGCATCAACATCCCAGTCGAATAATGCTTGATTAAAAGCAGTAGCACCATTAAACATTTGGCTCATGTTTGTTACTTTATTTACATCCCATGAGTTTAGAGGTTCATTAAAACTTGTTGCTCTAGCAAACATGCTTATCATGTTAGTAACATTACTTACGTCCCAATTATCTATATTTTGATTAAATAGTGTGGCATTTCCAAACATAGACTCCATGTTGGTTACTGCACTTGTATTCCAGCTACTTAAGTCTTGATTAAATACACTTGCATAGTAAAACATAAAATTCATATCAACAACCTTATCAGTAATCCAAGAGTTTAGAGGATAATTAAATTCTCGTGCTTGACTAAACATGTTACTCATGGTAGTTACATTGGCAACATTCCAGCCGTTTAAAGGTTGATTAAATACAGATGCACCACTAAACATACCACTCATTGTTGTTACATTACCTACATCCCAGGTGTCTAAAGGTTGATTGAACATTGAACATTGGGAAAACAGGCTACTCATGTTTGTTACATTCCCAACTTCCCAATTGTTAATATCAGAATTAAATAAAACAACCCTTCTAAACATACTGGCCATGTTAGTTACCTGTGTTAAATTTGGGGTGTCGGTAGCATTATACTCCATGTTTTCACAGAAGTAAAACGCCTGATTCATGCTTTCCCAAACTTGGTCGCCCCATTGGTCCATCGAAATTAGCTTAAGGTTATCTCGATTGCTAGAGGTATGTCTAAACGACGGAAAATCGCCTATAATGGCTATGGTGTAAACACCTGGGTTTAAATAAGTATGGGTTATGTCGTTGGTTACGTTATTGTTGTATTGTCCGTCTCCCCAATCTATATTAAAATCGTAAATAAGATAATCTGGATAGCCATCGTTAAGTTCAATTCGATATTGGTTTGCTGCGGTCGAGCTGTTATCTAAATTTCTAGTATCAATCGTAATTTTAAAAACATCGGTTCTATTAACCCAGCTTTCAACAGTTTTAAAACTTATTTCTTGACAGCCGGTTGCTGGTCCTTCATCGTTATAAGGAACAACAGAAACAAAAACATTATCTCCTGGCAAAAATTCGTTAGTGAAGTTTAACAATAGAACATTTCCAAAATCTTCATTATCAGCAATAACCTGTATAACATTTCCTAAGTCATCCTCTCTTCTAATGCTTACATAATAACCATCGGCATTGGGAGCCGCTTCCCATCTAATAGATGAGTTGGCTGGCACGTTTTGATCGCCATTAATTGGAGAAATTATATTGGTACATAGTACATAAGAGCAGTTTACATCGTCTCCAACAATATTCCAGTTGTTATTATCAATTAAACTTTGTCGTTGTGCTAAGGCATCGCAGTATTGTAAATTTGTGGCACCCAAGGTCACATTACTATTTACAGTTTGAGATGCCCAGGCGATTAAAATGTTATCATAGTTTTCTTGTGAAATACCACTGTTAGATAACATATTGCTCATGTTGTTAGCTTCGGAAACATTCCAAGCTCCAATGTTTTGATTAAATGAAGATGCATTATTAAATGCACCAGACATATTATTTACATTACTAACATTCCAATTATCTAGTGGCTGGTTAAAAAGGCTTGCACTAGCAAACATTGAAGATATATTGGTGAGATTAGTTAATGTCCAATTGTTTAACGGCAGATTAAAAACTGTGTTTTGCTGAAACATGCCGCGCATAGTAGTAACATTACTAACATCCCAAATTTCGATAGGTTGGTTAAACCCATCATTGCCACTAAACATTTCGCTCATATCTTCAACAGCACTTACGTCCCAAGCGTTTAACGGTTGGTTAAAACTGTCGGCATTTTTAAACATCTGGCTCATGTTAGTAACGCTGCTAACCGTCCAGTTGTTAAGTGGTTGGTTAAAGGCTATACTTTGGTTCTCTCCGCTAAACATAGCTCGCATGTTTGTTACGTTGCTTACATTCCAATTTCCTATGGGTTGATTAAAGCTATCGGCACCTTCAAACATGTAACTCATATCGGTAACATTGCTAACATCCCAACTATCTAAAGGTTGGTTAAACGATGCACATCGCCTAAACATATAAGCCATGTCTGTAACATTATGTACTTTCCAAATATTTATAGGCTGGTTAAAAGGCATGTCTAAAAAACCATAAAACATTTCTCTCATGCTTGTTACGTTGTCCACGTTCCAATTGTCTAATGGCTGGTTAAAGTTTCGGCATCTATAAAACATTCTAGACATATCGGTAACATTGTCTACAATCCAACTATTTAAAGGCTGATTAAAGTTTAATGCAATATTAAAAGTGCCCGACATGTTAGTAACTTGGCTAACATTCCAATTATTAATGTTTTGGTTAAATTGTGTAGCGCCGCTAAATAGGTTATTCATGTCTGTAACCGAAGAGGTATTCCAATTATCTAAAGGCTCATTAAAAGCGTAACAATTTCTAAAGGTACTAGCCATTAAGGTAACCGATGATGTGTTCCATTTATCCAATGGCCTATTAAAAATGTTACAACCCTCAAAAGTTCCAGATAAATTTGTTATTGTGCTTATGTCCCAATCGTTTACAATGCCATTAAAAGCATTACAGTCTTTAAACATATTTTCAAGACTTGTAACCGTGCTTAAGTTTGGCGAAGCAATGGCATCAAAATTTAAATTCTCGCAGCCATAAAAAGCGTTTTCCATGGTTTGCCATTGTATGTTACCCCAATCTAAAATTTCTATTATTTTAATTTTATCTCCATCGTCATTAAAATAAATAGAAGGAAAATTTCCGGTAATCGTTATAGTGTATAATCCGGGTGTGGTGTATGTATGGGTAATATCGCCAGTGATATTGTTGTCTGTAGTACTATCGCCCCAATTCACATTATAGTTATATGTATATGCCGGATTTGTAGGTAAAGTAATTTGGTTGTTAGCAGAAGATCCGGACTCTGTATTTTCGGTATTCCATAGTGACGTAAAACCTTGACCAAATGCATTTATGTTTACGACAAAAAAGAAAAGGAGTAACGCGTAGTTTTTTGGCATTTTTGTAATATCTATTATTAGTTTAAGGGAGTTCAAAGATAAGAATCTCTCACTAAACTCTATTATTTATGGGGTTGCCTTATAGCTATTTATGTGAAATGCTTAGGTTTAAATAATGAATTAGTAAATATCTTGAAGTACGTTTGATAGAGCAGAAAATATAAATTACGGAGGTACATTAATAAAAAAAACCACACGGTTAAGTGTGGTTTTTATATGTAGGGAAATTAATTAATATTGGATATCTATATAATAAAAATGTATTTCTGTGTTTAAAACTGATGTAAAAATAAGTTTAATACCTTGTGTAAACACATTGTAAAAACAGGTTTTAGATTATACGACAAAATATTCGTTTAAAAACTTTTTAAGTTACACGTTGTCGGTTTTGATGCTTTTTATCGTTTATTTTTGTCGTACACAATGTATGCACAAAGCGCGGAAAATTAATTTTTTATCTGAATTTTAAAAAACTATGCTAGAGTAACGAGTATTATCAATGATTCAGTTTTAATAATTCCTCTAAATAGTCGCGTGTGTTAGATAGCCTCGGTATTTTATGTTGGCCGCCTAGTTTATCATTCTGTTTTAGCCAATCATGGAAAAGTTGAGGTCTAGCAATATTAATTTTCGGTTTATTAAGGGTAATATTATTGTAGCGTTTTGCTTCGTAATCGGAATTTAACGCCTTTAATGCATTATCAAATAATTCATTAAAATAGTTAATATCTTCTGGAGGTGTTTTAAACTCAATTAACCATTCGTGGGCTCCTTTTTCTTTACCTTCCATAAAAATGGGAGCAGCTGTAAAGTCTACTATTTCCGCTTTTGTGCGGTTGCATACTTTTTTTAACGCGTTTTCGGCATTTTCAATAATAAGTTCTTCACCAAACACATTTATATGGTGTTTTGTTCTGCCAGAAATTTTTATTCGGTAAGGATTTAAAGATGTAAACCTAATAGTGTCTCCAATTTTATAACGCCATAAACCGCCATTTGTAGTTATAATTACTGCATAGTTTTTGTTTAATTTTACTTGGCTAAGCGGAATTGCTTCTTCTTGAGAGGTAGCATAAATATCCATAGGAATAAACTCGTAAAAAATGCCATAATCTAACATTAGAAGTAATTCTGATGAATTATTTTGATCTTGAATAGCAAAGAAACCTTCTGAAGCATTATAGGTTTCATAATATTTGAAACCAGATTTAGGAAGCAGTTTTTTGTACTGATCTTTATAGGGTGTAAAACTTACGCCACCATGAAAATAGACTTCTAGATTTGGCCAAATATCATGTAGATTTTGTTTTCCTGTAGTCTCTAAAACATTATTTAATAGTACTAACATCCAAGATGGTACGCCAGCTAAACTAGTAACATTCTCGTTTATAGTTTCGTATACAATGGCTTGCATTTTGTGTTCCCAATCGCTCATTAGTGACACCTTGTTGCTAGGTGTACTGCTAAATTCTGCCCAAAAGGGCATGTTATCAATTAAAATAGCAGATAAATCGCCATAAACGGTGCCTTTTTCTTTATACAGTTCTTTGCTTCCGCCAAGGCGTAAACTTTTACCATTAAATAATTGTGAGTCTTCGTTGTTGTTTAAATACATGCATAGTAAATCTTTACTTGCTGCATAATGGCAATCCTCTAACGATTCCTCGCTTACCGGAATAAATTTACTTTTTGCTCGGGTAGTTCCGCTAGATTTTGCAAACCATTTAATAGGTGTTGGCCAAAAAATATTGCTTTCTCCACGTCTAGAGCGCTCGATATCATCTTGCCAACCATCGTAATTTTTAATAGGAACACGCTCTGCAAATGTTTTATAATTTTTAATAGAAGCAAAGTCGTACTGTTTGCCAATTTCGGTGTTTTTAGCAAAATCTATTAAGCTTAAAAGCAGTTCGTTTTGCACTTCGTTTGGGTATTTTAAGAACAATTCAATTTGATGAAATCGTTTTTTTAAAAACCACGATGCAATAGAATTTACTAAGGGAATTGACATATTTATTCTATCTTTATTTTTTTAAAAATAATACTTTTTTTTATGACCTACCAAGGTGTTTTAACAAAAATGGCAACAGAGTTTGGAAGTCCTATTCAATACTACCTAGTTTTTGAAAATGATTTTATAAATATGAATCAATTAATAGGGAAAAATGTTACCATAGAGTTTGTAAAATACCAGTGTTTAAATTGCGGTTTGGATAAGCCTATATTTAGACAAGGCTTTGATAAACAGTGTTTTTATAATACGGCTAGGGCAGGCGATTGGATTATGCGACCAGAATTAAGTACCGCACATTTAGGAATTGAAGACCGCGATTTAGAGTATGAAAAAAAAGCGCAATTACAACCACATATTGTTTATTTGGCTAATTCTAGTAATGTGAAGGTAGGGGTAACACGAAAAAACCAAGTACCAACACGTTGGATTGATCAAGGCGCGCATGAAGCTATCGAAATTGTAGAGGTTCCTAACCGTTATTTGGCAGGTATTACTGAGGTGGCTTTAAAAGATTATGTAGCCGATAAAACCAATTGGCGAAAAATGCTAAAAAACGATATTGAAGATGAAAATTTGGTAGAATGGCGAGACCGTTTAAAAACCTATATCCCAGATGAGGCTGCCGATTATTTTATAGAAAGCAATACCGAAACGAATATAGATTTTCCGGTGCTGCAATATCCGGAAAAACCAAAGAGTTTAAATATTAAAAAAGAGCTAAAGTATACAGGTAAACTTGTTGGTATAAAAGGGCAATATTTAATTTTTGAAGACGAAAGGGTATTTAATGTTAGAGCCAACGAAGGTTTGGTGGTTAATTTAACCATAGATTAATTGTTGAAACACTAAAGCAAAACACTGTTTTTTGGTTTACAGGATAGAATACACCCATACAAATACACAAAAACAAAAAATCCTCTTTACAATTGTAAAGAGGATTTTTATATCATTTTGAAACTAAAGACTAAATATCTTCTTGGTCTCTTAAATTTTGAATGTAAGCTGCTTTTTGAACTTGACGACGTCTTTTTACAGAAGGTTTTGTAAAAAACTGTCCTTCTCTTAAGTTCTGCATTACTTTAATATTTCTGTGCTTTCTTTTGTAGCGTTTTAAAGCTCTCTCGATGTTTTCACCATCTTTAACTATTATTTTTAACATATGCCTTTATTTTAGTGCTTTTTCTGAAAATCCAAAATGGGATGCAAATTTGCGGTTTTTAAAAATAAAAACCTAATAAATTAAACTCTTTTGCATTAGATTATCCTAAATAGGTTCTTAAGACTTTATTTTTTGAGTTTTGACGCAGTTTTCGGATGCCTTTTTCTCGTATTTGACGCACGCGTTCTCTGGTTAAACCAAAAGCATCTCCAATTTCTTGTAAACTTTTAGGATTTTTAACGCTAATTCCGAAATAATGACGAATAACTTCGGCTTCTTTTTCCGAAAGTGTATCTAAAACACGGTTAACTTCTAGATTAAGCGAGTCTTTAAGTAATTTAGCATCTGGACTTGGCGATTCTTGCCCTGCAACAACATCATATAAGTTTGATGTTTCGCCTTCTTTAAAAGGCGCATCCATAGAGACATGGCGTCCAGAAATTTTCATAGACTGTTTTACATCGCTAATAGTTAAGTCTAGCGTGTTGGCAATTTCTTGTGCACTTGGAGGTCTTTCGTGTGTTTGTTCTAAATGTGAATAGGCTTTATTTATTTTACTAATGGAGCCAATTTTATTTAATGGTAATCGTACTATTCTAGATTGTTCGGCTAAAGCAGACAAGATGGATTGACGAATCCACCAAACGGCATAGGATATAAACTTAAAACCTCTAGTTTCATCAAAGCGTTTTGCTGCTTTAACTAAACCAGCGTTCCCTTCGTTTATTAAATCGGGTAGGGTTAATCCTTGATTTTGGTACTGCTTTGAGACAGAAACCACAAATCTTAAGTTAGCCTTTGTTAGTGTATCTAATGCTTTTTGATCGCCTTTTTTAATACGTTGTGCTAAATCAACTTCTTCGTCGGCAGTAATTAAAGGGATCTTACTAATATCTTGAAGGTATTTATCTAACGATTTAGATGCTCTGTTGGTAACTTGTTTCGTGATTTTTAATTGCCTCATATATAATATTTTGGGTGTTTAAGATTAAACGTAATTTACAATATAACGGAATAGTTGGAATAACCTAAAAATTGAAGGTTTTTCTTTAAAAATGAGTGAAAATTGACTAAAATGGGGTGAAATGACGCGGTTTTTAATATTTTTTGGTTCTTTTTTGTGTTTTTTGAATGATGAGGTAGTAACGCCTCTTTTAATCCTTATTTTTTAAGATGAGAACTAATGTATTATCCATCTATTTTTTTGAGTATGAGTTTCCCCGCTATAAAGAAGGGATTAAGGGGTGTGTTATAAAATAGAGCTTTTAAAAAAACTATTAAATAGATTTTAATATGATGCTAGCAAACAAACCCGCGTTAGGGATTGTAGTGGATAGCCCACAGCCTGACGATAGGAAGTGCGAGGACTTGCAACCTTTCGACTTTGCTCAAGACAGGCTTCAAGCCCGACCCTTTTCGGGTAACGCCCAAATATTATTTAACGGTGTCTTTCTCCTTTTTACCAAATAAACCACCAAGTACGTTTTTAACGGTTTCTTGGGTTTTGGTATTACCGGTTGTGCTTGTTTTTGTGCTATCGGTGGTTTTGTTGCTGCCAATAATGCCTCCAATAACATCCTTTATGGCATTGTTTTGTTGTGTTTTTACGGAGTCGGTTTTGGTTTTATTACTGCCAATTACATCGCCAATTAGGTCTTTAACTTTGTCTTTACCTTGGTTAAGGAGTTTTTGCTTTTCGATTTCTATAAGCTGGTTGGTAAGGTTTGAGATGCCACTTGTTAAATCGGTTTTAACCGAGGGACTTGTAAAACTACCACCAATATTTGCAGTTACTGGTATGGTTAAATTGCTTACTTCGCTATCGTTTATTTTACCAATTAGCCTATTAATGTCGCTGCCTAAATATTTTGCCGGCACATTAAAAATAGCGCTATAGTCCATGGTTTGGTCGAAACTATGCGAGCCAGAAACGGTAATGGCTATATCTTGGTATTTTATATCGAAGGGTTTTACGCTTACTTTACCATTGGCAAAGGATAATTTGGTTTTAAGGTCTTTTAAATCGAGTTTGCTAAAGTCGATAAAACTAAGCGAGCCTTCTAGTTTATTCATTAACTCGTTTTGGTTGGTTCCTATTCTTGTTGCTAATAATTCGGCAAGCGCATCGCCAGATACGGTGCTTAAATCTGGAGCAAATTCTTTATCTAATTTTCCAGATAGATTAATGCTTGTGTTTAATTTTCCTTGAAGAATTTTTGCAATAGGTGCTAAACTTTTAAGCAATTCTAAATCTTTAAAAGATTGGGCAATATCAAAGCCATTGGCTCCTAAATTTAAATTAAATGTTGGGGTGTCTTCTTTGGTAGAAATATCGCCAGAAACAGCCAATGCACCATCAAAAATACTAGATTTAAGGTTTTCTAGTTTGGCTTGTTGGTCTTTTATATAAAGGGTTCCGGTTACGTTTTTAAGGTTTAAATTATCGTACACAACGGTTTTAGCATCGGCATTTATAGTACACTCTAAAAAGGCTGGAATTTTTAAAGATTCGGTGTTACTTGTGGTTTTGTTGGTGCTTGGTGCTGTTTCACTTTCAGTCATAAAATCGCTTACCTTAAAGGTGTTGGAATTAACGGTAAAGTTTCCTTTTAAGGTATTATCGCTTAGTAAAAACCCTAGTAAATTGTTGATTGTACCTTTGGCCTGAATATCACTTTCGCCTGTTTTGGCATTAAAATTATTAAGCGATACAGTTCCTGGATTAAAGGTTAGATTAGCATCTGAGATATGAAACGGGTTTACAATATCTTCCGATGAAAATACAAAATTAGAAATACTTGCCGATCCATTATTTTTTATTCTTGCGTAGGCATTAGTTGCCACAGCATCCATATCAAAAGCCGTGTTTAGTTTCGCTTTTAAAATTCCGGTAAGCGAATTTTCAAGCTCTACAGGATATGCTTTTGTAATGTTAGCAAGGTTTAAAGTACCATCTAAATTGGCATTTACCAACATGTTTTTAGTCAAGTTTTTTAGCGTAGCAGAAGATTTAAATACATCTTCATCAATTTTAAAATTTAAGGTTTTAATATCTATATACGTGTCGTCTACATTTCCTGTAGTGTTTTTTATTTCGGTATTTATTACAATGTTGGTAACGCTTTTTGGTAAGTCTGGATATTTAAAAGATGCATTGTTTGATGTTATACTAATATCTAGATTAGGAATTGTAGTATCTGAGCTTAAACCTTTAATAATACCCTTTACTTTAAAATCGCCAGAGGTTTTTACATTGGCAATATCTTTAGAGTAAGCTTTAGGAATTACAGCCAAGAAATTTTTAAAATCTGAACCCGGGTTTTCGAAGCTAATATCGATATCCTGTCCAGCTTCTACGAGTTGCACATAGCCTTGAAACTCTAATGGTAAATCGTTTATATAGGCTTTATTTTCTTTAAAAGTGTATTTGCTGTTTACTAAATCTAGACCTATTAAGGCGTCTAACTTTACAGGGTTGCTGCTTAAGTAGTTTGTGCTGTCTAGCGTAAAACTTACATTGGCTTCGCTGTAAGTATCGAGTTCGGAGGTTTCGGCAGAAAACGTACCATGACCTTCGTGGTTTAACTCGGAAACGTGAATTAATGTTTTCGAAATATCGTCAATATAAGTTAAGGCACTGTTTTTAATTTGGTAGTCCTCAATACTAAAAGTAAAATTACTAGAGCCAGCATTGGTAGTTGTTGCGCTAGTAGTATCTTCTTTAGTTATATCGTAGTTGTTATTGCCTAATTTATCGGTTTTAAGCGTCATTAAAGCTTGGTCAACGTATATAGAATTTACGGTAATAGGCTCCTCGCTGGCAGTTTTAAAAACTTCTTTAATAGACATGGTAAACGAAATATCCTTAACGGTAGCAAAGGTTTCGTCTTTAAAAGGCTCGAAATTTGTTATTACTAAATCGCTTACGCTTACCTGTGCCTGTGGAAAGCTTTTTAATAAACTTAAGGAAACATTGCTAAACTCTACTTTAGCATTAAGATTGTTGTTTATGGTTTGTTTTACGATGTCTTTAATTTTTCCTTGAAAAGCAAACGGAAGGGCTATTAAAAGTACTATTAGTATTAGTAAAGTAATGCCAACAATTTTTAAAGCTTTTTTCATAGTTAACGGGGTTTATGTAAATATACGAGCGCGTTTAATTTTAGGCCTAAGTAAACTAAAAGTTTAATATAATTTTAACCTTACTACTAGTAATTTTAACGCATTCCGTTTTAAAGTAAATCAATCTCTTCGTTTACTTTTAAATTAAAACGTTTTCTAAAAAGGTGTACGCCTAAATATAATAGTGGCGTGTCGCAAGCGGCTACAATAACTTTAAATAAAAAGCCACTAACCAAAAGACCTTTAAAGTTTGCCCAATCTATTATACCAAAGGAACATAGTAAAAACACAATAGTAAAGGTATCTACAAATTGGGAAAACCATGTGGAAAAATTATTTCTTAGCCATAAGTGTTTTCCTTTCGTTAAGCGTTTCCAGAAGTGGTAAATTTGAATATCTACAAACTGCGCAAACAGGTAAGTAAGCATGCTTGCAAAAACGGCAATCATAGAGTTTCCAAAAACGGTTTTAAATGTTTTATCGTCTACGTAAGACCATGATGTTGCAGGAACCGAATCGGCCATAAAAATGATTAATAACGAAAATAAAGAGGCGAAAATGCCAATAATAACCACATCATTAGCGCGCTTTTTACCATAAATTTCACTTATTAAATCGGTAATTAAAAAGGTAATAGGGTAAGGTAATATACCAACCGATATTTCGAAAAGTTTATTACCAAAAATTTCAATATTGAAAGGGTACCAATAAAAAAACTTTTGAAAAATAAGATTAGAAACCACCAACGATGTTATAAAAAGTGCTCCTAAGAGCAAGTATATACGTTGTGCGGCAAGTTTATCTTTTAATGTCATATGTGATTGTGAATAAATAGGCTCTGTAAATATAAAGGAAACCATTTACTTTTTATTAATTTGCCGCCCTATGTTAAAACCCAAAACATACCATATCGCTTTAGGAAGCAATAAAGGTGATAAATTTAAGAATTTACAAGATGCTATCGATACCATTTACGTGCGTGTTGGTAACATAAAACTAATTTCTAAAATTTATAAATCGCCCGCATTTGGTTTTGAAAGCGACGATTTTTATAACTGCTGTCTGGTGCTAGAAAGCTATTTACAACCGCAAGAGGTTTTAGATTTGCTATTAAACATTGAAACTGATTTAGGTAGAACCCGAACCCAGGCAAACACCTACGAAGCTCGAATAATAGATTTAGATATTGTTTTAGCCGAAAACGAGATTATAAACACAGCAACCCTACAAGTGCCACATCCAGAAATGGCTAAACGCCGGTTTGTTTTGTTGCCGCTTAACGATATTGCTTCTAAACTAAAGCATCCAGTAAACAACATGCAAGTGTCTGTTTTGTTGGAAAATTGCGATGACGATTCGGTTTTAGAACCAATAAACATCTGGTTGAAAAACCCAAGCAAGCAACACCAATTCTCGAAGTTTAATTACATTGCTATCGAGGGTAATATTGGCGCCGGAAAAACAAGTTTAGCCACAAAAATGGCGCACGATTTTAATGCGCGTTTAATTTTAGAACGCTTTGCCGATAATCCGTTTTTACCCAAGTTTTACGAAGATGCAAACCGATATGCCTTTACTTTAGAGATGTCTTTCCTTGCAGATCGTTACCAACAAATTAGCGACGATTTATCGCAACTCGATTTGTTTAAAGATTTTATAGTTAGCGATTACGATATTTTTAAATCACTTATATTTTCTAAAATTACTTTAAATGAAGATGAGTTTAATTTATACCGCAAGCTGTTTTACTTAATGTATAAAGACATTGCTAAACCCGAATTATACGTTTACTTATACCAAAACACCGAGCGTTTACAAGAAAACATAAAAAAACGTGGTCGCGATTACGAGCAAAATATAGCCAATGAATATCTGGAGAAAATAAACGCTGGGTATCTCGATTTTTTAAAGACTCAAAAAGATTTTAACGTAAAAATAATAGATGTGTCCAATAGAGATTTTGTGGGCAATCGGGCTGATTATTTGTGGGTTTTAAATGAAATTAGTGGTGAGTAGAAATCCTGTTTACAACACAGCTTCTTTTATTGTTTTTGTAACCAAATCCTAATGTCTTTTCGTAAAGAAACCTCAGGTTTTGCTAACGGAATGGTTTGCCTAAACTTTTTACTTTTATTAAATTTTGAAAACATAATTTTTTGCTTTTTCCAAACCTCCGGATACAACTCCAAAAACTTATTAAAAAAACTTTGTTCGTTAATTGTGCCTTCTAGTTTGGAAAGGACGTCTTTGAAAATTTGCTCTTGGTCTATGATCATTTTGTTGAGGTTCTGTGAAAGGTGAAATTGTTTTTGGTTTTGTTGTGGGGAACGGTTACGTATAAGAATAGTTGCGGGTTTACGTGCGAGGATTTTCCGCAGGAAAATCAGATGTAGTAAACTTGCAACGACCTTTGTTTTAGCACAACACCAGCAATTTTTTATATACGGCTTAAGTTTGTAAATCACTAAATTTAATTAATAATCAGAAAGAACAAAAGAGAGAATTAAGGTTACTATATACGGTGAAGCGTTAGACTTCGACAACATTGATAATCCTCTCTCTTTTACTACTTTAATCACGTTCAGTTCTGTGAGACTTTAGATCTCGTTTTCAAGTTGTTGTGAA
>NZ_JACHGE010000013.1 GCF_014202225.1 Algibacter amylolyticus
ATTAGCGCCGATGGTACTACATTTGTGGGAGAGTAGGTCGTTGCCTTTTTTAATCCTCAACATTTATTTGTTGAGGATTTTTTTTGCGCTAAACTGAAGGATTGAAAATCTATAATTGTTAAAAATGTTTTTAGAACGCTTTCTTTTCCCTATAGTTTTGTTGCCATATGTTAATTTTACGCGCTTATTATGTATATAGGTCTTTTTCTTTTACTGTTGTAAATGTGGTTTATCCTTTTAATTGTATTTTTCTATTGCTTTATCTTACCTTTTAGTAAGGTATTTTAATCATTAGGTAAAGCTTGAATTCCTTCATTTTATTTTATAAGTTGAATGATTAGGGTTATAATTTTGACTTTATAAGCTGCTACTATTTTATTACCACTTGAAGATTTGTGATTCCATAACGCCATTAAGAAGGTGCTTCTTATCTCTTAGACGACACGCTATATTTTATATTTAGTTTTAAATACATAAAAAGAAAGGTGTTTATAAACAATATTAAAAAGCCTTGGAATGTGTTAAATAATGTTTACACTAGATCCTTTTCTGAATTACGTTAGAATATAGATTATATTTTACTGGAGCTTAATAATTGTTTGCAGAAGATGAACTGGCCTTAAAGGTTTATTATTATGTTGGCATATAAGTGCGGGAGCGATAGAAGTGGTTAGCTTTTGTAAAACTTCCATTTATGGTTTTACAAAACTAGTAACGGATAGCGCGGTTTTTAAATTGTTTTAATTTTTGTAATAGCCTTTTGGCTATTTTCTATTAGGCTTGTATTTAAAAAACCGCCAAAAAAGTAGAACTTATTAGAAACAAAAAATCCCGTAAACCTAAGTTTCGGGATTTTTTTGTGGTACCTCCAGGAATCGAACCAGGGACACAAGGATTTTCAGTCCTTTGCTCTACCAACTGAGCTAAGGTACCTCGCCAAAGCGGTTGCAAATATATATTCAATTTTGTTATTCGCCAAGAGAAAAACGCAAAATTTTTATTTTTTTTAATTTATTTTTAAAATTGAGAGGTAACTTATTTGTTATTAATATTATAGAGATTTTTAGTTATTTATTATTTGTGGTTTTGTAATTTTAGCGTTTTAATAAACTATGAATTTAATTATTGATGTAGGTAACTCTTACGTTAAATTGGCCGTTTTTAAAGGTAGTGAACTTTTAGATAGGCGTGTTGTTTTACTTAAGGCTGTAGAGGATGAAATTGATGTGTTAGCAAAGCATTATCTGGATTTGGATAATGTTATTATATCCTCGGTTGGGAATCTTGATAAATTAACTGTTAAATCCATTTCTAAGCGCTTTAATGTTCTTGTTTTGGACTCTAACACTAAATTGCCTTTTAAAAACCTTTACAGCACCCCTAAAACTTTAGGTGTAGATAGGATTGCTTTGGTTTGTAGTTCTATTAAGAAGTTTTCTGAGAAGAATGTGCTTATTATCGATGCGGGTACATGTGTTACCTATGATTTTATAAATATTAATAATGAGTATTTAGGTGGTGCTATTTCGCCTGGTATTAATATGCGTTATAAGGCTTTGAATAATTTTACAGCTAAATTACCGTTGTTAGATAAAGAAATTCCGGAAAGTATTATTGGGAATTCTACAGAAGCCTCGATACATTCTGGTGTTGTTTTGGGGTTTTTAAAGGAAATTGAAGGTGTTATTGAATGTTATGAAGAAAAATATTCTGATTTAACAGTAATTTTAACAGGTGGAGATACTAAATTCTTGTCTAAACAATTAAAAAGTAGCATATTTGCCAATCCTAATTTTCTTTTAGAAGGATTAAACTATATTTTACAATTTAACTCAAACGAATGATTAAAAAACTTGTATTAGTTTTTATTGCAATAATTGCAATGCACGGTTATGCACAACAAGGAACAACATCTCCTTATTCCTATTACGGTATTGGTAGCTTAAAGTTTAAAGGTACTGTAGAGAATAGAAGTATGGGAGGTTTGAGTATATACAACGATAGTATTCACGTTAACTTAAGGAATCCTGCGTCTTACGCTAGTGATAATTTGGAGCTTTGGGATAACGAAAGCAGACCTGTTAAGTTTGCTGTTGGTGGTAGTTACACAAGTTCGACTATAGAAAGTAGTGCGAGTAGTGATGATGCATCATCTACGACTTTTGATTACCTAGCTGTTAATATTCCTTTAGGTAAATTTGGGGTAGGTTTTGGCTTATTGCCTTATACATCGGTTGGTTATAAGCTAGAAGGTACAAACGCAGATGGTGATATTGATAATAGATTTGAGGGCGAAGGTGGTTTAAATAAAGCCTTTTTAGGTTTTGGTTACCAAGTTGCTAAAGGTGTAAGTGTTGGTGTGGATTTTCAATATAACTTCGGGCATACAAAAAACAGTATTGTTAATTACCAATACTCTGATGGTTTACCTACCCAATACCAGTCTAAAGAGAATAATAGATCCGATTTAAGCGGATTAAATATTAATTTAGGTTTATCTTATAAAACCATGATAAGCAAGAACCTAGAATTTGTATCTAGTGTTACGTATACACCAAAAAGTACTTTAATTTCTTTAAACGAGCGTACCATATCGACAATTACGGTTGGTAGTCAAGGGCAAGAAAACGAAAGAAACGTTGTTAATTTAGATTTAAGTGCTGATGGTTTAGATGAAACAGAATTAGTTATGCCATCTAAATTTACTTTTGGTGGTGGTATTGGGAAACCTAGAAAATGGTTTGTTGGTGCAGAAACTACCTTTTTAAAGACAGGTTCTTTTTCTAACGAATTATTTAGTAACGGAACTACCTATGAAGATGCATATTCCTTTTCTTTAGGAGGTTTTTATATTCCGCAGTATAATTCATTTAGAAGTTATTGGAAACGTGTTGTTTACAGGGCTGGATTTAGAACAGAAGAAACAGGTTTAAATATAAATGATGAATCTATTAAAGAGTTTGGCATATCTTTTGGAGTAGGTATACCAGTTGGCGATGCAAGATTATTCTCAAATGCGAATTTAGGATTTGAATTTGGCCAACGCGGAACAAAAAACAGTAATTTAATTCAAGAGAATTTTATTAATTTACAATTAAGTTTATCTTTGAACGATAGATGGTTCCAGAAACGAAAGTATGATTAACATTACAAAATTATTATCATGAAAACAAAAATTACATTACTATTAGCATTTTTCTTTATTGGGTTAAACTTTGGTTTTGCTCAGCAAGATGAAGAATGTATGACGAAGCTTTCTATATTCCATGAATATGTAAAAGCAAAAAATTATGATGCTGCTTACGAGCCTTGGATGGCAGTAAGAAATAAGTGTCCTAAATTTAATAACGCTATTTACGTTGATGGTGAAAAAATATTAGAAGATAAAATTGATAAGGCATCTGGAGCTGATAAAGTTGCTTTTATAAATGACCTTTTAAAGCTTTGGGAGCAAAAGGCAGAACATTTTGCTAGTAAAACTCCAAAAGGTGAGTATGCTGCGCAAGCTGCTCAATTAATGTATGATAATAAGGATGTATTAGGCAAAAGTACAGAAGAGTTATATAACGCTTTTGATGCGGCTTACCAATTGGATAAAGCAACATTTACAAACCCTAAAAGTTTATATACATATTTCTCTTTAATGGTAGATTTATATGATGCTGGTAAAAAACCTGCTGCAGACTTATTTAATAAGTATGATGATGTTGTAGAAAAAGTTGAAGATGAAGTAAAAAGTTTTTCTGAAAAATTAAATAAATTAATTGAAAAGGAAGATGCTGAAGTTGCTTTAACTAAAAAAGAAGGTAAATATAAAAAATACTACGAAAGCTATTTGAAAGCTTACGATCAAATTTCTGGTAGTATTGATGGTAAATTAGGTGATAGAGCAAACTGCCAAAACCTTATTCCTTTATACAGAAAAGATTTTGAAGCTAATAGAAACAATGCAGTTTGGTTACAACGTGCAGCTGGAAAGATGTCTCAAAAAGAATGTACAGACGATCCTTTATTCTTTGATTTAGTAAATGCATATCATAATATTAGTCCATCGGCTAATTCTGCTTACTACCTAGGATTATTAAAAGATAAAGATGGTAAAACTAACGAGGCAATCGAATTTTTTGAGCAAGCTATTAGTCTTGAAACAGATAGTTTTAAAAAGTCTAAATTATATTACAGAATTGCTACTAAGTTAAAAGCTAGAGGTAGTTATGGTAAAGCTAGAGGATATTACAGACAAGCATTATCGCTTAACCCATCAAACGGTCGCCCTCATATTGCTATAGCAGCTATGTATGCAGCAAGTGCTAATAACTGTGGAGATTCTAACTTCGATAAGAGAGCAGTGTACTGGTTAGCAGCAAAAGAGGCGCAAAGAGCAGCTAGTGTAGATCCAACTTTAAGTAAAGCAGCATCTCAATCTGTTGCTAATTACAAAGCAAAAGCACCTCAAAAATCTGAAATATTTAGTTCAGGTAGAGCAGGTCAAACCATTAAAATTGGTTGTTGGATTGGGTCTTCTGTAACCGTACCAAGTATCTAATGAGAAAACACATTTCATATAATATTTTTAACATAGTCACAATTTTTATTGTGACTATGTTTTTTTCATGTAATGATAGTTTTAAGCAAGTTCAAAAAATAGGAATTTCAGAAAATGAACCAATAGGAGTAGATCATAATGTTAACTTAAAATATACAGATTCAGGTAGGGTATCTGCCAATTTAATTAGCACTAAAGTATTGGATTATACGAATAGGGATTTTCCGTTTCGTCAGTTTACAGATGGTGTTACACTTTACATCTATGATAAGGATAACAAAAAAAGTACTGTGCAAGCAGATAATGCCTTTGTTTACGATAATACTAATTTAATAGATATGCAGGATAATGTGGTTATTACAACGCACGATAATCAAGTATTAAAAACAGAACAATTATTCTACAATACAACCAAAGAATGGCTTTCTACCAACAAGCCTGTTAGTTTTAAAACCAAAACAGACTTAATAAACGGCAATGGTTTTGATTCTAATTCAGAATTCTCAAACGCCGAAGTGCTAGAGGTTACCGGTATTATTACCTTAGAAGATTAATTTCTACTAATTAAAAATTTCACTTCTCAATTTTAAGTATCTTTATACCCTAATTACAGATTGTAACACATGAAGTTTTCAAAAATTTTTCAATACGCTTATTTAGTTTTTGCTGTATTATTTATATATGATGGTATATCAAAATGGAATATTAATAGAAATGGCGCTTATATTTCACTTGGTTTAGCAGCATTAGCTATTTTTATGTATTTCTTTAGAAGAAAATTTGCAAAAAAAATTGAAGATAATAATAACTCGAAGTAGATGAGCATTTATGTAATTATCATAATTGTTTCACTAATACTATCGGCTTTTTTTTCGGGAATGGAGATTGCCTATGTATCTTCAAACAAAATCCATATTGAAATTGAAAAAAAGCAAGATGGAATACTGGCTAAAGCTTTAAGTAAACTAACCGTAAAGCCATCAAAGTTTATTACCACCATGTTAATTGGTAATAATATAGCCCTTGTTATATATGGCTTCTTTATGGGCGACTTGTTGGTAAATTGGTTCCAAACGCTATTGCCAACACCTTACACTTTTTTAGATTATTTGTTTACAGACCTAAGTTTACTTACCCAAACTATAATTTCAACATTTGTTATTTTAATAACAGCGGAGTTTCTTCCAAAAGTATTCTTTCAAATTTATGCCAATACTTTAATTAAAGCTTTGGCGGTTCCTGCCTATATATTTTATGTGTTGTTTTCTTTAATTTCAGATTTTGTTATTTGGATTTCCGACTTTGTATTAAAGGTATTCTTTAAAACCGAAGGCGATCAAATTCAACTCGCTTTTACTAAGGTAGAACTTGGTAATTATATTAGCGAGCAAATGGAATCTGTAGAAGAACAAGATGAAGTAGATTCCGAAATACAAATTTTTCAAAATGCTTTAGAATTTTCAGAAGTTAAAGCGCGCGAAGTTATGGTTCCTAGAACCGAAATTATAGCCGTAGAAATATCTAACTCTGTAAAATCATTAAATGCTTTGTTTACTGAAACAGGAAGGACAAAGATTTTGGTTTATAAAGATACGGTTGATGATATTTTAGGTTACGTACACTCATTCGAATTATTTAAAAAAGGAAAGACCATAAAGTCGATGTTAACGCCTGTTGAGTTTGTACCAGAAACAGTGTTAATTAAAGATGTGCTAAACGTGTTAACTAAAAAACGGCGTAGTATTGCTGTTGTTTTAGATGAATACGGTGGAACTTCTGGTATTATGACGGTAGAGGATATTGTTGAAGAATTATTTGGCGAAATTGAAGACGAACATGATTCTGTGGTACTTATTGAAGAAGTGCTGGATAACGATACCTATAAGTTCTCTGCCCGTTTAGAGGTAGATTATATTAATGAAACTTACAAAATTAATCTTCCTGAGAGCGAAAACTACGAAACACTTGGAGGTTTAATTGTAAATCATACCGAAGAAATTCCAACTCAAAACGATATTGTAAATATAGATACATTTCAATTTTCTATTCTAGAAGTTTCTAATACTAAGATTGATATGGTAGAGGTTAAAATTTTACAAGAAGATTAAATTAATTCTTGGTTTTTTTAAGGTCGATACTAGCCTCTTTTTAATTAATATTTGTCCCATAAATAGGGCTAAGGTTATTTAATTATTGGCATTAATCAAACGCGTAATATTCATAACAATATCCTGTGCAATTTAAACAACTTAACAAATAATAAATATCCCTTTTATTATTGAAAGGAAAATGGTATTTTCGCGCACGATATTTTTGCCAGTTTACGGCAAATCATATCAACTAAACAAGCAATTCCAACAACGGATTTTAAAAATTAGATTTACAAATGGCAGTTTTAAATAAGATAAGACAACGTTCACTATTCTTAATATTAATCATCGCATTAGCGCTATTTTCTTTTGTATTAGCAGATTTGTTTAAAAACAGTGATGCTTTAACTTCAAAGTCGCAAAACATTGTTGCAACTATAAATGGTAAGGATATTACTCGTGAAGGTTTCATGCAGAAAGTAGAGCAGTTACAAAGACAAATGGGGCCTAATGCAACAAGCACGCAGGTTATGAACCAAGTTTGGAACCAAGAGGTGAGACAAGCTGTGATGCAAACCCAATTTGACGAGCTTGAAATTTCTGTTGAAAAAGATCAAATGAGAGACTTACTTAAAACGTCTTTAGCTACAAACCAAAACTTTTTAAATGAAGCTGGTCTTTTTGATGAAAACAAAATGAACGAGTATATCGCGAATTTAAAAGAAACGTCGCCAGAAGGTTTTGCTAGTTGGGTTAATTACGAACAACAAGTAGCCTCGAATGCTTTAAGCCAAAACTATTTTAATATGGTTAAAGCTGGTTTATCGGGTACACTTGCTGAAGGTAAATTAAATCACGAATTAGAAGGGAATAAAGTAGACCTTAGATATGTTCAGGTTAATTTTTCTACAATTCCTGATAGTACTATTGCTGTATCTAAATCTGATATTACAAATTACATTAAAGAAAATAAGAATCAATATAAAGTTGAGGCTTCAAGAGATATTCGCTTTGTAGAGTTTAAGGAAATAGCATCTATTGATGATGAAAATACTATTAAAGCAGAATTAAATACGTTTGTAAATGGTAGATTTGTTGATAGCCGAGGAAGAAAAGATACAATTGTAGCTTTTTCTAAAGTTAAAGATAATGCTGCTTATATAAACTCAATTGCTGCATCAGATGTTAAATTTGATGATCGTTTTGTATTTAAATCTAGTTTACCAACTGAAGCTGCCGATGCTATTTATAATTTAAATGAAGGTGAAGTTTATGGACCATACAAACACGATGGATCATTTAAAATAACTAAGGTTATAGCTGTTAAACAAATTCCAGATTCTGCTAAAGTAAGACACATTTTAATTCCTTTTAGAGGAGCACAAAGTGCAGGGCCAGATGTTACAACTACAGAGGCCGATGCGAAAAAGACAGCAGATAGCTTATTAAATATACTTAAAAGAAACCGTTCAAAATTCCCTGATTTTGTAAAAGAATTTTCATCAGATCAAGGAAGTGTTGCTAAAGAAGGACGTTACGATTGGCACCCATACAACACTATGGTTCCTGAATTTAATGATTTTGAATTTGAAGGAAAAACAGGTGATTTAGGAGTTGTTAAAACGGTATTTGGATTTCATATAATTGAAGTTGAAGGACAGAAAAACAAAACCAAAGCTGTAAAAGTTGGAACTATTGCAAGAAAAATAGAACCATCTGAAACAACTACTGATAAGGTGTTTAGAGATGCTTCTAACTTTGAGATTAAAGCAGGAGAAGGCGATTTTGAAGCTTTAGCAAAAGAAAACAAATACACGTTAAGACCAGTAAATGGTATTAAAGCATTGGATGAAAATATTCCTGGTGTTGGAAACCAAAGACCAATTGTACGTTGGACGTTTGAAGAAGATGCTAAAGTTGGAGATATTAAGCGTTTTAATGTTTCTAATGGTTATGTAATTGCACAATTGGTAGCAAAACATGAAGCAGGTTTAATGAGCGCTGATGATGCTACTGCTAAAGTGTTACCAATTATTAGAAAACAAAAGAAAGCGAAACTTATAAGAGAAAGAGTTTCTGTAAATACTTTAGAAGATTTAGCTGCTGCTGAAAACACTAATGTAAGAACAGCAACTGGAGTAAATATGAAAAACCCAACGGTATCTGGAGCAGGAAGAGAACCAATGTTAGTTGGAGCTGCTTTTGGACTAAAAGAAGGAGAAACTTCTGGTTTAATTGATGGAACTAATGGTGTGTACATGGTACAGGTTACTAAAATAACTCCAGCTGTTGCTTTAGAGAACTACCAAGCGGCTGCAAATAGAGTAGAACAACAAAAAGCAAGTACAGTTACTACTAAATTGTACAATGCTTTAAAAGATGCTGCAGATATTGAAGACAATAGAGTTTCTAGTCAAATTCAATAGAACACAAAATACTTATAAATAAAAAAGCCTCGTTAAACGAGGCTTTTTTATTTATATCAAATAGGGTATTAATCGTTTCTACTTGTTGTTATATTGCAATGGGTACTATTAACTGTTTTTTAAATTCGTTGGGTGTTACACCATATTTTTCTTTAAATATTTTTGAAAAATAACTTCTACTTGTAAAACCTATAGAGTAAACAATTTGAGTAATATTTAAATCTGTAGTAGTCATTAATTCTCTGGCGGCCTCTAATCTTACATGTCTAATATACTCGGTAACTGTTCGTGTATATAAAAACTTAAATCCATCTTGCAATTTGGCTTGCGATAAACCCGAATTTGCAGATAATTGATCTAAAGAGTAATCTTTTGCTGGACGTTTTAATATGGCCTGCCCTAGTTTTCTAACCGTAATTAACTCACTCTTTATTAGCGATGTTGGCAACGGCACACCTTGTTGTAATTTGTTATGTTGTTGTATGTGTATCGATAATATTTCATAAATTTTAGCTTCAATCTTAAGGATTCGTAACATGCCCTTACCCTTAACATTTCTGGTTTTTTTAACCAAATCTGCCATTTTTAAATTCAGTGTGCCATAATGCGCAAATCTGTTATCATGATCGGTATCAACAAAAACTTCGTATAGTTTTTTATTTAATGTAGAAACATTAGTAGTGCGTTTCTTTAAAAAGTGCTTTCTTATAATTTGTATTGAGTTAATGTCTAGCTTTGTATGCTTAGGGAAATGGATGTAATTAATACCAACCGTTTTATTTGTGAAAATTAAGGTTTGATATTGCTCAATTTCCTCTTCCTTTTTATCAACACCAAATCTATGTTTAAAACTTCCGTTTAGGGCGTAAATAAATCTAATAGGGTTATAGTCGCTAGCATGCATTTTTAATACAACATCCTCTTTAAAAGTTATATTATAATCTAAAAGGTTAACGCCCCAATCAAAAGGGATGTAGCGTATGGTCCCTTCAGCAATATCGTTATTTACATGTAGTGTGTTTTCACTCCACTTTTCTTCAATCTTACCTCCAATCTGCCTTTGGATCTCTTCAAGAATCTCTTTAGAGTTTTCTGCATTTATTTCTATTTCTATCATAAAAAATTGCGTGTTATATTTATAAAAGAGTTTCTAAATCTATATACGTGTAGTTAATTTCTCCTAGATGTTCATATACGTTTTTTCCTTTTTTTAATTCTCCCCAATATAGTTTATTGTCTAATTCATTCATGTCGTATTGAGAGAATAAGTTTTCAGAAATTAATAAATATTCATCTTTAGGGACTTTGTTTTTAAGCAGTCTGTGGGCAACAATAACATCTTCTCCCATAAGTTTTATGTGTTTGCCTATTTGCACGGTGTCAATCTCATTGCCATAATGTAATATAATTTTTAGTCCAAGGGTTTTTGGTATTTTATAACTATCCTTATTATGATTGTGAGTCTCCTTTAAAATATTTAACTGTTTGTAAAACTCTGTGTAAAAGTGAATACATTGATCGATAAGCGCTTTTAATGTGGGTAATTTACCTGTTCTATAAAATAAAACAGCATCTCCTTCAATTTCTGAAACCTCTAAACCAATTTCGTTAGAATAAATAATATTATTCAATAAAGACGGAATGACTTTAGAACTTAAGTCGGAATCTGTCTCACTCATAAATTGAGTAAAACCACTAATATCAGGGATACAAATTAGCATAGCATTGGTTACTTTTTTCGTTTAGGATTAAAAAGAACTAAAGATAATGTTATTATGCCATATAAAAACAAGAAATTTTTAACAGATTAAATAGCATTTCAGTTACTTTTTATTTCGATTGAACAAACCTTAAGCGATTAACTGTTATAATTTTGAAGAATTAAGATAAACTAAATACTTAGAGTTATGAACATATTTGAAGCCATAAGAAAAGATCACAACACACAAAGAGCATTACTTAAAAAGCTAATCAAAACATCAGGAGAATCTAAGGAAAGGAAGCAAACGTTTAATGCTCTTAAAAATGAGTTGGAAATACATGCTAATGCAGAAGAACGTCATTTTTATAAACCTTTAATTAGTAATGATATGATGCAAGAGAAAGCTAGACATGGAATAGCAGAGCATCATGAAATTGACGAATTAATTGAGAAGTTAGAGGAAACAGACTATGATTCTTCAGCTTGGTTAAAGTATGCTAAAGATTTAAAAGAGAAAGTGGAGCATCATTTAGAGGATGAAGAGCACACGTTTTTTCAGTTAGCTGGAAAAGTGTTTTCTGAAACTAAAAAGAAAAGCTTAGCGA
Organism: Algibacter amylolyticus; assembly: GCF_014202225.1. Classification (GTDB taxonomy): domain Bacteria; phylum Bacteroidota; class Bacteroidia; order Flavobacteriales; family Flavobacteriaceae; genus Algibacter_B; species Algibacter_B amylolyticus. Next base: position 11,370 of record NZ_JACHGE010000013.1, read on the forward strand.
AAGATTATACGAATTATATGAACGAAAATTTATAGTGTTCTAAATGAGTTAAGAACTTAAGGTATTGAATTAACCTAACCTTTACCTAAGCTATAAATTTGTAAAAAAGCAAAAGTAAGCATGTTGTGTTAAACATGTTTTAGATGTAAACCAGTAGGCATCTTAAAAATAAATTACTGTTAATATAAAACCCAAAAAAAAATGAGTACTTACACAGAAACAGTAGGCGAAAAACTAAACGATTTATTAGAAAAAACGTACGATGCGGAAAAAGGATTTAAAAAAGCCGCAGAGAATGTTGATAATACAGCGCTAAAATCTTATTTCAAGCAAAAAGCACAAGAGCGCTATGATTTTGGACATGAGTTGAAATCTGAAATAAAAACATTTAATCAAGATATAGATAAAGGAGGAAGCATTACGGGATCTGCACATAGAGCGTGGATGGATGTTAAATCATTATTTTCTTTGGATGATGAAGAATCTATGTTGGAAGAAGCTATAAGAGGTGAAAAGTCTGCGGTAAACGAATATAATAATGTTATTAAAGAAACAAGTTTGCCACTTAGTACTAAATCGATTTTAGAATCGCAAAAAAATAAAATAGAACATGGCTTATCCAGAATAAAAACTTTGGAAGATATAAGCTAATACGTTGTTAATAAATTACAGAAAACACATTAATCGCAATTAAGTTAATATTTATTGTAAACGAGTTACATAATATTAAGGGATAAACTTAATTTTGAATTGATTGGTTAGTAGATTAGACCTTTGCATAAATTTAATTTATGTGGAGGTCTTTTTTTATAATTATAACGTAAATGGAATAATACAGGTATAACCTTTATTTGAGTTAAAATTCAAATTGTATGAGTTAACAACGCCTATGTAGCTGTTATATCTTTGTATTGTAGGGTTGAGAGTCAATCATTTACTAGAGTTTAATTTTTAAAACCTAATTATTATGTTACGTTGGACAATCACATTTATTATAATAGCATTAATTGCCGGATTCCTAGGATTTGGCGGAATAGCTGGAACATCAGCTGGAATTGCAAAAATTTTATTTTTTATTTTTATAGTACTATTTGTACTATCATTATTAAAGGGTTTAATAAAGAAATAAAATAAAATCAATATAGATTTAAACACTAATTTTTAAAACACTTTTATTATGAAGAACATAGCAAAAATATTTTTAGTATTATTTACCATATCTACAGTATTTACAGGATGTAGAGAAACAAAAGGCGAGAAAGTTGAAGACGCTATAGAAGATGTAGCAGATGACGTTGGAGATGGTTTAGAAGATGCAGCCGATGAGGTTGAAGACGCTGTAGAATAATATTAGTTTACAATTTACAAGAAAAGAGCTTTATTTAAAGCTCTTTTTTTATGTCTATATATTTCAACTTTAATTTTATAAGGCCATTTTACCGTATGGAATAACAGTATTGAAGCCTTTAGAGTTAAAATAGGTTGTAGGGTTTTGTTTAGATGCGACTAAAACAAAATCGCCACCCCAAGCGCCTAAGCTTTTTATTGCGCCATCAAAATCCTTAAAGTAAATATCTTTAACAGGAGTTTGCTTGGTAAGTTTAGCTATAAGGTTTTCATGACTAACCATCAAGTCTTGAAAATGATCTAGTGTTTGGCAGTTAATCATTTCTAAAGTTAGTTTGTTTATTGCATTAATAGCAGAAGCTGCGTTTTTTTTGTTTTCATGATAGTGCTTAATACCATCTCGACTATTTTGTTTTTTATTTAAGTGAACAAAATAAAGCTGTTCTTTAAATATTGGGTTGAAATTAGAATGTTCAACTACTTTTTTATGTTCAGCTATTTTATAAGTAATAGCTTGGTTGTGTTGTGCACAGGCAATATCATAGCCACTGCCTCCAAATGTTTTTTCTAAAAGCTGAAAGGGATCAATGTTAGCCCATTTTGCAATATTGGTAATAAGGGTAGAGGAAGTGCCTAAGCCCCAGTTTTTAGGAAACTCTAAATGCGTTTCAATCTTATAGCCTTGATCACTATTTAGAAATTCAGGATTTAATGCTTTTGATGCCTGTAAGATTTCAATTAAACGGTTAGAAATAGCATTATTTAAATCGTGGCATTCAATAGTGTTTCCTTTTAAATCAAATGTGGTGTCAAACCAAATGTTTTTAGTTTCATCGAAACTTTTCCAATGTAATACAGGTTTATCAATAGGTTCTACTATTAAAGATTGCCCGTATTTTGTGGGAATTGCCAAAGCTAGTGCACCATCAAGAACAACATATTCTGCAGATAGTAGTAGTTTACCGTGGCTATAAAATGTATTATTTTTCACTTGAAACCCTTAGTTTGTTTAATGCTTCGGTAACCGCAGTATGCGATATCGTGTTATTTTTAAAATAATTGGTTAAGATGTGTTTTTCTTCTGTGCTTGCTTCAAACTGGTTTAATATATTCATTAAGTGCATTTTCATGTGTCCTTCTTGAATACCCGTTGTGGTTAGCGAACGTAAAGCAGCAAAGTTTTGGGCTAATCCTGCAACGGCAACAATTTGCATTAAATCTTTAGCCGATGGTTTATGTAATAATTCTAAAGCTAATTTTACCAAAGGATGTAAGCCTGTAAGGCCGCCAACAGTTCCTAATGCTAAAGGAATTTCCATCCAAAAAGAAAAAATACCATTTTCAACCTTAGCATGGGTTAAGCTACTATATTGTCCGTTTTTTGAAGCGTAAGCATGTACGCCAGCTTCAACAGCTCTAAAATCGTTTCCCGTAGCTAAAACAACGGCATCAATACCATTCATAATGCCTTTATTGTGTGTAACTGCTCGGTAAGGTTCAACTTCCGCTATAGTTACAGCTTGTATAAATTTCTTGGCAAAAGCTTCACCCGAAACCGTTTTGCTTTCACTTAAATCTACAACAGGACAACTCACTTCTGCACGTACCAAACAATCTGGAACGTAATTAGAGAGAATACTCATTATAATGTCTATATGTTTTTCTTCTTCTGTAAACAGATTAAAAGATAAGGCTTCAGCTTTAAATGTTTTTGCAAATTGCTCTAAACATGAGTTTATAAAATTGGCGCCCATGGCATCTAAAGTTTCAAAAGATGCATGTAATTGATAATAATTATCAATGTCTGCGGTCTTATCGCGCAACTCAATATCCAAAATACCACCACCACGTTTTTTCATGTTTTTGGTAATGACTTCGGTGTCTGCAACAAGCTTAGGTTTTACCTGGTCGAAAAACTGCTTTAGCTTTTCGAAATCGCCTTTGTAATTAAAATGAACCTGTCCTATTTTTGTAGTAGAAATTACAGTTGTTTTAAAACCACCACGCTCTAACCAAAATTTTGCAGCTTTACTTGCCGCAGCAACCACCGAGCTTTCCTCGATTGCCATTGGGATGGTATATAACTTGTCGTTAATTAAAAAATTAGGGGCTACACCAAGCGGTAAATAGTAGTTGGATATAGTGTTTTCTATAAACTCATCATGTAATTGTTGAAGCTTATCGTTGCTATTCCAATATTGTTTTAAAACGGCTTTGGCTTCTACAGGATTAGAAAAATAAGTATCTACCATCCAATCAATTTTTTTTGATTTAGATAATTTAGAAAATCCGGTAATAGGTTTACTCATAATTTACAAATTTGCAGAGCAAATATACTACTCTTCGTATGAATATCGAATATCTATCGTAATCGGAGTTATTTAAGTGTTAATAATTGCTATTTATTATATAATTTTTAGTAAACTTGACATCATTTTATGAAATAAATAGCGTTTTTAGCTAAACACACATAATTGATTAATTTTCTTATCTTGAAACAGAACTGTTTAAGTAAGAATAAGGTTTTTTAAATCACACAAATTAACTACATGAAACTTGTAAAACTTTCCCTTGGCGTTTGCCTTTTTATAACAACAATTTTAACGGCACAATCTAAAAAAATCACCCTCGAGGATATTTGGAAGGATGGTACCTTTAGAACCCAATATATGGATGTCTTGCATTCCATGAATAATGGCCAACAATACTCTGTTTTAAATTTTGATAGGGCAACACGAGCAACCACTGTTGATATTTACGATTATAAAACTTTAAAAAAAGAAAAGACCTTAATAAGTTCTGCAAATCTAGAGGCTATTCCTTATTTTACTAGTTATACCTTTAGTAGTGATGAGCAGCAGGTTCTTTTGGCTACTAACGAGGAATCTATTTATAGACATTCGGTTTTAGGACACTACTACGTTTATAACATTAAAACAGCGTCGTTAGATTTAATTTCTGAAGACAAAATTCAAGAACCTACATTTTCTCCCGATGGAAAAAAAGTAGCATTTGCAAAGGAGAACAATCTTTATATAAAAGATTTAAATACGTCTCAAATTACTCAAATAACATTTGATGGCGAAAAGAATACTATAATTAACGGTATTACCGATTGGGTTTATGAAGAGGAATTTGCCTTTGTACGAGCTTTTGATTGGAATGCCGATAGTAACAAAATTGCTTTTATCCGTTTTGATGAAACTAATGTTCCAGAATTTTCAATGGATGTTTATGGTTCCGAACTTTATCAAACGCAGCAGGTTTTTAAATACCCTAAAGCTGGTGAGGCAAACTCTAAAGTTTCACTTCATATTTACAATATATACGCTAATGCAACTCAAGAGGTAAAGGTGGATAAAGTGTATCAAGATTTCTATATTCCTAGAATTAAATGGACCAATAATCCAGATGTGCTAAGTGCGCAATACATGAACAGACATCAAAACGAACTGGATTTATGGATGATAGATGCCAATAGAAATACATCAAATTTAATTTTATCTGAAAAGGACAAAGCCTATGTTGATGTAACCGATAATTTAACTTTTTTAAAGGATAATAGTTTTATTTGGACTAGCGAGAAGGATGGCTACAACCATATTTACCATTACGATAAAACAGGAGATTTAATTAACCAGGTTACAAAAGGAAACTGGGAAGTGACTGATTATTATGGTTATAATGAAAAGAAGAATACTATTTTTTATCAATCTGTTGAAAATGGTTCGATAAACAGAGATGTATATTCTATAAAACTTAATGGACGAAACAAAAATAGACTGACTAAAAGTGAAGGCACAAATAATGCAGCTTTTAGTGCTGATTTTTCATTTTTCATAAATACATTTTCTAGCGCTACAACGCCACCTGAATATACTTTGAATAGTGCATCTTCAGGAAATTTAATTAAAAGTATTAAGGATAATGATCAGGCCGCTCAAAAATTATCAGAGTATGTAACCTCTCAAAAAGAGTTTAGTACCATTGCAGTTAATGGAAATGATTTAAACATGTGGATGATTAAACCAGCCAATTTTGATGCTTCCAAAACATATCCAGTATTAATGTATCAATATTCTGGTCCAGGGTCTCAGCAAGTTGCTAACCGATGGAATAGTGCCAACGATTATTGGTTTCAGCATTTAGCGCAAGAAGGTTATATTATTGCTTGTGTTGATGGTAGAGGAACCGGATTTAAAGGTGCCGATTTTAAAAAGATTACTCAAAATGAATTAGGTAAATACGAGGTTGAAGATCAAATTGAAGCCGCAAAACAATTAGGAGCATTACCCTATGTTGATGCTAGCAGAATAGGAATTTGGGGATGGAGCTTTGGTGGTTTTATGAGTAGTAATTGTTTGTTTAAAGGAAACGATGTCTTTAAAATGGCTATTGCTGTAGCACCGGTAAGCAGCTGGCGTTTTTACGATTCTATTTATACAGAGCGCTATATGACCACGCCGCAAGAAAATGAAAGTGGTTATGATGAAAACTCACCAATAAATCATGTAGATAAATTAAAAGGCGATTTCCTTTTAGTACATGGTTCTGCCGATGATAACGTACATTTACAAAATACAATGCGATTAGCCGAGGCTTTAATTCAAGCAGATAAACAATTTGACTGGGCTATTTATCCAGATAAAAACCATAGTATTTATGGCGGTAATACAAGACTTCATTTGTATAAGAAAATGACAAACTTCCTTTATGAAACACTAAGTGATAAATTGAAAGATAAAGGTGTAATTGAAGTGAAAAAGAAATTGAAAATCAAAGAATAAATATATGTCTAAAACCATTCTAACAAACCAAGAGCCTCAATTATTTGGGCACCCAAAAGGCCTGTTCTATTTGTTTTTTGCCGAATTATGGGAACGGTTTAGTTTCTATGGCATGCGAGCATTGTTAATGCTTTACATGGTTAATGAGATATTTGTGGCTTTGGCAGAAAAGGATGTGGCAGCGGCAGCGGTTTATGCATCTTATGGGTCTTTAGTATACGCATCGACAGTTGTTGGTGGAAGAATTTCTGATAAGATACTAGGCATGCGAAGCTCTATATTTTTAGGTGGGATTTTAATGTCTATCGGGCATTTTGTTTTAGCCATAGAAAATGATATCGCATTCTTTTTAGCGTTAGCATTTATTGTTGTTGGAAATGGTTTTTTTAAACCTAACATTTCAACATTTGTAGGTTCTTTATATAAAGATGGTGACCGAAGAAAAGATTCTGGTTTTACCATTTTTTATATGGGAATTAATATAGGCGGTTTTGTAGCGCCATTACTTTGCGGTTGGTTAGCTGCAAAATATGGCTGGCATTATGGTTTTGGTTTAGCCGGAATTGGAATGTTAGCAGGTTTAATTTTCTTTTGGAGTGGTATTAAGAAAAATGTTTTTGGGGATCGAGGTTTACCACCAAGTCAAGCTGTTTATGAAAAGAAAATTCTAGGAATTCCACAGAAAATTTTTGTACCTATTGTTGCTTTTTTATGTGCGCCATTAATTGCTTATGTTCTTGCTTCTTATAAAGCCATTGCGGGTGGAGATACTTTTTTAGGTGATCAAAACTATGTGAATTTGATTTTTAAATTTATAGGTGTTGCCATTTTAATTTATATGGGCATTATCCTTTATAATTCAACTGCCGACGAACGTAAAAAGCTAATTATGGCATTATTAATTACGTTTTTTATGACTCTGTTTTGGGGGTTTCATGAGCTTTCCGGAAGTGTTATTACCTTGTTTGCAGACAGAAATGTAGACTTGGATGGTATTATGAATGCAAGTCAAACAAACTCTTTAAATTCCTTGGTAATAATTGTATTATCGATTCCTGTTTCACTTTTATGGGCATATTTATCTAAAAAGAATTTAAACCCTAGAACACCATATAAATTTGGTTTTGGTTTACTTCTAGCAGGATTAAGTTTCTACATATTGTCTTTAAGCGGAAATAATGCAGACGAAAACGGTATGGTGCCATTTGCTTATTTATTTATCATGTATTTTATTATTTCTATTGGAGAGTTATTTATGTCTCCGGTTGGTTTATCTAAAATCACAGATTTATCACCAAAGCGAATTGTAGCTTTTATGATGGGGATTTGGTTTCTGTCATCGGCTTATGCGTTCCAAATTGTAGGCTTTATTTCAAAACAATTGGCTGTAGAAAGTACCGATGTTAATGTTGGTGGTTTAGACACTTTGAGTATTTATACAGACGGATTTCTATTAATTGCTAAATACGCTTTAGGCGCAGGCCTAATTGTAATTGCTTTTTCTCCGTTAATGAAAAAGCTAATGGGTAAAGTACACTAGTTTATTTTAAAATAATTCAACATATTTTTTATGAATACAGATATTGAAAATCTATTTAAAGACAAAGTCATTGGTCATCCAGCTGGACTTTTTGTGATATTTTTCACCGAAATGTGGGAGCGTTTTTCGTTTTACGGAATGCGAATTCTTTTAGTTTTGTTTTTAACAGCTCCCATTATTAGCGATAATCCAGGTTGGGAATGGCCTCGAGAGCATGCTTTAGCCTTAATAGGTACTTACGGGTCGCTTTTATATCTTACACCTATTGTTGGTGGTTGGATTGCCGATAAAATAACAGGTTATAAATGGGCCGTTATTATAGGGTGTTTTATAATGATGTTGGGACACGCAGCTATGGTATTTGAAACTCCTTTTTCATTATACGCAGGTCTTGCATTATTAATTATAGGAACAGGTTTTTTTAAGCCAAATATGACCTCTATGATTTCTGAAATGTATAAAGGTAAAGAGTCCAAAAAAGATGGGGCTTATACCATTTATTACATGGGGGTAAATGCTGGTGCATTTTTCGGAATGATGCTTTGTGGTTATTTAGCTGAGAATATTGGTTGGAGTTACGGTTTTGGTCTTGCAGGTATTTTTATGCTGCTTGGGTTAATTCAGTTTTGGTTGGCAAAAGATTTATTTGGACAAATAGGTGAGCGACCTTCAAAAATTCATGAAGTTGAAATTCCTAAGGATTTAAATGAATCGGAGCCATTCGAAAAGTTCGAAAAGCCTGAAACGGAAAAGCTAAATCCATTTACATCTCTTGATAAATTACTAATTATTTTATCTTCCTTAGGTGGACTTTTATATCTATTTAATGATCCATTATCCAAAATTGGAAATGTAAATTTACTTCCTTTTTCTATTGGAAATATGGACGGGTCTAATGTTACTGTTTTAACTGCGTTAGCATTATTTTTATATCTAATAATTTCTAGAATTTCTCGATATACGCCAATAGTAAGAGACCGAATTATAGCGGTTTCTGTGTTTGGAGTTTTTACTGTTTTCTTCTTTGCGGCTTTCGAGCAATCGTTAGGTTCTATGACTATATTTGCTAGAGATTATACAGAAAGAGCATTAACGGGAAGTTCTGCTACTATATTTAAAATTATAGATTTAATTCTTACAGTTGGTCCTTTGGCTATTATTACTTGGGTTTTGTATTTATTGTTTAAAAAAACATATTCGAAAATCCCATATTCTAATATTATTTTAGGAGTGTCATTTGCTTTCTTATGGTATATCGTTTACTATAAAGTAAATAATGAGTTTAGTAAAGATACTACTGAAGTTCCTGCGACATGGTTCGGTATTTTAAACTCATTTTTTATAATCACTTTGGCGCCGTTTTTCTCTAAATGGTGGGAAAGTAAATATAACCCAAGTGCAGCCATGAAATATGGTATAGGTCTTGTTTTACTTGGTTTAGGTTTCGGTTTCTTAGTGTTTGGAACTTTAGGAATCGATCAAGGTGCAAAAACTGCTTCTGTAAGTATGATCTTTTTAATATTAGCTTATCTATTTCACACTATGGGTGAATTATGTATTTCGCCTGTAGGATTATCATATTTAAGTAAGTTAGTACCTGGTAGAATGATTGGTTTTATGTTCGGTATTTGGTATTTGGCCATTGCGATAGGACAAAAAGCAGCAGGAACCATGGGAGGGATGATTGATAAAATAACCGAAGAACATTCGTTAAGTACATTTTTCTTGATTTTCACCTTAGTTCCAGCAGCAGTTGGTGTTATTTCTATGTTGTTAAATCCTGTGCTTAAAAAACTAATGCACGGTGTGAGATAATCTAATAATTAGTTAAAAAATATTGAAAATGCTCCTGTTTGGAGCATTTTTTGTAAGTTCGGAACAACTTTTGCAACTTAATCAATTATGAAGAAATTTATATTTTTAGTTTGTATTATTGCTTTTTCATGCTTTAATACCATAGCTCAGGAAATTAATTGGGTAACATTGGAAGAGGCTATACAGCTTCAGAAAAAAGAACCTAAAAAAATAATGATGGATGCTTACACCAATTGGTGTGGACCTTGTAAAATGTTAGATAGAAATACATTTCAAAATAAAGATGTAGCCGATTATGTGAATGCCAACTATTATGCCGTAAAGTTTAATGCTGAAGGCAATGAGGCGATTAATTACAACGGAAAAACGTATTCGAATCCTAATTATGATCCTGCCAAAGCGAATAGAAGAAATTCACCACATGAGTTATCGCGCTATTTTCAAATTAGTGCATACCCTACCATTGTATTTCTAGATGAAAATGCGAATGTGATTTTCCCTTTAAGGGGCTATAAAACTCCTGCGCAAATAGAGTTGTATTTAAAAATGTTTAAAAAGGACGATCATAAAGTTCTAGACACTCAAGAAAAATTCAACGAATATTATAAAGCTTTTAAAGGCGAATTTAAGGGCTAATTTTAAAACATAAAAATGAAAAGAATTCTGCTAACACTAGTTTTAGGTGTTTTAATATCTGCAAATAGTTTTTCGCAAGAAAAATTAACTTGGCATACCGATGTTAATTCTGCTTTTGAAATCGCAATTAAGGAAAATAAAAAAGTGATGTTGTTTTTTACAGGATCCGATTGGTGCGGATGGTGTATCAAATTGCAAAACGAAGTGTTTAAAACTCCAGATTTCGAAAAATGGTCTAATGATGTTGTTTTGGTGGAATTAGATTTTCCTAGAAGAACAGCACAGGACGAGGCTATTAAAATGCAAAACCGTCAGTTGCAAAGTATCTTTAAAGTAAGAGGTTATCCTTCCGTTCATTTTGTTGTACCCGAAAAAATGCCAGATGGAAAAATGAATTTAAATAGCCTTGGTAAAACAGGTTATGTGCGTGGTGGTGCAAGTAAATGGCTTGAAGTTGCCAATACTATTGTGAATAAAACGATTTAAAAAATCAGTATTTTAATATAAAGGCTCCCTTTTTACTTGTTTGGTGAAAAGGGAGTTTTCTTTTTCTGCATATGTGTTCCCAACGTTCTACGTAAGATTTATAATTGCTACCATCTGCAATTATAAGCTTTGGGTTTAAAGAATCTATCAATCTGTTTAAATTAATTTTAGGTGACTGTCTTAATAAAACATATTTGGGCTTTAAGGTTCTTATATTATAAATCCCCAAGCTATCTACTACCAAAATATTCTTTTTGTTAAGTTGATATAGATAAGGAATACTTTGTTCTTCAAATGTTTCAATATGGTTTCCCACGGTATAATCTCTAATAATATTATTTGTCGATTTAGTGATGCTATCAAAATCGTTAGCAATAATAATGGTATTATTAAGAGTTTGTCCTATAAGGCTAAATCTGCTTTTATGAAACACAATAAATTCGTTTGAGGGTTTGTTAAGCGCATTAAAAATAAAAGCGCTTTGAACGACAAGAACAGCAATTAAAAATAGTTTTAAATTCTTGTAATTTCTTTTAAAAAGAAATCGAATTCCTGTTATAATTAGCAAATAGAAAACAATAACGTATAGCAAACTAAACGAAATGTCTTTTAATAAAAATGCATCTTGCTTAGATACCCATCCTATAAAAGTATTCATTAGGTAAATAATATAGCCGTAAACATCGGCTACAAATTGAGGAAGACAATTTATCATAGCTAATAATATTACAAGAAGCCCTAAACCAAGTATGAAGCCTAAAAAAGGAATGATAACTAAATTAGAAATGAAAAATAATCCAGGAAATTGATGGAAGTAATAAAGGCTTACTGGTATAATTCCAAATTGCGCAGATACCGTTATGGTAAACGTATGCCACAATTTATCGGGAAGCCAATATTTAGGTTTCCAAAGGCTATAAATCAAGGGGTCTATGGCTACAATGGCAAAAACGGCTAAGTAGCTTAATTGAAAGCCAACATCAAATAAAAACATAGGCTTTACAAGTAGTATAACAAACATGCTTATAGCAAGTGTGTTATAAATATTTGTTGGCCTTTTAAGGTTTAATGCAATAGTAACAATACTAAACATGGTTACCGCTCTTGTTACCGAAGCCGATAATCCTGCAATAAGCGCAAAACTCCATAATATACTAACTAGTAAAATGGTTTTTATGAGTTTGCCGTGTTTAAAACGTTCTAGTGGTTTAAAAATAAAACTAAGTATTAATAATAAAATACCAACATGAAGTCCAGATACGGCTAGAATATGAATAGCTCCGGCATTGGTGTAACTCGTGTAAACAGCTTTACTAATATCTTGTCGTTGTCCTAATATAAGGGCGTTTATAATGGCTAATTCATCAGGTTTAAAATGATATGGTTCTAATTTTTTATTTATATGTTGCCTGAGTCTTGCAGCAATACCAAACAGGGTAGTGGTCTTATGATCAACAGGAAATAGCGATTCGTTATTTATAAATAGTTGATGAAAAATGTATTGTTTCTTTAAGTAACTTTTATAATCGAATTGATGCGGATTAAGAGGAGGTATTAAATTCTTAAAAGGTGTTCTGCTAATATAAATTTCATCAACTTTTAATGATGGTTTTAAAGAATCCTTATGAATATTTAAAAGTGTTTTTCCGGATGCTTTTGTGCTATTGACTTCAAAAATATCGATAATATATTTGTCATAATAATTACCTGGTTTTAAAACTTCTCGAATCCTAAAAGTTACAGTGTTTAGGCTATCAATATTATTCGAAATGACTTTGGTATAATGATTTGCTACGTTTTTTTGATTATGAATGGTGGTTGTTAAAATTCCAATGGAAACCATAGCTAAAAAAGCTATACTACCAAACCAAATAGTTTTGGTAAACGATTTTCTGGCAATCAGGTAAAAAATAAGTAAGGACAACAAAAGAAAACCTGTTGTTAGTAAAGCAAAGAGAATCGAAACAGGGTTTAAATAACCAATGGTAATGCCTAAAATAAGGCAAACAGTAAGTTTAATTATAGTGAAGTTGAGTAATCGCATACTCATGTAAGATAATAAAAAATCTTACAAGACACGACGCGCTTCATGAAACGCTTTTAGCCAATAGCTTTCATTAAGACCAGATATTATAACGCCTTTACTTGTTGTGGCATGTATAAATTTAATGTCGTTATCTCTAATATCTACAATTAAGCCAACATGGTTAATGGAGTTTCTGCGGTTTCCTGTTTTAAAAAATAGCAAATCGCCTTTTGTTACTTTTTTAAGAGCTATTTTAAATCCTTTTTTAGCCATGTCTCTAGATATTCTAGGAAGCGTAATATCATAAGAATTAAAAGATTCATAAATTAAGCCAGAGCAATCCATACCAGATTTTGTTGTGCCACCCCATTTATAACGAACACCCTTAAACTGTTTAGCATAATCCACAATGTAATCGGCTTTAGATATATTACGCGATGATGTGTTGCTTGGTTTTTTATAAGTAGTGGTGTTGCTTTCTTTTTTGTTTTTCTTGGTAATAATTTTAGTCGTTGAAGTTCTCTTGTTTTTTTCGCGTTTAGAAGATTTGCAACTGCTAAAACTAATAATTAAAAGTAGGATTAATAAGGTGTTTTTCATTTAAAGACTAGGTTTTATGGACTTGTAGATAAGTGATGCTGTTTTTTTGCTAGCACCAACACCTCCTAATTTTTTTTCTAACTCGTAATAGTCTAAAAATAATTTGGTTCGTGTTTCGGGGTCTAAAATTTTATCGAGTTCCTTTTTTAAGTTCTTTTTATTAAAATCGTTTTGAATAAGTTCGGTAACAACCTCTCGGTCCATTACTAAATTAACTAGCGATATAAACTTTAAAGTAATAATACGCTTTGCTATTTGGTAAGAAATAGTACTGCCTTTGTAGCAAACTACTTGTGGTATTTTAAAAAGAGCGGTTTCTAATGTGGCTGTTCCCGATGTAACTAAAGCTGCAGTAGAAACACTAAGTAAATCGTACGTTTTATTCGAAATAAATTTTACATTATTTGCTTTTATGAAAGTTTCGTAAAAACTATAATCTTGACTTGGAGCTCCGGCAATTACAAACTGATGGGTGGTGTACTCATCAACTACACTTAGCATAACAGAAAGCATTTTTGTTATTTCTTGTTTTCTGCTTCCTGGTAATAAAGCTATAATTGGTTTTTCGCCTAATTGGTGGTCTTCTCTAAATTTAAGTACGCCTACTTGTTTTCTATTAGCTATAGCATCAATTAGTGGGTGGCCCACAAAAGTAACATCATAGTCATGTTTTTTGTAAAATGGTTTTACAAAAGGAAGGATAACATACATATTATCAATATCCCGTTTAATAGCTTTAACTCTGCTAGCTCTAGAGGCCCATACTTGAGGAGAAATATAATAACTTGTTTTAAACCCTGCTTCTTTTGCCCATTTAGCTATGCGTAAATTAAAGCCAGAATTATCTATAAATACAATAACATCGGGTTTAAAACTTGAAATGTCATTTTTGCAAAAAGAAATGTCTTTAAAAATTTTGTTTAGGTTCATGATGACTTCAATAAACCCCATAAAAGCACGTTCTTTATAATGTTTCACTAAAGTGCCACCAACAGCTTGCATGAGGTCGCCACCCCAAAACCTAATTTCGGCATTAGCATCTTCTGCTTTTAGTGCTTTCATTAAGTTTGAGCCATGTAAGTCGCCCGATGCTTCTCCAGCTATAATGTAGTACTTCATTTTAGAAAAGTTTAAAAACAAATGTAAAAACAGCTATAAATACTGTAATAAGTAAAACACCTCGTGCACGATAATCTTGCCTTTTTCTTATAAAAATAAAAAAGGCTATTAAGTTTAATATAGCACCTAGACTTATTAGTTTTCCTAGAAAACCTTCTTCAGCGGCAGCTTTAATAACTAAAGTGAAATCATCTCCTTTTCCTAATAAATTGGCTGTAAAAAATAAACCTATGGCATTGGCAATTAAACCAACAAACATACCTATAAAAACGTCTTTTTTCATCTACTATAATTATATTTTAGTGGTTAAATTTCCAACCATTTAAGTCTTTTAAAAAATGATGTGCTGTTAAATCAAATTGAACGGGAACTAATGATACATAGCCGTTTTCAAGTGCCCATTCATCCGTGTCTTCACCGCCATCTAAATTAACAAATTTTCCCGCAAGCCAATAATAATCTCTGCCTTGTGGTGTTTTTCTTTTATCGAATTTTTCTACCCAATTCGCCTTTGCTTGTCGGCAAACTTTAATACCTTTTATTTCTTTTTTAGGAATATTAGGGATGTTAACATTTAAAATTACGCCATTAGGTAAACCGTTTTCTATTACATTTTTGGTAATGGTTTTAACATAGGCTTTACAGGCTTCAAAATTAGCTTCCCAATTGTAATTCAATAACGAAAATCCTATAGCTGGAATACCTTCAATACCAGCTTCAATAGCAGCACTCATGGTGCCAGAGTAAATAACATTAATAGAGGCGTTGGAGCCATGATTAATTCCCGAAACACAGAGGTCTGGAGTTCTGCCTACCAACTCGCGTATACCTAACTTAACACAATCTGCAGGTGTGCCAGAGCAACTAAATTCCTTCTGCGGCCCATTATCTATTTTAATTTCCTCGGCGTATAACGTGGAGTTTAATGTTATGGCGTGTCCCATGCCACTTTGCGGGCTATCTGGAGCTACCACAACAACATCGCCTATGGTGTTCATAACGCTAATTAAAGCACGTATTCCAGGGGCGTTAATACCATCGTCGTTTGTAACAAGTATAAGGGGTTTTTTGCTCATTTTCAATTTCTAAAATGCAACGCTAAAATACATAATTTCGGTTGTATACCCTTATTTTCTTTGCTTTAACAAAAAATTAGTAGCGTTTCAATCTCTTGGCACGGTTTTTTCTTTTATTTTAGTGAAAAATATGCTGTGCTTTTTAGAAGCAAATAAAGATTAACACATGAAAAATATTATGAAAAGGAATTATAAAGTACTCTCCTTAATGCTTTTGTTAGCATTTGCATCCTGTAGTTTTACATCAAAGAAATTTAGTAACCCAGATAAAGACAAACTATTAATACAAATAATAACATTTGTGTTAGATCAAGGTCACTTTGATCCTATAGCATTGGACGATGAGTTTTCTGCCGAATTGTTTGCGGATTACATAGAAATTGTAGATCCTGTGAAACGTTATTTTTATCAATCGGATTACGAAGATTTTGAAGCCTTTAAATTGAATATCGACGATCAGCTTAAAGCTACAGATATTACATTTTTTAATGTGGTTAATGAGCGTATGTTAAAACGTATAGAAGAGGCTAAAGAAATTTATAAAGAAGTGCTATCGGAACCTTTTGATTATACTATAGATGAAGATTTTGATACAAACTACGAAAATAGCACGTTTGCAAAAAACAAAAGAGAACTTAAGGACAGGTGGAGAAAGCAATTAAAGTTTTCTACACTTTCTAACTACGATGATATCCTTGAAGAAGAAAAAAGAGCTAAGGTAGCAGATCCTGATTATGTTTTAAAATCTGATGAGCAGATTGAGAAAGAAGCTAGAGAGGCGACTTTAAAATCTATAAATATTTATTTTGAAGATTATATTGATGATCAACAACGAGAAGATTGGTTTGCTATTTATGTAAATACTATTGTTGAAGAGTACGATCCGCATACATATTATCTAGCACCTAAAGGAAAAGAAGATTTCGATCAACGTATGTCTGGTAAATTAGAAGGCATAGGTGCAAGACTTCAGAAAAGAATGGATTATATTAAAATAGTAGAATTAATTTCTGGAGGTCCAGCTTGGAGAAGTAATAAGTTAGAGGTTGAAGATGTTATTTTAAAAGTGAAACAAGAAGATGAAGATGTAGCTGTAGATATTGTTGGTATGCGTATTAACGATGCTATAAAATACATTAAAGGGCCTAAAGGAACTAAAGTAACACTTACCATTAAAAAGGTGGATGGTTCTGTAAAAGATGTCGAAATTGTGAGAGATGTTGTAGAGTTGGTTGAAACTTATGCTAAGGCATCAATAGTAGAGAAGGATAATATGAAGTTTGGTATAATTAACTTACCTGCTTTTTATGTCGATTTTCAAGATTATAAAAACATTAATGCTGCAAAGGATGTTAAGGAAGAAATTGAGCGTTTAAAAGCCGATGGTATGCAAGGTTTAGTGCTAGATTTACGTAATAATGGCGGTGGGTCTTTACCTGCAGTTGTAGACATGGCAGGATTATTTATTAAAGATGGTCCCATTGTTCAGGTGCGCTCTACAGATCAGCCAAAGGAGGTTTTAAGAGATAGAGATAAATCTATTTCTTGGGATGGTCCGTTGGTTATCTTAGTTAACGAGATTTCGGCTTCGGCTTCAGAAATTATGGCGGCGGCAATGCAAGATTACAAACGCGCCATTATTATTGGAGGTAAGCAGACGTATGGTAAAGGAACCGTGCAAAATGTAATAGACTTAAATAATATGCTACGAAATAATACGAGTGGCGATTTAGGTGCTTTAGCTCTTACAAGACAGAAATACTATAGAATTAATGGTGGTTCTGTACAATTAGAAGGTGTTAAAAGTGATGTAAATGTACCAGGGCGTTTTAGTTTTATTGATGTAGGTGAAAAGGATAAAGATAATCCGTTGCCTTATGATGAAATTGATGCAGCCGATTATACACCTTGGGATCATTATTTCGATTACGATGCAACTATTGCAAATAGTAAAAAGCGCATGAGTACTAACGGTCAATTAAAACTTATTGAAGAAAATGCTAAATGGGTGAAAAGTAAAATTGATGAAACAGTTTTCTCTTTAAACTATAAAACTTACAAAGCGCAATTAGAAGCTAATGAAGCTGAATCGAAAAAATTCGATGCTATGTCAGATTACGATTCAAATTTAACTTTCCAGTCTCATGGTTTTGAAAAAGCCTTAATAGCTCAAGATACTACCGATTTAAAAGAAAAACGCGATCGCTGGCATGCTAGTTTAAAAAAGGATGTTTATGTTGAAGAGGCGCTTAATGTGCTTGAAGATTTAAAATCGGCATATCCTATGAAAAAGGTAGCATCTACGGTTCAAAATTAAATTATAGTAGAATTCATTTTAACAGAGTTCGTTTACAAAATATATTAAAATGAGTCATAAATCAAACTCACTAAAACAACTAGCGCTCCAAAAGTTTAAAAAGAACTTTTGGGGCGTTTTTAGTTTTTACTTTATCGTTTTGGTAGGTTTAGTATCTGTGTTTGCTTATGTGTTTGCACCAGATAATTCGCAATACGCAAATCAAATGCATTTGGCTATCCATTCAGAAAAACCGGGATTTAAAGTAACCATGCTTACAATACCTTCAAAAATAAAAGTGGATCAAAGTGCTTTTGATAAACTATTCTTTGGAAAGAAAAATACAGATTCCGAGATTCCTATTACGTCATATACCATTAAGGATGATGAATTGGAATATAAAGAATATGCTGCTGATGGACTAGAAGGTGCAGAAAAAACGATTATGCTAAGTGTGTTTCCTGCTGGAAAAGTAAAAGATTTTATTAAAGAAAAAACATTCCTTTTTGGTACAGATAAATACGGCCGCGATTTATTAAGTCGGGTTTTAGTTGGAGCAAGAATTTCCTTTTTTATAGGGTTTGTTGCAGTCCTTATTTCATTGGTAATTGGCATATTTATGGGGAGCGTAGCCGGTTATTTTGGTGGTAAAGTAGATGCTGTAATTATGTGGGTTATAAATGTAACATGGTCAATCCCTACGCTGTTGTTAGTTATTGCTATTACTTTAGCTTTAGGAAAAGGATTTTGGCAAGTGTTTATTGCAGTGGGTTTAACCATGTGGGTTGAGGTTGCTAGGGTAGTGCGCGGGCAAATAATTAGTACAAAGGAAATGCAATATGTTACTGCAGCAAGGGCACTTGGTTATACCGATTTAAGAATTATAGTAAAGCATATTTTGCCAAATATTATGGCGCCAGTTATTGTAATATCGGCAGCAAATTTTGCGGGTGCCATTTTAATAGAAAGCGGATTAAGTTTTTTAGGTATTGGTGCGCAACCGCCAATGGCAAGTTGGGGTGCTATGATTAAAGATCATTACAATTATATTATTTTAGGTAAACCTTATTTAGCTATTATTCCCGGACTATGTATTATGAGTTTGGTAATGGCGTTTATGTTAATAGGGAATGCGCTTAGGGATGCTTTGGATGTGAAAAATTAAAAGCAATATTTAAATAATAAAGTAACCTTAATTAGCTTCCAAATTCATATTCTCATTCAATCCATCAATATAGCCTAAAACATCATCTTTTCCAATGTCTTTAGATGATGAGGTAATAAAGTAGTTAGGCACTTCCACCCAAGTTTCTAAAAGGATGTTTTTATAGTCGTCAACGTGTTTCTCAATGGCTTGAGGACGCAATTTATCAGCTTTAGTAAATATAATTGAAAACGGAATACCGTTTTCTCCTAACCATTGCATGAATTCTAAATCGATTGGCTGTGGCGTGTGTCTAATATCAACCAAAACAAAAGCCGTTACGAGTTGTTCGCGTGAGCCAAAATACTGGGTTATAAATTTTTGAAAGACTTTCTTAGAGCTTTTAGAAACACGAGCGTAACCATAACCTGGTAAATCTACCAAGTGCCAGTTGTTATTAATTAAAAAGTGATTAATAAGTTGTGTTTTTCCTGGTCTTCCTGAAGTTTTAGCTAAACTTTTTCTGCTGGTTAGCATATTTATTAATGAAGACTTTCCAACATTACTACGGCCAATAAAAGCATACTCCGGTAATCTGCTTTTCGGGCATTTAGCAACATCAGAGTTACTCATTACAAATTCGGCAGACTTAATTTTCATTAGAAATGTGTTTTTGTTATTCCCTCGAAAGAGGAAATCTCATTAATGGGATTTAGAGTTTTTTCTTTTAGAATTTATTACTAGAATCCTCGTTTTTGTAACCAAGCGTAAAGAATGTCGTTAAATTCTTGAGGGTGTTCCATCATAGCAGCATGCCCACATTTGTCTATCCAAAACAATTCAGAATCTGGTAATAATTGATTAAATTCTTCGGCAACTTCTGGAGGTGTAACGCCATCATTTTTACCCCAAATTATGCAAGTTGGTGTCGATAGTGTTGGTAGATCTTTAGCCATATTATGTCTTATAGCACTTTTGGCAATAGCTAAAGTTTTTATAAGCTTGTTTCGGTCGTTTACGGTTTCGTACACTTCATCTACAATTTCCTTAGTAGCAACCTCAGGGTCGTAAAACACGTCTTGTGCTTTCTTTTTAATTACCTCGTAGTCACTACGTTTGGTGTATCCGCCGCCCATAGCGTTTTCGTACAGTCCAGAGCTTCCCGTAATTATTAAAGCTTTAACACTTTCCGGGTAAAGTTTGGTGTGGTATAAACCTATATGGCCTCCCAAAGAGTTTCCTAATAAAATAACTTCTTTGTAGCCTTTAAATTCAATAAAGTCATGCAGATATTTTGCAAAATGCTTTACGTTAGTTTTAAGCAAAGATTTGCTGTAAAGTGGTAACTCGGGGATTACTATTTTATACCCTTTGGTACAAAAATATTCAGTTACAGCGTCAAAGTTGCTTAATCCTCCCATTAAGCCATGTAACACTATTATTGGAGTGCCTTCACCTGCTTCTATATAGCTGTATTTTTCTTCTTTTTTTAAACGATGCGTCATTAATCAGTTAGTCATTCATTCGTTAAAAACAAATATAGTTATTTCATTCATATTTCTACTATAATTATTGCTTTCAAGTAAAATGAATTGTGTTACGGAGTGAAATTTAGAAAAACCAAAAACTAACATATTAACAATCTTGTAATTTGAATATTAAAGTTTGAAATCGAAGTTCTTGTTATGCGATGTGGTGTTTTCTATTTTCAGAAATCGGATTAAAATCGTAATTAATCGAAAATTTATTAACAAAGTGGTATATAGTGGTATAAAGTGGGATTATTTTCAATATATTTGACATTTAAACGTTTAAAGTTTAGCAAAACGCATTGGATTTAATAACAGGCACATACGATTGTAAGGTTGATGCAAAAGGCAGATTAATGATGCCTGCTGCAATCAAAAAGCAACTTTCTGCGATTTTGCAGGATGGTTTTGTGTTGCGTCGTTCTGTTTTTCAAAAATGCCTAGAACTTTACCCAATGAGCGAATGGCAGGTGTTAATGGGAAAAATGAATAAGCTAAATAAGTTTAAAAAGAAGAATAACGATTTTATTAGAAGGTTTACTGCTGGGGCCAAAATGGTTGAGGTAGATGTTAATGGTAGGTTGTTAATCCCTAAGGATTTAACGGTTTTTGCAGATATTTCTAAAAATATAGTGGTGGCTTCGGCAATCAATATTATTGAGATTTGGGATAAGGATTTGTATGAACAAGCTATTGATGATGCTGCAATTGATTTTGCGGATTTGGCAGAGGAAGTAATGGGACAAGACGATGACGAGCATGGAATATCATAATCCGGTACTTTTAAAAGAAACAGTTGATGGGTTGAATATAAATCCGGATGGTGTTTATGTAGATGTCACTTTTGGTGGTGGCGGTCATAGTAAAGAAATTTTAAGTAGACTTAGTGATAAAGGAAAGTTGTATGCTTTCGATCAAGATCCAGATGCGCTTGAAAATGCAATTGATGATGATAGGTTTACGCTTATACATGAGAATTTTAGGTTTGTAAAGCGATTTTTGAGGTTTCACGGTGCAAAAGAAGTGGATGGGATTTTAGCAGATTTTGGGGTGTCATCGCATCAGTTTGATGTTGCAGAACGTGGTTTTTCAACACGGTTTGAAGCAGATTTGGATATGCGGATGAATCAACAAAATAAATTATCTGCTTTTCATGTCATTAATGAGTATGACGAGGCCCAGTTAAAGCAAGTGTTTTTGCAATATGGCGAGTTGCGTGCAGCTCCAGCAATGGCAAGGTTAATTGTTGAGTACAGAGAGACAGAGCCAATAGTAACAAGTGAACAGTTAAAAAAAGTTTTAGCTAAGTTTTTGCCACCGCGTTTTGAGAATAAAGTGTTGGCTCAAATTTATCAAGCTATAAGAATAGAGGTTAATCAAGAAATTGAGGTTTTAAAAGAGTTTTTATTGCAAACTCCGGAAGTGTTGAAAGTTGGCGGTCGATTAAGTTTTATATCCTATCACTCTCTCGAAGATAGGTTGGTAAAACGATTTATTAGAAATGGCATGTTCGAAGGAGAACCAGAACGCGATATGTTTGGGAACTTTGAGGTGCCTCTAAAAAAGGTAAATGGATTAATTGTGCCAACGGCAGAAGAGATTAAAATTAATAATAGGGCAAGAAGTGCAAAGCTTCGTGTTGCAGAAAAGCTATAAATAAGCTTTTAATCCTTCCTTTTAGTAAGAAGCAAAGAATGAAGAAGAATATCTATAACATATTAAAGGGGTCTTTTTTAATTAGTGATGATTCGTTTAAAAGCTGGCGGTTAATACTTTTTATTTCTGGGTTAGCCATAGTAATGATTGCGAGTTCGCATAGTGCAGATAAAAAGGTATATGAAATTGCTCGATTAAAAAATGAAGTAAAAGAAATGCGATCGGCATTTGTAGATGGTCGATCGAAACTCATGAGGCTTAAAATGGAGTCGAATGTGGTAATAGTAATGAAAGAAAAAGGGTTGGCGCCTTCAGTAAATCCGCCAAAAAAAATAAAGATTAAAAAGAATAATTGATAATAAAACCTTGGCAGTAAACGAAAAAAACATATTAAACCGTTTGTATTTTATAGCTGGATGTATGTTCATCTTCGGGCTTGCTGTGGTGTTTAAATTGCTAAGCATTCAGTTTCTTCAAGGCGATGCGTATAGAGCAAAAGCAACAGAGCGTGTTGTTAAAAATGTTGTGATTCCTGCTAATAGAGGTAATGTGTATTCTGTAAATGGGAATCTGTTGGCAACCTCAATCCCTAAGTACGATATTCGTTTTGATGCCTTAACTCCAAATGCTAAAACTTTCGAAAAATACGTAAAACCACTTTGCGATTCACTTTCAAAATATTCTGGCAAATCGGCTACTAAACTTTTAAAAGATCTTAGACGTGCTCGTGCTAATAAAAATCGTTACTACTTGTTGGCTAGAAATATTGGCTATTCTGATTATATCCGTCTGCGAAACTTCCCATTATTAGAACTAGGCGCTTTCAAAGGAGGGTTAATTGTAGAGCAAACCACAAAACGTGAGCATCCAATGGGTGGTATTGCGCAAAGAACTATTGGTTACGAGCGTGTTGATGATAAAGGTAATGTAACAAGACCTGGTATTGATGGTGCTTTTGGTGTTAAGTATTTGCGAGGTGTAGATGGGCAGCGTAAAAAACAGCAAATTGGTAAAGGGCAATGGAAACCTTTAAGTGATGCAAATGAAATTGAACCAAAAGATGGTTACGATGTTTATACGACTATCGATGTAAATATTCAAGATATAGCGCACCATTCATTATTAGCACAGTTAGAAAAATATAAGGCAGATCATGGTTGTGTGGTGGTTATGGAGACAAAAACTGGAGAGATTCGTGCCATTTCAAATTTAGGAAGAAATAAAAACGGACATTATTACGAGCGTTTAAATTATGCGGTTGGTGAGAGTCACGAGTCTGGTTCAACGTTTAAACTTATGGCGCTTGCAGCAGCTTTTGAAGATAAAGTAGCTGATACTAGCGATGTGGTAGATACGGAAAAAGGTGTTTTAAGTTTTTACGGTAAAAAAGTACGTGATTCCAAGTATGGTGGTTACGGTAAAATATCTGTTTCTAAGGCTTTTGAGGTGTCTTCTAATACAGGTATTGTAAAGATTATAGATCAGGGCTACAGAAAAAATCCTGAAAAGTTTGTAGACAGATTATATGACATGAACCTAAATAATGGTTTGGACTTACCAATTATAGGAGAGCCTATGCCAATTATTCCAGATCCAAGAGTTAAAAACGGGCGTTGGAGTGGTATTGCTTTACAGTGGATGGCCTATGGTTACGGTGTGTCGTTTACGCCTTTGCAAACCCTTACCTTTTACAATGCTGTTGCTAACGATGGTGTTATGGTTAAGCCAAGGTTTTTAAGAGAAGTTAAGGAATTTGATAAGGTTATAGAGCCTTTTGAAAGAGAGGTTATTAACGAACAAATCTGCTCCAAAGAAACGATTTCTAAGCTGCAAGCACTATTAAAAAATGTTGTAGAGAAAAAACACGGTACAGGACATCGTTTATATTCTAAAAACTTTTCTATGGCCGGAAAAACAGGAACGTGTCAAAAAGATTACAGCGATAAATCTAAATTAAACTATATATCTTCTTTTGCTGGTTATTTCCCTGCCGAAAACCCGAAGTATTCATGCATTGTTGTTATTCATGAGCCAGATAAAGGTGTTGGGTATTATGGAGCAGATGTGTCAGGACCAGTTTTTAAAAGAGTGGCTCAAAAAATTTATACAGATACGCCTTTAATAGATGAGGTTGAAACCTTACAAATGAATGTTGCGGATGTTGATAAAGAATATGAAGGGTTTTATAAAACAGCACAAACCTATAAAACAATAATGCCAAATTTAATTGGTATGCCAGCAATGGATGCTATTGTTTTACTTGAAAATATGCAGATTGATGTTAATGTGAAATTAAGTGGAAATGGCATTGTAAAATCACAATCTGTAGATAAAAATACAAAACTGAAAGATAACCAAACCGTAGTTTTAAAAGCATCATGATAGCACTAAAAGACATACTTTATAAGGCTACTTTAAACGCGGTAGTTGGCAGCACAAATATAGATGTTGTGGCTATTAATTTCGATTCTAGAAAAATCGAAAATAATCATGCTTTCGTGGCTATTCGTGGTTTAGTTGCCGATGGGCACGATTATATAGAAAAGGCTATTGGTAGTGGTGCTACAAGTGTGGTTTGCGAAAATTTACCTGATAACTTAGTTGATGGTGTTACTTATGTAGAGGTGGATAATACAAGTCGTGCACTGGCAATTATGGCTTCAAATTTTTATGGTAATCCATCGGAAAATTTAAGACTTGTTGGTGTAACGGGAACAAACGGTAAAACTACGGTAAGTAGCTTATTGTATCAGTTGTTTAAAAAAGCGGGTTACAAAGTAGGTTTGTTATCTACTGTAAAAATTATGGTGGATGAGGTAGAGTATAAAGCAACTCATACCACGCCAGATTCCTTAACTATAAACAGATATTTAAGCGAAATGAATGCTGAAGGTGTCGAGTTTTGCTTTATGGAAGTAAGCTCTCATGGTATTCATCAGTTTAGAACAGAAGGTTTGCATTTTGAAGGCGGCATTTTTACTAATCTGTCTCACGATCATTTAGATTATCACAGCACATTTGCCGAGTATAGAGATGTAAAGAAGAAATTTTTTGATGAGTTGTCCAGTCGCGCTTTTGCGTTAGTAAATGCCGACGATAAAAATGGATTAGTTATGCTGCAAAACACTAAGGCTAAGACATACACTTATGCTTTAAAACAGTATGCCGATTACAAAACTCAAATTCTAGAAAATCAATTTGGAGGCTTGTTATTAAAGGTGAATGATAGTGAGGTGTGGACACGACTTATTGGGAATTTTAACGCCTATAATGTTTTGGCTATTTACGCTACTGCGGAATTGTTAGGTCTCGAGAAAGTTGAAGTATTGCGTTTAATAAGCGATTTAGAAAGTGTTAGCGGAAGGTTTCAATATATTATTTCAGATGAAAAAATAACAGCCATTGTTGATTATGCGCATACTCCTGATGCATTAAAAAACGTGTTAGAAACCATAAACAGCATACGTACTAAAAATGAAGAACTTATTACGGTTGTAGGCTGCGGTGGAGATAGAGATAGAACAAAGCGTCCTAAAATGGGGCATATCGCATCGGCATTAAGTACAAAAGTGATTTTTACTAGTGATAATCCACGTAGTGAAAAACCAGAAGATATTTTAAATGAGATTGAAGCGGGTGTTGAGCCTCAAAATTTCAAGAAAACATTAACTATTTCAGATAGAAAACAGGCTATAAAAACGGCCTGCCAAATGGCGCAGCCAAACGATATCATTTTAATAGCCGGAAAGGGTCATGAAACCTACCAGGAAGTAAATGGTGTGCGTAGCGATTTCGATGATCTTAAAATAGTAAAAGAATTTTTAAAACAATTACAGAAATGAGCATGTTTATAAAGCTCATAATAACAAAAATGTTTAATGGCGAATTACATCTGGTCATTGATAACATTATAAAACAACAGATGAAATAATATGCTGTACTACCTATTTGAATATTTAGAAAAACAGTTTCAACTTCCTGGAGCTTCACTTTTTGGGTTTTTAACCTTTAGAGCGGCTTTGGCTATGATTTTATCACTGTTAATTTCTACTATTTATGGTAAAAGAATTATACGCTTTTTGCAAAAAAAGCAAATGGGCGAGACTATTAGAGATTTAGGTTTAGAAGGGCAAAAAGAAAAGGCAGGAACACCTACAATGGGCGGTTTAATTATTATTCTAGCTACTTTAATACCTGTGTTTTTGTTAGCGAAACTAGAGAATATTTATATCATTCTTTTAATAGTAACCACGCTATGGATGGGTGTTATTGGTTTTATTGATGATTATTTAAAAAAGTTTAAAAACGATAAAGAAGGCTTAAAAGGGAGGTTTAAAGTATTGGGTCAAGTAGGCTTAGGGATTATTGTTGGGGCAACGTTGTTTTTTCATCAAGATGTCACCATGAAAGAGAAGTTGCCAATAGAAGAGCAACGTATTTTATTGGCTCAAAACCCAGATATAGAAGCTTCAAAATTATTTAAGCAGGAGGTAAAATCAACACAAACAACAATTCCTTTTGTAAAAGGAAATGAGTTCGATTATGCAAAAGTAATCACGTGGATTAGTCCGAGTCTAGAAAAGTATGCGTGGGTTATATTCATTTTAGTAACCATTTTTATAATAACAGCGGTATCAAACGGGGCAAACCTAACCGATGGTATAGATGGTTTAGCGGCCGGTACCTCGGCAATTATCGTGCTTACATTGGGCATTTTTGCATGGGTTTCTGGTAATATTATTTTCTCGGAATACTTGAATATTATGTATATCCCAAGGGTTGAGGAAATTACCATTTATATAGCGGCATTTGTAGGGGCGCTTATTGGGTTTTTATGGTACAATACCTATCCGGCTCAAGTATTTATGGGAGATACGGGTAGTTTAACTATAGGTGGGATTATTGCGGTTATTGCTATTGCCGTGCGTAAAGAATGGTTAATACCTGTGTTGTGCGGGATATTTTTAGCCGAAAACTTATCGGTTGTTATGCAGGTAAGTTGGTTTAAGTATACCAAAAAGAAATATGGTGAAGGACGACGCATTTTTAAAATGTCGCCTTTGCATCATCATTATCAAAAGTCAGGATATCATGAAAGTAAAATTGTTACCAGATTCTGGATTATAGGCATATTACTAGCTATCCTGTCTATTGTAACATTGAAAATACGATAAATTTCAGCGAAAGCGGGAATATTATAAATAACGAAAACGAAATGACAAAGCAGCGATTAGTCATATTAGGAGGAGGGGAAAGTGGTGTTGGAACAGCACTTTTAGGAAAGGCAAAGGGCTATGAAGTTTTTGTTTCAGATAAAGGAAAAATAAAAGAAAAGTACAAACAAGTTCTTATACATAATGAGATTGAATGGGAAGATGAATCGCATACGGAATCTAAGATTCTAAATGCTGATATCGTCATGAAAAGCCCTGGAATTCCTGATAAAGTTGAATTGATAAAACAAATTCGAAAAAAAGGTATTTCAGTAGTTTCAGAAATTGAATTTGCTTCAAAATTTACCGAAGCTACAATTGTTGGAATTACTGGTAGTAATGGAAAAACAACAACGGCTACATTAACGCATCATATTTTAAAGGAAGCATTAAATGTGGGGTTGGCAGGTAATATTGGCGACAGTTTTGCGAAACAGGTTTTGGAAGAAGACTTTAAAAACTATGTCTTGGAAATAAGCAGTTTTCAGTTAGACGATATTATCGATTTTAAACCAAACATAGCTGTATTGTTAAACATTACTCCAGATCATTTAGATAGATATGATTACAAATTCGAAAATTATATCAAATCTAAATTCAGAATTGCCATGAATCAAACTAAAGATGATTATTTGATTTATGATGCCGACGATGAAGTGATAGTAGAGCATTTAAAAAATAACCCAGTTCAATCTACATTATTGCCATTTTCATTAGTAAAACCTATAAAAAACGGTGCGTATTTGGACAACGAAAATATTAGACTAACAATAAATAACAACGAGATAATTATGCCAACAGCTAAAATAAAACTAGAAGGAAACCACAATACTAAAAATGCAATGGCGGCCTCTACTGTAGCGCATTTGCTTAAAATTAGAAAGCAAACAATAAGAGAAAGTTTAGAGAACTTTCAGGCTGTTGAGCATCGTTTAGAAGAGGTGCTTAAAATTAATAAAGTACAATACATAAACGACTCTAAGGCTACTAACGTAAATGCTACCTATTACGCTTTGGAAAGTATGAGTGCTCCAACAGTTTGGATTGTTGGTGGTGTGGATAAGGGTAATAATTACGAAGAATTATTTCCGTTTGTAAACGAAAAAGTAAAAGCCATAATTTGTTTAGGTGTCGATAATGAAAAATTGATGAATACCTTCGGGAATATGGTCGATGTAATTATTGAAACGCAATACATGCAAGAGGCTGTTAAAATAGCTTACAAATTATCAGAATCTGGTGACAGTGTGTTGTTATCGCCAGCGTGTGCAAGTTTCGATTTGTTTGAAAACTATGAAGACCGCGGACGTCAATTTAAAGATGCAGTAAGAAACTTATAATATTAAATTTAAGTGCAAACATTATTTAACAACATAAAAGGAGATCGTTTAATTTGGGCAATAGTTGCGCTATTGGCTATTTTATCGTTTTTACCCGTGTACAGTGCGGCTAGTAATTTGGCGTATAAAGGCACGGGAGGAAACACCTTTACTTTTTTTATTAAACATTTTGTGCACTTAATTTTAGGGTTTGCTATAATTTACGGCGTACATAAAATTCCATATAGGTATTTTAAGGGCTTGTCGTTAATAATGATACCAATTGTTTTGGTTTTGCTTGCTATAACCATGATGCAAGGCACAACAATAGCTGGGGCAAATGCTAGTAGATGGATACGTATTCCGTTTGTGGGTATGTCTTTTCAAACATCCACCTTGGCAGCTGTTGTTTTAATGGTTTATGTAGCGCGATATATGTCTAAAATTAAAGAGGAAACAGTAACCTTTAAGGCGTCTATTTTACCGCTTTGGATTCCTGTATTTTTAGTGCTTATATTAATTTTACCTGCCAACTTTTCAACGGCAGCTATCATGTTTTTAATGGTTGTTATGTTGGTGTTTCTTGGAGGGTATCCACTGCGTTATTTGGCAGTTATTATTGGTTCGGGGATATTGGTTTTAACCATGTTTATATTAATAGCTAAGGCGTTTCCAGATGCAATGCCTAATAGGATTGATACATGGATGGGACGAATTGAAAGTTTTTCTAACCCAGAAGATACCGAAGCCGATTATCAAATAGAAAAAGCAAAAATAGCCATTGCAACAGGTCAAATTTGGGGTGTTGGTCCGGGTAAAAGTATGCAGAAGAATTTTTTACCACAATCATCATCCGATTTCATTTTTGCCATAATTATTGAAGAGTATGGCTTAATAGGTGGGTTTGTAATTATGACGCTTTACTTGTGGTTTCTGTTTAGGGTGGTTATTGTAGCTCAAAAATCAGACACCATATTTGGTAAGTTGTTAGTGTTAGGTGTTGGTTTGCCTATCGTTTTTCAGGCCTTAATAAATATGGCTGTAGCGGTTGAGTTGTTTCCGGTTACGGGACAAACATTACCCTTAATTAGTAGCGGTGGTACATCTATTTGGATGACTTGTTTGGCTATTGGAATTATATTAAGTGTTAGCGCAAAACGAGAAGAGATAAAGGAGCAAGAAATTAATGAAGATAATCCGTTAGAAATTTTAAGCGAGGCCATTTAAATGAGTAAATATAAAATCATATTATCCGGAGGAGGAACAGGAGGTCATATCTATCCTGCTATCGCTATTGCTAACGAGTTAAAATCTCGTTTTCCAGATGCCGAATTTTTATTTGTAGGTGCCAAAGATAGAATGGAGATGGAAAAAGTGCCTCAATCTGGATATCAGATTAAAGGTTTATGGATTTCTGGTATTCAGCGTAAGCTAACTTTAAAAAATTTAAGTTTCCCGTTTAAGGTAATTAGTAGTCTTTGGGAGGCTCGTAAAATAATAAAGTCATTTAAGCCCGATGTGGCTATTGGTACGGGTGGTTTTGCAAGTGGTCCATTATTACAAGCTGCGGCTTCAAGTAATATTCCAACTTTAATTCAAGAGCAAAACTCGTATCCGGGAATTACCAATAAACTACTGGCTAAAAAAGCACAGAAAATATGTGTTGCTTATGATGGTTTAGAACGCTTTTTTCCAAAGGAGAAAATAATTAAAACAGGTAATCCGGTTCGTCAAGGCTTATTGAATGTAGAAACAAAAGTTGAAGAGGCAAAACGCTTTTTTAATTTGGAACCCAACAAGGTTACGCTACTTATTATTGGTGGTAGTTTGGGGTCTAGAAGGATTAATCAATTAATCGAGAAGAAATTAGATTTTTTCGATACGCATAACATTCAAATTATATGGCAGTGCGGAAAATTATATTACCAGCAATATAAAATTTGCGATAATACAAAAGGAATTCAAGTGTATCAGTTTTTAAACAATATGGATTTTGCTTATGCTGCTGCAGATATTGTAATTTCAAGAGCAGGAGCAGGCTCGGTGTCCGAATTATGTATAGTTGGTAAGCCCGTAATTTTTATTCCTTCGCCAAATGTGGCAGAAGACCATCAAACCAAAAATGCGATGGCTATAGTGAATGAAGATGCTGCCATTCTAATAAAAGAAGAAGATTTAGATGCCGATTTTGAGAACAAATTTTCTCAGCTTTTAAATGCGCCAGAAAGACAAAAAACATTATCAGATAATATTAAAAAATTAGCATTAATAAACGCAACTAAAGATATAGCAGACGAGGTAGAAAAACTTCTGAAATAAATTAAATGAATTTAAATAATATACATAACATCTATTTTGTAGGCATTGGCGGTATTGGCATGAGTGCTTTGGCACGCTATTTTAAAGCTAATAACAAAAATGTTGCTGGTTATGATAAAACACAAACCGATATTACCAATAGTTTGGTCGATTTGGGTGTGGCGGTTCATTTTGACGATGCTATAGATAACATTGCATTGCAGTTTAAAAATCCAGATAATACCATTGTAGTTTATACGCCCGCAATTCCTAAAGATAATGCAGAATTAAATTTCTTTAAATCGAATGGTTTTAAGGTTTTAAAACGTTCTCAGATTTTAGGACTAATTACCGAGAATACCTTTTGTTTGGCTGTTGCAGGAACGCACGGTAAAACCACAACTACAAGTATTTTAGGGCATTTAATGCATGAGTGTAATGTGGCGCTAACTGCTTTTTTAGGTGGAATTAGCGAAAATTATAACTCAAATTTAATTTTAAATGGATCTGAAGTTAGTGTTGTTGAGGCCGATGAGTTCGATCGTTCGTTTTTAACATTGTCGCCAGACTTGGCATGTATTACATCCATGGATGCCGATCATTTAGATATTTATGGTGATGCGGCAGAGTTGAAAAAAACATTCGAAGATTTTACAAAAAAAATTAAACCAAACGGTAAGCTGTTTGTAAAAAATGGATTGCCTTTAAAAGGCATTACTTATGGTATTGAAGACGATTCGGATTATTCCGTTCAAAATATAGAAATAAAAAATGGCACCTATGTTTTTGATGTTAAAACGCCAAAAACGGTACTTGAAAATTTACAATTTAACCTACCTGGTAGACATAATTTGTCGAATGCATTAATAGCCTTGGCGATGGCTGTAGAATATGGTTGCCCGCACCACCAGCTCGCCAATGCTTTAGCATCTTATAAAGGGGTTAAGCGTAGATTTACCTATCATATTAAAACCGATAATTTGGTTTTTGTTGATGATTATGCACATCATCCAGAAGAAATTAATGCTGTTCATCAGGCCGTTAGAGAAATGTATCCCGATAAGAAGGTGTTGGCTATTTTTCAGCCACATTTGTTTAGCCGAACACAAGATTTTGCAGACGATTTTGCTAAGAGTTTATCGCAGTTCGATGACCTTATGTTATTAGATATTTATCCAGCAAGAGAATTGCCTATTGAAGGTGTTACATCGTCGTGGTTGCTAGATAAAATAAGCAATAAAAATAAGCAGTTAGTTAGTAAAACTGATTTGTTAGCTAAAATTCACGAAAGTAAGGCTCAGGTTATTTTAACAATAGGAGCCGGAGATATAGGAGAACAGGTAAAATACATTAAAAAAGAGTTTAGTGTTGAAAGTTAATTGGAACTACATAAAAATGTTTGTTTTGCTAGGCGTAGTGGTCTTTTTGTTCGCTTTTGCCTCAGCGCGAAATGCACATAGAAGTGTGTCTGATCCTCAAGTAAAATTTGTTGGCGAAAACAACCTGTTTGTAACAAGCGAGGCTGTTAGTAAATTGTTAATACAAAATTATGGAGGGCTTAAAAACGTGCCTAAAGAAGCTTTAGTTTTGAATGAATTAGAAAACACCCTCAAATCTAATCCGTTAATAAAATCTGCAGAAGTGTATGTTGCTGTAAATGGCACGCTTAACGCTGAGATAGAACAGAAAACGCCTATAGCAAGGGTGAGTACAAATGCGTCTTATTACATTGATGATGAGGGCATGTTTATGCCGTTGTCTAAAAACTATTCAGCAAGAGTACCCTTAGTTACTGGTAGCATTGAAAAAAATAATTTAACAAACGTCTATAAAATAGCGCGTAAAGTTAAAAATGATGACTTCTTAAAAAAGCATGTTTTTGAGATTAATCAGGATAATAATAAACAGTTGTATTTAAGACTAAGAAAATGTGATTTTATTGTAAAATTAGGAGATGTTAATTTTTTAGATAAAAAAGTTAACAATCTAAAAGCATTTTATAAGAAAAATCAAAAAGATAACACACTTGGCAATTATAGCAAAGTGAATTTAGAGTTTGAAAACCAAGTAATTTGTACCAAAATTTAAGCTATGGAACATAATTTAGCAGTAGGATTAGACATAGGAACCACAAAAATTGTGGCGATGATTGGGCGTAAAAATGAATACGGCAAAGTCGAGATTTTAGGTATAGGTAAATCTAAAAGCTTGGGTGTGCACCGTGGTGTGGTAAATAATATTACACAAACCATTCAGTCTATTCAGCAAGCAGTTCAAGAGGCAGAAGCGGCCGCAGATATGAAAATTGACGAGGTTACTGTTGGTATTGCAGGACAGCACATTCGTAGTTTACAACACAGCGATTACATTACAAGATCTAATTCTGAAACTGTAATTGATGTTGATGATATTGATAGATTAATCAATCAAGTACATAAATTGGTGATGCTACCTGGAGAAGAAATTATCCATGTGCTACCACAAGAGTATAAAATTGATGGACAAGCCGAAATAAAAGAACCAATAGGTATGTATGGCGGTCGTTTAGAAGCGAATTTTCATGTAGTTGTTGGGCAAGTTTCTTCTATAAGAAATATTGGCCGTTGTGTACAAAGTTCTGGATTAGGTCTAGAAGGTATTACACTAGAGCCTTTGGCATCTGCTAATGCCGTTTTAAGTCAAGAAGAAAAAGAAGCTGGTGTTGCTTTAATCGATATAGGTGGTGGAACTACCGATTTAGCTATTTTTAGAGATGGCATTATTCGTCATACAGCAGTAATTCCTTTTGGAGGAAATGTGATTACTGAAGATATTAAAGAAGGTTGTTCAATTATTGAGAAGCAAGCCGAATTATTAAAAATAAAATTTGGTTCTGCATGGCCGGGAGAGAATAAGGATAACGAAATTGTGTCTATACCTGGTTTAAGAGGAAGAGAGCCCAAAGAGATAACTTTAAAAAACCTGTCTAAAATTATACATGCTAGGGTTGTTGAAATCGTAGAGCAAGTATATGTTGAAATTAAAAACTACGGACACGAAGAGCAAAAGAAAAAACTAATTGCGGGTATTGTTTTAACGGGCGGAGGCGCACAGTTAAAGCACTTAAAGCAACTAGTGGAATATATTACCGGTATGGATACTAGAATTGGCTATCCTAACGAGCATTTGGCTGGCGATAGTGATGATGATATTACAAGTCCGCTTTTTGCTACAGCCGTAGGTTTAGTGTTAGATGGATTAAAGCGTCAAGAACGTAAAAAGATAGAGCAACAAGAAGAAGTTGTTGATGAAGTTGAAACACCACAAGAAACAATAGAAGAAGAAGTTATAGAAAAACCTGTTAAGGAAAGACGTTCTTTCCTTGATAAGTTAACTGAACGCGTTAAAGATTTTTTAGATAATGCAGAGTAAGTTATTATATAGAGCAACATGTCCAGTATGTACTTTAAAACAAAGTGATTACTGGCGTATAGAGAAACCATTGAATTAAAATATTAAGTAGAAAAATCCCCCAGAAAAATAGAATTTTATGAGCAGCAAAAAAGAATTCGAAACAAGTATCTCATTTGATTTACCCAAAAATCAGTCAAATGTCATTAAAGTCATTGGTGTAGGTGGTGGTGGTAGTAATGCCATTAATCACATGTTCCAGCAAGGTATAAAAGGTGTAGATTTTTATATCTGTAATACCGATGCACAAGCCTTACAAAACAGTGGTGTTCCAAATAAAATCCAATTAGGATTAGATTTAACCGAAGGGTTGGGTGCAGGAGCAAACCCAGATATTGGAGAGCAATCTGCAGTTGAGAGTTTTGATGATATCTCTCAAATGCTAGATACTAATACCAAAATGGTATTTATTACCGCCGGAATGGGCGGTGGTACAGGTACAGGAGCAGCACCTATAATTGCTAAAATGGCTAAAGATTTAGATATTTTAACAGTAGGTATTGTAACCATGCCGTTCCAGTTTGAAGGAAGAATGCGTATCGAACAATCTCAAAAGGGTATTGAGAAGTTAAGAAACGTGGTTGATTCTTTAATTGTGATTAATAATAATAAACTTCGCGAGGTATACGGTAATCTTGGTTTTAAAGCAGGGTTCTCTAAAGCTGACGAGGTGTTATCTACCGCTGCTCGTGGTATAGCCGAAGTTATTACACATCACTACACACAAAATATAGATTTACGTGATGCTAAAACCGTACTTAGTAATAGTGGTACTGCTATTATGGGTTCTGCCTTAGCATCAGGACAAAATCGTGCTCAAGATGCTATTCGAAAAGCTCTTGATTCACCATTATTAAACGATAATAAAATTACAGGTGCCAAAAA
Source organism: Algibacter amylolyticus (assembly GCF_014202225.1). Taxonomy (GTDB): domain Bacteria; phylum Bacteroidota; class Bacteroidia; order Flavobacteriales; family Flavobacteriaceae; genus Algibacter_B; species Algibacter_B amylolyticus. The sequence continues at coordinate 46,592 of NZ_JACHGE010000013.1, forward strand.
CGTATTGTTGCTAATTGTTTCTGGTGCTCAAGAAATAACTATCGATGAAATAGGAGAAATTAATGATCACATACAAACCGAAGCCGGTCATGGTGCAAACATTATTATGGGTGTTGGTGAGGATGAATCGTTAGAGGAGTCAATTGCCGTAACCATAATTGCAACAGGTTTTGATATCGAGCAACAAGACGAGATTTCTAATACAGAAACTAAAAAGGTAGTACATTCTTTAAGCGAAGAGCAAGATTTAGATGCTCAAGATAAAGAGCCTGTTATTATAGAACCTACTATAGTTTTAGAAGAAAAGAAAGAAGCTCCAGTTGTTCGTCATACTTTAGATTTAGAACCGGAAGAAGATGTGGTTTTTGTTAAAAAATCTGAGGTAAATAAAGTTGAAAGAGAAATAGATTTAATACCAACTTCAGATCTTATTAAAAATATCAATGTGGTTTACGATGAGGTAAGCGCGAATATTTCTAGTTTAAATGAAGACGATAGTTTTATAATTAAGCCCGTAACTAGAATGGGTGCTGATTCTGAAAGTATTGCTGATGTTGAATTAATCTCAGATTATATTGAAGAAGAGAAACAAATCACTCTAACCTTCGATATGCCATTAACGCCAACCAGCGATGAGTTTAAAAATGAAGATAAAGAAGAGGTAATTGAAAAAGTTGAAGAAAAAGCTGAAGCTACGATTACTCATGATTTAACTGAAGAGGTTAAAAGCATTCCTGTAAATGATTACGTGGAGCTAGTTACGGTTAATGAAACGAATGAAGATGGCGATATTCGTTATACTTTACATGATTATGCCGAGGCAGAAGGTGCTCAAACTAAGTCTAAACAAACTAGTAAAGAAGTTTTAGAAGATGTTGAAGAGGAAATCATTTTTGAAAAGAAAGTGGTTGTAGAACCTACAGTAAATGAAGAGGAAAATGATGAGGTAGATCCTATGAACAGTCCAATTTCAGATATGCTAAAAGAACGTGCCGAAGAGCGCAGACGCAAAATGAAAGACTTTAATTACAAGTTTAACAATGCTAAAATTGATGATATAGAAAAAGTACCAGCATATAAAAGGCAAGGTGTAGATTTAAAAGAAGCAAAACATTCATCAGAAACTAATATGTCGAGAACAAGTATTGGTTTAGATGATAATGATGATATTCAATTAAGAAGTAATAATTCATTCTTACATGATAATGTAGATTAATTATAGACCATTTATTAAAGTGTGTTATTTATAAGCCCGAAAAGTTCCCTCAACTTTTCGGGCTTTTTATTAGGTGTTATTTTGTCATTTCCTCGAAGGAGGGAATCTTTTTAATTACTAATTTTAGTCTTCAAGCATCTAACTTTTTTCTATCTTCGCAGTACAGTAAATAATAAAAAAATATGGGTTTACAACAAGAAGTAATGACGGCTTTAAAAGCAGCGATGAAATCAAAAGACCAAACGGCTTTAACGGCTTTACGTGCGGTTAAATCGGCTATTTTGTTAGCACAAACAGAAAGTGGTGCAAAAGAAGAATTAACAGAAGAGCAAGAGCTAAAAATACTTCAAAAACTAGTTAAGCAACGTAAGGATAGTGCGGCTATTTATTTAGAACAAGATAGAAAGGATTTGGCATTACCGGAAATTGATGAAGCTGAGGTTATTAGTCAGTTTCTGCCAGAGGCCTTAACCGACGAAGAAATTGAAAAAGTTGTTGTGGCCACTATCCAGCAAGTAGGAGCAGATGGTATGAAAGATATGGGTAAGGTTATGGGTATGGTAAGTAAAGAATTGGCTGGACAAGCTGATGGAAAAACCATTTCTAATATTGTTAAGGCAAAATTATCTTAATTGCTATATTAAATAGTTTCGAATGATTTATTATGTTTATGTCATTAGTAGTGAAAAAGATAATCGTTTGTTTAAAGGGTTAACTAATGATTTACAAAAAAAAATTGCCCAACATAATATGGGAGAACATAAAGAAACAAAAGAACACAGGCCTTGGGTTTTAGTGTATTCTAAAGTGTTTACTTCTCGAGTTAAAGCAAAAGAGTATGAAAACTATTTAAAGGCAGAGGAAGGCATGGAGTTTTTAAAAAATAAATTGAAATAATAATTAAATGGCTGCGTAGTTCAACTGGATAGAATATCAGATTTCGGCTCTGAGGGTTGGGGGTTCGAATCCCTTCGCGGTCACAAAAAAAAGCGCTTCATATGAAGTGCTTTTTTTAATTATAAATGAATTTTATTATTCATCTAATAATAAGTTCAATCTAACTGTTATGTTATCTCGCGTAGCTTTGCTAAACGGGCAAATTTCATGGGCTTTTTCAACTAAATCCTCACCTGTTTTAACATCTACACCCGGTATGTAACAATCTAGGGTGGCTTCTAAAAAGAATCCATCATCATCTTTACAGAATCCTATTATAGCAGTTACGCTTAATTTATCGTTATCAATTTTAATTTTTTCATTTTCAGCAACTGCTTGTATGGCGCCGCCAAAGCACGCGGCATAAGCTGCTCCAAAAAACTGTTCTGGATTAGCACCATCACCTCCAGAGCCACCCATAGATTTTGGTACCGATAAATTAAAATCCAATGGACCATCTTCCGATTTTACCTTTCCTTTTCGACCTCCTGTGGCTAGTGTGGTCGCTTCATATAATGTTTTCATATCTTTTTTTTAAGTTATTCCTTAAATATACTATCTAGACTATAGTAAATGAAATGATCATTCTTAAATTTCTCATAAAATTATAAAGAAATCTATGGTTTTTCTTAAAAGCACATTGTTTGGACCAAGTTTTCTTTAATAAGACTAAATAATAGGCTAAATAGGTTAATTTTACAGTGCCTTAAATCATATTTATATCATTTGGAAACTAATCCGGATTCATATTATATAGGAACAATTATTCTATCTATCCTGATAGGACTTGTAATTGTTTTAGTACTTATTTTTATTAGAAAAATAATTACCAGCATACTGGATGGGGTAGAAATGACTTATACTTTTTTTACTAATCGTCCCGCATTTGTACATTTCTATCTTTTTCGTAAAACGCTAACTAGAAGTCAAACCAAAATATTAACTGAGCAGTTTACATTTTATAGGCGGTTAGATGCTAAAAACCAAAGCTATTTTAGGCATCGTGTTACAACTTTTATGCAAAGTAAGGTGTTTGTAGGTAAAGCGGGTTTTGAGATAACAGACGAGGTAAAAGTGCTAGTGTCTGCCACGGCAATGATGCTTACTTTCGGATTTAGAGATTTTAGTATTAAGGCCGTTAAAAATATTGTTATTTACCCAACCAAATACTTCTCTGAAGTAAATAAAGTTTATCATAAAGGAGAGTTTAACGCAAACCTAAATACTTTAGTACTATCTTGGGATAGTTTTTTAGATGGTTACCGTATTGAAGATGATAAACTAAATTTAGGGATTCACGAATTTGCACATGCTATTCATTTTAATTGTATTTATCAAGAGGATATAAATTCTGTGATTTTTATAGATACTTTTAATGAGCTTAGAGCGTTGCTTGCTAAAGATGAAATTTTAAAAAATAAATTAGTATCATCAGAGTATTTAAGGCACTACGCCTTTACCAACGATTTTGAGCTGCTAGCCGTTATTCTAGAAACCTTTATTGAAACACCGCAAGCCTTTAGAAATCAATTTCCTTTAATTTATTTTAAGGTTAGGCAAATGCTCAATTTTAATTTTCCGCGCTACTAGTACTTTAGTCATGACTTTTATCATAAAAAAGGAAGCTAAGGTTATGTAATTTTATAGTATAAACTTAAGCTATAATGTTATGATACGAAAAGCACCAATTTCAATGATAATGACCCAGGATGTTATAACATTGAACAAAACAGATAAACTTGAAACTGCCGAGCATTTATTTAAAAAATATAAAATAAGACATATTCCTGTAGTTAATGGTCATGTAATTGTAGGTATGCTTAGTTATAGTGACTTGTTACGACTTAGTTTTGCCGATATTACCAACGAAGATGAGAGTGCTGTAGATGTTATGGTATATAATATGTTTACTATCGATCAAGTAATGAAACGCAATATTGTAACGGTTTCTTCTACAAGTTCCATAAAAGAAGTTGCTGAGTTATTGGCGTCTAAAGAATTTCATGCGCTTCCAGTAGTGGATAATAACACATTAAAAGGTATTGTTACTACAACCGATTTAATAAAGTATTTGCTAAAACAATTTTAGGGACACTATAGTTCACAGTGGGTTGAATATTATTTTAGGATAAGTGATAATTATCATAAAATCAATCTAATTTCTGAAGTAAATTTACCTTGTAACTTTAAATATATACGCCATGGTACCACACATTCCGATTTCTACGATAATGACTAAAAATATTATTGCAATTAGCCCTAGAGAGGATTTAGATAGGGTAGAGATGTTGTTTAATAGACATAAAATTAAACATATGCCAGTAGTTTCGCATGGTGTAATAGTAGGTATGCTTAGTTTTACCGATTTAATGCGTATTAGTTTTGCCGAAAGTGCAGCAGAAGGTAGCCGAACAGTTAATTCTGTAGTCTATAATGCCTTTACCATAGAACAAGTTATGGCTAAAGATGTTGTTACGGTATCTAGCGACACTTCTATTAAGGACGTAGCAAAATTATTAGCAGATCGCGAGTTTCATGCGGTTCCTGTGGTAGATGATGGTGTACCCGTTGGTATTGTATCGTCAACCGATTTACTGTATTATTTGGTTAAGCAAATTTAAGAATTAGCAAGCGTTTTTAATTCTTTTATGGTTTCAGTCTGGTTAGTGCTTTTAAAAACATGACTTCCGGCAACAAATACATCGGCACCAGCTTCAACTAGTTTCTTAATGTTTTTGTTGGTAACACCACCATCAATTTCAATTCGGGTGTTTAAACCTTGATCCGTAATCATTTTGCGTAATTTTTTTACGCGGTTGTACGTGATGTCTTCAAACTTTTGGCCACCAAAACCTGGGTTTATAGACATAAGTAAAACCATGTAACATTTAGGTAAAATATCTTCTAGAACAGAAACTGGTGTAGTTAAGTTTAATACAACACCAGCTTTACAACCTGCATCTTCTATTTGAGTAAGGGTGCGGTGTAAATGTACTGTAGATTCATGGTGCACGGTTATAATATCTGCTCCAACTTTAGCAAACTCTTCAATATAACGTTCTGGCTTTTCAATCATTAAGTGAACATCTAATGGCTTGGTTGCATGCTTTTTTATAGCTGCAATTACTGGCATACCATATGAGATGTTTGGTACAAAATGCCCATCCATTACATCAATATGAAACCAATCGGCATCACTATTGTTAACCATTTCTGTATCACGTTGTAAATTGCCAAAATCGGCAGCTAGCATTGAAGGCGCAATTAATTTAGAAGCCATTTTAATATTTTTTGTTTTGTTTTCGCAAATCTAAAGTTTTTTATTAGTCAGAACTTAATAGATCTTCAATAATTTGTAAAAAAATAGCTTTGGACTCACATTCTTTATTTTCTAGGTGTGTTAGATAATCTTGTAAGCTATAAAGTGCGTCAAGATCGTCAATAATGGTGTAGTTTGTATTAAAATCTTTAAAACTAAGTTTGGTAATAGAGGTGTTTACTAATTCAATAATATTAGAATGTCTATTATCTATTTTTATTTTTTCAAAAAGAACATCTATGAGTATGGGTTGGCCTTCTATAATTTGAAAAAAAGCACTATCTTTTTTAACCAGCACACCTGTAATGTTGTTGGTGTTATTTTTGGTTTGCGTTTCGTTAAACAAGGCTTCAAAGCCCATTATGTCTATGTTTGGTTTTACCTTGCTTGTGTAACAAATAGTTTTTAGCATATTACTAATATTAATGTTTGGTGATTTAAAATTATGCGTTTTCTAAAATGAATAAACCCGCGGTAATCAGCCGCGGGTTCTTTCATCAATCAAAAAACGAACAGTTATGTTGTAACTGTTGTTACTATAATTTAGTCGTAATTCTTAACAGAAAATTACTAGCCTAAATATGTTTTTAATATTTTACTTCTAGACGTGTGTTTTAATCTACGAATAGCTTTTTCTTTAATTTGTCTTACACGCTCACGTGTTAAATCGAACGTTTCACCAATTTCTTCTAACGTCATTGGGTGTTGGTTTCCTAAACCAAAGTATAAACGAATAACATCTGCTTCACGAGGTGTTAATGTTTCTAAAGCACGCTCAATTTCGGTGCGTAAAGATTCATGTAACAATTCGCGATCTGGGTTTGGAGACTCGCCCGAGTTTAATACATCGTATAAGTTAGAATCTTCACCTTCTACTAAAGGGGCATCCATACTAACGTGACGACCAGAATTTTTCATAGACTCTTTAACATCATTAATAGTCATATCCAATTCTTTTGCAATTTCTTCGGCAGAAGGTGGACGTTCATGACTTTGCTCTAAAAAAGCAAATGTTTTATTAATTTTATTAATAGAACCAATTTTGTTTAATGGTAAACGTACAATACGAGATTGCTCTGCTAATGCTTGAAGAATCGATTGACGAATCCACCAAACGGCGTACGATATAAATTTAAAACCACGAGTTTCATCAAAACGTTGTGCAGCTTTAATTAAACCTAAGTTTCCTTCATTAATTAAATCGGGTAATGTTAAGCCTTGGTTTTGGTATTGTTTAGCAACAGATACAACGAAACGTAAATTAGCCTTCGTTAACTTTTCTAAAGCTACTTGATCGCCAGCTTTAATACGTTGCGCTAATTCAACTTCCTCGTCGGCTGTAATTAAATCAACCTTACCAATTTCCTGTAGATATTTATCTAACGAAGCGGTTTCTCTATTGGTAACCTGCTTCGTAATTTTAAGTTGTCTCATTTAATGTGTCCTGAATTTAATTTGTGAATAAATAGGTCGTTCAATAGTTATACGTTACAACGATTCAAAATGTTACAAAAAAGTTTATTTATTTTTTAATTTCTATATCTTGCAGAAAATTTTCAAGTCCTAAATGACCTATTTATGAAGTATTTCCTATTATTAATCATTAGTTTTTTAAGTATAGGGGTAACGCACTCTCAAACTAATGGCGAGCTAGAATTAACGCTAGAAGGCTGTTTTATTTTGGCTATTCGAAATAATCTAGATTTAAAACAAAACGACATGGAGGTGGAAAAGCAGAAGCTTTTAAGTAATAGAGCTAAATGGCATTTTCTGCCCGATGTTGGAATTGGTATTACCCAAGATTATGAATTTGGATTTAATATTGAGCCCTCTACAAATACCAGAGTTAACGAAGATTTCCTTTCTAACGATATGTATTTAAGTGCCTCAATGGATGTAATAAACTTTTCGAATTTTAGTAGTTTTAAAAGAGCAAAGGCTAGTGTTAAAAAATCTGCTGCCGATGCCAAAATTGCAAAACGAGATTTATTATTAACCATAGCACAGTTTTATTTAGATGTTATGTTTAATGATGAGTATTTAAAATTATTAAATAACCAATTAGCAGAAAGTGATAAACAAATTAATAGGTTAAACGATGCTTTAAGCTATGGTTACATTGCTAAAAGTGAATTGTATGATGCTATTGCAGAACATGCCATAGATAAAAAAAATGTAGAGCTAGGTGAAAATAGTAAAAAAAGAGCATTACTAAATTTACTATATCTCCTTAATTATAATGTGGATACCGATAAAGTTGTTTTTTATGATAACCTTTTTGAGGTTGATGAAAAGGCTTTAAAAGATAAGTCCTATTATATAGATAAAGTTCTTGCTAATAACCCAATTGCTAAAAGCGCCGATTATGCTGTAGACATAACCAAAGCATTAATAGGAGAAGTAAGAGGGAGAGTTTTACCAAAACTAAGTCTTAAATATCAAGTAGAGTCCTTTTATGTGCGAAGCTTGTCAGAAGATAATGAAGATCTTTTTCCTTTTAAAACTCAATATAGAGATAATAAAACAAACTCTATAGGAGCAACTTTAAGCATTCCAGTTTTTAATGGTTTAAAAAATAGTTATGATGTTCAAGTGGCTAAACTCGATCATGAAAAAGCAGTTATGGCAAAACAGGTGGTAAATAATAATTTAATTTTCGAGGTAGAAAAGGCATATCAGGATATTGGAGATGCTATCGTAGAGTATAAATCTTCAAATGAGGTGTTATTGTCTTCAGCTGAATCATTTAGGACCTCAAAGCTTAAATATGAAGAAGGTAAAATTAACGCGTTCAATTTTGCAATTGCTAAGAGAAACTTACTAAAATCTGAATTAGATGTTATTACAGCCAAGTATAAGTGGTATTTTAACTCAGTAAAACTTGACTTAATTACCGATTAAAGTAATTTTTAGTAGGAATTAGATTAACGGCTGTGGTAATTTAGACCAATTACTTTTAAACTCGTTAAACCGAAGTGCCTAGTTATTCTATTTTATATAGATTTGCAGAGTAATTGTTATTAACTCTTAAAATAGAATATTATGATAAAATTAAACGATTTAATCAAGGATTTAAATTATAACGAAATTGATGAAGTTGTAGCTGGAGGTTGCAGAGGTAGAAGAAGAAAAAGAAGTAGAAGAAGAAGATGTGGAGGAAGAGGTTCTAACTCTAGTTCAAGCTCGTCATCGTCATCATCGTCATCATCATCTGTTGCATGTGAAACACCAGAACCACCTATTTACGTAGAAGGATAGGATTTATATAATTTCAAAAAAAAACAGGTTACATATGTAAACCTGTTTTTTTTGCTTAAAACTCAAAAAAATTAGGACAGTAAGTATTAATGCCAAGAACTGATTTTTTTATCTTCCCTCAAAATTATTAATGTACTAACCTTCAATACTAATTGTAGCGTCTAGTTATGTTAATTATATTAAATAGCTTTACATCCTACTATGTATAAACTCTCTAGTTATATAGAACTCAGCTCAGAAAAGGACAAAAACCAAGAACTTGAGTATTTCGCTTTAATTTCTACAAAGCGAACAAAAGTGTTTTTAATTAATGAAACTATTTTTAATTTTTTAAAGCATTTTGAAATGCCTAATACATTAACTGATGTTTTTAAGAATTACAAAGCAGAATTCAAACTAGAAAAAAGTGAAGAGGTTAATTTATTAAAAGGTCAGTTAGAAAGCTTTTTTAATGATTTAGCTAAACGCCATTGGATTGTTCCTGAGGATAAGATTGAAGAATTACCAGAACTCGATACCTTGTTTAAGGAAAAGGACACGTTTTTAAATTATAAAGTCTTATCTGTTTTAGGTAACAATAAAATAACAGATGTTTACTTAGTTCGCGATCTAAAAACCAATAAAAAACTAGTTGTAAAACTCTTAAATAAATCTAAGTTTAAGGACGAAAAAAGTTTTGATAAATACAGTACATATTTTGAGGAAGAATTTAATTTCGCTAATAAATTTAATTCTATTTATATAAATAAAACGCTTGGTTTTAAATCTTATAAAGAACAACCCTATTTTTTATTAAAACCTATTGAGGGCGTGAGTATTTCTAAATATGTGAACAACAATAAGCTAAAAACACCGGAAAAGGTAAAGCTTATTTTAAAAATGCTAAGAGGATTTTCTATTGTTCACCAAAACAAAGTTTATCATGGTGATATTCACTTTAGTAACGTAATGGTGCAAAAAAGCGGTGTTCCAGTAATTATTGATTTTGGTTATGCCAATAACGTTGAAGTAAATATCGAAAACGCACAAGAAAAGGTGAGAAACGGAGGTGTTTATGCCTTTATTCCGCCAGAGCGTGCATTAAGATCCTTAGATAGACGTTTCTCAAAAGTTACGCATTTTCAGGCAGAGGTGTATCAAATAGGTATTATTATATATTATATTTTTATAAAAGAATTACCATTTAAAGCAGACACCTGGAAAACTATGGTGGACGAGAAACAACAGCTAAATTTAGGAGAAAACGAAGTGTTTTTAAAGCGTAAAATACCAAAACAGGTAAAAAAGTTTATAATAAAATGTTTAGAACCAAATCCAGAAAACAGATTTAGCAGTGCTACAGCTATGTACAATAATTGGAAAGCGATTACTAAAAAACTCAATTAAAAATAAATACAATATATTTGAGGCTCTTAAAACCCCAAAACTATAACAGTAATATTACATGATAGACCAACAAATTAGAAATAACGATTGTGGTATAAGTGCTGTAAAAACGGTTTATAATATTTTACATAAAAATGTAAGCCGGCAATATATTAAAGACGAGGTGTTTTTAAATCAAGAAGGCTCTAGAATGAGCGATTTAAAAACATTTTTTGATGATAATGGTTGCGAATCAAATTTTAGCCTTTTAGATGTTAATACAACTAAAAACAATACAGCCTACTTTAAAGACCTATTTCCGTTTATAATTCCTGTAAAACATAAAAAGGAATTACATTATATTGTTATTAATGGTATAAAACGAGGAAGACTTAAGGTTTATGATTCCAATCGAGTTAAAACCTACTATATAACTTTACAAAAGTTAAAAAAGATAGCCCATTATTCAGATAGTTATCTGGATCAGGTATCCATGACAGAGCGATTAAATATTATTATTAATAGCGAACTCGAAACCTATAAAGTTGACAAAAGTAAAGCCTTACGCGATAATGATGTAACGACATTATTTAATAAGCTAATGTACTTTGGGTATTATCAAGAAAATTACCCGTTTACCGACAAAAAACTAGAAAAAAAGTTTTTAGAAGATTTAATTTTCGATCAAGATTTACTTGCCATTCCGGAGCATTTTAAAACGTTAGGCTTAAATAAAAGTAAAATTAAGGTTAAAGCGCCTTTAATTTTAACTGTAAAGGCAAAAGACAAAAGACCAATTGTACATCCAGACTATCCGGACAACGAGGAGAGCATGTACCTCAAATTACTTAGAGGGTTAAAATCCGATAGGAAACTGTGGTATATATACATTTTTACAGCAATTTTTGCAGCAAGTGTTACCCAGTTAGCTGTTTTTGTTAATCAAATATTAATAGATAAAGTTTTACCTAGTTTTCAGTTAAACATCTTAATACTATTTGTAATAGGTGTTGCTATATTCCGAATTTTTAATATAGTAATATCACTCTATAAAAAGTTTATTAGTATCCATTTAGGAAACATTTTAGATAAATACTTTTTAGGGACCTTCGATCAGAAATTAAATGATTTCTCTATTCGTTTTATTCAGAATTTTAGGCGAGGCGATTTAACAGAACGTTTAAGCGATTCAAGAAAACTAAAAGATTTCTTTTTAAGATTTTTTACTAGAATACTAGTAGATATTGTAGTATCTATTTACTCGCTTATACTTTTGCTGTTTATAGATTGGCAACTTACAAGTATCGTTTTAGTAGTCATGGTGCTATTCTATATTTGGTTTAGGATTATGACCCCAATTTTAAAAACCAATGAGATGAAGAGGTTTGCAATTAAAGCAAATTACTTTTCTACCATGATTGAAAAAATTGAAGGTATTCAGGTAATTAAAAGTTTTAAAATTGAAAACGTATTCTCTGAAAAAGTAAACGATAATATTGACGAGCTTATAAAAATTCAAACAAAAGTTAAGTATTATAGTATTTTTAATTCTACTGTAGTGTCCTTAATAACCCTGTTTGCAGGACTTACCATATTAACCTTACTATCCAAAGATGCTATTTTGCATCAAACTATTACTTTAGGGCAAATCATTACGTTTTTAGCGTTATCATCTAAAATATTTGGTTCTTTAAGTAGTATTTTAAGTGAAAACTTAACCTTGCAAGAAAACCTAGTTATCTTAAAAAGGTACTTCGATTTTAATGAAAAAGCAGAGGCACAATCCACAGAGAAAGCGATTACAAATGTTGATGTTACTACGGTTGATTTTAATCACGTTGGTTTTGAGTATATGCCAGGGACGCCAATACTACATGATATAAATATTAATATTAGTAAAGGCGAAAAAATTAAAATAGAAGGAAAAAATGGATCAGGTAAATCTACGTTCTGTAAAATTTTAGCCTTGTTATATAGCCCAACTAAAGGAGCTATTAAAGTTAACGATGTTGATGTAAAGTTATACGATAAAAACACCATTAGAGATAATGTGTTATTAGTAAGTAACGAAGATATTTTATTCAACGAAAGCCTACTTTATAACATAACCTTTGGTAAAACTATTGATGCTTATGAGGTTATCCATATGGCTAAAAAGATTGATTTTTACGAATTTATAATATCTAACGATGAAGGTTTAGATTATAAAATAAGTGAAAACGGTAAAAATCTATCAACAGGACAACGAAAAAAGATATTATTACTTCGTGCTTTGCTTAGTAACGCTAGTATAATAATGTTAGATGAGGTTTTATCTGGAATTGATACCGAATCAAGAGTAGTTATAGAAAAGACCTTAATGGACTCTAAAAAAGCGTTTTTAATAATATCTCATGAGGCTGTAAGTCATATGAAATTCGACAAAACGTACGTATTGGATAACGGAAAATTAATGCTACAATAATAAAATGAGTAAATATAGCTTAGATAATAAAAGATTATATGAAACCCGGGAAATTAATTTTATAAAAATTTTCTTTAGGATTTTATTGGTTTTTATAGGTATTGTTGTGGTAGGATTGTTTGTAATTCCTGTTAACGATGTGGTAACCTATAATTATGGCGAAATCATATCAAAAAACCCAGAAATTAATTTTAAGGCCCCCTTTGAAATTATACCAAGAAAAACCTTTGTAAGTAAAGGCGATCGCGTTACTAAAGGCGATACCTTAATGGAAATTGATAATGCTAGTGGTGAGTTTGTAACTATTTTTCAGCAAAATAAATCCATTGATATTGATAAATTAAATATAGAAGAAAAGGTTGCGTTTTTTAAAAAGCAAATAGAATTAGACTCTATACAATATATTAATAATCGTAAAAAAATTACTAACGAGTTAAGAAGTTTAGGGCAGCAGGCGTATTTATTAAATGAGCAAATTAAAATTAAGCGAAATAAATTAAGCTCGGATTCTATTATGTACAAAAAAGAAGTTATTAGTTTAATTGAGCTTAGGCAAGCCAATGACGACTATTTAACCTCTAGAAGCCAGTACTTGCAACTCGGAAATTTAAGAAGCCAATTAAAAGGTCAGTTCAGCTCGTTAGAAAACGAATATTTACAAAGTAAAAACACTTTGGAAATTCAAATTTCCGATTTAATAGCCTCTCAAAATCGATTGGACCAACAAAAAGAGAATGTAAATTCTAAATTAGAAACCAGAGAGAAATCTATTGATATTGTTCAAGCAGCAGACAATAGGCAATTTTTAATATCAAATTTAGATGGCGTTATTGTAAATGTGTTTACCCAAAACCAGAATTTAAGTTTTATAAATAAAGGCGAATCTTTAATTTCTATAACACCAGATTCTGAGAGTTTTTATGCCCGAGCACGGGTCAAGGAGCAAGATTTAAAATACTTAAAAGAAGGGCAAACCACGCATTTAAAATTAGATGCTTATTACTACTATCAATATGGGCCAATTAAGGGTGCATTAAGCTTTATACCTAACAGAAAAGAGGTTGATAATAATTTTTACGTGCTAATTGATTTACCAGAAACGCAAAAGTTAAATTTAAGATCTGGGTATTCTTTTAAAGGCGATGTTATTCTAGAAAAAATGAAATTAGGAAAATATATTTTAAAGAAAGTATTTGAACAATACGATACGAAAATGAGTGTGCAAGAAGTTCCTGAAAAGCAAACTGGCGATATTAGTATTTAATACATTATATAAATTCAGGCTTTTTGTAATACAATTCTAATAAAAACCTATAAACTATATCTTTAAGAACCCGCTTCAAATTATTTGAAATGGGTTTTTTTAGTTTTGTATGGAAAGGTTAATTATTTTTGAGAACTTTTTTGTAGGTAAATACATTTGTAATTTGTAGGTTTTGTTAAGGTTTTTATATGTTATATACGCATGTTGGCTTTAGTTTTTTGCAAACTCAATTAGTGGTTTAACATTTCCATTGTCAGCTTCTTTCAATGCATTAATATACTCTTTTCTAATTTCATTAGCTTTTACCATATTAGACTGATGCCACGAAAATATTTCATTTCCAAATATTGATTCCATAATTACGTCTGCCATCATTCTTGAATGTCTTCCATTTCCATTTGGGAAACAATGAATAGATACTATTCGATGCTTGAATCTAATTGCTATTTCTTCTGGTGAAAAGGTTTTGTTTTCTATCCAATATTTGGTATCGTCCAGTAAATTTTTTAATTCTAGCCCAATTTTTGTCCATGGAATTCCGATGTTTTTTTCAGTTCTTCTAAATTCACCAGCCCATTTCCATACGTCACCATACATTTTTTTATGTAAGTCTTTAACAAACTTTTCTGTCAAAATATTTTCAGGTTTCAAATTTGTGTGAATAGTCCATTCGACAGCTTTTTCAATGTTCAGTTGCTCAAATTCATCCAACTCTCCTTGAGTCGTAATTGATTTTATTTTAAGACCATCCTTTTCTTCTTCTTCTAAGGGTGTTTGTCCATCTTTGTAAACGAATTCTAATCCCATAATGACTTTCTCATTTCTCGTTTTATTTCATTAGCAAGTTCCTTTATGGTTTTGGCTATCTTGTCATCTCCAATTCCTTGGTCCTCTAGTTTCATATTTTGATTGGTCCGTAATACTATTTTTTGAGCCAGTTTATCTGCTTTTTTCTGTATTAAATCGTCTATGGTCTCATTTTTTGGGACCAATGCATATACCAATTTTAAATCCAGAGCCATGGCAACATCTTTTAAAGAATTGAGTGTTATCGTGCCATTAGCCTCACTTTCCTCAATTCTTTTTACGCCTTGTCTTGTAATATTTAGTTTAGCACCAAGTTGGGCCATGGTCATATTAAGTGCAGTTCGAATAGTATTTATCCATCCACGTTCTGGGACCAGGACCTTTCTGCTTTCAGAGAATGGTTGTAGCTTTTGGTCCAATTGTTCGATTAAAAGTTTTCGCTTATTTCTCATTTTTTTGTAAATATTTAAGTTTACAAAACATAAATAATGTAAACTTTTGTGTTTACAAATATATAAAAAAGTCAATATATAAGTTTACAAAAAATAAAAAAAGTAAACTTAAATGTTTACTTATGAATGTTCTTTAAATGTCTTGTCCTGAAATATGGCTACAGGTTAAAATTGAATTAAGCTGATAATTTATATACCATATTTGGTGTTTTATAATCTAAAGATAAGTGTAATCTTA
>NZ_JACHGE010000014.1 GCF_014202225.1 Algibacter amylolyticus
TTTAAATCGTCTGGAGATAATTCATTCGAAATAAAGCTAAACGAATTAGAAAATATAGACGAAAGTCAATCTATTTATTTAAAAGACAACCAAACGGGCACATATTTCGATTTAACTAAAAATGATAGCTATGAGTTTAATGCTGGTCAAGGTGTTTTCAATAACAGATTCGAACTGGTGTTTCAAACCAAGCAAGAAAGTTTAAGTACGGAAGAGGCCATAGCTTCAGAGAATTATATCTATTTTCAAAATACAACAAACACCCTATTTGTTAAAAAGCTAAATAGTAATGTTAGCAAGCTATCGCTAATAAATATGCGTGGACAAGTGGTGTTAGAAATGGCTGATGTTTCAACGGAACAATTACAAAATGGTATAACATTCAATTCGGTCTCAACAGGAGCTTATATTGTATATATGAGAACAGAGGCAAATGAATTACTTACTAAAAAGATAATTCTTAAATAAATTAAGTGAAACAAAGAGTTAAGTTGTTTTATGCTTTGTTAATAAATGATCAAGGGCTAAAACACACATTATTGTTAATATAAAAGATTTAATATTGAAAAAATAAAATTACAGTTCTAATATTTTTAAATCTCACAAAAAATGCATTTCATCTATTTTAACAGTCTTTTTAACTTATGATTTCTTTGTGATGTAAGGTAAATAGTAGTTAAATTACCATCTTTGTACCTGTTTTTTGAATTTCTCTCAAGTTTGATGGAAATCAAACTATAATTTAAAAACAGAGTAGAAAAGATTTTTAATCTTTTAGAATTACTATTATTTATTCTATTTGTGTAAGTTTTTGTGTGTCTAAAATATGAATGTCTGTTGCTAAAGTCTGAAGGTTATGAAAGCGTTTTTTAGTTGTGCCGTATGCGTCTTAATGATATTATTATCACTGACTAGTCATGCTCAATTTAGTACCTACGGAATTGCTGCATATACAATTAATGAAGGAATTCCACATCAGGTTTATGTGAGTCAGAACCCTAATGCTACAGGACCGAATACTTGGACTTATATTGGAAATTTAAATAATGGCACTAACGATCTTCCTGGTGATGCAAGAGATTGTGTTATAGTTGGAGACAAGCTTTATATAGTTTATTTAGGTGCAAATTTTACAGATACTGGAATTTATATTTATGATTTAAATAATCCTACAGCGGGTGTACAACCTATGGGTTCGGGGCTTTTTGGTAACCTAGGTGATGGTTCTACAATAGAAAGAGTTAATGGAATTGGACGATCCATTAATAATGAATTTTTTGCAGTAAGCAGTCCGTCAGGTGGTAGGTCAGATTTTATTTTTTCATTTGATACTACAACCGGTAATGTGGTGCCCAATGCCTTTGGTGCTGGTATTGATCATTTAGATTTAGTAATGAATCCTGCATATTCAGGATTTACTATAGGAACAAACGAGGACATGACTTTTAATACCTGTACCGACGATCTATACATTTCGGGAGAGTTTTATGGTACCGGAGGTGGAGATGACTGGATTGCGAGAGTGGATAAAACAAACGGTGAAGTAACACCCATTGCAAATTCTGATTTAATAAGCGATGGTTTAGCGTTTGATATTAGTGGTAATTTCTTTACTTCAGATGGACGATATTTTTACAATGTAAATGAAACAACTGGAGTCATTACACAAGTAGATCAAGTTACCACAACATCAGGAGTTGATTTAGAAAGTTTGGATATTGTTTTAGACGGAAGACCAATCGCAGTAGATGATACCTTTGTTGGTGTATTTTGTCCTTCAGATACTATAGTAATTGATGCCTTGGATAACGATATAGATCATGAAAATAACATAGACCCAAGCACCGTAGAAGTATCTAATTTACCAGCAGGCGTTACAGCGGTTGTAAACAATACAACAGGAGAAATTACGTTATCCACCGTGCCTGGTTTTTCTGGCTTATTCAGTTTTAATTATACAGTAAAAGATACCGTGCTAGGAGGTTGTGATGCAGATTCAACAAGTAATATAGCAACTATAACATTGGGAATAAATACAGGAGTTGATACAGATAATGATGGAATTTCCGATAGTTGTGATTTAGATGATGACAACGATGGCATTTTAGATTGTGATGAATCTGAAGATTCTATTAATAGCGCATTTACCTGGTCGCTTAATTCTCCGCCAGGGAATTTAAATATGGATTCAGTAGATGATCCTGAAATAACAGATTGGGTACTGGCTTCAACCACAGCTTTAAATTTTGATACTGGTAAATTTGATCCAGGGACGAGTACTCAACTTAGATTTACATCTACAGCTTCTGCTAGTTTTTCCGAAGCAATATCTAATAATGATTATGTGGAAATGAGTTTTACCACAAGTTCAGAATTATCAAATATATTATTAACCGATATATATACAGGTTGGTACGAACCTACAAAAGGCGATTCATTTTACTCTGCTACTCGGTTTTCAGAGGGTGGTTCAGGAACATGGACAACCCTGTCGCAAGATGTTTATAATGTAGACGATGGAACTATATATGCAAGGTTCGATAACATGGTTATTCCGGAAATTCGATTAAAACCAAATACAGAGTATACCTTTAGGTTTTATGTTTATGGTAAAGAAGAGGCGAGTTCTATAGAAAACTATTCAGTTATAGATGATTTTCGTTTCTCGGTTGAAGCATGTAAAAGTCAAGATACTAATAGCGATGGCATACCAAATCATTTAGACACAGATTCTGATGGTGATGGTTGTCCCGATGCATTAGAAGGAGATGCGTTAATTAGCGAAATTGGATATTCAGATTTAAGCGGTAACAGTCAAATAACTGGAGGTGTAGATGGTAATGGTATTCCAACTACAGCCAATGGTGGTCAAGGTATTGGTACAAGTGCAAATAATACTCAACAAGCAGATGAATGTAGCACTTGTGATAGTAATAACCCAAACTACGTAGATACAGATAGTGATGGCGTTGGGGACGATTGCGATCTAGATGATGATAATGATGGTATTTTAGATTCTATGGAATGTCCAAGTATAAATTTAAATAATTTAACTACACTAATTGGAAATGGATCTAATTTACAAGTTGGCGATTTTTTAATAAATCAGAATGCAATTACTTATAATGGTATTAATTACGATGTTGTTGTCGAAATTACAGAGTTGCATAGTCCAACAGGTGTTTTAGAAGTTTATGATATTAGTGGAACAAAATACTTAAGATTTAAAGGGGTAGTTGCTAATGAAGATCCTTATGTTTTATATAAAATTTCAATTGTTTCTTCCGGGTCTGCAACAGCTGCAACACCACAAGGTTCTCCGGTTACGTTAAATAATGTTACTATTACGCTTCCAGATTTAGATTCTGGTGCAGGTCAGTTTTCAGATATGGTTGGGTATGAAGCTTCCGACGCTCCAGATCGAGTAAATGCAGGGTCTCAGGTAACTGCAATAAATTTTGCAATTGGAGGAGGGCCAGCAGGTGCATTTCAAAATTTAGGAACAGATTTTAATAATGGTTCAGAATCTTCTTCAAACAGGAACTATTTAGTGTCGTTTTTTTACAACTCGTTTTCATCTAAAACCATACTTTTTGGTGTTACAGGACCGCATACAGCAACTCTAAATAGAATATTTTTTAACTTAATAAAAGTGGCTTGCGATTTTGATAATGATAATATATTTAACGAGCATGATATTGATAGTGATAACGATGGTATACCAGATAATGTAGAGGCACAACCAACAGTTGGTTATACACCGCCTACAGGAACTATTGATAACACAACAGGAATAGATACCGCCTATGGTACAGGATTAGCTAGTGTAGAAGATACCGATGGAGATGGAACTCCAGATTATTTGGATTTGGATACCGATGGTGATGGAACTCCAGATATTGAAGAAAACGGAGATGTAAATACACTAAGTGGCAATGATAATGATAGTGATGGTTTAGATAATAATTTTGATGCCGTTACAGCAGTTTGGGATGTAAATGATGAAGTTTCTATTGGTGATATAGCAGATTTAACCACTTCGTTTTTAGATACCGATGGCGATATTCCTTTAGGAGGTGACTTAGATTATAGAGATGTTATTGACGTTTACATTGAAAATGCCACTTTAGATTTTGATGGCGTAGACGATTATTTATCAGGAGATTCTATGCTTAATGGATTAAACGAAGTTACCTTAATGGCCTGGGTAAGAGTAGATCCATCAAACGCAGGAGTTTCAAATATTACTATTGCTGGAGAAGATATTTCGTGTAGAATATATGTTCAAAACGGTAACAAGTTTATGTTTGCTACTAGAACCACGGCAGGATTTACAAGCGCAACCAATGGGGTGAATGTAAATTATAATGAGTGGCATCATATTACTGGTGTATTTAGCGGTGTAACAGGTAGGCAAACCATTTATATAGACGGAAAAAAGTCAACTTCAGGTGTAAATACAAGTCAAATTGGGCAAACCATTTTGTGTACTTCAAGTTGGACAGGGAAGTTCGAAATAGGGCGTTTGTCTAGAAATGTATCAAACCAGGAATACTTTAATGGTGAGATTGATGAGGTTAGAGTTTTTGATAAAGCATTAACCGAAACGCAGATTCAACGTATGGTTTATCAGGAAATTGAAGACAATTCAGGATTTGTAAAAGGAACCGTTATTAATAAAGATATAGAAGATGAGTTTACGGCATCAAAAGTAAGTTGGAGCAATCTTTTAGCGTATTACCCAATGACGAATATTTTAAATTCTAAAACTTCCGATTATTCTGGTAATAATAGAGATGTTGTATTGCATAATATAACAACAGTACAAGAGCAAACAGGGCCAATGCCTTACCAGACTATTGGTAATGGTAGTTGGACAAGCGAAAGCACCTGGTTACATGGTAATGTTTGGGATATAGAAGATACTGCAACCAATAAAGATTGGAGTATTGTACATATAAAACATAATGTAGATGCTAATCATTCCATAAAGAATTTAGGTTTATTTATAGATGCCAATAAAACGCTTGAAGTAGCAGGTACTAACGAAGTAAATAATTCTTGGTATTTAGAGTTAAATGGTACTCTAGATTTATTGGGAGATTCTCAATTGGTACAGGGTATTAATAGCGATTTAGTAACCTCGGCACAAGGTCATATTTTACGCCGTCAAGAAGGCACATCTAGCCCATTTAGGTATAACTATTGGTCGTCACCAGTTGGTGAGCCATCAGCAACAAATCTAGCCACCGCTTTAACCGATAATACAGCAGGAATAAACAATCCTAATAATACGCCGTTTACGTTAAATACTATAAAGGACGGTAGTGGTAATATCTTAACTTTTACAAGTGCCTATAACGAAATTGGAAAAATAAGTACCTATTGGCTATATACCTATAAAAATGGGTTAAGCTACTGGAACTGGGCTTTTCACTCACCCAGCACACCGCTAGGTCCAGGGGTTGGTTATACTCAAAAAGGAATAGGAAATGCAGGTACCGAGCAACAATACATATTTGATGGAAAACCAAATAATGGTACTATTTTAATTGATGTAGATGATGTAGGTGGATCAGGATCGGTAGCAGATGTATCAAAAACAGGATACCTTTTAGGAAACCCTTATCCATCAGCAATCGACATTCATAAGTTTATAGATGATAATGCAGGAGTTATTGGAGATGAGAACCATCCTAACGGAGGTTATTTGCAAATATGGCAACAATGGTCGGGTTCTTCACATATTCTAAATGATTATATTGGCGGATATGCTAAAGTAAATAAAACAGGCTCCATTCGAGCGTCACAATTTATTGGTTTTTCTGGCGATAATACGGGTAATGAAGAAGGTACGGTATTGCCAACAAAATACTTGCCTGTGGGACAAGGTTTTGTAGTAGAGATTCTGGCTAATAATGCAAAAATAAACTTTAATAATAGCCAACGTGTTTATGTTAAAGAATCAGACGCTAATGGAACTGGAAGCACGGGATCTGTATTTTTAAAGTCTTCAACGGGAAAATCCTCAAAATCGGCTATTTCCGAAGAAATAGAGGCGGAAGATGTAATGCAAAAAATTCGATTAGAATTTAGTTCGGTTAAAGGTCCTGAAACAAGGCAGGAACTCTTATTAGGGTTTAGCAATTATACTACTGATGGTTTTGATTATGGTTATGATGCTAAAAGTACAGAGGAAAGTCATGATTATTTAAATTTAGATTTAGAGGGTCAGAACATGCAAATACAAGCCTATGGAGAAATAACCAAGGAAAAAGTTGTGCCATTCAATTTTAGATCATCGGGAGAGCATACCTTCGAAATAATGCTAACAGGGTTAGAGAATATATCAGAACATCAAGATATATATATTCGCGATAATGAAACGGGTGTTTACTTTGATCTAACAAATGATCATCCCTATAGTTTTACATCCAAACAAGGCATATTCAATGCAAGACTCGAATTAGTATTTCAAAGCAAACAAGAAAGTTTAAGCGCGGAAGAAGCGGTAGCTTCAGAGAATTATATCTATTTTCAAAATACAACAAACACCCTATTTGTTAAAAAACTAAATAGTAATGTTAGCAAGCTATCGCTAATAAATATGCGTGGACAAGTAGTATTAGAAATGTCAGATGTTTCAATTGAGCAATTGCAAAATGGTATAACATTCAATGGTATTTCAACAGGAGCGTATGTAGTATACATGAGGCCTGAAACGAACGAAGTAATTAATAAAAAAATAATAGTAAAATAATTAATTATGAGAGTATGAAAAATGCTAGATAAAAATTGCTGAATCGCTGAAAAGTAACATATTATCGTTTGTTTTAAGCTTATGAAACTTGTTTTTGTTATTTTTGCAATTCCCTCAAATAAAATTTTAATAGTCCCTATCTATTAAGGATTAACCTATGAAGAAGTTTTCATTTATAACAGTATTATTTGCAATTGTATTTTTATGTACAAATACTATTCATGCTCAAGATGCAGATTTGGATGGTATAACAGATTCTGTTGATTTAGACGACGATAACGATGGTATTCTTGATGAAGATGAATGTAGTATGGCTGTGGCCTCAACAACATCTGTGCTTACAGATTGGACAAGTTTTACAAGTTCTCAAATAGATGGCGTAATGCCAATAGGCTTAGAGCTAGTTAATGTAACAGGAACAGGGGCAGTAAGTCTATTTAGTGCAAATTCAACTAACGGAAATACAATTACAACAGGTGATGCTACTTATTTTTCAGATCCTGCTGTGTTTTCACCGCCTGTTGATACAAGCGATTCTGTAGGAGTTGTACTTAATTCAAGTGGTCAAGATTTTACATTCGATTTTGGTGGAAGCATTTTAGTAGACCCAATTATTTATATTTCCAATTTCGATGTTAATCGTACGATTACTTTTGGAACACCAATAACCATATTATCGTCTAACTCTCAAATTATCGCAGAACCAGATGGAGAAAGTATTACTTCTAATGCATTAGGCGGAGCAGGAACATTTCAATTAATTGGTCAGTTTACTTCTTTAACAGTAACACAAACGGCAGGGGCTACAGACACTACACGATACCAGTTTGGTGCTGTAGGAGTAGTGTCCAACTCAAATGTAACGTGCGATACAGATAATGATGGTATACCGAATCATTTAGATTTAGATAGTGATAACGATGGGTGTCCAGATGCTCTTGAGGGCGATGCAGGATTACAGTTTACAGATTTAAATCCAGATGGGAGTATAAATGCAACGGTAAACGATAACGGTATACCAATTGCTACAAATGTTGGGATTGCTGGAGCCGGAACAACAGGTCAAGATGATGTCTCTTCTACCATTAATACTATACAAGCCGTAGAGTGCGATTCTTGTAATGCTACAAGTACAAGTTTTGTCGATACAGATAATGATACTTTTGGGGATGATTGCGATTTAGATGATGATAACGATGGTATTCCAGATGTAGATGAATGCGGATTGCCATTGCTAGCAAGTAGTCTTTCTGGAGAAGGAACTAATAGTATTTCTGGTACATTCGAATCGGGAGTTATGTCTTCAGATTTTTCATTATCGTCACCATCTTTAGTCGAAATACCTTCAGGAAATCCCGTACCCGTGGAATTTACTTCTTTCACTACAAATGTTACAGATGGTGTTTTATTAACTTGGGATGAAGGTTATGTAAATCCAGGTAATGTTTTTGATATAGCATTTGTTTTACAAGAAGCTCAAAATGGAAAGTTAAGTTCATTAAGGGTTGGTAATAATGCGCGTTCTTCAACATATGGTGCTCAAAATGCGGATAAAGAAATTACCATTACTTGGCCAGGTGGATCATTTGCAGTCCTTAACGATCCTTTAAATGAAATCTTAAACCATCCTCACGGATCAATAATAGCTTCAGGTACAGTTTTAGATTGTAGTTCTGGAACTGTTGTAATTCGAGATTCAGAGTGGTATATTGATATAGATGTAGAAGGTGCTACATATCCGTTTAATGTAGATTATAACACGGTGTCAAGTGTATCTACCAGATTTGAAGGGGTTGCCTTTATGCCAGTAGGCTGTTTAGATAGCGATGGAGATACTATTATTAACGCTTTAGATAACGATTCTGATAATGATGGTTGTGCTGATGCTTTAGAGGGAGACGCTTTAAACAGCGACATAGGATATTCAAATTTAGATGGTAATAATCAAATCACTGGAGGTGTAGATGGTAGTGGTATACCTAATGCCGCCAATGGTGGTCAAGGTGTTGGAACAAGCGCTGATGATACGCAACAAGCCGACGAGTGTAGTACTTGTGATAGTAACAATCCAAATTACATCGATACCGATATGGATGGTGTTGGTGATGATTGCGATTTTGATGATGATAACGATGGTATTTTAGATACCGTTGAACATCCTAAAACATTACTTTGGGTTAAAAGGGGTACAATTACTACAGACCAACAAAACACTATAGATAAATTAATAAACTTAGGTTTTACAGTAACTGTCGTTAACGATACCGATTCTGAAGATGTCGATAATTATTCAGTAACATATGTTCATCCTACAGTAAATAGCGGTACTACATTTACAAATATTGCTAATTTAGAAACTTCAACAAAAGGTGTTGTTACCAGTGAAAATGCGTTGTTTGATGAGATTTTTGGAACAACAGGTGCGGTTGGAGATCCTGACACAGATTTTATTAAGATTACAAATAATTCACATCCCATAACCCAAGGTTTACCTTTAGGCGATTTAGATATTGGAGATGGTAGTTACATAGTCGCTAATATTTTGTCAGGAACGCATTTAGGAGAGCATCCTAACGGTACGGTAAGTATGATTGCTTGGGAAATTGGGGAGCCAATGGAAAATGCTGTAGCAGCTCCGGGTAGAAGGGTGGCTGTTCCACATACAAGCTACAACGGCGGTTTAAATGCAGCAGGCGAAGATTTATTGGTAAGAGCTATATTATGGGCTTGGGCTAAAGATTCAGATGGTGATGGTTTTTACGATCATTTAGATATAGATTCAGATAACGATGGTATTCCAGATAATGTTGAGGCACAACCAACATTTGGTTATATTCTGCCATCGGGAACGGTTGATAATACAACAGGAATAGATACGGCTTATGGCGCAGGATTAGCAAGTTTAGAAGATACCGATGGCGATAGCACACCAGATTATTTAGATTTAGATAGCGATAGTGATGGCATTCTAGATATAAATGAAAACGGCATGTCAGGACCTGTAATGACATTTGTAGATGATGATAGTGATGGTTTAGATAATGTATTTGAAACAACCGGAACTAATGATACAATTTGGGATGCCAATGAAGATATTGAAGATCCAACAGATTTATCGATTTTACCGGATACCGACAGCGATTTAGCTTTAGGTGGCGACTTAGATTATCGTGATTTAATAGATGTTTATTATGCCAATGCTACTATAGATTTTGATGGTGTAGACGATTACGTGTCTATTCCAGGTATACAAATGAGTGGTTGGGCTGAAGGTACCTTAATGGCATGGGTTAAATTAGATCCTAATCATTCGCAAAGTGGTGATATTCTTGGGCAAAATATGTTTAGGATTTCGGTTACGTCAACTGGTGGTATAAGCGGATATGTAATTACTAATAATTCCGGTACATCATACAGTTTAAGCCCTAGTGGTTTAACAATCCCGAAAAATGAATGGCACCATTTAACCTTGACTTTTAGTGGTGCAGATAAATCTATAAATCTTTATTTGGATGGAGAGCCTGTGCGAACAGTAACTTATATAGATTCAGGTACGGCTTTGTCTACAAATGCAACGTTTACCAATCCTGTATTTACATTAGGCAGGTTTGAGCGCTTTCAAAACAGTTATTTTCATGGGGCTATAGACGAAGTTCGTGTGTTTAATAAAAACATGACCGATGAGCAGATTCAGCAAATGGTGTATCAAGAAATACAAGATAATGCTGGGTTTTTACAAGGAACAATAATTCCAAAAGATATTGAAGATTTAACGACGAATGTAAAAGTACCTTGGACTAATTTAGAAGGGTACTATACAATGCGAAATATTTTAAATTCTACTGTGCAGGATGACTCAGGAAACGGTAATATAGCTCAGCTTCATAATATTACAACATTACAAGACCAAACGGCGCCAATGCCTTATGCAACTGTAAATGATGGCGCTTGGACTAGTGAAAGTACTTGGTTACATGGCGATGTATGGGATATAGAAGATGTATGGAATAATAAAGATTGGAGTATTATTAATATCCAACATAATGTTACTACAAGTCGTTCGCACACCAATTTAGGCTTGTTTATTGATGCAACAAAAACATTGCAACTAAGCGGTGACAATTTTATAAATAACACTTGGTATTTTGAGCTAAATGGAACATTAGATTTATTAAGCGATTCACAATTAGTACAAGGTGTAAATAGCGATTTAGTAACCTCTGCAACAGGGCATATTTTACGCCGTCAAGAAGGTACAATCAATCCATATTGGTATAACTATTGGGGTTCACCGGTTGGAGCGCCATTAGCTACCACTTTAATGGATAATAATACAGCAAGTAATAACCCCAACAATACCTCATTTAGTCTAGACATGCTAAAGGATGGAACGGGAACAGCTATGACATTTACTTCAAGTTATACAGGTAGTAATAGTATTAGTAATTATTGGTTACACACGTTTAAAAATGGTATTACGTATTGGGATTGGAAAAAAATTAGCACATCTGCGGCAATAGCGCCAGGAGTAGGTTATTCACAAAAAGGAACAGCAGCTTCTGGCACAGAGCAACAATATATTTTTGATGGTAAGCCTAATAATGGAACCATCATTGTAAATGTGGACGACTTAGGGGGAACTGGTTCTCTTCAAAATGTAACCAAAACAGCTTATTTGTTGGCTAACCCATACCCATCAGCATTAGATATCCATAAGTTTATCGACGATAATGAAGGTGTTATAAATGGGTATGTAGAGTTGTGGCAACAATGGAGTGGTTCTACCCATGTACTTACAGATTACAATGGAGGTTATGCTCAAGTAAACAAGACTGGAACCGTAAGAGCGTCTCAGTTTATTGGTCTTGAAGGAAATGATACAGGCGGATTAGAAGGTACAAAAATGCCAACCAGATACATGCCAATAGGACAAGGTTTTATGGCAGAGATTGAAAATGATGGTGTTTTACCGTTTGATGGTACGGTAGAGTTTAATAATAGTCAGCGTGTGTTTATAAAAGAAGCTAATTATTCTGATACTGATCCTTATGATACAGGTTCGTTATTTACAAAATCTGAGTTTGTTAAAGAAACAGAAACAGAAGATCAAGTTGAGGAGCCTATCATGCAAAAAATTAGATTAGAGTTTAACTCTACATCGGGACCAGATACAAAGGGCGAATTACTATTAGGATTTAGTGATTTTACAACCGATGATTATGATTATGGTTACGATGCAAAAAATACAACCGCAAAAAATAACGGTTTAAATTTAGAGTTAAATGGTCAAAATATGAATATTCAAGCGTATGGACCAATAACTGCAGATAAGATTATACCATTAAATTTTAGCTCGTCGGGTAATAATGATTTTGAAATTAGAATTTCAGAAACGGAAAATATCACAGAAAATCAATCGATTTATCTACACGATATAGAAACAGGAACTTACTTTAATTTAAATGAAGGTGTAGCATATAGTTTTTCATCAACACAAGGAGTTTTTAATAGGCGTTTTGAGATAGTGTTCCAAAACGAACAAGAAAGTTTAAGTACTAGTGATGATAGCTTCGATGTAAATAAAATGTATTATAAAAACTCAACAAATACATTATTTGTTAGGAATTTAAATAGCGATGTTAAAACAATGTCTTTAGTGAATATGCGCGGACAAGTTATTTTGGAAATGACAAATGTGTCTAAAGATAAATTACAAAACGGTATACAATTTGATAATATTGATATAGGTACTTATGTAGTGTTTATAAAAACAGACCTTAATAGTATTTTAACTAAAAAGATTATTATAAAATAAATTAAAAAATATGCCCCTCTCAACCTACAACGTGCTTAAACGTTTATTTATTATAACATGTTTGTTATTAATAAATGTATCATCATATGCAAATAACTACAATAAAACAGCCCTTTCAGCAAGTAAAGATAATACGGCATATTTTGATGTTGGAGGAGTTTTAACTTCTGTTGAAGCTACATGTTCAAATAATGGTTCTATAACAGCAACAGGAAGTAACGGTTTTGGTATTTTAAAGTTTTATATTTTTACTATTACCAATGGTCCAACGGCAAACGGACAAACCTATCCTACTACAGATGCTTTTGATTCGTCTTCGTTTACTTTTAATGATTTGTATCCTGGTAATTACGAAATAACCATAGAGGACGCAAACAATTCTAGTAACCCACCATTTATTGGAACTATAGAAGTAGAAGACCAAACAGAAATTTTAAATTTTTCACTTTCACCAACAAATCCAACGTGTCCTAGTACAAGTACTGGTACTATTGATGTTAATGTTGCAACAGGAATAGGCCCTTATCAATATCAAATTTACAGTGGTCCTTCTGGTACAACAACAGGATTGATAGACGAAGCTAGTAAAGCATATACATTTAATAATTTACCTGCCGGAAATTATAGCGTAAGAGTTTATGATGCTTGTGGCGATTTTCAAACTAGAAGTTATTTACTAACCGATCCTACTTTATCTACTTTAAATTTAACAACTTCTGGAAGTCCAACTCGCGAGCTTATATCATGTACAGAAGCTATATATAAAGTGGGTGGTACTGGAGGTACTGGTTTTGGAACTTATATGTTCGAGGTTGTAGGTGGTGCACCTTCTGGGTACGCTTCTACCAATACTACGGGGCAGTTTACACTTCCAATAGATCAAGCACCTTATACGTTTCAAGTTACCGACGCTTGTGGGCAAACAGCAACATATACGCATTCAAACCCTAGTTCATACATTAACTGGTCTTCATTAGAAAGGACATGTAGCGATTGGTCTCTTCAAATTAGGCCTAATTGGATGCTAGGTCCTTATGTATATACTTTAACTAGTACACCTGCGGGGTATACGGGGCCCACATCAAATTCAACAGGAACTTTTAATAATATTCCTTATGGTTCTTATAGTTATTCTGTTACCGATGCCTGTGGGTTAACTAGATCTAGTTCAACTACGAAAACACAAGAACCTATAGAGATAAATGAAGCGTTAACTATTCCTTCAGTAGATTTTTGCGAAGTAGGTACAGGTAGAGTACAGGTTAGATACAACAGCGGTAGTAATGGTGCTGTTGGTCCGGTAAGTTTTGAGTTAACAACCGTGCCTTCTGGGTTTACAGGAAATCCAGGTCCACAAAACGGGCCTACTTTTAGTGAGCTTATACCTGGTAATTATGAAGTAACAGCTCTAGATTCTTGTGGCAATTCGGATACCTATGCTTTTGAAGTAACGGATGTACTGAGTGTTGATTTTTCTACTAACCCAACTTTAAACTGTGTAAACTCAAATTCTATTGATGTAAGCGTAAATAGTAATAATAGTTATTATAGTTCGGGTACTAGATACTTTAGGCTTCGAAATGCTGATACTAATTCAATAGTGCAAACAGGTACAGCTAGTAGTAATACATATACTTTTAATAACTTAGTTGCAGGCAATTATTATGTTCAGTATTATAAAACTACAACATGTATTTTCGAATCGGAAACCGTTTCTATAGCGGCCTATCAACAGCCTACTATTACACCATTAAGTAGCTATAATTGTGGTACTGGTTTGGTTACAATTTCTGGAGTAGTATCCGGAGGTACAGGACCTTACTCTTTTTCTCTTATTAATAATGCGAATAATTTAGTTTTAGCCACAAATACTGATGGTTACTTTACAAACCAAAGCGCGCTCCTATCTTATTCTGTAAGAATTGAAGATAGTTGTGGTAATACTACAAGTTCTCAAGTATCGGAAGTCGCTACAGGATTAGGGGTGGCATTTCAAAATGAAAGCTGTGGTGAAATAGGTAGCGAATTTCCAATCTATCTTTTAAATTATAGAGGGATGGCCTATACTTGGACATTCCCAAATGGATCAACCTATGTTGGTCATGATCCTAGAGCCGCTATTGGTGTTTTGGATATTAATGATTTTGGAACCTATAGTGTTGATGTTGCTACTGTAGATGGTTGTAGAACACAAACACTAACAACTGTTTTTGAAAGATGCCCTTTGCCACCAATAAGTATAGATTTTGATGGGGTAGACGATTATATCGCGGGTACTCCATTTATAACTAATTGGGAAAATGGTACTATAATGAGTTGGGTAAAAATTAAGCATGATAATGATGGTAATTTACCAAGATTATATAGTGTAGCAGGTCAAGAGGTTATGCATCTTTATGTTACTAACGGTCGTACTCCTGCATTTAAAGTGTTAACGCAAGACCAAGTTACAGTAAGCGATAACTATCCAAACAATAGTATTAGTGTGCAGCCTAACCCCTTATTAGGAATAAAGTTAGAAAATGATATTTGGTATCATTTAGCGGGAGTTTTTAACTCTCAAGATGAAACTGTAAAATTGTATTTAAATGGCGAGTTAGTGGGTACTAATTCTAGTCCTTTGTTAAATTCAGAACTATTAACCCAATTCTATAATGGGTCTGCACATATTTACTCAACAAGAGGTTTTACCATTGGTCGTTACCCAACTAACACTAGTGCCGCTGGTTTTGGACACTTTCGTGGTGATATAGATGAGGTTCGCGTGTTTGATGCTGCTTTAACCAATCAACAAATACAACAAATGGTGTATCAAGAAATTGAGAACAATGCGGGTATAATTAAAGGCACCATAATACCAAAAGATGTTCAAGATTTTAGTTCAAATGAAAAAGTATCTTGGAACAATTTAAGGGCTTATTTTCCAATGACGGATATAATTAGTAATATAACCACAGATTATTCTAGTTATGGGAACGATATTACAATGTATAACATAACCACAATACAAGACCAAACAGCTCCAATGCCTTACGTTACTGTAAACGATGGCGATTGGACTAATGAGAGTACTTGGTTACATGGCGATGTATGGGATATAGACGATGTGGCAACTAATAAGGATTGGAGTATTGTTGAGGTAAAACATGATATTAATGCCAGTCATGAAGTAAAAACTATTGGGTTGATAATTGATAATGATAAAACATTAACTATTAACGGCGATAACCAAGTGGAAAACTCATGGTATTTAGAATTAAATGGAACATTAGATTTATTAAACGATTCTCAATTAATACAAACCGAGTATAGCGATTTAGTAACAAGTGCCGAGGGTAATGTTTTACGACGTCAAGAAGGTACAATTAATCCATATTGGTATAACTATTGGGGTTCACCAGTTGGAGCACCAATGGCTACGGCTTTAATAGATAATAATACAGCAAATAATAACCCCAACAATAGTACATTTAGTTTAGATATGCTAAAGGATGGAACTGGAACTAATATGACATTTACTTCCGGATATACAGGTAGTAGAAGTATTAGTAGTTATTGGTTAAACACGTTTAAAAATGGTATAACGTATTGGAATTGGAAACAGTTTAGTACTTCTACAGCATTAGAGCCAGGAGTCGGTTATTCACAAAAAGGAACAGGAGCTTCGGGTACAGAACAACAGTATCTCTTCGATGGTAAACCTAATAATGGAACTATCCTTGTAAATGTAGATGACTTAGGAGGTGTCGGATCTATTCAAAATATATCAAAAACAGCTTATTTATTGGCTAACCCGTATCCATCGGCATTAGATATTCATAAGTTTATTGATGATAATGAAGGTGTTACAAAGGGTTATATAGAGTTGTGGCAGCAATGGAGTGGCTCCACCCACATACTTAAAGATTACAATGGTGGTTATGCCCAAGTAAACAAGCTTGGTACAATTAGAGCTTCTCAGTTTGTAGGTCTTGAAGGAAACGATACAGGCGGTTCAGAGGGAGTGAAAATGCCAACCAGATACATTCCAATAGGGCAAGGTTTTATGGCGGAGATTGAAAATGATGGTATTTTACCGTTCGATGGTACGGTGGAGTTTAATAATAGTCAACGTGTGTTTGTAAAAGAAGCCGATTATTCTGCTACTAGTCCTTATGATACGGGCTCTTTGTTTTCAAAATCAGATTCTAAAAAATCGAAAACTAATTCAACAACTTCTAGCGAATCAACAATTGATGCAGATTCAGATGAAGGTGTAATGCAGAAAATTAGGTTGGAATTTGTGTGCTCTAAGGGACCATATATTAAACGCGAACTACTGTTAGGGTTTAGTGATTATACTACAGACGAGTATGATTATGGCTATGACGCAAGAAGTACAAAGGAGACTATCAATGATTTAAATCTAGATTTCAATGGTCAAAATATGACTATACAAGCATACGGGCCTATTAAAAAAGATAAGGTCATAGCTTTAAATTTTAAGTCTTCGGGTGATAATGCATTTGAGATTAAAATTTCTGAAACAGAAAATATAGATGAAGCAGAAACAATATATATACGAGATAATTTAACAGGTGCTTATTTTGATTTAAGCGCTTTTAAAGCCTATATGTTTACTTCTGAACAAGGTATATTTAATGAGCGTTTTCAAATAGTTTTTCAAAACGAATCGGAAGCCTTAAGTATCGAAGATTCTAACTTTGTTGAAAACAAGATTTTCTACCAGAACTCTACTAATACCCTGTTTGTTAAAAAAATAAATAGTGCTGTTAGTAAGCTGTCTTTAGTTAATATGCGCGGGCAAGTGGTTTTTGAAATGGCGGATTTAGCTATTGATACTCTAGAAAACGGAATACAATTCAATAGTATCTCTACGGGAGCTTATGTAGTGTATATGAGAACCAACTCTAACGAAATGTTGGTTAAAAAAATAATTATTAAATAAGCTCTTGCTATAACTTTTTAAAAAAGGCTGCTAATAGCAGCTTTTTTTTATGATCTAAAGTGAATAAATTTACTTAAAATTGCATTTTATCGAATAAAACGCGCGTTTTATCTAGTTTTTGTTGTTTTTTTAAACTATTATTGTGTATGGTTTGATTTTAAATACTAGTAGTTTATCCTTTTTTTATGCATTTCATTTTTCATCGATGCATTTAAATGGGTTTTTTTAATCTTTAATCGAAAAATAGTAGGCTATTCATCTTTAAGAACAAATTAGATTTATTTTTACATTATAATTGATTACTAGCACTTTGTGGTTTTGGTAATTTATCTTCCCTCAAGATATTATTTTTTTAATCCATTTTACTAATTTTTGTTACTGTACATAATAAACATAGCTCATGGCTATTAAATGTTTTGTTATGAATATAAAAATAAAATTAGGCTTTACATTTTCTGTTGTATTATTCTTATTAAACCTACAAGTTTTATCAGCACAAGGTTTGGTTAATTGTCCGCCTGTTTCTGGCGCGGCAAGCCCTCAAGGTGATGCTGTTAGTTGGATTAAGGAAGGATTTAAAATCTTTTCAAGTGCTAATAATACAAATGGTTTAGGTTACCAAGAATCTGGTTTTCAAGCAGAGGTATTTAAAAAAGGACAAACCTTAACTGTTTTAAATGGTACTAACGATTTTGTGTTTCCTTCAAGTTCTTCTACTGCAGGGTCTGCCAATACAAGTATTGGGACTTTTGCAAACGGTACACTAGACTTTGTTGATAACTATTATCGTAGAACAGCATCTTCAAAAATTGCACAATTTAGAGCAACCACATCTGGTGGGTTTATATCTGGTAATGCAGGGCAAGGTGTTTATATCTATCCAGAAACGGGTGCCTTAACAGGCGATTTTTACACCATGAATATAAACTTTACAACACCTGTGGTCTCCTTTAGTTTCGATTTAATCGATATTTTTGATACTATTGGAAATGGCTCTGAGTCAAATTATGAAATTTATGTTGATGGGAATTTAATAGCATATTTTAATGGTTCATTTTTAGGAGATGATCTTACAGGTAACATAAAACTATATGATGCAGATCATAATTTAAGGGCAACAGTAGTTGGTGGTCAAAATATAGAAAATACAATTGGTTTTATAAGTGATACTCCTGTAAGTAAAATAAGTGTAAAACATATTATAATATCAGGAGGTCTATTAATAGATTCTCATGAGCCTCATGGTTTTGATACATTTGCATATAGTTTCGATTGTCAAATCGATTCGTGTAATGCTTTGGTTTCTGGTTATTTAGATTCTGATGACGATACTATTAGTGATATATGTGATTTAGATGATGATAATGATGGCATTTTAGATGTTAATGAGCTTAACTGTTCTTCGGGGCTAATAGCTTTAGCACAGACTTTTAATGACAACTCTTCTAATCCGGGTGTTGTCAATGGGGTGTTTCCTCATGGTGATATAGATATTGATTTTAAATATGAATTATTAGGATCAGCCTTGTGGGGAACTGGAGTAAATTCAGCTACTGCTTCTGGTGTTTCGGGAGCCTTTATTAATACGCAAGTACGAAATTCAGATTTTTCAAATGGAGATGTCGCTGTTTATACGTTTAGTGCTTCTAAACCTATTTATAACTTTTCATTTAAACTAGCTGGTTTTGATAATGAAGATATTGCCGATTTAGTAGCTACAAATGGTGGGGTAAATGTTCCAATCACTATTTCAGATATTAATTTAAACGATGGAATTGTGTCTGGGCAAACAGTATACGATGTAAATGGAGCTGCTGGCAATGCACCATCTAATAGTGTGCAGGTTGCAGTGCAAGGAGCAATGGATGAGTTAACTATTACGATAGCAAAAAATGATGGAAATAGCAGTAATGCCACAATTCAAATTTACGACTTCTCATATTGTGAATCTATAGATACAGATAACGATGGCTTTCCAAATCACTTAGATATTGATTCTGATGATGATGGTATTCCAGATAATATAGAAGCTCAACCTACAGTGGGCTATATTCCTCCAAGTAATAGTAGTGCCTCTATTACAGATGCTAATAATAATGGTTTAGATGATGCCTACGAAACGGCTATGGGCGGTACAGATTTAGCTACTCTGGAGGACACCGATGGTGATGGCGTATTTGATTATTTAGATACCGATACAGATAATGATGGTATACCAGATATTGAAGAAAACGGTCAAGCAAATACATTAGGGGCTAGCGATGTTGATACCGATGGTTTAAATGATGTTTTTGATGCCATTGTTGGTTATCTAGATGTTAATGATGAAGTTGCTCTGGGAGATATAGCAGATCTTGTTAGTGCCTTTGGCGATGCAGATTCGGATACTGCTTTAGGTGGCGATTTAGATTATCGAGATATATTTAATGTTAATCCGCCACACTCAGCGACTATAGATTTTGATGGTATTGATGATTATGTTGATAGTGATTTTAATTTTAGTGGTTTATCAAAAATGACTACCATGTTATGGATAAAACTTGATGATACTTTTACTAATTAT
>NZ_JACHGE010000015.1 GCF_014202225.1 Algibacter amylolyticus
AGTTTAGCGCAAAAAAAATCCTCAACAAATAAATGTTGAGGATTAAAAAAGGCAACGACCTACTCTCCCACAAATGTAGTACCATCGGCGCTAATGGGCTTAACTTCTCTGTTCGGAATGGTAAGAGGTGAGCCCCATCGCTATAACCACCTTAAGTTATAGCTGCTGACTGTCGGCTTTCACCTCGAGTCTTCAGCGTTCATCCTATAGATGAACAAATATCTTAACATATTGAAAATAAGAGACATGATTGTTGTAATAATATTGAACTTAGTAAAAAAACAGGCGTACAATAAGCCTATGGGTTATTAGTACTACTCGGCTATGACATTACTGCCTTTACACCTATAGCCTATCAACGTGGTAATCTCCCACGACCCTTTAAAGAAATCTCATCTTGTGGTGGGTTTCGCGCTTATATGCTTTCAGCGCTTATCCCTTCCCAACGTAGCTACTCTGCAATGCTCCTGGCGGAACAACAGATACACCAGAGGTTAGTCCAACTCGGTCCTCTCGTACTAGAGTCAGATCCACTCAAATTTCTAACGCCCACTGTAGATAGAGACCGAACTGTCTCACGACGTTCTGAACCCAGCTCGCGTGCCACTTTAATGGGCGAACAGCCCAACCCTTGGGACCTTCTCCAGCCCCAGGATGTGACGAGCCGACATCGAGGTGCCAAACCCCCCCGTCGATATGAGCTCTTGGGGGAGATCAGCCTGTTATCCCCGGCGTACCTTTTATCCTTTGAGCGATGGCCCTTCCATGCGGAACCACCGGATCACTATGCTCTACTTTCGTACCTGATCGACTTGTAGGTCTCTCAGTCAAGCTCCCTTATGCCATTGCACTCTACACACGATTACCAACCGTATTGAGGGAACCTTTAGAAGCCTCCGTTACTCTTTTGGAGGCGACCACCCCAGTCAAACTACCCACCAAGCACTGTCCCTTCTTCGAAGGTTAGACTCTAGATAAGCAAAGGGTGGTATTTCAACAATGACTCCACAACGCCTAGCGACGCCACTTCAAAGTCTCCCACCTATCCTACACATTACTTATCCAAAACCAATACTAAGCTATAGTAAAGGTGCACGGGGTCTTTTCGTCCCACAGCGGGTAATCGGCATCTTCACCGATACTACAATTTCACCGAGCTCATGGCTGAGACAGTGTCCAGATCGTTGCACCATTCGTGCAGGTCGGAACTTACCCGACAAGGAATTTCGCTACCTTAGGACCGTTATAGTTACGGCCGCCGTTTACTGGGGCTTCATTTGAGATCTTCGAAGTAAACTTCTAAACCCTCCACTTAACCTTCCAGCACCGGGCAGGTGTCAGGCCATATACATCATCTTTCAATTTAGCATAGCCCTGTGTTTTTGATAAACAGTCGCCTGGACCTTTTCACTGCGGCCACCCCGAAGGGTGGCGACTCTTCTCCCGAAGTTACGAGTCTATTTTGCCTAATTCCTTAGCCATGAATCTCTCGAGCGCCTTAGAATTCTCATCCCAACTACCTGTGTCGGTTTAGGGTACGGGCTGCTTCTCTTGCTTTTCTTGGAAGTTGCTTTTCTGGATTATCACCTTGACCGAAGTCTCAGTGTACTATCGCGGTATCACTACTCGCTTCAACGTACTATTCCGTCAGTACGCACCAAATTTACACCTCCGTCACTTTTATTGAGAGCAGGTACAGGAATATTAACCTGTTGTCCATCCACTACCCCTTTCGGGTTCGCGTTAGGTCCCGACTAACCCTCAGCTGATTAGCATAGCTGAGGAAACCTTAGTCTTTCGGCGTGCGGGTTTCTCGCCCGCATTATCGTTACTTATGCCTACATTTTCTTTTGTAGCTTCTCCAGCATGACTCACATCACACCTTCGACGACACTACAATGCTCCCCTACCGATATTTCTATCCCATAGCTTCGGTAATATGTTTATGCCCGATTATTATCCATGCCGAACCGCTCGACTAGTGAGCTGTTACGCACTCTTTAAATGA
The DNA here is from genome assembly GCF_014202225.1 of Algibacter amylolyticus. Lineage (GTDB taxonomy): Bacteria > Bacteroidota > Bacteroidia > Flavobacteriales > Flavobacteriaceae > Algibacter_B > Algibacter_B amylolyticus. The sequence goes on from NZ_JACHGE010000015.1 coordinate 2,009, forward strand.
ATGGCTGCTTCCAAGCCAACATCCTAGCTGTCAAAGCAGTTCAACCTCGTTAGTTCAACTTAACATATATTTTGGGACCTTAGCTGATGGTCTGGGTTCTTTCCCTCTCGGACATGGACCTTAGCACCCATGCCCTCACTGCTGATTAACATTTTATAGCATTCGGAGTTTGTCAGGAATTGGTAGGCGGTGAAGCCCCCGCATCCAATCAGTAGCTCTACCTCTATAAAACTATAAATCAACGCTGCACCTAAATGCATTTCGGGGAGTACGAGCTATTTCCGAGTTTGATTGGCCTTTCACCCCTACCCACAGGTCATCGGAACACTTTTCAACGTATATCCGTTCGGTCCTCCACTGTATGTTACTACAGCTTCAACCTGCCCATGGGTAGATCACACGGTTTCGCGTCTACCACTACTAACTAAGCGCCCTATTCAGACTCGCTTTCGCTACGGATCCGTACCTGAAGTACTTAACCTTGCTAGCAACGGTAACTCGTAGGCTCATTATGCAAAAGGCACGCCGTCACAGATCAAGTCTGCTCCGACCGCTTGTAAGCGTATGGTTTCAGGTTCTATTTCACTCCCTTATTCAGGGTTCTTTTCACCTTTCCCTCACGGTACTAGTTCACTATCGGTCTCTCAGGAGTATTTAGCCTTATCGGATGGTCCCGACTGTTTCATACAGGGTTTCACGTGCCCCGCACTACTCAGGATACCACTAGATTCACAGTCTTTACTTATACCGGGCTATCACCGTCTATGGCTTGTCTTTCCAAACAATTCTAATTCATCGTGCTTCAAATATCGTGGTCCTACAACCCCAAAATTGCCGTAACAACTTTGGTTTGGGCTAATCCAATTTCGCTCGCCGCTACTATCGGAATCACTTTTGTTTTCTTCTCCTCCGGGTACTTAGATGTTTCAGTTCTCCGGGTTTGCTTGCATTACTGCATACTATATCTTCAATATAGTGGGTTGCCCCATTCGGATATTTGCGGATCAATTCTTGTGTGCAGATCCCCGCAACTTTTCGCAGCTTATCACGTCCTTCATCGCCTCTGAGAGCCTAGGCATTCCCCATACGCCCTTATTTAGCTTATTGTACTTTTTGCTTTTTTAATGAGTTTATTATAATTATAAACGATTTTATAACTATAATATGATTAATTAGATATCGCTCGTGGTGATTCTAATTAATCCTAATTATTACTTTAAATACATTAGATTTCTCTAATCATATTTCATGTATCTTTTTTCAATATGTCAATGAACTTTAATTACTCTCGTAATTCGTGGAGAATATCGGAGTCGAACCGATGACCTCCTGCGTGCAAGGCAGGCGCTCTAGCCAGCTGAGCTAATCCCCCATTTCTTTAAGTTAACAGTCCACAGTCTGCAGTATGCAGTCGCTTGTTGCCGACTTTTGGTGGATAGTTCTCTTCTAGAATTTCCTTTATATTTAGTAGTTAGTAGTCTCAGGCAGACTCGAACTGCCGACCTCTACATTATCAGTGTAGCGCTCTAACCAGCTGAGCTATGAGACTCTACTAAATCTTTATTTTAAATTAACAGCTTTGAGAATAAACTACTTATCATAATAGTTTTTGATACTTATTAGTCGTCTTTCTCTAGAAAGGAGGTGTTCCAGCCGCACCTTCCGGTACGGCTACCTTGTTACGACTTAGCCCTAGTTACCGATTTTACCCTAGGCCGCTCCTTACGGTGACGGACTTCAGGCACTCCCAGCTTCCATGGCTTGACGGGCGGTGTGTACAAGGCCCGGGAACGTATTCACCGCATCATGGCTGATATGCGATTACTAGCGATTCCAGCTTCACGGAGTCGAGTTGCAGACTCCGATCCGAACTGTGATAGGGTTTATAGATTCGCTCCTGGTCGCCCAGTGGCTGCTCTCTGTCCCTACCATTGTAGCACGTGTGTAGCCCAGGACGTAAGGGCCGTGATGATTTGACGTCATCCCCACCTTCCTCACAGTTTGCACTGGCAGTCTTGTTAGAGTTCCCGACATGACTCGCTGGCAACTAACAACAGGGGTTGCGCTCGTTATAGGACTTAACCTGACACCTCACGGCACGAGCTGACGACAACCATGCAGCACCTTGTAAATTGTCCGAAGAAAAGTCTATCTCTAAACCTGTCAATCTACATTTAAGCCCTGGTAAGGTTCCTCGCGTATCATCGAATTAAACCACATGCTCCACCGCTTGTGCGGGCCCCCGTCAATTCCTTTGAGTTTCATTCTTGCGAACGTACTCCCCAGGTGGGATACTTATCACTTTCGCTTAGCCACTGAACCGAAGTCCAACAGCTAGTATCCATCGTTTACGGCGTAGACTACCGGGGTATCTAATCCCGTTCGCTACCTACGCTTTCGTCCATCAGTGTCAATTGATTGTTAGTAATCTGCCTTCGCAATTGGTATTCTATGTAATATCTATGCATTTCACCGCTACACTACATATTCTAACTACTTCACAATAATTCAAGATAACCAGTATCAAAGGCAATTTTACAGTTGAGCTGCAAACTTTCACCTCTGACTTAATTATCCACCTACGGACCCTTTAAACCCAATGATTCCGGATAACGCTTGGATCCTCCGTATTACCGCGGCTGCTGGCACGGAGTTAGCCGATCCTTATTCTTACAGTACCGTCAAGATCTCACACGTGAGATTGTTTCTTCCTGTATAAAAGCAGTTTACAACCCATAGGGCAGTCTTCCTGCACGCGGCATGGCTGGATCAGAGTTGCCTCCATTGTCCAATATTCCTCACTGCTGCCTCCCGTAGGAGTCTGGTCCGTGTCTCAGTACCAGTGTGGGGGATCCCCCTCTCAGGGCCCCTACCTATCGTTGCCATGGTAAGCCGTTACCTTACCATCTAGCTAATAGGACGCATAGTCATCTTTTGCCGTAACCTTTAATGCAATCTCCATGAGGAGGCTGCATACTATGAGGCATTAATCCAAATTTCTCTGGGCTATTCCTCAGCAAAAGGTAGATTCTATACGCGTTACGCACCCGTGCGCCGGTCGTCATCAGTAGCAAGCTACTATGTTACCCCTCGACTTGCATGTGTTAGGCCTGCCGCTAGCGTTCATCCTGAGCCAGGATCAAACTCTTCATCGTTAATTTTTGTGTGTCACTATTACCTAAGTAATGCAACAGCTTTTAACAACTAATCAGAATCTCTAGTACTCAAAATGGTCTATTCTCTTTGTTAAATTAATTCGTTTCCAAATTAATTTTTACGCTGTCAATTCAATATGTTTATGAACTTGTTTCTCTTTTGTTAACTCGTTTCCTTGTTAGCGGGTGCAAATATAAAACCCTTTTTTAACTCTCACAATAGTTTTTT
>NZ_JACHGE010000016.1 GCF_014202225.1 Algibacter amylolyticus
ATCTTTAATTTAAAAGGTTCGCTGTAACGTCTAATTACTTTGTCATTTCTGTACATAATGTTTAAAATTATGTAGCCTTATTTCAGGACGGGTCAAGGTTGCAGCTAACGGTTTTGTGTATGAGTAGTAGCGGATTTTTAGCGACTACTTTTTAGTTAACAATATACTTTAATTTTATAAAAAAACGGTTCAGATAAATACCTAAACCGCTATTACTTATACAAGTTGTTGTACAGCGTTTTTTATTCAATTGGAATATACAAATCAACTATGAATTTATTCTCTGGATGTTCTCTATAATCATTATGATAGATTTCATATGGATTTTCAATACCTTTTTTATATCCGTTTTCATTCATCCAAATAAATAGGCTTGTCCAAGATTTTTCAAATTCCATTGGTGTAATTTCAAAACGTCCAATAATACACTTTCCTTTGCTTATAGTCAGCTTATTAATCTCACCTTCTGTTTCAAAAGATTCGTTTGTAACCAAAAATATACTCATCCGAACTTTGTCAGGTGCTGTGAATTTGAAGCTATCGAAAAAAACTCTTCCCATTTTAGCCTCTGGATTTTTCAGAAGTCCTTTTGGTATTGCCCATTTTGTAAGTTTTTCAAAAGCATTTTCAATTCCGTTTACACCTACGTGAGTAACTCCTGCTAAATTCAATTCAGGTGTTACTTTAACTTCGATTTTTGCATTCATTTCTGTCCATTTTTTTAGATTATCAATGATGCAAATATATTTTTCATAGATAGGATATTCTTGTCCGTTCTTGCTTTCAAGTTGACGAATCTTGCTATGTCGATTTGGGTTTTGCTTTTTAAATTCAGTTGGGTTTACTCCGAAATATTTTTTGAAAGTTCTTGAATAAGAAGAATTATCACTAAATCCATATTTGTGAGCTATTTCAGTTGCCGTTATATTTTTGTGCAGTAAATCAGATGCAGACTTTTCAATTCTTCTTCGTGTTATATATCCATTAAGAGTTTCTCCTGTTACGAACTTAAATACTCTATGAAAATGAAATGGTGAGAAAAAAGCAATTTCCGAAACAGTGTTCAATGATAAATCCGATTCCAAGTTTTTGTCAATAAATTCAAATACTCGATTAATTCGATTTTTGTAATCTGTTTCTATTTCTTTATCTAATATTTTCATTTGTGTTCAAATGTTGTACAACGTGTTTGTGTATCTTAAGTTAGCCTTATCAAATATAAGTTATAAATTAAGAATCAAATCAGAAAGAATAAAAAGAGAGGATTAAGGTTATTTTGTGTATTGAGACTGCGATCTCGTTTTTCATGACAATCCCCTCTCTTTCCTACTATTATTTCGAACAGTTCTGTGAGACTTTAGATCTCGTTTTTAAGATGCAGAAAAGCTAGTAGATCAGTTCTTTCGTAAACTTCATATATATATGATTAAAAATACAAATTATTTCGGAATAGACATAAGTAAGGATGTCTTTGATGTGACGGGATCAGATGGTAAGCATTATCAGTTCAAGAATGACATATCAGGCTTTAAAAAAATGTTGAGTTTAACTAATGAATTTTCTCATTGTGTTATGGAATCTACCGGGGTTTATCATTTGCGTTTAGCGTATTATTTATATGAGAAAGCAATAGCTGTAAGTGTTGAAAATCCATTGTCTATTAAACGTTTTATTCAAATGCGATTAACAAAAATTAAAACAGACAAAAGAGATTCCCAAATGATTTATGAGTATGCAGTAAACTCTAGTAATGAATTACGTTTATGGAAAGGCCAGAGTACAACTCAAATAGCTTGTTCACAAATAATAAGTCTAACCAATCTCTATACTAAACAAACCACAGCACTTAAAAACAAGTTGCAAACAGAAGAGTCTATGGGGTCTCCTTGTCCCCAAGTAATACGGTCATTGAAAAGAAGTTTAAAACACTTGAAAAAGGAAATGGATAAGTTAGAAGATTCATTACTAAAGTTAGTAAAACAAGATAATCAAGACTTGCTTACTAGAGTAGAAAGTATTCCAGGAATAGGTAGGAGATCAAGTATGTTACTGATTGTTTTGACAGGTGGGTTTGAACGTTTTAATAAGGCTTCAGAGCTTTGTTCTTTTGCTGGTCTAACTCCTATAATAAGACAGTCAGGAAGTAGCATAAGGTCTAGGTCAAGAATAAGTAAAATGGGTAATAGGCGATTAAGGAAAACGTTATTTATGTGTAGTCTTTCTGCTAAAAAATATAATAAAGCATGCAAAGAAATCTTCGATAGAATTGTAGCAAAAGGGAAGAGTAAAAAAGTAGCATTAATAGCTGTATGTAACAAGCTTTTAAAACAGGCGTTTGCCTTAGCTAAATCGGGGTTGAAATATGACAGGAACTATAGAAGTGTTTTACATAATTTAAATTAATAATTACTTGTTTTTTAACACAGTTCTTGATTAGTGGCGTGTTTGAGCACCTAATTTAGCAAATAAAAACTGAATAGAAAATCCGCGAGGATTTTCGTAAGTAGGCTTGAACTAGCCATTAATTATACACGGTGTTGCCATTAGTATTTTTCTGTTAATCTTTCAAATCCGTTCATTAAATCGACTAATTTTTGTCTTTCTTCAGAACCTGGATATTCATTTTCAATATAGACTTTTGGTTCGTAACTTCCATAAGCGATATAATTCTTTCCTTGACAGATTTGAAAGTGATAATTTGCTCCATCACTTATTGACATACTTTGAACAGTTCCTTCTTCTTTTCCTTTTTTCTCGGTTATGTTTAGTTTGGATTTATCGATTTTCAATTTATTTCCGGTTATACATTGCCGCAAATAATTCCAATAATATTCATAGTGTTTTTTCTTAATTCTTTTCCGCTTAACTTTTGTTTTAAATTCAGTTGAGTTTGGTTGATAAACAATAAATCGTTTCACTTTTCCTCCATTTTGGTAAACTATAAATTCAGAATTCTGTCCTTTTGTCCAATAGGATGAATATCCAATTTTAACAATTAATGAATTTCTATCTTTCAATTTTAGCAATTCAACGTAATTATTTTCCGTTTCAGTTTTTCCTTCCCAATCAATTTCAGGAATTTGCCAATTTTGCGAGAAACTAATTAGAGGAATTAAAATTAGTAAGTAGACAATGACTTTTTTCATATTAATGGCAACGGTTTTGTGTATGGTTAGTTGCGTGGTTAAGCAACTAATTTAGCAAATAAATCACAGATAGAATATTCCGCAGGAATGTTCGTAAGTCGGCAGTGACCAAGCAATTAATTATACACGTTGTTGCCAACAGTTTTTATTTCAGTTCGTAATTATAATCAGATTCACTATTCCAAAAATCCGTTATTTTCTTTTCTCCATTTGAGTAATCCAATTCCGCGTTTTTGTTTTTCTTTAGTAATCCAACTAATTTTTTGTCAGATTTCATTTTTTCCTCAATCGCTGGAATTTGAACAGCAATTTGTGAGTCAGTTAAGCCTCTACTTTTCAAATCGGCTTTAATTGATTCTATATCTATATTCACGTAATTTTCCATACTTGAAATGATTCCATTTAGCAAATTATTGTCCATAACCATAAAATCAAATTTAACTATTGTTTTGTCTAATGGTATTCTTTCGTCAAAATAGTGCTTTAATTCCGTGTTTTGAATCATTTGCTCTTTTGTCAAGTTTACAATTCCATTTGAGTTAGTAGGAATAAAACTGTAAGTATAGTAACTCAAAGAGTCAATATAAATATTCAGATGACAGAGAACGTTTTCCATTTTTAAATTGTCTCCATTTTCATCTTTCAATTGAATACTAATATTATTTGGCAAAATCGGATGCTTTTTATTCTGTAATTCATCTGCGTATTCAGCAAATTTTTCTGGATTATCAATTTCCATAGTGTTTTTGTTATTCTCTTTGCAAGAGAAAATTGTCATTATGATTAGTATGCAGATTGTTTTTTTCAAATTGTTGGCAACGGTCTTGTATAAAAATAGTTGCGTTTTTGCGAGCGAGGATTTTCCGAAGGAAAATCAGATGTAGCAAAAGAGCAACGACTTTTAAATTAGTTCTAAATATAGCAATTTTTTTTATGCGTTGTTACCTCTAGTTATTACTTTTCAGGTCCTGCTTTTGTCCGCAATTTAATTCCGAGTTCGTTAATTCCGTATAGTTTCTCAATTCCGATTGAGTAAGTAATTCCGAAAGAAACTAATTTCCGCAAACGTGCTAAAAAGTCCGCAGTTAGAAATTCACGTTTGAGTAAAAATTCCGTCACTCAATAAATTCAGATTTTGAGTGATTAATTCCGCGTTTTTCAATTCAGATTTTTTTGGATTTGAGTGAGTGCGTAATTAGAGGTAACGTTGTTGTATAAGCTTTGTTGCGTTGTTTAAGCAGTGAATTTAGTAAATAAAGTACGAACGGCGAAATTCCGGAGGAATTTCCCAAGTGAGCTAAAACCAGCAATAAAGTTTATACGGCTTAAGTTTGATTTTTAATAAATCTATTAATTTTAGTAGATATAATAGAAAGAACAAAAGAGAGAATTAAGGTTACTTTATACGGT
>NZ_JACHGE010000017.1 GCF_014202225.1 Algibacter amylolyticus
TGCGAGGATTTTCCGAAGGAAAATCAGAAGCTAACAAACGAGCAACAAACTTTGGTTTAGGTAAAACTAGCAATTTTTTATATACTTTGTTGTGGTTAGTTATTTTTGTCCGACACATAAACTTCTTTCTCAAAATATTTTTTGTGATTGCTTACAGTTCCGATTGCCGAATCGTTTCCAATATTTTTAATTTCGTATAATTCCTCCACAATTTGTCCTTTAATATTTTGTTTACCTTTTTCATATCCAAATATTCCAAATCGATAGTCATCATTTTCAATTCCAAAAGTGTCCAGTTTTGTTTCACTTTCCGAGTACTTATTTTCAATTACTACATACATTAACTTTTTGTAAACGTCAATATTTGAATTATAATTAAAACTCGCTATATTTTTTCCGACCTGAATTGTATCTGGTATTTTTAAGTTGAAGAATGAACTGTTTTTATATTTAACTTCTCCATTTTGGTCGAAATATATCGATTGATTTTTATACAAACTATCTTTTAACGTTAACCATTCAGATTTTTCTTTAAGAGAGCCATCTTCTCTGTTATAAATCCACCAGCCTTTTTGAAATCCGTTTTCCACCAAACCTTTTTCCTTTATTTTTCCATTTTCGTAATAGTAAAACAACGTGTCGGCTGGCACTCCGTTTTTAACGTAAGACAACGATTTTAGTTTTCCGTTTTCATAAGTCACTCCGCCAAAACCAGTAAATAGTGAATCGGCTTTAGAATCTATAAATTCCACCTTAACCATTTCTCCGTTGTATTCTTGAAAAATGTCTTTTTTTTCAGATTTACAACTGATAAATACTAAAGTTAATAATATGTAAGTCAGTCTCTTCATAATTAACCACAACGGTCTTGTGTATGGAAAGTTGCGTTTTTGTGTGCGAGGAATTTCCGAAGGAAATTCAGACGTAACAAAAATGCAACTACCTTGGGTTAAGCACTAATTTAGCAATTTTTTATACACGTTGTTAGCTTTTAGTTGTGACACATTTGAGTGAGCACGTTTTATTGTTATTCCGCTTTTCAATTCCGCAAACTTGCTCAAATTCCGTTTGAGTGATAATTCCGTTTTATTCAGTCAATTTATTATAATATGGCATTATCAATTCCTCCAATTTTTTCCGTTGCGATTTTGTCAAAGAATGTCCTTTCGGTGGATACGTTCTTGTTGGTCTAATAGCTAATTCAATTAGTAATTCTTTTATTATTTCGTTTCGGTCAATGCCGCGTGATAATATTTTAAATGTTGTATTATTCTGAATAACCGGACTGTCCCAATTTGAATTCTCAAAGAGTTGAGACGAAATAGAAAAAATGTGAGCAACTCCAATCCAATCATTGGGAATAATTTCGATAATCGCTTTCACATCCTTTTTCGAGATGGAATGATTTGGTTCGCTATTTATTTTTTCGGTTACGATTTTCATTTTTCGGAACAATTAAAGCTAACGTTTATGTATAAGGAAAGTTGCGTGTTTGTGTGCGAGGATTTTCCGAAGGAAAATCAGAAGCTAACAAACGAGCAACTAACTTTGGTTTAGCTAAAACTAGCAATTTTTTTTATACGGTGTTGTAAAACGTTTTTTATTATTTTTAAATTCCGCTCAATATAATACCGACAAATATTACAATCAACGAAGTCACAAGAAACGTTTTTTTACTTTTATAAATATCCGAAATTAAATTCCAACAATACAAATAAATAAATATCGGAAACATAAATCCCAAATAAGCAAAGTCCTTTTCAATTGTCAAATCTATTCCAGCAAAAAACCAAAACAATCGCAAAAGAAAAAATAATGTTCCAAATAAAATCCAAATCGTATTAGTTTGAGCCATTCTCAATCTTATGTTTTTCTTTCTGTTAGTCGCAAAAGGTTTACTCATCCACAAATAAGTTGTGAAACAAAATGAAAATCCAACTGAAGTAAAACCAATTAAAGTCAAATAATAAATTGAGAATTCATAACTATAGAAATTCGACCAGCTCAAGTCTGTGATAATTTCTCCAACATTGCACATTTTTAAAAATACTCGAAATAATGAATTAAAAATTAAGCTAAATCCGATTCCGATTGCAATTCCGCTATAAAATTGGAACTTTCCAATTTCGTTTATCGTGAAGTCAGATTTGAGTTTTTTCAATTCAGCGTATTGTTTGGTCAAATGTTTTACAACGGTTTTGTATATGATACGTTGCGTGTGTAAGCAACTAATTTAGCAAATAAAAACCAGATAGAAAATCCGCGAGGATTTTCGTAAGTAGGCTAGTACTAGCAATGGATTATATACGTTGTTGTGCGTTCGTTTTTATTCCACAATATTTATTTTTATTCCGTTAAATTCCGTTCCGTTTTTCAATTCCGTAACAGCTTTTAATTCCGACGTTGGAATCGACTTTTTTAAAATCAATTCGTTTTTTATATCCCAGCCAATAACTTTGTATCCTTGTGGAAATAATCCTTTACCAAGGTCATTTTCGTTATTCTTGATGACTGACCAAAAAATGCTTGAATATCCTAATCCGCCTTTATCAAATTGATATTGATAGTATTTATATTTTTTGTTTGGTGAAATTGAGTCTGATAGAATTATCAAATTCGGTTCGTTTAAAGAATGTTCAGAGTTAAAAACTTCCACTAGTTCATTCAAATCCGAGTTGATTTTAATTCCAATTCCGATTATTCCAATCAGGATTATTCCAATAATTATTAAAATCCATTTTTTCATTAAATTCCTGTGAATATTTAGTCCAATTTATAAATCAAATGCTCTCGGAACACTTTTATGTAAAACCTTATCAAGACATTTAGAGTGAGCATAAACTGCTTGAACATCTTTTGTTTGCTTGTCACATTCTATCGTGATTTCAATCGCTTTACTAAATGTTGAATCTTGACCACAAAAACAACATAAAACCTCTAAATCTCCGTTATTCATTTATTCTAAAAATTTTATTTTTTGTGTTTAATTTTGTTGATGTTCTCGGTTTTTCTCAAATGACGCACAACGGTCTTGTGTATGGTTAGTTGCGTGTTTAAGCAACTAATTTAGTAAACAAAAACGAACGGGAGAAAATTCCGAAGGAATTTTCCAAATAAGCACTTGCCAAAGCAATTAATTATACACGGTGTTGTAGCACGTATTTTTTTCAAATTCCGTTGGCTTTAATCAACGCTAAAATAATTGTTATTGACATTCCTATAATAGAAGCAATAACATTTTTGCTTATCAATTCCGTTTTCTCGATTCCGTAAATCAGATTCCTAATTTTCTTTTTATTCATAAGAACGATTATCAGAAGCAAGAGTAAGAATCCGACAACGTTTATTAAAATCAGAGTTTGGTCAGTTAAGTCAATGAATTTAGCCGAAAAAGCCAAATTCGAAATCAGAAAATAGAAATACGATTGAATTAAAATCCATCCAATTTTTTTATTTATGAAAATTCCAATTAGTGGAATTAAAAGAATAATTGCAGGTCTAAAAAATGATGTTTCTTTTAGTACATTCAGATAGTTTTGAAATCCGCTTCCAGTTTCCGCAACATAATTCCAATAAATTGAAGTTTCTACTTTTCCACGAACTATTGAGATTATAAATAAACTCAATATTGAGAGCTTAATTATCAAAATTAGATAGTTGTTTTTTATGTTTTCCGCGGTTATTCTCATATGTGCTACAACGGTCTCGTATAACCGTCAGTTACGGATAAATATACGAAGTTTTTCGGTTGAGAACGGACGTTAGCAATTCCGAGTGGATTCTGACGTAGTCGAATCCGCCGTAATTGCGGTTATACATTGTTACCCAACGTTTTTTCTTTTTTAAATCCACGATATTACAGTCACAATTCCGATTATTATTAATAGTCCTAATCCAATTAAAATTCCAAAAAAGAAATATTTAATCAACTTGTCTTTCCACGTTTCTTTATAATCAGGGTAAGGCTTAATTTCATTTCGAGCTTCTTTTTTTAGCTCAACGTAGTGAAAGAAAAAATCACTTTCTTCGTCTGATATTCCTTCGTCAAGTCCAAACGTTTTGATTTTTCCATTTTCAAATTCTTTTTCTGTTTCAAGTGCTGCCTCTAAAAGTTCAGCAGCGTGCAGTTCAAGTCCTTGTCTATTCGCTTTTATACAACTTTCGTCAGGTCCTCCGCCATATTGGAAATATCCAATATACGCTTCGTCATAGTTTTTTTGACTGCGTAATGCATTAATCAATTTTCCAATTTCCTTGTCGTTCATCAAATGTTGGGTAACGGTCTTGTATAAGAATAGTTGCGTGTTTGCGTGCGTGGAATTTCCGAAGGAAATTCAGATGTAGCAAATACGCAACTACCTTTATTTAAGCA
>NZ_JACHGE010000018.1 GCF_014202225.1 Algibacter amylolyticus
TGTGTGTACTCGGAAAATCCTACGGATTTTCCTCTGGTTCGTTTTCTTTTAGTATTTTAGACCTAGCCAACGTAACTAGCCATACACAACACGTTGTAGCCAATTAGAATGAAGACACTTTCCAAAAATAATGCAGAATTGAGAATTATACTTCCACTAATCTTGGGTTTATTAGGTAGTATTATTGCTTTCGTAATTTTAGCTGCATTCGGTATTCTCAAGCTCCTACTCTCACTTGGACTTCTCATTTTAGGAATTTTCTGGACTTACCATAGGTATATCCATTCTTACAACATCTTTTACGATGAAGAACAACTGATTTTAAAGAATAAAAAGGAACAGAGAAATATTGCCTTGACTAATATTAAAAGAGTAAAACTGACTTTAAGCGATATGCGGCTAATGGGATTTCAGTTCTATGAATATAAAATTGATTTTACTAATGAAACAGGTTCATCTGAAACGATTAATTTCTTTATATCAAATTCGAATTCACTATTATGGGAATTCCAAGATTTGATTAAATTGAAATCGCCAAATACTAAAATTGAGAATTATGCGCGAAGTTGGGAAAAATAAAAAACTGGCTACAACACAGTATAAAATTAATAATTTACTTTTGTGTATGTGCTAGATGGTAATTGTCTATTTAGCAACGGATTTTCCTAACGGAAAATCAGTCGCTGCATAACCAATTACTAACTTTATACAAACCGTTGTAACACATTTGACCAAACCAAGAAACATTGAGTAAATTAAAAGATTTAATAGATAGAATTGTTGAATTTGGAACAAATGAAAAAATTGAATCAGAAAACAAAACACTCGAAATCAAAAGACTACTAGTTGGAATTTATGCTGAATATCTGAAAGTAGAAACGGAATTTGACGAAACTGATTACGAAGAACCTTTGCGCTTAGATTATGACGGAATTAGAAGTATAGTAACTGAACATTTCCCAGATTTTGGTTGGTATCATTCTGCTTGGGAAAGTCATAAGATTAACGAAGATGCTGATTTGGTTACTGAAGATTCAATCGATGATTTGACTGATATAATAAAAGACTTAATAGAAGTTCAATGGAGATTGGAAAACAACAGCGAAAAAGATGGACTTTATCAATTTGAATTTTTAATGAAACATCATTCCGAACAACACTTGGTAAATTTACTCAAATACTTAAAAGACAAAGACGAATAATGTTTAAACTCAAGTATATATTTCTGACTTTGTTAATGTCAGTTTTAGTTTTTTTATCAACTTCATTTTTGACTGTATTTAATCATTTGACTTCACCAATTAATAGAACAGTTGGTTACAAATCTTTAGAGATTGGTTTCCCTTTCAAATATTACGAAGAATTTATGATAGATTGTCCAAATCCAAATTACGGTTGGAATTTGAATAATTTAATTTTAGATATAATTATAACATTAATAATTGTAAGCGGAATAATGTATTTCGTGAATAAAAACGTGTTACAACAACGTGTATAATTCATTGCTAGTTAGAGCCTACTTACGAAAGTCCTCGCGGACTTTCTATCTGTGATTTATTTGCTAACTTTAATGCTTAAACACGCAACGAAATCATACACAAAACCGTTGTGCTTAATGCAAAAAAAACCGAACTGAATTGATATTTAGACCTTTGAAATACAAAAAATACGCTGAAAAATCTTGTCAAAAGCTGAATGAATTTCAAAATGATTTCAGAAAAAAATATGACACTGATAATTATGAAAACTGGTTTTATAATCAATCAAGTGAAACATTAAGACTTTACTCGGAAAACAAAGAAATTTATTTCAAATACATTCCCGTTGGAACATTTTCGCAAAAGAAAAATACTTGGATGTGGTCTTGGGCAAACGAAAATTCTGTTGAACCGAGAAAATTTCAGACTTTAAAAGTTAAAGAATTCGGAGAAAAGAAGAATTACGAAAATCTAACGAATGAACATTTTGGTGGAGACAATTTTACAGGTTGGGAACTGACTTCTATCGCATTTGAAATAATTGGAGCAATTGGAACTTATCGAGTTATTTCGGACGATTTAGAAAAGTATTTTTTATTAACCGAAGAAATAACAAAAGAAGAAGTTGAAAAAATAGAAAGTGAATTAATTGAATGTGGAGTTCACGGAAAATTAAGAAAAGCATTTATTTGTCAACATTTGAATTCTAAACAAAAAACTGGATTTGAGGAAGCTTTTGAAACTTATCGAGGAATGGAATTGGACGAAGAAGATGATTTCCAAGCTTGGTGTTCAGAATGCGAAAAAGAGAGAATTAAAACAAATGGTTGGAATGACGAATCTATGGAGTTTGCTAAAATAAGTTTAGTTTGTGAAAGATGCTATTTTGAAATTAAAGAAATAAACGAATGAAAAAAGCACTAAGCACAACAAAGAACTGAGGTAAAAAACAACTCTTTTCTTCATTAATTTGAGACATTATTATTTTAGGCTCAGAGATTCAAAATTGTGATTCTTTGAGC
>NZ_JACHGE010000019.1 GCF_014202225.1 Algibacter amylolyticus
TTAGTAATTACCGAAGTTTTTGATCCAGCAGCACCAACAGTAGCTATTCCATTAACAGTTAACACACCAGTAACCTTAACCGATGGAACGGTAGTAACTCTAAAACCAGATGGTACTTTGGATATTACACCAGGAACAGGAGTAACCAGTGTAGATTTAGATTATACATTAGAAGATGAAGATGGATTAACAGATGTAGGAAATGTAACAGTAACAGTAAATCAACCACCAGTAGCCGATGATGACACTGCAGTTACCGATCCAGGAACCTTAGTAAATGTAAATGCTTTAGATGGTGATAACGATCCAGATGGAGATAATGCTAACTTAGTAATTACCGAAGTTTTTGATCCAGTAGCACCAACAGTAGCTATTTCATTAACAGTTAACACACCAGTAACCTTAACCGATGGAACGGTAGTAACTCTAAAACCAGATGGTACTTTGGATATTACACCAGGAACAGGAGTAACCAGTGTAGATTTAGATTATACATTAGAAGATGAAGACGGATTAACAGATGTAGGAAATGTAGCAGTAACAGTAAATCAGCCACCAGTAGCCGATGATGACACTGCAGTTACCAATCCGGGAACCTTAGTAAATATAAATGCTTTAGATGGTGATAACGATCCAGATGGAGATAATGCTAACTTAGTAATTACCGAAGTTTTTGATCCAGCAGCACCAACAGTAGCTATTCCATTAACAGTTAACACACCAGTAACCTTAATCGATGGAACGGTAGTGACATTATTACCAAACGGTACTTTGGATATTACACCAGGAACAGGAGTAACCAGTGTAGATTTAGATTATACATTAGAAGATGAAGATGGATTAACAGATGTAGGAAATGTAGCAGTAACAGTAAATCAGCCACCAGTAGCAGATGATGACACTGCAGTTACCGATCCAGGAACCTTAGTAAATATAAATGCTTTAGATGGTGATAACGATCCAGATGGAGATAATGCTAACTTAGTAATTACTGAAGTTTTTGATCCAGCAGCACCAACAGTAGCTATTCCATTAACAGTTAACACACCAGTAACCTTAACCGATGGAACGGTAGTAACTCTAAAACCAGATGGTACTTTGGATATTACACCAGGAACAGGAGTAACCAGTGTAGATTTAGATTATACATTAGAAGATGAAGATGGATTAACAGATGTAGGAAATGTAGCAGTAACAGTAAATCAGCCACCAGTAGCAGATGATGACACTGCAGTTACCAATCCAGGAACCTTAGTAAATATAAATGCTTTAGATGGTGATAACGATCCAGATGGAGATAATGCTAACTTAGTAATTACCGAAGTTTTTGATCCAGTAGCACCAACAGTAGCTATTTCATTAACAGTTAACACACCAGTAACCTTAACCGATGGAACGGTAGTAACTCTAAAACCAGATGGTACTTTGGATATTACACCAGGAACAGGAGTAACCAGTGTAGATTTAGATTATACATTAGAAGATGAAGACGGATTAACAGATGTAGGAAATGTAATAGTAACAGTAAATCAGCCACCAGTAGCTGATGATGAAACAGTTGCCAATGCAACAATCAACACAGCAGTTCTAGTAGACGCCTTAGATGGTGATAATGATCCAGATGGCGATAACGTAAATTTAGTAATCACCGAAGTTGATGGTGCGCCAATCAGTGATGGTAACCCAGTAACCTTAGCAGATGGAAGTGTAGTCACTTTATTACCCGATGGTACATTAAGTGTTACACCAGTAACCGATAGTACAGAACCAATTAGTTTTGTATATACTGTTGAAGATGAAGACGGACTAGAGGATGAAGGACAAGTAGATATTACATTCGATCAATTACCTCCAGTAGCTGATGATGACACTGTCTTGGAAGCAGTAGTAAATACACCTATTCCAGTAGACACCTTAGATGGTGATATTGATCCAGATGGTGATAACACAAATTTAGTAATCACCGAAGTTGATGGTACACCAATCAGTAATGGTAACCCGGTAACCTTAGCAGATGGAAGTGTAGTAACTTTATTACCAGATGGTACATTAAATGTGACTCCGCCAACAGATAGCATTCAACCAATTAGTTTTGTATATACTGTAGAGGATGAAGATGGACTAGAGGATGAAGGTCAAGTTGATATTACTTTTTCTCCATGCCCATTCCCAATGGATACAGATAATGATGGCTTAACAGACTGTGAAGAAACAACAGGAATTGATGATCCAAGCACACCACTTGATCCTTTAGGAACAACAACAGATCCAAATGATGCATGTGATCCAATCGCAAGTAGCCCTTTAACGGATGCAGATGGTGATGGACTTACAGATTGTGAAGAAACAACAGGATTAGATAATCCAAACACACCAGAAGATCCAGCAGGAGCAACAAGTAATCCAAACGATGCATGTGATCCAATTTCAAGTAATTGTTTTCCAGTTGCTAATAATGATGGAGGAACCACAGATCCAGGTGAAGATATTATTATA
>NZ_JACHGE010000020.1 GCF_014202225.1 Algibacter amylolyticus
CACTTGATAAATTTTATCAACTGTTTTTCCTACTATTTGATTAATAAAGTTGTTAGATTTCAATTTCGTGTTCGTTTTTTTTAATTAATGCCAACGTGTTTGTATATGGTTTGTTGCGTGGTTAAGCAACTAAGTTAACAAATAAAAACCGAATAGAAAATCCGCTAGGATTTTCGTAAGTAGGCTAGAACCAAGCAATAAATTATATACAGTGTTGTGCATAGTTTTTTATTTCGTTTTGATATAATAAATTTCTTTTAATTGTCCATTATATAAACCTAAATGTCCTGTTTTTCCCGCTTTATAAAGTCCGATTATTTCAACTTTTTTTCCATTCATTTTTTTCCACACACTATCTAATTCGGTTGCTGGTTTAAATGATTTAATCCAAATTTTTTCTGATTCTACATAAATTCCTTTGTTTTCCAAATCGAGATGTAATTCCTCTATGATTTTTAGAGTGTCATTGTCAAAGTCTGTCCGATTTTTACTTAATTCACTAATATTGGTAAGACTTACTTTTTGCGATATTTCTGCGTTTCCGAATTCCGTTTTCTGTGTGTTGCACGAAACTATAAGAACAATAAAAATTAAAATTATTTGTTTTTTCATAGGTTGTCAACTTATGCACGTTGTTGTGCATAGTTTTTTATTCACCTGCGACTCCGATGAATATTAGATATTCAATTTCGGTATCATAGATTTCGATTAATTGGTCTTTAGTCAGGTTAACTTTTTCCTCATTCAGAGCATATTCCACCATTTGGTTAATATCCAATTCGGTGTTCGATTCAGGTTCGTTTTCAGGATTTGGATTGTCAGAAGTCAGTCCAATTTTCTCCATATAATTCATTTCCGCAAGTAGAGCGTCACGAATTAAATTCAAGTCAGATTTTTTCTTGTTCAGTTTTAGTGCAATAAAACAAGTCGCCTCGTCCAAGTCATAGATTTCTTTTCCAGCATTATTTTCATTCACAGTACAAATCGGTTCGTTTTTACAACCGAAAAATGAGAGTAAAGTCAAGATGAATATTTTTTTCACGTTTTATGGGTTAAATTATGCACAACGTGTTTGTGTATGGTTAGTTGCGTGGTTAAGCCTTAAAGTTAGCAAACAAATCACAGATAGAAAATTCCAGCGGAATTTTCGTAAGTCGGCAGTGAACCAAGCAATTAATTATACACGGTGTTGTACCACGTTTTTTTTATTCAGAACAATGCATTATTCTTTGTCGTTCCTCATAATGTTTTAAAATAATTCCACTTATTGGATTTATATGCAAAATCTCCTCATCAGAGAAACATTTTTCCTCGTAAAGAGTGTTGAATACAATCCAATGATATTCTTTTGTTTTAGTGTCAAATTCCAATCGTTTTGAGAATGGCTCAACAGGTGTTTTCAAGTTTTGTTTCTTAATGATGCTATCAATTTTATTTTCAGATAACCAGTTTGACGGTTCGTTTCTCAAAAGAAATTCAGGAATCTGGTCTATATAAACATCTCTGATTAAATTCAGGTTTGAGTCCAGTTCTACGTAAACGGTTTTTCTTGTGTATGGATATTGAAAATTAGGATGATTTAATACAAAATTTATATGTTTTCCATCGATAAATTTCCCTTTCGTTTTTTTTCCTTTGCTAATATCTTTCCATTTATATTTTCCTGTTTTAGTTTGATATTTATAATCAGAATTTGGTCCGAGTTCAAAATATTTAAACAAAGAGTCTCCAACTGCTTCTTTCAAATTAAATTCCGCTTTTTCAATTACTTCTGAAGTTAGATAAGTTTGAGAAAATGATAATTCACAAGTTAAAATCAGAATTAATATGGTTAATGTTCTTTTCATTTCTCAAATGTGGTACAACGGTTTTGTATATGAAATGTTGCGTGTTTGTGTGCGAGGATTTTCCGAAGGAAAATCAGAAGCTAGCAAACAAAGCAACTAACATTGGTTAAGCACAAAGTAGCAATTTTTTATATACTTCTTAAGTTTGTAAATCACTAAATTTAATTAATAATCAGAAAGAACAAAAGAGAGAATTAAGGTTACTATATACGGTGAAGCCTAGACTTCGACAACATTGATAATCCTCTCTCTTTTACTACTTTAATCACGTTCAGTTCTGTGAGACTTTAGATCTCGTTTT
>NZ_JACHGE010000021.1 GCF_014202225.1 Algibacter amylolyticus
GCTATTGACGAAGTAAGGGTATTTGATGTAGCACTGACCGAGAATCAGTTACAACAAATGATTTATCAGGAAATAGAACAAAACGGAAGTGATGTAATAGGAAAGGTTGTTCCTAAAAAAGTGGCAGATTTGACTTCAGGCACAAGCGTTGCGTGGAGTAAATTGCAAGCTTACTATCCAATGACTGAAATTATAAACTCAAAAACAATTGATTATTCAAGTAATAATTATGACGCGACACTCCATAATATTACAACTGTACAAGCACAAACGGCACCAATGCCGTATCAAACCTCTGGAGATGGAGAGTTGGCAACAACAGGTAATTTGTTACATGGCGCAGTTTGGAATTTGGATGCCCTTACTAACTCTGGCTATTCTATAGTAAAAGTGAGCCATGATGTATCAATTAATGCGAGTTTAAAAACACAAGGTTTAATTATCGATAGTGGAAAAAAACTAACCGTTAATGGAGACCATGAGGTAAACAATAGTTGGTATTTTGAGTTAAATGGCACATTAGATTTGGAAGCTGACTCACAATTATTACAAACAGAAAACAGTGATTTAGTTACCTCTTCAACAGGTAAAATATTACGCCGTCAAGAAGGGAATTCAAGTCCGTATTGGTACAATTACTGGTGTTCGCCAGTAGGAGAGTTACGTGCAACAACCTTGTCTAACAACAACGGGTCAGCTAATAACGCAAACAATAGTCCCTTTAGTGTAGATATGATTAAGGATGGCTCTGGTAGTAATTTTATGTTCACAAGCGGTTATACCGGAAATGGTACAATAAGTAGTTATTGGTTATATACCTATATGAGCGGGCAAACCTATTACGATTGGAAACAAATAAGCCCTTCAACAGCTATAGCTCCAGGTGTAGGCTACACGCAAAAGGGTACAGGTACGGCAGTAACAGAACAAGAATATATATTTGAAGGTAAACCTAATAATGGTACTATTTTAATAGACGTCGATAAAAAAGGCGGTTTATTATCATCCTTATTTAGTAAAACGCAATCTTTAGTTGGTAACCCATATCCATCGGCTATAGATGTAGGTAAGTTTCTAGACGATAATTCTAGTGTAATATCGGGTTCTATATTATTATGGCAACAATGGGATGGTACTTCACATAATTTAAGCGAGTACGATGGTGGTTATGCCACGGTAAATAAATTAGGCTCTGCAAAAGCATTTCAATTTCAGGGTATTTTAGGAGCTTTGTTGGGAGGAGGTCCAAGCGGCACAAAAAAACCAACTAAAACAATCCCAGTAGGTCAAGGTTTTATGGTTAATATTAGTGCAGATGGCCAAGTAGAATTTAATAACAGCCAACGTGTATTTGTAAAAGAATCTGATGCCAATGGTACTTATAATTCTGGTTCAGTATTTTTTAAAGGAACCAAAAAGGGAACTGCAACTACGGATACTGAGGAAGTAACTACAGAACCACAGTTTCAGAAAATAAGTTTACAACTAAATTCTATAACAGGTCCAGAAACGCATCGCGAATTATTACTAGGATTTAGTGATGCAACAAGTGATGCTTTTGATTATGGTTACGATGCAGAAAATG
>NZ_JACHGE010000022.1 GCF_014202225.1 Algibacter amylolyticus
TGTGTGTACTCGGAAAATCCTACGGATTTTCCTCTGGTTCGTTTTCTTTTAGTATTTTAGACCTAGCCAACGTAACTAGCCATACACAACACGTTACCAAACAGTTGAAAACCGAACAATGAAAGAACTTCTGTCTTTAATATTAATATTTTCGATTCTATCAAGTTGCGACCGAAAAAAATCGGACAAAACCCAATCTGAATTTAAGCCAAAAACGGAATTAACAGCAGAAACGGAATCTGAACCAAAAAAAGAATTGGAAGCTATCCAATCAAAAGTTAAAAAGGATACAATTAATAATTATTGGGCTTTAATTCTTGACACTATTTCCAGTAAAAAGGAATTTAAAATTTCTGACTTAAAACATACTCTTGAATTAAACACTTATAGTTTAAACGACAGTTCAATTGTTAGGAATTTAGCTCAAGAAGGAGAACAAGCTTATTTAGACCATTCTCACAAAATGGTAACTGATTTTAAACTTTTGATTGACTCAATTGTTGACAAAAAACAAATCGACAGAACTGACTTTGGAAAAGCGCTAATTCCTGAATTTTACACAGAATGTAATCTATCCACAACCGAAATTGATAGCATTTCAGGAAACATTGTTTACCTGAATTCTAGTTTAGCTGTTCCTGACACAGGTAATATTTGGAGAGTTTTGTATTCAATTAAAATAAAAGATAACCAAATTGGAGAAATAGAAATAATAGAAACTGATTACGTCGGAATGTAAAACCGTTTGGTAACACCGTGTATAATTAATTGCTAGGTTCTTGCCTACTTGCGAAAATTCCTGCGGAATTTTCACAGGTTCCTAAATGTTTGCTAACTTAGTTGCCAAACCACGCAACTAACTCATACACAAAACCGTTGGCAACAATATGACAAAACGTAGAAATAACAGTAAACGAAGTCGATTTTCGATTTTATTTCCAATTTTGACAATAATCGGAATTGGAGTTATAACTGCTATTGTGACAAATTATGAACCGAATTGGACTTATAATTGGAATGGAATAAGAAAAGAAATAAAAGATTCTTTACAAGTTGCGGAATTACGTGGAATTACTAGTGGAGTTGGTGGAATGGGAATTTCAACAAAAAACGAAGTTGACAGAAGAAGATGGATTATGAAAAACGCAACCGAATCGGAACTGCTTAAACTGACTGAATATCCAAACGGAATTGTAAAAGGAATTGCTTACGAGGGACTTTTAAGAAAAAAAGAATTTTCCAATAAAACAGAATTGACTTTAAAAGCAATTCGTGACACGACTTACCAAATAGATTATCAATCAGGTTGTTTAGGTTGGAATATGGACATTGGCGAATATCTTGTGCAAAACGTTTTGTTAATTGACGACGAAATTCCACCACCTGAAAGATTACCAGATTTTGGTTTAACCGAAATAGACAAAGAAAAAATTCTGACTGAATTTAGAAAATTACAAGTTAAAAAAGAATAAAATACTGTTGCCAACAAAGAACTGAGGTAAAAAACAACTCTTTTCTTCATTAATTTGAGACATTATTAATTTAGGCTCAGAGATTCAAAATTGTGATTCTTTGAGCT
>NZ_JACHGE010000023.1 GCF_014202225.1 Algibacter amylolyticus
CCGTATAAAGTAACCTTAATTCTCTCTTTTGTTCTTTCTATTATATCTACTAAAATTAATAGATTTATTAAAAATCAAACTTAAGCCGTATAAAAATAATTGCGGTTTAGTGCTTAACCAAAGGTCGTTGCGTGTTTGTAACGTCTGATTTTCCTTCGGAAAATCCTCGCATACAAACCCGCAACTATTCTTATACATAAACGTTAGCTGTAATAACCCCAAAACTGCATGGATAGACGAATGAAAGAAGATTTTAAAATCCTACAAAGAATCTTTAAAAATGCAAGAACTAAAAAACACAAATGTCTAATCTGTGACGAACTATCAATTAACTCTCATTTATTACAAAAAAACGGAATTTTAAATTATATAAGTACGAATAATCACATAACCCAAATTAAAGGGAATGATTTTTTTAAAGCAGAAAAAGACGGAATTATTGGTATTAAATCGGTTGGAATAAACAATGCAATGTCCTATCCTTTGTTTTGTAATTCTCATGACACTAATGTATTTGCGCCTATAGAAACCCAAGAACATAATCTTGAAGATTACAACAGTCAATTGTTGTTTTCATATCGCTCATTATGTGCTGAAGTGAGAAAAAAAATGGTAAACGTCGACATATTTGAAAGAGTGAAAAATTCAAGACAATTTGCTGCTAACACACAATTTATAAATATGGCAAAATCCCAAATTGAGGCTAATTTAATGGGAATCCAAGATTTAAATTGGTATAAAAACTTAATGGAGTTAGAAATAAACAATTCAGAATCTACCCCAAATTTTACATTTGAAAAAATTGATTTTGAATTTATTCCTGTAAGTGCGTCAGCAGCTTATTCACCATTAAATCCAACTGAACACACTTTGGAAGTTTTAAAAAATAAAGAGAATGTATTAAACTATATTTTTATAAACTTAATTCCTCAAGAAGATAAACTAACTTTAATAATTGGATATCATAATTCAAAATCTGATGATTGGATATTAGAATATATTTCTTCTTGGAAAAAGTTATCAAAATTAGAATTTGAATTAAAACTGACTGATTTATTTTCTACTAAAATCGAAACTTGGGCAATTTCACCAGAATATTGGAATGAACTAAAAACTAAAAATATTAAAGCATTTAAAGAATATTGGAATGAACATGCGAATGATTTAAGGATTACACAAAGTGTTGATTTTAATTTGTTCGAATAAATTACTACAGCTAACATCGCATAAAAATAATGCGTAGATTAGTGCTTAAACAAAGAACAGTGCATTTTTGTTACATCTGATTTTCCTGCGGAAAATCCTCGCACACAAAACCGCACTATTCTTATACGTAACCGTTGTAAGTAATTCTGACCCGTCCTGAAATAAGGCTACATAATTTTAAACATTATGTACAGAAATGACAAAGTAATTAGACGTTACAGCGAACCTTTTAAATTAAAGAT
>NZ_JACHGE010000024.1 GCF_014202225.1 Algibacter amylolyticus
TTTGGATCACTTGTTACTCCCGCTGGATCTAATGGTGTGTTTGGATTATCTAATCCTGTTGTTTCTTCACAATCTGTAAGTCCATCACCATCTGTATCCGTTAATGAACTACTTGCGATTGGATCACATGCATCATTTGGATTACTTGTTGTTCCTGCTGGATCTAACGGTGTACTTGGATCATCAACTCCTGTTGTTTCTTCACAGTCTGTTAAGCCATCATTATCTGTATCAACTGTATTGATTCCGATTGGACTACAAGCATCGTTTGGATCACTTGTTACACCTGCTGGATCTAATGGTGTGTTTGGATTATCTAATCCTGTTGTTTCTTCACAATCTGTAAGTCCATCACCATCTGTATCCGTTAACGAACTACTTGCGATTGGATCACATGCATCATTTGGATTACTTGTTGTTCCTGCTGGATCTAACGGTGTACTTGGATCATCAATTCCTGTTGTTTCTTCACAGTCTGTTAAGCCATCATTATCTGTATCAACTGTGTTGATTCCGATTGGGCTACAAGCATCGTTTGGATCACTTGTTACACCCGCTGGATCTTCTGGTGTGTTTGGATTATCTAATCCCGTTGTTTCTTCACAATCTGTAAGTCCATCACCATCTGTATCCGTTAATGAACTACTTGCGATTGGATCACATGCATCATTTGGATTACTTGTTGTTCCTGCTGGATCTAACGGTGTACTTGGATCATCAATTCCTGTTGTTTCTTCACAGTCTGTTAAGCCATCATTATCTGTATCAACTGTATTGATTCCGATTGGACTACAAGCATCGTTTGGATCACTTGTTACACCTGCTGGATCTAATGGTGTGTTTGGATTATCTAATCCTGTTGTTTCTTCACAATCTGTAAGTCCATCACCATCTGTATCAGTTAATGAACTACTTGCGATTGGATCACATGCATCATTTGGATTACTTGTTGTTCCTGCTGGATCAAGTGGTGTACTTGGATCATCAATTCCTGTTGTTTCTTCACAGTCTG
This sequence comes from Algibacter amylolyticus, assembly GCF_014202225.1. GTDB lineage: Bacteria > Bacteroidota > Bacteroidia > Flavobacteriales > Flavobacteriaceae > Algibacter_B > Algibacter_B amylolyticus. The sequence goes on from NZ_JACHGE010000024.1 coordinate 1,013, forward strand.
TTAAGCCATCATTATCTGTATCAACTGTGTTGATTCCGATTGGGCTACAAGCATCGTTTGGATCACTTGTTACTCCCGCTGGATCTAATGGTGTGTTTGGATTATCTAATCCCGTTGTTTCTTCACAATCTGTAAGTCCATCACCATCTGTATCCGTTAATGAACTACTTGCGATTGGATCACATGCATCATTTGGATTACTTGTTGTTCCTGCTGGATCTAACGGTGTACTTGGATCATCAACTCCCGTATTCTCTTCACAGTCCGTTAAGCCATCTCCATCACTATCAACAGTTGATGTACATTTTGGTACTACAAC
>NZ_JACHGE010000025.1 GCF_014202225.1 Algibacter amylolyticus
TGACCCGTCCTGAAATAAGGCTACATAATTTTAAACATTATGTACAGAAATGACAAAGTAATTAGACGTTACAGCGAACCTTTTAAATTAAAGATTTTAGCCGAACTTACAACAGGAAAACATACAAAGAGCGAACTTTGTAAGCTCTATTCCATTGCGCCAACAACGGTCAATGAATGGATTAAAAAGTACAATCGTAAAGACTTAATGAACACCAGAGTAAAAGTGGAAACTAAAGACGAAATATCTAGAATTAAAACACTTCAAAAAGAGATTGAACAGCTTAAAAAACTACTACTTAAAAAGGATCTAGATGCTATGGTATTGGATTCTTATCTTGAAGTAGCCGCTGAAGATCTTGGTTACAAATCTGTTAATGAGCTAAAAAAAAAGCTAAGTATAAAGCCTTAATTATAGCTAAAGAGAAATCTAAGAGATTTGCTTCTTTAACGACTATAACTCATTGTTTTGGGCTTAAACGTGATGCGTATTATAAATACAAATCTAGAGCTGATAAGCGTTTAAAACAAGAACAGCTGATTATAAACATCGTTAGAAAAAGACGTAAATCTCTTCCTAGAGAAGGTGTTCGTAAGCTTACCAGGTCCTTAGACAAAGAGTTTGTTAAAGCCAATCTTAGAGTTGGTAGAGATACTTTATTTAATGTCCTTAGAAAGCATCAAATGCTAACACTTAGAAAGAAAACAAGTGCCAGAACAACAAACTCGCATCATCGATTTTATAAGTATAATAACATTATAAAAAACATGGAAGTTACAAGGTCAAACCAAGTTTGGGTATCGGACATCACATACATCAGAACCGTAAAAGGCTTTTGTTACCTAGCATTAATAACAGATATGTATTCTAGAAAAATTGTTGGTTATGACCTAAGTGATAGCATGGAGCTAAAAGGATGCGTGAGAGCGCTTAATAAAGCCATAAATCAATCTAAAGATATTAAACATCTTATTCATCATTCAGACAGAGGCATACAATATTGTAGCAATGTATACA